>NZ_BSFI01000007.1 GCF_027922265.1 Hansschlegelia plantiphila | reverse complement strand
TGCCCGAGCGCGACACAACCCCCACCGTGCCGCGCGAGAAGATGTTGCCCGGCATGATGCCGATCTTCGACTCGCCCGCCGTCACCACGCCCGGGCAGTTCGGGCCTATGAGCCTGGTTTTCGAACCCTCCAGCGCGCGCTTCACCCGCACCATGTCCAGCACCGGAATGCCCTCGGTGATGCAGACCACCAGCGGAATCTCGGCCGCGATCGCCTCGCAGATCGCATCCGCCGCGCCTGGCGGCGGCACATAGACCACCGAGGCGTCGGCCCCGGTCGCCTCGCGGGCCTCGGCGACGGTGTCGAACACCGGAAGGTCGAGATGCGTCTGGCCGCCTTTGCCCGGCGCAACGCCCCCCACCATCTTCGTCCCGTAGGCGATAGCCGCCTCCGAATGGAACGTCCCGTTCTTGCCCGTGAAACCCTGGCAGATCACGCGGGTGTTGGCGTCAATCAGGATCGACATGCTCAGACGCCCTTCTTCACGGCGGCGACAATCTTCTGGGCGGCGTCGTCGAGATCATCGGCCGGCAGCACGTCGAGCCCGCTCTCGTTGATGATCCGCTTGCCTTCCTCGACATTGGTGCCCTCGAGGCGCACCACCAGCGGCACCTGCAGGCCGACCGCCTTCACGGCCGCGATCACGCCGTTCGCGATCACGTCGCACTTCATGATCCCGCCGAAGATGTTGACGAGAATGCCCTTCACGTTCGGATCGGCTGTGATGATCTTGAACGCCGCCGTGACCTTCTCCTCCGTCGCGCCGCCGCCGACGTCGAGGAAGTTCGCGGGCTCCTCGCCATAGAGCTTGATGATGTCGAGCGTCGCCATCGCCAGACCGGCGCCGTTCACCATGCAGCCGATGGTGCCGTCGAGCGCGATGTAGGCGAGGTCGTGCTTGGACGCCTCGATCTCCTTCTCGTCCTCCTCCGTCAGGTCGCGGAGGTCCGCAAGCTCGGGGTGGCGGTAGAGCGCGTTGGAGTCGAAGGTCACCTTGGCGTCGAGGCAGCGCAGCTTGCCGTCCTTGGTGACGATCAGCGGATTGACCTCCAGCATCGCCATGTCCGTGCCGACGAAGGCGGCGTAGAGCGATTCCACGACCTTGCCGGCCTGCTTGGCGAGGTCACCGGTCAGATTCAGCGCCTTCGCGACCGAGCGGCCGTGATGCGGCATGACGCCGGTGGCGGGATCGACGGTCAGGGTGACGATCTTCTCGGGCGAGGAGTGCGCGACCTCCTCGATGTCCATGCCGCCCTCGGTCGAGACCACGAAGGCGACGTGGCCCGTGGTGCGGTCGACCAGCGCGGAGAGGTAGAACTCCTTCTGGATCTCGGAGCCTTCCTCGACATAGAGGCGGTTCACCTGCTTGCCGGCCTCGCCCGTCTGCTTGGTCACCAGCGTGGCGCCGAGCATCTCGGCGACGTACTGCTTGACCTCATCGACGGACTTGGCGAGGCGCACGCCGCCCTTGTCGCCAGCCGTGGCTTCCTTGAACTTTCCCTTGCCGCGGCCGCCCGCGTGGATCTGCGATTTCACCACCCAGACGGGGCCGCCAAGCGCGTTGGCCGCGTTCTCGGTGTCGTCGGGCGTGAAGATCGGAAACCCGTTCGGCACTGGCGCGCCATACTCGCGAAGAATGCCCTTCGCCTGGTATTCGTGGATATTCATTGACACTGATCCTCAAGAAAGTCGGAAGCCCGAAACCTTTAACCCGTGGGCGGCCGCACGTCATGGCCGGACTGGGTCCGGCCATCCATGACTTAGGTCGTGCCCTACCCAAGCCATGGACGCCCGGAACGAGCCCGGGCGTGACGAGCCTGGGGCCGCCGGAGGAGCGGCCGTCAGCCTTTGAACCACCGCGCGGCCCGGCGTCTCGCCGTCGACGGGCAATTTAGGGAAGACCGCGCCGCCACCCGCCGCGCGAGCCCCCGACCGGCGCAGCGGATGGCGAAGAGGCGACGTTCCTCCCGTGGCCCCGCTGTCCGATCGCGCCCGGCTGTCGAAATCCGCGTCGCGCTCGTCGCAAGGCCTTATTGGGATTTGGCATGCCAGGAAGGTCTTCTGTCAAGCTCACAGAGGCCTGTTCTGGGGACAACCTGTATTGCGCTGCGGTAAGTCTTTATGAAACCTTGCAGAACCCTGAGGCTCTGCGTCTGGACTTCAAAAACGACCGAGGCTCGCCGGTAGATGCATACAAAGAAGCCCCGGCGGAGACCGCCGGGGCTTCTGTTTCGGCTCGAGGGGACGGGACAGACCCCGCCCCCTCGAGGATGTCGCTTAGACGGCGGCGACGCTCGGAGTCGGTTGCGTCTCGGCTCTGGCGTTCGCGACGATGCTGCGACGCCAGGGCTTCAACACCCCGATGGCGAGAAGCGACGCCGCGATGTTGGCGCCCGCCGCGACCAGGAACACCCCGTCCCACGATCCGGACGACTGCTGCAGGATGTTCGCGAACGGCACCAGGAGAGCCGCGGTTCCCTTCGCCGTGTAGAGCAGGCCGGCGTTGGTGGCCGCGAACTTGGAGCCGAAGGTGTCCGTGCAGGTCGACGGGAAGAGGGAGTAGATCTCGCCCCAGGCGAAGAACACGAGGCCGGTCAGGATGACGAACATCACCGGGTCGTGGCCGTAGAGGTAGAGCATGTAGATGCCGACGCCCTCGAAGCCGAACGCGATGAACATCGTGTTCTCGCGGCCGATCTTGTCGGAGATCCAGCCGAAGAAGGGCCGGGTGAGGCCGTTGAGGATACGGTCGATCGTGGCCGCGAAGGTCACGGTCGTCATCGTCAGGCCGACGAGGGTGACGTCCAGCTTGTCGATGCCGAAATCGGCGGCGATCGGCTTGAGGTTCGCGGTGACCATCAGACCGCCGGCGCCGACGGCGACGAACATGAGATACATCAGCCAGAAGATCGGCTGCTTCAGCACTTCCGTCGGGCTGTAGTTGCGGCGCGACTGGATGATGGCGCTGTTCACGATCGGCGCGGGAACCTGGCCGGCCTTCGGGCCGAGCAGGAAGAACGCCGCGATCAGGATGATCACCGCCTGCCCGATGCCGAAGTTGATGAAGGCGGCCTGGAAGCCCGAATTCGCGATCATCGACTGGATCGGGGCGACGGTGAGCGCCGAGCCGGCGCCGAAGCCGGCCGCGGTGATGCCGGCCGCGAGACCGCGCTTGTCGGGGAACCACTTCAGAGCGTTGCCGACGCAGGTGCCGTAGACGGCGCCGGCGCCGATGCCCGCGATGATCTGGCCCAGATAAAACTGGCTGAGAGAATCGGCGTAGCCGTTGATCACCCAGCCGACGCCGCAAAGAACGCCGCCGAACATCACGACGAGCCGCGGGCCGTATTTGTCGACGAACCAGCCTTCGATCGGAACGAGCCAGGTCTCGAACAGAACGAACAATGTGAAGGCCCACTGAATCGCGGCGCGATCCCAGCCGAACTTCTTCTGAATGTCTGGAACGAAGAACGTCCAACCGTATTGCAGGTTGGCGATCATCACCATGCAGAGCACGCCGACGGCGAGCTGGGTCCAGCGAAAGCCGTCGCTGACCCGCGGGGCCGATCCTCCGGCCTGAATCGAAGTTTCCATTTCCTACCCCTTTGGCGCTTTGTTTTACCCAAGCGGTTCAATGCCGCTCTTGGAAAGCATCCTGGTATGCCTGATGCCACTTGGGCAAGCGCGAAACGAATAGGCGCTTAGAGAACAGCCTTCGCACAAGGTATCAATTCGACGGATACCATTGTGGACGTTCAGTAAAAAAAACGCCGCGCCGAGGGGAGGAACCCGGCGCGGCGTTGCGGAGAGCGGCGTTTTCCGCCGCCCGCGAAACTTGGATCGATCAGAGGCCGAACGGCTCGACCGCGCCGCTGCGGGCGGCGCTGACGGCGAGACGATCGAGCGCGGCGCCAAGAAGCTCACGGAAAGAGAACGGTGCGCGCGGGGCGGCGGCGAGGGTGGTCGGCATGGTGAATCTCCAGTTGCCTGAACTAAAGTCTAACTTGAGTGGTATTTGGCATGCCAGCGGTCGGCATACCATGGCGATCGTCGCTCGGCTGCCCTGCGAATTTCGCAATGCAGCATTCCCGCCCGTTAACGGCGCCGCGCCGCGTCGTTGACAGCTGCGGTTACGGCATGCGTGATTCTCCGGCATGCTTGGGCGTCCAGTCATCCGGTTCAGCCCGCCGGAGCCGGGCGGCGCCCCTGCCCCGCCGGGTCGATCGGCGGCGAGCGCCGCTCCGCGAAAGCGGCGTCTTCGGGAAAGACGCGCCGGGAAACCGGCTGGAGATTCGCGGAAACGGGCGTGAACCGGCGAAGCGTCGATGCCCGCTTTTTCGAACGATGGTGGATGTCGGGGGCGGCGCGAACGTCTGCGCGCGGGCGGTTTGAGCCGCCCGATGTCTACGAGCGCTGAGACTTAAGTCTCAGCTGCTGCGGCTTAATGCAAATTGACGGGGCGCCCCCCGCGCCGTCATTTTCGCTGAAATTCACTGGCGTGCCAGACACCAGCATACCAAACGGCCCAAGACGGGAGGAGAAGACGATATGAGCAAGGCTCTCGAAGGGGTCCGCATCCTGGACTTCACCCATGTGCAGTCGGGCCCGACCTGCACGCAGCTGCTCGCCTGGTTCGGCGCCGACGTGATCAAGGTCGAGCGTCCCGGCGCGGGCGACGCGACGCGTCAGCAGCTGCAGGACATCCCCGATGTCGACAGCCTCTATTTCACGATGCTGAACCACAACAAGCGCTCGATCACGATCGACACCAAGAACCCCAAGGGCAAGGAAGTCCTCTGGCGGCTGGTGAAGGAGTGCGACGTGCTGGTGGAGAACTTCGCTCCGGGCGCGCTCGACCGCATGGGCTTCAGCTGGGAGAAGCTTCAGGAGGCCAATCCGAAGCTGATCGTGGCGTCCGTCAAGGGCTTCGGCCCCGGCCGCTACCAGGACTGCAAGGTCTATGAGAACGTCGCGCAGTGCGCCGGCGGCTCGGCCTCCACCACCGGCTTCCGCGACGACATCCCGATGGTGACCGGCGCCCAGATCGGCGACAGCGGCACCGGCCTGCACCTCGCGCTCGGCATCGTCACGGCGCTCTACCACCGCACCCATTCCGGCGTCGGCCAGCGCGTCGACTGCGCCATGCAGGACAGCGTGCTCAACCTCTGCCGCGTCAAGCTGCGCGACCAGCAGCGTCTCGCCCACGGCCCCTTGCGCGAATACAGCCAGTTCGGCGAGGACATCCCCTTCGGCGACGCCGTGCCGCGCGCCGGCAACGATTCCGGCGGCGGCCAGCCGGGCCGCATCCTGAAGTGCAAGGGCTGGGAGCACGATCCCAACGCCTACATCTACTTCATCACGCAGGCGGCGGTCTGGGAGCCGATCTGCGACATCATCGGCGAGCCCGGCTGGAAGACCGACCCGCTCTACTCCTCTCCGAAGACGCGTCTGCCGCATCTCAACGAGATCTTCACGCGCATCGAGGCGTGGACGATGAAGCACGACAAGTTCGAGGCGATGGACATCCTCAACAAGTACGACATCCCCTGCGGACCGATCCTGTCGATGAAGGAGATCGCCGAGGACGACTCGCTTCGCGCCACCGGCACGGTGGTCGAGGTCGACCACCCGACACGCGGCAAGTACCTGACCGTCGGCAACCCGATCAAGCTGTCGGCGAGCCCCGCGGAAGTGACGCGCTCTCCGCTGCTGGGCGAGCACACCGAGGAGATCCTGCGCGAGGTGCTGGGCTATCGCGACAACGAGATCGCCGAGATCGAAGGCTCCGGCGCGGTCGGACGCGTGACCAAGCTCGCGGCGGAGTAAACGTCCGAGCTTGCGCAATCGAGCCCCGCCATCTCACGATGGCGGGGCTTTGCTTTTCAATACGCTCGGCCATGCGGGCCGGCGTCTCGCTCCTCGGCGAGGCGAGAGCGATGCGACGGCGCCTCTTCCCTCCCCCCGGACGAGAGGTCGGAAGGCCCCATCGCTCGGGTTGAGGGGGCGGACGATCTCCGATACCGCACGGCCACAGGATAAGGAGAACCCATGCGCATCGTCGTCCATGGACAGCAGGCGTTCGGCAAGGCCGTGCTCGAGGCGCTCCTCGCGCGCGGCGAGGACGTGGTCGCGGTCTATGTCGCGCCCGAAAAGGACGGCCAGAAGCCCGACCCGCTGAAGGAGGCGGCGCTGAGCCGCGGTCTCGAGGTGAGACAGCCCTCTTCCTACAGGGACGAGGCGGTGGCGGAGGCGTTCCGCGCCCTGAAGCCCGACCTGCAGGTGATGGCCTTCGTCACGCTGTTCGTTCCCTCGGCCTTCCTCAACATCCCCACCCATGGCTCGATCCAGTACCATCCGTCCCTGCTGCCGGCCTATCGCGGCGCGTCCGCGATCAACTGGCCGATCATCAAGGGTGAGACCGAGACCGGACTGTCGATCTTCTGGCCCGACGACGGCCTCGACACCGGCGACGTGCTTCTCCAGAAGACCACGCCGATCGGCCCGAAGGACACCCTCGGCTCGGTCTATTTCGACCGGCTGTTCCCGATGGGCGTCGAGGCGATGCTGGAGGCCGTCGACCTCGTTAAGGCGGGCCGCGCGCCGCGCATCAAGCAGGATGAGGCGCTCGCGACCTATGAGGGCCTGTGCCGCGCGGCCAACGCGAAGATCGACTGGGGCAAGCCCTGGGAGCAGATCGATCGGCTGATCCGCGGCTGCAATCCCGCGCCCGGCGCGTGGACGACGTTCGACGGCAAGACGCTCAAGATCCTCGACGCGACGCCGCTTCCCGCAAAGTCGCCCAAGGATATCGCCGGCAAGCTCGGCGAGGTGGCGGGCGTCGAGCAGGACGGCTTCCTGGTGGTCTGCGCCGATGGCCGCTTCAAGGTGACCCGCGTGCAGCCCGAGGGCGAGGCCAAGGCCCCGGCGGCCGATTACGCGAAGGCCGCGGCCCTGGAGAAGGGCGCGCGCTTCGGCGTCTGAACGGGCCGACGCGATGACGACGCCTCCGCGGGCACGGCGGCCGCCCTGCCCGCTTGCCTCGAAACGTCGCCGACGTCTCAGTTCACCTCGGCGCCCATGGCCTTGATGAGTTCGCGGATCGCCTCAAGCATGACGAGGGTTTCGTCGCGGCGCGAACCGCCGCTCAGCTTCTCTCGCGTCGCTTGGAACGCCGTGATCTCGTCGTAAAGCGCGTCGAGGGAGCGCGCGCCGGCGTCGATCCGGGCGGTCCTTGCCGTGGCCGACCTCGCCAGCGCAGCCTCGACCTCCTCGCGGCTCCACAGGCAGAGGTAGCGCTTCCGGAAACCCTCTATCGAATCGTAGATCTTCAGCCGAGGCTTGGGCAGGAAGAACGGCTCGATCATCAGGTTGATCGGGCGCGAGCCGAAATTCTTCTCGATGTCGGCGTTGTGCCGCACGACGTAGGACGTCGCGAGCAGCCAGGGCGTGCCCGACCTCACGAAATTCCGCAGGACGTCGAGCGAAGCCTCGAGCTTGATGTGCCGCATCAGGTCGCGGCAGAGCAACATGTCGGCCTTCGGCAGAGGCGTCGTCGACGCGTCGCCGGAGATGAACCTGCGCTGTCTGGAGCCGTACTTCCTCGTGTTGTCGGCGACCATCGCATCGACGATGTCCATGCCGATGTAGTCCATCGCTCCGACGTCGATATGGGAGAACCAGTTGAAGTCGCCGCAGGGCGCGTCGAGAAGCGTCTTGACCGCGTACTTCGCGAACAAGGCCGGCAGTTCGTTCCTGATCTGCTCGGTATATTGAAGCGTCGAGCCCGCGCCGGACGCGGTCTCGCCGTCGCCGCGCTTCCAGCCGCCCCTGGCGTAGAGTTTGGAGAATTCCTTCTTCATGGCGCAGTCGCTCCCCGCGATCGGACGGCGGTCGAGCCCCTGAGCCTCGTGGGAGAGGAGCCCTGTGTGGCAGATCCATCTGCGGCGGAGGCCGCGTGCGGCGAAAGGCCCGCCGGGCGGCCGCCTTTCCGCGACCCGGGACGAGGAACGCGCGCGGGCTGCCTCGATGGGGGTAGCGCGCATCGGCTCGACCACACCGTCCAAGGCCATGCGCGCGCTCCCCGCTCACAAGAACCGTGGCGATCTTACAGAGTTCGGTTGCGCCCGATAGCGCTACTCGCGTCGTAGTCGAACGCGGCGCGGGCCGGCGCTGTTCGGCGCCTATCGTGACCGTCATGACCGGGCGAACGGCTGCGAACCTTACTCTTCTGCTGAGCCCTGAAGCTGACGGCAGGAAGGCGCAGCTCAGACCGCTTCTCTGGAAAATCGGCGCGTCCCCCTCCCAGGGCGATCGTCACATGGCGGCCCGAAATCGAGACCCGTCTTTGAGAGTTCCGGGCACAGTCGTTCGCCGGTTGACGAGCTGGCGCCGCTGGTTGAAGCTTTCCCCTCAGCAGTTTCTGGGGAAGCCGATGTCGCCATATGCAGGGTTGCCGTCGCGGTCTTATTGGCGCCTCGGAGTCACCGAGCAGCATCCGACAGCCCCCGTCGACCTCTATCGAAAGAAGTTCGCGATCAAGCCCTCGGATCAGATCGCGACCGCCGGCAGCTGCTTCGCGCAGCACATCGCGAAACATCTTCGGCTGCATAATTATCAAGTGATCGACAAGGAGCCGAAGCCGCTTGGCCTCGCCGAGGCCGAAGCCTCAAAATACGGCTACGGGCTCTACTCCGCCCGATACGGCAACCTCTATACTACGCGGCAGCTTCTCCAGCTGACGCTGGAGGCGTTCGGCGAGTTCGAGCCGGCGAACGTCGTATGGACGAAGAAAGACCGTTTCTTCGACGCTCTGCGGCCCTCGGTCGAGCCGAACGGCCTCGCCTCCGAGCGCGAAGTCGCTTTGCATCGCGCGAGTCACCTCCGCCATGTCGCGGACATGCTGACCTCCGCCGACATCATCATCTTCACGCTCGGTCTGACCGAGACGTGGGAGCACGTCGCTTCCGGCACGGTCTACCCGACCGCGCCCGGCGTCATCGCGGGACGCCACGATCCGGAAACGGTGCGGTTCCGCAACCTGACCCATTCGGAATGCCTCAGCGACTTCCTGAAGTTCCGCGAGGCGGTCAAGCAGCGCAACCCGCGGGTCAAATTCCTGCTCACCGTGTCGCCGGTTCCGCTGACCGCCACCGCCGGCGGCGAGCATGTGCTTGCGGCGACCCTCTACTCGAAATCCGTGCTGCGCGGGGTCGCCGGCGAGCTCGCCCAGACATGCGCCGACATCGACTACTTCCCGTCCTACGAGATCATCGCAAGCCACCCGGCCCGAGGGTTCTTCTACGAGGGCAATCTGCGCTCGGTCGCCGCCGCCGGCGTGTCGGTGGTGATGAAGACCTTCTTCGAGCAGCACGCGCTCGCCGCGCCCAAGGCGGAGGCGAGGAGCTCCAAGCCGGCCCCCTCCCCGGCGACGGCGGCCCCGCCAAAGAAACACGAGGAGCTCGTCTGCGAGGAAGCCATGCTGGAGGCGTTTGCGCAGTGAAGCGGATCTGCCTGATCGGCGACTCCCATATCGCCGCGCTCCGTCTCGGCTGGCAACGCATCCGGGCGCGCTATCCGGAGGTCGAGATCGATTTCTTCGGCGGCGCCGGCGGCAAGATGAAGAGGCTTCGCTCCGATAAGCGGGGCGCCCTCGTCCCGGCGTCGGAAGAACTCCGTCAGGACATCCTCCTCACCTCAGGCGGTCTCGATCGCATCGTGCTCGCCGACTATGACGCGTTCGCGCTGGTCGGGATGGGGTTCGGGCTGATCCGTCTCTTCCACCTCAGCAAGTTCCAACGGACGGTCGACATGATCGGGACCGTCCAGCCGCCGCACCTCATTTCAACCGAGGTGTTCCAGCGCGCTTGCATGAACTCGCTCAGGACGTGCCGGGCGGTGCAGATCGCGCGCGAGATCCGCGCGCAGTCCAGGCGCCCCATCGTCCTGATCCGCCAGCCTTACTATTCGCAGGAGGTCCTGAGAGAAAGAGACCGCTCCGTCTGGAACGACGCAGCGGTCGCCGGGCCGAAGCTCGAGGCGGAGATGGAGCGGTTCATCGCGGTGCTGGAGCACAAACGGGCGATCAAGGTGGCTCCCTATCCCGAAGAGACCCGCGTCGAGCGCTACTTCACCGCTCCGGCCTACGCCAGCGGCTCGATCCGCATGCTCGCCGGCTTCGACACGCTGCATGAGGTCGGCGAATACCGCCACATGAACCCGCTGTTCGGCGAACGCGTGATGGAGCTGTTGCTGCCGACGTTCGGCCCGGGTTTTGCCGAGGTCTCCGGCGAAACGCCGCGCCTCGCGCCCACCCTGGAGGAGCCCGATCGATGGACGTCGGCGGCGACCTCCTGAGCGCGGCCCAGCGCGCAGCGTGATGAAAGGCGGGCAGGCCTAACGGCGAAGATCAGTCAGCGACGCCGACCTGTCCCATTCCTGCGAAAAGACCTTGATGTCCGTGGCGCGCCCTACGGGAGTCGAACCCGTCTCTCCAGCGTGAAAGGCTGACGTCCTAACCGATAGACGAAGGGCGCGGGACGCGGGACGTATAGGGGGGTTCAGGACGTCGGGCAAGGCCGCGCGCGCCTCGCCCGCTCATCCTCCGAAAAGTCGCATCACCGGGGCCGCGAAAGCGAAGATCCCGGCGCCGAGCGCGAACAGGATCGCGAAGCTCGCGATGGTCCCGAACCAGCCGACGGCGATCGCCACGCCGTCTCGCTCGATCATGCCGAGGGCGAAGGCGGTGATCGCGGCGGCCGGCGGCATGTTGCCGAAGGGAATCGGCAGAAACAGAATCAGCGCCAGCATGAAACAGGCGGCGCCCGTCAGCCGGTCGGCGATCGGCGAGGTCAAGGCGATCGCGCGGGGCTTCAGCAGGCGCTCCAGCCGCTTGATCCAGGGCTCGATTCTGGAGGCGAGCGTCGCGAAGTCCTCGCGCTTCAGAGAACGCTCGGTGATGAAGCGCGGCAGCCACAGCACGGGACGCCCGATCATCATCTGGAAGGCGATGAACACCAGCGGCGCGCCGAGGACGGCGGAGGTGCCGGGCGGCATCGGCAAGGCGTTCGGCAGCGCGAACACCAGCAACAGCGCTCCGAAGGCCCGGTCTCCGAACGCGTCGAGAATCGCGCCGACGCTGACGCGCTCGCGGTCGCTCTCGCCAAGTTCGCGCAGCACATCGGAGAAGCCGCGCCGCGGAGGCGCGTCCGTCGTCCTGTCCGAAGGCGGGGCGACGGAAGGGGGCGTTGCAAGCACGTCGGGCGGCTCCGGGGCTCTCGGTTCCGCGGCTCAGGCCGCTGTTTGCCAAGGATAAATGGAAACGATGGAGTTGAGGTGGCGCTCCGGACGATTTCCGCAAGCGCGGGAGGACGCTTTCAGAACTCCGCGCGCGCCGCGTCGACGAGCCGGAGACTGACGCGTTCCGAGCCGCCCCAGCGATCGATCGCCAGCGAGCCGGCCGCATGGACGCGTTCTCCCCGCATCGCGAGCAGGGCGCGCCCGAGGTCGCTCTCGGCCGCGCGGAAGGCGATGGCGCCGACCGAGGCGCCGTCGCCGGCCCTCAGGCGCACCCGGACATGGCCCTGGCCGACGATTTCGACGGAGGAGACCGTGTGGCCCGCGAGCGCGAGCATCGGTTCGGGGGCCGCCGAGCCAAAGGGGCCGGCGCGGTCGAGGTCGCGCACGAGATCGGTGGTCGCGGCGGCGGCGGTGAGCGCCGCGTCGATCGACAAGGCGCGCTCGCCGCGGGCCGCGGCGACCGCTGCGCCCAGCCGGCTGTCGAGGAAGGCCCGGAACGCGCCGAGCCGGTCGGCCTTCAGCGTCACGCCCGCCGCCATGGCGTGGCCGCCGCCTTTGATCAGCAGCCCCTCGGCCACCGCCTCGCGCACCGCCGAGCCCAGATCGACGCCTGCTATCGAGCGGCCGGAGCCGGTGCCCGTCCCGTCCGCCGCGAAGGCGACGGCGAAGGCGGGGCGGCGGTGGCGCTCCTTCAACCGCGACGCGACCAGGCCGACGACGCCGGGATGCCAGCCCTCGCCCGAGACGACGGCGACGGAGGCCCCCTCCCCGTCGAGCCCCAGCGCGACGTTGGCCTCGGCCTCCGCCTCCTCGAGCGTGGCCTTCTCGATCGCCTGCCGCTCGCCGTTCAGCCGGTCGAGCTCGGCTGCGATCGCGAGCGCCTCGGTCTCGTCGGTCGACAGCAGCAGGCGGCAACCGAGCCCGGCGTCGCCGATGCGCCCGCCGGCGTTGATGCGGGGGCCGAGCAGATAGCCGAGATGGTAGGGCGCGGGCGGTCCGTCGAGCCGGGATGCGTCCATCAGCGCGCGCAGGCCGAGGCGCTCACGGCGGCGCATCGCGATCAGGCCCTTGGCGACGAAGGCGCGGTTGAGCCCGGTCAGAGGCACGACGTCGGCGACCGTGCCGAGCGCCACCAGATCGAGCGCCGCCAGCAGGTCGGGCTCGCTGCCCCGTGCAGCCCAGAAGCCGCGGCGTCGGAGTTCGCGCGCAACCGCGACCAGCGTCATGAAGGTGACGCCGCAGGCCGCGAGATGGCCGAGGCCCGACAGGTCGTCCTGGCGGTTGGGGTTGACGAGCGCCGTCACCGCCGGGAGTTCGGCGCCGACCTGGTGGTGGTCGAGCACGACGACGTCCATGCCGCGCGACCGCGCATGGGCTAGCGCGTCGAGGCTGGTGGAGCCACAGTCGACGGTTGCGAGCAGCGTCGCGCCGCCGTCCGCGAGCATGTCGATCGCTCCGACGTTCGGGCCGTAGCCCTCGAAGATGCGATCGGGGATGTGGGTGCGGACGATGGCGCCCGCGTCGCGCAGGAAGCCGGCGAGCAACGCCGCGGAGGTCGCGCCGTCGACATCGTAGTCGCCGAACACCGCGACCGTCTCGCCGCGCTCAGCGGCGTCGGCGAGCCGCGCCGCCGCCGCGTCCATGTCGGTGATCGTCGAGGGATCCGGCATCAGCGCGCGGATCGACGGATCAAGGAAGGCGGGGACGTCGGCGCTCGCAACCCCGCGGCCCGCCAGCACGCGGGCGAGCAGATCGGACAGGCCGTGGTCGCGGACGATCTCCGCCGCGGAGGCCCTCCCCTTCAGGTCGAGTCGGTCGCGCCAGACGCGGCCCGCGAACGAGGCTTCGACGCCGAGGAAGGCGGCTTCAGGCGCACGCCTCGAAGCAAGCGCGGCCGTCATGCGGGTTGATTCGCCATGGCGTGAGCATACGGCAGGGCGGCGGCGGAGGCATCGCCGGCGAACCGTTATCCCTCGCCTGTTCCGGCCCTGGACGGGCGCTTATTCCCCGAGGATCAATCCAGACAGGTCTCGCCGACCAGGCGGTGCTCGGCGCGGATGCGGCGGCGGGCGCCGGTCGAGGAGCGCATCACGATCGTCTCGGTGAACACGACGTTCGCCCCGAAGCGGACGCCCGCGAGCAGGCCGCCGCTGGTGACGCCGGTGGCCGCGAACAGCACATCCCCCTGCGCCATGTCGGCCACGTCGTAGATCCGCGTGAAATCCTTGATGCCCATCTCGCTCGCGCGGCGACGGCTGGTCGGGTCGTCGAGGATCAGCCGGCCCTGCATCTGGCCGCCCATGCATTTGAGCGCGGCCGCCGCCAGCACGCCTTCGGGCGCGCCGCCGACGCCGATATAGAGATCGACGCCGGTCTCGGCCGGATCGGCCGCGTCGATCACGCCGGCGAGGTCGCCGTCGCTGATCAGGCGGATCGCGGCGCCGGTCGCGCGCACCGCCTCGATCAGCCTGGCGTGGCGCGGCCGGTCGAGGATGCAGGCCGTGATCTCGTCGACGCGCACGCCCTTGGCGCGGGCGAGGCGCAGGATGTTGTCCGCGGGCGAGGAGTCGATGTGGACGACGCCGTCGGGGTAGCCGGGGCCGACGGCGATCTTGTCCATGTAGACGTCGGGCGCGTTCAGCAGCGTGCCGGGCTGAGCGATCGCGACCGCGGCGATCGCGTTCGGCTGCGCCTTGGCGCAGAGCGTCGCGCCCTCGAGCGGATCGAGAGCGATATCGACGCGCGGACCGCTGAGATCGCCGACCACCTCGCCGATGTAGAGCATCGGCGCCTCGTCGCGCTCGCCTTCTCCGATCACCACCGTGCCATGGATCGGAAGCCGGTTGAGCTCCTGCCGCATCGCGTCGACTGCGGCCTTGTCGGCCGCCATCTCGTCGCCGCGTCCCCGCAGCCGTGCGGCCGCGACCGCCGCCCGCTCGGTGACGCAGACCAGTTCGATCATCAGCGAACGGCCGATGACCTCGTTTCCGGAATAGGCTGCGCTCCGCGGCCGCTTCAGCGGGACCACGTTGCGGCGAACGACGGCGTTCTTGGCCATTTCAGCGTTTCCTCGGCGTGACGTTGCACGCCATTACCTCAGCGCTTTTCGATTCGTATGACCTGAGGCGCACCATCGATATGCCCGTCGGCCTCGATGGCGTCCAGCGCGACGCGCAGCGCCGCTTCGTTGGTGGCGTAGGTAATTAGCACGACGGCCACTGGGTCGGGATTCGGGCGGTCGATCTCGGGCTCCCGTCCCCGCTGCACGATGCTGCGCAGAGAAATGCCCTGCTCCGCCATCCGGGTGGCGATCGCTGCGGCGGCGCCCGGCCGGTCGATGACGGAAAGCCGGATGTAGTAGCCCCCGTGATGGGTGCCCATCGGGGCCCGCACCGGGGCGGTCAGCTTCGAAGCCGGCGCGCCGAACACCGGCATGTGGATTCCACGGGCGATGTCGATGATGTCGGCGATGACGGCGGACGCCGTGGCGTCGCCGCCGGCGCCGGGTCCGGCGAGGACCAGAGCGCCGACCGCGTCGCCGTCGATCTCGATCGCGTTGGTCACGCCGTCGACCCGCGCGATCGCGCTGTCCTTGGGAAGCATCGAGGGGTGCACCCGCTGCTCGACGCCCTGGTCCGTCCGCGTCGCGATCCCGAGCAGCTTCAGACGGAAACCGAGCTCCTCGGCCATGGCGAGGTCGAACGGGGTGATCGAGGCGATGCCCTCGACATAGATGCCGTTGGCGTCGACTTCCGTTCCGAAGGCGAGGGAGGCGAGCAGCGCCAGCTTATGGGCGGCGTCGAAGCCGCCGATGTCGAAGGTGGGGTCTGCCTCGGCGTAGCCGAGGCGCTGGGCCTCCGCCAGGCATTCCGCGAAGCCGAGCTTGTCCTTCTCCATCCGGGTCAGGATGTAGTTGCAGGTGCCGTTCAGGATGCCGAACACGCGGCTGATGCGGTTGCCTGCGAGGCCCTCGCGCAGCGTCTTCACAATTGGAACGCCGCCGGCGACCGCGGCCTCGAAGCCGACGGTGACCCCGGCCGCCTCGGCCGCGCGGGCGATCGCGACGCCGTGCTTGGCGAGCAACGCCTTGTTGGCGGTCACGACCGGACGCCTGGCCTCGATCGCGGTCTCGACGCAGGCCCGCGCCGCGCCCTCCGCGCCGCCGATCAGTTCGACGACCACGTCGACGTCGTTCGAGCGCGCGAGCTGGCTCGGGTCCATGTGCCAGGACGCGCCCGACAGGTCGAGCCCGCGGTTGCGGCCCTTGTCGCGCGCGGAGACGGCGGCGACGACGATCGGCCGCCCGGCGCGCGCCGCGATCTCCTCCGCGTTCGCGCCGAGGATGCGGACGACGGACGCGCCCACAGTGCCGAGGCCGGCGACGCCGACTTTGAGGGGAGCGGTCATCAGGCTGTTCCGTTCAGGACGCCAAGCGACGTGGGAGAGCGGCCGGGAGGCCGCTCGCGCGCTTCGGAAAGCCCGACGGGCCGCCCCGAAAGCTGCGCCACAGTCCGCTGAGGCGTTTCTTCGAATGATGCGCCGGCGACCCGGCCGGCGTGAGGCTAGCGGGCCGCGGCGAGCGGGACGACGTTGTGCAACGTCTCGTCCGCAGTTTCAAGGAAGCGGCGGATGGAGCGGGCGGCCTGCCGGATGCGGTGCTCGTTCTCGACCAGCGCGATGCGGACATAGTCGTCGCCATGCTCGCCGAAGCCGATGCCGGGCGCGACGGCGACCGACGCCTTCTCGACCAGCAGCTTGGAGAACTCGACGCTGCCGAGCGCACGGAACTTCTCGGGGATCGGCGCCCATGCGAACATCGAGGCGCGCGGGCTCGGCACCGGGAAGCCGGCCCGGCCAAATGAATCGACCATCGTGTCGCGGCGCTTCTTGTAGATCTCGCGCGCCTCGACGATGCAGTCGTCCGGCCCGTTGAGCGCGGCGGACGCCGCCACCTGGATCGGGGTGTAGGCCCCGTAGTCGAGATAGGACTTCACGCGGGCGAGCGCCGCTATCAGCCTCTCATTCCCGACGGCGAAGCCGACGCGCCAACCCGGCATCGAATAGGTCTTCGACAGCGAAGTGAACTCGACCGCGACGTCCATCGCGCCCGGCACCTGCAGGATCGAAGGGGGCGGATTGCCGTCGAAATAGATCTCGGAATAAGCGAGGTCCGACAGCACGAAGAGGTCGTGCTGCTTCGCGAAGCGCACGACGTCCTTGTAGAACTCGATGTCGGCGACCTCGGCCGTCGGGTTCGAGGGGTAGCAGGTGATGATCGCAATCGGCTTGGGGATCGAGTGCATCACGGCCCGCTCAAGCGCGCGGAAATACTCCGGCCCCGGCGTCGCCGGCACGTTGCGGATGACGCCGCCCGCCATCAGGAAACCGAAGGCGTGGATCGGATAGCTCGGGTTGGGCGCGAGCACCACGTCGCCGGGCGCCGTGATCGCCTGCGCCATGTTGGCGAAGCCTTCCTTCGAGCCCAGCGTCGCGACCACCTGCGTGTCGGGATCGAGCTTCACGCCGAAGCGGCGGCCGTAATAGGCGGCCTGCGCGCGGCGAAGGCCGGGAATGCCTTTCGAGGTCGAATACCGGTTGGTGCGCGGCTTGCCGATCGCCTCGATCAGCTTGGCGTTGATGTGGTCGGGCGTCGGAAGATCGGGGTTGCCCATGCCGAGGTCGATGATGTCGGCGCCGGCCTTGCGGGCGGCGGCCTTCACGCGGTTCACCTGTTCGAAGACGTAGGGGGGCAGGCGGCGAACGGAGTGAAATTCGGTCATGGCGACGCTTCGGCGGTTGAGGCCACGAGGACGGCGGCCCGAGTCCCGAGGAAATAGCCTACGCCGGGATCGCGGGCAAACGTGAGGCGTCAACGTGGATCAGAGGATTCGGGGCCATATGGCCCCTCACCCCACCGGCCGCCGATCTCTCCAGGGTCGGCATGGCGTCGGCGATCGCGGGCGGCGCGCTGCGTTCCTGACGGTTCAGCGCTTCTTTCTCGGCTGCGGCTTGTGGGCTAGCAGGTCGGCCTGCAGCCGCTTCTGCTCCTCCGCCGACTTCAGACCGTGATGGCGGTCAGGCTCGGTGCGATAGACATTGGGATAGGCGAGGTTCGCCGGGGGCGGGGGCAGGCCCCTGTCGCCATGCGGCCCGTATTTGCCGCCACAACCGCCAAGCGCAAGCACCGCCGCTGCGACAACGCCCGCGCGTACGACCCAACCGGCTGCTGTCATCTGGACTGTTCTCGGTATGGAGAGGGAATGCGGCGCCATTTTCCAATACCAGAATGAAAGCCGCCCGTGGCGCGCCGCACGGCTTGCGCCTATTCTCACGGGAACAGGGACGGAAGCAACCCGCGGAACGGCCGGCTTCGGTCGATCGTAACTGCGGAGACGCCACCGAGGAGGACACGCGCATGGGCCGAAGGGCCTTGAGCCGATCGCCGACGCCAGCGCCGGCCGGATCGGCCCCGCGCGCGCCGGCCGATCCGAAGACGAAATCCACCCGCGACGCCGAGGCCACGGGAGCGAAGCCGATCCGCGCCCGCCCTGCGCCAGCCGAACCGGCGACGCCTGCGGCGGAAGCCAAGACGGCGAAACGCCCGCCGGCGCCGGAAAAAGCCGCGAAGACCAAACGCGCGGCGGTGCAGAAGACCGCCGCGAAGCCTGCAGCCGCGCCGAAGCCCCCGCCCGCAGCGGCGGCCCGCAAGGCGAAGCCCGCTCCGAAATCCTCCCCGCAGAAGGCGAAGGTGAAGGCGTCGCCTCGCGCCCGCGAGAGCGCCGCGCCGCCTCCCCACGAGCCGCCGCCCTCTTCCGGCCCTCAAGGAGACGCGGGAGGCGCGGAGTCGAAAGCCGCCGAGAACCCGTTCCTGACCCCGGAGGTCGAGCAGTTCGCAGCCAATATGGCGCGGTTCTGGGAAGAGAGCGGCAAGGCGATGTCGGCCTATATGCGCCCGCGCGAAGGCGGCGCGCGGCCGCCGAACGGCGCGGACGAGGCTGTCGACGTCGTCAAGACGCTTGGGCAGGTCGCCGAGCGCTGGATGGCGGAGCCCGCCCGGGCCGCGGAAGCTCAGCGCGCCTTCGCCAGCGGCTTCCTCGAGCTATGGGCGGGTTCGCTGAAGCGCTTTTCGGGCGAACCCGCCGAACCGATCGTACGGCCCGATCCCAAGGACGCCCGGTTCAAGGATCCGGAGTGGACCGAGCACCCGGTCTTCGACTTCCTCAAACAGGCCTATCTGCACACCTCGCGCTGGGCGGAGCGCATGGTCGACGAGGCCCACGAGCTCGATCCGCACACCCGCCACAAGGCCTCGTTCTACGTGAAGCTGATCGCGAACGCGGTCTCGCCGTCCAACTTCGTGCCGACCAATCCGGAGCTGATCCGCGAGACGCTGGCCACCAAGGGCGAAAACCTCGTGCGCGGCATGCGGATGCTGGCCGAGGACATCGACGCCGGCAAAGGCGACCTGCGCATCCGCCAGACCGATCCCACCGGCTTCGAGGTCGGCCGGAACCTCGCGACGACGCCGGGCAAGGTGGTGTTCCGCAACGAGCTGTTCGAGCTGATCCAGTATGCGCCGGCGACCGAGATGGCGCGCACCCGTCCGGTGGTGATCGTGCCGCCGTGGATCAACAAGTTCTACATCCTCGACCTCACCCCCGAGAAGAGCCTCATCAAGTGGTGCGTCGAACAGGGGCTGACCGTGTTCTGCGTCTCGTGGGTCAATCCCGACGAGCGCCACGCGACGAAGAGCTTCGACGACTATATGCGCGACGGCATCATGCGCGCGATCGACGTGGCGTCCGAGATCTGCGGGACGAAGCAGGTCGACATGGCCGGATACTGCGTCGGCGGCACGCTGCTGTCGATCACGATGGCCTACATGGCCGCAACGGGCGACGACCGGATCGCGAGCGCGACGCTGCTCACGGCGCAGGTCGACTTCACCCACGCGGGCGACCTGCGCGTGTTCGTCGACGAGGACCAGATCGCGGCCGTCGAGGCGCGGATGGCGGAGGCCGGCTATCTCGAGGGCGGGCGCATGGCGAACGCCTTCAACATGCTGCGCTCGAACGACCTGATCTGGCCCTATGTCGTCAACTCGTATCTGAAGGGCCGCGCCCCCTTCCCGTTCGACCTGCTCTACTGGAACTCGGACGCGACGCGGATGCCGGCGGCGAACCACTCCTTCTATCTGCGGCGCTGCTATCTCAAGAACGACCTCGCCCGCGGAAAGATGGAGATCCTCGGCGTGACGCTGAACCTCAAGCAGGTGAAGACGCCGATCTACAGCGTCGCGACGCGGGAGGATCACATCGCGCCGGCGAAGTCGGTGTTCCTCGGCTCGCAGCTGTTCGGAGGGCCCGTGCGCTTCGTCCTCGCGGGCTCCGGCCACATCGCCGGCGTCGTCAATCCGCCCGCGCGGATGAAGTACCAGCACTGGACGGGCGAGGCTCCGACCGGCGACCTGAACGACTGGATCGCAGCGGCCGAGGAAAAGCCCGGCTCGTGGTGGCCGGACTGGCGCGCATGGCTCGCCGCCGCCGACGGGACGATGGTGGCCGCCCGGGTGCCCGGAGAGGGTCCGTATCCCGCGATCGAGGACGCTCCGGGCAGCTACGTGAAGATGAAGGCCTAAGCCCCTGACGTCCGACGGCGTAACCGGCGCCGGCTACGCCGGGATCATTCCGCGGCCGAGCGCACGATCGTGCAAAGCCCTTTCCGGACGACGCTTTCAGAGGTGAGCTGCCCCTGCTGAATGTCGAACACAGCGTCGACGCGTGTTCCAGCGCCGGTCTTCCGGGCGACCACCCGCAGAGTCTGGGGCCGTCCTGATCCCGTCGTCTCCTGGAAAGCGTCGATCGAACCGAGAGACTTGTTGAGCCGCACGCCGGAAAACCCTTCGGCGGCGACGGCCTGCGCGAGCCGCCTGAGCGCCTGGTCTGGCTTGATCTTGGGGAAGTCGAGCGACGTCCTGTAGGACAGCGCCGTCAGCATGGGCACGCCGCTCACCTGGAAATTCGACTCGCAGGTCTGCGCCTCGGCCGCCGATGCGGCGGCGAAGGCGATGAGCGAAGCCCCGAGAACTCGTTTCAACAAACCGTGCGTCTCCTTGCGTTCGACCTAAGCGCCACCGACTAAAATCAGCGGATCCGATATCCGATTCGGACGCTTTCCGCCGATCACGGGAAGATCGCCAGCTGCTCCAGCCCCGAAGTCTCCGGAAACCTACAGATCAGATTCATGTTCTGCACGGCCTGCCCCGAGGCTCCCTTGGTCAGGTTGTCGAGCGTCGAGATCAGGACCGCCCGGTCCGGCCCGCGGTCCGCTACGACGCCGAGCTGAACCCCGTTCGAACCGCGCACATGTCTGGACTGCGGAACCTTCCCGAACGGCAGCACCGTGACGAAGGGCTCGCCCGCATAGGTCCGCGCCAGCGTCTCGTGGAGCTGCTCTGCCGTCGCGCCGCCTTCGAGCGTCACGGTGATCGTTGCGTAGATGCCCCGGTTCATCGGGATCAGCAGCGGGGTGAAGGTCGCGCGCGCGGGCCGGCCCGCCGCCTTGTCGAACTCCTGGTCGAGCTCCGCGGTGTGCCGGTGCTTTCCGACGCCATAGGCGTGGACGCCCTCGGAGACTTCCGAGAACAGCATCTCCTCCTTGGCCGCGCGTCCGGCGCCCGACATGCCGGTCGCCGACGTGATGACGATCTGATCGGGGTGGATCAGCTTGTCCTTCAGAAGCGGAACCACCGGCAGGATCGACGTCGTCGAATGGCAGCCGGGATTGGCGACCAGCCGCGCCTTGGCGATCGCCTCGCGGTTCAGCTCGACCACGCCGAAGGCGGCCTCCTCCTGCAGCGCGAGCTGCTGATGCGGATGGCCGTACCAGGTCTCGTAGGCCGCGGGGTCCGCCAGCCGGAAGTCGGCCGAGAGGTCGACGACCTTCAGCGACGGCTTCCGCGCGAACAGGTCCGCGATCACGCCCTGCGTCGTGCCGTGCGGCAACGCGCAGAACACGAGGTCGATCGCGTCGAGATCGACCTCCGCGATGGTCGTGAGCCGCGGCAGCTCGATTCCTGAGAACTGCGGAAACACGTCCGCCATCGCCTGACCGGCCTTGCGGTCTGCGGTCAGCGCGGCGATGCGCACGTGGGGATGACGCAGCAGCAGGCGCACGAGCTCCGCGCCGGTGTAGCCGGAGGCGCCGAGGATCGCGACGTCGATGGGGTCGGTCATTGTATCAGTCCGGCGGAAGCGTCCCGGCGGCAGCGTAGCGGAAAGCCGGGATCGTGAGCGGGATGCGGCGGTCTAAGGCGAAAGCTGTTCTAGTCTGATGACGGTTCCGGATCGCGGCTATGGCGTATCCGGGAGGACGCCAATGCGTCGGGTCAGATCTCGACGACGACGCGTCCTCGGACCTTGCCTTCGAGAATGGCCTTCGCCGTCGGCACGATGTCGTCGAAGCCGATCGTCTCGGTCAGAGCCTTCAGCTTGTCGCGGTCGAGATCGCGGGCCAGGCGGCTCCAGGCCTCGATGCGGATCGGCTTCGGCACCGTCACGCTGTTGATCCCGAGCAGCGACACGCCCCGCAGGATGAAGGGCGCGACTGACGTCGGCAGGTCCATGCCGGCCGCGAGCCCGCAGGCCGCGACCGCGCCGCCGGAGATCGTCTGTGCGATCGCGTTGGCGAGCGGCACGGAGCCGACGCTGTCGACCACGCCCGCAAAACGCTCCTTCTGCAAGGGCTTGCCAGGCGTCGCCAACTCATCGCGCGAGATGATCGACGAGGCGCCGAGGCCCTTCAGATACTCCGCCTCCTCCGGCCGCCCGGTCGAAGCGACGACGTCGAAGCCGAGTTTGGCGAGCAGCGCGACAGCGACCGAGCCGACGCCGCCCGATGCGCCGGTCACCAGAACCGGGCCGCGCTCCGGCGTGACGCCGTGGCGCTCCAGCGCCATGACGCAGAGCATCGCAGTGTAGCCGGCGGTGCCGATCGCCATCGCCTCGGCCGGCGTCATGTTGGCGGGCAGCGGCACCAGCCAGCCGGCGGGCACGCGCGCGATCTCGGCGTAGCCGCCGAGATGGGTCTCGCCGACGCCCCACCCGTTGAGGATGACGCCGTCGCCCGCCGCGAACTCGCTGCTTGTCGACGAGATCACCGTGCCGGCGAAATCGATGCCCGGGATCATCGGGAAGCGCCGCACCACGGGCGACTTGCCGGTGATCGCGAGGCCGTCCTTGTAGTTCACCGTCGAATGCGAGACGCGCACGACGACGTCGCCGTCCATCAGGTCGGCCTCGTCGAAGTCGACGGTCGAGACCGTCTGGCCTCCATCGCCCTTGTCGATGCGCAACGCGCGGAAGGTGGACATGAGGCGGACCTCGTCGGACTGAGCTCGGAGACGGCTACATAGAGGCGGGAGACGGTTTCGTCATCCCGCAGCGGCGGCGCTCCATGAATCGAGCTCATCGCGATCCGGCTCGACCACGACGCGAAGCCGGTCCGGACAGCCGACCTCAAATCTCTGGAGCCCTTCCATCCGCCCCACGCCATCGTCATGGCGTTTTCGCAGCGAGCCTCTTCAAAAATCCTGTGAGGAGCACTATTATAGTTATGCTCTAACTGAGCATAACGTCGGTTCGATCATTGGAGGACGCCATGTCCCCGCTCGCCGCCACTCTCGCACGTCCTCTTCCGCTTTATGCGGAAGCGCCGCGCCGGTTTGCTCCGGTCGCGATGCCCTCGCTCGAATGGACGCCGGAGGTGGAGGCCGCGACGGCGCATCTCTACGAGCGCGTCAAGACGGTGATCCCTGCGATCGAGTGGCCGTTCTTCGCGCCATACGTCAAGGCGATCAACGAGCTCAAACGCGTCCGCAACGCCGTGATCCTGGCGCATAACTACCAGACGCCGGAAATCTACAACTGCGTGGCGGACGTGGTCGGCGACAGCTTCCAGCTGGCGCGCGAGGCCGGCAAGACCGACGCGGACGTCATCGTCCAGTGCGGCGTGCACTTCATGGCCGAGACCTCGAAGATCTTGAATCCCGAGAAGACGGTGCTGATCCCCGACAGCCGCGCCGGCTGCTCGCTCGCGACCTCGATCACCGCCGCCGACATCCGCGCGCTGCGGCTGAAGCATCCCGGCGTTCCGGTCGCCGTGTATGTGAACACCACGGCCGAGGTGAAGGCCGAGGCCGACATCTGCCTCACCTCCGGCAACGCCGTCGCGGTCGTCGAATCGCTCGGCGTTCCGGAAGTTATGGTGCTGCCTGACCAGTATCTCGCGATGTGGATCGCCTCGCAGACGGCGGTGAAGATCATCTCGTGGCACGGCGCCTGCGAGGTCCACGAGCGCTTCACCGGCGCGGAGCTCCGCGCCTATCGCGAGGCCGATCCCGACGTCGTGATTCTCGCCCACCCCGAATGCCCGCCGGATGTTCTGGCCGAGGCGGACTTCACGGGCTCGACGGCGAAGCTCGCCGACTACGTGAAGGTGAGGAAGCCGAGGAAGGTGGTGATGATCACCGAGTGCTCGATGGCCGACAACGTGATGGCGGAGGCTCCCGACACCGAGTTCGTGAAGCCCTGCAACCTCTGCCCGCACATGAAGCGGATCACGCTGCCGAAGATCCTCGAGTCGCTCGTGCACATGCGCGACGAAGTGACGATCGATCCCGTCATCGCCGCGCGCGCGCGCCTTAGCGTCGAGCGGATGGTCAACCTGAAGATCTGACGGCGGACCCGGACGGCGGCGGCTGACGGAAGTCCCCGGAGCCTGCCGCGCGTCTTTCTGCAACGTCGTGGATCTGGGTCCCGGCCTGACGCCGGGGCGCTAACGCGGCGCATCTTCGCTGATCTTTCGTCGCAACGCGTTGAAAGCCTTCGCCATGAACGACACCCGCGACCTCACCGAACTCTCCGATCTTGCGCCGATGTCCTGGGCCGGCGCGGACGACGTCATCATCGTCGGCGGCGGACTGGCCGGCCTGTTCTGCGCGCTGAAACTCGCTCCGCGGCCGGTGACGATCGTCGCCGCGGCGCCGCTCGGCTCGGGCGCGTCGTCGGCTTGGGCGCAGGGCGGGGTCGCGGCCGCGGTCGGCCTCGGCGACAGCGCCGAGAGCCATGCGGCGGACACGATCGCGGCGGGCGCCGGCATCGTCGATCCGGAGATCGCCGGGCTGATGACCCGCGAAGGGCCGGCCCGCATCGCCGACCTGCTGTCCTACGGCGTGCCGTTCGACCGCGACGCGGACGGCCGGCTGTCGCTGTCGCGCGAGGCGGCGCACAGCGAGCGCCGCATCGTGCGCGTCAACGGCGATCTCGCCGGCCGCGAGATCATGACGGCGCTGGTCGCCGCCGTCCGCAGGACCCCGTCGATCCGCGTGCTTGAAGGCTTCGTGGCGGACGAGCTGATCACGGAAGGCCGGTTCGTCACCGGCGTGGTCGCCCGCCAACTCGGGGACCTGAGGGCGACCCCGCTCCGGCTCGCGAGCCGCGCCGTCGTGCTGGCGTCCGGCGGCGTCGGCCATCTCTATGCGGTCACGACCAATCCGGTCGAGGCGCGCGGCGGCGGTCTGGCGATGGCGGCGCGCGCGGGCGCCGTGCTCGCCGACCTCGAATTTGTGCAGTTCCATCCGACCGCGATCGCGATCGGCCAGGACCCGGCGCCGCTCGCGACCGAGGCGCTTCGCGGAGAAGGCGCGATCCTCGTCGACCGCGCCGGCCGGCGCATCATGGAGGGCGTGCATCCCGACCTCGACCTCGCCCCGCGGGACATCGTGGCGCGGGCGGTCTACGAAGCCGCCCGCTCCGGCGGCGCCTTTCTCGACGCGCGCGACAGCGTCGGCGCGCATTTCGCCGCGCGCTTCCCGACGGTGTTCGCGGCCTGCCGGGCGGCCGGCATCGACCCGGAACATGAGGTCATCCCGGTGGCTCCGGCCGCGCACTACCACATGGGCGGCGTGCTGACGGACGCGAACGGCCGCACGTCGCTTGATGGGCTCTGGGCCTGCGGCGAGACCGCGTCGACCGGCGCGCACGGCGCGAACCGCCTCGCCTCGAACTCGCTGCTCGAGGCGGTGGTGTTCGGCGCGCGCATCGCCGAGGACATTCTGGGCCTCATGCCCGCAGCGCCCGCCCCGGCGCAGGCGAGCGCGCTCCGGGTCGTCGCCGGCTCGACCAAGCCGGACGATGCGACCGTCGCCCAGCTCCGCCGGACGATGACCGACTCGGTCGGCGTCGTCCGCGACGGCGCGCGGCTGCGCGGCGCGATCGAGACGATCAATCGTATCCGCAGGGACGCGCGCCAGCCGGATCTCAGGAACATGGCGACCACGGCGCTCCTCGTCGCGGTCGCGGCCGAGCGTCGGGAGGAGAGCCGCGGCGCGCACTTCCGGTCCGATTTCGACCAGCCAGTCGAGGCGCTGGCGCATCGCTCGACGCTCACCCTCGACGGCGCGCTCGCAGGGCTATCCGAGCCGGATACGCGGCTCGTCGCCTCGTGAGCGCGCCCGCGCCTCTCGACCCGATTTCCGTCCGCCGGGCGGTGGAGGCGACGCTCGCCGAAGACCTCGGCCGGGCCGGAGACATCACGAGCGCGGCCACCATCCCGGCTGACGCGCGGGCCCGCGTCGCGATCGTCGCGCGCGCGAGCGGCCGCCTCGCGGGCCTTCAACTGGCGGAAGCCGCCTTCGTCGCGCTCGATGCTGGCGTCTCGTTCGAGGCCGCGATGGCGGACGGCGCGCGCCTGACGCCCGGCGACGTCGTCGCGCGGATCGAGGGGCCGGCCCGCGCCGTGCTCTCGGCCGAGCGGACCGCGCTGAACTTCCTTGGCCATCTTTCGGGCGTCGCGACCGCGACGTCGGTCTACGCCGATCTCATCGCCCATACGCGCGCGAGGATCTGCTGCACGCGGAAGACGACGCCGGGCCTCAGGACCTTCGAGAAATACGCCGTCCGCTGCGGCGGCGGCGTGAACCACCGCTTCGGCTTGGACGACGCGATCCTGATCAAGGACAACCATGTCGCCGTCGCAGGCGGGATCGCGGCGGCGCTCAGGGCCGCGAAGGCCGCAGCCGGCCATCTCGTGAAGATCGAGATCGAGGTCGACACGCTCGATCAGCTCGACGAAGCGATCGCCGAGGGCGCCGACGTCGTGCTGCTCGACAACATGCCCCCCGAGACGCTGCGCGAGGCGGTGCGCCGCGTCGGGACCCGGATGCTGACGGAGGCCTCGGGCAACGTCTCGCTCAAGACCGTCGTCGCGATCGCCGAGTCGGGCGTCGACCTGATCTCGGTCGGCCGCATCACCCACTCGGCTCCGACGCTCGATCTCGGCCTCGATATCCAGGTCGGCTAAGCCGCAGACGGCCGGGACGGGCGGACGACCCGCCCTGCCCGACCATCGCGACGCGGTTCAGGCCACCGAGACGCCGACGTCGAGGCCGGCCTTCGCGAGATGCGAATAAGGGCACACGACGTGCGCCTTGGCGGCGAGGTCTTCGGCCTGGGCATGGTCGAGGCCGGGAATCGTGACGGTCAAAGACACCGCGAGACCGAAGCCCTGACCGTCGTCGCGCGGGCCGATGCCGACCTTGGCCGCCACCGTCGTGTCGTCGGGGATCTTCACCTTCTCCTTCGACGCGACGAACTTCAGCGCGCCGAGGAAGCAGGCGGAATAGCCCGCCGCGAAAAGCTGCTCCGGGTTGGTGCCCGCGCCGCCCGGACCGCCGAGCTCCTTGGCCGTGACGAGATCGACTTTCAGCGCGCCGTCCGTGGTCGCGGCGGAGCCTGTGCGGCCGCCGGTTGCGACGGCTTCGGTCTGGTAAAGCACTTTCATGTCTGCCTCCTCGTGAAGGGCGGCGCCGTCGGCCGCCGCGTTTCGCTGTTGCGATATTCATTATCGCGATAAATTACTCAACCGCCCATCGCGCATGGCGGCTATGCAAATCATTATCGCGATATCTATTATATATCGGAAGCCCGCCGAGGAGTCCCACATGGCGCCCCCGCCCAGCCTGCGTCTGCAGGACCAGCTCTGCTTCGCCGTCTATTCCACGGCGCTCGCAATCAACCGCGCCTACAAGCCGGCGCTGGAGGAGCTTGGCCTGACCTATCCGCAATATCTGGCGCTGCTCGTGCTGTGGGAGCACGACGGGCTGGGCGTGAAGGAGATCGCCGACCGGCTGATGCTGGAATCGAGCACGCTCACTCCCCTGCTCAAGCGGCTCGAGGCCCAGGGGCTCGTCTCTCGTCGCCGGAGCGCGGAGGACGAGCGGCAGGTCATCGTCGCGCTGACGACGAAGGGCCGCGCGCTGCAGGAGCGGGCGACCTGCATGCCGATGACGTTATTGGGCGCATCCGGCATGGATCCGAAGGATCTCGGCCGGCTCAACAATGAGGTGCAGGCGCTGCGCGACGCGGTGGTCGCGCACGACGCCGAGGCGGCGTGAAGCCTGATCAGGGAACGGGCGGAGTCACGGGCGCGGCCGCCGGCGCGACTCCATACTTCACCTGAAGCGAGCGCCAATAGACCTCGTGCTCTTCGCCAGACAGCGCGCGGAGCTTTGCGCTTTCCTCCGGTGTGACGGCGACGAGCTTGTAGCCGCGGCTGCGCAGGCAGGAATAGCGCATGCTGAACTGGTCCGGCGCGAAGCCGGCGCCTGTGGCGTTGATCGAAACGCCGCTGCCGCCCTCCGACGAGGCGGCGCACGACATCTCGTCGTCATTGGCCTCGACCGGCCCGGCGCCCGCCTTCATCCAGAGCTTCTCACCGGCGCAGCCAGCCAGCGACACGGCGAGAACAGCTGGGATCAGCGGAAACCTCATGCTCATGGCCGGATCGCCTTTCCCGCCCGTTTCCGCTCCGCGAGCAGCCCGAGATAGATCTGGGCCATCGAAACGCCGGCGAGGGCCGTGACGCCGGCATGGTCGTAAGGCGGAGAGACCTCGACGATGTCGAAGCCCTTGAGGTCGAGCGCGCCGAGGCGGCGCAGACAGGAGATCGCGAAGGCCGAGGAGAAGCCCCCCGGCACCGGCGTGCCCGTGCCGGGAGCGAAGGCCGGGTCGAGGCAGTCGATGTCGAAGGTCACGTAAACCGGCGTATCCTCGACATGGCCGAGGATGCGACTGGCGGTCGCGAGCGGCCCGAGCTCCTGCGCCAGCAGCCCGTCGACGATCGAGATCCCGTAATCCTGCGGCGCGTTGGTGCGGATCCCGATCTGGATCGAGCGCTCCGGAAGGATCAGGCCCTCGCGCACGGCGCGGGTGATCATCGTTCCGTGGTCGATGCGGCTGCCGTCGTCGTCCCAGGTGTCCTGATGGGCGTCGAACTGGACCATCGCGACCGGCCGCCCGAGCTTCGCCACCAGCGCCTTCAGCACGGGATAGGTGAGGAAGTGGTCGCCGCCCAGAGTGACGAGGTGGGCGCCCGAACCGAGCCGAGCCGCGGCCTGCGCCTCGATCGCGGCGGGCGCCTCGTCGATGCGGCCATAATCGAGCGAGCAGTCTCCGGTGTCGACGACCGCCATGTCCGCGAAGATGTCGAAGCCGAAGGGATAGGCCGGATCGCCGACGTTGACGGTCGAGGCTTCGCGAATGGCGCGGGGTCCGAAACGCGTCCCCGGCCGGTTCGAGACCGAGGTGTCGAGCGGGACGCCCCAGACCGCGACGTCGGCGCCGTCCGCCGAGCGCGCGTATGGACGTCGAAGGAAGGATACGGCCCCGGCGTAGTTCGACTCGATCGACTCGCCATAGCGGCGGGAGGGATCGAGCGCGTCGTCGACGGGGCGGGGATGGAGAGGGTCTTTGGCCATGAACTCGCGGAGCAAGGCGTCATCCCGCCCGACGCGATGCGCAGAGCCGGGATCGTCAATGGGAGCACGCTCAATAGCAGCGCCCCACCCGGATGACGATCCCGGATCGGCCTGCCGGCATCCGGGGCGCCGCGACCGCTAACGAAAAAGGCGGGCCACGATGGGCCCGCCTGTTCCGGTACGCAGTACCTGACTTCTTGTCGAGTTCAGCGCTTCGAGAACTGGAAGCTGCGGCGGGCCTTGGCGCGGCCGTACTTCTTGCGCTCGACGACGCGGCTGTCGCGGGTGAGGAAGCCGCCCTTCTTGAGGACGCCTCGCAGCTCCGGCTCGAAATAGGTCAGCGCCTTCGACACGCCGTGACGGACGGCGCCCGCCTGGCCCGAAAGGCCGCCGCCGGCGACCGTGACGGTGATGTCGTACTGACCCTTGCGGTTCGCGACGTTGAGCGGCTGCTCGAGGATCATGCGCAGCACGGGCCGCGCGAAATAGACCTCAAGCGACCGCTTGTTGATCAGCACCTTGCCGGAGCCCGGGCGGATCCAAACGCGGGCGACCGCATTCTTGCGCTTGCCGGTGGCGTAGGCGCGGCCGAACTGATCGACCTTCTTGACGTGCTTCGGGGCTTCCGCCTGCGCGCCGCCGAGGGCGCCGCCAAGCTCTCCGAGCGACTGGATGTTGTCGGCCATGATCAGGCGCTCCGGACGTTCTTGCGGTTGAGGACGCCGACGTCGAAGGCGGTCGGCTGCTGGGCCTCATGCGGGTGGCTGTCGCCGGCGTAGACGCGCAGGTTGCCGAGCTGCTTGCGGCCGAGCGGACCGCGCGGAAGCATGCGCTCCACGGCCTTCTCGATCACGCGCTCCGGGAACCGGCCGTCGAGGATCTGGTGCGCCTTGCGCTCCTTGATGCCGCCCGGATAGCCGGTGTGCCAGAAGTAGGACTTGTCGTCCCGCTTCTTGCCGGTGAACTGAACCTTCGCCGCGTTGATGACGATGATGTGGTCGCCGTCGTCGACATGGGGCGTAAAGGACGGCAGGTGCTTGCCGCGGAGACGAAGAGCGATCAGCGACGCAAGACGACCTACGACAAGGCCGTCCGCGTCGATGACGATCCACTTCTTCTCGACGTCGGCCGGTTTGGCCACGAAGGATCGGGCCGGCTGGGGTCGCATGGGAGAAGCCTCGACTTGGAAAACGAGAACGCGCAGGGAAAGCCCTGCGCGACGAGAGGGGTAATAGCCGAAGACCGAACGGAAATCAACGGGGCGTCTGCAGCCAAAACCTTTTAAAAACAATGACTTATAAAAAGGGTATTATATAACCTCTCTCAAACCCGGCTGTTGCGCCGCTGTAATGCGCCTCAGGTCCGTGGCGGAATCGAATAGGTCGCGACGACATGCGCGACCCTCTCGTCCGAACCGTCCTGCACGAGATCGGCCTCTCCCACTGCGAGACTGCGTCCGACCTTGAGATAGCGGCAGTTCGCGACGAGGTCGCGCGGCTCGGGCTTCCGAAGGAAATTGATGGTGAGATTCGTCGTGACCGCGAGTTTCACGGGCCCGATCGCGGCGAGCAGCGCGACATAGAGCGCGACGTCGGCCAGCGCCATCATGGATGGGCCGGACAACGTGCCGCCGGGCCTCAGATGCCGCTCGTGGAAGAGCAGCCGCATCCGGGCCGACCCGTAGCCGACATCCTCGAGCACGTAAGTCACGCCGCCGTGCGCGATCTGCGGGAATTCCGCGTCGAGAAAAGATTCGACGTCGGCCAGCGTCATGCGTGCGGTGCGATCTGCGGGTGGGCGTGGCATTTCCGTCATGGTCGCGTCCATTTTACAGGGCCATAGTCCCGACTCGAAAAAGACCGCCCCAAACCCTTGGGCGCGGGGCTCGGCGCGCCCGTGATGAAGCCGCTTCGGCCTCACCGCAAGACCCGCGCGGCGTCACGCGTCTCCTGGAGGACGTCAATGCCCATCGTCGCCGCTTCCCGTTCCCTGCGCCTGATCCTGCTTGCGGGCGCCGCCGCGGCCTGGATGACGGCGGCTCCCGCCATGGCGCAGGACGCGAAGCCTAGTCCGCAGGACACGCAACAGGCCGATCCCGGCTCGGGCGACCTCGAGCCCAAGCAGATCCCGCTCAATCCGAAGCTGATCGAGAACTTCATCGCGGCCTGGCCCGAATTCGAGGCGCTGCGCGAGAAGCTGACGGCGGAGAACCCGCAGTCCAAAGAGCAGGACAAGAACCCCAACAACCAGCCGGAAAGCGACGAGGCCGAGGTCGGCGAGGCCGAGGATCCGGTCGGCGCGCTCGCCGCCTATCTCGACAAGCCCGAGGCCAAGTCGCAGATCGAGGCGATTCTCGCGAAGCACGAATTCGCCACCTATTCGGACTGGGCTGATGTCGCCCAGTCCGTGCTGCTCGCCTTCGGAGCGAGCGACCCGGACGGCGGCGAGACCGATCTCGGCGCCGAGAAGAAGAAGGTGCAGTCCGAGATCGAGAGCGACGCCGCGCTGTCCGAGGACGAGAAGAAGTCCGCGCTGAAGGACCTCGACGAACAGTTCGCCGCGCTCGAGAGCTTCCAGCCGATCCCGGGCAACGTCGAGGCCGTGAAGCCCTATCTGCCCAAGATCAAGACGCTGTTCGGCGACGACAACGGGGCTGACTGAGCGTGAGTCACGACGCGTATTCCGACGATCTGCTCCGCGCGGTGCTGACGTCCGCGCGGACGATCGCCGTGGTCGGGGCGAGCCCGAACCCGGAGCGGGCGAGCTTCTATGTGGCGCGGTTCCTGGCCGACCGCGGTTACCGCGTGTTTCCGGTCAATCCCGGTCATGGCGGTGGCGAGATCGCAGGCCTGCCGGCCTTCGCCACGCTCGCCGACATTCCTGAGCCGATCGACATGGTGGACGTGTTCCGCGCATCCGAGCATGTCGCGGGCGTGGTCGAGGAGGCGCTTGCGCTCTCGCCGCTTCCGAAGGTCATCTGGACCCAGCTCGACGTCCGCGACGACGCCGCGGCCGAGCGTGCCGAGGCCGCGGGCCTGACCGTGATCATGAACCGCTGCCCCAAGATAGAGATCCCGCGGCTGGGCCTCTGAGGAAAGCCTACTCGGCGGGGCGCGCCGATCCCCGCCCCTCGACGGCGCCTCTCGCCTCAGGGGCCGCGCCAAGCCGATAGACCAGCGCGGCGTTCGCAACGGCGAGGCCGAACACCACCACGGCGCCGAACTGATGGGCGAGACCGAGCGCGAGAGGCACTTCCGCGACGAGGGTCACGATCCCGAGGCACGCCTGCAGGATCATGACGGCGGCGAGCGCCAGCGCCCGGCCGGTCGCGCCGGATGACAGCCGCGACCGCGCGACCGCGAAGGCGTAGGCGGCGGTCACGATCAGCAGCGCGTAAGCGCCAAGCCGGTGGTTCAACTGCACCAGCGCGATGTTGTCGACGAAGTTCTCCCACCATGGCGTGACGGTGAACAGCACCCTCGCAGGCGGGGCGAAGCCGTCTCCCATGGAGGGCCAGGTGTTGTACGCGAAGCCGGCGCGCGAGCCCGCCACCAGTCCGCCGAGCAGGATCTGCACGAAGGACAGTCCGAGAACCGCATAAGCCCCCGCCCGAAGACCCGGCGTCAGCGACGCGCGGTCGCGGCCGAAGCGGCCGAGATAGGCCAGGAAGGCGACGAGCGTTGCGAAGAACAGCAAGGCGAAGCCGAGATGAAGGGTCAGCTTAACCGGCGCCACCGCCGTCATGCCGGGCTGGAGGCCGGACGCCACCATGATCCAGCCGATCGCTCCCTGCGTTCCGAGCAGCAGTCCCATCGCGAACAGCGTCAGCCCCTCGCGGAGACTGACGCGCCGCGTTAGGGCGGCGATCAGCAGCCCGCCCGCGAACACGAAGCCGATCAGCCGGCCGAGCTGCCGGTGGCTCCATTCCCACCAATAGATGAACTGGAAGTCGCCGAGCGACATGCCCTCGTTGAGCAGCTTGTACTGAGGACTGGCCTGATACTTGGAGAACTCGTCGCGCCACGCCGCCTCCCCGATCGGCGGGAGCGCGCCGGTGACGGGGCGCCACTCGGTGATAGAGAGCCCCGACCCGGTGAGCCGGGTGGCGCCGCCCACCACGACCATCAGCGCGACCAGCGCGACGGTGAGCGCGAGCCACGCGCAGACGAAGCGGCGGCGGGGTCGAAATGCTGCGGTCTGGGTCACGAGACGGACGGCTCACGGAGAAGCGGGTTGATCGTTCTGGGCGCCCGGCTTTAAGTCCGCTCCGCGGCGCGGGCAAGGCGACGCGACGTCTCCCCTCCCGCAGGAGCGACCCATGCGGCCGCGCGTGAAGAAGCTCATCGGCATGCCGGCGCTCATCGTCGGCGTCATAGTCTACGCGCTGGTCGTGATGATGGTCGGCCAGCTGAAGCTGGCGCAGTCCGGACCGGTCGCGCAGCTCGCCTTCTTTGCGTTCTTCGGGCTGATCTGGATCGTGCCCGCGGCTCTGCTGATCCGCTGGATGGAGCGGGTCGACCGCCCTCGCTGACTTCAGCCGCGGCGGCGCAGGCGCCGCAGCCCTTCCATCGCCAGGAACGGCGCCCCCGACAGCAGCGCGTCGATCGCCGCCCGTGTCTGGAACAGCCCGTTGAGCGAGACGCGCGGCAGCGCGGTCGGCTGGCTCCTGTGCGCCGCGGCCACGTGCCCCGGCCTGGTGGTCACCGCGGTGGTGAAGCCGAGTTCGGCCGTAAGCGCATAGTCGCGCGGACCGGCGGCGGAAAGGTCGCCGACGGGATAGGCGAAATGGGCGGGAGCCGCGCCGAGCCTGTCGCGGATCGCGTCCCGGCTTCCCGCGATCTCCGCACGGGCGGTCTCGACCGGATGCTTCGCCAGCATCGGATGCGTCATGGTGTGCGCTCCGATCGTGACCAGCGGGTTCTTCGCGATCTCGGCGAGTTCCTCCCAGCGCATGCAGAGCTCGCGCGCGAACGACCCGAGATCGACGCCCTGCTCCAACGCCAGCCGGTCCACCTCGGCGCGGAGCGCCTCCTCGGGCCCTGCCCTCAGCCGCCAGTAGATCGCCGACCATGCCGCGCTCTTCTCGGCGGGCGTGCCGGTCGCCAGCACTGACTCGCCGGCGCCGAGATCGACGTAGAGGCGTTTCGCGCGCGCGATCGCCTCCTCGAGCGCGAGCCACCAGACGCCAGCGTCGCCATCCGCGAATCCCGACGTCACATAGAGCGTCGCCGGCGCGCCGTGCCGCTCCATGATCGGCAGCGCGTTGTCGCGGACGTCGCGGTAGCCGTCGTCGAAGGTGAGGTGCAGGAAGGGCCGGACCGAGACGCCCGTCGTGACGCGCCGCCAGGCCTCGTCGAGCGAAACGAAATCGAAGCCGAGCTCCCGCGCCCGCGTCAGGGTCGCGTCGAGGAAGTCCGGCTCGACCTCGAGCAGCCTGTTCGGGGCGAACGCCTTGCCCGACCATTTCCGCACGTGGTGCAAGGTGAGGATGACGCCGAGGCCTTGCGCGTGTCTCGTGAGAACCCGGTTCGCGCCGGTCGCGTGAAGCGCCTGGAACGCCGCGCTGAAAAGGCGCGTCCGCGCTCCGCTCATGATCTCAGTCCCCGCGTCGGTCTCAGCCCGTCACTTTCGGAGAGGAGAGTGAACGAAATGTATCGCCGAATGACGACTGGGGCGATCGAGACGCAACCGACGATGCAGCGCCGACTTTTCGGCGTCATCGCTTGCTTCCCGGCCGCGGCGCACGACCGATCGGACCTAAGTCGCGAGCAATTACATCAAGTTTTATCCAGCTACTTTCACTGAATGTAGATTTTTTTCTTCCTAGCGTCGCCGCCTGACGGGCTCGGGGCCCGGGATAACAGCGCCACGACATGACGTTTTCCGCGACGGCACGCGTATTGGGACGGTTTCGACGCGACGCCGATGGCGTGACCGTCGTCGAATTCGCACTGATCGCCCCGGTGCTGATCACGTTCATCATGGGGATCGTCGAGCTCGGACTGATGGTCACGGCGCAGAACATCCTCGACAACGCCTCGTTCTCCGCCTCGCGCGTCGGCAAGACCGGCTATTCCGCGAGCGGTTCAACGCAGGCTCAGACGATTACGGCCGCGGTGAAGAAGGCCGCGTCAACGCTTCTCGATCCCGCCAAGATCACGGTGACGAGCCTCGCCTACGCCGACTACGGCAACATCGGCCAACCAGAGCCGTTCACCGACAAGAACAGCAACGGCAAATGGGACGCCGGGGAATCCTTCACCGACGTCAACGGCAACGGAAAATGGGACGCCGACCAGGGCGCGAGCGGCTATGGCGCGTCGGCGCAGATCGTCGTCTACACTGCGACCTACAGCTGGAAGCTGTTCACCCCGCTGTTGGGAAAAGTTATCGGCGTGAAGGGCGTCGTTCCCCTGAAGTCGCGCATCGTCGTCAAGAACGAGCCCTATTCATGAGATCGCGCGCGCTGAAAGCCGTGTTCGGCCGATTTCGCCGCTCGGAAAAAGGCGTCGCCGCCCTGGAGCTCGCGCTGTGCGCGCCGTTCCTCGCGCTGCTGCTGCTTGGCGGCTACGACGTCGCGCGCTTCGTCGGCATCCGCTCCAATGTCGACAAGGTCGGCTTCTCCGTCGCGGACGTGACGTCGCAGTACAAGGAGCTGTCGGCCGCCTCGATGACCCAGATCTTCAAGATCACCGGGTCGAGCATGCCGTCCTATGTCTCCGGAACCAACGGGGTGACGATCCTGACGTCCGTCTACTTGGATTCCAGCAGCAAGGCCAAGGTAAAATGGCAGTGCTACAGTAGCGCCGGCGCCGCCTGGAAGAGCAAGATCGGCGTCGAGGCTGGAACCGCCGCCGTCAACTCCGCCTTGCTCGCCGACGTCAACGACAATCTGATGGTCGCTGAAGTATACTATAAATTCACGCCACTATTCTCGCAGTTCTTCAAGAACGGTTTCATGATCTACACGTCGTCGATGTATCGCCCCCGTCTCGGCGCCCTCACCACCAAACCCTGCTGAGTTCCCATGACCACCCGTCCGCGCCGTCCGCATGACAGCCTTCTGAGCCGCTTCCGACGGTCGGATCGCGGCGCCGTCGCCCCGCTGCTCGGCTTCATGATGCTGGCGCTCATCGGCTGCGTGGGCCTTGGGATCGACGTCGGCCGTTCGGTGCTGGTGAAGGCGCGGCTCGCCGACGCGCTGGACGCGGCCGGCCTCGCCGTCGGCGCAAGACTGGCGACGACCGACTTCAACGCGGACGCCCTCAAATTCGTCAGCGCCAACTTTAAGGCGAACTACAGCGGCGCGACCGTCACGAACGTCACCGCCACTCCGAACGCCTCGAAGAGCGTGATCACGCTGACGGCGACCGCAACGATGCCGACGGCTTTCATAAAGCTCTTCGGGACGAAGTCCGTCACCGTGAAGGCGTCTTCGGAGATCACGCGCAAGACGACGGGTCTCGAGCTCGTGCTGGCGCTCGACAATACGGGATCGATGTCCGGGTCGATGACGTCGCTCAAGAACGCGGCCAACAGCCTCATCGACATCCTGTTCGGCTCGGACACCACGGCGACGAACCTCTTCATCGGCCTCGTGCCGTTCTCGCACACGGTCAACATCGGCACGTCGCGTTCGAGCTGGGTGAATTTCGTAAATTCGTCCAAGTCGAACTGGAAGGGTTGCGTCATGGCGCGGAGCGGCGGCCTCGACCAGACGGACGACCCGCCATCAAGCAACACATATAAATTCACTGACTATTATTATCCGAACAATGGCGGCAGCCTTTACTGCCCCAAGGAAATAACGCCCATGACGAACGTCAAGGCGACCATCAAGACCGCCGTTGGAAAGATGACCGCCGACGGCAACACGCACATCAACCTTGGCGCAGTGTGGGGATGGCGCATGATCTCGCCATCATGGCGCAATTATTGGGGAACTCTGGCGTGGAACGGGACAATCCTGCCGTTGAACTATGAAACGAAGAATATGAACAAGGCCATGGTGCTGATGACCGATGGCGACAATACGATGAGCTCCAGCATCTACACCGCCTATGGCTACCTCTCGGAAGGCAATCTCGGCACCCGGAATGCGGGCTCCGCTGAGACCGAACTCGACACCCGCCTGACGACCGTCTGCGGCAAGATCAAAGCCAAGGGGATCGTGCTGTACACCATCGCCTTCAACAACCCGGCAAAGGCCACGAAGTCCTTGCTGCAGAGCTGCGCGACCACGACCGCCTATTATTTCGACGCTGGCGATTCGACATCGCTGACCGCAGCCTTCCAGACGATCGCCGGATCGTTGTCGAACCTGCGCGTCAGCAAGTAGGCGTGGCGCGCGGCGGGAGACGATGGACGTGCTTTCTTCAGCCCTCAGGGCGCCAAAGATGTCCGGGCGAACGGACGCTGGACAGGGGAAAATCCCGTCCGTCCGACCGCGCGCCGCGGAGGCTTGCAGCGCCATGACGCCCGTTCCCGGCGGCGCGTTCGCCTCCATCGAGGTCTATGACGACATCGACAAGGCGCAACCCATCTGGACCGCGCTGATCCAGACGGCGTTCGTGAGCACCTATCAGAACCCGTCCTTCCTCAAGGCGTGGGTCGACAATGTCGCGGCGCACGAGGGCGTGCGGCCGATGATCGTCGTCGCGCGCGACGAGGAGGGTCGTGCAGTCGCGCTGCTGCCTCTCGGCCGCCGCCGTCAGCTTGGAGCGCGCATCGCCGAATTCCTTGGCGGCAGCCACGTGAACTACAACGCGCCGGTCATCCGTCGCGACGCCCTCGCCCGATTCACCCGAGACGAGTCGTTGAGGCTCCTCGCCGAGGCCGCCCGCCAGACCGGCGTCGATCTCTATGTTCTCCGCCGCCAGCCCGCCGAGTGGGAGGGCGAAGCCAATCCCTTCGCCGCCCTGCCGAGCCTCCCTTCGACGGATCCCGCCTATAGCGGACCGCTCGCGCCAAGCTTCGAGGACTTTGAGCGGCTCAATTTCTCCGCCAAGGCCCGCTCGAAGCAGCGCCGCAAGATGCGCCGCTTCGAGGAGCGCGGCTCGACGCGCCTCTATCACGCGGACAACGACGCGGACCGGCGCCGGCTGATCGACGCCTTCCTCGACCAGAAGGCGCGCCAGTTCGCGGGCCGAGGCGTCGGCGACGTCTTCGACAAACCCGGCGTGCGCGATTTTCTCGCGAGCGCGGCCGGAATCGGTGGCCGCCCGCCGGCGCTGGACCTCTATGGCTTCGACGTCGAGGGCGAGGCGATCGCTGTCGCTGGAGGCCTCATCCATGACGGCCGCTATTCAGGCATGCTGCTGTCGATCACCAGCGGCGAGCACGCCAAATACAGCCCCGGCGAGATGCTGCTGAACTTCGTCGTCGCCGAACAGATCCGCCGGGGCGCGCGCACCTTCGACCTCGGCGTCGGGGCCGCCGGCTACAAGACGATGTACTGCCCGAACGTCGAGATCCTTCGCGACACCCTGCTTGGCGTCACGCCGATCGGCCGCGCCGTCGCTGGCGTGCTTTCAGCCCGGACAGCGGCCACGACCTGGGTGAAGTCGAACCCGCGGGCCTACGCTCTGGTGACGCGCCTGCGCGGCCTTCGAGCGCGACAGCGCTCCGAGCCGGAGGCCGCAGCAGACGACTGACATGCCTCAAGCGGCGAGTGAGCGGTCTTTTGGCGCGCCGCCGCCGTCGCTGACGAGCAGGACCACGACGTCCTCGATGCCGGTCGCCTTCAGGCGTTCGTGGGCGTCCACCGTCACGAAGTCGGCGGCGCCGGCGTTGGAGACCAGCACTGCCGCGCCGCAGTGTACGGCGAACACGTCCGCGCCGCCGGGACCGCTCGGGGCCATCAGCATCACGAAATCATAGGTCAGGGCGAGCGCCTCGAGAACCACGCCGAGCCTGCCCTGAGCGGCCGCGTCCAGCGTGTCGAAGCTCTCCGAGCCGCGCGGAACGATGTGAACCCGCGAGCCCGGATCGCGATGGATCGCCTGGGCGAATGTGGCGGCGCCGGTCAGAAGGTCCGAGAGGCCGGGCTCGGAGGGCACGTCTCCGCCTCGTGGCACGCCGCCGCCTGCGTCGATCGCGACGACGCGGCGGCCGGAGGCCGAGATGGTGGCCGCGAGCTCGGCCGCGACCGACCTGACGGCGAGATCTGGCGCCGCGCCGGTCGTGAGGATGCGCAGCGCCCCCTCGCCCGTCGGCATCGAGGCGAGCTGCCGTGCGAGCGCAGCGACGAGCGTCGCATCCGCGCATTCGATCGTCGCCGCCCGGCCTGCATTGCGGCGCGGCGCTTCGCTGGAGACAGCTTCGGCCGCGGCGGTCAGCGGCGCAGCGGGATCAGCCCCGTGGGCCGAGCCCGACTCGCCGTCGGCCTTAGGATCGTCGTCCGGCGCCGACGCCGATCCCGGCTGACCGCCGGGCGGCGTCGGCCCCTGGATGCGCATCGGCTCCTGAAGCCGTCCGAACACCGGCACGGCGCCGATCGCGGGCGGCGGAGCGGCGTCGGTGTCGTCGGGGCGACGCTGGCCGCCGAACACCTCGGCCGCAGCGGCTGCGAACAGCGAGAGGACGAAGGCGCCAAGCGTCGCGAGCGCGATCGTCGGCGTCTTCTTGGGGAAATACGGCTCGGTCGCCGCCGCGCCACGCGAGATCACGCGGGCGTCCGCCAGGAGCGCGTCGGGATTGTCGCGCGCCGAGGTCTCCCGATAGCGCGTGAGGAGCTGCTCCAGAAGGTCGCGCTGGGAGCGAGCCTCGCGCTCGAGCGCGCGCAGCTGGACTTCCTGACCGTTCGCGGTCGACGCGGTCTTCTTCAGTTCCTCGAGCTGCTTGCCGAAGGCCGCGACCCGTGCGCCCGCGGTCTTGGCGTCGTTCTCGAAAGCGCGGGCGAGCTTCTCGGCCTCGCTGCGGATCTGCTCGTCCAGTCCGGAAAGCTGCGCCTGGAGCTCGCGCATCCGCGGATGCTGCGGCAGCAGCGTCCGGCTGTCGCTCGCGATCTGCGCGGCGAGTTGCGAACGCTGCTGGGAAAGCGAGCGGACGAGGTCCGAATTGGCGATGTCGAGCGCCTCGGCCGGACGGCCCTGGCGCATGACGGAGCGTATCATGTCCGCCTTCGCCTGCGCCTCGGCCTGCTGGGTCCGGGCGCTCGAAAGCTGGATCGTCGTGTCTCCAAGCTGCTGGGCGGCGACGGTCGTGTTGTTGGTGCCCACGAGAAGGCCGGCCTTCGAGCGGAAGGTCTCCACCCGATCCTCAGCCTCGCCGACCCGGCCGCGCAGATTGGCGATCTCGTCGGAGAGATACTGGTTCGCCTGCTTGTTCGACTCGCGCTTGGCTTCGCGCTGGATGGCGAGATAGGCGTCGATGAAGCCGTTGACGACACGCGCCGCGAGGTCCGCGTCCTGCGCGACGAATTCGACGCCGACGACGCGGGAGCCCTGCACCGGATAAACCGTCAGGTTCTCCGCGACCTTATCGACGACCCGCTCCTTATAGGGCAGGTCGTCCTGAGCGCCGCCCAGCCCGACCATGCGGAACAGCTTGCGGACATAAGACTCCCTCTGGCCGGAGAACTCGGGATCGCCGCCGAGATCGAGCGCCTTCACGACGTCGCGCACAAGGTCGCGCGACTGGATCAGCTGAACCTGGCTCGCGACCGCCTGCTCGTCCGGCAGTGGCGTGTCGCGGTCGCCGCCGGGCCGCGGCGCGGCGCCTTCTCGGTTCTCGATCAGGATGAGAGCGGCCGAACGGAAATAGGGCGAGCTCAACTGAACGAAGGCGAAGGCCAGCAGCGCGGCGAGCGCGGTCGGCCCGATGATCCAGCGCTTGCGGCGCCAGAGCCCCCGGCCGAGCGCGCGCAGGTCGATCTCCCCGCTCTGGGGGCGATCGTCCTCCTCGCGGTAGCTGACGCGCTGCACCATGCCTAGTCCTCGACTCTCGCACTCAAAGCGTTCGCTCTCGCACAACAGCACAAACATGGTTGCCGCAGAGTTAATCGCCCGCGCCGCCGCCGCACTCAGGAAAACACATTGTTAACCCTGTTGCGATTACGACGGTGCATCTTGGGTTTTGGGGACCGTCGTCATGGGATCGCGCCGTTCGCTGATCGCGCTCTCGTTCGCCGCGTCGCTCGCCGGCTGCGCCGCGCCGCGCGCGGTGCCGCCGCAGTTGGCCGCGACCTTCAATGAGCCCTACGTGCTGTCGAGCGGCGACAAGCTGCGCGTCAACGTTTTCGGCCAACAGAACCTGTCTAACAGCTACGCGGTCGAGCCCGACGGAAGCATCGCGATGCCGCTCGTCGGCCGCTATCAGGTCGACGGCAAGACATCGGATCAGGTGCGGGCCGGCCTCGAAGCCAAGCTCAAAGGCGGATTCCTCCGCGATCCCAGCGTCTCCGTGGAGATCGAGTCCTACCGCCCATTCTACATCCTCGGCGAGGTCACGACCGCCGGACAGTACCCTTACGTCGCCGGCATGACCGCGCAGAACGCCGTCGCGATCGCGAGCGGTTTCACGCCCCGGGCGATGCGCGACCGCGTGGAGCTCACGCGCCGGCTCGGCGACCGGGTCTACAAGGCCGAGGTGCCCCTCACCTATCCCATCCGTCCCGGCGACACCCTCACCGTCGAAGAGCGCTGGTTCTAGGCCGAACTTCCCTTCGCGGCGCTCGAACGGTCCGACAAGCACCGCAACGCGGGCGCTCCGATCCGCGGGGACTTTCCATGAGCGACGCAAGGCAACTGCGGATCGTCCATCTCGTGCGCTCGCCCGTCGGCGGGATCTTTCGTCACATCGCGGATCTGATCTCGGCGCAGGCGGCGGCCGGCCACCTCGTGGGCTTCGTCTGCGACAGCCTCACCGGCGGTCCGTTCGAGGACCAGCGTATCCGAGCGCTCGAACCGATGCTCGCGCTCGGCGCGACCCGCGTTCCGATCTCCCGCCAGATCAGCGCGTCGGATTTCCGGGCGATCTCGCAGGTCCGCGCAATTCTTGAGCCGCTGCAGCCTGACGTCATCCACTGCCATGGCGCGAAGGGCGGCGCCTTCGGCCGGATCGTCGGCGCATGGCTCAATCGCCGCCGACCCGTGGCGCGGCTCTACGCCCCGCATGGAGGCAGCCTGCACTACGATCCGAAATCGCTGGAAGGGTGGATCTATTTCCGCGTCGAACGCGCGCTCGAACGCTTCACCGACGCGCTTATCCACGTCAGCGACTACGAGCGGCAAGCTTATGTCAGTCATGTCGGCGAGCCGCGCTGCCCCGCCGTCGTGGTCCGCAACGGCCTGACGCCGCAGGAGTTCGTGCCTGTGGCCCCGGCCACGGACGCTCGAGACTTCCTGTATCTCGGCATGTTGCGCGACCTGAAGGGGGTCGACGTCTTCATCCAGGCGGTCGCGCTTCTCGCCGGGACGGATCGGCCGGCGACGGCGATCATCGTGGGCGACGGTCCGGAGGAAGCCCGCTATCGCGCCATGACGGCGGAGCTCCGACTGGACAACCTCGTCGATTTCCGGCCGTCCACGCCGACCCGGGAGGCCTTTGCGCTCGGCCGCGCCGTCGTTGTCCCGTCACGGGCGGAATCAATGCCCTATGTCGTGCTCGAGGCGATCGCGGCGTCGCTTCCGATCATCGCGACGCGGGTGGGCGGCATACCGGAGATTTTCGGGCCCTTCACGGAAGAATTGATCGCGCCGGGCGACCCTCAGGCGCTCGCGGCCGCCATGGCGGCGCTGATCGCCGATCCGGACGCGGCCGCCGCGGGCGCGGCGGCGCGCAAGCGGCACATCTCTGGCGAGTTCTCGGTCTCCGAAATGTCCTCGCGCGTCGAAAAAGTTTACCGCACGGCGATCGAACGATTACAAAGCGATATTTAAGAGTCGCGCGTAAAGGGTTGTTGGGAGTTTATCGGCAAGGTTTTCCTGACCGATCGGAAACCGAACACCGTGACCCACCTATCGATGGCCGACCTTAAGGCTCGCGAGAAGCCTCAATCGGCTCCGACGCGCCGGCAGGCAAGGCTGAACGAACAGGCGCGCGAGATCGCCGAGCGCTTCAGCGCGTCCTCGATTTCGCCGGTGGTGCTGATCGGCGCCGCGCGCTTCGCCGATTCCGCCATCGTGATCGCTGCGGGTCTCGCGGCCTATTTCATTTCGTTCGGCGGTCTTGGCGGGATCGGCTGGCCGTACCTCGTGTCGATGACCGGCGGGCTCGTGCTCACGCTGGTGTTCGCGCAGGCGGCCGACGCTTACAATGTCGTCGCCTTCCGCCTGCTCGGCGGCCAGATCGGCCGGATGATCGGCGCCTGGACGCTGGTCTTCGCCGGCTTCGCCGCGATCGGCGCGTTCTTCGACCTCGGCGGCATGCTTGATCGCCGGTGGTTCGGCTACTGGTTCGCGCTGGGCGCAGGCGGGTTCATTATCGGCCACACGGCGCTCGCGATTCTCGTGAAACGCTGGGCGGAGCAAGGTCGGCTCGGCCGCAAGGCCGTGATCGTCGGCGGCGGCGAGCCGGCCGCGGATCTGATCCGCTCGCTCGAATCGACCCCCGGCAACGACGTTCACATCTGCGGCGTGTTCGACGATCGGTCCAACGACCGGTCGCCCGCCGTCGTCGCCGGCTATCCGAAGCTCGGCAACGTCGCCGAACTCGTCGAGTTCGGCAGGCTGGCCCACATCGACCTGCTGATCGTCACGATCCCAGTGAGCGCGAAGGGGCGCGTCGCCGAAATCCTGAAGACGCTCTGGGTGCTCCCCGTCGACATCCGGCTTTCCGCGCACACCGACAAGCTCCGCTTCCGGCCGCGCGCTTACTCGTATGTCGGCGCGATCCCGATGGTGGAGCTCGCCGAGAAACCCATCCAGAACTGGGATTTCGTCGCGAAACGAGCCTTCGACCTGGTCGTCGGGACATTGCTGCTGGTCGCGCTCTCGCCGCTGATGCTGGCGACCGCGATCGCGATCAAGCTCGACACGCGCGGTCCCGTGTTCTTCCGGCAGAAGCGTTATGGCTTCAACAACGAGGTCATCGAGGTCTTCAAGTTCCGCTCGCTCCGGCACGAGATGTCGGACCCGGAAGCGAAGACCGTCGTCACCAAGAACGACTCTCGGGTCACACGGATCGGCCGCTTCATCCGCAAGACCTCGATCGACGAACTGCCGCAGCTCCTCAACGTCCTCCGCGGCGAACTCTCGCTCGTCGGCCCGCGCCCGCACGCAGTCAACGCCCACACTTCCGAGCGGCTGTGGAACGACGTCGTCGACGGCTATTTCGCGCGCCACAGGGTCAAGCCCGGCGTCACCGGCTGGGCGCAGATCAACGGCTGGCGCGGCGAGGTCGACACGCAGGACAAGCTGCGCAAGCGCGTCGATCATGACCTCTATTACATCGAGAACTGGTCGATCCTGTTCGACGCCATCATCCTCATGAAAACCCCCTTCGCGCTCGCCAGGACGGACAACGCCTATTGAGCAGAACGGGGGCCGTTCACGCAGGGGCGGGCCGCCGTCCGCTGACGATCAGCGCGGAGTCCTTCCGCGAGGGAGTGGTGTGGCTCGCCGTCGCGTCGAGCTTCTTCGTGATGTTCGAGCCCGCGGCCTACGACCTCATCATGATCGTGGCGATCGTGCTGTTCGTCGGGACGGGCCTCAAGCTGCCGAGGACGCTGCTGCCGTTCCTGCTGCTCGTGGCGCTCTATCAGCTCGGCGCGATCCTGACCCTGACCCTGGTCTTCGACCGCGCCGACACGCAAAAATGGACGACGGTCGGCGTATTCCTCGCCGGCACCGGCTGCTTCTACTCGCTGTTTCTGGCCGAACGCACCGAGATCCGGGCGAAGCTGATCGCAAACGCCTGGGTGATCGCGGGCGTCGCGAGCGGCCTGCTCGCGATCGCGGGCTACTTCCACCTCGTCCCGTTCTCCGAGAGCCTGCTGCGTTACAATCGCGCGAAGGGCGCCTTCAAGGACCCGAACGTGTTCGCGCCGCATCTGATCTTTCCGGCGCTGGTGCTCATGCAGCGGCTCTATTCGAGCAACGCGAGGAGGTCGCTGGCGCTGCTCGCGCCCCTCGGCGTCATCATGGCCGGCGTCCTGCTCAGCTTCTCCCGCGGTTCATGGGGCCATCTGATCGCCTCCGCCGCGCTGATGACGGTGCTGACGGTGCTCGCGGCCCCGACGCCGTCGGCGCGCGCGCGCATCCTGCTCACCTGCCTCGCGGCGACCCTTGGCGCGGCGCTGATGATCGCCGTCATCATCCACCTGCCGTCGGTCTCGAGCCTGTTCGCCGAACGCGCAAGCCTCGAGCAGAACTACGACACCGAGCACGGCGGCCGGTTCTCGAACCATGTGATGGGTTTCCGCCTGGCGCTCGACAAGCCGTTCGGCATCGGGATCTTCCAGTTCGCCAAGCGCTTCGGCGCCGACGTCCACAACACCTACCTCAACGCCTTCATGTCCTACGGCTGGCTTGGCGGCGTCGTGCTGCCGGTCATGACGATCCTCACGCTGGTTTCCGGCTTCCGCTATGTCCTGGCGGCGACGCCGTGGCGACCGATCTTCATCTGCACCTTTTCGACCTGGGTCGTGCTGATGGTGGAAGCCGCCGTCATCGACATCGATCACTGGCGTCACCAGTGGGCGCTGCTCGGCATGACCTGGGGCTTCATCGCCGCGACGGCTGCCTATGAGCGGCGGAAAACGCCGCTTCGCATCCCGTCTGGAGAGGCGTTCCGCCGCGCCGCCTGACGCCGACGCCTCGATCGCGAAGCGCGGCGGCTAGCGGGCGCGCCGTGCGAGCAGAAGGCCTGCGGCTGCGATCACGCCGTAGGTTGCGACGCCCACCACGCCGATCACAACCGCCGGCGCGAAGTCCGGAAACTGAGGGATCAATCCCCTGAACCCCGCAGCGGGACCGAGCGACCAGCGGACCGCGAGCGCCGAAGCCGCGGTCGCGGCGGCGAGGGACGCCATCGCGACGACGAACCGCCGGTCGGCCGCGAAGCCGCTGCGGCGGGCGAGCAGCCAGGTCAGCAGCAGGAGGTTCGCCCAGGCGCCGACCGAGGTCGCGAAGGCGAGGCCCGCGCTGAACAGCGATCCGACCAGCGCGAACTTCAGAGCCACGTTGGCGATGGTGGCGATCGCCAGCGCCTTCACCGGCGTCGCGGTGTCGCCCGAGGCGTGAAAGGCCGGGGTCACGCAGCGGAGCGCCACGATCGCCGGCAGCCCGACCGAATAGGCCTGCAGCGCAGCGGCCGAACCGTCGACGGCGGCCGCGTCGAAGGCCCCACGGCCGAACAGCGCGGCGACGATCGGACCGGGGGCCGCCGCGAACAGAGCGACGAACGGCAAGGTCATAGCGAGCGCGCCCTCGAGCGCGCGGTTGAGCCGGTCGCGCGCGCCGGGAAGGTCGTCGGCGGCGAGGCGGCGCGCGAGCTCGGGCAGGAGCACCGTGCCGATCGCGATGCCGACGACCGCGAGCGGCAGCTGGTAGAGCCTGTCGGCGTAATACAGATAGGAGACCGAGCCCGCCGGAAGGAACGAGGCGAGGATCGTGTCGGCGAACATCGCGATCTGGACGCCCGCGGAGCCGACCACGGCCGGACCGAAGCCGCGCAGGAAGTTGCGGACGTGCTCCGTCATCCGCGGCCGCCGGAACCTGAGCGACACGCCGGCGCGGCGTGCGTCCCACAAGACGACGCCAAGCTGCGCGAAGCCGGAGACCAGCACGCCGACGGCGAGGGCATGCGCCACCGTCGGAAACAGCCCGGTCATCAGCAGCGCGCCGATCATGCAGATGTTGAGCAGGATCGAGGCGGAGGCCGCGACCGCAAAGCGGTCATGCGCGTTCAGGACGCCGGCGACGAGCGTCATCCACGAGATGAGCAGGAGGTAGGGGAAGGTGATCCGGGTGAGGCTCGCGGTGAGCGAGAGCTGACCCGGCTCCTCGACGAAGCCCGGCGCGAGCAGCGCCACCACGAAAGGCGCGAAGATCAGCGCCAGCACGAGCAGGACGATCTGGGCGGCGAGCGTCAGCGCCAGCACGTCCTCAGCGAAGGCCTTGGCGGCGCCCTCCCCGTCCCGCGTCAGCGCTCGTGCGTAGCGCGGCACGAACGCCGCGTTGAACGCGCCTTCCGCGAAGATCGCGCGAAAATGGTTCGGGAGCCGGAAGGCGACCATGAAGGCGTCCGCGAGCGGCCCGGCGCCGAGCATCGCCGCCATCATGATGTCGCGCACGAAGCCGAACAGGCGCGAAACCAGCGTGAGCCCGCCGACGGACGCCGCCTTACGCCACATGAACCGTCATCGCGCCGCTTCCGGGTTCAGGGACGCGCCGAATCCCCGCAGACCGCGGCGCGGGCGGGACCTTAGCGGGCTCGGGGAGCCGGGAGTAGTGGCGCACGCGCTCGCTTGGGGGCGTCCGCCAGCGAAGGCGCCGCGCTCACGCCGCCTTGCGCAGAACCTTCTCGTCCTCCGGAAACACCGCGGAGCGGCTGAAGGCGAGGCCGACGCGGTCGCCGATCGCGATCTCGACGTCCGGAGGCAGCAGCGCCTCGATCCGCGCATGGCCGGCGCCGACCGAGATGTCGGCGCGGCGATAGGGGCCGGACCGGCGCAGGCCGACGACCGCGCCGGTCAGCACCGCGCCGTCCTCGCTCTGGATCGTCACGTCCTGAGGGCGGATGTGCAGACGCGCCGGACCGTCCGGCGCGTCGAAGCGGTCGAGCGCGAGCGGGCGTCCGTCGAGCGAGGCCTGTCCGCGCGAGATCGTCACCGGCAGCGAGGTCGACTCGCCGATGAAGGCGTAGACGAACGGCGTCGCCGGCAGGTCGTAGACGTCGTCCGGCGTGCCGACCTGCTGCAGGTCGCCCTTATGGAGAACCGCCACGCGGTCGGCGAGCTCCATCGCCTCCTCCTGGTCGTGCGTCACGAACACCGTGGTGTGCCCGGTCTCGTCGTGGATCTGGCGGAGCCAGCGGCGGAGCTCCTTGCGGACCTGCGCGTCGAGCGCCCCGAACGGCTCGTCGAGCAGCAGCACCTGCGGCTCGATCGCGAGCGCGCGGGCGAGCGCGACGCGCTGCCGCTGGCCGCCGGAAAGCTGCGCGGGATAGCGCCCTTCGAGGCCGGAGAGCTGCACCAGATCAAGCAATTCCAGGACCTTGCGGCGGATCTCGCCCTCGGCCGGACGCCTGGCGCGATCGCGCACGCGCAGCCCGAAGGCGATGTTGTCGAACACCTTCATATGGCGGAACAGCGCATAGCTCTGGAACACGAAGCCGACGTTGCGCTCCTGCACGCTCTTCTGCAGCGCGTCCTCGTCGCCGAACAGGATCTGCCCGCCATCCGGAATCTCCAGTCCTGCGATCGAGCGCAGCAGCGTCGTCTTGCCGGAGCCGGAGGGGCCGAGCAGCGCGATCAGCTCGCCAGACCGGATGTCGAGGTTCACGCCGTTGAGAGCGGGGAACCTGCCGTAGTCCTTGCGCAGGTTGCGGATCTTGAGGTCCATCGTCTTGTCCGTTCTTCAGCGGCGGTGGGCGGAGGACATCTCGTCCCCGTAGCGCCATTCGAGGCCCGACTTGATCGCGAGCGTCACGAGGCCGAGGCCCGCGAGCACGGAGGCGACGGCGAAGGCCGCGACGAAATTGTAGTCGTTGTAGAGGATCTCGACCTGCAGAGGGACAGTGTTGGTGAGCCCCCTGAGATGGCCTGAGACCACCGAGACCGCGCCGAACTCGCCCATCGCGCGGGCGTTGCACAACAGCACGCCGTAGAGCAGCGCCCAGCGCACGTTCGGCAGCGTGACCGACCAGAAGGTGCGGAAGCCGCCGGCGCCGAGCGACAGCGCCGCCTCCTCCTCGCTCGTCCCCTGCTCCTGCATCAGCGGAATCAGTTCGCGGGCGACGAAGGGAAAGGTGACGAACACGGTCGCGAGCACGATGCCCGGAAGCGCGAAGATGATCTGCAGGTCATGGGCCGCGAGCCAGGGCCCGAAATAGCCCTGCGCGCCGAACAGCACGACGTAGCAGAGCCCGGAGACAACCGGCGACACCGAGAACGGCAGATCGATCAACGTCACGAAGAAGCTCTTGCCGCGGAAGTCGAACTTCGCGATCGCCCAGGACGCGGCGAGCCCGAACACGACGTTGAGCGGCACCGCGATCGCGGCGACCAGCACGGTGAGCTCGATGGCGGAAATCGTGTCCGGATCGCTGAAGCTTTCGAAGTAGGTTTCGAGGCCCTTCCGAAGCGCCTCGACGAAGACGGCGCCGAGCGGCAGGATCAGGAAGAAGGCCAGGAAGGCGACCGACAGCAGGATGATCGCAAACCTTGCGAGCCTGCTCTCCGACGTCGGATCCGCGATCACCTCAGCGCGCATGGCCGAGCCTCCTGCGCGACCATGACTCGAGCAGATTCACCGCGAACAGCAGCGCGAAGGAGAGCGCCAGCATCACCGTCGCGATCGCGGTCGCGCCGGCGTAGTCGAATTCCTCGAGCCGCATGATGATGAGCAGCGGGGCGATTTCCGAGACGTAAGGAATGTTGCCTGCGATGAAGATCACCGATCCGTATTCGCCGACGGCGCGGGCGAAGGCGAGCGCGAAGCCGGTCAGCAACGCCGGCAGCAGCGTGGGCAGGACGACCCGGAACACGGTGGCGGCGCGGGTCGCCCCGAGCGTCGCCGACGCCTCCTCGAGTTCGCGGTCGAGGTCGGCCATCACCGGCTGCAGCGTTCTCACGACGAAGGGCAGCCCGATGAAAACCAGCGCGATGAAGATGCCGAGGGGCGTGAAGGCGACGCGGAACGGCAGCAGCGCGCCGATCCAGCCGTTCGGCGCGTAGATCGCGGAGAGCGCGATGCCGGCGACCGCGGTGGGCAGCGCGAACGGCAGATCGACGGCCGCGTCGAGCAGCCGGCGACCGGGAAAGCGGTAGCGCGTCAGCGCCCAGGCGATCAGCAGGCCGAACACGGCGTTCAACGCGGCCGCCAGGAGCGACAGTCCGAAGGAAACCTTCAGCGCGGCGAACGTCCGCGGTTCGGTCGCGATCTGCATGAAACGCGCTGGCCCGAGCGACGAGGCGTAGAGCGCCACGGCCGCAAGCGGAATGAGGACGACGAGGCCGAGATAGGCCCAGGCGAAGCCATAGGCCATGCCGAACCCTGGCAACGCGCTCGGCGTCCGGAACTGCTGTCTTTTCATGCGGCCTCGCGGAACCGCCTGACCGGCGGCGCCCGCGTCCTGCACGGGCGGGGCGACGATTCCAGCGTCCGCGGTCGTTGTCGAGGCTTGCACGCACATCTCTCTTCGGAAGCCGCGCAAAAAAGCGCGACCGACGTGTCCGCCGGCCGCGCCCTGTTTCGTGGCTGAATTTACTGCGGCTTGTAGATCTGGTCGAAGGTCCCGCCGTCGGCGAAGTGCTCGGCCTGCGCCTTCTTCCAGCCGCCGAACTCGCCGTCGATCGTGACGAGCTTCAGCTCCTTGAAGCGCGCGACGTCTTCCTTTTCGGCGAGTTCGGGCGAGATCGGACGGTAGAAGTTCCGCGCGGCGATCGTCTGGCCCACCTTCGAATAGAGCAGGTTGAGATAGGCCTCGGCCGCCTTGCGGGTGCCGTTCTTGTCGACGTTCCCGTCGACGATCGAGACCGGCGGCTCCGCCAGGATCGAGATCGAGGGATAGACGATGTCGAATTTGTCCTCTCCGAACTCCTTGCCGGAGAGGAAAGCCTCGTTCTCCCAGGCGAGCAGCACGTCGCCGAGGCCGCGCTGGGCGAAGGTCGTCGTCGCGCCGCGCGCGCCGCTGTCGAGCACCGGAACGTGTTTGAAGAGATCCGCAACGTAGGCCTTGGCCTTCGCGGCGTCGCCGCCGTTCGCCTGCAGGCCGTAGGCCCAGGCGGCGAGATAGTTCCAGCGCGCGCCGCCGGAGGTCTTCGGGTTCGGCGTGATGACCTGGACGTCGGCCTTCACGAGGTCGCCCCAGTCCTTGATGCCTTTCGGGTTGCCCTTCCTGACCAGGAATACGATCGTCGACGTGTAGGGCGAGGAGTTGTGCGGCAGGCGCTTCTGCCAGTCCGCCGGGATCTTGCCGGTCGCGGAGGCGATCGCGTCGATGTCGGCTGCGAGCGCCAGCGTCACGACGTCCGCGTTGAGCCCGTCGATCACCGAGCGCGCCTGCTTGCCCGAGCCGCCATGGCTCGCCTGGACGCGGATGTCCTCCCCGGTCTCGGCCTTCCAGGTCTTCTCGAAGGCGGCGTTGAAGTCTTTGTAGAGCTCACGCGTCGGGTCGTAGGAGACGTTGGTGAGCCGCGTCTGGGCGGCGGCGGTTCCGACGCCTGCGGCGAGCGCCAGCGGGGCTGAGAGGGCCAGCGCTGCGAAAAGGCGCGTGGCGGTGCGGCGGTTCATGATCGGGTCTCCAAAAGAACGCCTGATATCCGCCACGGCCGCCGGGCCGTGTCAACAACAAATACTTATTTCTATGGATTTGATATTTTGATAGCGCGTCCGACAATAATCGGGGTATCAGGAAACCTTCCTTACCGTGCAGGCCTGAGGTGTCTTGACTAGTCGGCGCAACGACGCCCGAAAGCCGGACGTACGACCGACGATGACGCGGGCGATGGACAAAAAAATAGCCCGGCCTCTCCCCATCGGCCGGGCGTGCCTTTCGAGAGATTCGAACCGAAGAGGGGCGGTATCCGGTCCGACGCCTGTTACGGCGTGGGGTGATCTCGAAAGTAGCTTGTAGATGCGCCGAAGCGCCTGAACGCCGGCCCGCCTGATCGTTCATCGAGCGTTCAGCGATTTTGGCCCGACCGGGCGTCGCCCCTCTCATGAAGGATACAGACCACGGACACGAACGCGCCGTTGTTTCGCCAATCAACGCAACTACGGCTGACGGCAATGGCGCTGCCGCTGCCGCTGGCTGGCGCCTGTATTGCATGGCAATCGGCGCCGATTGCCGAAGGAGATACGCCGATGCTCTCCATCGAACTTGTTAAGGCGGCGAATACGCTGAAAGACGTGAGTAAGAAGGTCGCGCAGTTCCTGTCCGACGCCGTGATCGATCTTGTCGACTAATCGGTATTCGCCGAACCAGATGGCCGACCGCCTCAAGTAAAATCCAACCCCGCCAACGGTCTCGTTGGCGGGGGTATGAGTGCCCGTCGCACGGGCGTCGATCGGCTCCTGACTCCAAGATGGACACAGGCGCCGCAATTCCGGGCGGCTTCAGCGGACCCCGATCTTCGCGATCACCTGACGCGGCACGGCGAGCCGCTCCAGCACCTCGGCATGGCCGCGGAACCCCATGAGCTCGCGCTGGATCATGTAGCCGTGCAGAGCGTCGGCGGCCGGTTTGATCAGGCTGGCGCGCTTGTCCCCGACCGCGGCGTGAAACGCCGCCATCGCCCGCTCGGCCCTGGAGCCGGCCCGTTCAAGGGCGCTGGCTCGCTCTGCGCGGATTTCCGTTTCGAGATCGTCCGCGGCCGAGAGAATCAGCACGTCGAGCTTAGGCGGCCGGATGACCATGCGTCGTCAAGGCTGAGGCTGCGACCGCCGACGAACGGGATCGGTGTGGATTAACGCCCGACAGGTTAGCGCGCGAGGCGCGGCCGAGCCACCCTGCCCCCCAGATCGTCGGCGCGTCAAATCATCGGCAGATGGCGGGGCTTCGGACCGCGCGGAAACGCCCGGTCGATCCGCTCGAGCTGCGCGTCGCTGAGCCGAAGATCGCCTGCGGCCGCGTTATCGAGCGCGTGCGCGACGCTCGACGCTTTCGGGATCGCCACGACCGACGGGCGGCGAGTCAGAGCCGCAAGCGCGACCTGCCGCGCCGTCGCGCCAACCTCGGCGGCGATCTCCTCCAGCACGCCCCCTGCAGCCGTACGGGCGCTGGGGAAATCACCGCTGCCGAACGGGCTGTAGGCGACCACGGTCACGCCCTGCGCCTCGCACCATGGCGCCACCGCATGTTCGATCGCCCGTTCCTGCAGATGATAGAGCACCTGATTGCAGGCGATGCGGCCTTCCCCGGCGATGGCGAGCGCGTCCTCGAGGTCGTCGACGTCGAAATTGCTGACGCCCCAGGACAGGATTTTGCCTGCGGCGACGAGCGTCTCGAACGCCTCGATCGTCTCGGCGAGCGGCGTCGCGCCCCGCCAATGCAACAGATAGCAATCGAGCCGGTCTGTGTTCAGCCGCGCGAGACTGCGCTCGCAGGCTGCGATCGTCCGGGCCTTCGAGGCGTTGGACGGCAGGACCTTCGACACGAGAAACACCTCGTCGCGCCGGCCCGCGATCGCCTCGCAGACGAGCGGTTCGGCCTCGCCATACATCTCGGCGGTGTCGACATGCGTCATCCCTGCGTCGAGGCCGCGCCGCAACGCCTCGAGCGCCTCGGCGCGGCGGCTCTCGTCAAGTCGCCATGTGCCCTGCCCGATGACGGAGACCGGGGTTCCGGCGGGACCAAACGTAGAAAGTCGCATGACAAATCGTCTCCTCGCATGATCGCGACCGCTTTCAGGCGCCGCTGGGAAGCGACCTCACCGTCTTCTGATCGCCGCCCCGATCAGCGCCCCGATCGCAGCGCATGCAAGAGCGCCGGCCGTCACGACGCCGAGCCGCACGGCTTCAGCGGGAAGCAGCGGGGCTCTGGCGCTCGCCTCGCGACTGAATGATCCCTGAGTCCGGTGGAGACCGGAAACTGGAGCCGCGAGATTGTCGCGGCGGTCGGGCGTCTTCGGGATCGCCGTCTGCTGACCTTCGACCGCCTTGGCGAGGTAGCGATCGAGAAAGCCCGGCGACGCCGCGTTGCCAAGGACCGTCAGCGCCGTCGTCCATCCGATCCAGTGGTCCCGTCCCCGGCCGTGCGCCGCACGGAAGACGCCGTCCGCTATCGCCTCGGGCTGGACCGGCCTTCCCATCGGGCGGGGCGTTCGCAGGATGTGCGTGCGGGCCCAGTCGAACTGCGGCGTGTTCACCGCCGGCAGGTCGACCATCATCAGCCTGACGTTGGATCTGTCGTGGATCAGCTCGGATCTGACGCTCTCCGTGAACCCGCGGATCGCGTGCTTCGCGCCGCAATAGGCCGACTGGAGCGGCAGGCCGCGATAGGCCAGCGCCGATCCGATCTGGATGACGCGTCCGCGGTCCCGCGGTTTCATGTGCTTCAGGGCCGCCATCGTGCCGTGAACCGCGCCGAGATAGGTGACCTCGGTCACGCGCCGGTATTCCTCCGGAGTCACCGCGGCGAAGGGCGAGATAACCGTGACCATCGCATTGTTGACCCAGATCGCTATCGGCCCGAGTTCGCCTTCTATGCGGCCGGCGGCGCTGAAAACCTGATCGGCGCTCGCGACGTCGGCGGAAACGGCGACGGCGTCGACGCCGAAGCTCTCGATCTCGGCGCGAGCGCCCTCGAGCGCCAGCGCGTCGCGTGCGATCAGCCCGACCGAATAGCCCGCTTCCGCGAACCGCAGCGCTATCGCTCGGCCGACTCCGGCGGTGGCGCCGGTCACCACGACGACCGGCGCGCGGCCGCCAGCTGGGAAGAAATGTTGCGTCATTCTAAATCCAGGACAGAGCGGCCGAAGGGCAGGCAGCAAGGGGGAGCGGCCATTCACTGGCGGTAGAAGACATGGGGAAGCGGTGTCGTTCCGCCTGCGCCCACATCGATTATGATCGTTTGGCCAGCAGCGCTTGCACGCGAGGCCGCATAGCGCTAGACGATCTCGGCCCGCAAGGGCATCGGAGCGTGGCGCAGCCCGGTTAGCGCACTAGTCTGGGGGACTAGGGGTCGGAGGTTCAAATCCTCTCGCTCCGACCAGTTTTCTTTATTGCCGACGACGACGGGGCGACCGCCCCGCCCGTCGGCGCATTGACGTTAAGCGACGGGAACGGCTCGGCACATGGAAGACTACAAGTCGTTGCTCGATCGGATGAAGGCGGCGCAGATCGATCTGTTCGCCGCGGCGGCCCGCGCGCAGACCCTTCCGTCGGACGGGGCGCTTCGCAAGATCGCTGATCTCGAGATCGCGATCGGCGCGCTCGAACATCTGCTGGATGACGGCGCGCTCGCCGCGCGCTGAAATTAACCCCACGTAAAAAATCCGTGAATGACGTCTGTCAGGCGGAACCTGGCAGACGTCGCTGCGTTGTGTGTGTGGTTGGACACGACACAAGCGGTGACTGCAATGTTTCATGTTATTGAAAATGCGCAAGCAGCCGCTTCCCGTTCGTTCGTTCCCGGAGCAAATTTCGCCGGGGATCTGAATGATGACTTCGATTCGACCTCATCCCAGGAAGACTACAGCTCGACTGACATCGATATTGTCGATGACTCGTTGCTCAATACTGCCCCCCACAATGCAATCGAGCGGCAGCTGCTCAATGGCGACATGATCGGTCTGGCGTTGATGTCAGGCGCGATCCTGTGGAGCGCGATGGGCGCGTTCGGCTGATCATCGGACTTGCAACGCGCGTCGCAGCGCCGCTTCCTCCTCGTTGCTGACGAGCAGGAGTCGGTAATGCGCGTACTATACGTCGACGACGAGCCGGACATCCGAGAGGTCGCCCGGCTGTCTCTTGAACTCGACGGCGACGCCGTGGTCGAGACCGCCGCGTCGGGCGCGGAAGCCGTGCTGAAAGCCCAGTCGTTCAAGCCAGATATCATTCTGCTCGACGTCATGATGCCTGATCTCGACGGGCCGGCTACATTGGGGCTGCTCCGCGCCCAGCCGGCCTCGGCCGCCGTCCCGGTCGTTTTCATCACCGCGCAAACCCAGTCTCGTGAAGCCGAACGGTTCAGGACGCTCGGGGTGGTCGCGGTGATCTCCAAGCCGTTCGACCCGATGACGCTCGCAAAACAGGTTCGCGATCTAGGGCGAAGCCTCGGCTCCGTCATGGCGTCGGCCGGATGAACAGGCCGAACGAGCGCGGGCCGTCTCCGACCTCCATTTCGCGCACGACCTTCAGCGTCGTCGCGTCGATCTCCGACACCGTATTCGACGACCAGTTGACGACGTAGACGCGCTTGCCGTCGCGCGAAGCCTGAACGCCTTCCGGATAATCGCCGACCGCGATCTCGCCGACCGTCGCCAGCGTGGCGACGTCGAAGACGGAAATCTGCGCGGCGTATTGATCGGAGACGAACGCGCGCCCGGCCGCGAGACCGACCACATAGGGCCGCTCCCCGACCTTGACGGTCGCTATGACCTTTCTGGCCGCGATGTCGATGACGGACACGTCGTTCGACTCAACGTTCGCCGTGTAGGCGCGCTCGCCCTTCGCGTCGATCGTCACGCCGAAAGGATGCTTCCCGACGGCGACCGTCGCCACCCGTTCGTTCGTGGCGACGTCGACGATCGAAATCTCATCCGATTCACGGTCCGCCGAGAGCAGAGTCTTACCGTCAGGCGTCAGCGCAAGACCGGAGGGCGACTTGCCGACGGCGATCTCAGCGGTCACCGCCCCCTTTGCGGGATCGATCGCGAAGATCCGCTCGCCATACCAGTCCGCGACATAGACCGGCGCGCCGGAGGGATGCACCGCGACGCCGAGCGGCCCGCCCTCGAGCGGAATGCGCGACAGGACTTTGCCGGCCGCGGCGTCGAGGATCGCGAGGCTCTTGCCCTCGGGGCTGGTCACATAGGCGCGCGCGCCGTCTGCCGAGACCGCGATCCCAGCGGGCTTGCCCCCGATCGGAATCGTCGCGACCGCCTTACCGGTCGCGAGGTCGAGCACGGTCAGGTCGTCGCCGCTCTGGTTGGTGATGAACGCCTCGTCGGCGCAGGCTGACCCTGCGGCGACGAGGCAAAGCGCTGCGAGGACGCTGCGCACGGGTGCGTCAGCTCCCCTTCTCGACCTTGTCCTTCAGGTTCCCCAGGCCGGCCTTGTAGAGGTCGTTGACGGCCTTGATCGCGGCCTCATCGCTGAGCTCGGCCGGCGGATCGTTGTTCGGATAGCCGCGGTAGAAGGCGCCCCACCACGTCACGGTCGACTTGTCGCCGTCGGCCTTCACGGTGATCTTGGAGGAGTAATTGGTGACGGGCAGGACCTTCACGTCGACGTTCGTGATCCGGTAGTGGTAGGTGAAGCCCGACGCGTCGTAGGTGTCGAGCACCTCCTCGACGGTGGCGCCGCCCTTCAGCGTCAGCTTGCGGGTGGCGTCCTTGTCGTTGCCGCCCGACCCTTCGGTCTTTTCGACGATCGGGATCCAGCTTGCGTCCTGAAAGTTTCCGACCACCTTCCAGACCTTGTCCGGCGTCGCGTTGATCTCGACCTGTTGCTGCGTCTTCTGCCGCGTCGGCCCGTGCGCGTCGGCGACGCCCGTCAGCGCGATCAGCGCAGCGGCTGCCGAGAGAAGTTGAATTTTCATGCGTCGCTTATCCTCCACCTCGTCGGCCGTCGCGGCGTGGGTGCGCCGGTCGATCGCATTGGGCCCTCGGGCCGGGCCGCATAAGATCAAACGTGGCGCTCCGGATAAAGGTCCGTGACCTTGGCCGTTCGCCGCACCCCCGGGCGTCTGGATCGTCGGGCGCCGGAGCCTAGTTTCGGATGATCCTTCCGCGACGCGACACGCCTGAAACCCGGATGCACGCTCAGAAATCCTTCACCGCCCGCGTCGTCGAGCGGATCGACGACATCGAGCGCGATGTCTGGAACGCCTGCGCGCTCTCGGACGGCGGTCTTGCGCGCTACAACCCCTTCATCGACTGGCGCTTCCTCAACGCGCTGGAAAAGTCCGGCTCGGTCTCGCCGCGCCTGGGCTGGGGACCGAGACATATCGTGCTGGAGGACGAGGACGGGGCGGTCGCCGGCGTGGCGCCGTGCTACCTCAAGAGCCACAGCCAGGGCGAGTATGTCTTCGACCATGGTTTCGCCGAAGCCTATGAACGCGCCGGCGGCGACTATTATCCGAAGCTGCAGGTCGCGGCGCCCTTCACGCCTGCGACCGGCCCGAGGCTTCTGGCCGCGCCCGAGCAGGACCGCGAGACGGCTCAAGGGGGCCTGGCCGCCGCCCTGCTCGCCGTCATGCGGCAGACCGGCGTTTCGTCGGCGCACGTCACCTTCGCGACCGAGGCCGAGCAGGCCCTGCTGACGCGGCAGGGCTTTCTGGCGCGGACCGACCGGCAGTTCCACTGGAGCAATGAGGGCTACGGCGCTTACGAGGACTTCCTCGCCGACCTCGCCTCCCGCAAGCGCAAGCAGTTGAAGCGCGAGCGGCGCGAGGCCGTGGCGGATGGGGTCACGATCCGCCATGTCACAGGCTCAGACCTCCGCGAGGCGGACTGGGACGCGTTCTTCGAGTTCTACATGGACACGGGCTCTCGCAAATGGGGCCGGCCCTATCTCAACCGCCGCTTCTTCAGCCTGGTCGGCGAGGCGATGCCCGAGCGAATCCTGCTGGTGATGGCGGACCACGGAGGCAGACCGATCGCGGGCGCGCTCAACTTCATCGGCGGCGACGCGCTCTACGGTCGCTATTGGGGCGCCATCGAGGAGCGGCCCTTCCTGCATTTCGAGGTCTGCTACCATCAGGCGATCGACGCGGCGATCACGCGCGGCCTGGCCCGCGTCGAAGCGGGCGCGCAGGGCGAGCACAAGCTCGCTCGCGGCTACCGGCCGGTCACGACCTATTCGGCCCACGCCTTCGCCGATCCCGCATTGAACCGGGCGGTCGCCGATTACCTCAAGCGCGAGCGCGCCTATGTCGCGCTCGCCAATGACGACCTCGAGGCCCTGACGCCTTTCCGCCGCGGGGACGGGCGAGGCGTCGAAGACGACGCTTGACCGCCGCCGTCCGCTCCGCGAGAGCTGGCGCCGCCGAACACGACGAACGGAGCCGCATCGCGATGGCTGATTACGAGAGCGACAACATCTTCGCCAAGATCCTCAGGGGCGACCTGCCCGCCCACACGGTCTACGAGGACGACGCCGCGCTCGCCTTCATGGACGTGATGCCGCGCGCCGACGGCCACGTGCTGGTGATTCCGAAGGCGCCGTCGCGGAACCTGCTGGAGATGGAGCTCGCCGATCTTGGCCCGCTGTTCGTCGCGGTTCAGAAAGTGGCGCGCGCGGTCAAGGCCGGCCTGGGCGCCGAGGGCATGACCATCCAGCAGTTCAACGAATCCGCCGGCGGGCAGGTCGTGTTCCACACCCACGTCCATCTGCTGCCGCGCTGGACGGACGTGCCGCTCAGGCCGCACACCGGCCAGATGGAGACGCAGGAAGTGCTTGCCGCCCACGCCGAGAAGATCCGAGCCGCTCTGGCGGAGTGACGCTCACCCGTCTGGCCAGGAGGCCTCACCTCCCCAGCATCACCATCCCGGCGATGAGCACGACTTCGGCCGCGCCGACGCCGAGCGCCAGAGAGCGGCGCCCGGCGGCGTAGACCGCAACCCCGACGCCGACCGACCCCAGCCTGAGCCAGAGCGGCGCGAGCGCGAAGCCGCCGGTGGGCGACAGCACGAGTTTCGCGACAAGGCCCGCGACCAGGGCGGTGGCGACCATCTTGACCCATGAGAACAGGGCGCTGTTCTCATCCAGCCGCGCCGACAGCACGGCGCCGAGCACCCGCCACACCTCATTCGCGGCGAACGCCGCGAGCACCGCGAGCAGCATGAACCACGCGTCGTGCTGATTCACGACGCCGCCTGGCGGCGGCGGATGGCTCGGTCGACGAGGAACGCCGCGGTTCCGCCGATTCCGCCGGTGAGCAATAGGTCGAAGCTAGCCGACATCTGCGAGACGACCGGCGCCATGACGAGGCCCAGCACGATCGCGACCCGCTCCCCTATGCCGCCCGCTCCGCGCTCGAGCGACAGCAGGAAGTAGACGGGCGTCAGCCCCAGCAGCCCGATCGACAGCGGCGCGGGCAAGTTGGCGGCGGCGGCGTGGCCCGCGACGGTCGCGATGGTGCTGCCCGCGACCAGCCCGTTGGCGAGACCCAGAAAATACGGCATCCGCGCCGTGCGCGGCATGGCTTGTGTCCGCCGCGTGCCTTCGAACCATGCCGTGACCGCGACATAGTGGGCGGCCAGCAGCCTGGTCCCGAAGCGGGTCTCGGGCGTCCGCAGGACGGGCAGGATGGCGACGACCATCGGCAGCAGCCGCACGGCCGAAATCGTCACGGCGAGCGAGGAGGCCGCGATTCCGGCGCCGCTCGCGAGCGCGCCCGCCAGCACCAACTGGCCGGGCGCGGCCCAGATCAACAGCGTCGAGAGCGCGGCGGCCCAGACAGGCCAGCCGAAGTCATGCGTCATCGCGCCGAAGCCGGTGAAGCTTCCGAACAGCACGAAGCCCGGGGTGCTGAGGGAGGCCCGCGCGCCCCGCCAGAACCAGGACGAGGCGCTCGACTCGTCCGCAGGCGGCTCTTCAGGGGAAAACGCCTCGGCCCCCGAAGAGCCGGCGGCGCCGGCTTCGGGGGCAGACCGCATATTCAGCCGTCGCTGCGCACGAGCGGCGGGGTCTTGGCGGCGCCGCGCCTTGGACCTTCAGGCGAACGGCGCTTCGGTCGATCGCCGCCATCCTTCGGATCGGAGCCGCTGTCGATCTTCTCCGGCTTCGGCGTCACCGGCCCCTCGGGGAAGGTGAAGGCGAGACCGGTTTCGCCGTCGGCCTTGGTCTCCACCAGCACGCGAACGGCGCCGCCGCCCTTGAGCTTGCCGAACAGAACCTCGTCCGCGAGCGGCGTCTTGATCGTCTCCTGAATGAGCCGGGCCAGCGGACGCGCGCCCATCTGCGGGTCGTAGCCCCGCTCTGCCAGCCAGTCCCGCGCCTCGTCGGTGAGCTCGATCGTGATGTTGCGATCAGCGAGCTGCGCCTCGAGCTGGAGGACGAACTTCTCGACGATGTGCCTGACGACCTCGATCGGCAGGTTGCCGAAGGCGATGACCGAATCGAGCCGGTTGCGGAACTCCGGCGCGAACAGCCGGTTGATCGCGTCAGAATCCTCCCCCGACCGCTTGGGGCGGTTGAAGCCGATCGGCTCCTTGGCGAGATCGGACGCGCCCGCATTGGTCGTCATGATCAGGATCACGTTGCGGAAATCGACCTGCTTGCCGTTGTGGTCGGTCAGCTTCCCGTGGTCCATCACCTGCAGCAGGATGTTGAACAGGTCCGGGTGAGCCTTCTCGATCTCGTCGAGCAGCAGCACGCAATGCGGATTCTGGTCGATGCCGTCCGTCAGCAGGCCGCCCTGGTCGAAGCCGACATAACCGGGAGGCGCGCCGATCAGGCGGCTGACCGTATGCCGCTCCATATACTCCGACATGTCGAAGCGCAGCAGCTTGACGCCGAGCAGCGAGGACAGCTGCCGGGCGACCTCGGTCTTGCCGACGCCGGTCGGCCCCGAGAACAGGTAGCAGCCGATCGGCTTCTCCGGATCGCGAAGCCCCGCGCGGGCGAGCTTGATCGTCGAGGACAGCGCCTCGATAGCGGCCTCCTGGCCGTAGACCACCCGCTTGAGGTTCGTGGTGAGCGAGCGCAGCACCTCCGCGTCGTCCTTCGAGACGGACTTCGGCGGGATGCGGGCCATCGTGGCGATCGTCGCCTCGATCTCCTTCACGCCGATGGTCTTCCGGCGCTTGTTCTCCGGCAGGATCATCTGGCTTGCGCCGGTCTCGTCGATCACGTCGATCGCCTTGTCCGGCAACTTGCGGTCGTTGATGTAGCGCGACGACAGCTCCACCGCGGCCTTGATGGCCTCGTTGGTGTAGCGGACCTGATGATAGCTCTCGTAATAGGGCTTGAGGCCCTTGAGGATCTCGATCGTGTCCGGAATCGACGGCTCCGCGACGTCGATCTTCTGGAAGCGCCGGACTAGCGCCCGATCCTTCTCGAAGTGCTGGCGATATTCCTTGTAGGTCGTCGAACCAACGCAGCGCAGATTGCCCGAGGCGAGCGCCGGCTTCAGCAGGTTGGAGGCGTCCATCGCCCCGCCCGAGGTCGCGCCGGCGCCGATCACGGTGTGGATCTCGTCGATGAACAGGATCGCGCCCGGCGTCGCCTCGAGCTCCTTCACGACCTGCTTCAGCCGCTCCTCGAAGTCGCCGCGATAGCGGGTGCCGGCGAGCAGCGACCCCATGTCGAGCGAGAACACCGTGGCGTCCTGCAGAACCTCCGGCACCTCGTCGCGCACGATGCGGAGCGCGAGGCCCTCCGCGATCGCCGTCTTGCCGACGCCGGGATCGCCCACGAACAGCGGGTTGTTCTTGGTCCGACGGCACAGAATCTGGATCGTGCGCGTGATCTCGGCGTCGCGGCCGATCAGCGGATCGATGCGGCCTTCCCTCGCTTTCTTGTTGAGGTTGACGCAGTAAGCGTCGAGGGCGTCGGCCTTCTTCTTGCCGCCGGTCGTCTCCTCCGTCGTGGCGCCGGCCTCGTCCTCGGCGCCGCCGCGCGCGGGGCGGCTCTCGCTCAGGCCCGGGCGCTTGGCGATGCCGTGGCTGATGTAGTTGACCGCGTCGTAGCGCGTCATGTCCTGCTCCTGCAGGAAGAACGCGGCGTGGCTCTCGCGCTCGGCGAAGATCGCGACGAGCACGTTCGCGCCGGTCACCTCCTCGCGGCCGGACGACGTGACATGGATCACGGCGCGCTGGATCACGCGCTGGAAGCCGGCGGTCGGCTTGGAGTCCTCGGAGGTCTCGCCCACGAGGTTCTCAAGCTCGGTGTCGACATATTCGATGAGGTTGCGCCGCAGGATCTCGAGATCGACGTTGCAGGCCCGCATGACGGCCGCGGCGTCCTGGTCGTCGACCAGCGAAAGCAGCAGATGCTCGAGCGTGGCGTATTCGTGGCGGCGCTCATTGGCGAAAGCCAGGGCGCGGTGGAGTGACTGCTCGAGGCTGCGCGAGAATGACGGCAATTGGATTACCTCACTTCTTCTCCATGACGCATTGCAAGGGGTGCTGGTGCTTGCGAGCAAAATCCATCACCTGCGTCACCTTGGTTTCAGCGACCTCATACGTGTAGACGCCGCACTCCCCGGCGCCGTGATTATGGACGTGCAGCATGATGCGCGTCGCGGCTTCACGGTCTTTCGAAAAGAACTGCTCCAGAACATGCACGACGAACTCCATTGGGGTGTAGTCGTCGTTCAGTATCAGCACCCTGTACAGACTCGGCCGCTTAACCTTGGTCCGCGTCTTGGTGACCACGACCGTGCCGGGCGCTGCGTCTTCGACACGCCGCGGCGGACCTGCGACGTTCATGCCGGCCCTGAGCGCGACCACGCTGCGCCGACCCGTCGGGCGGCGCAGATTACGTTTCGGAGTCGTGGTCCTAGCCTCCCTCATTCCAGCCGTCTCGTCGTCGCACCGTCTATACGTGGCGAGCCTTCCGCGGCGCCGCACCAAATCACCTGTCGATCCTAGCCCCGGTTTTTCGAACGCGCCAGACCGGGGAAAGGCCGTTCGCATCACCCAAGTATGCACGCCGCTGGACAAAAAAAAGCCCGGCTCGAAGCCGGGCTTGTCGTTTCAGTCGCCGTCGTCGGACGGCGGCGTTCCGTCCAGCGTCACTTCGCCTTGGCGAAAGCGCTCTCGATCGGCTTGTAGCTCTCTTTGGCCATGTCGGCGTAGAGCTCGCCGATTTTCGTCATGCGAGCGAGATAGGTTTCGTAAGCCGACTTCACGAACTGCGACTGGACTTCGATCGCCTTGTCCACGCTCTTCGCGCCGACGATCTTCTCGAACAGCGCCGAATTGTCTTCGAAAGCCTTCTTCGAATAATCGGCCACTTCGACTGCGATCGCCTGCAAGCCCTTGCTCACCGAGCCCAAGCTCTTGAGGGTTAGGTCCATGTTCTCGCGACCGAACTTCTGAGCGTCGTCAAACGTATTCACCGGCATGTCTGTTTCCTCTAGCGTGGTTAGCTTCGCGGAATGCGCTTTTTGCCCCTAGGCGAAAGCGTCTACAGCCAGCGACTGAACGCTTTCAGACGCGTCATGCGTCTGAAAATCGAAATATGTGCAGTGCAACATAATGTCAAGCGTGAGCTCTGCATCGCACAAACAGATGATCGTTTAACCGCTCCGTAACCGCGTCTCGTCAGAGTCGTTGACTGCGCTGTCCCGGATACGCCGGGAGCGCCGGTTCGGTCGCCGGAACGGGAATACGGGTATGATGATGGGTTGCGTGACGAGTTGGGGCGGGCGTCTGGCGTCCTGCCTTACGATTGCGAGCGTCGCGGCTGGCGCGACCTTCGCGACGATCGACAGCGCCGAGGCGCGCTCGAAGCATCGGGCGCCGAAGCGGCCCTCGCACGTCGCTCGGCCTATGCCCGCCTCCACCTTCACTGGCGCGCCGAACTATTCGGCGCTCGTCGTGGACGCCAAGACCGGCCGCGTCCTGTTCGAGCAGAACGCCGACGAGACGCGCTTTCCCGCGTCCGTCACTAAAGTCATGACGCTCTATCTGGTTTTCGAGGATCTCGAGCGTTCGCGCCTCGGCCTCCAAAGCCGCATCACCATGACGAGCCACTGCGCGGCGCAGGCCCCCTCGAAGCTCGGCCTGCGGCCCGGCCAGACCATCAGCGTCGAGGACGGCATCAAGGCGGTCGTCACCAAGTCGGCGAATGACGTCGCCTGCGCCTTCGCCGAGAACCTGGAAGGCTCGGAGCCCGCCTTCGCCGAGCGCATGACGCGCAAGGCGCGCGCGCTCGGGATGTATAAGACGGTCTATCGCAACGCGTCTGGCCTGCCGAACCCGAACCACGTCACCTCGGCGCGCGACCTCGTCACCCTCGGCCGCGCGATCCAGGACCGCTTCCCGCGCTACTACGGCTATTTCGGGACGCGCGTCTTCACCTACGCCGGACGCGCCATGCCGAACCACAACAAGCTGCTCGGCCGCGTCGAGGGCGTGGACGGCATCAAGACCGGCTACACCAACGCCTCCGGCTTCAACCTTCTGACCTCGGTGAAGAGCCAGGGGCGCAGCATCGTCGCCGTCGTCATGGGCGGGCGCACCGGCCCGTCTCGGGACGCCCATATGCGCGAACTGATCGCGCTGAACCTTCCGCGCGCGCAGCCGGGCTCCCGCACCGCGCCGCTGGTGGCGGAGAACGGCGACCGCGGCGCTCCGGCCCGCATGACGCGGCCCGCGGTGATGGCGAGCGTTCCGACGCCGCTCTCCTCGCAGGTCGTGCAGACGCCCGAGCGCGTCGCGTCGCTCGATCCGATTCCGCCGATGCCGACCCCCGCGCCCCAGCCGGCGCCTGCCGTCGCCACGTCCGGGGCGACGCCGAAGGCCGCCCCCCGCGCCGTGTCCGCCGCCGCTGAGCCGGTGGTCGCCGCCTCGATCCCCGATCCGGAGGAAGGCGCCGTCACCCCGCAGTCCATGCGATGGGTCGTCGGACGTCAGCCGACCGTGACGGGCAGCGTGCCGTCCTCAGCCGCCTCCGAAGCGCAGGACGAGGCCGACCTCGTGTCGCCGGAGCCTGCGGCGCAGCAACGCCCCGTCCGCGTGGCCTCCCGCGACGTCGAGGCGGCCCCTCGGCCGGCCCCCGCCGCCGAGACCGCGCCCATCCGCAAAGGCTGGCTGATCCAGATCGGCGCCACGACGGAGGCCGCCGGCGCGCAGGCGCTCTTGTCCAACGCCAAGGCCAAGGGCGGCCGGGTCCTGAGCGGCGCCGAGCCATTCACCGAGACCTACATGCGCGGCGACCGGACTTATTATCGCGCCCGGTTCGCCGGCCTGAACGAGCGGTCCGCGGACGCGGCCTGCAAGGCGCTCAAGCGCAGCTCGGTGAGCTGCTTCGCAATCAAGAACTGAGACAGGGAGGGCTCAGCGATGGCGCCGCTCCGAGAGAACATCCTTCGCGGCGTTGACCCGCGCCGCGAGGTCGGTCGTCCCCCCCTGGTCGGGATGGACTTTCTTCATCAGCGACCGATGCGCACGAGCGATCTCCTCCGGGCCCGCCCCCGGCTGCAGGCCAAGGATCTGATACGCCTCCTCTTCGGTCATTACGCCCGCTCGGCCTGGGGCGCGCCCTCCCCGGCCCCGCGCGTCGCCGTGCGCCTCGCCGTTCGAACCCCCGAAGGACGACCGGCGGTCACGGTCTCGTTCTCCGAACCCTGATCGTCCGGGCCGGCGCGCGAACGCGCCCGTCCCGAGCGCCCCGAGACCCATCAGCGCCATCCCGACAAGGGGCTTGCCGGTGAAGGTGAGCGCGAGGCCGACGCCCCAGCAGGCCATGCTGACGATTCGCGCGGGCTTGCGCGCACGCGAGGGATCCGCGTCCACGAGGATGCGCCCGACAGCGAGAATCGTCGCCAGCGCGAGCGCCCCGAACACGATCCAGATCATTGATTGCCCTGTCCTATCGCCCGATTCCTGATGAACCGGGCGCGCGCTCGAAGACCGTGGCGAAGGTCGCGTGGCGCGCTGCGTTCCATGCTGATAACGCAAGGCTGGTCAAGCCGCGAGGGCAAGCGGCGTTAGAGAGAACTGCACGATGACGGACGTCGTCACCACCGTGAGCGCGCTCCGCGCCCGGCTTTCGTCCTGGAGGGCTGCGGGCGAGCGGATCGCGCTCGTGCCGACAATGGGCGCGCTCCACGCCGGTCACCTCGCGCTCGTCGCCAGAGCGCGGAGCGAGGTCGACCGGGTGGTGGTCTCGATCTTCGTGAACCCGACGCAGTTCGCCCCGAACGAGGATTTCGCGACCTATCCGAGGAACCTCGATTCCGACCTCGCGGCGCTTCAGGACGCGGCTGATCTGCTCTATGCGCCGCAGGTTTCGGAGATGTACCCCGAGGGCGCAGCGACCGTCGTCACGGTCGGCGGTCCGGCCGCGGGGCTCGAGAGCGACGCGCGGCCGCATTTCTTCGCGGGCGTCGCGACCGTCGTGACCAAGCTCCTGATCCAATGCGCGCCCGACATTGCGGTCTTCGGAGAAAAGGACTTCCAGCAGCTGGCTGTCGTCCGGCGTCTGGTGCGCGACCTTTCACTGCCCGTCGAGATCGTCGGCGGCGAAACGGTGCGCGAGACGAGCGGTCTCGCCCTCTCGTCCCGGAACGCCTACTTCTCCCCAGCCGATCGAACCAGGGCCGCAGCGCTTTACGCCGCGCTCGACGCCGCAGCCGCCGAAATCGGCGACGGCGGGAACCCTGAACGGGCGATAGCCGTTGCACGCCTGCAAATAGAACGCGCGGGCTTCGCTATTGACTATCTTGAGCTTCGGGATGCAGAGACGCTCGCTTCCAGTGATGCGAGCGAAGATCGGCCCATGCGCCTGCTCGTGGCGGCGCGACTCTCCAACGTCCGCCTAATTGACAATGTGGGCGTCACCAAATCGTTACGACCGCAGGCCGTGGTGGCCTCACGACGTTGAAGCAGCGCGACTGCCGACCGGATCATCTTTGAGGGACCGCCAGATGGCGTTCACAGCATCCGCTCTTCCGAGAATCGCGGCGATGACCGCGGCTCCTGCCTCCCAGCGTTCGACGCGCGCGAGAAAGCGTCCCGTAGTCGTCATCGAAGCGCGCGAGGCGATCACGCTCTACCGGCGCAAGCAGGCGGTGCTCGTCGACCTGAGCGATTGGGAAAGCGCGGACGAGACCGGTTGGATCCAAGGCTCGTTCCATTGCCCGCCGGGCGAGTTCGCCGGCCTGATCGACCCGACGAGCCCGCTCCACGCGCGCCTGTTCGAGCCGGGCAAGGTGTTCATTTTCTATGGCGGCCCGAAGTTCGCGCCGCTCGCCGCCGCCCGCCGGGCCCGCGCGCTCGGCCTCGATGGCGCGCTGGCGTTGCGCGGCGGCCTGAAGGCCTGGCGCAACGCTGGCGGACGCGTGGCCGGGCATCCGCAGAGCCCGTTCCCGGTTTTGAAAGCGTCGTTCGGATTCGCGATGCGGTATGCGCTTTCGGTGGCGCGCGCGAAATACGCGCGGCTCAGGAAGTCTTTCGAACACGCGTAACACGGCAAGATCTGTGGTCCGTTTCGCCTGCCCTTGGAGGAGAAGGTGGATGGAGGCGTAAGCCTCCGGCCGCCGGATGAAGGACAGCGGCGGGCTCTAACCTGCACCCGCCGACCTCTGTCAAACCCTGGGCGACGCCCGAAGTCACGCTCTCCACTGCGGGAGAGGGCGACCTCGAGCGTCGGTTTCTTGAGCAGGGCGTAAGGCGCCCTCCCCGCGATCAGCCGGCGTGCGCCAGGACCGCGAGCAGCAGCAGCGCGACGATGTTGGTGATCTTGATCATCGGGTTCACAGCGGGTCCGGCCGTGTCTTTGTAGGGATCGCCGACCGTATCGCCAGTCACCGCGGCCTTGTGGGCGTCCGAGCCCTTGCCGCCATGGTGGCCGTCCTCGATGTACTTCTTCGCGTTGTCCCAGGCGCCGCCGCCGGACGTCATCGACAGCGCGACGAACAGCCCGGTGACGATCACGCCCAGCAGCATCGCGCCGACCGCGGAGAACGCCTCGTTCTTGCCGGCGACGGCGAGCACCACGAAGTAGGCGACGAGCGGCGACAGCACCGGCAGCAGCGAGGGCACGATCATCTCCTTGATCGCGGCCTTCGTCAGGATGTCGACGGCGCGGCCGTAGTCCGGCCGGTCTCTGCCCTCCATGATGCCCGGCTTCTCGCGGAACTGCCTGCGCACCTCCTCGACGATCGCGCCGGCGGCGCGGCCGACGGCGGTCATGCCCATCGCGGCGAACAGGAAGGGCAGCATGCCGCCAAACAGAAGGCCGACGACGACGTAGGGATTGACCAACGAGAAATCGAGCTTCACCCCGGCGAAGTAGGGGTACTGGTCGCTGTTCGCGATGAAATGGTTGAGGTCCGAGGTGTAGGCCGCGAACAGCACCAGCGCGCCCAAGCCCGCCGAACCGATGGCGTAGCCCTTGGTGACCGCCTTGGTGGTGTTGCCGACCGCGTCGAGCGCATCCGTCGCGACGCGGACTTCCGCGGGAAGGCCCGCCATCTCGGCGATGCCGCCGGCGTTGTCGGTCACCGGGCCGAAGGCGTCGAGGGCGACCACAAAGCCGGCGAGCGCCAGCATGGCGGTGACGGCGATCGCGATGCCGAACAGGCCCGCGAGCGAATAGGTCACGATGATGCCGGCGATGATGACGAGCGCCGGCAGCGCCGTCGCCTCGAGCGAGACGGCGAGGCCCTGGATCACATTGGTGCCGTGGCCGGTGACGGACGCGGCCGCGATCGAACGGACCGGGCGATAACCCGTGCCGGTGTAGTATTCGGTGATCACCACGATCAGCCCGGTGATCACGAGGCCGGTGACCGCGCAGAGATAGAGATCCCAGCCGGTGAAGCTGACGCCGGTCGTCGTGGTGTATTCCGTGCTGAAGCCGACGAGGACCGCTGTCGCGAGCGCGATGCCGATCAGCGAAAGCCCGGCGGATACGCCGAAGCCGCGGTAGAGCGCCCCCATGATCGAGTTGCTGGCCGGCAGCTTGACGAAGAAGGTGCCTGCGATCGAGGTCACGATACAGACCGCGCAGATGCCGAGCGGATAGAGGATCAGGTTGCCGAAGGCCGGATCTCCGGCGAAGAAGATCGACGCCAGAACCATGGTGGCGACGACGGTGACGGCGTAGGTCTCGAACAGGTCGGCCGCCATGCCAGCGCAATCGCCGACATTGTCGCCGACATTGTCCGCGATCGTCGCGGGATTGCGCGGGTCGTCCTCGGGAATCCCGGCTTCGACCTTGCCGACGAGGTCGCCGCCGACGTCGGCGCCCTTGGTGAAGATGCCGCCGCCCAGACGGGCGAAGATCGAGATCAGCGAGGCGCCGAAGCCGAGCGCGACCAGCGCGTCGACGACCACGCGGTCGCCCGCGCCATGGCCCATGACGGAGGTCAGGATCGCGTAGTAGATCGCGACGCCGAGCAGCGCGAGCCCCGCGACCAGCATGCCGGTCACGGCGCCCGACTTGAACGCGACCTCGAGGCCTGCGCCCAGCGAATGCGAGGCGGCCTGGGCGGTGCGGACGTTGGCGCGCACCGAGACGTTCATGCCGATGAAGCCGGCGGCGGCGGACAACACCGCGCCGATCAGGAAGCCGAAGGCGACCGGCAGCGACAGGAAATACGCAACCGCCACGAAGATCACGACGCCGACGACCCCGATGGTCGTGTACTGGCGCTTGAGATAGGCCTGCGCGCCCTCGGCGATCGCGGCCGCGATCTCCTGCATCCTGGGCGTGCCGGCGTCGGCCTCCATCAGGGATCGGGTGGCCCACACCCCGTATACGATCGATAGAAGTCCCAGGAGGACTATCAGCGTCAGCGCCATTGTTCTTATCCCCTGCAGCGTTTCCATTCGCCATGGGACCGTTCCGGCGAAGCCGAGGTCCTCTTCGTTGGCGTAGTCCAGCCCGCGCACGCGTTCAGCATGCGGGGCGGAAAGCTGCCAGAAGCCCAGGGCCTCCGCAATTGATTAAGGCGCTTTGAAAGAAGTCTTTTTGAGTAGAGCAGCGCGACCGCTCGTAGACCCGACGCGAAAGCGCGCGGCAGCGGCGTTAAGACTGGAATAAATCTATTTGGGCGGCGGTCCGCGAACCGGCCTCGGGGAGAGCCGGCTCGCGATCTGCCGTCAGCGGGTGGCCGACGTTCCTGCGGCGATCTTGGTCGCGAGCAGCGCGATCGCCTCCTGATAGGCGCTCGAGCGGTTCCATTCGTTGAACACGCGGAAGTTCGCCGAACCCGGCTCCCAGCCGCCGCCCCGGCTCCAGCCGTAGCCGGCCAGATAGGTGCCGATCGAGGCGATCACGTCCGGCCCGGAGCGGACGAGGTCGCGGCGGCCGTCGCCATCGCCGTCGGTGGCGTATTTCAGGTATGAGCTCGGCAGGAACTGCGCCTGCCCGAGTTCGCCATGGCCGGCGCCGCGCATCTCGCCGATGCTGAGGTCGCCGCGGTCGACGATCTGCAGCGCCGCCAGCAGCTCCTTCGTGAACATCTCGCTGCGGCGGCAGTCATAGGCGAGCGTGGCGAGGCCGGTGAAGATCGGCTTGCCGCCCTGCACCGCGCCGTAATCGGTCTCGAGGCCCCAGATCGCCATGATGACGGGACCGGGAACGCCGGTCCGGGCTTCAGTGCGCTGGACCACAGCCGCGTAGCGCTGCATCCGCGCCTTTCCGGCCGCCGCCCTGCTCGACGAGGCGCGGCTGAGGAGCGATCCGGCGCCCCCGCCGAACGCCTTTCGCACGGCCCGGTCGTGCTGGATGGTGCCGCGGTCGTAGGACACATTGCCGAGAGCGGCCTCCACCGTGCGTGCGGACACGCCGCTCGACTGGGCCTGCGCCTTGAAATCCTGCAGCCAGGCGCTGAAGCCCGCGCCGTCATTGCCGCAGCTCGCGGCCGAAGCCGCCCCGGCGGAGACCGTCAGCAGCGCGGCGGCCAGCATTGTCTTCACGATGCGCATGTCGTCTCCGGAGCGGTTCGATGCCCGCGTTTTCTGGCGGGAGGAACGCTTGCCGTCACTCCCTGGATTCGGAAGGCATTCTGGTCAGCGGGCGGCGCGGTTTCAATTGGCTCCGCGAACGCTTCCCATGCGTGCGTGGCGGTCGGGACACAGCCCGTCCTCGCTCAGAAATGGGCGAACGAGCCGGCGCCGAGATCGAGCGGCCGCCCATTGGCCTCGACCGAGACTCCCCCGCCTTCGACCAGCGCGCCTATGTCGGTGACGGGCACGCCCGCGGCGGCCGCGTCGCTCTCGAAGGCGTCGGCGTCGTCCGGATCGATCGCGAGCAGCAGTTCGTAGTCGTCGCCGCCGGTCAGCGCGACGGCGAGCGCCTCCCGGTCGGCCGCGACCGCGCGCGAAGCCGCCCGCGACAGCGGCGTCCGCGACGCGTCGATCAGTGCGCCGACGCGGGACGCCGAAGCGAGCTTTCCCGCGTCGCCGACGAGGCCGTCGGAGATGTCCATCGAGGCCGTCGCATAGGCGCTGACGACGCCGGCCAGCGAAAGCCGCGGCTCCGGCAGCAGATAGCGGTCGAGCAGCCATTCCTTGTCGGCGCGGCGCAGATCCCAGGTCAGCGCGAGGCTTTCGTCCTGCCGCAGCAGGAGGCCGAGCGCCGCGTCGCCGATCGTGCCGGTGACGTAGAGCCGCTGGCCGGGCGCAGCGCCGTTGCGCCGAGGCACATGGCCCTCGGGCGCGTAGCCGAGCGCGGTGACGGAAATCCACAGGGGGCCAGGCGTGCGCACGGTGTCGCCGCCGAGCAGGCTGACGCCGAACTCCTCCTGGTCGGCCGCGAGCCCCTCGACGAAGCCTTCGAGCCAGTCGACCGTCCAGTCGCGGGGCAGCGCCAACGTCACGAGGTAGCCGGCCGGACGGGCGCCCTTCGCCGCCAGATCGGACAGGTTCACGCGCAGCGCCTTGCGGGCGATGGCGTCCGCGGGATCGTCGGGGAAGAAGTGGACGCCTGCGACGATCGCGTCGGTCGTGACAACGAGCTCGCGCCCCTCGACATGCGGGACCGTCGCGACGTCGTCGAGCAGGAGAGCGGCGCCCGGCGAAGTCGCGAGCGGCCGGAAGAAGCGCGCGATCAACCCCTCTTCGCCCGGCCGCCGGCCCGTCACGCGAGCGCCGGGCGGCCGTAGACGTCGTCGGCGCGGCGCTCGAACGCCTCGGCGTAGCGGCGGAACACGCGCTCGAACACCGACCCGACGAGCATCGAGAGCGTACGGCTCCTCAGCTCCCATTCGATGAAGAACTGCACCTCGCAGCCGCCGGCTTCGAGCGGACGAAAGGTCCAGCGGTTCTCGAGATGGCTGAACGGGCCGTCGAGATATTCGACAAGGATCTTCTGCGCGTCACGGTCGAGCGTGACGCGGCTCGAGAAGGTCTCGCGGAAAATCTTGTAGGCGATCGTCATGTCGGCGACGAGCGCCGGAAGCTGGTTCCGCTCCTCGCGCCGCTTGATTCTGAGCGCCTCGCAGAGCGGCAGGAACAGCGGGTACTTCTCGACGTCCGCGACGAGATCGAACATCTGGTCGGCCGTATGCGGAACGCGGCGGGTGGTGCGGAAACTCGGCATGGCGCTTTTATGCGAGGCGGAACGCGGCAAGTATAGCCGGGCGGATGGCGGGGGAGAAATTTCGGACGGACAGCAAACGAGGCGTCGCGCCGCCGGCCCCTCTCCGCTTGCGGGAGGGAGCGAGCGTCTACGTCAGAAGATGACGCTCACCTGGCGTCGTGGAGGTCGACGCGCGGCCACCTTGTCCGCCCGACGGCTTCGTCGTTGGCGGCGTTCTCCCGCAAGAGCTTACGGAAGCAGGATCGTCGAGCCCGTCGTCCGGCGACCTTCGAGCGCGCGGTGGGCTTCGGCCGCCTCGGCGAGCGGAAAACGGCGGCCGATGTCGACCGTCACGGCGCCCGACGCAATGACGTCGAACAGATCCGCCGCGGTCGCCAGCAGTTCCGGCCGGGTGGAGGTGTAATGAAACAGGCTGGTGCGGGTCGCGTAGAGCGAGCCCTTCTGGCTGAGCAGACCGATGGGGAAATCGGGGACCGAGCCCGACGACTGGCCAAAACTCGCCCAGAGGCCGCGCGGCTTGAGGCAGTCGAGCGAGCCCGGGAAAGCGTCCTTGCCGACGCTGTCATAGACGACGTCGCAACCCTTGCCGCCTGTGATCTCCCGCACCCGTTCGACGAAATTCTCGGTCTTGTAGTCGATGACGTGGGCGCACCCCTTGGTCTTCGCGAGCGCGACCTTCTCGGGGCCGCCGGCGGTGCCGATGACCGTCGCGCCGAGATGCGCCGCCCACTGGCAGGCGATCTGACCGACGCCGCCCGCGGCGGCGTGGAACAGGATGACATGCTCCGGCCCGACCTTGAAGGTCCGCCGCAACAGGTATTGCGCCGTCATGCCCTTGAGCATCGCGGCGGCCGCCGTCTCGTCGGAGACGCCGGACGGGATCTTCACGAGCTTATCCGCCGGGATCAGCCGTTCGGTCGCATAGGCGCCGAGCGGGCCGCCGGCATAGGCGACGCGATCGCCGACCGCGACGTCGGTCACGCCCTCCCCGATTGCGGTGACGACGCCTGCGCCTTCCGAGCCAAGCGTAAACGGCGTCTGCTGCGGATAGAGACCGGTGCGGTGGTAAACGTCGATGAAGTTGACGCCGATCGCCGTCTGTTTGATCGCGGCCTCGCCTTTGCCGGGCTGACCGATCTCGACGTCCTCAAAGGTGAGAACTTCTGCGCCGCCAGTCTGATGGACGCGGATCGCCTTGGCCATGTGTCGTCGCCTCTTATCGCGCGGGGGGCGGACTTGCGAAACCGCTGAAGGTCACGTCCGGCGCGCTGGTGTTGTGTTTGGAAAGCTCGATCCGGTCGAAACGGACCTCGGAAGCGTTGGCGTCTTTGAAATCCATCACCGGCTGATTGTAGAGCCCGGTATCGGTCCGCCACGTCACCCGCGCGGTGTCCGCATTGGTCGGCGACACGAACATGGACCGGATCGCCGCGAAGGGAAGCGGCGGCTCCTCCTTGGACAGGCCATCGAGCGTCACGTCGAGCAGGATGTGCTTCTGGTCGGCGGCCAAGACCTTGAGCGAGCCGGTCCCGCCCTTGGCGAAAGTCATCCGGAAAGTCTTCGTTTTCGGGTCGATCTCGAGCTTCGAGATGTCGACGATCGGCCGATGCTGCTGTTCGACCGGGCCGACGAGGAATGAGGTTCCATAGGCGGCGTTGGGGAACTTGGTCGTCGGGATCGGCTTCGCGCGCCAGTAGCCGTCGAAGGGATAGACCACGAGATACTCGACGAACGCGCCGTCGACCTTCTCGAACAGTTGGACGAGGTGCAAGTCGCTCTCGTCCGTGTCTCCCACGATCACCTCGGCCCCGCGGGCGCGCCAGGACTCGGCGTAGGTGTGTCCCACGATCCGGGTCTGGCCGTCGTCATAGAGAGTGATCTGCTTCGGCGTGAAGTGGTTCTTGGGGTCCTCCTTCATCGCCTCGCAGTTGGCGAAGTTCGGGCCGGTGTCGTCTGCCGCGAGATCAGCGAGATAGACCGGCGCGGAGACGTCGATCCGGAAGCGGCCGATGTTCTGATCGGTCATCGTATAATAGACGTTGTCGAATTCGGCGCACTGGGTCGGCGTGCTGCGGTTCTCGACCCAGGCCGTCCCCGGCTCCCCGCTGGCCGCGATCGCCGCCGCGCTTTGCACGAGAGCCGCGGCGAGAATGACGGCCGTTACGCTGCGCCTGATGACTTGCACGCTCTTAAGTCTCCCGACCGGCCGCCCCGCAATGTCCGGGACGACCTTCGCTGAATAGCGCGTTCAGCGGCCCGCCGTCATCTCGCGGTGCGATCCGCAGGCCGCGTCGGCGCGTCGCTGACTCCTGCGATCGAGGCCAGCTTCGCCTTCCGGCCCTTCGCGACGACGTTGAGGATCTCCACCAGCAGGGCGAACGCCATCGCGGAGTAGATGTAGCCCTTCGGCACGTGGAAGCCGAAGCCGTCGGCCACGAGCACCATGCCGATCAGCAGGAGGAATGCGAGCGCCAGAACCTTGGTGGTCGGGTGTCGCGAAACGAAGTCGCTGATCGGGCCGGACGACAGATACATCACCGCGACGGCGATCATGACGGCCGCGATCATGACCTCTATCGACTCGGCCATCCCAATCGCGGTGATGATCGAGTCGATTGAGAACACGAGGTCGATCACGATGATCTGCGCGATGATGATCGCGAAGGCCTTCTGAACAGCGCCCTTTGAGCCGTGCTCCTCGCCCTCGATCGAGTTGTGCAGCTCCAGCGTCGCCTTGACGATCAGGAAGCCGCCGCCGGCGATCAGGATGATGTCGCGCCACGAGAAGCCGTGGCCGAGCGCGCTGAACACCGGCTCCTTCAGCCCGATCAGCCAGGTCAGCATGAAGAGGAGGCCGATGCGGAACACGAGCGCGAGGCCCAGGCCGACCTGACGCGCGCGCTTCGCCTGATGTTCCGGCAGCTTCGCCACGAGCACGGAAATGAAGACGACGTTGTCGATGCCGAGGACGATCTCCATCGCCGTCAGCGTGAGGAGCGCGGCCCACGCCTCCGGTGTCGAAAAAACCTCAAGCATCGTATCCCGGTCTCCAGTCGATCGCGTTGTTGCGACTGCGAGATAGCTTCGCCCGGTTCGATCACAAGGCGGCGAGGGGCTCTGCGAGATCACGAACGCATCAGGTCCAGGAGACCTCCCCGCTTCCCGATGGCGCTGATCAGCCTTACACACAAACCCGTGGATAGGTCGGGACGAGGATCATGAGCGTCGCACGCAAGGACGTCGCCGTCGTCGGAGGCGGCCCAGCCGGCCTGCTTGCGGCGTTGCTGATCGCCCGGACGGGCGCACAGACGACCCTCATCGCTCCCGCGCCGCGTCCTGACACGCGCACCACCGCGCTGCTCGACGGCTCGGTCGCGATCCTGCGCGATGCGGGGGTGTGGGACGTGCTGCGGCCCGGCGCGGCGCCGCTCCTCAAGCTTCGCATCATCGATGGCGGCAGGCGCCTGTTCCGCGCGCCGGAGGTCACCTTCGAGGCCGGAGAGATCGGCGTCGAGGCCTTCGGCTGGAACGTCGCGAACGCGGCCTTGACCAAGGCGCTGATCGAAGCGCTGGCGAACACGCCGGGCGTCCGGATCGTCACGGCCGAGGTTCGGCGGAGCAGCCCGGCCGCCGACAGCGTGTCGCTGACGCTCGACGACGGCGCGACGCTGGACGCCGCGCTGGCGGTCGCGGCCGACGGCCGCGGCTCGCTGCTCCGCGAGGCGGCCGGCATCGGCTTCAAGAGCCGCCGCGCGCCGCAGACGGCGCTCGCCTTCTTCGTCTCGCACGACCGCGACCATGACGGCGTTTCGACCGAGATCCAGGCGGAGGAAGGCCCGTTCACGCTGGTGCCCCTGCCGGGAAAGCGGTCGAGCGTGGTGTGGGTCGCCTCCCCGGCTCGCGCCGACTCGCTCCTCGCGCTCTCCCCCGAGGCGCTGGCGGAAGCCGCGACGCTGAAAAGCGGGCGTCTGCTCGGAGCGATGCGGCTCGAGGGCGCCGTCGGGTCCTTCCCCATCACGGTGGGCGTCGCGACCCGTTTCGCCGCGGCCCGCACGCTGCTGGTGGGCGAATCCGGTCATGTTCTGCCTCCGATCGGCGCGCAGGGGCTCAACCTCGGCGTCCGCGACGCCGCTGGCGCCGCCAAAGCCATCGCCACGGCGCTCGCCGAACGGCGGGACGTCGGCGACGGGCGGACGCTGCGCGCCTACGCCCGCTCGCGCGTCGGCGACGTCTATTCGCGCGCAGCCGCGACCGACCTGCTCAACCGCTCGCTGCTGAGCTCGCTGACCCCCGTCCACGCCGCCCGCGGCTTCGGCCTCGCCGCGCTGTCGCGGATCGGGCCGCTGCGGCGCTTCGTGATGCGGGAGGGGCTGGCCGGCGGCCCGGCGTTCTGAGGCGCCGCGCCTAGAACAGGCGGCCGTGGACCATCGCCGCGAGCAGCCCGGTCACGGTGACGACCGAGATCACCGTCCCGACCAGAACGACGCTCGACGCCCGCTCGACATAGACGCGGTACTGATTGGCGATCACGAACACATTGAGCGCCGGCGGCAGCGACGCCATCAGCACGGCGGTCGCGACCCAGAGCGGATCGAAACCGCCGACGAGGTGCAGGATCGTCCAGACGATCACGGGATGAAGCACCAGCTTCACAGCGAGCAGCGCAGGGAGTTCGGGCGGAACGCGCTTGAGCGGGCGGAGGGCGACCGTCACGCCCATCACGAACAGCGCGCACGGCGCGGCCGAACCGCTGAGCAGCGTCACCATCTGCATGACGGGCGCCGGCGGCAGCCAGTGGAAATAGGCCGCGATCCCGCCGACCACCGTCGCGATGTTGAAGGGATGCAGCGCGACGCGGCGCACGACCAGACGCGCGGTGGCGCCGAGGCTGTCATGGCGAGGACCCGCGACGGACATCAGGAACGGGACCAGCGTGAACAGCAGCGTGCAGTCGAACACGAAGATCAGCGCGGTCGGGGCCGCCGCGGCCGGACCGAGCGCGGCCATCGTCAGGCCCGGGCCCATATAGCCGACGTTCGAATAGCTCCCGGCGACGCCCTGCATCGTCGCTTCGGCTAGGTTTCCACGCGACGCCAGAAGGCCGATGCCGAGCGAGATCAGGAAGGCCGTGAAGGTCGCCGTGGTCGTCGCCGCGACGAAGCCGACATTTGCAAGCTCCTCGAACGGGGTGCGCGAGATCAGCACGAAATAGAGCGCGGGGACGGCGACATAGACGATGTAGACGTTGAACCAGGCGAGGCCTTCCTCGTGCGCGCGGGCCAGCCGGCCGCACAGGAAGCCCAGGAAGATCAGGCCGAAGAAGGGAAAGACAAGACCGGCGACGTCGCTCATGCGCCCCGCTAGAGCGTCGGCCCTCTCCGGTCAATCGACGCCGCAGCATGCCCGCCATTCCGGCCCGCCCCCAGCGGCTCCGCATTGCGACGAAAGACGCCTTGCGCCGCAGCATGCGCCCCGCGAAATAGCCCCTCCTCCCCCGTCCAGCCGGAGCTCCGCCCATGATCGTCCCGAGCGCCTATTACCGCCCGCTCGCGCTCGGCGCGCCGGAGCCGTTCCGCGAGCCGCCGGTCCGGGTCGAGCGCATGATCCATTTCGTGCCGCCGCACGTCGAGAAGATCCGCCTGCGCGCCGCCGACCTCGCATCCCAGGTCGACGTCGTGCTCGGCAATCTTGAGGACGCCGTGCCGGCCGACGCCAAGGAGGCGGCCCGCGCAGGCTTCATCGAGATGGCGAAGGCGACGGACTTCGGCGCGACCGGCCTCTGGATCCGCATGAACGCGCTCGACAGCCCGTGGGCGCTCGACGACGTCATCGAGATCGTCGGCGCGGTCGGCGCCAAGCTCGACGTTATCATGCTGCCGAAGGTCGAGGGTTCGTGGGACGTCCACTATCTCGACCGCCTGCTCGCCCAGCTCGAGGCGCGGCACAAGCTCGAGAAGCCGATCATGATCCACGCGATCCTCGAAACCGCGCAGGGCGTCATGAACGTCGAGGAGATCGCCTCGTCCAGCCCACGCATGCACGGGATGAGCCTCGGGCCGGCCGATCTCGCCGCCTCGCGCCGCATGAAGACCACCCGCGTCGGCGGCGGCCATCCCGGCTACGGCGTGCTCACCGACAAGGAGGGCGATGCGCCCCGCGCCTTCTACCAGCAGGATCTCTGGCACTACACGATCGCCAAGATGGTCGACGCCTGCGCGGCGAACGGAATCAAGCCGTTCTACGGGCCGTTCGGCGACTTCTCGGACTCGGCGGCCTGCGAGGCGCAGTTCCGCAACGCCTTCCTGCTCGGCTGCGTCGGCGCCTGGACGCTGCATCCTTCGCAGGTGACGATCGCCAAGCAGGTGTTCTCGCCGGACGTCGAGGAGGTGAAGTTCGCCAAGCGGATCGTCGACGCGATGCCGGACGGCACCGGCGCCGTGATGCTCGACGGCAAGATGCAGGACGACGCGACGTGGAAGCAGGCGCGCGTGATCGTCGACCTCGCGAAGCAGATCGCCGAGCGCGAGCCGGAGCTTGCGGAGCGCTACGGCCTCTGACGCTTTGCAACCGGCCGGGGCCGCTCGGTTGTTGACGCGCGCCCGCGGCTCATATCATCTCCCGCGTCCCGGAAAGCTGGACCGAAGCGACATGTTCGCCCCGAGACGCCGCGACGCGAAATTCACGATCGGAGACGTGGTGCGCCACCGGCTGCACCCGTTCCGCGGCGTGGTCTATGACGTCGACCCGACCTTCGCGAACACCGAGGACTGGTGGGAGTCGATCCCGAGCGAGGTGCGCCCGGAGCGTGACCAGCCATTCTACCATCTGCTCGCCGAGAACTCGGATTCGCAGTACGTCGCCTACGTTTCCGAGCAGAACCTCGTGCGCGACACGAGCGGAGAGCCGGTCCGCCATCCGCAGATCGACGCCATGTTCGACCGCGCCGACGACGGCTCGTACCGCTATCGCCGCACGATGATGAACTGACCCCTCACACGCCGTCCGGCGCAGCGGCGATCGACGTCCCTGCGTCAGCGCTACCCCGCAAACGAAAACGCCCGGGCTTGGCCCGGGCGTTTTGCTTTCAGTCCTTTAGGACCGCGTCGATCACTGGCCCTTGACCGGAGCCTTGTCGCCCACCGCGGGGCCGCCGTCGGTCGGAGGAGAGGCGGACGCCGGGCCCTGGAGCTTGTCGCGGCGTTCCTGGGCGAGCCGGTTCATGCCCTCGTTCATTTCCTTCTTGTACTCCTCGATCGCCTTCGGGTCCGCGGCCGGACCGTCATAGGCCTTCGAGAAGCCGGCGAGGCTGACCGGGAAGTTCAGCGTCTTGGCCTGCTGGTTCATCGCCTGCACGATGAGGTTGGTGCCCTTCTGCAGGTTCTTAAAGAAGGCGTCGCTGATCTCGAGCTCGGCGTAGCAGGCGTTCGGGAAGCAGATCGAGTACTTGCCGTTGGCGGGCGCGTTCTGGTCGACGGCGACGCGGACGCCCGGCTGCAGCAGCAGACCAGGCGGGACGGCGGCGAGCAGGAACTTCTTGGGCTCGCCCGAAATCGTGCGGACCGCGATGGAGGCGACGGTCTGGCCGGTCTCGGCGCGGAGGTCGCGCGAGGTCAGGCAGACCTCCTTCTTCGCGGTCGGATCGGTGTTGCAGATCTTCACCCAGTTCGGCTGCGGCGGCGCAGGCGGGGTGGCCGGCATCGGGCCGGGACCGGCCGGAGCGGCGGCGTCCGGCGCGGGAGCGGCGGGCTTGTCCTGAGCGTAAGCGGGCCCTGCGACAGCGCCAAGTGCGACGGAGAGCACGGCGAGGCGCGCGAACTTACCCAATTCCATACGACGTTCCTTCCTGTCGGTCGGGACGACCGGTTTGGCCACGCCCCCCACGCTTAGCGCCGTTCGGATACCGAAACTCGTCTCCGAGGGGCCGGGCGGTGCGTAAGCGAAGACCGGCTGTCTGTCGAGGAATTACGGCGACAGAGTGACGAAATCCGCAGCGTGAAAACGCCGCCGGCGGCCGGGGACGCGCCGGCCGACCACGGCGGGCCGCGTCGCTGTGGTAACCTTTTCCAAACGAATGGCGAATCGTGAACTTCGCTTGCGAGCTTGCGCCCATGGCGACCTGGCGACCTGACGGACCGGAGATCGACAGGCGGGGCGTCCTTCGCGCCGCCCCGGCGCTTGCGCTCGCCCTCGCCCTGCCCCAGTCCGCCGCATCCGAGGAGGGCCTGCCCCTCCTTCACGGCGTCGCGATGCATGGCGTGCCTGCGCTCAAACCCGGCTTCGACAAGCTGCCTTACGTCCGCGCCGACGCGCCGAAAGGCGGCCGACTCGTTTATGGCTGGCTCGGCGGCTTCGACACACTGAATCCCTACGCCTACAAGGGCGCGCAGGCGCAGGGGCTCCGGGGCTTTGTCTATGAGAGCCTGCTGGCGCGCAGTTACGACGAGCCGTTCTCGCTTTATGGCCTTGTCGCGGAGACGGTCGGACTTCCCGACGAGCGCGACTTCATCGTCTTCCATCTCGATCCGCGGGCGCGTTTCTCGGACGGCGAGCGGGTGACCCCGGACGACGTGGTCTTCACGTTCGAACTGCTGCGCGATCATGGCCACCCGACCTTCCGGTCGAACTACCGCCGGGTGAAGGGCGTGACGGTCGAGGATGAGCGCACCGTGCGCTTCGACCTCTCGGGGTCGGAGGACCGCGAACTTCCAATGATCCTCGGCCTGATGCCGGTGCTCGCGGCGCACGCGACGGACGTCGCGTCGTTCGAGGAGACCACCTTCAAGCCGCTGGTCGGCACAGGGCCTTATGTCATCAGCGCCGTCGAGCCGGGCCGGTCCGTCACCTTCAGGCGCGACCCCGACTACTGGGCCGCGGGCCTGCCGGTGAACCGCGGCCTGAACAATTTCGACGAGATCCGCTACGACTACTACCGCGACGGCAACGCCATGTTCGAGGCCTTCAAGAAGGGCCTGATCGACGTGCGGCCCGAGGGCGACGCGACGCGCTGGACCTCCGGCTACGACACGCCCGCGGTGCGCCGCGGCGACATCCTGCTCGAAAGCTTCAAGTCGGGGCTGCCGTGGGGCATGAACGCCTTCGTGTTCAACACCCGAAAGCCGGTGTTCTCCGACGTTCGGGTGCGCGAGGCGCTGGGATTCCTGTTCGACTATGAATGGGTCGACCGGAACATGTTCGCCAGCGCGACGCTCCGGACGCAGAGCTATTACGAAGGCTCGGAGCTGTCCTCGCAGGGCCGGCCGGCCGATGCGCGGGAGCGGGAGTTGCTCGCCCCCTTCCCCGGCGTCGTGCGCGACGACATTCTGGAGGGTCGCTGGAGCGCCTCCCGGACTGACGGCACGGGCCGGGACCGCGAGAAGCTTCGTCAGGCGCTTGATCTGCTCTCCGCCGCGGGCTGGTCGGCGAAGAACGGCGAGCTTCGGCGCGACGCGGACGGCGAGCCGATGCGCTTCGAGATCATGGTTTCGACCAAGGAGCAGGAGCGGCTGTCGCTCGCTTACGTCCGAGGACTCGAGCGGGCCGGCATACGCGCGACGGTGAGGCTCGCGGACTCCATCCAGGCCTTCAGGCGGATGCAGACCTACGATTTCGACATGATCCTCTACAACTGGGTCTCGTCGCTCTCGCCCGGCGCCGAGCAGAAGAAATACTGGAGCGTCGCCGCGGCCGACACGCCGGGCGAGCGCAACTACATGGGCGTCAAGCAGCCGGCGGTCGACGCGATGATCGCGGCGCTGCTCGTGGCCCGGGAACGGCCCGACTTCGTCTCCGCGGTCCGGGCGCTCGACCGCGTCCTGCTGTCCGGGTTCTACGTCGTGCCGCTGTTCCACGTGAAGGAGCAATGGATCGCGCGCTGGAAGACGGTCGAGCGGCCAGAGACCACGCCGCTCTATGGCCCCGCGCTCGAGACCTGGTGGCGCGCGCCATCGTCCGCCGGCTGACCGAGGAACAACGATGCGCCTCGAACCTTTCGCCCATGACCCGATGCCGAACCCGGTCGCCGGCGGCGCCAAGCTGGACGACGTGCTTGCGCTTAACGCCCGGCGACGGCCGGACGAACCGGCGTTGTTCGATCCCGCCCTGCCCTTCGACGGCGCCTGGCGGGAGGTCGACCGGGCGGTCTCGGCGCTGGCGGAGGTGTTCTCCCACTGGCGGCTCGGCGAGGACGCCGTGGTCGGAGTCCAGCTCGGCTCGCGGTTCGAAGGAGCGCTCACCTGCCTCGCGCTGTGGCGCGCGGGGCTGATCCCGGCGATGCTGCCGATCGCATGGCGCCGCCGCGAGACGGCGCGCGCGCTTGCGACCGTCGGCGCCGCCGCGGTCGTGGCGGCGACCGAGGCCGGCGGCGCGGCGCTCGCCGAGATCGCCTGCGAGATTGCGGCCGGACTGGATACGCTGCGCTTCGTCGGCAGCTTCGGCGACGCATCTCCGGACGGCGCGACGCCGCTCGACGAGGCGCTGACTCTGGAAGCCGGCGGTTCTCCATTGGCCGAACGCCCGGACGACGCCGCCGATCATATCGCGATCATCACCTTCGAGGCCGGCGGCGCCCCGGCGCCGCGGAGCCACAACGACCTCGTGGCCGCCTGCCTGACGCCGCTCCTCGCAGCGCAGCTGACAGACCGCAGCAAGTTGCTCTCGACGCTGGACCTCGGCGGGCTCGCCGGGCTCGCCACTGGCCTCGCTCCGTGGCTCACCACGGGGGCCGTCGCGTGTTTCCACCAGCCGTCGACGACCGCCGCCTTCGCCGCCGCCGCGGAGGGTCTCGGAGCGACCCATATCGCGCTGCCGGGACGGGCGGCTGACCGTCTCATCGCCGACGGCGCCCTCGGCGAAACGACGCCGGAAGCCGTGATTGCGGTCTGGCGCGCGCCCGACGGCGGCGGAGCGGCGAAGTCGTTCAACCTTGACGGCGCGATCGTGGTCGACGCGATCATGATCGGGGAGCTCGGCGTGTTCGCCGCCGCCCGCCCCTCCGAGCACCGCCATGCGGCGCTGCCGCTCGGCCGCCACGCGCCCGAAGGGCTCGACGCGCTGATCGACCTCCGCGTCCTGCAGGACGGGCGGCTGTTCGTGCGCGGGCCCGCGTGTCCCCAGGCGGCGTTCCCGGCGGCGCCGGGCGCTCCCGCCCTGCCCTTCGCGGCCGACGGCTATATCGAAACCGGGCTCGCCGGCATCGCCGACCGCGTCGCTGGGCGCGCCACGCTCGGGGGGCGCCGACGCGGCGTGGCCCAGATCGGCGGCCTCGCGGTCTCCTCCGCCGAGACGCTCGCCGCCGCCATGGCGACGGGATTGCCGGGCGGGCTCGAGATCGAGGACGATGCGCTGTTCGGCTCCCGCCTGGCGCTCACGCTCTCCGAGGACTCGAAGCCGTTCAGCGCCGAACAGGCGGCGACCATCCTCGAAGCGGCCGGCTTCGGGCCGGCGCTCGCGCCGGCGATCGTCCGCGCCGAACCGTCGCGCCGAACGGCCTGAGGGGCGTCCGGGGTTTCGCCAGACGCGCGACGCGCCCATATCTGCCGCCTGACCGTTCTCAATCAGGCAGCATTCCGATGTCCGTGACCCTCCAGATCGACGTCTTCGCGGATCCCGTGTGCCCCTGGTGCTGGATCGGCAAACGGCGGCTGGAGGCGGCGCTCGCGGCGCGCCCGGACATCGAAGCTGCGATCCGCTGGCGCCCTTACCAGCTCGACCCATCGATCCCGCCGGAAGGGCTGGATCGCGCGGAGTATCTCGAGAGCAAGTTCGACGACGTCGCGCGGGTGCGCGCGACCCATGACCAATTGGCCGCGATCGGTCGTGACGAGGGCGTCGCGTTGCTGTTCGCCGACATCGAGCGCGCGCCGAACTCGCTCGACGCCCACCGCGCCATCCGCTGGGCGGCGGAGGAAGGGCCGACCGCGCAGGGCGCGCTCATTGAGCGCCTGTTCGAAGGCTATTTCACCAATGGCGAGGACATCTCCGACCGCGACGTCATCGCAGGCGCCGCCGAGGAGACCGGTCTCGACTGGGAGACGCTGCGAGACCGGCTGGACACCGACGAAGACGCCGAGGAGGTCCGTGAGGAGGTCGCCCAGGCCCGCGCGATGGGGGTCGAAGGCGTGCCGTGCTTCATCTTCGCGGGCAAGCTCGTGGTGATGGGCGCACACCCGCCGGAGGTGCTGCTCGAAGCGATCGACCGGGCGATGGGCGACGAGGACGAGGTCGAGGAGTAACGCCCCGCTACGCCCTGCTCCGCTCGCTTCTTCGCGCGGCGACGAGAAGACCGACCAGGACCGCGACCCGCAGCACGGTCAGTGCGAGCAACAGTCCGGCGTTGCCCGGCGCGAAGTCGTCCGCCTCGATCATCTGCCTGACATGGCCGATCGCGACGCCCGCATAGAAGATCGCGGCGTAGCCGACGACCGCAGCCTTGAAGTCGAGCGGGCGCCAGAACGAAGCCACCGCCACCGCCCCCAGCGCGATGTCGGCGACGCCGACCTCATACTGGAACGGACTCACCTGCCAGCCGATGAAACGGGCCGCGGTTTCCGGCGCGAACACGTGGAAGAGCCCGGCCCAGAGCCCGTCCACGCCGACGGCCAGAAGCAGGATCCAGGAGAGATAGCGGGAAGCCGCCGGGGTCGTCCGGTCGTGGATGGAGGCGATCAGCAGAGCCGCGCAGAACGTCAGCGACGGGATGTGGGTAAGGATGAACCGGATGGAATCTTCGGTCGCCATGGCGTCAGGCCGCCTTCTTTACCGCCTCGGCGATCTTCACCAGATCGCGCAGCAGCTTGGCGGCGCCCTTGAGGCGGGCTGAGACCGTCGCCCATTCCCGGCGGAAAACGATCTTCATGTCCGGCCGGACCTTGGCGTTCGGGCCTTCCTCGATTGCGATGTGCCGCACCAGCCCGTCGGGGTTGGCGAAGGAGTTGTCGCGGAAGGCGAGCACCACGCCCTTCGGGCCGGCGTCGATCTTCTCGACGTTGGCGCGGCGGCAGAGCGCCTTGATCGCGGCGATCTCCAGGAGCTGCTTCACTTCGCTCGGCAGAGGGCCGAAGCGGTCGGCGAGTTCGGCGGCGAACGAGTCCAGCGCCTCGTCGGTGTCGATCTCGGCGAGCCGGCGGTAGAGAGACAGGCGGACGCCGAGGTCGCCGACGTAGTCCTCCGGGATCATCACCGGCGCCCCGAGAGTGATCTGGGGCGACCACTGGTCGGAGACGACTTCGGCCCCGCCTTCCTTCAGCGACTCGACCGCGTCGGCCAGCATCTGCTGATAGAGCTCGTAGCCGACCTCGCGGATGTGCCCGGACTGCTCCTCGCCGAGCAGATTGCCGGCGCCGCGGATGTCGAGATCATGCGACGCCAGCTGGAAGCCTGCGCCGAGACCTTCGAGCGACTGCAGCACCTTGAGCCTGCGCTCGGCGTTCGCGGTCGGCGTCTTGTTGGCGGGCACCGTGAACAGCGCGTAGGCGCGGGTCTTGGCGCGGCCCACCCGGCCGCGGAGCTGATAGAGCGCGGCGAGGCCGAACATGTCGGCTCGGTAGACCACGAGCGTGTTGGCGTTCGGGATGTCGAGGCCCGACTCCACGATCGCGGTCGACAGCAGCACGTCGAAGCGGCCCTCGTAGAAGTCCGTCATCACCTTCTCGAGGTCGCCGGCCGCCATCTGCCCGTGGGCGACGGCGACCTTCACCTCCGGCACCTCGGACGCGAGGAACGCCTGCGCGTCCGCGATGTCCTCGATGCGCGGGCAGACGAAGAACGACTGGCCGGAGCGGTAGCGCTCGCGCAGCAGCGCCTCACGCACGATCAACGGGTCGAACGGCGCGATGAAGCTCCGCACCGCGAGCCGGTCGACGGGCGGCGTCGCGATCATCGAGAGCTCGCGCACCCCCGTCATCGCAAGCTGCAGCGTGCGCGGGATCGGCGTCGCGGAGAGGGTGAGCACGTGCACCTCGGCCCGCAGCTGCTTCATCTTCTCCTTGTGGCCGACGCCGAAGTGCTGCTCCTCGTCGACGATGACGAGGCCGAGGTCCTTGAAGGCGATCGACTTGCCGAGCAGCGCATGGGTGCCGACGACGATGTCGACGTCGCCGCTGGCGAGGCCCTTCTTGGTCTCGTTGGTCTCCTTCGTTCCGACGAAGCGCGAGGCCTGGGCGACCTTCAGCGGAAGCCCGCGGAAGCGCTCCGCGAACGTCCTGTAGTGCTGGCGTGCGAGCAGGGTGGTCGGCACCACGACCGCGACCTGCCGGCCGCTCATCGCCATAACGAAGGCGGCGCGCAGCGCGACCTCGGTCTTGCCGAAGCCGACGTCGCCGCAGATCAGCCGATCCATCGGGCGACCAGCCGCAAGGTCGTCCAGCACGGCGTCGATCGCAGCCTGCTGGTCCTCGGTCTCGTCATAGGGGAAGCGCGCGGCGAACTCGTCATAGAGTCCCTCCGGAGGAACCGCGCGCGGCGCCTCCTTCGTCATCCGGGCGGCGGCGATCTTGATGAGTTCGCCCGCCATCTCGCGGATGCGGTTCTTCAGCCGCGCCTTCCGGCCCTGCCAGCCCGAGCCGCCGAGCCGGTCGAGCTGCGCCTCGGTCTCCTCCGAACCGTAGCGTGTCAGCAGCTCGATGTTCTCGACGGGGAGGAAAAGCTTCGCCTTGTCGGCGTAGTGCAACTCGACGCAGTCATGGGGCGCGCCGGCGGCCTCGATGGTCTTGAGCCCGACGAAGCGGCCGATGCCGTGGTCGACATGAACGACGAGATCGCCCGGCGCGAGGCCGGCGGCTTCGGTGAGATAATCCTGCGGGCGGCGACGCTTGGCCTTTCCACGCACCAGCCTGTCGCCGAGGATGTCCTGCTCTGCGATGACGGCGACGTCGTCGGTCTCGAAGCCCTGCTCGATCCCGAGCACGCCGAGCGTCACGGCCTCAGCCGGCGCCGCCATGGCGTCGCGCCAGCTCTGAACGGTCCGGGTGGCGACGAGGCCGTGATCGTTCAGCACGGTCTGGAGACGATCGCGCGCGCCGTCGCTCCAGGCGGCGACGAGCACGCGCTTGCCGTCCTCCCGCGTCACGCGGATATGCGCGACGACGGCGTCGAACACGTTGGCGCCTTCGTCCGCCCGCTCCGCCGCAAAGGTCCGGCCGCCGCGGGCGCCGGCGTCCATCACGCGGGCGGCTTTGTTCTCCGGCAGACCGAAAGGGCTCAGCCGGATCGGCGACGCCGACCCGAGCCGCTCCCTCCATTCGTCGGGCGACAGGTAGAGCGCGTCCGGCTTCAACGGCTTGTAGGCGCCGCCGGTCTTGTCGTGCTTCCGGTTCTCGACGCGGGCGTCGTAGTAGTCCGCGATCAGCGCCAGCCGCTCGCCGGCGGCGTCCTCCGCCAGCGGATCGAGCACGTAGCGCGCGTCAGGCAGGTGGTCGAACAGGGTGGCGAGCCCGTCGTGGAACAGCGGCAGCCAGTGCTCCATGCCGGGATAGCGCCGGCCCTCGCTCACCGCCGCATAGAGCTGGTCGTCGCGGTTCGGCGCGCCGAAGGTCGCGGCGTAGGACTGGCGGAAGCGACGAATGGTGTCGGAGGTCAGCTGGACCTCGCTCATCGGCACGAGGTCGAGCGCCCGAAGCTGGCCGGTGGATCGCTGGGTCTCCGGGTCGAACGGACGAATGGACTCAAGCGTGTCGCCGAAGAAGTCGAGCCGGATCGGCTCGGCGTGACCGGCCGGAAACAGGTCGACGATGCCGCCGCGCACGGCGTATTCGCCGTAGTCGCGCACCGTCGAGGACCGCATGAAGCCGTTGATCTCCAGCCATTCGGTGAGCTGCTTGAGGTCGACGACGTTGCCGGGAGCGGCCGAAAAGCTCTGGCGCGCGACGTTCTGGGGCGTCGCGACCCTCTGGAGCGCAGCGTTCACCGTGGTCAGCACCACGCGCGGCTTCTCGCCGCCGCGGGAGACCGCAAGCCGGGCGAGCGTCGTGGTCCGCTGGGCGATGATCGCGGCGTTCGGCGAGACGCGGTCATAGGGCTGGCAGTCCCAGCCCGGAAACACCAGCCGCTCGACGTCCGGCGCCATGAAGGCGAGCGCGCGCTCGACCGCCGCCAGCCGCTGGCCGTCGCGCGCGATATGCACCACGCCCGCGGCGTCATGGCGCCGGCCGGACAGCGCGCGGGCGAGGTCGCCGACGATCAGCGCGTCGAAGCCGTCCGGCACATTGCCGACGGTGGCGGGCTTGTCGTCGAGAAGGGCGTCGAGCTTGAGGGTCATGTCGATCTTGCGATGTGAAGCGCCGGGGCGCCATCCCGACCTTGAGCCGAAACACGGTCACGGCGGGCGTTCAGAAAGGATCCGTTCGGCCGTATCCAGGCGGGACACGACGACGCGTCAGCCAATGTGATCCGTCGTGGGAAAAGCCTCGTGGAACGCCTTGAGGCGACGAAAGATTTCCGTGTCGTAGTTCGAGGGAACGGGCTCCCTCTCGGCGATCCACGCGAACAGGTCGCGGTCGGGCGCCTCGATCAGCGCCTCGAAGTCGGCGAACTCGGCGTCGTCGAAGCTGTCGATCTCGGCGTCGGCGAAACGGCCCATCAGCAGGTCCATCTCGCGGGTTCCCCGCCGCCAGGAGCGGTAGAGCGCTCGGCGCCGGCCGGGGTCGAGCCCCGCGGCGGTTCTGGTCGTTCCGGTCATGAGCCCGCTGATATCAGGATTTCGCCCGTTCCGTACCAGCCCAGAGCGCGCATGTCAGCCACAGCTCTTGCGCTGGCGCGCGGCCTCCGCTCCAAAGAGGCCGATGCGCGACTCCCGCCTCGATCCCCTGTTCGCCGAAGCGACCGCCCTGCCCGGCGTCGGCCCGAAGGTCGCGAAAGCGCTCGGCCGGCTGCTTGGCCCCTCGCCGACCGGCGGCGAACCGCGGGTGATCGACCTGCTGCTGCACGCGCCGACCGGCGCGATCGACCGGCGGGCGCGGCCGAAGATCGCCGATCTCATCGCCGGGGAGATCGCGACGGTGGAGGTCGAGGTCGAGCGTCACCAGCCGCCCCGAAGCGCGCGCGGACCCTACAGGATCGTCGTGGCCGACGAGACCGGGGCGATCTCGCTGGTCTTTTTCAAGGCCCACGGCCCCTATCTCGAGCGGCTGCTTCCTGTCGGCGAGAAGCGCTGGGTGTCAGGCGCGCCCGAGGTCTTCGACGGCTCGTTCCAGATCGTGCATCCCTCGCACGTCCTCGACGCAGAGGGCCTCGCCAAGCTGCCGCCGGTCGAGCCGACCTACCCGCTGGTCGAGGGGCTGACGCATGGCCTCATCGCGAAGCTCGCCCGCGCCGCGCTCGACCGCCTGCCGGAGCTCCCGGAATGGCAGGACGAGGCGTTCCTGGCTCAGCGCGGCTTCGCGGGTTTCGCCGCCTCCCTCAACGCCCTGCATCGCCCGAACACGCCGCAGGAGGTCGCGCCCGAAGGCCCTGCGCTCACGCGCCTCGCCTATGACGAGCTGCTGGCGAACCAGCTCGCGCTGCAGCTGGTGCGCGCACATATGCGGCGCGGCAGCGGGCGTAGCTCGGTCGGCGACGGGCGTATGTCACGGGCGATAGGGGCCGCCCTGCCCTTCGCGCTGACGGGCGCGCAAGCCCGCGCTGTCGAGGCGATCCGAACCGACCTCGCCGCGCCGACGCGCATGCTCCGCCTGCTGCAGGGAGACGTCGGCTCGGGCAAGACCGTGGTCGCGCTGCTCGCCGCCGCGACCGTCGTCGAGGCCGGCCGGCAGGCGGCGATCATGGCGCCCACCGAGATCCTCGCCCGCCAGCACCTCGCGACGCTCGAGCCGCTGGCGGAAGCGGCGGGGATGCGCGTCGCGATCCTGACCGGCCGGGAGAAGGGCCGCGAGCGCACTGCGGCGCTGCAGCGACTGGCGGCCGGTGAGATCGATCTTCTGGTCGGCACCCACGCGCTGTTTCAGGACGACGTCGTCTTCCGGGACCTCGCGCTCGCCGTCGTCGATGAGCAGCACAAGTTCGGCGTCCGCCAGCGGCTGGCGCTGGCCTCGAAGGGCGCCGCCGTGGATGTGCTGGTGATGACCGCGACGCCGATCCCGCGCACCCTGGTGCTGACGGCCTTCGGCGACATGGACCATTCCGCCCTCGACGAAAAGCCGCCGGGACGCGCGCCGATCGACACCCGCCTGGTGAGCCTCGACCGGCTCGACGAGACCATCGGCGCGATCGGCCGCGCGATGGCGAGCGGCGCGCGGGTCTACTGGGTCTGCCCTTTGGTCGAGCAGTCGGAGACGCTCGACGTGGCGGCGGCGGAGGATCGGTTCGCAGCGCTGGAGGAAGCGTTTCCCGGCAAGGTCGGGCTGGTCCACGGCCGGATGAAGGGCGCGGAGAAGGACGCCGCGGTGGAGCGTTTCGTCTCGGGCGAAACGCCGGTGCTGGTCGCGACCACAGTGATCGAGGTCGGCGTCAACGTGCCGGAAGCGACCATCATGGTGATCGAGCACGCCGAGCGTTTCGGCCTCGCCCAGCTCCATCAGCTGCGTGGTCGCGTCGGGCGAGGCGCCGGGCGATCGACCTGCCTGCTGCTGTGGAAGGGTCCGCTCGGCGAGACCGCCAGAGCGCGGCTCGAGACGCTGCGCGACACGGAGGACGGCTTCATCATCGCGGAGAAGGACCTCGAGCTTCGCGGAGAAGGCGAGGTTCTGGGCTCAAGGCAAAGCGGCGCCGCGGTTTTCCGGCTGGCGCGGATCGAGGCGCATGGCGAGTTGGTCAGGACGGCGCACGCCGACGCCGCGCTGATCCTGTCCCGCGACCCGACCCTCTCGACGCCGCGCGGCGAGGCGCTGCGCCTGCTGCTGCATCTGTTCGAGCGCGACGCGGCCGTGCGGCTGCTGAGGGCGGGTTAGCGACGCCAGCGGCAGCTCCAGCGGGCGAGATACCAGCCGGGCTCGACCGCGAGGGTTTCGCTAGCCTCCTCCACCAGCGCACAGCCGTTGAGCGCCGAGGGACTGTTGCGGTGGAAGACACGGCAGGCGCCCGGCTCCGCCTGCAGACAGATCGCGACGATGAGTTCCGCCACGCCCATTGGCCACGCTCCTGTTCGAATGCACGAACATCCTCTCGCAAGTTCGAGACCGGGAGGTATCGCAATGCAGCATGACCGCATTGCGCCGCAGTATGGCTCAATTCACTCCGCGGCTACCGGCGAGGCGGGGCGACCGTCGGACGGCAGCTGCGGCGTCTCCGGCGCGGCCGCAATCTCGGGAGGCTGAATGATCCCCATCGACATGATCAGCTTGAACGCTTCGTCGGTGGTGACTCCGATTTCCGTCACCTTCGAGGCCTCCATCATCACCAGATAGCCGGTCGTCGGATTCGGCGTGCACGGCACGAACAGGCAGATGTGGCCCGGCCCCGGCAGGCCGGCGGCCAGCGCGCCGCGGGCGGGTTCGGTGATGAAGCAGAGCGACCACATGCCCGGTCCCGGCCACTCGATCAGGCCGACGCGGCGGAAGCTCGTGCCGTCCTGCTTGAACACCGTTTCGAAAATCTGCTTCACGCCCTTGTAGAGGCTGCGGACGATCGGCATCCGATCGAGCACCTGCTCGCCGGTCTGGACGACCGAACGGCCGACGAGATTCGCCGCGAGGAACCCGAGGATGGTGAGCCCCAGGACCGCGGCGAGCACGCCGACGCCGGGCACCGCTACGGGCAGATAGCTGTTCGGGTTCCAGGCCGGCGGAATCAACGGCTTGACCCAGCCGTCGATGAGGTTGATCAGCCACATCGTGAGCCAGATCGTGATCGCGACCGGACCGGCGACCACGAGGCCGGTGAGGAAATAGGTGCGCAGCCGCGCCATTCCCCGCGGCTTGGGAGGGGGCCCGGGCTCGCCGAGAGGGCCAAGAGCGGCCTGGAGAGGTTGCTTCATCGCGCCGGGTCGCCCTCGATCATCGCAGTCGGCGCCGACCGGGCGCCGCATTGCACGATAGCGCATATCATCTGGGGCGAAGATGCGGCGAGGCGATATGGGGCTGCAACCGACGTGAGGGACTCAACGAATGGTCGCGGGAAGGAACCGGCGCGCGGCGTCGCTCCTATGCGCCTTCTCTGGGTCGCCGCCGGCGTCGTCCTCGTCGGCGTCGGGATCGTCGGTCTGATCCTCCCTGTGATGCCGGGAACGGTGTTCCTGATCATGGCGGCGGCCTGCTTCGCGCGCAGCTCGCCCCGGCTCGAGAGCTGGCTGCTCGACCATCCTCGCCTTGGGCCGACGGTCGTCGCATGGCGGCGCGACGGCGCGATTCCGGTCCGGGCCAAGCTGCTGGCCTTCGGCGGCATGGCGCTGTCCGTCGTCATCGTCAGCGTCTCGGGGGCGCCGCCCATAGCGATCGGCGCAAGCCTCGCGCTGATCGCAGCCGGCGCGCTCTACGTCGGCACCCGGCCCTCGCGCGGCCGGAACTGACTGGCGTCCGACGACATCCGCCTCACGCGCGCGCCGCCTCCGGCCGGGCGAACAGCGGCCAGATCCATCGATCAGCCGCCAGCGCGAGAAGCAAGGACGCGCCCGCAAGGGGGAACAGGACGCCGAGCCCCAGCGTGATCAGCGCCACGCTGCGCATGCGGGCGGGTTCGATCGCCCTCGGCGCGCCGAGTCGCCCCTTGGGCCGTCTGCGCCACCACATGATCGGCCCGGTGATGGAGAGGGCCGCGACGCCGAAACAGGCGAACAGCATGACCGCCTGGTTCATGCGGCCGAAATAATTTCCCATGTGGAGCTGCACGCCGAGCTCCACGGCTTTCGCCGCCCAGCCGTAATCGCCGAACCCGACGTCGTCGACGATGCGTGCGGAATATTGATCGACATAGATCGTCCGCTGTCCCTCCGGCTTGTCCGGATAGGTGTAGGCGGTGAAGACCCCCGTGGGGCCCTCTGGCAATGACAGCCGGTAGGGATGCGCCATCCCGGCCTCGGCGAGGACCTCCGCCGCGCGGTCGATCCCGATCGGCGCGGCCTCCCCAGCCGCGCTTTGATGGCCGGCGTGGTGGCCCGCGTGTTCGCCCGAGGTCGGCGCCGGCGCGTCCTCGAGGGTCCACGGCGCCTCGCCGATCGCCTGTTTCACCGTCGGAACGGGGGTCGAGCCATGTCCGCGGTGGCTCTGCGGATAGCCCACGCCGGCGAATTCGATTCCCCCCTTGAGCAGCGACCCCCAGACGTTCGCCCAGGGGAGGCCCGTGAGGATCAGGAACAGGATGAGGACAGCCGTCCACGCGCCCGTCGCCGAATGGAGGCTCTTCCAGAACGGGCGGCCGGTCGCCCGAAGACGGGGCTTGAGCGCGTCGGCTACGCCGCGGGCGCCGCGCGGCCACCACAGGAAGAGGCCGGTCACCATTAGCACGACGCCCCAGCAGGCGGCGAGCTCTACGATCCCGTCCCCGACGACGCCAAGCATCAGCGAGCCATGCGCGCGGTCGGCGAAGCCGACGAGCGTGCGCTCGTACACGTACGAGCCGAGGACCTTCGCCGTCCCCGGATCGACGAACACCCGGAGCGGCGCGCCGTCCTTCGGGGTCACGAAGACCTGGGCGCTCCGGTCGGACGCGGACCACGTGTCGATGCGGGTCGCCCTGCCGCCGGGAACATGGGCCTCGGCGGCCGCGACGATCCGGCTGAGCGGCTCGGACGTCTCATGGACCGGAACGATGCGCTCGTGCGCGTAAAGCACGTCGTTGATCTCATCGTTGAAGAGATAGATCGCGCCCGTCACGCTGAGGATCAGCATGAACGGCGCCACGACCAGCCCGGCGTAGAAATGCCAGCGCCAGACCGCGCGGTGGACGGCTGGGTTCGAGACGACGCTCATGCTTTCTCTCCCGCTCAGAACTTGACGCTGTACGTCAGATCGAAGCTGCGTGGCGCGCCCACATAGACCTGAGTGGAGCTGTAGCCCGACCACTCGGCATAGAACTTGTTGGTCAGGTTGCGGCCGCGCAGGGTGATCGTCCCGCCGGCCGGCACGTCGTATGCGATCGAGGCGTCGAGCAAGGTGCGGCCCTTCACGCGCTTCGTGTTGGCGTTGTCGGTGTAGAAGTCGCCGACGTGCCGCAGACCGGCGCCGAAGGTGAGCGGGACGCTTGCCAGGCGATAGGTCGTCCACAGATTGAAGGTCTGCGCCGGCACGTTGAGCGGACGATTGCCCTTGCGGCTCAGCCCGTTCTCGAGGAGTTCAACGAACTCGGCCTTCACGAAAGAAGCGTTGGCGCTCACGCGCCACTGCTCGGTGATCACGGCCGAGACGTCGAACTCGAGCCCGCGCGAGCGCTGCGTGCCGCCCTGCGCGGTCACCCCGCCGGCATCGGTCAGGATGATGTCTTTCTGCTCGATCTCGTAGACCGACGCCGTCGCGGTGAGGCGGCCGTCGAACAGCGAGGTCTTGACCCCGGCCTCGATCGAACGGCCCTTCGTGAGGTCGAGCTTTGAGCGGATTTCGTTGATCAGCAGCAGCGACGAGGCCGGGCTGATCGCCGTGGTGTACTGCCCGAACAGACTGATCCCCGGCGCGACGTCATAGACGGCGCCGAGCCGCCATGAGGTCGCGCTGTAGTCGTTTCCGAAGCGCGTGGTTGTTCCGGCGTTCAGATCGTTGATCGTCCGGTCGAGGTCGATCCAGTCGTGCCGCAGACCGCCGACGACGATCCACTCCGGCGTGATGTTGATCGCGTCCTCCACGAACAGCGAGGTGTTCTTGACCGTGCTGTCGAAGTTCTGGCCCTTGGAGCCCGACGTGTCGGAGAACGTCCCGCGCACGGGATTGAACGGATCCACCGAGTCCACGCTTCCGAAGCGACGCTTCGAGCCGAAGTCGGTCCAAAGATATTCGACCCCTGCCGAGAACCGGTTGCGGCGCCCGGCGACGTCGCCGTCGAAATCCGCGCTCGCGCGGTTCGACCAGGACTGGTGGTCGTGGCTGATGAAGGTCGAGGTGCGATCGAGCTTCTTGGTCGTGGCGTTGTAGGTGAAGTCCTCGGAGTTCGCCCAGGTGCGGTTGGCGTTGTAGACGCCGAAGGCGTTCCTCAGGGTCCAGGCGTCGGTGAGCTTGAACTCGGCGGTGGTCCGCGCCCAGAGCGCGTCGGATTTCATGACGCCGTCCGAGACGTTGTAGTTTTTCTTCCAGATCGATTTGTCCAGCACGAGGTCGCCGGCGGAGACCACGCCGGTCGGATTCCGCGCGTCTTCGCGCGCGATCAGCGGCGTCCCCTGATAGGGCGTGCCGTAATGGTCCTCGAAATAGTCGATCGCCGCCGAGATCTTCAGGCGGTCGGTCGGCTCGATCGTGAAGCCCGTGGTGACCTGCGCGTTGCGGCTGTCGGTGTCGTTCACATAGCCGTTGGAGCGCGAGAACAGCACGCTGGCGTTCGCCGCGGCGTTCGGAGAAATCGGCGCGTTGAACGAGGCGCCGGCCCGAACGCTGTCGAACGAGCCGTAACTGATCAGCCCGTCCGCCTTGGCGACCCCGATTTCAGGCTTGCGGGTCACGATGTTGATTGTGCCGGCGAGCGCCCCGCTGCCGCTCACCACGGAGGCCGGCCCCTTGAGGATCTCGATGCGGTCGAAGCTGTAGGAATCGTAGTTGCGGGAGGCGATCAGCGGATCGATCGCGCGGAAGCCGTCGATCGAATAACCGACCGCGCCGCGGGAGAAGCCGCGCATCGCCGTCACGCCCGGCTCGCCGGGCAGGTTCCCCGCGACCACGCCCGGGGCGGAGTTGTAGACCTCGATCAGGGAGCGCAGCCCCTCGGTCTGCATCTCATCCTGGGTGATCACGTCGATGGTCGCCGGGGTCTCCTTGACGGAGAGGCCAAGCCTGCTCGCAGCCTCGGTCTTGCGCTCGAGAGGGGAGATGGCGCCGGCGCCCTCCCCCTGCACGGTGATTTCCTCGAGAGCGACGGCGCCGGCGTCCTCGGCCTGCTGGGCGAATGCTGACGAGAGCGAGGCCGCGAGCGTCGCCGCGACGAGAATCGGGCCGCTCGCTGCGGTCCTGAGCATGGAGTTCATGGGCATAGGGTCTTCTTCGTTCGATCGGTCACGGGCGCAGCCGAACCCGGCGCGCCATTCGAAGGCGTGGCGGAACCGTCCGGAGCGCGCCTCTGGCGGTCCGGTCCGGCGATCAGACGAAGGCGGGAGGGTCTCGAGGTCGGGTGTCGTCCGGGGCCGGCGTCGGAGGCGGCGCCTCCGCGACATCCACGCCTGCCGGCGGAGACGGTTCGGCGATGTCGAGAGAGGCGACGAGCAACAAGGACGCCGGCTGAAGGCATGCGTGGCAGGACGCGCAGAAGACGCAGCTCCACGCCGGCCGGGGCCGCTCGCGGTGATCGCCGTCCTGCTCATCCGCTGTGACGACATCGCCCGAGCAGAGCACGCGCAGTTCACTGAGAAGGCTGGCGGCCCCTTCGTTTCCGACCGCGGGCGCGGCTCCCATGACGAGCGCATGGACGAGCATTGCGTAGGCCGCGACGAACACGAGCAGCGTTCGCCGAAGCCGCGCTCCGGCGCTCATCGCGACGCTTTCCCCGCGGGCGCCCATGGTCAGTTGGAGTTCGCGCGTGTGGCGGGGCCGGCCAGCCGCGCGATAGCGCGCGCCGGGCGGCGGAGGGATCGAGACATGGGAACGGCTCCACGCGGATCCGCACGCGCTCGGGCGCATATGCGGAGGATTCTACGGCTGGCGACTGTGGCGCCCCGTCATCCGCGCGGCGCGCGAGTGATGGGGGTCAAGCCAGCCGCGGAGGCGCGCGCGTGCTGCGTGGGCTTCGTTCAAGGACGGCGACCGATATCTCGGCCGCGCCTGCGGCGAGCATCGCCGGCTCGTCCGTTCGCCCAGGGGCTGCAAAGAGCGCCGTCGGAGGCGGCGCCATCCCACCGCCGGACATGACGCAACCGATGGAGCAGCAAGTCGGCAGGCCGGTATGTTTGATCGGCTGCGGAGCGCCTTCGATCGTCGCTCCGGAGGGGTGGCAGATCACCTGGGCGAAAAGCCCGCCGGACGCCTCGGCGCCTTCAGCGCCCTGGGCGCCGAGCGTCATGCCGGTCAGCATGGCCTGGACGACGAGCAGATAGGCGGCGAGCACCGCCCCCCAACTCCGCCGTCCGCTTCGCCGTGCCGCCACGATCCTGCCCCGCATTCGCCGCTGTTCAGCCGATAGCACGAGCGGAGAGCGGAAGGAAACACATCGCTCGCATGTATGTCGGGCGAAGGCGCAGCAGCCGCCCCTTTCCGGCAAAAGGCGACGGCCGCTTTCCCGCGGCCGCCGCCTGCGATTTAACGATCAGTTCCCGGCGAGCTCTTCGAGCCCGTCCAGCGTCAGGATCCATCCGCCGCCAGTCGCGATGGTCAGCCTGTCGTTCGCCTCGTCGTCACGCGGCGAGCAGCGTCTCACGCATGGCCGCCGCCGGTCTTGGCGGAGGATCGCCGCCGTCGTCGTCATCAGTCCAGCTTCTGTGGCGACGCCTCTTCTGCGTCCCCCAAAGGCGAAGCGGGCGACGGTTTCCTCCCCAAGGCCTCGGCCGAGGCGCAGGCGGCGCGGCGGGGTCGAGCGCCCTCAACGCCGCCAGGACGTCGTCGAGCCTGACGATCGCGCCGCTCTCGAGCTGACGCATCGCCGGCGCGCCCTCGACCGCGTGCAGGTCGGACGCCCAGGAGGCGAGCAGCTCCCGCTTCTGATCGACCGTCATGCCGCGTTGGGCGAGCACCTCTTCAGGATGGCAAAAGAGGTGAATGAAGCCGTCGCCCGACAAGCCGTCGGCGGCCCGGTCTTGAATGACGTTCCAGTTCTTGGTGCTCATCTCCAAGCTCCGCTGTTCTCGCGAGTGGGCAGCCTCGATGATCAGGCGGCTCTCGGGGGCGCGGCGATCTGCTTGGTTTCGTTCGGGCCAACGCCCGACCGAGCCGCCGCGATCGGAATTCTCCGCGGCTTCATCTCGTCGGGAATCTCTCGCTTGAGCTCCACCCGCAGCAGGCCGTTCTCAAGCTGGGCGTCGATCACCTCGATATGATCCGCCAACTCGAAGCGACGTTCGAAACTCCGGCTTGCGACGCCGCGGTGGAGGTACTCGGCGTCGACGGACTCCGACTTGGAGCCCGCAACGACCAGCAGGTTCTGCTGCTGGGTTATCGAGATGTCGTCAACGCCGAAACCCGCCGCCGCTATCTCGATGCGGTAACGGTCCTCGGCGGTCTTGGCGATGTCGTAAGGCGGCCAGTTGTTGGCCGGCGTCAGCCTGCCGGCGTTTTCCAGCAGGTTGGCCACCCGATCAAAGCCAACCGTCGAGCGATACAAAGGAGCAAAATCGATAAGAGTGCTCATAGCCACATCCTCCGGTAGAGCAACATGGGTACGAACGGCGTGGGCGAACCCGACGCCAGTCTGCGCTCGGTCCCTCTGGGCGACCGGCGCCCAAAAATTTGGAAATCCTCCCGCCCCGTTCAAGAGGCCGCCTACGAAAATTCGGGGCGGGGGATCGGGGTCGATCTGTCGTCCTTCCCATCGCCCATGGGGGCGAGAAGTCGATGAGTTCGGGCGGCCTTTCGCGCCGCCGGAAGGCCGCCGCCCGGCGGCTAGGTTCTCCTCGCCGCCGAGCCAAAGCGCGGCATCGGGAAGCTCTTGCTGTGAGGGGGCTCGGAAGTCCGGAAGGTCGACGCAAGACGCGCCTCGCGGCGTCTTCAACCGGCGTCCGAACACCTATTCCACGGTCACCGACTTCGCGAGGTTGCGCGGCTGGTCGACGTCGGTGCCCATGAAGACCGCTGTGTGATAGGCGAGCAGCTGGATCGGGATGGCGTAGATCAGCGGGCTGACGAAGGCGTAGGCGTTCGGCACCACCAGAGTGGCGTAGGTCTCGCCAGCGTGGGCCTCGCCCTCTTTATCGGTGATCAGGACAATCCTGCCCCCACGCGCCGCGACCTCCTGCATGTTGGAGGCGGTCTTCTCGAACAGCCCATCGAAGGGCGCGAGCACGACGACCGGGACGTTCTCGTCGACGAGCGCGATCGGGCCGTGCTTGAGCTCGCCCGCCGCGTAACCCTCGGCGTGGATGTAGGAGATTTCCTTCAGCTTCAGCGCGCCTTCGAGCGCGATCGGATAGCTGGTGCCCCGGCCGAGATAGAGCACGTCCTTCGCCTTCGCGATGCTCGGCGCGAGCTTCTCGATTTCAGGCTCGAGATGGAGCGCCTCGGCCATCAGGCGGGGGATTTCGATCAGCGAGGCGACGAGCTTCGCCTCGTCCTGCTCCGACAGGACCCTGCGGTCGCGTCCGGCCTTGATGGCGAGCGCCGCGAGCACCGCGAGCTGACAGGTGAACGCCTTGGTGGAGGCCACGCCGACCTCGACGCCGGCGGTCGTCGGGAACACGACGTCCGCCTCACGGGCGATGGTCGAGGTCGGCACATTGACGACCGCGCCGATCGTCATGCCCTGCGCCCGGCAGTGGCGCAGCGTCGCCAGCGTATCGGCCGTCTCGCCGGACTGCGAGATCATCAGCGCAAGCCCGCCGGGCGTCAGCGGCGGCTCGCGGTAGCGGAATTCGGAGGCGATATCGATGTCGACGGGAAGCCGCGCGAATTTCTCGAACCAGTAGCGTGCGACGAGGCCGGCGTAATAGGCGGTGCCGCAGGCCGAGATCGCGAGGCGGTCGAGGCCCGAGAAGTCGAAGTCGGCGCCGGCAGGCAGCCGAATGCGTCCGGCCGTCATGTCGATGAAGCGCACCAACGTGTGGCCGACGACCTCCGGCTGCTCGGCGATCTCCTTCGCCATGAAATGGCGGTGGGCGCCTTTGTCGACGATGACGGAGGCTACCGAGGAGCGGATCGCTGGCCGGGAGACCGGCGCTCCGCCCTCGTCGAAGATCTCGACGGTTTCGCGGGTCAGGACGACCCAGTCGCCGTCCTCGAGATAGGTGATCTCATCGGTGAAGGGGGCGAGCGCGACGGCGTCGGAGCCGAGATAGACCTCGCCGTCGCCGTGGCCGATCGCGAGCGGGCTGCCGCGGCGCGCGCCGATCAGCAGATCGTCATGTCCCTCGAACAGAAAGGCGAGCGCGAAGGCGCCGCGCAGCCGCTTCATCGTCTCGTGCACCGCGAGCTGCGGCGTAGCTCCGGCTGCGAGCGCGCTGGAGGCGAGATGGGCGACCACCTCCGTGTCGGTCTGGCTGGTGAAGACCGCGCCCTGCTCCGTCAGTTGCTCGCGGAGCTCGCGAAAGTTCTCGATGATGCCGTTGTGGACCACCGCGACGCGATCCGTCGCGTGCGGATGGGCGTTCGCCTCGGTCGGGGCGCCGTGGGTCGCCCAGCGGGTGTGGCCGATGCCGGTGCGGCCCGCGAGAGGGTCGGCGAGCAGCCTCGCCTCGAGGTTGCGGAGCTTGCCTTCGGCGCGGCGTCGCACGATGCGGCCGTCGTCGAGCGTGGCGATCCCTGCGGAGTCATAGCCGCGATATTCGAGCCGCTTCAGCCCGTCGACAAGCTGCGGCGCGACCGCCTCCCGCGCCAGAATTCCGACGATGCCGCACATACGCGTCTCGACTCCGAATATGGGTCCGTGGAGAGGCCTCTTAGCACAGACGCCTTATCGGGGACTGAAGGCCGGACGGTGGCCGGGAAAGTCGTCGCCCGTGTCCGGCTCAAGGCCGGGAACACGGGCGACGGTCACGTTGACCTATGAAGCCTCTCCAGCGCCCGGGCTCGGCCGATGAACGGCAGCAGGCGGGCGAGTTCGGGGCCGTGCGGCTCGCCGGTCAGCGCGAGCCGGAGCGGCGCGAACAGCCCGCGGCCCTTGCGGCCCGTGGCGGATGAAAGCGCGGAGGTCCACGTCTTCCACGTCCTCTCGTCCCACGGTTCGGACGGCAGCGACGCAGCGGCCTCCGCGAGAAGCGCGGCGTCTTCGTGGGCCGCGGGGACGGTCCCGAGCGGCGCCGTCGCGATCCGCCACCAGTCCGCGGCCTCGTCGAGCCTTGCGAGATTGCCGCGCACCGTCTCCCAGAACGCCGCGCCGCCCCCGACCCCGAGCGCCTCGAGCCGCGGAGCGACCGCGTGATAGGCGAGCCCGTGAACGGTCTTCGCCGACAGCGCCGAGAGCTCCTCCGGATCGACCCGCGCCGGCGAGCGCGAGAGCTTGCCGAGATCGATCAGGCCCGCGAGCTCCTCAAGATCCGCGACCGGCCGCACCGCCTCCGAAGATCCGATCAGCGTGGCGTAGGCGGCGACCGCCAGCGCCTCGACGCCCTGCTCCCGCAATGAGCCGAGCGACAGGCTGCCCTCACGCTTGGAAAGCCCGGCGCCATCGGCCGTCGTCAGCAGATTGTGGTGCGCGAAAGCGGGCGGCGGCGCGCCGAGCGCCGCGAACAGATCGAGCTGGACGGCGGTGTTGGTGACGTGGTCCTCGCCGCGCACGACGTCGGTCACGCCAAGGTCCGCGTCGTCGACCACGCTCGTGAAGACGTACAGGAAGCCGCCGTCGTCGCGGGCGACGATCGGGTCGGACAGGCTCGCGAGGTCGATCTCCTGCGGACCGCGCACGCCGTCCTTCCAGCCGATACGACCGTCGGACAGGCGGAAGCGCCAGTGCGGACGCCGCCCCTGGGCCTCCAGCGCCGCGCGACGCTCTTTGGTCAGCGTGAGCGCGCGCCGGTCATAGACGGGGGGCCGCCCGGAGGCCCGCGCAAGGCGCCGGCCGAGGTCGAGCTCCTCCTCGGTCTCATAGGCGGGATAGAGCCGGCCGGCCTCCCTCAGCCGCTCGAAGGCGGCGCTGTAAAGCGCCGCGCGCTCCGACTGGCGATATTCGGCGTCGACAGCGACGCCGAGCCAGGCGAGGTCATCGCGCACGGCCTCGGCGTACTCCTCTCGCACCCGCGCAACGTCGGTGTCGTCGAGCCGCAGGATCATCCGGCCGCCGCTCTTTCGCGCGAGCAGCGCGTTCAGCATCAGCGTGCGGGCGTTGCCGAGGTGCAGGAAGCCGGTCGGCGACGGCGCGAAGCGGAAAACGCTCACAGGTCGCCGCCCGGAACAGACGGCGCAGGCTGCGCAAGGCGCGGGTCGATGAAAGTTGAGCGATGCATAGGCTCGTCTATCGCCGCCGCCCTCGACCGGCAATGACGATCGAGAGCCGGAGACGAAGAAGCCCCGCTCTCGCGGGGCTTCCAAACTGCTTGCAGACCGAATGGGGTCAGCGCGGGGCGTCCGGCCCGTGATGCGGACCGCGCATTCCGGGACCGCCTGGGCCGAAACCGCCGCCCGGTCCGCGATGGAAATGGCCGCGCATCTCACGCTCGACCAGCTTCACCCGTTCGAGCTGCTCGGGCGTCAGCTTCTGGCGCAAGGCGGCGACGGCTTCCTTGAGCGCCTTCGCCTTCTCGCCGCGCGCGATCGCGCGGTCCGCCATCCGGTCGGCGAGATCGAACGCTTCGCGCGGCTTCGGCTGGCCGTCGGCGCCATCCTTCATCGGCTCGGGGCGCGCCGGGGGCGTGACGAGATCGACTGCGGCGGAGGTGAAGGCGCGCCAGGCGTCGAGCTGGTCGGCGCGGATGCCGATCAGGGTCTCCATCGCGGAGAGACGGGCGGCGAGTTTCATCGGGCCGCCCCGCCGATCGCCGCCAGGGCCGCGCCGGGGGCCGTCGGGGCCGCCCCAGCCTTGCGGACCGGAAGCGCCGCCGTGCTCCATCGGCGGAGGCGGAGGCTGGTCGCCGGCGATGGCGAAACCGGCGCCGGTCACACAGGTCGCCAGGAGCATCGAAGTCAGTATCAGGGGCTTTCGCATCGGTTCTCTCACGTCATGATCAGGTGAAACGCGGCCGCCGCCCACCGGCCGACGTTTCACCTGTCACGCGTGGCGATCGTCCCGCCCTGCGCCGAAGCCGGAACGGAAACCTTCAGATACCGATCACTCCGCCGCGACCACCTGCCGGGGACCACGGGCGACGCGCTCCTTCTTGAGCTCTTCTGCGACGAGGAAGGCGAGCTCGATCGCCTGCTCGGCGTTCAGCCGCGGGTCGCAATGCGTGTGATAGCGGTCGCGGAGATCGGAGTCGGAGATCGCCCTGGCGCCGCCGGTGCATTCGGTGACGTTGTTGCCCGTCATCTCGACATGGATGCCGCCGGCGTAGGTCCCCTCGGCGCGGTGCACCTCGAAGAAGGCGCGGGCCTCCTGCAGGATGCGGTCGAACGGCCGGGTCTTGTATCCCGACGCCGACTTGATGGTGTTGCCGTGCATCGGGTCGCAGGACCAGACGACCTTGCGGCCTTCCGCCTTCACCGCGCGGGTCAGGCCCGGCAGGTGGTCGAACACCCGGTCGGCGCCGAAGCGCGCGATCAGCGTCAGCCGGCCCGGCTCGTTGTCCGGGTCAAGCACGTCGATCAGGCGCATCAGTTCGTCGGGCTTCAGCGACGGCCCGCACTTCAGGCCGATCGGGTTCTTGACGCCGCGCGCGTACTCGACATGCGCGTGGTCGAGCTGGCGGGTGCGGTCGCCGATCCAGATCATGTGGCCCGAGGTCGCGTACCAGTCGCCGGTCGTAGAATCGACGCGGGTCAGCGCCTGCTCGAAGCCGAGCAGCAGCGCTTCGTGGCTGGTGAAGAAGTCGGTCGTACGAAGCTCCGGATGCGACTCCGGGTCGATGCCGCAGGCGCGCATGAAGTTGAGCGCGTCCGCGATCCGGTCGGCGACCTCGCGGTAGCGGCCGGACTGCGGGCTCTCCTTGACGAAACCGAGCATCCACTGATGCACGAAGTCGAGATTGGCGTAGCCGCCGCTCGCGAACGCCCTGAGCAGGTTCAGCGTCGCCGCCGACTGGCGGTAGGCCTCGAGCTGCCGCCGCGGGTCGGGAATGCGCGCGGCCGGCGTCGCCTCCGTGCCGTTGACGATGTCGCCGCGGTAGATCGGCAGCTCGACGCCGTCGATCACCTCGGTCGGCGACGAGCGGGGCTTCGCGAACTGACCGGCGATACGGCCGACCTTCACCACCGGCGAGGCCGCAGCGTAAGTCAGCACCACCGCCATCTGGAGCAGCACGCGGAAGAAATCGCGGATGTTGTCGGCCGAATGCTCGGCGAAGCTCTCGGCGCAGTCGCCGCCCTGCAGCAGGAACGCCTCGCCCATCGCGACCTTGGCGAGCTGGCGCTTCAGCTTGCGCGCCTCGCCGGCGAAGACGAGCGGCGGAAACGTGGCGAGCTGGGCCTCGGCCGCGGCGAGCGCGCCCAGGTCCGGATAGACCGGCGACTGCTCGATCGGCAGGTCACGCCAGCTGGATGGGCTCCAACGCTCCGACATCTCTCGCTCCATTCGCGTCCACGAGCGGCGATTGCGGCGACAGCTATGCGTCGCCCGGCCGTCGCCGGCCGCTCGTGCGCGGGTCTTCTATCACCGCAAGATATAGGCCGCCACCGTCAGGATTCAGCGGAGACCGGCTCCGGACCGTCGCGCAGCGGCCGCGCAGGCATGCCCGCGAACAGGACGAAGGCGCCGCCGGTGGCTGCAAGCGCCGCGAGGAAGGCGAGCCGGAAGCTCGAAGGATCGATCGCCGCGCCGCCCTTGCCGGCGCCCAGCACGATGGCGCCGAGGATCGCCACTCCGAACGCCGCGCCGAGCGAGCGCATGAAGGCGAGCAGCCCGGTGGCCGCGCCAAGGTCATACCGCGCCACGGCGTTCTGCACGCTGACGGTCGCCGTCGGAAAGATCGGGCCGAGGCCGAGGCCGTAGAGGAACAGAAGGAATCCCGTAAGCGGCAAAAACGGCGCGGTCACGGTCGCCGCGAGGCCGCCAAGCGCGAGACACGCCAAGGCGAGGCCGCCGATCGCAGGCAGCAGGTAGCGCCCGAGCTTTGGAATGGCGCGGCCCACGACCAACGCCCCGACGACGCTTCCAGCCGCCATCACGATCAGGCCGAGCGCCGCCGCGTCGGGGCCGAGGCCGCTCTGGAGCTGGAGAAAAATCGGCACGATCGTCGTCAGCCCGACGAAGCCGCCCATCCCCAGCGAGACCGCGAGCGTCCCGCGCAGAACGACCGGATCGCGCAGCACCTGCATCGGAATAAGCGGCGCATCGAATGCGTTGAGACGCCATACGAAAAGCACGATCGCGACGACCGCCACAAGAGCAAGGCCAAGCACGGTCGGCGACCCCCAATGGCCGCTCATGCGCCCGAGCGACAGAGCGAGCATCGCGAGCGACGTGCCGATGACCACCAGCCCCGCGCCCAGCGCGTCGAGCCGGTGGTGACGCGGGACGAAGGGCAGATCCTTGAGCGGCCCGTACATCATCGCAAGCGCAGCGGCGCCGAGCGGCACGTTGATCCAGAACACCAGCGACCAATGCAGATGCTCGGCGAACACGCCGCCGACCACGGGACCCGCGACGCTCGCCGCCGCCCAGACGGCGGATATCTGCGCGGCGTAGCGCCCGCGCTGTTTCGGCGGCACCAGGTCGCCCATCACGGTCTGCGCCAGCGCGATCAGTCCGCCGCCGCCCAGTCCCTGCAGCGCCCGCGCGCCGATCAGCGTCCAGAGGTTGGGAGCCAGCGCGCAGAGCACGGAAGCTGCAATGAAGATCGACACCGAGACGAAGATCACGCTCCGCCGCCCGTGGATGTCGGCGAGCTTACCGTAGAGCGGCGTCACAGCCGTCGCAGTGATGAGGTAGGCGGAGATCACCCAGGGCAGATGCTCGAAATGGCCGAGGCTGCGCCCGATCGTGGTCATCGCTGGCGCCACGATCGTCTGGTCGAGGGCGGCGAGCAGCATGGCCGTCAGCACGCCGACGATGATCTGCCGCTTGCGCGCCTCGTCGAGCGCAGGCGCCATCTGGGTCACGGGACCGCCCATTACCGAAGCCGCGACGTCAGAACCGGCCGTCGACCTCAACCCGTCCATTTCGTCCTGAGCGTCACGATCTCCTCCGCAACGGTCGGATGCAGCGCGACGGTCTGGTCGAAGTCGGCCTTGGTCGCGCCCATCTTCACCGCGATCGCAGCCATCTGGACCATCTCGGCCGCGTCCTCGCCGACGATGTGGACGCCGAGGACTTTCTGGCTGTCGCCATCGACCACCAGCTTCATCATCGTCCGCTCCTGACGGCCGGAGAGGGTCGCCTTCATGGGACGGAAGCGGGTCTTGTAGATGTCGACCGCTCCGCCCGTCTCGCGCGCCTGCTCCTCGGTGAGGCCGACGGTGGCGGCCTCAGGCGTCGTGAAGACCGCGGTCGGCACGTTCGCGTAGTCGATCCGGGCGGACTGGCCCCCGAACATTCTGTCGGCGAAGGCGTGACCCTCCCGGATCGCGATCGGGGTCAGATTCATCCGGTTGGTGACGTCGCCGATCGCGTAGATCGAGGGCGCGCTGGTCTGCGAGACCTCGTCGACGACGACCGCCCCGTGGTGATCGCATTCGACGCCAGCGGCCTCGAGCCCCAGCCCGTGGGTCAGAGGCCGCCGGCCGATTGCGAACAGCACCTCGTCCGCCTCGATCGTCTCGCCGCAATGGGTGCGCACGACCTTGCCCCCCTGCCCGCGTTCGATCCCGACGACGTGGTCGCTCATGACGAACTTCACGCCGCGATGCGCGAGGCCCGTCTGCACGTCGTCGCGCACGTCCTCATCGAAGCCGCGCAGGATTTTGTGGCCGCGGTGGATCAGCGTCGTCTCGGCGCCGAGACCTGCGAAGATCGAGGCGAACTCGAGCGCGATGTATCCGCCGCCCTGCACGATGACCCGCTTCGGCAGTTCGGGAAGATCGAGCGCTTCGTTGGAGGAGATCGCGAACTCGCCGCCGGGAAAGTCGATCGACGCCGGAGCGCCGCCGGTCGCGATCAGGATCAGCTCCGCAGTAATCTTCGCTCCGTCGGCGAGACGGACGGTATGCGGATCCTCGATCACCGCCCGCTGATGGTGGACCGTGACGCCGGCCCTCGCGACATTCTCCTCATAAAAGCCGGAGATGCGCGTGATGTCGGCGTTTTTGGCCGCGATCAGGTCCGCCCACGAAAAAGTGGGCTTCTCCGGAATGCTCCAACCGAAGCCCGCGGAGTCCTCGAACGCGTCGGGGAAGCGGCTGGCGTAGACCAGCAGCTTCTTCGGGACGCAGCCGCGGATCACACAGGTGCCGCCGAAACGGAACTCCTCTGCGATCGCGACCCGCGCGCCGTGCTGGGCGGAGATCCGAGCCGCCCGCACGCCGCCGGAGCCGCCGCCGATGACGAAAAGGTCGAGGTCGTACTGGCTCAAGTCGGTTCCGCCATGCTAGCCACGATCAGATGTCGTGGCCCTTCTTCTTCATTTCGGCGCGCAGCCGGCTGATCACATCCTGGCTCATCTGCTGACTCCAGGCGTTGGTCTTGTCGTAGCTCGCCTGAAGGATGCTCGGCATCGCCTTCACCAGCTTCGCGCCGACCGGCGATTGGTAGAACGTCCTGATCTGCGCCAGCTCGTCCGCCGAGAACTTGTCGGCGTAGATGGCGGCGATCTGGTTCATCAGCTCGTCGCGACGCTTCTGAAATTCGGGCGTCAGGATCTTGATGCAATCGTCGAGATCCTTCGACAAGGCTGGATCCGTGCGCAGAAAGGTGCGCTTCGCCTCGTCCAGGAAGATCGGCACGATGTCGTTCATGCTGTTGGCGACGCCCGAGTCGTCGACGACCTCCCGGGCCGCCTTGAGCTGGGCTTCCGCCGGAGCCTGGGCGAAGGCGGGCGTCGCAGCGAGCGTCAGGACGGCCACCGCGGCGAGGCGGCGCAGGCTGGTTGTCGGCGTCATGCGGTCTTCCTCGAGGCTTCGGCGAAGGCTTGGCCTTCGGGCTCCAGCGTGACGACGCCGTCATGGCCGGCGATGATTGCGATGTCGGCCATGCCGATGAAGAGGCCGTGCTCGACGACGCCGGGAATGGCGACGAGCGACGCGGCGAGCCGCCCCGGATCGTCGATGCGATGGAAATGGCCGTCGAGGATGACATGTCCGCTGTCGGTGACGACCGGGCAGCCGTCCTCGGCGCGGCGCAGAACGACATCCCCGGTCAGACCAAGGCGGCCGATCAGTTCGCGGATCGCGCGCAGCGTCGGCTCCTTGCCGAACGGCACCACCTCGATCGGCAGCGGGAACGCGCCAAGCGTCTCGACCCGCTTGCTGGCGTCCGCGATCACGATCATCCGCTTGCTCGCGAACGCCACGATCTTCTCACGCAGCAACGCGCCGCCGCCGCCCTTGATCAGCCGAAGCTGCGGATCGATCTCGTCGGCGCCGTCGATTGTGATGTCGAGGGCCGGATCGTCCTTCAGCGTCGTCAGCGGGATGTTGTGACGCTCCGCGATCTCGCGGGTCGCCTCAGACGTCGGGACCCCGACCACGTCGAGTCCCGCCGCGACCTTCTCGCCCAGAAGTTCGAGGAATATCGACGCCGTGCTGCCGGTGCCGAGACCGAGCTTCATGCCCGGCTTGACATGCGCGAGCGCCGCTTCCGCGGCGACGCGTTTGAAATCTTCGGTGGTCAAGACGTCCCGTCCTTTCAGCCGGCGAGACCGGCGACGAGCAGATATTTGATGTCGACGAATTCGTCGACGCCGCGCTGCGAACCTTCGCGGCCGTGACCGCTTTCCTTGACGCCGCCAAACGGCGCCAGTTCGGTCGAAATCAGACCTGAGTTGATGCCGACCATGCCGTATTCAAGTGCTTCGGCGACACGGAATATCCGACCCACGTCCCGCGCATAGAAGTATGCCGCAAGACCGAACTCCGTGTCGTTCGCGTATCCGACCACTTCATCTTCGGTGTCGAAACGAAAGATCGGCGCCACGGGGCCGAAGGTTTCTTCGCGTGCGACCGCCATGTCCTGCGTCACGCCGGAGATAACGGTCGGCTCGAAGAAACCGCCGCCGAGAGCGTGGCGCTTGCCGCCAAGAAGAACCTGCGCGCCCTTCGAGGTCGCGTCGGCGACGTGCCGCTCGACCTTCTCGATCGCGTCCATCGCGATCAGCGGGCCCTGGGTGACGCCCTCTTCCGTCCCTCTGCCGACCTTGAGAAGGCCGACGGCCGTCACGAGCTTCTCGACGAAGGCGTCGTGGACGCCGGACTGGACATAGATGCGGTTCGCGCAGACGCAGGTCTGGCCCATGTTGCGATATTTCGAGACCATCGCGCCTTCGACGGCCGCGTCGAGGTCTGCGTCGTCGAAAACGATGAAGGGGGCGTTGCCGCCAAGTTCGAGCGCGACGCGCTTCACGCCCGAGGCGCACTGGCGCATCAGCAGCTTGCCGATCTCGGTGGAGCCCGTGAACGACACGATCCGCACCGCCGGATGCGAGGTGAACACCTCGCCGATCGCCTGCGCGTCCTCGCCGGTCACGACGTTGAACACGCCGTCCGGCAGTCCGGCTTCGGCCGCAAGCCGCGCCAGCGCAAGAGCGGTCAGCGGCGTCTCCATCGCGGGCTTGACCACAAAGGTGCAGCCGGCGGCGAGCGCAGGGGCGCATTTGCGTGTGATCATCGCGGCGGGGAAGTTCCACGGCGTGATCGCGGCGACGACGCCCGCCGGCTGGCGAAGCACCATGATGCGAGCGTCGGCGCGGTGCGAGGGCAGCGTGTCGCCGGAAATGCGCTTGGCTTCTTCCGCATAGAACTCGACGAAGGACGCGGCGTAGTCGATCTCGCCCTTGGCCTCGGCCAGGGGCTTGCCCTGCTCGCGGGTCATGATGAGCGCGAGTTCGTCCTTGTTCGCGATGATCAGGTCGAACCAGCGTCGCAGGACGGTCGAGCGCTCCTTCGCGGTCCTCGCGGCCCACGGCTTGAACGCCCGATGGGCGGCCTCGACCGCGCGGACGGCCTCCGCCGCGCCGAGGTCGGGAACCCGGCCGACGAGTTCGCCCGTCGCCGGGTCCGTGACGTCGACCGTCGGCTCGCCGACGAATGCGCCGTCGATATAGGCCTGGAGAAGAAGCAGCGAAGGAGTGGACGGGCCGTCCATGATCAAACCAATCGTCGGATGAGGTTGAGGCCGGCGGTTTAGCACGGCCGGGGCGGGCCCGGCCAGACCTCGCCGGCGGTCAGCCGCGAACCGCCCACACGATCAGGACGCCGACGATCGCCGAAACGATACCGACGACGCGAAGGGTCTGGTCCGGCGTTCCGACGATGTTCGCGCTCGCCTTCTTCGCGCCGGCGGGGAACCCTGCGAACAACAAGCCCTCGATCGCGAGCACGAGACCGAGGGCTGCGAAGAAGTCCGTCATCTAGCGGGCGTGGGGCCCGCCGCCGGCAGGCCGCCCGGCTGCTCGAAGAACCGGAAGAACGGGCTGTCCGGAGCGAGAACCAGCCGCGTGCCGGCCTTCATCGACTGCTCATAAGCCTGCATTGACCGGTAGAAGGAGAAGAACTCCTGATCGGAGCCGAAGGCGTCGGCGAGGATCCGGGTCTTCTCGGCCTCGCCCTGGCCGCGGATGGTCTCGGCGTCGCGATTCGCGTTGGCGATGATCACCTGGGCGTCACGGTCGGCGCGGGCGCGGATGCCTTGCGCCTGCTCCGCGCCGCGGGCGCGGATCTGCGCCGCCTCCTGCGCGCGCTCGGACTGCATACGCTCGAACACCGCCTTGGAGTTCTGGTCCGGCAGATCGGCGCGACGGATGCGGACGTCGACGATCTGGATGCCGAAGCGGTCGGCCTCGCGGTTCGCCTGGTCGCGGATGCGGGCCATGATCACGTCGCGGCGGTCGCGGACGATCTGCTCGAAGCTGTTGGAGCGGATCGCCTCCAGCAGCGCGTCGGTCAGCACGTTGGTGAGCCGGGCGTTCGCCTGCTCGACCGTGCCCACAGCCTGCCGGAACCGCAGCGGGTTGATGATCCGGTAGCGCGAAAACGCGTCGACGACGAGGCGCTGGTTGTCGTTCGCGGTCGCCTCGCGCTCGGGCATGTCGAGGTCGAGGATGCGCTTGTCGATGCGCGTGACGCTCTCGATGAACGGAACCTTCACGTGCAGGCCGGGCGCGGTGACGGTGTCGACCGGCTGGCCGAGGCGGAGCACGATGACCTGCTCGGTCTGGTGCACGACGTAGAGAGCGCTGTAAGCCGCGAACAGCGCCAGCACGGCGAGAGCTGCGACGAAGCCGCCGAAGATGCTGCGGTTCACTGTGCGGCTCCCGTCTGGTTCTGGCGCGGAGCGCGGCTGCCGGCGCCTTGCACCTGATCGAGGGGAAGGAACGGCACGACGCCCTGGCCGCCCGCCTTGGGATCGATGATGACCTTGTCGACCGCCCCCATCACCCGCTCCATCGTCTCGATGAACAGGCGCTCGCGGGTGATCTGCGGCGCGATCTTGTAGGCGGCGACCACCTGACTGAAGCGCGAGGCCTGGCCCTGGGCGTCGGCGACGGTGGAGGCCTTGTAACCCTCGGCCGCCTGGGCGGTCTGGGTCGCCTTGCCGCGCGCTTCCGGGACGACGCGGTTGGCGTAGGACTGCGCCTCGTTCGTCAGACGGATGCGATCGGCCTGGGCCACCTGAACTTCACGGAACGCGCTGATGACTTCGCCGGGAGGCGCGATCTTCTGGAGCTGGACCGAAGATATGTCGACCCCCGACTGGTAGCTGTCGAGCGTCTTCTGCATCAGGTCGCGCACCGCGGCGGCCGTCACTTCGGGGTTCTGCGTCTCGGCTTTCGGCAACACGGGCTCGACGGGCGGCGCGCCCGGCGTCGTCGGCTGCGCGTCGGCGTCCGGCGTGCCCTCCGTGAGAATCTGCTGGAGCTTCGAGCGGCCGACGACCTCGCGCATCGCGCTCTCCGCGACGGCCTTGATCGTCCCCTCGGGATCTTCGAGGTTGAAGAGATAGTTCGCGGCGCCGCTCGGCCTGCCGGTCGCGCCGTCGGCGGGCTTGATGACCCAGACGACGGAGAAGTTGACGTCGACGATGTTGCCGTCGCCCGTCAGCATCAGGCTTTCCTGAGGCACTTCGCGGGACGTCACGGCGCGGGCGCCGCCCGCGCTTGAGCGCATGCCGACTTCGATCGAGTTCTGCGTGGTGACCTTGGGGGTCAGGACCGACTCGATCGGATAGGGCAGATGATAGTTGAGGCCCGACTGCGTGGTCCGGACGTACTCGCCGAAACGAAGCACGATGCCTTCCTCGTCGGCCTCGACCCGGTAGAACCCCGAGATCGCCCAGCCGATCAGGGCGACGACCACCAGCACGAGGATGCCCTTGTTGCCTGAGCCGCCGCCGGGCAGCATGCCGCGGAAGCGTTCCTGGGCCCTGCGCAGCAGATCTTCGAGGTCAGGCGGGGTGGGACCCTGCTGCTGGGGACCTTGTCCCCACGGGCCGCCCTGATTGCCGCGCCACGGACCGCCGCCGCCGCCACTCTGGTTGCTCCAGGGCATCAATGCTCCTCGCCGGTCGGCGTCCGAAGGCCCGGGCGGGCCGCTGCATGTCGGGCGCCGCCTGATATAGATACGACGCTCCCGCCTTCAAAGCGGGCGTCTGGCAGTGAGGCGCCGGGACCCCAGCGTCAACAGCGAAACCCGCCTGCGCCGATCACGTCCTGTTATGAGCGTCGAATTCGCACGAGATCGCGGAAGGTGAAGGCGTAATCGTCCCGGACGCCGGCTTCGTGACGCTCGCGGGAGGTCTCCTTCCACTGCGTCGGGTCGTAATCAGGAAACAGCACGTCTCCGTCGGGCTCCGCGTCGATGTCGGTGAGGTGCATGCGGGTCGCGATCGGCAAAGTGAGCCTGTAGATCTCGCCGCCGCCTACGCTGATGATCTCGCTTGCGTCCATCTCCTCGGCCAGCGCCTCGGCGAGACCGAGCGCGTCGGCGAGTTCATGGGCGACATGGACGCCCTCCTCCCGGAAGGCCTTGTCGCGGGTGAGCACGATCGTCTCGCGTCCCGGCAGCGGCCGACCGATCGCCGCATGGCTGCGGCGACCGACGATCAGCGGCTTGCCCCAGGTCAGCGCCTTGAAGCGCTTGAGGTCGCTCGAAAGGCGCCAGGGCATTCCATTGTCGCGGCCGATGACGCGATTCTTTGCAACGGCCGCGACGATAGCGATCGGAGCCCTCACTCGATGACCCGTCCGCGGAGGCAGAGCGGATTCCACAGCTTCTGGACCGTCGCGGTCTCGGCGGAGCTCAGCGTCTCGATCGCGGCGTCTCCCGAATTGTAGCGGTAGACGAAACGCACGAGGCTCGGCTTATCGCGGCCGATGTAGATCGTGGCCTGGCCGCAGACCGCCTCTTCGGCGCCGTTGCTGCGTCGCCTGAAATTCTCGAACCCGAAGCGCGCCGGCTGGCCGGCGTAAGCCGACTTGAGCTTCGCCCGAAGCGCCTGCTCGGTCTGGGTGAACACGGCCCCAGTGCTCTCGGCGTGCGCCACGCCTGCGCCCGCCGCCGCCAAGGCGACCGACAGGGCCGCCGCAATCCTGAACGTCATAGTCATCCGTCCTCGTCCCCGCTGCGCCTGTGCGCAGACACCGCCCGAAACCCGTCGAGTCGCGCGAGCGCGCTCATTTCACGCGATACACCGTCCAGCGCTCGATCGCTACGGCTCGGAGCTCTCACCAACTCCACCTTCCTGTGGGCGGCGGTCCCGAAAGGCCGGCGCGCGGCGGAACGCCGCCCTGGCGCGGGTGGCGGACCGGGAACGTGCGCGGCCCCGTGACGTTCCGGCGTTGACGAGATCGTGCAGATCGAACTCAGGAGCCCCGAGATGTCGGAGCCGAAGATCACGGACTATGAAGCGCCCGCCGGCGGGTGGGGCTCCGCCGGGTCCCTTGTCGAGATCCTGACGCGCGAGAAGCTCGCGGTCTCCGGCCCTGGGATACTCGCCAAGCAGAACAAGCCGGACGGCTTCATGTGCGTGTCCTGCGCCTGGGCCAAGCCTGCCGAGCCCCGCATGTTCGAATATTGCGAGAACGGCGCGAAGGCGACCGCCTGGGAGCAGACCCGACATCGCGTCGGCCCGGACTTCTTCGCCGAACATTCGGTCGCAGAGCTTCTCGGCTGGAGCGACTACGCGCTCGAGGAGAAGGGGCGCCTCACCGAGCCCCTGAAATACGACGCGCAGACCGACCGGTACGTCCCGATCTCGTGGCGCGACGCCATCGCCGAGATCGGCGCCGAACTGAAGACCTTCGATCCGAAATCCGTCGTCTTCTACGCCTCGGGCCGGGCCTCGCTCGAGACCTCTTACATGTATGCGCTGTTCGTCCGGATGTACGGCTCCAACAACCTGCCCGACAGTTCGAACATGTGTCACGAGCCGACGTCGGTAGCCCTGCCGCAGTCCATCGGCGTGCCGGTGGGCACCACCTCGCTGGACGATTTCGAGGCGACGGACCTCATCATGTTCTTCGGTCAGAACGTCGGCTCGAATTCACCCCGGATGCTGCATCAGTTGCAGGACGCGCGGAAGCGCGGCGCGCCGATCATCACCTTCAATCCGTTGCGCGAACGCGGGCTGGAGCGCTTCACCAATCCGCAGAATCCGGTGGAAATGGCGACGGGCGCCTCCACCGAGATTTCGACGCAGTATCACCAGGTCAAAGCGGGCGGCGACCTCGCGGCGCTGACGGGCATATGCAAGGCGCTGCTCGCCGCGGACAAGCAGGCCGCGACGGCGGGTCTCCCCAGCATCCTCGATCTCGACTTCATCGAGACCCACACGCACGGCTTCCGGGACTTCGTGACGTTCTGCGACAAGCAGGACTGGGCCGCGCTGGAAAAGCGCTCCGGCCTGAAGCGCGAGGCGCTGGAGGCGGCGGCCGCCGTCTACGCCCGCTCCAGCGCCGTGATGGCGATCTACGGCATGGGACTGACCCAGCACCGCAAGGGCGTGCAGAGCATCCAGATGCTGGTGAACCTGCTGCTGCTGCGCGGCAACATCGGCAAACCCGGCGCCGGCATCTGTCCCGTGCGGGGGCATTCCAACGTCCAGGGCCAGCGCACGGTCGGCATCTCCGAAAAGCCGGAGCTGGTGCCGCTCGACGTGATCGCGAGGCAGTACGGTTTCGAGCCCCCACGCAGGAAGGGCCTGAACACGGTCGAGGCCTGCGAAGGCGTTCTCTCGGGCGAGGTGGAGGCCTTCATCGGCCTCGGCGGCAATTTCGTCCGTGCGATCCCCGACACCAAGCGGATGGAGGAGGCCTGGGGCGGGCTGAAGCTCACCGTCCAGATCTCGACCAAGCTGAACCGCTCCCATCTCATCCGCGGCGAGAAGGCCTACATCCTGCCCTGCCTCGGCCGGATCGAGATCGACCAGCAGGCGACTGGACCGCAGGCGGTGTCGATGGAGGATTCGACTTCCTGCTTCCACGGCTCGCGCGGGGTGGTGCGGCCCGTGTCGGATCAGGTCAGGTCGGAGCCCTGGATCGTCGCGGCGCTCGCCAAGGCGACGCTGGCGCCGAACCCGAAGATCAACTGGGACGCCTGGGTGGAGGACTACGCGACCGTACGGGAGGCGATCGCCGAGACCTATCCGGACAAGTTCAAGGATTACAACGAGAAGCTGTTCCAGCCCGGCGGCATCCGCAAGCCCCTGCCCGCCCGCGAACGGAAGTGGGAGACAAAGACGGGCAAGGCCAACTTCATCGCGCCTGACGGACTTGAGCCGGACCCCGACGTCGCGACCGACCGCCACGACGTGCTCGACCTCATGACGCTGCGGTCGAACGACCAGTTCAACACCACGATCTACGGCTACAACGACCGCTTCCGTGGGGTGAAGAACACCCGCGAGATCCTGTTCATGAACGCCAACGACATCGAGCGGCTGGGGCTGAAGGACGCCGACAACGTCGACGTCGCGACCTTCTGCGACGACGGCTTCATCCGCGAGGTCAAGGGATTGCGCGTCGTCTCCTACAACATACCGGAGGGCAACTGCGCCGGGTATTATCCCGAGCTCAACGTGCTGATCCCGCTGTGGCACCACGAAGAGCAGGCCAAGACCCCGGCGGCGAAATCGATCCCGGTGCGGGTGACGCCGTCGGCGCGGTGACAGATCAGACGGAGACCGCCGCCGCGATCGACGGATGCGGGTCGTAGCCGGTCAGGGAAAAATCTTCGATCCTGTATGAGAACAGATCGTCCGGCCGCCGGAGCAGCTCAAGCTTCGGGAACGGACGCGGCGAGCGCTGAAGCTGCTGACGCGCCTGCTCGAGGTGATTGGCGTAGAGGTGGACGTCGCCGCCCATCCAGACGAGGTCGCCAACCTCGAGGTCGCACTGCTGCGCCAGCATGTGGATCAGCAACGCGCCCTCCGCGATGTTCCAGCCGAGGCCGAGAAACACGTCCGCCGAGCGCTGAAAGACCAGTCCCGAAAGCCGGTTTCCGGCCACATGGAACTGGTAGGTCATGTGGCAGGGCGGGAGCGCCATGCGGTCGAGCTCGCCGACGTTCCAACCGGTGAACAGCAGCCTGCGGCTCGCAGGATTGGTGCGAATGCCGTGGACGAGGTCGGCGATCTGATCGTGCACCCGGCCGTCCGGCCCCGTCCATGCGCGCCACTGCCGGCCGTAGACCGGGCCGAGTTCGCCGTTCTCGTCGGCCCACTCGTCCCAGATCGTGACGCCATTGTCGCGAAGATAGCGGACGTTGGTGTCGCCGCTCAGGAACCAGATCATCTCGTGGACAGCGCCGCGAAAGAAAATCCGCTTGGTCGTCAGCAGCGGAAAGCCCTGCTGGAGGTCGAATCGAATCTGGCGGCCGAACAGCGAATAGGCGCCCGTCCCCGTGCGGTCCGCACGATGGTCGCCAGCGTCCAGCAGTTCGCGCAGCAGGTCGAGATACTGCCCCTCCGGATGCGCCGATCCGGCCGTCTCGCTAAAGTCGAGGTTCGACGCGCTGCTCGCCGCCATGCTCTGAAATCCTGCAGGCTCTTCCGTCGGTCGAGCGATTATAGCGGTTCAGGCGGCGATCCACGACGGCTTCGCAACGCCACGCACAGAAAACTTGCGCGCCCGCATGACGGTCATGCAGAGCTGTTGCGTTGCAACATGCCGCCCGCCGTCCCAGCTTGCCGCTCCCTAAGCGACCGTCCGAGAGAGACTTGATGACTGCTTCCAGCGTCGCGGCCGATTGCGAAGAGCTCGGCATATCCGAACAGGACCTGCCCGCGAAGCCGCTCTCAGCGCCCTTCGGCGCAGGCTGGGCGCAGGTCGCGCTCGCCGTCGGCGGGCTTGCGATCGGCACCGGCGAATTCGCCTCGATGGGCATCCTGCCTTCGGTCGCGACCGACGTCGGAGTCTCGATTCCCGAGGCCGGGCACATGATCAGCTCCTACGCCCTCGGCGTCGTCTTCGGCGCGCCGGCGATCACCGTCGCGCTCGCCAAGGCGCCGCGGCGCGGGCTGCTGGTCGGGCTGATGGCGGTGTTTGCGCTCGGCAACATCCTGAGCGCCCTCGCGACCAGCTATCACGGCGTCGTCGCCGCGCGCTTCATCGCGGGACTGCCCCACGGAGCCTATTTCGGCGTCGCGATGCTGACGGCCGCATCCCTCGTGCCGCCGCAGCGCCGGGCGCAGGCCGCCGGCAACGTGCTGCTAGGCTTGAGCATCGCGAATGTCGTCGGCGTGCCGTTCGCGACCTGGCTCGGGCAGACCTTCGGCTGGCGGGCGACCTTTCTGGCGGTCGCAGTCCTCGCTTTGCTGACCGCAGCCATGGTGCGCGCGTTCACGCCGGTGATCATACCGGCGGCCGGCGCCGGCGCGCGGCGGGAGCTCGGCGCATTCCGGCTGCCGCAGGTCTGGCTGACGCTCGGCGTCGCGGCGGTCGGCTTCGGCGGCATGTTCGCGGTGTACAGCTACGTCACGCCGACGCTGACCGAGGTGACCGGCGTCAGTCTCGGCATGGTCCCGCCGATGCTCTCGGTGCTCGGGCTCGGCATGATCGTCGGAAACGTCATCGGAGGATGGCTCGCCGATCGCGCCCTGAAGGCCACATTGATCGGCGCGCTGGTGTGGAACGGCGTGGTCCTCGGCGCCTTCGCCTTCACGTCGGGCTCCGCCTGGCTCGCTGCGATCAACCTGTTCCTGATCGGCGGCTGCATCGCGATGGGCCCCGCCCTGCAGACCCGTCTGATGGACGTCGCAGGCGAGGCTCAGACGCTCGCCGCCGCGCTCAACCACTCCGCATTCAACATGGCGAATGCGCTCGGCGCCTGGCTCGGCGGCGTCGCGATCGCGATCGGATTCGGCTGGACGTCGCCGGGGATCGTCGGAGCGGCCCTCGCGGCGGCTGGCCTCGTCGTGCTGCTGATATCGTTCCGCCTCGAGGCCCGCGATCGCGGCGTCACCGAGGCGGCCGTCCTGCGTTGAGAGCCCTCAGGCGGCCCGGACGCCGTTGAGGAAGCCTTCCAGCTCCCGCTCGAGCCGGGCCGACCGGCGCCGGGTTCGCCCGCCGCGGAATTCACGTCCGATGCGCCGGCGCCTGCATGGCTGACGGCGATCTGCATCTCAGTCATGTCCTGGCTGAGGCGCTCGGTGTGCAAGCGGGCCAAGGGCCTTTTCCAGCCGCGCCGCATGCCCTATATCAGGGGCGTCGGGGATACCCGGCTATGGTGATAAACGTCCGCCGTAATAAACCCTTCGGACCCGGGGGCAGTACCCGGCGCCTCCACCAAAATCCGCGCGAGCCGCGGGTTTCGGCGGGGGCGAAATAGGATCGACGGGGGCGTAAAGGGTGGGCTTTTGCCCGGCATGGCTCCACCGTTATCGGGCCATTCTATAGTTGCCAACGACAACTACAGCTCGGTTGCTCTGGCCGCGTGAGCGGTTAGAAAAACCATTCTAAAGTCCTAACGGGCTAGCTTCCGTTAGGCGGGGCCCGGAGGCGCCTGGCAACAGAAGCCTCCACTTTCCCTTTCTGTCTTGGTTCCCCTCCGGGACGACTTCGGCCTCGCCCTCTCAGCCGGTCCGGCGGTGGGCACGACCGATCGCAGCAGCGTGGCGATGGGCGAAGACGGCCGGGGTCGCCTCGCCGTCTCCGCGTCTGCCTGTTCGCCCGCGCTCTACTGCGCGACGACGAAGCGCACGACGCCGATTCGCGCCTTCAATCGTTCGACGGCCGCCTCCAACTCCGGCTTTCCCATCGCCCTGTCGGCGAGCCTCAGCACGAACACGCCGCCTGGCTTCGGACCCGCCACGATCTCGGCCTGCGTCTCGCTCAGCAACGAGGCGATGGCCTCCGCCGTCGCCGTCGGCGTGAAAGCGACCAGCACGTGCTGGCCGCCGCCGACCGCGTCCCGACCGTCCGACGCCGTCTCGTAGCGGGCCTCGCCGCTCCCGAGATAAGCCTTCGTCAAAAGCCCGCCCTGCACCGCGATGAGGAGCGCGGCGGCCGCGGCCCCCCATGCGAGCGCGTTCGGCGAGAGAGCGGCGAGCCGTTCGCCGAAGCGGCGGACGGCGCCCCACGCACGACCCGGCGATCGCTGCGCCTCATGCGCGTCGATTCGGGCGAACAGTTTTTCGCGGGCCGCCGCCGACGGCGTCGGCAAAGCCTCGTTGAGCGCGATCGCCGCATCCCGCTCCTCGCAGGCGACGGCGAGCCGTCGGGCGATTTCGGAGTCCTCCGCCATCAGCCGCTCGAACAGCGCGGCGTCCTTGGCGTCGAGCCTGTCGGTCGCGCGCCACGGAGCGAGCAGGTCGCCCTCCCCCGACTCCGCGCTCCCGTTCACGGAGGCGCTCACGGCCAGCCCCTGTCGACGCCCGCGGCGGACAGCAGATCCGAGAGCTTCTTGCGCGCATAAAACATCCGGGTCTTCACTGTCGCCGCCGGGACGCCGAGGATATCGCTCGCCTCCTCGACGCTGCGCTCATGGTAATAGACGAGATCGATGACCTCGCGATGCTCGAGGGACAGCGCCGCCAGGCAGCGGCGCATCGCGTCCGCCTTGCTCGCCTTCAGCGCCGTGGTCTCGGGCGTGTCCGAACTGTCCTCGACGGCGTCTGCGGTCTTCGGCTCGAGCGGACGCTCCGTAACGCGGCGGAGGGCGGACAGAGCCTTGAACCGGGCGATCGAGAGTATCCAGGTCGAAACGCTGGACCGTCCCTCGAAACGCTCCGCCTGCCGCCAGACGTCGAAATAGACGTCGCTCATGAGATCCTCCGCAGTCGCTTCGTTACGGACGAGCCGGATCAGAAACCTCAGGGTGCGCGTCGAGTGACGCCCATAGAGAATTCGCATCGCGGCCCGGTCGCCAGCCGCAATGCGCCCGATCAAGGCCTCGTCGGAGGCCTCGGTCATGGCGCGCGTTGCGGCGACCTGACCATCAGTCGCTTTGGAACGCGGAAAGGTTCAGACGCCGGATGGCTTTTTTCATGGCGCGCGTATTTCACGGTCGTGGCGAGATCGTGGTCTCCACCGGCGCGGAGACCGGAGTCGCCTGCGGCGAGGCGGAGACGGACGGTGCGGCGGACACTGCGTCGACCGCGGCCTTGGCGTCCGTCTGGCCGGCCCCGAACTCCGGGTCGACGCCGGGCGCCCCGAGGTCGACGGCCGACTTGACCAACGCCGCGCGAGCTTCGGCGGCGGTCAACGAGGGATTCGCCTGGACCATCAACGCGATCACGCCGCTGACCTCCGCCGCCGCCATCGAAGTGCCCGACATGTAGCTGTAGCCGCCGCCGGGCGCCGCGACCACGACGTCGACCCCGGGGGCGGCGACCGCGAGATGCGGCCCGCGATTGGCGACGGCCAGCAGTTTGTCGGCGTCGTCGACGGCGGTGACCGCGATGACCTCGGGATCGGCCGCGGGGTAGAGCGGCGGCGATGACGCGCCGGCGTTGCCGGCGGCGGCGACGAAGATCTGGCCTTTCGCGACGCCGGCCGCGATGAACTGAGAGATCTTGTCGTCCTTCGGGCCGGCGAAGCTCATATTGACGATCTTCGCGCCCTGCTTTGAGGCCCAATCGAGGCCGCGCAGGATGTGCATGGTCGTACCCTCAGCGCCGGGCTTCGCCGGACGCTTGGCGCCGGAGAAGGCGCGGATCGCGAGGATCCGGGCCGCCGGCGCCGGGCTCGCGAGATCGCCGCGCGCGGCTATCAGCCCAGCGATCGCAGTGCCGTGCGGATGCGCCGAAGCCGGCGGGCCGACCGGATCGAAGCTTTCGACGATCGCGTCCTTGAGGGCTGGATGGGTTCCATCCGCGCCTGAGTCGATGATCGCGACCGGCACGTTCAGCCCGGTCGCAGAGGCGTGCGCCTCCTTCAGACGCAACTTGACGACGGCGTATTGCGTCCGTGAGAGCTCGGACGTCGCCTCCTGGCTCAGGCTGTAAACGTGGTTCGGCTGGACGGCTTCGATCTGAGGATCGGCTCTCAGGGCCGCGACGACGGCCGCGACGCTGCGATCGCCGCGGATGCGGTAACGGTAGATCGTCGACCCGGTGAGTTCGAACCTCTCCGACGAGATCCGGTCGAGCCGCGCGCGGCGCGCGATCGCCGTGACGTCGAGGTCGGAGACGCCGGCCTTGACCTCGAACAGCACTTCGCCCGGAACGACGACGGCCGGATCGTCCGCCTGAGCGGCGCCGCGCGGCGCCCCCGCGTCGCCGCCGGCGGAGCGAGCGTTCGAACCGTTGCGGCCGCCCGCGGCCTTCGCGGTCTTCGGCTTCGCTTTACGAGGCGGCGCGGAGTCCGCTCCCGAACGGACTTCGACGGGCGGCGGCGGCGTGCGGGACGGCTCTGTCGTGCGCGGCGGTTTCCTCGCCTCCGCGCGGACCGCAGCGCCGATCAGCAGGACGCCAAGCGCCACGAGCGGCACGACGACTTCGACCGGAATCGTGAATTTCTTGCCGCCATGCGAACGGCCCGGATCGTGCTCGCCGGGTTCGTTCGGCCTCTCCTGCGCGCCCACCGGGGCGGCCACCAGAAGGAGACCCGCAGCTAAGACGGCGCCGAGGCGCATGCCGAGCGACGTCGTCACGCCGTCACGCCGCGCGGTCTTCCTGAATGGCGATTTCATCACGGTTCCCCAGGCCGCCGCCGAAATCCCGCTGGCCGAAAGGTCGCTCCAGCAGGCGATCGGTCCCCCAACCGTATCGTCGTCGCCGTGCGGATCGAGCGTTCGGACGGCAGATTGTGGCCTAACGGCGCCGACAACGTCAACGAGCAGAGTTGAGACGCAGGAGGCGGCGCCTGGAGAGAGCCCCGCCTCCTGTCAGGCCACCCTTCCGCTCAGTCGCAAACGCGGATCCGACGGATGTAGCGATTGCCGTAATCGTCATAGATCCGGCGGCGCTCGACCCAGCAGCGGCGCTCATAGACGACTTCGCGCTCGGAAGCCGCGTTCGCTGCGAGAGCGCCGATCAGGAGGCCGCCGCCAAAGCCGGCCGCGCCATACCCCCAGTGATCGCCATGACGCCCGTGATGATGGCCGTAAGGACCGGCGGAGGCGGCGGTCGGCGCAACGGCGGCGCCGAGGACGGAGGCGGTGAGGAGGCCGGCGAAGATCTTGCGGCCGCGGGTCGAGAGCATGGTCATGGCGGTCATCCCTGAAGGTCCTGGGGACCGCCCTGCGCGGCCCTTATGTTCCTTCGTCGCGGCCGCACGCCAGATTCAAACCGGCGGAAAAGAATCTCCGGAAAGCCCGTCTCAAAAAGAAAACGCCCGGCCGGACCATGGGAAGACCCAGGGTCCGGCCGGGCGTCGAAGAAGAGCGATCAATCGCAGACTTCGATGCGCTTCAAGTAGCTGCGGCCGTACTGGTCGACGTAACGCCGACGTTCGATCCTGCACTCGTCGTCGCGGCGGGCGTTGGAGTTGGCGATCGCCGTGCCGGCGAGCAGGCCAAGCGCGCCGACGCCGACGATGGCCGCAGCGGTCCCGCCGCCGCCGTGATGGTGGCCGTAATAGTGATTACGATGCCAGCGGTCGGCCTGCGCGGCGGACGGGGCCAGAGCGGCGCCGAAGACAGCTGCGCTGAGAACGGCCGCGGCGACGACGCGGGTGCGAACGGAATTCTGCAACACGGTAAAGTCCTTTCTCGTCGGCGCGACGCTTAGCGCCCGCCAGTTTGCTGCCTCAGCCTAACAGATGCCCGGCTACACTTACCATGCGAAGCGGTTCATTCAAAAGACGCGAACGCTGCGTAGAGCTACTTGGTCGTTAATGAACGGCGCATGAAGCTCAGGTGGGCCTTCATCGCCTCGAATCATCCGTTCTTCCCTCTCATGCTTTGGTCGTTGGAGCCGCGGCGATGGCGCCGGCCCATAGCTTCATGAGCCGCCTGGCGTTGGAGGTCATCGTCGCTCTGGTAGGCGTGACGGTCGCGCGCCCCGACGCTAGCTGGCGCCGACGTCCCCTGTCCGACGTGATGGAGCCGCCCGCGTAACGGTCTCTTGAACTTCGGCGACGGTCCGGCCATCTCGTCGACCGAACTCGAATGGGGAGAACGGACCGATGACGACCGAAACCGAGACCGCGCCGAAGCCGCAGGAAAACCGCGTCTTCGAGGCGGACGTCGCCAAGCTTCTGCACCTGATGGTGCACTCGGTCTATTCGGACAAGGACGTCTTCCTGCGCGAGCTCATCTCGAACGCGGCCGACGCCTGCGAGAAGCTGCGCTTCGAGGCGATCTCTACGCCCGCCCTGCTCGGCGACGACCCGAAGCCGCGCATCCTGATCTCGGCCGACGAAGACGCTCGTCTCCTCACCATCGAGGACAACGGCGTCGGCATGAGCCGCGATGAGATGATCGAGGCGCTCGGCACCATCGCGCGCTCCGGCACCAAGGCCTTCATGGAGCGGCTCGACGCGGCTCAGGCCAAGGACGGCGCGCAGCTGATCGGGCAGTTTGGCGTCGGCTTCTATTCCGCCTTCATGGTCGCCGACCGCGTGGACGTGTTTTCGCGCCGCGCCGGCTCCGACGAGGCCGCGGTCTGGTCGTCCGACGGCCAGGGCGCCTACACAGTCGCGGAGGCGGATCTCGCCGAGGCTCCCGCGCGAGGAACCCGCGTCGTCCTCCATCTGATGGAGGATGCGAAATCCTACGCCGAGCGCTGGACGCTGGAGCGCATCGTCAAGGCGCAGTCCGGCCACGTGCCGGTGCCGATCTCGCTCGTTGAGAAGCCCGGCGCCGAGCCCACGCAGATCGCTGACGGCGCAGCGCTGTGGACCAAGCCGAAGAGCGAGATCTCGAAGGAGGACTACGCCGAGTTCTACAAAAGCCTCGCGGGCGCCTATGACGACCCGGCGATGACGGTGCACTACCGCGCCGAAGGGCGCCACGAATACACCGCGCTCGCCTTCGTGCCTTCCGCCCAGCCGTTCGACCTGTTCGACCCCGACCGCAAGGGCCGGATGAAGCTCTATGTCCGGCGCGTGTTCATCACCGACGAGGCCGACCTGCTGCCGCGCTGGCTGCGGTTCGTGCGCGGCCTGGTCGACAGCAACGATCTGCCCTTGAACGTCTCGCGCGAGATGATCCAGGAAAGCCCGGTCCTCGCCGCGATCCGCAAGGGCCTGACCAACCGTGTGCTGGGCGACCTCGAAAAGCTCGCCGAGAACGACAAGGCGACCTTCGAAACGGTCTGGGACGCCTTCGGCCCGGTCATCAAGGAAGGTCTCTACGAGGATTTCGAGCGCCGCGAGCAACTGCTCAAGCTCGCCCGCTTCAAGACGACCACGTCGGGCGAAAACTGGCGAACGCTGAAGGACTACGTCGCCGGGCTCCGGGAAAACCAGACGGCGATCTATTATCTCGCCGGCGGCAAGCCGGAGCAGTTGCTGTCCTCTCCGCATCTCGAAGGCTTCCGCGCGCGTGGGGTCGAGGTGCTGCTGCTGTCCGATCCCGTGGACAGCTTCTGGGTCACGTCGGCGGCGGATTTCGAGGGCAAGCCGTTCAAGTCGATCACCCAGGGCGCGGCCGAGCTCGCGCTGATCCCCAAGCTCGACGGCGACAGCGAGCCTGCGCCCGAGACCGCGGCTTCGGTCGCCGACTTCATCGCGTTCGCGAAGACCACTCTCGGCGACGCGGTGGCGGACGTTCGGACCTCGGACCGGCTGACCGAAAGCGCGGTCTGCCTGGTCGCCCCGGATTTCGGCCCCGACCGTCAGCTCGAGAAGATCCTCGCAAGCTCGGGCCGCGCCGGCTCCTCGGCCAAGCCCATCCTCGAGATCAACCCCACGCACGGTCTCGTCGTCGCGCTGGCCGCCAAGGGCGCCGACGATCAGGCGTTCCGCGAGGACGCAGTGTCGCTGCTGTTCGACGAGGCCAAGATCCTCGACGGCGAGCGGCCGGCAGACCCGCAGGCGTTCTCCGGCCGTCTCGCCCGCGTGCTGGAGCGGGCTCTGCGCTGATGGTCTCGTTCTTCGAGGAGCTCCGGGCCCGCCTCCCGGTGGCGGCCCGCGAGTACCGGCCTCCTGAGCGCACCGGCCTGCTGATCGTCGATGTGGTCAACGGCTTCTGCACGCCGGGCGCGGGGCCGCTCGCGCCCATGGCGCCCGACGCGCAGATCGACGCGATGGTGGCTGCGATCGCCACGCTCGCTCGCGACTTCCTGAGCGACGAGCGGCCGGTGCTCGCGCTGCTCGACACCCACGAGCCGGGTCGGCCGGAGCCGCCCTACCCGCCTCATTGCGAGCGCGGAACCGGACAGGAGACCCTCGTTCCGGCGCTTGCGTTCCTCGAGAACGAGCCCGGCGCGAAGCTGGTCGAAAAAGACGTGATCGACGGCTTCGTCGGCTCGATCCGGCCGGACGGCTCCAACGTGCTGGTCGAATGGATCCGCGCGAACGAGCTTGAGAGCGTCGTCGTGGTCGGCATCTGCACGGACATCTGCAATCTCGACCTCGTCTCCTCGCTGCTGTCGGCCCGCAACCATCACCTGGACGGCCGGCCGATGCTGGGCCGCCTGAAGGACGTCGTGGTCTATGAGCCGGGCTGCGCGACCTACCATCTGCCGGAGACGGCGGTGGAGGCCCTTGGCCTGCCGGGCACCGCCCACCATCCGCAGGACGAGACGCACCACATCGGCCTCTATGTCATGCAGGCCCGCGGCGCCGTGATCGCCGACGCGCTTCTCGGCTGAGCCGCGCCCGCCTTGCGCCCGCCCTCCCCGCGGGCCTAAACCGGGCTCATCGAATCCCCCTCAATCCGCCGGAGCAGACATGCGCGCCGAGGATCCCCGTCCCGTCCGTCTCGCCGAATACCGTCCGTCCGACTTTCTGATCGACGCGGTCGAGCTCGACGTCATGCTGGATCCCACGGCGACGCGGGTCACCGCGCGGCTTCGCCTGCGGCCCAACCCGGCAGGGCGCGACAACGCCGCCCTGACGCTTGACGGCGACGACCTGAACCTCGTCTCGGCGGCGATCGACGGCGATCCGCTGCGGGTCGACGATCTCGACGTCTCGCCTTCCTCGCTCACCATCGCGAACCCGCCGCGCCGGCCTTTCGAACTAACTGTCACGACGCTGGTCGACCCCTCGGCCAACACCAAGCTGATGGGGCTCTACCGCTCGAACGGCGCCTATTGCACGCAGTGCGAAGCCGAGGGCTTCCGGCGCATCACCTATTTCCTCGACCGGCCGGACGTCCTCGCCGTCTACACGATCCGCATCGAGGGGTCGGAGGCCGAGAATCCCGTCCTGCTGTCGAACGGCAATCTTGTGGAGACCGGCGCCGCCGGCGAGGGCCGACACTTCGCGGTGTGGCATGACCCGCACCCGAAGCCCTCCTATCTGTTCGCGCTGGTCGCGGGAGACCTGGGCGTGGTCGAGGACCAGTTCGTGACCATGGGCGGCCGCAAGGTCACGCTGAAGGTGTTCGTCGAGCACGGCAAGGAGGATCGCGCCGTCCACGCCATGGAGTCGATCAAGGCCTCCATGCGCTGGGACGAAGAGGCCTTCGGCCGCGAATACGACCTCGACGTGTTCATGGTCGTCGCCGTGTCCTACTTCAACATGGGCGCAATGGAGAACAAGGGCCTCAACGTCTTCAACGACAAGTACGTTCTGGCGAGCCCAGAGACTGCGACGGACGGCGACTACGCCAACATCGAGGCGATCATCGCCCACGAATACTTCCACAACTGGACGGGCAACCGCATCACCTGTCGCGACTGGTTCCAGCTCTGCCTGAAGGAAGGGCTGACCGTGTTCCGCGACCAGGAGTTCACCGCCGACATGCGGTCGCGGCCGGTGAAGCGCATTTCGGACGTGCGCGGCCTGCGCTCCGTGCAGTTCGCTGAGGATGCCGGGCCTCTCGCGCATCCCGTCCGCCCCGAGGTCTACGCCGAGATCAACAACTTCTATACGCCGACCGTCTACGAGAAAGGCGCGGAGGTGATCCGCATGCTGAAGACCTGGATCGGCGGAGACGCCTTCCGGGCCGGCATGGACCTCTATTTCGACCGGCACGATGGTCAGGCCTGCACGATCGAGCAGTTCATCGCCTGCTTCGCCGAGGTCTCGGGCCGTGATTTCTCGCAGTTTCTGCGCTGGTACAGCCAGGCCGGCACGCCGGAGGTCCGGATCGCCACCGCCTACGACGCGGAGGCCAGGACCTTCACGCTGGACGCTGCGCAGAGCACGCCGGCGACGCCAGGCCAGCACACCAAGCTTCCGGTCGTCATCCCGCTCGCTCTCGGCCTCGTCGGCCCCGACGGCCGCGACATGCCGCTGGTCGTCGGCGGCGCGCCCGCCGGCCCGGTCTTCGCGCTGACGGACGAGACCACGCGGATCGTTTTCGAGAACGTCGAGCAACGGCCGGCGCCCTCGCTGTTCCGCAATTTCTCGGCCCCCGTGAAGGTGGTGTCCGACATCGCCGACGACGACCTGCTGTTCCTCGCGGCCCATGACAGCGACCCGTTCAACCGCTGGCAGGCGGCGCAGACGGTGGCGCTCCGGCATCTCGTCGCGTCCGTCGCCGCCGTGCGCTCCGGCCGTGAGCCCGCCGACGAGCCGCGCCTTGCGGAAGCCCTCTCGCGCGCGTTCGACCCCGCCGAGAGCGACTGCGCCTACGCCGCCCAGATCGCCGCCCTGCCGAGCGAAGGCGACGTCGCCCGCGAACTCGGCGAGGACGTCGATCCCGACGCGATCCACGCCGCGCGCGGTTTCCTGAAATCGGCGATGCGCCGCCGCCTCGGGCCGCAACTCCTCGCCGCCTACGAGCGGCTGGCCGAGACCGGTCCCTACTCCCCCGACGCCGCATCCGCCGGCCGGCGGGCGCTGAAGGTGGCGGCGCTCGACCTTCTGGCGGCCGGCGGCGAGCGGGACGGCATCGCACGCGCCCACGCGCTGTATTCCGGTGCGCGGAACATGACCGACCGCGTGATGGCGCTTCAGGTGCTCTCGCTCCACGCCTCGCCGGAGCGCGAAGACGCGCTGGCCGACTTCGCGCGGGTCTATGGCCAAGATCCGCTGCTGCTCGACAAATGGTTCGTCATCCAGGCGTCGGCCCCGCTGCCGGACACGATCGACCGCGTCGAAACGCTCATGGCCTCGCCAGGCTTCGACATCCGCAACCCGAACCGCGTGCGGTCGCTGATCGGCACGTTCGGCGCTGGTAACCCCACCCAGTTCAATCGGCCGGACGGGCGGGGCTACGCCTTCGTCGCAGGCGTGGTCGCAGAGCTCAATGCGTCGAATCCGCAGGTCGCCGCGCGCCTGCTCGGCGCCTTCCGGACATGGCGCTCGCTCGAGCCCCAGCGGCGCGGCAAGGCCGAGGCGGCGCTTCGCGGCCTCGCCGACATGCCGCGGCTGTCGGCGGACGTCGCAGACATTGTCCGCCGCGCATTGGCGGCCTAGGCGCAAGTGACTCTGCTGACTCAACTTTTTGGAACGCCCTCGTTAAGTATTTAACGATGCATTAATTCTCGCTGGACAGCAGCCCCGCGAATTGATTCTAATATCCAAGTTGATTCGACGCGTCGGGGTTCTCGGATCGACTTCACTTCACATCCGTCTGGAAGGACAGAGCGATGGCGCGCGCCACCGTGGCAGGGATGCCTTTGCGTCGTGCCGCGCCGCACTCGACGGCGAAAGCCTGGGCCGCTCCTGTCCTGCGTCGGTTTCAGGCGGCCGAGCCCTTCCTTCGGAAGTTGGTGCCCTGCCTGATCGTGCTGTTTCTGGCCGTGCTCGGCGGCGGCGTCGTTCTCCAGACGCTGGATGCGCGAAACTCGGCCCTGCGCACGGCGTCGGACGACATGGCGACGCTCGCCTCGATCGCCGCTCTTCAGCTTCCGAACATGAACGGCGCGCGCGACCCCGCGGATCTCCGGCAGATGCTTGCGACGGGCCTTCCCGGCAATGCCGCCGATCGCGGCCGGCGCATCTATGTCGCGGACGAGTCCGGCCGCATCGTCGCCGTTCGCGGCGCGCCCGAGGGGCAGCCGCCGGCCGATCTCATCACCCTGCTCGGGCCCGCCCAGCCGCTCACCACTTTCGCCGAGCGCGCCGGCGTGATGATCGTGACGCTTCCCGACGGCGCGGCCGCGCTCGCCACCGTGCGCAACGCGCCATCCGGGCGTCCCGGCCAGGTCGCCTTCGTGCAGAACGTCGACGACGCGCTCGAACCGTGGCGGGCGAGCACACGCTCCTCCGTCGCGCTCTACGCCTCGACGGCCCTCGTGCTGACGCTGCTCGGCCTTGCTTTCCGCTGGCAGTCCGGCCGGGCGCGCCGCACCGACGACATCTACGACCGCGTCCAGATCCGCATCGAGACCGCGCTGTCGCGCGGCCATTGCGGACTGTTTGACTGGGACATCGCGCGCGGCCGCATCTTCTGGTCGCGCTCGCTGTTCGAGCTGCTGGGCTATCCCCCACGCGACCAGTTGGTCTCGTTCGGCGAGTTCAACGCGCTGGTGCACCCCGAAGACGTCGATCTCTATTCGCTCGCCGACGAGGTCGCGGCCGGCCAGACGCTGAACATCGACCGCATCTTCCGCGTGAAGAACGCCAAGGGCGAATGGAAGTGGCTGCGAGCCCGCGCCGAAGCCGTCCGCAACAAGAACGAGGATGGCCTGCGCCTCATCGGCATCTGCGTCGACGTCACCGAGCACCGGACGCTGGCCGAGCGCACGGCGACCGCCGACATGCGCCTGCGCGACGCCATCGAGACGATCTCCGAGGCCTTCGTGCTCTGGGACGCGGCCAACCGCCTCGTAACCTGCAACTCGAAGTTCCAGCAGCTCTACGAGCTGAAGGACGAGGCCGTCCTGCCCGGCACGCCGCGCGAGGAGATCATCGCCGCAGGCCGGCAGCCCGCCGTGGTCAACTCGGTCCGGCCGGACGGTCGGGTCGAAGACGGCGCGCGGTCTTACGAGGCGCAGATCGAGGACGGTCGCTGGCTGCGCATCAACGAACGCCGCACCAAGGATGGCGGCTTCGTCTCGGTCGGCACCGACATCTCCTCGCTCAAGCGCCAGGAAGAGCGGCTGATGGACAGCGAGAAGGCGCTGATGGCGAACGTCGCCGACATGCGCAAATCGCGCCAGACGCTTGAGGTTCAAGCCCAGCAGCTCGCCGACCTCGCCGAGAAATACGCCGAGCAGAAAAGTCACGCCGAGCTCGCAAGCCAGGCGAAGTCGGAATTCCTCGCCAACATCTCCCACGAGCTTCGCACGCCGCTGAACGCCATCCTCGGCTTCTCCGAGATCATGGAGTCCGGCCTGTTCGGTCCGCTCGGCTCCGAGAAATACGTCGAGTACCTCCGCGACATCCGCGAAAGCGGCGAGTATCTGCTCGACGTCATCAACGACGTGCTCGACATGGCGAAGATCGAGGCGGGGCGCTTCAGGCTGACCCGCGAGTCCATCGACATCGACAAGGTGGTGCTCGACGCCATGCGCGTGATCACGCCGCGAGCCGAGGAGAAGTCGATCGCGCTGCGCGCCGAGGCCGCCTGCGGCGTGACCGTCGAGGTCGACCGCAGGGCGCTCAAGCAGATCCTTTTGAACCTGCTCTCGAACGCCGTGAAGTTCACGCCCGCCGGCGGCCGCGTCACCATCCGCACCCGCGCAGTCGGCGGCGCGATGAACCTCTACATCGAGGACACCGGCGTCGGCATTCCGAAGGACGCCATCGACAAGCTCGGCCGGCCGTTCGAGCAGGTCGAGAACCAGTTCTCGAAGAGCCACAAGGGCTCCGGCCTCGGCCTCGCGATCGCGAAGTCGCTCACGGAGCTCCATGGAGGCTCGATGAAGATCCGCTCGACCGTCGCCGTCGGGACCGTGGTTCTGGTGCGTCTGCCGGTGCGCGCTGACGAAGAGATCTACGAAGAGAAGATCGCCTGAAAGGGCCGCGCCGCGCCCCTCATTTCATTCCGGCGAGCACCGCCCTGAACGCCGCGCGCACCTCCTTCTGGCGGTCGGCGAGCGTCGCGGTCAGCACGGCGAAGTCCGGCGCCTCGCCGGTCCGGGCAAGCAGACGCCTCAAGCCTTCGCCCGCCTCCTTCGGATCGAACGGCCCGTCGATCGCGAGCCTCAGCGCCTGGGTCAGGTCCTGCTGCAGGCGGGCGCCGGAGCGCAGCGTCGCCCAGCTTTCCCTGTCGAGCAGGCCTTCCGCATGGGCTCGGTCCAGCGCCGGTATGGTCGCCGTGAACAGCATCTTCGGATGCGTCGAGGCGTAGGCGAGCTGAAGCGCCTGCGCGGCGAATTCGACGTCGACGAGGCCGCCCGGCGCATGCTTGAGGTTCCAGGGACCGCCCGCACCCTTCTCCTTGTCGAGCAGCATCCGCATCGCCGCGACGTCCTTCGCGACCTTGGCGGGCGCGCGGGGCGCGAGCAGCACCTCGCCGATCGCGCGGCCCACCTTCCTGACGAACGCTTTCGGCCCTGCGATCACCCGCGCCCGGGACAGCGCCATGTGCTCCCAGGTCTCGGCTTCTTCGGCCTGATAGAGTTCGAACGCGCGAAGCCGGGTGGCGAGCGGACCGGCGCGCCCCGACGGCCGCAGCCGAAAATCGACCTCATAGAGGACGCCTTCAGCCGTCGGCGCCGACAACGCCGCGAGCAGGCGCTGGGTGAGCCGGGCGTAGTACTGGCTGGGGGCGAGTGGCTTCGGGCCGTCGCTCTCGGCGGCGTCGTCAGGATGATCGTAGAGCAGTATGAGGTCGACGTCGGACGCGGCCGTCATCTCCTCGCCGCCGAGCTTGCCGAGCGCCACGACGGACGCCATGCCGCCGGAAATGCGGCCGTGGACGCGGGCGAGCTCCTTCTCGGCCATCCGGAACAGCGCGGCGATCAGCACGTCCGCAGTGCGCGCGAAGGCCGGCCCCGCCTGGTCGGCCGCCGCCGCCCCCGCCGCGACGCGCAATGCGACCAGCGTCTTCATCTCCTGGCCAACGATACGTGCGCGCTCGAGCGCGTCCTCATAGGAGCGCGCCTCGCCCAGCGCCTGCGCGACGCGCTCGTGGAGCTCCGCGCGGTCGGGCAGATGGCCGAAGAAGGCGGGATCGAGCAGCGCGTCGAGGACGCGGGGGCGGCGCGCCAGCGTTTCGGCCAGCCGTGGAGCGACGCCCAGCACACCCGCCAGGAGCTCCAGAACCTGAGGATTGGCGCGGATCAGCGCGAGCAGCCCGACTCCGGCGCTCGTGCGCGCCAGCACCTTGTCGAGGCCATTGATCGCCGCGTCCGGCCGGTCCGAGCGCGCGAATACGTCGAGGATCGTCGGCGTAAGCTCGGTCAGCAACTCGCGCGCCCTGTTTGTCTTCATCGAGGGATAGCGGCCGCGATGCCATTCGCGGATGGTGCGGGCGACGGACGACGGCTCCGCGTAGCCGAGGCGTCCGATCGTCAGCAGCGTCTCCGGATCGTCGTCTTCGCCGGTGAAGACGAGGCTGCCGATATCTACGGACAGCGGCGGCGCGTCCTCGAACAGGCGAGCGTAATGCCGCTGGACGATCTTCATCCGTTTGAGCAGCGCCTTGGCGAAGGCGACGCGACCGGAAAAGCCCGCGAAATGCGCGAAGCGGCCAAGCGCCGCCTCGTCCTCCGGCAGGCTGTGGGTCTGCACGTCGTCGACCATCTGCAGCCGATGCTCGATGGTGCGCAGGAAGCCGTAGGCCTCCGCCAGTTCATCCCGCGCCCCGCCGTCGATCCAGCCGGCGTCGACCAACCCGTTCAGCGTCTCGACAGTGCCGCGCGTCCTTAAGGCCGGGTCGCGGCCGCCGGCGACAAGCTGCTGCGTCTGCACGAAAAATTCGATCTCGCGGATCCCGCCGCGACCGAGCTTGAGGTTGTGCCCTTCGACGGCGATCTCTCCATGGCCTTTATGAACATGGATCTGCCGCTTCATCGCATGGATATCGGAGATGGCGGCGTGATCGAGCGAGCGGCGCCAGACGAAGGGGCGGAGTTCGGTGAGGAACGCCTCGCCCGCCGCCGCGTCGCCGGCAACGATGCGCGCCTTGATCATCGCGGCCCGCTCCCAGTTCTGCCCCACGCTCTCGTAATAGGAGAGCGCGGCGTCGCGCGAGATCGCGACCGGCGTCGAGCCGGGATCAGGGCGCAGCCTGAGATCGACGCGCGCGACATAGCCGTCGGCGGTGCGCTCCTGCAGCAGCTTCGCCATGGTCTGTGTGACGCGAGCGAAGGTCGAGGTCGCGTCGGATTCCTCCGATACGCGGACGACCTGCGTGTCGAAGAACGCGATAAGGTCGACGTCTGACGAATAGTTGAGCTCACGGGCGCCGAGCTTGCCCATGCCGACGATGAAGAAGCCGCAACCTTGCTCCGGCCTGTCCGGATCGGGCAGCGTGATGCGGCGGGCGTCGTGCGCCTCGCGCAGGGCGGCCGAGGTCGCGGCGCGGATCGCGGCCTCGGCGAAATCCGACAGCGCGGCTGTGACCTGGCCTGAGTCCCAGACGCCGCCGATGTCGGCGATCGCGATCAGCAGCGCGGCTTCCGAGCGGGCCTGCCGCAGCGCAGCCGCGAGCGAGGCTCGATTGGAGCCGTGACTCCCGATTTCAGCGGTCAGCGCAGCGAGTCGGGCTTCGGGATCGCCCGCCAGAAGCCGCGCTGCGCGCTCCGGCTCCCGCTCTATCAGCCCCCAGAGAAACGGCGACCCGTCCGCGACGCTTTCGAGCAGCGCCCGCGCCGGACCGCCGACGGCGACCGTGGCGAGCGGCTTTGCTTCAGAGTTTTCTAGGAGTTCGTTGACCTTCCGACGGGCCGCCTCGGCGTCCGCAGGCGCGAGGACCGCGCTCAGGCGGGCGGCGAGCGAGGGCGGGCGCCGTCTGGATTTGAGCTCCGCCATCGGCCGTCCTCCCGATCCGGGTTTGGGCGATCGGGCGAAGCGAAGCAAGACGGCCGAAAGACGGGGTCTGCAGCCCTGAGGCGGCGGCTCAGAGGCCGGCGTCGTAGAAAATCTGGTCCATCGCCCGCGCCGGCTCCGCGCAGGGCGATGCTCCCACGATCCTGGCTGGCACTCCCGCGACGGTCACGTTCGGCGGCACGTCGCGCAGGACGACCGAGTTCGCGGCGACGCGCGAGCAGTGGCCGACCTCGATATTGCCGAGGATGCTGGCCCCCGCGCCGATCAGCACGCCGTGGCGTATCTTGGGATGCCGATCCTCGGTGCTTTTCCCAGTTCCCCCCAACGTCACGCCATGGAGCAGCGAAACGTTGTCCTCGATCACGGCGGTCTCGCCGATCACGACGCCCGTCGCATGGTCGAAGAACACGCCGCGGCCGAACGGCGCCGCCGGATGGACGTCGACCTGGAACACCGCCGACGATCGGCTCTGAATGTAGAGCGCGAAGTCGCGACGGCCCTGGCCCCACAGCCAATGCGCCAGCCGGTGGCTCTGGATCGCATGAAAACCCTTGAAGTGGAGGAGCGGCTCGATCGCCCGCGTGCAGGCCGGGTCGCGCTCGACGACCGCCATCAGGTCGGCGCGCACAGCCTGTCCGATCGTCGGATCGGCCGCCGCCGCCTCGTCGAACGCCTGCGCGATCAGCGCGCTCGGCACGTCGATATGGCCGAGCCGCGAACCGACGCGATGGCCGACCGCCTGCTCGAGGCGCTCGTGGTTGAGCACGGTGCTCATCACGAAGCTCGCGATCTCCGGCTCGCGCCGCACGACGTCCTCGGCCTCGGCGCGGATGCGCGCCCAGGTCGGGTCGAGCGTCATGAGATTGTGCGTCTCGAGACGCGCCAGCTTGCTCATCTGCGAAATCTCTCCGCCGCCGGATCTGGGGCCCGGTCGGCCCTAACTCTGTTTCCGCGATCCTACCCGATGTGGGTAAACGCGCCTTCGAGAAAAAGGCGCCATTTCGACAAAGCGATTAAGGCCGCCTGGACAGGAAAGACAAGACGCCCTCCTTGTAGACTTTGTCGCCGACCGCTCGGTTGTGGTCACGCCGCGGGATCGGCAGCGCCTCGGCGCCCGGGATCAGCTTGACCAGCGCATCGAGGTCGCCGGAGACCTCGTCCTCGGTTCCGACGGCGACGAGCGTCGGAACCTTGATGGTTCCCAGCATCCCGGCGTCGACCAGCGAGCGCTGCGCCCGCATGCAGGCGGCGAGCGCGCGGCGATCGGAGTTCGTCGCCTCGGCGAAGCGGCGGAACATCTTCGCCATCGGGTTGGTGATGTCTTCGACGGACGGCGCTAGCAACCCCTCTGCGATCGCGTCGGCCGAGGGCGCGCCGTGCAGCAGCCCTTCGCCCATGCCGCCGAGGATCGCCGAGCGCACCCGCTCCGCCTTGCGGATCGCGAGCAGGGCCGTGATGCGGGCGCCCATGGAATAGCCCATGACGTCAGCGCGATCGATGTCGAGCTGATCGAGCAGCGCGATCGCGTCGCCGGCCATCACGTCCGCGCCGTAGAAGGCGGGATCGTAGAGCTTCTCGCTGTTTCCGTGACCGCGATTGTCGATCGCGATGACCCGGCGGCCGTCTTTCTTCAGCGTTTCGATCCAGCCCGTGCCGGACCAGTTGACGTCGATCGAGGACGCGAAGCCGTGGATCAGCAGGATCGGGGCGCCCTCGCCTTCGTCGCGATAGGCGAGTTCCAGACCGTCTGATTGAAAGGTCGGCATAGAGTCTCCGCGCAGGGCGTGTCGCGGCGCGACCCTAGCCGTGCGGCGCGCGAGACGGAAGCCGTGCGGCCACGGCGATTGCGGGCAGCCGCCGCGCGCGCCGCGCTTGCCCGGCGCCTGCAAACTTCGTATCGCGTGAAAGGGCAGATCAGCCCGAAGGGAGCCGTCATGGCCGACCACGCGATCCCGCATTTCGCCAACGACGCCGGCGTCCCCATCATCTCGATCGGCGCGCGCGAGTTCATGTGCGTCGGCGCGACGCCGCCTTTCGATCACCCGCACGTCTTCCTGGACATGGGGTCGGACGGCGAGATCATCTGTCCCTATTGCTCGACGCTCTACCGCTTCACCGCCGGTCTGCACGCCGATGAAAGCGACCCGGCCGGTTGTCTCTGGAAGGCGCTCACCCCGGTCTGACGCGGCCATGCCCGGCCGCGCGCTGATCGCCGGAGCCGGAATCGGCGGCCTGACGCTCGCCCTCGCCCTCGCCCGCCGCGGGATTCCGTCCCAGATCGTCGAGCGCGCCGCAGCGCTCGAAGAGACCGGCGCCGGCGTTCAGCTCTCCCCCAACGCCAGCCGGATCCTGGACGCGCTCGGCCTCGGCCGGGCGCTCGACGCTGTGGCGACCCGGCCCGAGGCCGTGACGATCGCCGACGGTGTCTCCGCCCGGGCGCTGAAGACGCTGCAGCTCGGCGCCGAAGCGGAGCGGCGCTGGGGGGCGCCTTACCGCGTCGTCCACCGCTCCGACCTGCAGGCCATCCTGCTCGAAGCCACGCGCGGCGAAACCGGCGTGGAGCTTACGCTCGGGGCCGAGATCCTCAGCGCGCGGGAGACGACGTTCGGCGCTGCGGTCGAAATCGCCAAAGACGGGGCCGCCGAGATGATCGAAGGCGGCTGGCTCGCAGGCGCCGACGGGCTGCGTTCGGTGGTCCGCCGCGCGGTCAAGCTGCCGGCGACCGTCCAGGCGACGGGGCTGAGAGCGTGGCGCACGGTGCTGCCGGCAGGCGCCCTGCCCGAGGCTTTCGGCATCCGACGCGTGAGCGTGTGGCTCGGGCCGGGGGCGCATCTCGTGGTCTATCCCGTCCGCGCCGGCCGCGAGGCCAACCTCGTGCTGATCGGCGACGACCGAATCCAGACGCCCGCCGATCTCGTCGTCGGCTGGGCGGCGCCCGCGCGGGACGCGGTGGCGGCCTGCTCCTCGTGGACGCCGTGGCCGCTCTACGACCGGGCGCCGGACGCCCGGATGCAGCACGGGCGCATCGCCCTGATCGGCGACGCCGCTCACGCGACGCTGCCGTCGCTTGCGCAGGGCGCGGCGTTTGCGATCGAGGACGCCGCAACGCTGGCCCGCCTCGTCGCCGAGGGCGGCCCGGACGCGTTCGCCGCCTATGAGCGCGCCCGGCTGATGCGCTGCGCGAAGCTCCAGATGCGCTCGCGCCGGCAGATCAGGATCGATCACCTGTCGGGGCTCGCGGCCCGCGCGCGCAATCTCGCGCTGGCCGCGACCCCCGCCAGTGTGCTGCTGGGAGGACTCGATTGGATCTACGGGTGGCGGGACGACTGACCAGTCAACCCGCGATTTTGGCCGCGATCCCGGCGACGTGCTTGCCCTGGAAGCGGGCGCCGGCGAGTTCGTTCTCGCTCGGCTGGCGCGAGCCGTCGCTCTTGGAGAGAGTCGACGCCCCATACGGCGAGCCGCCGGTGATCTCGTCCATGTTCATCTGGCCGGCGAAGGCGTAGGGCAGCCCAACGACGACCATGCCATGGTGCAGCAGCGTGGGCACGAAGCCGAGGATGGTCGACTCCTGGCCGCCATGCTGAGTGGCGGTCGACGTGAAAATCGAGCCGACCTTGCCCACCAGCGCGCCGGAGAACCACAGCCCGCCGGTCTGGTCGACGAAGGAGCGCATCTGCGAGGCCACGGTACCGAAGCGGGTCGGCGCGCCGAAGATGATGGCGTCGTATTCCGGCAGTTCCTCGACGGTCGCAACCGGAGCGGCTTGATCGAGCTTGAAATGGTTCTGCCGCGCGACGTCGTCCGGCGCCGTTTCGGGAACGCGCTTCACGACCACGTCGGCGCCGGCCTCGCGAGCGCCTTCGGCGACGGCCTGCGCCATCGTCTCGATGTGACCATAGGTCGAATAATAGAGCACAAGAACTTTCGCCATCACCGGCTCCCGTCGTCGTTCGAGGTCTAGCCTCTTGAAATCGAGCGAGAAGTTGATCCCGGCGGCGGAGACTGACAACCCGATCCCGCGCGAAGGTCCGTTTGCACAAAAGCAAATTCGATCGCAGCGATCGTTGCGCGCCTGCACTCCGGCAGGCGATAGGATCGGCCGGACGGCGGAGGAGACGCGAATGCCTACAGAGACACGCCACGGCTCGCTCGCGCTCAGCCGCTACGGCGACCGCGCCACGATCCTGATCGACCGCCCTGCGAAGAAGAACGCGCTCGACGAAGCGACATGGCGCGCCTTCGTGGAGGTCGCGAGCGACGTGGCGGCCGATCCCGAGATCGCGGTCGTCACGGTGCGCGGCGCGGGCGGCGCGTTCAGCGCAGGCGCCGACATCGCCGAGTTCGTCGCGCTGACGACAGCAGACGACAAGCGGCGGAACGACTTCGCCGACGCCGTCCGGGGCGGTGAAGAGGCGGTGGCGCGCATGCCGCAGGCGACGATCGCCGCGATCGAGGGTCCCTGCGTCGGCGGCGGGTGCCAGATCGCGCTCGCCTGCGACCTCAGGATCGCAGCCGAGGGGGCGCGCTTCGGCGTGACGCCGGCGAAGCTCGGGATCGTCTACCCCGTCGTCAGCACCCGACGGCTGATCGCGGCGATCGGCCGGTCGGCGGCGAAGGACCTGCTGTTCACGGGCCGGCTGATCGACGCAGGCGAGGCGCTTGCGATCGGCCTCATCGACAAGGTCGTGCCGCACGACGCGCTCGACGGAGAAGTCCGCGCCCTCGCCGAGAGGATCGCCATGAATTCCCGCTATTCCGTCACCGCCGCCAAACGCACCATCGACGCGATCTCCGATGGCGACGTCGACGAGGCGGGGCTCGAGGCGCTTTGGCGCGGCGGCTTCGCCGGCGAAGACCTCGTCGAGGGCGCGAGGGCCTTCCTTGACAAACGTTCGCCCCGCTTCACGTGGCGCAGGTCGGCGGGGTGACGATCCGCCAAGGCGATCACGCGCATCGGCCAGATGCTTATCGCGCGTTTGACAGCGGCGTCGGCGCGCTATCATCTCGCAGGCGCACAATATGAAGCGAAAAGTGAATATGCGTTCGGGAGTCGCCCGCCGATGACGAGCCGTATCGTCGCCGTCGATCCATTCGATCTCGTCGTTTTCGGCGGAACCGGCGATCTCGCGCACCGAAAGCTGTTTCCCTCGTTATTCCGACGGGAACACGACGGCCAGATCAGCGAACCGAGCCGCATCATTGGCGTCTCGCGTCGCGAAATGGACGCCGCCCATTTCCGCGCTGACGTGAAGAAGGCGCTGGAAACCTATGTTCCCGAAGAAGAACTCGACAAGGCGATCGTCAAACGCTTTCTCGCCCGGCTCGACTATGTCGCGGTCGACGCCACCGGCGACGACGGCTGGGAGGATCTGAAGGCCCACATCGCCGACGGACTCGACCGCGTGCGGGCGTTCTATCTCGCGACCTCGCCCAATCTGTTCGACGCGATCACGCACGGGCTCTCCAAGCACAGTCTGCTGACGCCGAAGACCCGCGTCGTGCTGGAGAAGCCTCTCGGCCATGATCTGGCGTCCGCGCAGGAGATCAACTCGGCAGTCGCCGACGTCCTGCCCGAAAGCCAGATCTACCGGATCGACCATTACCTCGGCAAAGAGACCGTGCAGAACCTGATGGCGCTCCGCTTCGCCAACGTGCTGTTCGAGCCGGTGTGGGATTCCGCCCATGTCCGGCACGTGCAGATCACGGTGGCTGAGAAGGTCGGCGTCGAAGGCCGCGGCGGCTACTACGATCATTCCGGCGCGCTGCGGGACATGATCCAGAATCACATGCTCCAGCTCCTCTGCCTCGTGGCGATGGAGCCGCCGTCGACCATGCAGGCGGACGCGCTGCGCGACGAGAAGCTGAAGGTGCTGCGCGCGCTCAAGCCTATCGACGAGACCAACGTCCGCACGCTCACCGTGCGTGGCCAGTACCGGACCGGCGCGATCGACGGCAAGTCGGTGCCCGGCTATCTCGACGAACTCGAAGATGGCGTGACGGAAAGCGCCACCGAGACCTTCGTGGCGCTGAAGGCCGAGGTGCAGACGTGGCGCTGGGCGGGCGTGCCGTTCTATCTCCGCACCGGCAAGCGCCTTCCGAGCCGGGTGTCTGAGATCGTCATCCAGTTCCGCGAGGTGCCGCTGTCGATCTTCGGATCGGCCGGCGGCTTTCTCGCGCCGAACCGCCTCGTCATCCGCCTGCAGCCGGACGAGGGCGTGAAGCTCTATCTCATGATCAAGGATCCGGGTCCCGGCGGCATGCGGTTCCGAGAGGTGCCGCTCAACCTCTCCTTTGCTGAGACGTTCAAGGGCCCGAATCCGGACGCCTATGAGCGCCTGCTGATGGACGTGATCCGCGGCAACCAGGCGCTGTTCATGCGCCGCGACGAGGTCGAGGCCGCCTGGGTCTGGGCTGATCCGATCCTTGAAGCATGGTCGCGGCTCGGCCAGAAACCGGCGAGCTACACCGCGGGGACCTGGGGCCCCTCCGCCGCCGTCGCGCTGATCGAGCGCGACGGCGCGACTTGGCACGAGGACCCGTCGTGAGCGAGCCGCACATCAACCTTCGGACCTTTCCGGACCGAACGGCGCTGGCCGAGACCCTCGCTGCTGAGACCGCCGACGCTCTCCGCGCCGCGATCGGGACCGGAAACGCCGCGACGCTCGCGGTCTCCGGCGGATCGACGCCGAAGCGTTTCTTCCGCCAGCTGTCGCAGGCGGAGCTCGACTGGGAGTCGGTGACGGTGACGCTCGTCGACGAGCGCTGGGTCAAGGACACCGAGGATCGCTCAAACGCCAAGCTCGTGAAGGAGAACCTCATCCAGGGCCGGGCCGCCGCGGCGCCCTTCGTGCCATTGGTGACCGACGCCGGATCGCCGGAGGGCGGACTGATGGAGGCGCAGAAGCGCGTCGCCGATTTGCCCAGCCCGCTAACTGTCGCCATCCTGGGCATGGGCGACGACGGCCACACCGCCTCGTTCTTTCCCGGCGGCGACCGGCTGAAGGACGCGATCGACATGACCGGTAAGCTGCTGGTGGTCCCGATGCGCGCGCCGGCCGCCATCGAGCCGCGCATAACGTTGACCCTGCCCGTGCTGGTGGCCGCAACATCGCTGGCGCTGCATATCGAGGGCGACGGCAAGATGGCGGTCCTGGAGAAGGCGCTGGCAGGCGACGATCCCCTGGAGATGCCGATCCGCGCCGTCATCGCCAATGCGGCCAGGCCGCTCGACGTCTTCTGGGCGCCGTGACGCCGACGGTTCTGAGCGACCATTATCGTTCAGACGGAATTGAACCTGTTGGAGACCCAGCATGAGTCTCGACGTCCGCATCGCCGAGGTCACGGAGGCGATCGTTTCCCGCAGCCGCGAAGGCCGCGCGCGCTATCTCGACGGCATCGCCAAGGCGGCGGCTGACGGGCCTCACCGGGCGGCGCTCGCCTGCGGCAACCTCGCCCATGGCTTCGCGGGCTGCGGCGCGGACGACAAGGCGGCGCTCAAGGGCCAGGTCGTGCCCAACATCGGGATCGTCACCGCCTACAACGACATGCTGTCGGCGCATCAGCCCTATGAGCGCTACCCCGAGATCATTCGAGCGGCTGCGCGCAAGGCGGGCGCGGTGGCGCAGGTCGCGGGCGGCGTGCCGGCGATGTGCGACGGCGTCACGCAAGGCCGCGCCGGCATGGAGCTCAGCCTGTTCTCGCGCGACGTGATCGCGCTGTCGGCGGCTGTCGCGCTCAGCCACGACATGTTCGACGCCGGACTGTTTCTTGGCATCTGCGACAAGATCGTGCCCGGCCTCGTCATCGGCGCGCTCGCATTCGGGCACCTGCCGGCGGTGTTCGTGCCCGCAGGTCCGATGCCGACGGGCATGTCGAACGACGAGAAGGGCCGCATCCGCGGGCTCTACGCCGAGGGCAAGGTCGGCCGCGCCGAGCTGCTGGAATCGGAGGCCGCGAGCTACCATTCGCCGGGGACCTGCACCTTCTACGGCACGGCGAACTCGAACCAGATGCTGATGGAGATCATGGGCCTCCATCTGCCGGGCGCGAGCTTCGTGCCCCCGAACACGCCGCTTCGCGATGCGCTCACCCAGGCCGCCGTCACCCAGGCGCTCGCGATCACCCGCGCCGGGAACGGCTATGCTCCGATCGGCCAGATCCTCGACGAGAAGGCTTTCGTGAACGGCGTCGTCGGTCTGAACGCCACCGGCGGCTCGACCAATCACGCGATCCATCTGGTCGCCATGGCGAAGGCCGCCGGGATCACGCTGACCTGGGACGACTTCGACAGGCTGTCCGCCGCGACCCCCCTGCTCTGCCGAATCTATCCGAACGGCTCGGCGGACGTGAATCACTTCCATGCCGCCGGCGGCATGCAGTTCCTGATCCGCGAGCTCCGCGGCGCGGGTCTGCTGCACGACGACGTGCTGACCGTTATGGGACCGGGTCTCGCGGAATACGAGAAGGAGCCGGTTCTGGTCGGCGGCGAGATCGTGTGGCGCGAATCCGACACGTCGAGCGGGGACGAGAGCGTGCTTCGCCCGGTCGCGACGCCCTTCCAGTCCGACGGGGGCCTGCGCCTGCTCGACGGCAATATGGGCCGCGCCGTGATCAAGGTCTCCGCCGTCGAGCGTGACCGCTGGGTGATCGAGGCGCCGGCGCGGGTGTTCTCGACCCAGGACGATCTCGAGGCCGCATTCCGCGCCGGCGAACTCGACTGCGACGTCGTCGCGGTGGTGCGCTTCCAAGGTCCGAAGGCGAACGGCATGCCCGAGCTCCACCGGCTGACGCCGGCGCTCGCCGTGCTCCAGAAGCGCGGGCACAAGGTCGCGCTGGTGACGGACGGGCGCATGTCCGGCGCCTCCGGCAAGGTGCCGGCCGCGATCCACGTGACGCCGGAGGCGGCGAATGGCGGCCCGATCGGCCGCATTCACGACGGCGATGTGATCAGGGTCGACGCCGAGCGCGGCGTGCTGGAGATCCTGGTCGGCGCGGAAGAGTTCGCGGCGCGCGAGAACGCCACGCTTGAGACCGAGCCGCAGTTCGGCATGGGCCGCAACCTGTTCGCTGCCTTCCGCGCGGCCGTCGGCTCCGCCGAACAGGGCGCGAGCGCGATATGATGATGCGAACCTTCCGCGCTGCGACATGCGGAGCGATTACAGGCTAGAACCCGTCGTCCTCCGGCCCGCCCGGAGGACCCATGGTCAAACGGGGCGCTCGACGCCCGGCATGGATGGTCCGGTCAAGCCGGACCATGACAAGGTTCTCGTCATAGTTCGGAGACCTGAATGACCGCCGCCCGCGACGCCCTGCTCGACCGGCTATCCGCGCATCGCGCCGCGATCGAGGGCGTCTCGATGCGGCGGCTCTTCGCCGACGACTCCCGCCGGTTCGAGCGCTTCTCGGTGACGCTCGACGACCTGCTGTTCGACTACTCCAAGACCCGCGTGACAGCCGAGACCGTCGCGTTGCTCGTCGCCCTCGCCCGAACCTGCGACGTCGAGGGACGGCGCGACGCGATGTTCGCGGGCGAAAAGATCAACACCACAGAAGACCGTGCGGTCCTGCACACCGCGCTGCGCGCGCCGGCGGGCGCGAGGATCCTCGTCGACGGCCGCGACGTGATGCCGGACGTGCTCGCCGAACGGGCCAAAGCGGCGGACTTCGCGGAAGCGGTCCGCTCCGGCGCGCTTCTCGGCGCGACCGGCGAAAAGTTCACCGACATCGTCAACATCGGGATCGGCGGCTCGGACCTCGGCCCGGCGATGGCCGCGATCGCGATGAGCCCCTATGCTCAGGACGGGTTGACCGGCCATTTCGTCTCGAACGTCGACGGCGCGCACGTGACCGACGTGCTGCGCCCGCTCGATCCGGCGCGCACGCTGGTGCTGGTCGCCTCGAAGACCTTCACCACGCTCGAGACCATGTCGAACGCCCACGCGGCGCGCCAATGGCTGGTGGGGGCTCTCGGCGAGGAGGCCGTCGGCGCCCACTTCGCGGCGATCTCCACCAATGTCGAGGCGGTCGAGGCCTTCGGCATGAGCGAGGACCGCATGTTCCGCTTCTGGGACTGGGTCGGCGGCCGCTACTCGATCTGGTCGGTCGTCGGACTGTCGCTGACCATCTTGATCGGCCCCGACGCCTTCCAGTCCTTCCTCGACGGCGGCCACGAAATCGACGAGCACTTCCGCACGGCGCCGCTCGAGACCAACATACCCGCCCTGATGGGGCTCATCGGCATCTGGCATCGCAACGTCTGGGGCTACGACACCCACGCCGTGCTGCCCTACGACCAGCGGCTGTCGCGCTTCGCGGCCTATCTCCAGCAGCTCGACATGGAGTCGAACGGCAAGAGCGTGACGCGGAGCGGCCAGCCGGTCTCGATGAAGACCGGCCCGATCGTCTGGGGCGAGCCCGGCACCAATGGCCAGCACGCCTTCTACCAGTTGCTCCACCAGGGCGCGGACATCGTGCCGGCGGACATCCTGATGGCCGCCGTCCCGCACGAGCATGTCGGCGACCAGCACGCCGTGCTGCTCGCGAACGCGCTTGCGCAGGGCGAGGCCTTCATGAGGGGCCGCACCACGGCGGAGGCCGCCGAGCAGTTGATCAAGGCCGGAAAGAGCGCCGGAGAGGCGGATGCGCTGAGCCCGCACAAGACCTTCCCCGGCGACCGCCCGACCTGCGCTATCGTCTACCGCACGCTCGATCCGCGGACGCTCGGCCGGCTGATCGCGCTCTACGAGCACAAGGTGTTCATTCAAGGCGTGATCTGGGGAATCAACTCCTTCGACCAATGGGGCGTCGAGCTCGGCAAGGAACTCGCGTCGCGGCTCATTCCGGTGGTGAAGGGCGACGCCGGGACCGAGGCGCTCGACGGCTCGACCAGGGGGCTGATCGCGCATATCGCGGCGCTGGCGTCCAATCGGCGCCCCTAACTACAGATTGGACTTGACTTTTCCTCTTCGCACCTGCACATACTGGCCATCGCTCCCAAGCGACCCTCGCGTCCAGGCCGCGTGACGCCGGCTAGAGCCGGACCTGCCCGGACGCCCACGAACCACCATCGACAGCCCAGATCACGCGGGGCGCGTCTTAACGCACCCGCCGTCGTCGCGCGCCCTTTTGTGGCTTGAGCGCGACCGCATGGCTGCACCCGAAAGACTCCACACTTGACCAAATTCACAGACCTCGGCCTCTCCGAGCCCATCCTCAAGGCGCTCGCGACCGACGGCTACGAGACCCCCACCCCGATCCAGGCGCAGGCGATTCCGATCGTGCTCGCCGGCAAGGATCTGATGGGCATCGCGCAGACCGGCACCGGCAAGACCGCCGCCTTCGCGCTCCCGATCATCGAGCAGCTCCTCAAGAACCCGCGCATGGCCCCCCGTCGCGGCTGCCGCGTGCTCGTGCTCTCCCCCACCCGCGAGCTCGCCAGCCAGATCGCCGAGAGCTTCCGCTCCTACTCCAAGAACGTCCGGCTCTCGATCGCCGTGGTGTTCGGCGGCGTCGCCGCCGGCCCGCAGGTCCGCAAGCTCGCGAACGGCGTCGACATCCTGGTCGCGACGCCGGGCCGCCTGCTCGACCATGTCGACGGCAAGATGCTGCGCCTCGACCAGGTCGAGCACTTCGTCCTCGACGAGGCCGACCAGATGCTCGATCTCGGCTTCATCCACGCCATCCGCCGCGTCGTCCCGATGCTGCCGGCGCGTCGCCAGACCCTGTTCTTCTCGGCCACCATGCCGAAGACGATCAAGGAGCTCGCCGACACGATCCTGACGAACCCGGAGACGGTCGCCGTGACCCCGGTCGCCAAGACCGCCGACCGCGTCGAGCAGAGCGTGATCTTCGTCGAGCAGTCCGGCAAGAAGGCCGTGCTGACCGAGATCCTGCGCTCTGCAGACGTCAGCCGCGCGCTGGTGTTCACGCGCACCAAGCACGGCGCCGACAAGGTCGTCCGCCAGCTCGACGAGGCCGGCATCCAGTCGGCTGCGATCCACGGCAACAAAAGCCAGGCGCAGCGCGAGCGGGCGTTGGGCTCCTTCCGCACCGGACACATCAAGATCCTGGTCGCGACCGACATCGCCGCCCGCGGCATCGACGTCGACGGGGTGAGCCACGTCGTGAACCACGACGTGCCGAATGTGGCGGAATCCTATGTCCACCGCATCGGCCGCACGGCGCGCGCAGGCGCGGCGGGCCTCGCGATCTCGCTCGTCGCCAATGACGAGCGCGCCTACCTCCGCGACATCGAGCGGCTGATCAAGCAGTCCATTCCCTCGACCGACCGGCGCTCCGAGGCCGGCATGCGCGAGCCGGAAGGCGACGGCGCAGCTTCGCAGAAGCAGAACAACCGCGGCGGCGGCCGGCCCCAGGGCCAGCAGCGCCCGAACGGCGGCGGCGGACGGCCCCAGCAGGGCCGCGGCGCGCGCCCGAACGGCGGCGGCGAAGGCCGGCACCGTCCGGACGGCCGCCGCGCTGACGGCAGCCGCGCCGACGGCGAGCTCGGCGGGATGCCGTTCATGCAGAACAAGCCCTCCGGCAAGCGTCGCGAAGGCCGCCCGCTGGGCGAACGGCGCTCCGCCGACCGCGGCTGAGCTGGTCTGAACTTCCGAGCGAAGGGCGCGGCCGCAAGGTTCGCGCCCTTCCTTTTGGGAGGCTCGGGCTCCGCCGGAGCCTGTTCCGCTGCGCCCCGTGATGTTCTAGCGTCGCGGCCGCACACGAGGTCGCCTGATGCCCGCCGAAACCGAAGCCGTCACCGCAGCCGTCCTCGTCATCGGCGACGAGGTGTTGTCGGGACGCACCCGGGACGCCAACAGCGGCTACATCGCGTCCTATCTCACCAATATCGGCGTCGACCTCCGTGAGGTCCGCGTCGTGCCCGACGACGAGGACGCCATCGTCGAGGCGGTGAACGCCCTCCGCGCCCGCTTCACCTATGTCTTCACCACGGGCGGAATCGGCCCGACCCATGACGACATCACCGCCGACGCGATCGCGCGGGCGTTCGGCGTCGGCATCGACCACGATCCGCGCGCCGTCGCCATGCTGCGGGAGCGGTTTGCGAACCCGGCGGATCTGAACGAAGGCCGCCTGCGCATGGCGCGCATCCCCTTCGGCGCCGACCTGATCGCGAACCGGGTCTCGAAGGCGCCGGGCTTTCGGATCGGCAACGTCATGGTGATGGCCGGTGTGCCGTCGATCATGCAGGCGATGATGGACGTCGTCGGCCCGACTCTCCGCCAGGGGGTGAGGATCGAGAGCGCGTCCATCCGGGCTGACGCCAAGGAAGGCGACATCGCGCTGCCGCTCGCCGCCGTCCAGAAGGCCCACCCCGGCGTCGCGATCGGCAGCTACCCTTATGTCGACGAGACCGGCTTCAACACCAACATCGTGCTGCGCTCCCGCGACCCCGCAGGCCTGGCGGCGGCGACCGCCGCGGTCGAGGCGATGCTGCGCGACCTGCCGCGCGGCTAGCGAAGCCCGGCCTGTTCGAACGCGCCGCTTTCATGCCATACGACCGGTCCGGGCGGACGTGGCGAAACCGGTAGACGCACGAGACTTAAAATCTTGCGCCGCAAGGCATGCGGGTTCGAGTCCCGCCGTCCGCACCAGCTCCTTCACGACATCCTGACCGTCGCCGGTCTTCGCGGCGCTGCGATCGCGCTATTGTCGGTCGATCAAACCAGCTCAACGATCGCCCATGCCGTCAGCACGTCTTTGCGCCGCCCTGCTCGTCGCCGCTTTTCTCGCGGCGGCCCCTGCGTCAGCGCAGGTCGGCGTCGTCGAGCGCGGGCAGACGGCCTATAGCGAGGCGCTGAACCGGCGGATGACGTTCAACGTCTACCGGCCGTTGATGGAGCCGCGCGACGGCGAGCGCTGGCCGGTGATCTACCTGCTGGAAGGCCGGCCGGCGGACGACGGCTGGCTCGATATGGGCTCGGTCTACGAGGTCGTCGATCGCGCTGTCGAAGAGGGCGTGATTCCGCCCTCGCTGATCGTCATGCCGCAGGCGCCGTTCAGCTGGTACGTCGACAATCCCGATCCAGGCGGCGCGGGCATGGTCCGGACCGCGCTCACCCGCGACCTCATCGCAGCGGTGGACGCCCGCTACCCGACAGCGGCCTGCCGCACGGGCCGCGTGGTCGGCGGCCTCTCGATGGGCGGTTACGGCGCCCTTCTGTTCGGCATGGACCGCGCCGACGAGTTCGTCGCCGCCGCGAGCTTCTCCGGAGCGATCGCCCCGCCGATCGAGGCGAACGACCCGGAGCGCCTGAAGCGCGCCAACCCATTCTACGATGGCGCCTTCGGGCGTCCGATCTCGCGCGAGCGCTTCAACGCGTGGAACCTGTTCACCCGGCTCCCGACGCTGAAGACGGGCGGCGGCCCGAAGCCGGACTTCTACCTTGCGGTCGGCGACCGCGACCGCGGCGGCCTGCTGCAGGCGACGACCCGGCTTCACATCGAGCTGCTCCGCGCCGGCGCCGACAGCACGCTGCGCGTCGGACCCGGCGGTCATGATTGGGAGACCTGGCGCGCCCAGTTCGCAGACGCGCTGCGATGGCTCGGCCCGAAACTCGATCCGACATGCGAGCAGCAGGTCGCCGAGAGGCCGCGCCGACGCGGGGGCGAACAATCTCTGATCATGCCGTGACGTTTTCACGCGTGACGTCCGCTGCGTCGCAGCGTTAGACTTCGCTCAGGCTTCTCCGACGACGGCCTCGCCGCCGGCCCAGCCGCTCCGAACCGCCAGTCGCGAGCGTCGCATCATGTCGTTCGTCCGCCTTTCTCTAGCCGCCGGCGCGGCCGCCTTCTGCGCCGCAGTGTTGTCCCCAGCGGCTTCGGCGCGGGACGGCGGCATTGTGCAGCGCAACCTGACCGCGCCGAGCCACGCACTCGGACGCCCGATCAAGTACAGCCTCTATCTGCCCGCCGAAACGCCGCCGCCCGGCGAGCGCTGGCCGGTGCTCTATCTGCTGCACGGCGGCGGGCCCGGCGAGGCCGACTGGCTGGACGCGGGCGGTCTCGCCGCAACGATGGACAAGGCGATCGCGGCCCATCAGATGCCGCCGACCGTCGTGGTGATGCCGATCGCGGGGAACAGTTGGTACGTCAACAATCCGGATGCGACCGGCGAGGGCATGATGGCCACCGCGCTCACCCGCGATCTCGTCGACGCGATCGACGCGAAGCTGCCGACTGCGGATTGCCGGCAAGGGCGCGCGGTCGCTGGGCTGTCGATGGGCGGCTACGGCGCCCTGCTCTACGCCTTCGACCATCCGCGCGAGTTCGGTTCGGCGATCAGCCTGTCGGGAAGCATCCTGACGCCGATCCATCCGCAGATGACGTCGCGGTTGAAGCGCGCGATGAACTTCTACGACAAGGCGTTCGGCGCGCCGTTCAAGGCCTCGCGCTTCAACGCCTGGAACCTGTTTCCGCGCGTGCCGCAGCTTGGCCTCGGCGGCGCGCCGAAGCCCGCCGTCTATCTTGACGCGGGCGACAAGGACCTCGGCGGCATCATTCAGGGGACGACGGCGCTCCATCTCGCGCTGCTCCGCCGCGGCGTCGACAGCACGCTGCGGATTGTCGACGGCCGTCACGAATGGGCGCTTTGGAAGCGCGAGCTCGGCCCGTCGCTCGCATGGCTCGGCCCACGCCTCGACCCAACCTGCGGCCAGCCGGTGGCCGCCGTGAAGACGCAGCAGGCGGCGACCGAACTTGAACATTGAGAAAATGAGGCGCGCCTAGGCCCGCGCTCCATGAGGGCCGTCCGCCGCTTTCGAAGCGACCAGCGCCCTCAGAGCTCCAGGGTCTTTTCGAACACCGTCAAACCCGTCAGGCAATCCTCCATCGCCCGGCGGGCGCGAGGGCGCGGGCAATCGAGGGCCTTGGCGACCGTCTCGAGCCGATGGTTCGGGACGTCCTTGATGCGCGACTGGGCGAAGCGCATGGCGCAGACCGTGGTCGGAGGCGCCGACAGGCCCTCACGCTCGGCTTCAGCGACCAGGAAGGCGTGATCGAAGCCGATGTTGTAGGCGACCAGCGGGTCGTCGCCGACGAAGGCGAAGAAACGGTCGAGCGCGTCCTTGGGCTCGGGCGCCTCGGCGAAGGCGGCGTCGTCGAGCCCGGTCATCGCCCGTACGAAGGCCGGGATCGGCCGGTCGGGCTTCACCAGCGTCTGGAAGGTTTCGATCTCGCCGCTGGTGCGGTCGAAGCGCAGCGCGGCGATCTCGATGATGCGGTCGCGCTTCGGCGTCAGCCCCGTCGTCTCCAGATCGAAGAACACGTAAGGCGTCTCGCCGGCGGCGATGCTTTCTAGAGGCGTCGACATTTTCGGGCCTTGAGGGAATCGCGGCGGGACCGAGAGATTAGCCCGCAATTCCTACGCAATCCCGAGAGTTCCGCAAAGGCCGGCTTTTCGGCGGGGATAGGCCGTGGCATAGGCTCCGGACCATGTCCCACAACAGCTTCGGCCACCTCTTCCGCGTCACCACCTTCGGCGAGAGCCACGGCCCCGCCATCGGCGCGGTCGTCGACGGCTGCCCGCCGCGGCTCACCTTCCGCCGCGAGGACGTGCAGGCTGCGCTGGACAAGCGCCGTCCCGGCCAGTCGCGCTTCACCACCCAGCGCAAGGAGCCTGACGAGGTCGAGATCCTCTCGGGCGTGATCGAGGCCGAGGACGGGACGCTGACGACGACCGGAACGCCGATCGCGCTGCTGATCCGCAACGTCGACCAGCGCTCGAAGGACTATTCGAACATCGCGACGAGCTACCGGCCCGGTCACGCCGACTACACCTACGACGTCAAATACGGCGTTCGCGACCACCGCGGCGGCGGCCGCTCCTCCGCCCGCGAGACTGCGAGCCGGGTCGCAGCCGGCGCAATCGCGCGGCTCGTCGCCCCACGGGTCGCGATCCGGGGAGCGCTGGTCGCGATGGGCGAGATCGAGATCGACCGGACGCGCTGGGACTGGAGCGAGATCGACAACAACCCGTTCTTCTGCCCCGATCCCGTCGCGGCGAAGAAGATGGAAGGTTATCTCGACGGGATCCGGAAGTCGGGCTCATCGGTCGGCGCCATGATCGAGATCGTCGCGGAAGGCGCGCCCGCCGGGCTCGGCGCGCCGATCTACGGCAAGCTCGACGCGGACCTCGCCTGCGCCTTCATGAGCATCAATGCGGTGAAAGGCGTCGAAATCGGCGCCGGCATGGAGGTCGCGCGCCTCACCGGCGAGCAGAACGCCGACGAGATGCGCGCCGGAAACGACGGCCGGCCGGTGTTCCTTTCGAACAAGGCCGGCGGAGTTCTCGGCGGCATCTCGACCGGACAGCCGATCGTCGCGCGATTCGCGGTGAAGCCGACCTCGTCGATCTTGACGCCGCGCCGCTCCGTCGACCAGACGGGCGCCGAAGTCGACGTCTCCACCAAGGGCCGGCACGACCCCTGCGTCGGCATCCGCGCCGTGCCGGTGGGCGAGGCGATGATGGCGATCGTCCTCGCCGACCACGTGCTGCGGCACCGCGGCCAGGTGGGATGACGACGGTCCCCGCCCCGAAGGTCCACGGGGCCGGCGGCGGCGCCCGGAAGATCGACTAAAGTTAGACGTCTTATAGGAAAAATCGTCTCGGACCGAAGTTCGGGCTTGAAATCCGACCCGGCTGATGGCCCGTATCTTCCGCCAGAACGTGGACGCCCAACCGCGCCCGCGTCACCTGCAAGACTCAGTCAACCGCCGGCGCGGATGCAGTCCCGCGTCGGCGGTCTTTTTTTGCCCGCGGGTCGGGGTTTGGGCGCGCTCTCGAACAGGTTCCCGGCGACCTCCCGCACGGTCGGCGGCCGGCGCTCGACGAACGGCATCGGGCGGCAGACGGCCATCGCAGCGAGGCCGACGCGCGCCGTCAAAATCCCGTTCAGCACGCCCTCCCCCAGCCGCGCCGAAATCTTGGCCGCCAGACCGTGGCCGAGGGCCTGCTCAAGGAGACCGTCGCCGACGCCCATGCCGCCGGTGACGGCGAGATGCGCGCCGACATGTTTTGCGAGCTTGAGGAAGCCGAGCGTCCCCGGCCTGCCGCCATAGATCGCGCCGATGCGGCGGATCAGGCGCATCGCCTCGACCAGCACGATCGCGAGGTCGACCAGCGCGCGCGGCGAGACGGCGGTCACCACCGACACGCGCTTGGAGGCGGCCGCGATCGCCCGCCGCGCCTCGAGGTCGAGCGGCTCCATCAGTTCGCGCTCGACGATCCGCAGCCGGTCGGAGCCGTCAATGATCTCGTCCTTGTGGCTCGCGACGGCCGCCCGTGCGCGGGCCGTCTCGGGCCGGGCGGCGTAGATCGCGACGACGTCCGCGATCACCTTGCGCGCCTCGACGTCATCATCGGCGCGGTGCGCCTCGGCGGCTGCGGTTCTCAGATCCTCGATCTTGTTCAACCGCATCAGCGCAAGCGATTCGCGGCCGACGATCGCGAGCGCCGCCAGCGCCGCGACGCCTGCGAGCCCGAGCGCGACCCACCCCAGCCAATCGGAGCGCGCGAACAGATCCTCGACGACCCGGGTGGCCCAGAGTCCGACAGCCAAGCTTCCCAGACCGCCCAGCGCGCTCCAGAACAGGCCGCCGAGCGACAAGCGCTTCCGACGCGGCTTCACGGGGACGGTCGCGGGATCGAGCACGTCCTCGAAGGCGTCCGGCTGCGGCGTCAGCACCACGCCGCCGCGGGACGCCGTCACTGTCTCGTCGCTTCCGGCGAGGGTCACCGATGGGTCGTTAAGCCGGAAGGCCGCCGGCCTGCGGGGCGTTTCTGTGGTCATGGCCGAGCCGTCATGTCAGCGCGTCGCCGATCAGGAATTCGAGCGTGCGGTCGAGCCGGATATGCGGCAGCGTCGCGGGCCGGTCGGTGGCGCTCAACAGCGGCGGGCGGAACTTGACGAAGCGGAGGTCGCCGTCCGCCTCGCTGACGGCGCGTCCGCGATAGCCTCCGCTGCGCAGCGCGATCTCCGGATCTGCCGGCAGGTCGCCGGGGAACACGGCGATCTCCTCGTCGCCGTCGAAGCTCTGTCCGCCCGAACCTTCGCCGCGCTCCGGCACGCCGATGATGACGGGGAGCTCTTCGCGTCCCTGGCGGACGGTCCCTTCACGGGTCGCGCGGACCGCGGCGAGCGCGACGACGTCGACCGCCGCCCCGCTGAACTCGGCCTTCTCGATCGCGCGCCCGACCAGCCGGCGCAGGATCGCCTCGAGCCGGTCATGACTGGTGTGGTGGAGATGATCGGCCTTCGTCGCCGCGAACAGCAGACGGTCGACCCGCGGGCGGAACAGGCTCGACAGCCAGGAGTTCTGGCCGTGGCGGAACGCGGAGAGCACGTCGGTCAGCGCCGCTTCGAGATCGGCGACCGCTTCCGGCCCGGCGTTCAGCGCAGCCAGCGCGTCCACCAGCACGACCTGACGGTCGAGACGGGCGAAGTGGTCGCGGAAGAACGGACGGACGATATGCGAGCGATAGGCCTCGTAACGCCGCTCCATCATGGACCACATCGAGCCTGAGGGCGCGTCGCCTTCCGCCGGGATCTCGAGCGGCGCGAAGGTGAGCGCGGGGCTGCCCTCGAGGTCGCCCGGCATCAGGAAACGACCGGGCGGCAGGGTCGACAGCGCGACCCGGTCGGCGCGGCCGGCGCGGAGATAGGCTGTGAAGCGCGCGGCGGCCTCGCGCGCGACGCTTTCGTCCTCCGCGGCAAGCGGATCGATCGTCGCGAGATGCGCCCGCCACGGCCCCGCAAGCGGCGTCCGCGTCGGCCCATCGCTCGACAGGATGGTGCGCGCCGACCATGTGCGGAAATCCTGTCCGAGCAGGGCGAGGTCGAGCAGCCATTCGCCGGGATAGTCGACGATGTCGAGGGTCAGCCTTCGTCCGGGGCGCGTGCCGCTGAAGAAGCCCCGGCTCTCGAAATCGACGACGACCCGCAGTTCCGAGATGCGGCGCGTCGATTCCGGCCACGTCCGGTCAGGCCCGGTCAGCGCCCGCAGATGCGTCTCCACCTCGAAGCGCGGGACCGCGTCGTCCGGCTGAGGGGCGAGCCGCGCCCCGGCGATCCGTCCCTGCGCGTACGCGCGAAAGGCGGGCAACCTGCCGCCATGAACGAGAGCCTGGACGAGAGCCGTAAGGAACACCGTCTTGCCGGCGCGCGAAAGGCCGGTGACGCCAAGGCGGATCGTCGGGTCGAGCGTGCTGGCCGCCGCGTCCGCGAGGCTTCGCGCGACGATCCGTGCCTCTTCGAGCAGCCCTTCGAAGTTCATGGATCGACGATCCCGAGCGCCCGCGGCGTCGCGAAACGGTCCAGCCTGCCCGCCCCCGGCGCCAGGCTCGCCCAGTCGTCCGCCGGGAAGTCGAGCACAGCGATGGCGGCGGTCGGAAACTTCTCGCGGATCGCGCGCCGCGCCTCCGGATCGCCTTTCGTCGCAAGTAGTTTGACGAATTGTTCGAGACCCGGATTGTGGCCCACGATCATCAACGTCTGAACAGTTGTCGGCGCGCGCTTCGCGAGATCTAGGAGCGTGCCGGGGGAAGCTCCATAAATGCCCTGCTCGAACTGCTCCTTGGGAGCCGGCGAGAACGCCTTACCGGCGATCTCCCATGTCGCGCGCGCCCGCAGGGCGGTCGAGCAAAGCACGAGATCGGGCCGGAAGCCGCGGCCTGCGAGCCAGGCGCCCATCGGCCCCGCCGCACGCCTGCCTCTGGGCACCAGCGCGCGATCATGGTCGTCGATCTCGCCTGTCGGCAGATCGGCTTTCGCGTGGCGGAAGAGGATCAAGCGGCGCATGCGGCTCCCGGTGGTCGGCGAAGCTGAAGCGCGCCGCGTCCCGACCGAGGTGGGGGGTGATCAGGGCTTTCTCAACCCTGTTTCTTCATCGCTCGGTAACCGATCTGAGCCCACGGTCATTGTGCGATGCAATGAACGCCCGATGAACCGACCGTTCCGCGGGAGTTCAACGCGAGGCCTTCATTCTGGCAAGCGTGGCCTAATAGCCACGGTAAAGCCGAAGAAAATAACCGTGGCGAATGTTGAACCATTTGCGCCCCAGTTTCGACAACAGGGCGCAGCAGTAACGAAGAGGCGTCCCGCAGCGTAACTGAAGCGGGATCGGAGCGTGAAGTCATCATGTCGAGCATCATGGAACAATACGAACAACGTGCGAGCACGTCCTTCGCCTCGGCGATCGACGTGGTCCACCTCAACCGCCAGACGATGGGCGATCGCGCCCTCGAGCACGAAGTCCTGGAGCTCTTCCGGCGCCAGGCCCGCATCCTCCTCTTCCGGTTCGAAGCCCTGACCAACCCGGCCGAGCGCGCCGACGTAGCGCACACGCTCAAGGGGTCGGCCCGCGGCGTCGGCGCCAACCGCGTCGCTTTCGCGGCCGACGAGCTCGAGCGCGCCGCCAAGTCCGGCGAGCCGACCGGGCGCGCTTTGGCCGAGCTCGCAGAATCGATCGCCGAAGTCACCTCCGCGATCGAACTCCGGTTCGGTCTCGACAGCTGATCCCGGGTTCGCCCGAATAGGTTTGCCGGCGCGCCCTATTCTGGCGCGTCCATCAGAAACGCTCTAAACAGCCGGCGTCGGACCGCGCCGCTCGATGCGCGCACGTCCCTTACGAACCCGGCGGCGCTCATGGCGAACATCACCTTCATCGACCAGTCCGGCGAAGCGCGCACGGTCGAGGCCGCCGCCGGTTCGAGCGTGATGGAGGCGGCCATCCGCAATGATATCCCCGGCATCGACGCCGACTGCGGCGGGGCCTGCTCCTGCGCCACCTGTCATGTCTATGTCGCCGAAGACTGGCTGGAGAAGGTCGGCCCCCCCCAGCCTATGGAGGAGGACATGCTGGACTTCGCCTTCGACGTCCGCGCCAACAGCCGCCTTTCCTGCCAGATCAGGGTGACGCCCGAACTCGACGGGCTTACCGTCACGACCCCCGAGCGCCAGGGCTGAAGCCTGCCCGCGCCTGGACCGTTCGCTGATCGGCCTGACGCTTCTCACCCCGTCGACGATGGACTAGACAGGCGGTTCAGGCCGCCTGCGCCGGCGCGTCCCGAGGCGGCCGACGGCGCCCATGCATCAGGACGCCATGACCGAGCACATCAGCGCCGACGTCGTCATCGTGGGGGCCGGCCCTGTCGGCTTGTTCGCGGTTTTCGAGCTGGGCCTGCTCGATATACGCGCCCATGTCGTCGACATTCTCGACCGGCCGGGCGGTCAGTGCGCCGAGCTCTACCCGGAAAAACCAATCTATGACATTCCGGCGCTTCCCGTCGTGACGGGACAGCAGCTCACCGACAACCTGATGGAGCAGATCAGGCCGTTCCAGCCGACCTTCCACTTCTCCGAGATGATCACGAGCCTCGATCATCTGCCGGACGGTCGTTTCAGGCTGAAGACCGACGGCGGCGAGACGTTCGAGACCAAGGTCGTCGTGATAGCCGCGGGCGGCGGCTCCTTCCAGCCCAAGCGGCCGCCGATCCCCGGCGTGGAGGCGTTCGACGGCAAGTCCGTTCATTATGCGGTCCGCAAGATGGAGGCGTTCCGCGCACAGCGCGTCACGATCCTCGGCGGCGGTGATTCCGCGCTGGACTGGACCATCAACCTGGCTCAGGTCGCGGCGCGCGTGACGCTGATCCACCGCCGCGACGCTTTCCGGGCGGCGCCCGCCAGCGTCAACAAGATGCGGGCGCTGGTGGAAGCAGACGTCGTCGACCTTGCGATCGGGCAGGTCACGGAACTGATCGGCGAAAACGGCGTGCTGGAGGCGGTGAAGGTCAAGCGCGACGACGGCTCGACTCATGAGATCGCGACGGACGCCCTGCTGCCGTTCTTCGGTCTCACCATGAAGCTCGGCCCGATCGCGGACTGGGGCCTCGCGCTTCACGAAAATCTCGTGCCGGTCGACACCGAGAAGTTCGAGACCACGACGCCCGGGATCTTCGCGATCGGCGACATCAACACCTATCCGGGAAAGCTGAAGCTGATCCTATCCGGCTTCCACGAAGCGGCGCTGATGGCGCAGGCGGCCGCCCGGCGCATCGATCCGGAGCGGCGAGTCGTGTTCCAGTACACGACGTCTTCGACCAGCCTGCAGAAGAAGCTCGGCGTCGCCTGACGCGCGTTCCCTGCTGCCCGTCCGCCGTCCACAGGCCTCGTCCCGCTTCGGGACGCCGCGCGACCAAGAGCGCCCGACATTCGGCCCGTCGCGACGAAGATGGTGAACAAGCCGTTAACGACGTTTGCTAATCGGCGGATTCCACGGTTCTCTAGAGGCGGCCCAGCCGATAGCATCGCCCCGCGGAGTGAAAATCCCGGGGCGCGATGTGTCGCAAGCCAGGGTTTCCGGACGATCGTCAGGGGGATTTCGCCTGTCTGCACAATGATCTAACGCCGGTGTTCGCGGCGCGAGATGGCGGATGGGACTCTCTGCAGCGACCGGTTGGTAAAGCGTACGGACGCGAGGCGAGTGACAATGGCTAACGTCAATCAAGCTAGGGATCCGGCGGAAGCCGCTCTTTCCGCGATCGAAGAAGCGCTCAACCTGGTGGCTCCGAAAGCGGACGCCACGGTCGAGCCGGCCAGGTCCGCCCCCGGAATTGACGCGACGCCAGCGGCTGCGAACAGGCCGCCCGAACCTGCGCTGACCATTCCCGCAGGTCCCGATCGGAGCGCGGCCATCGACCGCTCCGGTCGCCGCGCCCCCGCCAACGACGACGCCCGCTCCTTCGCCCACATTGTCTACGCCCTCCAGCGCAAACCCTCCCGCGCGCCCTTCGTCCTCGCCACCGTCGCCTCGCTGGCGTGGGCGGCGCTCGGCGCGGTCTATCTGTTCGGCGTGATGGGCGTCGGCCGCGGCGACATCGATTTCGCCGACCGCGCCGTGCAGGCCCAGCTCGCCGCCGTATTCCTCGGCGTCGCGGCTCCGATCGTGTTTTTCTACCTGCTCGCCATGATGTCCTGGCGCTCGCAGGAGATGCGTCTCGTCGCGCGCTCCATGACCGAAGTCGCGCTGCGGCTGGCCGAGCCCGACACGACTTCTTCGGAGGCTGTCGCCTCGCTTGGTCAAGCGGTGCGGCGCGAGGTCGCCGCGATGGGCGACGGCGTCGAGCGCGCGGTCGCCCGCGCCGGCGACCTGGAGTCGATGGTCCGCGGCGAGGTGTCTTCTCTCGAGCGCTCCTTCCACGACAACGAGGTTCGCGTCCGCACCCTGATCGGCGAGATCCAGGCGCAGCGCGAGGCGATCGACGGCAACGCCGACCGTCTGCGCGAAACCATCGCCGGCGCCCACGACCTGCTGGCGCGCGACCTCAACGCCGCCGCCACCCTGCTCGGCTCCAACGTCACGGAGGCCGGCGAACGCGTGGCGAACGAGCTCAACGAGAAGAGCGGTGAGATCGCGCAAGCCATCCAGAGGGCCGGCGAGAACATGCTCGCCGCCATCGGCGGCCGCGGCGTGGAGATGATCGAGCGGCTGGCCTCCAGCGGCGCCGACGTCGCCCGCGACATCGACGAGACCGGCCGTAAGCTGGCCGATGCGCTGGCGGCGCGCTCGGACGTGGCGCGCAACGCGCTCGCGACCTCAAGCGAAGAGATCATCCGGTCTCTGGAGGAGCGGGCCACGCTGCTCGCCGACCGCATGGCCGCGACCGGCGCCGACTTTGACGACCGCATCGCCCGCACCAGCGCGGAGGCCGCCGATGCGCTTGGCGCGCGCGGCGACGCCGTTGTCTCCGAGCTTGGCCGGGTCAGCGCCGAGATCGCAGACCGTCTGGCCGAGCGCTCCGAGACCATCACCGCACATCTCGACCGCACGGGTTCGCACCTCACCGACTCGTTCTCCGGCCGCGCCGGCGAGGTCACGGCCGCCCTCGACGCCGCGGGCGCGGACTTCCATCGCGGCCTGGGAGAGCGCTCGCGGGAAATTCTCGACACGCTCGCGATCCGTTCGCAGGAGATGGCGGAAGCGCTGTCGGAAGCCGGCGCGCAGTTCCATGGCTCGATCGAGAGCCGCGCACGGGAGCTGGTGGAAGCGATCGCCGAACGCTCGCGCGAGCTCGCCGAGACCCTTTCGGAGACTGCAGCCTCCGTCACCGAGGATTTCGGCGCGCGCGGCGACGACGCCATCGAGCGCTTCGCCTCCACAGCGTCGCGCGTGACGGGCGATTTCGCCTCGCGCGGCGCGCTGTTCACCGAGGGGCTCGAGCAGACCGGCTCGCGGCTTTCCGAGACCTTCGTGGACCGGGCGGACATCGTGGTCCGCGCGATCACCGACAACACCGACAGCGCGACCGCGACGCTCCGCGTGATCGGCTCCGACATCGAGACAGCGCTGGCAGCCCGCACGGCCGAAGTGACCGAGACGCTGAAGGCGGCGGCCGACCGGTCCGCCGAGACGTTTTCGGCGCGCGGCGGCGAACTCGCGCAGCGGATCGACGAGACCGGCGGACGGCTGGTGGACGAGGTCGCGACGCGTAGCGGCGATCTGTCCGACCGGCTGGCCGAGGCGAGCGCGCGGATGCACGAGGCGATCGTGGTCCACGGCGCCGAACTCGAGCGCCGCTTCGGCGAGAACGGCGACCGCATCGCCGGCCTGCTGGAAGAGCGCGGCGAGGACGTCGCGACCCGGATCACGCTGGCCAGCGACCGCGTCCACGAAGCGATCGTCGGACGCGGCGAGAAGGTCGAGCAGGTGTTCGACGAGGTTGGCGCCCGCATTGTGGCGGCGATCGACGGCCGCGCGACGGAAGCCCGCGACCAGATCGAGACGGCCGGCGTCACCATCGCCGACGTCCTGTCGGAGCGCAGCGCCATCCTGCTGAACACGCTGGGCGACGTCGCCGAACGCATCCACGACGTCGTGGTCGTCCGCGGCGGCGACCTCGAAGACCGCCTGAAATCGAGCGGCGACAGGCTCGGCGAGACGATCGACGCCCGCGCGGTCGCCGCCGAGTCCGCACTCGACGCCGCCACCGGCCGCATCAACGCCAGCGTCGAGGACCGGCTCAGGGAGTTCGAGCAGCGGCTTTCCTCGACGGGCGCCTCCGTCGCCGAGATCATCGCCGACCGCGGCGGCCAGCTCACCGTCACGCTCGCCGACACCGCAGAACGCATTCACGACGCGATCGTGGTGCGGGGCGGCGACCTGCAAGAGCGGATCGCGACCGCCGAAAGCCGCCTCGTCACGGCGCTGGGCGACCGCACGATCGCGGCGGAGACAGCCTTCGCCAAGGCGGACGAACGCTCGGGCGCCGTCTTCGACGAGCGCATCAAGGCGTTCGAGAAGCGCTTCGACGCCGCCGGCGCGACGCTCGGCGATCGACTGGCCGGCGAGATCACCAGCGCCGAGCGCATGCTTGGCGACGCGGCCTCCCATGTCGCGGAGCGCCTCGAGGAAGGCGCCGCGGCCGCCCGCTCCACGCTTGAAGGCTCGGTCGCGAGCTTCGGCGGCCTGATGGACAACCGGGTCGCGGCGATCCGCGAGCAGCTTGACCGTATCGTCGGCGAGATCGAGCAGTCGGTCGCGCGCCGCGGCGAGAAGGTCGGGGAAGCGCTCGCCGGCGCAGCCGAAGCCTTCAGCGACGCGATCGCCTCCCGCGGCGGCGCGCTCAGCGAGCAGCTGTCGACCCAGCTCGCCCTGCTCGACGAAGCCTTCGACAAGCGCGGACCGGCGCTTGTCGAGCGCCTCGGCGCCGAAGGCGGCAAGTTCGCCGACGCCGTCGCCGAACGCCTCGGCCAGGCCCAACGCCGGCTTGCGGCGGAAAGCGGCCGGGTCGCCACGGCTCTCGACCAGCGCATCGGCGCCTTCGACGGCAAGCTCGCCGCCTTCGACGACGCCGCCCGCGGCCATGTCGAGACCCTCGACGAGCGGCTGGGCCGCGTCGGCGAGGAGATCGCCGCCCGTGTCGGCTCGATCGAGGAAGCGTCGCGCGTTCATGTCGGTGTTCTCGACCAGCGCATCGAAACGGTCGGTCAGGAGATCGCCGCTCGCGTCGGCGCCTTCGAAGAAGCCTCCAAGGCCCATGTCGGCGCGCTGGAGCAGAGCGCATCCCGCGCGGCCAAGGAGATCGCGGCTCGCCTCGCCGCCTTCGAGCAGGCCTCTCAGTCGCATGTCGGCGCCTTCGACCAGCGCGCGGAGCGCATCGGTCAGGAGATCGCCGGCCGCATCGGCGCGTTCGACGAAGCGTCGCGCAGTCATGTCGAGTCGCTCGATCAGCGGGTCGAGCAGATCGGCGAGGCGATCGCCGCGCGTATGGGCGCGTTCGGCGACAAGGTGACGGCGATCGACGACCAGATCAGCCGGCTCGACGGCGCCTTCGCCGGACGGGTGGCGACGCTCGACACCAAGGTGACCGCTATCGACGAGACCGTCGGCGCGCATATCGGCCGGATCGACGGCAAGATCGCGACGCTCGACCGCGTCATTGGAGAGCGCCTCGGCGCCTTCGACGTCAGCGTCTCGTCGCTCGACAACGCGCTCGGCTCGCGGCTGGAGACCTTCTCCACCCGCATCGGCGCGCTTGATGGCGCGCTCGACGCCCGCATCGAGGCGCTCGGCGAGCGCGCCGGCGCGGTCGGAGCGGCGGTCGCCGCGAGCTTCGAGGGCTTCGACGACAGCGCCGACAAGCTCACCAGAGCGGTCGCCTCGCATGTCGCGGTCTTCGACTCCAAGGCCGCCGATCTCGAGCGCGCGATCGCGGAGCGGGCCGACACATTCGCGACCCGCGCGGCCGACCTCGACAGCCTGCTCGCAAGCCGCTTCGGCTCGTTCGACGACCAGATGTCGACCCGCATGGGCGACCTTGCGCTCTCGCTTGAAAACCGCATCACGCGGATCGACGACGGCCTGAGCTCGCGCACCCGCAGCCTCAACGAGACGCTCGCCCAGCGCACGCTCGAACTCGCCCGCACGCTCGGCGAGGGTTCGACCAGCGTGGCCTCGGCGCTCGCCCAGCGGGCGGCGGAGTTCGCCGCCACCCTGTCGTCGCGCACCGACGAGCTCGTCGCGTCGTTCGACGGCAAGGCGGAGGCGATCAACCGCACGCTCGGCTCGAAGGCGATCGAAGTCGCCGACACGCTCGACACCCGCATCGCGCGGTTCGAGATGACCGTGCTCGGCCGCCTCGATTCCGTCAGCACGTCGCTGGAGGAACGCGGCGACGGGCTCGCCGATCGTTTGTCCGGAAAGGTCGAGGGCGTCTCTCAGGCGCTCACCGAAGCCTCGGTCCGCGTCGAGGCGGAGCTTGCGAAACTCGCCGCCGAGACGGCCGACGCCCTCAACGCCCGGATCGGCGAGCTCTCCGAGACGATCGACCGCAACGGCTCGGGCCTGCTCGAGCGCCTCGGACGCCAGGGCGGCGCGGTGACGCGGGAGCTCGCGAGCGTCGGCGACAGCGTGGTCGGCAAGTTCGACGAACGGGCGAACGCCCTGGTCGAGATGCTCGGCCAGCGCGGCGACTCGCTGCGCGACGCGATCGACTCGCTGAACGGCGATCTTGTCGCGACCTTCGAGACCCGCGGGGCCTCCACCGTCGCGAACCTCAACCAGGTCGCCGACCGGCTGCGGCTCACATCGCAGCGCCTCGGCGAGACGATGGGCGCTGAAACGGCGAAGGCCGTCGAACAGCTCGACGGCTCCAGCCAGAAGCTGCAGGAGGCCGTGACGGAAGCGACCTCCGTGCTCGCCCGCACCATCTCCCGCGAGAGCCGCCGCGCCGTGGCCGACCTCACGGAGACGCAGGGCGCGCTGACGAACGAGCTCGCTGAAGCGCTGGTCAAGCTCACCGACGCCAACACCGCGCTCCAGGGCCTGCTTGACGGCGCGGGCCGCAAGCTCGGCGCGGTGGAGACCGACCTCTCCGGCCGCGTCACGGCCTTCGAGGAGATCATGGCCGACATCGCCGAGACGACGACGCGGACCGGCGAGCGCGTCGGGACCCAGGTCGCATCGCTCCGCGACGTCTCGACCAGCGTCCTCGATCGCGTGAGCGACGTCGCCCGCCAGCTGGAAGGCCAGACGCAGGCGATCGGCAAGATCACAGAGTCGCTCGACGGCACTCAGGGCCGCCTCGCCGGCGCGCTCGAGGAGCGGCGCGCCGCCCTCGATTCGCTCGCGGCCGGCCTCGGCGAGAAGGCGCAGGAGCTCGGCGCCGCTCTCGAGGGCTTCACGACCTCCATCGACGCCTCGCTCGCGAAGTCCGAGCAACGCGCAAGGCTGGTCGCCGAAGGGCTGGCGGCGCAGGTCGGCGCAACGACGCAGTCGATCGCGTCCGAGTTCGAAAAGGTGCGCCAGACCAGCGAAGCCGAGCGGCAGAAGACGGCGGCCTCGATGAAGGCCGCGAACGACGAAGCCTCCCGCGAAATCGGCCGGATGCTGACAGACGCGAGCGGCCGCTTCGGCGAAGTCGCCCGCGAGATGCGGACGATGACTGCGTCGATTCAGTCGGAGCTTGACGCAACGCGCGAACAGCTGCGCCGCGGCGTGCTCGAAATGCCTAAGGAGGCCGAGGAGAACGCCGCCGAGCTTCGGCGTGTGGTCGCCGATCAGATCAAGGCGCTGACGGCGCTTGGCGAAATCGCTTCGCGCCATGGAGCGAGCTTCGACGTTGCAGAGGCGGGACAGCGCTCGGTCCGCGCGGCGACCGCCGCATCGCCCGTGTCGCGCCCTGCGTCGGCGGCCCCCGCAGCCGCGCGGCCCGCTCAGTCCCAGGCTGCGCGCGCCGCGACTCCGCCTGCGTCGGCGCCGAAAGCTCCGGCTCCTCAGCCCGCGGCGGCGAATCCCGCTCTTGCCCGCAAGGAGCCGCAGGCGGCGGCGCCTGCGAGCGAGGAGGAAGGCGGCAGCTGGATCTCGGGCCTGCTCGCCCGCGCATCCCGCGAGGACGAACAAACCGCTCCGCGTCGCCATGGCGCGGAGAGCGTCGACGCGACCTCGCAGGCGATGGAGTCGCTCGACAGCCTCTCGGTCGACATCACCCGGATGATCGATCACCAGGCGGTCGCCGATCTCTGGGACCGCTACCGGCGCGGCGAGCGCAACGTCTTCACCCGGCGGCTCTACACGCTGCAGGGCCAGAAAACGTTCGAGGAAATCCGTCGCAAATATGCCGGCGAGCCGGAATTCCGTTCGACCGTCGATCGTTACATCGAGGAGTTCGAGCGGCTTCTGGACGAGGTCGCCCCGCAAGGCCGCGACGACGCCCTGGCGCAGACCTACCTGACCTCGGAGACCGGCAAGGTCTACACGATGCTCGCCCACGCGGCCGGCAAGTTCGGGAAGCCCTGAGGAGAGAGACGCGCTTTCTGGATCTGACGAGCGCTTCGGCCCGTCAGATCCAGCGCCAGCCGCTCTGGTCGAACAGGATGGCTCGACCCTGCTTGATGTGCATCGCCGGCAGCTTCTGATGCGGGGCGCCGGCGACCAGTCCGAGGACGGCCCGCGCCACGCCGCCGTGCGACACCAGCACGCTCGGCCGGGTGAGCGCCCGAAGCGCGTCCTCCACCCGCAGCGTGAGGTCGGCGTAGCTCTCGCCGGCGGGAGGCCGATGGGTCCAGCGCTCCGCGTCGCGGGCCAGCATCTCGCGCGGCTGCCGCGCGCGGATCTCGCGGAAGGTCGAGCCCTCCCACGTTCCGAAGGACATCTCGGCGAGCCGCGGGTCGAGCTCGTAGTCTTGCGGATCGAGGCCGATCGCCTCGCGCATCAGGCGCATGGTGTCCTGGGCCCGCAGCAGCGGGCTCGCGACGAAGCCTCTGTCCGCGATGTCGGGGAAGGCCGCCGCCAGAGCGCGACCGACCGCTGCGGCCTGGTCGCGACCACGGGCGTTGAGGGGAACGTTGGTCCGGCCCTGCAGCCTGGAGTCAACGTTCCAGTCCGTCTCGCCATGGCGCACGAACAGAAGCGGAAGCGGCGGGGCGATGCTCGTCATGCGAGCGCAGTCGATATCAGGGGCCCGGACTGAAGAACAGCAGATAACCGAGCATGTAGAGCACGGTGGAGCTCATCAGCACGCCGAGCGGCGAGCCCATCACGCTCCAGGTGCCCGAACCGCCGACCAGCGCGACCAGCCGAACCAGCTGGCCGGGCCATGTCAGGAAAACCCAAAGCATGTGCATAATTTTTCCCAGGACCACGGCGGCTCGCAGGCGTTTATGCCCGGCGCGGCCTGAATTGCCGATGAACGGCGGAAAGCCTCAGCCGGTCACCGAGATGTCCGGGGCTTCCGGGTTCTTCATGCCGACGATGTGGTAGCCGGCGTCGACGTGGTGGACTTCGCCGGTGACGCCGCGCCCGAGGTCGGAGAGCAGGTAGAGCGCGGAATCGCCGACTTCCTCGATCGAGACCGTCCGCCGCAGCGGCGCATTGTACTCGTTCCACTTCAGGATGTAGCGGAAGTCGCCGATCCCCGAGGCCGCCAGCGTCTTGATCGGGCCGGCGGAGATCGCGTTGACGCGGATCGCGCCCGGCCCGAGATCGGCCGCGAGATAGCGGACGCTGGCCTCGAGCGCGGCCTTCGCCACCCCCATGACGTTGTAGTGCGGCATCCATTTCTCGGCGCCGTAATAGGTCAGCGTCAGGATGGACCCGCCGCTGGTCATCAGCTTCTCGGCCCGCTGGGCGACCGCCGTCAGCGAGTAGCAGGAGATGAACATCGTCTTGTGGAAGTTCTCGGCCGTTGTCTCGATATAGCGCCCGTCGAGCTGGTCCTTGTCGGAGAAGGCGACGGCGTGGACCAGGAAGTCGAGCCCGCCAAGGGCCTCGGCGGTCTTCTCGAACACCGCGTCGATCGTCGCGGGGTCGGTGACGTCGCAATGGCCGACGACATGGGCCGAAAGCTCGGCCGCCAGCGGCTCCACGCGCTTCTTCAGCGCGTCGCCCTGATAGGTGAAGGCGAGCTTGGCGCCGGCGGAGGCGGCGGCCTTGGCGATGCCCCAGGCGATCGACCGGTTGTTTGCGACGCCCATCACCAGGCCGCGCTTGCCGGCCATAAGGCCCTGGACGTCGGTCATGAAACAACCTCTGAAGCGTGCGCAACGCGGGGAAGGCGTTGCCTATGGCATACGGCGTTTTGGCCATCAAGCCGGGCGGCCAGACCCTCAGTCACAGCGCGTTTCACTTGCAGACGGCCGACGCCATTCTCCCGGCTTCCGCGCGCAGCGGACGTCCGCTGGAACACAGAATCGCGAGAGAAGCCAGCCGCGGCCGCCATGGGGGCGCGCGCGGCCGCTGCGGCGAATGAGCTCCGTCGGAAACGCGCGAGGGCGATCACGCCCGGGGATCGTAGGGCGCGTCGTCCCTCAATGTCTCGGCGAGGGCCGCAAGCCGCGGATCGCCGCCCTTCGGCAGGGCGATCCTGAGCTCGACCAGCAGGTCGCCGGGCGAGCCTTTGGCGGCGACGCCCTTGCCGCGCAGGCGCAGCGTGCGGGCGCCGTCGGAGCCCGGGGGCACGGTCATCTCGACCGCGCCGTCGAGGGTGGGCACGCGAACCTTGCCGCCCAGCACCGCCTCGTAAAGCGTGATCGGCACCTCGACGCGCACGTCCTTGCCCTCGGCGCGAAACGCGGGATCCGGCTTCACATGCACCACGACGAGCGCGTCGCCCGGTTCGCCGTTGAAGCCGCTCGGCATGCCCTGCCCTTTGAGGCGGATGGTCTTGCCGTCCTCGATGCCGGCGGGAATCGCGACGTCGAGCTCCTTGCCGTTCGGCAGCCGGACACGCTGCTTGGCGCCGCGCGCCCAGTCGCGGAACGGCGCAAGAACCTCGACGCGCACGTCCTCGCCGCGCGGGGGCTCGCCGCCGAGCCCGGCGCCGCGGCGCGGCCTGCGGCCGCCGAACGCGCCGAGGATCTCGTCCATGATGTCTTCGCCGCCCGGAGCGCGGCCGCGGCCCCCGAACGGGCCGCCGGCGCCCATGTCGAACTCGAAGCGCTGGCCGCGCTGGCCCCACGGCCCGCCCGCCCCCTGGGCCGAGCCCCAAGGGCCGCCCTGCCCGCCACCTGCGAACCCCTGGAAGCGCGGCTTGCCCTCGCCGTCGATCTCGCCGCGGTCGAACTGGCCGCGCTTGTCCGCGTCGGACAGCAGTTCGTAGGCCGAGCCGATCTCGGCGAAGCGCTCCTTCGCCGTGGGGTCGTCGGGCTTCTGGTCGGGATGCCAGGTCTTGGCGAGCTTCCGGTAAGCCTTCTTGATGTCGGCCGCGGTCGCCGAACGCGCCACGCCGAGCACGTCATAGGGATCGCGCATCGCGTCAGAAATTCCATTCGTTCGAGGGGCTTCCCGCACAATCTAGCGCGAGACGCTGTTCGTCCTCAATGTGGGTTTCTGTTGCCTGAATGCAACAGCGCTTGAGCTCACAGCGTGCGGCTCGCGGTGGTGCGGACGGCGACCGCCTCCCAGTAGCCCGCAGCGGTCCGACATGCGGTGCCTTCGAGCCGCTTTTCCTGGCCGGCGGCGCTATGGGTGGCCGCGAAGGCGCGGCAGGTCGCGCCGTTTTCGCTGGTGGCGCCGGCGACCGCGCTGAACGAGCCATAGGTTCCCGAATCTGGATTGGCCCAGGGGACGGAGGCGTTGGTGGCCTCGGCCCCCATAGCGATGCTGAGCGCGCCGCGCGCATAGGCCCAGTCGGAAGGGGTGAGCGCGGCCGTATCCTGCCTGGCGTCCGGCGAATAGGCCGCGGGCGTGGCGGCGCCGGGCTGAGCGGCCGGCGCAGCCGAGCCCGGCGGCGGCGCGAGCGGCGTGGAGACGATCTCGTCGCGCTTGGCCACGACCGCATGGGCCGGGGCTGGACGCGGATCGATGCTGCCGGTCTTGATGTCGTCCTTGTCGGCGCCGAACAGCGGGTAGGACACGCTGCAGCCGGACGCCGCGAGCGCGAGAGACGCAGCCGCCGCCGCGCGGACGAGCCGCGCTCGCGGGCCGGTCATCGCTCGTGTAGATGAAGCACGTCTCGGCGCATGCTGATCGAGGCTACGCATCACAACTCAAAAACTCCTTGATCGCCTGATCAGAGAACGGCAGGAGCAGTTAATGCCGGGTGACTTTCACGAAGCCCACGACCCTTTCCCTGTGTTCGAGCAATGGCTCGAGGAGGCGCGCGCCTCCGAACTGAACGACCCCAACGCCATGGCGCTCGCGACCGTCGATTCGGAAGGTCTGCCCGACGTCCGCATGGTCCTGATGAACGGGTACGACAGGCGCGGACTGGTCTTCTACACCAACCGAGGCAGCGCCAAGGGCGTGGAGCTTGCAGCGCAGCCGAAGGCTGCTGGACTGTTCCACTGGAAGTCGCTGCGGCGGCAGGTGCGGGTGCGTGGAACCGTCGAAACGGTCGACGACGCCGAGGCCGACGCCTACTACGCGACGCGGCCCCGGCTCAGCCGCATCGGGGCGTGGGCCTCGAGGCAATCGACGCCGCTTGCAAACCGAGCCGCTCTCGAACAGGCGGTGGCTGAGCGGGACAAGCAGTTCGAGGGCGTCGAGCCGCCGCGCCCGGCATGGTGGACGGGCTTCCGCATCGTACCCATCTCGATCGAGTTCTGGCTCGACATGCCCTACCGTCTGCACGACCGCGCGCTGTTCAGCCGCGACGGCGACGGCGGCTGGAGCCGGGTCAGACTTTATCCGTGAACCGTTCAGGACCAGCCCGATGAACAGCGACGACCCCAAGGCTGGAACAGCGCCCGCGACGTGCCCGATGTCCGGCGCCCGCGCCGGCGGTCCGATGCCCTCCGGCAGCGCGACCCCTGCTATGACGACCGGCGCCATCTCGAAGCCCGCCCCTGCGGCGGCGGCCCGCGTCCGGTCCTCCGGCTCCAACGAGCCCCGCAAGACGCTGTTGCTGACCGGCGCCAGTCGTGGGATCGGACACGCCACGGTGAAGCGGTTCTCCGCAGCGGGCTGGCGGGTCATCACCTGCTCGCGCCACGCCTTTCCCGAGGAATGCCCCTGGGGCGCGGGTCCCGAAGACCATATCCAGGTCGACCTCGCTGACACCGACAACACGATGTCGGCGATCGCCGACATCCGCGAACGGCTCGAGGGCGGGTCGCTTCAGGCGCTGGTCAACAACGCCGGCATCTCGCCCAAGGGACACGGGGGCGAACGGCTCGGAGCGCTCGACACCGCTCTCGAAGACTGGAAAACCGTCTTCCAGGTGAACTTCTTCGCCCCGATCATGCTGGCGCGCGGCCTGTCGGAGGAGCTGACCGCGGCCCGCGGCTCGATCGTCAACGTGACCTCGATCGCCGGCGGCCGCGTCCATCCGTTCGCGGGCGCCGCCTACGCCACCTCGAAGGCGGCGCTGGTCGCGCTGACCCGCGAGATGGCGGCCGACTTCGGCCCGCTCGGGGTGCGCGTCAACGCCATCGCGCCGGGCGAGATCGACACCGCGATCCTGTCGCCGGGCACCGAGAAGCTGGTCTCGCAGATCCCGCTCCGCCGGCTCGGCACGCCGGACGAGGTGGCGAAGACCATCTACTTCCTTTGTACGGAGGCGTCGTCCTACGTCACCGGCGCCGAGATCCATATCAACGGCGGTCAGCACGTCTGAAGGCGCAGCCCTCGGCCGGCGCGTTCCATGCCGGGGGCCGAAGCGTACAAGCCTCCAGCCGCGTCACATGCAACGCGCCGTCGGCGCGCTGCTTTCCGACCGCAACGGCGGCGCAGCCTCGACCTCGCGGACCGTCCGGGGCGCGGCGCAGAGAACCAAGCGACATCTCCGACGCGAATTATCATCGTCCGACACCGCCGGCGATTTCCGCTTGGCGGCCGGCCCCTGGCGCCCGCCGCTACGGGGCGCGCCGGATCACGGATCGCCCTCCGGCGCGCAGCGATACTGTCAACGCTGCGCTTTTTGACGCCAAAAGGCTCAAACAGGCCGATGGGCCTCTTGGAGGCGACCGCCGCCCCCGTTAATCTCCCGCTCAGGTTGCGTTTTTCGATGACAGAGCGAGGAGCGCTACAGTGCCGACCGTCAGCCAAAGCGTGGCCGTGAGCGACGACGACGTATCCGCTTTCACTCTGGCGGACGGGGAGACGCTCGACCTGTCAAGCTCCGCGACGCTGTACGCCGCCGGAGGCGGAAACGCCTACGGAATAGACGTGGCGGGACATTCCAGGCTGAACATATCGGGGCACGTCTTCTCCCGCCAAAGCTATGGCGTTTATGCGAGCACCGGAAACAACGATATCTTCGTCAACACGGACGCCACCATTTATGGCGCTTTCAGCGCGTTGAGAATCGACGGTTCCGGTTCAAACATTACAAACAACGGCTATGTGTCGGCATATGGGCACACGGTAGCCTTCACAGGAGAGAGCGATTACGTTCGGAACAACGGAACGTTGTCGGCGGCGTTTGGGTCCGGACTATACTTCCAGTCGACAACGTCGACAGGAGTCCTTGATAATCTCGGATTGATCGACGCGGCCCATCAGTTTGGCGTTCGGTCATTGGGATCGCTGAACGCCTATAACTTCGAAACCGGAACGATCCAGGCGGCGACCGGCGTCGACGTGGCGACGTCGCTCTCACTGACGAACCTAGGATCAATCACCGGCCTGACGAGTTTCGGCGTTTCGGGCGGCGTCAGCGTCGACACGATCACCAACACCGGTGAGATTCAAGGCGGAGCCGGCGTCGCCGTGGATATGGACGCGGGCGCCGACCTCTATGACGGTCGCGGCGGCGCTCTCGTCGGCTCGGTGCTCGGCGGCGCCGGAGAGGACACGCTCTACGGCGGCGCGGGCGCGGAGACGCTCGACGGCGGGGCGGACAACGACACGCTCAACGGCGGCGGCGGCAAGGACCACCTGACGGGCGGAGCCGGTGCAGACCTTTACGTCGTCGACAATACGGGCGACGTGGTCGACGAGGCCGGCGGCGCTGGCGTCGATCTGGTCCAGTCCTCGACGGTCACGATCGATTTCGCCGACGGCGGCAATTATCTCGGCGACATCGAGAACGCGACGCTGACAGGAAGCGCCTCGCTCAACATCCGCGGAAACGACCTCGCGAACGTCCTCACCGGCAATTCGGGCGCGAACCGGCTGAACGGCGCGATCGGCGCCGATACGATGCAGGGCGGCTCAGGCGCGGACACCTATACGGTCGACGACCCCGGCGACAGGGTGATCGAGGCGAACGTCGCGGGCGTCGACACGGTGAACAGCTCCGTCACCTTCTCGCTGGCGGGCCAGTATGTCGAGAACCTGACCCTGACCGGGAACGCCGACATAGACGGCGCGGGCAACTCTCTGGACAACGTTCTGACCGGCAATGCCGGCGTGAACGTCCTGAAGGGCGGCAAGGGCGACGACGACTATTATATCCAGACGTTTGGCGACCACGTCACCGAGAAGAATGGTCAGGGCGACGACCGGGTCGTCGCTACAGTCACTTATTCGCTCTCCGGCGAGTACATCGAGCGTCTGCGGCTGTCCGGCGACGATAATATCAACGGAAGCGGCAATTCGCTAAACAACCTCATCGCCGGGAACGCGCACGACAATATCATCGACGGCCTCACCGGGTCTGACCAATTGGCGGGCGGCGCCGGCCACGACCTCTTTCGTTTTTCGACCGCGCTAGGCCCGTCCAACGTTGACGTCATCACAGATTTCGTAGCGACAGATGACGAAATCTCGTTGTGGCACACCCCCTTTCCCACGCTGCCTTACGGCTATCTGTCGGCCGACGGCTTCTATGCGGGCACGGCCGCCCATGACGCTTCCGACCGCATCATCTACAACAAGGCGAGCGGGGCGTTGTTGTTCGACGAGGACGGCACGGGCTCGATCAAGGCCGTGCAGTTCGCCACGCTCGCAAACCACGCAACGATCAGCGCGGCGGATTTTTTCCTCGACGATTAGGAGCGCCTGGAGAGCCACTCTGCGATCGTGGCTGCTGATCGCGCGTCCGACGCCGCGCCTGTCAGCGTGAAGCCAGGCAAGCGGTGCGCGCGGAGACAACACACCGGACGGGCTATGGGACCGGCCGATGTCCGCCGGCGGCGATCCGGCCTCTGCCCGCGACTGAGCGCAGAGCCTATGAGAGAATTTACAGCCAGCGGCGCCATTTGAAGAAGAGGTATGGAACGACCGCGCTCACGATCATCAGCCCGAGCGCGAACGGATAGCCGTGAGACCATTTGAGCTCCGGCATCACCTCGAAATTCATGCCGTAGATCGATGCGACGAGCGTCGGCGGCAGGAAAACGACAGCCATCACCGAGAACAGCTTGACGATGTCGTTCTGTGCAATGCCCACCATCCCGAGCATGGCGTCGAGCAGGAAGGTGATCTTGTCGTTCAGGAAACTCGCGTGCTCGGTAAGCGATTCCGCGTCCCGCTGCATCGTCCGAAGCTGCGATTTGACCTCCTTGGACGGCTTCTGGCCTTCGATCTCGGCCGACAGATAAAGAAAGACGCGGTGGAGCGTCACGAGGCTTTCCCTGGCTTTCGAAGCGATCTCACCCTTGCGGCCGATCATCTTCAGAAGCTCCTGGTAGGGCTTGCGGTAGGCCTGCGCGCCAGCCCTCTGGAAGATGATCTGCGAGAGCTCGTCGACATCGGTCCCGACGTGTTCGAGGATGTCGGCGAGCCGGTCGACGACGGCGTCCAGCAGGCCGGTCAGCACGCCCTCCGGCGTCCGCTCGCCGGCGTCCTCCTTGCAGGCGCGGGAGGCGAACAGCGCGAACGGTTTCGGATCGTCGTAGCGGACGGTGACGAGCGCCCTCGGCGAAATGATGAAGGTCACCGGGCTCAGCTTCGGCGCGGCGGTCTCGACGCGGCAGAGCAACGATGCGGTCATGTATTTCGCGCCGCGCTCCACATAGAGCCTGCTCGACGGCTCGATCTCGACCATCTCGTCGCGAGTGGGCACGCTAGCCCCGATCGTCGACTCCACGAGCCGATCCTCTTCAGGAGTCGGCTCGAAGAGGTCGATCCAGACGGCGTCGTCGGGCAGACGCCCGGAGGAGACGTCTATCTGCATCAGGGCGCCGCCGCGGGCCGCATAGACGATGATCATGGCGACGCCGCTCCGCCCGCGAGAACCCGGGATGGCGGCGGTATCATGCCGCCATCAGCCGCGCCAGAGCGCGACGAACGGGAGAGAAGGTCGGCGCGGTTGCTACTCAGGGTCGAGCGGCCGAACGCCGGTCGCCGCCCCGTCGGCCCCGACCGTGATCGTCTCCACCCGCGCTTCGGCGCGCCTCAGCAGTTCGTCGCAGCGGGCCTTCAACATCTCGCCTCGACGATAGATCTCGATCGATTCCTCGAGCGGCGCCTGCCCCTGCTCGAGCCGTGCGACGATCTTCTCGAGCTCCGCGAGCGCGACTTCGAAGGTCAGGGTCGAAACGTCCGCGGGCGCATCCGTCATGAGCGCTGATCCTTCCTCTTCGGCGAGGACGCCTTTGTGACGGAGCATCATGCGCCCATCAAGGCGCGGACATGCGCGGTGGTCGATTCAGCGAGGCCGCGCAGGTCGTAGCCGCCTTCGAGCACCGAGACGACCCGGCCGCCGGCGGTTTCGTCCGCGACGTCGATCAGCGCCCGCGTCATCCAGGCGTAATCGCCGCCCTTGAGAAGCAGACCGCCCAACGGATCGCGCTCATGCGCGTCGAAGCCGGCGGAGATGATGAGGAGATCGGGCGAGAAGGTCTTCAGCGCCGGCAGGATGAGGTCCTCGAACGCCTCGTGGAACTTCGCGCCGCCATCGCCTCCCCGCATCGGCGCGTTGACGACGTTGCCGCAGCCGGTCTCCGAGCGCGCGCCGGTGCCGGGAAACAGCGGCATCTGGTGGGTGGAGGCGTAGAACAGCGACGGATCGTCCCAGACCAGCGCCTGCGTGCCGTTGCCGTGATGGACGTCGAAGTCGACGATCGCAACGCGCTCGGCGCCGTGCGTCCTCTGTGCATGGCGGGCTGCGACGACCGCATTGTTGAAGAAACAGAAGCCCATCGCGGTCGTGGCCTCGGCGTGGTGCCCGGGCGGCCGCATGCCGCAGAACGCGTTCCGCGCCTGGCCGGCCATCACCTCGTCCACTGCAAGCGTCACGCCGCCGAGCGCTCTCAGCAGCGCCTCCCAGGTGCCGGGACTCATGGTGGTGTCGCCGTCGATCATCACCATGCCCTCGCGCGGACGGGTATGATCGAGCGCTTCGACGAAGGACTCGGGGTGGGCGAGCGTCGCGACGCTCGCTTCCGCGAGCGGGGCCTGGACGCGGATGAGCGGCTGGAAGACCTCGGCCTCCAAAGCCTGTTCGACCGCGCGCATGCGCTCGGGGCGCTCAGGGTGCCCCTGCGGCACGATGTGGCCCGCGAAGGCGGGATGCGTGACGTAGAGCGTGCTCATTGGCCCTCCCAGATTTTCATTCTGGCATACCAGCTCCAGCCGCAACGCGCACCGTCGCGAGCGTCTACAGGGCGAGCGCCGCGTCCACGCTCTCGCCGACCAGCGAGCCGGCGCCGCCCGCCACCGCTTCCGCCAGCCCGCCGGCTTCGATCACAAGGTTTTCCGCAAAGAAGCGGGCGAGCGCGACGGGCTTCGCCAAAGCGCCCCCCGCCTCGTTGCGTCTCAGAGCCGCCAGCGCGTCCTCGGCGAGCGCGGCGCCGCCCGCAGCCAGACCGAAGAGCCTGAGATAGGGCGCAGCGCCGGCGAGGATCTCCTGCTGCGTGCGTCCTGGCGATGCGACCCATGAGGTGGCGCGGTCGAGCGCGTCGATCGCCTCATCCAGCCGCGCTCCGGTCGCGCCGAGCGCCGGCGCGCCGAGGTCGGCCACGCTCTGCACCGTGCGTCGGAGGTCCGTGATCAGCCCGGAGACGGTTTCGCCCTTCGACTGGGGAAGCTTGCGCGTCACGAGGTCGATCGCCTGCACGCCGTTCGTGCCCTCGTAGATCGGCGCGATGCGGGCGTCCCGGAGATGCTGAGCGGCGCCCGTCTCCTCGACATAGCCCATTCCGCCATACACCTGGACGCCGAGAGACGCCGCCGCGCAGCCGACATCCGTGCCGAACGCCTTCGCGATCGGAATCAGCAGGCTGGCGCGCTCATGCGCCGCCTTTCGCGCCGCATCATCGGGGGAGAACCGCGACCGGTCGATCTCGACGGCCGCGCGGTGGCAGATTCCGCGGGCCGCCGACGTCAGCGCGCGCATGGTGAGCAGCATCCTCCTCACATCGGGATGCACGACGATCGGGCTCGGGGAGACGTCGCCCGCTCTGCCTTGCCGACGGTCGTGGGCGTAGGCGAGCGCGCCTTGCGTCGCCCGTTCGGCGACCGCCACGCCCTGCAGGCCGACGGCGAGCCGGGCGTTGTTCATCATCGTGAACATGCAGGCGAGCCCGCGATGCTCCTCGCCGATCAGATAGCCGACCGCGCCGTCGCCCTCGCCGAACACCATCGTGCATGTCGGGCTGCCGTGAATGCCGAGCTTCTCCTCGATCCCGGCGCAGACGACGTCGTTGCGGGCGCCGAGCGCGCCGTCGTCGGCGACATGCCGCTTCGGCACGAGAAATAGCGAGACGCCGCGCGTGCCCTCCGGCGCGTCTGGCAGACGCGCGAGCACAAGGTGGAGAATATTCTCCGCCATGTCGTGCTCGCCATAGGTGATGAAGATCTTCTGGCCTCGGATCCGGTAGGACCCGTCTCCCGCCCGCTCGGCCTTCGAACGCAGCAGCGCGAGGTCGGAGCCGGCCTGCGGCTCCGTCAGGTTCATAGTCGCGGTCCACTCGCCGGAGACAAGCCTGGGCAGGTAGCGATGCTGGAGCTCGGGCGATCCGTGCCGCTCCAGACATTCGATGGCCCCCTGGCTGAGCAGCGGGCAGAGGCCGAAGGCCATCGACCCCTGCGCCCAGAGCTCGCTGGTCGCGGCCCAGACCGCGGTCGGCAACCCCTGCCCGCCGAACGCCTCATCGGCGAGCACGCCGTTCCAGCCGGCCTCCGCCCAGCGGCGATAGGCGTCGCGCCAACCGGTCGCAGTCGCGACTTCGCCGCCCGAGAAGGTCGCGCCCTCGCGGTCGCCGACGCGGTTGAGCGGCCCGATCACATCGGTGGCGAAGGCGCCCGCCTGCTCGACGATCGCCGCCATCGTGTCCGCGTCGAGATCGCCGTAAAGCCCCTCATCCAGGGCGGCCGCCAGTCCGCCGGCGTGAGACAGCGTGAGCAGCATGTCGGCGACCGGCGCGCGATAGCTCATGTCGGATACTCTCCCTCACTCGCTTGACGCCGCGGCCTGGCGCCCGTCAATGCCGCTCACCGCTGTTTTTCCCAAATGCAGGACGGTTCGGTGTCCGCCAAAGCAAAAAGCGCGTCGTCGCCGCGCCCCACCCTTCATCTAGGGCCCGGAGACGCTGCGACCGCCGGCGCGATGCTCGCCGACGGAAGGCTGGTCGCCTTCCCGACAGAAACGGTTTACGGGCTCGGCGCGGACGCGACCTGCCCTACGGCGGTGGCCGCGCTCTACGCCGCGAAGGGCCGGCCGTCGTTCAACCCGCTGATAGCCCATGTCGTGTCGCTGGACGCGGCACGCGCCATCGGCCGCTTCGATGAGACCGCCCTCCAGCTCGGCCAAACGTTCTGGCCGGGCCCGCTGACAATCGTCGTTCCCATGATCGACGCCTGCCCGGTCTGCGACCTCGCGCGCGCGGGGCTCGACACCGTCGCGATCCGCGTGCCCCGCCATCCCGTCGCGCAGGCGCTTCTCGCCGCCGCCGGTCGCCCGATCGTCGCCCCCTCCGCCAACCGCTCTGGACGCGTCAGCCCGACGACCCCGGCCCATGTGGTTTCCGACCTGGACGGCCGGATCGACGCGGTGGTCGACGGCGGACCCACGCATGTAGGGCTGGAATCCACCATCATCGCCTGTCTCGGAGGGGCTCCCCGGCTGCTGAGGCCAGGCGCCCTGCCTCGCGCCGACATCGAAGCGGCGATCGGCCGGCAGCTCGAGGAGCCGATGAATGATTCCGGGGCGCCGGTCGCGCCGGGGCGCCTCGCCTCGCATTACGCGCCGGCGGCGATGCTCCGGCTCGACGCGGCGGCGCCGGAAGACGGCGAGGCTTATCTCGACTTTGGACCGGACAGCGGCGACGCGCGGGGGGTCGCCGCGGCCTACGAGACGCTGAGCGCCTCCGGCGACCTCGAGGAGGCGGCCGCCCGCCTGTTCGCAGCCCTCAGAACTCTGGATGCGACAGGCGTGGACCGCATCGCGGTCGCGCCGATTCCGGACCAAGGCCTCGGCGAAGCCATCCGCGACCGGCTGGTGCGCGCGGCCGCGCCGCGGTGACGCCGAGCGCTCGTCAGCCGGGCTTGAAGACCAGCGCCTGCACCGTCGGCAGCTCGATCAGGCGGCCCCGGCCGTCCGCGAAGAATTCGTCGAAGGCGCGCTTGGCGCCGGGGCATTTGCGCGAGCCATAGTCGTCGCAAACCACGACGCCGCCCGGCGCGATGCGGGGCCAGAAGAATTCCAGAGCATCCTTCGTCGGCTGGTAGAGATCGACGTCGACATGCAGCAGCGCGAATGAGCGGTCGGCGACCTCCGGGAATCGCGTAGGAATCCAGCCCTTGAAGAACAGCATGTTGTCGAAGCCGGCGAGGTTCTGCCGGACGCGATCCTCGGGAACGCCAAGATCGGACGGTCCCCAATACGCCTTGCCGGACTCCTGCACGAAGTCCTCGGCCTGCGGCTCCGACAGGCCTTCGAAGCTGTCGAAAAGACAGTAGGTTCGCCCCGGCGCTTCATCCGCGGTCAGCATGAAGGCTGTGCTCTTGCCAAAGCGCAGGCCGCATTCGGCCACATCGCCGGGCACGTTGCGCAGGCCGCGGACAACGTTCTGCAGCACGAAGCACCGCTCGTCCGGGATGCCTTTGATGCCGCGGGAGAGCGCCGATTGAAAATAGTCGCGCTTCCGCCATTCGGGCGGCCGGGTCTTCTTGCGCTGCAGGCCGAGAGCGTCCAGCGCGCGTGCGCTCAGGCTGCGCGTGAGCCGCCTGGACGATGATTTCGCCTTGCGATCGCCGGTGAGTTGGTCGTTCAGGGCCATGTCGCTCGAGCCTCCCGCTCAAGATCGCGACCTAGATCGAGCGTGTGCGTGGAAGTCAAGAAAGCCGCGAACGGCTCCCGCCTGACGTGACGCCGCGGCCCAAAGTTGTTCTAGGATGGCGGAGCCATGACCGCTCCGATGTCCCCAGAAATCGTCAGCCGTTTCGCGGCGCTCGTCGCGCCGCGGGACCTGCTCGACGCCGAAGAGTCGGCTCCGCTGCTCGTCGAGCCGCGCGGGCTCTATCATGGGCGCGCCGGCCTCGTGATCCGTCCGCGCTCGACGGAAGAGGTCGCCGCGATCGTTCGGCTCGCGGCGGAGACCGGAACGCCGGTCGTGCCGCAGGGGGGAAACACGGGACTCGTCGGCGGCCAGACGCCAGACGGCAGCGGCTCGGCGCTCGTGCTCTCGACCTCGCGTCTCAATCGCATCCGCGAGGTCGACGCCGACGAGAACCTGATGATCGTCGAGGCGGGCGTCACGCTCGCGGCGGCGCAGGACGCCGCGCGAAACGCGGACAGGCTGTTCCCTCTCAGCCTGGGCTCGGAGGGCAGCTGCACGGTCGGCGGCAACATCGCGACCAACGCCGGCGGGGTGGGCGTGCTCGCCTACGGCGCCATGCGCGACCTCGTGCTCGGGGTCGAGGCCGTGCTGCCCGACGGGCGGATCTGGAGCGGACTGCGCCGGCTCCGCAAGGACAACACGGGTTACGACCTCAAGCACCTGTTCATCGGCTCCGAAGGCACGCTTGGTATCGTGACCGCGGCGGTGCTGAAGCTGTTTCCCGCGCCTCGGGAGGTCGCGACCGCATTCGTGGGGCTTGCGTCTCCCGACGCCGCGCTGGCGCTTTTCCGGCTGGTCCGGGCGCGCGCGGGAAGCGCGCTGACAGGCTGCGAGCTGATCCCGCGTATCGGGATCGACCTCACCCTCAAGCACTTGGCGGGCGCGCGCGATCCGCTCGGCGAAGCCCATCCCTGGTACGTGCTGATCGAGCTCTCCTCCCCGCTACAGACCGGCCTTGCAACCACACTTGAAACCGAGCTCGGCGAAGCGTTTGAGAGCGGCGTCATTCGCGACGCTGCGATCGCCGCCTCGGTCGAGCAGACCGAAGCGTTCTGGCGGATCCGGATGGGGATGTCGGAGACCCAGGGGCGGGAGGGCGGCTCGATCAAGCACGACGTCTCGGTCCCGCTTCGCCGCGTCCCCGCTTTCATCGCCGAAGCGACGGAGGCGGTCGAGCGCTTCGAGCCCGGAGCCCGCGTGGTCGCCTTCGGCCACCTCGGGGACGGCAACATCCATTTCAACGTCAGCCAGCCGCCGGGCGCCGACAAGACCGCCTATCTCGGGCGCTGGTCGGCGATGAACGAGGTCGTGCATGCGATCGTTGCAGCTCATGGCGGCTCGATCGCGGCCGAGCATGGCGTGGGACGGCTCAAGCGCGGGCTGCTCAGCGGGGTGAAATCCGAGGTGGAGCTCGACCTCATGCTGACGGTGAAACGTGCGATCGACCCCGCAGGCCTGTTCAACCCCGGCGTGCTGTTCGAAGAAACCCCGCCTTAACTACGCTTCCGGCTTGATGGACACGAATGTTTCCGGGAGCCGACCGATGACCCGACATGCAGGCCGCCTCGCGCTGCTCGCCCTTGCGGGCGTGGCCGCGCTCGGCCCCGCACGCGCGGCGGACCATATCTTGGGCAGCGAGACGGTCGCGACCTGCGCGCCGGCCGAGACGGTGACGACCAGCTTCGAGGAGCAGGTCTGCTATCTGGGCCCGTCGGGTTACGAGGCCTGCCGCTGGCTGCCGCGCCAGCATATCGTCACCATTCCCTCGACCTGCCCGAGGGACCGGGCGGTTCCCTACGGCCTCGTCAGGAAGTGATCCGTCGCCCGACGTTCAGATCAACCGGGGCTGCGTGAGTTCGACCGGCTGGTCTTGCTCGGACGCCGGCTCCTGCACCTCAGGACCGTCGTTGCTCGCCTGATTGACGCGAGCCCCGACGGCGATCGTCTCGAACACGCCCTGCGGCTCCCCGCCAAGGCAACGCATCGCGAGGCTGCCGCCGTCGACCCGCATATCGAGCCAGGCGTCCCAGTGCTCGCTCGGCAGCACCGCAGGCATCCGCTCGTGGATGGCGGCGAGATCCGCGCTGGCGGCCACCGTGAGCACTGTGAACGACCTGAGGTCGGAGTCGTCGGGCCTCCGCCAGCTCTCCCAGAGTCCAGCGAACATGAACGGCGCGCGATCGACGCGCCGGACGAGATACGGCTGCTTGAAGCGGCCGATCGTGCGCCATTCGTACCAGCCGTCCGCGGGCACGAGGCAGCGCCGCTTCTGCAGGGCGGTCCGGAAGGCCGGCTTCTGGGCGGCAGTCTCGCCGCGGGCGTTGAAAAGCAGCGGGTGGGACGACTCGTCGGTCGCGAACGCCGGGACAAGTCCCCAGCGATGCAGCGCGATCCGGCGTTCGCCGCCCTCCGTGAGCACGACCGGGGCGGACTGGCTGGGCGAGATGTTGTAGCGAGGCCTGAAATCGGCGATCGGCGTTGCGCCCAGAAGCGCTGCGAGCGCCTCGATGGACGAAGTCTGGGCGTAGCGTCCGCACATGCTGGGGCGTCCAGGGCTGGTGACGAGCGCCGCCCGGGCGGCGACGCTTCGGTGCTTGCACCGGCGCGCGTTCACGATCAAGAGGCTCTTCGCGGAACAAGAAGCATCCGATGACCCAGCAATCCGACGACCGCCTGCGTCCCGCCCGCCCGCTTCTGGCGGCGAGCGTGGCCTGTTTCCGCGACGGCGCGGTTCTGCTGGCGCGGCGCGGCCGCGCCCCGTCGAAAGGCCTCTGGTCCCTGCCGGGCGGCCTCGTCGAGATCGGCGAGACCGCGGCCGACGCCGCCGCGCGCGAGCTTTTCGAGGAAACCGGCGCGCAGGCCGAGATTTTCGACCTCGTCGACGTCGTCGAGGTCATCCGGCGCGACGCCGACGGCGCGGTCGAGCGCCACGTCGTGATTCTCGTGCATGTCGGCCGATGGACGGAAGGCGAGCCGCGGCCGGGTCCCGAGGCCGAGGAGGTCGCCTGGGTGGCGCCCGCCGACGTGGCCGCCCTCGACGTCACCGACGGCCTCGCCGAGATCGTTGCCCGTGCGGCGGAGATGGCCCTATGAACGTCCGCAGGGCGCGGATCGTTCTGGCGCGGATGGCGCTCGCGGCGGCGCTTCTCTCCTCCGCGTCGAACGGGGCCTTCTCGGCCGCGACCGACCGAAAGGCCAAGCAGGCCCCCCCGCCTCCCCCGACGGAGACCCAGAGCGAGCCTGCCATCGCTCCGCCGCCGCCCTACGAAACCCAGCTCATGCGGCTCGCCGAAGTGCTCGGCGCGCTCCACCACCTGCGCACCGTCTGCGGCGCGCCCGACGCCAACGTCTGGCGCGATCGGATGGCGGCGCTGATCGAGGCGGACGCGCCGACGCCGGAACGGCGCGACAGACTGGCCGGCGCCTTCAACGCCAGCTTCCGGACCTGGGCGAGAAGCTACCGAGCCTGCACGCCCTCCGCCGAGCTTGCGGTTCGCCGCTTCCTGGCCGAGGCGTCGAGGATCGCGGCGGACGTCAGAGTTCGTTACGGACCATGAACCGGATGATTACGGTTTTCCCCGTTTTGTTAACCCTTTCTTCCGGAATCGCTCCCGGCGCGTCTCAAAATGGCTAGGGTCGAGGTCGCGAAGGATAGGGCTGACATGACACACGACGATTCGACCGCGGAAGACGTGATCGACGGACGGCGCGCAGCTCTCGCTTACCTCGACGAGGCGTGGGAAGAGGCGCTGCTCGACGGCATCGCGCCGGATTGCGTGGCCCACGCCGCGCTGTTCGCTGCGCTGAAGGAGCTCGTGATGGCGTTTGGCGAGGAAGCGACGGCTCGCTTCGCCGAGAAGCTTCCTGCGAGCATCCGCTCCGGCGGCTACACGCTGCCGAGCCTGCCGCACTGAGGCGTCGCCGCTAGAATCCCAGCGCCACGCTCAGAAGAACGGCGAAACCGAAGACCGCCAGTCCGCCGCCGGACAGCGTGTTGATCCGCCCCAGCCAGCGCTCCGCGAGCTTCTCGCGCAGCCGGCTCGCGCCCATCGACAATCCTGTCCACCAGGCCGCGCTGCCGATCGCGACGCCGAGCGTCAACAGGGCCGCGGCGCCGAAGTCGCCCGGATTCTCGCCGATGCCCGCGAGACCTCCGAAGATCGCGAAGAAGCCGAGCAGCACTGCGGGGTTGGTGACGGTCAGCGCGAACGACGTGACCGCCGCGCGCAACAGCGAGAGCGCGGTGTCGTTTTTCGGAGCTTTGCTGAGCGAGGTCGGCGCACAGAGCAGTTTGACGCCGAACGCGACCAGCGCCGCGCCGCCCACCACTTTGATGACCGGCAGATGCCCCTGCACGAAGGTGGCGATCGCCGTCACCCCGAAAGCCGCGAGCCCGGCGAACAGCACATCGGCCGTAAAAGCTCCGGCTCCCGCCGCCATCGCCGATGTCGGGCCGTTCCGGATCGCCCGGTGGATGCACATAACGTTGGTCGGCCCGACCGGAGCGTTGACGCCGATGCCGATGATGATGCCCGTCGCAACGAGCGACACGTCCATCACGTGCGCAGTCTCCCGCCGTCCCGGCTCTCGCTGACCGCGCCGTTCCAGACCCCAAGTGGAGCCCGGGCGGACCGGGACAACCCTTGAGACGACGCGGCGACGATGCTCAAGATCCCAAGGTATCGAGGAATCTCACAGGTTCGCCTAGTCCGCCCGAGACGATCTCTCCGTCGCGCATGACGGTCTTCCCCCGAACCACCGTTGCAACCGGCCAGCCCGTCACTTCGACGCCGTCATACGGCGTCCAGCGGCTGCGGGAGCCTATCCACGCGTTCGTGATCGTCTCCCGCCGCTTCAGATCGACCAGCGTTATGTCGGCGTCGAAGCCGACCGCGAGCCGGCCTTTCCGCGCGATGCCGAAGATGCGGGCCGGGCCTGCGCTCGTCAGATCGACGAAGCGTGCGAGGCTGAGGCGGCCCTTCGCGACGTGGTCCAGCATCATCGGCACGAGGGTCTGGACGCCGGTCATGCCGGAGGGACTCTCGGGATAGGGCCTGGCCTTCTCCTCCAAGGTATGCGGCGCATGGTCGGAGCCGAGCACGTCGACCACGCCCTGCCGAAGCCCCCACCATATCCCTGCGCGATGCGCGTCGTCGCGGACCGGGGGATTCATCTGCGCGCGGGTTCCGAGGCGGGCGTAGGCGTCGGAGCCCATCGTCAGATGATGCGGCGTCGTCTCGACGGTCGCTACATCCTTGAAATCGGCGAGATAGCGCATCTCGTCCGCCGTGGAGATATGGAGCACGTGAACTTTGGCGCCGTGCTCCCGCGCGATCCCCACCAGCCGCCGCGTGCATTTCAGGGCGGCCTCGGCGTCGCGCCAGACGGGGTGGCTCGAAGGATCGCCCGGGACGCGCAGATCCTTGCGTTCGGAGAGACGCGGCTCGTCCTCCGAATGCACGGAGACCCGGCGGCGGACGCGTTTCAGGATCTCCGCGACGCCGGCGTCGTCGGAGACCAGCAGCGAACCGGTCGACGATCCCATGAAAATCTTGATGCCGGCGGCCCCCGGCAGTCGCTCGAGCTCGGCGACGTGGTTCGCGTTGTCGTGGGTGCCGCCGACGAAAAAGGCGTGGTCGCAATGCATCCGGCCCTTGGCGCGCGCGAGCTTGTCGGCGAGGGCCTCCGGCGTGACGGTGAGCGGATTGGTGTTCGGCATCTCGAACACCGCCGTGACGCCGCCGAGAACAGCGGCGCGCGAGCCCGTCTCCAGATCCTCCTTGTGGGTCGCCCCGGGCTCGCGGAAATGGACTTGCGTGTCGATAACGCCAGGCAGGAGATGAAGCCCCGGGCAATCCACCGTTTCGCCGGCGTCGGCCTGCGACAGATCGCCGATGTGCGCGATGCGTCCGCTTCGCACGCCGATGTCGGCGCGATGCTCGCCATCCTGATTGACGATGGTCCCGTTCCTGAGAATGAGGTCGAAGGTTTCGGCCATTGGGCTTCCTCGATCGAAGGATCGGCTTGAGGCGGGACGATGGGGTGGCTACCCTCGCACGAGCCTGATGGCAACACGGACGGAGAAGCCGGATGCGCGGCGCTTTTCTAGATGGACGTGGCGTTCTGCACGTCGCAGGCCCCGACGCGGGCGCTTTCCTCGACAATCTTCTGACGAGCGATGTCGCGGACCTCGCGCCCGGCCGCGCCGCCTACGCCGCCCTGCTGACGCCGCAGGGCAAGATCATCGTCGACATGATCGCCTCACGGAGCGGGGACGGCTTTCGACTCGACCTGCCCCGCCCGCTGGTCGCGGACGTCGCGCGCAGGCTCGCGCTCTACAGGCTCCGCTCCAAGGTGGAGATCGCGGACCGGAGCGACGAGTTCCGTGTTGCGGCATTGTGGGGCGACGGACTGCTGCCTCGGATCGAGGGCGACCTCGTGTCGGACCCGCGGCTTCCGGCGCTCGGAGCGCGGGCCTATCTGCCCACCGGCGCCGCGCTGCCCGAAGGTCTGTCGGGCGGTCTCGACGCATGGCGCGCCCATCGCGTCGCGCTCGGCGTGCCCTATGGCGGCCTGGACTTCGTCTATGGCGAGACCTTTCCGCACGAGGCCTGCCTCGACCAGCTCGGCGGCGTCGACTTCAAGAAAGGCTGCTACGTCGGCCAGGAGGTCGTGAGCCGTATGGAGCACCGCGGCACGGCGCGCACCCGTGTGACGCCGGTGCTGCTCGACGGGCTTCCGGCCCCCATCGGCTCAGCCGTCACCGCAGGCGAGCGAACCATAGGGCGGATGGGCTCCTCGGCCGACGGCCGCGGCCTCGCATTGCTGCGGCTCGATCGGGTCGCGGACGCGCGGGCGGCGGGCACGCCGTTGATCGCAGGCGCGGCGATGCTGACAGTCGTCAAGGCGCCGTGGGCGCGCTTCGACTTCCCCGACGAAATCCACGCCGCGTGAGCGAGGCCGCTCCGGAACATGCGGACAGCAAACGCCGTTGCCGCTGGTGCGGAGCCGACCCGCTCTACGTCGCCTACCACGACACCGACTGGGGCGTGCCCGAACGTGACCCGCGGGCGCTCTACGAGAAGCTCGTGCTCGACGGCTTTCAGGCCGGCCTCGCCTGGATCACGATCCTCAGAAAGCGCGACGCCTTCCGCGAAGCGTTCGAGGGGTTCGAGCCCGAGCGCATCGCAAGCTACGGCGAGGCCGACGTCGCGCGGCTGATGGCGAACGCCGGCATCGTCCGCTCCCGCGCCAAGATCGAAGGCGCGATCAAATCGGCCCGCGCGTTTCTCGCGATGCGCGACGATGGCGAAGACTTTTCCGCCTATCTCTGGGGCTTCGTCGATGGAAAACCGGTCGTGAACCGGTGGCGCTCGACGACGGACGCGCCGACTGCGTCGCCCATCTCCGAGGCGCTCGCCAAGGACCTGAAGCGCCGCGGATTCACGTTCTGCGGACCCGTTATCGTCTACGCCTTCATGCAGGCGGTCGGCATGGTCAACGATCACGTGACCGACTGCTACCGGCATTCCGAGGTTCAGGCGCTCTCCTGAAGCGTCCTCGGCAAGGAGGTCGGCAGGTCGGCATTTCGATGCGCTGCTCCGCCCCCGAGCCCGTCATCGATAGACCGGCTTGTGCTCCCGCGTGATGCGGCGGGAGCCCAGCCGGCGAGCGGCGCTAGCGCCTCCAGCGCCGTCAGGCCTGCGCCGCGACCCGAACCGGCTCTCGCGTCGCCTTCCTCCCGTCGAGCTCGGCATGCAGACGGGCCTCGTCGAGCGAGCCCTCCCACTTCGCCACCACGATGGTCGCGACGCCGTTGCCCACCAGGTTGGTGAGCGCGCGCGCCTCCGACATGAAGCGGTCGATGCCGAGGATCAGCGCGATCGCCACCGTCGGGATGTGCTCGACCGACTGCAGCGTCGCCGCGAGCACGATGAAGCCGGAGCCCGTGACCCCCGCCGCGCCCTTCGAGGTCAAAAGCAGGATCACGAGGATCACGATCTGCTGCCACAGCGTCTGGTCGGTGTTGGTCGCCTGGGCGAGGAAGATCGCGGCCATCGTCAGGTAGATGCAGGTGCCGTCGAGGTTGAACGAGTAGCCGGCGGGAATGACGAGGCCGACGACCGATTCCTCGGCCCCGGCGCGCTTCATCTTGTCCAGCATGCGCGGCAGCACCGACTCCGAGGAGGAGGTGCCGAGCACGATGAGAAGCTCCTCGCGGATGTAGCGGACGAACTTGAAGATCGAGAACCCGCAGAGCCAGCACACGACCCCGAGCACGCCGAAGATGAAGATCAGGCAGGTCAGGTAGAAAGAGGCCATGAGGTAGGCGAGCGGCGCAAGCGCCTGAAGCCCCTGCGAGCCGATGGTGAAGGCCATCGCGCCGAAGGCGCCGATCGGCGCGGCGCGCATGACGATGGAGACGATGCGGAAGAACACCTCCATCGTTCCGTCGATGATCGCCATCACCGGCTTGCCGCGCTCGCCCAGCGAATGCAGCGCGAAGGCGAACAGTATGGCCACGAGAAGAACCTGGATGATCTCGCCCTGCGCGAAAGCCCCGACCACCTGGTCGGGGATGATGTGCAGGAAGAAGTCGGTGACGGTCTGCCCCTTGGCGGCCGTCTGATATTTCTCCACCGAAGCGGCGTCGAGCTTGCTGGGGTCGACGTTCATCCCGGCGCCGGGCTTCAGCACGTTGACGATGACGAGTCCGATGACGAGGGCCACCGTCGTCAGCGCCTCGAAATAGATGAGCGCCTTCAGCCCGACGCGGCCGACCTTCTTCATGTCGCTCATCGAGGCGATGCCGTGAACGACGGTGAGGAAGATCACTGGCGCGATCAGCATCTTCACGAGCTTGATGAAGCCGTCGCCGAGCGGCTTCATCGCCTTGCCAAGGCCCGGATCGAACCAGCCGAGGAGGATGCCGATCGCGACCGCGATCAGAACCTGGATGTAGAGCACCTTGTACCAAGGCGTCGGGCGCGCAGCGCCCGTTTCCATCGTCGTGCTCGCCATGCGTCGTCTCCGTCCCAACGTCTTCTTACCGCGCCTGCCGCGCGTTGATCGACTTCATTAAGACGGATTCGTTAGAGCGCTCAGCTCTTTCCATCTGTGAAGTTTCGGCGGCATCCTTCGGGCAGCCATCACCACTGTCAAAGGCAAAATGGCCGACGCCACCGCTCCCGCACCATTCTCGCCCCGCAGAGCTCCAGCCAAGCCGCGGGCGTGGCAGCGGATGCTGTCGGGCAGACGACTCGACCTGCTCGATCCCTCGCCGCTCGACGTCGAGATCGAGGACATTGCGCACGGGCTGGCGCGTGTCGCGCGGTGGAACGGGCAAACCGCCGGAGACCACATCTTCTCGGTCGCCCAGCACTCGCTGCTGGTCGAAGACATTGTGGGCCGCCTCGCGCCGGCGGCCGAGCCTCGGCTTCGCCTGACGGCGCTGCTGCACGACGCCGCGGAGTACGTCGTCGGCGACATGATCAGTCCGTTCAAGGCGGTGCTCGGCGGCGACTACCGGTTGGTCGAGGCGCGCCTTATGGCGGCGGTCCATCTGCGGTTCGGCCTGCCGGCTGAGCCCGCGCTCGCCGCGGCCAAGCTGATCAAGCGCGCAGACAAGACGGCGGCGTTCCTCGAAGCCGTCCAGCTCGCCGGCTTCTCGATCGCGGAGGCGCGCGGTTTCTTCGGCCGCCCGGAAGGCGCGCCGGTCTCGTCGGAGCTGAAGCCATGGCCGGCGGTCGACGCCGAAAGCCGCTTCCTCGACCGCTTCGCCGCGCTACACCGATAGACGCGGGTTCGAGCGGAAGGACGCCATGATCGTCGTTTGCCCCATATCGAAATTGTCGGAGACGGTGGCCTCGGTCGGCGCGCGACGCGTGCTTTCGCTCGTCTCCGCAGGGACGACGGTGGAGCGGCCGGCGCCGGTCGCGCCGGTCGACCACCTTACGCTCACCTTTCACGACATCGCCGAGCCGCTCGAGGGACACGTCCACCCGTCCGAAAGCCATATCGCCGACGCGCTCGCCTTCGCCGCCTCGACCGATGGCCCGATCGTCGTGCATTGCTACGCCGGGATCAGCCGCTCGACGGCGATGGCGTTCGCGATCGCCTGCGCCCGGGACGCTGCAAGGGATGAGCGGCTCATCGCGTCGGCGCTCCGCAAAGCGAGTCGGACCGCGACGCCGAACCGGCTGATCGTGCGGCTCGCCGACGAGGCGCTCGGCCGCGAGGGCCGCATGGTCGCCGCCATCGCCGAGATCGGGCGCGGCGCCGACGCATTCGAGGGCGAGCCGTTCGCGCTCTCGTCCGCCCCGACAGGATGAGCGATCCGACCACAATCGGCATCGGCCTGACAGCCGCAGTCGTCGCGGTGCAGGGAGACGCCCCGGAAATCCTCGTGGCGCGCGCCGGCGACGGCCCGGCGGCTCTGCCGGCCGGCACGTTCGAACCCCGCCGCGACCGCACGCTCGAGATCGCGCTCCGCAGCTCGGTAGCCGCCCAGACCGCGCTCGACGTCGGCTATGTCGAGCAGCTCTATACCTTTGGCGATCGCGGGCGCGCGGCGCGGCGCGAGGACGTCGGGCCTCACATGGTCTCGATCGGCTACCTCGCGTTGACGCGGCGCCCCCGCGACGGGGCCGCGCTCGCCGCCGCCGGCGCCGCTTTCCGCCCGTGGTACGGCTTCTTCCCTTGGGAGGACTGGCGGCGCCGACGCCCCGAAGTGCTGGACGCCGCTATCCTGCCCGCGCTCGGGCGCTGGACCTCCGAGGCGCCGGAAGCTGAGACTGGCCGCGCGTTGCCGCGGCTCGCCCGCGCGCGGCTTTGCTTCGGCTTCGACGGCGCGCCGTGGGATGAGGAGAAGGTGCTCGACCGCTATGAACTGCTCTACGAAGCCGGCCTCGTCGAGGAAGCGCTGCGCGACGGCCGCCCGGCGGCACTTGCGCGCGACGCCTTGCCGAGGCTTGGCGAGCCGATGCGCGACGATCACCGCCGCATCCTGGCGACCGCGATGGGACGTCTGCGCGCGAAGCTCAAGTACCGTCCGGTCGTGTTCGAGCTGATGCCGCCGCGCTTCACGTTGACGGCCCTGCAGCAGACCGTGGAGGCGGTGGCCGGTCGCAAGCTGCACAAGCAGAACTTCCGGCGGCTGGTCGAAAGCACAGCGCTCGTTGAGCCCACGGGCGCGGCGGAGACCGCGACCGGCGGGCGTCCAGCGCAGCTCTACCGCTTCCGGAGCGAGGTGATCGAGGAGCGTCCGGCGCCCGGCCTGCGTTTCGGCCGCGGCTGAAATCCTCCGCGCCGCCCGCATGACTCCGGTTCCGGAATAAGCTACATGGCGCTTGCACGCGTGCAACGATCCTCCATCGACGAAGCCTCTCTTCATGCTCGCCTGGGACGATTTCCGACTCGTCAAAGCCATTTCGGAGCGACGTTCGCTCGCCGGCGCCGCGGATGTGCTCGGCGTCAACGCCTCGACCGTCTTTCGCCGCCTTGGCGCGCTCGAGGACCGGTTGGGCGCGCGGTTGTTCGAGCGCGGCCGCGCCGGCTACGGGTTGACGCCCGCCGGCGAGGAAATGGCCTCGATCGCCGACCGGATGGCGGACGACATCGTCGCCTTCGAGCGCCGCGTCTCCGGCCAGGATCTGGCGCCGGCGGGGGAACTTCGCGTCACTACAAACGACACGATGCTCGTCCACGCGCTGACCGACGTGCTCGCCAGCTTCCGCAAAGCCTATCCGGAGATCACCCTCGACATCGTCGTCGGCAACGCCGTGCTGAATCTCTCGAAGCGTGACGCCGACATCGCGCTGCGCGTCACCTCGTCGCCGCCGGAGACGCTGGTCGGACGGCGGCTCGCGGGGATTTTCTGGGCGGTCTATGGCGCGGAGCCGCTGAAGCCGGTCGATTCCATCGAGGAGCTCGATCACCTTCCCTGGATCGGCCCAGGCGACTTGCTCGCGCCGCTCCAGCGCTGGCTGCGCGACGTGGTGGGCGAGCACAAGCTCGTGTACCGGCTGTCGACCGTTCTCGGCATGGCCGAGGCGATCAAGGCGGGGGTGGGCGTCGGTCCCCTGCCCTGCTTCATCGGCAACCGCTTTCCGGGTCTGGTTAGGCTCTATGATCCGCCGGGCCAGCAGCCGCCCGGCTTGTGGATCCTGACGCATCCCGACCTGCGCTCCAGCGCGCGGGTCCGGGCGTTCATGGACCACGTCTCGGCGGAACTCGCCAAGCGCCGCGCGTGCTTCGAAGGCGTTCGGGAGCGGGAGCCTGCGTAAGGCTAGCCGTCCCCACCGGCCTCGGCCGTGATCATTCCAGCGTAAAATCCCGCGCAACGCGCCGTGTCCGGCCGACCCCGACCGCGCAAATTGCGCTGAGTCCAATCTCGGCCCTTCAGGCCGCGACCTTGCGCACGTCCTTGATGTCTGTGAACGCCACCTTGCTCCAGCGCTCCTGGGCGCGGGCCATCTGGAAGGCGGAGCCTGCGAGCAGCACGGGATCGCCATCGAGGTCGTCGGCCGTGCTCGCGCGGTTCGCAGCAAGGAACTCGGCGAGATCCACCTTGTTCGGAGCCGAGACCCAGCGGGCGAGCGAATACTGGCTTTGCTCGAAGCCGACATCCAGGCCGTATTCGGCTTTCAGCCGGCCCTCCATCACGTCGAGCTGCAGCGAGCCGACGACTCCGACCAGCGCCGGCGAGCCGTCGACCGGGCGAAACACCTGCACGACGCCCTCCTCCGCCATCTCCTGCAGCGCCTGCTTGAGCTTCTTCGCCTTCATCGCGTCCTCGAGCCGGACGCGGCGCAGGATTTCAGGCGCGAAGCTCGGCACGCCGAGGAAGGAAAGGTTCTCGCCGTCGGTCAGCGTGTCGCCGATGCGGAGCAGCCCGTGGTTCGGGATGCCGACGACGTCTCCGGCATAGGCCTCCTCGGCGAGCTGCCGGTCCTGTGCGAAGAAGAACTGCGGCGCGTGCAGCCCGATGGTCTTCGACGTCCGCGTCTGGAGCGCCTTCATGCCGCGCGTCAGCTTGCCCGAACAAAGCCGCACAAACGCGATGCGATCGCGGTGGTTGGGGTCCATGTTGGCCTGGACCTTGAACACGAAGGCGGTCATCCGCGGCTCGTCGGCCGCGACCGGGCGCTTGTCGCTGTCGAGCCCCTGCGGCGGGGGCGCGAGATCTGCGAGCGCATCGAGCAGGTCGCGGACGCCGAAGTTGCGCAGCGCCGAGCCAAACAGCACCGGCGTCAGATGGCCCTCCCGGAACGAGGTGAGGTCGAAAGGCTTGAGCGCTCCCTGAGCAAGCTCCAGCTCCTCGGTGACTTCGGTCAGACGATGCTCGGACACCAGCCCGCCAAGCGCCTCGAGCCCTGCGCCCGCGGGCTCGTCGCCGCCGTCGACCAGCCGGATGCGGCCGGTCTTCAGCTCGAAGGTGCCGGCGAAGTCGCGGCCGCGGCCGATCGGCCAGGTCAGCGGCGTGGCGTCCAGCGCCAGCGTCTTCTCGATCTCGTCGAGAATCTCGAACGGGTCGCGGCTCTCGCGGTCCATCTTGTTGATGAAGGTGACGATCGGGATGTCGCGGAGGCGGCAGACCTCGAACAATTTTCGCGTCCGCGCCTCGATGCCCTTGGCGGCGTCGATCACCATGACGGCGCTGTCGACCGCCGTCAGCGTCCGGTAGGTGTCTTCGGAGAAGTCCTCGTGACCCGGCGTGTCGAGCAGGTTGAAGACGCAGTTGCGGTACTCGAAGGTCATCACCGAGGTGACGACGGAAATCCCCCGCTCGCGCTCGATGGACATCCAGTCCGACCGCGTGCGCCGCCGCTCGCCCTTGGCGCGCACCTGACCGGCAAGCTGGATCGCGCCGCCGAACATCAGCAGCTTTTCCGTCAGCGTGGTCTTGCCCGCGTCGGGATGCGAGATGATGGCGAAGGTCCGCCTGCGCTCCACCTCGCGGGCGAGGTTCGTTGCGGCGGGTGCGAGGGCGGCGTCGGTCATCGGATAAGGGGTCTGGCGTGAGGAGGCGGCCCCTCGACCCAGCCATGGCCGGTATGCGGGGACCAGCGCTGGCTTACACGCGCGTCGCCCGCCCGTCACCCCGCCTCGATCGTAGCCCTATTGCGTCGACGGGCTCCAGATCGCGACGTCGGAGGCGTCCACCTTCTTCGGAAAGAGCCCTTCCGCGGCGAAGGCGTCGGCGATGTTCTGCTGTTCGGCGAGGCCGTCGCGCGTCACGAGCCCGACCTTGTAGGACCGGCGGCCATTCGCCTTCTCGACGGTGGCGGCGTCCATCGACCAGAGGCCCGACAGCTTCTCCGCGGCCTGCTTGGGATCGGCCTTCACGGCGCTGCCCGCCTCCTTGAGCTGGGCGACGATGATCCCGACGAGGTCGCCGCCGCGCTCGGCGAAGTCCTTGGTCGTCAGGTAATAGCGCTTGTAGCTCGCGAGTCCCGTTCCGTCCGCCAGGATGCGCGCGTCGGATTGCGCCTGGATGCTGGCCAGAAACGGATCCCAGATGACGACGGCGTCGACGGCGCCGCTGACGAACGCCGCTCGTCCGTCCGCGGGCGTCAGATAGGCGGGCGTGACGTCCTTGATGGTGAGCCCGGCCTTGGCGAGCGCGGCGAGCAGCAGATAGTGGCTGCCAGCGCCTTTCGTCACCGCAATCTTCTTGCCTTTCAGCTGCTCGACCGACGAGATCGGGGAATTTCCGTGGACGAGGATCGCCTGCGCCGCGGGAGACGGCGCCTCCTCCGCGACATAGACGAGCTTCGCGCCCGCCGCTTGCGCGAAAACCGGCACCGTGTCGGCGACGTCCGCGCTGAAATCGACGCCGCCGACGTTGAGCGCCTCGAGCAGCGGCAGGCCGCTCGTGAATTCGTGCCAGGAGATTTTCACCCCACGTTCGGCCAGCGCCCTTTCCAGCGAGCCGTCCGCCTTCAACAGGCTGATCAAAGTCGAAGAGCGTTGATAGCCGATACGCACCGTGGTCGGAGCGTCGGCGTTCGCCCGAAGACCAGGAACGGCGGCGGCCAGGACGACCGCACACAGCGCGAAGACCCGCCAGAAGCGGCCTGAGACAATCAAGGTTTTGCGCATGGGATCGTCTCGCGAAAGGTCGACCGCCTGAATAGCGGCGCCTCAACTTGATATAATCAATTAAATTTATCAAGTGTTGGCGGGAGGCTGATCAGCCGAGCCCGGCGGGCGCGTTTTGCCTGATCGCGACGTCCGTCACGGTAGGCGCTGCAAACGGCGCCTTCTCCGATTTCTGCAGCGGCGCGCCCTGCGTGCGGGCCGGGATCTCGCGCCAGCGGCGGCCGTCCCAGGCGCGGACCTCGATTGCGACATGGCCTGCGGAATCGACCGAGATGCGATGATAGGCGTTCGGCTCTCCGCGCAGCCGGGTCGAGGTCGCGGTCGAGACCTGCGCCACGACGAGGGGCGGCGCTGAGCCGATCGGCTCATGGGCGTGCAGATAGCCGCGGTGGTGATGGCCCGCGAGCACCAGCCCGACGCCCGCCTGCCTGAAGACGTCGAGCGCGATCGAGGCGCGGCCGACGACGTCGAGATCGGGCTCGGCGTCCGGCGGATGCAGCGCGTGATGGGCGACGACGATCCGGAACAGGCCGCTCGGCAGCGCGTCGACCCGCTTGCGGAAGCGGATGAGCTGGCGGAGGCCGAAGCGGCCGTTCGACCAGTCGAGCGCGAGCGCCGCGCGCCGCGCCGTATTCATGCCGATGACCGCGACCGTATCGTCGCACCAGGTCGGCTCGATTTCCCGGCTGACATAACGCCGCCAGCGCCGATAGGGATCGACGAAGCGCTGCAGCGGATGGAAATAGGTGATGTCGTGATTGCCCGGCACCGCCAGCACCGGCGCGTCGAGACTCCGCAGGAAGGCTCCCGCGGTTCGGTACTCTTCACGATGCGCATGCTGGGTGAGGTCTCCCGAGACCGCGACGAGATCCGGCGGGTCGGCGTTGATCTCGTCGCGCAACGCATTGACGATGACCGGGTCGACCCGGTCGAAATGCAGGTCCGAGAGGTGGACGATCCGCGTCACGCCGCATCCTCCACGAACGCCACCGGCTCGCGCCTCGGCCGCAGCACTGTCAGCGCGAGCGGGCGGATCCGATAGCGCAGCGGCGGCGGCAGAAGCATGGTCTCGCCGTCATTCATGATGCGGATCAGCTTCCGGCGGCTCGTCACCGTCAGCTCTCGCACGCTGTGCGTCTCGATATCGGGGTCCTGCCGCCAGACACCCAGCGCCATGCCGGCGGAGATGCGCACAAGCGGCCAGGCGCTCAGACGGCGCGCGGCGTAGAGCGTGAGCTCGCCGCGGTCGAGGCGCGAGCGGGTGAGCATCTGGCCGAAGCCTTCGTCGTAGGCGTTGTTGGCGACGACCACCGCCTTGGACCGCAGGGTCACCGAGCCGTGGCCGAGATCGAGCCCGACGCGCATTGGCGGATAGCGGTAGAGGCCTTTGAGCCCTGCGGCCACCAGACGCCACCAGCCGCCAAAGCCCATGTTCCGGCGGTTGCGTTCGCGGCGCTCCGCGAGGCGGGCGGGCATGCCGAGCATCGAGTTGCAGAGGAAAACGTGCCCGTTCACGTCGCCGACGTCGATCTCCGCCCTCTCTCCGTCCGCGAGCGCAACGATGGCCGCGTCGAGATCGAGGGGAATGCGCAGGTCCTTGGGCAGAAGATTCATCGTGCCGAGCGGGAGCGGCGCAAGCGCGACGCCGGTTCCGACCAGAACCTGGGCCGCGGCCGAGATGGTGCCGTCGCCGCCGGCGGTGACGATCGCCTCAACCGGAAGATCCCGCGCGCGCTGCATCCGCTGGAGAATGTCGGTGGCGTCGCCGTCAAGCACCGAGCCGACCTCCATGCCCGCGTCACGCAGCTTGCGCTCGATTTCAGCGGCTGCGTCCGTCCGGCCCATCAGCGCGCCGGACGACGCGTTCAACACGAGCGCCACCTTCATCGAAACATACCCCAGGCGATGCTCACGTCGCCGTCGGAGCCCCACCGGACGGTCGCGCGTGGAGGCCGCAATGCGTCGGCCGCCGGAGTCCAACTGAACGATCGAAGGACGGCTCCGTCACGCGAGAGGCCACCTGATTGACGTTGATCGCAGCCATTCCGCTCCCCTCGCCGCGGCGCCGCACAACGCCGCCGGTTTATGCAGCTAGGGCGGCGGGAAGCGCCGCCAACCGGCGCGCGTCCAGCTCCAGACGCGCGAACGGCGCGCGGGGGGAGCCCCGCGCGCCGCTCTCGTCGCAGTCGGATCGATCAGTTGCCGCTGGTGAGCAGCGGCGTGATGTTCCGGATAGTGACTCGCCGGTTGCGCTCCTCCGGTCCGTCGGTCTTCACCTTCAGGAACTGCTCGCCGTAGCCCTGCGTCGTCAGGTTCTCCGCCGGGATGTTGAAATACTTGGTCAGGATCTCGGCGACCGACTGAGCGCGGCGGTCCGAGAGCGACAGGTTGTCGTCGTCGGCCCCGACCGCGTCGGTGTGACCCTCGACCATGAACACGGTCTTTGGCTGCTTCTTGACCGCGTCCTCCATGGCGAGGCCGACATTTTCGAGCTTCTTGATCTGGTCGTCCCTGACGTCCCACGAACCGGTGTCGAAGGTGATGGTGTCGAGGTCGACGCTTCGGACCCGCTCACGCAGCGGAGCGTTCTGCCGGATTTCGTCGAGCGAGTAGCTCCTGTCGAGCCGCTCGACCGGCGGCGCCCGGAACGCGTCCTGGATCTGGTCGTAGGAGGCGTCGTCGGCGTCGACGATATATTCCTCACGCGGGATCGAGACGCGGGGCGGCGGCAGGCCAAGATCAATGAACGCGCCGGGACGACCGCCGCCGCGCGGGCGGTTGTCGATCAGCACATAGTCCTCGCCGCTGACGGTGGTGCGGGTGCGGCTGATGAGCCTGCCGTCGCCGTCCGTCACCGTCACCACTTTCGAGCCGTCCGGACGCGTCACGACCGTCTTGATGCGATCGCCGTCGCGCTCCTCGCGGACGTCGCGGGCGCCGCGTCGGAACCGTTCGTTCTCGTCACGACGAATGTAGGACCGGTCGCCTTCGCGGATGATCGTGCGATCGCCCTCGGTGATGATGACCTGGCTCCCCTCACGGCGTTCGCGGCGCTCGCTGCGCAGACGGTCGATGCGATCATCGTCGCGGCGAGCGTCGCGCGGCTCCTCGCGCATGCGGCGCTCGAAGCGATCGCGGCGCTCGTCGCGGGTCGCGTCGCGATCACGCGGATCGTCACGGCCGCGGAGGTCGTCGCGACCATCCTTGCGGTCGTCGCGCGCATTGTCGCGGTCGTCCTTTCGCTGATCGCGGGCGTCATCCCGGCGCTGATCGCGCAGATCGTCGAGCCGGTCTTTGCGGCCGGAGCGGTCGGCGTCCGCGTCGGACGGATCGCGCCTGCCGCCGTCTTCCTTGCGGTCGGCCTTGTCCTTGCGATCGGACTCGTCGTCCTGGCGGTCCCGCAGATCCTTCTGTCGGTCCTGCTGGACGTCTCTGGCGTCATCCTTGGAGCGCCCGCCGTCGGGACGGTCGCGGTCGCGCAGATCCTTCAGACGATCGGAGCGGTCGTCGCTCTTGGCGTCGCTCTTAGAGTCGGGCTTGGCGGTGGTGGCCGAGTCCGGCTTGTCGTCGCGGCCCGCGCCCTTTCGGTCGGTCGGGGCGTCCTTAATGTCCTTCGAGCGGTCCGCGTCAGGCCGCAGATCCGGCTTGCCATCGCGGTCGGCCTTCGACGGCTTGTCGGCGTCGCGAGCATCCGGACGATCCTTGGCGCGCTGCTCGCGCGGCTCCGTCGACAGGTCGCGCGTTCCGCGATCGGGCCTGTCGTCGCCCGCGTCGCGCGACTTGATCCGGTCCGGCGCGGCGTCGTCGCGCGACTTCTTCGGCTGCGGAGCGACGTCACGATCAGACGGAGCATCCTGCTTGCGCTGCTGGCGCAGCTGATCGCTGGCGTCGCCGTCGCTTGAGTCCTTCTGGCGTTTCGCCGGACGAGAGTCATCCCCGCCGCCGCGCGTCTCGTCGCGAGAGGGGCGGTCCGGCTTTTCGCGGCCCCCCTTGTCGCCACGATCGGGCTTGTCGCCGCGATCGGAACGGTCACGCGACTTCTTGTCGTCTCCGCCGCCGGACGTATCCAGACCTTGCGCGAGAACGATCGGCGCGTGCGGCGTCGCCGTGTCGGCGTATCCGGGCGCGGCGAGCGCGAAGACGGGCAGGACGGTTCCCGCCAACAAAAGGAGCTTTGTCTTTTTCATAATCGACCTTGTTGCGTTTCCGGCTCGGCTGCTTGCGTTGCTCGCGAGCGCCGCCTCGCCCCAGTGTTCATCTGGACAACAAACGAGGCCAGTCAATGACCTGTTGTTGTCGATATTTCGACATAGGCGCAAACGTGCGCCGAAAAGGCGCGTAATAAGCTACCCCTTCCCGCCTCAGCTTTATTGCGGCGCAACTAAACGTCCGCTCAACACGTCAGTTCCGTGAATATTCATTCAGCTTCGTCGCGCCGAACTTTCGAGTCGCCGCGGAGCGCCCGCTGGGCTAGACCCTGACCGGCGCGAGAAACGCGGCATGGGCTGAGGAGACGGCGCGGTTGCGGTTTGGCGTCCTATGGGTGACCGCGGCTCTCGCACTCGCCGCATGCGCGGGCCGGCCTGAAGGCGTGCTCGTGCCGCAGGCCGCCAGCGCTCCCGGCGCGTCGCGCGTCGATCTGCTCGTCGTCACAACCCGCAAGCGGACCCCTCAGCCAGGCGTACTGTTTTCGGGCGAGCGGGCGGCGAAGATCTCATGGACGGACATCGCGGTGTCGATTCCGCCGGACAGCGCCCGCAAGATCGGCGAGGTGCAATGGCCGAAGCGGCTGCCCGCGAACCCCGCGACTGAATTCACCACGCTTTCGACGCGAGAGACGGACGCCGGCGGCGCGCGCGCCTGGTTCCGCAGGGAGGCGCACGGCAAGAAGCACGTGCTGCTGTTCGTGCACGGCTTCAACAACACCTACGACGACGCGGTCTATCGCTTCGCGCAGATCGTCCATGATTCGGGCACGGACGCGGTGCCGATTCTGTTCACCTGGCCGTCGCGCGCCAGCGTGTTCGCCTACAATTACGACCGCGAGAGCACGAATTATTCCCGCGACGCGCTTGAGGAGACGCTCCAGGCGCTGGCGCACGCGCCGGAGATCCAGGACGTCTCGGTGCTCGCGCATTCCATGGGCAGCTTCCTCGCGCTGGAGTCGCTGCGCCAGATGGCGATCCGCGACGGTAGGATCGCGCCGAAAATCCGCAATGTGATCCTGGCGGCCCCGGACGTCGACGTCGACGTCTTCAAGCAACAGCTCGGAGAGATGGGGCCCGCCAATGAGCGGCCGCGCTTCACGATTTTCGTCTCGCGCGATGACCGGGCGCTGCGCCTTTCGAGCCGCATCGCAGGCGAGGTCCCGCGGCTCGGCGCGATCGATCCGAAGGCCGAACCCTATAAGACCGAGTTCTCGACGGCGAAGATCGACGCGCTCGACCTCACGGATCTGCGCGCCGACGACGCGCTGGCGCACGGAAAGTTCGCGGCGAGCCCGGAGGTGGTCAGGGCGATCGGCGGGCGGCTGATCGCCGGCCAGGAGATTTCCCAGAACGAACTCAGCCTCGGCGAGCGCGTCGGCCAGGTCGCGGCGGGTGTGGCGACCACCGCGGGCTCGGTCGCCGGCGCCGCGATCAACGCGCCGATCGCAATCTTCGACCCCAAGGTCCGCCGAGCCTATGGCGATCAGATGAGGGCGATCGGCGGCAATATCGAGGACACTACGGCGCCTCTCAGCCAGCGCTGATCGAGAGTTCTGCGGGCGGGAGCCCGTCGAAGCTAGCGCGGACCATCTGGCCGGGCGTCGCCTGAAGGAAAGGCGTCGCCGAGCCCGTGGTGACGACGTCGCCGGCAAGGATCGGCCGGGCGGTCGCGCGACGGGCGTTGACGAGATGAACGAGCAGACGCGTGGGATCGCCCGCGCTGTTGCCGCCCTCGTGCGCAAAGGCGGTTTCGCCGTCGATCTCGAGCTTCACCGCCAGCCGCCCGAGCGGGCCGGCCGGCGGTGCGGATACGCCGGGACCGACCACGAGCCCGCCATGGCTCTGGCGGTCGGCGACCTTCCACAACGCAGGCGTCGCTTTCCAGTCGGCGAAGGCGGTGTCCAGCACCTCGATCGCCGCGTGCCAGCTCGCGATCGCGCCGAAAACCTCCTCGACGGAATAAGGCGCCTCGCGCGCCGGCATGTCGTCGCGGAAGGTGACGGCGATCTCGGCTTCGACCGCCGTCAGCACGAAGGCGTCGGCGGCGAAGCGGGCCGGGCTTTTGAACAGCGTGTCGGCCGTGATCAGGCCGAAACCGGGCGCGGCCTGCGGCGACGCGGCCCCGACTTTCCAGGCGACCACCGGACCAAGCGATGCGACGACCGCCTCATGGATCGCCCATGCTTCCGCTTCGTCCGCCGGGGCGAGCTCTTCGGGCGGCGGCGCCGATCTGCGGGACGCTCGCGCCTCCAGAAGAAACCGCGCAGCGTCCGCGACCTTCGCATCTTTGGAAGCCCGGTCGTCCATGTCGTCTCCAGTCATCCGTTACGGCGCGCGATAGGACGTGGCCGCGAGTTCGAGCGTTCCGGAAGCGGGATCGCGCCGCAAGACGATCCCGGCGTCACGGCTCGATTGCCGCGCGATGTAGTCGAGCGTCGCCTCCGCCTGCTCGACGACCCGCTCGCCGTCCTTCAGCGTCGCGGATACGACGACTTCCGCCGCGGTGGAAGGGCCACGATTCTCGGTCTCGAAGCGAACGACAAAACCGCCCTCCGTCGGCGTCACGCCGATCACCCGGCTGACGAGCACCGGCGCGCCCTCCTTGTAGGTCAGCGCTTCATGGATCAGCGTCGCCAGCACGGCGATGGTGATCAGGGCGCCGGCCGCGCCGACGATCCATTCGATCCGCCCGACCTCGCGCGACGGCTGATCCGGCTTCTCGTCCGCTTCCGGCTCCTGCATAGGCTTTTCCGCCATCAGCTCTGTCCTCCGACGATGAGCCGCGCGAAGGCGGCGCCGATCGCGGCGGGGAAGCCGAGCACGACAATGAGCCTCAACGCGGCCTCCGGCCCGAGATCGTCGATTCGCCCGAGCAGCCACAGCATGGCGGCGCAGACCAGCAGGGCGATCGCGTAGCCTACAAGACTGTATCGCAGGAAGACGCTCCAGAAGCCGCGGCCGTCGCGCATCAAGGCGTTCTGGCCACTGAACTCCACGCCGTAGACGATAACGTGCATCGACGCGATCGAGAGCAGCGCCAGCGCGACTGTATGATACGGCGTCATCGATGCGGAGATCAGATCGACCTCCTCCGTCGGCGCGATGTTGAACGACAGGAAGACCGCGCCGCTCGCGAGGAACAGCAGGTCGCCGAAATAATCAGCCTCGCGGTTGCGACGCTTGTCTCCTTCGTCCGACTGGCCGAGCTGCCCCTGCGCGATCACGGCGCCGAAGCTCGCCGGCGCCGTCTGGATGACGATCGCGCCCAGAATTTCGTCGAGCGAGCGGGTCGGCCCGATCAGGCCGAACAACGTCAGGATGAACGTCGATGTGACGAAGCCGACGAGGATCGCGACGAAGGCGTCGCGGATGTCGTCGACCACGGTCTCGGTCTCCTCGAAGCCGATGTAATGCGACAGGCCGACGAGAAGCGGGACCACGGCCGCGAGCAGCAGGGCGAGCCGCCAGCGATCCATGCTCGCTCCCAGCGTCCACATCTCCATGGTCATGAGGACCGGCAGGACGAACACGATCGAGCCGCCCGCCGCGCGGCCGAGACTGACGATGAAGCCTCGTTCGATTTCGCGTCGGCGCTGCTGGGTGACGGTGGTCATGGTGAGTGCCGGAAACGGGGGAGTCGAACCCACATCGGGCGACGGGAAGCCTCGTCAAGCGACGACGACGTGTGCGGCGGCCACGAGCTCTCGGGTGTAGCGTTCGCGCGGCGTTGAAAGCACTTTGCGGCAGGCGCCCTGCTCCACGATCCGGCCGCGTCGCATCACCGCGACCCGATCGCAGAGCCTCTCGACGACCGCGAGATCGTGGCTGACGAAGACCATGGTGAGCCCCGTCTCAGCACGGAGGCGCTTGAGCCGTCGCCGGATCGAGCGAGCGGGGCTCGGCGAGCTGGCCGACGACCAGAGCGTCTGCGGGAATCGCCGTCCGCCCCGGCCCGCCGACGACGAGCGCCGCCACGCCGAGGACGAGAGCTGCGGTCGCCGCCATGAAGACCAGTCCGATCCGCCCCATGCCTCTCCCTGAGACCAGCGTCGCAGACCTATATAGCGGGCGCCGCGCATCCTTCAGCGGCTTCAGCACATCCGGGCGATGACAAACCGCCCGCTCTCGGCGTATGCCTGCGGCGGGGGCCTGTAGCTCAATGGTTAGAGCCGACCGCTCATAACGGTCTGGTTGCAGGTTCGAGTCCTGCCGGGCCCACCACCGCCATCTGATGGCGTTGATCCAACAAGACTTTTTCTCCTGTTTGTCCCACTGACTGACTTCCGGCCACGAAGTGGGACAATCTTCGGGGACGTCGCCGCGTCGAGCCGGGCGAATGCATTCGCCGCCAGGCGCTTCCGCTGCGCCTTACGAACGTAGATCTCGGCGGTCTCCAGCTTGCTCCAGCCGAAGATCGAACAGAGCTCCATGGCGGAGGCGCCGTTCTCGGCGAGGATCGTGGCCGCCGCCTTCCGGACACCATGAGCCGAGCATTGCGGAAGGCCGGCTTGATCGCACCATTCGCGGAAGCGATTGCCGAAGCTCTCCTTCGTGTAGGGCCGGCTATGGGAGCCGATGATATAGGCGAGATCACCGGTCGGGGTCGCGTCCAGCGCCCCCCTCAGCTCCGGCCGGATCGGGATGACGATGGGCTCAGTCTGCCGCGCCCGATTCTTCTCCTGGAAGAACGAAAGGTAGCCGTCGGTCTCGTGCTGCCGGCCGAGGGCGTAGACATCGCCGCGGCGGCCACCGGTGCACATGAGCAGGACGAGGGCGAGGCGTGCGGTAGTCCCAACGGGGTGCCGCTCCTCGTACCGCCGGATCTCCTCGACGCTCCAAGTATGATGGCCTTCCGAGCCTGTGTTGATCTTCTCGACGCCGACCGCGGGGTTGGCGCCGATCAGCTTCTCCTTCATCGCCCACGCGAAGAAGGTCCGCAGGTACTTCACGAGCTTGTCGGCGGCCGCGGGCGTGTCTCGTCGCTTGTCGCGGCTCCGCTCGACGTCCTGCTGCCGAAAGGCCTTCAGCGCGATCGGTCCAGCACTGTCCGCGTAGCGGTTGAGGACGCCGCGCTTATCGCGCTGTGTGTCGGGATCGTAGCTCTTGAACTTGCTCGAGCCGTAGTAGCGGTTCAGCGCCGCCTGGAAGGAGCCTTCCGCGACGCGCCGCACTTGCGGTCGGGTCGCCTCCTCTTCGGCGCGGACGGCTTTCCAATAAGCGTCCATGAAGGCCGGGGATGCAGTCCCGTCCTCGTTGAGCGAAGCTCGGATCCGCACCTTATTCCGGCCCGGCACGCGCACGTAGAACCGGACGTTGCCGTGCCGGTCGATGTCTCGGGAGAGGTAGCGGAGATCGAGCTGCACCATCAGAGCACCAGCCGATCGAGCGGATTGTTCAAGACTGTGCCGTCCTTCATCGCCTGCCAGCAGGCGCGGATCTCGTCGACGTCCCAAAGAGCGACGCCGCCATTCGGCTTGTAAGGCTTCGGCATCCTGCCGTCTTCCACCCAGCCGTCGAAGGTCCCGGCCGAGACACTGAGGCTCGCGGCCGCTTCCTCGCGCCTAAGCGCAAAGCGGGGAAGAGACTGCTCGCGGAGCGACCGGCTCACGTCAGTTCTCCTCGCCCTTCTTCGATTTCACCACCGAGGCCGGCAGGCGCCAAGTGCCGCCGCGGCCCCCCGGCTGCTCCGGCTGAAGCAGGCCGCGCTTCTTCCAGCGCTGCACCGTGGCAACGTCCACTCCATAGGCAGCGGCTATCTGCTTGCGCGTGAGGAGAACGGCTTGGCTTTTCATAGCGGCCTCAGTAATCAACGCCGCGTTCGCCGAGGCGACGTCCGAGAGCGATGATCACACGCTGATCAAAACCGTGCGTCGCCTGGTGTGCGAGGCGCTTGACCACATCGCTCGGGTCGCCCGATTCAAGATCTTCGGTTGCGTCTCCAAGCCAATCTGCCTCGATGCCGAGGAACGTGTGATGCTGGTCGAAACCCGACTCCGAGAGAGGGAATACCTCCCGAACGTCGAGTTCGATGTGGGCGCCGAAGTTAGGCGTTCCCCAGACCTGGACGGTGAGTTCCGCCTTCCATTCACCTGTTAGCCCACGGGAGGTCGGCAGTCCGGCATAATAGGCGAGCCCAGACTCAAGGATTTTCCACTCCTGGATCATCACGCTAAGCGCATCGATGAAGTAAGGCCGCGAAAGAGCCACCTCGATCAGCTTTCCAAGTTCATGGCTGTGTCGGCATTCATGTGGATCGATGCGAGAACCTCGCTGACGGCCAGCACCCAAGATCCCAAGAGCATATCGGCCCGCCTGTGCGGTCGACGGAGCAGCCAAAAGCCCGACCGCGAGCGCCGCTGCTTCTCGAGGATTTCTTTTGAGAGCCGCACGACCCGCGGGACCCGGCTCAATCACCTTGTTCTCGAATAAGTTGAGCGTTGCTGATTTCAGCCACCGGTCAGTCAGCTGAGTGAGGGGCTGGATAGCGCCGACGAGATCGGCAGCAGTTGCGGGCGGCATAGCAGGGCCTTTCGGTCGGATAATCGTCCGTTGCTATGGGCACATATCTGACCAAAACGTTTCAGTCAATTCTTCGTCCGGAAGTCCGCCTCGTGATTCTGCGCTGGGCTATTGGCACGAGGACGTACTTTGTCCAAGAAACGGCGACCGCAAGCCAGACGGCGAGGCGGAGCCCGATACTCATAGGCCGACTGCCGCTAAAACGCGCGACGCCCGCTCGACCAGGCGCCCGTCGTTGACGACGCCGAGCACCTCGTCGTTCTCGGGCGACCAGTACAGTGGCACTTCGTAAGCCCGACGACCCTCCCTCGCGTAGGCTGGCATCTGCTCCCAAAGAGCCATCCGGTGTTCGTAGGCGAGGAAAGCGACGTAGCGGTCGACCAGGGCCTCCCTTGGCAACTCAGATCTAAGGAGCGGCACCTCGCAGAGCGACAAACCAGGGAACGGTGAGACGACGCCGCCGCGAGTCGCTAGTGCGGCCGCTGGTACGGCGACGACCGGTGCCGAAGCCGCAATGAGAAATCCACGTCGGTTCACGACTGGGCCCTCCCGTTGAGAGCGGCAATGGCCGGGTCGGTCGCTTGGTAGATCCCAATCACGCGGCCGACCAGCTTCTCGCGCAGATGATCGGCGCGGAAAGGTCGTTCTGAGCAGGATAGCGGTCGCCGTTCCTTCAGCCACTGCTCAACCTCGCCAGCTTCGCGGGGCCGATTGAGGCTGCCGACCCACCAAGCCGCAAAGCTGTTGCCGTCGGTCCCGCGATGAGTCCGCGGCCATATCTGGACGAGCGCCTTAATGCCATCCGGTTCAAGGGGATGGTTCCAGCGGATGACGTAGAGCTCACCGTTCTGCAGCTCGCGGTCTCCGGAATCGACGATCGCGATCTCGCCGAGTCGGAGGTGCGGCTCGAAACCGTTTCGCGTCACCGGAAAGACGATGCAGCCGGTCGGCGGCGCGCTGTAGATCGTCAGCGCGCGGTACTCGGTCTGGGCTGCGGCGGGCATAGCTCCGCCCGCGGCCGGGGCCGGAACGCTGTGTTTCGGCATCTAAAAGCCTCCACTTGAGAAATAATCAAGTAGGCTTGAGTTAAATGTAACTTCAGTGGACGTCAAGCGCGCTTGAGGAAAAATCAAGCGCAGCGTACAAGAGGCGCATGATCACGCCTCAACAGATACGCGGCGCACGCGCGATGCTTGGCCTCACGCAGGCTGCCCTAGCGGCAGCCGCGGGGCTCTCGACCACTGCACTGAATAACATCGAGCGCGGGACGGCCGATCCGAAAGCATCGACGCTAACAGCGATCCGCAAGGCTCTCGAAACCGCCGGCGTCATCTTTGTCGCCGAGAACGGCGAGGGGCCGGGTGTTCGACTGAAGAAGGCAGGTATGTAGGAATGGCCGTCCCGGCGCGCCCCAAGATCTACCACATCGTGCATGTCGATCGGCTGGCGTCGATCGTGCTGGATGGCCGGATTTGGTCGGACGCCGAGGTAATTGCACGAGCTTCGCCTGGTACGACCATTGGCATGAGCGGCATCAAGGCGCGGCGGCTCCGGACCAAGCTCGACAGCCACCCCGATCTGGCTGTCGGCGATTGTGCACCGTTCTACTTCTGCCCCCGGTCGATCATGCTCTACATCATATCTATGGCGAACCATCCGGAGCTAAGCTACCGCGGCGGCCAGGCCCCAATCGTCACGCTTGAAGCAGACCTCCAGGAAGCTGTCGAATGGGCAGGGGCGAAGGACCGGCGATGGGCTTTCACGCTGTCGAACGCCGGATCTTCCTACTTCGACGACCGAGACGACCTAGCCGATCTCGGCGACATTAATTGGGACGCGATAGCCGCTGGCAACTTCCGGGACTCGGAGATCAAAGAAGGCAAGCAGGCCGAATTTCTGATGGAACGGAGTTTCCCATGGCACCTCGTGCGCCGAATCGGCGTCTATTCCAGTGCGGTTGCTCAGCAGGTAGCGAACACCTTGCGTGGTGCCGCGCACCGGCCTCCGGTCGAGATCAGGCGCGAATGGTACTACTGATGGACCGACCGCAATGATCAGCTTCACCACCGGAGACATCCTGACCGCCGACGCCGAGGCGCTCGTCAACACGGTCAACTGCGTGGGCATCATGGGACGCGGCGTCGCGCTGCAGTTCAAGAACGCATTCCCAAACAACTTCAAAGCTTACGCCGAGGCTTGCAAGGCCGGCATGGTTCAGCCTGGGCGGATGTTCGTCTACGACCGCATGACGGTGAACAACCCTCGCTACGTCATCAATTTTCCGACCAAACGCCACTGGCGCGGCAAGAGCCGAATGGAGGACATCGAGTCAGGCCTTGCTGCGCTCGCGTCGGAGATACGTGACCGCAAGATTAGGTCGATCGCCATCCCGCCGCTGGGGAGCGGCCTCGGCGGTCTGGACTGGGGTGATGTACGTCCACGCATCATCGAAGCCCTCGGCGGGATCAATGACGTCGAAATCCTGCTGTTCGAGCCTACAGCGGCGCCCGTCAAGACGAAGTCCCGCGAAGTGCCGAATATGACGCCAGGAAGGGCGGCCTTGGTTGCGCTGACGAACCGCTACCTAGCCGGCCTGATGGACCCATTCGTGTCTTTGCTCGAGATCCATAAGCTCATGTACTTCATGCAGGTGGCGGGCGAGCCGCTTCGGCTGAAATACGCGAAGGGCCATTATGGTCCGTATGCCGAGAACCTCCGGCACGTGCTGAGCGCGATTGAGGGTCACCTGCTCTCTGGGTATGCCGACGGAGGCGACATCCCGGAAAAGCAGGTTGAGCTTGTTCCAGGGGCCATTCGGGAAGCCGAGGCCTTCCTGGTCGGTCGTGACGAGACGATCGGCCGCTTCGGACGCGTCGGTGAGCTGGTCGACGGGTTCGAGTCGCCGTTCGGGCTCGAGTTGTTGGCGACGGTCCATTGGGTTGCCGCCCACGAAGGCGTCGATGATCCGCAAAAGGCGGTGGAAGCGGTCTATTCGTGGAATGAACGCAAGAGGCACTTCACCCCGAGGCAACTCGGTATTGCCTTCAACACGCTGAACGACAAAGGGTGGCTGGCGATGGCTTAGGTATCCGTCTGTATTGCGCATCTGTCCAGTAGCTGACAGTCCTGCCTCGCCCCAGATCGTCAGCCGTCGCTAAGATCGTTGAGTAAATCCCATTGATGATGGAGAGGCACACTTTCTGGGAAAGCTCGATAGAATGCTCGCTCAAATTGCCCTCGATCACGTGCCGCGGAGCCGATGCCGATTGTTTGCCACAGATGCTGACGGAGTGCGTCTATTCCGATCTCATCCGAGAGGAACTGAAAAAGCTTATATCGACGTCCTCCGCCCGCATAGACGACCGGATTCTTCTCATCAAGCATCTCTAATATTGCGCCTCGGCTATGCGCCAAAGGGAAATATACGAAGCGCCGGATAAAATGGCCGAAGAACTGAGGGTGCCTCGTTTGATTTGGATCAGATCTCTTCAGCCCATATAGTGCATAAATCATATCAAAGAACTTCGGCGGGTATTCCTTGCCCCACTGCCGAACTTCGCCGCTTACAAATGTATCGAACAGTTTGCGATATTCGTCTTTTCGACGGTCAACATAGCCTACAGCTTCGTCCACCAGCGCGATAATGCCGATCTTAGCGCAGGAACGAACGATAATTTCCGCCTGTTGAGCTAGGAAAGACTGAGAAGGGTGAAGGCGTTTTTCATTCCTGGCGACGATCAGGGCGTCGCATACCTCAATCAGATCCTCCACGTCGTACCCGTCTGCCAAATCCGTCCCCAACCCTCTGAAGTGTATAGGGTTTTCGATCCTAAATAGCAGTTTTTGGGTCAAACCGGATCGTAGCCCTTTGCGGCTCATGGTCCGCATGAAGGCGTTGCCGCCCTGAGACTGCAGTCCAAGGGCGGCCGCCATGGCTCTTTTGCTAATCACTCGCCGACCATCCTTGAGGCGGTAAACCTCAAGGGAAACCTCGCCAATTTTCAGCACGCCGTCGCTATCCGCCTCTGGAAGGCCGGAAGGATTCTTGATCCGATCCCACCGCGCTTGCGCAGCGGCTTTGGCTATGTCGCGCCGCTGTTCTGACGAGAGCTTCGCTGCTCGGGCCCTACCGCCTTTGCTCGAACCCGTAGGCATGTCGACCTCCCATGCTTGCCGATAGTGAATGCTGGCATGCTTGCCTCAGAGGTGCAAGCATGCATCCCCTGTCATCGGGATAATGCTTGCCAACGAAGCCGCATCGCACTGTGTCATTCATCGCCCAAGCGTACGAGGTTGACGCCGAGGCGACCCAACCCCGGATCGTCAGTCGGCGCACGCCCCGACATCGTCGAACGGCGATAGGAGCCAAGGAAGGCCTTCCACTTCCGCTCGCGGCAGCGATATTGGGTGGCCGCGCTTCTCAACGTGGTATTGATCGATGAAGTCTAAGCCGCGACCTGCCTACTGCCCCGTCAGCCCGAAACGGCTCGAGCGAATGGTCTGGCTGCTGAGGCCTCAAACCATTCATGCGATCCGGCTAGAGGCTTCGCTGGAAGAAGCGAACAGGCTGGTGCGGGAGAAGGGCTTCCATGCGGAAACCGCTACCGTTCTCGATCTGGTTCAACACGCACAACAGTTCACGCTAGCGGTCGCCGTCGCAAAGATCATGGAGCGACCGTGGCGCGAGGACACCGACGTCGCCTCTATTCCGGAACTTGCCCGGCTCTTGGAGATGCGAGACGTCAGGCGCCTCCTGATTTGGACTGCTCTGAAGACGTGGTCGGGTCGCTCACAAGCCCGTTCTTGCGGGCGCGCAATCCGCCGCGCTCTAGGGGTCTACCAACAGCTCCAGTCGGGAAGTGAGCTCGGCGAGGCCAGGAACGCCCTCCAGATGCTCCGGAACAAGGAGCTTGCGCATTCGCTGTGGACAGAGGCTTTGGTCCCGCGCCCTCGCTACAACGATCTGTTCGCCCTGGTCGACATCGCGCAGGCCTTCTTGGAGCACGCGGACTTGGCTATCCGAGGGGCGAACGGGTCGTTCGATGAGCACGACGAATTTTTTACCCGCTTATCCCGTGACTTCTGGACGCCAGCCTTGACCGCTGCCGCCGCGTACGATCCTCACGAAATGCCAAGGAGAAGTGGAGGCCCGACTCGGTGACCTCGCGCAGCTCAAGCAGCCATCGGAAGTTCCGCGGCTCTTAAGGAGGCCCGCAGGCGCGTCGCAGTCTCGCGCAAGAGTAGCGCTTTTGCGAGCCGCTCAGCGAGCATCACTCGAAGCACGTCCCGCGCCGCGCCGATGCGCATCGCCTTTGCCGCCAGCCGGAGCTCGTTCAGGTCGATCCCGTCGAGCGCCTCCATGAACGCGAGGCCGCGGTCCGCGAGGTCCGGCCGCATAATGACGATGTCGGACACTGCCCAGATGATCTCGCTCCAGAGCGCGGCCTTGTTCCTATCGTTCTCAGCGATCGCCCTTAGCACGAAGAGCACGTGGCCGGGTCCGCACTCACTCGCGAGCTTCGTCAGCGTCTGACGAGCATGCGTCTCGCGTCCGTGGCGCCGCTTCCTCCTCGGCACGATGCGAACGCCAGCGCGGGCGCAGAGATCGTCAATCTTGCTCATGCTCAAGCCGCATCCAGAGTGAAATGGTCGCGGACCACGCCCCCGGAACTAGTCGCCGCAGGCTGTCGGGGTTGTTTCGGGCACTGGCCGACTGGTCCGTCCGGCCTGAGCGAACCGCGCTTCATGGCCAGAACCTCCGATAAGGCGCGAGGATCTGCGCGACCTCAGGGACGAGCACCTGGTCGGCCGCGCCGGGCACGTACCAGGACGCCGACGCCAAACCGTCGATGTCCTCGCTCTTCAGCAGCGGGTCGCGGCCGGCACCGGCGAAGTAGCTGCCTGCGAGGATGATCGCGGCGCGCTCAACCGACTCGGGCAGATCGCCGGCGTTGTTGTCGGTCGGGAGCTGATAGCCCGCCTCGTAGACGATCGTCGGCGCCGTCCACCAGCAGAGCACGACGTCGCACTCGCCCATTCGCAGCAGCGAGCCCGAGCCTGCGTCGATCGCGTATTCGTCCGGCGCGAGGTCGGCGTTCCCGATCGAGACGCTGGCGATCGAGCGGACCGGCGTGCGGGCGAAGGCGATCCCGTTGAGGACGTCGCCCTCTCCCCATTGCTTCAGCGTCTCGACGCCGAACGGCCGACGGCAGTAGTCGGCGATCACGCGCGACGCTGTCGCGATGTGTCGCTGGAGCGCGGCGGCCGTGTCGACGCCGGCGTCCAGGCCAAGCAGCGAGCGCGCCCGCTCGACCGTCGTCAGCAGGCTTGAGGTCGCGGGGGTGACGACGGTCAGCATCGCGTCAGGCCCCCGCCTTGCTCGCCGGCGCCGGCTTCATCTTGTTGTCCGCGGCCGGCGCGACCTTGGCGTCTCGCTTCCGCGGCTCGACATGCCCCAGCACCGCGAGCTCGTCGTGCTCGGCGTCGCTGACTTCGATGTCCGGATCGCCGGGATGCACCATCCCGCCGGCGGCGTGCTGGTTGAACGGCTTCAGGATCTTCGCTTTCGACATTGCGGTCTCCTCAGGGTTGAGGAGGCCCGGCCGGAGCCGGACCCCCGAAGGTCCGACGTCCCTCAGCTCGCGTTACCGTCGACGAGGTTGCCGTAGACGAAGCTCTGCGGCCGGAAGACCGCGAGGGCGAGACGCTCCTCGCCGAGGATCGTCACCATGTTGCGGCGGAAGTTGTCGCTGTCCTCCGTCGACACTTCGACGCTGGCGTCCTCGCGGTCGAAGATCTGCGCGGCCATGTTGAAGGCGCCGACCAAGAACTTGCCCGTCGCCATGGCGTTCGTGTCGACCACCGGCAGGCCCCAGAGGTTCTGGCCGTTATTCACCGTCGGGTCGGACCAGACGTACTGGCCGATCGAGTCCTTCGTCAGGACGATGTCGGTCCAGTCGATGGGGTTCATGACGATCGCGCTCGCCCGATACTCGGCGATCCGCATCTGCAGCATGGCGCGCCGCAGCCGGTCGATCTTTGTGTCGGCCGCTTTCGAGTAGGCCGCGAACCCGTAGGCGGTCGCCTGGGGGATGAGCCCGTTGAGGTTCTGGCCCGCGCCGTTGCCGGCGAGGAGCTGCATTTCCTCGACGTAGGTCAGGCCGTAGCGAAGCCGCTGATCGACGTAGCTCTGAAGCTGCGGGATGTCTGAGAGCACCTGCTTGGACGCGAGCACCCAGTGCGCGAGCGTGCGAACCGGCGTCGTCTGCAGGTCGAAAGAGAGATCGCTCTGCGGCTTCAGATCGCCTTCGGCGACCGGCGCCGTCATGTTCTGGAAGCCGGTCTCCCGGACGTACTCGACCGCGTTCGAGTCGGTCCGGCCGGGCATCAGCAGGTCGCGGATCGTCATCGGCCGGTCCGGGGGCGCGATGACGCCCGGCAGGCGCGTGCGCTGGACCGCGGCGCCGACGCCGCCCGTGCCGGCGGTCGTCGACGTGACGGACGTCACCGCCTTCACCTTGAGGACGGCGCGCCCCTTGCCGCGGAGCTGGAGCGCCTTGAAGTCGTCGCTGCCGGAGAGCTGCTCGCCGAGCGAGGGAAGCGCCTCGGCGCCCTGCGCTCCGCCGCGGCGTGCGAGCTTCTGCTCCAGCTCCATGAGCCGAGCCTGCTGGCCGGAGGCGTCGGTCGCCAGCTTTTCGAGCGCCGACTTGGTTTCGGTCGCCATCTGGCCGGTCGCCTTGATCTCGGCGTCGGCCTTCTTGGCGAAGTCGACCATCTCGCGGTCGCGCTTGCCGATTGCCTCGATGACGCTCTTGAGCTCGAGATTGTCGTCGGCAGCGCCGCCGGCGCTGTGCTGGCCGCCGTCCTTGCGGCCGAACTCAATCGGGCCGTCATTGAAGAGGCGGGGGTGAATGATCGCGTTCATGTTCAGTCTCCGAATTTCGGGAGGGAGAGGCCGCCGAGCGCCTTCGCAAGGTCGCCCCAGCCGGCCGGGCTGTTCGCCGTCACGGTCCCCGTCTCCCGACGCGACCATTCCGTGAAGCCGACGACGGCGATCTCGTCGGCCGCTGTTCGCGAAAAGCCCCGCTCCCGCAGGACCCGCGCAAATTCTCGTTCGCTGATCTGCTCGCCGGCAGCGAGCTTGGCCTTGATGGTGTCGACGCGCGCTTCCTCGAGCGCGGGGTCGGTCACGATCGACACCTCGCGGAGATCCAGCTTCTTCAGCGTGCGGACCCGCTCCTTGTCGTCGAAGCTGTCGTCCTGGACGAAGTAGCCGATCGACAGGCCGGTGACGCAGCGCGACGCCATGCCCTTGTGCGCAACACGAGCATAGGGCGCCTCGTCGAGCCAGAGCTCACCCTCGCCGTAGAGGCCGCGCTCGTCTTCCTCGAGCTTCGTCCAGACGCCGATGGGCTCGGCTGTGCGATGCTGCCAGAGGATCGGGAGCGCCCGGTTCTTCTCCGCCGCTGCGGCCAGGCTCTCGCCGAACGCTCCGCGCTCGACGCGCTCGCGATAGGTGTCGATCGCACCCCAGAGCGAGGCGTAGCCGGAGAACACGCCGTTCGGCCGGATCTCCTTCACGGAAAGTCCGAGGTCGCGGGTCTTGAGCGACAGCGCCATCACACATCCTCCGGGATCGGCTCGCCCGGCGCCGGCTGGACGCGGCTCGGCCGCTGGCCGGCCATCGCGAGCGGGACAAGCGTCGAGTTGATGAAGAGCTGATCGCCGCCCTCGATCGGCGGCATGTTCTCTTTGGCGCGCCACTCATTCGGCGTCATGCCGGCGTTCTGGATCATCTTCGACGCGAACTCGGCGCGGCCAGCGCTGTCGGCGCGGAGCAGGCCCTCGACGGCGAACTCGGCGTAGAGCGTGGCGCGCTCCGCCGGCGCGATCAGCGAGCGCTTCACCGCCTGCTCGATCCGCGTGAGATACGGGCGCAGGCCCAGGGTGAGCCAGCCGAGCATGATCTGCTCGACGCCGCTGCCCCACATCGTCTGGCCTTCGGAGGCGTGCCCGATCAGGATCGGCGGAATGCCGAACCAGCGCGCGACCTCCTCGACGTGCCAGCGGCGAGACGCGAGCAGCTCGGCGTCCGCCGGCGGTATCACGACCTCCTGCCACTTGAAGCCGCCGCCGGCCTCGAGGAGGCCGATCCGACCGGCGTTCTCTACGCCCTGCATCGGCTCGATCAGCGCCTTCCGGGCCTGCTCGCGCTGCTCGGGGGCGAGAGAGCCCTTTTCGTAGGTGAAGAAGCCGCCCGGCCGCATGCCGTTGGCAAAGGTGCGCGCCGCGGCCTCGTCGGTCGCGATCGTCGAGGAGATCGTCTGGCGGGCGTGTGCGAGGACCGACAAGCCGAGGTCGCCGCCGACGCCGAAGCCGCGGACGTGCATCAGCTCGCCTTCGTCGTATTCGATGGCGCCGCTCGGATCGCTGTAGCGGTAGCGGAGCGAGCCATCCTCGCGGCGGTCGACCTGCATCAGGTCCGGCCGGAGCAGCGTCAGCGCGACCAGCCGCCCGCCGCTGAGCGACTTCTCGACATAGGCGTTGCCCCAGAGGCAGAGGCAGGCGACGACGCCTTCCCAGAACTCGCACGCCGTCTGGTCGGCGTTCGCGCATGGTCGCTCGCGAGGATCCGGCCGCCGTCCGGGCGGCGCCGGTAGACGCCCAGCGGCAGCGTCGCGATCGTCTGCGCGAGCAGCCGGACGCAGGCCCAGAACGCCGCCACCTCCATCGCAGTCGCCGGCGTGACCGCCCTCCCCGCCCAGGTTTCCCGGCCGAAGAACGACAGCCACACCTTCCGCTCGCGAAGGGTGAAGTTGCGCAGGAACGTCCCGAACGCGCCGGCCATCAGGCGAACACCATGTTCGCGAGGAAGTCGTCGACGTTGCCCCGCGGCTCGCTCTCGAAGCGCTTGGCGATCGACAGCGCCATGATCAGCGCCACCGCGCCGTCGATCCGGACCGGACCGCGGCGGTTCGACTTGCCTTTCTCGATCTTGAGGTTGCCGGCGGGGTCCGGGACCGTGATCGCGTTCGACACGGCGGCCGTCAGCACGGGATGCCCGCCATGGCGCAGCCGGCCGGTCAGCGCGAGCTCGGCGAACCACTCGATCGCCGGCGACATGCTCTGATAGCCCTGACCGAACTCCTCGAGCGGAACGGGGAAGTGCGCGTCGATCTTCGCGAGGTCGGCCTTCAGATCCTCGATCCGCCAGCGGTCATAGGCGATCGCCTGGAGGTCGTGCTCGGCGGCGAACGCCGCGAGCTGCGCCGCCACGAAGTCATAGCGGACGGTCGGACCGGGCGTGGTGATCATGAACCCCTGGTCGATCCAGAGGCGAAACCGCTCCTGCTCGGCGGCCTTCCGCTGTGCGAGCTGATCTTCGGGCGTCCAGAACAGCGGCACGACGTCATAGACCGGCGCCGGGTCGTCGCTCGGGAAGACGAACACCGCGGCCGTGAGGTCGTGCTTGCCCGACAGGTCAAGCCCGGCGAAGCACAGGCGGCCCTTCAGCCGCTCGCGGTCGACGGGATGGTCGCCGCGCTTCCAGACGGGAAGCGTCGCGACCCGTTCCTCCTCGTTGGCGTCGACTCGCTGATTGAGGCGCAGGTTGCGGAAGCCGGCTTCGAACGCCGGCATGCGCCGCGCGCGCCAGGCCGCCTGCCGCATCTCGGCGAGCGACAGGTACTTGCCGAGCGCAGGGTTGCAGTCCTTCCATGTCTCCTCGGCGAACGGGTCGGCGTCGGCGGGCGCCGCGAGGAGTTGCACGAAGATCGAGGGATCGGCGCCGGTCAGCCCGTCGTCGATGATCTGGGAGAGCGGATGATCGTCGCTCGGCGCCTGCGTCGAGATGATCAGCCCGAGCGCTTCCTTGCGCTTGCCCAGCCGTTGATCAGCGCGTCGAGCAGCTCGCGGTTCGGCGCCTGCGCGAGCTCGTCATAGACGAAGAGGCTTGGCGCGAGCCCGTGAGCCGAGCGGGCGTCCGCCGACATGGCCTCATAGGTCGAGCCCTTGCCGTCTCCGTCCAGCACCTCGATTCGCTTGTGGAAGCGCACGACGTTCACGCGAGCGGCGAACTCCGGAACCTGCAGGATGATCGCCTCGCATTCCCGGAAGATCAGGCCGGCCTGGTTGCGGTCGACAGCCGCCGAATAGACCTCGCCGCGCGGCTCGCTCTCAGGGCCAAGCAGGTGACAAAGCGCGAGCCCGGCGCAGAGGCCGCTCTTGCCGTTGCCTTTCGGCTCGCTCTTAACGCCGATCCGCCGGCGCCGCAGTCCCTTGGCGTCGAGGTCGCCATAAACCCGCTCGACGAACTCCCGCTGCTTAACGAGCAGCTTCATCCGCCGGCCGGCGAGCGACCCCTTCGTGATCGGCAGGAACTCGAGGAAGGCGATAACGCGCGCGACGCGCGATAAGCCCTTCCGCGCCCACGGCAGCGCACGCTGGCGCTTCGGAAGCTGCGCCGCAGCGACAAGCCGCGCTCGAGCGCCGGGACCGCGCGCGCCCATCAGCAGCGCCCCCGATCTGAAACTAACTCTGTCGCAAGCGCCCATGCCGGTCCGGCCCCCATCGGCCCGGACTCTGAGACCCCCCGGCCCTTCGGCGGGAAGACGTCGTCGACGTTCGGCTCGCCTCGGTTGAACGGATGTCGCGGGTCCGTCGGGAGGCCGTCCGGCCCGACGCGGTTGCTGTAGCCCCAGGTTTCGGCCTGTTGCTTGTCGCGGTCGTGATGCTCGGCGCAGAGGGCCTGCCAGTTGGTCGGGTCCCAGAACAGGCGCTGGTCGCCACGGTGCGGACGCTTGTGGTCAACGACGGTCGCAAGGCGGCGACGGTTCTCGGAAGCGCACGCGACGCAGAATGGGTGATCGCGCAGGAAGCCGAGACGGGCTCTCTCCCACTTCGCTCCATAACCTCGCTTGCGTGCGGTCAGGCGGCTCAATGGAGCGTGCCCCCAACAGCGCTGCTGATGCCGTCCTGCACCGCGAGGCAGACGTCCTCCGCATCCTCGTCGGTCCCGCCTAGCGCGATCACGCCGGCGGCGATCGTGTTCATCGCGTCGGTCATGACGACGAGGCAGAAGCCCATCATGTCCGCGAAGGTCGGCTCGCGGCCGATCGCTCGCTTCAGATCCTCGCGGAGCTTAGGCGTCTGAGCGCCGATGCGCTGGCCGACTTCCGTCGCGGCGACGACGAGGCGCGCCTTCTCTGCCGGGCAGAGCCGGGGCCGCGGTTCAATCCGCTCGCTTGTGTCCTGAAGCATGCGCCATGATGCCGGCGCTCATGGGTTTCACGCGAGCCATGGATGGGCGCAGATAGGCGCGCCGCAGGGCTTCAAATCCGTGAAGACGCACACCATAAATAGCATCGGAGTACGGCGGCTTAGCCGTGCGCCGCTTTATATTACTGGTTTTTCACGAGGACTATCATGGACTTCTACGATCGCTCTGGCAGAGCTTCGCACTACATCAACAACAACGGCACACTCTATCGGTGGGACGGAACACCCCTCGGCTTTGTACGAGGGCAAAACGTATATTCCAACCGGGGCATCCACGTAGCTGTGGTGAGTGGCGGATGGATCCGCGATCATAAAGGCGCGGCAGTGCTTTACAGCCCTGGTAATCTCACCAGCGGTGGACCGCTTCCTCCTGTTCCCAAGGTCCCGCCGCTTAAGCGCATTCCTCGTATTCCACCAGTGCCCGCCGTTCCGCGCGTGCCTCCAATCCCGGCAGTACCTAAGCTGTCATGGAGCGGCGCGAGCTTCGATAGCTTGTTCGCATAAGCTTTGGCATAGCTCCGCCTCCGCTTCCTCCCCTACCCTTCGGTAGGTCGCGGCCTGGGAGGGATGCTCTCAGCTCCGTTTACCCCGCCTGCCCGTATCGTGGGCCAGTCGCCTCCCCAGCCATGTCGGCCAGCATAGGGGGTCGTTTGGGCGGGCTATCCCCTCGCGCGCATCCGCTACGGGGCCGTCGGAGCCCTCTCTCGAGGTGAGTTCCGGCGGAGCGTCCTGGGTTGTCTTCGGCCCTAGGCGGCCGTGAGCTCTTCATGGACGGCGATCGTCGGCGGACCAGCGATCACGCGGCGGCGGGGGCAAGAACGGCAGAAGACCCGTCGCGAGGTGCTTCGCGATCGGGACGGAGCGAACAGGCGTCGAAGGGACCTCCGAGCGACGACGCCTGACAGCGCGCCGCCGACGATCGCGGGACTTCCCCTGAGCTTTCAGGGAAAGCCGGATCGTCGGCGGCTATTCGGCCGCCTCTCGGAAGAGGTTCGGAGCGTCACCGTTACGAGGCGTTACGTCACGGCCTCCGTTACGGCGTGACGCCCTGTAACGGCGTTGCCTCTCTGCTCCGGTTCGGTCCTTCGCGACCGGCTCCGGGGCAGGAACAGGCTGCGGGGCGCCATCGGACAGGGTGCGGCCGATCTCCCGCAGCATCGCCCGGCAGATAGCCATGACGTGTTCCGGGCGAACGCGAACGACGACGTCCTCGTCATCCTCGACCTGGCGAAGCACCACTTCGTCCGCCGTGTTCGTGTAGATGGCGACGGGCGGCTGGCTCGGGACGACGATGTTCGCGCTGTCGCGCCAAAAATCGTAGTCGGGAGGAAGGCAGCTCATCGGCCGCACCCCCACGCGTGCTCCGCGATCAGGCGGGCACTCGCTTCGGCAAGCCCGTAGTTGCGAGCCACTCGCAACGCTTGCCGATCGTGCGGTGCCGCGGTATCTTCCGCATCGGCCAGCCAGCCATCCTGTAAGCGATCCGCGCCGCGTGCCCCTGCCAGGGCCGCGGCGTTTCGCTTTTGGCGTTCAGGCGGCGCCGCGAGTGGGACACGCTGGGTTGTGCGGCTCTGAAAACCCTTAGGTTTTCCGCTTGCCCCACCTTGATCTAAGTGCCTGATGCTACTTGCGACCGGTAGGCCTGCCGGGCCCACCAGTTCCATCAAGCGCATGCGGGCATGTGTGGCCTCGCCCCTGACCCTGGTCGTCGCGGAATCGCCTGAGGGACACGTTTTGGCCAACCGCCCCCGTGTTCGACCGATTGGCCCGGCCGGGGCTCCGCCTGGCCGATATCCTGAAGACGAGTTCGGAGAACGACTGATAGGAACAGGACCAGCTCCGAGCGGAAAAAGATCATAGACGCTCCGTCCGCGGCTCCCGGCCTAGCCTCTTCACCAGCTTGCGCTCACCTCCGGCGGCGCCGCTTCGCCGGAATTCACCACCAGATTTGTCACCGGCGTGCATTCCGCGATCGCATTGCTCCATGAGCGAATGCGCGTCTTTAGCCCGTCCCAAACCGGACTTGGCGCCAATAGCCAGTCGCGGTCCTTGGTGTCGAGGTCGTTCACGACCTCATCCACCGAGTGAGGATGCCACAGCGGGTCGGAGAGACGATAGAAGCTGTAGTTCAATCCCTTCAGGGTCTCCACGGCATTCTGTACTTTGCGCCTGTTCGCCTTATCCAGAAACTCGCACACGATCCATGGCCGGCATCGCTCTATCGTCGCTGCGGCGCCCTTTATAACGTCAGGCTCGTGCGTTTCGACGTCGAGTTTCATCACTGTGGGCGCCGGGCCGCCGAGAGCGACGAACTGATCGATCGTGGTCGCCTGAACTTCAACGAACTGCGCCCCCGTACGAAATTTCGGATTCAGAGAGTTCGACGTCTCGGCCTTGGGCGAAATGAAGAATTTTTTCGTTCCCGCCGTAGAAGACACAGCAAGTTCAACCACCTCGAAATCGAGTCTGTTCTTGGCCACGAGCAGTCTGCATATGGCGGCGGTCTCAGCCGCCGCTTCGAACGCGACGACCTTTATGTGGGATCGGCGATAGACCGCATTGATAAGGGCAGAATAAAGCCCGATGTGGGCCCCGACGTCATAAAAGACATGGGACGCCGGCGCCCCCTCGACCAAGGCCAGAAGAGTGGCTTGCACCGCCGGTTCGTACTCGCTGAGACCGCCCCGTCGCAATGCTCGTTGAACGGCTGTTTGTTTCCGATCAAGAACATTAAGATATCGTCTATAGGTCCCATGTGCTTTGATAACCACATCATTATGCGGCGTCCGGACAAAAAGCGGCATCGACAAATCTCCGCGCGTGAATACCTTAAGCGCGGACGCGAGCGCGTCCGCCGAGTTCACCGTTAGCGAGGTGGATAAGCAAGCCGGGCGCCAGACAGCTTGACAAGCGTGACCCCCGTTTGCAACCCTTCGCCCGCAGGGCTGATCGGGGATTATCAATATTGTGAACGTTATCAGTATGCCCGAGCGTCAGGTCGAAGGCGACGTCGACGACGGTCCTCAGACACCGAGACTGATGACGGGCCTCCTGCCGAACGACCCTCTGCACCTTGCTTTGGAGGTCGAGAGAACCGGGCACGGCGTTCGAATCACCGGGGCTTGCCAAGCTAAATCGTTCCGGCACATGCGGTCGATTGTAGCTGTGGATAAGGATCGCCGTCGGACCCCAATCTATTATCAAGCTCTGCATCGGTCCGAGGGCCTGATATATTATCACGCCTTTATACCTGATGCGATCCTCGGAAAGCGAGTGACGTTCTATGCGGACCGCAGGGACGGCGAAAGGACGCGCATCTGGGTCGCAGGCACGATTATGCGGCTGCCCGCGGGATGGTACTGCACGAGGCACCACCTTCATCTCTGCTTCGATCCTGACGCCGCGCCGCCCACCGCCGTCGAAGACGACTGGCGGCACTACATCAAGCGGATCAATCTGGTCAACGGCCATCTGACGTTTACTTTCACGTCGTTCGGCTTTACGCAGCCGCAGTCGATGGAGTTGGTCGTATACAAATTTAGAGACGAGGCGCGATCCTTTGAAATTCCGGTGACCGTGTCGCCGGCAAAAAAGGCGTACCGCGTCAGCGCGGCTCTGCATCACCACTTCAGTGGGCAGACCGTGCTCCACGGCGAGGCGATCGTCGATGTGCGCTCCTGCTTTCAGAGCCCAGGCCTATACAGCGTAATGGTGAGGGTCGATTCCGGACGCCTCCGCGGGATCTTCCCTTACAACAGTAACTTCTTCAAAAAGCCCGATCTTTTCAGCGGCACGATCGACGATCGTTTCGCCCTCGTTCATTCGTTTCAGGATCGTGCGACCAAGAATATCCGCCTTGAGTACTTCTCCTTCCAGCAGGACGACGCGGAGGAAGTGTCGAGGCTCGTCGATCCGAGCTTCCGGACACGCAACGATGAAAAGAGACGCTGGCTGTGCGGGGAATACACCACCACTGCGCGCGACAATGGTTGGGAGATATTCAACTATCTCCGCCACCACCGCGCAGAGAGACAACCCGCGTACATCATCGATCGTCACAACCACGACGGCCTCGAGCCGGACGGGACGCATATCCTCGAATACGGAAGCGTAGAGCATCTGCGGGCGTGCCGACAGGCGCGCGCGCTGCTGTTCACCCACCACGCCGTCTATGTCATGCCCAATCTGATGCGCCGCGCCAGCGAGGAGGACGAAACCCAGCCGGTTACGCTCTTCCTTCAGCACGGCGTTTTAGCCATCAAGCCAGTTCTGCGCGACTACCATAAGAGAACATGTGGCTATGATCTGTTTAATGTCAGCTCACGGCGGGAGCAGGACCTTGTTGTGAGAGAATGCAGTTTTTCTCCCAACGATGTCATTGTGTCGGGGCTTCCGCGGTGGGATCGGCTCTCCGAGCGGGTTCAGCAGCACCGACCTGCGGGGGAGGCCCGTCGAAGGAAGGTGCTGGTCTTTCCCACATGGAGAAAGCGGCTCGACAAGCTCAGCTTCGACGACTTCCGACAGTCCGGCTTTTTCGAACAATGGAAGGCCGCGCTTGAGATTATGGCCCGGCGGGCGGACGCTCACAATTTTGAGGTGGTCTTCTGCGTTCATAGCATTTTCGAACGGTTCGCCTCTATATTTGCGACAAAAGGCGTTCAACAGAAAACCTTAAGGGAGGTGGTCAGCGGGCTGCCCGAGTATGACCTTTTCGTTACGGACTATTCGTCCCTCTGTTTTGATCTTTTGTATATAGAACGTCCCACTATATTCTTCATGTTTGATCGCGACGAATTCTTTCTGGCGGAGGCGCCTTACGTCAACCTGGAGATCCTGCCTGGCCCGATCGTGGAAAATTTGCAGGGTTTCGAGCGCGTCGTCGAAGATTGGGGAGTGGGGCAAATGGAGACGATGATCCAAAAAATCGACGACGTCCGAGACAAATTCACCGCGTTCGGTGATGAGCAGAACTGCGCCCGGTTGATCAATCACCTCGAAGCGAGGATTCTCAGCCAGAGCGCCGTTCCGAGTGTCTGACGGCTCTGGCCTGAGCCGCGTCTCGACAGCCGGCTCCGGGCGCCGTATCGCGAGCGGGCTGTGGCGCTGCATTCCGGGAAAGGTAGCATGAATTTCTATATCGCGGACGTTTCGAGCATATTCATTCCCGAAGCGCTAGATGTCAGGCGCAACGTCCGCAAGTCTGTTCGCCGCGGAAACCCCGCCGATCTGAAGAGATACGACTATCGGGGAATCTTTTATGACGTATTCAACTTCAAAGATAAAATCATTCTCGCAGGCCCTCCTTTATACAACCTGGCGAAGGAGCTCCGCAGCGCCGAGTTTCTAATAGACGGGGTGCCGGCGCTTCAAGAGCCGGTGCTCGAGGACATCAGGCGAACCCAGCGTTCGCACCTCTGGACGCAGAGACCGGCCAAGATACTGGAACTGCATTCGGACATCGTCCGCAGCGCCGTCCGGGTGAATGGCGCTGACACGGACACCTTCAAAGGGCGACGTGTCCTTATGACGCTGTCAAAGAACAATGATCTTCATTGGATCTCGGACTGGGCTCGATATTACGTAAAGGAGCACGAAGTCGACGCGGTGCTTATTTACGACAATGCGTCTGACCGTTACCGCCTCCGCGACATCTTGGCGGAGTTACGCCAGGTGGACGGTCTCGCCGCGGCTGTCGTGGTCCACTGGCCTTACTTCTATGGTCCCCAGACAAGAGGCATCGGTCCGTTCGGGAATTTCTGCCAGGCCACGATGCTCGAGCATGCACGCAGGCGGTTCCTCTCGGAAGCGGCGGGCGTGATCAACGCGGACATCGACGAGCTTGCAGTGACCCAGGATGGACGCTCCGTCTTCGAGCATGTCGGGGACAGCGCCCTCGGAGGCATCCTGTTTGCAGGCCGGTGGATCGAGGCCACCGAGCTTCCCGCCGACAGGACTCCAAGGCACTCGGATTACGACCTTTTCAACCCGGACACTGATGCGTGCGCTACGAAGTGGGCGCTGATCCCCTCGCGTATTGAGGAGAAGTGCGCGTGGCGCACGCACTGGATCCAGGATCTCCAACTGCCCACCAGCCCCGCCGTGCAATTTCGTCACCTAAAGGGCATAAACACCAACTGGCAGTTCGACCGAAGCCGCGTGGTGAAATACGACCCCGCGCGGCATGTGCGCGATGAACCGCTCAGAGCCGCCCTGGACCGGGCGTTCGGCGAAAGGGACGAACGGCTCCCGCAGGAACTGGCGATGAGCGATGCTGTCTAGGGAAAGACGCACTGGGCGTTCCGTTCACAGGAACGTCGATTGCGAACCACCACCGAGAAACGGCTTCGACGGCCGAAATCTTCATTCAAGCGTGGATTTGGGCCCGGGATGACGCAAGACGACCTTCAGCAGCAACTTGCGGCGCAGGCCAAGGAATTGTGGTCCCTCACTAAGGTCGTGAAGCGGCTGACGGTCGCTTACGAGACCATGTCTCTCGCTTCTCTCGGCCGAATTGACGACGCTCTTTCGCTGATGCAGGCCAACAAGAGATGGCTTCACGACCTTGACTATCAGAGACTGGCGGACGCCATCGGACCTGAAGCTCTGTTTGAACACGAGCTGGAGTGGAACCAGCATGGCATCACCCGCACCTTCCGCTTCTGGAGTCCGGAGGAAGTCGCCCGCTATTTAACAACGTGCAACAGGCTGGTGGAGGATCTCCGTACCCTCACGCCAAATGTATGCTTCGGATTCGGCGCGGTATTAGGTCATGTCCGCGAGAAGAATTTGATCGCTCATGATGACGATGTCGATATCATAGTCGCAGTTCCCGGAGTTACGAATTTCCCAGACGGAATACGCGTTGTATCCAGCCTTCTCCAGGAAAAGGGTTATACTGTTAAGCGTCTGAGGACACATCTGCATGTGTCAGACGGTGGCGAGATTATCGACGTATTCATTGGTCTTGAGAGCGGCCCTTACGGGAACTGGAGACCTGGGCCGATAGACGCAATCGAATTGGCGAGCATCTTTCCTGCGTCCCTCGAACCGTTCTGCGGGGTTGACTGCCCCTTCCCGCGGGAGACCATCCGTTATCTTGAACAGGTCTATGGACCGTCATGGCCGGTGCCGCAAAAGAATTGGCGGCACGACTGGAAAGCAAGCCGAGCCGTGCTGCTCACCAGCTAACGAAGGGCGGCGGCCGACCGAGGGTCGGACGAACCGTCGTGGTGCAAGCCACATCGTGGTCAGGTGTGGGGGCAGGAAAGTCCTCTCCCGCTTATGGCTCAATATCCTGACCCGCTTGGCCTCCGTCGGACGCTGGCGATCGGAGATCAACCCCGGGCGGTTCACGTCCCTAAACCCGCACCTTAGCGTCGTTTCCCGATGACCCGCGCGACATGCGCATCTTCTCGTCCGAACCGCGCAAACCCATTGCCCTCTTGGACCACCTGCGGACGAAACTTGTAGGACTTATGGAGGCGACCCAGAAAAGCGTCTACATCAATATACCGGCGGAATGGCGCCTTGTTGTTGTTCTTCTTTCTTTCTTCGTCTTTCGTCGTTCGGAATTCGAAAGCGATGACGTCGCCAGGCCTGCTGACCTCCCGTATTGCGCTCATTAGCGCCCTCTCGCCTCTGTCCGAAAGCGCGTGCAGAACGAACCGAAGATAGAACATAATGGGCTCATCGCCGCGGCGTGCCGTGTCCGCCAGCAAACGCCGAAATCCGTCCGTACCATCAATTGTGCCGTGGTGGACCTCAGCATCCAGGCGTCCCGAATAGGAACTAACCCCACGTTTGACAGCTTTAACGGCGTTGATCGACCCGTCGTATCCCACAACGCTCTTTCCGACCTCCGCGAACATCAGCATATCGGCGCCGTGGCCGCAGCAGATGTCGACGATACGGTCCGGAATGTCCGGAAGCTTGATCACCATGTGGGCGAAGTCGGAGGGCGGCGTCGGATCTTTTAGACCATAATACGCATCCCAATAGATCTCCGCCCTTTCGGACAAAACGAGCCATGCATCCTTGTTATCGCTCAGACGGTCTTTATCCCAGTTAAAGCCGGGATTCGGCGTTCCCCAACTTGGGCCATATATCCGTTCAACGAACAGCCTGGGGTCGTCCACAATATTGACCGCCCGGTCGTTGAGAATGGCTTCGTCGTAGCCTTTGAAATCAGAGAGGGTGAACGGCCTTGGCCCCGCGACGCCGAATGGGAACTGAAGCACTCCCTCCTCGTCAAAAAACAAATGGAAGATGTCGATCTTCAACGACGTATTGGTCGGGTCGTAGACCCAGATGCATGTTCTGCGCGCTGTGACCTTGAATCCTTCGGCAATCAAATCCCGCGCTATCCGCATCAGCTCCGTTCTACAGGAAACTGGATCCTGCGAATTCGAGATGTACGCCGCGTCGAAATCATGATCGTGGCCAATGAAATCGCCGCCGCGAACGGCGCCCAACATCGTGCCGTAACAGACGATGAGCTTGATCGCGTACCTTTCTTCAAGAAAGTCCGCGAGACGCGCGTACAGGTCGAGGATGCCTGTCCGCCATTGCACATCTTTTAATTTCGAAAGCTGCAGACGGCCAAACTGATTGAAAATAAATCCGTCTTCGAGAAGAGCCTGAAGCTTCTCGGCTGGAAATAAAGGTAGCCCACGAAGCTCTTCGATATGATCTTCATGCGGGACGGGCTGCTCCCCCGCCGCCCGAACGCCGAGCTGCCGTGACGAAGAGCAATACTTCCAGATATCTCGAAGGTTAAACCGAAAGAGGTGGACACCCATGTCCGGGACGGCGCGTGTCGCCCAGGTCGACGCAACGCGAAGCCCGTCAAGCGTCAATTCAACCCGGACCGGCGCATTATCCGTAGCGCTCACCGAGCCGGATAATGTCGACTTATCCAGACTTTCAATCCGGAGCTGCGCGGCGACGTTTTCCATTTCATGACTCCCTCGTTCGCTCAGAAGCCATCGGCGATAAAAATGCTCGGCGGCTCGCGTCAATGCTGTCTGCGTCGCCGGGATCTTGCGGGTATTGCCCGGCCACATGAATTGCCGCGCGGGAGTTTATTTGCGCAATCCGCCATACGCATACCTGGACGCAGCCTGCCGGCGGTGCGCCGGAAGCGGATCGCGGGTGGAGATCGCAGCGCCCGACTTCGCGAGCCGCCTCTGACCACCGCGCTCGACCGATGGAGCAGCGCCCCGCCATACGCAGACAGCGCCGCCGAGCCCGCGCCGGCCTGGGTCGCCGTGTCGACCCGGGCTAGCCGCCGACGAGACGGGATCGATCCAAGAAAATCGAGCCCGCCTCGGACGCACCGGAAACCCCGCTGCAGGATGGTGAGCCTAGCTTCTCAGCGCAATCAGACGGCAGAGCTCCGGATCCTCCTCATTATAGGGCGAGAAGCCGTTGCCTTCCTGATAGACGCGGACCGTAAGGCCCCATCGGCTCGACAACTGCTTGGCGAGCGCCGGAGCGTCCTGGTACCGCCGATAATGATCGCCGTGCACGTGGTTCTTGTTGGCGTCCTTGCTCGTGCGAAACTCCGCCGCGAAGACGTCGCCGGGGCCCATGGCGGCCGCGACAGTGGACAGCAGGATATCCTGGGTGGGCTCATCGATCGCGTGCAGGACGAAGCGGCAATAGAACAACACGCCCTGGGGCGACAACCCTTTCAGCCCCTCGAAGATGGCGCTGAGCTTCTCCCCATCCTGAAGCTCGCACTGCGCGAAAGACAAACCGGGCAGGCTCGCCTCCGCCGCCTTTCTGTTGCCGTTCTCGACAGCCACTGCGGATTGGTCGACCGCGACCACTTTGCTGGCGCGTTTCGCGAAGCCGAAGGAGTCGCGTCCATTGCCGCACCCGAGGTCGACGACCACGTCGCGAAAGAAAGCGGACTCGGCGACATAACGGCAGAACGTCGAAGAGTCGGAGTACCAAGTCTGGGCGTAGAACTTGTCCCAATAGGCCTTCGTCCGAGCTGCCTCATCGTCCATCACTGCGACGTCTGTCATGTTAACCCTCGAATATTGCGTGATCGTCCGTAGTTTTAATGCTCAGATTCAAAGTATATATTGCATCGCGCAATGATCTGTCAAATCCAGCGGATATCGTCGTCATCCGCCGGGGCCGAACTGCGCGACAAACAGAATTCAATGGTGAGCAATTGGCCACCAAGCATTACATCCGGCCCTCAGCATCTGAGCTCGCGAAGGCGCGTAAAATCGGCATAGTCGTCAGATACCATTGGACAAAGTCACCATTCGATCGGCCCTTTCCTGACCAGCCTGCAAAGACTGGTCGTCCGGCGCAGGCGGCGACGCCCGATGAACATATAACGGCAGCTTTATATGTGCATACTGCAGTGCGAGATCGCGCTGTCAAGGCGAGACATCGGCCGCTCCGCAGTCAAGCGTGATGAGCCACCTAAACCGGACGGAAGAATCTACAGCGCTCCGGCGCCACGCGGGCCCATCGATAGCAGGTGCGGGAGGGACCGCGGGGTCGAACGGTTCTCCGCGTGTAAGGAGGTTCCAATCAGGAGATTGTCCTTGCTGAAATTTTTGATCCCCGCGACGCTTGCTGCACTTCTCCCGGCCTCCGCCGCGTTGGCTTCGCCCGCCACGTCGTCCGCCGACTTCTTCTCACCGACTGCTGGATCCATCGAACTGGTGCAGCTTCGGCATGAAAAGAAAGCGGCTCCGCATCGGGAGATGCGCCATGGGCCGGCGATGAAAAACCGAAACGGCCGAAATCAGCGGTTTACGCCTGGCGGCCGCTATCGTTCGGCACCGTCCGGCTGGCGGCGCTACGGCGCCCGGCCCGGAGACTGGCGGACGCGCGGCTGCGTCCAGGTCGGCCCCCTCTGGTTCTGCCCCTGAGAGCCTCGCAGCCGCCGGCTGGCACCCGCCCTACCCTCAACAGCCACGATGCGCCGCCGCCCAGATCGCGGCGGCGCTTCGCCTCTGTCGACCGAAGACCGGCGACCGCTATCTTATCTGGTCGACGTCGCGCACGGCGCCGCGGGCGGCGCTCGTCGTGAATGCCGCATAGGCCCGCAAGGCCGAAGACACCTTGCGCTTCCGCCCCTTAGCCCTCCAAGCTTCGGCGCCCTTCGCGATCTCCGCGGATCGCCGGGCCTCAACCACCTCGGGCGCGACGGCAAGACGGATCGAGCGGTTCGGGATGTCGATCTCGATGGCGTCGCCATCCTGCACCAGCGCGATCAGCCCGCCTTCCGCGGCCTCCGGCGAGACGTGGCCGATCGAAAGCCCCGATGATCCGCCGGAGAAACGGCCATCGGTCACCAGCGCGCAGGCTTTCCCGAGCCCCTTCGATTTGAGGTAACTCGTGGGATAGAGCATCTCCTGCATGCCCGGTCCGCCGCGCGGGCCCTCATAGCGGATGACGACGACGTCGCCCTCCACGATCTTGCCGGTCAGGATCGCCGAAACCGCGTCGTCCTGGCTTTCGAACACCTTCGCAGGCCCTGAGAACTTAAGGATCGCGTCGTCAACGCCCGCCGTTTTCACGATGCACCCATCGAGCGCGAGGTCGCCTTTCAGCACCGCGAGGCCGCCGTCCTTCGAGAAGGCGTGCTCGACGTCGCGGATGACGCCGCAGTCGCGGTCAAGGTCGAGCTCGTCCCAGCGCTCGTCCTGGCTGAAGGCGACCTGGGTCGGCACGCCGCCGGGGGCCGCGCGGTAGAAAGACTGCACCGCCTCGCTTTTGGTCTCGGCGACGTCCCAGCGCTTCAGCGCTTCGCCAAGCGTCGAGCTGTGCACGGTCGGCTCGCCGAGGTGCAGCAGGCCGCCCCGTCCGAGCTCGCCCAGAATGCCCATCACGCCGCCGGCCCGGTGGACATCCTCCATGTGGACGTCGGACTTCGCCGGCGCGACTTTGCAGAGCACCGGCACGCGACGCGAGAGGCGGTCGATGTCGTCCATCGTGAAATCGACCTCGCCTTCGTGGGCGGCGGCGAGCAGATGGAGGACCGTGTTGGTCGAGCCGCCCATCGCGATGTCGAGGCTCATGGCGTTCTCGAAGGCGTTGAAGCTCGCGACCGAGCGCGGCAGCACGCTGGCGTCGTCGCTCTCGTACCAGCGCTTGGCGATGTCGACGATCAGATGCCCGGCCTCGACGAACAGGCGTTCCCGGTCGGCGTGGGTCGCGAGCGTCGAGCCGTTGCCGGGCAGCGACAGGCCGAGCGCCTCGGTGAGGCAGTTCATCGAATTCGCCGTGAACATGCCCGAGCACGAGCCGCAGGTCGGGCAGGCCGAGCGTTCGATGGTGGCGACGTCCTCCTCCGACACGCGGTCGTCGGCGGCGGCGACCATGGCGTCGACGAGGTCGAGCGCAACCTTCTTGCCCTTGAGGACGACCTTGCCCGCCTCCATCGGGCCGCCGGAGACGAACACCGCCGGGATGTTCAGCCGGAGGGCGGCCATCAGCATGCCGGGCGTGATCTTGTCGCAATTCGAGATGCAGACCATGGCGTCCGCGCAGTGCGCGTTGACCATGTATTCGACGCTGTCGGCGATCAGCTCGCGCGACGGCAGGCTGTAGAGCATGCCGTCATGGCCCATCGCGATGCCGTCGTCGACGGCGATGGTGTTGAACTCCTTGGCGACGCCGCCCGCCTTCTCGATCTCGCGCGCGACCAGCTGGCCAAGATCCTTGAGGTGGACATGGCCCGGCACGAACTGCGTGAAGGAGTTCACCACCGCGATGATCGGCTTGCCGAAGTCGCCGTCCTTCATGCCGGTCGCGCGCCAGAGGCCGCGCGCGCCGGCCATGTTGCGGCCGTGGGTGGTGGTGCGGGAGCGATAGGCGGGCATCGGATCGGATCCTGATTGGCAGTCCAGCATATAAGGACGTTTGTCCGCGCCGCCGACCAAGACGGCCGAGGCGTCGAAGGGGCGTCGTCCCGGTCCTTCTATCCCGGACCGCTCATCCTCTACGAGATCTTTGTCGCGCCGGGAGATATGCGTGAGCCGAAGGCGCCGTCCTCGCAAGTCCGACCGATCCCGCGGGCTGTTCTCCCGCCGGCGGCGCTGCTAGAGGACGCGAATGCCGCTCGCCGTCGCCGCCCTCTATAAATTCGTCGCGCTTCCCGACTTCCGCGCGTTACAGGCGCCGCTGCGCGATCTCTGCGCGGAGCTCGGCGTGACGGGGACGCTGCTGCTCGCCCCCGAGGGGATAAATGGCACGGTCGCGGGGGAGTCCGCCGCGATCGACGCGCTGCTGGAAGGGCTGCGCTTCGGGCCGCTGTTCGACGGCCGGCTCTCCGACATTGAACCGAAGCTCTCCAACGCGGAGGCGCAGCCCTTCAAGCGCCTCAAGGTGCGCCTGAAGCGCGAGATCGTGACGCTTGGCGATCCCGCGGCCGATCCGACGGTCCGGACCGGGGCCTATGTCGCGCCGTGCGAATGGAACGCGCTGATCGCGCGCGACGATGTCGTCGTCGTCGACGTCCGCAACGCGTTCGAGGTTGCGATGGGTTCGTTCGACGGCGCCGTGAACCCGCGGACCAAGCGCTTCGGCGACTTCAAAGGCTTCGCCGCTGGGACGCTCGCGGGCGCGAGGCCCAAGACCGTCGCGCTCTACTGCACCGGCGGCATCCGCTGCGAGAAGGCGAGCTCGCACCTGCTCGCGAACGGATTTTCCGACGTGTGCCAGCTGAAGGGCGGCATCCTCAAATATCTCGAAGAGGTCGATCCGGCCGACAGCCTGTGGCGCGGCTCGTGCTTCGTGTTCGACGAGCGCGTCGCGCTTGGCCATGGCCTGGTCGAACAGACGCCGGAGCACGCCGATGTCTGACGACGCCGATCGGCTGACCGAGCGGGTCGACGCGCTCGAGGAGCGTCTCGCCTATCAGGACGAGACCATCGAGGCGCTGAACCAGACGATCACCGCGCAGTGGACGACGATCGACGCCCTGAAGCGGCAGGTCGCGAACCTTCTCGAGCGGCTGGAGGACGCTGTCAGCGGCCCGGGCCCCGTCGACCGCCCGCCCCCGCATTATTGAGGCGACGGCGGGTCGAGCAGCGCCCCGACCAGCCAGCGCAGGTCGCCGATGTCCTCCGCGATACGTTCGTCGCCGCGGCTGGTGGAGGCGTAGAAAATCCCGTCGAGCTGCAGGCTGATGGTGCGCGCGGTCTTGTTGACGTCGATTTCGCGGAACACGCCGCTCGCGACCCCTCGGCCGATGCAGTCCTCGAGCAGCGCCTGCTCTCGCTCGTAGAACCGGGCGATCAGAGCGCTCGCCGCGGTCTCACCGGCGTTCGACGCGGCGTGGTCCGCCATCAGCTTCGTCATGCGCGTCAGCGTCGGCGCGATCGAGATGTGGATGTCAAGCCACGCCATGATTTCCGCTCTGGCGTCGCCTGCGCCCCCCCGCAGCGTCTCGTAGCCGGCGTTGAGCTGATCGATCGCGTGGCCGAGCGCCCGGCTGAACAGATGCTCCTTGCTCTCAAAGTAATAATAGATCAGCGCCGGATTGACGGCGCTCGCGAGCGCGATGTCGCGGATCGTGACGTTGCTGTAATGGCGCTCGGCGAACAGCCTGAGCGCCTCGTCGAGAATCTGTTCGGCTCGGATTGCGGGGTCCAAACGGGTCCGCGCCGCCTTCTTCGCTTTGGGTTTTCGGATGGCCGCAGATTGCGCAGCGCGCGGCGCGCCAGCAGGCGCCTTCCCAGCAATATCAACGGTCTTGCCCATTGAAAGGCGCCTAGTTTTTGCGCTGCACAAGGCATCGCTTGTGAGTCATATTAAACACCTGTTTAATAGCGCCGTCGACCCTGGGCGCGCCGATCAGGAGCATGCGATGCACCGTTTCTTTCGCGCAGCCGCTGTCACCGCAGCGCTCGGTCTTGGGCTGATCGCCGCATTCGCCCAGCCAGCCGAGGCCGCAAGCAAGAAGACCTTCAAGTTGGGCTATTCCATCTATGTCGGCTTCGAGCCCCTCCAGTGGCTGAAGACTTCCGGCGTTCTGAAGAAGTGGGCCGACAAATACGGCATCGACGTCCAGATCGTGCAGATCAACGACTATGTCGGCGGCATCAACCAGTTCATCGCGGGCGATCTAGACGCCTTCGCCATGACGGACATGGACCAGTTGACGATGCCGGCCGCCGGCGGCGTCGACAGCTCGATCTTCCTCATCACCGACTACTCGAACGGCAACGACGCGATCGTATCGAAGACGGCCAATTCGGTGAAGGAGCTTGAAGGACAGAACATCTTCCTGCTCCAGTACAGCGTCTCGCATTACCTGCTGAACCGGGCCCTCATCCTGAACGGCATGAAGGGGGTCGGCGCCGTCAAGACGACGAACATCTCCGACGCCGAGATCTCCGCCGCCTTCATCAGCCAGCCGGACATGGCGCACGCGGTGTCGTGGAAGCCGATGATCCCCGACATGGTCAAGGGCGCTCCCGGCTCGAAGATCATTTTCGACAGCTCGAAAATTCCGGGCGAGATCATGGACGTCTTCGTCGGAAACACCGCGACGCTAAAGGACAACCCGGACTTCGCCAAGGCCCTCACGGGCGCCTGGTACGAGGCTCTCGGCCATCTGAAGGCGAACGACGCGACCGCCGCCGAGATCAAGCAGGCGATGGCCGGCCGTCTCGGCACCGACGTCGCGGGAACCGAAGCGCAGATGGCGACCACGCATTTCTTCTGGACCCCCGCCGAGGCCTACGAGTTCCTGACCGCCGCCAAGACCAAAGAGATCTGGGATTACGTCCGGACCTTCTGCTTCGAGCAGGGCCTTTATGGACAGGGCGCCGACAGCGTCGACGCGATCGGCATCGAGCTCGCCGACAAGTCGGTGCTCGGATCGCCGAAAGCCGTGAAGATCCGCGTCGACCCCACGTTCGCCAAGCTCGCCATGGACGGCAAGCTCTGACGATCGGGGCGGGCTGATCCCATGCGGCGTATCGTAAACTACGCTCCGAGCGCGGGCGGCAGGCTCCTCCTCGGAGCCCTGCCCTTCGCCATCGCGGTCATCGCCTACGTCATTGTCTCGGACGCGCGGCTCGCCGCAAATCCCGGCGACAAGATCATGCCCGCCTTCTCGTCGTTTGTCGCGGCGATGCAGCGGGTAGTCTTCCGGTCCGATCCGGCCGTCGGCCAGCCGCTGTTCTGGTTCGACACCTGGTTCAGCCTGGCGCGCCTCGGCGCCGGCGTCGGGATCTCCGCGCTCCTCGCGCTGACGCTCGGCGTTCTCGTCGGCTTCATCCCGTACGTCCGGTCGGCGCTCGACCCGATGATCGCCACGCTCTCGCTGATCCCGCCGCTTGCGGTGCTGCCGATCCTGTTCATCGCCTTCGGCCTCGGCGAGACGTCGAAGGTCATTCTCATCGTGTTCGGAATCGCGCCGGTGATGGTGCGCGACATCGTTCTGACGGTGATGGCGATCCCCAGGGAGCAGATCATCAAGGCGCAGACGCTCGGCGCCTCGACCTGGCAGATGATCATCGGCGTCGTGCTTCCGCAGATCATGCCCCGCTTGATCGACTCGGTTCGGCTCTCGCTGGGCGCCGCCTGGCTCTACGTGATCGCAGCCGAAGCGATCACCGCGGAAGGCGGTCTGGGCTACCGGATCTTCCTCGTCCGCCGCTACCTCGCGATGGACGTCATCCTGCCTTACGTCGCCTGGATCACCATTCTCGCCTTCGTGCTCGACTTCGCCCTCCGACAGCTTTCGCAGCGGGCTTTCCCGTGGAAGCACCTGAAGGAGGCATGAGGCGATGACCGAGATCCGCTTCGAGCACGTCTGGAAGGAATACGGCTCCTCGATCGTGCTCGAGAACGTCGATTTCACGCTCGACAATCACGAGTTCCTGGTCGTCATCGGACCAAGCGGCGTCGGCAAGACGACGCTGCTCCGTCTTTTGCTCGCGCAGGAGCGCCCGACGCGCGGTCGCATTCTGCTCGACGGCGAGCCGATCGCAGGCGAGCCGACGGCCGACCGCGGCGTAGTGTTCCAGCGCTATTCGGTGTTTCCGCACAAGACCGTGCTGGCGAACGTCATGGTCGGCCCGCAATGGGCCGCGTCGCCGTTGCTCGGCCGGCTGTTCGGAGCGCCCAAGCGCGCGCTCGCCGAGCGCGCCATGGCGCTGCTGGCGCGCGTGGGGCTCGCCGAGCACGCGCAGAAATATCCGCAGCAGCTTTCCGGCGGCATGCAGCAGCGGCTGGCGATCGCCCAGGCGCTCATGAACCAGCCGAAGGTGCTGTTGCTGGACGAGCCGTTCGGCGCTCTCGACCCTGGCACGCGGCGCGCCATGCACAGCCTCGTGCGCGAGCTCTGGGAGGAGCACGCCATGACCATCGTCATGGTGACGCACGACCTGATGGAGGCCTTCCATCTCGGCACGAGGGTCATCGCGATCGACAAGGCGCGCAAGGATTCCCAGGCGCCCGAGCGCTTCGGCGCGACCATCACGTCCGACTTCTGCGCCAAGCCGCGCATCGTCCGGGACAGCCGCCGCTTCGAGACCGCGCGCCTGCGCGCGGCTGAAGCCGCTTCGGCCGTCCCGTCATCGGCTTCTGAAAGGGACTGAGACAATGGCCGACAAGCGTTTCCATCTCGCCTGGTTCATGAATTTCACGCCCGACGAATGGCGTGAGCCCTTCGGCCAGGGCGGCAGGCCGTGGGACGGGCAGTTCTATGTAGAGATGGCGAAGACGCTCGAGCGCGCCTGCTTCGACTACATCATGATCGAGGACAAGCTGATGGTGCCGCAGACCTATGGCGGCTCGTCCAAGGCTTCGCTCAACCACGGCATGATGGTGCCGAAGCACGACCCGGCGCCGCTTGCGGTCGCCATGGGCATGGCCACCTCGCGGCTCGGCGTGATCGCGACCATGTCCACGATGGCCTATCCGCCGTTCATGATGGCGCGCCTGTCCTCGACGATCGACAGCCTGACCAAGGGCCGCTTCGGCTGGAACATCGTGACCTCAGCCGAAGACCTGATGGCGAAGAACTTCGGCATGGACCGGCTGCCGCCACGCGACCAGCGTTACGAGATGGCCGACGAATATATGGAGGTCATGGACAAGCTGTTTCACAGCTGGGAGCCCGACGCCGTCGTGCTCGACCGGGACGCGGGAATCTACGCCGACGAGACCAAGGTCACGCCGATCGACTTCGAGGGCAAATACTACAAGGTCCGCGGACCGCTCAACACGGTGCCCTCGCCGCAGCGCAAGCCCCTCTATGTGCAGGCGGGCGCGTCGCCGAAGGGCCGCGACTTCGCCGCGACCCACGCCGACTCGATCATCTCGGTCGCGAGCGGCGTTGCGGAGATGAAGAAATTCCGCGACGACATCCGCAGCCGCGCCGCCGCGCTCGGCCGCGATCCAGACACGATCAAGGTGATGTTCTGCGTGACGCCGGTGCTGGGCGAGACTGACGAGGAAGCGCGCGCCAAGTATGAACGCATGTTGAATTCTCCGCACTTCATCGTGGACACGCTCGCCTCGCTGTCCGCGATCACGGAGATCGACTTCGCGCAGTTCGACATCGACAAGCCATTGCCCGAAAAGCTCGTGACCAACGGCGAATCCGGCACGCTCGACAAGTTCCAGCAGTGGGGCAGCGGCAAGACGTTGCGCGAGTTGGTCGTCGACGGCGGCGGCGGCCTCGTGTCGTCCGTGGAGCTCGTCGGGACGCCTGACACCGTCGCGGAGCGCATGGGCGAGATCATGGAGGAGGTCGGCGGCGACGGCTTCCTGATCACGACGCCGGTGCTCCGGGTCAGCCGGCGCTTCATCATCGAAGTCGCCGATGGGCTGGTGCCTGCCTTGCAGAAGCGGGGCCTGACGCGCACCTCCTATGCGCATGAGCGGCTGAGGGACAATCTGCTGGACTTCTGAACAGTCAGAGGTCCCGCTTGAGCGGGCATTGGACAATGAGTGAATTGTGCTACGCGGCCGACGCCACGGTCACCAAAGACCGCTATCGCGATGCGATGGCGAGCGTCGCCGCCGCGGTCAACGTCGTCACCACCGACGGCCCCGGCGGCCGGGCGGGCTTCACCGCGACCGCGGTCTGCAGCGTGACGGATTCCCCGCCGACGCTGCTGGTCTGCGTCAAGCGCGACAGCTCGGTCGGCGAGGCTTTTCGCGCGAACGGCTCGCTCTGCGTCAACACGCTGGCGCCGGAACACCAGCCGCTCTCGAACATGTTCGGCGGCCGCACGCCCTCCGACGAGCGCTTCGCCGCCGCGACCTGGACGACGGGCTGCACGGGGGCTCCGGTGCTCGAAGGGGCGCTGGCCTCGTTCGATTGCCGCATCTCCAAGGTCGTGGACGTCGGCACCCACGCCGTCCTGTTCTGCGAGGTGCTGGAGATCGGCGGCGGCGAGCCGACGGAGGGACTGATCTATGTTGGCCGCCGCTACGACTCGGTGACCGCCTGCGGCGCGGCCTGACCGGCGGCGGTCGAACCTATCCATGGAACGGCGTCTAAGCCCGCCTTCACTTCTCCCTGGCGGGATAGCTGCAGATCGCGACGGACAAACCGAGCGTTGACGCCCTGCGCGGCCTGGCCGCCTCAAGCCTTCTCGCTTCGTCGAGCAGCACAGCCGCCACGACGACCAGCACGACGAACGCCGCGCCGTCCTCATCTGTCGGGCTGCTCGACGTCAATGTCTGACGCGGCCCCGGTTAGCTCCAGCGCTGTCTTCAGACGGCGTTCGCCGATCGCTGCACGCACGGTGTCGCGGGATCGGTCTCGATCTGCACGGTCGAATGGCCGATCCCGTAGCGCTTGCGAAGCTCTTCGGCGACTCCGATCAGGAAGCCGTCGCCGGGGTGGCCGCCGGCCATCGTAAGGTGGGCGGTCAGCACCACGTCGGTCGTGCTCATCGACCAGACGTGCAGATCGTGCACTTCGCTGACGCCGGGCAAGGCGGCCAGAAACGCCTCGAGCTGCTTCGGATCGCATCGTTCGGGCGCGGCGTTCAACGACATCGCCACGCTGTCGCTCAGCAGGCCCCATGTGCCCCAGATGATAAGCCCTGCGATCACGAGGCTCACCGCTGGATCCAGCCAGAACCAGCCGGTCAGCCAGATCACCAGGCCCGCGACCATGACGCCCGCCGAGACCGCGGCGTCGGCGGCCATGTGCAGGTAGGCGCCCTTCACGTTGAGGTCGCCTTTCCGCCCCCCGAAGAACAGCCAGGCGGTGACGCCGTTCACGAGGATGCCCGCGGCGGCGACGGCCATCACGGTTCCGCTCGAAGTTTCCGCAGGATGGAACAGGCGCGTCACGGCCTCCCAGGCGATTGCGCCGACCGCGACCAGCAGGAACACCGCATTGAACAACGCGGCGAGGATCGACGACGCCTTCAGTCCGTATGTGAAGCGTTCGCTCGGCGGCTTGGACGACAGCACATGCGCCAGCCAGGCTGCGCCGAGACCGAGCACGTCCGACAGATTGTGGCCGGCGTCCGACAGCAACGCGGTCGAGTTCGCAGCGATTCCGAACCCGGCCTCCACCAGGACGAACGCGATGTTGAGCGCCGCGCCGATCGCGAACGCCCGGCCGTAGTCGGCTGGCGCATGCGAATGGCCGTGGCCGCCATGCCCCTGCGCTGCGGCGTGGTCATCGCCATGATGGCGGTCGTGGTCGTGATGGATATGCGCTTCCGTCACTTCGTCGACGCCTTTCGATAAGCAGGAACCGGTCCCCGGCCGAGCCGATGATCATAGGCTGCGGGCGGCGCACGTCTCCAAATAGTATGAGAACGAAAGAATAAGCTCATTATTCAACGATATTTTCTTCCCGTCGCATTGGATTATCGGGATCGACAATCCTTTCCTTGCACTTGCGCAAGCAAAAGAGCGTGCGCTCCACGCCTGCGGTCTTATCTGTTGTGCCGACGGCGCCGGTCATCGGCGCAAACGAAGATCGGGAGCAGCCATCATGGCCTACCACGGCGTCCACCACGTCACGGCGATCGCGGGCTCGGCGCGCGGCAATCTGGATTTCTACACCCGCGTGCTCGGCATGCGGATGGTCAAGAAGACGGTCAACTTCGACGACCCGGGCACGTATCACTTCTATTACGGCGATGAAGCCGGCCAGCCGGGCGCAATCCTCACCTTCTTCCCCTGGGCGGATGTCGCGCCGGGACGGGTCGGCGTCGGCGAGACGTCCGAGACGGCGTTTCGCGTGCCGGCAGCTTCGCTCGGCTTCTGGACGCACCGCTTCGTTGCGGAAGGCGTTCGTCACGAGGCCCCGGAGACGCGCTTCGGCGAAACGGTAATCCCGTTCCGCGACCCCGACGGCATGCGCCTCGTTCTCGTCGCCGTTCCGGGCGCTGAAGCCGAGGCCGGCTGGAGCGGCGGCGACGTTCCGTCCGAGCACGCCATCCGTGGCTTCCACGGCGTCACGCTGATGCTCGACAAGGCGGAGCCGACGGCGGCGATCCTCACCGACGTCCTCGGCTTCGCCGAGACGGCCCGCGAGGGTTCGATAATCCGCCTGCAGGCCGGCGACACGCCGATCGGCGGCGTCGTCGATCTTCGCGCGGTCGGCGGCTTCCTGCCGGGACGTCCGGGCGGCGGCTCGGTGCACCACGTGGCCTTCCGCGCGAGCGACGACGCGGCGCAGGCCGAGATGGTCCGCAAGCTTGGCCAGAACCACGGCGTACGCGCCACGGAACAGAAGGACCGCGACTATTTCCGGTCGGTCTACTTCCGCGAACCCGGCGGCGTGCTGTTCGAAATCGCGACCGATAGTCCGGGCTTTGCGGTCGACGAAGCGCCGGAAAGCCTCGGCCAAGCGCTGAAGCTGCCGAAGTTCTTGGAGCCGCACCGAGAGCGGATCGAGGCGACGCTGCCCGACATCTCGCCGGAAAAGGCGAACGCCTGAACAAGTTCCAACGGGCGGACACGGTTGTCCGCCCGCTTTCCTTTCCCGAGATCGCGCCCCGCAGCGCGGAAAGGTCGGTCATGGCCGTCGTTCACGCTCTTTCGCATGCGCATCGCTTCGTCCCCGCGACGGGGCGGGATTCTCCGCCTCTGCTTCTGCTTCACGGCACGGGCGGAGACGAGAACGACCTGCTGCCGCTGGGCGCCGCGCTCGCGCCGGGGGCCGCCCTTCTGTCGCCGCGCGGCGGCGTGCTGGAGAACGGCATGCCGCGCTTCTTCCGGCGGCTCGCCGAAGGGGTGTTCGACGAGGACGACGTCCGCCTGCAGGCGAACCGCCTCGCAGACTTCGTCGAGGACGCCCGCGAGGCCTACGGAATCGCGGCGCCGGTGGCGGTCGGCTTCTCGAACGGCGCGAACATCGCGGCGGCGACCTTGCTGCTGAGGCCGCGGGCGCTCAGCGGCACCGTGCTGCTCCGGGCGATGTCGCCGCTCAAGGCGCCGCCGCCCGCGCGGCTCGACGGAACGCGGGTCCTGATGCTCTCGGGCGCCTTCGATCCGATCGTCCCGGCGGCCGACGTCGGCGGTCTCGCCGCGACGTTGAAAGCGGACGGCGCCGTCGTCGACCATCAGACGCTGCCTGCCGCCCATGGGCTGACGCAAGCCGACGTGCAGATCGCGAAGGCGTGGCTTTCGGCCTTGTGAGCGCCGCCATGGCGCCCAACTTCGCTGCGCAGAGATGATCCTCAACCGGGCGACGGGAGTCCGTCCGGATGTCCGCCGCTACGGCGCTGCAGTGAAGAGCGAGCCCGGATCATGACCGACTTCGCCATGGACGCCCCGGCTTTCATCCGTCCCGCCGCGCCGTGGCCACGGAGGAGAACGCCATCCCTTCTCACCGCGCTCCGGCTGCTGCGCGACAACCCGATCACCGCCTTTGCGGCCGTCGCCTATGACGCGCCGTCCCTCGAAATCGGCCGGGGACGCAAGCGCGTGACGCTCGTCAACGATCCCGCCGACATCGAGCAGGTGCTCGTCAGGAACGCCGAAAGATACGCCAAGAGCGACCAGCAGCAGCGGCGGCTCAAGCCCGCGTTGAAGGACGGCCTGCTGACGGCGGAAGGCGACGAGTGGCGGAGCGCCCGCCGGGTCGCTGCGCCGCTGTTCAGTCCTCGCGCGATCGCGGCGCTCTCCTCCGACATGCGCTTCGCCGCCGACGCTATGGCCCGGCGCTGGCTGGAACGCGCTGACGACACGCCGCTCGACCTCTCCGCCGAGTTTCAGCGCCTGACCTACGAGATCGTATCGCGCACGGTCTTCTCCGGCGCCCTCGACGAGGACCGCGTCCGCATCCACGCCAGCATGGCGATCTATTTCGACACCCTCGGCCGCATCGACGTCGCGTCGGTGCTCGGCCTGCCGAAGTGGTGGCCGAGCCTTTCGGCGGTCCGGGCCAGGCCGTCGCTTCGCGTGTTCCGCGGCGTCGTCGACCGGGTGGTGCGAGAGCGTTCGGCGGCTCCCGGACGTGAGGCCGCAGACCTGCTCGACCGGCTGATGCGCGCGCCCGATCCGGTCACCGGGCGCACGCTGCCGACGCACGCGGTTGCGGACAACGTCCTGACCTTCCTCTCCGCCGGTCATGAGACGACGGGCAATGCGCTCGCCTGGATCTTGTATCTGCTCGCGCTGTTTCCCGAAGCCGAGGCGCGGATTCGCGAGGAGCTTGAAGGTCTTTCCGGCGCGACGCCGGACCGCGAGGCGATCGAGCGGCTCACATTCTCGCGAGCCGTCGTCAACGAGGCCATGCGGCTCTATCCGCCTGCCCCGTTCATCGGCCGTGAGGCCCTCGAGGCCGACGAGCTTTCAGGTCAGCGCATCGCCAGAGGCGACGAGGTCGTGATCTCGCCGTGGATCGTCCACCGCAGGCGGGCGCTGTGGGACGAGCCGGACCAGTTCCGCCCGGAGCGTTTCCTGCCGGGCGCGCCGGAAATCCCGCGCGGAGCGTTCATTCCGTTCGGACTTGGGCCGCGCATCTGCATCGGACAGGGGTTTGCGCTGCAGGAGATTCTGATCGTGCTCGCCCGCATACTCCCGGCCTTCCGCTTCACGCTGGCGGCGCCGGAGAAGGTGTTCCCACAGGCGCGCATCACGCTTCAACCGGCCGGCCTGTGGATGACCGTTCGTCCGACTTGAGCGCCGAGAGACTGCGCTACCCGCCCAAATTTTAGGCAACAAGCGGGCGTCCGCATCCCGCCTTCGGCGCCGCGCAGGATCTGCCGCCTGCATCCCCCAGGTTTTGTTCCGCGCCTCCTGCAATCCTTCGACTGGCATTCCGCTTGCGAGACCGGGCCTGTCCGAAACATTCGGGACGGATCGACGGAGATCGATATGCGCAGGTTTTTCGGGGGAGTAATCGCGGCCGGAGCGCTGGCGGCGGCCGCGCTGTTCGGCGGATCACCGGTTTTGGCGGCGGACGACACGATCAAGGTCGGCGTCCTGCATTCGCTTTCCGGCACCATGGCCATCAGCGAGACCACGCTGAAGGACGCCATGCTGATGCTCATCGACGAGCAGAACAAAAAGGGCGGCCTGCTCGGCAAGAAGCTGGAGCCGGTGGTGGTCGACCCCGCTTCGAACTGGCCGCTGTTCGCCGAAAAGGCCAAGGAGCTGATCGCGCAGGACAAGGTCGTCGTGGTGTTCGGCTGCTGGACCTCGGTGTCCCGCAAGTCCGTGCTGCCGGTGTTCAAGGAGCTCAACTCGATCCTGTTCTATCCTGTCCAGTACGAGGGCGAGGAGAGCGAGAGGAACGTGTTCTACACCGGCGCGGCGCCGAACCAGCAGGCGATCCCCGCCGTCGACTACCTGATGAAGGAAGAAGGCGTGAAGCGCTGGGTGCTCGCCGGCACCGATTACGTCTATCCGCGCACGACCAACAAAATCCTCGAGGCCTACCTCAAGAGCAAGGGCGTCGCGGACGAAGACATCATGATCAACTACACCCCGTTCGGTCATTCCGACTGGCAGACGATCGTCTCCGACATCAAGAAGTTCGGTTCGACCGGCAAGAAGACGGCGGTGGTCTCGACCATCAACGGCGACGCCAACGTGCCGTTCTACAAGGAGCTCGGCAATCAGGGGGTGAAGGCGACCGACATTCCCGTCATCGCCTTCTCCGTCGGCGAAGAGGAGCTCGCGGGCATCGACACCGCCCCGCTGATCGGGCATCTCGCGGCGTGGAACTACTTCATGTCGGTCGACACGCCTGAGAACAAGGCGTTCATCGAGAAGTGGCAGGCCTTCACCAAGAACCCGAAGCGCGTGACCAACGACCCGATGGAGGCCCACTACATCGGCTTCAACATGTGGGTGAAGGCGGTCGAGAAGGCGGGCACCACCGACGCCGACAAGGTGATCGACGCGCTTCCCGGCATCGAGCAGGCCAACCTCACCGGCGGCGTCTCCAAGATGCTGCCGAACCACCACATCACCAAGCCCGTGCTGATCGGAGAGATCAAGGACGACGGCCAGTTCGACGTCGTGTCCAGGACCGACGATCTCGTGCCGGGCGACGCCTGGTCGGATTTCCTGCCCGGCTCGAAGGACCTCGAGGCCGACTGGGTGACGCTGAAGTGCGGCAACTACAACACCAAGACGAAGAAGTGCGGCGGTCAGGGCACCTGATCCTCCTGGCGTCGAAGAGGCGTCCGGCCTGAGTCCGGACGCCTCCAGTCAGCGTTCGATCGGGGAGCCGATGCCGTTCACGTTCATTGTCTCGAAGGCGCTCCGGTTCGTTCTGACCCTCGCGTTCCTCGTCTTCGGCGCAATCGCGGCGTCGCCCGCGCGCGCCGATGCGGTGGACGACGCGCTCGCCGGCTTCACGACCGATAAATACGACGACACCGATAAGGCGATCCAGGGGGTCATCCTGTCAGGCGCCGCCATGGGCGGGGCGATCTTCGACGCCCTCGGCGCCGGTCGCCTGGTCTTCGATCCCCAGAGCAAGACCGTTCTCTACAAAGACGCCTCCGGGGCCCTGAAGCTCGCCAAGACCGGAGAGCCCGCGCCCGCCGAACTCGCGGGCAAACCCCTCAAGACGGTGCGCCTCAACAACCGGCTGCGTCGCGCGGTGGAGGCCGCCTCCGGCGCCTTCGAGCTGCGTTCGCCCGACCGCGCCAAGCGGATCGGCGCGGCGAAGGCGATCTTCAAGACGCGCGAACCGACCGCGCTGCCCTCCATCGAGGCTGCGCTCGCCGCCGAGAGCGACCCGAAGGTCAAGGAGATCCTGACCCAAGCGCGCGCCGCCATCGTGGTCGGAAAGGCCGACGCGCCCGAAGCGGATCGCGCCGCCGCCGCCGCGACAGTCGCGGCCGTAGGCGACGCCGACGCGCTCGCCGCGCTCACGAACCTCCCGGCGGATTCGCCGCCCGCGGTCTCGGCGGCGGCCGCCGCCGGCGTCGCCGCGATCGAGCGCTGGCAGTCGGTCGCGAACGTCGTCCAGAACCTCGTTTACGGCCTCTCGCTCGGCTCGGTCCTGCTGCTCGCCGCCATCGGGCTCGCCATCACCTTCGGCGTGATGGGCGTCATCAACATGGCCCATGGCGAGATGGTGATGATCGGGGCTTACGCGACATTCCTGACTCAGGCCTTCATCGCGGACCACGTTCCGGCGCTGAACCACGCGTCGCTCGTCATCGCGATCCCGGTCGCCTTCCTCGTCGCAGGCGGCGTCGGCGTGCTGATCGAGCGGACCGTGATCCGCTTCCTCTACGGACGACCGCTCGAGACGCTGCTGGCGACCTGGGGCGTCAGCCTCATCCTCCAGCAACTGGTGCGCACGCTGTTCGGCCCGTCGAACCGCGAGGTCTCGACGCCGGAATGGCTTCAGGGTTCGGTCGAGATTCTCGGCGTCTCGCTGACCTGGAACCGGATCGCGATCATCCTGTTCGCGCTCGCCGTATTCGCCGCGCTCCAGCTGCTGCTCCGGCGCACCAGCCTCGGCCTGCAGGTGCGCGCAGTCACCCAGAACCGCCGCATGGCGGGCTCGATGGGCATCCGCACCGCGCGGGTCGACGCGCTGACCTTCGGCCTGGGCTCGGGCGTCGCCGGCATCGCGGGGGTGGCGCTGAGCCAGATCGACAATGTCAGCCCGAACCTCGGGCAGAGCTACATCATCGACAGCTTCCTCGTCGTGGTGTTCGGCGGCGTCGGCAACCTCTACGGCACGCTTGTGGGCGCCATGTCGATCGGCGTCGCGAACAAGCTGCTGGAGCCGTGGGCCGGCGCCGTGCTCGGCAAGATCGTCCTGCTCGTCGCGATCATCCTGTTCATCCAGAAGAGGCCGCGAGGCCTGTTCGCGCTCAAGGGCCGGGCGGTGGAGGCATGAGCAGGATCCGGAACCAGCGCCGCCTTCCTGATCCCTCCTCGCGGCGGCGGGGAGGGATCAGAACCGCGGGGTCCTGCCCATGAGCCGGTATCGCTTCCTCGACGGGGCCGGCCTGCTCTTCCTCGCCGTGGTGCTCTCCATGGCCGTGCTGATCCCCGCGTCGAACCTGCTGCTCCCGCCCGACTCCGCCCTGCATGTGCCGGACTACCTGGTGCCGCTCCTCGGCAAATACCTCGCCTTCGCGATGCTCGCGCTCGCGCTCGACCTCGTATGGGGCTACTGCGGCATCCTCTCGCTCGGGCACGGCGCGTTCTTCGCGCTCGGCGGCTATGCGATGGGCATGTATCTGATGCGCCAGATCGGCTCGCGCGGCGTTTACGGCAACCCGATCCTGCCCGACTTCATGGTGTTCCTGAACTGGCAGGAGCTGCCATGGTTCTGGCTCGGCTTCGACCATTTCTGGTTCGCCACCATGATGGCGGTCGCCGTCCCCGGCCTGCTCGCCTTCTGCTTCGGCTGGCTCGCCTTCCGCTCACGCGTGACGGGCGTCTACCTCTCGATCATCACGCAGGCCATGACCTTCGCGCTGATGCTCGCCTTCTTCCGCAACGACATGGGGTTCGGCGGCAACAACGGCCTCACCGACTTCAAGGAGATCCTCAGCTTCTCGGTGCAGGCGCAATCGACGCGCGCGGCGCTGTTCGCCGCCACGGCGCTGGCTCTCGCGGGCTCCTACCTGCTCTGCCGCTGGGTGGTGACTTCGAAGCTCGGCAAGGTTGTCGTCGCGATCCGCGACGCGGAGAGCCGCACGCGCTTCCTCGGCTACAGGGTCGAGAACTACAAGCTCACGGTCTTCACGCTCTCGGCCATGCTGGCGGGCGTCGCCGGCGCGCTCTACGTGCCGCAGGTCGGCATCATCAACCCGTCTGAGTTCACGCCCGCGAACTCGATCGAGGCGGTGATCTGGGTCGCCGTCGGCGGCCGCGGCACGCTGGTCGGCGCGGCGCTCGGGGCCTTCGCGGTCAACGCCGGCAAGACCTGGTTCACGGGCGTGCTGCCGTCGCTGTGGCTGTTCGCGCTCGGCGGCCTGTTCGTCGCGACGACGCTGCTCATTCCCAAGGGCATCGTGGGCGCGGCGTCGGACCTGCTCGGGATCCGCCGCAAGAGCGATCTGCCCGCCGGCCCGAGCGCCCTCGCGTCCGGCGCCCCCGCCGAACCGACGCCAGCGGAGTGACGCGGATGACGATCGGCGGCCCGGTCACCAACGCCCTGCTCTACCTGAACAACGTCTCGGTCGCCTTCGACGGCTTCCGGGCGCTGAACGGGCTGTCGCTTTCGATCGACCACGCCGAGATGCGCGCGATCATTGGGCCCAACGGCGCCGGCAAGACCACCATGATGGACGTGATCACCGGCAAGACCCGGCCGGACGCGGGCGAAGCCCTGTTCGAGGCCACCCACGACCTGACCAGACTCGACGAGGCCGCGATCGCCCAGCTTGGCGTCGGCCGCAAGTTCCAGACCCCCACTGTCTTCGACATGCACACGGTCGAGGACAACATCCTGCTCGCGCTGAAAACCGACCGGCGACCGTTCCCCGTGCTGTTCTCCCGCCGCACGCGGCAGGAGAAGGAGCGCATCGACGCCCTTCTCGAGCGCGTTCGCCTCACCGGCTCGCGCGATCGACTGGCCAGCGAGCTGAGCCACGGGCAGAAGCAGTGGCTTGAGATCGGCATGCTGCTCGCGCAGGAGCCGAAGCTGCTGCTGGTCGACGAGCCCGCCGCCGGCATGACCGACCAGGAGACCGCCGACACCGCAGACCTGTTGCGCGAGATCGCCAAGACCCGCTCGGTCGTGGTGGTCGAGCACGACATGGTGTTCGTGCGCGACCTCGGCGTGAAGGTCACCTGCCTGCACGAAGGGTCGGTGCTCGCCGAAGGCTCGCTCGACGCGGTGTCGTCGAACGAGCGCGTCATCGAAGTGTATCTCGGGCGGTGAGGATGCATCTACGCCTTCAGACCCTGGCGTCGTCCTCCGGCTTGACCGGAGGACCCATCTCGCGCGTCGCGCGCGAGGAAGCAGTGGATGGTCCGGTCAAGCCGTACCATGACGAGCTTCATCCCCTGAGGGCGCCCGCATGCTGAACGTCGAGGACGTCTCGCTCTATTACGGCTCGGCGCGCGCGCTGAAGGGCGTGTCGGTCACCGCCGCGCCGGGCGAAGTGACCTGTGTGCTCGGCCGCAACGGCGTCGGCAAGACGTCGCTGCTGCGCGCCATCGTGGGCCACCGGCCGATCTCCGGCGGCTCGATCAGCCTCAACGGCGCCTCGCTCGCGGGCCTGAGGCCTTATGAGCGCGCGGCGCTCGGGATCGGCTATGTGCCGCAGGGCCGCGAGATCTTTCCGCTGCTCACCGTGCGCGAGAACCTCGAGACCGGCTTCGCGCCGCTGAAGCGCGGCGAGCGGACGATCCCGGACGACATCTTCGAGCTGTTTCCCGTGCTGAAGTCGATGATGCACCGGCGCGGCGGCGACCTTTCCGGCGGCCAGCAGCAGCAGCTCGCGATCGGCCGGGCGCTGGTGACGCGGCCGAAGCTGCTGGTGCTCGACGAGCCGACCGAGGGCATCCAGCCCTCCATCATCAAGGACATCGGCCGCGCCATCCGCTACTTGCGCAGCAAGGGAACGATGGCCATCGTGCTGGTCGAACAGTACTTTGATTTCGCGCAGGAGCTCGCCGACCGCTTCATCGTGATGGAGCGCGGCGAGGTGATCGAGAGCGGCGACGCCAAGGCGCTCGAAGGGAACGATGTACGCCAGCGACTCGCCTTCTGAGATACTGGGCGGCGTCCCCGCCCCGCCCCGCCAGCGCTCGGAAGGCTCGATCGCGCTGCGCGTGGAGACCTCCGGCGGCGGTTCGCGCGTGACCCGCCTTGCCGAAGGCGGCGCCTCGCGCATCCGCATCCCCCGCGCCGAGCACGGCCTCGACGCCGTAATGCTGAACGTCGCGGGCGGCCTCGCCTGCGGCGACCGCATGACGGTCTCGGTCGAGGCCGGCCCGGACTCCGCGGTCGCCCTCTCCACCCCCGGCGCCGAGCGCGTCTATCGCTCCGACGGCGCGACGACCCATGTCGAGACGAGGCTTTCCGTCGAGGCCGGCGCGACGCTCGGCTGGCTGCCGCAGGAGACGATTCTGTTCGACCGCTCGCGCCTGTCCCGCCGGCTCGACGCCGACGTCGCCTCCGACGGCCGGTTGCTCGTCTACGAGGCGCTGGTGTTCGGGCGCGTCGCCCGCGGAGAGACGGTCGAGGGCGGCATGCTGGACGACCGCTGGCGCGTGCGCCGCGGCGGCGGGCTGGTCTTCGCCGAGACGCTGAGCTTCGTCGGCCCGATCCGCGAGATTCTGGCGAAGCGCACGGTCGCCGCGGGCTCCGTAGCGCTCGCCACCCTGCTCTATGTCGCGCCGGACGCGGAAGCCCGGCTCGCCGCGGTCCGCGAGGCGCTGGAGCATCACGCTGTCGAAGCCGGCGCCAGCGCCTGGAACGGCATGCTCGTCCTGCGCCTGCTGAGCCCGTTCGGCGAACGCCTGCGCGACGCCGCCCACGCCGTTCTGCCATTGCTGCTCGCCCGCCCCCTCCCCCGCGTCTGGTCCTGCTGAGGCTTCATGAATCTCACCCCCCGCGAAAAGGACAAGCTGCTGGTCGCGATGGCCGCGATCGTCGCGCGCAACCGGCTGGAGCGCGGCGTGAAGCTGAACCATCCGGAAGCGATCGCGCTGATCACCGACTTCGTCGTCGAGGGCGCCCGCGACGGCCGCACGGTCGCGGACCTGATGTCCGCCGGCGCCCATGTGCTGACCGCGTCCCAGGTGATGGACGGCGTGCCGGAGATGATCCACGACATTCAGGTCGAGGCGACCTTCCCGGACGGGACGAAGCTCGTCACCGTCCATCACCCGATCCGCGGCGAGGCTTCCGAATTGTCGGCCGGCGAGGTCATCGCCGCGCCGGGCGACATCGAACTCAACGCCGGCGCCAAGACCGTCACCGTCTCGGTCGCGAACACCGGCGACCGGCCGATCCAGGTCGGCAGCCACTACCACTTCTTCGAGACCAACCCCGCGCTCGATTTCGACCGCGCCGCCGCCCGCGGCATGCGCCTCGACATCGCCTCCGGGACGGCGATCCGCTTCGAACCCGGCGCCACGCGGACGGTGACGCTCGTGCCGTTCTCCGGAGCGCGGAAGGTCTATGGGTTTCGCCAGGACGTCATGGGTGAGCTTTAAGATGACTCATCCCTTAGAAGTCGAAGAATATAAGTTCTGCAAACAGCTTATACTCGAAGACATAAAATGGATGGATCAGCTTGAGATATACGTTATTGGCGCGATTTCCGCCGTATATATTTTTATAATAACGCAAGCCGCTGCCGGGCTTATACCTTACCTATCGTTTATCCCACTTGCGTTAGCGGGCGCTGGGGCTATTAGGACCTCGGCTATAGATAGCACAATTGGCGTCTTGAACAATTACATAGCAGAGATCGAGGCCAGGAACGTCGAAATTCTCGGTTACACATCTTACTATCGACTTCATAGATCTGCGATCATGAAAACTTCAAGGTTGATCGTGTGGCTGGGCTTGATTATTGGAACGTTACTATTTTTTCTCGTGATTCTTTGTCACGGGCCTTTTTGGCCCATTAAATCTGGGGTCGCCTAAATGCCCGCAAAAATCTCCCGCTCGGCCTACGCCGACATGTTCGGCCCGACGACAGGCGACCGCATCCGGCTCGCCGACACCACGCTGATCATCGAGGTCGAGCGCGACTTCACCACCTATGGCGAGGAGGTGAAGTTCGGCGGCGGCAAAACGATCCGCGACGGCATGGGCCAGAGCCAGGCCACGCGGGCGCAAGGGGCGGTCGACACCGTCATCACCAACGCGGTGGTGCTCGACCATTCCGGCGTCTTCAAATGCGACATCGGCATCCGCGACGGGCGCATCGTGAAGTTGGGCAAGGCCGGCAACCCGGACGTCCAGCCGGGCGTTGACATCGTGGTCGGCCCCGGCACGGAGGTGATCGCCGGCGAAGGCAAGATCATCACCGCCGGCGGCTTCGACAGCCACATCCACTTCATCTGCCCGCAGCAGATCGAGGAGGCGCTGGCGTCCGGCGTCACCTCGATGCTCGGCGGCGGCACGGGGCCGGCGACCGGCACCAACGCGACCACCTGCACGCCGGGGCCCTGGCATCTCGCCCGGATGATCGAGGCGGCCGACGCGTTCCCGATGAACCTCGGCTTCGCCGGCAAGGGCAACGCCTCGCTGCCTGCCGGGCTCGAGGAGCAGGTCCGCGGCGGCGCCTGCGCGCTCAAGCTGCACGAGGACTGGGGCACGACGCCCGCCGCGATCGACTGCTGCCTCACCGTCGCCGACGAACTCGACGTACAGGTGATGATCCACTCAGACACGTTGAACGAGAGCGGCTACGTCGAGGACACGATCGCGGCCTTCAAGGGCCGCACAATCCACGCCTTCCACACCGAAGGCGCCGGCGGCGGCCACGCGCCGGACATCATGAAGGTGGCGGGGCTCGCCAACGTGCTGCCGTCATCGACCAACCCGACGCGGCCCTACACCAAGAACACCATCGACGAGCATCTCGACATGCTGATGGTTTGCCATCACCTCGATCCGTCGATCCCGGAGGACCTCGCCTTCGCCGAGAGCCGCATCCGGAAAGAGACGATCGCAGCCGAAGACATGCTGCACGACCTCGGCGCGCTTTCGATGATGTCCTCCGACAGCCAGGCGATGGGCCGCGTCGGCGAGGTCGTCATCCGCACCTGGCAGACCGCGGACAAGATGAAGCGCCAGCGCGGCGCCCTGCCCGGCGAGACCGGAAACAACGACAATCTTCGCGCCCGCCGCTACATCGCGAAATACACGGTCAACCCCGCGATCGCGCACGGCGTCTCGCGGCACGTCGGCTCGGTCGAGGCCGGCAAGCTCGCCGACCTCGTGGTGTGGACGCCGGCCTTCTTCGGCGTGAAGCCGGACCTCGTCATCAAGGGCGGCGTGATCGCGATGGCGGCGATGGGCGACCCCAACGCCTCGATCCCGACGCCGCAGCCCGTGCATTATCGCCCGATGTTCGGCGCCTTCGGCCCGGCGCCGCTGGCGAATTCGCTGACCTTCGTGTCCAAGGCCGCGATCGAGGATGGGCTGCCGGACAGGATCCGATCCGCCAAGCCGATGGTCGCGGTCGAGAACGTCCGCGGCGGCATCGGCAAGAAGTCGATGATCCTGAACGACGCCACCCCCGTCATCGAGATCGACGCCGAGACCTACGACGTCCGCGCCGACGGCGAGCTGCTGATCTGCGAGCCCGCAGACGTGCTGCCGATGGCGCAGCGGTACTTTATGTTTTGAGCATGCCTCACTTCATAACGCCCCCTGTCCCCGACAGCATTCGCGAATTAAGAGCAACCGGATTTAAGAACATCTATGAATGGAAAATTGGACAACGAAACTTGTTCGGGACGGAGAGCCTCTGCGGCGATTGGAACGGCGACCTTCTCATTGTCGCTGAGCATTTTGCACCTGATCACGTCATTGATGACCGCCTAGCCGCTGGCAAGGCAGATCCCTACAGCCATGATCCTACATTCTTCACTAATCAACGTATTGCCGAGCTTCTTACAAAGAACAATCGCATTGCACGCATAGATGGTAGTAGCAATACGACCTGTGGGGCGCTCTACATTAGCGCATGTTTCTTCCTAAGGGTCGGCGTAGGCGCATCAACGAGATTGCCTCGAGGCTGGAAAAAAGGATCTCATCAGGTTTTTGATTTCGTTCTTTCCTATATGCCGAATCTCAAAAAAATTGCCTGCCTTGGTCAGCTATCATTTAATTTTGTTCTAGATCGATATTCTTTATCTACAGATTGGAAGACAACAAGAGATTCAAGAAATGCAATTAAGATAAATGATAATAATCTAGGTCGGAATTTTTCTATTTACGCACACAGCCATCCGGGCGTTTTAGGTACAAACATGCGCCTGCCGAAGGCAAGTAAAGAAGATAGAATTGCTGCTATAAATGAAGATTGGCGCGTAATGTTGCAGCTTAAATCAGTATCGACAGCACGTGCCACATCCATCCTCCGCCGCCCCGCGGTAAAAACTGCCACCGTCGCCGACGCCATCACGCTCGACCATGAGGCGCGCGGGCGGCGGCGTCTCGCGATGACGGCCGACGGCGGCCTCGACTTCCTGCTCGATCTCCCCCGCCCCGCGAACCTCAACGACGGCGACGCGCTGCAGCTCGAGGACGGGCGGCTGGTTCTCGTCCGCGCGGCCGAGGAGGAGCTCGTCGAGGTCACTGCCGCGACCCCGCTCCGTCTCGCCAAGATCGCCTGGCACCTCGGCAACCGCCACACGCCGGCGGAGGTGACCGACGAAGCGATCTACGTCGCGCCCGATCACGTGCTGGTCGAGATGGTCCGCGGCCTCGGCGGCGCGACGCGGGTCGTGAGGCGCCCGTTCCAGCCGGAGACAGGGGCGTATAGCGGCCACGATCATGCGCATGAGTGAAGCCGACGACCGGCTGAGGCGGTCGTTCCGGGCTTGTCCCGGAACCCATTTCCGCGACGGCCGACGCGACCTTGCGCCCGGCGCGGAAATGGATGCCGGGACAAGCCCGGCATGACGGCGGAGCATGCGGAGACGCGTTCGGCGCACGGACCCGCGGCCGCCGTAACCACCCTCCTCGCCTGGCTGTCGCCCGCCTTCCCCGTCGGCGGCTACGCCTACAGCCACAGCCTCGAACAGGCGGTGGAGGACGGCGACGTCAGGGACGAAGCGACGCTGGAGATCTGGCTGACCGACGCCCTCTCCCTCGGCCTCGGCCGCAACGACGCCATCCTGCTGCAGGTCGCGCATCGGGCGGCCGCGGCCGAGGATTTCGGAATGCTGGCCGAAGCCAACGAACTCGCGCTCGCCTTCGCGCCCACGCGGGAACTGCACCTCGAGACCAGCCAGCAGGGCCGCAGCTTCCTCGACGCCGTGCTCGCGGCGTGGCCGAACGAGCGGTTGCTGGCGGTCGGGAAAAGGCTTGGCGGCGAGGTCGCCTACCCCGTCGCGGTCGGCGCGGCAGCCGCCTGCCACGGCGTGCCGCCGGAGACGGCGGCCTCCGCCTACCTCGTCGCGCTCACTCAGGCGCTGGTCTCCGCGGGGGTGCGCCTGGCGCCGATCGGCCAGACATCCGGCGCGAAGATCGTCGGGCGGATCGCGCCGCTCGCGAACCGGCTTGCGGCGGCCGCCGCGCACGCCACGCTCGACGATCTCGCCAACGCCACCTTCCGGCTCGACCTCGGCTCCGCCCGGCACGAGACCCAGTACACGAGGCTTTTCCGCTCATGACCTCCTCTAACGGACCTCTCAGGATCGGCGTCGGCGGCCCGGTCGGCTCCGGCAAGACCGCGCTGATGGAGGCGCTCTGCCGCGCCTTCCGCGACTCTTACGAGATCTGCGCGATCACGAACGACATCTACACCAAGGAGGACGCGCGCATCCTGGTCGAGGCCGGCGCCTTGGCGGAAGACCGCATCATGGGAGTCGAGACCGGCGGCTGCCCGCACACCGCGATCCGCGAGGACGCCTCGATCAACCTCGCGGCGGTGGCCGAGATGAGTCGGCGCTTCCCGAAGCTCGACCTCATCCTGATCGAGTCCGGCGGCGATAACCTCGCGGCGACCTTCTCGCCGGAGCTCGCCGACATCACGATCTACGTCATCGACGTCGCCGGCGGCGAGAAGATCCCGCGCAAAGGGGGTCCCGGCATCACCCGCTCCGACATGCTGGTGGTGAACAAAACCGACCTCGCGCCGATGGTGGGGGCCGACCTCGCGGTGATGGAGGCCGACACCATCCGGATGCGCAAGGGCGCGCCTTACGTGTTCGCGAGCGTGCGGAACGGGATTGGCGTGGACCCCATCGTGGCGTTCATCGAGAAAGCCGGTGGGCTCGCTTGAAACGACGACGCGCTGGTCAGGCGCGCTTGCTGCGCTGCTGGCCGAGTCCCATCTTCTTCGCGAGCTCGGAACGCGCCGCCGCATAGTTCGGCGCGACCATCGGATAGTCCGGCGGCAGACCCCACTTCTCGCGATAGTCTTCCGGCGACATGTTGTACTGGGTGCGGAGGTGGCGCTTGAGGGACTTGAACTTCTTGCCGTCCTCGAGACAGACGACGTAGTCGGGCGTGATCGACTTCTTGGGCGGCACCGCGGGCTTCAACGCTTCGGTCGCAGGCGCCGCTGCCCCGGAAGAAACCCGCGTCAGCGCGAGGTGGACTTCGTTGATCAGCACCGGCAGATCGGCCACCGAAACAGAATTGTTGCTGACGTAAGCAGACACGATGTCGGCTGCGAGTTCGACGTAGTTCGAGGAAAGCGCGTCGTCGCTCATGAAATCTGGTTCCGTAAATGTGTTGGGGGCTGACCGACCTCGAAGGTATAAGCCCACCCGTCGGTCATATCACTGCATCATTGGACAGCTTATCACGCCGTTACAGCGTTCATCGCTCGAAGCGAACCATCATGCTCGCTAGATAGACAATCCTCGACTGCGGCGCAAGTTCTTGTCCGATCTTTCCTGCAGCTTTGTTTGACGAGGTCAGTGATGACTGGCCATAAAACCGCCGCATCATCGCATAACCGATGACTGCGCAAGTCGCTCTCCGGTTCGCGGCCGGATCTCCCGTCGATTTCCCCGACGCGCCCCATCGCATGAGGACTCATCCGCCATGTCCGGACCCGAGACGGCGACGCCAACCGTCGCTTCTCCGCCCCGCGCCGAGCGCCGGCCGACGAGCCGCGTCGTTCATGGCCAGTCGCTCGAAGATCCCTACGCCTGGCTGCGTGCGGATAATTGGCGCGAGGCGATCCGCGATCCTTCGCTGCTGCCGACCGACATTCGCGCCCACCTGGAAGCTGAGAACGCCTACGCCGCCGCGCTGCTCAGTCCGCTCGACGGGCTGAAGACACGGCTGGTGGCAGAGATGCGCGGGCGTATCAAGGAGGACGATTCCGGCGCGCCGGTCGTCGAGGGTCCGTTCGCATACGCTGTGCGTCACCGCGCCGGCGGCCAGCATCCGCTGGTCGTCCGCACGCCGATAGGAGGCGGCGAGGAGACCATCCTGCTCGACGGCGACGCGCTGGCCGAAGGCCACGCCTATTTCCAGCTCGGGTCGTGGCGCGTTTCGCCCGACCATGCGTTGCTCGCCTGGAGCGCGGACGACAAGGGATCCGAGTTCCGCACGATCAGCGTCAAGGACGTCGCGACGGGCGAAGCCCTCTCCGATGTCGTGCCGGACACGACGGGCGCCGCCGTCTGGGCCGCGGACTGCGGTAGCTTCTGGTATGTCCGCCTCGACGAACAGCATCGCGCGCTGGAGGTCTACCGTCACCTGCTCGGCACGACTCCGGACGCGGACATGCTCGTATTCAAGGAGGACGATCCCGGCTGGTTCGTCGGCGTCGAGGAGACCCGATCCGGGACATATTGCGTGATCACGGTCTCCGACCACGACACGACCGAGGCGCACCTGATCGAGCGCGCAGATCCCGTTGCGGCCCCGCGCGTCGTCTGGCCGCGGGAGGCCGGCGTCCGCTACGAGCTCGACCACCATCCTGCGCTCGACGGACGGTCCAGCCTGATCCTGCGGACGAACGCCGACGGCGCGGTCGACTTCAAGCTGGTCGCGGTCGACTCGGACAACCCGGCCGGACCCCAGCGCGAGATCGCGCCTTACGCGCCCGGGGTCTACATGCTCGACCACGCGGTGACGGCTCGTCATCTCGTGCGGCTCGAGCGCGTCAATGCGCTGCCGCGGATCGTGGTGCGGGCGCTGGCGGACGGCGAGGAGCACCGGATCTCGTTCGGCGAGGCGGCCTACTCGCTCGGCGTCGAGTCCGGCCGAGAATTCGACACCGATCTCACGCGTTTCTCCTACTCCTCGCCTTCGACACCCTCCGAAGTCTGGGACTACGACATGGCGAGCCGTGACCGGACCCTACGCAAGCGCCAGGAGATTCCGTCCGGCCACGACCCCGCAGCCTATGTCGTGCGGCGCCTCGAGGCCCGCGCGCCGGACGGCGCGTCCGTTCCGATCACCGTCATCCATAAGAGCGGACTGCCGCTCGACGGCTCCGCGCCCTGCCTGCTCTACGGTTACGGCGCCTATGGCGTCGCGCTGCCCGCGAGCTTCTCGGGAGGACGGCTGTCGCTGGTCGATCGCGGCTTCGTCTACGCCATCGCCCATGTTCGGGGCGGCGCCGAGAAGGGCTGGGGCTGGTACCTGGACGGCAAGCTCGCCCACAAGACCAACACCTTCACCGACTTCGCGGCGTGCGCGGACCAGCTGATCGCCGACGGCTTCACCAGCGCCGGCCGGATCGTCGCCCATGGCGGCTCCGCGGGCGGCATGCTGATGGGCGCGGTCGCGAACCTCCGGCCGGAGCTGTTCGCCGGAATCATCGCCGACGTTCCCTTCGTCGACGTGCTGACGACGATGCTCGACGACACATTGCCGCTGACGCCGCCGGAATGGCCGGAATGGGGCGACCCGATCCGCGACGAGGGCGCCTTCAACCGCATCCTCGGCTACAGCCCGGTCGACAATGTGAAACCCCGGCCCTACCCCGCAATCCTCGCGCTCGCGGGCCTCACCGACCCGCGCGTGACCTATTGGGAGCCGGCGAAATGGGTGGCCCGGCTGCGCGAAGCGACCACGTCGGAGAAGCCGATCGCCCTCAAGACCAACATGGACGCAGGCCACGGCGGCGCGGCGGGGCGGTTCGACCGGCTCGAGGAGGTCGGCCTGTCCTACGCCTTCGCGCTGAAGGCTGTCGGACACCCAGACGCAGCGACGGACTGAAAGCCGACTCCGCCAAGCGTCGGCTTCACCGACCGGTGGCAGCCGGATCGCGTCCGCCTTCGAGCTCCGCGATCGCGGCGTCGAGCGCCTCGTTTTCGTCGAAGCTCTGGTCGGGGGACGCCGGCTCGTCGGCCCCCGCCGCCCTAAAGCGTGGGGCGTCCATCCGCTCGCCCTCCGCAGGGCCGTCCTCTGGCGTCGTTCGGCCGTCGATGTCAGCGGCCTCGGCGAAATCGGGTCGGGACGGATCGGGCGGCGCGCCGTCCTTTCCGCGGGCGCCGAGCACCGTCGCGCGCAACGCCTCCACGGTCGGGAAACGCCTGACGCCGTGAGCGGACTGCGCCTCGACGGACCCATCCTGGAAAAACCGATACGTCACGCCGTTCAGTTCGCCCTCGCGGATGACGATGCGGGACGGCTCCTCGGCTTCGGCAGCCGGCGGGACGGGCGTCGTCGGCGCCTCGACAACAGGTTCGCTCTTTGCACGGGCCTCCCTCCGCGCCCGGGCGCGGACCAGCCAGTCGGGCGGCGGCGTTTTTGCAGGCGGCGAGACGTCATCCTCCCGCGCGGCGACTGAAGGCTCCGGCCCGGCGGAGGCCTCCGGAGCCGAGTCGGCCACGCCCTCCGTGGCGGCCTCGACAACGGGCGGCTCGACCGGCGCCGCCTCGACGTCCTCGACGGCAGCAACCTCGGACGGCTGCGTCCCAGGCGACGGCTCTGCTGGCGGCGGGGTGACCTCGGGTCGGGCGACTTCCGCCGGCGGCGCCTCGGGCCGCTGGACTGCAAAGCCCGAAAATTTCGGCGCGACGACGATCGGTCCCTCGAACGCCTGTTCGTCGCGGGCTTCCGAAGGCTCAGCCTTCGGCGCGCGGCGCGGGCGGGCGACCACCACCGGGGGCCGTTGGGGGCGTGCGGCGGCGACGTCGAGCTTGACGTCCGGCGCGGCGGGCTTCGGCTCGGGCGCAGTTTCCGGCGTATCGGCCGGGAGCGTCGGCGCCGGAGGCAACCTCGGCTCGGCGCGCCGCTTCGGCTCCGGCGCGGCGGGCGCTTCGGCAGGACCAGACGGCGCGGCCGGGGCCGACGTCGGCCGGACCGATGGTTCGCCGGGCGCTGAGCGTCCTTCCGCAGCTGACGAAATCGTCCGTCCCAGACGGGCGACCGCCCCCGCCACCGCGCCGAGCCCGATCGCGATCACCCCCGCGCCGGCGAGCGTCGTCGCGATGTCGAGCGTCGCGAAAGCGTCGCCCTTCAGGAGCATCACACCGCTCCAGGCGAGGAGGCCAGCGCCGAGAACATAAAGGACGACGGGCATTGGCGTGGCGTCTCGCTGTTTGGGACTGAACAGGTTTCTTGACCGGACAGGCGTTAGCAGGAGATGAAGCGATGCGGCCCTGGCCGCGGCGTTGTCACGTCGGGCCCAGGGCCTATCTACCGCCTGCGAACCGTCGGTGCAGCGGGTTCGCCTCGCGGCCTGCGTAACGCCGGACCCCATTCATTGTCCCGGAGATATTTCGATGGCCTTCCAACTGCCCGAACTCCCTTATGCCTATGACGCGCTGCAGCCGTATATGTCCAAGGAGACCTTGGAGTTCCATCACGACAAGCACCACAACGCCTATGTCGAGACGGGCAATAAGCTGCTCGCCGGTTCAGGGCTCGAGGGCAAGTCGCTCGAGGAGATCGTGAAGGAGTCCTACGGCAAGAACGCGCCGCTCTTCAACAACGCCGGCCAGCACTTCAACCATCTCCATTTCTGGAACTGGATGAAGCCGAACGGCGGCGGGGCGATCCCCGGCGCGCTGGAGGCCAAGATCACCGAGGATCTCGGCGGCGTCGACAAGTTCAAGGAGGACTTCATCGAGGCGGGCAAAGGCCAGTTCGGCTCCGGCTGGGCCTGGCTCGCGCTCAAGGACGGCAAGCTCGCGGTGATGAAGACGCCGAACGGCGAGAACCCGCTGGTTCACGGCGCGACCCCGCTGCTCGGCGTCGATGTCTGGGAGCATTCCTACTATATCGACTACCGCAACCGTCGCCCCGACTATCTCAAGGCGTTCATCGAAAATCTCGTGAACTGGGAATATGTTGAAAAGCTGTTCTCAGAAGCGAAGTGAACTCGACTGATCCGGAGTGAACCACGAACGGGGCCGCAAGGCCCCGTTTTCGTTTCTGGCTCGAGGACCGGAGCGGTCGCGGCTCGATCTGACCAGCGCTGCGGACAAGCAAGACCGTGACAGGGTCGGATCGCCCCCGTCACCCCCGGGCGACCAACTCGTCTTCGGGCTGCGCCAGATCGGAGGGCTCTGCGCTGAGCGGCGGCTGCTGGGGACGGCGCAGCATGAGGGCGTGGTTCGATCGCAAACGGTGACGCCCCGGGCGGAACAGACCGCTCGGAACACGCCGCCGCTCGCCGCACAAACGAAAACGGGGGCGCTTGGCGCCCCCGTTCCGTCAGATCGATCCGATTGGACCGTCCGGTGTTCCGTCGTCTCAGTACTTGGTGACGAGCGGAGCGGCGGCCGGGGTCGGGGTCCACAGCGGGATGATGATGCGCGACCAGAAGCGGGTGTCCTTGCCGCCCATGTTGCGCTGGTAGACATCGCGCGTCACGAAGGCCTGGAGGATGACGGGGCCGAAGTTGTAGCCGACGAGCGGGCCGAGGGCGAACTGCTTCTGCTTGCCGCCGTAGCCGGTCGGGAGGTCATACTGCGTCGAGCCGAAGCCGACCGCGCCGACTTCCCACTTGCCGAAGGTCTTCGTCGCCGTCAGGTCGAGGTTGAAGCCGTTCGGGGTCGAGTTGAAGGGCGAGTACTTCGAGGTGTCGAAGGTGATGCCCCAGAGCAGGTTCGCCGTCAGGTTCCAGCCGTCGCCGGTGTAGCTGACCGCGAAGTCCTGACGCCAGGTCGTGGCCGGGACGCGGATGCCCTTGTCGCCGGCGTTGAAGTAGAAGCCGGAGAGGTAGCTGGCGCCGAAGCCGCCGCCCAGATCCCACGCGAAGCGAACCGCCGCGAACGGGTTGTAGAGGCCGTAGTCGCTGGTGCCGGCGTCGGAATGGATCATCGGCAGCGCGCCGAGCACCTGGAAGTTGGCGCCGAGGATGGTCCAAGGGGTCGACCAGGCGAGCACCGGAATGTCGACGAGGAGCTTGGCGTCGGTGCCGGGGAGCTTGCGAACGCCCCAGTCGAGCGTGTTCACGAAATACACGCCTTCCGGCAGCGGGGCGCCGGCGGCGAGGCCGGCGGTCTCGCCCGGCTGCGCGGTTGCGCCGGCGAAAGCCGCGGTCGTCGTGGCGCCGAGCATGAATGCGCCGGCTGCTGCAATTTTAATCGTCTTATTCAGCATGTTGCCTTTTCCTCCGATCGGCGCCCTGCTGGGAACGCCGCCTATCCGAGCACGATGTCGTTTTCGCCATGCGGTCCGGTTTCTTGACGTGCCGGTGCGAAATCTGTCGGAAACTGAACCGATGGCTCAACAAGCGCCCCCGACTCGGCGCCGCTGACTGCAGAGGACATTTTTCCCGCGCTGATTGCTATGGCAAAGAAGGCGGGAACTGACTGTTCCGGACGCACTGTCGCCAAAATGTCGCAGCGCTGAAAGGGCCAAATCGCGGCGTTTTCCGGGCGAGGCGAAACAACCCTTGGCGCCTCCTCTTTGTGCAAATTATAAGTGCTTCAAAGAGTTGGCCGGGCCCGTGCCGACGAAGGCGACGGCTTCGTTTGCTACCTGAGCGTGTTTTGGGACACGGTCAGACCGGGTAGGCCGCCAGACCCTCCGACGGCGAGATCCGGCGTCGAGACCTGGTCCCAGCGGTATCCCAAAACCCCTCCGCGCCGCGATCCGGTCACCGTGTTGCCGACGATCGTCGCCGGCCCCACGCCTTCGACGACCGACACGCTGATTCCCACGTCGCAGCCGCGGACCACGTTTCCGGAAATCGTGACGTCGCGGAGGTACGGCCCCCAGCCGGCGGTGATCCCGACGGTCGCCGCGTTCTCGACGACGTTGCCGGTGACCGCGACGTCCGCCTCGACCCCGATCCCCTGACCATAGCTTTCGCCGGGCCCATCGAGTTTCCTGCGCCGGAACAGATTGCGGACCACGTTGCCGACGACGGTCCCGAGCCTGCCGCCCTCGTTGAAGTTCGCGACCGCGATCCCGCTCGCCGCGCCGTCGACGAGGTTTCCGGAGATCACCGCGCCAGAGAAGCCGAACTCCGCATAGAGGCAGGTCTCGCCGCTATCGAGACACAGATTATCTGAGATGATGACGTCGTCGGCCTGGTGCGCGCGGACCGCCGTGAAAGCCGACCGCCGGATCGCGTTGCCAGAGACCACGACCCCGGCCGCCTTTGAGATATTGATCGCGTTGCCGTTCCAGCCGAGCCCGCCGTCGAGCGCGCCGGTGTCCTCGATGCGGTTGCGCGAGACCATCGAGCTCTCGTCGCCCTTGTCGGTGCGCCGGATCAGGATTCCATTGTTGCGGCAGCCGAGGATCACGCAGTCGGTGACCGAGACGCCCTTGCCGTCCATCGAGAACAGCGCGGACTGGCGCGCGTTCTCGAAGCGCGAATTGCGAACCGTTCCGCCGGAGCGGCTCATCACCACCGCGCTCGCGCCTGCCCCGACGATCGTGACCTCGTCCAGCGTCAGCGCGGCGACGTCCTGAACCTCGATCACGCCCGCGCGTTCGTCGCCGGGGATGTTGGCGCCGTCGAGCGTGATGCCGCGCAGGGCGATCCGGCGTGCGCCCCTGGCGCTGAGCAGCGCGCCGCTCCCGGAGAGCTCGAGCCGCGTCGCATCGGGAACGCCCATCAGCACGGCGCCGTCCGGCATCGTCACGTTCGCCACGCGGTAGACGCCCGGACCGAGAGCGAGCGGCCGACGTTCCCGGGCTGAGCGTTCAAGCGCGCGGGCGAGCGCTCTGCTCTGGTCGGCGTCGCCAGGCTTCACTCCGAGCGCGGCCCCGTCGAGCGCCCCGACGATCCCCTGCGCCCAGGCCGGAGCCACCGCCAACGCCGCGAAGGAAGCCGTCGCCGCCATGAAACGTCGGCGGGAGACCGCCCTCAGATCCTCGATCTCGTCCTGCACCGCATGGTCCCCAACGCCAGCCGCAGTCTATCGTCGGCGGAGGGCGGCGGCGGAAACATTTGCGTAGGTGGCCGGGCGGCCGCGCAATCCGGACGCAGCGCGGCCGAAGGCCCGATCGCGGTTCCGTCCGGCGCCGTCATGTCCTAAGGATTGCCACTCACCGAGAACCGTTCAAATGTCCCCACCCCGCCGCCGCGCGGATCTGCTGCTCGTCGAGCGCGGTTTTTTCGAAAGCCGCGCGAGGGCGCAGGCCGCCATCACCGCCGGCCTCGTCAGCGCGGATGGCGCTCCGGTCGCGCGCGCCTCCGACGCGCTGCGGCCCGACGCCGTGATCGCGGCGTCGGCGGCCCACCCCTTCGTGTCTCGCGGAGGCGTGAAGCTCGCCTTCGCGCTCGACCATTTCGCGATCGAGGTGAGCGGCCTCCATGCGCTCGATGTCGGCGCCTCCACCGGAGGCTTCACCGATGCGTTGCTGGCCCGGGGCGCCGCGCATGTCACGGCGGTCGACGTCGGCCGGGGTCAGCTTCACCCCCGCCTCCAAAACGACGCACGGGTCCTGTCGCTCGAGGCGACGGACATCCGGCGGCTGTCGCCCGGGGCTCTGCCCCACCCGCCCCGGATTATCGTGGTCGACGTGAGCTTCGCCCCCCTCGCGGTCGTGCTGCCGCCCGCCCTCGCGTTCGCGGCGCCTGGCGCCACCTTGGTCGCATTGGTGAAGCCCCAGTTCGAGGCGGGGCGGCGCGACATCGGCAAGGGCGGCGTCGTGAAGGATGAGGCGGTGCGCGCCCGCGTCGTGGAGGCGGCCGGAGCGCTGATAACAACGCTCGGCTTCACCGTGCTTGGCGTCGCGCAGTCGCCGATCGCCGGCGGCGACGGCAATGTCGAATTCCTCATAGCCGCGCGGCGCGCCGATGGCTGAGCTGCTGCGGATTTCCGAACTCGGCCACCGCGGCGACGGCGTCGCGGACGGCCCCCTCTATGTCGGGCGCACTCTCGCGGGCGAGCTCGTGGAGGCCGAACGGCTCGGCGGGGACCGCGCGCGGCTGCTCCGCGTGGTCGAGCCGTCGCCCGACCGGGTCGCCGCCTATTGCCCGGAAGTCGGCCGCTGCGGCGGCTGCGCCACGCAGGAGCTCGCGCAAGCCGCAGCGCTTGAATGGAAGCGCGGCCTGCTGATCGCAGCCTTCCAGCGCGAAGGACTGGAGGTCGCCGACCGCGTCGACCCCTGCATCGACGCCCACGGCGCCGGACGGCGGCGCGCCACCTTCCACGCCCGCTTCGAGGCCGACGGACGGTTGGCGGTCGGCTTCGCCGAAGCGCGCGCCCACACCATCGTCCCGATCCGGGTCTGTCCCCTGCTCGCCCCGCAGCTCGGCGGCGCGCTGACGGCGGCGCGCGCCATCGCCGAGGCGCTGAAGGGGAAACGCAAGCCGCTCGACCTCGTGGCGTCCGCCACGGCGACCGGACTCGACCTCGACGTCCGCGGGACCGGGCCGCTGCCGGAACCGCTGCTGCTGAAGCTGGTGGATCTCGCCGGACGGCTCGATCTCGCGCGCCTGTCGATCCATGGCGACGTCGTCGTCGAGCGCCGCCGCCCGCTGCTTTCCGTCGGCCGGGCGAGAGTCACGCCGCCGCCGGGCGGGTTCCTGCAGGCGACGGTTCTGGGCGAGGAGACGCTCGCCCGTCTCGTGCAGGCCGCGATAGGGCGGACGAAGCGGGTCGCCGATCTGTTCTGCGGCGCCGGCGCGTTCGCTCTTCGGCTGGCCGAGACGGCGGAGGTGTTCGCAGCCGACGCCGACCGGCCCGCAGTCGAGGCGTTGTCGGCCGCGGCGCGTTCGGCCTCCGGCCTCAAGCGCGTTCAGGCAGAGGCGCGCGATCTGTTCCGCCGCCCGATGACCGCGGCCGAACTTGCCCGCTTCGACGCCGTGACCTTCGATCCGCCGCGCGCCGGCGCCGAGCTTCAGGCGCGGGCGATCGCCGCCTCGAAGGTCCGCCGGGTGGTCGCCGTCTCCTGCAACGCCGCGACGCTCGCTCGCGACGCCGCGATCCTGACGCGCGGCGGCTACGTCCTGGAGCGGATCACGCCGGTCGACCAGTTCCGCCATTCCGCCCATGTCGAGGCGGTCGCCGTGTTCGGGCGAAGATAGCCGGGCCTCGGACCTAGGGAGGGCCCCGGAGCGCTTAAGCCCCGTTTCCCGTCCAGGCCACGAGCCGGGCCAGCACCTCGGCCAGCGCTTCGTTGAGCGCCCGGGTCGCCGTCGGGCCGTCGAGCGGACCGGCGAGCGCGCGGCGGGCGGAGAACACCTGCCCCGAGACGATCTTGCCGGTCTTGTCGTTGACGATCTTCGCGGTCAGCTCCACGCTCGCCTGGCCCGTGGCGGCGTCGATCTCGAAGGCGCGGAGCTCGCTCACCAGCTGATAGTCGACCGAGAGCCGGTCGCCCGGACGGCCGACCGCGCGCAGCCGGTTCGAGTTCTCATAAGCTTCGATGATCTTGGACTGGACCAGCTTGGGCAGGCGATCCGACCATTGCGCGTTCGGCAGGTAGGTCACCGTGCCGGCGTCGGGCTTCACGACGACCCGCTGGCCGTCGAGCACCGCGACCGCGACCGGCTCCGCCACCACCAGCGTGCCGCGCACGCCGCCGGCGCCGGGCAGGCGCGCCGGCGCCGTGAGATCGAAGGTGCTGGGCGGCGTGCCTCCTCCGCAGCCCGCGAGCGCAAAGGCGGCCGCCGCGACGACGGCGAGAAGGACCGTTCGAGGCGCCTTGACCATGCTGCGATCCTTGCTCATCGGCCGCGATACTCCGGGACGCCGCCATCGCTGCCGAACAGGAACTGGCGGGGGTTCCTCTTGAGATCCTGAAGCACGCTGTCGAGGTTGTTCAGCGTGCGCCGGCCGTCGGAGACGAAGCCCTGGAGGTCGCGAACGCCGGAGTTCGACAGCTTGTTGACGCCCGCAGTGATCTCGGCGGTCCGGCCGTCGAGCTTGAGCGCGAGCTCGCGGATCGCCTGGCTGGTCTTCTGGAAGTCCGCTACCGCGCCTTGCGCCTGCCCGCCGCCGACGAGCTTGCGGGCGTCGTCGATCAGGCCGTCCAGCTTGGCGGCGGTGCCGTTCAGGCGCTCGGAGATGCTGCGGGCGTCGGCGACGATCTGGTCGACGTTCTCGGAGTTCCGGCCGAGCGCCTCGGAAAAGCGGTTCACGTTGTCGATGGTCGAGCGGACCTTGTCGCCGTCGACCGCGGAGACCGCGCGGTCGATGCTCGCAACGGCGCGGTTGATCGTCGGGCCGTCGATCGAGGTCGCTAGGCCGGTGAAGCCGTCGACCGCGCGGTTGATCTTCTCGGGATCGATCGCCGCGATCGTGCGGTTGGCGTTGCGAGAGGCTTCCTCGACCGAGGAGATCGTGCTCGAGACCTTGGCCGGATCGATCGACTGGAGCACCGCGGTGAAGCGGTCGACGGACGCGTTGACCTTGGACGGATCGACCGCGGCGACGACCGACTGGACCTGCTTCAGCACGTCGTCGACGCGCTGGCCGGAGCCGCGCAACTGCTCGGCGAGAGCCGCGACGTCGCCCAGCGCCTTCTCGACCTTCGGCCCGGCCTTCTTGAGATTGTCGGTGAAGGCGACGGCGTTTGTCATTGTCTGGTCGACCTTATTCACGTCGACCGCGCGCACGAGATTCTGCACGTCGGTGACGAGCGGCACCAGATTGTCGGCGAGGTTGCCGATCTGGCGCGCCGCGACGCCCGTGCTCTGCATGAAGGTCTTGAGGTCGTCGGAGTTCGCCGACAGCGCCGCCGTGAACTGCTCGACGTTCTGCAGGGAGCGCTCGACCGAGCCGCGGCTGTTGCCGACCAGGCCCTGGATGTCGCCGAAGGTCGTCTGCGCCTGCTGCAGCACGGTGCGCGCGCCCTCGAGGATGTCCTGGAACGCCGAGCCTTCAGCGATCAGCACCGGCGCGTTGTTCGGATCGCCGCTCTCGGTGGTGACGAGCGGCAGCGGCGGCGAGGTCTGCGCGCCGCCGGTCAGCTGGATCACGGCGCCGCCCGTCAGGCCCGTCATCTCGAGCCGGGCGCGGGTGTCGGTGCGCACCGGCGTGTTCTTGAACACCTCGACGCGCGCGACGACCTTCGCCGGATCCTGCGGGTCGAAGTTGAGATTGGTCACGTCGCCGACGCGGATGCCGTTGAACAGCACGCCGGATCCTGGCGTGAGGCCGGAGACGGCGCCCTGGAACTGCACGCGGTAGATCGCCCGCTCCCGGTTCGCGCCGGCGGAGGTGAACCACCAGACGAAGCCGAAGGCGGCCGCCAGCACCAGCAGCGTGAAGGCGCCCACAAGGACGTGGTTTGCGCGGGTCTCCATGGTCTATCCGATCCCCGCCTCAGGCCGCTGTTGCGCCGATGCCGGCCGCGCGGGCCCGCTCGCCACGAAAATATTCTTTCATCCAGGGATCGTCATTCTTGACCATCTCGGACATCGGTCCGATCGCGAGCACCTTGCCGCCCTTCAGCGCAGCGATGCGATCGCACGCCGTGGTCAGCGTGTCGAGATCGTGGGTGACGAGGTAGACGGTCAGCCCCAGGGCGTCCTTCAGCGTCATGATCAGCCGGTCGAAGGCGTTGGCGCCGATCGGGTCGAGCCCCGCCGTCGGCTCGTCGAGGAACACGATATCGGGATCGAGCGCGAGCGCCCGGGCGAGCGCCGCACGCTTGATCATGCCGCCGGAGAGCTCCGAGGGAAAACGATCGCCGGCCTCCGGCTTCAGGCCGACGAGGTCGATCTTCACGCGCGCGATCTCCTCGCGGAGCTTCGGGCTGAGATTGGTGTGCTCCCGCAACGGCATCTCGATGTTCTGCCGCACAGTCAGCGAGGAGAACAGCGCGCCCTGCTGGAACAGCACGCCCCACCGCCGCTCGACCGCGAGCCTGTCGGCGGCGGACGCCGCGTCGAGGTCGACGCCGAACACCTCGACCGTGCCTGCGCGCTTCGGCGTCAGGCCGATGATGGCGCGCAGCGACACCGACTTGCCGGTGCCGGACGGACCGACCACGCCGAGGATTTCGCCCTTGCGGACGTCCATGTCCATGCCGTCGATGACGTTGCGCTCACCGAAGCCGACGACGAGGTCGCGAACCTTGATGACGAGTTCCGGCTCGTCGCCAGCGCCGCGGTCCGTCGTTGCGGCGGGGGGGGTCACGTCCGCCACGTCAGATCCCCATAGCCGCGAACAGCATGGCGAACAGACCGTCCATCACGATCACCACGAAGATCGACTTCACGACGGAGGACGTGGTCCGCGCGCCGAGCGATTCGGCGGAGCCCTCCACTTTCATGCCCTCGGTGCAGGCGATCAGGCCGATGATCACCGCCATGAACGGCGCCTTGACGATGCCGACGAAGAAGGTCTGCAGGCTGAGCGCGTCCTTCAGCCGTTGGAGAAAGGTGATCGGCGTGATGTCGCCGTAGATCCACGCGACCAGGCCGCCGCCGAGCAGCGCCGCCATCGCCGCGATGAACGACAGCAACGGCATCGCGATCACCAGCGCGACGAGCCGCGGCATCGCCAGAACCTCGATCGGATCGAGGCCCATGGTCTTCAGGGCGTCGATCTCCTCGCGCATCTTCATCGAGCCGATCTCGGCCGTGAACGCCGAGCCCGAGCGGCCGGCGACCATGATGGCGGTGAGCAGCACCCCGAGCTCGCGCAGCACGAGGATGCCGAGCAGATCGACGACGAACAGGGTCGCGCCGAAATTCTTGAGCTGGAAGATCGACTGCTGCGCGACGATCGCGCCGACGAGGAACGAGATCAGGGCGATGATCGGCACCGCGCGCAGGCCGACGCGCTCCAGGTGGCTCACGGTCGAGGTGAACCGGAAGCGCCATGGCGTGAGCGAGAGCCTCGCGGTCACCATCACCACGGCGCCGAGGAAGCCGACGCCTCGCTTGACGTCGGCGCCGATCTCGATGACCCCGCCGCCGATGTCGGCAAGCAGCGTGACGGGACCGGACTCGTTACGGCTCGGGGGCGGCGGCTCCTTGCCGCGCTCGCCGAGCGCCTCCATCAGGCGCGCCTGCTGCGGCCGGGCGCCGTGGCTTTCGAACTTCGCGCCCGCGCTCTCGGCGGCCGCCTTCAGCCGCTCGATCAGCAGCGCCCCGACGGTGTCCATGCGGGAGATCTCGGCGAGATCGATCGCAACCGTCTTGCCCGAGGCCGATCTGAAATCGATGACGTCGATCTTGTGCTGGAGCCGGTCGCCGGCTTCGGCGGTCCATTCCCCGAGCGGCGTCACGACGAGGCCCTCATCGAAGGTCTCGACTTTCAGGTCGGCGACGTCGTCCTCAACCTGCACCTGAAATTCGTCCGTATTTTCCAGCGCGCCGGCTGTCTTGCCGATGCGCGTCCTGCTCGTAATACTCAGCGGCGTCGCGGTCTGTCGAGGCGGCCGCCCCTCGGGAGACGCGCTTGGAGATCACGAAGCCCTACCTGTTGTTTCTGGGCGACGCCAAGGATGCACTCGCGGCGAAGACCGCCGCCGGCGTCGTGGACTGGCGACGCGACTGGTGCGTCGGCCAGATTCGGCTGCCTGGATGCCAGGCGGATGTCGGCCTGCCCGATCTCGATCTCGCCGAAGGGCTGGCGAACGGCGCCAAGACGCTGGTGATCGGCGTCGTGAACCCCGGAGGAACGCTGCCCGAGCACTGGGTCGATGCGATCGTCGAGGCGGTCGAGGCCGGCCTCGACGTCGCGAACGGCCTGCACACGAAGCTCGGCGACATTCCCCGGATCGCCGCGGCGGCCGAGGCGCATGGCCGCAAGCTGTTCGACGTCCGCCACTCGACGGAACGGTTCCGCACCGGCTCCGGCGTGAAGCGGCCGGGACGCCGCCTGCTGACGGTCGGGACCGACTGCGCGGTCGGCAAGAAATATGCGGCGCTTGCGCTCGAAGCCGAGATGACGGGCCGCGGACTCGACGCCGAATTCCGCGCGACCGGGCAGACCGGCGTGCTGATCGCCGGCCGCGGCGTGGCGATCGACGCCGTGGTCGCAGACTTCATCTCGGGAGCTGCCGAATGGCTGACGCCCTCGGCCCCCGCCGACCATTGGGACGTCGTGGAGGGCCAGGGCTCGCTGTTCCATCCCTCCTTCGCCGGCGTCACGCTCGGCCTGCTGCACGGCGCGCAGCCGGACGCCTTCGTCGTCTGCCATGAGCCAACCCGAAAGACGATGCGGAACGTGACGCATGCCCTGCCAACCATCGGGCAGGTGATCGACGCGACCGTCGCCGCGGGGCGGCTGACCAATCCGGACATCCGCTGCGTCGGGATTTCGATCAATACGGTCGCGCTCGAGGAGGGGCCGGCGCTCGCCGCTCTCGACGCGGCCGCCGGCGCGTACGGCTTGCCCGCCTGCGATCCTGTCCGCTTCGGGGTCGCGGCGATTGTCGACCGGCTGCTGGCGGAGTTTCCGTGAGGGCTGGCGCATGACGGTGACGCTGACCTCCCGCATCGAGCATTGGCCGGTCGCCGGCGCATTCTCGATCGCCCGCGGCTCGGTCACCGAAGTGGTGACCGTGGTCGCCGAACTCGTCGACGGCGCGCATCGGGGCCGTGGCGAGTGCCGGCCCTATCCACGCTACGGCGAGACGCCCGAAGGCGTGAAGGCGGAAATCGACGCTTTGGGCGAGGCGATCGCCGCCGGGCTCGACCGGGCTCGTCTGCAGTCGCGCCTCCATCCCGGCGCCGCCCGCAACGCCCTCGACTGCGCGCTGTGGGATCTCGAGGCGAAGCGCGCAGGCGTAAGCGTGGCGGCGCTCTGCGGACTGCCCGAGCCGGCTCCGCTCGTCACCGCCTACACGCTCAGCCTCGGAAGCCCGGACTCGATGGGCGCCGCCGCGCGCGGGGCCGCCGGCCGCCCCTTGCTCAAGGTCAAACTCGGCGGCGGCGATGGGCTCGACCCCGCGCGGATCGCCGCGGTGCGGGCGGGCGCCCCGGACGCCGAGCTGATCGTCGACGCCAACGAAGGCTGGACCGGCGACGCGCTCATGGAGAATCTCGCGGCCTGCGCGGCGGCGCGCGTCACGCTGGTGGAGCAGCCGCTCCCCGCGGGCGACGACGAGGCGCTCCGCCTGATCGAGCGGCCGATCCCGGTCTGCGCGGACGAGAGCGCCCACGACCGAGCGAGCCTCGCCAGTCTGGTCGGCCGCTACGACGCGATCAACATCAAGCTCGACAAGACCGGCGGCCTCACCGAGGCGCTGGCGCTCGCGAGCGACGCCCGCGCGGCGGGCCTGACGATCATGGTCGGCTGCATGCTGGCGTCTTCGCTCGCCATGGCGCCCGCAGTGCTTCTGGCGCAAGGGGCGGCCGTGGTCGACCTCGATGGCCCGCTGTTGCTCGCCCGGGACCGGGAGCACGGCATTCGCTACGACGGCAGCCTGCTGCACCCGCCGGACGCAGCCCTTTGGGGATGACCGGCGGTCGACCCGTTTCGGCTGGCCGATGACGGGGAATCCCCCCTAAAATGTAGCGTCCTGATTCCGCTAGGAACTGACGGATCGGGGCGCATGGACGTTGCGATCGATGAGCCTCCCCGTCCCGCCTTTCCCCGATGACTACGAAGCGATCGCCGACGCCGTCATGGAGACGGAGCGAGGTCGCTGGTTCCTCGCTGAATACGCCCGGCGCAACCGCGCGGCCGACACGGGCGCCGTCCTCGACGCGCTGAACGAGCTGGAGCGCCGGCTTTCCCACGACCGCGCGGTCGAGCGGGAGACGATGGAGCTTTCCGAGCTCATGCGCGGCGTCTCGACCCGCGCGGCCCTGATCCGCGAGGAACTCGAGGACGCCAAGGGAGACCGCCATGTCGATCGCGCGCTGCGCCATCTCGACCGCCTCGACAGGCTGGTCGCGCTCGCCGTCGGCGAAACGCCGGTCCCGTGGCCGGGGCGGATGGCGGCTCCGGAACCTGCCGAGCCTGAATCTGAGCCTGAGCCGTCTTGCGACCCTGCTTCGTTCGAGAGCGGAGACTTCGGCGTCTTCGAGGAGCTGAACGATATCATCGTGGCCGAGGACGCGCCCGTGCTGGCGCTCGAGGCCGAGCCGCCCGTCCAGGATGCGGCGCCCTGCCCCCGCCCGCACCAGCCGGCGGCCTGGACGCCCGGCCTGCTGGAAAGCCTGTCGGAGGCGGAGAAGGCGATCCTGTTCGCCTGACAGGCGTTCACCCAGCGTCCTAGGGCGTCGGCTCTCCGCCCCTGGGCTCCGCGCCCTCGGCGCGTCGTCGCGTCACAGTCCGGACGTTCTCGACGAACAGGCGGGTCGGCTCGTCCCAGCCATGCTTGAGGGCGAGCGCCCGCGGGATCTCCCGCGGGATGTCGAGAGCCGCAAGCGCGGCGCGGCGGAGGTCCTCGTCAAGCACGCCCGCCTCCGAGCCCTGCAGGATGTCCGCCGGGCCCCCGACGGGAAACGCCGCCACCGGCAACCCGCTCGCAAGCGCCTCCAGGATCACGATGCCGAAGGTGTCGGTGCGGCTCGGGAACACGAAGACGTCGGCCGAAGCGTAGGCGTCGACCAGCCGGTCGCCCTCGAGCGCGCCGGCGAACAGCACGTCGGGAAAGGCCGCCTCGAGCGCCGTCCGCGCCGGACCGTCGCCGACGATGACCTTGGACCCGGGCAGGTCGAGCGAGAGGAAGGCCTCGAGGTTCTTCTCCGTCGCGACGCGCCCGACGAAGAGAAACACCGGGCGCGGCCTGCCGAAGACGTCGGCGCCGGGTCTCGGCCGAAAGCGGTCCGCGTCGACGCCCCTCGTCCATCGCAGCAGACGCCGGAAGCCGCGGGCGGCGAGTTCGTCGGCGAGCGACTGCGTGGCCACCATCGCGCCGTCGCCGGCGTTGTGAAACCACCTCAGCCAGGCGTAAGTCAGCCATTCCGGGATGGGGACCCGCCGCCTGACATATTCGGGAAACCGGGTGTGGTAGCTCGTGGTGAACGACCGCCCGGCGCGCAGGCAGGCCCTCCGTGCCGCAAGCCCGAGCGGGCCCTCGGTCGAGATATGGACATGATCGACCGCGGCGGCGTCGATGATGCGGCCAACCTGCGACGCGCCCACGATCGCGAGCCGGATCTCGGGATAGGTCGGCAGCGGAACTGTCCGAAAACCCTCCGTCGTCAGCAGCGTGATCTCGGCGCCGAATTTCGGGGCGCCGAGGACGATCTGTTCGATGGTGCGCACCACGCCGTTGACCTGCGGCCGCCACGTATCGGTGACGACCAGCACGCGCATCGGACGCCCCGCGCCGTTTCCCGCCGCGGCGGTCACGCTGCTGCGTGCAGGCCGGACGCCGGCTCCGGTTCGGGGCGGGCGACGGGCCGGCTCTCGCCCCAACGGATCAGGCGCAGGCTGCCGTCGAAATCCTCGGCGATCGCGGTGCAGCTCTCGACCCAGTCGCCTGTGTTCACATAGGCGACGCCGTTCATGTCCTGGATCGCCGCGTGATGGATGTGCCCGCAGATCACGCCGTCGACGCGGTGCTTGTGCGCCTCGGCTGAAAGTATCTCCTCGAACCGGCCGATGAAGTTGACCGCGTTCTTGACCTTGAGCTTGGCCCAGGCCGACAGCGACCAGTAGCTGAGGCCGAGCCTGCGCCGGAGCGCGTTGAGATGGGTGTTCAGCGTCAACGCGGTCTCGTAGGCCCAGTCTCCGAGAAAGGCGAGCCACTTGGCGTGCCGGACCACCATGTCGAAAAAGTCGCCGTGGATCACGAGGAACCGTCGGCCGTCGGCCGTCTCGTGGATCGCGGTCTCCGCGACCTCGATGCCGCCGAAGTGAGAGCCGTAATATCTGCGAAGGAACTCGTCGTGGTTGCCGGGAATATAGACGATCTTGGAGCCGTGGCGGGCCTTGCGCAGCAGTTTCTGGACGACGTCGTTGTGGGTCTGGGGCCAGTACCACGTCTGCTTCAGCCGCCAGCCGTCGATGATGTCGCCGACGAGATAGATGACCTCGGCGTCATGGGCGCGCAGGAAGCCGAGCAGCATCTCGGCCTGGCAGCCCTTTGTGCCCAGATGGACGTCCGAGATGAAAAGGGTCCGGAAACGTCGCGTCACGGGCTCTTCGGACATCATTCTGTTTTGCATCCTCTGCGTCCGCCCGCGGTTAATCTCGATTCGTCTCACGCATATGACATGGGCGCCTGCGGCTTAGGCGCCCAATGGAAATGGGGCGCAGCGGGTTCATCGCCAGCATTGCTCGTCTCGCCGCTTGAATGAGAATCCCCGCATCGCCAAATCCACCGTAAGCGATTACCGCCGGCGATCGGGTCGGGCGGCCGAGTTTCAGGAGACTGCGATGACCTCGAACCCTTTTGCGGATGACGCGGCGACCGCGGCCATCCCCGGCGTGCCTCACCGCTGGACCGCGCTCACCGTCGCCCTGACCGCGATCGGCTTCGTGGTGTTCTGGCCGCTCGGCCTCGCCATGGTCGCCTATGTGCTGTGGGGCGAGAAGATTTCGGCCTGGGCGCGAGGCTCCGGCGGCGCGGTGTCGAAGTTCAGGCAGGCGGCGGACGATTTCGGGCGGAACTTCCGCACTGAATTTCCGCCGAAGGGCTTCGGTCTCGGCGCCGGGCCGACCGGCAACGCCGCCTTCGACGATTGGCGGGATGCGGAGCTCGCGCGGCTCGCCGAGGAGCGTCGCAAGATCGACGAAACGGTCGCCGCCTTCGAGGCGCACATGCGCGCGGAGCGCGGGGCCTATGACGCCACCCGGCAGCGCGAGGAGTTCGAGCGCTTCATGTCCGGCCGCGGGCACGGCGTCTGACGCCTTGTAAAAAAAGGGGCCGGCCTCCCCCGAAGCCGGCCCCATCCGGAAGCCAGCGCTGCGGCGCGTCAGTCTTTCGTGACGAGCGCCGCCGGCGCAGGGCCGCCGAAGGTGTACCGCACCGACGCGGAGACCAGATGGACATGGGACTTGGCGTCCGCGTTGTAGCCTATGGACTGACCAGGGAACGCGTCAGGATCGCCCGGGTTGATCTGGATCTTCGATTTGCCGGGCACGAAGACGTATGTGTAGCCGAGGTCGAAGCTCAGGCGGTCGCTGTACTTGTATGAGCCGCCCGCCGAGAGCCACCAGCGGTCGTCGTCCGGCAGACGGTTGGTCCGGTTCTTGTCGTTGACCGGCGAAAGCTCGTAGCCGACGCCGGTCCTCAGCGTCAGGTCGGGCCGGAACGCGTACTCCACGCCGCCCGAGAAGAACCAGCCGTCGTCATAGTTGAACGGCAGCGAGGTGATCGTCCCGCCGCCGGACTTGTTCTTCACCTTGACCTTGTCGAGACGGCTCCAGTTGGTCCACTCGACCCCGCCGAGAAGCGTGAGGTCTTGCGTCACCCGCTGGCGGACGCCCACCGAGACGGTCTCCGGGAGCGGCACCTTGCCCTTGACCTTGAAGTCGGGGCCTGGGGTGTAGAGATCGCCCGAGACGTTGTGCGTGATCGCCGAACGATAGCCGACGCCGACGCTGCCGCCTTCCCACGGCGCCACGGTGAAGCCCGCCGTAAAGCCGACGCCGACGTCGTCCGCCTTCAGCGTCGAAGTGGCCGCGGTCGGCGCAAGGCCCGTCGCCTGCTTCAGGCGGATGTCGAAGTACTCCACCTGGACGCCGGCGGCGATCGAGAACCAGTCGTTGACCTTGTAACCGATGGTCGGCGTCGCGTTGATCGAACGCACCCGCGAGGAGCGGGCGTACAGCTGGCCGCCCCAATCGCTGTGCGGATCGGTCGCGAGACCGAACGGCGTGGTGATCGAGAGACCGATCGCGACCTTGTCGTTGATTCGGTAGGCGTTGTAGCCGGAGGCCACGACCGCGTTCTTGCCGATGTTCCCGCCGTCGCCGAACGCGTCGAAGAACGGCCCGCCGACGTCGACCTTCGAGGTCGGGAGGATTCCGGTGACGTGCTGCTCGCCCTGGAAGACCTCGACCTGATTCACGACGGCCGGATTCCAGAACATGCCGGAGATCGAGTCGCCGCCGCCCGCCGCCATGCCGGCGAAGGACACGCCCTGGCCGGTGGCGCTCTGCTCGCGAAGCGCGAACGCGCCCGCGACCGCTGCGGTGGAGGCCCCGGCGACTGCGAGCGCTACCGCCGCCGCCATGAGTAGTGACGAACGATGCCCCAGCCTCGTGACCGACATTACAACCCCGAAATCGCCGGCCGCGGAAACCGGTCATGCGCGTCGCCGCACCTTTATGCGGCTTCTTGATCAGGGTGTGGGCGCCCGCGCGCCGGAGCAACCGATTCGCAGGTTTTCGCCGCAGTTTCGCCGCAAGCGTGGCGCCCGAGCACCACCTTCCACCGGGCGCTTTCTCCTTTCGTCATCCGGGCCGCTCGCCGCTTGGCGGCGGCGCTCAGCAGGTTAAAAGGAGTCCAACGAGCGCAATAAAAACATACGGGAGACGTCGATGAAGCTGGTGCGTTTCGGGGAGGCGGGCGCGGAGCGGCCGGGGCTGATCGGCGCCGACGGCGCGTTGCGTGACCTGAGCGGCGTCGTACCGGACATTTCGGGCGTTGCGCTGACCTCCGAAGGGCTTGCGCGCATCCGCGCCGTCGACCCGGCGAGCCTGCCCGAAGCTCCGGCGGACGCAAGGCTTGGCCCCTGCGTCGGCCGCGTGGGCAACTTCATCGGCGTCGGCCTGAACTACGCTGACCATGCGGCTGAAACCGGGCTGCGCATCCCGCGCGAACCGATCCTGTTCAACAAGGCGCCGAACTGCATCGTCGGCGCGAACGACGACGTCATGCTGCCGAAGGCCGAGCAGAGAACCGACTGGGAGGTCGAGCTCGCCTTCGTCGTCGGCGACCGCGCCTACAATGTCGAGCCGGAGGACGCGCTGAAGCACATCGCGGGCGTGTGCGTCTGCAATGACGTCTCGGAGCGGCATTTCCAGACCGAGCGCTCCGGCCAGTGGGTCAAGGGCAAGAGCTCGCCGACCTTCGGGCCGCTCGGGCCCTGGCTGGTGACGCTCGACGAGGCGGGCGACCTCGATTCGCTCGACATGTTCCTAGACGTCGACGGCCGTCGGATGCAGACCGGCAACACGTCGACGATGATCTTCAAGGTGCCGTTCCTGCTGAGCTACATCTCGAGCTTCATGGTGCTGGACCCCGGCGACGTCGTAACCACCGGAACGCCCCCAGGCGTCGGCATGGGCAAGACCCCTCCGACCTACCTCAAGGCCGGCGACACGATGCGGCTCGGCATCACCGGCCTCGGCGAGCAGACGCAGAACGTCGTCAATTTCAGCGAGGAGGCGGGCGCCCACCGCGCGCACGCCTACCCCTCGGGCTTCGACATTCCGCGTTGAAGCGACCCGCTCGATCATCTACGCGACCGAGGCGGTCATGCCGCCTGTCACGCGCCAACCAGAAACGAGGGAGTGCCAGATCATGGACCGGCGAAAATCACGAATAGCGCTCTGGCTTCTCGTCATCCCCTATATCGGGCTGCTGTGGGTGCCGTTCTACAACTTCCTCGAGCCGAGGCTGTTCGGCTTTCCGTTCTTCTATTGGTACCAGCTGGCCTTCGTTCCGATCACCGCGCTGATCACATGGATCGCCTACAGGAGCGTGCGCGATGACGCCTGACGCAGCCGCCGCGCCCGCGGTCTGGACGCCGACGCTCAATTACCCGGCGCTCGCCGTCTTCCTGTTCTTCTTCACGCTCGTGACCGTGATGGGCTTCATTGCGGCCCGCTGGCGCAAGCCCGAAACGCTCGCCCATATCGACGAATGGGGCCTTGGCGGCCGCAACTTCGGCACGTGGATCACCTGGTTCCTCGTCGGCGGCGACTTCTACACCGCCTACACCGTCATCGCGGTGCCGGCGCTGGTCTACGCCGTCGGCGCCTACGGTTTCTTCGCCCTGCCCTACACGATCGTCGTCTACCCCTTCGTCTTCCTCGTGATGCCGCTTCTCTGGAAGAAGGCCAAGGAGATGAACTACGTGACGGCGGGCGACATCGTGCACGGCAAGTACGGCTCGCGCCCGCTCGAGCTCGTCGTGGCGATCACCGGCGTGGTCGCGACCATGCCCTACATCGCGCTGCAGCTCATCGGCATGGAGGCGGTGATCAAGGCGCTCGGGCTCTCGGGCATCTCGCTCGGGCCGATCCACAACTTCCCGCTGACCGTCGCCTTCCTGATCCTCGCTTTCTACACCTACTCCTCGGGCCTGCGGGCGCCGGCGCTCATCGCCTTCGTCAAGGACATCATGATCTACATCGTGGTGATCGTGGCCGTGATCGTCGTGCCGATGAAACTCGGCGGCTACGGCGCGGTGTTCGAGAAAGCGGGCGCGGATTTCGCGACCGCCGGCAAGGGCGGCCTCACGCTCGGCGGCAACCAGGTCGTGGCCTACGCGACGCTCGCGCTCGGATCGGCGCTCGCGGCCTTCATGTATCCGCACACGCTGACCGGCATCTTCGCCGCGAACAGCGCCAACACCATCCGCAAGAACGCTGTGCTGCTCCCGGCCTACACCCTGCTGCTCGGCCTCATCGCCATGCTCGGCTACATGGGCCACGCGGCCGGCATCAAGGTCGCCACCAACAACGACATCGTGCCGGCGCTGTTCGACACGCTGTTCTCAGGCTGGTTCGCGGGCTTCGCCTACGCCGCGATCGGCATCGGAGCGCTTGTGCCGGCCGCGGTCATGTCCATCGGCGCCGCGAACCTCTTCACCCGCAACTTCTGGAAGGCCTACGTCAATCCGCAGGTCACGCCCGCGGGGGAGGCGGCGGTCGCCAAGCTCACCTCGCTCGTCGTCAAGGTGGGCGCGTTGCTGGTCATCATCTACCTGCCCACCAAGTTCGCGCTCGACCTCCAGCTTCTGGGCGGAATCTGGATCCTCCAGACGCTGCCGGCGCTGGTTTTCGGGCTCTACACGAACTGGTTCCGCGCGCCGGGTCTGCTCGTCGGCTGGGCGGTCGGCTTCGTCAGCGGGAGCTGGATGGCGTGGGGACCGGACGGCCTCAAGCCGCTGCAGGCGCTGCCCTTCGGCGGCCCGGCGGGCACGACCGTCTATATCGGGCTGATCGCGCTCGCGCTGAACATCGTGGTGGCGGTGGTGGTCAATGTCGCGACGCCGAAGCGCGCCGTGGTTCCTGCCTGACGACCGATCAGGCCTTCTCTCCCGGATGAGCCGGGAGAGAAGGTCTCTCATTCCATCACTGCGGCCTTCATGATGCACACCATGGTCGCGTGCAGCGGGGTCTTGCCGACGGCGCGGATGAGGTGCGGCCGGTCGCAGCGGTAGCGCAGCGTCTCGCCGGCCTTGGCGTGCTCGACGACGCCCGCCACCGTGACCTCTGCTTCGCCGGACAGCACGGAGAGGCATTCGAGGGAGCCGCGCTGGTGGCCTTCGGACTCGAGCGTCCCGCCCGGCTCGGCGGCGACGTCGTACCACTGCAGCCACTCGACGGTCTTGATCCAGCCGATAATCGACAGCCGCATCTTGCCGTCGTCGGAGACGATGTAAGGGGTGTCCCTGCGCGCCAGCTTCTCGACGAAGGGCTCCTCGTCGGCGGAGGCGAGCACCCGCTCGATCGACACGTCGAGCGCCTGGCTGAGGCGCCAGATGGTGGCGAGCGTCGGATTGGTCTCGTTGCGCTCGATCTGGCTGATGATCGACTTCGCGACCCCGGACTGCTCGGCGAGTTCCGACAGCGAGAGATTGTAGGCCTTGCGCAGCCGCTGGACCGTCTTGCCGAGCTGCCCGGAGACGAATGACGCCCCGCTCTCGATCTCGGCCCGTCCACGCCCAGCCATCCGTCCCCGCTCCGTTTGATGCGCCGAACAAACGTCCGGCTTAGCGGACAAACCTATTCGGCGGCGGGTTTGCGCGCAAGCGACGGTTCATCCGACCACCAGCGGACGAAATGGTGCACGGGCCCATGACCCGAGCCGATCCGGAGCTGGTCGGCCCCGTCGAGCGCCTCGCCGAGATAGGCTTTCGCCTCCGTGATCGCACGCTCCAGCGGGCGGCCGAGCGCGAGCCCGGCCGCGATCGCCGAGGACAGCGTGCAGCCCGTGCCGTGAGTGTTCCGCGTCGTCCGCCGCGGGGCGGCGAGCCGGTGCGCCAGGCCGTCGGCGTCGATGAAAACGTCGATGCTCTCCGGCCCCTCGCCGTGCCCGCCTTTGATCAGCACCGCGCGCGCGCCGAGCGCCTGCAGCGCCCTGCCCTGCCCCTCCATCTCCTCCAGGTCGCGGGCCGGAGCCCGGTCGAGCAGCGCCGCGGCTTCCGCGAGGTTCGGCGTCAGCAGCGATCCGCGCGGCACGAGCCGCGTCATCAGCGCCTCGACGGCTGAATCCGAAAGCAGCTTGGCGCCGGAGGTCGAGACCATCACGGGGTCGACCACGATCCATTCGGGACCATGGCGGTCGAGGCCCGCGGCGATGGCCTCGATGGAGGCGGCCTGCGAAACCATGCCGATCTTGACCGCCTTGACGTCGAGATCGGTCATCACGGCGTCGATCTGCGCTGTGATGAACTCGGCCGGCGCGTCGTGGATCGCGGTCACGCCGTGCGTGTTCTGCGCGGTCAGCGCGACGACGACCGAGGCGCCGTAGACGCCGAGCGCCGAGAAGGTCTTGAGGTCCGCCTGGATTCCGGCGCCCCCGGAGGAGTCCGATCCGGCGATGGTGAGCGCGATGGGAGCCATGGACGCGGAATACCCAGCTAAAGCCCGGAGGCCAAGCGGCCTCGTCTGAAAGTTCGGAACGCCCGTTGCGTCAGCCCGAGTTCACCGCGTTGTCGGCGGGCCGCAGCACGCGCGCCACCGTCCAGCAGAGCAGCGCCCAGGCTCCGCCGAGGCTCCAGCCGGCGAGCACGTCGGTCGGATAATGCACGCCGAGATACACCCGGCTGACCCCGATTGCGAGCGTGAGCAACACCGCGACCGAGAAAATCAGAGCCCGGACCCGGAACCGCTTCTCGGTCCGGGCGAGCAGAGCGCCCAGCGTCAGATAGGTGATCGCGGACGTCATCGCGTGGCCGCTTGGAAAGCTCATCGAGCTGACCGGCACGAGATGGTCGACGAGTTCCGGCCGCGGGCGGGCGAAGCTGAACTTCATGGCTCTCGTCAGGATCGCCCCGCCGACCACGGACGCCGTCACCAGCGCGGCGTTCGCGTACCGTGCCGTGACGACCAGATAGGCGACCACCAGCGTCGCGATCATCGTCAGCACGGTCACGCCGCCGAGGCTCGTGATGTCGATCATCGAGCCTTCGAGCCAGGACGGGCCGATCGGCCGCGCGGTGTCGAGCGGGTTCCGGAACGCGAGAAGGATCGCCTCGTCGAACCCGCGGACATCGCCCTCCGCCATCTCCTCGGCGATGCGCAGGAACGCGAAGCCGAGCGCGGAGCAGGCGAGGAACGCGATCAGCGTGCCGAACTCCGGCAGACGCCAGGACGGCGTCCAGCGGGCGACCGAGAAAAGCGGCTTACTGTTCAGCGTCACGATTTCACCCTGCGGCCGCCCTGCCCGGGATGCAGATAGCGCGCGCGAGGCGACAGAGCAGACTGCGTCAGCGTCAGGAGTCGAACTTCGGCTTCGGCGTCACGCCGTGCTTGTCCTTCGACGGGCCCGGATGGTCCTGCGAAGCCTCTCCGGTGCGCGGCTGGTTGGTCGGCACCATCTCGGCCTCGCCCCGCGTCGCGCGCCTGCCTTCATCGGCTTCCTTCAGGATCGTCAAGGCCTCCAGCACCGGCGGCTCGAGACCCGCGCCGCCTTTTGCGAGATGCCGGAAGATCTCGGAGCGCATCCGCGGATCCCAGAAGTGCTGGATGTGGTCGAGGATGCCCGGAACGATCTTCTCCTCCGGCTGGCTATTGAAGAACCAGCCGATCTGGTTCGCCATGTAGATCAGGCGGTCGAGGGTGGTCTTGTGAGGATGACCTTCGTCATGGGCCGCGTCGGCGTGGGAAAGTTCGCTCATGGTGCGGATGCTCCGGCGACAAGCGCTGCTCCGGGAGCGGCGACGATGCGGTGGGGATAGGTGAAGACTTCGAAACCGTCGCCGCGGGCGATGGCCGCCAGCGTGATCCCGGCCTCGTCGGCCATGCGCACTCCAAGCGCCGTCGGCGCAGAGACGGCGACGACCAGCCCTACGCCGATCACGGCGGCCTTCTGGATCATCTCGACGGAGACGCGGCTCGTCAGCACGACGAATCCGGTCGTCGCGTCTTCGCCCGTGCGGGCGAGACAGCCGGCGAGCTTGTCGAGCGCGTTGTGGCGCCCGACGTCCTCGCGCGCCGCGATCAGCCCCTGCCCCGGCCGATAAAAGCCGGCGCCATGGACCGCGCGGGTGGCGAAATTGAGCGACTGCGCGCGTGACAGCGCGTCGAGCGCATCGTGGATATCCTGCGCGGAAAACACCGTCTCGGCCGTCACATGCCGCGCGGCCTTCACAGCCTGCTCGAGGCTGTCGATCCCGCACAGGCCGCAGCCCGTCGGGCCGGCGAGGTTGCGGCGGCGGCTGGTGAGGCTGCGCGCGCGGTCTTTTGCGAGCCACATGCGCGCTTCGAGGCCGACGCCGTCATGATCGACGACCTCGAGGCTCTCGATCTCGTCCAGGCCCGCGACGATGCCCTCGGTCAGACTGAAGCCGACCGCGAAATCCTCGACGTCGGCGGGCGTAGCCATCATCACGGCCTGGGTGCCGCCGTCATAGACCATCGCGATCGCGGTCTCCTCGGGCGTCGCCCGGTCGGAGGTTTCGCGCAATTCCCCGTCGCGCCAGACGGCGCGGGAGATACGGGCGATGGGGGGCGGTAGAGTGCTCATAGCGTCGAGGTAGGGCTCTCAGGGTGAAGATTAAAGCTCGTCGTGGCCCGGCTTGACCGGCCCATCGATGCCGACCCACGCGCTTCACGCCAACGATGGGTCCTCCGGCCAAGCCGGAGGACGACGAGGTTTATTCCCGGCCCCCGAGGACCACCCGCTTACTCCGCGGCTTCCGCCAGGATCCGGCGGCTGGCCTTGGAGTGCTCCTCGTACTCCTCCTGCCAGGCGCTCGGCCCGTTCGAAGGCGCGACCTGCACCGCCGTCACCTTGTATTCCGGGCAGTTGGTCGCCCAGTCCGAGAAGTCGGTGGTGATGACGTTGGCCTGCGTATTCGGATGGTGGAACGTCGTATAGACGACGCCCGGCGCCACGCGGTCGGTGATCAGCGCGCGAAGGCTGGTCTCGCCGGCCCGGCTCCTGAGCATCACCCAGTCGCCGTCGCGAACGCCGCGATCCTCGGCGTCGGCCGGGTGGATCTCCAGCCGGTCCTCTTCATGCCAACGCGAGTTCTCGGTGCGGCGGGTCTGCGCGCCGACATTGTACTGGCTGAGGATGCGGCCGGTGGTCAGCAGCAGCGGGAAACGCGGGCCGACCTTCTCGTCGGTGCCCACATATTCGGTCAACACGAAGTTGCCCTTGCCGCGGACGAACTCGCCGATGTGCATGGTCGGCGTGCCCAGCGGCGCCTCGTCGTTGCACGGCCACTGGATCGAACCGAGCTCCTCGAGCTTGGCGAAAGAGACGCCTGAGAAGCTTGGCGTGGCGCCGGCGATCTCGTCCATGATCTCCGAGGGATGGCTATAGTCCATCTCGTAGCCCATCGCCTTGGCGATCATCAGCGTGATCTCCCAGTCGGCGTAGCCGTTCTTCGGCGCCATCACCTTGCGGATGCGCTGGATGCGGCGCTCGGCGTTGGTGAAGGTGCCGTCCTTCTCGAGGAAGGAGCAGCCCGGCAGGAAGATGTGCGCGTAGTTCGCGGTCTCGTTCAGGAACAGGTCCTGCACGACGACGCATTCCATCGCCTTGAGGCCGCCGATGACGTGCTTGGCGTCGGGGTCGGACTGCGCGATGTCCTCGCCCTGGACGTAGAGGCCGAGGAAGGTGCCGTCGACCGCGGCGTCCAGCATGTTCGGGATGCGCAGGCCCGGCTCCGGGTCGAGCGGCACGCCCCACAGCTTCTCGAACAGCTCGCGCGTGTCGTCCTGGCTGACGTGGCGATAGCCGGGATATTCGTGCGGGAACGAACCCATGTCGCACGAGCCCTGCACGTTGTTCTGCCCGCGCAGCGGGTTCACGCCGACGCCCTCACGGCCGATATTGCCGGTCGCCATCGCGAGGTTCGCGATCGCCATGACGGTGGTCGAGCCCTGGCTGTGCTCGGTGACGCCGAGGCCGTAATAGATCGCCGCGTTGCCGCCGGTGGCGTAGAGCCGGGCGGCGTCGCGCACGAGGTTCGCCGGCACGCCGGTGACGAGCTCGGTCGCCTCCGGAGAATGCCGCTCCTCGGCGACGAAGGCGGCCCAGTCGTTGAACGTGTCGAGGTCCGCGCGCTCGCGGACGAAGTCGTGGTCGACCAGATCCTCGGTGACGATGACGTGGGCGAGCGCTGTCACCAGCGCGACGTTGGTGCCCGGCTTCAGCGGCAGGTGATGGTCCGCGCGGATGTGCGGGCTTTTCACGAGGTCGATGCGGCGCGGGTCGACGACGATCAGTCGGGCACCGTCGCGCAGGCGCTTCTTCATCCGGCTGCCGAACACGGGATGGCCGTCGGTCGGGTTGGCGCCGATGACGAGGATCACGTCGGAGAATTCGACGCTGTCGAAGTCCTGCGTGCCGGCGGAGGTGCCGAAGGTCGTCTTCAGGCCGTAGCCGGTCGGCGAGTGGCAGACCCGAGCGCAGGTGTCGACGTTGTTGTTGCCGAAGCCCGCCCGCACCAGCTTCTGGACGAGGTAGGTCTCCTCGTTGGTGCAGCGCGACGAGGTGATGCCGCCGATCGACGACCGCCCGTGCTTGGCCTGGATGCGCTTGAACTCGGACGCGGTGTATTCGATCGCCTCCTCCCAGCTGACTTCACGCCAGGGATCGGTGATCTGCGCGCGGATCATCGGCTTGAGGATGCGGTCCCTGTGCTGGGCGTAGCCGTAGGCGAAGCGGCCCTTCACGCAGGAATGGCCGTGATTCGCCTTGCCGTCCTTGTAGGGGACCATGCGGACGAGCTCGTCGCCGCGCATCTCGGCCTTGAAGGTGCAGCCGACGCCGCAATAGGCGCAGGTCGTGACCTTGGAATGCTCGGGCGTGCCGATCTCGATGACGGACTTCTCCATCAGCGTCGCCGTCGGGCAGGCCTGCACGCAGGCGCCGCAGGAGACGCATTCGGAGGTGATGAAGGCCTCGTCCATGCCCGGCGAGACCCGGCTCTCGAAGCCGCGGCCGGAGATCGTCAGCGCGAAGGTGCCCTGCACCTCCTCGCAGGCCCGGACGCAGCGCGAGCAGACGATGCACTTCGACGGGTCGTAGGTGAAGTACGGGTTCGACTCGTCCTTCTTGGAGACGATGTGGTTGTTGCCCTCGTAGCCGTAGCGGACCTCGCGGAGGCCCACGACGCCGGCCTGCTCCTGCAGCTCGCAGTCGCCGTTCGCCGAGCAGGTCAGGCAGTCGAGCGGGTGATCGGAGATGTAGAGCTCCATCACGCCCTTGCGGAGCTGCTTCAGCCGCGGCGTCTGGGTCTTGACCACGATGCCGTCCTGGACGGGCGTGGTGCAGGACGCCGGGGTGCCGTTGCGGCCCTCGATCTCGATCAGGCACAGCCGGCAGGAGCCGTAGGCCTCGACCGAGTCGGTCGCGCAGAGCTTCGGGATCGCGTTGCCGGCGTCCATCGCCGCCCGCATGATCGAGGTGCCCTCGGGGACGGTGATCTTCTCTCCGTCGATGGTCAGCGTGACCATCTTCTCCGATTTGGAGACCGGGGTGCCGTAGTCGATCTCATGGATGAGGGACATTGGTTCCTCCTCACTCCGCTGCCACGGACAGGGGCGAGCCCCTTCCGAAGTCTTCGGGGAAATGGGTGAGCGCGCTCATGACGGGATAAGGCGTGAAGCCCCCGAGCGCGCACAGCGAACCGAGCTTCATGGTGTTGCAGAGGTCTTCCACGATCGCGAGATTTCGTTCGCGATCGACGCCGGCGATGACCTTGTCGAGAGTTTCAACGCCGCGGGTCGAGCCGATGCGGCAGGGCGTGCACTTGCCGCAGCTTTCGACCGCGCAGAACTCCATGGCGAACCGGGCCATGTGAGCCATGTTGACGTCTTCGTCGAAGATGACGACGCCGCCATGCCCGATCAACGCGTCGAGCTTGGCGAAGGACTCGTAGTCGAACGGCGTGTCGAACTGGTGGCGGGGAAGGTAGGCCCCGAGCGGACCGCCGACCTGCACGGCGCGAACCGGCTTGCCGGTGAACGTTCCGCCTGCGACGTCGTCCACAAGCTCGCCGAGCGTGACGCCGAAGGCGATCTCGTACAGTCCGCCATGCTTCACGTTGCCCGCGAGCTGGATCGGCATGGTGCCGCGGGACCGGCCGAAGCCGACGTCGGCGTAGGCCTTCGCGCCTTCGGCCAGGATGAACGGCACGGAGCCGAGCGAGATCACGTTGTTGATCACGGTGGGCTTGCCGAACAGGCCCTTGTGCGCCGGCAGCGGCGGCTTGGCGCGGACCAGGCCGCGGCGGCCCTCGAGGCTCTCGAGCAGCGAGGTCTCCTCGCCGCATACATAGGCGCCCGCGCCCTGGCGGATCTCCATGTCGAAGTCGTAGTCGGAGCCCGCGACGCGGCTGCCGAGATATCCGCCCCTGCGCGCCGCGACGATCGCCTTGTTCATGGCGGCGATCGCGTGCGGATATTCGGAGCGGCAGTAGACGTAGCCCTTGGTCGCGCCGACCGCGAGCCCCGCGATCGTCATGCCCTCGATGAGCTGGAAGGGGTCGCCCTCCATGAGCATGCGATCCGCGAAGGTGCCGCTGTCGCCCTCGTCCGCGTTGCAGACGATGTATTTCTGGCCCGGAGGACAGGCGGCGACCGTCCGCCACTTGATGCCGGTCGGGAAGCCGGCGCCGCCGCGGCCGCGCAGTCCGGAATTGAACACCTCTTCGACCGTGGCCGGCGCGCCGAGCTCGATCGCGCGCTCGAGGCCCTTGTAGCCGCCATAGGCGCGGTAGTCGTCGAGCGACACGGGGTCTGTCAGACCGACCCGCTTGAAGGTGAAGCGCTCCTGCTTGGCGAAGAACGGGATTTTCTCGACGTCGCCGAGGCTGAGCGCGTCGCCCTTGCCCTCGAGAAGGCCGTCGTCGATCAGCGTCTCGACGTCCCGGGCCTTGACCGGTCCGTAACCGACGCGACGGCCGAAGGGAGTGACGACCTCGACCAGCGGCTCGAGCCAGAACATGCCGCGCGACCCATTGCGCACGATCTCGACGTCCAGTCCGCGGCGCGCGAACGCGTCGGCGAAGGCCCGAGCGACCCTGTCCGCGCCGAGCGCGACCGCGCCCGCGTCGCCGGGAACGTAGATACGCGCGGTCACTGGCGCACCTCGGCGGCGATCTCTTCGATCGCATCGTCGTCGAGCCGGCCGATCAGGCGTCCGTCGACCATCGCGGACGGAGAGCAAGCGCACAGCCCGAGGCAGTAGATCGGCTCCAGCGTCACCTGGCCGTCGGGGCGGGTCTCGCCGAAGCCAACGTTGAGCGCCTTCGCGACCTTGGCGGAGGTCTCGTTCGCGCCGGCGGCCTGGCAGGCCTCGGCGACGCACACCTTCACGACGTGCTTGCCCGCGGGCTCATGCCGGAAGTCGTGATAAAACGTGACGGTGCCGTGCACCTCGGCGCGCGAGAGGTTCAGCGCCTCCGCGATCATCGGCACTGCGTCCTGAGGGACGTAGCCGAACGCCTCCTGCATCGCGTGCAGGATCGGCAGCGCCGGCCCCTCCAGCGCAATATGATCCGCTATGATCTCCGAGCCACGCGCAGGCGTCCAGGTTTCGAACCGTCCGCGCGCTGAGCCCAATGCGGCAAGTTGGCCGATAGCCATGGGGCTGCGCATCCTCCACTCTATATTTTTTCTTATCCCAGACTGTGGGTCTTCCTTACTCCATTATCAATGCCAGTTTCCCGTCACGTCATAGGAAAGTCCTATCACGCGACCTCGATGGCGCGCCTCGCGGGGTCCAGACGCGCCGCGAGCGCTTTCGCCTCGGCGACCAGCACCTTCGTGGCCGGCGTCATGGGCTCACGGTGCGGCACCACCAGACCCACCGTGTGCACCACTTCCGGATCGACGATCGGAATGGAGCGGATGTTGTCGGGCAGCCCCATCGTCTCGCCGAACGTCTGAGGCATGATGCTGGCCCAGGCCCCGGTCCGCACGTGGGCGAACAGCACCACGGTGGAGTCCGACTCCAGCGTCGGCGCGGGGGCGACGCCGGCCTCCCGCAGCAATCCTTCGACGATCCGGCGGTTCTGCATGTCGGGCGTGAGCAGGCAGAGCGGCACGCGGCCGACGTCCCGCCAGGTCACGGTCTCACGATCGCCGAGGGCCGAGTCCGCGGCCGTCAGGAGGCGATAGCCCTCGCGCCAGATCGGCACCGCGGAGACCCGACCGATCGGCTCGTTGTCGAGATAGGTGACGCCGGCGTCGATCTCGAGATTGTCGAGCGCGGTCCCGATCTCGAGCGACGTCCGGCTCAGGATCGTGAAGCGGACGTCCGGATGATGGGCGCGGTAAGGCGTCGTGAGCTGCGCCACCATCGGCAGCGCCGTCGGGATCGCGGCGATCCGGAGGTGCCCGACGACGCCGCGCTTCAGCGCGTCGATGTCCTGCCGCATCGCGCGGGCGTCCCCGACGATACGCCGCGCCCATTCCAGCGTCCGTTCGCCCTCCGGCGTGAAGCCGTGGAACCGGGATCCGCGTTCGACGAGGCGCACCCCGAGCACATCCTCGAGCTGCTTGACGCCGGCCGACAGGGTCGGCTGAGTGACTCCGCACGCTTCCGCCGCGCGTCCGAAGTGGCGCTCCTGAGCGAGCGCCAGCAGAAAATCGAGTTTATCCAGCATGTCCGGTCCAGAGCGAGGAGCGTCCATCGGCGCTCTCGATCGAACCATAGCGGGAGGCGCGTCATGACGCATCCCCGGCGGAGGACGCGCCGCGCTGACGTAACGCAGAGTCTTGGCGCTTGCCGATGGCGCTGCGCCGTCTAGCTTTCCAGCGATGCGGACCTCGATTTCGTCCGCCGCGATCACTTCAGACGCAGGAGGCCATCGATGGCCGAAGCCACGACCCCGCCGATCGAACTCCATTACTGGCCGACGCCAAACGGCTGGAAGATCGCCATCATGCTGGAGGAATGCGGCCTGCCCTATCAGGTCCGCCCCGTGAACATCGGCAAGGGCGAGCAGTTCGAGCCGTCGTTCCTCAAGATCTCTCCCAACAACAAGATGCCGGCGATCGTCGATCCCGACGGTCCCGGCGGCCAGCCGATATCGGTCTTCGAGTCCGGCGCGATCCTGCAATATCTCGGCCGCAAGACCGGCAGGTTCTATCCCTCGGAGGAACGCGCGCGCGTCGAGGTCGAGGAGTGGCTGTTCTGGCAGATGGGCGGCTTCGGGCCGATGCTCGGCCAGGTCCATCACTTCCGGAACTATGCGCCGGAGAAGATCCCCTACGCCATCGACCGCTATGTGAACGAGGCGCACCGGCTCTACGGGGTGCTCGATACGCGGCTCAAGGGGCGCGAGTTCATCTGCGGCGACTATTCGATCGCCGACATGGCCGTGATCGGCTGGGCGAAGCTATGGGACAAGCAGGGACAGGACATCGCCGAATTCCCCGACGTCGCGCGCTGGCTCGAGACGATGCTGGCGCGGCCGGCGGTAGCCCGGGGGCTGGCGATCAAGGTCGACGCTCCGACGCTCGACCTCGCCAACGACAAGGACGCCCAGAAGATGCTGTTCGGCCAGCGCGCCCGCACCGCCTGAGCCGAAGACTCCGGAACATCCGGCCCGCAGATGCGTTCGCTTGTACGGCGGTTTATGACGACGCCTCTTGCGGAGCGGTCTGGCTCAGCGTCCCCTTGGAATTTCATCAGGAGAATAGATCATGTCCGACACCCTCCCCGGCGGATCAGACACGTCGGCGCTCAACGCCGACATCGCTGCGCTGAAGGACGACGTCTCGCGGCTGACCGACACGATCTCCACCCTGCTCGCCGACGGCGCCGCGACGGCGCGTAGCGCGGCCCGCGAGGGCGTCGACAAGGCCGCCGCCGTGGCCGGCGACGCGAAGGACAGGGCCGTGGCCGCCGCCGACGATCTGAGCGCCACGATCGAACAGAACCCGCTCACCTCCGTCCTGATCGCGCTCGGCGTCGGCTACGTCGTCGGCGCGCTCGGCCGGAGCCGGCGCTGATGTGGCGCCTGCTGCTGCAGGCGGGATTCGGAATAGCCACACTGGACGTCGGGCGTCGCATCGCCCGGCTTAAGCGCACCGCCGTCTATCTCTCGCTCGCAGGGGTTGTCGGGCTTCTCGGTCTCGGCGCGCTGGTCGCGGCCGCCGCGATCGCGGTCGAACCCTGGCTCGGTCCGGCGGGAGCGGCCGCGGCGGTCGGAGGCTTCCTTGTCTTGGTGGCGGCGCTTGTCGCCTTCATCGGGACGAGAGAGCCCCGGATCGTGAAGCCCACGCGGACGCCGATTGTCGAGCGGGTGCGGGCGGAAGTCGGCGCGGCGGGCGCCGCGATCACCAGCGCGCGCGCTGCCCGGATCGCCGATCCGGCCCAGCCCCGCCCGCCGGGCGCGCGGCGCAAGCGCGCGCTCAACATGGTGCTGATCGCGACCCTCGCGGGCGTGATCCTCGGCCGGCGCCTCTAAGCCGACGCCAGCGTCGCCGTGGCTTGCGTCACGGCGGCCTTCGGTCGATTCGCTTTCCCTAACCGCGCGACGCAGCGGGTCCGCGCTTTCCGCGCGCCTGCCTGGCCCTGCTCCGCGACCCACGACGACCGTTCGTCGGAAGCTGGAGCGCAGCGCCGCATTCGTCACTTTCGGGATCGCGCCGATTGCGCCGCTCGATCGGCGGCGATGGTTGACCGGAGGTGAACCCGGTCACACCCCGCACGCGCGCGCTCATCAGGACGATTTCAAGATCGCCTTGAGACGGCACGGTAAATCGGAGGCTAATTTTACGATCTGTTTTCATCTCATTTATCGCGTATTCATGTAAAGTTTTAATCGCATGGTAGAGAGCCGCTCCGATACTCCGAACTACAGAGACGGACTTCAGATGTCCGCCCAGGATGAGAACGGCCTCTGACAGGTCGTTCGACAGGGGATCAGGCAGATGGCTCGCTTCGACATGTCCTTTATCGAGCACGGCGCGCTTGGCGCGGTTCGCTCGGGCTCGGTTTTTCTCCAGCTCGGCCTCAGCCACGCGATCGGACGCTCGACGCCGATCGACCGGGTCGCGGCCCACAAATGGTTCAATCTCGCGGCGCGGGCCGGCGTCGCCGACGCCGCCCGGCTGCGCCGGGAGCTGGCGCTGGAGATGACGGCCCATGAGGTCGCCGAGGCCCAGCGCGCGGCGCGCGAGTGGATTTCGGCGAACTGAACGCCACGAGGGCGACGAACGCCGCCTGCGGGCGTTGACCGCCCAGACGCCCCCGTGTACCCCTGCGCCGCGTGGAGACGTGGCCGAGAGGCTGAAGGCACTCGTTTGCTAAATGAGCAGGCCTGGAAACGGGCCTCGAGGGTTCGAATCCCTCCGTCTCCGCCACCCGTTTTTCTTCAATAATTTGAGCTACTTAGCGCGGGATTAGTATCACAACTGCTACATTGAAACGGATATAAAAACAGGCGGGCTGGCGTGGTGGCAACTCCGGGACGCGCACCGTGGGTAGCCAAATGACCGACATCCCAGACTCGATCATCGAACAGGTCACGATGATGGAGGGCATCCTCACCGCTTCGGCGACGGGCGGCTCACCTGACAACCACGTTTACGAGCACCTTCGCCGCGAATTTATGGCCGATCCGGTTATCCGGGACTTGCTGCCGAAGTTCGTGCGCACCTACCGCAACCTCGATGCCTTTTGGCCCTTCATCAAGCATGAGGCCGGAAGCTATGCAGAGCGCCGGCAGATCATAAGCGCGGCTTTCACACCTCTCGTGGATCACTTGGAAGGGCGAAATTCCGCGCCCGGCGATCAAGTTGCCTCCGATGCTCTTGAAACGTTCGACGCGGACGGCGTTCATGCAATCTGGGTGAAAGCTATCGCTCGCCGAAATAGCGATCCTGAAGGCGCGATAACGGTTGCGCGGACGCTTCTTGAGACAGTGACAAAGCGCATCCTCGACGAAACGGGCGCGACGTATTCCGACAAGGACGATCTTCCGAAGCTCTACGCCGGCGCCGCGAAGGTGCTGAACCTAGCGCCGAACCAACACACCGAAGAGCCGATCAAAGCGATCCTCGGCGGAGCCATGAACCTCGTGAACGGGATCGGGACATTGCGAAACCGCCTGTCCGACTCGCACGGGCGCGGCGGCAAGCTGCCCGTGAAGCCATCGCCGCCCCATGCCAGCCTCGCGGTCAACACGGCCGGTTCGATCGCGACCTTCCTTGTGGAAACCTATCAGGCGCAGAAGGCCGACGCCCACCGTTGAGACGGGCGTCCAGGTGTTTCAGTCCATCAGATCGTCGCCTGCCCGCCGCACGTAGCCTTTAAGCTCTTCAACGTCGCCACGAAGCGCCGCAAACATCGGATGCTGAAGCGCTCCGGTTGCTCGGCTAAGGTCAATCTGCCCGGCCTTGTAAGCGTCGAGCACCTTGCCGATGAAGGTCTCCACCGCCGCGCAGTCGGCGGTCGTTATTTCGATCTTGCTCATGCCGCCTCGTCTTCTTCGCTGCTGTCATTCGCTGGCGTGTCCACATAGCCGCGTCGAAGCTCGATCTTTCCATCTCTAGTATCATCTTCAATGACCGGAAGAGCCATCCTGAATGGGTAGATGCCGAACTCGGCGAGCACGATCTTGGTCGCGCAACGCTCGACTATGCCGGTCTTCATATCCGGCTCGAGGACGCGGCCGGCGTCGGCCATACTTCGTGTTTTGCGATGGATCGATCAGCCATCGCGACTGTTATGCGGTGCAGCATCGGCGCACCTAAAGGCTCGAGAGAGACGTCAGCCGGCGCTTCTCGACGGTCTTTCAAACCACTTCCGCGGGACACCAGCATCATGACAGCCTCACGACCTGCGCTGCGCACGAAGGCCCTGTTCGCCGGGGTCGCCGGCCTGGGCCTGGCTCTTGCTGGTATGATCGCGCCGGCGCCCGCCCTGGCGGCGCTGGTCAAGGTGAAGGCGGGCCACCTCGTCGCCATCGACATGGCGCCGCTGTTCGTAGCCAAGGAGAGCGGCTGCTTCGAGAAGGAAGGCTTGGACGTCGAGACGGTGTTCTTCGCCAACCCCGGCGACAACAATGCCGCGCTCGCGGGCGGCGCCATCGATTTCAGCACCAACCCGTTCACGCTGCCATTCTTCGCCGCCAACAGCGGCGTGCCGATCCGCGTGGTCGCGGCCGCCGGCGGTTGGGGCGTGATCGAGGTGATCGCTCAGAAGGCCTCGGGCCTGAAGACGCTCGACGACGTCAAGGCGCACATCGCGGCGGGCAAGCCGAAGCTCAAGATCGCGACGCTGCAGGGCGACACGCTGGAGCTGATCCTGACGCGCGCCTTCGCAAAGGCCGGCATCGACCCGGCGGCGACCGAGTTCGTCTACTTCAACGACCTGCTCGCGATGGTCGAGGCGTTCCGCGCGGGGCAGGTCGACATCCTGAGCCACATCAAGCCCTACACCACCGAAATGGTCGCCGATAAGGGCGCCGTCGTGCTGACGACCGACGCCCAGACCTGGACCACGTACTCCCCCAACACGGTGGTGAGCGTGCTGGACAAGACGCTGGCGGAACGGCCGGAGGTCGTGAGGGGCTATCTCAGCGGCCTGATCTGTGGCGCCAAGATCATCAACGAGACGCCGGAGAAGGCCGTCGACCTGCTGACCAAAGGCACGTATTTCCGCGTCAAGCCGGCCGTGCTTCTGCAGGCCTTCAAATCGGCGCCGGCGCCGGTCTCCTTCATTCCCGACGTGGACTCAATCCAGAGCGTCGTGACCGACCTGACCAAGCTCGGCTATGTCAAAGGCGCGACCAAGGCCTCTGACATCTTCCGTCTCGACATGATCACGTCCCTGCAAAAATGACCCGCGCCGCCTCCCTGGCTCCGGCGATCTTCGGCGCGGGCACGCTCGCGCTGCTGCTGGGGCTATGGGAGTATCTCGGGTCCGGAGGAGGCGTGGCTTTGACCTCGGTGCTGCCGCCGCCGAGCCGCTTCATCTCCTCCGTAGCCGAGAGCGGGTTCCGCATCGGCCTCGGTTCGCAGGCGGCGCCGCTCGCGCAGAGCATCGCATCCACCTTCTTCCGGGTGTTCGCCGGCATGGGGATCGCTTTCGTCGCGGCGATCGTCACGGGGGCCCTGCTCAGCCTATCGAAGGTCGCCACATGGTGCCTGACGCCGCTGCTCTACGTGCTTGCGCCGATCGCGCCGATCGCCTGGATTCCGACCGCGATCGTTGTGTTCGGCATCTCCAACGTCACCGCGGTGTTCATCGTCTTCATGGGTGTCTACTTCATCCTGACAATCGCGACGCTCGCAGAAATCCGCCGACTGCCGGAGGAGTTCACAACCATCGCCGGAAATCTCGGCGCGGGTCCGGTGGATCGCTGGTTCCGGGTGGTGCTCCCCGCCATCCTTCCCGGCGTGTTCACGCTGCTGCGCACCAACTTCATCGCGGCCTGGATGGCGGTGCTGGTCGCGGAGATGGTCGGGCTGCGCGACGGCCTCGGCGCCATCATCATGATGGGTCGGAACCTGTTCAACAATGAGCTCATCATGTTCGGCATGGCGATCATCGGCGTGTCGGGCTTCATCGTGGACCGCCTGCTCGCCATGATCGCCACCCGAGTGCTGTGGTGGCGGATCTGATCATGTTGGCTCCGCCGCCGCTCCAGGATCCCGCGTTTAAGGTCGATCGCCTCACCGTGACGTTTCCAGGCGCGGACGCTGGGGCGCGGTCGCCGATCATGGACTTTTCGCTGGAGATAGCCCGCGGCGAGATCACCTGCCTGCTGGGCCCCTCCGGCTGCGGCAAGACGACTCTGCTCAGGGCGCTCGGAGGCTTCGCCCGCGCCGAGAACACCGGCGGCGTGCTGTTCCAGGGCCAGTGGCTTAGGGCGCCGACATCCGACATCGTCATGATCTTCCAGGAGAACAACCTTTATCCCTGGCTGACCGTCCGCCGGAACGTCGCCTTCGGGCTGCCCTACTGCGAGGGGACGCGCGAGGAGAAGCGCGGGCGGGTCGAGGCGATGCTCCGCCATGTCGGCCTGGAGGCCGCGGCGGACCAGTATCCCCGCGAGCTCTCGGGCGGCATGCGCCAGCGGACCGCGATCGCCCGCGCGCTCATGGTCGATCCCAAGGTGCTGCTGCTGGACGAACCTTTCAGCGCGCTCGACGTGGCGCTGCGGCGGAGGATGCAGGAGCTGATGCGCGCGATCTGGGCGAGCACGCGCACGACCTTCGTCATGGTCACCCACAATGTCGAGGAGGCGATCATGGTCGGCCACCGCGTCATCGTGCTGGGCGGCCGCCCGATGAGCGTTCTGCTGGACGAACGCACCGACGCGATTCCGAAGGATCGCTATGCGCCCGAGACGCTGGCGCTGCAGCGGCGGATCGAAGACCTTATCGAATCGCGAAGAGTTTGATCGAGCAGCGGATAGCCTGCACGGAGGCGGCATGAACGGGATCCATGACATGGGCGGCCTGCATGGGTTCGGCCCGGTCGCCGTGGAGCCGAACGAACCGGTGTTCCACGCTCGTTGGGAGGGGCGCGTCTACGCCATCACGCAGGTGATGGACACGACCGGCCTCTACAATCTCGACGAGCACCGGCACGAGATCGAATTGATGGACGCCGCCGCCTACCTGACCGACGGTTACTATGGCCGCTGGCTGTTCGCGATGGAGCGCATCCTGAACCGCAAGGGCGTCGTGCGGCGCGCCGAGGTCGACCAGCGGATCGCGCAGAGCGCCGATGGCGAGGTCGCTCCGGTCGATCCCGCTGATCGCGGCTGGCCGTTGCCTGACGAGCGGCGAATTCCCTGGGGCGCGTGGCGCAAGGACGTCGAGGTTGCGCCGAAGTTCGCAGTCGGAGATCGGGTGCGGGTGCGCAACCACCAGCCCGCCGGACACACCCGGCTGACCCATTACGTCCGCGACAAGGTCGGGACCGTAACGGTGGTGAACGCCCAGGCCTGGGTCTATCCCGACACCCGCGCCCACAATGCGGGCGAGAACCTGCAGCCGGTCTACAATGTCGCGTTCACCAGCGAGGAGGTCTGGGGCGACGCCGCCGAACCCAACACCGTCGTTCGGGTCGACCTCAGCGAAGATTATCTGGACCTGGAGGCCGCAGTCGCATGAGCGGACACGATCACGACGGCCACGACCATGATCCTCACCACGACCACCGCGCCGCGAAGCCCTGGCAGGCGGTGCGCACGGAAGCGCTGGAATCGATCCTGAACGAGCTGGGCGTGCTTTCGTCCTCCCGCGTCGACGAGATCGTCGCCTACTACGAGGACAAGATTGGACAGAAGTCCGGCGCCAGGGTGGTGGCGCGGGCGTGGACAGACCCCGCCTTCAAGGCGCGGCTGCTGGCGGACGGACTGTCCGCCTGCGCGGAGCTCGGACTCGGCGGCCCGGAGACCGAATATCTCCATGTCGTGGAGAACACCCCGACGCTGCACAACATCGTCGTCTGCACCCTCTGCTCCTGCTACCCGTGGACGATTCTGGGGCTGCCGCCGGCTTGGTACAAATCGAGCGCCTACCGCTCCCGCGCGGTCCGCGAGCCGCGCAAAGTGCTGGCGGAAATGGGGCTTTCGCTCGGCGACGACGTCACCATCCAGGTCTGGGACAGCGTTTCGGAGATCCGCTACCTCGTGCTGCCGGAGCGCCCCGCGGGAACGGAGAGCCTGACCGAGGCCGAGCTCGCCGACATCGTCACGCGCGACGCCATGATCGGCGTTGCGCGTGTTCAGGTCTAGGGGAGGCAGCCATGGACGAGGCTCACGCTTTCGATCGCACGCTCGCGCCGCCGACGCAGCAGGCAGCCGCCTTCGGGCAGCCGTGGGAAGCGCAGGCCTTCGCAATGACGCTCGCCCTGTCGGAGCGGGGGGTCTTCACGCTCGAAGAGTTCCAGCAGGCGCTGATCGCGCGCATCGGCGCGTATGAGACGACAGCCAGCCTCGCGGGCGATGAGGATTACTACACCCGCTGGATTGAGGCCCTGCAGGACATGCTCGCGGCGCGCGGGGTGCTGCCCGCGGGGCAGATACCGGACGCCGAGACGGACATCGTCCGTGACGCGGCGTCCCGCAAGGCGCACCAACATCTGTCCGCGCGCGGCGCAGACGGCCGACTGAAGATCGCGCCGCTGATGATTGATCCAGCGACCGCCGCCTGAGACGCGGCCGTCAGCCCGAAACGGCCTCCCACAGCCCGCTTGCGATCGTCGCGCTCGAGGCGACGGCGCCGAAGATGCCGCCTTCCGAGCAGATCGTCTCGATCGACGCGACATGGTTGGCCGTGTCGGTCGCGGCGCAGCAGTCGGAGACGAGCAGCGGCTCGTAGCCCCGATCCACTGCGTCCCGAAGGGTCGAGTGGACGCACACATCGGTCGTGACGCCGCAGATAATGAGATGGCGTACGCCGCGGGCGCCGAGAATCCGGTCAAGGTCGGTCGCGTAAAACGCGCTGAAACCCGGCTTGTCGACGACCGGCTCGCCGTCCGCAGGCGTCAGCGCCGCCACGATGTCCCAGCCCGGCTCGCCCCGCACGAGGAGCCGGCCGAGAGGGCCGCGGGATCCGATCTCGCCTCCCCCGGCCCGCGATCGGAACAGCTTATGGGAGACGAGGTCGCTGAGATCGGAGCGATGGCCTTCACGGGTGTAGACCACCAGCCCGCCCCACGCGCGCACGGCGTCCCGCAACGCCGCGATGCGCGGGATGAGCGCCTGCGCAGGCGCGACGTCGTATCCCATCGTCGAGATGTATCCGCCCGGCTCACAGAAGTCGCGCTGCATATCGATGATGATCAGGGCGGTCGCCGTGGGCGCGAGATCTTGCCCATGCGGCCAGCGATACGGTCGCGCGTCGATGGATGTCGGCGGCGGTGAGCTTCGGCCGTGGAGGCGCAGCGGCATGTCGTGTTCCGGACGGAGGCTTTAAATCATCGAGACGATCCGCCGCCGCCGTCCCTCGTTCAATCTGCGAACGTCAATCGTTTCATCGGCGTCCGCGATGCATCGCCCAGCAGCTCGCGGATGAGGATGGCGGCCAGCGCGCTGAGCTTCGACGCATCCTTGCGGTGGACCAGCATCAGCTTGGAGATCCGCGTGTAACTCTTCTCCAACAGGACGCGCATCTCGCCGTTCTCGATCCAGCGGCGGGCGTAATGATCGGGCAGGAAGCCGATGTGGTGGCCGGCGAGGATCAGCAGGGCCGCCGCCTCCACGCTGTCCACATGCGCGGTGATGCTGTCGCGCTGGTCGCTCAGGAAAAAGAAGTCCTGCAGCCTCAGGAAGCTGCGCACGACCTTCTCGGCCCCGCGAACCTGCGAGAACAGTTCGAGGTCGTCGGTCTCGCCGTAAAGCGCATGGCGCCGGCCGCAGACCAGCACGTCCCGCTCCTGGTAGAGCGTGTGATAGGCGAGCTGCGGCGACGGTTCGGCGAAGATGCCGATCGCGAGATCGATCTTGCCGGACGCGACGCCATGCTCGATCTCGCTCGGCCCCAGCACGTCGATCGCGATGTGCGCGCGGCCGCCGGTGCGGCCGTGGAACCGGTCGAGCGCCGGGATGAGCGGGCAGATCGGGTCCGTCACCAGGTTGTCGATGATCGCGACCCGGACAGCGCCGAGACCCTGTTTGCGCTGCTTCGCGACATTGGTCTCGAAGTTCGAAAGCGCGGCGAGCAGGGTGGTGGCGTCCGCCACGAAGGCCTCGCCCTGCGGCGTCAGTTGGAACCCCCCGCGTCCGCGCCGGCACAGCACGTAGCCAAGGCGCGCCTCCAGCGCCGCCACCTCGGCGCTGATGGTGGACTGCGCGAGGCTAAGCATGTCCTGGGCGGCCGAGAACCCGCCGCATTGGGCGACAGCAAGGAACACCCTGATCTGCCTTATATCGACGTCCGCCGTCCGCACTTCCTGCCTCCACGTATCTGCGTGGCCCGCTTGCTCCGTCGGCTTCGCGGCTAAGGCGGCGTATCTATCATGATCGGTCAACAGCAGAATGCGCCGATGACGCCGGCCTGGCGCCCTTCGGAAGGTAGATCTTCCGGTCGACCGACGGATGAAGAAACGCCTGAAAATGTGATGGTTGCAGAGCCGCCAGGCCGTCTCCCTCCGTCTCCGACACTTTATCCAGCCACTGCTACCCCAGCGATCGCACCGCGGTCGCCGCGGCGGCGGCGCGGTTTTCGACGCCGAGCTTCACGTAGATCTGCTCGAGGTGCTTGTTCACCGTCCGCGGGCTCATGCCGAGGATTTCGGCGATGTCGCGGTTCGCCTTGCCGCGGGCGATCCACAGCAGCACCTCCGCTTCGCGGGTCGTCACGCCGAAGCGGTCCTTCAGGGCGCCGAGCTCGCTCGAGGCGCTGTCGTCGGTGATGCGGAGCAGGGTCTCGTCCCGCTCCATGCGGCCGATGAAGCTCAGCGTGAGCTGCGGTCCGCCGGCGGGGCCGGGCAGCTGCGCCGACTGGTGGTCGCTGCGCCCTTCGGCCCGGGCGGCGAGCCAGAGACGAACCGGGTCCGGCAGGTCGAACCCCTCGGGGTTGAAGTCGGGAAACACCGTCGCGAGCAGGCGGGCGGCCTGCGGGGTGGACCATCGCAGCCGTCCGTTGGAGCCGGCCGCGAGCAGGAACCGGCCGGTCGAATCGAGCGCCGCCCGCGCGCTGCTGGTGAGCCGGGCGTTGGCGAGATGGACCCGGATGCGCGCGATCATCTCGTCGAGCGAGATCGGCTTGGTGACGTAGTCGACGCCGCCGGCCTCCAGCCCCTCCACGATGTGGCCGGTCTCGCGCAGGCCCGTCATGAAGATCACCGGAACATGGGCGAGGCCGGGCTGCGTCTTCAGCCGCCGGCAGGTTTCGAAGCCGTCCATGCCGGGCATGACGGCGTCGAGCAGCACGATGTCCGGCGTGACGCGCTCGACCACGCGCAGGGCCTCCGCGCCGCCGGGGGCGACCAGCACGGTCCAGCCGACCCGCTCCAGCGCCTCCGTCAGCATGCCGAGCGTCTCCGGGCTGTCGTCGACCACGAGCACCACGGTCGGCGGATCGGTCTCACTCATCGACCGTCTCCCGGGCCGCGCGGGCCCCGAGCAGCGCCATGTAGCCCGTGAGGTCGAACGCGCGGATGCGATCGCGCGCGGTCGCGACGAAGGACCCGGCGTCGGCGTCGGACTCCTCGATCTCGGCGAGCTTGGCCTCGATGCCCCGGACATAGCCGATCTCGCCGAGGCGCCTGAGATCCTCGACGTGCCGTTCGCTCGGGCGGACGGAGCCGGCGGGGCTCGGCGCGACGACGTCGGGGGCGTCGTAGGCGTAGGTCAGGTCGAGCAGGTCGCGCACGCGGTCGAGCAGCGCGGTCAGGTCGCAGGGTTTCGACAGCGCCCCGTCGGTGTCCGGCGGGTTGACCGGCTTCGAGGCGCTGTCGCCGATATTGGCGGAAAGCATCACGATCGGCGCCGCGTGACCGGTCTCGCGCAGCCGCCGCGCAACGTCCCAGCCGGACATGCCGGGCATCGAGATGTCGACCAAAAACAGGTCCGGCGCGCATTCGTCGACGATGGTGAGCGCGGCGACGCCGTCGGGCGCGGCGATCACGGTGAAGCCGACCGGCTCCAGCGTCTCGCGCATCAGCTCGCGGTGGTCGCCGTCGTCGTCGACCACCAGGATCAGGCGGCGCGGGCCCTCATAGCTCACCACCCTCGCCTGCGGGATCGGAATCGGACGGGGCGAGGCGACCTGCGACAGCATCAGCCGCACCCTGAACGTGCTGCCGAGGCCGGCGTTGCTGACGACCGTGATGTCGCCGCCCATGATCTCGACCAGCAGCTTGGTGATGGTCAGCCCGAGCCCCATGCCCGGCTGAAGCTGGGCGCGGGTCATCTCGCCGCGCTCGAACGGCTCGAAGATGCGCGCGAGATCGGCCTCGCGGATGCCGATGCCGGTGTCGGCGACCTCAAACTCGGCGATCTGGCTGCGATAGGACACGCGGAAGCTGACGCCGCCTGACTCTGTGAACTTGACCGCGTTGGACAGCAGGTTGATCAGGATCTGACGGAGCCGCTTCTCGTCGCTGCGCACAACCGCCGGCAGGGTCTCGGCGCCCTCGAAGCGGAAGTCGATGCCCTTGGCGTTGGCCTGAAGGCGGAACATGTCCGCGAGCTGGTCCATGAAGTCGTGGGCGCGGATCTCGTCCCGCGTCAGCTGCAACCGGCCGGCCTCGACCTTGGAGATGTCGAGCAGACCGTCGATCAGCCCGGAGAGATGCTCCGCGCTGCGCCGGATCACGCGCACGCCCTTCTGCCCGCGCGGCGGCAGCGTGTCGTCGGCGTCGAGCAGCTGGGCGTAGCCCATGACGGCGTTGAGCGGGGTGCGGAGTTCGTGGGAGATGCCGACGACATAGCGGCTCTTGGCGAGGTTGGCGGCTTCCGCCACCTCCTTGGCCCGCTGCAGGGCCGCGTCGGTGCGCTTGTGAGCGTCGATCTCGCGCACCAGCAGCGCGGTCTGGCGGGAGCTCTCATCCTGAGCGAACTCGCGGCTTTCATGGGCGAGCACGAACAGCCAGGCGGCGATGCCCGCGATCATCATCAGGATCAGGAACACCGCCGACAGGGCGCCCGCGATCACGCCGGCCTCCGCCGGCGCCTCGGCGACGGCCTGGAAGTGGACCAGCGCGAGCACCATCGCCAGCACCGAACCGAGCAGGGTCATGACGCCGAGATAATGGCCGGTGCGGGAGTTGAGACCGCCCACCGCCCAGTCGGGCAGCACTGAGGTCAGCGCGTCGACCAGCTGCCGCTGGAACCGCGCATGCGGCTTGCAGCCGTCGCGGCAGCGGGCGTCCACCGAGCAGCAGAGCGAACAGATCGGCCCGCTGTAGACTGGACAGTGCGCCATGTCCTCGGGTTCGAAACCGTTCTCGCAGATCACGCAGCGGATCGACGGTCTCAGCCGCCAGTCGGCCCGGGGCTTTCGCGCGAGGTAGAACCGTCCCTTGGTCAGCGCCGCGATGGCCGGCGCGGTGACGAAGGCGACGGCGAGCGCGACGAAGGGCGCCAACCCCTGGGGCGTCGGCCCGAACGCCCCGGCATAGGCCAGCATTGCGACCAGCGTGGCGAGCAGCATGGCGCCGACGCCCACGGGATTGATGTCCCAGAGATGCGCGCGCTTGAACTCGACGCCGCGCGGCGACAGCCCGAGAGGCTTGTTGACCGCGAGATCGGCGACCAGCGCGCCGACCCAGGCCACGGCCACGATCGAGTAGAGCCCGAGCGTGTGCTCGAGCGTCTTGTAGATCCCGGCCTCCATCAGGATCAGCGCGATCGCGACGTTGAACACCAGCCAGACGATGCGGCCGGGATGGGCGTGGGTCAGGCGCGAGAAGAAGTTCGACCACGCGATTGAGCCCGCATAGGCGTTGGTCACGTTGATCTTCAGCTGCGACAGCACGACGAAGGCGCCGGTCAGGGCGAGCGCCGCCTGCGGCTGCGACGTCACGTAGCCGAAGGCGACGTTGTACATCTGGGTCGGCTCGCTCGCCCGGCCGGCGGCCACGCCATGGCGGAGCGCGAGCACCGCCAGGAACGACCCGATCAGCATCTTGACCGCGCCCGGCACGATCCAGCCGGCTCCCGACGCCAGCAGCGATGACCACCATGCGACCCGGTTCTCGCGGGACCGCACCGGCATGAAGCGCAGGATGTCGACCTGTTCGCCGATCTGGGCGACCAGCGCGAACACCACCGAACTCGCCGCGCCGAAGGCGACGAGGTTGAGGTGGTCCGCCGAGCCGTGCGAGCCCGTAAAGCCGGTCCACTGGGCGAACGCCGCCTGGTCCTGCACGGCGATGAAGCCGAGCGGCACGAGGTGGAGCACGATCCAGACCGGCTGCGTCCAGAGCTGGAACCGGCTGATCCAGGTGATGCCATGGGTGACGATCGGGATCACCACGATCGCGCTCACGACATAGCCGAGGCCGAGCGGAAGACCGAAGCAGAGCTCCAGCGCGAGCGCCATGATCACGGCTTCGATCGCGAAGAAGATGAACGTGAACGAGGCGTAGATCAGCGAGGTGACGGTCGAGCCGATGTAGCCGAAGCCGGCGCCGCGCGTCAGCAGATCGATGTCGACGCCGTCCCGGGCGGCGTAATAGGCGATCGGCAGGCCGGTCAAGAAGATCAGCGCCGAGACGACGAGGACCGCGGCCACGGCGTTTTCGAAGCCATAGCTGAGCGTTATCGCGCCACCGATCGCCTCCAGGGCGAGGAACGAGACCGCCCCGAGCGCGGTGTTGCCGACGCGCACGGACGACCAGCGCCGGGCGCGCTTCGCCGTGAAACGGAGCGCGTAATCCTCGAGCGTTTCGTCTGCGACCCACTGATTGTACCGCCGGCGGACGGGCACGATCCGGAGTCGGTCCGTCATCTCTGTGATAGCCCCCCGCTCGACATCCCCGCCGGCTCGTATTTCCCGGCGGATGTCCGCCGATCGCTGTAAGCCGTCGTCACCTGCGACGCAAAAAGCTTGCCGTCCAGCCGCTTGACCAGGAAAGCGCGGCGTCGCGCGCGGCCGCCCCTGCGCGCGCTTACGCACGATAGGGGCCGGCGATCGCGGTCGAACATACGTCAACCGACGTATGTGCTGCAGTGCAAAATCGACGTCAGCTTCCGTCGCCTCCAACCGAGAGGCGTTTCCAGACGGAGAGTTCGATGGCGGGGAACGACGACGGAACGCATTCCAGGCTGCGTCGGCGGCTGCTGATGGGCATGGCCGCCGTGCCGCTCTCCGGGCTTCTGCCGAGGATCGCGCTCGCCGACGCCCCGGCGACCGCGGCGATCAACACCACCGGCCTCGCCGTGACCGACACGGACGTGACGGTCGGCATCCTGCACTCCGTCACCGGCACCATGGCGATCTCGGAGACCGGCTCGGTGCAGGCCGAGAAGCTCGCGATCAGCCAGATCAACGACGCGGGCGGCGTGCTCGGCCGCAAGATCAATTTCATCCAGGAGGACGGCGCCTCCGACTGGCCGACCTTCGCCGAGAAGGCGAAGAAGCTTCTCGTCAACGACAAGTGCGCCGCGGTCTTCGGCTGCTGGACGTCCGCCTCGCGCAAAGCCGTTCTGCCGGTCTTCGAGCAGTATAACGGCATGCTGTACTATCCAACCTTCTACGAAGGCCTCGAGCAGTCGAAGAACGTCATCTACACCGGCCAGGAGGCGACGCAGCAGATCCTCGCCGGCCTGGACTGGGTGACCAAGGAGAAGGGCGCCAAGACCTTCTACCTGCTCGGCTCCGACTACATCTGGCCGCGCACCTCGAACAAGATCGCGCGCAAGCACATCGAAAACCACATGACGGGCACGAGCGTCGTCGGCGAGGACTACTTCCCGCTCGGCCACACCCAGTTCAACTCGGTCATCAACAAGATCAAGCTGAAGAAGCCCGACGTGATCTACGCGATCATCGTCGGCGGCTCGAACGTCGCGTTCTACAAGCAGCTGAAGGCGGCCGGCATCGACATGTCGAAGCAGACGCTGATGACGATCTCCGTCACCGAGGACGAGATCGACGGCATCGGCGGCGACAACATCGCGGGCGCCTACGCCTGCATGAAGTACTTCCAGTCGCTCGACAACCCGAACAACAAGGAGTTCGTCCCGGCGTTCAAGAAGATGTGGGGCGAGAAGACCGTCATCGGCGACGTCACCCAGGCGGCCTATCTCGGGCCGTGGCTGTGGAAACTCACCGTCGAGAAGGCCGGCTCGTTCGACGTCGACAAGATCGCGGCGGCCTCGCCCGGGATCGAATTCACCAAGGCGCCGGAAGGCTACGTCAAGATCCACGAGAACCACCACCTCTGGTCGAAGACCCGCGTCGGCCTCGCCCAGAAGGACGGTCAGTTCAAGGTGGTCTACGAGAGCCCCGAACTCATCGAGCCGAACCCGTTCCCGAAGGGCTACCAGTGAGTTGACGAGACGGGGCTGCGCCGCCGCCCCGTCTCAAACGCCGCGCCGTCCTCCGGCCTGACCGGAGGACCCATGCCGGGCGTCGAGCTCCACGCCCGGCATGGATGGCCCGGTCAAGCCGGACCATGACGAGCCTCCTCCTGAAGACACGCCGCGAGAGCGGAAGCGGAGACATCCATGTTCGGCGACTACTCCCTCGGCGACCTCGGTTCGATCTTCGCGATGCAGGGCTTCGCGGGGCTGATCCTGTTCTCCGTCTATGTCCTGATGGCGCTAGGCCTCGCGATCATCTTCGGCCAGATGGGCGTCATCAACATGGCCCACGGCGAGTTCATGATCCTCGGGGCCTACATGACCTGGCTCTGCTCGGAGTTCTTCGCCGCCTACCTGCCCTCGCTGTTCGGGATCTACTTCTTCGTCGCGATGGCGCTCGCCTTCGTGGCCTCGGGCAGTCTGGGGATGCTGGTGGAATGGGCGCTGATCAAGCGGCTCTACAAGCGCCCGCTCGACACGCTGCTCGCGACCTGGGGCCTCAGCCTCATCCTGCAGCAGGCCTACCGCTCCATCTTCGGCCCGCGCGAGGTCGGCGTGAACCTGCCGGACTGGATGCTCGGCTCCCTCCAGGTCACGGATTCGATCGAGGTGCCGATCAACGGCTTGCTCGTGATGGCTCTGACCATCCTGATCACCATCGCCGTCTATCTGCTGATCTTCCGCTCGCGCTGGGGCCAGCAGGTGCGCGCCGTCGTGCAGAACCGCGTCATGGCGGGCGCGGTCGGCATCGACACCGAGAAGGTGGACCGTCTGACCTTCGGCCTCGGCTGCGGCATCGCGGGGATCGCGGGCTCCGCCTTCACGATGATCGGCTCGACCGGGCCGACCTCGGGCCAGCTCTACATCGTCGACACCTTCCTCGTCGTGGTGTTCGGCGGCGCGGCCAGCCTGTTCGGCACCATCGCCTCCGCCTTCACGATTTCGCAGACCCAGTCGACGCTCGAGTTCTTCCTCTCCGGCTCGATGGCGAAGGTGATCACGCTGCTTGCGGTGGTCGCGATCCTGATGCTGCGCCCGCAGGGGCTCTTCACCCTCAAAGTCCGGCGCTGAGGAGCTAGACGCCCATGAAGCTCGCCTTCCTCAGCCGCCGCGACGTCCTGTTCCTCGCCGTCCTCGCCTTTCTCCTGCTCGTCGTGTTCCCGTTCGCGCTCGACGGGTTCCGCCTCAACCTCGTCGGCAAGTACCTGACTTACGCCTTCGCGGCGCTCGGCCTGGTGCTGTGCTGGGGCTACGGCGGAATCCTGTCGCTCGGCCAGGGCGTGTTCTTCGCCCTCGGCGGCTACGGCATGGCGATGTACCTCAAGCTCGAGGCGTCGTCGGTCGAGAACACCAAGATCCAGTCCACACCCGGCATCCCGGACTTCATGGACTGGAACCAGATCACCGAGCTTCCGTACTTCTGGCAGCCGTTCCACTCCTTTCCGCTGACGCTGATCCTGATCCTCGTCGTGCCCGCGCTGTTCGCCTTCGTGATCGGCGCGGCGATGTTCAAGCGTCGGGTGTCCGGCGTCTATTTCGCGATCATCACGCAGGCGATCGCGGCGATCATGACGATCCTGATCATCGGGCAGCAGGGTTACACCGGCGGCGTCAACGGCATCACGGACCTGCGCACCCTTCACGGCTGGGACATCCGGACGGACAGCGCGAAGTTCATCCTCTACTTCGTCAACGCGGTCCTTCTGCTCGGCGTCATCCTGATCGCGATGTTCGTGCGGGATTCGAAGCTCGGCCGCATCCTCGTCGCGATGCGCGACAAGGAGGACCGGGTGCGGTTCTCCGGCTATTCGGTCGCGAACTTCCAGATCTTCGTGTTCTGCCTCGCCGGCGTGTTCGCGGCGATCGGCGGGGCGATGTTCACCCTGCAGGTCGGCTTCATGTCGCCCTCGCTCACCGGCATCGTGCCGTCGATCGAGATGGTGATCTACACCGCGGTCGGCGGCCGCTTCTCGCTGTTCGGCGCCGTCTACGGCACGCTCGCGGTGTCGTTCGCCCGCACCAGCCTGTCAGAGAGCTTCCCGCAGCTCTGGCTGCTCGGCCTCGGCGCCCTGTTCATCGCGACGGTGCTGTTCTTCCCCAACGGCCTCGCCGGCATCTGGCGCGACTACGTCCAGCCGACCGTCGATCGCGTGCTGAAACTGCGCGGCAAGCCGTCGGACCCGGCGTGGGAAGCCGGCAAGTCTTCAACCGCTCCGGCCGAGTGAGGACCAGCCCATGCCCCCCATCGGCGCGCAGCCCAAGGACTACCTGCTCTCGGTCGAAGGCCTCACCGTCTCGTTCGACGGCTTCAGGGCGGTCAACGACCTGTCGTTCTACGTCGACGAGAACGAGATCCGCGTGATCATCGGCCCGAACGGCGCCGGCAAGACCACCGTGCTCGACCTGATCTGCGGCAAGACCGCCGCGAGCTCCGGCTCCATCCGCTTCCGCGACAAGGAGCTGACCAAGATGAGCGAGAGCCAGATCGTGCTCGCCGGCGTCGGCCGCAAGTTCCAGACGCCGTCGATCTACGACGACCTGACGATCTTCGAGAACCTCGAGATCTCCTATCCCAAGGGCCGCTCGGTCTGGGGCGCGCTCACCTTCAAGCGCGATCAGGCCGTGAAGGACCGGGTGCAGGAGGTGGCCGAGATCATCTTCCTGAAGGACCGGCTGCACGACAACGCCGCCTTCCTCAGCCACGGGCAGAAGCAGTGGCTGGAGATCGGCATGCTGCTGATCCAGGATCCGGAGCTGCTGATGCTCGACGAGCCGGTCGCCGGCATGAGCGTGAGCGAGCGGATCAAGACCGCGGAGCTGCTCAACACCATCATCAAGAACCGCTCCGTGCTGGTGATCGAGCACGACATGAAGTTCGTCGAGGACATCGCCCACAAGGTCACCGTCCTGCACCAGGGCAAGATCCTGTCCGAGGGCTCGATGGAGAAGGTCAAGAACGACCCGAAGGTCGTCGAAGTCTATCTCGGCCACTGAGGGGAGCGACCACGATGCTCGACGTCGAAAACCTGCGCGTCTCCTACGGACAGAGCGAAGTCCTGCACGGGATGAACTTCACGGTCGCGCCGAACGAGATCGTCGCGATCATGGGTCGCAACGGCATGGGCAAGACCACGCTGATGAAGACCATGATGGGCATCCTGCCGACGACCGCTGGCGCGATCCGGCTCGGCGGCGAGGACATCAACGGGCTGAAGAGCCATCAGCGGGTGAAGAAGGGCGTCGCCTACGTGCCGCAGGGCCGGATGGTGTTCTCGACCATGACGGTGAAGGAGAACATCGAGACCGGGCTCGTGGCGTCCGGCGAGCGCAACGTTCCGTCCGACATCTACGAGCTGTTCCCGGTGCTGCTGGAGATGAAGGGCCGCCGCGCCGGCAACCTCTCCGGCGGGCAGCAGCAGCAGCTCGCCATCGCCCGCGCGCTCGCGACCAAGCCCAAGGTGCTCCTGCTCGACGAGCCGACCGAAGGCATCCAGCCCTCGATCATCCGCGAGATGGCCCGCACGCTCCGCCGCATCCGCGACGACCGCGGCCTGTCCATCGTCGTCTCCGAGCAGGTCCTGAGCTTCGCGCTCGACGTCGCCGACCGGGTGCTGGTCGTGGAGAACGGCGAGATCGTCCACGACGAGAAACGCGACGCCGTCGATGAGGCGAAGGTCGCCAAATACCTGTCGGTGTGACGGAGCAGATGATGGCTGACTACGAAATCTTCGAACTTGGCGACTTCGTCCTTCAATGCGGCAAGACGCTCCGCTCGGCCAAACTGGCCTTCAAGACCTTCGGGACCCTGAACGCCGCGAAAGACAACGCGATCGTCTATCCCACCTGGTATTCGGGACAGCACACCGAGAACGAGTGGCTGATCGGGCCCGGCATGGCGCTCGATCCCGAGAAGTACTTCATCATCATTCCGAACATGTTCGGGAACGGTCTGTCGTCGTCGCCGAGCAACACGCCGGCGCCGTGGAACGGCCCGCGCTTCCCGAACGTGACCGCCTACGACAACGTCAAGGCGCAGCATCGGCTGGTCACCGAGCATTTCGGCATCGAGACCCTCGCGCTCGTCACCGGCTGGTCGATGGGCGCCCTCCAGACCTATCACTGGGGCGCGCTCTATCCGGACATGGTCCCGCGGATCCTGCCGTTTCAGGGATCCGCCAAATGCTCGCGCCACAACTTCGTCTTCCTCGAAGGCGCCAAGGCCGCGCTGCAGGCGGACGCCGCCTACGAGGACGGCTGGTACGAGAGCCCGCCTTATAAGGGCTTGCGCGCCTTCGGCCGCGTCTACGCCGGCTGGGGCCTGTCGCAGACCTTCTACCGTCTCGAGGCGGACGTCACCCACATGGGCTACGCCTCGCTCGAGGACTTCCTCGTCGGGTTCTGGGAAGGCCTGTTCTACGAGCGCGACGCCAACAACCTGCTGACGATGCTGTGGACTTGGCAGAACGGCGACATCAGCGCGAACGAGGTCTTCAAGGGCGACATCAAGGCCGCGCTCGGCGCGATCCGCGCCAAGGCGATCCTGATGCCGGCCTCCACCGACCTCTACTTCCCGCCGGCCGATAACGAGATCGAGGCGGCCGCGATGCCGAACGCCGAGCTGCGCACGATCGACACCTGGTGGGGCCATTTCGCCGGCGGCCCGGGCACCAGCCCCGACGACATCAAGATCCTCGACGACGCGCTCAAGGAATTGCTCGCGAGCTGAACAGCCCGTTTCAAAACTTTCGGAGGGAGAGAAACATGACCGAGACGCTGATCAAGGTGGACCTGTCGCAGTCGGCCTACGACAACGACATGGTGCACAACCGCTGGCACCCCGACATCCCGATGGTCGCGACGGTGAAGCCCGGCGACGACTTCATCATCGAGACCTATGACTGGACCGGCGGGTTCATCAAGAACAACGACGACGCCTCCGACGTCCGCGACATCGACCTCACCATCGTGCACTTCCTGTCCGGCCCGATCGCGGTCGAGGGCGCGGAGCCCGGCGACCTGCTCGTCGTCGACCTGCTCGACATCGGCGCCAAGGCCGAGAGCCAGTGGGGCTTCAACGGCTTCTTCTCCAAGCAGAACGGCGGCGGCTTCCTGACCGAGCATTTCCCTGAGGCCCAGAAGTCGATCTGGGACTTCGAGGGCATGTTCACGAAGTCGCGGCACATTCCGGGCGTCCGCTTCCCCGGTCTGATCCATCCCGGCCTGATCGGCTGCCTGCCGGACCCGAAGCTGCTGAAGACCTGGAACGACCGCGAAATCCCGTTCGTCGACAGCGAGCCGAACCGCATCCCCGCGCTCGGCACCAAGCCGTTCGGGCCGACCGCCCATATGGGCCGGCTGACCGGAGAGGCGAAGGACAAGGCGGCCGCGGAAGCGGTGCGCACCGTTCCGCCCCGCGAGCATGGCGGCAATTGCGACATCAAGGATCTGTCGCGCGGCTCGAAGATCTACTTCCCCGTCTATGTGCCGGGCGCGGGCCTCTCGATGGGCGACCTGCACTTCAGCCAGGGCGACGGCGAGATCACCTTCTGCGGCGCGATCGAGATGGCCGGCTGGGTGCACATCAAGGTCGACCTGATCAAGGACGGCATGTCGAAATACGGCGTGAAGAACCCGATCTTCAAGCCGTCGGTGATCACGCCGAAGTATGACGACTACCTGATCTTCGAGGGCATCTCGGTCGACGAGCAGGGTGGCCAGCACTATCTCGACGTCGGCGTCGCCTACCGGCAGGCCTGCCTCAACGCGATCGAATACCTGAAGAAGTTCGGCTATTCCGGCGCGCAGGCCTATTCGATCCTCGGCACCGCGCCCGTGCAGGGCCACATCTCCGGCGTCGTCGACATCCCGAACGCCTGCGCGACGCTCTGGATTCCGACCAAGATCTTCGAGTTCGACATCAACCCGGGCGCGGCCGGTCCGACCAAGTTCCTCGACGGCTCCATCCAGATGCCGCTCGCGCCGGACCTCTGACGAAGCTTACTTGCCGTCATCCCGGACGATGGCGCCGCCGCCGTCCGGGATGACGCGTCACGATCCGACCCGACCGCAGCTGTCGCGGAGACCAGAGATGCCCGTCTACGACTACGCCTGCGCCGACTGCGGCGTCTTCACCGCGCTTCGGCCGATGGCCGCCTATCAGGACCCGCTCGCCTGTCCCGACTGCGGGACGGACGCGCCGCGCGTGATGCTGACGGCGCCGGCGATCGCCGGCATGGACCAGACCCGGCGGCGCGCCGCGGCGACGAACGAGCGCTCATCGAACGAGCCCCGGAAGGCTTCGCACGCGCCCGGCTGCGGTTGCTGCTCCGGCCGCGGCCTGAAAATCCCGGCGTCCGCCGCCAGCGCGGCGAAGAGCTTCCCGAAGGCCAGACCCTGGATGATCAGCCACTGAGGCCTGGCGCCTGCGGAACTGGGGACGCGTGACGGCCGCGCAGCGCGTCGCATGGTCAGTCGACGGCGTCCCGCCTCCCCCATCGCCCCTCGAAGACGAGGTCGTCCAGCGACAGCCGCCTCGCCCAGTTCTTCGCCTCGAGCTCCGGGAGCGGATAGAGGCGGTCGACATAGCCGACGCAGAGATAGGCGACCACGACGACCTCGGACGGCAGGCCCAGCAGCGGCCTCAGGTCGTCGGGATCGAAGATGCTGACCCAGCCGACGCCGACCCCCTCGGCCCGTGCGGCGAGCCACAGGTTCTGCACCGCGCACACTGCGCTGTAGAGGTCGGTGTCGCGCTGATGCGTCCGGCCGAGCACCACCGGCCCGCCGCGCGACCGGTCGCAGGTGACGCAGATGTTGAGCGGCGCCTTGCGGATGCCTTCGAGCTTAAGCGAGCGGTAAAGCGCCGCGCGGTCGCCCTCGAACAGGGCTTCGGCCTCGGCGTTGCTTCGCGTGAAGAGATCGTGCGCCGCAGCCTTTTGCCGGGGATCGCGGATCAGGATGAAGTTCCACGGCTGCATCAGCCCGACGGACGGCGCGCAATGCGCCGCCTGCAGGATGCGGAGCAGCACGTCGTCGGGAACGGGTTCGGGCAGGAATTCGTCGCGCACGTCGCGCCGGGTCTCGATCGCGCGATAGACCGCGGCGCGTTCGGCGCGCGAGAACGGCTGCGCCGGCGACAGCCCCGAGGGCTCGGACGCTCCCTCCCCCTCCCGGGGCGTTGAACGCATTGCGTCGACGGGCGCGCCCGAGGACGGATTGGCGAACGACATCGCTTCGCTCCTCGCGAATGCAACGCCGGTCCCGCCGTCCGCGCGGTCATGGCTGTTGTGTTCGGCCGGTCTTCTGGCTCGGGTTCGTCCCGCCCGGCGCCTTCCCAGCCGAAGCCAGTGGCGTATCGCCGGGCAGTCCCCCTTACAGCGTCGGGCACGCCGCGGAGTTTCACCGCGTTTCCGATTCTCCCGCCCGAGGGCAGGCACCGAACGCCAAAGCCTTAAGCCCGCCCGCGGAAGGGAAGCAACCCCGACGGCCGTAGGGGGTTCGGGCGATCAGTGGAAGTCCCGCGACTTCGGCAGGATGCGCACCTCGCGCGGGTGGATGCGTGGGCGCTGGGAGCGGTCGGGCGGCGGGTTGATCACCTCGTCTGCCCGGGAGAGCGGCGGGGACAGCTTGCGTTCCGAAAGGCGCGACAGCTCGGAGGTCCGGTCGACAAGCCGTTCGGCGACCAGATGCACCACTCCCTCCGGGCTGCGCTGGACGCGACCCTCGATCGCGATCAGCCGCGCGCCCATCACCTCCTTGCGGAAGCGCAGCAGCACCGCCGGCCAGACCACGGCGTTGGCGACGCCGGTCTCGTCGGCGATCGTCATGAACACGACGCCCTTGGCGCTGCCGGGCTTCTGCCGCACCAGGACGACCCCGGCCGTGGTGAGCCGCCGTCCGTCGCGCGCCGACCTGGTCTCGGCGCAGGTCGCCGCGCCCTCGGCCCTGAACAGCGTGCGGAGGAACTGCATGGGGTGGCCCTTCAGCGACAGCCGCGTGGTCTGGTAGTCGGCGACGACGTGCTCCGACAGCGCCATCTCCGGCAGCGCGACTGCGGCTTCCTCCTCGCCCTGATCGGCGGCGTCGGCAGCCTGGAACAGCGGCAGCGCCACGTCGTCGGCCAGCCGCCGCACCTCCCAGAGCGCGGCGCGCCGGTCGAGCCCCATCGAGCGGAAGGCGTCGGCGTCGGCGAGCCTGACCAGCGCCGCCTTCGGCAGGCGCGTGCGGCGCCGCAGCTCCTCGATCGAGCCGAACCAGCCTTCGCGCGTCTTGACCAGCATCTCCGCCCACTCCTCGCGGAAACCGTCGATCTGGCGGAAACCCAGCCTCAGCCGCAGCGCATCGTCCGGGCGCGGCTCGAGGGCGTTGTCCCAGACGCTGACCGCGACGTCCGCCCCGCGGACCTCGACGCCGTGCTCGCGCGCGTCGCGGACGATCTCGGCGGGGGCGTAGAACCCCATCGGCTGGGCGTTCAGCAGCGCGCAGGCGAAGGCCGCCGGATAACGGCGTTTCAGCCATGACGAGACATAGACGAGCTGCGCGAAGCTCGCCGCGTGGCTCTCGGGGAAGCCATAGGAGCCAAACCCCTCGATCTGCTTGAAGCAGCGCTCGGCGAAGTCCGGCTCATAGCCGCGCGCGACCATGTTCCCGACCATCCGGTCACGGAACGCGCCGATCGTTCCGATGTTGCGGAAGGTCGCCATCGAGCGCCTGAGGCCGTTCGCCTCCTCGCCCGTGAACCTGGCGGCGACCATGGCGATCCGCATCGCCTGCTCCTGGAACAGCGGCACGCCGAGGGTCTTCTGCAGCACGTTCTTGAGTTCGTCACGGTCGTGCCCGGGTCCGGGACCGGGATAGACGATCGTGTCCGGGTCGCATGCCCGCGCCTTGAGATAGGGGTGCACCATGTCGCCCTGGATCGGGCCGGGCCGCACGATCGCGACCTCGATGACGAGGTCGTAGAACGTCCGGGGCTTCAGCCGCGGCAGCATGTTCATCTGCGCCCGGCTTTCGACCTGGAACACGCCGAGCGAGTCGCCGCGCGACAGCATGGCGTAGACGTCCTCCTGCTCCCGCGGCACGGAGGCGAGGTCGAAATCTCCGCGCCCATGAAGGCGCAGAAGATCGAAGGCCTTGCGGATGCAGGTCAGCATGCCGAGCGCGAGCACGTCGACCTTCATCATCTTCAGCGCGTCGATGTCGTCCTTGTCCCATTCGATGAAGGTGCGGTCGTCCATCGCGGCGGGTCCGACCGGCACATATTCGTCGAGCCGCTCCTGCGTCAGCACGAAGCCGCCGACATGCTGGGAGAGATGGCGCGGGAACCCGACGAGCTCCGAGGCGAGCTCGACCGTCCGGCCGAGATAGGGGTTCGCTGGGTCGAGGCCGGCCTGGCGCACCTGGGCCTCGCTCAGCCCGTCGCCCCAGCTGCCCCACACCGTGTTGGCGAGCGCCGAGGTCACGTCCTCGGTGAGCCCGAAGACCTTGCCGACCTCGCGGATGGCGCTGCGCGGCTTGTAGTGGATCACGGTCGCGGCGAGCGCCGCGCGCTCCCGGCCATAGCGTCGGTAGATGTACTGGATGACCTCTTCGCGCCGCTCGTGCTCGAAATCGACGTCGATGTCGGGCGGCTCCAGCCGCTCCGGCGAGATGAAGCGCTCGAACAGCAGGTCCATCTCGGCCGGATCGACCGCCGTGACGCCGAGCACGTAGCAGACCGCGGAGTTCGCCGCCGAGCCGCGGCCCTGGCACAGGATCGGAGGGTCCTGACTCCGCGCGAAGGCCACGATGTCGTGGACGGTCAGGAAATAATGCGCGTAGTCGAGGCGCTTGATGAGCGCGAGCTCCTTGGCGACCGTATCCACCACCTTGCGCGGCGCCCCTTCAGGATAGCGGCGCTGGAGGCCCTCCCGGACCAGGTCGTTCAGATGGCCATGGGGAGTCTTGCCGGGCGGCACCGGCTCATCGGGATAGGCGTATCTGAGATCCTCCAGGCTGAACACGATCCTCTCCGCAAAGCGCAGCGTCTCCGCGATCGCCCCGGGCGCGTCGCGGAACAGCCGCGCCATCTCGGCGCCGGCCTTCAGATGTCGTTCGGCGTTCGCCTCCAGCAGGCGGCCGGCCTGTTCGAGCGTCACGCCCTCGCGGATGCAGGTGACGACGTCCTGCAGCGGCCTGCGGTGGGGCGTGTGGTAGAGCGGCTCGTTGGTCGCAATGAGCGGCGCGCCGCAGCGGGCGGCGAGGCGCTTCAGCCGGGCGAGCCGCCGGGCGTCGTCGCCGCGGCGCGGCATGGTCGCGCCGAGCCAGACGTCGCCGGGCCTGACGTCGACCAGCGCCTTCAGCGCGGCCTCAGTCGCCGCGTCGATCCTAGCCCGCGGCATGACGATCGCGAGCAGGCCGTCGCCCCATTCCATGAGGTCGGCGAAGCCGAGATCGCAGCCGCCTTTCTCGGTCCGCGCCTTGCCGATGGTGAGCAGCCGGCAGAGCCGCCCCCACGCCTCCCGGTCGCGCGGATGGACCACGACATCAGGCGTCCCGTCCGTGAAGACCAGCCGCGCGCCGACGACGAGCTTCGGGACGGGCTGCGGCAGCTCCTTGTTCTGCAAAGTGGAATAGGCGCGCACCACGCCCGCCACGGTGTTGCGGTCGGCGATCCCGATCGCCTGCATGCCGTGGAAGGCGGCCGCGGCGACATACTCCTCCGGCCGCGAGCCCGCGCGCAGGAAGGAGAAGGCTGTCGTCGCGGCGAGCTCGACGAAGCCGTTCATGCGAACAGGCCGTGCAGGAACCAGCGCGGGCGCTCCACTTCGCGCACATAGAGCCCGTCGCGGTAGAGCCAGAAGCGGGCGCCTTCGGCGTCCTCGACACGGAAATAGTCCCGCGTCAGCGCCGCCGCGTCCTGCCGCCACCATTCGAGCGCGATGCGTTCCGGCCCTTCCGCGCGCGCGACCGCATGGGTCACGCGCCGCCAGACGAAACGGACCGGAGGGCCGTCCGGAACCTCGGCGATGACGTCTATCGCCTCGGGGGCCGCAAACATCCTGAGCGGGCGGCGCGGCGGTTCGCTCTCGAACGGCTGGGGCCACGACGTCGCGGAAGCGGCCTGGGCGGGTGCGGCCCGCGCCTCGGCTTCCGGCCGATGCGCGTCGTGCGGCGCGTAACGCAGGATCCGCCGCCGGCCGTGGCGGGCGGCGAGACGGTCGATCAAGGCGACGACGGCCTGGTCCGCGTCGCCCGCCGCGTCCAGGCTGCGCGCCTCGGGAGCGAGGGTCTCGACGGCGAGCGCCGACAGCCGCACGAGATCGAACCCGAAGCCCGGATCGAGCGGGTCGGCGAGCGCGTCCAGCTTTTCGCGCAGCAGCCGGAGCACAAGGTCCGGGTCGCGCGTCGCGCGTCCGAAAGCGACCGCGATGCGCGCGACCCGGCCGTCGGTGCGGAAGAACGTGGCCTCCGCCGCCTTGAGGCCTTCGCCGGCCGCCTCCAGCCTCCGGCCGAGCGCGTCCGCGAGCGCCCTGAGCGCCGCAAGCGCCGCGTCGAGGGCGAGCACCGGCTCGGCGAAGCGGCGCTCGACCAGACGCGACGGCGCCGGCCGCCGCGGCGAGATCGGCGCGTCGGTGCGGCCGAGCGTGCGGTCGAGGGCGTCGACGAGGGCGGCCCCGAACCGCGCCGCAAGCTCTCCCCGCCCCCGGCGCGCGACGGCGCCGACGCTCGTCAATCCGGCGCGCAGCAGGCCGATGCGGACGTCCTCGGACGGATCGAGCGCGTCGATGGGCAGGCCGCCCAGAACAGCGGCCTCGTCCTCCTCCGTCCTGTCTCCGGCCGTGAAGCGGGCGAGCGCGCGGGCGACGCCCGGCGTATCCGCCACCGCGGCGCGCACCCCGAAGCCACGTGCGGACAAGGCCGCGACCACGTCGGCGCGCAGCGCCTCTTCGCCCCCGAAGAAATGCGCGCAGCCGGAGACGTCGAGCAGCAGACCCGAGGGCGGATCGAGCGCGACCAGCGGCGTGTAGCGCTCGCACCAGTCGGCGATCCCCTCCAGCAGAAGCGCGTCGGCGCCGGGGTCTGCGGGAACGGCGCGGACGTCCAGACAGACGGCGCGCGCCTCCGCGAGCGGCATGCAGGGCCGACAGCCGGCCTGCGCCGCCCGCAGGTCGAGCGTCGCGATCCGAAGCGCGTTCGCGACCCGGTCGACGACGACGAGCGGACGATCATCCTGCTCGCCGGAGCGGGAGGCGGCGGCCGCCTCCCGCCGCCTGATCCGGTCGATCGAAAGGCTGGGCAGCACGATCGCGAGAATCCGCCGCCCGCTCGTCTTCGGGAGCGGCGAGGAAACGCCCGCGATCGAGGAGGCTGAAGCTGCGCTCATCGCCGCTCCATCCGAGCGTCCAGCGCCCGAGGTCGCCACGGCGATTGCGCACGAGCTCCGCCGCGAAACGAGGCCGCCCCCAGTCCTCGCCGGCGCCCGAGGCGACCGGCTTCACGCGCCAGCGCGTCTCGGCCGCCGAAAACCCCACGGGAACCGCGAGCGAGGGGGCGCCCGCACGCACGATCAGCCCGGTCACGCCGGACTGTCCCGCAGCGAGCGAGAGGCGCCGCACCGCCACCCGGTCGAACGCGGCCAGGCGCCCGAACGGCTCGATCAGCGCGACCGAAAGCCCCCGACAGGCGAGCGCCGCCTCCGACGCCTTCAGCACCGCCCCCTCGTCTGCGGCGCGCACCATGACGAGCCTCGCCGGATCGAGCCCGAGCTCCGCGAGGCCGACCGGCCACGGCTCGCCGTTCTCGCGTCCCGCCATGTCCTGCCTGATCCAAAGCACCGCCCTCCCCTTCAGCGCCGCTCGCGCCGCCAGCGCGACCGCAAATCCCGTCGCCGCCGCGGAGCCTGCGGCGGAAGCTCCCGACACGGCGTGCAAAGCGCCGCGGCGCAGCCCGCCGCCGAGCGCGGCGTCGATGTCCGGAACCCCGAACGCGATCCGCGCGGTTTCGCCGAGCCCGTCCTCGACATGGCCCTCGATGCGGGCGACAGCCGTCCGCAGCGCGGCCAGCGTCTCCGCCGCTGCGCTCATGAAGCTTCAAAACTCGCCATAAGTTCCTGTTTTGTTCTTATAGAAATCCGGCTGATCCGAGTCAATCCGCCGCATCTCCGGAGTGAGGAGGTCTGCGCCGTCAGGGCTTGCTCCCACCGATATACGGGCATATACCCTCAACATGAGTTCACCCTGCTACTGCACGCTTCTGCGCCGCGCGGCGCGTCGGATCGGCGCGGTTTACGACGAAGCGCTCGCGCCGCTCGGCGTGAACATCGCGCAGTTCAGCCTGTTGCGGACGATCGAGCGCGCCGACCCGCCGACGCTGACCGAACTCGGCCGCCGCACCGACCTCGACCGCTCGACCGTCGGCCGCAACGTAAGGGTTCTGGAGCGGATGGGACTGGTCAGGCTCGGGCGCGGCGAAGACCAGCGCGAGGCGACGGTGACGCTCGACGAGGCCGGCCGAAAGGTTCTCGCCGAGGGCGCGCCGCTCTGGGACGGCGTCCAGAAAACGCTCGAAGACCGGATGGGCGCGGACGCCGCCCGCGACATGCGCGCGACGCTCGCCGCGCTCTGACTTCTCTTGGATTAGCGGGCCTCGACCCGCAGACGGAGGCTCGAATGTCCCTCACCGGCAGCGCCGACAGCGCGTCGCCTCTCGCGGCGGCCTTCGCCAGACGCGGCGTTCATTACGGCTGGGTGGTCGCAGGCGTGACCTTCCTCACCATGCTGGTGACGGCGGGCGCGGTCGGGGCGCCGGGCGTGCTGATCGGCCCGCTGGAGCGCGAGTTCGGCTGGGCGACCGCCGACATCTCATCCGCGCTCGCCGTGCGCCTCGTGCTGTTCGGGCTGATGGGTCCGTTCGCGGCCGCCTTCATGAACCGCTTCGGCGTGCGCCGGGTCGCGAGCGTCGCGCTGACGCTGATCGCGGCCGGCGTGCTCGGCTCGTTCGCGATGACCAGGCTCTGGCATCTGCTGCTGCTCTGGGGCGTGGTCGTGGGGCTCGGCACCGGGCTCACCGCCATGGTGCTCGGCGCGACGGTCGCGACCCGCTGGTTCTCCGAGCGGCGCGGACTGGTGCTCGGCCTTCTGACGGCGAGCACCGCCACCGGCCAGCTCGTCTTCCTGCCGCTGCTCGCTGCTCTGACCGACAGCGTCGGCTGGCGCGGCGCGCTGACCTTCGTGCTGGCGATGCTGATTCTCGCGGTCGTCGCCGTGCTCCTGCTGATGCGCGACCGCCCGGCAGACATCGGCCTGCCGCCCTATGGCGGCGCGGCGATCGTTCCAGCGCCCGCGCAGCCGGCGAGCCTCGTCGCGATGCTGGCGTCGCCCGTGGTCGCGCTGGGCGAGGCCGCGCGCTCCCGGACGTTCTGGGTGCTGTTCGGCTCGTTCTTCGTCTGCGGCGCCAGCACCAACGGGCTGGTGCAGACCCACTTCATCTCGCTCTGCGGCGACTACGGCATGGCGGCGGTGACGGCGGCGAGCGTGCTCGCGATGATCGGCGTGTTCGACTTCGCCGGCACCGTCGGCTCCGGCTGGCTGTCGGACCGCTACGACAGCCGCTGGCTGCTGTTCTGGTATTACGGCCTGCGCGGCCTCTCGCTGCTCTATCTGCCGTTCACCGACTTCACCTTCTACGGCCTGTCGCTGTTCGCCGTGTTCTACGGGCTCGACTGGGTCGCGACCGTGCCGCCCACGATCAAGATCGCGGCCGACCGCTTCGGCGAGAAGGCGACGCTGGTGTTCGGCTGGATCTTCGCCGGCCATCAGCTCGGCGCGGCCTTTGCGGCCTATGGCGCGGGTTTCAGCCGCACCTTCTATGAGAGCTACCTGCCGGCGTTCTTCATCGCCGGCGCGCTCTGCCTGTTCGCGGCCGGCTTCGTCGTCACGCTGCGCGAGCCGAAGGACGCGATCGCGCCCTTGAAGGCCGCCGCCTGACCCGACAACTGAGAGCGACGAAGGGCGTCGTCCAGCCCTTCGGGTCCGAACCGGACCATTTCCTTTTCTCAGGTGAAGCCATGTCCCTTTCGATCTATGACGCCTCGGCGCCGGTGTTCATCCGGGCGTTCGGCGTGCTCTCCGCCCTGCTCTCGAAGGCGGAGGCCTACGCCACGGCGCACGGGCTCGCGCCGGAGGAGCTCGTCGGCGCACGGCTTGCGCCCGATATGCTGACGCTCGCCGGCCAGGTGCAGCGCGCGAGCGACACCTCGAAGGGCGCGGCCTCCCGGCTGACGGGAGCCGACATGCCGAGCTTCCCGGACGACGAAGCGAGCTTCGCCGACCTTCAGCAGCGCATCGAGAAGACCGTCGCCTATCTCAGGAGCCTCGACCCCGCGCGGTTCGACGGCGCCGAGAGCCGGCCGGTCTCCTTAAAGATCGGCCCCAACCCCGTGGAGTTCGACGGCAAGAGCTACCTGCTCACCTTCGCCCTGCCGAACTTCTTCTTCCACGTCACGACCGCCTACGCGATCCTCCGGCACAAGGGGCTCGAGATCGGCAAGCGGGACTACCTCGGACAGTTCTGAGCATCAGGCGGCGATCCCGCGAGGTCGCCGCCGACCCATCGCCAAAACGCGGCGCCGGTCATTTCTCCGCAGGCGCCGCCGCGTCCTGCTCGAGCGCGTGAACGATCTTGTCGGCGGAGGCGTCGCGCAGCTTGAGCGCGCCGCTCTCGCTGCCGGTGAGCACCTGAACCGCCATCATGGTCGGGCGGTCGGCGTCGAAGATCGTGGTCATCGCGGCGAACGATCCCTGCGGGCATTTTCCCGTGCTGTCATACCGCACGCGCCGGTCGCCCAGCCGCTTCACCTCGTATTTCACGAAGGCGCAGCCGGTCGGCTTCATGGATTCCTCCGAGGCGTACTGGTAGCTCGCCAGCATCTTGTCGGGGTCGGCGATCACGCCCTTGACGTAATCCGGGGTGGCGGCGGCCTGGCTGAGGCCGAGCACCCCTCGCCCGCCGCAGGACTCCGCATCGCAGACGTAAGTTATGCCCTCGTCGCTCCCCGGCTGCTTCTTCCAGCCCGGCCCGACGTCGCCGACGGCCGCGCCGATGTTCACCGGCGGCCTCATCTGCGCCTCCGCCGCCCCCATCAGGCCGCCGATGGCGATCGCGACGCCCGCCGCGTGAATCAAGCCGATACCCATGCCAGTGCCTCCTCTTACCGCCAGCAGCAATTTGCCGGCGATTGCTTGTTCTTATTAAATTATTCTATTTTTATACTTACGTTATCTGAGGCCGTTATCAGTCATCCGCACGGCGCGATCAAGCCGACCATGCGCCGAGACGCGCGGCCTGCCGTCACGGCGCGATCGCCGCGGCGTTGCGCGGGCCGGCTGGCGCGTCGGATTTCGAGAGCTCCTTCATCGCCGCGACGTCGACCAGCGAGACGCTGTCGTCGAACCAGTTCGCGACGGCCGCCGTGGCCCCGTCCGGAGAAAGCGCGACGCCTTCGGGATATTTCCCGACCTTCACCCGACCCAACGGTTCGAAGGCCGCGGCGTCGAGGATGACCACGGCGCCCTCCTCCTGCAGCGTGACCAGGATCCGCATCCCGTCCGGCGTCGCGGCGACGCCGTAGGGCATCCGGCCGACCTTGACGCGCCTGACCTCCCGCCTCGTGTCGGTGTCGATCACGGAGAGGTCGCCGCTTTGCACGTTCGCGACGTAGAGCCGCGCGCCGTCCGGCGAAAGGCCGAGCGCGAACGGCGCGCGGCCGACCCTCACGGAGCCGACGACCGCCATGCGCGTCAGATCGATCACGCTCACCGCGTCGCTCTCGCGGTCCGCGGAATAGGCGCGGGCCCTGCGCGCGTCGAAGGCGAGACCGGCTGGAGACTTGCCGATCCCGACCGCGCCGTCCGAGGCGCCGGTCAGCGCGTCGATCCGCACGAGCCGGTTGTTGGTCCAGTCGGTCGCATAGACCCGCTCGTCCGTCGCCGCGACCCCGAACGGGCTGCCGTCGATCTGGAATGTGGCGGTCACGCGCCGCGTGACCGCGTCGACCACCGAGATGCGGCCGCGGTCGGGGTGGCTCACATAAAGCGTGCGGCCGTCCGGGCCTGCTGCGATCGAGGCCGGAACCTCGCCCACCGCGACAGGCTCGCCGTCGGCTTCGCCCTTCGCGGTGAGGAAAGAGACGGCGGCGCCCGCCTGCGAGACGATCGCGAACGCCGCGCCGTCGGCGCGGGCCGGACCGGCCAGCGCGAACAGAACCGCGACGGCCGCGAGCCGTCGGGCGGAGATCATCCGCCGGCCTCGATCTTTTTCTTCAGGCCCTCGAGACCGGTCTTGAGGAACTCCGTCATGCCGGCGACCGCAGCGGCGTCGTCCTTGCCCTCCTCCGGCTCATTGTTGGTGTCCGCACGGTAGAACCGCCCCTCCCACGTCACCTGCGAGCCGCCGTCCTTCGGCGCGACCTTGATCGACACGCTGTAGGAGCTGACGGGGAGCGCCTCGCCGGCGTCTCCCGAAAGGCGGTAGTCGATCTCCATCCCGGCGTCGTCGGTCGCGTCGAGGCCCTCCTTGAACTCGCCGCCCTTCTTCAGAGTGACGGTGCGGTCGGTCCCGTCGAGCGTGCTCTTCGCGACGTCCGGATGCCACGACTGGAGCGCGCCGAAATCCTTGACGACCGCCCAGACCTTCGCTGGCTCGGCGGCGATCGTGACGGTCTCGTCTACCTTCTGCGGAGTCGGGCCGTGGGCGAGCGCCGGGACGATGGAGAGCGCGAACGCAGTCGCCGCGGCGAGGCTTCGGATTGACATGGGGGCAGACTCCTTAAGTTGCGTGCGGGCGCATGCGCCGGCGGATGCCGGCGGCGAATGGCGCGCCATAGACCAGGCTGAGCGCCAGAAGCGCCGCCGCTGCGGGAATGGGCGAAAGGTCGATCCGAACGGGCACGCGCCGGGCGACCGCGTTCGCCTCGATCGCCTCGGCCAGCGCCTCGGGCGCGCCGAGGCGCGTGTAGCCGAGGCCCGTCATGCCGCCGAGCTCCCGCAGATGAGGCTCGCGGACGGACGTGAGGTGCTCCTCGCCCCCCGGCATCTCGCCGAACGGCGCGTTGCGCGGGTTGTAGCCGGGGCGGGATTCGGCGTCCGCCGGCGGCGGACCGAGCCGCGACTCCTGCGGCACATCGGTCATCGACAGAAAACCGGTCTCACGGCCGAAATCGTCGTATTTCGGGATCGGCGTCAGCTGGTCGCCGCCGACGCCGACCAGCAGGCCGCGGACGTCGCCCCGTTTGCCGTCATAGGTCAGCGGCTGATCGGCGCGCAGCGGCGGCGCCTCCTGCCCGTCGGTCAGGAACACCAGATCCGCATGGCTCTCCCGGGCCAGTTGGACCGCCTCGAACAGGCCCGACGACACCCGGCTGTCCCCCTCCCACGCCATCCGCCAGGTGATCGATGAGACGGCGCCGGTGAAGGCGGTGAAGTTCGCGCAGACGTCGAGCGGCGCCAGAAGCATGAACGACCGGCGTTCGGTGAAGACGCCGAGCCCCATCCTGGTGCCGCACGGCAGGCGGGCGGCGGCGGCGACCAGGCGCTCCTTCACCGCGTCCAGCCTGCTTTGCGGCCTGCCGTCCCGAACGTAGTCGCGCGCGTTCATGCTCATCGTGATGTCGACGATCGCGACGAGGTCGTAGACCGGCCGTTCCGCTCGGGTCGTCGGCCCGAAGGCCGCGGCGATCGCAAGCAGGAAGGCCGCTGCGAGCGCCAGCGTCCTTGCGTCGGGCCGCGTCACGGCAGGCCCCGCGGCAGGCCCGGCAGGTCGGTCCAGAGCTTCTTCGGCTTGCCCTTCGCCTCCTCCTCGTCGCGCTCGAGCTCCGGAAAATCCCGCACCAGCCGCATCGCGACGTCGAGATTGTAGCGGGCGTCCCAGAGCTCGGGGTCGGCGGTCAGCGCGGTCCGGTAGGCTTCCTTCGCCAGCCGCACCTCCGGAATGGCGGCGTCGATCTTGCTCGCCTCGACATGCGCGATCGCCCGCCTCAGGCGCGCGTTGCCGAGGTCGTAATAGAAGGCGGCCGCAGCGCCGACGTCGCCCTTTTCGCTGAGCGGCTGCGCATAGCCCTGCCCTTCGTCGATCAGGTCGCGGATCAGCAGATAGTAGCCGCGGGCGAACAGCGCCGCGGGGCCGGCGTCGTTCGCCGGCTTGACGTCGTGGTTCTGCAGCAGAGCCACCACGAACCGCCGCTCCTGAAGACCGTTGTATAGCTTCCATGCCGAGACCGCCGCGAAGACGATCGCAGCGAGGAGCGCGGCCGGAACGGCCGCGGCGCGAAGCGCGGCGAGCGCCCTCACGACTGCGCCCTCGCAGCGCCTGCGGGAGCGACGTCCTCGTCGAGGCGGCGCTCGGAGAGCTTGGCGGCGAGCAGCAAAGCGATCGCGAAGGCCGCGAGGCCGAAGCACCAAGGCGAGAGATCGCGCTTCGGGATGGTCTCCTTGTAGAAGGTCGGCCGCTGCTCGAGCTGGTCGATCTCGCGGATCGCGTCCGACACCTGCGCCGCGCTGTTCGCCTCGAAGGCCCGGTACGGCAGGCCGAGACTCTTGAGGAAGATGTTGAGGTGCCGCTCGGGGTTGGAGAACGGCGAGTCCTCCTCGCCCGACGCCGGCGCGTCGTAGATGCCCTTGGCGCCCTCGGTCCGCAGGAACAGCCAGTAGAGGCTGACGGGCGAGCGGGCCGCGGCGTCGCGCAACGCGTCCTGGACGCGGCGGTCGATCACGGCCGCGCCGTCCGACACCAGCACGACGGCGCGCGAGCTCTCGCTCGACGAGGCGTCGAACATCGAGAAGGCGAGCAGCAGGCCGCGGCCGACGTCGGTCTTCGCGAGGCCGGGATGATCGATCGCCGCGATCGCGGCGCGGACCGCCTCATGCTCGTCGGTCATCGGCACGATCGGCATCGGCGAGGTCGAGAACGCCGCCACTGCGACCCGGTCGGCCGGACGGCGCGACGCGAAATCGGTAAGCAGCCGCCTGGCGGCCGCCGACTTGGATTCCTCCGCGCCGTCGGGCAGCCGGTCGGCGAAGGTCGAATCCATGCTGCTCGACCGGTCGATCAGCAGCACGATGTTGGCCCCGGACCCGCGACGCTCGATGCTCTGCTCGCGCAGATGAAAGCCTGCGAGGCCGAAGATCAGGCTGGCGATCGCGAGCGCCCCGGCCGCGATGATCGCAGCCCCGATCGCGCTCGACAGCGGGTCGCGCGGGACGACCTCGTCCGCCGGCGCCGAAGACAGGCGCAGCGGCGAGACGAGGACCGGCAGCAGCGCCAGCGGCAGCAGCAGCAGGACCCACGGGAGATCGACGCCGAGAGCGGACAGCGCGGTCACGACGCCCGCTCCGCGCTCGCGAGGTCGCGCGCCAGCCGCGTCAGCGCGTCGGGCGCGATCGACGCGGTCGCGCCGGCGGGCCCGAAGAAGGCCGCGCGCGACGCCTCGAAGAAGGAGCGGATCGCCTCGCCGTGCCGCGCGAAGGCGGGCCGGTCGCGCAGGAAGGCGCCGATGTCGTCGCCGAGCAGCCGCTTGCCCCACGCGACGTCGAACGCGCGGTGGAGCCGCAGCAGCGCCGCGCGACGCCCCTCCTCTCCCCGACCCGCGAGCCGGCCGATCTCGCGCGCGGCGGCGCCGAAGGGCCGCGACGCCCGGCGGTGGAACGGCCACCAGGACCGTTGCCAGGCGAGCGCGCAGAACAGCAAGGCGACCAGCGCGAGCGCCGCGCCGAGCTGGATGCGGGCCGCCCTGGTCGACGGGATCGCCGGCCGGACGTCGGGCCGCAGCCGGAGATTGCTTTCGCCGGCTTGCCCCTGGATCGGCCGGAGCGGCGAGGTGACATAGGTCCACTTGCCCGCCTGGACCTCCTCGCGACGCGTCCCGTCCGACACCGCGATCGTGTAGGCGGGGACGGTCTGCTCGCCGGTCTCCAGGGCGGAGAAGAACGTCTGGTACTCGGTCTCGATCCGGTAGCGCGTCCCATTGTCCGGGGCGGGCTCTTCCGTGACGTCGATCTTGTGCAGCTCGAGCGAATAGGTGACCGCTCCGGGCTGCGGCAGCGTCGAGCGATCGAGCTTGAACGGGGCGTCGACCACGACGACCGACTGCAGCTTCAGGACGTCGCCGAGCAGCACGCCGAACGGGCGGGGGCCATAGGTCTCGACGCTGCGCACCTGCGCGAGGCCGGCGCCGGCCGGCGCGAACAGCGCGATCGCGGCGGCGAGCAGGAGGCGGCGCATCAGACGCCGCCCGAGAGCAGGAAATCGGCGAATGCGTCGCCGTCGAACCGGTCGACGAGGTCGAATCCCGGGCGACCGTAGCTGCGGAAGACGAGATCGAGCGCCGCGCGGCGCGCGCGCGCCTCCGCCAGCCACCGCTCGCGCAGCGAGCGCCGCATCAGCACCAGCCGGCGCCGGCCGGTCTCGAGGTCGCGGGTCTCGATCAGCCCGAAGCGCGGCAGCCGGCTTTCCACCGCGCTCGACCGCACGACGACCGGAACGACGTCGTGCCTCCAGAGCTGGCCGAGCAGACCGTCGAGCGCCTCCGGCGGCATGAGGAAGTCCGAGACGACGAACACGAGGGAGCGGCGGGTCGGCAGCTCCTCGATCGAGCGGAGCAGTCCGCCCACGCCCCGGCCCGCGCCGGCCTCTGCGCGCAGGCGCGTCCAGACCTCGTCGGGCACGCCGCGCCGCCGGGTCGCCCGGATCACGAAATCGGCGCGCGGGGTCGGTCCGGCCGCGATCAGGCCGAAGCGGTCCTGCCCTCTGATCGCCGCGTGGGCGATCGCCGCGCAGAGATCGGCGACAGGGTCGTCGTCGCGATGCGAGCGGCCGAAGGCCATCGATCCCGAGAGATCGAGCACCACGAAGACGTCGATCCGGGCGCGGCGCTCGAACCGACGGACCTTCACGCCGCCGAGCGGATCGAGCAGCGAGGCGCGCATGTCGATACGCCGCGCGTCGGGCAGCTCGAGCAGCGAGACGTGGCGGAGAAACGCGCCGTTGGCGCCCGAGCCGACCGCCCGGTGCGCGCCCGGCGCGACGCCGCGCGCCCGGCCGAACAGCCGGTACGGCAGATCGCGCCTCGGCGGCCCGGCCGGCTCGCGGGCGAGGCTCACGGCGCCGGCACCCTCTCGAACACCTGCCGGCAGAGGTCCGGCACGATGCGGTCGCGCCTGATCTCGTAGATCGGATCGAGGAAGATCCGGTGCGCCATGACGGGCGAGAACACCGCCCGCACGTCCTCGGGCAGCACCATGTCGCGGCCCGCGAGCCAGGCGGTCACGCGCGCCGCGCGCACCAGCGCGCTGACGCCGCGCGGGCTCGCGCCGCCCTGCAGCAGGCGGTCCATGTCGGCGCCGGCGATGTCGACGCCCGCGGCCTTTGGCGCCCTGAGCGCGTCCCACAGGCCGAGCACATAGGTTTCGAGCGTCGGGCTGGCGTGGACCGCCGACTGGATCGCCCGGCCGACGTCGCCGAGCCGCCGGTGATCGACGACGCCTTCGGCCAAGCCCCCGATCAGGCGGTCGACGTCGTGGAACCGCGGGTTGAACACCAGGTCGCGCCGGACCTCCGTCTCCGACGGCGCCTCGACCGCGATCTCCATCAGGAAGCGGTCGCGGGCGGCGGCGGGGAGCTCGAAGGTCTCCTCCTTCTCAACCCGGTTGCGGTCGGCGAAAACCTGGAGATGCGGGAACGACCATTCCTTGCCGAAGGCGGTCACGCTGCGCTCGGCCATCAGCCGCAGCAGCAGGGAATGCACCTGCGGGCGGGCGCGGTTGATCTCGTTGAAAAAGAACACGGCGAGATCCTCGCCATGGTGCAGCACCGGGCCCGGCTCGACGCGCGGCTTGCCGTCGTCGTCGACGAAGGCCGTGTACAGCATGTCGGTCGGCATCAGGTCGACCGTGCCCTCGATCCGCTCGAACGGACCGCCCAGCACGCGCGCCACGGCGCGCAGGATCGTGGTCTTGCCGACGCCGACGTCGCCTTCGAGCAGCACATGGCCGCGCGCGAACAGCGCCACCGTCAGCAGCCGCACCACGCCGGGCTGGCCCACGACCGCGCGGCCGACTTCCGCCTCGAAAGCGTGGGCGCGGTCGCGCCAGGCGTCGAGCGAGAGGTCGGTCGACGCGGTCTCGGGCCGTAGTCCGGCCGCCGTCGAAACGCTCATGACACCTCGCCTCATCTCTGGGGAAAAGACGGCCACCGGGGCGGGACAATCAGGCGACGTCCCGTCCGCCGGCGGCCGCTAGGTGCGTGTCGTCATCCCGGGGACGGCCGGAAGACGCCGCCCCGACGACCGGAGGGAGCGATCCGGATGCGCCCGGACCACATGGGATCGGTTCGAAGGGCCGGCGCGTCGATGCGCTCGCGCGCCGGCCCCGTCCGAAGAGACGTCAGTTCGTCTTGATCTTGGAGACGTCGTATTCGAACTTGCCGGTCTTGGCGTAGTTGTCGGCCCGCTGCTTGTTGCGCTGCTCCATGGCCTTGATGGAGTCGCCCTGCTTGGCGACTTCCTTCGGATCATGCTTCGGGTCGTACTTCGAGCCCTTGATCTCGGCCTTGGCGGGATAGCCGGGCTTCGGCTCCCAGCACACGCCCGGCTCCTTGCACTTCGTCCCATCATAGGCGAGCGCGGGAGCCGCGGCCGCGACGGTCATGAATGCAGCGGCCGCCGCGACGCCGCAGAAAGTCTTGATCATAGACATTGGCATTCCTCCTAGACGCGTTTTGCTTTGCGTTCTTGCACCGTCAGGTCCGGCCCCCTCCGGCCGACCCTCGTCCCGCGCCGGAGACCGGCGGAGATTCGTGATCACTCGATCTTGCATTCCGCCGGCGTGTTCGCCGGGTCGGGCTTCGGCGCGTCCTTGCCGTCATAGGGCTGGAACTTCGCCTTCTGCGCGTCGTCGAGCCACGCGGCGTCCTCGACCTTGTCCTTGTACATGTGCCGGACCCAGGCCATCACCATCAGTATCTCGTCGACGTTTACGACCTGATACATCGGGCCCATCTGTCCGCTTGCGCCGCCGAAGACGGTTTCGAACATGCCCTTGTCGGTGTTGTTGTCCGGATAGGTCCAATAGTCGTCGTTCAGACCCGGACCGATCTTGCCCTCGGCCACATGCCCGTGGCACCCCGAGCATGCGCCGAGGTACAGCTGCTGACCCTTCGCCAGGCAGTTCGGCTCGTTGAGATAGGGGTTGCGGCCGGTCTCGATGAACTCCTTGAAGGCGGGCACGTCCTTGCCCTCGGGCGGCGCGTCGTCGAGGCTGAGCGGCTCGCCCGTAATGGTGTTGTGCAGTTCGATCGCGGCGCTTGCGGCCGAAATACTGAAAGCGACCGCCGCCGACGCGAGTGCGGCCATCCAGATCTTCTTTCTCATGGCAACCCAATCATACTGATTTCCTTCAAGACCCTGAGCGGCCACGCCGCCGCATCAGGTGTTCGGGGCGAGAACCGGGATGCCCTCGGCCTTCAGCAACTCGTCGATCTGCGGCCGGGCCTTCTCGATCGCGGCGTCGAGCGCCTTCGCAAGGTCCTCGTCGTCCTTGCGGACGCCCATCGCCTGGTTGAAGTGCAGCGGAACCTTGGTTCCGTCTTCGAGGCTGAAGTCGTCTTCGATCATCGTGACCTTCAGCGGCTTCGAAGACGTCCGGACGTAGGGCCCGACGTCAGAGCCGAAGGCGATCGCCACGTCGGCGTTTCCGCTCGCCACTTCGCTGACCAGCTTGTCGGCCGCGACCTGGGTGTACTTGTTCCGCTTGTCCTCGAAGTTCACCAGAGACAGCCCGTAGGAGACGTTCTCCTCGTATTTGCCGAGCCGCTTCAGCATCAGTTCTGCCGGAGTCTGGAAGCGCACGGCGAATCTGTTGAAGTCGCTCTTGCCGGCGTCCTTCCAGCTGGGGCCGATATCGGCCTCGTCGGTCCGCGTCACGAAGACGTAGCCGGTCCGGAAATAAGGCTTGGTCGAGAGCACCCGCTCGTCGCCCTCGTCGACGCCGAGGACGACGTCGCACAGGTTTTTGTCCAGGCCGTCGCGGACCTGATAGATCGCGGGCTGCTTCGACCAGACGAACTCGATCTTGCGTCCCATGGCTTCGGCGACGAGGGCGGCGATCCGGTTCTCGAAGCCCTTGCTGTCCGCCATCGAATAGGGCGCCTCCACGGTCGAGGCGCAGACCCGGAGCGACGCGCCGCCCGCGGCCTTCGCAACGCCGCTCTCGGCGGCGCACGCGGTCCATGAGGACATGCCCAGGCTCGCCAGGATCGCCGCGCCCGCCATGCCGCGGTTGAGAGCCGTCATTTGCAAATTCTCCCTGCCGTTCGCCACGGTCGGACAAGCCCGATCATGCCGGTCGCGAGACGCCTTCAGACGTTCTTGGTGGTTCTTGAAGCGGACCCCGCCGACCGTCGGCCGGCGGGGTCGCTGTCGTCGATCAGTCAGCGATCAGAGCGACTTGCCCTTGTATTCGCCGACGTTCGGATCGTCGTACGGGCCCTTGCCGTTGAGCGAGAACACCATCACGCCGCCGCCCATCTGGGTGTAGTTCTGGAGGTTCTTGAACGCTCCGACCGCGCCGAGGCCGGCCGTCGGATCCGTCAGGTCGAACACCAGGCCGACGCCCGCCCAGCCGCCGACGCCGTAATAGATGGCGACGTACTGGACGCCGTCCTTCGTGTAGGTCATCGGGTGACCGATCACGCCGGAAGGCAGGCGGAACTTCCAGAGCAGCTCGCCGGTCTTGGAGTTGCGGGCCTTCAGGAAGCCGTCGAGCGTCCCGTAGAACACGAGATCGCCTGCGGTCGCCATCGTGCCGCCCCAGACGGAGAAGCGCTCCATCTTCTCCCAGTCGAACTTGCCGGTGATGGCGTCATACGACTTGATCTGGCCGAGACCCTCGTAGTTCTGACGGTCGCCCTTCGGGCCGGGATACATCCAGAGGGTCGCGCCGACGAAGAACTGGCCCGCGCGATACGGGAGCATGAAGGGCTCCCAGTCCATGCAGATGTGGTTGATGCCGAGGAAGAAGCGCTGCTTCTCGGGGTCGTAGCTGTCGTGGCCCTGGTTGTGGTAGCCCATGGCCGACGGGCAGATCTCGGTCGCCTTGTGGTCCATCCGGGTCGCGAACTCGGGATCGCGGATCGGAACGCCGGTCTTCAGGTCGACCTGCTTCACCCAGTTGACCGTGTCGTCCATCTTGTTGGCCGAGATCAGGTCGCCGTTGGTCCGGTCGAGCGTGTAGACGATGCCGTTGCGGTCGGGATGGGTCAGCAGCTTGCGCAGCTTGCCGTCCTTGTCCTTCTGCTCAGACAGCATCATCACGTTGACGCCGGCGTAGTCCCACTCGTCATGCGGCGTCTTCTGGTAGCCGAACTTGGCCTCGCCGGTGTCGATGTCGCGACCCCAGATGGTCATCGTCCACTTGTTGTCGCCGGGACGCATCGTCTCGTTCCACGGCGCCGGGTTGCCCGAGCCGTAGTAGAAGAGGTTGGTGTCCGGGTCGAAGGCGTACCAGCCCCAGTTCGTGCCGCCGCCGATCTTCCAGGTGTCGCCTTCCCAGGTCTTGTTCGTGCCGAGGCCGAACTGGCCGTATTGCGGGTTGGCGGCGTTGAAGTCCTTGGCGAGCTTGATGTCCTCGTCGGGGCCGGTGGCGTAGGCGCGCCACTTCTGAGCGCCGGTCTTGACGTCGTAGGCCGTGACGTAGCCGCGAACGCCGAGCTCCGCTCCCGAGGAGCCGACCAGCACGGTGTCCTTTACGACATAAGGCGCGATCGTGAGGGTGGAGCCGACCTTGATGTCGGAGTTCTCCATCTTCCAAAGCTCTTCGCCAGTCTCGGCGTTGAGCGCCACGATGTGGCCGTCGAGCTGCGTCTTCAGGATTTCGGCCGGCTTGTCGCCGTCGCCCGGCCAGTAGGCGAGGCCGCGGTTGACGACGTCGCAACAGGCCACCGCGCGCGCGGTCGGGGACTGCTTGGGCTTGTGCATCCACAGGATCTTGCCCGGCTCGTCGAGCGACAGGGCGAAGGTGATGTTCGGGAACGGCGTGTGGACGTACATCTTGTTGCCCACGACGAGCGGCGTGCCCTCGTGGCCGTGCAGCACGCCGGTCGAGAACGACCACGCCGGCTTCAGATCCTTGACGTTGTCGACGTTGATCTGCTTCTGCGGGCTGTAGTTCTGGGCGCTGTAGTTCTTGCCCGTCATCACCCAGTTCTCGTCGCTCTTCGACAGATCGACGAGCTTGTCGTTGGCGCGCGCCGGAAGACCGGACGCCGCCACGCCCAATGTTGCGGCGGCGACCAGCGCGAACGCCGACGCCGACGTTCTAAGGTTGACCATGTGAGACCCCTTGCGTTTCCCGTTCCTGAGCGCGGCGCCGACGGGCGACCCCTTGGACGGGTCTCCGCGGCGCGCTGCCACGCGTGAGGGTTCGAAGCGACGCGTCGAACCGTTTTCTTGATCTGCGCCTCGGGCGCTTCTTGCGTCTGCAGCGGCGCAACTCTTTCCGATGAGACGAAGACTGTCTTTGGATAGAGTAGAAAATTGTTCAGGGAACATTTCCCCGCTTTGGGGCGGACCTCATAAGGGCCCGGCCGCACAGCGGCTTATGTGGAATTCATAAATTATACCAACGTCTTATAGAGACGCCGCGCGTTGGCCGAAACTGCGCGGCTCCATGAGAGCCTTGGCTTCACGCGGTCCGCTTTAGCAGTTTATCCCCGGACGGCGATCGACTACATAGCATTCGATCATGCTCTGGATCCGCGTTTGAATGATGTTTCAATATTCCCTTATTAAAAAGATGTGGGGCCCCGCGATCATCATCGCGGGTTTATTTCTTGTTGGTTGCGATGACGATCCGGCGCCGCAGAAGCAGCCGGAGGCTCCAGCCGCGCTGAGGCGCGACAAGCCGGTCTCCGAACTCCCCTGGCTTCAGGTGAAGGACAAGGTCGATCCCGCCGATTGGCTCGCCAGCCGTGAGGATGAGGAGAGCGCGCCTGAGGCACGGAAGGACGCCGCCCGCGACATCCGTCGGACGCTCGTCGAGGCGGACGGGCGCTTCTACGAAGGCCAGCGCATGATCGCGAACCGCGCCGTGCAGGTCGAGGCGATGCTGCGCGAGAACGGAATCAAGGAGAGCGCCCGCTCGGTGATCGAGGCGCTGTCGGGCATCGCCCAGCCCGGCGAGCATGCGGGCTTCGGCGAGACCTGCCAGCATTACGTGACGTCGCGCGTCCAGGGCCTGTCGCGGCCCGACGCGCTCGCGTTGCTGAAGCGCAAGGGTCTGCCCGCCCCCGTCGAAAGCGACGAGCGATGAGCGCGATCGACGGCGGAGCGGCCGTCGGCGCAGCGCCGCCGATCTCGCGCGCCGGCAGGACCCCCGAGGCGCGACCGGCCGAAACGCTGAGGCGGCGGATTCTCACCGTCGTCGTGCTGATCGACGTCGGCTGCTGCCTCGCGGCCGCCGCTGTCGAGATCGTCAACGCCCGCCGCGCCACAAGGGTCGAGATGGCGGCCTCGCTCGAGATCGCCGAGCCGCTGGTGCGGGAGACGGTGACGAGCTTCCAGCGCGACGTCGGCCGCGACGTCTCCGACCTGCAGTTCGCCCTCCCCGGCATCCGTCACGTCCGGATCGCGGTCCACCGTCCGGACGGCTCGCTCATCGGCTCGCGCGAGCCCGCGCAGGTCTCCGACGCCGAGCGCGCGCCGGCGTGGTTCGCGGCGCTGATCTCCGGCGAGGTGGAGCGGCTCGCGATCCCGGTCATCGTCGCCGGCAATCCGGTTGCGCTGGTGGCGATCCACGGAGAGGCCTCCGACGAGATCGCCGAGGTCTGGGAGGACATGACGAGCCTCGCGATCCTGTTCGCGATTCTGAACGGGGTCGGGCTCGCCGCCTTCGCGCTGGCGCTCGGCCGCATTCTGGCGCCGCTCGGAGCGCTCGCCGACGGGCTCTCGGACCTCGAGCGGCAGCGGCTCGAACGCCGTCTCTCGATTCCGCGCATCTTCGAATTCGCGGCGCTCGCCAGACGCTTCAACGCGCTCGCGAAGGCGCTCTCCGCGGAGCGCGAGACCAATGCGCTGCTGTCGCGCCGGATGGTCACGCTGCAGGACGACGAACGCCGCCAGATCGCGGCGGAGCTGCATGACGAGCTCGGGCCCTGCCTGTTCGGCCTGCGGGCCAATCTCGGCCTGCTCGGACGCGACATCGACTCCGGACTCATAGGGAGCGATTCGAGGGACCGGTTTGAAGCGGCGGTCGAGATTGCGGAGCGGCTGCAGAGCGTGAACGGCAGGCTGCTGCGCAAGCTGAGGCCCATGGCGCTCGGCGAGGCGCCGCTGGCGGAGGTGCTCGCCGGCCTGCTCGCGGAGTTCGAGCGCCACCATCCGAGGCACGGCTTCGCCCTGTTCGCCGAGGATCTCGCCAATGGCTATGGCGACGTCGCCGACCTCACGGTCTACCGCTCGGTGCAGGAGGGCGTCACCAACGCGCTCCGCCACGCGGCGTGCTCGGCGGTCTCGGTCCATGTCCGGGAGCGCGACGGCGACATTCTGGTGAGGGTCGTCGACGACGGCGAGGGCGTGCCGGACGCGGCGTCCGCCGGCTTCGGGCTCGTCGGCTTGCGCGACCGCCTGCAGGCTCTGCAGGGCGGCTTCGAACTGCGCACGACGCCGCAGGGCGCCGCGCTCGAGGTGACGATCCCGATCGCCCGCGACAGCCGGAGCCCAGGCCAATGAACCGCGCTCTGGTGATCGACGATCATCCCATCGTCCTCGAAGGCTGCCGCCGCGTGCTGCTCGACGCCGGCTTCCAGGAGGTGCTGGAGGCCGCGACCGTGCTCTCCGGCTTTCAGCTCTACCGGCAGTTCCGCCCGGAGCTGGTGATCGTGGACCTCGCGATCCGCGGTTCGGGTCTCGCGGGCCTGTCGCTGATCCGGCGCCTGCGCCTGCACGACGAGACGACCCCGATCCTCGTCTTCAGCATGCATGGCGACCCGATCATCGCGAGCCGGGCGTTCAAGGCCGGCGCCACCGGCTTCCTCGCCAAGGACATGGGGCCGAAGACCTTCCTCGAGGCCATCGAGAAGGTGCGGCGCAGCCAGCCCTATATCGGCCACGAGATGGCGGTGCAGGTCGCGCTGCTCGGCAGCCGCGCGCGCCGCGACCCGTCGAACCTGACGGCGCGCGAGATCCAGACCCTCGCGCTGCTCGGCGAGGGCAAGGCCTATGGCCAGATCGCCGACGAACTGGGCATCAGCTACAAGACCGTCGCCAACACCTGCTCGAACCTCAAGGAGAAACTGAAGGCGACGACCCTGCAGGATCTCGTCCGGATCGCCGTGATGCGCCGCGTCAGCGCGTGAGCGCGCCCGCGGTTCGGAGTCAGAATCCGCGGGAGGTGAATACGTCTGCAATCGGAGCAGCTTCGCGCTCGATGCGGATCCAGTGGTCGAGCGCCGTTCCGGTTCGTCTCGCGGCCATCACCGAGAAGGACAGGCGCTCGCCCGGCTCGACGTTGCCGTAATAGACGATGTCCCGCGCACGGGTCGTCACTCCAGTGGCGGGCGGGTCGAGCAGCTCCCATTCGGCCCGGTCGGCGAGCGACTGGAACGAGACAAAATACATCAGGCCGGCGCCGTTGAAGTCCTGCGAAGGGCACGGCCGGATCGTCGTTCTGACCAACGGGCGCGCGCCGTCGCGCTCAAACCCCATATGCGAGCTCCAGCGATCGGCGCGCAGATGCGCGGCGAGCCGGAGCGCCCGGCCGGGCGGCTGTGCGGGCTCGACCTCGGGAAATCCGTCGAGCGCGACGCGGGCGATCGAGCGGTTGCGGCCGGGCTCGGTCCGTCGGACGAAAGCCGACAGCAGTTCGATCTCGCCCGCCGGCGCGCCGTGGCGCGACAGGGCGTGCCGGCTGACGAAACGCGTCCGCGACGACCGCTCGATGCTGGACTGGATCTCGAGCGCGTCGTGTTCGGCGAAAGCGTCGAGCTTGAGCCCTTCGGCCGAGACCGCGCAGAACGCGGCGTAGACCGGAGCGCCGGTCTCGTCCCGAAAGCCGGCGCCGGTCGCCCCCGCGAGCTCACCGAGCAGCCGCCAGTGTCGGTCACCGCACTCCTTCAGCAGCCACGTCTCCGAGACCCCTGCGGGTCCGAGCTGCGGCATGCCGAGGGTGAGCGCGCTGCGAAGCATCGGGCGGCGCCGGGGCTCGACCGGCAGGGCGCCGGTCAACAGTCGCGGAGAGACGGCGACGTTCACCGGCTCAACCCGCCATCGCCAAAGGGGCGCGCTCGCTCCCGAGCCGCTCGGCGATCTTCGCCACCACATGCTCGGCGTCGCGGCCGACCGCGCCGAAGCGGCCGGAGCCCCAGGTGTGCAGCCAGGGCAGCCCGATGAAGGAGACGCCGGGATGAGCCGTCACGCCGCGGCGGTGCTTCGGATGGCCCGCGCCGTTGAACACGGAAACGTCGAGCCAGCGGAAGTCCGGTCGGAAGCCGATGCACCAGATCACCGAAGCGATCCCCGACGCCGCGAGATCGAGCGACAGCCGCGGCTCGCCAGGCGTCCAGACTGGCTCGTAGCGGGAGGGCGGCGGCGCCTCGACGCCGGCCTCCGCGATGTGCTTGTCGATCGCCGCGTTGATGCCGTTGTAGGTCTGGTCGGCTGCGTCGAGGCTGCGGGCGAGATTGTCGCGGAAGCGGAGCTCTCCGTGCTCGAAATCCTCGAGGGCGCCGAACAGCTCCATGCCTTCGCTCGCGAATTTCCGCAGGTCGATGTCACGGCCGCCGTCGCGGCCGGTGACGTAGTGGTTGGTGTTGTCGCGCACGCCCTCCCTCAAGGGGTGCTCGTCCACGCCCATCTCGTAATAGCCCATGTCCGCGAGCCAGGCGACGACGTCGCGGCCGCGATAGAACCGGGCGCAGCGGGGAGCGTCGCCGATCGCGAGATGGACCTTGCGGCCGGCGAGATGCAGATCCTCCGCGATCTGCGCGCCCGACTGGCCGGAGCCGACGACCATGACGGCGCCCTCGGGGAGTTGCGCCGGGTTGCGGTACTGTTCGGAGTGGATCTGCGTGACGCTCTTCGGGAGCTTCTCGGCCATGCGGGGGATGATCGGCGTGTGGTAGCCGCCCGACGCCACCACGATCTCGTCTGCGGTGAAGTCGCCCTCGGAGGTCGCGACGTCGAAGCCGCCTTCGGCGCGGGGCGCGACGCGCGTGACCGAGACGCCCTCGCGGATCGGCGGGTTCACCTTGGCGACGAAGCCCTTCAGATATCGGACGATCTCGTCCTTCTTCATGAAGCCGTCGGGGTCTGCGCCCTCATAGGGGTGGCCCGGCAGCTGACACTGCCAGTTCGGCGTCACGAGGCAGAACGTGTCCCAGCGCTGCGTCTCCCAGGTGTGGGCGGCCGTGCGCTTCTCGAACACCAGATGATCGATCCCGCGCTGCTGAAGCCAGTAGCTGATCGAAAGCCCGGCCTGTCCGCCGCCGATCACGGCGACCGTCCTGTGGTTGGATGCATTTCCGGTCATGAGAGCGAACTCCTCCCGGACCTCGTTGGGGCCAGGGCGATGAGGGGTGACGGGCATGCCATGCGTTCAGGAGGCGGCCATCTCGCCGATGGCTCCCGATAAACAAGCGCCTGACGCGGCCCACCGCCGTCATGCCCGGCGCAGCCGGGTGTCCACGACTTGGGCGGCGCTGTGCGCGACGAAGTCGTGGTTGCCCGCGAAGGCGGGCATGACGACCAGAGCGACCTGGAACGGTCAGGCCTGAAAGACGAAAGCGATCAGGAGGCGAGCCTCCGTTCATAGGTCGCGAGCGCCGAGCAGGCGCCGCATTTGGCGCAGCCCGCCTTCACGTCGGTCGCCTTGAGGCCGCCCTTCACGAGCATTCCCGCGAGCGGCGCGAGGATCGACGCCATGAAGCCCGAGCCCGGCGTCGGGTGGCTTTCGAGCGGCGTGCCCGAAATCGGCGTGAACGGCACGACGAAGGGATAGACGCCGAGCGAAACCAGCCGCTCGCAGACCGACAGGATGTCCTCGCGGCTGTCGCCGAGCCCGGCCAGGATGTAGGTCGAGACCTGCCCCCGCCCGAACACCGGAACGGAAGCGGCGAAGGCCTCGAAGTAGCGCGCGACCGAGACCTGCGCCTTGCCCGGCATCACGCGGGCTCGGACCTCCTCGGTGACGGCCTCCAGATGCATGCCGAGCGCGTCGGCGCCGGCGTCGCGCATCCGGCCAAACCAGGCGTCGTCGTCCGGCGGCTCGCACTGCACCTGGATGGCCAGATCGACCCGCGCCTTCACGCCGACGCAGCTATCAGTGAGCACGGCGGCGCCGCGATCGGAGCCCTTCGGGGTGCCGGTCGTCATCACCATGTGGCGCACGCCGTCGAGCCGGACCGCGGCTTCCGCCACCTCGCCGAGCTGGGCCGGCGTCTTGTGGGCGATGGTGCGGCCCGCCGCGAGCGACTGGCCGATCGCGCAGAACTGGCAGGTCTTGGTGCGGCTGGCGTAGCGGATGCAGGTCTGAAGCACCGTCGTCGCCAGCACGTCGCGGCCGTGCAGGGTCGCGATATGGCCGTAGGGCACGCCCTCCGCCGTCGTCAGCTCATAGAACCGCGGCCGCATCGGAAAGCTGACCTCGCCCAGGGCTTCGCCGTCGCGGGTCACGCGGCTGCGGCCGAAGGCGTCGGGCTTCTCGACGAGATAGGGGCTGTCGAACGACGGGGCGGTGTGCACCGGCGCCATGACCGTCATGCCGTCGATCGTGATCGCCTTGTGGTCGGAGGGGCCGGCCCCTCCCCGCCTGCTGTCGGCGCCGGCCCTAGGGTCGACGAGCCGCACCCCGAAGGACTGCAATTCGTTGATCAGCTCCTCCGTCGAGAGGCTGGTCGTGGGCTTGCGTGGAATCGGCTTCATCGCGCGCGCTCCCTGAGGTCGTGGCGGCGGTTTCGGCGAACTGTCGGACGGTCGGCTGCGGCCGGTCGTCGAGGAGAAGGCTGAGGAGCTCGGGACGGGCGTAGTGGCCGACCGAATCCATCATCCGCTTGCGCTTGGTGATCAGCGCCATGTCGAGGTCGGCGATCAGGACGCCCTCGCCAGAGGTGAGCGGGGGCGCGAGATGGGCGCCCTCCGGCGAGACGATCGCCGTCATGCAGCCGCCGGTCAGCGCCTTGCGGAGCTTCTCGTCGGGAGAGATCCGCGCGCGCTGCTCGTCGGTCAGCCATCCCGTGGCGTTGACGACGAAGCAGCCGCTTTCGAGCGCGTGGTGACGGATCGTCACCTCCATCTGGTCGGCGAAGATCGGCCCGACCATCGAGCCCGGAAACTGCGCGACGTGGATCTCCTCGTGCTGCGCCATCAGGGCGTAGCGGGCGAGCGGGTTGTAGTGCTCCCAGCAGGCGAGCGCCCCGACCCGGCCGACGGCGGTGTCGACCACCTTGAGCCCCGATCCGTCGCCCTGCCCCCAGATCATCCGCTCGTGATAGGTCGGCGTGATCTTGCGGCGCTTGAGCCGGATCGAGCCGTCGGCGTCGAAGATCAGCTGCGCGTTGTAGAGCGAGCCGTGGTCGCGCTCGTTCACCCCGAGCGCGACCACGATTCCATGGCGGCGCGCGGCCGCCGACACGGCGTCCGTCGCCGGGCCGGGCACGACGACCGCGTGCTCGTAGAGCCGCAGATGCTCCGCGCCGGTCGCGACCGGCGGGTGCACGAAGGAGAAGTAGGGGTACCAGGGCAGAAGGGTCTCGGGGAACGCCACGAGCTGGGCGCCCTTGCCCGCCGCCTCGTCGAGCGCGGCCAGCACGCGACCGAGCGTGCCGGCGCCGTCGTCGAGGTCCGGCGCGATCTGGACCGCCGCGGCGCGGACGGTGCGTTTGTCGGTCATGCTCATGTCCTCGTCATCCCGGACGGCGACATCGCCGCCGATCCGGGATCGTTCTCAGAAAGAGGCGGACATCTCAGGCGCTCATCCGGCGCGCGATCCCGGCTCTGCGCTTCGCTTCGGCCGGGACGACGCCGGGATCACAGCGTCCAGGTGTCGAGAATGAAGGCGTTCGCCTTGCGGTGCAGCAGCACGACGTCGAGCACGTCGAGCGGGCTGATCGGGATCACGCCCGGGATCAGCGCGCCCTCGCCGTGGCCGTAGAGCGCCTGCAGCGCGAAGCGGCAGGCGTAGACCTTGCCGCCGTCGGCGATGATCTTCTCGATGCGGTTGTTGAAGTTGAGGTGGCCGGGAAAGGCCTCGTCGCCGAGGGTCGGGAAGCCGCGCTGCACGCCGAGCGTGACGCCGGGGCCGTAGAGCAGGACGGAGGTCTCGAAGCCCTTCTGGATCAGCCGGGAGGCCTGCAGCAGGTTTACGAGGCCGATCGAGCCTTCGAAGGCGACGGTGTGGAAGGTGACGAGCGCCTTTTCGCCGGGCTCGGCCTTCACGTCCTCGAACACCTTGGTCTCGTAGTCGACCAGGAAATCGCCCTTCTTGTTGGCTTCCTTCGTTACGGCTGGCATCGCAGTCTCCTCGGTGCGAGCGGCCCTCACGTCGGCCGCCGGTCTGGCGACGACGGTGCAACGGCCGTGCCAATTGATGGAATGCGTCAACCCGCGCGATAACAGTCAAAAGCCATTCAATAATGCATTCAATAAGCCGTCTTGCGTCGGTTTACGTGGCCGACGGACCGCCTCGCACGCCCATAAAACGAGCGATCTCCTGTTCAAAACACAGGCGCCATGGACGGAGATGGAGACCGACAATCCGGCCCGCCCTCTCCCCTACCCTGACTTTCCGGCGTGACAAAAATCGCGTGCAACACTATACAGTCAATTTCGGCGCCACTGAGATCGGCGCCCGATGCGGGAACTGGGGGACGACCATGCGCGACTGGACGCCGGACCTGACGAAAAGTGACAAGCCGCGCTATCTCGCGATCGCCGACCTGATCGAGGACGACGTCAAGGCCGGCCGTCTGTCGATCGGCGACCGCCTCCCGCCCCAGCGCAAGCTCGCGAGCCGCCTGGCGATCGACTTCACCACCGTCGCCCGCGGCTATGTCGAGGCGCAGAAGCGCGGGCTGGTGGAGTCGCGCGTCGGCCAGGGCACCTTCGTCAGCGGTCGTCCCAGCCGCTCGCGCGCCGCGGCGCCGGCGCGCCCCGAGCTTGTCGACCTCTCGATGAACCTGCCGCCCGAGCCGGACGATCCGGAGCTCATCGACCTCATGCGCGAGGGGCTGGCCGAGGTCGGCCGCAACCTCGTCTCGCTGCTGCGCTATCAGGGTTTCGGCGGCTCGCCGGCCGACAAGGACGCCGCGACCGCATGGCTCGGCCGCCGCGCGCTGGTGCCGAGCCAGGACCGGCTGTTCGTGACGCCGGGCGCCCACCCCGCTTTGCTCGGCGTCTTCGGCATTCTCGCGAAGCCCGGCGACGTCGTGCTGTGCGAGGCCGTGACCTATCCCGGCGCGCGCTCGATCGCGGCCCAGCTCGGTCTGAAGCTCGTCGGGCTGGAGATGGACGAGGACGGCGTCACGCCCGACGCGTTCACGCAAGCCTGCGGGCGATTTTCCCCAAAGGCGATCTACCTCAACCCGACGCTGCAGAACCCGACCACGCTCACCATCCCCGAGGAGCGGCGGACGGCGCTCGCGGCCGTCGCCCGCCAGTTCGGCGTGCCGATCGTCGAGGACGACGCCTACGGCTTCATCCCGACGTCGAAGATCTCGCCCTTCGCCGCGATCGCGCCCGACATCACCTGGCACGTCGCGGGCCTCGCGAAATGCATCGGCGCGGGGCTTCGCGCGGCCTATGTCGTGGCGCCGAGCGCCCGCGCGGCCTGGCCGTTCGCGGCGGCGCTCCGGGTCGCGAACGTCATGGCCTCGCCGCTGACGGTCGCGCTCGCCACCCGCTGGATCGAGGACGGCACGGCCGACATCATGCTGCGCTTCATCCGCGCAGAGACGACCGCCCGGCAGGCGCTCGCGACCGAGATCCTGCCGGGCGGCTCGTTCCGGGCCGATCCGCTCAGCTTCAACCTCTGGGTTCCCCTGCCCGAGCCGTGGACCCGCTCGGCCTTCGTCGGCCATATGCGGGCGACCGGCGTCGGCGTGGTCGCGAGCGACGCCTTCTGCGCGAACGGGGCGCCGACCGAAGCGGTGCGCGTCTGCCTCGGCGGCCCGACCTCACGCGCCGACATCCGCCGGGCGCTGGAGTTCATGGCCCACGCGCTGACGGAAGCCCCCGAGATCGCCTCCACCTTCCTGTAGAATAACGAAACCGCCGCCGTCGCCCCGGGCTTGTCCCGGGGTCCAGACGCACCGACGGCGCCGGACTGGATTCATGGTCGTGCGTCTGGATGCCGGCGCTTCGGCCGGCATGACGGCGGTGGATGGCGTGGGCCTTGCTTGAACCATCCCAAGCCGCCGGCGTCCGCCCCGAATTACGGGGCATACTGCGTATTCTGCGCAAAACATGATCAGGGATGTTCAATGACCAGTCACACCCTCCTTCGCCGCGGCCTCGCCGCTCTGGCGCTTCTCATGATCGGAACGGCCGCGCAGGCCGCCACCCTCGACGAGATCAAGGCCGGCAAGGGCATGACGGTCGCGACGGAGGACAGCTACAAGCCGTTCGAATTCATCGAGGACGGCAAGCCGATGGGCCTCGACCACGAACTCCTCGCCCTGCTGCGCAAGGAGGCGCCGTTCGAGATCAGGCAGCAGATCATCCCGTGGACCGGCCTGCTCGCCGGCGTCTCGACGGGGAAGTACGACATGGCGCTGACCGCCGTCGTCATCACCGGCGATCGGGTCAAGAGCCTGAGCTTCGCGTCGCCGATCGCGGAAGCGACGCATTACTATGTGGCGCGAGCCGACGACGACAGCATCAAGAGCGTCGCCGACCTCTCCGGCAAGACGGCGGCGGTGCAGTCCGGCGGCGCCTCGGCGCTCGCGATCAAGGAGCTCGAGCCGATCCTGGAGAAGACCGGCGGCAAGGTCGGCAAGGTGGTCGAATACACCTCCTTCCCCGAGGCCTATCAGGATCTGGCGTCCGGCCGCGTCGACTACGTCGTCAACGGCGTCGTCAACTCGGTCAGCATCACCAACGACGCGCCGACGCGCTTCAAGCTCGGCCAGGCCGTGACCGCGCCGAGCTACGCGGCGTGGGCCGTCGCCAAGGGCAACGACGCGCTGCTCGACTACGTCAACGCCTTCCTCCTCGCCAAGCGCAAGGACGGCACGCTCTACGCGCTGCAGAAGAAGTGGCTCGGCAAGTCGTTCGAGGACATGCCGGAGACCGTGACGAAGTAAGGCGGACATCTCCGGAGATCGAAGGGCCCCCTCACCCGCCATGGCTTCGCCATGTCGACCTCTCCCCGCCGGGGAGAGGTGTAGAGGCGGCGGCGCTCTTCCTTCACCTCTCCCCGGTGGGGAGAGGTCGGGCCGAAGGCCCGGGTGAGGGTCTTTTTCGCCGAACCAGCCCGCGAGACCCGACCAACCGAAGTCTCGCTTCCCTAGAGTCCTACCCGGCGCACCACCATGACCTGGGCCGCTTTCGAGACACTGCTGACCGGCGCGGGAACCACCGTGGCGCTGTCCCTTGCGGGGCTCGCGATCGGCGTGCCGCTCGGCCTCGCGCTCGCGCTGATCCGCTGGGCGCGGATTCCGGTCGCCGACCAGCTGGTCGCGACCTATGTCAGCCTCGTCCGCGCGACGCCGCTGCTGACCTTCGTGCTGTTCGTGTTCTTCGTGCTGCCGACGATGGGCCTGGAGCTCGACCCCGTCCCGGCCGCGATCGTCACGCTCGCGCTCAACACCGCGCCGTTCAACTGCGAGATCTGGCGGGCGGGGCTCACCAACTTCCCGCGCGACCAGCTGGAGGCGGCGGAAGCCTGCGGCATGACGCGGACGCTGGCGTTCCGGCGCATCGTCGCGCCGCAGCTCTGGCGGGTCTGCCTCGGGCCGCTCGTCAGCGAGATGACCATCCTGCTGAAGGCGACGCCCGCCGTCGCCGTCATCGGCGTCGTCGAGATCACGCGGGCCGCGAGCCGCATCGGCGCTGCGACCTACGACCCGCTGCCGCCCTTCCTCGCCGCGACCGTGATCTACACCCTGCTGATCGCCGTCATCGTGCAGGCCCAGCGGGTCATCGAGGCGCTGATCGCCCGCCGCTACGGATACGCCGCGCCATGAACGGATTCGCGATCGTCTGGCAGGAGCGCGCGCTGTTCCTCGAAGGACTCTGGAACACGGTCTCCCTCGTGGTCGCCGCGATCGCGATCAGCGTGCCTTTGAGCGCGCTTGGCGCCGTCGTGCTGGTCGAGGCGCCGAGGCCTGTCGCCCGCCTGGCGCGCGCGCTGATCGACCTGACGCGCTGCGTGCCGTTCCTGCTGCTCGCCTACGTGATCTATTACGGCCTGCCGCAGCTCGGCCTCCGCTTCGACGCCTGGTGGGCCGGCCTCGTCACCATGACGCTCTACAACGCCGCCTATCTCGCCGAGATCTTCCGCTCGGCGTGGCTCGCTCTGCCGAAGGAGGGTTTCGAGGCGGCGCGCGCCTATGGCTTCCGGCCGGCGACCCTGTACCGAAGGATCGTGCTGCCGCAGATCGCCTACGCCTCGGCGCCGCTGGTCGGCGGCCAGATCATCGTCATGATCAAGGACAGCGCCCTGCTGATGATCATCACCGTCCGCGAGATCTCGTTCGCCGCGAACTCGATCAACGCCAACTATTTCACGCCCTTCGCCCCCTTCGTCGTCGCCATCGGGATGTACTGGATGCTGTCTCTTATCGTCGAAGCCTGGGTGCGCCGCGTCGCCTCGGGAGCGCGCCTCCGATATGGCTGACGCCGCGCCCGCCGTCTCCGCACGCCTCGTCTGCAAGCAGTTCGACGGGATCGAGGTGCTGCGCGACGTCTCCCTCGACGTCGCGAAGGGCTCGACCGCCTGCATCGTCGGCCCGAGCGGCTCCGGCAAGTCGACCTTCCTGCGCTGCGTGAACTGGCTGGAGCAGCCGACCACGGGGCAGATTTTGCTGAACGGCGCGCCGATGGGCGTCGTCCCCTCCCCGAAGGGCGGGACGCGGCCGATGACGGCGAAGGAGCTGGCGCTCGCCCGCACCCGCGTCAGCATGGTGTTCCAGCATTTCGCGCTCTGGCCGCACCTCACCGTGCTCGGCAACGTCATCGAGGCGCCCGTCCACGTCCTCGGCCGCCCGAGGGACGAGGCGGTCGAGGACGCGCGCCGCCTGCTCGCGCGCGTCGGGCTGGAGGCCAAGGCCGACGCCTTTCCGCACACGCTCTCCGGCGGCCAGAAGCAGCGCGTTGCGATCAGCCGGGCGCTCGCGATGAAGCCCGAGGTGCTGCTGTTCGACGAGCCGACCAGCGCGCTCGACCCGGAAATGGTCGGCGAGGTGCTGGAGGTGATGCGCGATCTCGCGAAGGAGGGCATGACCATGATGGTGGTGACCCACGAGATGGCCTTCGCCCGCGACGTCGCCGACACCATCGCCTTTTTCGACGCCGGCCGGGTGATCGAGACCGGCGACCCGAAGGCGTTCTTCACCGCCCCGCAGACCGACCGCGCCCGCCGCTTCCTGACGCGCTACGGGATTTGAGGGGGTGGGCGTTTCACTCGGAAACACGCCGTCATGCCCGCGCCTTCGCGGGTATCCACGCCTTCGGCGTCGAGCTTCACGATCCAGGCGTGGATACCGGGCTGCGCCGGGCATGACGCCGTGGCTCCGTATGAGCCGATAGACCTCCAGGACACCCGCATGCCCCCCAAAATCCATCACGTCGTTCCCGACGCCGCGCCGCCGCCGCCGTCCTCGCTCTATTCCCACGCGGTCGAGGCGAACGGCTTCCTCTACGTCACCGGCCAGCTCCCGACCGACCCCGACGCGCCCGACGCGCCGCTCGTCGAGGGCGTCGAGGCGCAGGCCGGGATGTGCTTCGAGAACCTGCGCCGCATCCTGGCCCACGCCGGCTACGCGCTCTCCGACGCGATGTTCGTCCGCATCTACCTCTCGGACTTCGAGCGCGACTTCGCGGCCTTCAACGGCGTCTATGTCCGCCATTTTCCTCAGGACCAGCCGCTCCCGAGCCGCACCACCGTCGGCGTCTCCGCGCTCGGCCGTAAGGCGCTCGTCGAGATCGACATGGTCTGTTTCAAAGCGAACGACTGAGCGAGGCTCCCATGCTGTTCCACATGATCGCCGGCGGCCCGCAGCCGGTCGCCCCCTTCAGCCATGCGGTCGAGACCGACGGCTTCGTCTTCGTCACCGGCCAGATGCCCGACACGCCCGACGCCCCCGGCGTGCTTCCGGAGGGGATCGCCGCGCAGACCAGGAACGTCATGGCGAACCTTGCGACGGTGCTCGGCGGGCTTGGGCTCGGCCTCGAACACGTCGTGATGGCGCGGGTCTACATCACGCGCTTCAAGGAGGACTACGCCGAGATGAACGCGGTCTATCGCAGCTTCTTCGCGGAGGGGCGCCTGCCCGCGCGCACCTGCGTCGGCGTCACCGGCCTCGCCTATGACGCGCTGATCGAGATCGACCTGATCGCCCGCAGGCCGTGACAGCCTGACCGGGTTAGACGCGACTGATTGCACACCCGCGTCGTTGAAGCCCGGGATGACGATGGTGATTCAGCCTGAGACGGCTGGAACCGTCAGACGATCCGCGTCGTCGCGCTCGTCTTGATCGCGAGCTCCAGCAGCGTCTCGTCGTGGAAGCGGGGCGCTAGGAGCGAGAGGCCGACCGGGCAGCCGTCGACGGTCGCAAACGGCAGCGAGATCTGCGGCATGCCGGCGTGACCGGCCGGGCAGAGCATCTCCAGCGCGCGGGCGCGGAAGACGTTGAGCTCGGGCTCGGGAGTGTTGAGGAGCGGCGCGATCCCCGGCGTCGTCGGCAGCACGAGGATCGAGCCCGGCGGCACAAGGTCCTCCATCCGCGCTTTGATCTCGGCGCGCGCCGCCTGAGCCGCGCCGATCTCGGCGGCGGTGAGCTTCGAGGCGGCCTCGAAGCGCTCCTTCACGCCCGGCCCGAAGGACGGCCGCACCCGTTCGACCCATTCGCCGTGGAGCGCCCAGGCCTCGCTCGACTGGAGGACGCGGAACACGTCGCGCCACGCTGACGCCCGCTCGCCCGCGACCACCACATGCTCGACCTCGCCGAACAGCGCCTCGATGCGCTCGAGCGCCGGCCTCAGCGCCTCGCGGACTGCGGGCTCGGCCTTCTCGAACATGTCGTCGGCGATCAGCAGCCGCGTCGGCTCGGGCGGCGTCTCGGGCTCGCCCAGCAACACCTTGCCGACCTTCGCGAAAAGCTCGGGGTCGCGCGAGAACCAGCCGACGACGTCGTAGCTCGGCGCCAGCGCCACGGCGCCGTCGATCGGGATTCGGCCGTGGGTGGGCCTGAGGCCGTAGAGCCCGCAATAGCTCGCCGGCAGCCGGACCGAGCCGCCGGTGTCGCTGCCGATCGCGAAGTCGACCAGTCCCGCCGCGACCGCCGCCGCGGACCCCGACGACGAGCCGCCCGGAATGCGTCCGGGCGCGGCGACGTTGACCGGCGCGCCGTAGTGGAAGTTCTCGCCGTTCAGGCTCCAGGCGATCTCGTCGGTGTGGGTCTTGCCCACCAGCCGCGCCCCGGCGTCGAGCAGCCGCTGAACGACCGGCGCGGTCCGGGTCGGGACCTCGTGGCTCGACAGCCAGTCCGGGTTGCCGGCGCCGGTCGGGACGCCGTCGAGATCGAAAAGATCCTTCAGCGCGAAGGTGAGGCCGGCGAGCGGACCGGAGGGGGCGCCCTCGCGCTCGACGCGGCCATGAGCCACGAATGCGCCGACCGGATCGTCGATTGGCATCGAATTACCTCACGCTTAACTGGAAATCATCTCCCGTCCCCGGCTAGGCTGCGGGCGGGTTAACTGCTGGAGAATGGGAGTTCGCCCGACCTGAGCCGACGGTTCAAGCCAAATACCGGCCGGTCTCGTCCTGCGCGACGAGCGGTCGCTATGTTTCCCCGCCGACGAATCCCACTATGTAGCACTCATGAGCACGCCGCCCCCGAGCCCGCCCGCCCAGGACTTCATCCGCTACGACCTTCTGACTCAGAAGGCGTTGCGCGGCGTGGTGCACGACGTGCTCGTGCGCGTCTCCCGCGAAGGCGCGCCGGGCGACCACCACTTCTACATCTCCTTCCGCACGACGGACCCGGACGTGAAGGTGTCTTCGCGGCTTCGCCAGAAGTATCCGGCCGAAATGACGATCGTCCTGCAGCACCAGTTCTGGGATCTCGAGGTTCGCGACGACGGGTTCGAGGTCGGCCTCTCCTTTCAGAATATTCCGGAGAAGCTCGTCGTTCCCTTCGCGTCGATCACCGGATTCTTCGATCCGTCGGTGCAGTTCGGGCTGAAGTTCGACAATCCGGACGCTGAAGCCGGCGCCGAAGAGGCGGAGACGTCGGCCACGATCGAGCCTCTGAACGCGCCGGAGCCCGCCGCCGCAGCCGAGAATGCGGACGATTCGGACAAGCCCGCCCCGCCCGAAGGCGGCGCCGAGGTCGTGAGCCTCGACAAGTTCCGCAAGAAATAACGGGCCTTCCGCCGTCCTCGTGACGGCGGGCGAGACTGCGTGCTAGTGACGCTGCGCCGGGCGGATCGAGCCCCGGCGCATCGACGCATCCAGCCGCGAGCACCCGAGATGACCGCTTCCCGCACCGAAACCGACAGCTTCGGTCCGCTGGAGGTTCCCTCCGACCGCTACTGGGGCGCGCAGACCCAACGGTCTCTACAGAATTTCAAGATCGGCGGCGAGACCATGCCGAAGCCGCTGATCCGCGCGCTCGGGATCATCAAGCGCGCCGCCGCGCTCGCCAACAGAGACCTCGGCGTCCTGAAGCCCGACCTCGCCGACGCCATCGCCGCGGCGGCGCAGGAGGTGATCGACGGCAAGCTCGACGATCATTTCCCGCTGGTCGTCTGGCAGACCGGCTCCGGCACGCAGTCCAACATGAACGCCAACGAGGTCGTCTCGAACCGGGCGATCGAGATGCTCGGAGGCGAGCTGGGCTCCAAGAAGCCGATCCATCCGAACGATCACGTCAATATGAGCCAGTCGTCGAACGACACGTTCCCGACGGCCATGCACATCGCCGCGGCCGAGGAGATCGAACGCCGCCTGATCCCCGCGCTCGAACATCTCGCAGCCGCGCTCGACGACAAGGCGAAAGCCTTCGAGCACATCATCAAGATCGGCCGCACCCACACGCAGGACGCGACGCCGCTGACGCTCGGCCAGGAGTTCTCCGGCTACGTCGCGCAGGTCAGGCTTGGAATCACCCGCGTGAAGGAAGGCCTCCAGCATCTCTGGCCGCTGGCGCAGGGCGGCACGGCGGTCGGCACAGGGATCAACGCCAAGGTCGGCTTCGCCGAGAGCTTCGCGGAAAAGGCGGCGGAGATCACCGGCCTGCCCTTCGTCACCGCGCCCAACAAGTTCGAGGCGCTCGCGGCCCACGACGCCTATGTCTACGCCCACGGAGCGCTCAACTCGGTCGCCGTCGGCCTGTTCAAGATCGCGAACGACATCAGGCTGCTGGGCTCCGGGCCGCGGTCGGGTCTCGGAGAGCTCAAGCTTCCCGAGAACGAGCCGGGCTCCTCGATCATGCCGGGCAAGGTGAACCCGACGCAGTGCGAGGCGCTGACGATGGTCTGCGCGCAGGTGTTCGGCAACCACACGACGATCACCTTCGCCGGCAGCCAGGGCCATTTCGAGCTCAACGTCTACAAGCCGGTGCTGGCCTACGACATGCTGCAGTCGATCCGGCTGATCGCCGACGCCTCGATCAGCTTCGCCGACAATTGCGTGGTCGGGATCGAGGCCGACGAGACGCGGATCGCCGATCTGATGAGTCGTTCGCTGATGCTCGTCACGGCGCTCGCCCCGACCATCGGCTATGACAACGCGACCAAGGTCGCGAAGACCGCGCACAAGAACGGCACCACGCTGCGGGAAGAGGCCGTGCGTCTCGGCCTCGTGACGGCGGAAGACTTCGACCGGATCGTACGGCCCGAGGCGATGATCCGGCCCGGCTGAATGACCATGTTCGGAAAGCAGGCCGGCTTGTCGCTCCCGGCGCTCGATTTTCACAGCCGCTCCGTGTAAAGAGCGGAAGCATGGCTGAGATCGTCAATCTGCGACGCGCGCGGAAACAGCATCAGCGCGCAGCGTCCGAGAAGCAGGCCGCGGAGAACCGCGTCCGGTTCGGGACGACGAAGCAGGAGAAGACGCTCGAGTCGGCGCGTCGCGCGCGGACCGAGCGGCGTCTTGACGAACATCGTCGCGAAAACGGGGGCGACGCGGACTGATGAGCGAACCTGGCATCAAAATCGAGATCGGCGAACCTGCGTCGGACAGCGGACTCCGGGCCGTGCCGTCGCAAGGGGCCGAGGGCGTGGTCGTGCAGGAGATCCTGTCCGAAGCCTCTTCGACGCCGGGGGGCGTCGCGGCGAACGAACTCAATCCGGACATCGTCAAGCGGTCGATCGTGGTCGCCGGTCACAAGACCAGCGTCAGCCTCGAGGACGCGTTCTGGCACGCCCTGAAGGACATCGCGCGGGAGCGCAGACAGTCGCTGCGCGGGCTCGTCGCGGAGATCGACTCGGGCCGCAGCGGCGGCAACCTGTCCTCGGCTGTCCGGCTGTTCGTGCTCGACCACTACCGCCGTCGGGCAGGCGCAGCGATCAGCATAGCGGCCGGCTGATCACCGGCCCGTCGGGCTGATGATCATGGGCGACGGCAGCGCCGGAGAACTGTAGGGCGCGATCGGGGCCGGCGTCGCGGGCGACGCAGGCCGGGGCATGGCGTCGATCAGCGCACGGTCTTCGGCCTCCTGTTTCCTGCGTTCGGCCTCAGCTTTCTGTCGGGCTTCCTCGGCTTTCTGGCGCGCTTCGTCCGCGCGCTGACGCGCCGCCTGCGCGCGCGCGCGCATGTCGGCCTCCATCACCTCGATCCGTCGCGTCTCCCGCTCCACGGCCCGCACCGACAGCCAACCCGTGAACGAAGTCGCGTCGACGCGCCTGCGGGGCGCTGCAAGCGGCCCCTCGAACGAGACGCCGATCTGCGGGGCGTCCGGAGGCGCCGGCGAGAGCGTCAGGTCGGCGTCGAGCGTCAGTCGGTTCAGGTCGAGAACCACGCCGCCGCCGAGTTTTGCGGCCGGACCGTCGCTTGCAAGCGCGCCCGAGCGCACGACGCCGCCAGCCATCGTGAAGGGCAGCGTCGCTCGCGCGACCGGAAGATCCGCGCCTCCCAGGGCGCGATCGATCGCCTGTGCGATCTTCGGCGCCTCCAGCGCGAGGCCGGCTTCGACCTGCGGCTCGACGCCCTCGATAGCCGCGGGGTCGAGCCGCCTGATCGCGCCGTTCGAGAGCGTCGCCGACCCCGCGCCATTGAGCGACGCGACGATCCCTGCGAGCCCCCGTCCCGCACCCTGCGCCTCCAGTGCGATATCAGCCGCGCCCGACAAGGGCGACGAGGTCGGCGCAAGCCCAAGCAGGCGGTCGGCGGAGACGCCTGAAAGCGCGCCGTTCAGCGCCACCGAAGCGTCGGGACCCGAACGGCTGATGGAGAGCGAGCCGGTGAGGCGGCCGCCGTCGAGATCGCCGGAGAACCCGTCGACCGAGACGGCGTTCGGGCGGAAAGCAAGCGTGAAACGCGCCCCGGTCGCGACCTGACCGCCGGTCAGCGCGGCCTCGGCCACCGCGAGGTTCATCCGTCCCGAAAGCCCCCGCGCGGGCGACGGCGCGAACGTGGCGGCCGGCCACGCCGAGCGCCGGTCGACGGCCCTTCCGAACGCGTCGGGCGAAACGGCGAGGCCCGCCAGCTCCGCGAAGGACAGTCTGTCGAGCGACGCCTCGCCGCGGAATCCGGCGCGGGCGTCGTAGGGGACGACGATCGAGCCGCTCAGGGCGCGACCCGCCACCTCGCCTTTCACGCCTTCGAAGCTCGCCTCTTCGGCGCCGAACCGCGCCTTGGCCGTCAGCGCGACAGGCAGGGCGGGCGCGACGCCGGGCGTGAACCGACCGAGCGCCTCGCCGAGCGCCGACAGATCGTCGCTTTTCAGCGCGACGTCTCCCTCGGCGCTAAGGCCCGCCAATGGCGCAAGGGCCACGGCCCCACGCCCTGAGAGCTCAAGGCCAAGACTTGAGAAACGCCCTTCGCCCCGCATGCCGGTCGAGGGAGCTCCCTTGAGCTTGAGAGAGATTTCTCCGCCGGCGGGATCAGCAAGCGGGCCGAGTTCGAGGCCGATGAGCGACGCGAGGCGCTTTCCGTCGGGCGAGGCGATCTTCAGGGTAAGGTCGCTCTCGGCGTCGGGCGAAAGCGCCGCGGACGACAGCGCGAGTTCGATCGAGCCTCCGGCGCCGTCGCCGGTCGCGACGAGACGCGACCCGTCGGCGTCAGCCTTCAGGCCGATCTGAAGCTTCAGCGGGGCCAGCGCCGAGGCCCGCGCCTCGAAGGCCGCGACCGCCGTTTCAGGCGCGCCCGCAGCCCGCGCGAGCGCCGCGAACGGCGCAAGGCTACGGGCAGAAACCTGAAAGTCGAACTTGCCGTCGCCCGCCCCATCCCCGAGCTCCGCCCGGCCGGAGCCGGAGAGCGCCGCGCCCTGCACGTCCGCGACGTTCAGACGTGTCAGGTCGACGCCCTGCTCATCGAGAGCGCCGTCGATCCGGACACCGCTCATCGTCACGCCGCCGAACACCAGCGATTTGGCGTCGAGCGACAGCGCGACATCCGCCGCGGCGGCGCCGTGGAGGCCCGCAGTGACGAGGCGGTCGAGTCCCAGGGCGTCAAGATCCAGCCGGTCGGAAACGAGCGACGCTTCGATCTGCGGGCGATCGTTCCCGCCGCGCCAGGCGACGCGGCCCTTCGAGGCGGCGCCATCGACCGTCACCACGGCGTTCTCGACCGCGACCGATCCGATCCGTGCGGTGACGTCGCCGCCGATCGCGACCCGCTTGACGACGCCCGCGCCGCCGCTCTGGTCGGGCCCGGCGGCGAGCCAGCGCCGGAAGCCGGCAAGGTCGCGCGAGCCGAAGTCGACCCGGCCGGCGAATCCCGGCCCGGCCTCGCCAAAGGCGACCGCTCCGGCAGTCTTGATCGACGCCGCGCCCGGAAGCTCCGCCGACAGGCTTTCGATCCTCCACCCGCCGTCCTTGGCCGACAGCGCGGCGCTGAAATCCTGGACGACGTCGCCCGCAATCAGGACGCCGCCGAGATCGACGGTCATCCGCCCCGGCAGAGGCGGCTGGACGATCGCGGCGAAGCGGGATCCGAGAGCCGCGAGCATGTCCCCCGGCGCGCGCGGACCGCCGGCGCCGGTCAAACGATCGAGATCGAGCTGACGGCCTTCGACGGCGAGATCGAAGCGCGGCGAAGCGCCGAGCGTGACCGAGCCCTGTCCCGCCAGGCGCAGGCCGCGTTCGTCCGGACCGTAGGACAGGTCGAGCGACCCGATCGAAAGCTTGGCGGCGTCGCCCTTCAGCCGCGCCGCCATCCGCCATGGCTCAACCGGAGAACCACCCTCGGCGGCCTTGGCTTGGGGACGCGCGAGGACGATCTGGCCGTCGAAGGCTGGCCGTCCCGACAGCGTCAGCGCGCCGTCGAGCGCGACTGTCTCCGGCCGCCCCTCGGGCGCCGCGTCGAGCTTGAGCCTGATCGCCCCGTCCGGGTCGACGCGGCCCGTCGAAAGCCGGACGGCCGCAGTCACGCCTCGCGACCGCGCGACCCCCTCGAAGCGGAACGGGCCCTTGAGCGAGCCCGCCTCCGCGACGCCGTCGATGTGGTGGATCATGACCAAGCCCGCCGGCGACGCCACCGTCACGGCGCCGTCGACGATCTCGGCGCGATCGAACGAGATTCGTTCGGCCTCGCCCGAACCCCGACCGCTGCTCGAAAACGGCGTTTCGACCGTCCCGTCGGCGGCCGCCGCGACATCGAGCCGGGGGCGGCGAAGCTTCAGGCGCTCGGCCTTGAACTCGCCGCGCAGCAGCGGAGCGACCGCAAGCTGGATCTCGACTTCGGCGACGGCGAGACGCTGCTTGCCGGCGCCGGCGGTGACGTCGCGAAAGCGGACATAGGGGCTCGGCAGCAGCCGTGCGTCCACCGAGCCTGCGACGGTCACCGGCGCGCCGAGCACGGCGCTCGCGGCGCCCGCGAAATCTCCGCGATAGGCGGTCCAGTTGATGAACTGAGGTCCGATCAGCGCCGCGACCAGCGCAATCACCAGCGCAAGACCAAGACCGGTGAGCGTATTGTTCACGTGCGCCCGACCGCTTTCCCTCGACGACGGCGTTGCGCCGCCTTCCCGCCGCCTCACTATACGGTCGAGCGCGCTTCACGGAATCACGATCTCGCCCGGACGGACGATGTTTAGCGCCGGCAGCCGTGCTATGGGCCGCTCTGCCCAGCAACGACGCCGGAGCCCAGCAGCTTGGCCGACGCCTTCGTCTCGCCGCCGCTCGCCATCGAGCAGGCGTTCCTCGACCACAACGGCCACGTCAACATGGCCTACCACCTCGTGCTGGTCGACCGCGCGCTCGACCTCGCCTTCGAGCCGCTGAAGGGCCCGAATTATCTCGCCGGGCGGGGCATGACGACCTTCGCCGGCGAGGTGCACGTCCGCTACCTCCGCGAGGTGAACGCCGAGGACGAAGTGCGCGGCCGGGTGATCCTGGTCGAGAGCGACGCCAAGCGGGCGCTTTGGGCGGTGGAGATCATCCGCGCGTCGGACGGCGCCGTCGTCACGACCGCCGAAGGCGTGTCGCTCTCCGTGTCGGCCGAGTCCCGGCGGGTCGCCCCGTTCCCCGACGACGTCCGCGCCCGCATCGAAGCGGTCGTGGCGCGCGACGCCGAAGCGGCGGCGGGGCTCGACTGGCTCGGGCGCCGGGTGTCGATGCGGCGCGGCTGACCGACGCCTTTATCGTCGCGCCCTCGAAATCGCGCGCGGGCGGCGCCATGTTGGGCTCGTGTCGGCGCGGCCGATTCGCCTTAGCGAAAATCCAGACGGAGCGTCGCCTGCTCTTGGCCGAGTCCTATCCCGATAGCCTGTCCGCGGACGCCCCGCCCCCCCGGCCGGGCGGCATCGCCGCGCGCGCCGCAGCAGGCCTGAGGGCGACAGGGCCCGACTATCTGCTCGGCCTTAATCCCGAGCAACGCGAGGCGGTCGAGACGCTCGACGGACCGCTGCTAGTGCTGGCCGGCGCAGGCACGGGCAAGACCCGGGTGCTGACGACCCGCATCGCCCACATCCTCGCGCTCGGCAAGGCCCGGCCTTTCGAGATCCTTGCGGTCACTTTCACCAACAAGGCCGCGCGCGAGATGCGAGAACGCGTCGGCAAGCTGCTCGGCCAGGCCGCCGAGGGCATGCAGTGGCTCGGCACCTTCCATTCGATCGGCACGCGCATCCTGCGGCGGCACGCGGAGCTTGTCGGCCTGTCGTCGAGCTTCACAATCCTCGACACCGACGACCAGATCCGGCTGCTGAAGCAGGTGCTCGCCGCCGAGAACATCGACGACAAGCGCTGGCCGGCGCGCCAGCTCGCCTTCGCGATCGACGGCTGGAAGAACCGGGCCCTGCAGCCGAAGGACGTGCCGGCCGGCGAGGCGCAGGCCTTCGCGGCGGGGCGCGGGGCCGAGCTCTACGCGATCTACCAGGCGCGGCTGAAGCAGCTGAACGCGACCGACTTCGGCGACCTGCTGCTGGAGCCGATCCGGCTGTTCCGCGAGCACCCGGACGTACTGGAGCAGTATCACCGCCGTTTCCGCTACATGCTGGTCGACGAGTACCAGGACACCAACGTCGCGCAGTATCTGTGGCTGAGGCTGCTCGCCCAGGGCTCCAAGAACCTCGCCTGCGTCGGCGACGACGACCAGTCGATCTATGGCTGGCGCGGCGCCGAGGTCGAGAACATCCTGCGCTTCGACAAGGATTTCCCGGGCGCCAAGGTCGTCCGGCTGGAGCGCAACTACCGCTCAACCGGGCACATCCTGAACGCCGCCTCCGGCCTGATCGCGAAGAACGCGGGCCGGCTCGGCAAGACGCTCAGGCCGCAGAGCGAGCTCGGCGAGAAGGTGACGGTCGCCGGCTCGTGGGATTCCGGCGAGGAGGCGCGGGCGATCGGCGACGAGATCGAGGCGCTGCAGTCGAAGGGCTGCAAGCTCGACGACATGGCGATCCTGGTGCGGGCCTCGTTCCAGATGCGTGAATTCGAGGAGCGCTTCATCACGCTCGGCCTGCCCTATCGCGTCATCGGCGGCCCGCGGTTCTACGAGCGCGCCGAAGTGCGCGACGCGATGGCCTATCTCAGGGTGATCGCGAGCCCGGCGGACGCGCTCGCCTTCGAGCGCATCGTGAACACGCCGAAGCGGGGGCTCGGCGACGCGACGGTCAAGCTGATCCACGACCGCGCCCGCGCCGACGGGATCACGCTGGTCGAAGCCTCGCGGCGCCTCTGCGACGGCGGCGAGCTGAAGCCGAAGGCCCGTTCGGCGCTGAAGGATCTGGTGCTGTCCTTCGACCGCTGGTCCGGCCAGATCGACAGGATCCCCCACACCCAGCTCGCAGAGACGGTGCTGGAGGAAAGCGGCTACACCGACATGTGGGCCAAGGACCGCACGGCGGAAGCGCAGGGCCGGCTTGAGAACCTCAAGGAGCTGGTGCGGTCGATGGAGCCGTTCGAGAACCTTCGCGGCTTCCTCGAGCATGTCTCGCTGGTGATGGACGCCGACCGCGGACCTGGCGAAGACGCCGTCACCATCATGACGCTGCACGCGGCGAAGGGACTCGAATACGACACCGTGTTCCTTCCCGGATGGGAGGAAGGCCTGTTTCCCCACCAGCGCTCGCTCGACGAGAGCGGCAGGGCCGGCCTCGAGGAGGAGCGGCGGCTCGCTTATGTCGGCCTGACGCGCGCGAAGCGCCGCGCCAAGGTGTGGTTCGCCTCGAACCGCCGCATCCACGGCATGTGGCAGTCCTCGATCCCCTCGCGCTTCCTCGACGAACTGCCGGAGGCCGATGTCGACGTGATCGAGGCGCCGGCGACCTTCGGCGGCGGCGGAGGCATGGGCGGCTCCTATGGCGCGAGCCGCTTCGACCGCGCCGAGCCCTTCAACTCGACCTACGACACGCCGGGCTGGCGCCGCGCGCAGGAACGGGGAACTCAGCCCTCCCCCGGCCCCGGCGCGCGCAGGAGCGGCCCGATGACCATCGAGGGCGAGTTGGTCGCCTCGTCGAGCGCGAAGTCGGCCGGGTTCTCGCGCGGCTCGCGCGTGTTCCACCAGAAGTTCGGCAACGGAACGGTGGTCGAGATCGACGGCAACAAGCTCACCGTCGCCTTCGACAAGGCGGGGCACAAGAAGGTGCTCGACGGGTTCGTGAAGGCGGCGTGAGCCGTATTGTCCTGACAGCCGACGGCGGGGATTATCGCTTTCGAACGAGCGCAGGATGCGTCGCGTGAATCCGCTCCGCCTCCATTCTCTCTGCACGTCGGTGAAGCGCCACGCGCATGATGAAGGCGGTCAGCGCACCAGCCGCTGGCATGAACAGCATTGAACCGATCTGTATCCAGTTCATGGCTTGAGGTCCCTGAGCGTCCTGCGGGCCTGAAAATGAGTGTAAATCGAAAAAATCAGGCTGACCAATCCAATTACGAACGGAAATAATCCGGAATGCTGCTGCGCCATCGCAGTCACCATGGGAGCGAACGACCCGACTGCGAATATGGCGACCGCAGCGCCATTCAAAAAGGCGGCGCTCAGCTTGATGCGCTCGTTTTCGACAAGCTTGGCTCTCGCGTCTTCGTCGAGCGTCGTCATCGCGCGGATCCCTGCGACCGTCTTGCGCCTGGGCCCCACGAAGATAGCCCGCCGGTTCCTTCCTTCGCCAACAGCGTTTATGGCTCCCGCCTCCTCCGCATCCGGAACGCCGCCTTGACCCAAACCCCCGTCATCCGCCTCCATCTCGACGAGGCCACCGCCAAACGCGTCGTCGATGTGCTGGAGGACGCCTTCCCGTTCGGCGAGACGTCGATCTCGGCCTTCGAGACGGGCAAGGACGCCTGGTCGGTCGAAGTCTATGGAAGCCCCGAGCTCTCCACCGACGAACTCGCCGCCGCGATGCGCGAGGCGCTTGGGCCGGAAAGCGCGGGACTGCGCATCGAGGCGGGCGCGATCGACGAGGCGGACTGGGTCGCAAAGAGCCTCGCGGGGCTCGACCCCGTGCCGGCCGGCCGTTTCGTGGTCCATGGCTCCCACGACCGCGACAAGATCCCGGCCGACGTCATCGGCATCGAGATCGAGGCGGCGCTGGCCTTCGGCACCGGCCATCACGGCACGACGCGCGGCTGCCTGCTGGCGATCGACGAGCTTCTGACCCAACGCCGCTTCGAGCGCGTGCTCGACCTCGGCTCCGGCACCGGCGTGTTGGCGATCGCGATCGCGATCGCCCAGCAGACGCCGGTGCTCGCGACCGACATCGACGAGGTCTCCGCGCGGATCGCGCAGGAGAACGCCGAGGCGAACGGCGCCGGCCAGTTCGTCGAATCGATCCATGCGACGAGCTTCGACCATCCGCTGTTCGCCGAGCGCGGCCCGTTCGACCTGATCGTCGCCAACATCCTCGCCGGCCCGCTGGTCGATCTGTCCGGCGACGTGGCGGCGCATCTCGCGCCGGGCGGCGCCGTGGTGCTTTCGGGCCTGATGAACGAGGAGGAGGACCGAGTCTCCGCGGCCTATGCGGCGCAGGGGCTGAACGTCACGTCCGCGCGCAGGCTGGAAGGCTGGTCGACGCTGGTGCTTGGTCGGTAAACGCGCTGCGCCCTAGGATCGTCCTGATGTTCGAAGCCCGTTACCAGTCGTTCGACGAGACCGCCGATCCGAGCCAGGGCGTCCCTCGGCTGGCGGCGCTCCGCGCCGCGCTTTCCGAAAAAGGCCTCGACGGCTTCCTGCTGCCGCGGGCGGACGAGCATCAGAACGAATATCTGCCGCCTTCCGCCGAGCGGCTGGCGTGGCTGACCGGCTTCACCGGCTCTTTCGGCTTCGTGATCGTCCTGCCGCAGAAGGCGGCGCTGTTCGTCGATGGCCGCTACACCGTGCAGGCCCGCGCGCAGGTCGATCCCGCCGCGTTCGCGGCCGTCAACGTCGCGGACTCGTCGCCCGCCGACTGGCTGAGGGACAACGCCGCGTCGGGCCAGCGCATCGGGTACGACCCGACGCTGCACACCCTCGACGGCTTCGAGCGCTTCGAGAAGGCGGCGAAGGCCGCGGGCGTCGAACTGATCCCGCTCGACGCCAACCCGGTCGACGCTCTCTGGGCCGACCGCCCGGCCCCGCCGCTGTCGGCGGTCTCGCTGCACGACGAATCCTTCGCCGGAGAAGGCGTCGCGGCCAAGCTCGGCCGCATTCAGGCCGAGCTCGCCAAGGCGCGCGCCGACGCGCTGCTCGTGACCGACGCGCACTGCCTCGCCTGGGCGTTCAACATCAGGGGAAGCGACGTCGCGCACACCCCGCTACCGCTCGGCTTCGCCGTCATCCCCGCCAAGGGGCGTCCGAGCGTCTTCCTCGACGGCCGCAAGCTCTCGAACGCCGTGCGCGACGCGCTGTCGGAGGCGTCGGAAATCGCGGAGCCCTCCGCCCTCGCCGACGCGCTGCAGACGCTCGGCGCCGAGCAGGCGACGGTGCGGCTCGACCCCGCCGGTTCGGCCGTCGCCTTCGCGCGGACCCTCGAAAAAGCCGGCGCGCTGCTTCAACGCGGGGCGGACCCGATCGCGAAGCTCAAGGCCGTGAAGAACGTCGCCGAAATCGCGGGCGCCCGCGCCGCTCAGCTTCGCGACGCCGCCGCTCTCTGCCGCTTTCTCGCCTGGCTCGACGCAGAAGCGCCGAAGGGCGCGCTCGACGAGATCGGAGCGGCGGAAGCGCTCGAGACCTTCCGACGCGAGACCGGCAAGCTCAAGGACGTCTCGTTCGCGTCGATCTCGGCCGCCGGTCCCAACGCCGCCCTGCCGCACTACCGCGTGACCCGCGCGACCAACATCAAGCTGACGCCTGGCTTCTACCTCATCGATTCCGGGGCGCAGTACGAGGACGGCACGACCGACGTCACCCGCACCGTGGTGATCGGCGCCGCGACTGACGAGATGCGCGACCGCTTCACCCGCGTGCTGAAAGGCCACATCGCGATCTCGACGGCCGTGTTCCCGAAGGGCGTCAGCGGCGCGCAGATCGACGGCTTCGCGCGTCGGCCGCTGTGGGAGGCCGGGCTCGACTTCGACCATGGCACGGGCCACGGCGTCGGCTCCTACCTCTCGGTTCACGAGGGCCCGCAGCGCATCTCGAAGCTCGGCACGACTCCGCTCGAGCCCGGAATGATCCTCTCGAACGAGCCCGGCTATTACCGCGAAGGCCATTACGGCATCCGCATCGAGACGCTGGTGCTGGTCGAACGCCGAGCGATTCCCGGCGCCGAACGGGAGATGTACGGCTTCGAGACGCTGACGCTCGCTCCGATCGACAAGCGCGGGATCGAGCCGGCGCTCCTCGACCGCCAAGAGCGCGCCTGGCTCGACCGCTACCACGCGCGTGTTCTCGCGGAGGTCGGGCCGCTGGTCGACGAAGCGACGCGGATTTGGCTGGAATCGGCCTGCGCGCCGCTTTGAGCGCCTGGACGACCCGCACGCACGGCCTCAGGATCCCGCCATGCCCCGCTCCGCTCTCATCCTCATCGCCGTCGCCGGCGTCTACGGCGCCCTAGGCGTCGCGGCCGCCGCGGCCGGCGCGCACATGTCCGGCGATCCGCGTCTGGCGACGGTCGCGACCTTTCTCATGCTCCACGCCGCCGCCCTGCCCGCGGTCGTTGCGGCGAGCGCAGCGCTCGGCCTCAGCTGGCTCGCTCTGGCGCCCGCATGGGGGCTGGCGCTCGGAACGCTGCTGTTCTGCGGCGACCTGCTGGTGCGGGTGATCCATGGGTCGAGCCCGCTGCCGATCGCGGCGCCGACCGGCGGCGCGATCCTGATCCTCAGCTGGCTCGCGCTGACGGTCGGGGCGGTGGCGGGCGCGATCAGGCGCCGGGCGGTCTAGGCTCCCTGGCCTCCTTCACCATCAGGCAGAGCAGCAGCGCGGGAACGCCCGACAGGAAGGTCAGAACGAAATAGGTCCCGAAGCCGAAGGTCTCGACCGCCTTGCCCGAGGCGCCGCCGACGAGGTGGCCCGGCAGCGCGTAGATCGAGCTCAGCACCGCATAGCGCGTCGCGGAGAATCCGGACGACGCGAGCTTCGACATGAAGGCGATCAGCACGGTGCCCGCGATCCCCGAGGCGACGTTGTCGAACGAGATCGCTGCGATCAGCATCGGAATGCTGTGGCCGACCGCCGAAAGCGCGGAGAAGAACAGGTTGGTGGCGGACGACGCCACGATGCCGACGATCAGCGTCGTGCGCATCGAATAGCGCTTCAGCATGAAGCCGCCGACGAAGAAGCCGACGATCGTCAGCAGCACGCCGAACACCTTTGTGACGCTGGCGATTTCCGCCTTTGTGAAGCCGGCGTCGACATAGAGCGCGGACGCCATCGCGCCGGCCAGCAGGTCAGGGGCGCGGTAGCAGGCGATCAGTGCGAGAACTGCGATCGGGACGGTCTTCAAGAGATCCTTCAGATCGCGCAGCGGCGCGGCGAGGACCGGTCCCTCCGCGCGGGCCACCGGCTTCTCGACCGAAGGGATCAGCGACACCGTCAGCGCCGCGACCGCGATCATGATCGCAGCCATCGAAAGATAGGCCGTCGACCAGCCGAAGCCTTCGGCCAGCAGCAACGCCCCGGCGCCCGAGGTCAGCACCGCAAGGCGATAGCCGAGCTGGTAGCCGGCGGCGAGCAGACCCTGCTCCTCGACCTCGGCGACGTCGATCCGCCAGCCGTCGATCGCCGCATCCTGCACGGCGGAGAACATCGCAGTGGCGAACGCCGCGGCGGCGACGACCCACAGGTTCAGGCCGGGGTCCGTCATCGACATCAGCACGAGCCCGAACGCGACGCCGATCTGCGTGACCGCGATCCACGCCCGGCGGCGGCCGATCAGCCGGCCGATCGGCCCGAGCGCATAGGCGTCGATGAAGGGGGCGATGAGGAATTTCAGGCTGTAGGCGACGCTCGCCCACGACATCAGGCCGATCTCGGTCAGCCCGACGCCGCGCTCGCGCAGCCAGATCGCGAGCGTCGACAGCACCAGCAGGAACGGCAGGCCGGAAGCGTAACCGAGCAGGCCGCTGGCCAGCCGCTTGGCGAGGGTCGAGGCGGGCGGGCGACGATCGGTCGCTTGGGCTTGCGAGTGTTCGGACACCGCGATCCCTGACGTCAGGCCGGCGGACGATCCACGGGCTCCATCCGTCCTTGGCGGATTCGAGCGGCGTTATCCACCCGGGATCGTTTGAAAAGCCGACCCGGGCGCCCACATGCCAATTTCGAATTCAAAGTTGACACGATCTATAGACTGTGTGGAATACGATGACTTCGCCGCGTCCGGGCGCCCCTGAGTTCCCTGACGACGCCACGTCTGGGGGCGGCGAAACCAGATCCAGGAAATGCGATGCGGCTCGATCTCCGGTCTCTCCAGTCCTTCATCATCCCCGTCGGACTGATTCTCGTCTGGCAGGCGCTCGCGACCGCCGGCGAGATCTCGGGAACGGTGCTGCCGGCGCCGACCGCGGTGTTCGCGGCCGGCTGGCGGCTCGCGCTTTCCGGCGAGCTCTGGAGCAACATCGGCGTCAGCGCCTGGCGCGCGGCGATCGGCCTGGCGATCGGCGGCGGCATCGGCTTCACGCTCGGCCTCGCGAACGGCGCGTCCCGACTCTTCGAGCGGCTGACCGACCCGACCCTGCAGATGATCCGCACCATCCCGCACCTGGCGATGATCCCGCTCGTGATCCTGTGGTTCGGCATCGACGAGACCGCCAAGATCTTCCTCGTCGCGCTCGGCGTGTTCTTCCCTGTCTATCTCAACACGCTTCACGGCATCCGCACGGTCGACAGCCAGCTGGTCGAGATGGGTCGGGCCTACGGCATGTCGAACTGGGCGCTGTTCACCCGGGTGGTTCTGCCGGGCGCCCTGCCCTCGATCTTCGTCGGCCTGCGCTATGCGCTCGGCATCATGTGGCTAACGCTGATCGTCGCCGAGACGATCTCGGCCTCCTCGGGCCTCGGCTACATGGCGATGAACGCCCGCGAATTCATGATGGTCGACGTCGTGGTGCTGTCGATCCTGATCTACGCGCTGCTCGGCAAGCTCGCGGATTCCGCGGCGAAGCTGCTCGAACGCGCGACCCTGTCCTGGCACCCGGCCTATCTCTCCGTCTGAAGGCCCCTCCCCGATGACCGCACGCTCCCTTTCCACCGTCGCTTTCGCGCCCGGCGTCGGCCGGCCGGTCGCGCTGCGACGCGACGCCCCGAACGCCTCGATCACGCTGCGCGGCCTGTCGAAGTCGTTCGGCGACAAGCCGGTGCTCCGCGACATCGACCTGCATGTGCCGGCTGGCCAGTTCCTGGCGATCGTCGGCCGCAGCGGCTGCGGCAAGAGCACGCTGCTCCGCACGATCGTCGGCCTCGAAGGGCCGTCGTCGGGAACGATCCAAGTGGCGGGCGGCCGCTCCGACGCCGGCCGCATCATGTTTCAGGAGCCGCGCCTGCTTCCCTGGGCGCGCATCGTCGACAATGTGCGGGTGGGCGTCCGCAACGGCGGATCGAAAGCCGACGCCCGCAAGGCTGCGCTGGCGGCGCTCGACGAGGTCGGCCTCGCCGACCGCGCCGGCGAGTGGCCCTCCGTCCTCTCCGGCGGGCAGAAGCAGCGCGTCGCGCTCGCCCGGGCGCTGGTCAGCCATCCGCAGGTTCTCGCCCTCGACGAACCGCTCGGCGCGCTCGACGCGCTGACGCGGATCGAAATGCAGACCCTGCTCGAGCGGGTCTGGCGCGAACAGGGCTTCACCGCCGTGCTCGTCACCCACGACGTCTCGGAAGCGCTCGCGCTCGCCGACCGTGTCGTGCTGATCGAGAACGGCGCGATCGCGCTCGACGTCGCGGTGGACCTGCCCCGACCGCGTCGGCGCGGCTCGGTCGAGATCGCGAAGCTCGAGGGCGCCATCCTCGACAAGCTTTTTGGAGACATCGAGCGGCCGACCGACGAGTCGCCGCTCCATCGGGAGGCTGTGGCGTGACCCAGCGCAAGATCGTCGCAATCGCCGGCAGCCTGTCCCGGCCGTCGCGCACCCGTCGCCTCGTCGAAGACGTCGCGCGCCGCATTCAGGCCGCGAGCGCTGCGAGCCTCACCATCATCGACGTCGCGGAACTCGCGCCGGATCTCGGCCGCAGCTATTCGCGTCCGGCCGCCACCGCGGCGCTCGAAGACGCGCTGAAGGCGATCGAGAACGCCGACATCATCGTCGCCGGTTCTCCAATCTACAAAGGCTCCTACACCGGGTTCTTCAAGCATCTGATCGACCTCGTCGACTACCGCTCGCTGGCGGGCGCGCCGGTCGCCCTGCTCGCCACCGGCGGCAGCGACCGGCATGCGCTCGCGGTCGAGCATCAGATGCGGCCGCTGTTCGGCTCCTTCGACGCCCACACGCTGCCGACCGCCGTATTCGTCGTCGACCGCGACATCGCCGACGGCCGCGTGACGGACGAGGCGGTTCAGGCGCGGATCGACCGGCTGGTGCACGAAGCCACCGCCGCCCTCGCCCGGCAGTCGGTCGCAGCCTGAGATTCCAAGATCACCTCACGACCCAGCCACGCGCCGACAGGAACCCCGAGATGACCACCCTCTCCCGCTTCGCCCTCCCCGCGAAGCTGCTCGCCGCAGGCTTGCTGCTCGCCGGCCTGGGCGCGGCGACCGCAAGCGCCGCCGATCGCGAGATCCGGATCGGCTACCAGAAGTCCGGCGCGCTGATCCTGCTCAAGGGGAAAGGCGCCCTCGAAGAGCGACTCAAGCCGCTCGGCGTCAGCGTCAAATGGGCCGAGTTCCAGTTCGGACCGCCCATGCTCGAGGCGCTGAACGCAGGGGCGATCGATTTCGCCACGACCGGCGAGTCGCCGCCCGTTTTCGCGCAGGTCGCCAGCCCGAACTTCGCCTATGTCGCGAACGATCCGCCGTCGTCCAAGAGCGAAGCGCTCCTGGTCCCCGGCAAGAGCGAGATCAAGTCGATCGCCGAACTCAAGGGCAAGACCGTCGCCGTCGCCAAGGGCTCCAACACCCACTATTTCCTCGTGAAGGCGCTCGAAAAGGGCGGCCTCAGCCTCGCCGACGTCAAGCTGGCCTATCTCGCGCCCGCCGATGCGCGCGCCGCGTTCCAGAACGGCTCTGTCGACGCCTGGGCGATATGGGACCCTCATTACGCCGCTGCGGAAGCGGCGGGCGCCCGTACGCTGACGGACGGCGACGGCATCGTGCAGAACTATCAGTTCTTCCTGTCGGACCGTCGCTACGTCGAAAAGAACAGCGATATCATCCGCGCCACCCTCGAGGAGCTCAAGAAGATCGACGATTGGGTGATCGCCGAGCCGAAGGCGGCCGCGGAGGAATTGTCCCCGATCGTCGGCATTCCGGCGCCGCTGCTTGAGAAAGCCATCGCCCGCCAGGGGTTCGGCGTGAAGCCGGTGACGCCGGAAGTCGCCGCGCAGCAGCAGAAGATCGCGGACACCTTCCTCGAGCTCAAGCTGCTGCCGAAACCCATCACGGTTTCCGATGCGATCGTGCAGGTGACCCAATGACCGCGAAGATCCCGGCCGCCGAGCAGGCGAACGTCCTCTGGTTCCTCCCGACCCACGGCGACGGCCGCTATCTCGGCACGACCAAGGGCGGCCGCCTGGTCGATCTTCCTTATCTCGCGCAGGTCGCTCAGGCGGCCGACAGGCTCGGCTATTTCGGCGTGCTGCTGCCGACCGGCCGCTCCTGCGAGGATTCGTGGGTCGTCGCCTCCGCGCTGGTCCCATTGACGGAGCGTCTCCGCTACCTCGTTGCGGTCAGGCCCGGCCTGCAGTCTCCGACGCTGGCGGCCCGCATGACGGCGACGCTCGATCGGATCTCGAACGGCCGGCTGCTGATCAACGTCGTCACCGGCGGCGATCCTGCGGAGAACGCGGCCGACGGCGTCTTCCTGGACCATGACCAGCGCTACGCGGTGACTCGCGAATTCCTTGAGGTCTACCGAGGCCTGCTCGCGGGCGAAACCGTCGACTTCGAAGGCGAGCACCTCCGCATTGAACAAGGCAAGCTGCTGTTCGCGCCTTACCAGGACAACGGGCCGCCGCTCTATTTCGGCGGTTCGTCGGCGGCGGCAAACGACGTCGCGGCGAAGACCATCGACAAGTACCTCACCTGGGGCGAGCCGCCCGCCGCCGTCGCCGAGAAGCTGGGCGTCGTCCGCGCGCTCGCCGAGGCGCAGGGACGCGACGTGTCGTTCGGCATCCGGCTGCATGTCATCGTGCGCGAGACCAATGAGGAGGCCTGGGCCGCCGCCGACCGGCTGATCAGCCATCTCGACGACGAGACCATCGCCGCCGCCCAGAAGGTCTACGCCCGCATGGATTCGGTGGGCCAGCAACGCATGGCTGCGCTCCACGGCGGACGGCGCGACAAGCTCGAGGTCAGCCCGAACCTCTGGGCCGGCGTCGGCCTCGTCCGCGGCGGCGCAGGCACCGCCCTGGTCGGCGATCCCGAGACGGTCGCCGCGCGCATCCGGGAATACATGGCGATCGGGATCGACACCTTCATCCTGTCCGGGTACCCCCATCTCGAGGAGGCCTATCGCTTCGCGGAGCTCGTGTTCCCGCTGCTGCCCCTGTCCACCGCAACCCAGCCGGAGGCGACCAGCGTCAACATGGGACCGTTCGGCGAGACCATCGCGAACACCTCGCGGCCCGCCCTGAGGGTCGCCCAGTCGTGAACGCCGCCGCCGGCCCCTTCCGCGACGGGCGGCGTGACGACGCGCCGACCGTCGCGATCGTCGGGGGCGGATTCACGGGCGCGGCGGTCGCCCATCAGCTCGCCCGGCGCGCGCCGGGCGCGTTCCGCATTGTCGTGATCGAGCCGCGCGAGCGCCTGGGGGCGGGCGTGGCCTATTCGACCCCCAACCCGGCGCACCGCATCAACGTGCCGGCGTCGCGGATGACCTTGATCCAGTCGGACCCCTGTCATTTCGACCGCTGGCTTAAGGCCGACGGCGCGCTGGGCAACGATCCCGAGGCGCTGCTTCCGGATCGCCGCGCGTTTCCCAGCCGATCGGTGTTCGGACGCTACGTGGCCGAGACCATCGAGCCCTATCTGCTGGCGGGACAGATCGAACATCTCTGCGCGCGCGCAAGCGCGATCGGCGGCGACCCGGCCGCCGGATACGACATCGCCCTTTCTGACGGCGGCGCGCTTCGGGCGGACTACGTCGTGCTCGCGGCCAGCCACCCCGCGCCCTCGCTGCTCCCCGCGTTCCGTCCGATTGCGGACGATCCGCGCCTCGTTCAGGACACGCAGCCCCGCGGTTCGCTCGACGGCGTCGCCACGGACGCGCGCGTCCTGATCGTCGGGACCGGGCTCACGATGGCCGACATCGTCGCTTCGCTCGACGCCCGCGGCCACCGGGGACCGATCGTGGCCGTGTCGCGCCGCGGACTGCTCTCGCGCGGACACGCCGAGACGCCAGGCGACGAATACGGCGTCTTCTCCGACCCGCCCAGCAGGACCGCGATTGCGATCCTCCGGCGCATCCGGCGCACGGTCGCCGCCGCCCGAGCGGAGGGGCGGCCCTGGCAGCACGTGCTGGACGCCGTGCGCGCGCAGGGCCACGCGATTTGGGCGAACCTGCCCGAGAGCGAGCGCCGCAAGATCGTCCGCCGGCTCCGCCCGTTCTGGGACGTCCACCGCTTCCGTGTCGCCCCGCAGGTCGAGGCGGTCCTGCGCCGCCGCCGCGAGGAGGGAAGCCTCGAGATCGTGGTCGGCGAACCCGTCTCCTCCGCCGCGTCCGCCGACGGGATTTCCGTCACGCTTCGGCGCCGCGGCGGCGCGACGGAGATTCGAACCTTCGACGCGGTCATGCTCGCCACGGGCCCCGGCCATCGCAGCCTCGTTCACGACGATCCGCTGATCTCCGGTCTCGCGAAGGCCGGCGTCATCGGGCTCGACACGGTGGGCCTCGGCCTCGCCGTCGACCCGCAGAACCGGGCGATCGGCGCCGATGGATCGGCGTCGCCGACCTTCTGGATCGCGGGGCCGCTCGCCCGCGGCTCGGTCGGCGAACTGATGGGCCTGCCCGAGGTCGCGCGGCACGCGGAGGCGGTCGCGGGCGACATCGTGAAGACCGCAGCCTTCGGCTGGGACCACGCCGCCGCGTGATTTCGCCGCCTCCGGGCGGGTGGCGCCCCGGCCTCGCCCGCGCCATAACCGGCTTCCGAGACCGACTCTTCGCCGCGGCGTCACGCAGGATTGAGCCGTATGGCGGGGTAGCGGATTGCCCGCGCCAAGGCGCTGACCTATCCGTCGTGCGCGAGGACGGTTGCGCCGTCCGCGGACGCCGGAGACCGACGAGAATGAACGTCATGTCGAGAAGGACCGTCCTGGCCGCGGCGACCGCGGCGGCGACCGCGGCGTCAGCGCCGGGCGTGGCGAACGCCGCGATCCCTGCGGCCGGCCGCCAGGCCCCTGGCGTCTATCGTTACAAGGTGGGCGCTTTCGAGGTGACGGCGATCACCGACGGCGTCGCCCGCCGGCCGCTCGACGACAGCCTGGTGCGCAACGCGCCGATCGAGCGGGTGCGCGAGGCCCTCGCCGACGCGTTCCTGGCCGAGGACGGCAAGGTGCCGATCTCGTTCACGGCGGTCGTCGTGAACACCGGCGCCCGGCTCATCCTGATCGACGCCGGCACTGGCGGCTTCCTCGCGCCCACCGCAGGGCAGCTCTACGAGAACCTGGCCGCTGCCGGGGTCGACCAGCGCGCGATCGACACCGTGCTGGTGTCGCATTTCCACGCGGACCACATCGGCGGCGTCCGGCTGAAGGACGGGAGCCTCGCCTTTCCCAACGCCGAGGTCGTCGTCCCCGACGCGGAGTGGGCGTTCTGGATGGACGACGGCCAGATGAGCCGCGCGCCGGAGGCGCTGCAACCGGCCTTCAAGATGGCGCGCCGCGTGTTCGGACCGATGACCAAGGAGGTCCGCCGCTTCCAGCGGGACGCCGAGGTCGCCCCCGGGATCGTCGCCATACCGGCCCCCGGCCATACGCCCGGACACACCGCCTTCCGCCTGAGCTCGAACAGCCAGGATCTCATTATCTGGTCGGACACGACCAACCATCCGGCGCTGTTCGTCCGCCATCCCGGCTGGCATGCGGTGTTCGACATCGATCCGGATCTTGCCGAGACCACGCGGCGGCGGATGCTCGACATGGTCGCCGCCGACCAGTCGCTCGTCGCGGGCTATCACTTCCCCTTCCCCGCAGTCGGGCACATCGCCCGCCGCGGCACCGACTACGACTTCGTGCCCGTGATGTGGAACCCGGCGCTCTGACGTCGGCTCGTCGGCCTCCCGCATGGACGTTCCGCCGGTCCGGCGTGTAAAGCACCTCACGCCCTCCCCGGCGTAAGAGAAGGCAGGCTCCGGCGTATGACCGACCGACGTTTCGAACGCATCGCTTTCGTCGCGAGCGCGGCCGAAGACGCCGAAGCCGCGCGCGTCTCGCTCGTGTCGCGCTACGGCGACGCGCCGCTCGCCGACGCGCAGGCGATCGTGGCGCTCGGCGGCGACGGCATGATGCTCCAGACGCTGCACGACGTGATGGGACGCGGCCTGCCGATCTACGGCATGAACCGCGGCTCGGTCGGCTTCCTCATGAACGAATATGCGGAAGACGACCTGCTGGAACGCCTCGAGGCGGCGGAGCGCACCGTGATCCACCCGCTGACGATGCGCGCGCGCGATCGCGAGGGCCGCATCCATGTCGCGAAGGCGATCAACGAAGTCCAGCTCTGGCGCCAGAGCTTCCAGGCGGCGAAGCTCAAGATCGAGGTTGACGGCACGCCGCGGCTGGCCGAGCTGATCTGCGACGGCATCCTGGTCGCCACGCCTACAGGCTCCACCGCCTACAATCTTTCCGCCCATGGCCCCCTGCTGCCGCTCGCAAGCCCGCTGCTTGCGATGACGCCGATCTCGCCGTTCCGCCCCAGGCGCTGGCGCGGCGCCCTGTTGCCGGACCGCGTGGCGGTCGCAATCGAGGTCCTGGAGCCCGAAAAGCGGCCGGTCGCCGCGGTGGCCGACAACACCGAATTCCGCGACGTCAAACGGGTCGAGATCTCGCTCGACCGCAAGACCAGCCTGACCATGCTTCATGACCCCGGCCACGGGCTCGACGAACGGATCCTGTCCGAACAATTCGGCTGGTGACGGGGAGCCGCCTCCACGTCGCAAACGGGGCGTTAAGGACGTTGCCGTAAATCCTGCCTGCAGGATGATGCGCGTCGATTTTACCAAGCTTCGGTTTCTCGTGGTGGACGACAACGCGCATATGCGCCGCATCGTCCGCACGCTGCTTCACGGCTTCGGCGCGCGCGAAGTTTACGAGGCCGGGGACGGCGCAGCCGGGCTCGAACTGTTCGCCACCCATCTGCCGGACATCATCATCGTCGACTGGTCGATGCCGATCTTGGACGGGATCGAATTGACGGGCATGATCCGCCGCCCGGACAGCGCGGTGAACCCGTATGTGCCGATCATCATGCTCACCGGACATTCCGAGAAGAGCAAGGTGATGCGCGCGCGCGACGCCGGCGTGACCGAGTTCCTGTGCAAGCCGATTTCGGCCAAGTCGCTGCATCAGCGGCTGCTGAACTGCGTGCTCAACCCGCGGCCGTTCATCAAGACCCGCGACTATTTCGGACCCGATCGCCGCCGCAACGTGAGCGGCGTCTATGCCGGGGAGGAGCGGCGCCTATCCGACGACGCAATGGTCGTCGACACCGCCCCGTTGCAGCTGCGCGACAGCGCGATCTCCTGAGGGCCGATCCCGTGCAGCAGACGCCTCCCGACGCCTTCAGGCCTGCCGCCGCCGATCCCGTCCCGACGGAGGTGTTCGCCGATCATGTCGTCATCCGCCCGCCCAACGAATTGGGGGCGAAGGCCGCCCGGCCGGCTCAGGTCCGCGACGGCGGCGAACGCGCGGTCGTCGTCCGCGCCGAGCACGCGCTCAAGCTGCTGTCGCAGGAGTTCGACGTCTGGATGGACGTCGAAATGGAGCGCCTGGAGCAGGCGAGGATCGACCTCGCGCAGACCCGGTCGAAGCCCGCGACCGAGGCGCTCTACCGATCAGTCCACGACCTCAGAGGCCAGGCAGCCACGCTCGGCTTCCCGCTGGTGGGCGAGATCGCCGACGGGCTGTGCAGCCTGATGGAGCGGCTGGGCGACCTGCCGCCGCCGCCGACCGTGGTCGATCCTCATGTCGAGGCGATCCGCGCCATGGTGCGGGAACAGGTGCGCAGTCGGGACAATCCTGTCGGCGTCGCGCTCGTCGGCCATCTCGCAGAACTCCGCGAGGCGGTCGCGACGCGCCTCGCGGTGAAATGAGGCCGCCGCTTCGGCGGTCTCCGTCTGCGCCCGTCAGGCCGCCTCGGCGACCGTGAGCCTCGGCTCGGCAAAACTGCGGCGTGCGTCTTCGCGCGCAGCTTCGGCTGCGAAGCGGCGGAGCAGCGCGCGCAGCGGCTCCGCATCGATGTCCGCGCCCTCGCAGGCGCTGAGCGCGCGTTCCACCATGCGCCGCGACAAGGCGAGCCCGCCGGCCGTCGACCCGACGAATCCCACCTCGCGACCAGCCTCCAGAGCGGCGCGAAACACCGGCAGCGCCGAGGGCGGGAAGCCGGCCTGGCGATAGAGCGCCTCGAAGCCCCGTCCCCCGAAATCCCGCACGAAGCCGGCGACCCGCCGGGACGACTGTCCGGAGAGCGCGGCAAGCGCCGCCTCGAACAGCGCGACGTTGCCGCAGAGCAGAGCCCGGAGCGCGAACACCGGCGAAAATTCGCCGCGCTCGGCGAGCGTCAGCACGAAGCCCTGCGCATCGTCGGCGTCCGCCGCGATCGCGAGCGCGCCGCGGTCGCACGCCTCGTCAGCGGTGCGGCGCGCCCGGTCCTGCCCGAGCCAGCCGCATTGCGCGACGAAGGAGGACAACGCCGCCGCGACGGAACGCATCAGGATGAGCCGGAGCTCGACGCCGACGCCGTCATGCGCGAGCAGCGCGTCCCGCACCGCGCCGTCGTCCCCGTGACGGGCGGCGATGCGGGCGGCCGCGGAGCGCGTCATCCGGGCGCCGGAATTCTTGAGAAGCGCCTCGCAGGCGCGAGCGCCGGCGACCTCGGAAATTGCTGCGGCGAGCGGCGCGGAGACTTCGGCGCGGCGGGCGATCGCGATCTGGGCGCGCGGGGCGCTCTGCGCCGCGAGGTCGACGAGTTCGAGGTCGCTCAGCAGCGGCGATCGCAGCAACACCGGCTCGGCCACGTCCGCCGCGTCCTGGGCGAGCGAGAGCACGATCGCGTGGGGCGCTTCGGGCGATGAGGCGAACGCCTCGGCGATCGCACAGCGCACCGAAAGCGCCGGGTCGTCGAGACTTCGGGTCAGCACGTCCGCGACGCCGCTCCGCACCTCGGGCTCGAGATCGCCGTGGAGGTAGGACCGCGCGAGCGCGCCGGCGGCCTCCGCCCTCAGATCGGCGGAAGCGGAGGCGGCCCATTCGAAATAGCGCTGGATGATCATTGGCGGGCGATCCGGAAGGCCCGGAACGGGGCCGGGGACGGGAGCGAAACGGCAGGCTCGAGCAGAGCGGACGCGGTCGGATCGTCGCGCAGCGCGAGCGGTTCGGCGCGGCGCCGCGGATCGGCGACGGCGTATTTGCCGGACGCGGTCCGCGAGACGTCCGCCGCCTCGCCCGCAGGTCCGGGGCTCGGGCCTTCTTCCTTCAGGACCTGCAGCCAGGTCTGATCGATGAACTGGAACAGGCCGCGGGCTGAGGACGTCGGGGCCTGCGCGGCGGCGCTCAGCGACGATTCGCGTTTCGCCGTCTGGAGAAGGTATTCAAGGCCCGCGCCCGTCGCCTGGGCGGCGTGGCTGAGCGCGGCCGTCACGCGCCCGGCGGCGTCCGCCGGAGAGATGAGCTGCATCGATGAACGTCCGTCGGCCAACGTTCTGGCGACGCCACTCGCGGCGCGCGAAGCGGAGCCATCGCCGAAACGATCGGTCCGGTATGGTAAACCGCGCGTTAACGGCGCGGCCGAACGGGGAGAAAGTATGAACACACCGGAGGCTCGGCTGCGCGATCCGAACGGCCCGAGGCCGCGCGCCCCGCTGCTCGTCCAGCCGTTGTCCGAAGCCGCCCTGGACGCCGCTTGGCGCAGCGGAGCCGACGCGGTGATCCTCGACATCGGACAGGCGCGCGAAGTGGCGGACGCCCGCCCCGCGCCGTCCGAACTCGGGATCTATCTCCGGATCGACGGGCTCGTCCCGAGCCTTGCTGGCGACCTAGCGGCCGCCGCCTCCAGCCGCCTCGCGGGCGTCGTGCTCGGCAGGGCCGCGGACGGAGCGGAGGTGCAGAATCTCGCCGCCTCGCTCGCGGTCGTCGAGGCGCGGATCGGACTTGAGGACGGTTCGATCGGAATCGTCGCCGAGATCGCGTCCGGCGCCGGCCTTCTGCGCCTCGCGACGTTCGCGGGCGCCAGCGACCGGCTCCGCGCCGTCTGCTGGGACGCGGACGCCCTTGCGCACGACATCGGCGCGGCCTCCGCCCGCGGCGACGACGGAGACTGGATCGATCCCTGCCGCACGGCCCGCAGCCTGACGCTCGCCGCCGCCGCCGCGGCCGGGCTGCCGGCGATCGACTGTCCGTTCGTCGGCGACGATCAGGAGGCTTTCCGCCGCGAAGCGGAGCAAGCCCGTCGCGACGGCTTCGCCGCGAAGATCGCTGGCGACCCCGGGCAGATCGAGGCCGTTCGCGCGGTCTGGATGCGCGGCTGAGGCGTCTCAGGCGCCCGTCGGCCTCGTCATCCCGAAGGTCTCGAACACCGCGGCGTAATCGCGATAGCCGCAGCGCGCCAGCGCCACGGCCTTCGCGGTGTCGAACATCCCGTCGGTCAGGAACTCCTCATCGATATGGACGCCGACCACCTGCCCCATGACCACGAAGCGGCCCGTCTTCACGCCGTCGATCGTGGTCAGTTCCGTCACGCTCAGCGTACGGCACTCGAGCGCCGCCGGGCTGAGCGCCACGCGCGGCGCTCGCACGAGCCGGCACGGCGCGGGCTCGAGCCCGGCGAAGGCGAACTCGTCCTCGCCTGCGCCGAGCGGCGCGGAACTGGCGTTCATCGCGTCGCGGAGAGCGTAGCTCGCGAAATTGCAGACGAACTCGCCGGTCGCCTGCGCGTTCGCCGCCGAATGCTTCCAGCCCTCGGAGGAGAACATCACCATCGGCGGCTCGCCGCCGACGCCGTTGAAGAAGCTGTAGGGCGCGAGGTTGGCGCGGCCTTCGAGGTCGCGCGTCGATATCCAGCCAATGGGCCGCGGCGCGACGATCGCCTTGAACGGGTCGTGCGGCAGTCCGTGGCCGCGCGCGGTCTCGTAGAACACGTCAGGCGCGCCACCGGGTGACGACGTCGGAGAGCGCCGGGCGCGGCCGGTCCGGCCAGCGCTCGGTCGGGGCGCCGATATGGATGAAGCCCGCGATCCGCTCGCCTGGCTGAAGTCCGAGCGCCTCGAGCGCCCGCTTCTCATACGCCGCCCAGCCGGTCAGCCACTGCGCGCCGTAGCCGAGAGCGGTGGCCGCGATAGAGAGGTTCATGCAGACCGCGCCGGCGGACAGAACCTGCTCCCATTCGGGGATCTTCACATGGGGCGCCGCGCGGCTGACGACCGCGACGACGAGCGCCGACTGCGAGAAGACCTTCGACTGCGCCTGCACCTTCGCCTCGGGCGTCTCGGGGTCTATCTCCTTCATGAGCGCCGCGAGCCTCGCCCCGAGCTCTGCCCGTCCCTCGCCCTCGATCACGATGAAGCGCCAGGGCGCGAGCTTGCCGTGGTCGGGCACGCGGGCGGCGACCGTGAGCATGCGGTCGAGCTCGTCCTGCGACGGCGCGGGCTCGCCCAGCGCGTTGGCGGGGACGGACCGGCGGGCCGCCAGCAGATGGAGGGTCTCGGTCATTGGGTCTCGCTCGTCTCAAGGTTTGCGCGCGTTTCGACACGCGCGACCGAGGCATGAATAAACTGGCGGCGGTCCCGCGGCGACCCGTAAACCCCGCGCGCGCGCCCACAAAAATGCCCGGCCCGGCAGGACATCCCAGCGGGCGGGCGACGGGCGCGCTTCTCTACTGCTCGCGGCGAGGAAGCCGCTCGGAACCCGGGCGGCCTGAAAGCATGCGGTCGACCGGCTTGCCACGAACCGCCGTCGATGGCATCGCTCCGGTCATGGGTCGCTTTCGCCATCTCGCGCGTCTCCTGGCCGCATCGGCGTTCGGCGCTGCGCTCGCCTGGACGCCCTGCGCCGTGACCGCGCAAGGCGCGCCGGGCGTCGGCGGCGGCGGCATGTCGGCGCCGCGATCCGGTCCCGGCGCGCGCGAAGACCGGCGCTCGTTCGGCGGCCAGATCGGCGGCCGGATGAACCTGATCGGGCCGCCGACGACGGAGACTGGCCCGACCTCCGGACTGCCGGCGACCGAGCTCCCGTCAAATTCTATGTTCACCCCCGAACGGCTCGACAGGATCGCGCCTTCGGTGATCGACGGCATCAAGATGCCGAAGCTCGACCCGCGCGGTCCCTTGCGGGCGCCTCGCCCGGCCGACATGCCGGCGGCCCCGGCCCCTGCGCCGATGGAGGCCGCGCTCCCGTCGCCGGCGCTGACCGCGCCGGTCGTGAAGCAGCCGCTGGCGCTCACCGCGACGTTCGGCGAGAACGACGCCAAGGTGCCGGGCGGCGTCAAATGGCGCGTCTTCACCGACCAGCCGGACGCGAATGGCGAGCATCTGCTGGTCGCCGAGTCGAATGACGCCGCGCCGAGGTTCGAGCTCGACCCCGGCAACTACATCGTCCACGCCGTCTATGGACTGGTCAGCGCGGCGAAATTCGTGACGATCTCCCCGACCACACCGAGCGCCCAAAAGCTGGTGCTGAACGCAGGGGGACTGAGGCTCTCGGGCTTCGTCGGCGAGCACACGCCACCGGACCGCGACATCTCCTTCACGCTCTCGCGCGACGAGGGCGGGGTCATGCACGCCGTCGCCGAGAAGGTGAAGCCCGGCGTCCTGCTCCGCCTGCCGGCGGGCTCCTATCACGTCGTCTCGAACTACGGCGACGCCAACGCCACCGTCGAGGTCGACCTCCAGGTGGCGGCCGGCAAGCTCACCAACGCGCAGGTCCACCACAAGGCGGCGCCGGTCACTCTGCGGCTGGTCGACCGGCCGGGCGGCCCCGAACTCGGCGACACCTCGTGGACCATCCTGACGCCCGGCGGCGACGTCATCCGGGATTCGATCGGGGCGCTGCCGAAGATCGTGCTGGCGGAGGGCGACTACACCGCCATCGCCCGCCATGACGGGCGAATGTTCCAGCGCAACTTCGCGGTGAAGACCGGCGTCGAGGAAGCGGTCGAGGTCGAGGCGCGCTAGGCGCCCGCGAGCGCCTCAGCCGGAATAAACGGTCTTGGGGTCGAACAGGCGCTCGTCGTCAACCGGCTCCAGAGATCGGCCAGCTGCATTTTCGCCGGTGGGAACAACGCGGTAGAAGCAGGATCTTCGACCTGTGTGGCAGGCCGCGCCTGTTCCGGCGACGCGCACGGAGAGCCACAGCGCGTCCTGGTCGCAGTCGACGCGCAACTCGAGCACGGTCATCTCGTGGCCGCTGGTCTCGCCCTTGCGCCAAAGCTTGCCGCGCGAGCGCGACCAGAAGTGCGCGACGCCGGTCGCGATCGTGGCCCGGAGCGCCTCAGCGTTCATGTGGGCGAACATCAGCACGCCGCCGCCGTCGGCGTCGGTGACGATCGCCGCGACGAGGCCGTCCCGGTCGAATTTGGGCGTCAGCTGAAGCCCTTCCTCGAGCTCGTCATGGGAGCCGGGAGCTAAGAAGGAGGATGTCATCGGCGATCGCCACGAAGGCCGAGCGCGCGGGCGACCCGGCTCGGCGGCGCCCCGTCAGCGTGGCGGATGGCCGGCGCGGACGAGGCTGATGAAGCGCGCCTGCTCGGCGGGGTCGTCGCGGAACAGGCCGGTGAACTGCGTCGTCACCGTCGAGACGCCGACCTTCTGGATGCCGCGCATCGACATGCACATGTGCTCGCCCTCGAGCATCACGGCGACGCCGCGCGGCTGGAGGTGCTCGTCGATCGCCGCCGTGATCTGCGCGGTCAGCGTCTCCTGCGTCTGCAGGCGCTTGGCGTAGGTGTCCACCACGCGGGCGATCTTCGACAGGCCGACGACGCCGTTCATCGGGAAATAGGCGACGTGCGCCTTGCCGAAGAACGGCACCATGTGGTGCTCGCAATGCGAGAAATACGGAATGTCGCGCAGCACGACCATGTCGTCGTAGCCCTGCACGTCCTCGAACACCCGTTCGAGGTCCTTCGCCGCGTCGTTAGCGTAGCCGCCGAACAGCTCGGCATAGGCCTTGACCACGCGCTTGGGCGTATCGATCAGGCCTTCGCGCGTCGGATTGTCGCCGGCCCATGCGATCAGCGTGCGGACGGCGGCCTCCGCCTCTTCGCGCGTCGGTTTGCGGAAGGTCTGGTGGCCCTTGGGAGCGGGAATGGGCACGCGCGCAAACGGGTGCTGAACGACAGCGTCCATGAGAAACCTCTTCGGGGGATTATCCATCCCTCAACGCCCGGCGACATAAATCAAAGCAACGTTCCCAGGAGGGCTTCCCGCAAGGACATGGCGACCCGCAAGGACATGGCGACGCCGCCGGCGACGCTTATATAATGGACCAGCGGCGGCGAACAATCGATCTTGTCGAGGGAAAGAGCCGCCGACCGGACCAAGCCGATCATGATCGACGACATCTATAACAGAAAGATCCTCGAGCTCGCGGCCGACATCCCGCGGCTCGGCCGCCTGCCCGCGGCGGACGCGAGCGCGACCGCCCATTCCAAGCTCTGCGGCTCGACCGTCACCATCGATCTCGCCTACGACGGCGAGCGTGTGACCGACTTTGCGCACGAGGTTCGCGCCTGCGCGCTCGGGCAGGCGTCCTCCTCGGTGATGGCGCGCACGATCGTCGGGCGGTCGGCGGATGAACTGCGTGGGATCCGCGAGACCATGCGCCGGATGCTGAAGGAAAATGGCGCGCCGCCGGACGGCGCCTGGTCCGATCTGGCCGCGCTCGAGCCGGTGCGCGACTACAAGGCGCGGCACGCCTCGACGATGCTGACGTTCGACGCCGTCGTCGACGCGCTCGACCAGATTGAGGCCAAGCGCGCCGCGGCGTGAGCGGTCACTGCGTCGCGTTGAGCTTCAGCACTGAGCGCAGCTCGGCTTTCGCCGCCTCGAAATCCTTGTGGAAGTCGGGATTTTCGAGCTCCTTCTGGGCGATCAGCGAGCCCGCGACCTTCCCCGCGGCGATGTCGGTCGGGTAGTGCACGCCAGCCACGATCCGGTCGTCGGCGTATTCGTCGGCGCGGGCGAAGATCTCGACGCGCTTCTCGGGGACCATGCCGGCGAGCACGATGGCGTTCAGCCGCGACCATGTCGTGTGGCCGCTCGGATAGGCGGCGTTCTTGGGCAGGGGCAGCAGAGGCTGGATCGACGGCTCGGCGACGGAAGGCCGCGGGCGATTGTAATAGGCCTTCGCGGCTTCGGTCGGCTGGCCGGAATCGAGCTTCACCCTGGCGAAAAAGGCGGTCGTGACCGGCAGCTTCTCGGGCGTGAAATCCGCACCGAGGACGACGCCCGCGAGGCGGAAGACGGTCATCTCGTTGTCGGCCTTGGCCCGTTCGGAAGTCTCGGGCGTACGGGCCTTCTCGTAGGCCTGGACCGCCGCGATGTCGGCCTTGTCGGTCGGCGAGCCGGCGACCGGCGCCGGCGGCAACAGGGCGACGAGGTCGATGTCGGCGCTCTTCACATAGAAGCCGTCCGGCTTCGGGTCGGCATGCGCGGGTCCCGTAAAGACGATCAGCGCGAACGAGCAGGCGGCGATAAAGGCGCGCATGGATTTCACTTCCGAAGATGGCTTTGATCCGCGCATGCTAGAAGCGCTTCGATGACGTTCCGATGGCGCTCCTCGACGGCCGGCCTTCTGCGCGCGCCCGTGGCGACGCTCATGCGCCTCGTCATCCTCGCCTACCGCTATTCGCTCTCCATGCTGATCGGCCGGCGGTGCCGCTATCTGCCGACATGCTCGGAATACGCCGACGAGGCGATCGCGCGGCACGGCGCATGGGCCGGCGGCTGGATCGCAGGCGCGCGCATCTGCCGGTGCCACCCGTGGGGCGGATCGGGCTACGATCCCGTGCCGCGGGAATTGCCATCGAACGCCCGCTGGTCTAGGCCGTGGGCCTATGCGGGCCGGGCGGAAACGCCGGTCTGCGAGGCCGTCCCGGAGGGATCCGACGGCCGCCGGATGAACCCCTGAAGCGCTTACCTGCATTCGTAGGCAGAGAGTGAGCGGAGAGACGCCATGCCCATCCTGACATTCCCTGACGGCGCGCAGAAATCCTATCACGCCGGCACGACCGGCGCCGCGATCGCGGGCGAAATCTCGAAGTCGCTGCTGAAGCGCACCGTGGCCATGGCGCTCGACGGCGTGGTCGTCGACCTCGCCGATCCGATCGAGCGCGACGCCCGCATCGAGTTCCTCGATCGCAACGACCCGCGGGCGCTGGAGCTGATCCGCCACGACTGCGCCCATGTGCTGGCGGAGGCCGTGCAGACGCTGTGGCCGGAGACCCAGGTCACGATCGGCCCGGTGATCGAGAACGGCTTCTATTACGACTTCGCGCGCGAGGAGCCGTTTTCGACGGGCGACATCGCCGCGATCGAGGCCGAGATGCGCCGCATCATCGCGCGCGACAAGCCCTTCACGAAGGACGTCTGGTCCCGCGACCGGGCAAGGGACTGGTTCGCCGCCAAGGGCGAGACCTTCAAGGTCGAGCTGGTCGACGCGATCCCCGCCGACCAGGCGCTCAAGATGTATGCGCAGGGCGAGTGGATGGACCTCTGCCGGGGCCCGCACATGACGTCGACCGGCAAGGTCGGCGACGCGTTCAAGCTGATGAAGGTCGCGGGCGCCTATTGGCGCGGCGACTCGAACAACCCGATGCTCCAGCGCATCTACGGCACTGCCTTCCCCGACCGCGCCGCGCTCGACGCCTATCTCCACATGCTGGAGGAGGCCGAGAAGCGCGACCATCGGCGGCTCGGCCGCGAGATGGACCTGTTCCACTTCCAGGAGGAAGGCCCCGGCGCCGTGTTCTGGCACCCGAAGGGCTGGACGCTGTTCCGCACGCTGATGGACTACTCCCGGCGCCGCACCGCGGGCTCGGGCTTCGTCGAGGTCAACACGCCTCAGATTCTCGACCATTCGCTGTGGCAGACGTCCGGCCACTGGGACTGGTATCGCGAGAACATGTTCGTCACGAAGACCGAGGACGACCGCGTCTTCGCGATCAAGCCGATGAACTGCCCCGGCCACGTCCAGATCTTCAAGCACGGGCTGCGCAGCTACCGCGAGCTGCCGATCCGGATGGGCGAGTTCGGCATTGTCCATCGCTACGAGCCCTCGGGCGCGCTGCACGGCATGATGCGGGTGCGCGCCTTCACGCAGGACGACGCGCACATCTTCTGCACCGACGAGCAGTTCATGGACGAGACGCTCGCCCTCAACGAGCTGATCCTGTCGATGTACGCCGACTTCGGCTTCGACCGCATCGTGCTGAAGCTCTCGACGCGACCGGAGAAGCGCGTCGGCTCCGATGCGTTGTGGGACCGCGCCGAGCAGGTGATGGGCGACGCGCTGAAGGAGATTGCGCGCCTGCACGGCGACCGGGTGACCACCGAGGTCAATCCCGGCGAAGGCGCCTTCTACGGCCCGAAGTTCGAATATGTGCTGCGCGACGCCATCGGCCGCGACTGGCAATGCGGCACGATCCAGGTGGACTTCAACCTGCCGGAGCGGTTCGGCGCGTTCTACATCGGCGCCGACAGCGACAAGCACCATCCCGTGATGATCCACCGTGCGATCTTCGGGTCGCTCGAGCGTTTCACCGGCATCCTGATCGAGCATTTCGCCGGCCACTTCCCGCTGTGGCTCGCGCCCGTGCAGGTCGTGGTGACGACGATCACGTCGGAGGCCGACGACTACGCCGCCGAAGTCGCCGCCGAGCTCAGGGCGGCGGGCCTGCGGGTCGATCTCGACGTCCGGAACGAGAAGATCAACTACAAGGTCCGCGAGCACTCGCTGGCCAAGGTTCCGGCCCTGGTCGTGGTCGGCCGGAAGGAGGCCGAGACGCGCTCGGTCTCGGTCCGCCGTCTCGGCTCGCAGAACCAGACGCCGATGTCGCTCGACGCCTGCCTCGCCTCGCTGGTCGACGAGGCGACCCCGCCCGACCTCAAGCGGGCGCGGGCCGTCACGCCCCACAAGCCGATGGAAGGCCGCCTGCCGGACAATGCGGCGGAACTGCTGGATCTGTAATTCCGCGCGGCGCCGGCCAAGGCTTGGCGCCGCCTGGTCTCAGCGTTCCAGGCGAATGCTGAAGCCGCCGGCGCGCAGAGCTGTCGACGCGGCGTCCGCTTCGGGTAAGACGCCGCCCACGCGTCCGCTCCCTCACGCCGTCGCGATGTAGTCCCGCATCGCGGAGGCTTCCGCCTCGATCAGCTCCATCCGGCATTTCACGACGTCGCCGATCGACACCATGCCGGCGAGCCGGACGCCGTCCATGATCGGGACGTGGCGGAACTTGCCGTTGGTCATGCGGTCCATGATCTCGTCGACCGTCTCCTCGAAGCCCGCCGTCACCACGTCGCGGGTCATGAAGTCGGCGACCGGCCGATCGAGCGCCGAGGGGCCGTGCGCCGCGAGCGCCCGGACCACGTCACGCTCGGTCATGATGCCCGCGAGGCCGCCCTCCCCGTCGTCGATTACGACGGCGCCGATGCTCTTCCGCGCCAGCACGTCGACCAGCTCGGTCACCGTGGCGCTTGGCGCGGCCGTGACGACAGCGTGGCCCTTGGCCTCGAGAATTGCGCGAACTCTCATCTCGTCCTCCCTTCGACGTGCTCTCGTCGTCGGGCCGGACGGACCTCCGATCAACAGGCGCCGACGTGCGGCGCTCGTGACGATCTCAGCTGGGGTCTCCGGCCCTCGTGTCGCCATCATGCGGGGGCTGCGGCGAGCCCTGCAACCCCTCCTCCTGGAGGGGGGCTGCAGGGCTGCTCCGCCGGGCGGCCGGGTCGATCAGCGGGAACAGCAGCATGCCGGCGAGGAAGCCGCCGATATGCGCCTCCCAGGCGACGTTGGCGTCGCCCTGGCCGATCGCGATCCCGCCGAGGCCGAACAGCGCGTTCGCGCCGAACCAGACGAACAGAAAGGCCAGGACCTGAGGGCGACGGAGCGTGACCCTGAGGGGCTCAGCCGGCACGGAGAACGCCTCGCGGCCGTGACGGCGAAACGCGCCGAGCGGCCCGCCGGTCTCGAACATGAAACGCATCGCCGCCGCCATATGGCCGGAGATCGCGGCCGACGCGCCGACCACCGGGACCGCTTCGCCAGGGTGCAGAGCGAGATGCGTGGCGGCCCCCGCCGCGGCGGTCACGACCGAAAACAAGGCGAAACGCCAGGGCCCGACACGCCATGCGAGCGCGCTTCCGAAGGCGAGCAGCCAAACGCTGTTGACAGCGAGATGAGTCAGGTTGCCGTGCAGGAAAGCGTAGGTCACAAAGGTCCAGACTTTAGCGCCCTCCCCTCCCAGCAGCTCGTCGGCATAGGCGAAGTCTGGGTCGTAGCGTCCGGGGATGAAGGCGAAGCGCAGCAGGATCCGCACGTCCTGCTCGTCGCTCAGAAACATGCGTGCGACGTGGACCGCGGCGAACGCGGCCAGGGTCGCGATGATGATGCGTGGCGCATTGAAGGCCGGTTCGCGGGAGGATCGCACGTGCCTTCGGACCAATCGTTTCGTGGGGTTTCGCCCACCTGGGAGACAGGAAACCGAGTGCTCGCGGAAAGTTCGGGCGAATGCAAGGCGGCGTGCTGGAGGAGCCGTGGCACGGCTCGTGCTGAATAACTGGTTAATCGCCATTCGGCGGCCGGGTCCGTGCCATACCGGCACATCCGGCGGCCCAAACGGATGCCAAGGAACGTCAAGAGTATGAAATCCGCCGCCACCAAGGAGCTGTTCGGCTACTGGAACCGCATCCGCGGCGCCCGCGCGGCGCCCGAGCGATCCGACGTCGACCCCGGCCAGATCCGGTCGATCCTGAGCGACACCTTCATCCTCGAGGCGGACGCGACGAGCGGATTCCCGTTCCGGCTCGCTGGCTCCCGGATCTGCGCCATAACGGGGCACGAGATGAAGGGCGAGCAGTTCCTCGGCCTGTGGAGCGGCCCGGACCGGGCGACGCTGCTCGGCGCGCTTTCAACGGTCTCGGACGACGCCGCCGTCGCCGTGGTCGGAGCGCAAGGGTCGACCGATCTCAACCGCAAGATCGATCTCGAGCTCGCGCTGTTGCCGCTGCGGCACCGCGGGCGCACGCATTCCCGCGTGCTCGGCTCCGTGGCTCCCGTCGAGACGCCGTACTGGCTCGGCGCCTGCGCGGTGACCCGGTTCGAGCTGACGTCGCTGCGGATGATATGGCCAAGCGGACGCCGGAAGCCTCTTGCGAGCTCGCATGACGACGACCTGGAGCCTGCTCTGCCCGAGCCGAGCGCGATCGCGGGTCTTGGCCGGCGCATCGGCCGCTTCCTGGTGTTCGACGGCGGCAGATGATCGCACGTAACAGAGTTACGACGCGTTAACCCCGCTGGTCTAGCGTCGCTCTGGCGTCCGGTATCGGGCGAACACAGGCGTCGCGCCCACGGGAACAACCCCGATGTTTTCGCTCAAGATCCCGATGTCGGACGAGCGCCGCCGGCATCAGCGGGTGAAGGTCGCGCTGCTTGGCCGGTACATGCTGTCGTCGCGGCGCGAATACCCCTGCCAGTCGCTCGACATGTCGCCCGGCGGCCTCGCTCTGATCGCCCCCGTTCCCGCGCAGCAGGGCGAGCGCGTCGTGGTCTATCTCGACCACATCGGCCGCGTCGAGGGCGTGATGGTGCGCCCGATCGCAAACGGCTTCGCGATGACCGTCGGCGCAACGATCCGCAAGCGCGACAAGTTCGCAGCCCAGCTCACCTGGCTCGCCAACCGCAACATCCTCGGCCTTCCGGAAGACCGCCGCCACGAACGCGTCCCGCCGCGCAACGCGCGCTCCATGCTGATCACCGAAGACGGCGTCGAGCACGAGTGCCGCGTCATCGACGTCTCGCTCTCCGGCGCGGCGGTGACCATCGCGCTGGACCTGCCGATCGGGACCCCCGTCACCCTCGGCCGCACCGCGGCCCGCGTCGTCCGCCACTTCGAGCGCGGCCTCGCCGTCGAGTTCACCCGCACCCAGAACATGGACGCGCTGAACGAACAGTTCGGCTGAACCGAGCGTCCACGGCCCGATCTCGCAGCGCCGCCCCCAGGGCGGCGTTTTTCGTTTGCGGCGCCCCCGTACGATCCGGCTTCGCCGTCATCGGCCACGTCTCAGTCCGCGCCGTCTGAATGACCATTCAGGATCATGGTTTACCGCGCGTAATCGACCCCCCGGAAAAGCCGTGGCCGTTAACTTTTAAGCCACCAAGTCGATCCCTCATCTTCTTGAGCTCTCCTGTCTTGGTAAACAAATCTACGTATCAATCTCTAAACAACCTCTTTCGCATTCGTTGCTAAATTCCAAATGATCTCGATAAAACAGAGGCTGTCGACTTATCCGGACAGCAAAAGGAATGTGAGAATTTGCATCCCGGGACAGGACGGGGATTGCAAATGCTCAATATGCTCAAGACTAAATCGATTTACATCTTGTTTGTACTGCTTTCTAGCGGATTCACCATGACGTCCGGCGCGCAGGCGCAGAACCTGACGGTGGCGATGGCGACCCCGATGCAGGTCGAGGGCGCCGGCAAGTCGCCGATGGGCTGGATCGATTTCTGCAAGTCGCACGCGGCCGATTGCGACGTGAAGCCGGCGAAGCCCACCAAGGTGCGCCTGACCGCCGCCCGCCTCAGCGAGCTCGACGGGATCAACCGCAAGGTCAACGCCGCGATCCAGCCGGTCACCGACCAGGAACTCTACGGCGTCGAGGAGAAGTGGACCTACCCCGTCGATAAGGGCGACTGCGAGGATTACGTGCTGCTGAAGCGCCGGATGCTGATGGACGCGGGCTGGCCGCGCCAGGCGCTGCTCATCACGGTCGTCCGCGATCTCAAGGGCGACGGCCACGCCGTGCTCACGGTCGTCACCGACCGCGGCGACTACGCGCTCGACAATCAGGCCGAGGACGTCAAGCCGTGGTTCGACACCGGCTACACCTACATCAAGCGCCAGAGCCAGGTTGATCCGAACGTGTGGGTGCTGCTCGGCGACGGCATCGGCCCGGTGGGCGTCGCCGCCGCCCCGTAACGCCCGCCACGACCTTCACGAACGCCTGCGGCCGGTCACGTCCCCCCGTCCCCCGACCGTCGCAGCCAGAGGCCGGCTCCCGCCAAGGAGCCGGCCTCGCTCTTTTCAGGAACTTGGCGCCGTCGGCGCCGCCGCGGTGTCCCGGCCTTGAACCGGGACCGAGACGCGGCGGTCTTGCATCAGAAGCGGCGCGGCTCCCGACCGATCGTGCTGACGTTTGGGGTATGGGTCCCGGCTAGAGGCCGGGACATCGCGCTTCCGCTTGGCGCGGCGCGCTCAGCCGATCTTCTTCATCTCTTCGCGGAAGCGGCGGCCGTTCGCGACGTAGCGGGCGGCGCCGCCGAGCTGACGGACCTCGAACTCGGGCCCGAGCGTCTTCACCGCGCGCGCGGGCGAGCCGATGATCATCGAAAAATCCGGGAACTCCTTGCCTTCGGTCACCAGCGCGCCGGCGCCGACGAGGCAGTGGTTTCCGATCCGGGCGCCGTTCAGCACGGTCGCGCCCATGCCGATCAGGGTGCAGTTCCCGATCGTGCAGCCATGGACGATGGCGCCGTGGCCGAGCGAGCTGTCCTCGCCGATGACCAGCGGGAAGCCCGGATCGGTGTGCAGGATGCAGCCGTCCTGGATGTTGGAGCGCTTGCCGAGTGTGATCCGCTCATTGTCGCCGCGCAGGACCGAGCCGAACCAGACGCTCGAATCCTCATCCAGAAACACGTCGCCGACGACGACCGCGCTCTCCGCGACGAAGAAGCGGCCATTGGCCGGCGTCCGGGGACTGCCCCCCCCAAGCGAATAAAGCGCCATATCGAAATCCCCCGATAAAGATCAGCCTGCGAAGGCCGACAGGGCCGCCGCGCCGAGAACCAGGCTCCAGACGCCGAGAACGACCGTCCCGACGGAGACGGCCCATGCGGGCGCCTGCCTCCCCGCATGAGATCGCGCGCCATGATATAGGCCGCGCCGATCGTGACCACCGTCACGGCGGCGAACGCCGTGACGTCAGGCTCGCGCAGCAGGCGGAAGCTCGCCCGCCGCTTCGTCGCCGCCTCGAAGCCCGAGGCCGCCGCCCGAGATCGAAAATCCCAGGGCGAGCGTCAGGCATCCAAGCAGAAACGACATGGGCGAGCGCCGCGTCGCGGCGCAGGGGCCGCAGGGCCGCCCGGCGCGAGACGCGGGCCGTCCCGTCGCGGGACGTTCACTCGAGATCGGTCTCGAGGATCGCCATCGAGAAGTTGTACGAGAGATCGCCGTCCTCGTCGTCGCGGAACACGACGCCGATGAACTCCTCGCCGAGATAGACCTCCGCCGAGTCGTCCTTGCGCGGGCGCGCCACGACGCGGAACGTCTGGTTCTGAAACAGCTTGCGCAGATAGCTCTGGACGCGGTCGAGCTCGCGTTTGTCCAACGTCGCCTCCTCTGGAAAGGGCTTTGGGGGATGGAGGGGGCCTGCGGCCCGCGTCCTCCTTGCTTGGGGCGAGGGCTTGCCACGCGAGGGCGCCGGAGGCAAGCGCTCCGGGCTATTCGGCGGCGGCCGGGCGCGGCGAAGCGAGTTTCGGCGTCTCCGCGGCTGCGAGGACGGCGTCCGCCGCCCGCGGCAGCGTCAGCGTCGCCCTCAGCCCCGGCGCATTGTCCTCTAGCGTCAGCGCGCCGCCGTGAAGGCGGGCGACGGCGGAGGCGAGCGCGAGGCCGAGGCCCGAGCCCGGCCGGGAGCGGCTGGTGTCGAGCCGCACGAAGCGCTCCATGGCGCGCGAACGGTCCTGCGGCGGGATGCCCGGCCCGCGGTCCGCCACCACGAGGCGCGCGTCGGCGCCGAGCGCCAGGGCCGAGACCGTCACCTCGCCCGGGCGGCCGTCGGTCGTGCCGTAGTTCAGCGCATTCTCCACAAGGTTGGCGACCACCTGGCCGATCAGCTCCCTGTTGCCCAGCACCCGGATCTGGCCGAGCGCCTCGACCGTGAGGCGCGCGCCGCGCTCCTCCGCCAGCGGCTCGTAGAGCTCGACGACGCCGCGCGCGACCTCGGCGACGTCGACCTCGGCGATCTGCCCGCGGGCGCCGCCGGATTCCGCCCGGGCGATCAGCAGCAGCGCGTCGAAGATGCGGATCATGCCCTCCGACTCCGCGATCACCTGCTCCATCGCGACCCGCCACTCCTCCTCGCCCGTCGCGGTGCGGAGCGCGGCCTCGGCGCGGTTCCTGAGGCGGGTCAGCGGCGTCTTGAGATCGTGGGCGATGTTGTCGGAGACCTCCTTCAGCCCCGCCATCAGCTCGTTGATGCGGTCCAGCATGGCGTTGGTCGCCTGCGCCAGACGGTCGAATTCGTCGTCGGAGCCGGTCACCGCGAGACGCCCCGAAAGGTCGCCCGCCATGATGGTGCGGCTGGTCTCCGTCATGGCGTCGAGACGCTTCAGCACGCGTTTGGCGACGAACACGCCGCCGGCGAGCCCCAGCACGACGACGAGCGCGAGCGACCATTGCACGGCGTTCGCGATCACGGCCGAAAGCCGCTCGCGCTCCTCCGTGTCGCGGCCGACGAGCAGGCGGTATCCGCCGGGCAGCAGGAACACCCGCACCACCGCGGGATAAGGCGCGGTCGTGGTCTCTCCGGTTCGCTGATAGGGGATCTCGCGCTCGCCAGCCTCGGCCAGCGAGGCGGCGGGCGCGGCGCTCACATTGCCCGCGAGCACCTCGCCGGAGAACGTCGTCAGCAGATAGAGCGAGCCGCCGGGCGAACGGTTGGAGCGCTCGTCGACCACCGCGACGAGCTTGCGGATGCCGCCCTGCCGGTACTGCTCGGCGAGGCCCGTGATCTCGGCGTTGACGGTGGCGTTGAGCTGGCCGGCGATCAGCGCGTTCGCGTGCCACGAGACATAGCCGAGCACGACCATCGACAGCGCGGCGAACACGACGAGATAGGCGAGCGCCAGCCTGAAGGCCGTGGTGCGTAGGAGCTTACCGAGCGCCGTCACGGATCATGTATCCCGCGCCGCGCACGGTGTGCAGCAGCGGCTTGTCGAAGCCCTTGTCGATCTTCGAACGGAGGCGGGAGACATGGACGTCGATCACGTTCGTCTGCGGGTCGAAATGATAGTCCCACACATTCTCGAGCAACATGGTGCGGGTGACCACCTGACCGGCGTTGCGCATCAGATATTCGAGCAGCCGGAACTCGCGCGGCTGCAGCGGAATGTCCTGTCCGGCGCGCGTGATGGTGTGCGACATGCGGTCGAGCTCGAGGTCCCCGACGCGGTAGACCGTCTCGGCGGCGGCGGGGCCGCCCCGGCGCGCCAGCGCCTCGACGCGGGCGAGCAGCTCCGCGAAGGCGTAAGGCTTGGTGAGGTAGTCGTCGCCGCCAGCCCGCAGCCCCTGCACGCGGTCGTCGACCTGGCCGAGCGCGGAGAGGATCAGCACCGGCGTCTTGGCGCCTTCCGCCCGCAGCCGGCCGATCAGCGACAGCCCGTCGAGCTTCGGCAGCATGCGGTCCACGACCAGCACGTCGTAAGTCTGCTCGGTCGCCCGGGCATAGCCGTCCAGGCCGTCGACGGCGTGGTCGGCGACGTGGCCTGCTTCGCTGAAGGCCTTCACCACATAGGCTGCGGCTTCGCGATCGTCTTCGATGATCAGGAGCTTCATCGCCGAGGTCATGGCGCGGCTCTCGTTGGACTGCAAGCGGGAGATCGGCCGGCGATCCAGTCCTGCGGAGCGGGGAAGACCCCGCAGGACCGGCGCTGAATCCGCGAAAGCGGCGGACGGTCGGGGGGGCCCGCCCGCCGCTCGCAGTCGAGGCCCGGACCGTCGCAGGGGCGGCGACGGATCCCGGCCAGGTCGACCAGGGCTCAGCCCTGGCCGATCTCGATCGCGACGAAGCGCGTCGCGTTATCGCGCTTGACGAGCAGGAGAACGGACTTCTTGCCGTCCTTCTGCGCGGCGTCGAGCGAGGAGGTGACGTCGGCGACGCTCGAGACCGACTTGCCGCCGACCTTCAGGATCACGTCGCCCTGCGCAAGCTTGCCCGCGGCCGAGCCGTCCTCATCGACGTTCGTCACCACGAGACCCTGGTCGCCGGCGCCCGCCATCTTGGAAGCGGGGGTGACCTCGATGCCGAGCTTCACCTTCGAGGAGCCGGCGTCGTCGTCGTTCTGGTCGTCGTTGAGCGAGGCCTTCTTCGGCTCGTCGGGGAGCGTGCCGAGCTTCAGCGACTTCGTCTCCTCCTTGCCGTCGCGCCAGATCGTCAGCGTGACGTCCTTGCCCGGATCCATCGACGCGATCTTGCGCGACAGCTCGCGCGCGCTGTCGATCGGCTCGCCGTCGACCTTGAGGATGGTGTCGCCGGACTTGAGGCCGGCCTTCTCGCCGGGCGTGCCCTTCTGGGCTTCGGCGACCAGCGCGCCCTGAGCCTTCGGCAGGCCGAGACTCTCGGCGATGTCGTCGGTGACGGGCTGGATCTGCACGCCGATATAGCCGCGGGCGATCGAGTTGCCAGTCTTCAGCTTCTCGACGATGCCGGTGGCCACTTCCGCCGGGATCGAGAAGGCGATGCCGACATTGCCGCCGGACGGCGAGTAGATCGCCGTGTTCACGCCGACGACTTCGCCCTTCAGGTTGAAGGTCGGGCCGCCGGAGTTGCCCTTGTTCACCGCCGCATCGATCTGCAGGAAGTCGTCATACGGGCCGGAGTTGATGTCGCGGCCGCGGGCCGAGACGATGCCGGCCGTGACCGAGCCGCCGAGACCGAACGGGTTGCCGACCGCGATCACCCAGTCGCCGACCCGCGGGCCTTCCGCGTCGCCGAACTTGACGTAAGGGAAGTCCTTGCGGTCGCCCTCGACCTTGAGCAGCGCGAGGTCGGTGCGGGCGTCGGTTCCGATGACCTTGGCTTTGTAGGTCGTGTTGTCGTCGGGAGCGAGCTCGACTTCCTTGGCGCCCTGGACGACGTGATTGTTGGTCACGACGTAGCCATCGGCCGAGATGAAGAAGCCCGAGCCCTGCGCCATGCCGAGATGTTTCTTCGGCTTCGGCGCGCCGCCCTGGCGGTTGTCGAAGAACTTCTTCAGGAACGGCTTCAGCTCGTCGGGAATCTGGCCCATGTCCGGACCGCCGCCGGGACCGCCGGCGTCCTCGTCATCGGCCGCGACGTTCTTCACGCGCACGCTGACGACGGCCGGCTTCACCCGGTCGACGACGTCGGCGAAGCTCGGCAGCGCCGGGCCGGCCTGCGGCTGGATCGCGGAGCTCTCGGCGAGCGCGGGCGTCGAGGAGATCATCGCCTGGCCGCCGAGGGCGCCGGCGACGCCGAGCGCGAGCGCCGAGGCGATCACGGTCTTGCGGCGCAGCGCCAGGAAGCCGCGCGCGGTGGACGGCTTGCTCTCGCCGGCCGGCTTGGATGAATCGATCGTCATTGCGATTGGGTCTCCGATCGGAAAAGCGTCTAGCCCCATATGGGCCGTGTCTTGCGGACATTCACGTAGGCGGCCTTACGGACGCCTGTCGGCGGGATGAATTATCGGTAAGACGTCCCGGACCGCGGTCTCAGATCGGCCGGGGGCCTTCCCCTTCTCGCGCAAGCAACGCCTCGAGACGGTCGCGCTCGGCCTCCGTCAGGCCGTCCGCCGGGGCGCTCCTGCGCCGCGAGCGCACCGCCCAGACGAGGTAACCGAGCAGGCCCGCGACCAGAAGCAGCGGCGCGAACCCCCACAGAAGCAGGGTTTCCAGGCGAAAACGCGGCCGAAGCAAAACAAAATCGCCGTAGCGGTCGGTGAGGAAGTCGAGCACGTGCTCGTCGCTGTCGCCAGCCTTGATGCGCTCGCGGACCAGCAGCCGTAAATCTTTCGCGAGCGTGGCGTCGCTGTCGTCGATCGACTGGTTCTGACAGACCATGCAGCGCAGTTCGCCGCCGAGCGCGCGCGCCCGGGCCTCGAGCGCGGGGTCGGCGAGCGCCTCGCCCGGCTGCACGGCGAATGCCGGCGCGGTCGAAAAGGCGAGGAGGATCGCGAAGAAAAAGCCGACAAAGGCGCGCGCCGTCACCGCTCGCCGGCGGGCGGAGGTCGGCGCGCAGCGCCGGCTGAGGGGGATCAGCCCGCTCCGGGAAACAGGCGCCCCCTCACCCGCTGGGCTCGCGCCTCGCGACCTCTCCTTACCGGGGAGAGGCGAGTAAGAGCGGGCGCGGCTGTCTCCGCTCATTCCGCGGGCTGCATCACGGGCGCGCGGCGGGCGGCCTTGCGCGGGGCGCCGACACGGAGGCGGCGGTCGGCGAGCGACAGGGCGCCGCCGAAGGCCATCACCACCGCGCCGAGCCAGATCAGCACGACCAGCGGCTTGTATTGCAGCCGAAGCCCCGTCGCGCCGTCGGTGCGCGCTTCCGCCATCGAGGCGTAAAGCTGCGAGACGCCGAAGGTCACGATGGACGATTCAGACAGGTCCATCTTCCGCGCCAGATAGAACCGGCGCCCGGGCTCGACCGTCGCGACCACGGCGCCGCCCTCGCGCACGGTCAGTTCGGCGACCGCGGAGCGGTAGTTCGCGCCGGGCCGCTGCTCGATCTTCTCGAAGGTCAGTTCGAAGCCGGCGAGCTTGACGGTTTCGCCGGGCCTCAGCGCGACCACCGCCTCGCTCGACCACGCCGAGGCCGCCACCACGCCGAGCAGCGTCACGCCGAGTCCGGCATGCGAAAACGCCCCGCCCCAGGTCGAGGTCGGCAGCCCGCGCGCGCGGCGGACGCTGTCGCCGAGGCCGATGCGGAAGATCTTCGTGCGCTCGGCGATCTCCGCGAAGGCGCCGACGATCGCGAACAGCGCAAGCCCGACTCCGACCGGCGCAAGCGTCGGCCCTCCCCGGACGAAGCCCGCGACCATCGCCGTCGCCACGATCGCGACGCCGAGCGCGACCGTGACCCCTTGCGCGGCCCGGAGCGCGTCGCCGCGCTTCCAGGCGAGCAGCGGCGCGAACGGCATGATCAGCAGCACCGGCAGCATGATCGGCCCGAAGGTCGCGTTGAAGAACGGCGCGCCGACCGAGATCTTCTCGCCGGTCGCGGCTTCGAGCGCGAGCGGATAGAGCGTGCCGATGAACACCGCCGCGCAGGCGGCCGTCAGGAAGATGTTGTTCAGCACCAGCGCGCCCTCACGGCTCACCGGCGCGAAGATGCCGCCCTGTCGAAGCACCGGGGCGCGCAGCGCATAGAGCGTCAGGCTGCCGCCGACGAATACGGTCAGGATCATCAGGATCGCGACGCCGCGGGCGGGATCGACCGCGAAGGCGTGGACCGACGTCAGCACGCCGGAGCGCACGAGGAAGGTGCCGAGCAGCGACAGCGCGAAGGTCAACAGCGCGAGCAGGATGGTCCAGATCTTGAGCGCCTCGCGCTTCTCCATCACGACAGCCGAATGCAGCAGCGCGGTGCCGGAGAGCCACGGCATCAGCGAGGCGTTCTCGACCGGATCCCAGAACCAGAAGCCGCCCCAGCCGAGCTCGTAATAGGCCCAGTAGGAGCCCATCGCGATGCCGAGCGTGAGGAAGCACCACGCCATCAGCGTCCAGGGCCGCACCCAGCGCGCCCAGGCGGCGTCGACCTTGCCCTCGATGAGGGCCGCCACCGCGAAGGAGAACGCCATCGAGAAGCCGACATAGCCGAGGTAGAGCAGCGGCGGATGGATCGCGAGGCCGGGATCCTGCAGCAGCGGGTTCAGGTCCTGTCCCTCGAGCGGCGCTGGGTTGACGCGCGCGAACGGGTTCGAGGTGATGAGCACGAACAGCAGGAACGCGGTCGAGATCATCGCCTGCACGGCGAGCACGTCGGCCTTGAGGCGGGCGGGCAGGTTGCGCCCGAACACGGCGACGAGCGCGCCGAACAGCACGAGGATCAGGATCCAGAGCAGCAGCGAGCCCTCGTGGTTCCCCCAGACGCCGGAGATCTTGTAGATCAGCGGCTTCGCCGAATGCGAGTTCTCGACGACGTTGACCAGCGAGAAGTCCGAGGTGACGTAGGCGTGCGTCAGCGCCGCGAACGAGATCGCGACCAGCAGGAACTGGGCGACGGCGAGCGGGCTCGCGAGCCCCATCAGCGCGGCGTCCCGGGACCGGGCGCCCCACAGCGGCAGCGTCGATTGCAGGATCGCGAGAGCGAGCGCGAGGACGAGCGCGTAATGGCCGGTTTCAGCGATCATTTGGGCTTCGCCCCGCCGGCGTCCGGACGCCACTCGCCTTGCGCCTTCAGGCGGTCGGCGACGTCCTTGGGCATGTAGTTCTCGTCGTGCTTGGCGAGCACGGAGTCGGCCTTGAACACGCCGTCCTGGCCGAGCGCCCCTTCGGCCACCACCCCCTGGCCCTCGCGGAACAGATCCGGCAGCAGGCCCGTGAAGGTGACGGGCAGATCGCTCTTCATGTCGGTCACGACGAAATGCGTGGTGGTTCCGTCATGCGTTACGGAGCCCTGCTTCACGAGACCGCCGAGCCGGAGCCTCGCGCCCGGCGCCTCGCCGCGCTCGGCGATCTCGCTCGGCGTGCGGAAGAACACCAGCGTGTCGCGGAAAGCGTTGAGGATCAGCGCGACCGCGCCGGCGAGCACGAGCGCGACGACGGCGAACAGCGCCATCCGGCGCCGTTTGCGGGCGCCCGCGCGGCGGCGCGGCGACGGGAAGCTTGTGGAAGCGTCGATCGTCATCCCGTTACCCTTTACGCGCCCCGCCCCTCGAGACCAAGTCCAAGGCCCAGCGCCTCGAGGCGCGCGGTCGCCCGGTCGTCGCCTGCGAATTTCTCCCGGGCGGCGGCGAGCGTCGCCTTCGCCTTGTCGTTGTCGCCGAGCGCCGCACGCGCCTTCACCAGGCGCAGCCACTCTCCGATGTCGCCGCCCTGTCCCGCGAGCCGATCGCCGAGCCCGTCGACCATCGCGCGCACCATCGCCATGCGCTCCTCGGGCGTCTTGCGCTCGTCGGACGACGTCACGGTCGGCATCGGCAGCGGCGGCACGTCGGCGAGGCGTTCGAGCTCGCCCTTGAGCGCGCTGAGGTAAGGCGCGTCGGGCGCAGCCTTTTCGAACAGCGGCCTGAGATGGCCGAGCGCGGCGGCGGGATCGCCGTCCTGCTCGGCCGCGCGCGAGAGATAGAGCGCGCCCTTGATCGAAGGCTTGTCGGATTTCACCGAGCGCTCGAAGGCCGCCCGCGCTTCGGCCGTCACGACGCCGTCGGCGGCCGCGTAGAGCGCCTCGCCGAGGTCGGCCTCGCGGTCGGGCGAGGAGCCCTCGATGCGGATGATGTTGGCGTAGGCGTCCGCCGCGTCCTCCGCGCGGCCGAGCCTGAGGTAGATCGGCGCGACCACGGTCCAGCCGCGGGCGTCGTCCGGGTTGTTCGCGAGCGCCGCTTCGACGCGGGAGACGAGATCGACGACCCGCTGTCTTTCGGGATTCGCATTGAGGCGGGCGGCGAGCGGGAGGTCGGGCATCTCCGGGCGTCCCAGAGCGCCATAGCCGCCGAGCGCGATCAGCGGAACGCCGACGAGCGCCGCGGCTGCGGCCAGCCTGCGCCGACGGTCGGCGCGCGTGGCAGGCCCGGCGGCCGCCTCTTCGCGATCGGAAGCGCCGATCAGGCGCCGCGCCACCTCGGTCCGGGCCCCCTCCGCCTCGCGCTCGTCGATCAGCCCGCGGGCCTGGTCGCGCGAAATCTCGTCGAGCTGGTCGCGATAGACGGCGGCGTCGGCCGCTTCGGCCGGGCCGCCGGCGGCGCGATGACGCGCAAGGGACGCGAGCACGACGAAGATCGCCGCGCCGGTCATCGCTGCGACCGTCACCCAGAGAGCCGTCATTGCACCCGTTTCCTTCCCCGGCCTCACATAGAGAGGTTCCAGCCTGTCGAGAAGAGACACGCCGTCGCGTCGCGGAAAACCTATGAATCCGTCGCAAGCGGGATGAACCGCGGCGCAGGCCGCTGTAGGTTGGGCCGACTCCGCCCTCCGGTTCGGACAGACGACCAGCCCTTGTTCCGCCGCGCTCTCTCCTCCGCCCTGCTGCGTCCTTCGCGCCCCGCGCAGGGACGGCCGACGCATCCCGACCGCCTCGCCTCCGACGCCGCTTACGACGTCGTCGTGGTCGGCGGCGGCGTGCGTGCGCTCGCAATCGCCCGGGCCTGCGCGAACGAGGGCGCCGCAGTCGCGCTGTTCGCGCCGGACGAGATCGCCGGCTCACCCGACGAACGCGCCTGGCCCGTGGTCCGCGCGGCGCACCGCGACCGCCTTCGCATGCTTTGCGAGGTCCGCGCGCCGAAGCGAGCGAGGAACCTGCTCCGCCGGCTGCCCTCCCCCGTGGCGCTCGACGCGACGGGGTGCCTGACGCTCTCGGTCTCCGCCTCCGACAGCGAGGCGCTTGGCGCAGCGGCCGCGGCGGCGAAGGCGGCGGGCGTCGCCGCGTGGATGGTGCCCCCGCTCGAGGTCGCGGCGCTCAGCCCGCCGCTCGGCTCCGGCGCGGGGCTCGCCGTCGCGCTCTACGAGCCCGGCGCGGTTACGCTCGACGCCGACGCGCTCGCCTTCGCGCTGGCCGACGCCGCGGCGGCCGCCGGCGCCGCCCTGTTCGCGGCGACGCCGGTGACGCGGCTCGAGCGGAACGGCGCGGAGGTGGTCGGCGTCCGGCTGGGCGACCGCCTGGTGTCCGCACGCTCGGTGGTCCTGGCCGACGATTTCGCCGCCATCCGGCTGGTCCGGGAGGGCAAGGGACGGCTGTCCCTCAAGCGCGAGGAGCGGCAGACGCTCGCCGTCGAGGCCGGCGGCCCGGCGCTCGGGCCGGCCCTGGTCATCGACGACCTGACGCTGTCGCGCGACATCTCCGGCGTCCTCACGGTGTCCGGCCCCCTCGGGGGCGACTCCCTTGCGCGGCGGCTGGTGGATGTCGCGCCCTCGCTTGCGGGCAGCGTCGTGACGGGGGAAGAGCCGGTGACGACATGGACGGGGATCGACGGCGCGGCGCAGATCGGGGCGGCAGAGATTCCCGGACTCTGGCTCGCGCTCGGCTTCGGCCGCGACGCGCTGTCGGGGGCGGTGCCGGCGGCGCGCCACGTCGTCGCCCTGCTGTTCGGCCTCGCCACCGACCCCGCGATGGCGCCGTTCGCGCCGACCCGCCGGCCGCATCTCCGCGAACGGGAGCCGGCGCGATGAGCGGACCGTACCGTCTGCCGGCGTCCGCGGATCGGCGCTTCGGCGCGGCGATCGACCGCGACGAGCCGGTCGGCTTTCGCTTCGCGGGACGCTCCTGTTCGGGCTTCTACGGCGACACGCTGGCGAGCGCCCTGCTCGCCGGAGCCGCGCCGCGCTGGGGCGCGAGCCCCCTGCTCGGCCGTCCCAGGGCGCTGGCCGCCCTCGGCCTCGAAGACATCGCCCTCGTCGCTCTCGAGGACGATTCCGGGGCGTGGGCCGGGGTGTCGGGCGACGAGATCGCGATCCGCGAAGGGCTCGCGGCGCGACCGCTCCGCTCGGCCGCCGAGGCTTCGTTCGGTCGCCTCGCGCCGCGACTCGCGCTCGAGCGGCTGAGACGCGTCCTGCCGCTGCCGGCCCCTCGCCTGCCGCCGACCGAGCCATCGCCCGACGCCCGCCGCGAAACCTGCGACGTCGTCGTGGTGGGCGCGGGCCTCGCGGGCCTTGCGGCGGCCGCGGCCGCGCGGGCCGCCGGGCTCAGCGTGGTCGTTCTCGAGGCGTCGTTCCGGGCGGGAGGCGCCGCGGACCTGTTCGACGGTCGCATCGACGGCCGCGCGCCCGGCCAGTGGGCGACCCGGCAGGCGGCGGCCCTCGCCGACCGCAGCGCGCTGACGCTCGGCGCGACAGCGATCGCGGTGGAGGCCGACGGATCGGTCGTCGCCGTCGAGCGGGTCGACCCGAGGAAGCCCGGCCGCGTCGCCGTGCGGGTGGTCTCGGCCGGCGCCGTGGTGCTTGCGACCGGCGTCCGCGAGCGCCCGCTCGCCTTTCGCGACAACGACCGCCCGGGGGTGATGAACTCGCTCGCCGTCCGGGCGCTTCTCCGCCGCCACGCGGTCGCGCCCGGCGAAAGCGTCGTGGTCGCGACGCTTTCCGACGACGGCTATCGCACGGCGATCGACCTCAGCGAGGCCGGCGTCTCGGTGAAGATGGTGATCGACGCGCGGGAGGATCCGCAAGGGCCGGCGATCGACCTCGCGAAGGCGATGGGGGTTCCGCTCAGCTTCGCGAGCGTGGTCACTGGCGTCGACTACGACGAGCAGGACAGCCACGTCGTCGCCGTCCACGCCGCCAACCGGTTCGGCGAGGGGGCGGCCTCCGCGGCGCGCAGCTTCACGGTCGACGGGCTGGTCGTCTCCGGCGGCTTCGCGCCGCGCGACGAGTTGCTGGCGCGCTCCGGGCTCGGACCGGATGAGGGGCTCTTCTCGGCGCAGGGGGGATCGGGCGTGGGAGACGCGATCGCCGCGGGCTGGGCCGCGGGCTCGGCCGCCGCGCGTCACCTGTTCGCGGAGCCCACGCGCGACGCTCCGGTCGTCGAGGCGGTCCGGGACGAGCCGGACGGCCCGGTCGCGGCTTATCTCGGCCGCCTGACCGCCGAGGACGCGGCGAGCGCCTTCGTCGATTTCGGCGCGGACATCACGGCGGCCGACATCGCGGAGGCGATCGGCCAGGGCGCGGACGGGCCGCAGGCGCTCTCCCGCCGGATCGGCCTCGGCCTCGGAGGCGACGCCGGCAGGTTCTCCGCCGACCTGCCGTCTCACGCCTTCGCGGCCGCCGGCGCCCGTGGCGCGCCTCCGCCGCCCTCGCCGGGCCGTCCGACGCTCGGCCTGATGGCCGCGCGTGCGAGCCTGCGCGAGGATTGAAGAGCAGCGGCGGCGCAGGTCTTACGCCGCCGGCAGCTCGAGGTCGCAGCGCAGGCCGCCCGACGGCGCGCGGTCGAGCGAAAGCCGGCCGCCATACATCGCGGCGAGGTCGCTGACGATCGCAAGCCCCAGCCCCGAGCCCGGCTTGGTCTCGTCGAGCCTCCGCCCACGACGCAGCACCTCCTCGCGCTGGCCGTCGTCGAGGCCCGGACCGTCGTCGTCGACGAGCACGCGGAACCTCGCCCGGCCGGCGTCGACGGCCGCCACGGACGAGGCCGCGATCAGGACGGTCGTAGCCGCCCATTTGCAGGCGTTGTCGACGAGATTGCCGACCATCTCCTCGAGATCCTGACGCTCACCGCGGAACCGCAGCGGTTCGCTGAGAGCGACCTCCACCGTGAGATCGCGGTCGCGGTGGACCTTCTCCATCGTGCGGGCGAGCGCCTCGAGCGCCGGCTTCACCTCGGCGGTCTCGCCCGCGAAGGCGACGCCCGCAGACAGGCGGGCGCGCTCGAGGTGATGATCGATCTGCCGGCGCATCAGGGTGGCCTGCTCGCGGACCTTCTGCGCGAACGGGTCGTCGCCGGCGTCCGCCTCGTTCGCAATGACCGACAGCGGCGTCTTCAGACCGTGGGCGAGGTTTCCGACATGGGTGCGCGCGCGCTCGACGATCTCGCGGTTCGATTCGAGCAGCGCGTTGAGCTCGCCCGCGAGCGGCGCGATCTCCTTCGGGAAGGCGCCGTCGAGCCGCGAGCGGCCGCCGGCGCGCACCTCCGCGAGCTGCGAGCGGATGCGCCTGAGCGGCCTCAGACCGAACGTGACCTGGAACCAGGTCGTCACCAGCAGGCCGATGCCGAGGGCGAGGAAGCTGATGAGCAGGGCGACGTTGAAGTCGGCGATGTCCTTGTCGATCTCGTCCGCCGCCGCCGCGATCGCGATCAGGTAGCGGCCGTCCTGGCCGAGGTCGACGGTGCGCTCGACCACGCGGAGCCGCTGCTCGTCCGGCCCGCGCGCATAGCCTTCGCGGGTGCCGACGATCGTCTCGCCGACGCCGAGATCGGCGAGCCGCGGCAGCTGGCCCTCGAACAGCGACTTCGAGGTGGTGGATTCCGGCGGGTCGCGATCGATGCGGGTGATCTGCCAGTACCAGCCGGAAAGCGGGAGGTCGAAGCGCGGCTCGCCGAACGACCCGGGATCCTCGCGCCCGAAGGCGCCGTCCGCGACCGCCGCGACCAGCGTCTTGAGATAGACGTGGAGCCGCTGGTCGAAGCCCCGCTCGACCGAGCGGGTGTAATAGGAAGACAGCGTCACGCCGCCGATCAGCAGCACGGCCCCCGCCCACAGCGCGGCCGACACGAACAGCCGGGACGCGACCGAGGCGACATGCGGCCGCCGAGCTCCGGCGGCGGTCGGGCCCTGGGTCTTGCCGATCGTTCCGGGCGCGGCCGGATGGTCGGCCGGCGCGCTCACGCCGGTTCTGGCGGGGCGAGCAGGTAGCCGAGCCCGCGCACGGTCTGGATGATCTCGGCGCCGAGCTTCTTGCGCAGGCGGCCGACGAACACCTCGATCGTGTTGGAGTCGCGGTCGAAGTCCTGATCGTAGAGATGCTCGACCAGCTCGGTGCGCGACACCACCCTGCCCTGATGGTGCATGAGATAGGCGAGCAGGCGATACTCGTGCGAGGTCAGGCGGATGTTGCGGCCGTCGACGCTCACGCGGCCCGCGCGGGTGTCGAGCCGCACCGGCCCGCAGAGCATCTCGCTCGAGGCGTGCCCGCTGGCGCGCCGCAGCAGCGCGCGGACGCGGGCCAGGATCTCCTCCATGTGGAAGGGCTTCGCGACATAGTCGTCGGCGCCGGCGTCGAAGCCCTGCACCTTGTCCGACCACCGGTCGCGGGCGGTCAGGATCAGCACCGGGGCCGCCTTGCCGTCCCGCCGCCACTGCTCCAGCACGCTGATGCCGTCCATCTTCGGCAGGCCGATGTCGAGCACGATCGCGTCATAGGGCTCGGTGTCGCCGAGGAAGTGGCCTTCCTCGCCGTCGAAAGCGCGGTCGACGGCGTAGCCCGCGTCTTCGAGGGCGGTGACGATCTGGCGGTTGAGGTCGGGGTCGTCCTCGACGACGAGCAGACGCATGGGATCGTGGCCTCGTTCGGATCAGCGGCTTATTATGGCGGAGCGCGGCCGCGGCGTCGCGCCTTGCGGCTCGGCGGTCATCTCACCCCGACCAGCTTGCCGTTCGAGGCGTCGACCCGGACGCGGGCGACGCGGCCGTTCGTGTTGAGCAGGGTCAGCTCGTAGGCGAGCCTGCCGTCATAGGTGCAGAGCTTGTAGTCGATCACCTCGCCGTCCCACGCGTCTCGCGCGACGCGCACGGCCTCCGCGAGCGAGACGGCGCGCTTCTGCAGGGTGGCGCTCCGCGCGTCCCTGGCGGACAGGCAATCGACGCCGCCGCCGGGGTCGGCGCCGCGCGCCGCGGCGCGGGCGCGCTCCAGCCCCTGGAATCGCGGGTCCGCCATGCGTGCGGGCGGTCGGTCGCGGTCCCCGCCGCGCGCGTCGCCGTCATGGTCCCGCGACGCGGCGCGGGCGCGCTCCGGTCCGGACTCGTCGTGCTGCGGCGGGAGCCGGGAGGGCGCGTCGGGAGGCGGAGGCGCCGGCTCTCCCGAAATGACGGCTGCGCACGTCCCGAAGACCAGGACGATCGCGCTCAGCGCCGTTGCGAGGGGCCGGATCATTCCCAACTGTGTCGCGCCTCCGCGCTGAACCCGCAATGAACATCGCAGGCCCCGTCAGGCGAGTTAGGCCGGACCGCCGGCTCGGCCAGAGGCCGCGTCATCCGCCAGGCGCCGGGGCGCGCTCGTAGCGGTCGAGCCGCCGCTGCAGCGCGTCGATCGAGCGCTCTTCGAGAATCCAGCGCGCCTCCAGCTCGCCCCGCCCCGGCGCCGCAAGCTGCGCCTCCCGAGCCTCTCGCTCAACGCCCTTGATCGAGCCGTCGAGCCGCGTGACGTCGCGCTCGAGCCGCCGGATCGCATCGTCCACCGGCGTCTTCACGAGCTGCCCGCCGGCGATCACGATCGCGAGCACGACGCCCATCGCGGAGACGATCGTCGCCCACGGCGTGCGCGAGCGGTCGTCGAGCTTGGTCGTCAGACCCGAGAGCTGCGCCGAGACCTCGCCGATCCGGCCGGTGAACAGCTGGTTGAGATCCTGGACGCCGCGCTCGAGGCCGTAGACCCGTTGCTCCAGCGCCGCGAGCTTGGCGTCGTCATGCGCATAGGCGTCGCGCCGGAGCGAGGCCGCGGAGGCGGTCATCACAAGGCTCCTTCAGGCGAGCGGCCGCGTGGTGGTCTCGCGGCCATACCAGGCGTAGGCCGCGCCCGCGAGCGAGACGAGAGTGGAGACGAGCGTCGCAGCGTCGCCATCGACGATCTCGACGCCGGCGATCCGCCCGATCGCCACGATCAGGGGGGCGCCGGCCGCGACGACGATGCCGCGGATGGTCTGGCTCTGGACGCGCGACACCGGCTCGAGCGCCGCCGCGAGGCGGGGATCGGCGACGACTTCGGCCGCGACCCGGCGGGCGTCGGCGATCGAGCGGCCGGGGGTCGAGCCCGCGATGGCGGCCTCGCGGATGACGCCGGCGGCGGCGTCCGCGACGGCGTTTTCGAGCTTCGACTTCGTGATGGCGTGGCCCATGGCGAACGAGACCTCAAGCTTCGTTGGTGGAGACGGAGCCGGCGGCGGAGACGGCGACCGCGCCGGTGGACGGGCGGGGCGCGGTCTTCGGCCATCGGATGGCGAGGAGCCTGGCCTTGGCGACCCAGGCTTCGGACACGCTGTTGGACTGGTTGCCGCCGAGCACGCGGAACCGGCCGGAATCCTCGCCGACGTAGAAGCCGACATGGCCGGCGTTCGGCCCGCGCTCGAACACGAGGATCGCGCCGGCCGCCGGCGCCGCCAGCGCGACGCCGAACCTCGCCCAGCCGCGCGCGTAGCAGGGGTTCGCGATCAGCGTCTCTTCGGGCAGCGCCGCGGCGATCATCGCGTGGACGAACACACCGCACCACGGGACGTCGTCGTTGACGTACCACTCCGCCACCCGCCGTCCCCATTCGAGGATCTGCGGGTTGGAGGCCGGCCCCGCGATTTCCTTCAGCCCCATGAAGCGGCGCGCTTCGGAAAGCCAGGGCGGAGCCACGGGGACGGCCGTAGCCTTGGCCGTTCCCGGCCGGTCGAGCAGCGCGGCCGTCGTCAGGGGCCCGACGACGCCGTCGGCGTCAAGGCCGACCGATTTCTGGAAGGCGACGACGGCGAGCCGCGTGCGGCGTCCCCAGACGCCGTCGAGCGGGCCCGGATTATGCCCGAGCGCGAGCAGCCGCCGCTGGATGTCCAGCACGTTCATGGGATGTCTCCGGATGTTCGAAAATGGCCGCGCCCGTGCGGGCCCGCTGCCTCAGCGCATCGAGATGATCCAGGCTTCGCCGCGCGCGCCGTCGCCGCCCTTGCCGGACGAACGGCCGTTGCGGCTCGCGCCGCCGCCGCCGCCTGCGCCGCCGGGGGCCGCGCCCGCGCCGCCCGCGCCGCCGTTGACCGCGTTCCCGGCCGCCCCGCCGCCGCCGCAGCAGCCTTCGAGCAGCGCCTCGGCGATCCCGGCGTACGGCGCGCCCGCAGCTCCGGGACCGCCCGGGGTCAGCCCGCCATCCGCGGCCTGGGGAGCTCCGACGCTGTTGAACGCCGAGCCCGACGGGCCGCCGGCGCCTTCGGCGTTGGCGGCGGTCAGCCCGCCTCCGCCGCCCGCCGGTCCCGAGGCCCGGCCATATCCGTTCTGCCCGGCGCCGCCCGCGCCCGTAGCGCCCGAACCGCCCGAGGCGGTCGTCGTCGGCGGCATGTCGCGATAGCCGGCGTGGGTTCCTCCGGCGACCGTCGCGGTCGACCCGCCCGCGCCGAAGCCGCCGGCCATCTGGACCGCCTTCACGTAGCCTCCGAACGCGGTGTCGCCGCCAAGCGCGCCCGGAAGCCCATCGGAGCTCGCCGTGGACTGCGCCGCGCCGCCCGCCCCGCCGGCGCCGACGGTCACGGCGACGGTCGCGCTGAGCGCGCCCGCCTCGAACTCGTGATCAACCGTTTGCCCGGGCGCGCCGCCGGCCCCGCCGGAAACCGCGACGCCGGCGGCGCGCAAGGCACCGGAGCCGCCGCCCGCGCCGCCCCCAATGAGAATGACCCGCACCCGGGTCGCCCAGGCGGGCTTCGTCCATGTTCCGGACGCGGTGAACTTCTCGACCAGCAACGTCGGCGACTGCGGCAGGTCGACCGCGCCCGACGACGGGTCGACGCTGAGCGCCGTCGTCCAGCTCGCGCCGTCGGCCGAGACCTTGAGGCTGACGCCGTCAGAGCCCGCGAGCCCGAACTCCGCGCGGCCGGAATAGCCGTCCTGGAACAGCAAACTTGCGGTGTCGGTCGGCGTCGCCTTGTTGAGCTTCACCTGCACGCCGGCCCCGGCATGGGTGAACAGCGCGGCCGCGGACGAGACCGCCAGCCGGTTGACGTCGTCCGCCGTCGTCGCGACGCCGAGGCGCGTCAGCTCGTCGAGCGAGGCGAGCGCGGCCATCGCGCCGACCCAGGCGCCGCCGAGGAAGACCAACAGCGCGCCCTCGGCCGCGACATAGGCGAGCCAACCAGGCTTCGGCTCGACGAAGACCCAGACGCCGTCGAGGAAGGCTGCGAGTTCGCCGTCATGGCCGCTCCAGGCGCCGGCGGCGCCCGGCGCCACGATGTGGCGGTCGCCCTCCGCGGGCGTCGCGGGCGGGGCGGTCAGCGTGCGGTCCAGCACGCCGAGCTGCACGAGGGCGTCCAGCCGCCGGAAGCTCTCGTTGACCGTCACATGCTTCTGCGCCGGCGCGAGATAGCTGAGGCCGAGATGCGGGCTCGCGCTCATGGGATGCTCCAGGCGTATCGAGACTTGGGGAAGCGCGCGCCTGTCCCGGCCTTTGAGCCGGGACCCGGGCGCACGGACGACGCAGGACAAGGCGCAGCCCGCGGTCCGCGCGCGGATCACGGTTCTGGGTTCCAGCTCAAGGCCGGGACATCGGGTGAAGGGTCTTGCGCCCTACACGGCGATCTCGGCGCCGGCCGGCAGGCCCGGCCCGACCGAGGCGGAGAGCTGCCGGACGGTGAAGGCGATCGTCGCCGGCTCCAGGCCGAAATCCGCGATCTGTTGCGCGTGCAGGTACACAATATGCGGCGCCGACGCCTCGAACGTCCGCACGACCTGTCCATCCGCCAGCACCGCGACCTCGTAGGCCTCGCTGTCTTCGCCCAGCCGGACGTCGCGGATCTCGAAGTCGTCGCCGCCGAGCCGGGTCCGGCGGACCCAGCCCAGCGGGACGTCTCCGGTCAGCGGGTCGCGCCGCGCCGACAAGTGGACGGGCGCATAAGGCCTCAACCCGCGCGCGCCGACTTCCGCCGTGGTCTCGACATAGGTCTCGTCGTCGCGCGGCCGGGTCGCAGGTCCGGCCCGCCAGACGATGTCGAGGCCTCGCGTCGAGGCGAGCAGGGTCGCGGACGGCGTGCGGTCGTCGATCAGCACGAAGGCGGCGTCCACATCCGCGCCGATCGCATCCTCCGTGCCGGCCTGGCCGCGCAGCAGGCCCGTCAGCCGCCAGCGGCCCGGCCCGACGAGCTCGGCGTCGAGGAACTGGACCACCTCCCACGCGCCCGACGTTCCGCGCACGGCGCAGACGTTGGCGCCGCCGAGCACCGCGCTCTCGCTGCGGCTCTCGAGCGTGCGGTCCGGCCCGATCTCGACCTCGATCGCGTTCGCCCGGTCGAAGCGGCCGCTGGCGTGGAGCCCGAGCGGCGCGGTCAGCCGGCCGATGGCGGCGGGCGACGGCAGCGTCTGGTCCAGCGCGAAAGTCCCGCCCTCCTCCGAGCGGTAGACGGCCGCCGGCGTCCAGGGTTTCGCGTAGGCTGCGAGCCGCGGCGCATGAGGCGGCTCGTCGCCTGCGAGCAGCGGCAGGTCCAGAACCTCGAAGACGGGCGCCACGGCGCGCGCCGGGTCCGGCGGCGGACGGCGGTCGATCACGACCAGTTCGACGTCGCGCACGTCCGGGTCGGCGCGGGTCGCCTTCACCGGGCGCGCAAACTCCTCGCCGACCTGGTCGAGCCGCATCAGCAGCGTGCGGCCGTGCGCGGAGAACGTCACGAGGTCGCCGGGCTCGAGGGCGAGCCTGCTCGGAGGCAGCGCCCATTCGCCCCGCTCGCGCGCGACGGACGCCTCGATCAGCATGCCGTCGGCGAGCGCCTGCGCCTCGTCGACGCCAAGCGCCAGCGCGAAGGACGCTTCCGCGACCGCCCTGCCCTCGCCCGCCAGCCGACGCGCCTCGACCGCGCCCTGACGGTAGTCAGCGTCGGGGTCGACGTGGCGAAGCTGCAGCGTCTGCGGCACTTCGGAGGCCTGCGCGCGAGTCAGCCGGAAGGCCGGCGTCTTCTCGCCGAGATCGGCGAGATCCTCCGGCGCCAGCTCAGCCACCGGCGTCTCCGGCCGGTTGGAGACGCGAAGTGTCGCCCCGCTCGCCCGCGCCGTCGCGCCATAGGCGTCGAGCAGCGGCTCGATCGCCTCGCGCGCGCTCATCACCCGGTCCGGCGCGTAGCCGCGCACCAGCCCCTCGAGGTCGTCGAGGTCGAGGTCGACGCCCAGCTCGCCGGCGATGTCGGCGACGACGTCGGCAAGCGCGGCGAGCCCCAGCCGCCCGGTCAGCCAGTGGCCGAGCCGCCAGTTCGCGGAGTCCGTCCAGACGTCGCTGCGCAGCGGGAACGCCGCATGCGGACGGGCGTCCCAGGTCCAGAGGAAGATGCGCGAGACGTCGATCATCCGCTCGCCGGTCAGGGCGGAGAGCGGGTTGTTCCCGGCGGCGCTCCAATGCGAGATCTGCGCGACCAGCGCCGCGCGCTGGACGAGATCGTCCCGCCGCCCGTTCGAGAAGTAGGGAACGGCGGACTCCGCCGATTTCGGGTCGACGAACACGTTCGGCTGGTTCGCGCCCTTGTCGACCGCGGGGCAGCCGAGCTCGCAGAACACGATGGGCTTGGACTGCGGGACCCATGCTGTGGGCGTCGGGAGCCGGGCGCCGCCCGGCCAATCGTGGTGCGGGTTCTCCCACCACGACCGGAAGTCCTTGAAACGGAACGCCCAGTGCTCGCCATGCGCGGTGTCGACGATCGGCGTGCGGATCTGCGCCTCGCGGGCGGCCGCGTCCGCATAGAACCAGTCGAACCCCTCGCCGCCCTCGATGTTGGCGTCGAGATAGGCGACGTCGTGCGGTCCCCGGAAACCGGCCGCGGCGTCGAGATGGCCCGGCCCGTCGCGCCAGTCGGCGAGCGGGACGTAGTTGTCGATCCCGACGAAATCGATGTTGTCGTCGGCCCAGAGCGGGTCGAGGTGGAAGATCACGTCGCCCGAGCCGTCGTCCGGCCGGTGGTTTGAGTATTCGCTCCAGTCCGCCGCATAGCCGATCCGCGCCTCCGGCCCGAGCATGGCGCGCACGTCGGCCGCAAGCTCCCGGAGCCTGGCGACCGCCGGGTAGCTCCCCGTCGCGTCGCGCAGCCGCGTCAGGCCGACCATCTCCGAGCCGATCAGGAACGCGTCGACGCCGCCGGCCGCCTGCGCGACGCGCGCCATGTGCAGCACGAAGCGGCGGTAGGACCACTCCTGCGGGCCCTCATAGGAGACGCTGCGGCTGGTCTCGTTCCAGCCGAAGTCCCCCGGCGCCGCGAAGCCGAAGAAGGCGTCGATGTCAGCCGCGGCCGCAGCCGTCCTGTCTAGCGATCCGGGACGCCCCGGCGCGGGGTGGCAGGTGATGCGGCCCCGCCAGGGATAGGCCGCCTGCTCCGCCCCGCCATGGGGATCGGGCAGCGCGTTCCCGGCCGGAACATCCATGAGGATGAACGGGTTCAGCATCACCTTCAGCCCGCGGGCCTTGAGCTCCGCAATCGCCTGATGGACCGCGCGATCCGCCGGCGCGCCGCCGAGCGCGGGGGCGCCGTCGATCCGGCTGACGAGCGGAACCTGCGTTCGGTTCTGCCCTGCGACGCGCCAGATCCACGGCCGGGTCTTCTTGTCGTCGGTCTCGACCTTCGGGACGATCTCGCAGTGGCCGGCGCGGAGATCCGTCCCGTGCCAGGCGATCACCAGCGAAACGTGGGCGGCGTTCGGCGCAAGCGCCGCGAGGTCGTCGAGCGCCGTCAGCATGTCGGCGCGACCGTCGGCGACGTGGGCGTTCTCCGCCTCCCAGGCGCCGAAGCCGGCGTTGCGCTCGATCACGTCGGTCGCATAGGCGAACTCCGAGGAGCCGGGGATCAGCGTGACGCCGGAGACGAGGTCCTCGAGCTGCGGCTTCGCCGAGGGCGGCCGGCGGATCACCTCGACCGTGATCTGCGGCACGCGGTTGCCGAAGGGCTCGAGCGGCAGCTCCTCGAAGACGAGATAGGCGAGGCCGCGATAGGCCGGCGCATAGTCCTCGCCCTCGACGGCGACGATCTTGGGATCGGGAAGCTGGTCCTCCGTCCCCCGATAGAGGCGGATCTCGTAGTCGCCCCTGGCGATCGGCTCGCCGTCCGCCCAGACGCGGCCGATGGCGTCTATCGGGCCCTCGCAGAGCCCGACCGCGAAGCTCGCGGAATAGGCGTAGGTCGTGGACTTGACCTTCGGCCCGCCGCCCTTGCCGCCGCTCGCCTCGGTCGACTTGGTCTCGCGGAACCGGCTCGCCCAGATCACCTGGCCGCCGACCCGCATCCGGCCGTAGACGCGCATCACGGGCGCCCCCTCGGTCGAGGCGGTGATGCGGATGTCGGTGAGGCGCGGGCCGGTCTGCTTCTGGGTCGGCGTCAGCAGCGACTGGTCGATCGCGGCGCCCGCCAGCCCGCCGAGCGCGCCGCCGAGGGCCGCTCCCGAAAGCGTCGCGCCGAACAGCCCGATCCCGCCCGGCAGGATCGCCCCGCCCACCGCGGCGCCGACGGCTGTGAGGGCGAGAACGGCCATGGGGACAAGCCTCGGTCAGCGGGAAGATCGATGCGGCGTCGATGCGGGCGGCGACCTATTGGGCGGCGGGAAACCTGAACCGCGCCGCCAGCCGGCGCAGCCAGGCCTCCGGGATCGCGGTCTCCGCGACCGCGTGTCCGTCATAGGCGTGGACCATCGCGGCCGGCCCCGTCGCGATTCCGGCGTGCTTCACGCGGCCGCCGCGGGCGACGCGGAACAGCAGCACGTCGCCGGCCTCCATTGCGCCATCCGGCGCCGGGACCAGCCACCGCCGCGCGGCGTCGAGCATCAGTTCGGCGTCGCCGTCCTCCGCCCAGGATCGGGCGTAGGGCGGAAGCGGTTCGGGTTCGGGGCCGAGCAGTTCGCGCCACACGCCGCGGATCACGCCGAGGCAGTCGGCGCCCACGCCGCGCAGGCTCGCCTGGTGGCGGTAGGGCGTGCCGATCCAGCCCCGCGCCGCCGCGACCACCGTGGCGGGGGCGAGCGTTGGAGGGCGATCCTCACACGAAGCGTTAACCAAGGCGGCCCCCGTCATTGTCGCCGCCGGCCTTCGCCGCGCGGGCCAGCCAGTCGTTTCCTGGCATCTGCGGAAAGCCGCGGAAATTCAGGCGGTTGGCGAAGCGGTCTCGACAGGTGGCGAAGGACTTGTCGCACCCCTCCGTCACCACGAAGCCGTCTCCGGCCGCGATCGGCATCGCCGGCGCCTCGGCGAGCTCGGCGCTGGCGTCGAGATGCCGGCGCACCTCTCCGGACGCGCCGGCGTTCGCGCCGCTGGTCCATATGAGGCGCCCTCGCGTGAAGACCGAACCGCGCCCGGCGAGCACGGAGGACGAGAACCCTCGCGCGCCGTTCGCCCCATCGACCGTCCCCTCCGCCCGGCGTTCTGGCGCGGTGAGATCGATCCCGCAGCGGGCGTCGCCGAGGTCGGCGTCGCAGGCGCGCTGGTAGGCGCGGCCTCTCGGCTGCGCGAGCGCGTGGGTGAGGCTGCGAAGCTCGGCGGAGAACGCCGCGCTCTCGCGCGCGACCTCGCCCAGCGCGCCTGCGAACAGCAGCAGGCGGTTCGCAGGCGCCTCCCAGTCCACCAGGAACAGCGCGACCGCCGCCCCGTCATAGGCGCCGCGGGCGAGATCGGCCTCGGTGAGCCCGGAATCGTCGAGGGCGCCGACCACGTCGAGCCCGCTGACCGCGAGGCCGAGCGCGCTTTCCGCGGCGGAGGCCGTCATGCCGGTCGCCGCGCGATAGGTCACGCCGTCGAAGGCGACGTCGTCGTCATGGTCGGTGAAGCCGAGCGTCGCGCCGTCCCGCCGCGTCAGCCGCCAGCAGCGCGCGAAGGTGGTGACGCGGGACGCCAGCGCCACGGCCATGGGGAGCGGAATGTCGCGCATCAGCCCGTCCTCACCCCAGCCTGATCTCGACCAGCGGGATCGAGGGGACCGAGCCCGCCTCGAAGGCCGCGAGGTCGATCTCCAGCCGGTCGGCGTCGAACCGCACCGGCACGTCGAAGGCGAAGCCCGCCGTCACGGGCGCGCCTACGGGCGGGGCTGCGTCGAACACGATCGCGCCGTCGCCCGCGTCCAGAGCGAACGCCGTGGTCTCGACGCCCGCGACCGCAACCCGCACCGTCCCTGCGACGGGCTTGCGGATCGGCCTGCGATAGGGCTCGAACGCCCCTCCATAGGTCTTCGTCAGCGGAAACCGCACGGTCTCGCCGTCGCCCGTCCCGAGCGTCTGGTCCGCCGCCGTGATCGCCGCGCCCGGCGCCGCGGAGGCGTGGTCGAGCGGATCGCGGAAGCGGAACCCGACCAGCCGTCCCCGCCGCTCCTCGAAGAAGGCGACGACGGCTGAGAGCTGCGCGAGCGTCCGGACGCCGAGCCCCGCGTCCCACCTCCGGCGCGAATGCGCCCACACCGCGTTGCGCTCCTCGAAGCCGGAGCCGAGCGTCGCGATCTCCGTGCGTCGCTCCGGCCCGCCGCGCGCCCCGCGCGCGATGTCTGTCGGGAAGCGCACGTCGTGGAACGGGGTCACAGGCCGCGCCTCCCCCGCGCCACCGCGCGGGCGAGGGCTGCGGAGACCTGCGCCTCCGAGCGCCGGAAGCTCTCGACGTCTGATGTCGCGATGTTGATGGTCACTGGCGCATGCGCCCCGCCCGACGACGCCACGCCGAGCCTGCCGTCGGCGCCGCGCGACAGCGGCAGCACGGCCTCGGGGCCGGCTTCGCCCGCGAGCGCGAGCCCGGCGCCTCCCGAGGAGAGAACGGCGGGCGCGCCGAGCACCCCGCCCTTGGCGAACGGCGTGACGCCGCCGAGCAGCCCCTTGCTCAGGCTTCCGAACAGGCCGCCGAGCGCGGTCTCGACCGGCTTCAGCGCCGCCGACAGCGCGAGCGACGACAGCCGGGTCCCGAGGCTCCGCAGCACGTCGGTCAGCGAGCGGCCCTTGACGACGCCGCCTTCGAGCGCGTCGCCGAGCGCCCGCCCGAAGCCGCGCGACAGACGCTCGGCCTCGGTCAGCTCGCGGCGGAAGACCGCCGTGTCCACGCTGATCCTGATGGGGTCGCCCTCAGCCATCGTCCGTCTCCCGGTCGGGGAAGCGCGCCATCAGGCGCTCGAAGTCGGCGCGTTTCAGCGCGCCGCTGCGGCCGCCGCCGCCGCCGTGAAGCCCGCTCGCCGCGGCGGCGATCTCGCGCGGCGTCATGCGCCAGAACGCGTCCGGGGCGAGCCGCAGCACGCCGAGGCCGAAGCCCATCAGTCCGTCCCAGGGAAAGGGCCGGCGGCCTCCGCCGCCCCCTCCCCGTCCCCGGCGCCGCCGAATGTGGCGGCGAGCAGCTCGACGACCGACCGAACGAAGCCCGCCGCACCTTCGGGATGCGACAGCCGGGCGACCTCGGCGTCCGCGATCTCCGTTCCGCCGCCGCGCAGGCCCGCGCCCAGAATCCTGATCGCGTCCCCCGCCGACAGCCGCCCGCTCTCGAACCGCTCGGCGAGCGCCGTAAGATCCTCGACCCCGAAGGCGTCTTCGAGTTCGGCGAGCGCGCCGAGCGTGAGGACCAGGCGCCGCGGCGCGCCGTCGAACACGGCCTCCGTCTCGCCGCGGCGGCGGTTTGCGGGCATGGGCTTACCTTTCAACGGAATGGAAGGATGTCCGCCGTGGCCCGGCCTTGAGCCGGTACACGGCGGTAACGCCGCCCGCTCAGAGCGCGGTGAAGCTCAGCGCGCCTGCGCTTTCCAGCGCGAGGTCGTAGGCGACCTCGCCGGCGTGATCGCCCTTGAACTCGAGCCCCGTCACCTGGAACGGCCCCTCGATCCGCCCGAAGTCCGGGATCACGATCTGGAACGCGGCGATCGCCCCGTCGAACACCAGGCCGCGCACCAGCGTGTCGGAGGCGTCGTCCTTGAAGACGCCGGCCCCCGCGACGCTCGCCTTCTTGACGCCCGCCCCCGCCAGCAGCTCGCGCCAGCGGCCGGCGCTTTCGGAGTGCGTGACGTCGACCGGCTCAGCGTTGAACGACAGCGAGCGCGAGCGCAGCCCCGCCACCGTGACGAACCCGCCCGCGCCGTCCGCGATCTTCACGAGCAGATCCTTGCCCTTCTGGATGGCCATGTGTTCGGTTCCTCTGCGGCGCCGGGCGGGCGTCTGGTTCTGATATCGGGAGCCCCCTCACCCGCCATGGCTATCGCCATGTCGACCTCTCCTCGCCGGGGAGAGGTGCAGGAAGAGGCGCCGCTCTTCACCTCTCCCCAGTGGGGAGAGGTCGGCGCGCAGCGCCGGGTGAGGGGGAGCAGGGGGTTCGAAAGCGTGGCCGCTACTCCGCAGGCTCCGTCACCGCGCGAAAGGTGATGCTCGCGCGGCGCAGGCCGTTGTCGGCGATGCGCACGGCGTCGGTCGCGCTCCACGACAGGGTCGCGAGGCGCCAGCCGTCGAGGACGAGCGCCGCGCCGTCCGTGAGCCGCACGACGCGGTCGGCCGCCTTCAGCGCCTCCGACAGCCCGCCCTCGCGCGACCAGACTTCCAGCACGAGCTGATGCTCCTGCGCCGGCGCGACGTCGCCGGAAACGTCCTTCGAGGCGAGCGGCCCAAGCACGACGTAAGGCGGCAGGGCCGCGCGCGGCGGCTCGTCATAGATCCGGGCGCCGCCGAGCAGCGCGCCGAGCGCGGCGTCCCCCACAAGCCGCTGGTGGACGGCCGCGCGCAGCGCGAGGCCGGGGGAGAGCGTGGTCACGGGACGATCTCCTCGCAGAGCATCTCCTCGAAGCGGTCGTCGGCGTCGAGCGCGCGCACCGCGAGCACGTCGAGCGTGCGCTCCCGCCAGGCGACGCGGCAACCGCCCGTGACGTCGCCGCGGGCGCGGATCGTCACGCGCCAGAGTTTCCTGAGGCCGAGGGCGCGGCCGCGTTCGGCCTGTTCGGCGGTCAGCGGCTCGACCTCGGCGAAGGCCTGCGCGAGCGGGGCGAAGCCACGCGTCACGCCGCCCGCCCCGTCCGCGACATCCGCCGGCCGCTCGATCGCGATCCGGCGGCGCAGGAGGCCCGGCGACGCCGCGTTCAAAGCGAAAAGTCCCGGTAGGGCGCGAGCAGCGCCGTGACGTCGGCGGGCGCCCCGTCGCCGGCGCCGCGGCGTTCGAAGCCGTCGGCGACCAGCCTGCGCACCGCGAGCCTGAGCGATTCCGGCACGTCCTCCGGATCGCCATAGCCGACCGCGAGGTCGACCTGGATTCCGCGGCCCGCCGGCGCCGGCTTCGTCACGTAAAGCCGCTCCGCCCCCCAGTCGAAGCGCCAGTCGGCGGGGTCGAGCGTCTCGAACGATCCGTCCGGAAGCATGATCCGAACCGCCTCGACCTCGCGCACCGGGCGCGGCCGGAGCGCGATCCCGGAGGCGTCGCAGGGCAGCCTGGCGTCGAGCCGCCAGCGCTGCGCGATCAGCACCCGGCGGGTGATGTTCTCCACCTGCCGCGCGGCGGCGGCGATCAGGCCCGCGACCAGGTCGTCCTCGGCGTCGTGTTCGAGGCGCAGATAGGCCTTCGCGTCGCCGAGGCCGATCGGTTCGGCCTCGGGCGCGGTCAGCAGCACGGCAGGCATGGGAGAGACCTCGCGCGGACGAAAAAAAGCCCGCCGGACGGATGTCGGGCGGGCTTTAGGCGATAGGACGGAAGAAAGCCGAAGAGGCCCGCTCCGGGGGGAGAATGCGGAGAAAGTCTCCGACGGTCCGCGATCGAGGGACGCCTCGCGAACCGCCGAAGCCGCGCCATGTCAGGAACGGCTGGGACGAGCGTGCCCCCGGATCGTTAACGGGTCGTTACGATCAAGGGCGGCGCTGGAATACCACTCACCTGTTTCTTTCCCGCCGCAGCAGAACGCCTGGGGAAGCGCCGGCCGCGGCAGGAGGCGGGAGAACTGGTCAGCTCGTCGCGAACTTCAGCGTCTTGATGGCGTCGAAGTCCTGCACGCCGCCGCCGACCCGCTTGGTGGTGTAGAACAGCACGTAGGGCTTCGCCGTGAACGGGTCGCGCAGGATGCGCACCCCGATGCGGTCGACGACCAGATAGCCGCGGCGGAAGTCGCCGAAGGAAATGGCGTGGGCGCCGTCCGCGATGTCGGGCGCGGCCTCCGCCTCCACCACGGGGAAGCCGATCAGCGTGGCGCTCGAGTCGGCGCTTGCCGGCGGCTCCCAGAGATAGCGGCCGTCGGCGTCCTTCAGCTTGCGCACCGCCGCCTGCACGCGCCGGTTCATCACGAAGCTGGCGTTGCGGCGATAGCCCGAGCGCAGCGCATAGACCAGATCGAGCAGGCTGTCGGAGGGGTTCGAGGCCGCGAAGGCGCCCGCAGCCCCGGTCGCGACATAGCCGATCTTGCCCCAGACCCAGGCCGCGTTCGCGACCTTGGCCGGCGTCAGGAAGCCCTGCGGCCGCGTGGTCCCGTCGCCGGTGACGAAGGCCGCGCTCTCCTGCTCGGCGAAGGCGGTCTCGACCTCCTCTGCGATCCAGCGGTCGAGGTCGACGGCGGAGTCGTCGAGCAGCGTCTGGGTCGCCGCCGGCATCGCGAACAGCTCCATCGCGGGGAAGGCGAGTTCGTCCAGCACCGGCGTCGCGGACTGCGCGCGGGCGCCCGTCTCCGCCGCCCAGCCGGAGGCGAAGCCCTCGGTCGCGAACGGCTTGCGGTAGACGGCGGCCGTCACCTGCTGCACCGAGGCGATGGCGCGGATCGGCGAGACCTCCGCCAACCGGCGCCCGATCTCGCGCTCGGTGGCTTCCGGCACGAGATAGCCTCCTTGCGAGTCCGTGACCGAGGCGAGCGCCTTGGATTCCAGGCTCTTCAGCGTCGACACCTCGCCGCGCCGGACATAGGCCTCGAACGCCGCCTTGTGCTCGCGCGGCGCGGCCGTCTCGCGGGTTCCGGCGGTCTCCAGCGCGGGCCGGCGGCCCTTCAGCGTGAGATCCGCCAGAACCTTCTGCTGGCGGTCGAGCGCGTCGTCGAGCCGGGCGAGCTTCTCGACGGTGACGACGTCGGGCGTCAGCCTCGCCTCGATCTCGGCGAGGCGCTCGTCGTTGACCTCCTTGAACGCGTCGAAGGCGCGCATGAAGTCGTCGAAGGCGGTCACCACCTCGAGGCTCGACGGCGCGCCCTCGGCGGCCTTGGTCTCGGGCGAGCGGAGTTCGGTCTGGGTCATCGGAGGCCTCTGGCGAAAAGGCCGCGCTGAGGCGGCGGGAGGATGAAGAAGGAGGCGCGGGTCTTCACCTCTCCCCGGTGGGGAGAGGTCGCGAGGCGAAAGCCGAGCGGGTGAGGGGGCGGGCGCTCGACAAGCGAAGCGTCCCCTCACCCGGCCCTGCGGGCCGACCTCTCCCCACCGGGGAGAGGTGTAGAGGCCCGCGCTTGACCGCGGCGACGCGGGCGTCAGGGAGCATCGGGAAGGTGACGACCGAGATCTCCCAGAGGTCGATCTCGACGAGGCGCCGGACGCCGGCGCCCTCGCGCGCGGTCCTGACCGCCCGGAAACCGATCGACAGGCCGTCGAGCCCGCCCTGGCGGAGCAGCGCGTGGACCTCGCGGGCCCGCGTCACCGCGAGGTTCAGCCGTCCGGCGACGCGAAGCCCCCGCGAATCCTCGGCGATCGAGAGCCACGCCCCGATCGGCTCGGCCGGATCGTGCTGGAACAGGAACCGCACGCCGCGCGCGCCCCGCCGGGCGAGGCTGCCGGCGAAGGCGCCGCGCTCGACCCGGTCGCGGCCGAGATCGACGACGCCGAACAGACTGGCGTAGCCCTCGACCAGCCCGTCGGCGGAAACCGCCGGCGCGACAGGCAGCCGCTTCAGTTCAGGCGCGTCGCCGCGCGCCCTGACGATGGGGTGAGGCATGCGCTGCATCCTGAGAAGTGGAGAGACGTCGGCGGCTACAGAATGAAACTCGTCGTCCTCCGGCCTGCGAACTCAGATCGGCTGCTGCCGATCTGAGCTGGTCGGAAGGGAAACTCGGGAACACCCGAGTTTCCGGAGGACCCATGTTCGACGCGGAGCTCGACGTCCGGGATGGGTGGTCCGGTCAAGCCGGACCACGACGGCGCGCTTTATGCTCCAGCGGCGCCCCTCGGCTGATACCCCACCGCCGCGCGCTTCTCGTCGTCGTCGAGGAAGGTCGCGGCGGTCACGCGGCGCCACAGCGCCTCGCGTTCGCCGGAGAGCGCCTCGACCGCGTCGAGATCGGGCTTGAGCGCAAGCTCGGGGCCCCAGGCCGGCGCCAGCCAGCCCGCGAGCGACTGGGCGACGCGCGACAGCAGCGGCAGCGCGGTCTGGCGCCACAGCGCGCGGTTCGCCTCCGAATAATTGGCGTAGGTCGCATCGCCCGGAATGCCGAGCAGCATCGGCGGCACGCCGAAGGCGAGCGCGATGTCGCGGGCGGCCGCGTTCTTCGCCTCCAGAAAATCCATCTCCTGAGGGGTCAGCGCCATCGGCCGCCAGTCGAGGCCGCCGTCGAGCAGCAGCGGGCGGCCGGCGTTGGCGGCGCCCGAGAATTGCGCCTCGAGCTCGCTCTTCAGCCGCTCGACCTGATCGTCGGTCAGTCCCGCCCCGTCCGGCCCCTTGTAGATCAGCGCGCCGGAGGGCCGCGCCGCGTTGTCGAGCAACGCCTTGTTCCAGGCGGAGGCCGCATTGTGCAGATCCACGGCTTGCGCCGCGGGCTCCAGCGGGCTCAGGCCGTAATGATCGTCGAGCGGGTGGAACAAGGTGAGATGCAGGAGCGGCGGACAGGGCTCCGCGCGCTGGTCGTAGCGCGCGACCTCCGCGCCGCAGCGGTATTCGTAGGCCTCCGGCCATCCGCTCGAGTCCGCCAGCACGCGCATCCGGTCGGGCCGCAGCACATGCAGCTCGCGCGGCTCGCCGTCGACGGCGACCGCCTCGACATAGGCGTCGCCCGACAGCAGCAGGTGCGAGACCAGCGTCTCGATCAGCCCCGCTTTGCCCTGCCGCGCGTTCGGCCGGGCGAGCAGCGCGAGCAGCGGGTGCTCGTCGAGCTCGCGCTCCCCTTCCGTCAGCACCAGCGGCACGCCGCCCGCCGCCTCCGCCACCATCCGCACCGCGCGATGCACGACCGGGTTCCGCTGGTAGCCCTCGTGGGCGAGGCTGACGGGATCGCGCGCCGTCCAGGCCGCCATCCCGCCGCCATGCAATGCGACGAGCGCACCGAGCGCGGAGGACTTCTTCGCCGGCGCGCGGGCGAAGAGGCGGGAGAGCATGGAGGCCATGGAGCCCTCGCGGAATGAAAAAGCCGGGCGCGAGGGCCCGGCGGACGTAGACGAAACAACCGCGCGGCGGCAGGCTCGCTACTGAGGATTCGCTCAGCCATCGTACGGGGCGGCTATGCGTGTATTGCTCTGGGCCGCGATCGGCCTTGCAATCTTGACATTCCCCGGCCTGGCGGCGGCAGAGAACTCACCGGGTCAATCATCCGCCGGCAAGGCCGCGAGGCCCGACTTTGCAAAGCTACACCCGGGCTGGCGCAGAAAAGCAGTCCCCGGATCCAAGAACATTTACTTCGAATGCATGGCGGCGCCCTGTCGGCCTGGTTCTGTGGTGAGCATCGGCGTCGAACCGTCCGGTATTGTTGACCAGACATTCAATCTGAAACGGATCGATCAAGGATATAAGGCGAGCGGCGGTTCGTTCCGCCTGATCGCTCAGTCCCAGAAAACATCCCACGAGGGTTGGCTGCGCACCTTCGCGTCTTTCGAGACCGTCGACGGCGCGACGCATGTAAAAACCTATTGGCGGAGCGGAATGTTTCAAATCACGCAGAACATACGAGTGAGCATAGCGAGCTCAGCCCCAACCGCCGCTGACGCGGCCCGGAATTTTGACGAGTTCACGCCGAACCTGGCGCGCTAGCCGTTCTCAAAGTCCCAGCACCCGCGGCCCCCTGCCCTTCGAGCCGAGCATCAGGTGCGTCACCGCCCAGACCAGCGCGTCGACGCGGTCGGGGGAGCGGCCGTCTGCGAGGCCGTCGAGGCCGAAGGCCATCATCTCGTCCTCGAGCGCGCGGTGGACGCCGACATGGGCGACCCTCCCCTGCGCATAGAGCGCGGCGACCGGCTCGGCGCGGAGCCACTTGCCGCGGGTGGCGCGGACAGCGAGCACCGGGATCTCCGGGTCGGCCTGCCCGATCACGGCGCGCACCATGTCGCCGCCCTGGTTGACTTCCGCCACCAGCGCGTCGGCCTCCAGCCGCCGCCACAGCGCCGCGGCGCGCGACGCCCAGACCTCGGGGCGCGTGGCGTGCAGCGTCTCGTCGGCCAGCACATAGGCCCGGCCGTCGGTTCCGAGGCCGACGGCCACCAGACCGCAGGCGTCGGATTTTATTCCTCCTGCCGGCGGATCGACCGCAACGACGATGCGGCGAAGCTCCGGCGGCGCCGCCACGCGGCCCTCGTCGATCGCGGCGCGGGTCCACAACCCGTCCTCGCGGTCCTCCAGCATCTCGCCGTCGAGCTCCTGCCGGCCGAGCCGGGTGCCGGCGTAGGTCCCGACCACCGCCTGCAGGAAGCCCGGCGCGAGGTTCGCGGCGTTGGCGCGTGTCGTGGCGCGCGTCACCGCGGTCGCGGGGTCGGCCAGCAGGCGCTTCAGCAGCGGCGCGGCGCGCGGCGTGGTGGTCGCGATCTGCCGCGGCAGGCGGCCGAGGCGCAGTCCGAACTGCAGCATGTCCCAGGTCTCCTCGGCCGATTTCCACTTGCCGATCTCGTCGCACCAGGCGGCGTCGAACTGCGGGCCGCGCAGCGATTCCGGGTCCTCGGCCGAGAAGCCGTGCGCGATCGCGCCGTTCCGCCAGACCAGGCGTCGCCGGCTCGGCTCGTAGGTCGGGCGGTCCCAGCGCGGATGCACGGCGAGCAGGCCGGAGACGCCGTCGATCATCACCTCGCGCAGGTCCGAATAGGTCTCGGCGACGAGCGCGATGCGCCCCGCCGGCCGCTCGCAAAAACCCTTGAGGCCGAGCGCCATGCCGCGCACCCATTCGGCGCCGGCGCGGGTCTTGCCCGCCCCGCGGCCGCCGAGCACGAGCCATGTCGTCCAGTCGCCCTCCGGCGGCAGCTGGTCGGGCCGAGACCACGCCGTCCAGTCGGTCGCGACGAATTCGACCTCCATCCGCGACAGAGTCGCGAAGAACTGGTCACTCCCCGGCCGCCTGGATGCGAGCAAGCCGGTCCGCAAGCGCGTCGCGGAGGGCGTCAAGATCGGCGGGAGCGCCATCCGCGTCATCCGCCTCCGTCGCCCCGCGCGCCTGGTCGGCGTCGTATTTCTGAAGTTCGCGCAGGGTCCGCACCAGGCTCGCCAGCGTCCGCGCGGCGCGCTCGGCGGCGTCGATCGCCGGTCCCGCGGTCTCGGAGCCGGTCTCGGTCAGCACGGCCTCGACGCGTTCGATGTGCTGGTCGACCCGCGCCCTTATGCGCCGCACCGTCTCCGCCCGTCCCGCGCCGGAGCAGCGCTCCCAGCTGTGCTTCTTCGCGAGCCGGCAGAGCGATTGCGGGCTGACGCCGACGCGCGCGGCGATCTCGGTCTGGGGCGTGAGCGAGGTCTCGTAGAGCCGGCGGGCGAGCTCGCGCGCCGCCTCGCCGATCGGCTTGCGGCGGGTCTTCGGATCCGTGGTCATGCCGCCCTCGTGTCGGACGCAATCTGGGAGCATGCCCGGACCCTACCCGAACAGCGTCACGCTGTCAATGACTATTTTCCTAGTTAGGAATTTTGGTCATCGCCCGTCGTGGTCCGGCTTGACCGGACCACCCATGTCCGCCGCGGAACTCGACGTCCGAGAGGGTCCTCCGGTCAAGCCGGAGGACGGCGGCGCTTTAGGATCCTCGGGGAGCGACTTGGGGACAATGGTCGCCTCTCCCGTCCCGCGCTCTATCTCCCGTCCCCGGACAGCGAGGGGAAAACGCGCCATGGCGAACCGCCCGGACCAGTCGAAGATCGCGACCGTGCTCAGGGTCACGAGCGGCAACTTCCTCGAGATGTTCGACTTCTTCCTCTACGGCTTCTACGCCAAATACATCGCCGGCGCGTTCTTCCCCGCGGACAGCGAGTTCGCCTCGCTGATGCTCACCCTGGTGATCTTCGGGGCGGGCTTCCTGATGCGCCCGCTCGGCGCGGTCGTGCTCGGCGCCTATGTCGACCGCATCGGCCGCCGTAAGGGGCTGATCCTGACGTTGACGATCATGGCCGCCGGCACAGTGCTCATCGCCTTCGTGCCGGCCTACGCCACGATCGGGCTCGCGGCGCCGCTGCTCGTGCTGCTCGGGCGCCTCCTGCAAGGCTTTTCCGCGGGCGTCGAGCTCGGCGGAGTCTCGGTCTATCTCGCGGAGATGGCGACGCCTGGAAACAAGGGATTCTATGTCGCCTGGCAGTCGGCGAGCCAGCAGGTCGCGACCGTGGCGGCCGCTGCTCTCGGGCTTGCGCTCGGCCATATGATGGCGCCGGATCAGCTCGCCGCCTGGGGCTGGCGCGCGCCGTTCTTCATCGGCTGCGCGATCGTGCCGTTCCTGTTCGTGATCCGCCGCTCGCTGGCGGAGACGGAGGAGTTCGCGGCCCGCACCCACCGTCCCACGACGTCCGAGGTCTACCGCACGCTCGCGCAGGCCTGGCCGATAGTGCTCGGCGGCATGGCGATGGTGATGATGACCACCGTCTCGTTCTACCTGATCACCGCCTACACGCCGACCTTCGGCGAGCACGAGCTGAAGCTCGACCGCAGCCTGGTGCTGGTCGTCACGATCTGCGTCGGGATCTCGAACTTCATCTGGCTCCCCGTCTGGGGCGCGATCTCCGACCGCATCGGCCGCAAGCCGATCCTGATCGCCTTCACGGTCCTCACTTTGCTCACCGCCTACCCGTCGCTGCGGTGGCTGGCGTCCGACCCGAGCTTCGTGAAGCTGCTGGGCGTGGAGCTATGGCTGTCGCTGCTCTATGGCGGATACAACGGCGCGATGGTGGTCGCGCTCACCGAAGTCGTGCCGGCGGAGATCCGGGCGTCCGGCTTCTCGCTCGCCTACAGCCTCGCGACCACGCTCGGCGGCTTCTCGCTCGCGATCTCGACCTGGCTGATCCAGCTCACCGGCGACAAGGCGGCGCCCGGACTCTGGATGTCCTTCGCCGCGCTCTGCGGGCTGGTCGCGACGGTGTTCCTGTTCGGCCGCGGCAGGCAGGCCGCGCGGGAGGAGTTGGAAGCCGCAAGAGCGTAGCCGCGGCGACCGACCCTCGGAGACGGTCCCTCTCACCCCGTCACCGCCAGAATCCGCTCACGGATCAGCGCGCGTGCGTCGCGGATCAGCAGCGGGCGGAGCTCTTCGGCGAGCGTCCGGGCGCGGGCGGCCATGGCCTCATCGTCGAGCGCTGCGCGCACCGCCGCGCGGAACGCCCCGACGTCGCCGCGCTCCTCGCGGGTCGCGACGCGCAGCGCGCCGGCCGCCTCCGCGCGACGGGCGTGGAACAGCTGCTCGAGGTGCTGGGGAACGCTGACCTGGGGCAGGCCTGCCCCGAGGCCAAGGCACAGGATGCCGTGCTGCGAGGCGTTCAGCATCAGCCGGGTGCGGCGGGCGATCTCGTCGACAGGGACCGGCGCGCGCTCGAGCATCACGCCCTTCGCCGTGAAGCGGGCGGCGAGTTCGTCGGAGACGCCCGGCATGAACATGCGCGTCGGCGCGCCGAGATCTTCGACCGCCTCCATCAGCGCCGGACTGTCGCGTTCGGACGTCGAGAAATAGACGAAGATCTCATCGCCGTGTCCCGCGGAGATCCGCGCCGGCAGATCGGCGACCGGCGGCAGCAGCTCGCGCGTCCGGCGACCGTCATAGGGGTCGAGCATCGGCAGAGTGCGGGCGAGCTGGTCGTCGCAGGCGTAGACCGCCGGCAGCCGGTCGATCTCCGGCACGCCGAGCGGGGTCGCGGCGCGGTTCACGATCGCGACCGTCTCGGCCTCGTCGTAGATCAGCGTGGCGTGGTTCGGCAGGAACACCGGGAACTCCGCCATCTCCGGCGGCGGGCAGCTGTAGCCGACGCCGATCGCGACCGCCGGCACGCCGAGGCCTCGGGCCGCCATCAGCGCGCAGGGCGCGAAGTCGCCGACGACGAGCGAGATCCCGCGGACGCGGATGACCTCCTGCCACCACGCGATCTGCCGCTTCAGGAAGGCCTCGTCCCGGAAGCCGACGTCGCCGAGGAATTCGCCCCAGGTCGCGGCCTTCGCGCCGCCGCGAAGACGGCGCTGCTCTTCGCGGTAGTAGAGATAGGCGGCCGGATAGACCGCCTCGCACGAGGCTTCGAGCTCCGCCGCATACTCCATCCGGCACAGCGCGGCGTCGAAGACGAAACGGTCGCCGAGGGCTTCGGCGACCGTCCGGAGCGTCGTGACATGTCCCCGGCCGGCGCCGCCCTCCCAGGCGAGAAGCGCACGCCGCATCAGCGATCAGTCATAGCCGCAGGGGCCGCCGCAACCGCAGGGCGGCGGAGGCGGCGGCGGGACGGTCCCGCCCGCCTTGCGCCGGCTCGAGACCGAGAACAGGTCGTCCTTGAGCCAGTTGGACGGGTCCGACTCGCGGTGGCGGGCGATCAGCGACTTCGGCGTCGAGCCGAAGTAGAACTTCAGGCCGGCCCACACCGCCTTGTAGTCGTGCTCGCCGACGCGACCTTCCGCGAAGGCGGAGACGTCGAGGCCCTGGAACGGCAGGCGGAACTCCGTCCCGAAGGCCGCGGCGTTCCTGCGGCCGGTGTAGCGGTGGCCGACCGAGACCTTCCAGTCGTCGGTCAGGTAGTAGCTGACGTCGACATAGTCGAAGAACGAGCCGCCGCGCCGGATCCGCTCGAACGAATTCGAGCCGCCCCAGACATGCTCGTAGCCGGCTACGCCGGAAATCGTCAGGCGGTCGAAATAGGCCTCGCCCTCGACGCCGATCTTGCCGTTCCACGCGCCGGCGCGGTTCTCGAAGCCCACCGCAGAGCCATAGACGCCGAGCAGATAGCGGTCGGGGTCGCGGGTGAAGAGATGGGCCGCGCCGCCGCCGACGAAGTCGCCGTCCTGGATCGCCGCCAGGCCGTCGAACTGCGCGCCGAGCGTGGGTCCGAGCGGGAAGGTGACGGAGCCGAGGCCGCCGCCGGAAAAGTCGCCCTTGCGGCCGAACCTGCCGTCGGCCCAGCCGCCGAAGCCCTCGAGCTTGCCGTTGACGGCGTCAACCGCGGGCTTCAGCGCCGGCTCGACGATTGCGAGATCGGCGGCGAAGGCCGGCTCCGCCGACCAAACGGCGCAGGCCAGGCCGATCGCCGTCGTCGACAGCAACCGGACGCGTAGAAACTTCCCCATGAAGGCGATCCCCCGAAACGATTCGGCGGACATGAAACGTCGGCTCTCCCGCGAGAGTCCATAGACGCCGAAGATTATGACGTTTAATTACTGCAAATCTCTATAGTTATCATTTGATCATTGCTGTGAAGGCACAGTTTTCGTCGCTCGCACCGGCAGTATCGACGGATATCACATGGCCGGCGGCGCGGAGCCCGCGAGCGCCGGCGACCGGCCCGATGGCCTGCTTGCGTCCTGGTCCGCGAGAAATCAATTGACGAGGTCACGCCTGCAACTCGCTCGTCCGTCAGACTTCAGGCCGCGCCGCCTTTCCATCGCGAGCGGGTGGGCCGAAGACTTCAGACCACCGTGAAATCCGCCGCCGAGATCGCGGCGTGGTTCTCGAGCGTCGCGAACCGCACCGCCGCATAGGTCGCGCCGGTTCCGTCGCGGTCGAACAGCAGCGCGCCGGTCGAGGCGTCGTAGATGATGCGGTCGGATGAATCGTGCGCGGCGGTCCCGGCGTAGAACGCCGACGACGCCAGCGCGCCCGTCGACAGCCCCGTAAAAACCCCGTTCTCCAGCCGGATCGTGTCGTCCGCCGCCTTGAAGTCGGTGATCACGTCGACATTGCTCGCGCCCAGCGCGTTGGCGAACACGAAGGTGTCGCGCCCCGCCCCGCCCGCGATCCGGTCCGTTCCCTTGCCGCCGTCGAGGACGTTGTCGCCGGTGTTGCCGGCTATCGTGTTCGCCAGCGAGTTGCCGGTCCCGTTGACGTCGCCGTCGCCTGTCAGCCGCAGCCGCTCGATGAACTGCCCCGCCAGCGAGTAGCTCACCGAGCTCAGCACCCGGTCGTCGCCCTGCCCGTCGAGCTCCATCGCCTTGTCGCCGGAGTTCTGGACGTAGTAGTCGTCGTCGCCCTTGGCCCCCGTCAAAGTGTTCACGGCGGCGTTGCCGGTCAGCGTGTTGTCGAGCGAATTGCCTGTGCCGTTGATCTTCGCCGACCCGGTCAGGGTCAGATCCTCGGCGTATTGGCCCGCGAGCGAGAACGTCACGGACGACTTCACCAGGTCGTGGCCCGTCACGTTGGCTTCTATCACCTGGTCGCCGGCGTTCTGGACGTAATAGGTGTCGTTGCCTGCGCCGCCGTCCATCGTGTCGGCGTCGGTCCCGCCGTCGATGACGTTATTCCCGCTATTGCCGATGATGTGGTTCTTGAGCGAGTTGCCGGTCCCGTTGATGTTCCCGGAGCCGGTCAGGGTCAGGTCCTCGACGTACTGGCCGGCCAGCGCGAAGGTCACCGACGAGTTCACCAGGTCCGGGCCTGCGACGTTCGCCTCCACGACCTTGTCGCCGGCGTTGTCCACCGTGTAGGTGTCGGCCCCGCCGCCGCCCGCCATGGTGTCCGCGCCGGCCTTGCCGTCGATGACGTTCGCGAAGACGTTGCCGGTGATCTGGTTCGCGAGCGCGTTGCCGGTCGCCGTGCTGCCGTCATAGGCGTCGTTCAGCAGAATCAGGTTCTCGACATTGTCCGGCAGCGTGTAGCTGTCGTCGCACTTGACCGTGTCCGTGCCGGCGTTCGCCGCCTCCGTCACGACGTCGGTGCTCTGCCCGATGATGTAGGTGTCGTCGCCGCCGCCGCCGGCGAACACGTCATGCCCCGCGGGCCCGGGCGGCCTGCCGCCGCCGTTGAGCACGTTGTCGGCGTCGTTGCCGGTGAAGGTGTCGCTGACGGTGCTCGAGCCGGTGAGGTTCTCGATGCTGATGAAGGTGTCCCGGCCGACGCCCGTGTTCTGCGCCGAGGTCAGGCGCAGATCGACGGTCGTAGGGCTCCCGAAGACAATCTCGACGGTGTCCGTGTCGGCGCCGCCGTCGAAGCGGTCGTCGCCGAGCCCGTCGATGAACCGATCGTCGCCGGCGCCGCCCGACAGGCTGTCACCGCTCGGGCTGTCGTTGATCACGTCGGCGCCCTTCCCGGCGTTGACCTTCATCGCGCCGCCGGTCACGCCCTGGATGAAGTTGGCGGCGCTGTCGCCCGTGATCGTCTCGACGATCTGCATCATCCGATTGTGGATCTCGCCGGCGTCGTCGTCCTGGTAGCTGACGACGAACTCTCCGCGCGGCCCGCCTAACGGTCCTCCCGGGATCGCGGCGATCGTCGCCGAGTGGGTCACGTCGACGGAGCCGTCGATCAGGATCGGGGCGCCGGTCAGCGGCCGGCCGGTCGCCGGATCGGTGAGCGTCACGTAGATGTCCTGATCGCGCAGCTCGCCGCCGTCGTACAGGTTCTGCGTGAAGGCCGTCGCGTAGACGCCGCCAAATAGGCCGATCGCCGCCGTCGCGGTGTCGCCGATCTCTCCGCCGCCATGCGTCACCTGCACGTAGCTCTGAGTGCGGCCGTCCGGCGAACGGGCGAAGACCGCGACCTCCGTCGCGCCGGATTCGTTGTCCTCGTAGCTGATCGTGAAGCCGCCGCCGCGGGCGGCCGCGACGCTTGGATGGCGGTTGACGTCGCCGACGTCGTCATAGGCGGCCGCGGCGGTCCGCACCGAGCCGTCGGCGTTGTAGGTCGCGTACCAGATCGCGCTGCGCCCGCCGGCGTCGGTGCGGTCCCAGGCCACCACGATTCCGCCGTCGCTCAGGACGGCGACGCTGGCGTTCTCGTCGTCCGCCGCCGATTGGTCGATCGCGAAGCTCTTGACCTCGCTGAGATCGCTGCTCTTGTGGATGCTGAGCCAGATGTCGTGGTCGGTCGCGGAGTAGTCCTGCTGCCAGGCGACCGCGACCGTTCCGACGTACTGCTGCGCCGAGATGTCGGAATGCGACGACGTTCCGGCCAGACTGGTGGAGGTCGCCCGTTGTCCGCCTCCGAAACTGTTGGAGGTCCCCGAGAACAGTGTGATGTAGCCGTCGGCCCCGGTCGCGGAGCCAATGAAACGATCGTCGCCCCCATTGGCGAGCGACGCCTCCGTGCAGGGACCGATCCCAAAGGAGTTCGGCAAGCTCCCGCTGGAGTTGAACAGCTTGATCCTGACGTTGGTCCCGTCATCCGTCGCGACGGCGAACGCGCCGTCGGTGAGCCCGCACACGTCCGGTCGCGTATCCTGGGGGGCGTTCAACTCATAGGCGAACGAACCGATGGTCTGCAACGAGTAGCTGATCGTGACCGTCATGTCCGTTCCCCCCGGACGGTTGTGGCTCGGTCCAGCCGAGCGTTTCCATGCAGTCTGAGCGAGAGTGCGTCGACGCGCCAGTTAAACCTGCGGGCCCGCGGGAACGCGGAGCCGGGCCGAAGTGATATGCGTGACCATGCGTGCGACGGCGTCCCGAGCTCCGGCGCCGTCTCGGGCGCGCCTGCGTCGAGATCCTTGGGTCGCCGCTCGGCGTCCCGGACCGTTGAGGACGATCACACCACGGTAAAGTCCGCCGCCGTGATCGTCGCATGGTTCTCAAGCGTCGCGAACTGCACGGCCGTGTAGGTCGCGCCCGTGCCGTCGCGGTCGAAGAACAGCGCTCCGGTGGTCGCGTTGTAGATGACGCGATCCTGCGCGTCGGCGGCCGTCGTCCCGATGTGGAAAGCGTCCGCCGCCAGCGCGCCCGTCGACAGCCCCGTAAAAACCCCGTTCTCCAGCCGTATCGTGTCGTCCGCCGCCTTGAAGTCGGTGATGTGGTCGACGTTGCTCGCGCCGAGCTTGGTGTCGAACACGAAGGTGTCCGCGCCGCTCCCGCCGGCCATCGTGTCGGCGCCCGACCATCCGTCGATGACATTGTCGCCCGCATTGCCGGCGATCGTGTTGTTCAGCGTGTTGCCGGTGGCGTGGACGTCGCCGTCGCCGGTCAGGCGCAGCCGCTCGACATATTGGCCGGTGAGCGCGTAGCTCACGGAGCTCAGCACGCGGTCGTTCCCCTGGCCGTCAAGCTCCTTCGCCACGTCGCCAGCGTTCTGGACGTAGTAGTCGTCGTCGCCTCCGCCGCCCGACATCGTGTCGGCGCCGGCGCCGCCGTCGAGCACATTGTCGCCCGCGTTGCCCACGATGGCGTTGTTCAGCGAATTGCCGGTGGCGTCGATGTCGTCGAAGCCGGTCAGCGTCAGCTTCTCGATGTATTGGCCGGCGAGCGAGAAGGTCACGGTCGAGTACACCTGATCGGCGCCCTGTCCATCAAGCTCCACGACCTTATCGTCCACGTTCTGGACGTAATAGGTGTCGTTTCCCTTCCCGCCGGTCAGCGTGTTGGCGGCGGAGTTGCCGGTGAGGACGTTGTTCAGGCTGTTGCCGACGGCGTCTATCGCCTGGTCGCCTGTCAGCGTGATGTTCTCGACATACTGTCCGGCGAGCGAGAAGGTGACGGAGGCGTTGACGAGGTCGACGCCAGACTCATTATTTTCGATGACCTGGTCGCTTGCGTCGTCCACGAAGAAGGTGTCGCCGCCCGCGCCCCCATACATGACGTCGACGTCGAGCCCGCCGTCGATCGTGTCCGCGCCCGCGTCGCCATGCAGGAGATCGTAGCCGGATCCTCCGTCGATGCTGTCGTCGCCGCCGCCTCCGGAGCCGGTGTCGCTCCCATCGGACATCAGGAGCGTGTCGGCGGCGCTCCCCATGGCGATCGTGTCCCGGCCTTGGGTCCCGACAAACGTCGAGCTGCCGAAGAGCTCAAAAAGCGCCGCCGGAGAGGCGTTGAACGCGGCGTAGGCGTCGTCGAAGGACATACTCACCCCGGTGATATAGCAATCGGGCTCCCCTCCAACGGGGCCAAATCTTATATCCGTGAGATTCCCTGCGGCGATCGTCCTACTGAATATTACACTGTAGGACATGTCCGGCGTATAAAATTCAAGATGATTATCGTCACTGGCGTATACATTCCAGACGTGCGCGACGTACTGCAGGATGCTGGCGATGTCGCTGCCGTTTGATGTCGGACCAATAGTCGCCATTGTCTTTCCCCTCAGGCTGACCCGGGCCGATGTCGTTGGAAATGCGTCGCCACTGGAATGCGGGCTTCGCCGCTGCCCAGACAATCATGAAATCCGCGGCTGCGATCGTCAGGCGGGTGGCGAGCGTCGCGAACTGCGCCGCGGCGTAGGTCGCGCGGTCGAAGACCAGCGGTCCATGGGCCGGAGCCAGCAAAGAAGAGGTCCGAGCCGAGACCTTCAGCGCTGTCGATGGTGCTGGCGATCGTCGTCATAATGCCCCACGCCGCCGCAACCAGATGTTCGTTTGAACAAGTGCTAGCTGGCCGAGGCGGGGCCGCCTAGGTGGGAACACCACGTATGTCGCTGATGCGAAAGCAGAACCGCCGGGCGCTCGTATTGGGGCGCTGCGCTTTCTGAATTCGCGGAGAGGGCCGTCGGCGCCTCGACGTTCGCCGCTAGCGGGCCTTAGCGCGCGCCCTCGCCTGCGCGACGGCGTCCTTGAACTGATCGTAGTCGGGCGCGGCGGCGACCAGCAGCGGACCGATGAGGTAGACCGGCGTGCCGGCGAAGCCCATGCCCTTGGCCTGCGCGTCGTTGCGCTTGAGCAGGGCGACGATCTCGGCGTCGTGGGCCGCGGCGTCCGCCTCGAGCCGGGCCATGTCGATCCCCGCCGCCTTCACGGCCTCCAGCATCTTCGCCTGCGGGATCTTGGCGCCCTTGAGCGACATCAGCGCCTTGTGCGCGACGTCGTATTTGCCCTGATACTTGGCCGCGAGCGCGATCTTCGCGGCATAGACCGAGGATTCCGCGAGGATCGGCCAGTCCTTGTAGACGAGGCGGATGTCGCCGTCGGTCTTCACGAGCTTTTCGAGCGCGGGGGCGGATTTTTTGCAGAAGCCGCAGTTGTAGTCGAGATAGGCGACGATCGTGACGTCGCCCTTCGGGTCGCCGGAGACCGGGGCCGCGGGGTCGCCCACGATCATCTCGCGCGACAGCGTGGCCGGATCGGCGAAAGCGCCGGCCGGCGCCAGCAGCGCGAGGCCCAGGCTGAGCGCGCGGAAAAATCGGGTCATCGGCGACGTCTCCTTCGCGGGCCCCGCCCGCCTCCCAGCACCTAGCCCATGGCGCCGTGGCGGGAAAGCGGCGGGGCGGCCCCGCGCGCTCCCCAACCTCCGGGCCCGCGCTCGGCAAAAACTGCCGGGGCATTAACCGGCCGTTAACCCAGGTCGCCGGAAGGTTAATTCAACGCTTCGTTAACCCTGAAGAGTTCCTGGGGATCCCAAGCCCGTGTCGCCAGCCGCCGCCCTGCAGATCGTACCCAAGACCCCGAGCGCCCAGAAGCGCCGCCCCATCCGGTTCCGCGGCCGCTCCTTCATGGCGCTGGTGCTGGCGCCGGAGGCGCCCGCCGACGACTGGCTGCTGGAGCTCGACCAGCTCACCGCCCGCTCGCCGGGCTTCTTCGGCGGCCGGCCGGTGGTGCTCGACGTCTCGGGCCTGAAGCCTTCGGCGCGCGCCATGGGCCTGCTGCTGACCGAGCTCGAAGCCCGCGGCGTCCGCACCATCGGCGTCGAAGGCTGCGATCCGAAGACGCTCGAAGGCCCCTACGCCAGGCTCGCCATGCCGATAGGCGGCCGCGCGGCCGGCGAGCTTTCCGCCCCCGAGGCCCCCGCCCCGCAGGCGACATCGCTCGTCATCGACCAGCCGGTCCGCTCCGGCCAGACCATCACCTTCCCGCATGGCGACGTCACGATCTGCGGCTCGGTCGCCTCCGGCGCCGAGATCGTCGCGGCGGGCTCCATCCACGTCTACGGCGCGCTGCGGGGACGCGCGATCGCGGGTTCGGCCGGCAACGCCAAGGCGCGGATCTTCTGCCGCAAGCTCGACGCCGAACTGCTGGCGATCGACGGCGTCTACATGACGACAGACGATCTCGACAAGGGCCTCAGAGGCAAACCCGCCCGGGCCTGGCTGAACGGCGAAATCCTGAGCGTCGCGGCGCTCGACTGAACATCCGGGGCGACCCAGACTTTTCCGAGGGAGAAATAGAGATGGCTGAAGTTTTGGTCGTCACGTCGGGCAAGGGAGGCGTCGGCAAGACCACGTCGACCGCAGCTCTCGGCGCGGCGCTTGCGCAGACCGGCCAGAACGTCGTGGTCATCGACTTCGACGTCGGCCTGCGCAACCTCGACCTCGTCATGGGGGCCGAACGCCGGGTGGTCTATGACCTGATCAACGTCGTCCAGGGCGACGCCAACCTCAACCAGGCGCTGATCAAGGACAAGCGGGTCGACACGCTCTCGCTGCTGCCGGCGAGCCAGACCCGCGACAAGGACGCGCTGACGGCCGAGGGCGTCGAGCGCGTCATCAACGAGCTCAAGGGCCGCTTCGACTGGATCATCTGCGACAGCCCCGCCGGCATCGAGCGCGGCGCTTATTTCGCCATGCGCCACGCCGATCTCGCGGTGATCGTCACCAATCCGGAAGTGTCCTCGGTGCGCGACAGCGACCGGATCATCGGCCTGCTGGACTCGAAGACCGAGAAGGCCGAGCGCGGCGAGCACATGGAGAAGCTGCTGCTCCTCACCCGCTACGACCCGATCCGGGCCGAGCGCGGCGACATGCTGAAGGTCGACGACGTGCTCGAGATCCTCTCGATCCCGCTGCTCGGCATCATCCCGGAGAGCCCCGAGGTCCTGAAGGCCTCGAACCTCGGCTCGCCGGTCACCCTCTCGAACCCGATCTCCGCGCCCGCCCGGGCCTATGCCGACGCGGCGCGCCGCCTGAGGGGCGAGACCATCGAGATGACGGTGCCGAGCGAGCGCAAGCGCTTCCTCGGCGGCCTGTTCGGCCGGAGGGCGGCATGAGCGTTCTGAAGTTCTTCTCGCGGCGCACCTCCGCGCCCGCGGCCCGGGAGCGACTGCAGCTCCTGCTTGCGCATGAACGCGCCGTGTTCGGACGGACCGACCTCGTCGCCCAGCTCAAGGACGAGATCCTGGCGGTGATCGCCAAGCACATCTCGATCGACCCCGAAAAGGTGCGGATCACCACCGACACCCGCGACACGCTGGCGACGCTGGAAGTCGACATCGAGATCCGCACGCCGAACGGCGGCCTGAAAATGGCGAGCTGAGCGGCCGCTCCGCCTCCTGGAAAAACGATGGCGCCGCGAGCCTGTTTGTGGCGCCATCGACGATCCGAGGCGGAGGATTGCGGGCGATGGCGAGGGTGACTTTTCCGGCAGGCGGCGACGTCGCACAGACGATCAATCCCTGGCGCTTCTTCTTCATGCCGTTCGGCAGCCAGTTCGGCCTGATCAACATCGACCTCGGCCGTTCGTCGGATCCCGACACGGAGCGCGAGGTCCTCGACGACGTCGCGAGCTACGGACGCCAGCTCGGACGGATGGGCGACGCGCTCGCCGTGCTGCTTGACCATTTCCACCCTGAGCGACCGCTCACCGAGACCGAGCGGGACGCCGTCGACGACCTGCGCTCGATGCTGGCGGAAATCGCGCGGGTTAAGCGCAGGCGCGCCCGCCGTCGCTGAGCAGCGGACCGCGATCGTCTCCCGTATAGGACCGGCGCCGCGTCCCGCCGGAGCGCCTGCGCCGACGCGCGCGGCCTGCCGGTCGGCGTCAAACAGAGCGAGTCTTCGCTCGCTAAGTGGCGGACCGGTAATTTAGTACGGATCACATGTCCAAAGACGTTTATCCACGCGTTGAACGTGTGCGATAGCGGTCGCGGGGTCTCGTGCAGACGGGGAATAGTCGCGAGTGGACATTTCTGGCCTGACGGCATGCGATCGCGAACCGATCCACATCCCGGGAGCGATCCAGCCCCACGGCCTCCTTCTTATCGTCGATCCCGAACGCATGGTCGTCGCCGCGGGAGCCGGGAACGTCGAGGCCAGGCTGAGCGTCGATGACTTCGTCGGCCGTCCGCTGGACGACATCCTGCCGTCAGAGATCGCGGCGAGGGCGCATGCCGTGGCGGCTCGCCGTTCGCCGCTGACCTATGTCGGTCTCGCGCGCTCCGTCCGCGGCGAGCTGCTCGACGTTACGGCTCATCTGTCCGGTGATCGGCTGATCGTCGAACTGGAGGCGGGCGACGTCGACGGAGCGCCGCCCGGCGTCCTGCTGAACGACCTCGAAACGGTCGCGGCCGCCTTCGAACGCGCGCCGACGCTCGAGGATCTCTGCCGGGTCGCGGCCGTCGAGTTCCGGCGGCTCACCGGCTACGACCGGGTGATGATCTACCGCTTCCTCGACGACGAGTCCGGCTCGGTGGTCGCGGAGGATCGGCGCGAAGACCTGCGGTCGTTCCTCAACCACCGCTTCCCCGCATCGGATATTCCGAAGCAGGCGCGGGCGCTTTATCTCCGCAATCCCATCCGCGTGATTCCCGACATCGACTACGAGCCGGCGCCGGTGCGCCCGTCGACCGGGCCCGAGCCGCTCGACCTGAGCGACGCGTCGCTCCGCAGCGTCTCTCCCATTCATCTGCAATATCTGCGGAACATGGGGGTCGCGGCGTCAGCGTCGGTGTCGATCGTCAAGGACGGCGCGCTGTGGGGCCTTGTCGCCTGCCACAACGCCACGCCCAGGACGATCCCCTACGCGGTTCGCGGCGCGTGCCGGGCGCTCGGCGGCGCGCTCGCCCGCCAGATCAAGGTGAAGGACGAGACCGACGCCTTCCGCGAGCGCGTCCGGCTGAGAAGCTTTCAGGACGACCTTGTCTCGCTGCTGTCGCGCGAGGGTTCGCTCGACGACGCGATCTCGAATCACGTCGACGAGATCCGCCGCGCCTTCGGCGGCGACGGCGTCGTGATCCTGAGGGGCCCCGACCTGCTCACAAACGGCCGGTGCCCCTCATACGCGGAAATTCGCGAAATCGCGGCGTGGGCGTTGCCGCGGAGCGTCGAGACCGTGTTCGCCACCGACCACCTCCTGAGCCTTTGTCCGCCCGCGCAATCCTGTCCGGACCTTGCAAGCGGACTGCTGTCGATCACGCTGTCGACGAATGAGCCGTGGCAGGTGATCTGGCTCCGCGCCGAGGAGATCGAAACCATCGAGTGGGCCGGCAACCCGCACAAGGACGACCACGGCGAGCCGGGCGCAGCTCTGACGCCTCGCGCGTCCTTCGAGGTCTGGCGCGAGCGGGTGAGCGGCCGCTCCAGACGCTGGACCACATCCGAGCTCGAAGCCGCGGGCCGGCTTCGCTCGGCGGTCGTCGAGGTTTGGCAGGCGCGGCGGCTGCGCGAGCTCAACCGGCGACTGGTCGCGACGATCGACGAGAAGGACCTGCTGATCCAGCAGAAGGAGTTCCTGATCGGCGAGGTCAACCACCGCGTGCAGAACAGCCTGCAGCTGGTGTCGAGCTTCCTCGCGCTGCAGGCGCGCGGAGCGGAGATTCCAGGGCTGTCCGCGGCGCTCGAGGAGGCTCGCCGCCGCCTGTCGGCGGTCGCACTCGTCCATCGCCGGCTCTATCGCGCCGACCAGGTCGAATCCGTCGACGCCGCCCGTTATGTCGAGGAGTTGGTCGCCGACATCTCGTCCTCGATCGGGGACGACTGGGCCGCGGCCCTGTCGCTCGATCTCGCGCCGGTGCTGCTGCCGACGGACCGGGCGATCAGCCTCGGCCTGATCCTGACCGAGCTCGTGATCAACGCCACCAAATACGCCTATGGCGGCGCCGCAGGTCCGCTTTCGATCTCGCTCTACGAGGACCGCGCCAACTTCCGACTGGTGGTCGCCGACCGCGGCGCGGGCCGCCCCGCAGCCGGCCGGCGAGGTTTCGGCTCCCGGATGATCGACGCGCTGGTGCGGCAGCTCGGCGGCGAACTCACCTATGAGGCCAACACGCCTGGCTTGAAGATCACCCTCGCCGCGACCGCCGCCCGCCAGGCCTAGACGGCGGCGCGGAACCGTCGAGGGCTTTCGTGGGTTCTGCTCCTCACAAGAGCGAGAGGACAGAAAGCCCCATGTCGACGATTTTGATCATCATCTTGGTTCTGCTGGTCATCGGAGCGTTTCCGGCGTGGCCCTATTCGCGCGGCTATGGCTACGGCCCGAGCGGAATCCTCGGCGTTATCCTGATCGTGCTGGTGATCCTGGCGCTGACAGGCCGCATCTAGCCTCAGCGCAGCCGGCGCAGCACCTGCGTTTTGCAGAGCACGCCGGCGACGCAGCCCTGAAGCTGCAGCCGGTCCGCACCGTCAACGACGATGCGGCCCGAATAGGTCCGCCCGTCGTCCGGGTTGTAGACCGTCCCGCTCCAGGCGTCGCCGTCCGGCCGCATGTCGCTCACGAGAGACACGCCGACGACCGGTCGGCTGCGCAGGGCAAGGTTCGGGTTCCGGACGTCCCGCTTCGGACGGCCCTCCCGGTCGTTTGGCTTCTTCAGACCAACGAGCGTCGCGCACAGGCTGTCGCCGCAGGCGGTGATGCGCACCTGCGCCTTGTCCTTCGGCGTGCTCCAGAGCCCGGCGGGGACCGGCTCGGCGTAGGCTGATGAAACGACGGCCAGAAGGCCTGCGGCGAGCAGGGCTCGGATCATAAAGCGGATCCTCTCGAAGTGGACAGCGGCGAACTCACCGCCATGTGGGCGCCAGGGCTGCGAAAGAAAAGCCGTCGTGCCAAAAATCGTTACGCGCTTTCCGGCGTCGATCGCTTGCATCCCGACCAATGTCGTTTCGTGGAACCTTGGCATCTACCGGACGTTTGAGCAGCCTAACGCCGCATTGACGCATGATCGCCGGGATAAAAACACGAATCTGTTCCGATGAATGCTTTCCGCCCCGGGGACTGCTCTGCAGCGGCTCGTGGAGATCGTTGAAAATGACGTCCAAGTTGACCGCCGCCCTTCTCGTCGCCTCGGCCGCGACCTTGCTTCCGCTCGGCGCCTACGCCACCGAGCCGATGCCGCCTGCCTCCTCCACCGGGGACTCCCTGCGGGACGGGAACCGTACGAACATGGAGAACACCCGGGAGCGCGCGCCGCAGCCGAACGCGCAGGTTCCCTCGTCCCCCGCCCCGTCCCAGAACGTCGGCACGGCGCGCCCGGACACGACCAATACGGCGCCGAAGCACAAGATGAACAAGAACGCCGCCAAGGTGAAGAAGACCCCGAAGCCGACCCAGACCGACGACTGACCGTCGCTGCGCAGACGCGTACAGGCCGGCGTCCCCATGCGGACGTCGGCCGTTTTTTGCGTCCCGCCAGCCGATTGCCGCGTTCGATCAGCCTCGGGCGACCACCGCGGTCTCGGTCGCCTTGAGGTAGCGTTGCGACACCGGCGCCATCAGCCCGTTGGTCAAGCGCAGCTGCGCGGTGCGGCCGGTCCGTTCAAACGCCTCGATCGCCTCGTCGGACACCCACCAGGAGCGATGCACCTGGCCTCCCGAAATCGGCGCGGCCTCGTTGATGGCGTCGCTGAGGCGCAGCAGAACGAGCGAGGAGCCTTGGTCTGTGTGCACGCGGACATAGTGGTCCTCCATCTCCAGACAGAGCAGGCGGCCGCGCAGCGCTGACGGCAGCCGCGCCACGAGGCGGCTCTGGACCGCGGCGTCGGTGGCGGTCTGGTCCCCGCCGTCGTCGCGGCGTTCCGCGGCGTCGACAGCGGTCTGAGGACCCGCCGGCGCCGGATGGCCGGCCGTCTCGGGCGACGGCGCCAGCACCGCGGTGGACACCAGCGCCACGACGCACCCGATCAGGGCGGTCTGCCAGTAGAGCTCGACGACCTCGGACAGGCTGGCCTGCCATCCCGTCAGGGCATGCGCCGCGGGAGCCACGACAAGGATCATCGGCGCCGCCGTCAGGCCGACGATCACGGCCTGGCGGGACCATCGCCCCGCCCTGCGATAGAGCTCGACCCGGCCGAGGGCCATGCCGACGAGGGTGGCGACGACGAACCAGCAGGCCAGCAGCCCAGCCCAGAACCCCAGGCGCGCCAGAAACGGCTGTTGATCGGTGCTGTAGGGGCCGAGCAACGCAAAGGCCAGGCCGAGCGCGAGCGCGAGACAGGCTTCGGCCGACCGCCGGCGCAGCCAGTCGCCCCCCTGCACATTGGCGAAATCACGCATCGCGAAACGGCCCCGATCTCCGAAACCGCCAGTGTGGCGAAGACTTTGGCGTAATTGCGAAGCCTCCCTCGCCGGGCGTCGCCGATCCCCTGCATACCCGACGAACCGCGCCGTCGCCTCAGACGGCATGGCGAGGGGGTTTTGCAATGAGTGAGTTTCGCTTGAGGAGCGTCGCGGCGCTGGCGACGGTGGCGCTTGGGATCGGTTACGCCGGAAGCGCGCTTGGCGCCGACATGCCGCCGGCCGAGGTCGAGCCCGACGTCGCCGCGAACGACCGCGTGGTCTCCGCCTTCGTCGCGATCGGCGGCGGCATGGCGCCGGAATACGCCGGCTCGAAGCGCTACAAGGCGATCCCGTTCGTGGTGGCGAACCTCGGCTGGCGCGGCATGGAGCTCCAGATCAGGGGGACGGAGGCCCGCCTCGACGTCCTCGGCGACAGCGCGTGGTCGTTCGGGCCGGTGGTCAAATACCGCGGCGAGCGCGACCACGACGTCAAGGGGCCGGTGCGGAAGCTCGAGAAGGTCGACGCTGCGGTCGAGGTCGGCGGCTTCGTCGGATACAAGTTCGGCGGCGACTCCAACGGCCAGGGCGCGGTGAGCCTCACGCTGACCGCCCTGCAGGACGTCGCCGACGGTCACGACGGCTTCACGGTCGCGGCCGGCGTCTCCTACGCGGCGCTCAGGTGGGGGCCGCTCTACGTCAACCTCGATTCCGACGTGACCTACGGCAGCAAGAAGTTCAACCGCGCCTATTTCGGCGTGACCGAGGCCGGCGCGGCGCGCTCGGGCCTCAGCGCCTATCGCCCGGACGCCGGCGTCAGGGACGTCACCGCCGGTCTCGCGGTCGGCTATCAGCTGAGCGAGCATTGGGGCGTCGTCGCCCGCGCCGCCGTCACCCGCTATGTCGGCGACGCCGCCGACAGCCCGATCGTCAAGAACGGCGCCAAGACCGGCGGACTGGCCGGGCTCGGCGTCACCTATCGCTACTAAGGCCACCTCCCCCGCGTCCCGCAATCGGGCGAGATCGACGTCGCGTTCCCGCGTCCCCACGCGGCGACGTCCCCGCCCGAGGCGACGGCCGCAGGCCCTTCTGCGGCCGTCGCACCATCGAAACGACAGGAAACAGGCACGGGATGATCGTCGCGCTCTCCGAAATCCTCAGCCTCGCCGCACGCCTCCGGTCGGCCCTCTCGGCGCTCGCCGCGGAGATGCTGGCGGGCGAAGGCCTGACGCAGGACGAGCGCGACGCGCTGCTCCATCAGGTCGCGTCGAACGCGCCCCGGCCCTGAACGCCCTCCCCGGCCTCCTCCGCCTCGACCGTCGCCTGCAGCGCCTCGAGCTGGCGGGCGAGCCGCCTGCGCATCTCGTCGAGCTCGGCGTCGTCCTGATCGGCTGACGCGCTCCGCCGCGGCCCTTGCGCCTCCGAGCGGTAGCGGGCGATCTCGACCAGAGCCTTGGCGAGGTTCTGCACCGCGCGGCCGGTCTTCTCGCTGTCGAGCACGGTCAGCGCCGCGAGCGCGACGCGCTCCTGCATCAGCTCAAGCGCCTTCAGTTGCCCGACGACGACCGCCTCCGCCCGGTCGATCGCGGCGCGCCTGTCGTCCAGCACCCGCTGGCCGACCGCCGCGAGCTCCACGTCGCGCGAGGCCGCGGCCTCGAGCGCCAGCGCGTCGACCTCCTCGACCCGCAGGCGCCTCCGCCGCCACCCCCAGCGCTTCACCCGCCGGTAGAAGGTGTTGACGCCAAGCCCCAGAATCCGCGCGATGTCGCGCGGCGACAGGTCCGTCTCCTCATAGAGGGTCCTGGCCTGCGCGATCTCGTCGGGGGTGTGGTGGCGGAAGGCGGGCATGAGGGGCGTCGGGATGACAAGTTCCATGAACATAGCTCCCGGACCGCCGGATGTCTATGATTTTTTTCCTACTAGCGTATCGCCTCGTAACACCACTATAGCGTTAGCACCGGACATCGCCTTGACCTTCACGGTCCACATTGCATTAAATGTTCCAGATCTCGTTATACCCAACGCCTGCTAAATGAACGCCGCGTTCAGCGATCATTTTGTCGGACCATTTATTAGATTTCTTCAGAAAGTCGTCGGGATACACGTTATTGGACACTTCAAAAAACGGCTTCTTGGCCACGAAGGATTTGTTATCAAGCTTCCCATTTAGGCCTTCGTTCATGAAAATAAGATTTCCGATGGCACCGACATCGAATTCGTCGTTGGTCTCCTCGCCGTTAGACTGAGGCTGAATATGCTCGATTGTGAGCATACCTACGTCGATCTCCGCAGGCATTCCGTAGTGGCGAGCCAGTTTGGTTAGGACGTAGCGTACCAACGGCCGCTCTCGCGTGTATGTGTCTCGATAAGTTATACGAGTAAACTGCAAAGAGAACTCCGTCTCGTCGGGGACGCGCTCTCGAAACTTGTCCTTCATATCGGCAAGCACATTAGCAAAGCTTTGGCCTGAATCACATGCCATGGTACTCTGAGCAAGTTTTGCATACATATTGGACACGCCGCCACCACCGCGAGACTGCATTAACGCATTGAACTGGAATGTAAATTTCTCAATTAAATCGAACGCGCCGCGTGTAGATTTCAGAGATATCACTTTTCTCTCGTACTGCGTCATAATAGCAAGCATTAGAGGAGCTACTTGGGCCACGCCAAATACTTTAATAGCACTTAACGATTCTTGTAGCGGGCGCTCCTCTTTGGCGAATTTGAATTCCAAAGGAGCCATGCAGCGAACATAAGTCCGAGCAGCAGCATTAACTTCATCGAGCCAATTTTTTGCGTTATTTTTCTTAATCTTTTCCTTAAATTTGAGAAATAAATTCGCCTTTGAAACATACGACTGGCTTGATAGCCAATAATGCAATATAAAAGAGTCAGGATCGATCATGACCGTTACGCTGTTCAGCGTCTCCATCATTTCGCTCCAGTTATCCCTTGCAGTATCTAAACCTTTTGTCTTTTGTGGTATAAGTCGCATAAAATGGTTCTTTAGCAAGTCCGATACACGAAGATCCTTTCCACGTGTATTTAGTGTTTCAAATATGACGTAAGCATCATCCTCGTTATCTAATTCGATGCTTATGAAATGCATCTGAAGCAGGCAATCCCTTATATGCTTTAGATAATCAACGGACTCTTTTCTTTTATTAGAAAAAGTGTTTTTAAGGTGCAAGTTTAAGCCTGATTGCAAAAATCGGTACGCTGCTTGCAAATTTAACTGCTGCGGACCTTCAGGAGCTGCCTTGTGATCCGGCTTCTGAGACTGAATAGCATACTGTAGATATCGATCTGCCGGATCGTGCTCTAAAACAAAACGCCTTTTATCGTCCAAATCTCGCGCTTCAATCAGTTTATGGACGGCCTCTGATGGTCCGGCCTCGTCCAAATCCGCCAATGCATCTCTAATTATCGACAGCATGATCGTTATCGTTGTTATTCTTTGCTGCCCGTCAACGATAAATAGAACGTTTTTTTCTTTCTGATCTGCAAAAATAACCACAGAACCCATAAAATAGTCGGGATCGGAACGGTCCTTCAAATCATTCCAAAACTCTGTAAGGTTCTCTCGGTCCCAATCGTATGGCCTCTGAAACCGAGGAACCTTCAGAAAACTCCCCCGTAGGACGTCGGCAAGAGTCTTCGATACAGGTGTGACTTTCATCGTTTTCTCCGTTCAATAAAGGAGACGAAATTCCGTCTAAATATGCAACCTCTATTAGCTGGTGACGGTAAAACGCGCATAGATTAGGTGTCGCAGATGATTCAGGCGCCGGCCGTCGTCCCGTCGCAGCGGAAGATGCGGGCGGCCTCGTGCCAGCCCGGCAGCTCCGAGCGGGCCTCAGCTCACCTCCGCCGCGCCCCCGCCTCCCCCTTCGTCGCAATCCAGATCACGTGGCGGGCGCCCTTGCCGGCGCGGTGGGCGCGGACGCGGTGCTCTTCGGTCGTAAAGCCGGATTTGAACAGCCGGGCGCCGAACGCCTTGTCCGGCCCCTGCGACCACACCGCGAGCACGCCGCCGGGCTTCAGCGCCGCGCGGGCGTCGCCCAGGCCCTCGACGCCGTAGAGGCCGTCGTTCGAGGCGCGCGTCATGCCCTCCGGGCCGTTGTCGACGTCGAGCAGGATGGCGTCGTAGCCGCCGCGCCCGGCGCGGATCACGGCGCCGACGTCGTCCTCGACGATCGTGACCCGCGGATCGCTCAGGCTGTCCCCGAAAATCTCCGCCATCGGCCCGCGCGCCCAGGCGACGACCGCCGGGACCAGCTCCGCGACCACGACGGAGGCGCCGGCCGGCAGGACCTCGAGCGCGGCGCCGAGCGTAAAGCCCATGCCGAGGCCGCCGATCAGCATGCGCGGCCGCGCGCGGTCGCTGATTTTCTCGAAAGCGAGCGTCGCCAGCGCCTTTTCGGAGCCGCTCAGCCGGCTGTTCATCAACTCGGCCTGCCCGATGCGGATCGAGAATTCGCTTCCCCGCCGCGACAGCCTGAGCTCGCCGCCGCCGCCCGGCGCCTTGGCCGTGTCGAGATGGACCCAGGGGATCATGGCGTCCGTCTCTTGCCCCGCTTCACCCACTTGCCCGGCCAGCTGACGATGCGGTCCTCCAATGCGTCGACGCCGACCTCGGTCTCCGGGCCGAACACCTTGTCGCGGACCGAGATTCCGGCTTCGTGCACGGTGTCGGGGGAGCCGGAGACCAGCGGGTGCCACCAGGCGAGGTCCTTGCCGTCGCGGATCAGGCGGTAGCCGCAGGTGAGCGGCAGCCAGCCGATGTCCTCGACCGTCTGCGGGGTGAGCTGCACGCAGTCGGGCACCACCGCCGCGCGGTTGGGGTAGTCCGAGCAGCGGCAGGAGGCGCAGTCGAGCAGGCGGCAGGAGACGTCGGTGTAGTAGACGCGCTCGGTGTCCTCGTCCTGCAGCTTCAGCAGGCAGCAGCGGCCGCAGCCGTCGCACAGGCTCTCCCATTCCGGCGCGGTCATCTCGTCGAGACCCTTCACCTTCCAGAAAGGCTGGACGTCGTCCTCTTGGGCTGCGCCGAGAAGGTTTTTGGCCATTTCGAGAAGGTGGTGGCTCATCGCGGGATGCAGGTTCCGTGCGTTATGGGGATACCGCGCGGCATGGGTCTTGCGCGGCGGGAGAGAACGCGTCAAGTCCGTCCCGGGCTGACGCCACGCTCAAGCGAGGTTCGGGGGGTTGGACGAGTTCGGGCAAGGCTTGCGCGACAGCGCGCTTCGGCTGGCCGCCGGCCTGCGCCGGGCGGCCGCGCGCGGGCTCGACCACGGGCTGAGGGCGGCGGACGAGGCGCAGCGCCGGTTCGAGGCCTGGGCCGACCGCACGCTGACGGCGGCCGAGGCGGCGAAGGCCGAGCGCCGCGCCGCGGCCGAGCAGGAAAGACAGACGAAAGAGGCGCGAGCCTTCACCTCTCCCCTGGGGGGAGAGGTCGACGCGGCGTCAGCCGCGGCGGGTGAGGGGGCGTCGCGTTCTCCGGAAAGGTCCAGGCCCCCTCACCCGGCGCTGCGCGCCGACCTCTCCAAGCGAAGTCGGATGTTTCCGACTTCGCCATTCCGGCTCGCTCAATTCGGGAACACCCGAATTGAGCCGGGGCGAGGTGAAGAGCGCGATCCGGCGATCGGGCGGGGACCGAACGAGGCGCAGGCCCTCACCTCTCCCCGGCGGGGAGAGGTCGACGCGGCGTCAGCCGCGGCGGGTGAGGGGGTGTCGCGTTCTCCGGAAAGGTCCAGGCCCCCTCACCCGGCGCTGCGCGCCGACCTCTCCCCGCTGGGGAGAGGTGAAGAAGGGCGGCCTGCATCGACGAAGGTCCGGCGCCCGTTCAGCTGGCGGAACGCGCTGCTCGGGCTCGATTCCTGGCTCGACGACACGGTCTGGAAATCCGGGCCGACGCTGTCGCGCAAGTGGGATTCGGTCTGCGCGGCGTTCGACGGGTTCCGCGTCCGCGGCTGGCGGCGCTGGACGGTCGAGCTCGCGTGCGAGGGGCTGACGATGGGCGCGGTCGCGGCCACCCTGCTGCTTGCGCTCGCGGTGCCGGCGTTCCAGGAGACCGGGGACGACTGGCTGAGCCGCGCCGACCTCTCCGTCACCTTCCTCGACCGCCACGGCGTCGAGCTCGGCAAGCGCGGCGTGATGCAGAACGACGGCATCCCTCTGAGCGAATATCCCGACCACCTGATCAAGGCGGCGCTCGCGACCGAGGACCGGCGCTTCTACCAGCATTTCGGCATCGACGTCGCCGGCACGCTGCGCGCGATCGTGACCAACGCCAAGGCGAACGGGGTGCGGCAGGGCGGCTCGTCGATCACCCAGCAGCTCGCGAAGAACATCTTCCTGTCGAACGAGCGGACGCTGGAGCGCAAGATCAAGGAGGCGTTCCTCGCGCTGTGGCTGGAGCACCACCTCAGCAAGGACGAGATCCTGAAGCTCTATCTCGACCGCGCCTATATGGGCGGCGGGGCGTTCGGCGTGGACGCGGCGGCGCATTTCTATTTCGGCAAGTCCGCGAAGGAGGTGACGCTCGCCGAAAGCGCGATGCTCGCCGGGCTGTTCAAGGCGCCGACCAAGTTCGCGCCGCACGTCAACCTCGCCGCGGCGCGGGCGCGGGCCAACCAGGTGCTCGACAATCTGGTCGACGCCGGCTTCATGACCGAGGGCCAGGTGCAGGCGGCGCGGTTCAATCCGGCGACGCCGGTCGCGGTCGCGCAGGCGTCGAGCCCGGACTATTACCTGGACTGGGCGTTCAACGAGGTCCGCCAGATGGCGAAGGACGGCGCCTTCGGCGACCAGCGGGTGCTGACGGTCCGCACCGCGCTCGACCCCGCGCTGCAGCGCCACGCGGAAGGCTCGATCGAGCAGATGCTGCGGCAGTACGGCGACCGCTACGACGTCGACCAGGCGGCGGCCGTCGTCATGGAGCCGGAAGGCGCGGTGCGCGCCATGGTGGGCGGGCGCGATTACGGCCAGAGCCAGTTCAACCGCGCGGTCGACGCGCTGAGGCAGCCGGGCTCGTCGTTCAAGACCTACGTCTACGCCGCCGCCTTCGCCTCGGGCCGCTATACGCCCGACAGCGTCATCGTCGACGCGCCGTTCTGCGTCGGCAACTGGTGCCCGCGCAACTACGGACGCCGCTTCGCCGGCAAAGTCCAACTCATCAACGCTTATGCGAGGTCGATCAATACTGTGCCTGTTCGTCTGGCGCTTGCAATCGGGCAGAAGCCGGTCATCGACATCGCGCACCGCATGGGCATTCGCACCAAGCTTGATCCGGGCCGCGCGCTCGCGCTCGGCGTTGAAGAAGTCACCGTGCTCGACCACACCTCGGCCTACGCCACCATCGCGAATGGCGGCCGCCGCGCCCCGCCCTATGCGGCGATCGAGGTGGCGGACTCCAAGGGCGACGTGGTCTGGCGGCGCGACCGCGACGGCAAGAAGCCGGAGCAGGCGCTCGCCCCCTATATCGTCGCCGACATGACGCGGATGATGCTGGCGGTGACTGAAGGCGGCACCGGCGGCCGCGCGCGGCTCGACGGCTTCCAGGTCTGCGGCAAGACCGGCACCTCGCAGTCCTACCGCGACGCCTGGTTCGTCGGGTTCACAGGCTCGCTGGTCGGCGGCGTCTGGTTCGGCAATGACGATTTCACGGCCACGCGTGAGATGACCGGCGGCTCGTTGCCCGCGATGACGTGGAAGGACATCATGACCTTCGCCCATCAGGGCTTCGCGCCGCGGCCGATCCCGGGCCTCAAGCTGCCGGCCGGAGGACAGGCGGTCGCCTCTCAGGCGCCGGCCGATAGCGGCGATTCCGGGCTTTCGCGCTCGCGCAACCTGACCGACGACGCCGCGCGCGTGCTGAACGCCATCGTCTCGGACGTGGCGGCGGCCGGGGGTCCGAAGCCGGAGCGCGCTTCTCTCATCCTTCCCGCCGCCGGCGCCGGGGCGCCGGTCGTGACGCCGTAGAGACCGCGATGCGATCCGTTCTCGGCGTCCTGGTCGTCTTCACGCTCGCCGCCGCCCTCGGGCTTGGGGCGACATGGTGGGCGGTCGCGAACGGTCTGCCTGCGGCGGGGCTCTCGATCGGCCCGTGGCGAAGCGAACCCGACGCCGGCACGCTCCGCGCCGACCCCTATGAGCGCGCGGGCGCGGCGAGGCGCGGCGAGGCGCCGCTCGCGGCGAGCGACGGTCTCGCTTTCACCGCAGCGACCGACGACGCCGGCCGGCCGCTCGACGCAGCCTGCGACTATCGGCTCGAAGGCGACCTGCCGGCCGCCCGGCTTTGGACGCTCGCGCTGTTCGACAGCGCCGGCCGGCGCCTGCGGACGGACGCCGACGAGCCGGCGCTGACGAGCGCGAACGCGATGCGCGCCGACGGGGAGCCGCTTACGATCTTGCTGTCGCGGAACGCCCGGCCGGGCAACTGGGCGGCGCTCGGAGGCTCCGGCCCGTTCCTTGTGAGACTTTCCCTCTACGACACGACGCTCGCTTCTCCGCTCGACCGCGAGCAGCCCTCGGCCTTGCTGACGATCACGCGAGGCGCCTGCCGATGATGCGGCTTCTCTATGCGCTCGCGCTCGGTCTCACGCTCGGCGGGCTCGTGCATATCGCCAGCCTTCTCGCGGTGCCGTCGCTCGCGCGCGACAGCGCCTATGACCGGCTGAGCGGCGCGAACGCCGACGGGCGTTTCGCGGTGCTGGCGGACGACGGCGGAGAGGCGGACGCCCTTCCCTTCCGCGACCCGGCCTTCGTGACCGCGGTCTGCCGTTACGACCTTTCGCGGGGATCCGTGACCATACGGGCCGCCTTGCCGTCGACCTACGGCGTGCTCTCCGTGCACAACAGGTCGGGCCTGCCGTTCTACGCGCTGACCGACCGCGCGACGACCGACGGCGCGGTCGAGGTCACCATCCTGAGCGCGGAAGATGTCGCGGCGGCCGAAGTGCAGGATCCGCCGGAGGGGCGGCCGGCTTTGCGGATCGTGTCTCCGACCCCGACCGGCTTCGTGCTGGTCAGACTGTTCGCCTCCGGCGAAAGCGCCCGCCCCGGCCTGCGGGATCTCGCGTCCAAGGCCAGTTGCGGCCGGGCGGCGACGAGGACGCTTACTCCCTGAACCGCGAGCGGTGAACCCCTCAGCCCTTGAACACGCCGCGCGGGGGGCGTCGAGCGGCCGTAGGCTGCCGAGCACGGCGCCGAATGCGTCGATCGCCGCCTTGTCCGGCGTCTCGGGCGTCAGACGCTGAAGCGCATAGCGATAGGACCCCAGGCGCTCGTCGAACGACTGGCGCACCCAGGCGATCATTGCGCAGCGTATCCGTCACCACGTCCTCAGGCGGGCATAGCGCGCAGCGCTCCAGACGTAAGGTTGACGATCAGCGTGCGGACATAATCCACCCGATCGAAGCGCCGCCGGTCGACCGGCAGGATCCGGGCGCGCCGCAATTCGGCGATCGCCCGCGCGCGGCTCTGGTCCTCGAGCGGCGGCATCACGATCCGCCATCCGAGATCGCGCATCCGCTGTTCGTCGTCGGTCAGCCGATACGGGTCCGCGTTCTTCCGCCAGCAGCGGAGAACGCCCGCGCAGGGGCCTACCTCACGAGATCGACGGAACGCTGACGGAGTCATCCGAGGGCGGCGAGGCGGGCGACGCCGTGCCGTCCGACCGTCTCTCGTAGCGGACGCCGGTGAAGAACAGGATGTCGGCGCTGGACGCTGGTTCGGCGCGCCGCTGCTGCGGCGGGCGAGGCGCCGATCGCGGCGCCGTCTGGAATGCGAGCACGAGGCCCATGGGTCGCTCCTCCCCCAAGCGAGGGGTCAGGGTGTGGTTGCGGCCCGGGACGGATACGCCCAACTGCGGGCCCTCTGTATGAATTGAGGGCTCGCAGTGGTTAACGAGCGGTTACCGGCCATGCGACAAGCGCCGGCGCCGCCCCAATGTTGCAGTGCAACCACTATCGGCGTGGGCGTGGGGATTACGCGTCGCGCAAGAGCTTTGACCAAAGCGCCGAGTTCGCGCCGGCCGTCATAATTAACCCTTCGCTAACCATGGCTTTCTTAGACTCTGAGCGCGAAGCGGCACGAGGCCAGCGGCGCGCTCTCCTTCATTGCGGACGCACGATGACCGAAGATCTGCTGCCCGTGGAGACGCTTGATAGCCTGTCGCGGCAGGAAGGCGTCGACGTGCGGCCGATCCTGGTCCGGGTGCTGACGGATCTGTTCATCCAGAAGCCCCACCACGCCCCCGAGGAAGTCGCGCGCTACGAGGAGCTTACGCTTCAGCTTCTGGAGGTCGTCAACGTCGAGACGCGCGCGATCGTGGCCCGGAAGCTCGCCGATGAGCCACGCGCGCCGCGCACCATCATCGCAAGACTGCTCCAGGATGAACTGGAGGTCGCCGCACCGTTGCTCAGCCGCTTCCCCGACCTGCCGCGCCAGACGCTGCTGACGCTCGCTCTCGACGGCGGTCCGGCCGAGGCCGCAGCGGTCGCAGGCCGCGCCGATATCGACGGCGATATGGTCCGCATCCTCGCCCATCATCCGGACGATCTGGTCCTCGAAACTCTTGTCGCAAACCTGGCCGCCAAGCCTGGTGAGGCGACGCTCGCCGCCCTCGTCGGGCGCGCCCTGCAGTCCCCGGCGCTGGCGAGCGGCCTGCTCGCCCGCACGGATCTCGACGCCGCCGGCCTTGCTCCGCTCTATCTCCATGCGCCGCGCGAGCGCCGCGCGGAAATCCGCGCGGCGCTCGCCGCCCGCACCACGCGTTCCGCGTTCGCGGCCCGTCCCCTGCGCAACGTCGACGCCGTCGACGCCGCTCTCGTCGAGGCGGCGGCCGAAAGCGGGCGCGGCCACGTGATCGCCGAGGCGCTGGGCCAGGCGCTCGGCCTCAAGCCTTCCGACGCCTCCTGGCTCGCGGCGGAGCCGAGCGGCGAAGCCTTCATCATGATGCTGCGCGCCGCCGGCGTCGAAGCCGACGGCGTCGCCCGGGCCCTGCTGGTCTGCAAGCCCGAGATCGCGCAGTCGGTGACGAGCTTCTTCGAACTCGTCGAGGTCGCGGAAACGACGTCCCGGGCGGTGGCCGCGGATCTCGTCGCGGCCTTGATCGGCGGCGAGATCGCGAAGCCGCAAGCCCGGCACGAGCCGCTGTTCGATCCGTCCGGCGCCGTCGAGCGAGCCGGCGCCGCCCGCGCGGCGCAGCGGCCGCGCCGCGGCTTTGTCCGGCCGGGAGAGGCGGGCCGCCAGCGCGGCTGACGCTTCGCGGCGCGGGTCCACGCTTTCTCCATCGCAGTGTCGCCCGACCGCACTTTCTTGACGCCTGAAAGCGTGGTGTAAATTTGGCCGTTCCACGGCTCGCAACCCGCCGGCGTCTGATGACCTTTTCCGAGCTCGATCCCTACAAGCTGTCGTCGCCCCGGGTTTTCCTGCTTCGGATGCTGATCTTTCTCGCGCTTGCGGCCTTCGTGGCGCTGATCCTGAACCAGCAGATCAGGAAGGCCTTCGTCTCCAATCCCGGGCTGAACGGGCTTATCTTCGCCGTGCTCATCATCGGCGTGCTGCTCTCGTTCCGCCAGGTGATCCGGCTGTTTCCCGAAGTGCGCTGGGTGAACGGCTTCCGCATGTCGGAGCCTGGGCTCGCGCTGCGCGAACAGCCGAAGCTGTTGGCCCCGATGGCGTCCCTGCTCGGCGACCGTCTTGGCGTCGTCCCCATCGGCGCGCCGTTGATGAGCTCGATTCTGGATTCTATCGCGACGCGGCTCGACGAGGCGCGCGAGATCGGCCGCTATCTCACCGGGCTTCTCGTCTTCCTCGGCCTGCTCGGCACCTTCTGGGGCCTGCTGGAGACGGTGGGCTCGATCTCGAACGTGATATCGACGCTTGGCGGCAGCGGAACGCAGGACACCGGCGTGCTGTTCGAGGAGCTGAAGTCGGGTCTCGCTGGCCCGCTCGCGGGCATGGGCACGTCGTTCTCCGCTTCGCTGTTCGGCCTCTCTGGCTCTCTCATCCTCGGCTTCCTCGACCTGCAGGCCGGGCAGGCCCAGAACCGCTTCCATAACGAGCTGGAGGACTGGCTGGCGGCGATCGTGTCGGCCGACGACGACCTCATCGAGGACGACGCCCGGCAGGGCCTTGCGACCGCCGACGCCTCGCCGCAGCTCGCGGCGGCGATCGAGCGGCTCTCGGCGATCATGTCGGAGCCCGGCTCCAAGTCGGCGACCAGGGCGACCGCTCATCTCGCGGAAGGCATTCAGGGACTGGTCAAGCACATGCGCTCCGAGCAGCAGATGATCCGTGACTGGGTCGAGGCGCAATCCAGCCAGCAGAACGAGATCAAGGCGCTGCTCGAACGCGTGCTCGCGAGCCGCCAGCAGGCCGACCAGTGACGGAGCGGCGGCCGCCATGGCGCTGAGCGGACGGCGGCGGTACCGCTCGGTCGACTACTGGCCAGGCTTCGTCGACGCGCTGTCGACGCTGCTGCTCGTCATCATCTTCCTGCTGACCGTCTTCATGATCGCGCAGTTCCTGCTCGGCCGCGAGGTTTCCGGCAAGGACACGGCGATGCAGCGCCTCAACGCTCAGATCGCGGAGCTGACGGAGCTGCTGGCGCTCGAACGCGCCACGACGCGCTCCAGCAAGGACGAGCTCTCGAGCCTGCAGGCCAACCTCGCGACCACGCAGGCCGAACGCGACAGGTTGAAGGCGGAGGCCGAAAGCGGGGCGGCCCGCGCCGACGCGGAGGGCGGCAGGACGGCGGCGCTCACGGCCCAGCTCGATCAAGAGAAGGAGGTCACCGGCCGCGCGCTCAGCCAGATCGAGCTCCTCAACCAGCAGATTGCCGCGCTGCGCCGCCAGATCGCGGCTCTGGAGGACGCGCTCAACGCATCCGAAGCGCGCGATCGCGAGAGCTCGGCGAAGATCGCCGACCTCGGCTCGCGCCTCAATGTGGCGCTCGCCCAGCGTGTTCAGGAACTGTCGCGTTACCGCTCCGACTTCTTCGGGCGCTTGCGCGAGATCCTCGCCGACCGGCCGGACGTGCGGGTCGTCGGCGACCGCTTCGTGTTCCAGTCAGAGGTGCTGTTCGACGTCGGACAAGCCGAGCTCAATGAGGCCGCCAAGCCCGAGCTCGACAAGATCGCGGCGGCGCTGATCGAACTCGCGGCCGAGATCCCGCCCGACATCAACTGGGTGATGCGCGTCGACGGCCATACCGACATCCGCCCGACGCGCGGGGCGTTCCCGTCAAACTGGTCGCTGTCGTCGGCGCGCGCGATCGCGGTGGTGCAGTATCTCGTGTCGAAGGGCGTCCCCCCGCAGCGGCTGGTCGCCGCCGGCTTCGGCGAGTTCCAGCCGCTCGATACGGCCCAGACCGAGGACGCCTACAAGAAGAACCGCCGGATCGAGCTAAAACTGACCGAGCGGTAGCAGCGGCTTCCTCAAGAAAACCCGCTCGACGCCCTCGGGATGATCCGGGATCGCGCCGAAGGCCTCGTAGCCCGCTTTCTCGTAGAATCCGCGCATCGGTCCGAAGCAGTCGACCCAAAGGCCGCGGCATCCGAGACGTCTCGCCTCGTCTTCCGCTCTTAGCATCAAAGCGGAGCCGAGACCTCCCCGCCGTGCGCCTTCGGGGACGACCAGCAGCTCGACATAGAGCCAGCCGAAGCTCGCCTTCGCCCATAGCCCGCCGACGCTCTCGCCGGTCTCGGGATCGCGCAGCAGCAGGGCGATCTGGCGAAAGCCGGACGGCCCGAAACTCTCGGTGTTGAAGGCGACCAGCGGCCGGACGATCGCGTCACGGTCTTCCTGGGCAGGTGGGTCGGCAAGAACGATCTGAAGCGCCACAGCGCTTACCCCGCCACGATCTCCATGCGGCGCGGCCCGTCGTGACGGCCGAACTGAAGCTCCGCGAGCCGGGCGTAGAGTCCGCGGCGTGCGACGAGTTCGGCATGCGAGCCCTCCTCGACGATCCGTCCCCCCTCGACAACGACGATGCGATCGGCGGCCAGCACCGTCGCAAGGCGGTGGGCGATGACGATCGTGGTGCGGCCGGCGCGCGTCGCCGCAAGCGCTTCCTGCACCAGCGTCTCGCTCTCGGCGTCGAGCGCGGAGGTCGCCTCGTCGAGCAGCAGGACGGCCGCATCCCGCAACAGGGCGCGCGCGACCGCGACGCGCTGGCGTTGGCCGCCGGAGAGCGTCACGCCGCGTTCGCCGAGGATGGTGTCGTAGCCCTGCGGGAGCGACGCGATGAACCGCTCGGCGCCGGCGAGCTTCGCAGCGGCCTCGACCTCCGCGTCGCTCGCCTCTTCGCGGCCGAGGCGGATGTTGTCGCGGACGCTCGCCGCGAACACCACCGGATCCTGCGGCACCAGGGCGACGCGCGAGCGCGCCTCCTCGAGCGTGGTCAGCCTGATGTCGACGCCGTCCATCGTCACGCGGCCGGCGGTCGGGTCGTAGAAACGCAGCGCGAGGTGGAACAGCGTGCTCTTGCCCGCGCCGGACGGCCCGACGATGGCGACGGTCTCGCCGGGCGCGACCGAAAGGCTCACGCCATTGAGGACCGTCGTCGAGGGTTCAGCCGGATAGGCGAACGTCACGTTCTCGAAGGCGAGCGCGCCACGCGGCGGAGCCGGCAGGCTGCGCGGCGACGCGGGCTCGGCGACGCTCGGCGCCGTGCGCAGCAATTCGTTCAGGCGTTCCGCGGAGCCGGCGGCCTGCGAAATCTCGCCCCACACGTTGGAGAGCTCGCCGATCGCCGCCGCTGAGAACACCGCATAGAGCACGAACTGGCCGAGCGTCCCCGCAGACATCTCGCCCGACAGCACGCCGGTCGTCCCGTACCAGAGCACGGCGACGACGCTCGCGAACACCAGGAATATCCCGATGCCGGTCAGCAACGCGCGCGCGGTGATCGAGCTTTGCGCCGCGTCGTAGGCGCTCTCGACCACGGCGGAGAAGCGCCGGACGAGGCCCCGCTCGCCATTGAACGCCTGCACGCCGCGCATCGAGCCGATCGCCTCGCCGGCAAGCGCTGAAGCCTCGGCGAGCGTATCCTGCGCGGCGCGCGAGCGGCGGCGGACGGAGCGGCCGAACGCGAACAGCGGCAGCACGATAGCCGGGATCGCTCCCAGCACCATCAGAGACAGTTTCGGGCTCGTCACCGCCATCATCGCCGCGGCGCCGAGAAACAGGAACAGGTTGCGCAGCGCCTGGGACGCCGTGACGCCGAAGGCGGACTTGATCTGGGTGGTGTCGGCGGTCAGCCGCGAGACGATCTCGCCGGAACGCGCCGAGTCGTAGAAGGACGGCGTGAGCCGCGTCAGATGCGCGAACACCGCGGTCCTGAGGTCCGCCACGACCCGCTCGCCAAGCGTCGTGACGAACCAGTAGCGGCAGGCGCTCGCCACTGCGAGCACGAACACCACGCTGAGCATGGCGCCGAAATACTCGTCGACCATGCCGCGATGGCTGTTGGAGAAGCCGAAATCGATCAGCCTGCGGACGGCGACCGGGATCGCCAGCGTCGCAGCCGAGGCGACGACGAGGGCGACGAACGCGCCCGCCAGCCGGCCCTTGTGGGCGAACGCATACGGGCGAAGCGCGGCGAGCGGCCTGAGCGACCGCGTCGGCGGCGCGGCCGCAGCGCCTGATTCAACAGCGGCAGGGCGACGCGCCATCGGCAACCTTCTTTGGGGTCGTTCCAGACATGGGGGAGGTAATGGCCCCTGAGGCCCTGCAGGACAAGCCCTGACGCCGCGGCGCGTCGGCGCGCATGGCTTCGGCCGCCGCCCAGCGCCTTACGCGTCGAAGCTCCGCGTGAGCACGGTTGTTCGTGGCGGGGCTTTGCGTTATAGGCTGGCCGCTTGAAGCCATCGCCAATTCCGTGAGGCGCCGCGGGCTACGCCGCGCGCAACCGATAGAGACGACCATGAAGGCCGACATCCACCCGAACTACCACACGATCAAGGTCTTGATGACCGACGGGACCGAGTACGAGACCCGCTCCACCTGGGGCAAGGAAGGCGACACCCTTCAGCTCGACATCGACCCGAAGACCCATCCGGCGTGGACCGGCGGCTCGGCCCAGCTGACCGACCGCGGCGGTCGCCTGTCGCGCTTCAACAAGCGCTTCGGCGGTCTGAGCGTCTCGAAGACGAACTGAGGGGCGACGGCGGGTAGAAAGCCCTCCGCGCGCCAGCAAAGCTTCCGAAGCTGATCCCCGGCCCTGCGGCCGGGGTTTTCGTTTGTGCGTTGAAGCGGCGCTTCCCGTCAGACTCTCAGCGCCCGGCGCCGAACGCCTGGCGCAGCAGCTCCATCTGGCCCTCGAGCGGGTTGCCGACCATCTGCTCGGGCGTGGCCTTGCCGTCGAGCTGGCTGTCGAGAATCTGAACGCGCTCCTGGAGGCGACCGGTGCGCTCGACCAGATCCCGGAGCCTATCAGGCAGGCGGGTGAAGATATCGGGCGCAAGCGTCGAGGCGATCGGCGTGAGCCGCACCTTCTGCTTCTCGTCGCGCGCCTGATCGAACGACATCTCGCCCTCATTGACCGCGCGCTGGACAAGCAGCCAGGACGCGATCTGCATCAGCCGGGTCGTCAGACGCATGCTCTCGGTGGCGTAGGCGATCGACTCCGGACGGCCGAGCTTGCGCGATTCGGTGCGGCCGTCGCCGTCGAGATAGGCCGCCGTCTCCTCGACCAGACCCATGCCTTCGCGGAACAGGGAGGTGAACCCCGCCGAGCCGACGAGACGGGCGCCGAACGACACCGCGTCCGCCTCGGCCTTCACGCTCCTGTCCGTCATGTCTCGCACACCTCTGGAACGCCCGCGGCATCGACCTGATACCGGCGGCCAAGTTTCGCATCAACGCTGGGATGGTGGCAAACGGTGGACCACCCCCGCGCATCCCCACGCATGACTGACCGCGAGGTTACCGAAAGCTTAAGACCAGAAGGAGGCCGACCGTCGAGGCCGTCGAACAGGCGACGACGCGTGCACCTCGATCACAGTGCCGCGAGACCGCTGAACCCTGGCGTCCTGAATATCCCGGCGAATGGCCCTGAACGGCTAATGAGACCGCCGCGAGTAACGACCGCCTGATCGCCGCGGGCTTCGACCTCAGCGCCTGAACAGCAGGTCGGCCGCGCTCATCTGCGCCGACTTCGCCGAAGCCTCGCGCTCGAGGCGGAGGATCTCCTCCTTCAGCAATGCGATGCGATGGCCGAGCTCCTCGACGGAGAGCGCCGAGAGCTCCTGTCCGATTTCGTGGGCCGTCCGGCGCGCCGGAGCCGCGCCGGCGTCCTCGTCGAAAACCGCCATCGGAAGCCTCCTCAATCCACGTCCGCGCACGCCGCAGCGTGCCGCAAGGGGACGCCCGCCCGCAAGCCGGCCTTTCGCCGTCCTTGTTCGGGACAGGACTCCGCGTCCGTTGCGCCCGCCTTCCGGAGGCTCTATATCGATCCCTATCCCGTCATCGATATTTCGGTCAGGGCTCCGCCGCAGACGCGGCGGCAGAGCGAGAGGAGTTTTGCACCATGTCCAACGCGCCGCTGATGCCGAAAGCGACCGCGGTCTGGCTCGTCGAAAACACCTCGTTGTCGTTCTCGCAGGTCGCCGATTTCTGCAAGCTCCACGAGCTCGAGGTGAAAGCCATCGCCGACGGCGAGGCCGACCAGGGCATTCGCGGCCTCGATCCGATCACGTCGGGACAGATCACCCGCGAGGAGATCGAGCGCGGCCAGAACAACGAGAATTATCGCCTGCAGCTCGCGGTCTCCAAAGTCCGCCTTCCGCCGATGAAGCCGCGCAAGGGGCCGCGCTACACGCCGGTCTCGCGCCGCCAGGACCGTCCGAACGCCATCCTCTGGCTGGTCCGGAACCATCCTGAGCTGAAGGACAGCGCGATCATGCGCCTCGTCGGCACCACCAAGACGACGATCGCCGCGATCCGCGATCGCACCCACTGGAACGCGCAGAACCTGACGCCCTCCGACCCCGTGACCCTGGGCCTCTGCTCGCAGATCGACCTCGACATGGAGGTGGCGAAGGGCGCCAAGGCGAACCCGGACGCCGTGCTTCACAAGGAAGAGGCCGAGGTCGACACGCTGCTGCCGACCGAGATCACCACGGGCGAGCCGGAGCGCGAACTCGACGTTCAGAGCGTGTTCGCCAAGCTCAAGCAGCTGAAGCGGGACGACGAGGACGACGACGGCGACGACGACCGCCGCTGAGGCGTCGCCGCGCGTCCGACGTCACCCATTCCTGATGCTGGACGGCCGCCCGCTGCGGCCGTCACTTCCGCCCCGCCAACGCCCCGCCGATCTCATCGAGGACCGCCGGATCCTCGATCGTCGCCGGCATCGTCCAGTCCTCGCCGTCGGCGATCTTCTGCATCGTGCCGCGCAGGATCTTGCCGGAGCGGGTCTTCGGCAGCCGGGCCACGGTGAGCGCCATCTTGAACGCGGCGACGGGACCGACGCGCTCGCGGACCAACGCCACGATCTCGCGCTCGATCTCGGCTTCCGTGCGCGACACCCCCGACTTCAGCACCACGAAGCCCACCGGGCTCTGGCCCTTGATCGCGTCGGCGACGCCGACCACCGCGCATTCCGCGACGTCCGGATGCGAGGCGATCGCCTCCTCCATGCCGCCCGTCGACAGACGGTGCCCCGCGACGTTGATGATGTCGTCGGTGCGCGCCATGAAGAAGACGTAGCCATCCTCGTCGATGAAGCCGGCGTCCGAGGTCTGGTAGTAGCCGGGGAAGCCTTCGAGATAGCCTTTGCGAAAGCGCGCCTCGTCGTTCCAGAGCGTCGGCAGGCAGCCCGGCGGCAGCGGCAGTCGGATGACGATGTTGCCGAGCGTTCCCGCCGGAACGGGATGGCCGGCGTCGTCCAGCACGCGGACGTCATAGCCCGGCATGGGAACGGTCGGCGAGCCATGCTTGACTGGGAGCGCGCCGAGACCGAGCGGGTTCGCGACGATGGCCCAGCCGGTTTCGGTCTGCCAGCAATGGTCGATCACCGGCGTCTTCAGAAGGCCTTCCGCCCACTCGAGCGTGGCGGGGTCGGCCCGTTCGCCGGCGAGGAACAGCGCACGGAAATGCGAGAGGTCGTAGGTCGCGAACTTCTCGCCTCGCGGATCCTCCTTCTTGACGGCGCGGATCGCGGTCGGCGCGGTGAACAGCGCCGCCGCCTTATGCTCCGCCGCCACGCGCCAGAAGGCGCCGGCGTCGGGCGTGCCGACCGGCTTGCCCTCGTAGAGGATTGTCGTGCAGCCGACGATCAGCGGCGCATAGACGATGTAGGAATGGCCAACCACCCAGCCGATGTCTGAGGCGCAGAAGAAGGTCTCGCCCGGCTTGATCCCGTAGAGCGCGCCCATCGACCACGCGAGCGCGACGAGGTAGCCGCCTGTGTCGCGCACCACGCCCTTCGGCGTGCCGGTGGTGCCGGAGGTGTAGAGAATGTAGAGTGGGTCCGTCGCCTTCATCCGCGCGCACGGCGTACCGCGCCCTTTGGCCGCCTCGACCAGGCCCGCCCAGTCGTGGTCCTGGCCGGGGATCATCTCGGCCTTGAGCTCCGGCCGCTGCAGCACGATCACGGCGTCCGGCGGGCAGGCCGACATCGCGATCGCCTGGTCGAGCAGCGGCTTGTAGGCGACCTTGCGGGTCGGCTCGATCCCGCAGGAGGCGGTGAGGATCACCTTGGGCGCCGCGTCGTCGATGCGCTTGGCGAGTTCGTTCGCCGCGAACCCGCCGAAAACGACGGAGTGGATCGCGCCCAATCGGTTGCAGGCGTAGATCCCGATCAGCGCCTCGGGGACCATCGGCATGTAGATGACGACGCGGTCGCCCTTCCCCACTCCAAGATCAGACAGCACTGCGGCGAAACGGGAGACCTTGGTCAGCAGTTGCGCATAGCTGTAGGTTCGCTTGGTCCCTGTGACCGGGCTGTCGTAGATCAGCGCCGTGCGGTCGCCCCGCCCGCCGGCGACATGGCTGTCCAGCATGACGTGGCAGGCGTTGACGACGCCGTCCGGGAACCAGCGGCCATAGACGCCCAGCTCCGGAGCGAAGGCGCGCGTCGGCGGCTCGAACCAATCGATCGCCTGCGCCGCGTTCAGCCAGAAACCTTCGGGATCAGCGAGAGACGTCTTGTAAGCTGAAATATAATCCATCGACATCCATGTCTTTTCACGTATCCGCCGGTAACGACCAGTAAAGCGTTAAGCTAGCATGCTCACCGGAGCTCGCGCGGACCGATGCGCCTGTTGAGGAAAGATGGCATGAGCGCCGGCAATGAATCTCTAGACCTATTGGCTGAAGCCGGGTGCCCCGGCTGCCGGACTCCGTTCGCGATGGACCTGACGATGGCGTTCCAGCCGATCGTGGACGTCTCCGACGGCTCGGTCTTCGCCTACGAAGCTCTGGTGCGCGGATTGGACGGCTCGGGCGCGGGCGCCGTGATCTCGCAGGTCACGGAAGAGAACCGCTTCGCCTTCGACCAGCTCTGCCGGCGCCGCGCCGTCGAGCACGCCGCCCGGCTCGGCGTCGAGAGCAAAGTCAGCATCAACTTCATGCCGAACGCGGTCTATCAGCCGGCGCTGTGCCTCGGCACCACGCTCGCCGCCGCCCGCCGCCACGACTTCCCGATCGAGCGCATCATGTTCGAGGTCACCGAGGGCGAGCGGATCGAGGACCGCCCGCATCTCAAAGCCATTCTCACGGAATACAAGCGACAGGGCTTCATCACCGCGATCGACGATTTCGGCGCCGGTCATTCCGGCCTGAACCTGCTCGCGGAATTCCAGCCGGACGTCATCAAGCTCGACATGGAGCTTGTCCAGGGGATCGCGACGGACCAGGTGCGGCAAGCCATCGTCACCGCCATGGTGAGGCTCGCGGGCGAGCTCGGCGTCGCGCTGATCGCCGAAGGCGTCGAAACCCAAGCGGAATTCTCGGTCCTGAAAGGCGCAGGCGTCACCCTGATGCAGGGCTATCTCTTCGCACGCCCCGGATTCGAGACGCTGCCCGCGGTCGATTTCGATTTCACGACGCCGGCCGGACGAGCGGACGCCTGAAAAGCGGAGGGGCCGCCCTTGCGGACGACCCCTCCCATTGCAGATGACGGTCCTGAAACGACCGAAACCCTCGCCTCAATCAGGCGCGAACCCCAGTGAAGGCCAGGATCCAGGTTACGGCGTTCTCGGAACGTCGATCGTGACAATGAGACACTGGATCACCTCCTTTCGGTTGTTGACGACCCGCAAAATATCGACGCCCTGGACGAGTCGCGCAAGCGCGTCGCGGCACTTTTTTCGGCAGGCTCATTTGTTGCTCAGCCATCCAGGGTCATCAGCGCTGCGTCGCCGCCCGCCGCCGCCACGTTCACGCTGACGCTGCGCTCCGCGACGAGCCATTCCAGCGGGATCGCCCCATCGTCGTCCCCGCGCGGCGTGACATGCACCGGCACGATCTGGCCCGCGAGCGCCGCGGTCTCGCGGAGCGCGGCGAGGATCTCGCGTTCGTCGTCCTCCACGAGGACAGCCGACAGCGGCCTGTCCTGCCGCAGGCGGCCGATCATCACCCAGTCGGACAGCGGCGCCGGCAGCCGGGCGAGATGGCCCTCGATCGCCGGAGGCCCGGCCGCCAGCGCGACATTGCCCGTCGCGAGCGCGGCGCCGATCTGGACGATCAGCCCTTCCTCGCTCCGGGCGCGGCAGAGCACCGCCCCGCACGGTCGAAGCTCGTAGGTGTTCCGCTCGCCGACCGGACCGGGGAGCGCAAGCGCGGCGCCGAGCGGCGAACGCGCCGCAAGGGCCCGGCAGCGCGCGGCGAGCGCATGGCGGCCGCTCGTCAGCAGCCATGCGGCCCACGCCTCCGCCGCGGGGGCGGCGGCGCCGTGGAGTTCAAGGTCGGCCGGGGCCTGAGCGACGAGCCGGCGGAGATAAAGCGGACCGCCCGCCTTCGGGCCCGTGCCTGACAGGCCATGCCCCCCGAACGGCTGCGAGCCGACCGCTGCGCCGATGATGTTGCGGTTGACGTAGACATTGCCGGCGGCGACCGCGCCGAGCGCCCGCTCGATGGTCTCGTCGATGCGCGTGTGCAGGCCGAAGGTCAGCCCGTATCCCGTGGCGTCGATCTCCCCGAGCAACCGTCCGAAATCTTCACGCGCATAGCGGACCACATGCAGCACCGGGCCGAAGACCTCGCCCTCGAGATCCGACAGCCGGCCGATCTCGATCAGCGTCGGCGCGACGAAGGCGCCGCCCGAACATCCGGCCGGCGGCGCCGCGGAATGCACCGGAAAACCCCTGCCGCGCATCGCGGCGACATGGTCCTCGATCGCGCGGCGCGCCTGCTCTGAAATCACCGGCCCGACATCCGTCTCGAGCTTCGCGGGGTCGCCAACGTCGAGCTCGGCCATCGCCCCGCGCAGCATGGCGAGCATGCGGTCGGCGACGTCCTCCTGCACGCAGAGCGCCCGCAACGCGGAGCAGCGCTGACCGGCGGAATCGAAGGCCGACGCCACCGCGTCGACCACGACCTGTTCGGCGAGAGCCGACGAATCCACCACCATCGCATTCTGCCCACCGGTCTCGGCGATCAGCGGAACCGGCCGGCCGTCCGGTCCCAGCCTCTCCGACAGCGCCCTCTGGATGAGCCGGGCGACCTCCGTCGAGCCGGTGAAGACCACGCCGCAGGCGCGCCTGTCCGCGACCAGCGCGGCGCCGACCTCGCCGGCGCCCGGCAGCAGCTGGACGACCTCGTCGGGGAGTCCAGCCTCGTGCAGGATCGCGACGGCGGCCGCTGCGGTCAGCGGCGTCTCCTCGGCGGGCTTCGCCAGGACCGGGTTTCCCGCCGCCAGCGCCGCGGCGACCTGACCGGTGAAGATCGCGAGCGGGAAATTCCAGGGGCTGATGCAGACCACCGGTCCGAGCGGCCGCGCGCGCGGCCCCCACGGACGGACTTCGGACGCGTAATAGCGCAGGAAGTCGACCGCCTCCCTCACTTCCGAAAGCGCGTTGGGCAGCGTCCGGCCCGCCTCGCGCACGATCAGCGCGACGAGCTCCAGCGTCCGCGCCTCCATGAGATCGGCGGCGCGCTCGAGCGCGGCCGCGCGGTCGGGCGGAGGCGACGCCGCCCAGGACGGCGCCGCCGTGACGGCGCGTCGGAACGCGGCGTCGATCGCTTCCGGCGAAACGTCCGCGACATGGCCTACGACGTCGTCGCGTCGCGCAGGGTTGAGCGCCGGCGACCACGCCCCTCCGGCGTCGGTCGGGCCAGCCGCCTGATGGTCGCGCCCGTAGCTCGCCGCGACGGCGGCGTGGAGCGCCGCGAGAACGTCGTCATTCGTCAGGTCGAGGCCCGCCGAATTGATCCGCGGGCGATAGAGATCCCGGGGCGCTGCGATCGCCTCATGCGGACGGCCGACGGGCGCGAGCGCCTGCGCCTCCGCCACGGGATCGGCGATCAGCGCGTCGATCGAGACCTCCGTATCGCCGATCCGGTTCACGAAGGACGAATTCGCCCCGTTCTCCAGCAGCCGGCGGACGAGATAGGCGAGCAGCGTCTCGTGGCTTCCGACCGGCGCGTAGACGCGGCACGGGCGATCCAGCTTCGCCGGGCCCACCACCTCGTCGTAGAGCGGCTCGCCCATGCCGTGCAGGCACTGAAACTCGTAAGCCTCGCGCGGACAGTCCGGCCCAGCCATCTCGCGGATCGTCGCGAGCGTCATCGCGTTGTGCGTCGCGAACTGCGGATAGAGGGCGTCCCGCGCGTCGAGCATCTTCCGGGCGCAGGCGAGATAGCTGACGTCGGTGTGGACCTTGCGGGTGAACACCGGGAAATCCGCGAGCCCCAGAACCTGGGCGCGCTTGATCTCGCTGTCCCAATAGGCGCCCTTCACCAGCCGCACCATCAGCCGCCGCTTGGAGCGCCGCGCGAGGTCGGCGAGCCAGTCGATGACGAGGCTTGCGCGCCGTCCATAGGCCTGCACGACGAAGCCGAGCCCGTCCCAGCTTTCGAGCGCGGGGTCGAAGCAGAGCGCTTCCAGCAGATCGAGCGAGAGTTCGAGCCGGTCGGCCTCCTCGGCGTCGATGTTGAGACCGACGTCGAGGCTCCGCGCGAGCCGGGCCAGCGCGATCAGCCTCGGCAGCAGCTCCGTCATCGCCCGGCTGCGCTTCGCCCGCGAATAGCGCGGATGCAGCGCCGAGAGCTTGACAGAGACGCCAGGCCCGTCGCGCCACCCGCGCCCGCCGGACGCGCGGCCGACGGCGCGGATCGCATGCTCGTAGACCGCGAGATAGCGCGCGGCGTCCTCCGCCGTCGTCGCCGCCTCGCCGAGCATGTCGTAGGAATAGCGGAAGCCCTTGCGCTCCCTGCGCTTCGCGCGAGACAGCGCCTCCTCGATCGTGCGGCCGGTGACGAACTGCTCGCCCATCATCCGCATGGCGAGATCGACGCCCGCGCGGATCAAAGGCTCGCCGCCGCGCCGCACGAGACGGACGAGCGCGGAGGACAGCGAGGTCTCGCTCGCGGTCGCCGTCAGGCGCCCGGTCACGACAAGGCCCCAGGTCGCTGCGTTCACGAACAGCGACGGACTGCGGCCGAGATGGGAGCGCCAGTCTCCGCGGCCGATCTTGTCGCGGATCAGCGAGTCGCGGGTCGCGGCGTCCGGGATGCGCAGAAGAGCTTCGGCGAGGCACATCAGCGCCACGCCCTCCTCGCTCGACAGCGCATATTCCTGCACCAGCCCCTCGACGCCGTCCGACCTCCCCTTGGCGCGGACCGCCTCGACGAGTTTGCGGGCGACGCCTTGCGCGGACGCGATCCGCTCCGGCGGCAGCCGCGCAGCCTCGATCAGCGGGGGCACGCAGTCCGGCTCCCGCCGCAGCGTCGCGGCGGTGATCGCTCCTCGCAGCGCGCTGCGGCGCGCCGCAGCCTGCGGGCGCCCTTCGGCCGGATCGGAAAGCGCCATCGCATCGGTCACATGCAGTCCTTCAGCCGTGCCTTCTCCCGGACGTCCGCTTCACCTGATATGGAGGAGATCATGACCGACAGCACGTCTCTCGCCGCGGAAACCTCGACGCTGCTCGCGCGCCTTGGCGTTCCGGCCGCGGCGCTGGGCGGCGGCGAGCTGGAGGCGCGCTCCCCGATCGACGGCCGGCCGATCGCGACCCTCTCGCTCACCCGCTCGCCGGCGGCGTCCATCGAGGCGGCGCACGCGGCGTTCCTCGAATGGCGCGACGTCCCCGCCCCGCGGCGCGGCGAGCTCGTCCGCCTGTTTGGCGAGGAGCTGCGGGCGGCGAAGGCGGATCTCGGCCGGCTCGTGACGATCGAGTGCGGCAAGATCCTCTCCGAAGCCCTCGGCGAGGTGCAGGAGATGATCGACATCTGCGACTTCGCGGTCGGCCTGTCGCGCCAGCTCTATGGGCTCACCATCGCGAGCGAGCGGCCGGAGCACCGGATGATGGAGGTCTGGCGTCCGCTCGGGGTCGTCGGCGTGATCTCCGCCTTCAACTTCCCCGTCGCGGTCTGGGCGTGGAACGCGGCGCTCGCGCTGGTCTGCGGCGACTCCGTGGTCTGGAAGCCGTCGGAGAAGACCCCGCTCGCCGCGCTAGCCGTTCAGGCGCTGCTTGAACGTGCGGCGGCAAGGTTCGGCCCTGCCCCGCAAAACCTCTCGACGGTGCTGATCGGCGGAGCGGCGACGGGCCAGGAGTTGGTCGACCATCCCATGGCGGCGCTCGTCTCCGCGACCGGATCGACCGCGATGGGCCGCGCGGTCGGGCCGCGCCTCGCGCGCCGCTTCGCCCGCGCGCTTCTGGAGCTCGGCGGCAACAACGCGGCGATCGTCGCTCCAACGGCCGACCTCGGCCTGACGCTGCGCGCCGTCGCCTTCGCCGCGATGGGGACGGCCGGACAGCGCTGCACGACGCTGCGGCGGCTGTTCGTGCACGAGTCGATCTACGAGGCGCTGGTTCCCCGTCTCAGGCAGGCCTACGCCAGCGTCGTGGTCGGCGATCCGACGGATCCGGCCACGCTGGTGGGGCCGCTGATCGACGGCGACGCCTTCGAGGCGATGCGGGCGGCGCTGGCGCGAGCCGAGACGGACGGCGGCAGGGTGCTCGGCGGGGAGCGGATCGCGATGCAGCAGGCGCCCGCCGGCTTCTACGTCCGTCCGGCGCTGGTCGAGATGCCCGCGCAGACCGGCCCGGCGCTCGACGAGACCTTCGCGCCGATTCTCTATGTCATGCGCTACTCGCGCCTCGACGAGGCAATCCGGCTGCACAACGTGGTGTCGCAGGGGCTGTCGTCGTCGATCTTCACCAACGACCTGCGCGAGGCGGAGCGTTTCCTGTCCGGCTCGGACTGCGGGATCGCCAACGTCAACATCGGTCCGTCCGGCGCCGAGATCGGCGGCGCGTTCGGCGGCGAGAAGGAGACCGGCGGCGGCCGCGAATCCGGCTCCGACGCCTGGAAGGCCTATATGCGGCGCGCGACCAACACGATCAATTTCGGCCGCAGCCTTCCGCTCGCGCAGGGCGTGACGTTCGATCTCGGGTGAGCTCAGTCCTCCGCCGCGACCACAAGCGTGATCCCCTCGGCCGCCATCACCCTGACGCGGGCGCCGGCCGGCAGGTCAGGTCCCGACACGCGCCAGGTCGTGTCGTCGATGCGCAGCCGCCCGTCGCCGCCGACGATCGCGCTGTCGAGGGTGAAGACCTTGCCGACATGGCGCTCCGCCCGCCGGTTCAGCATCGGCCGGTCGCTCGACGCCGCGTTGTCCGGCCGGCCGAGCCGCCACCAGACCACGGCGGCGCTAAGCCCGAGGATCGCGAAGGCCACCACCTCGATCTGCCAACCGGGATCGAACAGGAAGGCGATGATCCCCACGGCGATCGCGGCGACGCCGAGCCACAGCAGCACGGTGCCCGGCGCGACCAACTCGACGATCAGCAGCAGCAGGCCGAAGACCAGCCAGCGCCAGGCTCCTAGCGCGACGACGACGTTGGCGAGCACGGCTCAGACCGATTCCGGGCCGGGCGGGACGGCGGATCCCGCGGAGGGCACGCCGGGCCGCGAGCGCCCGGCCGTCCGCGCAGCCGGAGTCGCCGCGGCGCCGCCCGAGAAGGTGTCGCGCGCGATCTCCGCGATGCCGCCGAGCGAGCCGAGCAGCGCCGTAGCCTCGTAAGGCAGCACGAAGGTCTTCTGGTTTGGCGACGCGGCCATGGCCTTGAGCGCGTCGACGTATTTCTGCGCGATGAAATAGTTGAGCGCCGCGACGTCGCCCTTCGACACCGCATCGCTGACGAGGCTGGTCGCGGTCGCTTCCGCCTGCGCGGACCGCTCGCGCGCCTCGGCGTCGCGGAACGCGGCCTCTTTGCGGCCTTCGGCCTCCAGGATCTGCGCCTGCTTGGCGCCCTCGGCGACCAGGATCGAGGCGCGCTTCTCGCGCTCCGCCTTCATCTGCCGGCCCATCGAGGCGACGAGGTCGGCGGGCGGCGTGATGTCCTTGATCTCGATGCGGGTGACCTTGACGCCCCACGGCCCGGCCGCCGCGTCGACCACGTGCAGCAGCCGCGTGTTGATCTCGTCGCGCTGGGAGAGGATGTGGTCTAGGTCCATCGAGCCCAGCACCGAGCGGATGTTGGTCATCGTCAGCGCCATGATGGCGCGCTCGAGATTGGTGACCTCGTAGGAGGCCTGGGCCGCGTCGACGACCTGGTAGAACGCGACGCCGTCGACCAGCACGGTCGCGTTGTCGCGGCTGATGACCTCCTGGCTCGGAATGTCGAGAACCTGCTCCATGACGTTGATCTTACGGCCGATCTGATCGATGAACGGCACGATGATCGTCAGTCCCGGATGCAGCGTTCGGGTGTATTTCTGGAAGCGCTCGACGGTGTAGTTGTAGCCTTGCGGCACGGTCTTCACGCCCGCGAAGATCACGAAGATCACCAGCGCGGCGACGACGAGCGCCGCGATGTCGAAGCCCGACATGCCTAGCTGAGTCACAATTGAACCTCCCGCTGAACCGCAGATCACTATACATAATTGAGATGCTTGAGGATGGTGTATCAAGCATCCCCATATCAATAATGGCCTACTCGAATGATCGATTTTTGGGACTGGCGCGGGTGGAAGCGGGAGCTTCAGCAACAGTGGCACACTGGCCTCGGGCCGCACGAAGCGCGAGAGCAGACTAGGGCCATATGCGAAGGCGTCGTAAAAATCTTTGAGTGGTCTACTGTTGCGGGGGCCTTTTACGCCGCAGGTGAAAAAACATCGAGCTCCCTCGCAAATTTCATTGGCCTCATTATTGTAGCTATTACAACCATTAATATACTTAGCTATACGCCGTTCTTTTGGTCTGCAGGCGAACATAAACTTCCAGGAAGAAAAGAAGCTTATAGACGCTGGGCTCGTATCATTGTATTTTCACTATCAGTGCCTACACTGAATGCACTGATTTTAGCGACACTAAAGCCGTTAATTGCTTCGTTGATCTAGATCCAGCCCATCAGCTCCCGGCGGACGACGTGCTCGATCACGCGCATGCCCTCCTCCGAATCGTTGAGGCAGGGGATCGCCGCGAAGTTGGCGCCGCCATTGTGATGGAAGATCTCGGCGTTCTCGACCGCGATCTCCTCCAGCGTCTCCAGGCAGTCCGCGGTGAATCCGGGCATGCAGACCGCGAGGTTCTTCACCCCCTCCTTCGCCAGCGCCTCGACCGTCTTGTCGGTGTAGGGCTGCAGCCACTCGGTCGGCCCGAAGCGCGACTGGAACGTGATGCGGAAACGCTTTTCGTCCCAGCCGAGCGCCTCGCGCATCAGCCGCGCTGTCTTGTGGCACTGGCAGTGATACGGGTCGCCCTTCAGCAAATAGGACTTCGGCACGCCGTGGAAGGAGGCGAGGACGATGTCGGGCTCGAAGGCGAGCTTGGCGATTTCCTGTTTCAGCGACGTGGTCGCGGCCTCGATATAGACCGGATCGTCCGCCCAGGCCGGCGCGACCCGCAGCGCCGGCTGCCAGCGCATGGCTTTCAGCGCGTCGAACGCCTTGTCGCAGACCGTGGCCGAGGTCGCCGCCGCATATTGCGGGTAGAGCGGGACCAGCAGGATGCGGTCGCAGCCGGCCTTCTGGAGCGCATCGAGCCGCGACGCCATCGAAGGGTTGCCGTATCGCATGGCCCAGTCGACCATCAGCTGCGGCGCGGCGGAGGCGACCGAGGCGGCCAGTTTTTCGGACTGGCTGCGCGTGATGGTCTTCAGCGGGCTCTCGTCGCGCTCCCGATTCCAGATCGACGCGTAGTCCCTGCCCTTGCGGCCGGGACGCGTGGTCAGGATGATCCCGTTGAGCAGCGGCCACCAGATGACGCGCGGGGTCTCGATCACCCGGCGGTCCGACAGGAACTCCTTGAGGTAACGCCGCATCGACCAGTAGTCGGTGCCGTCCGGCGTGCCCAGATTGACCAGCAGCACGCCGATCCTTCCGACCTTCACGGGCGGGTGGTCGGCCGGAAGGTGGACGGCGTTCGAAGGAAATGACGCGTTCATTGGCTGCTGCGGCCGCCTTTGTCTGGAGAGGCTCTAGATAGAGAGCGGGCGCCGCGAAGTCATCCCGCCCGCCGGATCGGATACGCAGGCGCTTCGTGTTAGGATCGTGGCGGATGCGGCTCGGCCGATCTCAAGGGCATGACGGGCGATAGAGCCACGGTTTGTCGTCGAGATGCTGTCGCGATCTCCCGGAGATCGAACGCCGTCTCGCCGCCCTCGACGTCTTCGAAGGGCCGCCCTTCGCGGCCTGACAAGTCAGCCGTGCAGCGCGACGGCGTCCTCCGGCGCCTCGCCGCGCTCGGTCATGCCATAGTCGCGGATGACCGAGGCGACCCTGAGGCGATAATCGGCGAACACCTCGGACCGGCCCGCCTTCTGCATCGTCTGGTGGCGGCCGTGGGCGCGCCAACGGGTCAGCGCCGCCTCGTCGCGCCATACCGACAGCGAGAGGAACTTGCCCGGCGTCGTCACGCTCTCGAAGCGCTCGACCGAGATGAAGCCGTCCATCCGCTCCACGTCGGCCTTCAGCGCCATCGCCATGGAGAAATAGTCCGCGGCTCGGCCTTCGGCCGGCGTGACTTCGAAGATGACGGCGATCATCGGGGCGCCCTCCTTAGCTCCCGCGTCGTTCAACTCGCGGCGAACACGAACCGGTCGACGATCCTGAAATCCTCGCCCGGCGCCTCCTCCACATAGAGCGTCACGGCGTCGACCGTCGTCGGGACGCCGCCGACGTGGTCGGCGTAGAGCCCGGCGAGGCCGCTCATCACCAGCGGGATCGTCTCGGCCTGCAGCGGGCCGGTCAGGGTCATGTGGAAGCGGAAGTCCTCGAAGACGTAAGGATAGCCCCAGCGCGCCAGCGCCTCCCGCTGGCGCGGGTTGAGGCGGGCCTCGAGGCGGTGGGCCAGCTCGGCCTCGGCGAGCGGCGCCCGGAACGGCTCGAACGCCTCGACGCTGGCGGCCGCCAGCGCGTGCAGCGGCTCGGAATGCGCCGTCGGCGTCAGCGCCACGAAACTGTCGAGCGCGGCGATCCCGAGGTCGGGCAGCGCGAAGGAGCGCCGCTTGCGCGCGAACGTCCGGCCCGCCTCGACCAGATCATCCTCGCGCGCGCCCTCCGCCAGCCTGAACGGCGCCTTCAGCGTGGCGTGGAAGCCGTAGCGGCGCGGCTGGGCGGTGATGCGTGCCCAGTCCTCCGGACCGACGCCGGGGGGCGCCAGCGGCGGCTTGGCCGCGCCGGTCGCAGCGTCGTAGCCGAGCACCGACGAGCCGAACGACCACAGCGGCGTGCCGGGCGCCGGCGCGTAATAGATCGCGTAGCGGGCCCGGTTCACAGCACGCTCCGGCCGGCTGAGACGAGGCCCCGCACCACCGGCGTCTCCTTCAGGAACCTGAGGCGCACGAGGTCGGCGCGCAGGCCGACGGCGAGCCTCCCCCGGTCGGCGAAGCCGAGCATGGCGGCCGGCCGCGACGTGACCAGCGCGAAGGCGTCGTGCAGCGCCATGCCTACGGTCCGGGTGAGACGCTCGACCGCCTGCAGGAGGCTCGCCGGGACATAGTCGGACGACAACGCGTCGAGCACTCCGGCGCGCGCGAGCTCCTCGATCGCGACGCCGCCGGAGTGCGAGCCGCCGCGCACGACGTTCGGCGCGCCGCCGACCGTTGGGAGACCGGCGTCATGCGCCGCGCGCGCGGCTTCGAGCGTGGTCGGAAACTCCGAGATCGCGCAGCCCGCAGCGACCGATTGCGCGACGTCGGCGGCCGTCGTGTCGTCATGGCTTGCGAGCGGAACGCCCTGTTCGCGAAACAGCCGCACTGCGAGCGGCCAGTTCTCGGCGACCGCCTCCGCTCCATTCCGCATGCGCTTCTCCAGAAGGGCGTCGGCGTCCGCGACGTTCAGCCCCTCGCCGGTCATGAACCTCCGGAGGTCGGCGAGGTTCCTCCACTGCCGCTGTCCCGGCGTGTGGTCCATCAGCGAGGCGAGAGCGACCAGCGGCCGGCCGACATGCGGCGCGACGTCCTCGGGGAACTGCGGGTCGCTCAGTTCGCAGCGCAGATGCAGCCGGTGGTCGATGCGGAACACGTTCTCCGCCACGCCGGTCTCGATCGCGTCGACCATGTCGTGGAAGATCGCGCGCCGGTAGTCGTTGTCGGCGTCGTAGCCGCCGGCGCAGACGGCGTCACAGACGGTGGTGACCCCGGCGCCGGCCATCTGGATGTCGTGAACCAGCGCGGCGGCGAGCGGGTTCGGCCAGATCACGCCGGGCCGCGGCACGAAGTGCTTCTCGAGGTTGTCGGTATGAACCTCGACCAGCCCCGGAGCGACGAGATCGCCTTCGCAGTCGATCGCGCCCGCCGCCGCCGAGCGTCCTTCGGCGATCTCGCGGATCAATCCGTCCTCATGCACCAGCGTGCCGTCGACCACGCGGTCGGGGAGCACGAGCCGGGCGTTGGTCAGGATCGTCTCCATCAGGCGGCCGCCGCCCCGCCATCGGCCCTCGGATCGTGCGCGCCTTCGATCCGGCCGGAGGCGTCGCGCACGATCATGCCGGCGTGGCCGACCTCGTCGCTGAACGGCTCGTCGAGCGCGGAGAGCTCGTGGCCCATCGAGGCCAGCCGGTCGATCGTCGCGGAATCGAAGCGCGGCTCATATTTCAGCGAGGCGTCGTCCTCGCCCCAGGAGCGCCCGAGCCTCACGCGGGGGGCGGCGATCGCCTCGTCGATCGGCATGCCGAGCCAGACATGGCGCGAGAAGATCATCGCCTGGGTCTGCGGCTGGCCCTCGCCGCCCATCGTGCCGTAGACGATGACGCGGCCGTCATCCATCACCGCGAGCGGCGGGTTCAGCGTGTGGAACGGCTGGCGGCCGGGCGCGAGCGGGTTGTCGTCACCGTCCTGCAGCGAGAAGGCGGAGCCGCGGTTCTGCATCAGCACGCCGGTCGAGGGCAGCACGCAGCCGGAGCCGTACTCCCAGTAAACGCTCTGGATGTAGCTGATCGCGCGGCCGTCCTTGTCGATGGCGCCCATCCACACGGTGTCGCCCTCGTCGACCTTCGGCGCCGGAAACGCGGCGGCGCGGCGTGGATCGACGCCGCCCGCCTCGCGGTCGAGACGCTCCGGCGTCAGGTAGCTCTGCGGATCGGCCATCAGGGTGTCATAGTCCACGCACATCCGGCCGCGGACCCCGAAGGCTCGCTTGGTCGCCTCCACCACCGCATGGACGTAGGGCGCGTCGCGGTCGTCGGTCACGCCGAGGCGCTCCATCACGCCGAGGATGATGAGCGAGGCCAGCCCCTGCGTCGGCGGTTGCGAATTGTAGATCGTCCCGCCCCGGATCGGCATCTTCAGCGGCTGCAGCAGCCGGGCGCGGTGGGCGGCGAAATCCTCGCGCGACACCGGCGCGCCGATCCGGTCGAGATCGGCCGCCAGTTCGCGGGCGATGTCGCCCGTATAGAAATCGCCGACGCCGACCCGCGCGAGATGCTCCAGCGTATCTGCCAGCTTCGCCTGCTTCAGCGTCTCGCCGGCCGCGAACAGCTTGCCGTCGTTCAGATAGGTCTCGGCGAAGCCCGGCGCGGCGAGGATGTCGTCCCACAGCTTCGGGACCGTTCGAGCCTGGCAGGCGGAGACGGAAAACCCTTCGCGCGCCGCGCGGATCGCGTCGCCGAGCAACAGGTCGAGCGGCAGACGGCCGCCGGCCTCGGCGGAAAGCTCCAAAGCCGTCCGCCAGCCGTTCAGCGCGCCGGGCACGGCGAGCGCAGCCAGGGGGCCGCGGGCGGGAATCACGTCGTAGCCGCGGTCCCGGTAGAGCGGGATGGTCGCGCGCGATCCGGCGCGGCAGCAGGCTTCGAGGTAGCGCACCTTGCCGTTCGGTTCGCGCACCAGCCAGAAGCCGTCGCCGCCGATCCCGTTCATATGGGGGTAGACGACCGCAATGGTCGCGGCCATCCCGACCATCGCTTCGTAGGCGTTGCCGCCTTCGCGCAGGATCGAGCGGCCGGTCTCGGCGGCCGCGGAGTGGGGCGCGGCGACGACGCCGCGGTTCGAAACGGCTGTCCCGTTCATCAGGGCCCTTTTGGAGGTCGAGGCAGGGAGGCAAGGCGTATAGCCGGCGCCCCGCGGGAGCAACCCGCCCGTCTCGACGGCCGCGCGGAGCGTGCTAAAAGGGCGCTTGGATCGCGCCGCATCAGAACGCGCGACGGGTCTTTCTCGGAGAAGCCATCATGTCCGACGCGACCACCCGGACCCCGTCGAGCGGCGCAGCCCGCATCGTGACGCTCGTCGGCGCGACGGTGCTGATCGCGACCCAGACGATCGCGGCCTCCGTCGCCGGCGGCTGGGCGATCGCGGGCTTCCTGGGACTGGGCGAATACGTGGCTTACGCGCTCGAGGCCGTCGGTCTCGGGCTTGGCGTCTGGGCGGTGACCGCCTTCGTGCGCTCGGCGCTGAAGAACGATCCGGCGCTCAGGCGCGGCTGAGGCCGCTCAGCCCTCGCCCTTGCCGGCCACTGCGGCTTCCGCGAAGGTCGCCATGCCGGTGTGACAGGCGCAGGCCGCCTTGATGATGGCGACCGCGAGCGCGCCGCCCGACCCTTCTCCGAGCCGCATGTTGAGATTTAAGAGCGGCTTGAGCTCCAGCCGTTTCAGCAGGCGTTTGTGCGCGGCCTCGGCGGACTGGTGGCCCGACAGGCAATGCGCGAGCGCGCTGGCGTCCAGGGCGTGCAGGACGGCGGCGGCGGCGGTCGCGACGAAGCCGTCGATCACGATCGGCACGCGCTCAAGCCGCGCCGCAAGGATCGCGCCCGCCATCGCCGCGAACTCGCGGCCGCCGACGCGCCGGAGCGCCTCGAGGGGGTCGTCAAGATGGCCGGCGTGGGTCTCGAGCGCGGCTTCGACGGTCGCCACCTTGCGGGCGTATCCCTCGTCGTCGACGCCGGTGCCGCGACCGACCCAGTCGCTCGCCTCTCCGCCGAACAGAGCGCAGGCGAGCGTCGAGGCCACCGTGGTGTTGCCGATGCCCATCTCACCCACGACAAGCAGATCGACGCCGCCCGCGATCGCCTCCATGCCGTAGGCGATCGTCGCCGCGCATTCTTGCTCGGTCATCGCCGGCTCGACCGTGAAGTCGGGCGTCGGCTTCTCGGTCGCGAGGTCGAAGACCTTCAGTCCGACCCCGAAGGTCGAGCAGATCTGGTTGATCGCGGCGTGGCCCGCCGAGAACGCGTCCAGCATCTGGCTCGTCACGGAGGCCGGGAACGCCGAGACGCCGCGTGCGGCGATCCCATGGCTGCCCGCGAAGATCGCGACCAGCGGGCGGTCGACCGTCGGCTGGTCCTTGCCCTGCCAGGCCGCAAGCCATTCCGAGATTTCCTCCAGCCGGCCGAGCGAGCCCGCAGGCTTGACCAGCTGCGCCTCGCGGGCGCAGACGACCGCCGCGGCCTCCGCGTCCGGTCCCTTGATCCGCGCGACCAGCGCCCGGATGTCGTCGAAGGGCAGCCCCGTCTGACTCGGTGGAGCGGCCGCTTCGGTCACCTGCGTCATGACAGCCCCGTGACGTGTTTCCAAGGCTTGCGGCTTAGCGGAACCACGGACCTGCGCCAAGCGGGACCAGACGCCGCGCCGCCGGCGTCCGCCGCCGCTCTCCGCTTTTCGGATCGACGGACCGCGACGAAACAGTCGTGGACGACCGGAAAGTCGGGCATGACGATGGCGAAGGAGCATCCCCGACCATGGCATACGACGCGCGCCCCCCGAAGATCTTCGCCGCGGCCGGCAACCCGTTCGACGCGGCGGGCGACGCGTTGCGGTTCTTCACGCGGCTGCCGGTGCCGCCGGGCTGGGGAACGCGTCAGCCGGACAGGATCTTCGACGGCGTCGCGGCGCTTGCTCCATTTGCGGGCGCGGTGATCGGGGCGCTCTCCGGCGTCGCTCTCACCGCCTGCCTCGCGCTCGGCCTCGCGCCCCTGGCGGCCGCCGTCTTCGCCGTCGCGGCCGGCGTGCTGGTCTCCGGCGCGCTTCATCAGGACGGGCTGGCCGACGTCGTCGACGGCTTCGGCGGCGGAGCGACCCGCGAGCGCAAGCTCGCGATCATGCGCGACAGCGGCGTCGGAGCCTATGGCGCGACCGCGCTCAGCCTCGCGCTCATGGCCCGCGTCGCGCTCGTCGCGAGCCTCGTCGCCTCGCTTGGTCCCGAGAGCGCGGTCCTCGCACTGATCGCGGCCGCCGCGCTGTCCCGCCCGCTCGCCTTGCTGCCGACGCGGCTCTCCGCGCCCGCACGCGGCGAGGGCGCCGGCGCGTCCGCCCGGCCGAAGGCGCGTTCGGTCGCGATCGGATGCGCGCTCGGGCTTGCGACCACCATCGCCTTCGGCGGCGTGCCGGGCGGCGTGGCGGCGGCGGCGTTCGGCGGCGCTGCGGCGCTCGGCGTCGTCGCCCTCGCCCGCCGCCAGATCGGCGGCTACACCGGCGACGTCTGCGGCGCCGCGGCCGAACTCGCGGAGATCGCGGCTCTCGCCGCGCTTGCCGCGTTCGCCTGACGCCTTCCCTCCCCCCACGAAATCGCGTCTTGCGTCCACCCGTCCGCCGCGCCAAGTCTCGGCCATGCTCGACCGCCGACCGATCCAGTCGCCCTGCGTCTCCGTCTGCGTGATGAACGCGCAGACCGGCCTGTGCGACGGCTGTTTCCGGACGCTCGCCGAAATCGGCGGCTGGTCGCGGCTGTCTCCGGACGAACGCGACCGGGTGATGGCGTTGCTGCCGGCGCGCAGGGCCGCGGCTGCGGAAAGCTTGCGCCCGTGAGCAACAGGCGGATCTCTGAAATTCTCGTCGCGGTGGTGCTGGCGGCGATCGCGACCTTCGTGGTGGCGGATCTCGCCGGCGGGTTCGGGACCTTCCCGGACGGCCGGTGGGCCTCGGCGATCGCCATGCTGTGCCTCGCCGTCTGGATCGGGCCCGGCGTGTTCCGACGCTACCGCGGGAACGGCGGGGCGGCGCTGAAGGCGATCGCGGTCTGGCTCGCCATCGCCTGCGCCGTCGCGCTCGCCTATTCCTACGGCGCGGGCTGAACGGCCTTCACGTCAGCAGGTCCTGGACGAAGCGCGCGGAGACCAGCGCCAGAAATATCCCGAACGTGATGGTCAGCTTGCGCTTGGAGAGCCCGTGCGCGATCCGCACGCCGATCGGCGCGCACAGCACCGAGACCGGCGCCATCAGCGCGACGCCGATCAGCGAGACGTAGCCGATCGAGAGCGGCGGCAGCTTGTCGAGATGGGGCAACCCGGCGACGACATAGGCCAGCGCCGCCGGGATCGAGATCAGCGCGCCGAGGCCGGCCGAGGTGCCGATCGCCTTGTGGATCGGTCGCCCGTAAAGCGTCAGGAACAGCGTGCCGAGCGTGCCGCCGCCGATGCCGATCAGCGCGGACAGCACGGCGATCACGAAGCCCCAGAGACCGGTGACGGCGCGCCCGGGAAGCTCGTCGGCGATGCGCCTGCCGTCGCGGCCGAAGATCAGGTTCGCCGACATCGCCGCCGCGAAGACCGCGAACACGACCTTCAGCGCGTCGGAGCCGACATAGCCGGCGACGCCCCCGCCGAGGACGGCTCCGATGATCACCGGGACGATCCAGGCTTTCAGCGCGACCTCATCCACCGAACCCCGCAATTGATGGGACCGGAACGAGCGGATCGAGGTCGGGATGATGATCGCGAGCGACGTGCCGACGGCAAGCTGCATCTCGACGTCGTCGGCGACGCCGATGTGGTGGAACAGCTCGGCCAGCACCGGCACGATGACGGCGCCGCCGCCGACGCCGAACAGGCCGGCGAGCACGCCGGTGACGACGCCCGCCGCCAGCAGCCCGAGCGCCAGTTCGACGATCTCGCTGACCGGCGTCGAGCCGAGAAGCCCGGTCACGCCGCTTCGTTCGCGAGCGCGTGGTCGTCGACGAGGTCGAGCGCGCGGCGAAGCACGTCGACCGTCGCGCCAGCCTTCGGCGCCTCTTCGCTCAGCAGCCTGCGGTAAGCGCGCGCGCCCGGCCGTCCCGGGAACAGGCCGAGCATGTGGCGCGTGAAGTTCGACAGGCGGCCGCCGCGTGCGAGATGCGCCTCGATCGCGGGGAACAGGCTTTCCGCCGCCTCGCGCGCCGTCTCGTGCGGGGGAGCGACCCCGAACACGGCGCGGTCGACGCCGAGCAGCAGCTCCGGGTTCTGGTAGGCCGCGCGGCCAAGCATGACGCCGTCGAGCGCCGCCCCGTCGCGCGGCTCGAGCAGCGCGAGCGCCTCGTCCAGCGTCGCAACGCCGCCGTTGATCGAGACCGGCAGATCGGGAAAGCGTCGCTTCAGACGGAAGACCCGGCTGTAATCGAGCGGCGGAACCTCGCGGTTCTCCTTCGGGCTCAAGCCCTTGAGCCAGGCCTTGCGGGCGTGCACCACCAGCGCGTCGACCCCGGCCGCGACCACAGCGTCGGCCAGACGGTCGAGCGCCTCTTCCGGATCCTGGTCGTCGATCCCGATCCGGCACTTCACCGTCACGGGGATCGCGACCGCGGCCTTCATCGCGGCCACGCAATCGGCGACCCGGTCTGGCTCCGCCATCAGGCAGGCGCCGAACCGGCCGTCCTGCACGCGGTCGGAGGGGCATCCGACATTGAGGTTGATCTCGTCATAGCCAACGCCCTCGACGATCCGCGCGGCTTCGGCGAGTTCGCCCGGCTCCGACCCGCCGAGCTGGACCGCGACGGGATGTTCTTCGTCGTAGAACCCCAGCAGCCGCTCGCGCGGCCCGAAGCGCACGGCCCCGGTCGTCACCATCTCGGTGTAGAGCTGCGCCCGCCCGCTCAGCGCCCGATGGAACAGCCGGCACTGCCGGTCGGTCCAGTCCATCATCGGCGCGACCGAGAATCTATGCCCAGGATGCTTCATGGTTTTCTGCGACATCTGATCGTCAGGTCTTACCGGGCGCGCGCCGGACGCGCACGAAAAAACGGCTGTCGGGCGCATGGCCTGCCGGCATGACCGTTGAGGCGACGGGCCAGCGGTCAGTCCGATCGCCTGTCGGGTCGGCGAAGCCAGCTGCAGAACGCCTGGACGGCGGGATCATCGGCGCGAGCGTCGGGGACGTAAGTGAAGTAGCTTCGGGCCGCGAGCGCGGGCCCTTCGAACGGCATGACGAGACGGCCGGCCTTCACGTCGTCCGCAACGAGCGCCGTCGGCCCCATGGCGATCCCTACCCCGTCGAGAGCCGCCTGCAGCGTCAGGTAAAAATGCTCGAACGTCACCGAACCTGCGGGCGCCAGGTTCGGCACTCTTGCTGCGACGAGCCATTGCGGCCAGACGCCGGGCAGCGTGGCTGCGTGCAACAGGGTGTGGCGCGCGAGATCCTCGGGCGCGGTCAACGCAAGACGCTGCAGCAGCCGCGGACTGCAAACCGGGATGCGCGTTTCCGGCAGGAAAAGCTGCGCGACGTGGCCATGGATCTGCTCCGGGCCGCCGCGGATGGCGACATCATAGGGATCGTGCAGATCGTGGAGCGGCGCGTTCGATGTCGTCAGTCGAACCTCGACGTTGGGATGCGCCAGCTGAAACGCCGATAGACGCGGGATAAGCCAGCGAAGCGTGAAGGTCGCCAGGGCGTTCACGCGCAGCAGCCGACCCGGACCCTGCTCTAGATGCCGCGCGGTCGCCGCCGAGATCCGATCGAAGGCCGCTCCGATTTCTGCGAGATAGGCCGCGCCGCTCTCCGTCAGCGTGACGCGTCGGTTGGTGCGTATGAACAGCGCCCGACCGAACCAGTCCTCCAGTGCGCGGACCTGTCGGCTGATCGCGCCGTGCGTGAGATGAAGCTCCTCCGCCGCGCGGGTGAAGCTCTGGTTCCGGGCGGCGGCCTCGAAGACTCGCAGGGCGTTCAACGGGGGGAGCCGGCGATCCGTTCGCATCAGTTTTCCTCACAGATCATGTCAGGATAAGTCGTTTGTCAGAGCGATCCACCCAGGCGATGTGTGACGAAACCTCTCGCACTGGACTCCCATGTCGTTGGCCCATTCGATTTCCGCTGATGTGTCCGGCCGAGCAGGCGCCAACCGCACGCTGGCCATCACCAGCCTCGTGCACGCCCTGCATGACGGATACACGGACCTCATCTACGTGCTCCTGCCGATCTGGCAGGCGGAGTTTGGCCTGAGCTACAGCCTGCTCGCGCTCCTTCGCGGCGTCTACGCCGGCGCGATGGCTGCGCTGCAGGTGCCGTCGGGACGTCTGGCGGAGCGAATGGACGGGCGCGCGATCCTCGCGGCGGGGACGGCGCTCGCTGTTCTCGGATATGTTTTCGCCGGGTTCTCGGGCGGCTTCATCGGTCTCTGCGCAAGCCTCGCCGTGTCCGGCGCCGGATCGAGCACCCAGCATCCGATCGCGTCGGCGGCGGTGTCGCGGGCTTTCGGCAAGGCCGCGCGAGGCCCGATCGGGACATACAATTTCAGCGGCGACCTCGGAAAGGCGGCGCTGCCGGCTCTGACCTCCGTGCTTCTGACGCTGACGTCCTGGCGAAGCGCGCTTTTGGTGTTGGCTGCACTCGGACTGGTGGCCGCCGCGGCGGTGGCGTTCATGCCGGCGATTCGCAGAGCGGAGACGGCGGCTCCGGAGCGCAGCAGAAGCGACGTCGGACGCCGGGGCGGCTTCCCGCTGCTTTGCGCCATCGGCGGCTTGGATACGGCCGCCCGCATGGGCTTCCTGACGTTCCTGCCGTTCATGCTTCAGTCGAAAGGCGCGACGCTTCCCACCATTGGCGGCGCTTTCGCCGCGGTGTTCGTCGGCGGCGCGGCCGGCAAGTTCGCCTGCGGCTGGCTGGGCGAGCGCCTCGGCGTTCTGCGCACCGTTCTGCTGACCGAAGGCGCCACCGTCGTCCTGATCCTCGGATCCATGACGTTGCCCCTGGTTCCGGCGCTCGCGCTCCTGCCGGCGGTCGGCGTCGCGCTGAACGGCACATCGACGGTCCTCTACGGCACCGTCCCCGAGATTGCTCCGGCCGGCCGCGTGGAGAACGCCTTCGCGATCTTCTACACCGCCGTCATCGGCTCCGGCGCGCTCGCCCCCGTCCTCTATGGCGTCGTCGGCGACGCCGGCGGCTGGGCCTGGGGGATGGCCGGGGCGGCGGCGACGGCGCTGCTCACGCTGCCGTTCGCGGTCCTGCTCGCGCCGCACTTGTCGCGCTGAGCGCCACATGAAGGTTCGCCAAATGGAAACGATCTCTCAGGCGCCGCTGATCCTGATCACAGGCGGAAGCCGCGGCGTAGGCGCAGCGACGGCGCGGCTCGCCGCCGCACGAGGCTATGATGTGGCGATCAGCTTCGTCTCGAACGAGTCCGCCGCCCTTGAGGTGGCGGCCGATGTCGAGGCTTTAGGGCGTCGGGCCCTGCCCGTGCGCGCGGACAGCGCGGATCCCGAGCAGGTCGCCCAGCTCTTCGCCGCGATCGACGCGACCTTCGGCCGGATCGATGTGCTGGTGAACAACGCCGCGATAATCGGGCGGCAGTCGCGGCTGGAGGATCTCGGATTCGAGCGGATGCAGCGGATCTTCGCGGTCAACGCGATCGGCCCGATCCTCTGCGCGCAGCAGGCGGCGAAGCGCATGTCGTATCGTCACAACGGGCGGGGCGGCGTCGTGATCAACATCTCATCGGCGTCGGCCCGGCTCGGCAGTCCGAACGAATATGTCGACTACGCCGCCTCGAAGGGCGCGCTTGAGACATTCTCCACCGGCTTCGCCAAGGAGGTCGCGCGGGAGGGGATACGCGTCGCCTGCATTCGCCCTGGGCACATCTACACTGAGATGCACGCCAGCGGCGGAGAGCCGGGACGGGTGGATCGCGTCAAGGACGCGATCCCCATGGGAAGAGGCGGCCAACCTGAGGAGGTCGCGCAGGCGATCCTCTGGCTGGCGAGCGCCGAGGCCTCCTTCATCACCAACACGGTCCTCGACGTCACCGGCGGCAAGTGAGCGACCGGAAGCGCCGGCGCTCTTGGAGCGGCTTGGCCTGAAGCGCGTCCGCGCCCGGCTTCCGGAGGGGATGCGGCCTTCTTCGAGGGCGGCGACCGGCGCGGGGAAGGCGGACTGGGCAATGTAATGCTAAGGTGTTTGCCCGTGGGGCCGATCCGGCTCCGCGTCATGCAAAGGAGAGCCGATGTCCGATCAAGCCATTGGCCGTACCGGCAAACTGTTCGCGGCTTCGAAAGCCGATGAGACGACGCGCTCTGCGCGCGAGATCATCGATCGTGAGACCGCCGCCCGAGACGCCAAGACCGCAAGGCTGCGGCTCGCGCGGTTGGAGAAGGAGAAAGCCGACGCGAAGGCCGCCATGAAGCCGAAGCCGAAAGGCCGCCCGACCAAGACCGCTGAGGCCTAAGCCGGCCGGCCGCCGTCCTCAATGCGCCAGGACGAACGCCGCGAGCGACTCGCCGGCCGCGATGACGGCGAGGACGATGCCGCCGCACAGGACGCTGTCCCTGGCGAGATCCGTCAGAAGGCGCCTCTCGGATTGCGCCGCCTGGTGAGGCTGACCGACCTGTCGAAGCGTCGCGCGAAGCGCTCCGAACAGGAGTCCCATGCCTATGGCGACAAGGCCTGTGGTGATTGCAGGATTCGCCATGTCGGCCTCCTCGAGCCGCCGATACAAACAGAAGATGTTCTTCGGCGAATGATCTGGTGACCGGAGGCCGCCCGATCAACCGAGGGCCGATGGCCCTGCTAAAGCGCCGCGCTTATTCCTCCCTTCCGAACAGCTTGCGCAGTTCATCCTTGGCGGCTTCGAGCGTCTTGCGCCGCCCTGCGTCGAGATTCTTGCCCGAGCGGTTGATGTGGAACGTCAGCATCGAGATCGCCGAGCGGTAAGGATCGGATTTCCGGCGGTCGCTCTTCTCCGCCGAACGCTTCAGCGATCCGGCGATCTCGGCCGGGTCGTCCTTGGTGAAAACGCCCTCTTCGAGATCGAGAGCGTCGCTGGTCTCCGTCACCTCCTGGGACCATTTCTCCCCGCTTTTCGCGTGGCTCTGCTTCGGTGAAGCCATGGCTGCGCCCTCCTCTTTCGCCGCCTATCCCGGCGTCAGCACGCTGAGCGCCGCCTTCGCGGTGTTGCGCAAGACGCCGCCGCGCTCCGGATCGCGCGGCCACGAGGTCATGAAGGCGCGGATCTGGCTGAGCGTAAGGTGTGGCGGCATCGGCGGGACGTTGGGGTCGGTCTTGACCTCGAGCACCACCGGGCGGTCGGCCGACAGCGCGTCGTCCCACGCCTCGCCCAGCCTGTCCGGATCGTCGACATACAAACCCTTCAGGCCGATCAGTTCGGCGAAACGGTGATAGGGCACGTTGGGAAGCGCCTGGGAGGTCTCGAATTTCGGATCGCCCTCCATCGCACGCTGCTCCCAGGTGACCTGGTTCAGGTCCTCGTTGTTCAGCACCATCACCACGAGGTTCGGGGTCGCCCATTCGCGCCAGTATTTCTGGATCGTGATGAGCTCGGCCATGTTGTTCATCTGCATGGCGCCGTCGCCGACCAGCGCGATGACGGGACGGTCCGGATACGCGAATTTCGCGGCGATCGCGTAAGGCACGGCGGCGCCCATGGACGCGAGGCCGCCCGACAGCGAGGCTTTCATGCCGCGGCGGATCTTGAGGTCGCGCGCGTACCAGTTCGCGCAGGAGCCGCTGTCGGAGGTCAGGATCGCGCGCTCGGGCAGCCGCGGGCTGAGCTCCCAGAACACGCGCTGCGGATTGACGGGCTCGGCGGAGACCATCGCCCGCTTCTCCATCGTCCTCCAGGATTTCTCGACGCTCTTCTCGACCTTCCGCCGCCACGAGCCGCGGTCCTTCGGCTCGATCAGCGGCAGGAGCGCCGCGAGCGTCTCCGCGGCGTCGCCGACGAGCGGGACTTCGACCGGATAGCGCAGCGACAGCATGCCCGGCTTGAGGTCGATCTGGACCGCGCGCGCCTGGCCCGGCTCAGGCAGGAACTCCGAATAGGGAAAGCCCGTGCCGATCATGAGCAGCGTGTCGCAGGCCTCCATCATCTCGGAGCTCGCCGGCGTCCCGAGCAGGCCGATCGAGCCGGTGACGAAAGGCAGGTCGTCCGGCAGCGCGGCCTTGCCGAGCAGCGCCTTGGCGACGCCTGCGCCCAGGCGCTCCGCGATTTCGATCACCTCGTCGGTGGCGCCGAGAGCGCCGGCCCCGACCAGGATGGCGACCCGCGAGCCCTCGTTCAGCACGGCGGCGGCGCGCTTCAGGTCCCGCTCATAGGGCGTGACCTTCGGCTTTGCGTAGCCGACGCCCGAGAACACCGAACCGTGGAGGCGAGGCGGCTCTTCATAGGGAAGATCCTGCAGGTCGTTCGGGAAGATCAAAGCCGTCACCGCGCGCTCGCCGATCGCGATGCGGGCCGCCCGATCGATCAGGTGGCGGACCTGGCTCGGCACGTTCGCCTGCTCGCAGAACGCGCCGGCGACGTCCTTGAACATCGCCTTGAGATCGATCTCCTGCTGGTAGTGCGACCCGAGCGCGGTGCGCGCCTGCTGGCCGGCGATCGCGAGCACCGGCATATGGTCGGCGGCTGCGTCATAGAGCCCGGTGAGAAGGTGGGACGCCCCAGGCCCCGAGGTCGCGAGGCAGACGCCAAGCTCTCCCGTGAACTTGGCGTGAGCCGAGGCCATGAAGGCCGCCATCTCCTCATGGCGCGTCTGGACGAACTTGATGTCGCCGTCCCGGCGGTTGAGAGCGCCCAGCAGACCGTTCACGCCGTCGCCCGGATAACCGAACACGCGGGTCACGCCCCAGGCCTTGAGGCGGTCCCAGAAATAGTCGCCGACCGTCCGGGTCATGCGGTTCTCCTCGCTGGATGTTCGGCTGCACGAGCACGCGAGAATTGTCTCGAGGCGCAATCGTCAGTCCGAGGATCTTGCTGGGAGAACTCCGCGGCCCGCGGTCATGTTCCCGTGCGCCGGATCGCGGTCCGCGAGACCGGCGCCCGCAATGACGCTGCGGCGTCATATCAAGCGCGCCATATGACGGGCGCCGTTATAGCGCCCAGAAGCAGTCGCCGATCCGGGCGACCAAGAGGAATCACATGATGAAAGCGCTTCTCCTGATCGTCGGCGTCCTGTCCCTTGCGATCGGCGGCCTCTGGATCGGCCAGGGCGCCGGCTATATCGCCTGGCCGAGCGAAAGCTTCATGATCAACCAGAGCGAATGGGCCTATTACGGCGCCGCGCTGGCGATCTTCGGGCTCGTTCTGGTCGCTCTGTCGAGGCGCTAGCGTCCGACGCCCCGGCCCTCAGCGGCTGGCTGCGCGCGAGACGTCGCGGCGGCCGGCGCCTTCGGGCGGGGCCGCCGTCACTCCACCACCTCGTCGGTCCAGACGTTGAACGTCTTGAGGTAGCTCGGGCCGAACACGTTGGTCAGCGCGACGTCGGAGGCGTCGCGGCCGCGGCCCATGACGATGCGGGCGATGCGGGGCTTGTTGTGGCGGGCGTCGAAGGTGTACCAGCGGCCGCCGAGATAGACCTCCATCCAGGCGCTGAAATCCATCGGAGCCGGGTCCTTCGGCACGCCGATGTCGCCGAGATAGCCGGTGGCGTAGCGCGCCGGAATGTTCATGCAGCGGCAGAGCGTGACCGCAAGATGCGCGAAATCGCGGCAGACGCCCTGCTGCTCCTCATAAGCCTCGTAGGCGGACTTCGTCGGCCGCGCGAAGCGGTAGCCGAAATTGATGCGGTGATGAACGTAGTCGACGATCGCCTGAACGCGGCTCCATCCCGGCGCCGTATTGCCGAACAGGCTCCATGCGGTCTCGCTCAGCCGATCGGTTTCGCAGTAGCGGCTGCCGAGGAGGTAGACGAGCGTGTCGTCGGGGAGGTCCTCGACGGCGATCTGGACGGCGTCCGGCGCGTAAAGGTCAGGCTCGCCGCTGTCGGCGACAAGCGCGTTGGTCCTCAGGGTGAAATCGCCGGCCGGCGCGGTCATGCGGCTGCAGATATTGCCGAAACCGTCGAGATAGACGGAGATCGGAACGTGAGGTTCAACCGTAATTCGGTCCGAGACGATCAGGTCCTTCTCCCGGCTCGGATGTATGTTCAGCATCGCGAGCAAGGGGGTGGTCTGTTGGAACGTGTAGGCGATCTCGAAACCCACGCGGACCTTCATGAGGACCGTCGCTGGATCGCTCGGGCGGCCGGCGGGACGAGGGGCATGATGTGACGCCTGAATCTGGAGCGGAAGCGGGGACGCGCATACGGCCGTTAAACGCCTGCACGCCTATGATCGTTGCCTTTATCGACAGGCAAAATTCACGCCGCCCGCGCGACGGATCGATGACGTCTCGATGAAACAACGCCGCGTTCTGTTCGCATGCGACCTCGACAGTCAGGTCTTCGGCGCGCTACCGCTCGCGCTGTCCTTCGCCGCACGCGGCTGGCGCGTCGGTTTCGCGATCGACGCCGGACGGATGGGCGGCGCGGTTCGCGAGCGGCTTTCCGGCCGGTTCGAGATCATCGAGCGCTCGCTCGGCGCGCTCGCCGTCCAGGAGGACGCGCTCGGCTGCGACGCCATCGGGGTCTATGCGACCGGCAGCCGGGTCGCGCTCTTCCGCCATGCCGCGGAGCTGGCCGCCCGCGTGCTCGGGCGCCCGCGGCCTGCGCTGTTCTGCGGCTTCAACGGGCTGGTGCTCAACCGGTTCGAGGAAGGCGTCGCCTGGCGTCTCGGCTTCGACCAGATCTGCCTCAACGGGCCGCGCGACCGCGAGGCGTTCTCGCATTTCGTCACGACCACGGAATTTTCCGGACAACCGGTGGTCGTCACCGGCCTGAGGCGCCGGACCGACGCCGCGCCGCAGCCGATGAAGCCGCAGCCGGGGCCGGGCCGCAGGCTGTTCGTGTTCGCCGAGCAGGTCGCTGCGCCCGCCGATCCCAGACGGCGGTTCGAGCTGGTCACGGCGCTCGCGCGGCTCGCCGCCGCGAGCCCGGGATGGGACGTCGCGATCAAGGCGCGCGTGCGCCCGGAGGAGCAGACCTTCCACGACCAGACCCGCCATGTCGAGAAGCTGGTCGCGAAGCTGCCCGACCGGCCGGCGAACCTCTTCGTCTCCTATGAGCCGCTTGACGATCTGCTGCCGCGCGCCGACCTGTTCGGCACGATCTCCTCGACCGCGCTGTTCGACGCGCTCGACAATGGCGTGCCGAGCCTGCTGGTCGCGGATTTCGGCGTCCGCAACGCGCACGGCGCCCATGTCGTGTTCGGCAGCGGGCTCAGCGTGAAGCTGGGCGAACTCGCCTCGCTCGACGCCGCGCCGCGCCGCGCGCCCGACCCGCAGTGGCTCGACCGCGTCGGCTATGGCGACCAGCATTCCCCTGATGCGCTGATCGACCGGCTCGAAGCCTTCGACCCGTCCGTCCCGCTGCCGAACGCCCTCTACATGTTCGAGGAGGCCGCCCATGGCGCGGCGCCGTCATCGGCGTTCGCCAGGACCATCATCGCCTCGCGGAACGAGACGGAGGCCGCCTGGGCGGCCGGCGATTGCGCCGCCGCCCGCGCGGCGATCGGCCGTCTCGGCTCGGCGATCGAGCGCTCCGACCGGCAGCGCGCTATCGACGAGGCCTGGCGCACCCGCGAGGGCCGCGCCGCCCGCGCCGCCCGCCGCTTCGGGCTCTACGGCGCCTACAAACGGCTGCGCCGGCGGGTCGTCGGCGAGTTTCCGGCCTAGCGGCTAGCCTGCGGCGAGTATCAGCGCCTCGCACAGTTCGCGCAGCGCGCCCTTGCCGCCATCCGCCTTCGTCACGTAGCGCGCGGCGGCGAGCGCCTCGGGCCGGGCGTCGGCCGGCGCGACAGGAAAGCCGACCGCGCGCATGCAGGCCAGATCGTTGACGTCGTTGCCGATATAGGCGGCCTCGCCGCGGCCGAAGCCGTGCTCCGCCAGCCAGCGGTCGAGCTCCGGCAGCTTGTCGTCGATCCCCTGCCGCACCTCGATCTTGAGCTTTCGCCCGCGCGCCGAGACGACCGGGTTCGGCTCCTTGGACAGGATCAGCAGCTTGATGTCCGTCAACCTGGCGAGGCGGTCGAGGCCCATGCCGTCCGAGCGGCTGGCGAACACGGCCTCGCGGCCGTCCTGATCGACGAGCACGCGATCGTCCGTGAACACGCCGTCGAAATCCATCACCAGCGCCTTCAGGCCGCTGGGAATCGGCGGGCGCGCATCGGCGCGGACCACCAGCATCGCCTCGGCGAGCGCGAGGTCGGCCGCGCTGTCGATCTCGATCGTTGGCCCGTCGACCGGCACGAGGATCGTCTTTCCGCAGAACCGCGAGCCGGCGGCGCGGAAGGCGAGCGCGTCCATCGCGTAGACCGCGCCGGTCTCGCGATAGCGCGGCTCGAGGTCCTGCCGCCGCCTGCGCGGAGCCGTATGGTCGTGGTTGACGCCGAAGGCCGCGCCGTCCGCGCCGACGCCCCAGAGGAAACCGTGGTCGGGCGCGACGGTGAAGGCGCAGGCGGCCCCTTCACGCCCGAGCGCCGCGACGCAGGCGTCGATTTCGGCGGGCGTCGTGAAGGGCGAGGTGCATTGCAGGAAGACGAGCACGCCGACCGACTCGCCCTCCGCCTCGATCATGCCGAGGGCGTGGACGAGCGCGCTCTCGGAAGAGGACGCATCGCCGGCGATCTCCTCCGGCCGGTCGATCGTCCCGGCGCCCGCGGCCCGCGCCGCGGCCGCGATCTCCGGATCGTCGGTCGAGACATAGACCGCATCGATCGTCGCAGCGGCCCGCGCCGCGGCGACGGTGCGCGCGACCAGCGGGACGCCGCCGAGCAGACGAAGGTTCTTGCGCGGCAAGCCCTTGGAGCCCCCGCGCGCGGGAATGACCGCCACCCGTTTCAACTGACGACCGCTCCCACGCTGGGCCACATGATTTCGGCCGTGTCGCATGGGCGCGCGCGGGGAGCAAGACGCGTCGGGGGAACGCTGGAGATCGTCTGGGCGCCGCGGAGGGCCCTCGGCCCCCTCACCCCACGGCGCGCAGGCCGGGCTGCCATTTCAGCTTCTTGCGCTGCTCGTCCTCGACGTCGAGCACGTCCTTGCGCTTGTAGGACAGGGCGGTCTCGACGTTGCGCAGGTCGCGGCTCAGCCGGCGCAGGCCGTCGGGCTCCAGCGAGGCGGCGTGGTCGGTGCCTTTCCATGTCCGGTCGAGCGTGAAGTGACGCTCGATCCATGCGGCGCCCAGAGTGAGCGCCGCGATGTCGGCCGCGATGCCGAGATGGTGCCCAGAGAATCCGATCTGCTTGACGCGGCCGCCATAGGCTTCCTTGAGGCGCGACACCTCCTTCAGGCACAGGTCCTCGAAAGCCACGGGATAGCCGGACGTGCAGGAATACAGCACGAGGTCGTCCTCGCGGTCGCGCTCCTCGTAGAAGCTGACGATGCTCTCGATCTCGTCGCGCGTCGTCATGCCGGTCGAGACGTGGATCTCGCCGGAATAGTTCTCGCAGAGCCAGCCCTGCAGCTCGAAATTCAGGTTGGTGGCCGACGGCACCTTGATGAAATGCGGATCGAGCGCCGCGATTTCGCGCGCCGAGGTCAGGTCCCACACCGAGGTCGCGTAGACGACGCCGCGCTCCTCGCAGAACGCCTTCAGCTCGGCGTGCTGCTCGATGGTGAACTCGAGCGCCTCACGATGGGCGCCGTAGCTGTCGCCATAGGCGTTGGCGGGGTTCGGATGGGGCTCGCCATACTGCTTCGGCGTTAGCAATTCACGGTTGTTCCGCTTCTGGAACTTCGCGACGTCCGCCTTGCACTCGTCCGCGGCGACCGAGATCATCCGCTTTGCGATATCGAGCTTTCCCATATGGTTACAGCCGATTTCGGCGATTACTCTGACCATCCGCACCAACTCCGCAACCCTCGGCGATCACGCGCCGAGCCATTATGCCCGCAGCGCAAGCTAACCCGCGGACGGCCCGATTCCTACCCGCCCGGCGTGCGTCACCCGCGCGGCGTAAACCGGCGCGCCTGCCGCAACCGGCTGGCGACCGCCGCGATGAAGCCGAGCCGGCGCGGCTTTTCGGCGAGATGGGGAGCATGGAGCGCCACGGCGCCCCCGCGGCCGAGCGCAAAGTTCAGCCAGGCGTCCGAACCGTAAGCCGGGATCAGAGCGCGGAGCGGAAGCGCCGCCTCCAGCCTGTCCTGGCCGTCGAGCAGGCTTGCGCATTGCGACAGGAGCGCTTCGGGAGCGGCGGCGGCGCCGGAGCCTGCCAGCCAGCCGGGGTTCACCTGGGCGGCCAGATCCGGCCGGAGCGCCGCGATCGGCGCAAGGCAGCCGGAGCCGACGAAATAGGTGGTGCCGAGGATTTCCGAGACGCCGAAATCCGAGACGATCCGGGTGGGGACGCCGCGCGCCATCGCCTCGATCGCGACCGTCGAGCTCACGGTCGCGACCACCGACGCGCGCTCGATCAGTTCATGCGCGGGCTCATGCGTGAAGCTGAGGTTCGCAGGCCGGCCGCCGCGTGCGAACAGTTCGCGCGCCAGATCGTCGAGATGGAAACGCGCGGCGTGATGGGCGCGCTCGTCGCGGGCGTGGCGCAGCTTCACCAGCACGTCGGCGTCCGGAAAGCGCTTCGCGACGTCGATAAGCCCGGAGAGCAGATGCGTCCGCTGCATCCGCCGCGAAGGAATGACCGGCTGCTCGAAGAACACGATCGACGGGCGGCCGGTCGGCTCCGGCCGCGGCCGCCGGTCGAGGCCCAGAAGTCCGGTGACGATGGCGTTGGTGGCGTCGACGCCGATCTCGGCGGCGGCCGCCTCGTAGAGCGCGCGGTCCGCCGGGGTGTTGAAGCAGAGGATGTCGGCCGGCGCCCGGCTCATGAAGCCCGCGAGGTGATCGGCCAGCACGACGCCGGGCGAGGCGACCACCACGATCGGCCGCGACGGCTCGCGGCTGAAGTCGGCCGCCGCCATCGCGAGGAACAGTTCGCGCGCGCGGCCGCCGTCCACGACGGCGATCACGATCTGCGCGTCCCGGAACAGGCGCGCGGAGACCAGCGTCTCGGCGGCGAGCACCGGAACGCTTTCGTGCACGCCGCCCGCCCGCAACTGCCGCGCCGAGAGCTGGCCGGCGTCGGCGGCGAGAGCCGCGATCCGCATGCTCGCGCCCTCCGCCTCGAACAGGCGTCCGATGGCGGCGGCGGTCTTCACGAAGCTGTCGAATGTCCCGAGCGCAAGCACCCGGCGGCCGGCGAAGCGGCCTGAGGGCTTTGGCTCAGGGGTCTCCATCGTCATGCCGGACTCGAAGCTTGCGGACGGATCACGCGCAGTCGCCGATTGAACGCGTCGTGCCCTTCCATCACGGCGAGGATGTGGTCGCGCTGGCGGCGAAGATAGCCCTCCGGCGGCGCAAGACGCACGATCTCGAGACCGGGATCGATCACGCTCAGCGTATCCGCGGCGGTGGAGGCGATCACCATCGCGACGGACGGACGCGGATCGGCGTCGAGGAAGGCGAGTTCGACCGGCGGGCCGGCCGGCGCGAGCGTCATGCCTGCCTCGGCTGCGAGCCGCGCGGCGCGGGCCGCGTTCTCGCCGCGATGCGGCCGGTAAAGGAACGGCCCGCTTCGCCCCTCGCCTCGAAGCGCCGCGACGCCGCCGAGCACCAGCGACCGGTAGGCCTCCTCGGAGCAGATCCCGGCCTCGACATGGTTGGAGCCGAGCGTCCAGACGGCGTCGCCGCGGGCGATCTCGCGCTCGCCCGTCCGCCATGCCTCGTAGGCGTGAGCCACGACGCGGTCGGAAGGGGCGAGAACGCCCTCCATCAGCGTTCCGTAGATCGTGAAGAAGGTGAGCGCCGGCGGCGCGGCGGGGGGACGCTCGCCGAGCGCCGACCGGCCGAGCCCGGTCCGGAACCAGCCGGGCTGGAACCGCGCCGCATCGGCCGCCTGCGGTCGTCCGGCGCGCGCGGCCGCGACCTGGGGCGCGACCGAGCCGTCGTCGACCAGAACGAGCTCGTCATGCGGGACGCGCTCGACCATCACGCGCTGCGAGACGTTGCGGTAATCGCCGAACACCAGCGTGCGCCGCGGCCCGAGCGTGCTCGCGAGCCGTTCGAGGCTGGCGCGGTGGCCGGCGTCCAGCAGGTCGCGCGCGAACAGCGGCAGCAGGCGGGAGGGCTGCGGCCGGCGCGGGTGAGAGAGGATGCGCCGCCACAGGCCCGGGCGCCGCTTGAGCACGTCGAGCGCCGCCGCGCCGCCGCCCGCCCGGTCGCCGATCAGCACGACGTCCGCGAGCCCTCCTGTCCGCGCGCGATGCTCGACGGCGTTCATGCACTGCAGCGGCGAGGAGACCACGACGAGGTCGGCGGGGGCGGACATGCGATGTCATTACACCGGCGCGGGGGCTTCGCGCGATGCGATTGGGAATATCGGGCGCATGCCGAGGTGAGGCGAAGGCCCCGACGCGCGCGCTACGCCTGTCCCGATCGGTCCGAAGAACCTTCGCCGGCCTTCGCCCAGAGTCGCTCCAGCATCTCCGCCAGCCTGTCCGCCGCCCGCGCCGAGGCCAGGCGGCGGCCCTCCTCGCCCATCGCGCGTCGCTTCGCCTCGTCGGCTGCGAGCGCGGCGAGCGCGGCTATGAAGGCCTCGACGTCTCCGGTCGCGACAAGCCGCCCGGTGACGCCGTCGACCACGGTCTCGGCGAGGCCTCCCGAGGCGTAGGCCACGACCGGCCGGCCGGCTGCGCCCGCCTCCAGCGGCACGCGGCCGAACGGCTCGCGCCACAGCGTCGGCAGCGCGACGACGTCGCAGGTCGCGTAGAGCCGGCCCAGCGCCTCCGGCGACAGCCGGCCATGCAGACGCGCCAGCGCGCCTGCGCCGTCGGCCTCGATCATCGCGGCCAGCCGGTCGCGGTCCGGCCCGTCGCCCGCGACGTCGATCTCGACGCCGGGGATCAGCGCCGCAAGCCTGGACCAGTTCTCCAGCAGATGAACCTGCCCCTTGTTGGCGGTGAGCGATCCGACGACGAGGATCCGGAAGCCCGATCTCGGGTCGCGCGGCGCCGCGGCGGGCGCCGGCTCCACGGGCACGAGCCCGGCCCGCGTCAGGCGCGCAGGCTGAACGATTCCCTGCAGCGTCTCCTCCAGATGCCGGCTGGTCGCGACCACGACCGCCGCCGCCCGGAGCGCCCGCTGGCGATAGGCGAGCGCCTTGTCGGCGATCCCGGCGGCCAGCCGGTCGCGCCAGCCCGCGGCCGGCGGAGGCGCGTCGGTCTGATCGAAGCGCGCGCTGGTGAAGCGATGGTCGCGCACGACGGCCAGGAGCGGCACGCCGCTTCCCTTCAGCGCCTCGGCCGCCGTCATGATCGCGCGGGCGTTGTCGGCGTGGACGAGACGCGCCCGCGCCCGCTCGACGACAGCCCTGACGGCCGCGGGCGCGGGAGACTCGGGCGTGGTCGCGTGATCCATCCGCACGCCGCCCGGCGGCGCCCCGGCGATGCGGAGCGCGAGCGCCGGCAGATGCATCGCCGGGGCCCGCAGCGCGCCGAGGGCCGCCTGCGCCCAGAACGTCGCCCATTTCAGCCGGAACGGCAGACGCTTCAGCCGGTCGACGCGCGCCTGCGACATGCGATGCAGCGGCCATGCGGCGGGCGCCGGCAGCGCGACGATCTCGACGCCGTCGAGGCGTCTGCGCTCGGGCGTCCACAGCGCGCGGTCGAAGGTGACGACCAGCGCCCCGTCGCGCAGCAGCGGCTCGCGCAGCAGCAGATGCAGGCTGAGCTCGGCGCCCCCGGCGGCGTCCGGCGGATAGCGGTCGGACACCACGACGACGCCGCGCTCAGGCAGATCGGGCGGCAGGCTCCAGCTCTCGCGCGGCATCTACGGGGCTCGCGGGGTTCAGACCGCGAGCACCTCGAAGCGGTCGACGTCGACCATGCCGAAATCGGTGATCTTGAGATGCGGGATCACCGAGAGCGGCAGGAAGGCGACCTGCAGGAAAGGCTCCGGCAGCACGCAGCCCAAGGCCTTCGCCGCCGTCCGCAGCGCGACCAGCTTCAGGCGCACCGTCTCGTGCGGGTCGAGGCTCATGAGGCCTGCGAGCGGCAGAGCGAGCTCCGCCGTCACCGCGCCGTCGGCCGTCACCACGAAGCCGCCGCCGAGCGCGATCACACGGTTGACCGCGACCGCCATGTCGGAGGCGTCGGCGCCCACCACGCAGATGTTGTGGCTGTCGTGGCCGACGGAGGAGGCGATCGCCCCTCCGCGCAGGCCGAAGCCCTTCACGAAGCCGCGGCCGATGTTGCGGTTGACGCCGTGGCGCGCGACGACGGCGACGGACAGCGCGTCCTTCGACGTGTCGGCGGGCACGACTCCGCCGCGCTCGACGAGGTCGAGCGTCAGGCTCTCCGTCACGATCTTGCCCGGCACGACGCCGATCACCTGCCGCGGTCCGCCGCGGCCCTTCAGGACGAGGTCGGCGGCCGTGACCGGATCGGCCTTCATGCTGTCGAGGCCGACCGGCGCCGGCTGGCGGCGGGCGCCGAACAGGTCCGGCGTCACCAGCCTGCCCGCGGCGATGACCTTTTCGACACGGCAGCCTTCGTAGTCCGACAGCAGCGCGAGGTCGGCGCGCTTGCCGGGCGCCACCAGTCCGCGGTCGCGCATCCCGAAGGCGTTGGCGCCGGACCAGCTCGCCACGCGGTAGACGTGGGCGGCCTCGGCTCCTTGCGCGATCGTCCAGCGGATCATGTGGTCGAGATGGCCTTCCTCCGCGATCTCGACCGGGTTCCGGTCGTCGGTGCAGAAGCCGATGAAGGCGGAGGTCTGCGGCGTGATCAGCGGCCAGAGCGCATGGAGGTCCTTGGCGATGGAGCTCTCGCGGATGAGCACGCTCATGCCCTTGCGCAGCTTTTCTAAAGCTTCGTCGTAATTGTTCGCCTCGTGGTCGGTGCGGATGCCGGCGGCGAGATAGCCGTTCAGATCCTTGCCCAGCACCAGCGGAGCATGGCCGTCGATATGGCCGTCCCGGAACGCCGCGAGCTTGGCCAGGCAGCCGGGGTCGCGGTTCAGCACGCCGGGAAAGTTCATGAACTCGGCGAGGCCGATCACCTTCGGGTGGTCGCGGAACGGCGTGAGATCGTCGACCTCCAGCCGCGCGCCCGAGGTCTCCAGCGGCGACGCCGGCACGCAGGAGGACAGGTTGACGCGAATGTCCATGACCGCCGCCTCCGCCGCGGCGATCGCGTAATCGATCGCGGCCGTCCCGAGCACGTTCGCTATCTCGTGCGGGTCCCAGATCGCCGTCGTCACGCCGTGCGGCAGCACGCATCGGTCGAATTCGAGCGGGGTGAGCAGCGAGGACTCGATGTGGAGATGGGTGTCGACGAACCCGGGCACGACGGTCAGGCCGCGGCCGTCGATCGTCTCGACGCCGTCGTAGGACTGGAAGGTCCCGACGATCGTGTCGCCGCAGATCGCGACGTCGCTCTCGAACAACGTCGCGGTGACGACGTCGAGCACGCGGGCGCCCTTGATCACGAGGTCGGCGACCTCGAGCCCCCTGCCCTGCTCGATCCGCCGCGCGATCGCGGCCGTCGGTCCTTCGGCGAGGTGGGTCATCGGTGTCTCCGGGCGATCAGGCCGCGATCTTGGCCGCGGGGCGTCCGCGGTCAAGCCGCCCTTCGCGCATCATAAAGCTCGCCGTCGTCGTCCGGCTCGACCGGAGGACCCATGTTTCGCGTAGCGCTCCACTCCCGGCAGGGGCAGGCCGGTCAAGCCGAACCACGACGAGTTTAATCCTGCGGGGTCGACGTCGTCCGCCGGGAAATGAAGCGGGCGATCGGCGGGCCGGTGATGATGACGACCACCAGCCGCGCCGTCTGCAGCGCCATCACGAACGGCGCGTCGACATGGCTCGAGGCCGCGATGATCGCGACCGAATCCGCGCCGCCGGGGCTCGTCGCAAGATAGGCGGTCAGCGGGTCGACGCCGGCGAAGAACACCAGCGCGGCGGCGAAGCCGCCGCAGATCGCGATCAGCGCGAGGATCGAGGCCGCGATTCGCGGCAGGCTGCGGGCCGCGTGCAGGAAGATCGGGCGGGTGAACCGCAGCCCTATGCTCCAGCCGACCACCGCATAGGCCGTCGCGAGCAACCATTCCGGCAGCTCGATCGCGACGGCGCCCGCGCCCTGCAGCGCGACCGAAAGCGCGAAGGGGACGAGCAGAGACCCTGCGGGAATGCGCAGAAGCCGCCCAAGCCCCGCGCCGACGAAGGCGATGGCGAGGGTCGCCGCGAAGGCCGGCCAGTCGACGGCGGGGAACCACACGACCTCGGCGGCCGTCCGCCCGCCCGGCGCCGTCCAGATCCGCGTCACCAGCGAAGCGGCGATCACCACCATCACCACGCGGGTGTACTGCATGAAGGCGACGAGCCTGATGTCCGCGCCGTAGCTCGCCGACATGATCGTCATGGCCGAGGCCGCTCCGGGAGACGACCCCCATACGGCGGTGGCGCCCGGCAGGCCGCCCCAGCGCGCCAGCGCCCAGCCGAGAGCGTTGCTCGCGATCACGACCGAGATCACGGCGGCGAGCAGCAAAGGCCAGTTCTTCGCGATCTCCGTCAGAATCGACGGCGGGACGCTGCGACCGATCATGCAGCCGATCAATCCCTGCGCGAGGAAGAACGCCCCGCGCGGCATGCGCGCGTCGCCGCCGCTGATCGCCACCGCGACGCCCGCCACCATCGGGCCGATCAGCAGCGCCGCCGGCAGGCGCAGCGCCTCGAGGCCGAGCACGAACATCGCGGAAAGACCGAGCAGCGCGCCCCAGTGCAGCGCAGGCGCCCTGCCGCCGAGAGAAAGGCCGGCCTTTCGAGGAGCCGGGACGGGCGCCGCTTCGTTCTGTTCCATGTCGGAGAAACCTGGACCGCGCGCGCCGGACCGCGAACGCCTACCGGAGCATGCCGGCTATGTCGCCTCGCAAATTCGGCGGGCGCAGCAACCAGAGCTTGCGTGGGGGCCACGGCGCATTAGGCTGGCTGAATCTTGCCAGGACGAGGAAGAACCTTTGGCTGACGCATACGAGGCGACGCTCGCTGGCGCAACCAATGGCGCCGCGGCGCCTCCCGATCCCGCTGACGTCCAGTCCAGGCTCAGCCTCATCGAGGGCAGGCTCTCCCGCATAGAGCAGGCGCTCGCCGCTCTCGGGTCATTCGGGTCGGCTCAGGCGGCTCGCATCGCGCCCCCTCCGTCTGGAGCGCTGCGCGCCGAGCCGCGCGCTCCGGCGCCGGCGCCCGCAGCCGCGCCGCAACGATCGGCGCCGGGAACGCCCTTCATCCAGGGGACTCCGGCGCCGACCTCATTCCTGTCTCCCTCGTCCGCGCCGAAGGTCGCGAAGGCCCCGCCGCCCCCGACGACGCCTGCAAAGGCGCCGTCGCCCGCGGTCATCCGCGCGGCCGCGAAGCCGTTCGCCGAACAGCATTCGGTGGCCGTGCTCGGCGTCCGCGGCCACGGCCGCAAGCACATCGAGAACTTCCTCACGCTTGGCGATTGCCGGATCTCCTACATCTGCGACGTCGACCTGACGGTCGGCGAGGAGGGCGCGGCCTATGTCGAGCAGCTCGCCGGCTACCGTCCCAAGGTGGTGCAGGACTTTCGCGTCGCGCTGGACGATCCGTCGGTCGAGGCGGTCTCGATCGCGACGCCCCACCATTGGCACGCGCTGGCGACCATCTGGGCGCTCCAGGCCGGCAAGCATGTCTATCTCGAGAAGCCGATCAGCCACACCTTCAGCGAGGGCGAGAGCATCATCGCGGCCGCCCGCAAATATGGCCGCGTCGTGCAGTGCGGCACGCAGCTGCGCTCCAACACCTCGCTGCGCGCCGCCGGCGAATTCATCCAGAGCGGCAAGCTCGGCGACGTGAAGATCGTCCACTGCATCGTCTACAAGCCGCGCCCGCCGATACCGAGCATCCCGGTCAAGGCGCCCTCGAGCGTCGACTACGACCTCTGGTGCGGCCCGGCCTCGAACGCGCCGCCCAAGCGCGGGCGCTTCCATTATTCGTGGCACTGGTTCTGGGAATACGGCAACGGCGCGCTTGGCAACAACGGCATCCACCGCATCGACGCCGCCCGCATCGGCATAGGCCTGAAAGGCTTCGGCGACTCCACGATGAGCTTCGGCGGCCGCTTCGGCCCCGACGACGGCGCGGAGACGCCGAACACCCAGATCGCGCTGCACCGTTTCGGCGACACCTGGATCGTCCAGGAGGTTCTCGGCATGCCGACCCCCGCCTGGAAGACCGTGTCGAACGGCATCATCTTCTACGGCGCCGGCAACACCATCATCTACCACAAGGGCGGCGCGTCGCTCTGCGACGCCTCGGGTCAGTTCATCTCGCGCTTCGACGGCAAGCAGGAGAACCACTACGCCAACTTCGTGCGGGCGATGAAGGCGAACGAGCCGCAAAGCCTGACCGGCGACCTGTTCGAGGGCCACGTATCGAGCGGCCTCTGTCACCTCGGCAACATTTCCTACCGCGTCGGCAAGCCCTCGACCGACGCCGAGGTCGACGCCGCGCTCGACGCGATGGAGGCTCCCGCCTTCGGACACGAAACGCTCGCCCGCGTCCGCGCGCACCTGACCAAGCACAAGGCGAATGCGCCGCTGACGCTCGGCCGGACGCTGAAGACCAATCCGGAGACCGGCGCGATCATCGGGGACGAGGAGGCCGCCGCCCTCACCCGCCGCGTCGATCGCCCGCCTTACGTGGTGCCGGCGCCCGACAGGGTGTGACGGCGGCGAAGAAGAACGGTCGGGACCGACGAGGTCGTCATTCGCCTGGAACCCGGCGCTCGCTCCAGCGTGCGCCGGAAGCCGCCCATGGCCACTTGCAGCCCGACGGTCCCGGCGCGCCGGCCGGATAGCGGCTGGCGCTCACCGCTTCTCGTTGCGCGCGGATTTCAGTTCGTCGATCAGCATCGAGGCCTGCGCCTTGGTGAGATCGCTCTTGTAAGCCTCCGCACCGGTCTCCTCCGACAGCGTTTTGAGGTAGGACGCCTGCGCGCCGGTCATCGGCTCGTCGCCCGACACCCAGTCGGACGGATCCTTCTCGGTATTGCCCTCGGGATTGGGCGCAGTCTTCGGATTGGGATCGACGTCCTTCGCCGCCGTTCCGGGCTTCGGCGCGTCGGGGTCCGCCGCGCGACGGGCGTCGGTGCGGCTCGCAGGAGTGCTTTCGTCACGCATCATCGGTCTCCGGTTCCGTTTTCGTTCTCATGAGCGAAACGCCGTGCGAAGGACGCGGTTCCGTCCTTCGCACGGGCCTGCCCGATGTTCACGCGGGCAGGAGGAGACGGCTTGTCTTAGGGGCAGTAGCGGCGGACGCCGCCGGAGCCGATATAGGTGCCGCTGCGCGGGTCATAGGTGCGGTAACGCTGGGCGCACCAGGAGCTGCCTCTGTACGATCGGCGCGGTTGGCTGGCGATCGCGGCGCCGAGAGCGAGTCCCGCGATACCGGCGCCGAGATAGGCGCCGCCATGCCCACGGTGACGTCGGCCGTAGTAATAGCGTCGGCCGCCATAGCCGTGTCGGCCGTAGCGGTAGCCGCGATCGCCGCGCCAGCCTCGGCCGCCGCCGCCGTGCCAACCGCGACGGCCGCCGCCGCCCCAGTGACCCCTGCCGCCGCGGCCGCGACGGTCGACCGTCTGGATGTCGCCGGCCGCGAGCCGCGCGAGCGCGTCGCCGCGCACCTGATCGAGCGTGGCCGGAGAGACCTCCGCCGCAGACGCCGCCGGGATGGTCTCGCTGACGCCGACGATCCCGACGGCCGCCGCGAGCGCGATTGCGAAAGTCTTCTTCATGAGTTTCTCCTTAATCAGGCCGCGCGATCGAAATCGCGAGCTCAACCCCGCTCCCCAGTGACAAGATAGGGCGCTCTCGCCGCGTTTTGGGCGCCGCAAGCCGCTAATGCGGATTTGAACGTAACGTCTGCGTGACGTGAAGATTCATGTCGCGGGGCCCGTCGGGTTAGGGTCCGCCGCCCGAACGCTCCATCCAAGGATGACCGATGCGCCCTGCCGCCGCGCTGCTCCTGTTGTTCGCCCTCGCGGGCCCGGCCTCAGCGACCGAGGCGCGGTTCGAAGGCTGGGTGGCGCGATGCGCGGACGTCAAGGCCGGCGCCGACTGCGCGATCGAGACCGAAGGCGGAGCGTCCGGCGGGCAGACCGTCCGGGTGACGGTGCTGCGTGGGCCGGCGAAGGACGCGGTTCCGCATCTGATCTTCACGCTGGTCGGCGGCGTCGGCGCGCCGCCCCGGCCACGGCTCGGTCTTGCGGTCGACGGCGGGCCGCCGATCCGGCTGGCGTCCGGCTCCGACCTCGCGACCGGCGCGGGCGCGGCGCCCGCCACGGTCGATCTCAAGCTCTCCGACGGCGCGACCAGGCGGCTGCTGCCGTTCCTGCGCCGCGGCAAGATCCTGCAGGCGACGATCACCGGCGAGGGCGGCGAGCCGCTGGTGGCGGAGATCGCGCTGCCCGGCTTCGCGCCGGCGGCCGCCGAAATCGACGCGCGTCAGGGCCGCGCGGATCGTCCGGACGCGCTCGCCGCCCTGATCGGCGGGGCCTCGCCTGCGGCGCTCGCAGGACGTCTGCGCGACGTCGCCCGCGACGCCGTGCCCGAATCGCTGCGCAAGACCATGATCGCCCGCGACTGCCCCGTCTGGGACCAGACGGAGTCCAATCCCTCCTTTCTGGCGGAGGAATCCTTCGCCGCCGATCTCGGCGGCGGGCGCACGCTGTGGGGCATCGTCTGCGCGTCCGGCGCCTACAACGTCGACTTCGCGCTGTTCGTCGAGGACCCCTCGCGCGCCGCCAACCGGTTCGACCCGCTGCTGTTCGCCGCCTTCGTCGAGTCGCTCGGCTGGACCGGCGTCGACACGCTGACCAACGCCGCCTACGACCCCGAGAAGCGCCAGCTCACCGCCTTCGACAAGGGCCGCTCGCAGGGCGACTGCGGCGCGTATGGGGCCTGGGAATGGGTCGGCGAGGCGTTCCGCATGATCGAATACCGCGCCAAGGAAGAGTGCGACGGCGTCGGGCAGCCCGAGAAATTCCCCATCATCTTCCGCGGGGACCGCTAAAGACGCGCTCCTTCACCCCAGCCCCGCGCGCGGCTCCACGGTCGCGAAGCCCTGCAGACCGTCGGCGTCCTCGAACGGCGATGAAAGCTCCACGAAATCGTCGGGGTAGAAGCCGTTGAACCGGGTCCTGAGCGCGAGGCTGTAGGCGCCGATGTGGCCGATCTCGATCCAGTCGCCGGTGTCGACGGTGTCCGGCAGCCAGAACGGCCGCGACAGGATGTCGACGGAATCGCAGGTCGCGCCGCACACCCGGTAGGGCGTGAGCTTGGGCGCAGCCGCGCCCGGCTTGCGCCTGCGGGCCGGATCGGGGATCAGCCGCGCCGGCAGCAGCAGCTTGCCGGTCCATGAATCCGACAGCGAGCTCCAGATGCCGTCGTTGATGTAGAGCCGCTGGCCCTTCTTCAGCAGCACCCGCACCACGACCGACAGACAGCGCGCAACGATCACCCGTCCGGGCTCGGCGATCAGCGGCAGGTCGCCGAGGCCCCATTCGTCGACCTCGCGCTGGATGCGGCCGACCAGCGCCGTCACATCGGGCGCAGCCGGCCCCGGCTTCTTCGGGTCGCGGCCATATTGCGCGGGAAAGCCGCCGCCGATGTCGAGCGCCGCGATCTCGACGCCGGAGCGGCCCTTCACCCATGCCGCGGTTGCGATCGCGCGCTCGTAGGATTCGAGGTCCTCGACCTGGCTGCCGACATGGAAGGTGAGCCCGACTCGGAAGCCGATCCGGTCGATGCGCTGGACGAGTTCGACGGCGTGCGCCGGCGCGGCGCCGAATTTCTTCGACAGCTCGTAGGCCGCATGCCCCTTGGTCGCGAGCCGCACGAACAGCGTGACGTCCTCCGGCGCGAGATCCTGCGCCCGCACCACGCGCAGGATCTTCGCGACCTCGTCCTCATGGTCGAGGGCGATCGCGCGGATTACATAGGTCTCGAGCGCGAGCCTGACGTCGGACTGGGCCTTGACCGGGTGCATGTAATAGAGCCGCGCCTTCGGATCGGCCGCTCGCGCGGCGGCGAATTCGGCCGGGCTCGCGACGTCGAAGGCCGAAACGCCGGCGCGCGTCAGCGTCTCCAGCACGAACGGTTCGCCATTGGTCTTGACCGCATAGGCGGTCTCGCCGCGGAAGGCCTTCAGGAAGGCTCCGGCGTCCTGCTCAAGCACCGCGGGACGGAAGCCGTAGAGCGGCCGGTCCGGCCGCAGCGCCAGCGCCGCCTCGCGCGCAGTCTCGAATTTCTGCATTCCGCCGAGGGCTCCTTCAGAGCGATTTCCGTGACGGGAAGCCCCCTCACCCGCCGTCGCCGACGCGATGTCGACCATAACCAGTCGTCCCGCTCTAACACCTCGCTTGCGGCGATCCCAAGACAACGGTCCCCGGCGCTTGATTTGGGAGCGGCGGCGAACGAATGTCGCACGGGGACCAGCCCATGAGACCTCCGCCCATGACATTCCGACCGATCATCGCAGCGCTTATCGGCCTCGCAGGGCTCGGGAGCGCGCAGGCCGCCGACATCGTCTACGGAACCTATCCGTCTAGGACGACCGTCCACAGCTTCCGCGACCTGGCCTACAGCCGCCCGCCCTACACCGGAAACCTGCCGTCCTGCGCCGACGCCGGGATTCACAACTCGATCATCGCGTCCTTCGGCCGGCGCGAGCGCGAATACTGGCATTCCGGGCTGCAGCTCTCGACCTTCGTGCAGCCGGTCGAGCTCGGCTATCGCAGCTGGGGCCGCTCCTTCATTCCGCGCCGGTTCTGCTCGGCGACGGCCGTCACCACCGACGGCGTCCGCCGCGAGGTGTACTGGCACGTCGCAGAGCGCCTCGGCGGCGCGCTGACGACCGGGGTCGACTGGTGCGTATCGGGCCTCGACCGCAACTACGCCTACGCTCCGGACTGCAAGATGGCGCGCCCGTGAGGCTTGCGTCTGCGGGGCGTCGCCTCGCGCTCGCCATCGCCCTGCCCGCGCTGTCCGTCGGAACGGTGGACGCGCGAGCGGGCGGACGGCCCGGCGATTTCGACTTCTACGTGCTGTCGCTCTCCTGGTCGCCGACCTATTGCCGCAGCCGCGGCGAACGCGCCGACCCGACGCAGTGCTCGACCGGCGCCCGCGCTTTCGTCATGCACGGCCTCTGGCCGCAATATGCGCGCGGCTTCCCGAGCGACTGCCGCACAACCGGCCGCAACCCGACGCGCGCGCAGGTCGATTCGATGCTCGAGATCATGCCGAGCCCCGGCCTCGTCCGCCACGAGTGGCGCACGCACGGGACCTGCTCGGGGCTCGACCCCGCTTCCTATTTCGCGCTCGCCCGCGCGGCCAATGCGAAGGTGACGATTCCGCCCGCGTTCCAGACCGCGGACCGCGACCTCGACACCTCGCCCGGCGACGTCGAGCGCGCCTTCATCGCCGTGAACCCGAGGCTTCAGCCCTCGATGATCGCGGTCCAGTGCGACGGCGGCCTCGTGAGCGAGGTCCGCATCTGCATGACGCCCGACCTCGCCTTCCGCCCCTGCGCCGAAATCGACCGTCGCGCCTGCCGGTCGTCGCGCGTGACGCTCCCTTCGATAGACCAGCAGTGACGGCCATGACGGACGCGATTGACGCCGCGATGCGGCTCCATCTTCTCGGCGCCGAGCCGACCGACTGGGAGGAGAGCGCGCCGCCGGAGGACCGTGTCGTCGAGGGCGCGCCGACCTTCCGCACGGGCGTCACCTACGAGGCGCCGGACGGACGGCTGGTCGCGGGCGTCTGGGAGGCGACGACGGGCGCATGGCGCGTCGCTTATGACGAGTGGGAATGGTGCCGCCTGCGCTCGGGCCGGTGCGTCGTCACCCCCGACGGCGGCGCGCCCGTCCCGCTCGGCCCCGGCGACGCCATGGTGCTCGAGCCGGGCTTCGCCGGAGTCTGGACGGTGATCGAGGACTGCTCCAAAGACTTCGTCGTCCTGCTGCCGCCGCCAGACGACGGAGCGTGACAGCTCCGCTCAATCGCATTGACATTTTCCAGAGCCGACCAGGCCCCCTCACACGCCATGGCTATCGCCATGTCGACCTCTCCCCGCCGGGGAGAGGTGCAGGAAGAGGCGCCGCTCTTGACCTCTCCCCGGCGGGGAGAAGTCGGCGCGTAGCGCCGGGTGAGGGGGCGGACGGCATCCCTATTCGAGCGCGGCCCGCCCCATGAACTACCGCCACGCCTTTCACGCCGGGAACTTCGCGGACGTGCTGAAGCACGTCGTGCTGGCGATGATCGTGAAGCATCTGAACGCCAAGCCGAAGCCGTGGGGTTATCTCGACACCCATGCCGGCGTCGGCCTCTACGACCTCGGCGGCGACGAGGCGACGCGCACCGGCGAGTGGCGGAACGGCGTCGGCCGGCTGGCGGGGCGCACGCTGGGCGAGCCCGCCGAGGCGATCCTCGCGCCGTGGCGCTCCACGCTCGACCGCGTGGCGGACGGCGGCGCTCCCCTGCTCTATCCCGGCAGCCCCGAGATCGTCCGGCGTCTCGCGCGCGCCGACGACCGGCTGCGTCTCTGCGAAAAGCATCCGAAGGACTGCGCGACGCTTTCCGAGGTCATGGGCCGCGACAAGCGGGTGAAGGTCGTCGAGATCGACGGCTGGACCGCGCTCGGCGCCTGGTTGCCGCCGCGCGAGCGGCGCGGGCTGGTGCTGGTCGACCCGCCTTTCGAGGAGCAAGGCGAACTCGACCGCATGCTCGACGCCTTCGTCGCGGCGCACCGCGTTTGGCCCACAGGAACCTTCATGCTGTGGCGGCCGATCAAGGATCCGGCGGAGACCGGCCTCGTGCTCGACCGCCTCGCCGGGGGCGTCCCGAAGCTGCTGCGGGTCGATTTGATGGTCCGCGAGCCGGCCGACCCGCGCGTGCTCGCGGGCTCCGGTCTGATCGTCGCCAACCCGCCGTGGACGCTCGAAACCGAGCTTCGATCGGGACTTCCGGAGATCGCAGCCCTGCTTGCGCAGGCGCCGGGCGCGCGGGCGGTGGTCGAAAGCATAGGCGCCGCTTAGGAATGCGGCGACGATTGCTTTAAAACCGCCATTTTTTCGCCTTGCCATTATTACGGGCGAGCCGCTACCAAATATTGGCTCTGGCGGCGACGTCGCGGGCCGGGCGAGAGATGCGCCCGCGCGAGACCATAGAGCCTCTTGCGAACGCCCGGGTCACCGGGCCCGCAGGAGCGGGGCATGGTGAATGGGGGCGTTCATGGCGCAGACCGGTACAGTCAAGTTCTTCAACAGTGAAAAGGGCTACGGCTTCATAAAGCCCGACGATGGCGGCGTCGACATCTTCGTGCATGTCTCCGCCGTGACCCGGTCCGGCCTTACGACCCTCTCGGAAGGCCAGCATGTGACCTTCGAGGTCGAGCCGGACCGCAAGGGCAAGGGCCCGAAGGCTGTCGACATCTCGGTCAGCTGACGGGGACGTCTTGCCGCTGGCTGTTTTTTCGGCGCCTGCCTGCGTTTGCGGGCGGGTCGAGGTCGCGCGGCCATGAGCGCCTGAAGCCGGGCGGCGCCATGACGTCCCGGCCTTGAACCGGGACCCAGAGCCTCGACTTGCACGGCTCCGCGCCCGGCCCTGGTTGGGCCGATCGGTTCGACGCCGCCCTCTGTCGTTCAAGTCCGGCTCGAGGCCCGTGCGACGGCTCGAGAGGCCGCGGAGGCTTCGCAGAACCCGCTTCCTCCGCCGCCCGACGCGTGGCACGTAAGGCCGGCCCGAGCCCCTCCCCGTCCACGGACAAGTCCCCATGCTCACGCTTCGCTCGTCCCCGCCCTCCCCGTTCGGCCGCAAGGTCAAGATCGCGGCCGCCGTGCTCGGACTGACGGACCGCATCGATGTGATAGCGACCGACACGACCGCCGAGGACGACCCCATCCGCGCGCTGAACCCGCTCGGCAAGATCCCGGCGCTCGAGCTCGGCGACGGCACGACGCTCTACGACAGCCGCGTCATCGTCGAATATCTCGATTGGCTCGCCGGCGGCGGCAAGCTGCTCCCGCTCGATCCGGCCGCGCGTTTCACGGTGCTGACGGCGCAGGCGCTGGCCGACGGGCTGATGGACGCCGCACTGCTGCAGATCTACGAGGTCCGGTCGCGCCCGGAGACCGAACGGTCGCCGAGCTGGATCGCGAACCAGGCCGCCAAGGTCGCGCGCGCGCTGAAGCATCTCGAGGACGCGCCGCCGCCGATCGTTCCGGACGCCGGCTCGATCGCGACCGCCTGCGCGCTCGGCTATCTCGACCTCAGGTTCGAGGGACGCTGGCGGACGGAGCACCCGAATCTCGTCGCCTGGCTCGACGCCTTCTCGGCGGCGACGCCCGCCTTCGAGAAGACCCGGGCGCACTGAGCGTCAAAAGTCCCTCCCCGCGCGGAAGCGCGGGGAGGGATCGAACTTGTTACGCCGGGATCCGCAGCATCTGGCCGGGGTAGATCTTGTCCGGATCCTTCAGCATCGGCTTGTTGGCCTCGAAGATGTCCTTGTAGCGCCCGGCGTGGCCCTTGCCGTACTGCGCCTCGGCGATCTTCGAGAGGTTGTCGCCCTTCTGCACCGTGTAGAATTTCGAGTCCGCGGCCGGCTGGTCGACCGTGATCGCGTCCTCGACCTTCGCGGTCCCGAGCGTGTTGCCGGCGGCCAGAATGATCTTCTCGCGCAGCTCGTTGGAGGCGGCCGCGCCTCCCAGCTTAACGGTGTCGCCGGAGACGTCGATCGTGACGCCCTTTGTGTCGATGCCGAGTTTGTCCAGCTGCTCTTTGATGGAGTCGGCGGACGCGGCCTTGGCCTCGCTGGCGCCGAACAGCTTCTCGCCGACATCCTTGATGAAGTCGAACACGCCCATGTGGTTTCACTCCCGTCCTTCCGTGAAGGTCGAGGGGCACATAACGCGGGCGGCCCGGCCGGACAGGGCGCGCGGCCCGTTAGAAACGATAGTTCAGTCCGGCGCGGAACTGGCCGCCGGCGGGCGTCAGGCTGATGTCGCCCGACTGGTCGAGACTGCGGCGGTCGAGATCGACATAGAGATATTCGGCCTTCACGGCGACGCCGGCGAACAGCGCCGTCTCGACGCCGCCGCCGACCGACCAGCCGGCCGCCGTGGCGCGCTCGCGCGTTCGCGCGAAGCCGTCCGAGGCGAAGGCGACGCCGGCCGCTCCATACGCCACGAAGCGGTCGAAGGCGTAGCCGATACGCGCCTCGATGCCCGAGAACGGCGTGACGTCGGCGCCTGCGCCCACGAGACGGGCGTCGAGGCCGCCGCCCACGACGTCGCCGTCGACGCCAAGCACGATCCGGTCGAACAGGGATTTGGGCTCGCCCTCGACCGCCTCGCCGCCGAATCCGAACGAGCGCAGCGCGACCCAGGGCCCGGCGACCGGATCGGGACCCGAGGACGTCGCCCCGGACTGCTCGAACGCATGCGCCTCGCTGGAAAGTGCGAGGACGAGACCTGCGATCAGCAATCTCGAAAGCGCCATCGGGGCTCCTTGCGAGCGGGCCTGCCGGCCGCGCTCTTCGCTCCCGCAGCCTGGACCGGCCGCGCGACCGTCAGGTTAACGAACCGTATCGGCGACAGCTAAAAGTCAGGGCGGTCAACAAATCCTTAACGGCTCCCGAAACGCACAAAGGCCCCGCGACTCGCGCCGCGGGGCCTTCAGAGCAGCGGAATTTCCGGCGATCAGAAGCCGGAGAACTTGTAGGCGACGCCCGCGGTGACGCGGTTCTCGGTGAGGTCGGACTTCACGGAGCCGCCGTCGAGCTTCATCTTGTCGGTGCCGTAGTTGGTGTAGCGATACTCGCCGCGCACCGTGACGTTGTCGGCGACCAGCGCCTCGACGCCGCCGCCGACGGTGTAGCCGACAGCCGTCTTGCTGTCGGAGCCCGCGCCGCTGACCTTCAGCTTGTGGTCGCCGTAAGCCACGCCGCCGGCGCCGTAGACCATCACGCGGTCCATGGCGTAGCCGAGCTTGCCGCGCGTCGCGCCGGACCAGTTCAGCTCGTTCTTGCCGGTGTGGTTGCGGTCGCTGGCGGTGTTGTAGTTGAGATCGGTGTCGATGCCGACCACGACGGGCGAACCGTCGAACTGGTAGTCGTAGCCGGCGTAGCCGCCGACGACCGCGCCGTTCGGGCTGGTGTTGGAGACGCCGGAACGGTTCTTGGCGTGGTTCCAGCCATAGCCGGCCTGGGCGCCGACATAGCCGCCGGTCCAGGAGGAGGCCGCCGGAGCGGCGTACGCCGGAGCAGGCTCATAGGCCGGCAGATCGGCGGCGAAAGCGGGAGCCGCGACGGCGGCCGCAGCGGTCGAGACGGCCGCGAGAAGAGCGATACGCAACATGACTGAACCTCGATACTCAGCCGGACGGGGGTATCCGGAACGCAACAAGACGACTGGCGAAGAACCGCCCGGCCGTGACAGGGCGCGGGGCGTTGAATGACCCTAGCCGTCCATTCGTTAGCGAGTGGTGAAGGTTATCGGAACATAAAGAAAACCCCGCGACTTTCGCCGCGGGGTTTCCGAAGATTTTAAGACGCCCTTGCGGGCGGGTCGACTCAGAACGGCGAGTCGAACTTGTAGGCGACGCCGACCATCGCGCGCTGATCGGTGTAGCTCGACTTCACAGAGTTGCCGAGGCTGAACTTGTCCTTGCCGTAATCGTTGTAGCGATACTCGGCGCGGATCGCGATGTTGTCGGTCGCGGCGTATTCCACGCCGCCGCCGACGGTCCAGCCCACAGCGGTCTTGCTGTCCTTGCCGCCCGGACGCTTGATCTCGCGATCCGAGTAGGCGACGCCGGCCGCGCCGTAGACCAGGAAGCGGTCGAAAGCGTAGCCGAGGCGAGCGCGGGTCGCGCCGTTCCAGTCGGACGACACCTTGGTCGTGCCGCCGCGCGGGCTGCCGCGCTTGTCGTCGATGTCGGCCCAGTTGATGTCGGTCTCGATGCCGACGACGACAGGCGAGCCTTCGACCTGGTAGTTGTAGCCGAGGTAGCCGCCGATCAGCCAGCCATCGGGACGGGCCTTGGACGCGCGACCCCAGCTGTGGCCGCCCTGGATGCCGACATAGGGTCCGGTCCAGGTGAACGCCGCAGGAGCGATCACGGCGGGAGCGGGTTCGTAAGCCGGAAGATCAGCCGCCTGGGCGACGGGCGCGAAGAGCGCAAGGGCGGCGACCGAAGCCGCGCCTAGGGCGAGTTGGCGGAACATAGTAACTCCTCAAAGCTTGCTTTGTGACATTTCATATAACGCAGGCGATGGCCCGACGATAGATCGCAGACGGCGAATGCGAAGTTACGTGACGCTTTGGCAACACTCGGCGATTCACGGGAAGTTCATGGACCAGCGCAACCAGCCACACCCGGGCCGCCGGGCGGCGCTCGCATAGCCAGATCCTTAAAATCCTAAGAGATGATTACTCTCCCCCGAGCTTGAAGACTCACCAACCGCTCGAAAACTTGTATCCGACGCCAAGAAGTACCCGATTGTCGGTGACGTCGGACTTCACACGACTGCCTGCGACACTGAAGGAGTCGGTCCCGAAATCGGAATAGCGATATTCGACACGCGCGCTGACGTTGTCGCCAAGCGCGGCTTCGACGCCGCCGCCGATTGTCCAACCGACCGCAATGGTGTCGTCCGAGCCGCCGCCGCGCCCCTTCACGTCGTGATCGGCGTAGGCGAGTCCGCCGGCGCCATAGATCAGGAAGCGATCGAAGGCGTAGCCGATTCGGCCGCGCACCGCGCCGGTGAAGTCGATTTTGTTTCTGACGCCGGATCCCGCGCCGAATCGGCGGCTGGAATCGGCGCCCGAATAATTGAGGTCGGTTTCAATGCCGAGGACCAGCGGCGAGCCGTTCAGCTGCTGATTGTAGCCGACGTAGCCGCCGACGGTGAAACCGTCCGGCTTCGACTGCGGCGAAAAACCGTTGACCTTGTTGTCGGCGTCGAACCAGTCGTATCCCGCCTGCACGCCGGCATATGCGCCGGTCCATGAGAACGACGGGACGGAGGCTGCCGGCGCAGGCTCATAGGCTGGGAGATCGGCGGCGGACGCCGCGCCTCCCGCCAGGAGCGCGACCATCGCGCCCAAGAGCCATGCTGATCTGTTCATTTCCGACTCCCGAATTCGCGAAATCCGCGAAAGCGTCAGGACCCCCGACGGTCGACTGCCACATTCAACGCGCGACGGAAGCTTTGGTTCCGCGCCTCGCGCTGCAATGCACTAGGGGACGATGCGCGCGCCAATGTGGCGGCCAGCCGACCGAATTGAGGCGCGGCGTCGGGCGCCGCAAACGCTCGCGCGCGAGATCCGACCGCCGGCGGTCGCGCGGAGCTTCCGGCTCGCGGAAGCGCCGCGCGACGACTAGATAGGGACAGCGCGCCCGGCCCGATCGGCGGCTTCCGGCGATAGAGGGCTCGATCCCGGCGCGGCCAAGCGCCAGATTCGACGATTCGAATGACGACAGACGACGACATTCCTCCGACAGCGTCCGACGCTGTCGAAGAGATCGACGAATATGAGCCGCTCCCGACCCAGGACGCGGACGGCGAAGCCGCGCCCGAAAACCTGCGCCGCGGCGTCGAAGCGATTCGCGCGACGCTGAAGCATCTGCCGAACGGGCCCGGCGTTTACCGGATGTTCGACGCCAACGGCGACGTGCTCTACGTCGGCAAGGCGCGCTCGCTGAAGAAGCGGGTCACCTCCTACGCCCGCGGGCTCGGCCACAACACCCGCATCGCCCGGATGATCGCCGAGACGGCGTCGATGGAGTTCGTCTCGACCGAGACGGAAACCGAAGCGCTGCTGCTTGAGGCCAACCTCATCAAGCGGCTGCGGCCGCGCTTCAACGTGCTGATGCGGGACGACAAGTCGTTCCCCTACATCCTGCTCGCGACCGACCACCCCGCCCCGCAGATCTCCAAGCACCGCGGCGCCCGCGTCCGCAAGGGCGACTATTACGGCCCCTTCGCGAGCGCGGGCGCCGTCGGCCGCACGATCGACGCGCTGGAGCGCGCCTTCCTGCTGCGCTCCTGCGCCGACAGCTATTACGAGCGCCGCACGCGTCCCTGCCTGCTGTTCCAGATCAAGCGCTGCTCGGGCCCCTGCACCGGCGAGATCGCGCTCGACGACTACGCCGAGCTCGTCGGCGAGGCGCGCGACTTCCTGTCGGGCAAGAGCGACACTGTGAAACATCAGCTGAACGACGCGATGGCGCGCGCGTCCGAGTCGCTCGACTTCGAGCGCGCCGCGGTGCTGCGCGACCGGCTGGCGGCGCTCGCCGCGATCCAGTCGAACCAGGGCGTGAACCCGCGCACCGTCGAAGAGGCCGACGTGTTCGCGATCCATGGCGAAGGCGGCCAGACCTGCGTCGAAGCCTTCTTCTATCGCGCCTACCAGAACTGGGGCGCGCGGGCCTACTTCCCGAAGGCGGACGGAAGCCTCGAGCCGCGGGAAGTGCTCGGCTCGTTCCTCGCGCAGTTCTACGATTCCGAGGAGCCGCCGCGGCTCGTGCTGCTGAGCGAGGAGATCGAGGACCGCGCTCTGCTAGCCGAGGCGCTGACCTTGCGGTCGGGCGGCAGGGTCGAGGTCTCCGCACCGGTCCGCGGGGAGAAGAAGGACCTCGTCCAGCGCGCGCTAAACAACGCCCGCGAGGCGCTCGGCCGAAGGCTGGCGGAGACCTCGACGCAGGCGAAGCTCCTGGCGGGCGTCGCCGCCGCGTTCGGACTTCCGAAAACGCCGCAGCGGATCGAGGTCTACGACAACAGCCACATTATGGGGACGGCCGCGGTCGGCGGCATGATCGTTTCGGGGCCTGAGGGCTTCCAGAAGAACCACTACCGGAAGTTCAACATCAGGCCGGAGGATCTCACTCCCGGCGACGACACAGGCATGATGCGGCAGGTGCTGCGCCGCCGCTTCGCCCGCCTCCAGAAGGAATCGCCGCGGGACGGCGAAGGCCGCGCGGCGGATGACGCGCCGCCGTGGCCGGACCTCGTGCTGATCGACGGCGGACAGGGACAACTCACCGCCGCCCGCGAGACGCTGGCGGAGCTCGGCGTGACCGGCGTGCCGCTGGTCGGCATCGCCAAGGGAATGGACCGCGAGGCCGGTCGGGAGACCTTCTTCCTCGAGGGCAAGACGCCGTTCCGGATGCCGCCGCGCGACCCCGTGCTCTATTACGTCCAGCGGCTGCGCGACGAGGCCCATCGCTTCGCGATCGGCACGCACCGGGCGCGGCGCTCCAAGGAGTTCGTCGCGAACCCGCTCGACGAGGTGCCGGGCGTCGGCCCCACCCGCAAGCGGGCCTTGCTGCGCCATTTCGGCACCGCAAAGGCGGTCGCGCGCGCCGGCGTCGCCGACCTGCAGAAGGCCCCGGGCGTGAACCGGGCGACGGCGCAGACCATCTACGATTTCTTCCATGAGAAGGGCGACGGCGGATGAGCATAAGCGAACAGATCCCGCTCCGCCGACCGCTCCCTCCCCCGGCCGCGTGTTGACGCCCGCGGCGCCCCGTGGTCGTGTCCCGGACAGGGCCGCACCTGAGTTTCACAGCAGAAAAATGAGCGCCGAAAGCCATATTCAACCGACGGCCGCGCCCCGGCCGCGGCCCGCCGCCAATCCCTCGCGGCTGCACGTTCTGAGCCTGCCGAACCTGCTGACCTACGGCCGGATCGCCGCCGTGCCGATGGTCGCAGGCTGCCTGTTCGTCGGCGGCCCGCCGTTCCGCTGGGCGGCGCTCGCCATCTTCGCGATCGCGGCCGTCACCGATTTTCTCGACGGCTACCTCGCCCGCGCCTGGGCGCAGCAGTCGCCGCTCGGCCGCATGCTCGATTCGATCGCGGACAAGCTCCTGGTCGCCGCCTGCCTGTTGATGCTCGCCTCCGACAACACCATTTCCGGCTGGTCGATCTGGGCCGCGGTAGTGATCCTGTGCCGCGAGATGCTGGTGTCGGGCCTGCGCGAGTTCCTCGCGGAGCTGCGCGTCAGCGTGCCGGCGACCCAGCTCGCGAAGTACAAGACCACGGCGCAGATGATCTCGCTCGGCTTTCTGCTGGTCGGACCGGCCGGCGAGGCCGTGCTGCCCGGCAACGTCACGATCGGGCTGACGCTGCTTTGGATCTCCGCGATCCTTACGCTTTACACCGGCTACGACTATCTCCGGGTGGGGCTGAGGCATGTGCTCGAGGATCCCTCGGAATGAAGCTGCTGTACTTCGCCTGGGTGCGCGAACGCATCGGGCGCGCCGAAGAGGAGGCCGAGGCGCCGGCCGGCGTCGCGACCGTCGCCGAGCTGATCGGCTGGCTGAGGAGCCGCGGGCCGCAATACGAGCGCGCCTTCGAGGCCGGCCCCTCGATCCGAGCCGCCATCGACAAGCGCCACGCGAAGCCGGACGCCCCGATCGCCGGCGCCCGCGAGATCGCGTTCTTCCCGCCGATGACCGGCGGCTGATCGATGGCGGTCCGCCTCCAGCGCGAGAGCTTCGACCTCGGCGCCGAGGTCGCCCGCCTGACCGCTGGCCGCAGCGACGCCGGCGCCGTCGTCACCTTCTCCGGCCTCTGCCGCGACCGCGCCGATTCCGGGGCCCCGCTGATCTCCCTCACCCTCGAGCACTATCCCGGCATGGTCGAGGAGGAGCTCGGGCGCATCGAGCAGGAGGCGCGGACGCGCTGGCCGATCGCCGACCTGCTGCTGATCCACCGCTACGGCCGCATCCTGCCGGGCGAGCCGATCGTGCTGGTCGTCACGCTCTCCCCCCACCGGGCGGCCGCGTTCGAGGCGGCGCAGTTCCTGATGGACTACCTCAAGACGTCGGCGCCGTTCTGGAAGCGCGAGGAGACCGAAGACGGACCCGCATGGGTGGCGTCGAAGGCCACCGACGACGAAGCGGCGACGCGCTGGTCTCGCTGAATCATCCCGCGATAAACCGGCGGTTAACGCGCGTTAACCCTAATGAAGGGTTAATCCCGTTTGGCCGGGATCATCGCTAAGATCGGACCATGGTCCAAGGTTTCTCCTTCCGCGCCGGCGCGGCCCTGATCGTCGGGGCCTATGTCGTGATCGTCGGACTGCTGGTTCTGGCCTCGGGCCACGACCTCTGGCGGCCGGTCGGCCACTACGTCCCGCAGGTCTCCTGGCTGATGCCGGAGACCACAACCGTCCGAATCGCCGCGCTCCGGTTGGCGGGAGAGCCCGGAACCGCCGCGCTCTACGCGCTGGTCGCAGCGATGTCCTGGGGATTGATCAGCGCGCTCGCCGCCGGCGGCTTCGCCTGGGGGACGCTCAACAAGGGCGCGACGCTGCTCGGCGTCGACAAGGCGATCAACTACGTGACCGCGCTCGTGATTTTCTATGCGATCGCGAAATCCACCGAAGTCGGGCTGCACGCCTTGCAGGCGAGCGGCCTGCCGCAAGGCGGCATATCGGCGATGCCCGGCATGTGGTTCGCGACTTTGATCCCGAGCGCCGCCATCCTCGCCCGTCTCGCCGCGCTGCTGGCGCACGACGCCGGCTCGCTGATCGCGGTCGCGATCGAAGCCGACCCCGATCGCCTCGCGGCGCTCGTCTCGGCGTCGGAGGAGCGGCGCGGACCGGACAGCCTGGAGGCGAAGCTCGCCCGCCGCATGGCGCGGCGCAGCAAGACCGCCTGAGTTCGACCATTCGAGCGGCCCGCCGCCGTCGCCCCGAGCCTTGGCCCGGAGCGACGGAGCTTTGTTCTCAGGCGGCGGCGACAGCCGCCTTCGGCGCCGGACGGACCGCCGCGGCGTAGTCGTTCATCAGGGTCTTGGTGATGTCGCCGACCGCAAAGCGGTGCTGGGCGATCTCAGAGACCGGAGTCACTTCCGCCGCCGTCCCGCAGATGAAGCACTCCTCGAATCCATCGAGCTCCTCGGGCATGATCGCCCGCTCGATCACCTCAATGCCGCGCGCCTTGGCGAGGCCGATCACGGTGCGGCGGGTGATGCCGTCGAGGAAGCAGTCCGGGGTCGGCGTATGGATCGCGCCGTCCTTCACGAAGAACACGTTGGCGCCGGTGCATTCCGCGACCTGGCCGCGCCAGTCGAGCATCAGCGCGTCGGCGTAGCCCTTCCGCTCGGCCGCATGCTTCGACAGCGTGCAGATCATGTAGAGCCCGGTCGCCTTCGCCTTCGACGGCGCGGTCCGCGGGTCAGGCCGGCGCCACTCGGCCAGGTCGACGCGGATGCCCTTCAGCCGCTCGGCCGGGTCGAAATAGCTCGGCCACTGCCACACCGCGATCGCGAGATGGATGGTGTTGCTCTGCGCCGCGACGCCCATCATCTCACTGCCGCGCCAGGCGATCGGCCTGATATAGGCGTCCTCGAAGCCCTGCCGCGCCAGCGTCGCCTCGCAGGCCCGGTCGATCTCGTCGACCGAGAACGGGATGTCGAAGCCGAGCAGCTTCCCCGAATTGACCAGACGCTGGTTGTGCTCGTGCATCTTGAAGATCACGCCGCCATAGGCGCGCTCGCCTTCGAACACGGCGCTCGCGTAATGCAGGCCGTGCGTCAGCACGTGCACCTTGGCGTCCGACCACGGCACGAAGGCGCCGTCGAACCAGATCTCGCCGTCGCGACTATCGAAGGGTTGGCCGTCGGCCATGGCTTGATCTCCTCAGGACGTCATTTGCGTCGGCCGTCAGCCGACATAGAAAACCGCTCTGCGTCTCCCGCGAGGGAGATGAGCGCGCCCTACCGGGCCGGCAAGGCGCTTTTGCGTCGCCGCTTCCAACCCGGTATCGTCGCCGCGACGCCACGAAGGATCGCCAATATGGCGCGGAAGACCGGAGCCGTCGAATTTCGGGCGGGGCTCCCTGGAAGCGGCCGGCACTCTGGCGACAGGATCGAATTAAGTCAACATGACTGACGTAATTTCGGCCGACAGCTGCACCGACCGTCCGCCGGTCTCAACCGCTTCCGAGGCGCCGGCGCGGCCGGCCTTCGACATCGTCGAACTGCTGTTCTTCGCCTATCGGGACTTTGTGCGGGACGCCGACGAGGCGCTGATCGCCTATGGATTCGGCCGAGCCCACCACCGGGTCCTGCATTTCGTCGACCGCCATCCCGGCCTGCGCGTCACCGAACTGCTGGATATCCTGAAGATCACCAAGCAGAGCCTCGGCCGTGTGCTCCGCGAGCTCGTCGACAAGGGCTTCGTCGTCCAGCGCGAGGGCGAGGCCGACCGCCGTCAGCGGCTGCTCTTCGTGACCGACCGGGGCGATCGGCTGGTGAACGAGCTTCACCGCCTGCAGACGCGCCGCGTGGCGCATGCGCTCTCGCAATGCAGCCCTGCGGCGGGAGAGGCCGTGCGGCGTTTCCTGTTCGAGATGATCGACGCGGAGGAGCGGCCGAAGGTGACCGCGCTCACGGGCTCGACGACCGGCGAACGGAGCTAGCATGGCGATCTCCGTCGCCGAGCCTCGCGCAATTCTGGACGACGCCTTGCATTTGCTGGTCGTCGACGACGACTCTCGCATCCGGTCCCTGCTCCACAAGTTCCTGACGTCGAACGGTTATCGCGTGACGACCGCCGCGTCCGCCGCGGAGGCCCGCATCAAGCTCGACCAGCTCACCTTCGATCTGCTGGTGCTCGACGTGATGATGCCGGGCGAAAACGGCCTCGACCTTGCCCGCGCCGTTCGGGCGCGCTCGGCCGTCCCGATCCTGATGCTGACGGCCCGCACCGAGACCGACGACCGCATCGCGGGGCTCGAGACCGGCGCCGACGACTATCTGTCGAAGCCGTTCAACCCTCGCGAATTGCTGCTGCGCATCGGCGGCATCCTCCGCCGCGCGGGGCCGACGGCGGGCGCCGCCTCGGCGCCGGAGGTGCGGTTCGGCCCGTTCGCGTTCCATCGCGGCCGCGGCGAGCTGAAGCGAGGCGACGAGGTCGTGCGTCTCACCGAACGTGAGCGGGATCTTCTCGCCGCGCTCGCGGAACGGCCGGGTCAGACCGTGCCGCGCTCCGCGATCGCCGGCGACGACGCGGCGCCGGGAGACCGCGCGGTCGACGTCGTGGTGACGCGGCTGCGGCGCAAGATCGAGACGGACCCGGCGAACCCGATCCTGCTGCAGACCGTGCGCGGGCTCGGCTACCGGCTCCTCACCGACGAATGAGCGGCAAGACCGGCCTGATCGGCTGGATCAAACGGCAGGCCCCGCGCGGTCTCTACACCCAGTCGCTGATCATCATCATCGCGCCGATGGTGCTGCTGCAGGGCGTCGTCGCGTTCGTCTTCATGGAGCGTCACTACGAACTGGTGACCAAGCGCCTGTCCTCGGCGGTGAGCCGCGACATCGCGGCGCTGGTCGACCTGCACCAGTCTTCGCCGAGCCCCGCGACCGACGCGAACATCGTGCGCATCGCCCGCGAACGGCTCGCGCTGCAGGTCGAGTTCCTCGCCCCCCAGGACCTGCCGCCGCCGCTGCCGAAGCCGTTCTTCTCGATCCTCGACGAGCGGCTGTCGTCCGAGATCGCCGACGACATCAAGCTTCCGTTCTGGATCGACACGATCGGACGATCGAACTTCGTCGAGATCCGCATCCAGCTCGGCGACGCCGTCATGAAGGTGCTTGCGCGCCGCAACCAGACCTACGCCTCCAACAGCCACATCTTCCTGATCTGGATGGTCGCAGCCTCGCTCGTGCTGATCGGCCTCGCGATCTATTTTCTGCGCGCGCAGCTCCGGCCGATCCTGGCGCTCTCGGAGGCCGCCGAGCGCTTCGGCAAGGGACGGCCGACGCCCGACTTCCGTCCGCGCGGGGCGCGCGAAATCCGGCTGGCCGCAATGTCCTTCATCGACATGCGCGACCGCATCGAACGCGCGATGGAGCAGCGCACTACGATGCTGGCCGGCGTCAGCCACGATCTGAGAACGATCCTCACGCGTTTCCGCCTGCAGCTGGCGCTGCTCGAGGAGACGCCGGAGGTGCTGGACATGAACAGCGACGTCGAGGAGATGTCGCGTATGCTGGAGGCCTACCTCGCCTTCATGCGCGGCGACGCCGGCGAGCCCGCCTCCCCGACCGACATCTCGCTGATGCTCCAGGACCTGAAGCGCGCGGCGGAAACCTCGGGCGCGGTCGCGACGGTCGAGAGCCACGGCGAGAACATCGCGATCGTGCGCCCCGACGCCTTCCGGCGCTGCCTGCAGAACCTCGTCGCCAACGCCGCCCGCTACGCCCGCCGCATCGCGATCGTCGCGGTCCATGACGGGCGATTGCTGGAGGTTCGGATCGACGACGACGGACCCGGCATTCCGCTCGATCAGCGCGAGGAGGCGTTCCGGCCGTTCCTGCGGCTCGACGAGGCGCGCAACCAGGATGGAGGCGGCTCGTCCGGCCTCGGTCTCGCGATCACCCGCGACATCGCGCGAAGCCATGGCGGCGACGTCACGCTGGAATCGAGTCCTCTCGGGGGGCTGAGAGCAGTGGTCAGGGTGCCGGCGTAAGGACGATCATTCGGCAGGCCGGTTCAGACCATGGCTCGTCGTGGTCCGGCTTGACCGGACCATCCATCTCGAACGGCGGGGGCTACACTAAAACGTGGATCCTCCGGTCACCGGCGGACGATGGCGCGCTTTATGACGACGTTCAGAACATCCGGCCGCCGTTCGGGACGCCGGTCGTCGGCGCGAGCAGCACGACTTCGCCGTCGGCGTCGGGAACGCCAAGCGTCAGAACCTCGGACATGAACCGCCCGATCTGCCGCGGCGGGAAGTTCACGACCGCGACCACCTGCTTGCCCACAAGCGCCGCCGGCTCGTAATGCCGGGTGATCTGCGCGGACGATCGCTTCACCCCGATCTCCGCGCCGAAGTCGATCCGGAGCTTGATCGCAGACTTGCGCGCCTCGGGATAAGGCTCCGCCTCGACGATCGTGCCGACCCGGATGTCGACCTTCGTGAAATCGCCGAACGCGATCTCCCCGGCGGCGGGTCCGCTCATGCCGCGGGCGCGACGTCTTCGGGAGCGGTCCTGTCCCGCGGCCGTCCCATCGCGCGGTCGAGAACACCGCGGAACGGCGCGGTCAGCCGGCCGACGTCTTCGGCGCGCCGCGCCCAGCGCTCCGCTTTGCGGAGCTCTTCGTCCAGGGCTTTCATGGTCCGGGCGAGGCCTTCGTCCGGATCATTGAGGAATGTCGCGAAAACGCGGGCGATGATCAGCACGAGCGCCTGCGCCCGGGCGGTTCCGAGCGGCCCGGCCTCCTGCACGCCCGCCGCCGCCAGCATCCATTGCATTGAGGACACCGCAAGCTGGTTCATCGCGGCCGCCCCGAGCGGGTCGGTGCGCAGGCCGTCGCGCACCGTCCGCAGCGCGTCGCGATAGGGCGCGAGCGCCTCGAAGCGGCGCATCAGGACGTCGAAGATCCGCTCCCGGGCCGGCTCGTCGGCCATGTCCCGCGTGTCGTTCGCCAGCACGTCGAGGTCGATCTTGCGGACGAAGCCGGCGAGGATCGCGCCTTTCGAGGGAAACAGACCGCGAAGCTCCGCGAGCGAAACGCCCGCGCGCGCCGCGACGTCATAGAGGCCGATATTGGCCCAGGATTTTTCCACGAGCAGCGCGAACAGCGCGTCGACGATCTTTTCGCGCGGATCGCCGATGGGCTTCGGCTGGGGCGACGCGCCCTGACCGGGCCTCGGGTCGATCGGATCGGATGGCGACGACGTCATGGCGGTTCTCCTCGATGCGGTCGCGTGACGAGGAACATAGGTCGCGGGAGGCGTCAGGTCCAAGACCAAGGCGGAAAACGCTCAGCCGGCGAGCTCTTTGGCCCTTCGGGTCGCCGCGGCGACCGCGCGCTCCATCAGCGGCGCAAGACCGTCATCGGCCATCAGAACGTCGAGCGCCGCAGCCGTGGTGCCGTTCGGCGAGGTCACGTTCTTGCGCAGGACTTCCGGCGGCTCGGCGGACTGCGAGAGCAGAACGCCCGAGCCCTCGACGGTTTTGCGGGCGAGCGTCTGGGCGAGGTCGGCGGGCAGCCCGGCGGAGACGCCCGCCCGCGCAAGCGCCTCGACCATCAGGAACACGTAAGCCGGCCCCGAGCCGGAGACGCCGGTCACGGCGTCGATCAGCGCCTCCTCCTCCACCCATACGACGTCGCCTACAGCCGTCAGCAGGCGGTCCGTCAATGCGCGCTGATCTGCGGTCACATGGGCGCCGGCGACGCAGCCGGTCACGCCGCGGCCGACCGCGGCCGGCGTGTTCGGCATCGCCCTGACGATGGCCTGCCGTTCGGCCAGTCCGCGCCCAAGGGTCGAAAGAGTCGTGCCGGCCATGATGGAGATAATGACCGTGCCGGGGCCCGCGAACGCCGCGGCGGCGGGTAGCGCGGCTTTGGCCATCTGCGGCTTCACCGCGACAAGGATGGCGACGGGATTGGAAAGCTGGCCGGCCTGCGGCCCCACAGTGCAGCCGAGGCGCTCGAGCTTTTCGACCGCGACGTCCGGCAGCGCCGGGTCGATGACGAAGGCGGTCTTCGGGTCGAGCCCGCGCGCCAACCATCCGTCGAGCAGGGCGCCGCCCATCTTTCCTGCGCCCACGAGAAGAACCGGGCCGCCCGGATCGAGCGGCCCGGCCTCATGCGAAGTCATCGGGAAATCGAGGTCGTCACGCCTCCCCCACCGTTTCGAAAGCCACCACCTCCATGGCCTCCTTTGCGCTCTTGCCGGCCCAGAGCACGAACTGGAACGCCTGGTAATGGCGTTCGCAGGCTTCGATCGCGGCTTCGAGCATCGCCTCGCACTGGGCGGCGCTCGCTTCCGCGCCTCCGGAGAGCAGCAGCGAATGGCGATAGGCCACCACCCCTTCCGCACTCCAGAGGTCGAAGTGACCGAGCCACATCTGCTCGTTCACCAGAGTCAGCAGTTGCAGAATCTCCGTCTTTCGGCGATCGGGAACCTTGAGATCGAAGGCGCAGGCGAGGTGCAGGGACTCCAGCTCGCTCATCCACGTGAGAGACACGTGGTAGTCGGTCCATGATCCGTCGACGGAGATCGTGATCTCGTCGTCGCCCGACCGGTCGAAAGACCAGTCGTTCAACGTCGCGATGCGTTCGATCATGTCGACAGGATGGCCCTGGCGATCGGCGTCCACGTCGATGAGAGCCATGAGCTCCTCCCGGGGTGAGGCCCGGCGAAACGGGCGTGGGAACGACGTCACGCGTGACGGACGGACCAAGGGCGGTCCGTCAACCGCGGCCCTGAAGTCGTCGATGCACACCCCGACGATTCGAGCCGCCATATACAGTATATGGCGCCGCTTGCCGCGCTGCACACTGGCGATAGCGCGGCTTCAGAATTTAATCCCCGACTGCGTCGTCGAGGCCCTTCGGCCCGCCCTCGGGCGCCGGCTCTGGAACGGCGTCCGGCGTCGGCTCCCCGCGAAAATCGTCGCGGTGCGACCCGGCGGAGGCTTCGAGCGCGGCCAGGCGCTCGGCGAGCTTCTCGTTCTCCTCGCGCGCCTTTTGCGCCATCGCGCGCACCGCCTCGAACTCGTCGCGGCGGACGAGGTCGAGATCGGACAGGATGCGCGACGCCTGGCTGCGCACGACGGTCTCGACCTCACGGCGCAGGCCGGACGCGGCGCCGGCGGCGTCGGTCATCAGGCGGCCGATCTCGTCGAACACGCGGCCTCGGGTCTCGGTCATCGGCGTCAGGTCTCCGGAAGGTCCGTCTGCGCCATGAGATGGCTCTCCGCCCCCTCAGGCGCAAGCCTTTTCCCCGACGGCGTCTGCGCCCGCCTCAGCCGGCGCGCTGTGGTCGCGCCCGATAGAGCGTCGGCCAGTCGTCGGGGGATACGCCGCGGCAATCATCCACGCGGGCGAGGGATACGAGCCGGAAGGCCGAGCCGTCGAACGCCCAGGACGCGGACTGTCCGCAATCGCCGAGCCCGCGTCCCTTGTCGAACGCCGCCATCGTCAGCCCATCCTCCGACAGGGTCGGCCAGGTCAGCGTCGAACTGTCGTCGCTTGGCGTCGCGCCGGGCTCGAGAAAGTCCGCATGGGCGGCGGTGTCGCCCTCCGCGATCCACATCCGATAGGTCGTGTTGTAGGCGGCCTGCGTCTCGCACACCGCCCAGAGCGTCTTTGACGCCGTGAGCCGGATGGCGCTGACGTCGTCGCAGTCGGCGTCCGCGTCGCGCTTCACGCCGCGCGGCGTCGGAGGCGTCTTGTCGATCCCGGTCATCCGAACGGCGGAGATCACCGGAATGGCGGGCGCCGGCGGCACGGCGGACGACGCCGCTGGACCGCCTGAAACGAGCGCCGTCACGCCGCCGACGCGCTTCTGCTGGTCGTCGAGAAACAGCAGCGCTGCGGCCGAGCCGGCGAGCGAAACCTTGAAGGTCCCAACTGTCTCGCTTCCGTCGCGCACCGCCAGCGTCAGGCTCTTGGCTGACTTCAGCGCGGCGATGAAGGCCCGCGCCTCCGCCGGCGCGAGCTTCGCGCGGGCGTAAGGCCCGTCCGCCACGGCGGCGATCGGGCCGGAGGGCAACCCCGGAGCGGCTTTGCCGTCGAGAGCGACGGCGAGCGTCGGCGCCTTGGGCTCGGTGTCGAGGATCGCCGCGAAGGCGACGAGCGGCTCGTCGGCGGCGCCCGCCCCGCGTTCTATTCTCACATAGGCGTTCGCGTCCTCTTCCGGCGCAAGCCCGAGCGCCACGCAGGCCCGGAGGTTGTCGCAGCCGACAGTCCAGTCCTTGAAGGATTTGAGCGGGCCGGCGAGATCGGCTTGCGCCCGGACCGCCTGCGGCGTCGCGGCGCATGCGAGGGCGAGAATTAACGACGCCATGCGTTTCATGCCCATGTCCGCCCTGCGTCGAGATCCCTGCGCACTTTGATAAGCGAGCGCGCCGCGCTTCGCCAGATCGCAGCGCGCGCCCTGGGGCCCCTCTCGCTCAGCCGGCGGCGCGCTCGTTGCCGCGCTCGACGGCGAGCGGGACGTAGTGCTGAGGCAGGCGCATCGTCACGAGATCCTTCCGACGGATGGGATTGGTCGGATAGGGCGTGTCGAGATTGGTGGTGTCGAGCTCCGCCAGCGCGACGCCCTCGCCTTCGAAGACGATCGCCTCGCGGCGCGGGAAGGTGAAGGTCTCGGGTCCGAAGACGCCGCTCATCCCCGGGAAGCCCCGATCGGGGTCGACGACGTTGGCGAAGGCGAAGACGACGTTGTTCTCGCCGGCGCGCGCCCGGAAGTGGTGCCAGTGAAACGGGTCCGCGCCTGTCGGGATCGGGAAGCTCTGCTTCACCGCGCTGCCGGCATGGCCGAATGAGAACATGCCGGCCTGCGCCGCCGGACAGGCGATCAGATCGCAGCCGCGCAGCGCCAGGATGCGCCCGGCCTCCGGAAACAATGCGTCGTGCCCGATCAGGAGGCCGACGCGTCCGATCGGTATGTCGTAGACCGCCCAGGCGTCGCCGGCCTCGGCCCAAGGCCGGTCGCGCGCGTCGAGATGGATCTTCCGGTAGACGCCGACCACGCCCTCGGGGCCGACGAGCACGGCGGCGTTGTAGAGACGCGCCCCGTCCTTTTCCGCAAGGCCCGCGACCAGATGCAGGTTGTGTCGCGACGCGATGGCCATCAGGCGGGTGACGGCGTGGCCCGACACCGGCTCGGCGCGATCCGCCGGATCGTCGAGGCCGGTCACCGAGAGTTCGGGAAACGTCACGAGGTCGGCGCCGCGTTGCGCCGCCTCGGCGGCGAGCTCCGCGATCCTCGAGAGGTTCCCAGCCACGTCGGAGCCGGGAAGAAACTGCGCGACCGCGACCTTGGACAGTTTTCCGGGCGGCGGCGAGCGATGGCCGTAGAGCGAAAAGAAGTCGAGCGGGTTCCAACCGGACAGTCCGGTCGGCAATTCGCGGTAGAGCTGCGGTCGGCGCTGCGCGAACGTCGCCTCGCCGAGCACGGAGCGGGCGCGTGAGCGGTCTGTGTCGATCGCGGCGTAGGCGACGCCGTCGCCGCTGTCGATGACCGCCGCGATGGTCCCGTCCGGCGCGATCACGCAGCTTCCGCCGCTGAACTGCACGGTGCGCTCCAGCCCCCAGCGATTGCTCTCGATCAGCCAGCAGGAATTCTCGAAGGCCCGGCTGATCCAGTAGGGCGCAGGCGTGCGTTCCGACAGCCAGTTGGAGACGTGGCAGATGACGTCGGCGCCATCGAGCGCCACCAGCCGCGCGGTCTCGACGAAGTGGATGTCCATGCAGATCAGCAGCGCGATGCGGCCGAGCGCGGTCTCGAACACCTGATGGCCGAGGTCGCCGGGGGCGGCCCATTTCGGCTCCGAGATATAGGGATGGGTCTTGCGATGCTTGCCGATGACGCCGTCGGGTCCGATCAGCACCGCGGAGTTGTAGTAGAGCCCGGTCGTCGGTTCGACCTCGGGCATGCCGACGACGACATGCGCTCCGGTCGCCTTTGCGGCCGCGGCGAAGCGGTCGGTCGTCGGGCCGGGGATCGTCTCAACCTGCGACGAGACCTCGTCGCGATCGAACCAGCAATAGCCGGTCGTGCCCATCTCTGGGGTGACGATCAGGTCCGCGCCCCCGGCGGCGGCCTCCTCGACCAGTTGGAGAAGCCGCGCGATGTTGCGCTCCTTCTCGAACATGGTCGGTTCGAACTGCACGGCGGCGGCGGTGAACCTCGGCATGCTCGATCTCCGGCGGGGCCGACGCGCGACCCGAAAACAAAAAAGGGAGCTCCCGCGGGGCCGAAGCCAAACCAGCGGGAGCTCCCTTGCTCCTGAACGAAAGGCTAAGGGAGCCGTTTCGGACGGTCAAGCAAGAGTGGCGGCGCCCGTCCCCATCACTGCGCTACGCCATGCGGAGCCCGGCCGTTCGCCGAGGCCGAGACGGCGCGCCTTGACACCCCTCCCCGCTCCGCTCATCACCCGCCTCGATCCGCAGGAAGCCCGTCCGAATGCCGCTGTTCGCGATCGCCTACCCGATGATCGACCCGGTCGCGCTGCAGATCGGGCCGATCGCGATCCGCTGGTATGCGCTGGCCTATATCGCAGGCCTCCTGCTCGGCTGGTGGCTCGCCAAGCGCATCTGCGCAAAGGACGCGCTGTGGGGCGCGACGCCCCGGCTGAAACCGCTCGACATCGACGATCTCATCGTCTGGGTCGCCTTCGGCGTCATCCTCGGCGGCCGCATCGGCTACGTCCTGTTCTACGATCTGCCGCACTACGTCGCGAGCCCGCTCGAGGCGCTCGAGGTCTGGCATGGCGGCATGAGCTTCCACGGCGGCTTCCTCGGCGCAGCGGTCGCTCTGTCGCTGTTCGCGCGCCTGAAAAAGCTGCCGCTGATGCCGGTGTTCGACGTCGCGGCCGCCGTGACCCCGATCGGCCTGTTCTTCGGCCGCATCGCGAATTTCATCAATGGCGAGCTGTTCGGCCGGGTGACGGACGTTCCCTGGGCGATGGTGTTCCCCAATGGCGGCCCGGACCCGCGCCACCCGAGCCAGCTTTACCAGGCGACGCTTGAAGGCGTGGTGCTGTTCGTGCTCGTTCAGGTTCTCGTGCGCAGGGGCGCGCTCAAGCGGCCCGGTCTCGTCACCGGCGCCTTCGTCGCCGGCTATGGCCTCGCCCGCATCGTCGGCGAGTTCTTCCGCGAGCCGGATGCGCAGCTCGGCTTTCTCGCCGGCGGGCTCACGATGGGGATGCTGCTGTCGCTGCCGATGGTCGCGATCGGGCTCGCCGTTGTCGTGATCGCGTCGAAGCGCCCCGCCAACGGATGACCCCGCTTGGTCGGGAGATCGCCGCGCTGATCTCCGCGGAGGGTCCGATCAGCGTCGCGCGCTACATGGCGCTGTGCCTCGGCCATCCCGAGCACGGCTACTACGCCACTCGCGATCCCTTCGGCCCGGCCGGCGATTTCGTCACCGCGCCGGAGATCAGCCAGATGTTCGGCGAGCTGATCGGGCTCTGGTGCGCGGCGGTCTGGACGCAGATGGGCGCGCCGAAGCGCGTCGCCCTGATCGAGCTCGGACCCGGCCGCGGCACGCTGATGGCCGACATGCTCCGCGCGGCCAAGGCGGCGCCGGACTTTCGCGATGCGGTCGCGGTCACGCTCGTCGAGACCAGCCCGACGCTGCGCGCAGTGCAGGAACGGACGCTGCAGACCGCCGGCGTCGCTGTGAGGTGGGCGGCGACGGTGGATGAGGCGCTCGATCACGATCATCCCGTGGTCGCCGTGGCGAACGAATTCTTCGACGCCCTCCCGATCCGCCAGTTCGCCAGGACGGCCGCGGGCTGGCGGGAGCGGCTCGTCGGCCTCTCCGATGAGGGCGCGCTCGTGTTCGGCCTGGCGCCGGAGGCGCCGTCCGATCTCGATCCGCCGGAGCGTCCGACCGGCGCCCTGCTTGAAGTCTGTCCCGAGGCGCTCGCCATCGCAGCGCGCTTGGGCGGCCATGTCGCCGCCCATGGCGGGGCGGCGCTCGCGATCGACTACGGCTCGGGCTTCAGCGCCGGAGATACGTTGCAGGCGGTGCGCGCCCACGGCTTCGTCGATCCGCTCGCCGAGCCCGGCGAGGCCGACCTCACCGCCCATGTCGATTTCGGCGCGCTCGCCGCCGCCGCGCGCAGCCGCGGCGCGACGGCGATGCGGCTCGCGACGCAGGGCGATCTTCTCGACGCGCTCGGCCTCGCCGCGCGAGCGGCGCAGCTCTGCGCGAAAGCCTCGGACGCCCAGCGGGACGCGATCGTCGCGGCGGTCGCCCGCCTGACCGACCGCGCTCCGACCGGCATGGGCGCCCTGTTCAAGGCGCTCGCCTTCGCCGATCCTCGTCTCGGTCCCCTCCCCGGATTCGCACCCTCGCCCTCTTCCGCTCCTTCTGAAGGACCGACGCCATGACCGACGCCGTCCCGATCGTTCAATCGGCTCTCCTCGGCGCCCTTCCTGGCGTGCGCCACGCTTTCTTCACCCGCGAGGGCGGCGTTTCGCAGGGACTCTACGCCAGCCTCAACGGCGGCCTCGGTTCGAACGACGATCCCGAAGCCGTGCGCGAGAACCGGCGGCGAATGACGGAGGCGCTGGGCGTCGAGCCCGGCCGCCTCGCGGTGCCGTGGCAGGTGCATTCCGCAGACTCCGTCGCCGCCGCCGGCCCCTGGTCGCGGGACGGCGCTCCGCATGTCGACGCCGTCGCGACGGCGACGCGCGGCCTCGCCGTCGCCGTCACGATCGCAGACTGCGGGCCGATCCTGCTGGCCGATCCGAACGCAGGCGTGGTGGCCGCGGCGCATGCCGGCTGGAAGGGCGCGTTCTCGGGCGTGCTGGAGTCGACGCTCGCCCGGATGGAGGAGCTCGGCGCGTCGCGGCAAGCCGTCACCGCCGCGCTCGGACCATGCATCCGGCAGCAGAGCTATGAGGTCGGCCCGGAATTCGTCGCCCGCTTCACCACGGCCGATCCCGCCAACGCCCGCTTCTTTGCGGAGTCGCCGAAGCTTGGCCATTCGCTGTTCGACCTCGGCGGCTATGTCGTGGCGCGGCTCGAGGCGGCGGGCGTCGGCGCGGTCGACGATCTCGGGATCGACACCTACGCCGACGAGCGGCGCTTTTTCAGCTTCCGCCGGGCGACCCATCGAGGCGAGCCGGATTACGGCCGGCTGATCGCCGCGATCGCTCTTTCGTAAACCAAGCAGCTTAACCCGACGGACACACCGGCGCGGCAAGTTGCCGTTCCGACGCTTCATGACGTTGAGGCTGTCTGGAATCGCTGTTAAGAGCCCCTCGCCTCCTAAGCGCCGGCGCTGTCTCCCGCTGGCCGGCCGGACTTTTCGGGATCAAATCGCATGAAGGTCGTCGCCGGCAACTCCAACCGCGCGCTCGCCGAAGCGATCGCGGCCTACCTCGCCACGCCGCTTACGAGATGCAACGTGCGCCGCTTCGCGGACATGGAGGTGTTCGTCGAAATCCTGGAGAACGTCCGAGGCGAGGACGTGTTCGTCGTCCAGTCGACGTCGTTCCCGGCGAACGACCACCTGATGGAGCTTCTCATCATCATCGACGCGCTGCGCCGCTCCTCGGCGCGCCGCATCACCGCGGTCATGCCCTATTTCGGCTACGCCCGGCAGGATCGCCGCGCCGCCGGCCGCACGCCGATCTCGGCGAAGCTCGTCGCCAACATGATCACGCAGGCCGGCGCCGACCGGGTGCTGACGCTCGACCTTCACGCCGGACAGATCCAGGGCTTCTTCGACATCCCGACCGACAACCTGTTCGCCGCCCCCGTAATGGTGCGCGACATCAAGGAGCGGCTGCCGCAGGGCAATCTGATGGTCGTCTCCCCCGATGTCGGCGGCGTGCTCCGCGCCCGCGCGATCGCGAAACGCATCGACGCCCAGCTCGCCATCGTCGACAAGCGCCGCGAGCGGCCGGGCGAGAGCGAGGTGATGAACGTCATCGGCGACGTCGCGGGCCACTCCTGCATCCTCGTCGACGACATCGTGGATTCCGGCGGCACGCTGGTGAACGCCGCCGACGCCCTGCTCGAGCAGGGCGCCAAGGACGTCTACGCCTATCTCACCCATGGCGTGCTCTCGGGCGGCGCGGTCGCGCGCATCTCCGCGTCGCGCATCAAGGAGATGGTGGTGACCGACTCGATCCAGCCGACCGAGGCGGTGAGGGTCGCGAAGAACATCCGCACGATCTCGATCGCCACCCTGATCGGCGAAGCGATCGCCCGCACCTCGTCGGAAGAATCGGTCTCCAGCCTCTTCGACTGATCCGCCCTCCGCCCGCTGGCGTTTATCCGCGGCGGACCGCATCATATCCTGCATGAGAAGGCTCATGAGCTGGCTGCGCTTCAGTCTCGGGGTCCTCGCCAGTTTTCTGGCGGTGCTCTTCGTGATGGATTTTCTCTGCGTCACCTACACCGAGCTCAACGAGCCGTGGTTCTGGGCCGTGGTCGTCTGCAGCTTTTCGGTCGTCGTCTCGGTGCTGGCGATGTCGAAGGAGCAGGACGACGAAGACCGGCGCCTTTCGGGCGAGTAGCCGCCGGCGGTTCCGTTGTATTTTCGGGCGCGATCCGCTATTGCCTCGCGCGCGGCGTCCCACACCCCTGGAGGGGTTCGCTGCGGCAGGCCGCCCCGGTGGGCGGCCGTTTCAATTTCGGAGAGATCATAATGTCCGCGACCAAGGCTCTTAAGGCCGAGGCGCGCGAGAAGGCCGGTAAGGGGGCCGCCCGCGCGCTTCGCCGTGAAGGCAAGATTCCCGCTGTGATCTACGGCGGCAAGAAAGCTCCTGTCGGCATCTCGCTCGACCGGCGCGAGCTGACTCTGCTGCTCCACGCCGGCGGCTTCAAGACCACCGTGTTCGAGATCGACACCGGCTCCGGCAAGGAGCGGGCGATCCCGCGCGATTACCAGCGCGACCCGGTCAAGGACACGCTGCTGCACATCGACTTCTTCCGCGTCTCGGCCTCCTCGGTCGTCGACGTCGAGGTGCCGGTGCACTTCCTCAACGAAGACGACTGCCCCGGCATCAAGAAGCGTGGCGGCGTGCTCAACGTCGTGCTGCACGCAGTGCATGTGAAGGCTGGCGTCAACGACATCCCGAGCGCGATCGAGGTCGACCTGAAGGGTCTTCAGATCGGCGACATCATCCACGCCAACTCTGTGAAGCTGCCGAAGGGCGTCACCTTCGCGGCTGACGACCTCGACGAACTGACGATCGCGACCATCGCGGCGCCGACCGTCGTCGCCGAAGAGATCGCCGAGGAGCAGGCCGAGGCCGCCGCAGAGAACCGTGGCGAGACTGCGGAGCCCGAAGAGGGCGCCGAGGGCGAGGCTGCGGATACGGACGCGGAAGACGCCGACGCCAAGCAGGACGAGGACAAGAAGTCCGAAAGCCGCAAGTCGCAGGACGACTGATCGGCCTGGCGGGAGCTCTTTCCATGCTGCTCCTGGTCGGCCTCGGGAATCCGGGGCCGAAATACGAGAAGAACCGGCACAACATCGGCTTCATGGCCGTCGACCGGATCGCGTCCCGCCATGGCTTCGCGCCATGGCGGTCGCGCTTTCAGGGCGACGTCGCGGAAGGCGCGATCGGCGGCGTGAAGACGCTGCTGCTGAAACCCCGCACCTACATGAACGAGAGCGGCCGGTCGGTCGCCGAGGCCGCCCGCTTCTTCAAGATCGCGCTTCCCGACATCGCGGTGCTGCACGACGAACTCGACCTCGCGCCGGGTAAGCTGCGCGTGAAAGTCGGCGGCGGCAACGCCGGCCACAACGGCCTGCGCTCGATCACCGCCCATATGGGGAACGACTATAAGCGGGTGCGGCTGGGGATCGGCCATCCCGGCAGGGACGCCGTGCTGTCCTATGTGCTGAACGACTTCGGCAAGGGCGAGATGGAGTGGGTCGACGTGCTCACCGAGGCCGTGGCCGACGGCGCCGACCTGCTCGCGGCCGGCGAAGACAACAGCTTCCAGAACAAGGCGCACCTCCGGATGGAGGCGGCGGGGTTTGGCGACCCTCGTACTTGATCCCTTCCACGTGCTAGAAGCCGCCTCCTCCTGACCTGACAAGACGAGCGATCTCTCCCCATGGGCTTCAAATGCGGCATCGTCGGCCTGCCGAACGTCGGCAAGTCGACGCTTTTCAACGCGCTCACCCAGACCGCGGCCGCGCAGGCCGCGAACTATCCGTTCTGCACGATCGAGCCGAATGTCGGCGAGGTCGCCGTGCCGGACCCACGGCTGGAGACGCTTGCAGGCATCGCCGGCTCCAAGGAGATCATCCCGACGCGGTTGACCTTCGTGGACATCGCGGGGCTGGTGCGCGGAGCCTCCAAGGGCGAAGGTCTCGGCAACCAGTTCCTCGCGCATATCCGCGAGGTCGACGCCATCGCCTATGTGCTGCGCTGCTTCGAGGATGACGACGTCACCCATGTCGAGGGCAAGGTCGATCCGCTCTCCGACGCCGACACCGTCGAGACCGAATTGATGATCGCCGACCTCGAAAGCCTCGAGAAGCGCGTCGTCGCGCTTGAGAAGCGCGCGCGCGGCGGCGACAAGGAAGCCAAGGAGCAGCTCGAGATCGTCAACCGGGTCCTGCCGCTGCTGCGCGACGGCAAGCCGGCGCGGCTGGCGAAGATCGCCGACGACGAGCGCGCCGCCTTCGACGCGCTGAACCTGCTGACCTCGAAGCCCGTGCTCTATGTCGCGAATGTCGACGAGGGCTCGGCGGTCGAGGGCAACGCCTATTCCGCGAAGGTGATGGAGCGGGCGAAGGCGGAAGGCGCGGTCGCGGTCGCGATCTCAGCGAAGATCGAGAGCGAGATCGCCGTTCTGCCCACGGCGGAGCGCGCCGAATATCTGGAGGCGCTCGGCCTGCGCGAGGCCGGCCTCGACCGGCTGATCCACGCCGGCTACCAGCTGCTCGGGCTGGTCACCTATTTCACTGTCGGCCCGAAAGAGGCTCGCGCCTGGACGATCGAGCGCGGCACCAAGGCGCCGGCGGCCGCGGGCGTCATCCATTCCGATTTCGAGAAGGGCTTCATCCGCTCGGAAACGATCGCCTTCGCAGATTATGTCGCCCTCAAGGGCGAAAACGGCGCGAAGGACGCCGGCAAGATGCGGCTCGAGGGCAAGGAATACGTCGTCGCCGACGGCGACGTGCTGCACTTCCGCTTCGCGAACTGAGCGGGACGCCGATGTCCCGAACGCGCGACGCTTCCGACTAAGCCGTCATGCCCGGCGCAGCCGGGTATCCACGACTTGGATCGTCAAGCCGGCGATTGAAGGAAAGGCGCGGATTCCCGCGAAGACGCGGGCATGACGGACAGCGTGTCGTTCGCCTGAATCGGCCGGAGCTCGATCAGCCCACCCGCATCTCGGTGCGCGAGAGCCCGGTGCGGTCCATCTCGGCCTGGTCGCGGGCGGCGTCCGCCACACGCTCGCGGGCGACGTCGCGCTCTTCCAGCAGCTCGACCTTCTTCAGCTCCTCGAACGCTTCCGCCAGCGCGTCCTGCGCGTCGGTCAGTTGGCCGGCGAGCTCGTCGGCCGAGCGCTTGAGGTTGTCGCGACGGGCCATCGCGGCCTTGGCGTAGGTCGGATAGGCGTAATGGGCGATGTCGTGGATGCCCGCCTTTTCCTGCTCGTGCAGGATTTCGCGGTCGAGGTCGTTCGCCATGCGCTCGAATTCGGCGATCATGGTTTCGATCTGGACGAGCTGGCGGCGCTTCTCGTCGACTTGGAAGCGCTTGAGGCGAAGGAGGGTGTCTCGGGACTTCATGTCAGCCATGGAAACACACGCCGGTTAGCGTCCGGTTGCCGGAACGCTTAAGATCGTACGAAGCAGCGCATAGCCTTCGCTGAGACGTGTTGCTTCTTCCTTACCTTGCGTCAGAAACTGCTCGAACGGCTGATTGAGCGCGATCGCCTCGTCGACCTCCGGCGCGATCCCGGGCGATAGGCGCCGCCATCGCGCCGAGCGGGCCCGCCACCTCGACCAGCAGGCCGCGCACCCCGACGACACGGCCGAACGCTTGGCGACTGCGGGCGGCCTCCACCGTCTGCGGCAGGCCGCGCAGCGCGCCCGTTGAAAACAAGCTTATCGAATCCTGACCGGACGGCCCGAGGGTAACCCTTCATTTACCGCTCTGCTTAATTATGAGACTGCCGCCTTAAGGGATCGGAAACCGCCTCGCGACCCAAAGCTTGAGTCGAAAGAGTCAGTTAGCCTCGTTCTTTAAGAAAGTAGTCGAAATCGCGATTTTGGAAAAACTGTCCAATTTCAGTCGGTTACGGCAAATGAGCGGATGAATCAGAACGAGCTTGCGGCGCAGAATCACATTCTGTTAACCTTTCGCCACTAAGCTTGAATCGGACTGGAAACGATCGGTTCACCGTGTTGCCCGCTTCTTCCGGGGCAGGTAGCGCGGGCATCGATGGAGGAATCGCATGCGCGTTCTTCTCATAGAAGACGACAGGTCTACGGCTCAAAGCATCGAATTGATGCTCAAGTCCGAGAGTTTCAACGTCTATACGACGGAACTCGGAGAAGAGGGCATCGATCTCGGTAAGCTCTACGACTACGACATCATCCTCCTCGACCTGAACCTGCCCGACATGTCCGGCTATGAGGTGCTCCGCGCGCTTCGGGTCGCGAAGATCAAGACTCCGATCCTGATCCTGTCCGGCCTCGCAGGCATCGAGGACAAGGTTCGCGGCCTGGGAGTCGGCGCCGACGACTACATGACGAAGCCGTTCCACAAGGACGAGCTCGTCGCCCGCATCCACGCCATCGTCCGCCGTTCGAAGGGCCACGCCCAATCGGTCATCACGACCGGCGACCTCATCGTCAATCTCGACACTAAGACCGTCGAGGTCGGCGGCGCACGGGTGCATCTGACGGGCAAGGAATACCAGATGCTCGAGCTTCTGAGCCTCAGGAAGGGCTCGACGCTCACCAAGGAGATGTTCCTCAACCATCTCTATGGCGGCATGGACGAGCCGGAGCTGAAGATCATCGACGTCTTCATCTGCAAGCTCCGCAAGAAGCTCGCCAACGCCACCAACGGCAAGAACTACATCGAGACGGTCTGGGGTCGCGGCTATGTGCTGCGCGAGCCCAACGAGGACGACGGCCCCCGCGCAGTCGCCTGATCGCCCCGTCAGCCTCTCTACAAAAAGCCCTGCGCGGTCGCCGCGCGGGGCTTTTGCTTTTTCAGGGCGGCCGAAGTCGCACGCAGCGTCCGACGACCGTCATGCGCGGCGGCGGCTCACGCTGGAGGGGCTGATTGACGAAGTGGTGCGCGGGATGCGGCGCGAACCGCGCGCCCGATCAGGCTCTCGGCCGCGCCAAGCGCCAGGAAGCGTCCGGCGCCGTCTGCCGGGCGATGCGCGCCACGACGTCGGCCTTGGTCGCCTCGTCGAAATAGATCCGCACGTTGCGGCAGAACACGATGTCGAAACGCGTAATGCGCGCCGGTTACGCCTGCGACCGTGCGGTCGGGAGCGCGGCGCTCGGACGGGCTGGCGAGATCATCGGCGAGATCGATCCTGCCGCCGGCTCAGAGAAGCCCGACCTCGGTGAACTTCGACGCGATGATCTCCTTGTCGAAGGGCTTCATCACATATTCGTCCGCGCCCGCGCGCATCGCGCGGGTGATTTGGGAGACGTCGTTCTCGGTGGTGCAGAACACCACTTTCGGGGCGTCGCCGCCCGGCAGCGACCGCAGCTCCGTCAGGAACTCGAAGCCGTCCATCACCGGCATGTTCCAGTCGAGCAGGATGCCGTCGGGCATCGCCTGTTTGCAGAGCGCAAGCGCGGTCTCGCCGTTCTCGGCTTCGGAGATCCGCAGATCATGGCTCTCGAGGATGCGGCGGGCGACTTTTCGGACGACGCTCGAGTCGTCGACGACGAGACAGTGTTTCATGAACTCCCAAGCTCCGGATTCCGGCGCCGTCCCGGGGCGGCGCGCCTTCGTTCACATCACGCCGCGATGCATCCGGGTCTTCATGACCCTTCCTGCAGCTCGGCGGTGACGTGGTTGAGCCGCTGGCAGGCCGAAATCGTTGTCCCCGAGACGCCGCACGGCGCTCTTCATGGTGTGGACGAGCCGGAAGATGTCGCCGAGGAACTTGGCGTTCGCCGGCTCCTGCCCGAAGTGGACGCGTTCGACGTCGACGAGATCGGGGTTTTCGGCGGTCTCGGTAGGGAAGTCGCGAAGCGGCTCGTCCAAAGTCGGTCCCCCAAGGAGCATCGCGACGGGCATCCTTGGAAATGATGCGGAATAAAGCATAACGGATGATTGAAACCGTCCGTCCCGGCGCAACGAATTGTTGCGCTCAGACCTTCGCGGCAAGGAACCTCAGCCCACGCCAGCCGATGTTCGAAATCGCGCCAAGCATCAGCCCTCCGAACCACATCAGCGCCGCCAGCAGATGCCTCATCAACATCTCGCCCACCCGCAGCGTCGTGCGGAAGACGCGCAGGCTGGCTTTGCCGGTGAGTTCGGCGACCGCCCGGCTTCGGGTTCCGAAGCGCGTGGTGAAGCGGCGAAGCTCGGGAAGTTCGCCGACGGAGCGGACATATTTCATCAACCGCACGGTCTCCGCCGAGCCGACCGCGCCGCCGACCGCGCGGAGCTCGGTCGAAGCGCCGAGGAGGGTCTCGACGGCGCCGGCCTCGCGGCCCGATGCGCGAATTGCGGACGTCTCTCCGGTCTTCGCGATGCGGCGACCGAGATCGGCGGCGAATTCCGCCGTCATGACGCCTGTTCTGCGGGCCGCCTTCAGGATGGAGACGCCGAAACGCGCCGGCGCGCCCGCGCCCGCCGTCGCGTAAGTCGCGGCGGTCGCCGCGACGCCGGCCGCGGCGAGACCCAGGATGAGATTGCTGTGGTCCTCGCCGCGCGCCATCTTCGATCCCTCGGTCGCGAGGTCGCGGACGTCGCCGACCAGCGTCAGGTCCGCGGCCAGCGCGCCGACGAGCGACGCCGAGCCGTCGATCTCTCCGGTCGCGAAGCCATGCGCGAGGCCGCGCGCGTCGCGCCACGCGACCGCCGCCGGCGCCTCCGCGGCGGTCAGCCGCTGGAGGGTCTCCGCAGGCAAAGGCCGGCCGAGCTCCGCGCCGAGATCGGCGAGCCCGCGCGCCAGCGCGACGTCGTCGGCGTCGAGCGCCGCCTGCGCCCTGGCGTCGAGCGCCTCGGGCGTCGCTACCTGCGACAGACCACGCTGGATCGCGACCTCAAGGGGGACGGTGAAGCCGAAGTCGGACGCGGCTCCGATCGCCACCGCGCCGACCGACGCCGCGAGCGCGACCCGGCTTCCGCGCGAGACCCAGTCGATCACCCGGACGGCCCGCGCGCCCATTACGGCGTCTTTGCGCGCATCAGCGCCGCATGGACCTCCAGCCGCTCGCTCCAGCGGTGGATGTCGCGCAGCAGCCGGGTCGCGAGCGCCGGATCCACGGCGATCAAGCCGTGGACGAGGTCGCGGGACGCGACCAGCACCTCGCAGTCGCTGTCGGCGAAAACGTCGGTCGGGGCGATCGCCTCGAGCGCCGCGACGCCCGACACCCAGGCGCCGGGCGCGTCGTCGCGCCAGACCAGCGCCTCCGAAACGCCGCGCACGAAACGCCGCATGGTCCAGCGGCCGCTGAGCAGGAAGTAGAATTCCTCCGTCGTTCGGTCCCGGGCGAGAATGGTCTCGCCCGCCCTATGGGCGCGAATCTCCGATTCGCCGCGGAGACGCTCCCATGTCGCGGGCGCGAGAGCGGCGGCGAACGGCGGCGCGATCGTCTTGATTGTCATGCCGGCGTCGGATCCGCGGTTTCTGCGCGTGAAAGATGGGTCGAAGGCGCGATCGCCACAAGTCGCGGCCGCCGCCAGGTCGATGGTCACGACCTCGGGAGCGGCCTCGCCCGGGCCGTGGCCGGTCTGGTATGATTGCGCCGTCTCGGCTGGAAGGAGTCTGTCATGTCGCGTTTCGACGAGGGACGGACGTTCGTCCCGCTCGGCATCGCCGTCGTCACGGTGTCGGACACGCGCAGCGCCGCCGAAGACAAGTCCGGCGACGTCCTCGCAGACCGCATCGCCGAGGCTGGCCACCACGTTGCGGGCCGCGTGATCGTGCGCGACGAGCGCGAGGCGCTGCGCGCCGCGGTCGGCGCCTTCGTGGCCGATCCTTCGGTCGACGTCGTGCTGACCACCGGAGGCACCGGCTTCACGGGCCGCGACGTCAGTCCCGACGCGCTGGAGCCGATGTTCGAGCGCCGTATGGACGGCTTCTCGAACCTGTTCCACGCCTATTCGAACGGTACGATCGGCACGTCCACGCTGCAGTCGCGCGCCACCGCGGGGGTCGCGGGCAAGACCTTCGTCTTCGTGCTGCCGGGCTCGACCGGCGCCTGCCGCGACGCCTGGGACGGCGTGCTGAGGGCCCAGCTCGACTACCGCCACCGCCCATGCAACTTCGTCGAGATCCTGCCGCGCCTCGACGAGCACCTGAAGCGCGGCAAGCTGCGCGCCGGCGCCTGAGAGCTGGAGACCGGCGGTGGGCCAGCGGACCGGGACTTTCATGTTCGCAGCCGACCTCACCGGCCGGATCAACGGCGCCTCGTTCCACTGGCGGCTGCCGCCGGACATCGTCCACGCCGGCGAATTGTTCTCCGCCTTCGCAAAGGCGCTGTGGCTGCCGCGGGATTTCCAGTCCGGCTGGGAAGGCCTGTTCGCCTGCCTCTGCGATTTCGGCTGGATGACGGACCGCAAGATCGTGCTGGTCCACGAGCGGCTGCCGAAGCTCTCCGACGTGGAGCTCAAGGCCTACCTCGCGACGCTGCGAGACGCCGTGCGGTGGTGGGACGACGACGACCCCCACCAGCTCGAGGTCGTCTTTCCCGAAAGCGAGCGGGAGCGGGTCAATCGCCTGCTGGGCGTGACGCCGCGGCCCTGAACGCGATCAGCCCGCGACGCGCAACGAGGCGCGGCGTGGGCTGACGATCAGTTCGGTTGAAAATCAGTCGGCGCAAAGGCCGGCGTCAGGCGCCGGTCGAGCGGACCGGCATGCCTGGACGAGCCAGGACCTTCTTCTTCGGACCGGGAATGAGGCCCTCGCGCTGAGCGGCCTTGCGCGCAGCCTTGCGCGCGCGGCGCACGGCCTCGCCCTTCTCGCGGTTGCGGCGTTCCGAAGGCTTCTCGTAAGCCCGGCGCTGGCGCATCTCGCGGAACACGCCCTCGCGCTGCATCTTGCGCTTGAGAGCCTTGAGAGCCTGATCAACGTTATTGTCTCGAACGACGACTAGCAAAACGTCTCCTAATCGAATGAGTTTGGATCCAAGAGCGACATGAACGCCGGACGCCCGCCCTCACGAAGAGAGCCGACCACCCGCACGAATTTTCAGGCCGCCCGGGCGTCCGCGGGCTCAAGCCATTGCAGAACGCCATCCTTGAAGACCGGTAGATCGCCGGCCGCGACGACGTCGGCGGAGGCCCCGGTCGGGGTCGCCTTCTTGTCCGACAGGGTCAGCTTGAGGTGATGACCCGTGTCGGCGAGGAAATCGACGTCCCGCACCCCGTGCATCTTTTTAAGCGCCGAGGGGCTGGTCGTCAGTTCGCCGGAAGCGGCTACGCTCCCCATCTTGGCGAGGTAGCATTCGAACTCGAACCTGGCCGGAGCGCGTTCGCCGTCCATTTCGAGAATTCCGGAACACGTGAGAGAGCCCAGATAGCGCATAGTCCCGTGCTCCTCTCGAGAATCTCCGAAAGCGCCACGCGACGCTTCACCGTCACCCGCGACTGGCCGCGGATCATGAAGCGTCGCCGGCGTTCAAAGCTTCACTGCAGAGCGAGACGCTCGGCCGAGCTCTTGCCGCTGCGCTGATCGCGAACGATCTCGTAGCTGACCTTCTGACCTTCGCGGAGCTCGCTCAGACCCGAACGCTCAACGGCGCTGATGTGGACGAACGCGTCGGCGCCGCCTTCATCCGGCGCGATGAAGCCGAAGCCCTTCTGGGCGTTGAACCATTTAACCGTACCAGTCGCCATTTTAGAAAAACCTCTAGTGATCTGCGCCCAGGCGGAATTGGTGGAGCAATCACAACCCAGAGTTCGAATTCACAGCCGAACGCAGGATCGGATTATTTTTGCCTGAGCGTCTCCTTATCTAGAGATCTTACCGGGAAATACAACGGGAATAAAATTCCGCGAGAAATCTCTGTTAGCCCCGCCGAAAAGAGCGTCTAATGCAACGCGCCCAGGCGTCGCACGCCAGGGGCCGCATTCTCCCTCGTATCGATATAGCGCCTCGCGATCGCGCGGCGAGTCGCGCGAGGGCGTCCACCTCCGAAACAGAACGGCTTTCACATGTCGGACCATAAATTCACGATCGGCCAGCATGTCACGCTCGCCGCCAGCGGGTCCGCCCGCGCGTCGGGCGCGTTCGAGATTCTCCGGCTGATGCCGGCGACCCGCGAGGATCTGGAGCCGCAATACCGGGTGAAGAGCCGGACGGAAAACCATGAGCGCGTCGTCGCGGAGGGGCTGATCACCCTTCGCAAGGACGCCTTCTGACGACTCAGCCGTAAAGGCGCGCCACCAGCCGAGGCGGGACGCGCAACATCAGGAGACCGGCGCCGAGCGCCGCTTTCGGCCCGGCCCGCCACGCTTCGGCCCGGGGCGCCGGGGCGAGCGCCCGGGCGCGAAGCCGCACGATGCGTCCGCGGCCGATGCGGCGGATGAGGTCCGCGTCCGCCATCGCCGGCAAGGGGCGGAAGCCGCCCAGCCGTTCATAAAAGCTCTTGTGGATCAGCAGTCCCTGTTCCGGACGCGGCAATCCCGTGAGCAGCCCGGCCAGCCCCGCGAGCCGTTCCGCCAGCCGATCGCGCCCGCCGAAGCCGTCGACGCCATAGCCGAACACCGCCGCCCGCCGATCCGCCTCGCCCGTGCGTTCCAACGCGTCGATCAGCGAGCGCACCTCGCGGTGCCAGCCCTCCTCCAGCGTCACGTCGGGATCGAGAAACAGCAGCCAGGGCCCCTTGGCGCGACGCGCCGCGGCGTCGAGCCGGTCGCCGCGGGCGAGACCGCCCTTCAGCGCGTTGCAGCCCGCGAGATCGGCGACTTCGAGGGTCGCGTCCGTCGAGCCGCCATCGGCGATCGTGACGTCGCGCACGACGCCGTCCGCGGCGCCCGGCACGAGGGCCGCGAGCGTCGTCACGAGCGAGCGCTCGTGGTTTCGGGTGGGGATCACCACGCTCAGCATAACAAGCTGCCTAGCATGGGAAAACCGCGGAGTCCGTGGCGTTTGGGCCCGCTTCGACCGCAAAAATACGCGATTTCAGCTGATGTTCTTGATTTGTTCGATTGCGAGACCTAGCTTCAAGGTCATGTCGCAACCCGCACGCTCATTTCCCGATCCCGAGGCCGCCGCGATTGGCGGCGGGCGCCGTCGCGGCCGCGGGGCCGTCAGCAACGCCAGCGGCCGTTTCGAGCCGCTGTCGCGCATCGAGGAAGACGACGGCTGGGAGGGGCTCGGCGACCGTCCGCCGTTCCGCACCGAAGTCGCGATCGAGACTGCGCGGACCGCGATCACCCGCAACCAGTCGCCGGATATCGCCTTCGACCGCTCGATCAACCCCTACCGCGGCTGCGAGCACGGCTGCGTCTATTGCTTCGCACGGCCGACGCACGCCTATCTCGGTCTGTCGCCCGGGCTCGATTTCGAGAGCAGGCTGACGGCGAAGCCGAATGTCGCGGAGCTGCTGCGGCGAGAGCTTTCGGCGCCGGGCTACAAACCGCGCACCATCGCGCTCGGGACCAACACCGACCCGTACCAGCCGATCGAGAAGACCTACCGGCTGACCCGCAAGATCCTCGAAGTGCTGGAGGAGACGCGTCACCCCGTCGGTATCGTGACGAAGTCGGCGCTGGTGCTGCGCGACCTCGACATCCTGTCGCGGATGGCGGCGCAGGGGCTCGCCAAGGTCGCGATCTCGGTGACGACGCTCGATCCTGAGCTCGCCCGCCAGATGGAGCCGCGCGCGCCGACGCCGGCCCGCCGGCTGGCGACGATCGCAGCGCTCAAGGAGGCGGGCGTGCCCGTCGCCGTGCTGACGGCCCCGATCATTCCCGCGCTCAACGATCAGGAGATCGACCGGCTGCTGGAGTCTGCCGCGGCGGCCGGCGCGAGCGAGGCCGGCTACGTGCTGCTGAGGCTCCCCGACGAGATCAAGGATCTGGTGCAGGAGTGGCTGCTCGAGCATCATCCGGACAAGATGCGGCGCATCCTGTCGCTGGTGCGCCAGACCCGCGGCGGCAAGCTCTACGACGCCGGCTGGGGCAAGCGGCAGACCGGCGAGGGCGTGATCGCCTGGACGATCGGCCGCCGCTTCGAGATCGCCTCGCGGCGCCTTGGCCTCGACCGGCGCCACCTGAAGCTCCGGACCGACCTGTTCACGCCTCCGGTTCGGGAGGGACGCGGCGAGAGATCGTCCCAGCTGTCGCTGTTCTGAGACGACGCCTCGCTGGATTCAAGGTTCGCCGTGCAGCCGCCCCTTCGTTTGACTTTGCTCACTCTCGGCGTCGCCGATGTCGCGCGCTCCACCGCATTCTATGAGGCGCTCGGACTCAAGCGGTCCAGCGCCAGCAACGCGGACGTCTCGTTCTTCGAAAGCGGCGGCGTCGCCCTGGCTCTCTTCGGTCGTGAAGCGTTGGCGGCGGATGCGGGCGTAAGCGCCGACGGCTCGGGGTTCAGGGGCCAGTCGCTCGCCTGGAACCTCGGCTCGCCCACCGAGGTGGACAAGGCGGTGGTGCGGATAGTGGCGGCCGGCGGCTCGCTGGTGAAGCCGCCGCACAGGACATTCTGGGGCGGCTACGCAGGCTATGCGGAGGATCCTGACGGCCATCTCTGGGAGATCGCGCACAACCCGTTCTTCCCGTTCGACGACGAGGGAAGGCTTCGCCTGCCGGACTGACGGGGAGACGTCTTCCGCCGAATCATCGATGATCGGCCGATGGTCTCGAAACCCGTCGCACCGCCCAAGCCCGTCGCGAGCTTCAAGCGCGAACGCGACGCGATGAAGGCCGGCGCGCGTTGCGTCGCGGGCGTCGACGAGGCCGGCCGCGGCCCGCTTGCAGGGCCAGTGGTGGCGGCGGCGGTCGTCTTGGACCCACGCCACGTCCCGAAGGGCCTCGCAGACTCAAAGATGCTCAGCGCCGTTCGCCGCGAGGAGCTGTTCATCGAGATCATGGCGACCTCAGCAGTCGCCTTCACCGCGGCCTCGACCGACCGGATCGAGCGCATCAACATCCGCGGCGCGACGCTCTGGGCGATGGCGCGCGCGGTCGCGAGCCTCGGCGTGCGGCCTGATCTCGTGCTGGTCGACGGCCGCGACGCGCCGCCCGGCCTCGCCTGCCGGGCCGAGCCCGTGATCGGGGGCGACGCGCTGGTGCAGTCGATCGCGGCCGCCTCCATCGTCGCCAAGGTCGTGCGCGACCGGATGATGGCGCGGCTCGGCGAATGCTTTCCGGCCTATGGCTTCGAGCGGCACATGGGTTACGGCACGCCGGAGCATCTCGCGGCGCTCGCCGCGGTCGGCCCCTGCTCCCACCACCGGCGGAAGTTCGCCCCGATCGCAGCGCTGCTTGCGGCGTAAGCGTTCCGTTAACCGCGTTTCCTAACCCCGACTTTACGTTACCGAACCAAGAATCCGACCTGTCAGAAGCGTTAAGCAGGACGGATTCATTTCATGGCGTTCCAGCGTAACGGCGCGGCTCTCGCCGCCCGGATCGATGCTCCATCGCTCCCCCTCGACACGATCCTGCTCGGGGATTGCATCGCCGAACTCGAGAAGCTGCCGGCGGCGTCCGTCGACCTCGTCTTCGCCGATCCGCCCTACAATCTCCAGCTCCAGGGCGATCTGCGCCGGCCGGATCAAAGCCTGGTCGACGCGGTCGACGACGCCTGGGACCAGTTCGAGAGCTTCCAGGCCTATGACGCCTTCACCCGCGCCTGGCTGCTCGCGGTCCGCCGCGTGCTCAAGCCGACCGGCACGCTGTGGGTGATCGGCAGCTACCACAACATCTTCCGCGTCGGCGCCAGCCTTCAGGACCTCGGCTACTGGATCCTGAACGACGTGGTGTGGCGCAAGACCAACCCGATGCCGAACTTTCGGGGCCGCCGCTTCACCAACGCCCACGAGACGATGATCTGGGCGTCGCGCGGCGCGGACGCCAAGGGCTACACCTTCAATTACGAGGCGCTGAAGGCGGGAAACGAGGATCTTCAGCCGCGCTCCGACTGGCTGTTCCCGATCTGCTCGGGGGCTGAACGCCTCAAGGGTCTGGACGGCCGCAAGGCGCACCCGACCCAGAAGCCGGAAGCGCTGCTCGCGCGCGTGCTGCTGTCGGCCTCGAAGCCCGGCGACGTGGTGCTCGACCCGTTCTTCGGCTCCGGCACGACCGGCGCCGTGGCGAAGCGCCTGGGCCGCCATTTCATCGGCGTCGAGCGCGACCGCGACTACGCGGCCGCCGCGACCGCCCGCATCGCAGCGGTCGTGCCGGAAAGCGAGGAGTCGATCGCCCAGGCCCCGGCGAAGCGCGAGGCGGCGCGCGTCGCCTTCGCCACGGTGGTCGAGCGCGGACTCGTCCCGCCGGGAACCCGGCTGACCGACGAGCGCGGCCGCCACGAGGCGATCGTGCGCGCCGACGGCACGCTCGGCTTCGGCGCCGTGATCGGCTCGATCCACCGCATCGGCGCGATCGTGCAGGGCCGCGAGGCCTGCAACGGGTGGACCTTCTGGCATGTGGCCGAAGGGCGGACCCTCAAGCCGATCGACGCCTTCCGGGACGTCATCCGGGCGGAAGGCGCGCTGGCGGGCTGACCACGCGGCGGCCGAAGACCGCGATCACCGCGGCGGCGGCGACGAAGACGAGGAAGCCGACGCGCAGTCCGAACGCATGCGCCAGGAAGCCGACGCCGGGCGGCGCGAGCAGCTGCCCGCCATAGCCGACCGTCGCGATCATCGAGAGCGCGGCGGCCGGGGCCACGCCGGCCACGCGGCCCGCCGCCGAAAACAGCATCGGGACGACGTTGGCGAAGCCGAAGCCCGCGAGAGCGATGCCGGCATAGGCCACCCACGGATTGGGCGCCACGACGACGAGCGCCAGCGCGAGCGTCGCGAGCGCGCCGGAGGCCTGCATCGCGCGGCCGGCGCCGAGCCCTCCCACGATGCGGTCGCCGAGCAGACGGCCGACGGTCATGGCGGCGGAGAACGCGGCGTATCCGCCGGCGGCGACCGCAAGCGGGGCGCCCGCGGCGTCGCGCAGGAAGACCGCGCCCCACTCCATCAGCCCGCCCTCGCAGACGAAGGAGCAGAGCGTCAGCGCGCCGAGCGCGACGACGGCGGCGTTCGGCCGGCCGAACGGGCGCTCCCCCGTCGACGGCTCGCCGCCCGCCAGAGCGAGCCATCGGCTCGTTCCGACGACCAGCGAGATCAGGACCGCTGCGACCAGGCCCATGCCGAGGGGCGCGCCGGCGCCGGCCCCGATCAGCCCTGCGCCCGCGGCGCCGCCCGCGAGCCCGCCGACGCTGAAGAAGGCGTGGACCGACGACATGATCGGCCGCCTCCAGGCGCGCTCGACCGCGGCCGCCTGCGCGTTCATCGAGATGTCGAGGACGCCGACCGCAAGCCCGATGGCGAGCGCGGCGCCCGCAAGCGCCAGGGCCGTCGGCGCAAAGGGCGGCGCGGCGAGCGCCGCGGCGAAGCTCGCTCCCGCGCACGTTGCGACCGGCGCCGCGCCGAAGCGATGGATCAGCATCGCCGCCGCCGGCATCGAGGCGACCGCCCCGACGCCCATCGCGAGCAGCACGAGCCCGAGCGTGGCGTCGTCGAGCGCCAGCCCCGCCTTCAGCAACGGAATATGCGCCGCCCAGACGCCCAGGCCGGCGCCGGTGACGAACATCAGCGCGGTCACCGCGACGCGGGCGCGTTGCAGACCGGAGCGCGACGGCGCCGCTGCGACGGAAGCCGTCATCGCGCCTGCGGGGCGCTGCGCGCGGCGCCGATGGCGTGGATGACGACCTTGCGGAAGGCGGAGGGGATCGCCTCGCCGTCGAGCGTCGCGATCGGGACCCAGCGCGCGCCGTCGGGCGCAGCCGTCGCCGCGGGAACGCGCGTCGTCAGAACCGCGAGCTCCAGCGCGAAATGCGTGAACACATGGGTCGCGAGGCCCGACGCCCTGCTCCAGCGCGCCGCGAGCGGAGCCTCGGCCTCGAGCGCGGCGGGCGTGGCGTCGAGATCGACGTCTTCGGCCCAACGCCCGGTCGGAATTTCGGTCATTCCGCCGAGCAGGCCCTTTTCGGGCCGGGTGCGGACCAGCGCCATCCCGTCCTCGCGCTCGACCCAGAAGGCGACGCCGCGCCGCGTGGGACGGACCGCCTTCGGCGCCTTGCGGGGATAGAGCTCCTGCGTCCCGGCCTTGCGGGCCGCGCAAGGGCCTGACCACGGGCAGAGCGCGCAGGCCGGGCGCCGCGGCGTGCAGATCGTCGCGCCGAGATCCATCATCGCTTGCGCGAAGTCGCCCCAACGGCCGGGCGGCGACAGCGACGCCGCGAGCCTGCGGATCAGCGGCTTTGCGCCCGGCGTCGGCGCCTCGACCGCGAACAGGCGCGAGACGACGCGCTCGACGTTTCCGTCGACCACCGTCGCCTTGCGGCCGAAGGCGATCGCGGAGATCGCGGCGGCCGTATAGGCGCCGATCCCCGGCAGCGAGAGCAGCTCGCCCTCGCTCTCCGGAAATCGGCCGCGGTAACGCTCCGCCACCGCCTTGGCGCAGGCGTGCAGGTTGCGCGCGCGGGAGTAATAGCCGAGGCCCGCCCAGAGCTTCAGCACGTCCTCAAGCGGCGCGGCGGCGAGCTTCGCGACGTCCGGGAAGCTCTTCAGGAAGCGCAGGAAGTAAGGCCCCGCCGCCTTCACGGTGGTCTGCTGCAGCATGATTTCCGACAGCCAGACGCGATAGGGATCGGCGGCCTCGCCCGCAGACGCCCGCCACGGCAGCGTCCGCCGGTTGCGGTCGTACCAGGCGAGAAGGGCGGCGGGGTCTGGAAGGGTTTCGGCGGCGGCGGCCAAGCGATAGACTCGAAATCCTGGAAGAGAGGCGACGGGCGTCGCCGGTCGTGTACGCCATATCGAGCGCCGGAGCGCCATGCTCAAGCCGTCACGCGCCAAACGCCTGTCCGATCTGTTGCCCGCGGCGCTCGGGCCGGCCGCCGCTCGCCAGGGCTTCGCCGGCGCCGAGATCGTGTCGCGCTGGGAGACGATCGTCGGCCCGGAGATCGCGGCGTGCGCCGCGCCCGTGAAGCTCGCGGCGCCCCGCCCCCAGGGCCCTGAAACCGACCAGCCGCCGCCGCTTTCGACGCTGACGCTGCGGGTCGAGGGCGCTTTCGCGCTGGAGATCCAGCACCGCGCGCCGGAGATTGTGGAGCGCGTCAACGCCCATCTCGGCTGGCGCTGCGTCGGCGTGGTGAAGCTCAGGCAGGGCGGGGCCGCGTCCTATCGCGCCGCCCGGACCGGTCCGAAGCCGCCTCCTCCCGCGACGGACGAGGAGACCCGCAGGGTCCGCGCGGCCACCGCGTCCGTAGAGGAGGAAGGGCTGGCGTCCGCGCTCGAGCGGCTTGGACAGGCGGCGCTCGCCAAGGGTCGGATGGAGCGGCCGTGATCGGCTCGACCGGGCCTGCAACTTTTTGACGCCACAATCCGCTTGCGAATAGAGGCGGATGCCGCGAGGTTTGCGGCCGCCTTCTCACGAGGCCGCGCACACGCGGCCCGCGACGCCTGAGGAACCGCCCGTGACGCTGACCCGCCGCCGTCTTCTGGAAACCGCCGCTTTGTCCGCCGCGGGCTTTGCGGCGATGTCGCTGCTGCGTCCGTTCGGCTTCGTCTCCGAGGCCTCCGCCCAGGCGCCCGATCCGCAGGAGCTCGCGGTCGCCGGCCCTCTCGGCGACAAGGTCGAGGGCAAGGCCGACGCGCCGGTCACGATCATCGAATACGCCTCGATGACTTGCGGGCACTGCGCCCATTTTGCCGCCGACACCTTCCCGAAGCTGAAGGAGCAGTACATCGACGCCGGCAAGGTGAAATTCATCCTGCGCGAGTTCCCGCTCGATCCGCTCGCCGCCGCCGGCTTCATGATCGCCCGCTGCGCGGGGGACGACAAATTCTTCCCGGTCGTCGACCTGCTGTTCAAGGAACAGAAGCAGTGGGCCTACGCCGACAAGCCGGTCGAGGGCCTTCAGGCGCTCGCCAAGCAGATGGGTTTCACACAGGAGAGCTTTCAGGCCTGCTTGACGAATCAGGAGCTGCTCGACGGTGTGAACGCAGTGCGTGAGCGCGCAGTCGAGAAGTTCGGGGTGAATTCGACGCCGACCTTCTTCATCAACGGGAAGATCTACCGGGGGGCCATCGAATTTGCCGACCTCGAGAAGATCCTGCAGCCGCTGCTCGAAAAGGCCTGAGATCTTCGCAGGCCTTGAGCCTGCCTGCGCCGCGTCGGGCGGCGGCCATGCCCGCCGCGCCGCAACGGTAGCGACGCGAAGCGCCGGGACGGGGGCCAGCCCGTGAACTTCACCCGGCTCCGTCTCTCCGGCTTCAAGACCTTCGTCGACGCCACTGAGGCGCCGATCGAGCCCGGGCTGACCGGCATCGTCGGCCCGAACGGCTGCGGCAAGTCGAACCTCGTCGAGGCGCTGCGCTGGGTGATGGGCGAGAGCTCGTTCAAGAGCCTGCGCGCCTCCGGCATGGACGACGTCATCTTCGGCGGCTCCGGCGGCCGCCCCGCCCGCAACCACGCCGAAGTCTCGCTCACCCTCGACAATTCCGCGCGCACCGCGCCGGAAGCCTTCAACGATTCGCCGGAGATCGAGGTCAGCCGCAAGATCTCGCGCGGGCTCGGCTCGCTCTACCGCATCAACGGCCGCGAGGCCCGCGCCCGCGACGTGCAGCTGCTGTTCGCCGACGCCTCCTCCGGGCCGCGTTCGCCGGCGCTGGTCGGCCAGGGCCGCGTCGGCGAGATCATCAACGCCAAGCCCGAGCAGCGCCGCCGCATCCTGGAGGAGGCGGCGGGCGTCGCCGGGCTGCACGCCCGCCGGCGCGAGGCGGAGATGCGCCTCACCGGCGCCGAGCAGAACCTCACTCGCGTCGAGGATGTGCTCGGGCAGCTCGCCGACCGCGCCGACACGCTGCGCAAACAGGCGCGCGGCGCCGAGCGCTACCGGAGCTTGAGCGACGAGATCCGCGCGGCGGAAGGCCTCTCCCTGCTGATGCGCCACGAAACCGCGGCCTCCGGCGTGCTGGCGGCGGAACAGGCGGAAGCGGCGGCGCTGGCGTCCGTCGCCGAAGCCATGCGCGTTCAGGGCGAGGCGGCGCGCGCGGCGGCGGTCGCCGCCCATGTGCTGGAGCAGGCGCGCCTCGCCGCGACCGAGGCGGAGGCCGGCCTTCGCCGTCTGGTTCAGGAGGCCGGCGCGCTCGAGGGCGAGGAGACCCGCGCCCGCGCCCGGCTGAAGGAGCTTGCCGACCGGCTCGTCCAGATCGACGGCGACTTCGCCCGCGAGCAGGCCCTGGCGGCCGACGCCGCGACCACGCTCGACGCGCTGGAGCGCGAGCTTACGGCGCTCCAGCCCGAGCAAGACGTCGGCGATGGCGCAGAGGCCGCGGCGCGGCTTGCGGCCGCCGAGGCGGCGACTGCCGCGGCCGAAGCCGAGCTTGCGAGGGCGAACGAGGCGCAGGCCGCCCGCACGGCCGAACGCCGCGACCTCGAGCGCCGGCTGGACGAGGCCTCGCGCCTCGTCGCCTCGCTCGAACGCGAGACCCGCGAGATCGAGACCGAAGCGCGCCGGCTGGAGGCCGAAGCCGCCCGCGAGGGCGATGTCGCCGAACTCGGCCGGCGCGCGGAAGCCGACCGGGCGCGGCTCGCGGAGGCCGAGCGCGCGGCGGAAGAGGCGGAGGCGGCCCATGCCGCCGCACGCAACGCCGAGCAGGCGGCCCGCGCGCCGGCGGCCCAATCCAACGCCCTCGCCGAACGGCTCACCACCGAGGCGCGGACGCTCTCCAAGCTGCTCGCCACGGACGGCGCGCGGGTCTATCCGCCGGTTGTCGACCTGTTGCTGGTCGATCCCGGCTTCGAGACCGCCCTCGGCGCCGCGCTCGGCGACGATCTCGACGCCGCGATCGATCCGCGCTCGTCCGCCCGCTGGACCGTGGTCCCCGGCGCGTCCGATACCGCGTTGCCTGACGGCGCGCGGCCTTTGAGCGCGCATGTCGTCGCTCCGCCCGAACTGAAGCGGAGGCTCGAGCAGATCGGCGTCGTCGAGCGCGCTGACGGTGAACGGCTGCGCGCGTCTCTCGCGCCAGGACAGCGGCTGGTCAGCCGCGAGGGCGATCTCTGGCGCTGGGACGGCCTGACGCTCGCGGCCGACGCGCCGACGCCGGCCGCCCGAAGGCTGACCGAGAAGAACCGGCTGGGGGCGGTCGAGCGCGAGGCGCTGGAGGCCCGCGGCGAGGCGTTGCGGCTGCGCGAGATCGTCGACGCCGCGCGCAGCCGGGCGACGGTGGCGGCCGCCGCCGAAAAGTCCGCGCGAGACGCTGCGAAGGCCGCTCGTCAGGCGGCGGACGCCTCTCGCGAGGCTCACGCGGCGGCCGAGCGCGCAGGGGCGAAAGTCGCGGCGCGCCGCTCGGCGGTCGAGGAGGCGGCGAACCGCGTCGCCGCTCAGCGCGTCGCCGCAAAGACCACAGCCGAAGCTGCGCGAGACGCGATCGCCCGCCTCCCCGCCCCGCAGGACGAGGCGGCGTTCGCAGCGCTCAAGGCCGCGGTCGCCGACGCCCGGCGCGAGGCCGCGGCGCGGCGCGCCGAGGTCGAGGCCATGGCGGCGGAAGCCCGACGCCGCGTCGCGCGGCGCGAGGAGCTCGCCGGCGGCGTCGCCTCCTGGACGCGCCGCAAGGAAGGGGCGGCGGCCCGGCTCGCCGACCTTTCCGCCCGCCGCATCGAGGTGACGGACGAGCGCGAGGCGCTGAGCGAGCGGCCGGACGAACTCGCCGAGAAGCGCCGGCTGCTGAAGGGCGCGCTCGGCGAAGCCGAGACGAAGTCGCGCGCAGCCGCCGACGCCCTCGCGGTTGCGGAAGCTGCGCATCGCGAGGACGGCAAGGCCGGCCGTGCGGCGCTCGATCGCTTGAGCGAAACCCGCGAGGAGACCGCCCGCGCCGGCGCGAGGCTGGAGGCGGCCCGTGAAAGGTCCGCGGAATCGGCGGAGCGCATCATGGAGGCGCGGGGCCTGACGCCCGCCGAACTCGCGGGTCAGCTCGCCGACGTTCCCCGCCAGCCGGTCGAGGCGGTCGAGGAGCGGCTCGCGCGCGCGATCGCCGCGCGCGAGCGGCTTGGGCCCGTCAACCTGCGCGCCGAGCAGGATCTGGAGGAGGCCGAGACCAGCCGGAACACGCTGATCGCCGAGCGCGAGGACCTGACTGAGGCGATCGCCCGGCTGCGCGCGGCCGTCCGCTCGCTCAACCAGGAGGGCCGCAACCGCCTGCTCGCCGCCTTCGAGGTGGTCGACGGACATTTCCGCCGCCTGTTCGAGACCCTCTTCGAGGGCGGAGAGGCGCGGCTGGAGCTGGTCGAGTCCGACGATCCGCTCGAGGCCGGGCTCGAGATCATCGCCAAGCCCCCGGGCAAGAAGCCCCAGACGCTCTCCCTTCTCTCGGGCGGCGAGCAGGCGCTTGCAGCGCTCGCTCTGGTCTTCGCGGTGTTCCTCACCAATCCCGCGCCGGTCTGCGTGCTCGACGAGGTCGACGCGCCGCTCGACGACGCCAATGTCGAGCGATTCTGCGCCTTGCTCGCCGAGATGGCGCGGACCACGACCACGCGCTTCCTCACGATCACGCACAACCCGATCACGATGGCGCGAATGGATCGCCTGCTCGGCGTCACCATGGTGGAGCGCGGCGTCAGCCAGCTCGTGTCGGTCGACCTCCAGACCGCCGAGCGGCTTGCCGAGGCGGTATAGAGGCGGGGCGGCCGCGATTCCCGGCCGTTTGAGCCACGATCGACGACATCGTGAGCGGGCGCATCCTCGAAACGCCCAAATCACGGCAGATTTGTCTTTCTTATCAAGGACTTACTACTTTGCGGCGGAACCTTGACAGGCCCGGACGCAAAAAATAGGGTGCCCGCGGTTTCAGGGGGCGTCGGCGGCTCCGGAGGTCCGGAAGGCTGACGCGACATGACGCAAGGCTCAGACGGACATTCGGGAGGCCCGGCGCCGGAAGGCGAAGGCGATCTCTCGGGGCGGCTCGACCGCCTCGGCCGTGAGCTGACGCAGCGCTCGGATGCAGGCGCGGCCCAAGACGCCGGAGAGCGGAAAACGCGATCCGACGCCGCGGGTCTTGCGCGTGCGCTCAGGCTGAGTTCGGAGTTCGTCGCCGGCGTCGTCGCCGGCGCGCTCGTGGGCTGGGCCTTCGACTACGTGCTGGGGACGAAGCCGTGGGGGCTCATCGTCTTCCTGATGATCGGCTTTGCGGCCGGCGTGCTGAACGTGATGCGCTCGGCGGGCCTGTCGGCCGGGCCGGGAAGTGACTGATCCCGGCGGATCGAACGATCCGCAGGGTTTGTGCAGCAAGGGCGGCGCCGCCGGATGGCGCGCGCCGAGACAGGATCCAAGGGAACGATGGCCGGCGACACCGATCCGATCCACCAGTTCCAGATCGTCCCCCTGATCGGGGACGGGACCTTCGCCTTCACGAACTCCGCCTTCTATATGGGCCTGACGGTCGCCGTGGTGACCGGCTTCCTGCTGCTCGCGACCTCCGCGCGCACGCTGGTGCCGGGACGCTGGCAGTCGCTCGCCGAGATGTCCTACGAGTTCGTCTCGCACACCATGCACCAGACGACCGGACGCGAGGGGATGCGGTTCTTCCCCTTCGTGTTCTCGCTGTTCATGTTCATCCTGGTGTCGAACCTGATCGGGCTGGTGCCGTACACCTTCACGGTCGCGAGCCACCTGATCGTCACCTTCGCGCTGGCGATGGCGGTGATCCTCACCGTCATCATTTACGGCTTCATGAAGAACGGCGTGGGCTTCCTGAAGCTGTTCGTGCCTCACGGGATCCCGGTCTACATCCTGCCGCTCGTGGTGCTGATCGAGGTGATCTCCTTCGTGTCGCGCCCGATCAGCCTCAGCGTCCGTCTGTTCGCCAACATGCTGGCCGGGCACATCACGCTGAAGGTGTTCGCGGGCTTCGTGACCATGCTGTCGGCGAGCCTCGGCGCGCTCGGGCTCGCGGTCGGCGTCCTGCCGCTGTTCATGGCGGTCGCGATCACGGCTCTCGAGTTTCTCGTCGCCTTCCTGCAGGCCTACGTGTTCACGATCCTGACCTGCATCTACCTCAACGACGCCCTTCACCCCGGCCACTGAACGGTCTCGAGCCGTCCCGGCCAGGCGGACGCCTTCACCCTTTTCGACGAACGAACAGAAGTCTCAAGGAGCATCACCATGGAAGAGATGGGCAAGTACATCGGCGCTGGTCTCGCGACCATCGGCCTCGCCGGCGCCGGCATCGGCGTCGGCCAGATCTTCGCGGCCTACCTCGCGGGCGCGCTGCGCAACCCGTCGGCCGCCGACGGCCAGTTCGCCCGTCTGATCTTCGGCTTCGCGGTGACGGAAGCGCTCGGCATCTTCTCGCTGCTCGTCGCGCTCCTCCTGCTGTTCGCCGTCTGATCAGCCCGAAAGGACTTGCGCAGGGCTCCGCTGAGCCCCGCGCGAGCGCATGGAGATCGCGATGACCGAGAGCGTCGGCCCGGCCGGCCAGACCTTCATGCTCGCCCAGGCGGACCACGCGCCTGCGGAGACGCACGCCGCCGGCACGGAAGCGCCGGGCGGCGGGCATGGAGCGGGCCACGGCGCGCCGTTCCCGCCGTTCAACTCCTCGACCTTCGCGGGCCAGCTGCTGTGGCTCGCGATCTTCTTCGGGGCGCTCTACTGGCTGATGAAGACGGTCGCGCTGCCGCGCGTCCAGAACATCATCGAAGGCCGGATGGAGAAGATCTCCGCCGACATCTCCGAGGCCAACCGGCTGAAGAAGGAGACGGACGCGGCGATCCAGGCCTACGAGAAGGAGCTCGCGGACGCCCGCGCCGAAGCTCAATCGATCGCGACCGCGATGCATGAGCGCTCGACCGCGGAAGCCGGCGAGGCGCGCCGCAAGCTCGAGGCCGAGCTCAACGCCAAGCTCGAGACGGCCGACGCTCAGATCGCGGCGGCCAAGACCGCCGCGCTCGGCAATGTGCGCGGCATCGCGATCGAGGCCGGCTCGGCGATCGTCGAGCGGCTGACCGGCAAGGCGCCCGCGGCGCCCGAGATCGAGCAGGCGGTCGACGCCTCGCTCGCGGCCTGACGGAGAGACGTGGGATGGGAAGCGCAGAACTCTGGGTCGCCGTCGCCTTCGTGATCTTCCTCGGCATCGTCGTCTATGTCGGCGTGCCCAAGAAGATCACGGGAGCGCTCGACCAGCGCGCGGCCAGGATCAAGGCCGAGCTCGACCACGCCCGCGCGCTGCGTGAAGAGGCGCAGAAGCTGCTCGCCGAATACAAGCGCAAGCGCGAAGAGGCCGAGCAGGACGCCAAGGTCATCGTCGAGAACGCCAGGAAGGACGCCGCCGGCTTCGCCCTCGCCGCCAAGGCGAAGGCCGAGGAGTTCGTCGCGCGCCGCACGAAGGCGGCCGAGCAGAAGATCGCGCTCGCCGAGAGCCAGGCGATCGCCGAAGTCCGCGCAGCCGCGGCGGACGCAGCCGTCGCCGCCGCGGAGCGGGTGCTGAGCGCCCAGGTCAAGGACGGGCTCGGCGACTCGCTGTTCGAGCGCGGCGTAAGCGAGGTCCGCGCCAAGTTGAACTGATCGCCGCCGGCGCGTCACGACGTGATATCAGGCCGCCTCCGGGCGGCCTTTTTCGTCGGTGGTTGGAGAGCCGCGCAACGACCGGGGCGGCTGGAGATTTCCGGCCGCCGGACGCCGCCTTACTCCGAAGCGGTGCGAACCCGGGCCGGCGGCTGCGGCGACGCGGACTGCGGGCGCGGCGCCACAGCGGGCCTCGCCTGCGGGACGCGAGCGGCGAGCTGCTGCTGGCGCGCCTTCTGGGACTGGGCCTCGCGCGCGCGGATCTGGCGGGCGGTCCTGTCGGCTGCGAGTTTCTGGAACATCGTCGTCGATGCGACGGGCTCGGCCGCCGGCCTAATGACCGCGGCCGCACCGGTCGCGACCGGCGGCAGCGGGGCCGGAGCGCGCACGCGCGCGGCGGCGCGGCGCGGCGCCTGTCGCCGGACCGCCTTCGCCGGGCGTTCGGCGCCGCCGCCTGAGGGATCGAAGCCGACCACGACCGTCCAGTTGGCGTAGCCGCCCTCGACCGGGGGCAGCGAGACGTTCTCCTCGAGGTGGTTGAACGACACCTTCTGCACGCCGGTCGGCAACTGCACCCTGACCTTCATCTTGCGGGTCTCGACCGGCTTGCCCTCGGCGTCCTTTACCGCGAGGCGAAGCGGCGCGTTGAACCAGCTCGGCCCGTCCTTCGAGTCGCGCTCCCCCTCCCCGACCACAGCGACCTTGAGGATCGTTTCGGCGCCGAGATCGGCGCAGTCGCGAGCGATTCCCTCGACTGTCGCCTTGTAGGCGTCGTCGCGGCGCGGAAACACGCCGCCGTCCGGTTCGACCACGATCTTCGGGCAGGTCGGATCGCTCTCGGCCTTCGGCTGCACGCCGTCGGACACCAGCGCCGTCGCCTGTTCGGCGCCTGGCGCGCTGGGGACGTCCGCGGGAGCGGCGACGGCGAAGGCGGCGCCGCCGAGAACCGACGCCGCCACGCCGAGCAGAGCGCTCGCGCGGTGATTGATGGACATGGACTTCAGGCCTCACGACGACGGGGTCGCACCCTCGTCTTTACTCTTTGACAACGAATCAGGCCAAATTGCGAAACTGGCCCGAAGTCAAGAGAGCGGCGCCATCCATGGGATCGCCAAAACGACGCGGCTCGTCCGCTTCGGACAGGCCGCGTCGTGGGTTGCCGGTTACTGCTCCAACGCCTCGAGCTCGGAGATCATCCGCTCGATGAGGCCGAGACCGGTCTGCCAGAAGGCCGGATCGGCGGCGTCGAGCCCGAACGGCGCGAGCAGATCGGAGTGGTGCTTCGTGCCGCCGGCCGAGAGCAGCGCGAAATAGCGCTCCGCGAAGCCGTCCGCCGCGCCCTCGTAGACCGCATAGAGCGAGTTCACGAGGCAGTCGCCGAACGCGTAGGCATAGACGTAGAACGGCGAGTGGATGAAGTGCGGGATGTAGGTCCAGAACACCTCGTAGCCGTCGTTCAGCCTGATCGACGGTCCGAGGCTCTCGCCCTGCACGCCAAGCCAGATCTCGTTCAGGCGGTCGGCCGGGATTTCGCCCTTGCGGCGCTCCTCGTGGACCCGGCGCTCGAAGGTGTAGAACGCGATCTGCCTGACGACCGTGTTCAGCATGTCCTCGACCTTGGAGGCGAGCATCGCCTTGCGCTGGACGGGATCGGTCGTGCCCTTCAGCAACGCGCGGAAGGTCAGCATCTCGCCGAACACCGACGCCGTTTCGGCCAGCGTCAGCGGCGTCGGCGCCATCAGCGCGCCGTTCGGGGCGGCGAGCACCTGATGCACGCCGTGGCCGAGTTCGTGGGCGAGCGTCATCACATCGCGGGGGCGACCCAGGTAGTTCAACAGGACATACGGATGCGCCGACGGCACCGTCGGGTGCGCGAAGGCGCCCGGCGCCTTGCCCGGCCTCGACGGCGCGTCGATCCACTTCTCGTCGAAGAACCGCCGCGCGATGTCGGCCATCTCCGGCGCGAAGCCGCCATAGGCGCCGAGCACCGTGGCCTTGGCCTCGTCCCAGCTGATGATGCGGGTCGGCGCGGTCGGCAGCGGCGCGTTGCGGTCCCAGAAGTCCAGCGCCTCGACGCCGAACCACTTGGCCTTCAGCTTGTAATAGCGATGCGACAGCCGCGGATAGGCGTCGCGCACCGCCGAGACCAGCGCGTCCACCACCTCGCGCTCGACGCGGTTGGCGAGATGGCGCGAGTCCGCGACGTCCTCGAAATGCCGCCAGCGGTCGGAGATCTCCTTGTCCTTGGCGAGCACGTTGGTGACGAGCGCGAAGGTCCGCACGTTCTCCTTGAAGGTCTTCGCCAGCGCATGAGCGCCCTTCTCGCGGACCTTGGTGTCGGGGTCCGAGAGCATGTTGAGCGTCGGCTCAAGCGTCATCGCCTCGCCGTCGACGTCGAAGCGCAGCGCAGCCAGCGTCTCGTCATAAAGCCTGTTCCAGGCGCCGCGGCCGGTCACCGACTTCTCGTGGAACAGCAGTTCGACGCGGTCTTCGAGCTGATGCGGCCGCTCCTTGCGGACGTCCTCGAGGAACGGCCGGTAGCGCCCGAGCTTCGGCTCGGCCATCGCCGTCTCGATCAGCGCGTCGTCGAGCCGATTGATCTCCAGGCTGAAGAACAGCAGGTGCGACCAGACGTCGGTCAGCTTCTCCTGAACGTCGCCGTAGAACTTCGAGCCCGTCGGATCTGTGGTGTTCTGCGAATAGATCAGGCTGGCGAACGAGGCGATCCGGCCGGTCAGGTCGTCGAGCGCCTCGAAATCCTCGACCGCTGAGATCAGGCCGCCGGAGGCCGCGAGTTCGCCGAGCTTTCCCTTGTAGCGCTCCTCGAAGGCGCGCGCGTCGGCGTCCGCGCGCGCGAGGTCCGCCGCGATCTCCGGCGCGTCGACGCCGGAATAGAGATCGGCGAGGTTCCAGACAGGAAGGTTTCCGAGGGCGGCGGTTTGGGACAACGGGGCGTGCTCTTCTTGTTTGGCGGCGGGGTTGCGCCACCGGAGATGGTCAGCCGCCAACCTATCGCAAGGCCGCACCGGAGGTTCAACAGCGGGGCTGAACGTCCTGGCGAGAAGAGGGCCGAGGACGCCGCCCCGCGACGACGCGGCTTGCAACGGAGCCCTGCGGAAATGCGCGGGCGACTTAAACCGCCGTTTACCGTGTCGGGGCGATGGTGGCCGAGTTCAGCGCCTCCAGTGAAAGTCCCGAATGAGCGCCGTTATCCTCATCGTCGACGACGATCCGGTGCAACGGCGCCTGCTCGAGTCGCAGCTGCGCCGGTTCGGCTACGAGGCGCGCACCGCCGAGGACGGCGTCGGCGCGATCGAGGCGCTGACCGCGCCGGACGCGGCCTACGATCTCGTGTTCCTCGATCTCGTGATGCCGGAGCTCGGCGGGCTCGGCGTGCTCGCCCGGATGCGCGAGCTGAACCTTGAAACCCCCGTCATCGTGCAGACCGCAAACGGCTCCATCGAGGCCGTGATCGGCGCGATGCGCGCGGGCGCCGCAGACTTCGTGGTGAAGCCGGTCGGACCGGAGCGGCTGCAGGTCTCGATCCGCAACGCGCTGCGCACGGATGCGCTGCAGGGCGAGATCCGCCGCATCGGCCGCCGCGAGGCGGGCACCCTGTCCTTCCGCGACATGCCGACCCGCGCGCCGGCGATGGCGGAGGCGGTGCGATTGGGCGAGCGCGCCGCCGGCTCCAACATCCCCGTGCTGATCGAGGGCGAATCGGGCGTGGGCAAGGAGCTGTTCGCCCGCGCCATCGCGGGCTCCGGCGAGCGCGGCGGCAAGCCGTTCGTGACCGTCAATTGCGGGGCGATCCCGCAGAACCTCGTCGAGTCCATCCTGTTCGGGCACGAGCGCGGCGCCTTCACCGGCGCGACCGACCGCCATGTCGGCAAATTCGTGGAGGCCGACGGCGGCACGCTGTTCCTCGACGAGGTCGGCGAACTGCCCCAGGACACGCAGGTGAAGCTGCTGCGGGCGCTGCAGGAGGGCGAAGTCGATCCGGTCGGCGCCAAGCGGCCCGTTCGCGTCGACCTGCGCATCATCTCCGCCACCAACCGCGACCTGTTCCAGCGCGTGCGCGAGGGAGCCTTCCGCGAGGACCTGTACTATCGGCTGAGCGTCTTTCCGGTGAAGGTGCCCCCGCTGCGCGCCCGCCGCGCCGACGTCAACGACCTTGCACGCCGCTTCCTGACCCGCTTCGCCGCGGAGGAGAGGCGCACCGTCACAGGCCTTTCGCCGGCTGCGATCGCGCTGCTCGAGCGCTTCGACTGGCCGGGCAACGTCCGTCAGCTCGAAAACGCCGTGTTCCGCGCCGTGGTGCTCGCCGAGCGGCCGGAGCTACGGCCCGCCGATTTCCCGCATATCGCAGCGCTGATGGGCGAGGAGCCCGACGCTTTCGAGGACGAGCCCCTGCCCTCGCTCGCCCGCGATCTCGAAGAGCCCGAGCTTGAGCGGCGGCTCGACGTGCCGGCGCTGCCGCTGTTCGCGAGCGACGGCCAGATCCGCCCGCTCGAGCAGCTCGAGGCGGACGCGATCCGCTACGCCATACGCCATCTCGGCGGGCAGATGACGGAGGTCGCGCGGCGACTCGGCATCGGCCGGTCGACGCTCTACCGCCGCCTGAAAGAACTCGGTCTCGATGAGGAATGTGGCGGCAGAGACACGAAGCCTGACGAAGCCGTCGCATAAATGAATCGTGTTCGGCGCCGTAGTTGAATCGCGCGGCCGCCGGCCACATCGTCATACGCTGGAAGAGGGACTGGAGCCCATGTCGAACATTGCGATGGCGCGCCCGCTGAGCCGGCGCGCAGGGCTCCGCCGCTCGGCGTCCGCAATCGTGCTCGGGGTCGCGCTGGCGGCCGCGGCCGGCGGCGCGGGCCGCGCCGCGTCCGGCGAAGCCGAGACCGCGATTCCCGTCCCCGACATCGCGCTGCCGCAGGTCGGCGACCGCGACTTCAACATATCGCCGGGCGGACGGGACGCGACCGGCTCGATCGACGCCGAGACCCCGCCGACGACAGAACCGGCCGCGCCTGCGGCCCAGCAGGCGCCTGCGCCGGCGCCCGGCTCGGCCGAGGCCGCCCCGATCGACGCCATGAAGGCCGCGGGGCCGGTTCCGGCCGCGATCGCCGATCTGTTCGCCGCGCCGGGCGCCGCCAGCGGTCTCAAGCTGTCGCCCGCCGACCGCGCGACGCTGCAGGCCTTCTACGTCGCGCGCCAGGGCGCGCCGCTGTGGGTCGCCGACGGCCGCTTCACCCCGAAGGCCGAGGCCGCCAAGGCGCGGATCGCCGCCGCCGCGGACGACGGACTGGACGCCGGCCGCTTCAGGCTTCCCGACGTCCCCTCGAACCCCGAGGACGCAGCCGGCGCCGCGCGCGCCGAGATCCAGCTCTCCGCCGCAGCCCTGGCTTACGCCCGCGAGGCGTGGGGCGGACGCGTCGCGCCGGGCTCCGTCAGCCCCTCGATCTCCTCGCGCCCCGACGCCTTCGACGCGACCGCCGCGCTCGCCTCGCTCGACGGCGCGAACGACGTCGCCGCGACGCTCGACGGCTTCAACCCGCAGCACCCCCAGTTCCAGGCGCTGCGCAAGCTGCTGGTCGAGGCGCGCGCCTCACGCGGCGACCGCGTCGAGCATCCGCAGATCGGCTTCGGCAAGCTGCTGCAGCCCGGCGACGAGGATCCGCGCGTTCCCACGCTGAGAACCCGGCTCGGCCTCACCGGCGGCGAGGACGACTTCTATTACGACACCGAGCTCGCCGACGCCGTCATCGCCTTCCAGAAAGGCGCCAAGATCGGCGCCTCGGGCCTCGTCAATCGCCAGACGGTGCGCGCGCTGAACGCCAACGCCCGTCCGCAGGACGACACCACGCTGATCGTCGCGAACATGGAGCGCTGGCGCTGGATGCCGCGCGAGCTCGGCGCGAAATATGTGTTCGTCGACCTGCCGGCCTTCGAGCTCCACGTGATGCAGGACGGGCGTTCGACCTACGACACCCGCGTCATCATCGGCAAGGCGAGCAACCAGACGCCGCTGCTGTCGAGCGCGATCAACCAGATCGTCGTGAACCCCTACTGGAACGTGCCTGTCTCGATCGCGATCAAGGAGCTCAGCCAGGGCTCGCTGCGCGGCTTCGAAGTCGTCGACAGCCGCGGCAAGGTCGTGGACGCAGGCTCGATCGACTGGGAGAGCGTGCGCGCCGGCAAGATGCGGATCCGCCAGGCGCCGGGCGAGCGCAACGCGCTCGGTCATATCAAGTTCCTGTTCCCGAACAGCCACGCGGTCTACCTGCACGACACCCCGTCGCGCAGCCTGTTCGCGAGGTCGGACCGCGCGATGAGCCATGGCTGCGTCCGCGTCGACAAGCCGCTTGAATTCGCCGACGCGCTGTCGGGCGACCAGGGCTGGAGCGGCGACAAGCTGAAGACGATGATCGGCGGCAAGGAGCGGGGCGTTCCGCTCTCGACGACGATTCCGGTTTATCTCACCTATTTCACGGGATGGGTCGACGACGGCGGCAAGCTGCAGGCGCGCAACGACCTCTACGGCATCGACGGACGGCTGAACGCGGCGCTCCGCGGCGAACCGCTGCCTCCGATCCCCGTCGAGGCGTTGCCGCGCATCGCGGCGAAGCCCCGCCCGAAGCCGGCCCCCGGCGCCCAGACGGCGACCGCGGCGCCGCCTCCCCCGGTGCAGCAACGGCCCGGCCCGGCCAACTGGCTGGCGCGGATCTTCGGTGATTCCCGCTATTGAGGCCCTGGAGCAATTGCGGCGATAAAAAGAACGCTATCGCCTTTTTGCCTCAACACGACAATTTCGCGCTGGCGTTTTCCGTCTCCCACGGCTACCAAGTCACGGTTCGGGGGATCGGGGGTTGTTTCTTCGCGGTTAGTCACCGCATGTTAACCACCCTCGCTGAGACTTTGTTGATCAATCGTCAAGTCGTCGCGCTCACGCGGCGACGGAGGCCGGTGGTCTTCTAAGCGTCAGGACGGATCATTGTTCGAAACCCGCTCGTCACGACGTCCCGCCGCGCGTTTCTTCTCTCGCCGCGCTGGGGCAGTCCTCCTGGGAACCCTCGCAGTCTTCGTGGGTTCCGAGGCCACCGAGAACGCTCAGGCGAACGGCGACACCCGCAGCCTGACGCTGTACCACACGCACCGCGGCGACACGACGACCATCACCTTCAAGCGTGACGGCCGTTACGACGCCGAAGGTCTGAAACAACTCAGCTATTTCCTGCGCGACTGGCGCAACGACAAGCAGACGCGGATGGAGCCGCGGCTGTTCGACATCGTCTGGGAGGTCCACCGTCAGGTCGGCCGCGGCGGGATGATCAACATCGTCTCGTCCTATCGCTCCCCCGAGACGAACGCCTATCTCCGCTCGCATTCCCAGGGCGTCGCGAAGTTCAGCCAGCACATGCTCGGCCGCGCGATGGACTTCTACATCACCGGCGTGCCGGTATCGGCGGTGCGCGAGGCCGGGATGCGGCTGCAGCGCGGCGGCGTCGGCTTCTATCCGACCTCCGGCCGTCCCTTCGTGCATCTCGACGCCGGCAACGTCCGAGCCTGGCCGCGGATGACGCGCACCCAGCTCGTCAAACTGTTCCCGGACGGCAAGACCGTCCATGTGCCGGCCGACGGCAAGCCGCTGCCCGGCTACCAGGTGGCGATGGCCGAGCTGAAGGCGCGCGGCTCCGTCTCGGTCCAGGACGCCTACGCCTCGCGCAGCACCGGCAAGGGCTTCTTCGCACGTCTCTTCGGCGGCGGCGACGAGGGCGACGACGCCGAGACCGTGGTGGCCTCCGCGGCCCCCGCCCGCGCCGCAGCCTCCTCCGCCCCGTCTCGTGGCGGCGACGACGAGGAATCGACCGCCGCGATCCCCGCCACCAAGGTCGCGACGATTCGCGTTCCGGTGCCGATGGCGCGTCCGTCCGACATGATTCGCAGCGCTCCGGCCGAGGTCGCGGTCGCCGCGGCGTCGATCCCGCTGCCGCCCGTGGGCCCCGCCCGCGCCGCCGTCGAGGCGCCGATGCAGGTCGCCGCCGCCAACATCCCGCTGCCGCCGGTCGCGCCGGCCGTGGTCGCGGCCAAGCCTGTGCCGCTGCCGCCGTCCGCGCCGGCCTACGAGCTCGCCTCGATCGAGACTCCGCCGGCCGCGGACGCCGGCCCCGACATGGTCTGGCAGGCCGGAGCTCAGCCGGTCGGCCAGAATCCGACCAGCGCCGGCCTCGCCGCCGCCTCCAACGTTCCCACGCCGCGGCCGCGGCCGACGGAAAGCGCCGTCGCGGTCCTCGCCGCGCTGCCGGCGCCCTCGAGCGCCGAGGGCTCGTCCTCCAGGCTGCGCAAGATCGATCCGCAGGTCGCCAGCGCCTATCAGGCCGAGGCCGGGACCTTCCCGCGCCTGCCGGACGCCTTCACCTCCAAGAAGAGCGCGTCGGCCGGCGAGATGAGAATGGCCTACGCGGATCCGCAGATCGAGCTGCCGTCGACCTCGCCGGCGTCGACCCGTCCCGCCGTAGCGCCGCAGACGCGCGTCTCGGCGACCGCGCCGACCGACCCGAACGTCCGCGTCCTGTCGCCTTATGCGACGCCGGCTGCGGTCTACGCCGCCGCCGCCGCGCCGCAGAAGCGTCGGGCGACGCTCTCGGCGCCCGAGGGCATGGTGACGGCCCGTATGGACACGACGACGCTCCGCGCCGCCGCAAGCCCGGTGCCGGCCGCCCGCCAGGCGGTGATGGTCCATCCCGACCAGTTCCATGTCGCCTCGCTGATGGTCGCCCCGAACGCGGCGCTCGTCGGCGGCTTCAACGGCGACCCCACCCACGGCGCCCGCACCGACCGCTTCTCGGGCTCCTCGGTCATGCTGCTGCGGACGCAGTCCTTCATGCCGGCCGCGGCCTACGCGTCGGCGTCTTCCCACGGCTGACGCTCAGCGGAACACAGATGCAAAAAGCCCCGGCTCGGACCGGGGCTTTTTCGTTTCTCGGGCGTCTGGCTCTGGGGCTCCAGCCGAGGCCGGACACGGGAGGCGACCGAGCCAATCAGGCTCGGTTCGGGGTCAGGCCCCTCACTGCATTCCCAGAGCCTGCATATAAAGCTCGAGGATCGCCTCCTGCTCCTGGCGCTCGTTGGCGTCCTGCTTGCGGAGGGCGACGATCTTGCGGACGATCTTGGTGTCGAAGCCGCGGCCCTTGAGCTCGCCGAACACCTCCTTGATGTCGTCCGCAATGCCGGCCTTCTCCTCCTCGAGACGCTCGATGCGCTCGATGAACTGCTTCAGCTCTTCGCCGGCCACGCCCGTGGAGGCGATGTCGGCGTTCGGATCGGGGCGTGCGTTCATCGTCGGATCCTGACCAAGTGTCGAGGTAGGCAAAAGCGGGCTCGTGAGGCGGTCGGGGTCGCAGACCAGCGCCGCCGCGTCAAGGCGCGGACCGAGGTTGTCCTCGCAGTCCACGTCGAAATGCCCGGATGGAGCAATCTTCGGCGCGACGCCCCCTCACCCACTCGCTTCGCTCACGACTTCTCTCCGACGGGGCGATGTCGGAGGAAGCCAGCCCTCCGAGCGAGGGGTTCTCTACTCGCCGAAAAAGCTCAGTGCTTCGCCTGAGCCGCGGCGAACGCCGCCTGCTGCTCGGGCGAGGCGTCCTTCTGGTGGCGCGCCTTCCACTCCTCGTAGGGCATGCCGTAGACCGCCTCGCGCGACTGCTCCTTGGTGAGCGGCAGCCCGCGCGCGTCGGCGGCGTCCTTCAGCCAGTTCGACAGGCAGTTCCGGCAGAAGTCGGCGAGGTTCATCAGGTCGATGTTCTGCACGTCCGGTCGGTCGCGCAGGTGCTGGACGAGCCGGCGGAACACCTCGGCCTCCAGCGCGTCGCGGGTCTGGTCGTCGACGCCCGGCAGTTCGGTCATTGCTGCGGTCTCCTGATCTCGGCGCGCGAGCCGTAATGGACGATGCGGCTCATCTCGGGCCGGTCGAGAAGCGGCGGGAGCAGCCGCGCGAATCGGCGCGCCCAGGCCTCCTGACCCTCGACGTCCGCGACCAGATCCTGGCGGATCTCGACGAGCACGTGCGGGAAGCCCCGGCCGGTGCCGTGGCGGTGCATGGTGTCGCCCACCAGAGCGCCGTCATAGGGCTCGTTGTCGCCGACCACGATGTCGCCTTCGTCCGTCAGAGAGGCGAGCAGAGGCGTCGCCAGCCGATCGTCGACGTCCCACAGCAGACCGACATGCCACGGCCGGGGAACGCCCTTCCAGGCGGGCGTGAAGCTGTGCATCGACACGATGACCGGCGTCTCGCCGCGCTCGACGATGGCGTCGAGCGCGGTCGACACCGCATCGTGGTAGGGGCGGTGGAACAGCGCCGTGCGGCGTTCGATCTCGGCGGCGTCGGCCTTGGCGTTGCCAGGCACGATCGCCCCGTCGGAAAGCCGCATCAGCAGCGTCGGATCGTCCGGCCCGCGGTTGGGGTCGATCACAAGCCGGGAGAATCGCGAGAGCACGGCCGGCGCGCCGAGCATCCGCGCGAGCGCGAGCGTCACGCCGCGCATGCCGATGTCGTAGGCTATGTGCCGCTCGAACTGCGCCGCCGGCAGGCCGAGGCTTCCGAGGTCTTCGGGCACGCGGTTCGAGGCGTGGTCGCAGAGCAGCAGCAGCCGGCCGCGGCCCTCGACCATCTCAAAGGGCGCGCCTCCGTCTTTGGTCGTGGGCGAAAATGCGTCGCGGGTCATGGCCTTCCGCACAATAGTGACGCCGGCCCGTTGATGCCATAGGAAGGGCCGCCCTTGGCCCCACCCTGCGCCTTTCCGGCGCGCCTGACCTCTTCCTGGAGCAGCGCCCATGAGCCCCGAAGAACGCCGCACGCTCCTCCGCCGGGCGTTCGACGCAGGGGTCGCCGCGGCGCATCCGGCGATCTGCATCCCGCCTCACCTGCCCGCCCCGCCGAAGGGCCGGGTCATCGTGCTCGCCGCCGGCAAGGGCGCGGGCGCCTGCGCGGAGGTGGCGGAGAAGTTCTACCGCGAGACATACGGCCTGGGCCCCGACCGGCTGACCGGCCTCGCCGTCACCCGCCACGGCCACAGCCGGCCGACCGAGTTCGTCACCGTGATCGAAGCGGGCCACCCTGTGCCGGACGCCGCAGGCCTCAAGGGCGCGGCCGACAGCCTGAGGCTCGCCGAAGAAGCCGGCCCCGACGACCTCGTGGTCGCCCTCATCACCGGCGGCGGCTCGGCGAACTGGGTGTCGCCTGCGGACGGCCTCGACCTCTCGGTCAAGCAGGCGACGACCAAGGCGCTGCTGCGCTCCGGAGCGCCGATCGACGCCATCAACACGGTCCGCAAGCACCTGTCGAAGATCAAGGGCGGCAGGCTGGCCCGCGCCGCCTACCCCGCCCGCGTGGTCGCGCTTGCGATCTCCGACGTGCCGCGCGACGACCCCTCGGTCATCGCGTCGGGTCCGACCGTGCCCGATCCGTCGACGCTCGCGGACGCCCGCGCGGCGCTCGAGCGGTATAAGGTGACGCCGCACGCCGACGTCGCGAAGGCGCTGAGCGATCCCGCCAACGAGAGCCCGAAGCCCGGCGACGAGGCGTTCGCGAACACCAGCTTCACCGTGGTCTCGCGACCCGCCGACGCGCTGGCGGCCGCGATCAAGACGCTGGAGGACGCAGGCGTCGAGGTCCATGTCGTGGGCGCCGACCTCGAAGGCGAGGCGCGCGACGTCGCGGCGGAGCACGCAGGCATCGCTCGCGGGCTGGGGGCGGTCGCAAGGCCCGTCGCGCTGATCTCGGGCGGAGAGCTGACCGTCACGATTGTCGGCGAAGGCGGCCGCGGCGGCCCGAATCAGGAATACGCGCTGGCGCTGGTGCGCGACCTCGCGGGCTTCGAGAACTGGGCGGCGCTCGCAGGCGACACCGACGGCGCGGACGGCGGCGGCGGCTCGCCCGAGGACCCCGCCGGCGCCGTCGTCGATCCGGGCACGAGCGAGCGCGCGCGCGCCAAAGGCCTCGACGCCGCCACGTTCCTCGCCAACAACGACAGCACGGGGTTCTTCGAGGAGACCGGCGACGTGCTGAAGACCGGACCGACCTGCACGAACGTCAACGATCTGCGCATCGTGCTCGTTGACAGCGCCGGCGCCTCGCAGCACAAACCGGGCTGACAGGGTTCAGCCAACCGGCCCCCGTCAACATGATGATTCGAATGACCGTTTCACTCCGCGCCCTGATCCGGCTCGGCTCCTGCCTCGCGCTGGCGACGGCGTTTGCGGGGCTCTCGGATCCGGCCCGCGCCGACTTCCGGCTTTGCAACAAGACCGAGAGCCGGGTCGGCGTCTCGATCGGTTACAAGGACCTGGAGACGTGGTCGACCGAGGGATGGTGGAACGTCGGCGCGAATTCGTGCGAAACGTTGCTCCGCGGGCCGCTGTCGGCGCGCTTCTATTATGTGTACGCGATCGACTACGACCGCGGCGGCGAGTGGAACGGTAAGGCCTACATGTGCACTCGCGATAAGGAATTCACGATCAAGGGGATCGAGGATTGTCTCGCGCGCGGCTTCGAGCGCTCGGGCTTCTTCGAGATCGACACCGGCGAGCAGAAGAGCTGGACGGTGCAGCTCACCGAGCCGACGGCGAAGCCCGCCGTGTCCGGATCGATCCGTTTTCCCGCGACCACGCCAGCCCCGGCCCACAGCGCCGGCCTCGAACCCGGAGCGGCGGTCCAATGAGACGCCTTCGCAAGGTCAAGATCGTCGCCACGCTCGGACCGTCGTCCTCGAGCCCCGAGATGATGACGCGCCTGTTCAACGCCGGCGCCGACGTCTTCCGCATCAACATGAGCCACACGAGCCACGACCGGATGCGCGAGCTGGTCGCGTCGATCCGCGGGATCGAGAAGGAGGTCGGCCGCCCGATCGGCATCCTCGTCGACCTGCAGGGGCCGAAGCTCCGGCTCGGCCGCTTCGCGGACGGCGCCGTGATGGTCGAGAAGGGCCAGAGGTTCATCCTCGACGCCGATCCGACGCCGGGCGACAAGACCCGCGTCCACCTTCCCCACCCCGAGATTCTCGAGGCGCTCGAGCCGGGCCATCATCTGCTGCTCGACGACGGCAAGGTGAAGCTGCTCGCGATCTCCTCGACGCCGACCCAGACTGTGACGGAAGTCGTGGTCGGCGGCAGGCTCTCCGACCGCAAGGGCGTCAGCCTGCCGGACACGCTGATCGCGACCTCCGCGATGACCGCGAAGGATCACGCCGATCTGGCCGCCGCCCTCGAGACCGGCTGCGAGTGGATCGCGCTGTCCTTCGTGCAGCGTCCGGAGGACATCACCGAGGCCACTGACATCATCCAGGGCCGCGCCGCGGTGATGACCAAGATCGAGAAGCCGCAGGCGATCGACCGGCTGGCCGAGATCATCGCCCTGTCCGACGCGCTGATGGTCGCCCGCGGCGACCTCGGCGTCGAGATGCCGATCGAGAAGGTGCCGGGCCTGCAGAAGCAGATGACCCGCGCCTGCCGCAGGGCCGGCAAGCCGGTGATCGTCGCGACCCAGATGCTGGAGTCGATGATCACCCAGCCGACGCCGACCCGCGCCGAGACCTCCGACGTCGCGACCGCGGTGTTCGAGGGCGCCGACGCGATCATGCTCTCGGCGGAGTCCGCAGCCGGCGCCTATCCGACCGAAGCCGTCGCGATGATGGATTCGATCGCCCGCAGCGTTGAAAGCGACCCCTATTACCGCTCCATCCTCGACGCCCAGCGCGCCGAGCCCGAATCGACGCCGGCCGACGCGATCTCCGCCGCCGCCCGCCAGGTCGCCGAGACGCTCGACCTCGCCGCGATCATCTGCTGGACCTCGGGCGGCACCACCGGCCGGCGCGCGGCGCGCGAGCGGCCGAAGACGCCGATCATCGCGCTGACCCCGAACGTCGACACCAGCCGCCGGCTGACGCTGGTCTGGGGCGTGCACTCGATTCTCGCGCCCGACGCCCACGATCTCGACGACATGGTCGACCGCGCCTGCGCGTTCTCGCATGATGAAGGCTTCGCGATCGACGGTGATCGCGTGATCATCTCGGCGGGCGTGCCCCTGCGCACCCCCGGCGCGACGAATATGCTCCGCATCGCGGTGATCGAGGGCGGCTTCAAGAGCTGACCGCTTCCGGGTCCCTCCTCGCCTCAGCGGGGAGGATGGCCTTGGCCGAGCGGGGGATCGTGCCGTCTGGAGCCGACGCCGAGCCCCGTCCCGCCGGTCCCGCGCCCGGCCGGCGTCGCACCCCTCCCCGCTAAGGCGAGGAGGGACCGGCCCCGGCCTTCACTGATTTGAGCCTCAGCCCCGCCGAAGCGCGCCCTGCATCATGCGGCGCGCGACGCCGGGGGCGGCGAGCCCCAGCATGCGGTCGCAGGCGTCGGCGGCCATCGCCTCGCCGAAGGCGAAGCCCTGCGCGTATTCACAGCCCAAGTGAAACAGCTCGACCGCGTCGGAGTCGGTCTCGACGCCTTCCGCCACGACCTCCATCCCGAGATCCTGGGCGAGCCGCACGATCGAGGAGAGCAGGATCGGACGCTGGCCGCCGCCGACCGGCCGCACGAACGACTTGTCGATCTTCAGCACGTCGAACGGGAAGCGCTGGAGATAGGCGAGGCTCGAATGACCGGTGCCGAAATCGTCGAGCGAGAGCCCGGCCCCGAGCTCCCTCAGCCGCGTCAGCATCTGCGCGGCGTGCTCGGGATTCTGCATCACCAGGCTCTCGGTCAGCTCGATCTTCAGCGAGCCTTCCGGCAGCGCCGCGCGCGTCAGCACGTTGCGGATGTCCTGCACCAGGTCCTGCCGCAGGAACTGGCGGCTGGAGACGTTGACCGACATGAACAGCGGCGGCTCGCCCGGCACCTGCGCCTGCCAGCGGGCGAGCTGGCGCGCCGCCTCGTCCAGCACGAACAGGCCGATGTCGACGATCAGCCCGCTCTCCTCGGCGATCGCGATGAACTCGGACGTCGGGCGCCGCCCGTAGCGCGGGTGGTCCCAGCGCAGCAGCGCCTCGAAGCCCGCGATCGAGCGGTCGTCCAGCCGCACGATCGGCTGGTAGAACACCTTGATCTCGTTGCGTTCGAGCGCGCGGTTGAGCTCGCCCGCGATCAGCAGCCTGTCGGTGGTCGCCGCCCGCATCGAGGGCCGGAAGATCTCGATGTGGTCGCCGCCGAAGCGCTTGGCGTGATACATCGCGACTTCGGCGTTCTTGATCAGCTCCTCGCCCGAGACGTCCGGGCCGGCTTCGCCCGTGACGAGGCCGATCGAGCCGGTCAGGAAGATCTCCTTGCCGCCGAAGGCGATCGGCGAACGCAGCGTGCGCTTCAGGGTCTCCGCGAAGACCGGGATCGCCGCCGCGTCGCGCTCCGACATCAGCAGCACGCCGAACTGGTCGCCGCTCAGCCGGGCCAGCGTGTCCTGCGGCTTCAGCAGCCGCGACAGCCGGCGCACCACAGTGATCAGGATCGTGTCGCCGGTCGCGACGCCCACGGCGTCGTTGATCTTCTTGTAGCGGTCGATGTCGACGACCATCACGGTCGGACGAAAGCCCGGATTCTCGCGCGAGAAGGCAAGCGCGGCCTCCAGGCGATCGAGGAACAGCTCGCGGTTCGGAAGCCCGGTCAGGTTGTCGTGCACAGCGTTCTGGAGCAGGCGCTCCTCGGTGGTCTTGCCGGCGTTGACGTCGAGCAGCGTGCCGACGCAGCGCACCACCTCTCCGTCGGCCCCGACCACCGGCCGCGCCCGGAGCTGGTGCCAGACATAGCGCCCGTCCGAGCCGCGCAGACGGAAGGTCTCCGTCAGCCGCCCGCGGCGTTCGTCGAGCAGCGCGTCGAGCGCCGCGCGGAAGCGGTCGCGGTCGCTCACATGCACGACCTCGAGCCAGTCGGCGGGCGAGGCCTCCAGCGCGCCCCGCTTCAGACCGAGCGCCTGTTCGAGCTCCGGGCTGGTGTGGATGCGGTCGCCGCCGACGTCCCAGTCCCAGACGAAGTCGCCGGCGCCGGTGATCGCGAGCGCCCGACGTTCGATGTCGGAGACCGCGCCGTGCAGCACCGCGCCGCCGGCGAAGGCGTGCTGCATCACGGTGAAGCCGATCAGCAGGACGATCAGCACGAGGCCGCCGACCAGCGCCGGCGCGACAAGTTCGTTCGAGAGGGCTCCGGCGACCGCCGCGCCCGCGGCGCCGACCCATGCGAGCAGCAGCAGCCATGTCGGCGCCAGCATTACGGCGCGGTCGTAGCCCTTTGTCACCAGCCAGACGATCACGCCGAAGCCGGCGGCGGCGACGCCGAGCAGCGACAGCCGCGCGATGCCGGCCGCGACCGGCGCGTCATAGGCCGCAAGCCACACCAGCGCGACCAGGAACACCAGCCACGCTCCCATGATGTGGGCGTAGCGGACGTGCCAGCGGTTGAGGTTGAGATAGGCGAACAGGAACACGAGCAGCGTCGCCGCGAACGCCGCCTCGCTGCCGGCGCGCAGGATCTGTTCGGTCTCCGGCGCCAGGTCGAAGACCTTCCGCCAGAAGCCGAAATCGACGCCGAGATAGAACAGCACCGCCCAGGCGAGCGCCGCGGCGGCCGGAAACATCACGGAGCCCTTCACCACGAACACGATGGTCAGGATGAGCGCGAGCAGACCGCCGATTCCGAGCAGGATGCCGCGATAGAGCGTGAAGGAGTTGACCTTGTCCTTGTAGGCGTCGGGATCCCAGAGCGTCAGCTGGAGCAGCCGCGGCGACGACAGCTCGACGACGTAGGTCACGGTCGCGCCGGGGTCGATCGTCAGCACATAGGTGTCGGAATCGTCGGCGTCCTGCCGGTCCGGCCGGATGCCCTGGCTCGCGGTAACGTTCTGGATGCGCTGCTCGCCGAGATCCGGCCATAGCGCGCCGGAGCCGACGAATCGGTAATGCGGCGAGACCAGCAGACGGTCGATCTGCTCGTCGCCCTCGTTCTTGAGCGCGAACACCGCCCATTGCCGGCCGTCGCCATGACGTTCGGAGCGGACCTCGATCTGCCGGACGATGCCGTCGGCGCCAGGGAGGGTCGCGACCTGGATGCGGTCGGGCTGGCCCATCGGCCGCTCGACCACGCCCGTCAGGTCGACGGCCTGATCGTCCGGCTGGAGCGAAAGCGGCTGCAGCGCGGCCGCAGGCCCTACGGCCCCGGCGAGGGCGGTCGCGACGACGAACGCCTGAAGGAGGGCGCGGAGAAAACGCAACGCCTCAGCTCTCCCTGAAATACCGGACCGGAGCGATCCGTGGTCGTCGGGAGAACTCCCGGCGTCGTAATGTCTTGCGCCCGAACGGCGCGAACCGGCTGCACGTTATCCCAGCACGTCGCCGCGCAGAAGCGCATAGAGCAGGTGGTCCTGCCAAACTCCGGCGATGCAGAGATATTCGCGGGCGTAGCCTTCGCGTTGAAATCCGGTCTTTTCGAGGAGACGGATCGACGCGGCGTTCCGCGGCAGGCACGCGGCCTCGATGCGCCTCAGCTTCAGGGTGTCGAACACGAAGGGCGTGAGCGCGTTGACGGCCGCCGTCATGTGCCCGCGGCCGGCGTAGCGAGCGCCCATCCAGTAGCCGATCGAGCAGGTCTGCGCGACGCCGCGCCGGATCTGGCTCACCGTGACGCCGCCGACCAGAACGCCGTCCTTCCGGACCACAAAGAACGGGTAGGCCTGGTCCTGCTCGATCTCCCGCATGTAGCGCTTCAGACGCTTGCGGAAGGCGAGACGCGAGACGTCGTCCGCCGGCCAGGTCGGCTCCCACGGCTGCAGGAACGCGCGGCTCTCCTCGCGCAAGGCGCTCCAGCGCGGGAAATCGGCCATCGCCGGCACGCGCAGCGTGACGCCGTCGCCGGCCAGCGTCGGGATCGTCTCGGCCGCAGCGAGCGTGCGGAAGAACGCCATTCCCGTTTCAGGCGGCGGAGGCGCGGACGCCGAGGCGCTCCGCGAGGCGTTCCGGCGGGGTCAGCCTCCGGATCGGGCCGATGGCGGCGAGCGTCGGGCGCGACGCCAGCATCGCGCGGCCGGCGCGGCGCGCGTCCTCGACCGAGACCGCGTCGATCTTCGCGATGATCTCGGCGGCGTCGAGCGGACGGCCATAGGCGAGCTGGTGGCGGGCGTGCTGGTCGGCGCGCGCCGAGGGCTGCTCCAGCGACATCAGCAGGCCGGCCTTCATCTGCGCCTTGGCGCGCTGCGCCTCCCGTTCGTCGGCGTTGTCCGCGGCCTCCATCAGCACGTCGAGCATCACCGGCAGGATATCGGCCGCGTCCTTCGGACTGGTTCCGGCGTAGGCGCCGAACAGCCCGGCGTCCGCATAGCCCCAGTGGAAGGCGTGGACGGAATAAGCGAGGCCCCGCTCCTCGCGGACCTCCTGGAACAGCCGCGAGGACATCCCCCCGCCGACGAGGTTGGCGAACACCTGCGCCGCATAGGCGTCCGGCGCGTCGAACGGCCGGCCCTCGAAGGCGAGCGTGACGTGGAGCTGCTCGAGGTCGCGCTTCTCGCGCCGGTCGCCGCCGACATAGCGGGCGGGAGTGAGCGCAGGGCCCTCCCCCTCGTTGAGCCCTGCGAAACGGCGCATGGTCTCCTCGACGACCCGGTCGTGGTCCACCGCGCCCGCCGCCACCACCACGGCGTCGCGCGTGCGGTATCCGCGGTCGCGGAACCGGCTGAGCGCAGCGCTGTCCAGCGCATTCACGCTCGTCTCGGTCCCGAGGATCGAGCGGCCGAGCGACTGGCCGGGGAAGGCCGCGTCCTGCAGCCAGTCGAACACCAGATCGTCGGGGGTGTCCTCGACCGCGCCGATCTCCTGCACGATGACGTTCTTCTCACGGGCGAGCTCGACCTCGTCGAAGGCGGGCTCCACCACGATGTCCGACAGGATGTCGAGCGCGAGCCCGATGTCCGCCGACAGCACCCGGGCGGAGTAGCCGGTCTGCTCCACGCCGGTCGCGGCGTTGAGGTCGCCGCCGACCTGTTCGATCTCCTCGGCGATCGCCCGCGCCGAGCGGCGTCGCGTGCCCTTGAAGGCCATGTGCTCGAGCAGATGGGCGAGGCCGTGCTCGTCGGAGGCCTCCGACCGCGAGCCGGCGCCGAAGGTGACGCCGATCGCCGCGGTGCCGAGTTCGGGCATCGCGTCGGTCACGACGGCGAGGCCCGACGGCAGGATCGTGACTCGCGCGCTCACGCCGCGGCCCCGCGGGCGACGCGGGCGTGGCTCTCGACGAAGCTCTCGATCGCGCCGAGCTCGCCCGGCAGCCGCACCAGCTTTTCGGGCTTCTCCAGGAGCTCCGCGAGATGCGGCGGCAGCTCCGGCCGCACCCCCGACGCCGCCTCTACGGCGTCCGGAAACTTGGCGGGGTGGGCGGTCGACAGCACGACCGTCGGCGTCGCGGGGTCGAGATCCGCCCTCTCGGCGACGGCGTAGGCCACGGCCGTGTGGGGATCGAGCAGGTAGCCGGTCTCGCGCCGCACCCGGTCGATGGTCTCGGCGACCGCCGCCTCGTCGGCGCGGCCGGCGTCGAAGTCCGTCCGGATGTTGGCGAGCGTCGCCGCATCGAGCTCGAACGCGCCGGACTGCGCGAGCGAGGACATAGCCCGCCGCACCGTCTCCGGGTCGCGCCCGCCTGCGTCGAACAGCAGCCGCTCGAAGTTGGAGGAGACCTGGATGTCCATCGAAGGCGAGGTCGTCGGCTCGACTCCGCGGACCTCGTAGCGTCCGGTCTCGAGCGTGCGGGCGAGGATGTCGTTGACGTTGGTGGCGATCACCAGCCGGTTGATCGGCAGGCCCATCCGCTTCGCGACATATCCTGCGAAAATATCCCCAAAGTTACCTGTCGGCACCACGAAATTAACTCCGCGCGCCGGCGCCCCGAGCGCGACCGCCGCGACGAAATAATACACCGCCTGCGCCAGCACCCTCGCCCAGTTGATCGAGTTGACGCCGCCGAGCGCCAGCCGGTCGCGGAAATTATGGTGGTTGAACAGCGCCTTAACGAGCGCTTGGGCGTCGTCGAACGAACCGTCGATCGCAATCGCATGGACGTTGTCCTCGACCGCAGTCGTCATCTGCCGGCGCTGGACTTCGCTCACCTTGCCGTGCGGCATCAGGATGAAGACATCGGCCCTGTCGCGGCCTCTGAAAGCGTCGATCGCGGCGCCGCCGGTATCTCCCGATGTCGCGCCGACTATAGTCGTCCGCAGCCCGCGCTCAGCGAGCACGTGATCCATCATCCGCGCGAGAAGTTGCATCGCGACGTCTTTGAAGGCGAGCGTCGGACCATGGAACAACTCCAGCACGAAGCGATTGGAGCCGGTCTGGACCAGCGGCGACACCGCCGGATGCCGGAACGTCGCGTAGGCCTCCTCGATCATCGCCCTGAGTTTATCCGGAGCGATCGAATCGCCGACGAACGGCGCGATCACGGCCTCGGCGGCCTCGGCGTAGGATTTGCCAGCGAGATCAGCGATTTGCTCGTGCGACAGCGTCGGCCAGGCGTCCGGGACATAGAGGCCGCCGTCGCGGGCTAGCCCGGCCAGCAACGCGTCTGCGAAGCCGAGAACGGGCGCCTCTCCGCGGGTCGAGACATAGGCGACAGGCATGGTCCGGACGGTCTTTCCTGAGTGCGAAATGAGGTCGCCAACCTAGGCGCGCAGGGGTTTCGCCGCAAGCGACCGGGCGGGGGGCCTGCCCCTCACGACGCCGGCTCGTCCTTCCGAGCCTTGAGCGCGAAGGCGATGAACACGGCGACCAGCGCGCCCGCAAGTCCATACCATGTCAGCGCATATTCGAGATGCCGGTTGGGAAACGCGATCCGCGTCTCGCCGCCCTGCGGCAGGCCGCCGGGGTTCGGCGTGGCGTCGGCGTCGATGGTGAACGGCGCGGCGTCCGAAATGCCGAGCCCGGCCGCTATCGGCGCCGGATCACGCGCGAAGAACAGGCGTTCGTCGGCCGAATCGTTCGGCGTGAAAGCGTTGCGGCCTTCGGGACCGCGCAGCAGACCGACGACGGTCACCTCGCCCTTCGGGTCGCCGCGCCCCTCCGCTTCGGGACGGCCGAGCCCTTCCGGCACGAAGCCCCGATTGACGATCACCACGCCGCCATCGCGAAGCGCAAGCGGCGTCATGATCCAGTAGCCGGGGCCCCCGAACCGGCCCTTCTGGTCGGACAGGACGGTGTAGACCCGGGATTCCCTCGCGCCGTCGAACACGCCGGTCGCCGAGACGCGCCGGTAGCTCCAGCCCTCGATGTCGAGTTTCGTCCATTCGGCCTTCGGAGGCAGGGGCGCCGGAGGCTCCGACATGCGCTCGGAGACGAGCGCGATCAGACCGTTCTTCCAAGCGAGGCGCTCGAGCTGCCACGTTCCGAGACCGACGAGGATCGCCACGCCGATCGCCGAGGCGAGGCCCGCGCGGAGCAGGCGCGCTTTCGCAAAGGCCATCGGACTAGACGTCCAGCCGCCCCTCGGCGGCGTCATTGCGATGCTGGAGCGCGATGAGCAGTCCCTTGAAGATCCGAAGCAGCGCGAGGCAGACCAGCAGAACCACGGGAAGAGACACCACGAGATGCACCCAGAACGGCGGCTCGTAGGTGAACTCGAACCACAGCACGAAGCCCATCGCCATGAAGCCGGCGATCAGCATGACGAAGACGGCCGGCCCATCGCCGGAATCGGCGAACGCGAAGTCCTGGCCGCAGACGTCGCAAGCCGGACGGACCTTGATGTAGCCGGTGAACAGCTTGCCCCGCCCGCAGGCCGGGCAACGCCCGCACACGCCGGCGAGCGCAGCGCCGCCGGGCGTCAGCGCGGTGGGTGCTCGGTCCATGCCGCTCTCCAAAAGCTTGGGGCCGCCGGCTCGACGCCGACGGCCCCTCACGCCAGACGCGGTTTGCGCCGGAACCCTACGTTCAGCCCGCGTGCGAGGCGCCGTGGCCCCAGACGTAGATGGTGGCGAACAGGAACAGCCAGACCACGTCGACGAAGTGCCAGTACCAGGCCGCCGCCTCGAAGCCGAAATGCTGCTTCGGCGTGAACTGGCCGGCCATCGCGCGGAACAGGCAGACGATCAGGAAGATCGTGCCGACGATGACGTGGAAGCCGTGGAAGCCGGTCGCCATGAAGAAGGTCGAGCCGTAGATGTGGCCCTTGAAGTTGAACGCCGCGTCGGAATACTCGATCGCCTGGCAGGTCGTGAACAGCAGGCCGAGCACGATCGTCAGCAGGAGGCCGAGCTTCAGGCCCCTGCGGTCGCCATGGATGAGCGCGTGATGCGCCCAAGTGACGGTGGTGCCGGAGGTCAGCAGGATCAGCGTGTTGAGCAGCGGCAGGTGCCAGGGGTCGAAGGTCTCGATCCCGTTCGGCGGCCAGACGCCGCCGGTAAGCGCGGTGCGCTGGAACTGATGCGCCTCGTTCGGGAACAGCGCGACGTCGAAATAGGCCCAGAACCAGGCGACGAAGAACATCACCTCGGAGGCGATGAACAACATCATCCCGTAGCGCAGATGGAGCTGAACGACGCGGGTGTGCAGCCCGGTGTTCGCCTCATGGATGACGTCGCGCCACCAGGCGACCATCGTCAGGAGCACGCCGGCGAAGCCCGCGAGCGCGACGTAAGGCGGCGCGCCCTTGAACCAGTGCACCGCGCCGACCGCGAGCACGAAGGCCGAGACCGCGCCGACGAACGGCCAGGGGCTTGGGTCGACGAGGTGGTAGTCGTGATGCTTGGCGTGGGCGTCGGCCATCGTGCTCCCCTTCGATTTTCTCATCCTCCGCGCGTCCCGTCGAAGCGGCCGTCGCAGAGGCGGCGCATTATGTCTTCGGTCGTTCCGGCCCGGCGGCGGAGGCGGACTTGGGCCCCTTGTCCGGATAGAAGGTGTAGGACAGCGTCAGCTGGGTCAGCTTGTCCAGCTGAGGGTCGTCGGCGATCGACGGGTAGACGAAGAACACCACCGGCATGTCGATCGACTCGCCGGGCTGGAGCGTCTGCTGCGTGAAGCAGAAGCACTGGATCTTCGAGAAATACGCGCCCATCTGGTCGGGCGTCACATTGTAGCTCGCGGTCCCCGTGACGACCCGATCCGAGACGTTCGTCGCCTTGAACAGCGCCAATTTGGTCTCGCCGATCTTGACCTTCACCTCGTTCGCCTCAGGCCCGAACTTCCACGGCAGGCCCGGAGAGACGTTGCCGTCGAAGCGCACCGTGATCACGCGGTCGAGTACGGCCTTCGGAGCCTGTTCCGCGACCTGCGTCGTGCCGCCGTACCCTGTCGCCCGGCAGAACATATTATACAGCGGGACGGCTGCGTAGGACGCGCCGACCATGGCCGCGACGAGGGCGGCGCAGGCGACGCCGACGGCGGCGTGGCGGCGGTTCGAACCCGATGGCGACGGGCGTGGATCGCGGGGGTCGGTCATGGTCGTTCTCCCACGCTTACAGCGGCCGGTTGGCGACGTTCCCGCCCATCTTGAAGATGGTCACGAGATAGAACAGCGCTACGAGAACCGCGAGCGCGACCGCGATCGCAACGCTACGCGCATTGCGGCGACGCTTCTGCTCTTCGGTGAGGACGATCCCCTTATGCTCCTCGCCGGCCATCGCTCACATCCAGCCGTGGAACGGCGCGGTGAACGCCGGCGCGCCGGCGGCCTTCTCGGCGAGCAGCACGAAGAACAGCGCGGACAGGTGGATCAACGAGAAGCCGAACAGCTGTCCCGCCGCCCGCCTCGCGGACTCGCCCTCGCGAAGCCGGTAAACCATCCAGGCGCGCTGCACGAAGATCGCGCCGACGATGATCGAAACGATCAGATAGACCAGACCTCCGAGCCCGATGAAGGCCGGAACGACGCCGAGCGGCGCGAGCGCAAGCGCATAGAGCAGGATCTGGCGACGGGTCTCGTCGGGGCCGGCGACGACGGGCAGCATCGGCACGCCCGCGCGGGCGTAGTCGTCCGACTTGATGAGCGCGAGCGCCCAGAAGTGCGGCGGCGTCCACATGAAGATGATCGCGACCATCACCGCGGCCTCGAGGCCGACGGAGCCGGCGGCGGCGGCCCAGCCGACCATCGGCGGCATGGCGCCGGCGAGGCCGCCGATGACGATGTTCTGCGGCGTCCAGCGCTTCAGCCACATCGTGTAGATCACGACATAGAAGAAGATCGTGAAGGCGAGCAGGCCGGCCGCCAGCCAGTTGGCCGTCAGGCCGAGCATCAGCACCGAGCCGACCGACAGCGTCATCCCGAACGCGAGCGCCTCGCCCGGCGTGACGCGGCCCGACGGCACGGGACGGTTGACGGTGCGGGTCATCACCGCGTCGATGTCGGCGTCCCACCACATGTTGAGCGCGCCCGAGGCCCCCGCGCCAATCGCGATGCAGAACAGGGATATCGCAGCAAGGACGGGATGCAGGCCGTGGGGGGCAGCGACGATGCCGGTCAGCGCCGTAAAGACCACGAGCGACATCACCCGCGGCTTCAGCAGCGCGAGATAGTCGCCGACGCCGGCAAGGCTCGGTCCGGGCAACGCTCCCGCTTCGATGTGGTCTTTTTCGATCAGCGACATGAGACGACGAACGACCTTTACGCGGCGGACCGGCCGAAGCGGCCGGGCCGGATGCTGTGATGCTTCGACGACGAACGATGCGCCGGCGGCGCCCCTTCATTCGTCCGCCCATCGGGCGGGAGGCGAGCGATTAAGCGCCCGCCTCCCGGATCGTCACTTGATCTGCGGCAGCGTCTCGAACTGGTGGAACGGCGGCGGCGACGACAGCGTCCATTCCAGCGTCGTCGCGCCCTCGCCCCACGGATTGTCGCCGGCGATCCGCTTCTTCGCGAACGCCTCGAACACGCCATAGAGGAAGATGAGCACGCCGAAGGCCGAGATGTAGGAGCCGATCGACGAGATCATGTTCCAGCCGTGATACGCCTCCGGATAGTCGGCGTAGCGGCGCGGCATACCGGCCAGACCAAGGAAGTGCTGCGGGAAGAACACCAGGTTGACGCCGACGAAGGTCACCCAGAAGTGCGCCTTGCCAATGGTCTCGTTGTACATGTAGCCGAACATCTTCGGGAACCAGTAGTACCAGCCCGAGAAGATGGCGAACACGGCGCCGAGCGACAGCACGTAGTGGAAGTGCGCCACGACGTAATAGGTGTCCTGCAGCGAACGGTCGATGCCGGCGTTCGACAGCACGACGCCGGTGACGCCGCCGAGCGTGAACAGGAAGATGAAGCCGATCGCCCAGATCATCGGGGTGCGGAGCGAGATCGAGCCGCCCCACATCGTCGCGATCCAGGAGAAGATCTTCACGCCCGTCGGCACCGCGATCACCATCGTGGCGAACACGAAATAGGCCTGCGTGTTAACCGAAATGCCGGTCGTGTACATGTGGTGCGCCCACACCACGAAGCCGACGACGCCGATCGCGACCATCGCGTAGGCCATGCCGAGATAGCCGAAGATCGGCTTCTTCGAGAAAGTCGAGATCACATGGCTGATGATGCCGAAGCCCGGCAGGATCAGGATATAGACTTCCGGGTGGCCGAAAAACCAAAACAGATGCTGGAACAGGATCGGGTCGCCGCCGCCCTTCGGGTCGAAGAAGGTCGTGCCGAAGTTGCGGTCCGTCAGCAGCATCGTGATCGCGCCGGCGAGAACCGGCAGCGACAGCAGCAACAGGAAGGCGGTCACCAGCACGGACCAGGCGAACAGCGGCATCTTGTGCAGCGTCATGCCCGGCGCGCGCATGTTGAAGATCGTGGTGATGAAGTTGATCGCGCCGAGGATCGACGACGCGCCCGCGATATGGAGAGCCAGGATCGCGTAGTCCATCGCGGGGCCCGGCTGGCCCTGCTTGGAGGAGTATGGCGGATAGATCGTCCAGCCGCCGGTCACGCCGTGGGAGCCGGGCGCGCCGGGCACGAACAGCGAGATGATCAGCAGGCCGATCGCAGGCGGCAGCAGCCAGAAAGAGATGTTGTTCATGCGCGGGAACGCCATGTCCGGCGCGCCGATCATCAGCGGGACGAACCAGTTCCCGAAGCCGCCGATCATCGCCGGCATCACCATGAAGAAGATCATGATCAGGCCGTGCGAGGTGACGAAGGCGTTGAAGACGTTCTCGTTGCCGAAGATCTGCATGCCGGGGCTCTGCAGCTCCATGCGGATGCCGACCGACAGCGCCCCGCCGAGAATGCCGGCGCAGATCGCGAAGATCAGGTACATCGTGCCGATGTCTTTGTGGTTCGTCGAATAGACGTACCTGCGCCAGCCCGTTGGGTGGGCATGACCGGCGGGGGTGTGGCCGTGCGCCGTAGCTGTCGCCATGACGGTCGTCTCCTCCGTATTTTCTAGGCGCCCGTTAGCGCGACGCGACCGACGTGTTGGCGGAGCCGGCGTCCGCCTGCTCCAGGAGCTTGTCGGCGCCGTCAAGATCGGTCTTCGCGGCCGCGAGCCACTTGTCATAGACGTCCTGGGCGACGACCTGGATCGTGATCGGCATGCCCGAATGCTGCAGGCCGCAGAGCTCGGAGCACTGGCCGTAATAGAGACCCTCCCTCTCCGCCTTGAACCAGGTCTCGTTCAGACGGCCAGGAACGGCGTCGACCTTCACGCCGAAGGACGGGATCGTGAACGAGTGGATCACGTCGGACGCCGTCACCTCGACGCGCACGACCTTGTTCACCGGCACCACCGCCTTGTAATCGGTGGCGAGCTTGTTGGGCTGTCCCGGCTGAAGCTCGTCGGGCTGGAGCATGATCTGGGTCATCGTCAGGCCGCCGGCGTCCGGATAGATGACGTCCCAGTTCCACTGGCGGCCAATGACCTTGATGGTGAGGTCGGCCGGCGGCGGCGAGTACTGCGCGTAGAGCAGGCGGAACGACGGAACGGCGATCACCACCAGGATCAGCACCGGTATGATCGTCCAAGCGACCTCAAGCAGGGTGTGATGCGTCGTCTTCGAGGGAACCGGGTTCTTCGACTCGCGGAACCGGACGACGACGATGACGAGCAGCGCCAGCACGAACAGCACCACCGCCGCCATGATGACGACGATGAAGCTGTGGAACTCGTGCGCCTGGCGGAACACCGGCGTGACGGCGTCCTGCAAGCCGATTTCCCAGGGAGACGGCTGCCCGACGCCCGCATAGGCCGGGGCGGCGGTCGCGAGCGAGGCTGCGAGGGCCGCGATCGATAGCGTCGTCTGACGTCCGGTTCGGAGCATGTGCGTGCGAGCCTCTTCGTCGCTTCCCTGAGACCTTGTCGAAGGCCCCTCGTTGTCATGCGGCGGGCTCGTCGGAGCAAGTGCCCGGTCGACCGCGCCGCGTTTTGGCGTCACCGGTAAGATGTCCGTAGCGACGAATCCAGCGTCGCCTTCAGGCGCCTTACTTATCAGCGGAACGTTGAAACCATAAGCGTTCCAAAAGCTCAATGTGACGATTTGTGGGTGTTCATGCGGCATTTGGGCGCGAAAAAGGCAAAAGCCCGCGACGCCTCAGAGGGTTCGTCCGTCGCGCCACCTTGCTTGACACCGCATCGGGCTCTGTTACCCCCCTGTTTCGCCGATTGATCCGGAGACCGCCGACCGTGCCAACCTTCCGCAAATCGGCTTTCGCTCTCGCCGCGGCGCTGTTCGTGCTCTCGCCGGTCGCAGCATCGGCCCAGGGCGCAGTCAAGGCGACGCACGGCGACTGGCAGATGCGCTGCGACACGCCGCCTGGGGCGCAGGGCGAGCAGTGCGCGCTCGTCCAGAGCGTCACGGCCGAGGACCGGCCGAACGTCGGCCTCACCGTCATCGTGCTGAAGACAGCCGACAAGAAGAGCAGGCTGCTGCGCGTGCTGGCGCCGCTCGGCGTGCTGCTGCCCTCGGGGCTTGGACTGCGAATCGATCAGGTGGAGGTGGGTCGGGCCGGCTTCGTGCGCTGTCTGCCGAACGGCTGCGTCGCCGAGGTCGTGCTCGAGGATACGCTTGTGAACCAGCTGAAGACCGGCAAGCAGGCGACCTTCATCATCTTCCAGACGCCCGAAGAAGGCATCGGCGTGCCCGTGTCGCTCAACGGCTTCGGCCCGGGCTTCGACGCGCTGCCCTGAGCCGAGCCCCGTTAGCGCTGGAGCGTAGCGCCGCAAGCCTCCGCGACCGCCGCCGCGACGCGCTGGATGACGGCCTCGCCGAGGCCGCGACCTGTCTTCTTCTCTCCGTCGATGGCGTTCACCGGCGTCAGCAGCCGTACGCTGTTGGTTGCGAACGCCGCGTCGGCGTCGGCGAATTCTTCGGGCGTCATCGCGCGCTCTGACGGATGAAGGCCAACGCTCGGCGCCAACTCCAGAACGAGCGCCCGAACCACGCCGGGGAGCACGCCTTCTCCGATCGGCGGGGTCACGATCAAATTTTTGTTAACCATGAAGAGGTTCGCCATCGACGTGCATGCGACGCGTCCGCTGACGTTCAGCATCAGCGCGTCATTCGCGCCCGCCGAGCGCGCAGCGTCATAGGCGAGCACGTTGTCGAGATAGCTCAGGGTCTTGGCGCGGGACGCGAAGGAGCTTGGATTGCGTCGGACCAAGGCGGTCACGAGGCTCACGGGCGTGAACATCGCCGAACTCGGATAGGGCGAAGACGAGGCGATCACCGTCGTTGAGCCGCCTTCCGGAATGGCCAGCCCGCGCGCGCCGGCGCCCCTCGTGACGGTCAGCCGGATCACGAGGTCGCCGCCCGCGCCTGCAAGCGCCGCGACCTCCCGCTCGAGCAGGCCGCGGTTGACCGGCAGGCGGATTTCTGCGGCCGCCGCGATCATGCGGTCGAGATGGCGGTCGAGCAGCGCCGGCTTACCGCCGAACACTGCGATCGTTTCGAACAGCCCGTCGCCCAGCGTCAGCCCGCGATCCCCTAGGTCGAACGCGGCCGCGGACGGGTTCTGGATCACGCCATTCAGGCGATGCATGGCGTCCACTGTCCGGCTATCGCGAGAAAGTTCTGCAACAGCCTGTGGCCGCCCTCCGTCAGGATCGATTCCGGATGGAACTGCACGCCGAAGGTCGGATGCCGGTCATGGGCGAGCGCCATCGCCTCGCCTTCCTCCGAGCGCCCGGTCACCTTGAGCGGACCAGCGTAGCCCTCGTCGAACTCCACGATCAGCGAGTGATAGCGCGCGACCGAAACCGGGTTCGGCAACCCTTCGAACAGGCCTGTCCCGTCATGCTCCACCCGCGAGGCGCGGCCGTGGAGCGGCCGGTGGGCGCGCTCGACCCGGCCGCCGAAGACCGCTCCGATCGCCTGATGGCCGAGGCACACGCCGAGGATCGGCGTCACGCCCGAGAGCCTGCGGATCAGGTCTAGCGAGATCCCTGCTTCGTTCGGCGTGCAGGGGCCCGGAGAAATCACGATCGAATCCGGGGCAAGCCGCACGACGTCGTCGACGGTCGCCGCGTCGTTCCGGACGACCTCGGTCGTCTCGCCGAGCTCCTCGAAATAGCGGGCCAGATTGAAGACGAAGCTGTCGTAATTATCGAGCAGCAGGATCATCTCAACCCTCCCGCGACCGCGCGCGGCGACGCGCCGGAAGCCCCGTCGGCGAGGGCGCCGCCGAACGCCTCGAACACCGCGCGCGCCTTGGTCAGCGTCTCGTCGAATTCGGCCGCGGGATCGGAGAGCGCCGTGATCCCCCCGCCGGCCTGGAACACTACCTTGCCGCCGGAGATCGTAGCTGTGCGGATCGCGATGTTGAAATCCGCGTCGCCCGAGAAACCGAGCCAGCCGATCGAGCCGCAATACACGCCGCGGGCATGGCGCTCGATCTCGGTGATGATCTCCATCGCGCGGAGCTTGGGCGCGCCGGTGATCGACCCGCCGGGGAAGCTCGCGCGCAGCAGATCCATGACGCCGAGCCCCTCGCGCAGCCGTCCTGTGACGACCGACACGAGGTGGTGGACCGAGGCGTAGGTCTCGAGACCGCAGAGCGTCGGGACCTCGACGGTGCCGGGACGGCAGACCCGCGACAGGTCGTTCCGCAAGAGGTCGACGATCATCACGTTCTCCGCCCGGTCCTTCTCGGAGCCGAGCAGCGCGCGCGAGGAGGAGCCGTCGGCGATCGGGTCGGCCCAGCGCTTCGCCGTGCCCTTGATCGGCCGGGCCTCGACCCGGTCGCCCTCGACCCGCACGAAGCGCTCCGGAGAACTCGACGCCACCACCACGTCGCCAAAATCGAGATAGGCGGCGAACGGCGCGGCGTTGCGGGTGCGAAGACGGCGATAGAACGCCCAGGGGTCGAAGGCCTCGGGAAGATCGGCGAGGAAACGCTGCGCGACGTTCGCCTGGAAGATGTCGCCGGCCAGCACGTATTCAACGACGCGCGCTATCGCGTCGACATAGGCGGCCCGGTCGAAATTCGAGGAGAACAGCAGCGGCGCCGGCGCGACCACCGGCGCGGACCGGGTCGCCGGACGCGACAGCAGCGCGAGCGCCGCCTCGGCCCGAGCCGCCGAGCGCGCCTCGCGGGCCGCCGTGTCCGCTTCGGGAGCGCCGGTCGAGATCAGCCAGGCTCTGTCGGCCGCGTGATCGCAGGCGACCACCCAGTCGTAAAGCGGTAGCACCGCGTCCGGGATGCCAAGATCGTCGACGTCGGGCGTCGGAAGCCGCTCGAGCCTGCGGCCGTATTCGTAGGAGATGAAGCCCGCCGCGCCGCCCTGGAACGGCGGCAGGTCGGGATGAGAAGAGATCCGGGGCTCCGAGAGGGCCTGACCGAGCGCCGCGAGCGGGTCGCCCTCCACGGCCCGGCCGCCGAGCGTCGCGGTCGCCCCGCGCACGTCGAGCACGGCGTAGGGGTCGGCCGTGAGATACGAAAAGCGGCCGAGGGTCGCGTGCGGCATCGCGCTGTCGAGAAAGACGAGATGCGGCAGTCCCGCGAGCCGTTCGGCCAGCATGGGCATGTCTGTCGTCGGAAGCTCGTGAACCTGCATCTGCCGAACGCGCTACGCCGCCGCGGGCGTCGCCGGCGGTCTGTCGCCCAAGGATAGAGGGGCGTCGCTCCCACGTCATGCGCTTCCGCGAAGCGCAGGCGTCGAACGCGGGCTTTGGAACGCGCCGAGCCATGTTATGCCTAGCGCTTAGCCGCCTTTCCGGGCGGCCAAGACCAGAGCGCCGCAGCCGTCAAGGCTGCGCAAAGGGAGCGCGCAAATGGCGGAGTCCGGGAAGCCAGCGGCTCATGGCCGCGTCTGCGTCGTCGTGATGGGTCCGTCCGGCGTCGGCAAAACCACCATCGCCCGAATGCTCGCCGAGCGGCTCGGCTGGACCTTCGCCGAAGCCGACGAATTTCATCCCAAGGCCAATATCGAGAAGATGTCGGCGGGGATTCCGCTCGACGACGATGACCGCGCGCCCTGGCTCGCGTTGATCCGCGACTGGATCGGCGACGAGGCGCTTCACGGCCGCGACACGGTGGTCACCTGCTCAGCGCTGAAACGGCGCTACCGCGACGTGCTCCGCGAGGCCGTCGCGCATGTCCGGTTCCTGGCGCTCGCCGCGGAGCCCGCTTTGATCGAGGCCCGGCTCGCCAGTCGCACAGGCCACTACATGCCGGCCTCGCTGCTCGCCTCGCAGTTCGCAGCCCTCGAACCGCTCGAGGATGACGAGGACGGCGTCGCGGTCGATGTCGGGCCGCCGCCCGAGGCGATCGTCCGCGACGCGCTCGCAGCGCTCGGGATCGCCGACGCCGCGCGATCCCCGGTCGTCGCGAAGACCGCGTCCCGCACGTAAAGGCGCGTTCCGGTCACGCCGCAACGCCTTAAGAGCACGAAGGGCGAATCCCATGAACGCCGCCGCCAGTCCGGCCCCCGCGCTCGCCACCGGCCCGCTGCTGCTGATCGCGGCGGTCGCGATCCTCGCGCTGCTCGTCCTCATCATGCGCTTCAGGATCCACGCCTTTCTGGCGCTGGTTCTGGTGAGCCTGCTGACGGCCTTCGCCGCCGGGATCGCGCCGGAAAAGGTGGTGCCTACGCTGCTCAGCGGTTTCGGAACGACCCTCGCCAGCGTCGCGCTGCTGGTCGGCCTCGGCGCGATGCTCGGCAGGCTTGTCGAGGTGTCCGGCGGCGCGCAGGCGCTCGCCGACGACCTGATCGGCTTCTTCGGCGAGAAACGGGCGCCGCTCGCGCTCGGGGTGGCCTCTCTGATCTTCGGCTTCCCGATCTTCTTCGACGCCGGGCTGGTGGTGATGCTGCCGATCATCTTCACGGTCGCGCGCAGGCTCGGCGGCGGGCTGCTGCGCTACGGCATTCCAGCCGCCGGCGCATTCTCGTGCATGCATGTCTTCGCGCCGCCGCATCCGGGGCCGGTGGCCGCGACAGAGTTGATCAAGGCCGACATCGGCCTCGTCACCCTGCTCGGCGTCGCGATCGCCATCCCGACCTGGTACCTCACGAGCTATCTGTTCGGCCTGTGGATCGGCAAGCGCATCGACGTGAAGGTGCCGGAGTTGCTCAGCGGCGGCCCGATGGCCGAGCGCGACCTGAATCCTCCGAAATCCTCGACCGTCGTGCTGCTTCTGCTGCTGCCGCTGGCGATCATCTTCGTGAACACCGGGCTCGACACGCTGGGGGCGCTCGGCGTGGTCGACCGCAAGGCGGGATGGTTCCTGGTCGCGCGCGGGCTCGGCGCGACGCCGGTCGCGCTGCTCGTCGCGGTGCTGGTCGGCTCCTATGTGCTCGGCGTGAGGCGCGGAAAGAGCCGCGCTGCGATCGAAAAGCTGCTCGATAGCTCGCTCGGTCCGATCTGCGCGATCACGCTGATCACCGGCGCGGGCGGCATGTTCGGCGGCGTGCTGCGCGCGAGCGGCATCGGCGACGCGCTTGCGCATGTGCTCGACGGGATGGGACTTCACATCTTCATCGCTGGCTACGTCATCGCAGCCGCGCTGCGGATCGCGCAGGGATCGGCGACGGTCGCGCTCATTACGGCGGCGGGGCTGGTCCAGCCGGCCGTCGAGGCGGCGGGCTACCAGGGACTGGAGCGCGCCGCGATCGTGGTCGCGCTCGGAGCCGGATCGGTGATCGCGAGCCATGTCAACGATTCCGGCTTCTGGCTGGTCGGCCGGTTCTTCGACATGGACCTGAAGACCACGCTGAAGACGTGGACGGTGCTGGAGACGCTGATCAGCGTGATGGGGTTTGCGCTGGCGGGCCTGGTCTTCGTTCTGTTCTGACAGCCCTATCGGTCGCGACCACCGGCCAGCAGCCTTCAGCCGACGCTCGATCGTCGCCGGATCCGGCGACGCTCTTTCATAGGACTCGAAAGATTTCTGTCGAGCAAAATCTGGAACGAATTCTCCAAATCCACGTTGGAATTCTTTGGAGACCAAATAAATGTCCCGCGATCCGCACGCATTGAGCGCGTCAGATATTGAAATTCTTCAGCAGTTATTTTTGAAAGACGAAATTTTGATGGTCGACGGACAGTCGGTTTCCAAGCTGGCCGCCTTGGGGATGATCAAGGCGCAAGAGACCGGCTGGCAGATTACTGCCCTTGGCCGGAAAGAAATCGAGGAACGGCTGGCGGCCAAATCAGCGCCCGATCTGCCGCTCCTCTGAGGAGGGTCTCTGCTTCCTGCTCAGACGGCCGCGTCGGCCTTCGATCCGCCTGCGCCGGGCGCGGCCCGCACGACCGCGCCGGGCAGCCCCGTCGGCTTGCCGACCGCCACGACGAACAGATCGCCCTCGCCGAACAGCGACTTGGCGGCCGCCCTGATCTCCGCCTCGGTCACCGCCGCAACCATCGAGTTGCGCTTCGAAATGTAGTCGGCGCCGAGATGGTCGAGCTGCAGCTGAACGAGCTGGTTCGCGATCTTGGCCGAGGTGTCGAACCGCAGAGCGTAGGAGCCGATGAGGAACTTCTTGGCGCTCTCGAGCTCCTTCGAAGTCGGCCCCTCATCCGCGATCCGGACGATTTCGGAACGGATGAGATCGATCGACTGCCCGGCCCTGTCGTTGCGCGTCGCGACGCCGCCGAGCAACAGGCCGGAATGGTCGTAGGGCGACAGGTAGCTGTAGACCGAATAGGCGAGACCGCGCTTCTCGCGGACTTCGGTGAACAACCGCGACGAGAACGAGCCGCCGCCCAGAATGTGGTTCACCACATAGGCTGGAATGAAGCTCTCGTCGTTGCGCAGCGGTCCCGGCCGTCCGAAGACGATCGAGCTCTGGGGAACGTCGAGCGTCACGACGACGGTGCTGCCGACGCCCTGGGGCGCCACGGTCGGCACCGTGACGAGCTCCGCCGTCTCTGGCAGCCCAGCCAGCAGATGATCGACGAGCGTGGCGAGACGCTCCGGCTGGATCGCTCCGACCGCGCCGATCACGACGTTGTCGCGCGCGATCACCTTGCGATGGACGCTCACCAGATCCGCGCGGGAGATCGACTCGAGGCTGTCGATCGCGCCTCGCGTCGGGCGGCCATAGGGGTGGCCCGGGAACGCCTCGGCGAAGAAGACGCGGCCGGCGAGATCGTCGGGATCCAGCGCGTCGCGCCGAAGCTGGGCGGAAAGCTGCCCGCACATGCGCTCGACCGCGTCCTCGTCGAAGCGCGGCGATGCAAGAGCCTCGGTCAGCAGCCGGAAGGCCTCGTCGAGATTTTCAGGCAGCGTCCGCAGGCTCGCCGTCACCGCGTCTCGATTCGACGAGAAGGACAGCTCGATCGCCTTTTCCTCAAGCGTCTCCTGGAAGACGTCGGCGGGCATGTCGCCTGCGCCTTCATCGAGCAGCGTCGTCATCAGGCTGACGAGGCCGGCCTTGCCCTCGGGGTCCTGCGCTGCGCCTCCCCGGAACGCGATCTCGACCGAGATCACCGGAACGGTGTTCTCCTCGACAAGCCAGGCCTCGGCGCCGCCGGGGGTCTTCACCCGCTGGATGTCGGTCGCACGGGCGGGCGTCTGGGCGGCGAGCGTCGGGGCTGCGGACATGGTTGCGTCGAACATCCTGAGGGGCGACGCGGCGGCCGAGGCCGCCGGCGCTGAGCTTTAAGGGCGCGACGCGGCCGCGGGCGCCGCGACCAGTTCGCCCGTCACGGAGCGACGCTTGTCGAGCACCTCGCGAGCGGCGTCGCGGACCGACTCGGCGCTGACCGCGCGGATGCGCGACGGCCATTCGCGGACGTCCTCGATCGTGCCGCCGGTCGCGAGCGACGCGCCGTAGATGCGGGCGAGCGTCGCCTGGCTGTCCTGCGCGTAGATCGTGTCGGCGACGAGCCGCGTCTTGGCCCGCTCCAGTTCGGAGGCGGTCGGCCCGTCGGCGGCGATCTTCGCGATCTCCTCGTCGATCGCAGCCTCGAGCTCGATCAGAGCCCGTCCGTCGCGTGGCACGGCGTAGATCGCGAAGCGGCCGTCGTCCAACGCGTCGCCGTGATACCAGGCGCCGGCGTTGGCCGCGATCGCCTTGTCGACCACGAGCGCGCGATAGACCCGCGCCGTCGTGCCGCCGCCCATAATCTGGGAGAGCAGATCAAGCGCATAGGCGCGATCGCCCTCCGCCGTCTCGTAGGACGGGGCGAGATAGTTGCGCTGGATCGACGGCTGGGTGACGCGCGGATCCGAGAGCTGGACGCGGCGCGCCGCGCGCGGCTCGGGCTCGCGCGGCCGAAGCCTCGCGCCGGTCTCGGCGCGGCGGGCGACTTTGCCGTAGGTCTCCTCGGCGAGGGCTCGGACTTCATCGGCCCCGACGTCTCCCGCCACGACGAGGATCGCGTTGTTCGGCGTGTAGAAGCGATCGTAGAACGCGATCGCGTGGCGCCGGTCGAGCTTCTCGATCTCGTGCTCCCAGCCGATGATCGGCGCGCCATAGGGATGGTTCACGAACAGCGCGGCGGCGACCGCCTCGCCGAGCTGCGCGCCCGGATCGCCTTCGACCCGCGAGCGGCGCTCCTCGAGGATCACGTCGCGCTCAGGATCGACGACGTCATCGGTCAGCTGAAGCCCCTCCATGCGGTCGGCCTCGAAGGCCATCACCGTCTTCAGATGCTCACGGGCCACGCGCTGGAAATAGGAGGTGTAGTCGTAGGAGGTGAAGGCGTTTTCCTGGCCGCCCAGCTCCGCCACCGCATGGCTGAAGGCGCCGGCGGGGTTCTTCTCCGTGCCCTTGAACATCAGGTGCTCGAGGAAATGGGCGATGCCAGATTCCCCGCGCGACTCGTCGGCCGAGCCCACCTTGTACCAGATCATGTGGGTCACGACCGGCGCGCGCCTGTCGGGGATGACCACGACCTGCAGCCCGTTGGCGAGGGTGAAGGTCGTGACCTCTGGTCCCGCACTGCGGCCGGTCCCGACGATCTCCGCTGGCTTCAGGCCGGGCGCGCCGGCCGGCGTGGCTTCAGCCATCAGCTTCTGGATCCTTCCGGCGTCGCCTGGAGATAAGGCGTCAGGCGCGCATGGCGCTGATTAAGGCGAACGGTCCGCCGGCGGTGGCCGACGGACCAGTTACACATTCAAGTCGTGACTGGACGCGCGCGGCGCAAGCCGCGGCCTCAGTTTCCGAACAGCCGTCCGTACCAGGGCTTCGCTTCGGGCTTGACCTGCGCGCTTACGCCGTTTCCGACCAGATAGCCGGGGGGCGGATCGCTGAGCCGGGACCGCGAGCCGGCGGGCGCGGCGTCCGCGGTCCGGTTCATCCGCTGGGATTTCAGTTCGTCGGGCGACATCCGCTGGATCGTGTTGTCGTAGGTCGTCGAGCCGCCGGTCTCCGTCACGGCGCCGGCGCCGGCGGTGCGCCGCCCCTGGAGCTCGTCCGGGCTCAGCCGCGAGTTCCGGTCTATCCGCGCGTTATAGGTTTCGGTCGGCAGTTCGTTGGCGCGGGCCTTGCGCTCGGCGCGGGCCTGCGCGTCCGGATCGCTCGGCCAGGCGTCGTCCGAACGGCCGGGCCCCTTCGCCTGAGGCGGCGGGAGGCTCGCATTCGAGCTCGGCGGCACGAGCGGGGCGCGCTCCTTGTAGTCGATGTCCGGCTTTTCCTTCTCGCCCATGCCGAGGCTGTCGAAGAACTCCGTGATCGGATTCGACCCCATGTCGTCGGCGGCGAGGGCCGGACCCGCGACGGACGCCGCCCCGAGGGCGATCGCGGCCGAGGCGAGGCATGCTGTGATCTGGCGCATGGATTTGATGCTCCTTCCGGCGGCTTCGGCGGCGAGCGGCGGCGGATCAGCCTACCTCGCGCTCAGCCCTCTGGCCGCGGAGCGCACCATACAGAAGCAGCAGAACCCCCGCAACGATCGCGGCGTCCGCAAGATTGAACACGTACCAAGTGACCTCGCCCCAGTGCAGAAGGGCGTAGTCGACGACCGCGCCATAAACGACGCGATCAAGGCCATTGCCGACGGCGCCGCCGAGAATCAGCGCAAGCCCGATCGCGGAGACCATCTGCTCCTCGCGGCGGATCCACAGCGCGATGAACACCGACGCGACGATATGCACGGCGACCAGCACCCAGCGCCCGACCTCGCCGTCCTGTTGCAGCAGGCCGTAGCTGACGCCGGTGTTCCAGATCAGCACGAGGTCGAACACGGGCAGGACCGGCACGCGTCCCTTCGACGCGAGGTCGAAGGGAAACAGCGCCCAGAGCTTGATCGCCTGGTCGAGGACGAAGACGAGCAGCGCGACGAGGAAGGCGCGACGGGCGGGGGGAGCCAGGGGGGTCATCCCGCGAGGGCGGTCACGCCGCCTTCTCCGCCGCTTCCGTCCATTCCCGCATCGCCTGCGCGTCGCGCGGGGTGATGTCGGGATACTCGGGATCGGCGCCGACGTCCGGCGTCACCTTCCAGGAGCGCGCACATTTGCGGCCCTCGGCGCGCGCCGGGACCACCGCGACGCCGGGGATCTCGGCCAAGCGGAACGCGTCGTCCGGGCCCTCGTCCGAGACGAGCCGCACCGCGCTCGTGATCGCGACCTCGGCGAGGTCGACGCCCTCGAGCGCGCCGAGAAGCTCCGGGTCCGTGACATGGACCAGGGGCGCAGCTTCGAGCGACGAGCCGATGCGCTTCGCGGCGCGTTCGATCTCGAGCGCCCCGGTCACCACGCGCCGGACGCGCCGCACCTTCTCCCACTTCGCCGCGAGCGCCTCGTCGCGCCAGGACGGGTCGGCGAGCGCGAACAGCTCGAGATGCACCGAGCCCTCGTCGGAGGGGAAGCGAGACAGCCAGGTCTCCTCCGCCGTGAACGGCAGAAGGGCGGCCAGCCGCGTCACGAGGGTGCGGAACAGCCGGTCGACGACGGTGAGGCAGGCCCGGCGCGTCAGCGACGACGCCGGGTCGCAATAGAGCGCGTCCTTGCGGACGTCGAAGTAGAAGGCCGAAAGGTCGTTGGTGAGGAAGGTGAACAGGCCTGCGAAGCCGCGCTTGAAGTCGAACGCGTCGTAGGCCGCGCCGATCTCCAGATCGACCTCGGCGAGCCGGTGCAACATGTAGCGCTCGAGCTCCGGCATCTCGGCGAAGGCGACGGCGTCGCTCTCATGGAAATGGGCGAGCGTGCCGAGCATCCAGCGCAGCGTGTTGCGCAGCTTGCGGTAGGCGTCGGTGGTGGTCTTCAGGATCTCCTGGCCGATGCGCAGGTCGTCCTCATAGTCCGCCATCACCACCCAGAGCCGCAGGATGTCGGCGCCTGACTGCTTGATGATGTCCTGCGGCGCGACGACGTTGCCGAGCGACTTCGACATCTTCCGCCCCTGCTCGTCGAGCACGAAGCCGTGCGTCAGCAGCGCGTCGTAGGGCGCGCGGCCGCGCGTTCCGCAGCTCTCCAGCAGCGAGGAATGGAACCAGCCGCGGTGCTGGTCGGAGCCTTCGAGATAGAGGACGAAATCCTCTCCGCCGTCGACCGCGCGCTTCGGGCTGAGGTCCGGCCGCCGGTCGAGCACATAGGCGTGGGTCGAGCCGGAATCGAACCAGACGTCGAGAATGTCGCCGACCTTCTCGTAGTCGTCGAGCGAATAGTCGTTGCCGAGGAAGCGGCGGCCGTCGTCGGCGAACCAGGCGTCGGCGCCTTCGAGCTCGAAGGCCTCGGCGATGCGCGTGTCCACGCTGCGGTCGCTCAGCAGTTCGCCCGTCAGCTTGTGGACGAAGACGCAGATCGGCACGCCCCAGGCGCGCTGGCGCGAGACCACCCAGTCCGGCCGCTGCTCGATCATGCCGCGCAGGCGGTTGCGCCCCTGCGGCGGATGGAACGCCGTGGCGTCGATCGCGGCGAGCGCGCGCGAGCGCAGCGTGTCGGCGGGACCTGCGATGTCCTGGTCCATGTGGATGAACCACTGCGGCGTGTTGCGGAAGATGACGGGCTTCTTGGACCGCCAGGAATGCGGGTACTGGTGCCGCAGCTTGCCGCGCGCCACGAGCCGGCCGGCCGCGACCAGCGCCTGGATGACCGCCTGGTTGGCGTCGCCCTTGTCGCCCTTGTCGGTGATGACGGAGCGGCCTTCGAAGCCTGGCGCGTCCTTGGTCAGGAAGCCTTCCGCGTCGACCGTATACGGAATTCTCGATGAGATTCCACGGGCCTCGAGCACAGCCTTGCTGTCGACCCAGAGGTCGAAGTCCTCCCGGCCATGTCCCGGCGCCGTGTGCACGAAGCCTGTGCCGGCGTCGTCCGTGACGTGGTCGCCCGGCAGCAGCGGAACGGCGAAGTCGTAGCCAAGCTCAAGCAACGGATGAGCTGCGACCAGCCCTTCGAGATCGGATGCGGGAACGGTCTTAAGCTTTTGGTAACCAAGAACTTTGGCGGCCTTAAAGACGCCCTCCGCCAATCCGTCCGCCAGCACGAAGCGCTGGCCGACCTTGGCCCAGTTGTCCTCCGGCGCCTCGGTCACCTCATAGACGCCGTAGGCGATCTTCGGCGAATAGGCGATCGCGCGGTTCCCCGGCAGCGTCCAGGGCGTCGTGGTCCAGATCACGACCGAGGCGCCGTCGAGCGCTCCGTCCTTGACGGGAAACGCCACGAACACCGTGTCGCTGGTGAACTCGTGATACTCGATCTCTGCTTCCGCGAGCGCGGTGCGCTCGACGACCGACCACATCACCGGCTTCGAGCCGCGATAGAGCTGGCCGGTCGTGGCGAAGGTCATGATCTCGCGGGCGATCTGCGCCTCGGCGGAGAACTTCATCGTGGTGTAGGGGTCGGCCCAGTCGCCGGTCACGCCGAGGCGCTGGAACTCCTCCGACTGCACGCCGATCCAGTGCTGCGCATAGGTCCGGCATTCCTGCCGGAACTCGATGACCGGCACGTCGTCCTTGTTGAGCCCCTTGGCGCGGTAGCCCTCCTCGACCTTCCACTCGATCGGCAGGCCGTGGCAGTCCCAGCCCGGCACGTAATTGGCGTCGAAGCCGCCCATCTGACGGGTGCGGACGACGACGTCCTTCAGCACCTTGTTGAGCGCATGGCCGATGTGGAGGTGCCCGTTGGCGTAAGGCGGCCCATCGTGCAGCACGTATTTGCGCCGCCCGGCCGAGGCCTCGCGCAGCCGCTCGTAGAGCTTGATGCGCGCCCACCGCTCAAGGAATTCCGGCTCGCGCTGCGGCAGCCCCGCGCGCATGGGGAAATCCGTCTTGGGCAGGAACAGCGTTTCGGAATAGTCGCGCGAAGCGGCGGTGGCGTCGGAGGGCATCGGGCGTCCGGATGTTCGTCGAACTGGCTTCGCGCCGCGGCGGTCAGCGACCTGATGCTGAAGCGGCGCGTCTCACGTCAGGCTGTCGAAGCGCCCGTGCCTTGTAGCAGGGTCGCGCCGTCGCACAAGCCAGAGGGGCGGAGGGCCGACCGCGCGGCGGCGGCGAGCGACGGAGCGGCGACCGGCGTCAGTTCGCGGAGTTCGTCGGCGGGGGGAGCCGCCTCGGCGAACGCGACGGCGTTGCGCCCGCTCCTCTTGGCCTCGTAGAGCAACTCGTCGGCCGCCAGGACGGCGTCGGAAAGCGTGTCGCCGGTCGTCAGCCTCACGACGCCGGCGCTGACGGTCAACGAGACGGCCTCAGGCTCGTCGAGCCGCAGCGGCGCTTCCGCGATTTCACGCCGCAGAGCTTCGGCGATCCGCACCGCGTCGTCCCTGTCCTTGGCGGACAGGACCGCGCCGAACTCCTCCCCCCCGATCCGGCCGAACACGGCGTCGGCGGGTCCGGCCGCGATGAACGTCGCGGCCACCTGGCGCAAGGCGCGGTCCCCGATCGCGTGACCAAAGCGATCATTGATCGTCTTGAAGTGGTCGACGTCGAGGATCATCAGCCAGCCCTCCCCCGACCTGCGGCGTTCCGCGGCGACCTCGAGAAAGCCGCCTCGCCCGAGCAGCCCCGTCAGATCGTCGTGCTTCGCCCTTTCAGCCAGTTCGTCATAGGCGGCCGCCAGCGCTCTGTGGGCCTCGTCGAGCTTGACATGCACAGCCGCGAGTTCGGCCCGCGCCATCCGCTGCCGGTCGTTCTGCCAGAACTGCCACGCGCTCGCCGGCGCAGCCACGACGAGAGGGCAGATCACGCACATAAGCCAGGCGTTGCCGTCCACCACGCCGCCAATCGCGGGGACGACCGTCACGACGACCGCGAGGGTCGCGACGACCGACAGGCACGCCGCAACGGCCGACTTCAGGATGATCGCGCCAGCACGCTTCATGGCTCCGAACTCTAGGCCGGCAAAAATTGCAGAGCTATTTCGCGTCGTCGCGCAGCGCTCGCCCACCTTCCCACCGGCCGGGACAGCGTTCACGTCAGCGCGCTTGGCGCGAGCGGGTCTTCCGGGGCGGCGAGCGCCATGCGGGCCGCCTCGACGTCGCGGGCCATCTGGGCGATCAGCGCCTCGACGCTGTCGAACTTCGCCTCCGGCCGCAGATGCGCGACGAGTTCGAAGCGCAACCGCTTGCCGTAGAGATCGCCCGAGAAATCGAGCAGATAAGGCTCGAACAGCGGCGCGCCGTTCTCCATGAATTGCGGGCGGCGGCCGAAGTTCGCCACGCCCTCCACGACCCTGTCGTCGACCAGCGCCTTGACCGCGTAGATGCCGTGGGCGAGCCGCGTCTCCGGCGCAAGCCGGACGTTCGCGGTTGGAAAGCCGAGCTCGCGGCCGCGCTTGTCGCCGTGGACGACCTCGCCCTCGACGATCCAACGACGGCCGAGCAGCCGGTTCGCGCCAACGACGTCGCCGCTCGCCAGCTTGTCGCGGATCGCGCTCGACGACACCGGCGTCGCCCCGCCGTAAGGCGGGACGACCTCGACGAACATGCCATGACGGGGGCCCGCCTCGGCCAGGAACGAGGGTGAGCCCTCGCGGCCGCGGCCGAAATGAAAGTCCCAGCCGACGACCGCGGTGTGGGCGGCGAGCCGGTTCGCCAGCACATCGGCGACGAAGGCCTCGGCGTCGATCGCGGCGAGCGTCTCGTCGAAGGTCAGCACAACCGTCGCGTCGGCGCCGGCGCGGGCGAGCATTCGGGCTTTCTCGTCCCGCTCGGTCAGGCGGAACAGCGGGATGTCGGGCCGGAAGAAGGTCCGCGGATGCGGCTCGAAGGTGAGGGCTACGACCGGGCGCCCGGCGGCGTGCGCGGGCGCCGCCGCCTCACGCAGCACGCTCGCATGGCCGCGATGCACGCCGTCGAAATTGCCCACGACGACATGACCGTCGCGCAGGTCAGCGGGAAGGTCGGGCGGGTCGATCAGCAGCGGCGGGGAAGCAGAAGGAACGGCCATCGGGTCCGACGGTTTTTCGCGGACGCGAGATGGCCTGCGCGGGCGTCCACCGTCAAGGGCGAGGTCGCCGCATCGACCCGGCGCAAGCGCCCGCCGGCGGGTCGCGTCAGTGCGTGCGGCCGATCAGGCGAGCTCCGCTTCGATCTCGTCGCGGGTCGGCACCATGACCTGGGCCTCGCCGTCGAGCACCACCTTGTCGCCGACCGTGCAGGTGCAAAAGAACGTCGCGCGCTGCCGGCCGGGGTCGAGCGAGGTGATCTCGACCTGCGCGACCACGACGTCGCCGAGCCGCACCGGCGCGCGGAACTTGATGGTCTGGGAGAGATAGACCGCGCCCGGTCCCGGCAGCCGGGTGCCGAGAACCGCGGAGATCAGGCTCGCAGTGTAGAGCCCATGCGCGATCCGCCCCCCGAAGCGCGTGTTCGCCGCATAGGCTTCCGACAGATGAATCGGGTTGGTGTCGCCGGTGAGCGCGGCGAAGGTCTTCACGCCCTCCTCCGACACCTCGTGCCGGATCTCGGCGGTCTGGCCGACCTCGAGATCTTCGAACGCGATCTTGGGCCCGTGTTCGTGGGCGTCGTCCAGCGGCTGGAGGGCGGCGGTCATGAATGGCGCGGTCTTCTTTTGGAAAGGCGGCACTCTGCGGCGGCCTCTGTTGCGACGCAACGCGCCTTTTGTCGGACGCGCGGGCGCGAACGGAGCAACCGATTCTCGACTGCCGTCAGGAACGACTGAACAGGGCGCTCTTTGCCTCGTCCCGGTCCGACGCCTATATGGAGGCCGGACCGGAGACCCTTGAGCCGATGAACCGTTATGAGCGACCGCCCTCGTCCGAGGAGGCGGAGCTGCGTTACCTCGACGCCGACTTCCGCGTGATCCGCCCGGGCGGCTTCGTCCGCTGCGCGGTCACCGGCGCGAAAATCCCGCTGGAGGAGCTGCGCTATTGGAGCGTCGAGCGTCAGGAGGCCTATTCCGGCCCGGACGCGGCGCTAACCCGCGCTCTCGGCAAGGGCTGACTTCGCGCGTCAGCCCGAGACGGGGACCCTAATAGGCGAGTTCGTCGAAGGCCGGCTCGACCGAGCGCCGCCAGGGCCCCTCGAACTTCTGCAGCAGCGTCTCGGCGAGGCTCTTCTCTTCCTGCGCGACGCGCATGATCGGCGCCAGGTGGACGCGCTCGTCGTCGCCGAAGCTGTTCATCCGGGCGCGCGCCTCCAGCCCGGCGTCGGCGAGCGCGAGCGCGTCGCGGGCGACATCGAGCACGGTTCGGTTGCCGATCCGGGCGGCGAGGCCCTCGCGCGGGACGGCGTCGCGCAGCGCCTCACGCTCTTCCGCCGACCAGCGCTTCACGAGCTCCCAGGCCGCGTCGAGGCTCGGCTGGTGATAGAGCAGTCCGACCCAGAAGGACGGCAGCGCGCAGATCCGGCCTGTCGGTCCCGAGTCGGCGCCGCGCATCTCGATGTAGCGCTTGAGCCGAACCTCGGGGAAGATCGTCGAGAGGTGGTTCGCCCAGTCCGATACGGTCGGGAGTTCGCCCGGCAACTGCGCGAGCTTGCCGTCGATCAGGTCGCGGAACGAGGCGCCGGCGACGTCATGATAGCGGTCGCCGCGCTTCACGAAATACATCGGCACGTCGAGCGCGTAGTCGACGTAAGCCTCGAAACCGAAGCCGTCGTCGAAGGCGAAGGGCAGCATGCCGGCGCGGGCGTTGTCGGTGTCGCGCCAGATCTCGGATCGCATCGAAAGGAAGCCGTTCGGCTTGCCTTCGGTGAACGGTGAATTGGCGAACAGCGCGGTCGCGATCGGCTGAAGCGCCAGGCCCACCCGCATCTTCCTGACCATGTCGGCTTCGTCCGAGAAGTCGAGGTTCACCTGCACGGTCGAGGTCCGGTACATCATGTCGAGGCCGTAGCGACCGACCTTCGGCATGTAGCGGGTCATGATGTCGTAGCGGCCCTTGGGCATCACCGGCGTCTCGGCCAGCGTCCATTTCGGGCTCATGCCGAGGCCGAGGAACCCGAGGCCCAGCGGATTCGCGATCTCGCGGACCTGCGCGAGATGCGCGTGAAGCTCCGAGCAGGTCTGGTGGATCGTCTCGAGCGGTGCGCCGGAAAGCTCGAACTGACCGCCCGGCTCCAGGCTGATCGCGCCGCCGCCGGTGACGTCGTAGAGCCCGATGATGTGGTCGCCCTCGAGGATCGGCTCCCAGCCGAGGAGGCCCTGCATGCCTTCGAGCAGCGCGCGGATGCCCGCCGGGCCGTCATACTCGACGGGCGAATGATCGGCGAGACGGAAGGGAAACTTCTCGTGCTCAGTCCCGATGCGGAAGGCTTCGACCGGCTTGCAGCCGGCCTCGAACCAGCCGACGAGCTCGTCCCGCGAGGCGATGAAGGTTGGATCGTTCTGGTCGCGGGCCATGGCGGCTCCTGAGGGCGCAGCCGCAGACAACTATGTGGTCGCCCGGGGAGCGTCCAGTAGGTCGTCGGCTTACGACAGGATCATCACTTCGGTCCCGACGGTCGCGCGGTCGTAGAGGTCGATGACGTCGTGGTTGAACATCCGGATGCAGCCCGACGACATCGCCTTGCCGATCGAGCGCGGCTCGGTGGTGCCATGGATGCGATAGGAGGAGTCGCGGCCGTTCTGATAGAGATACAGGGCGCGCGCGCCGAGCGGATTGCTGAGGCCCCCCGGCATGCCGCCTGCCCACGGCTTGTTGAGCTTGGGGTCGCGCTGGATCATTTCAGGCGTCGGCGTCCAGGTCGGCCATTTGGCCTTTCGCGCGATCGTCGCGCGGCCCTGCCACTCGAAGCCTTCCTTGCCGACGCCGATGCCGTAGCGCACCGCCTTGCCGCCGCCCTGCACGTAATAAAGGTGCTTCTTGTAGGTGTCGACGACGATGGTGCCCGCCGCCTCGCCGGTCGGATCGTCGACCCGGCGGCGCAGCACCGTCGGATCGAGCGAGCGCCACGGCAGCGCCGCAAGCGGAAACTGCTCCTGCGGCTTGGGGCCGTAGATCTCGGAATAGTCGAAGCCACTGTCGCCGTCGAACAGATCGCCCATGTCGAAGCTCGGCATCCCCGCGCAGGCGCCGAGCGCTAGCGGGAGAGCCGACACGAAGGCGCGGCGGCTCAGGCCGATGACGGCCTGCTGGGTCACGATGCGTTTTGTCATAAGGGAGGATCCGTTTTGAACAGAGCGTCTCGGCCGGGCCGCCCCGAAAGGCGGCCCGGCCGATCACTGGCGGGCGCTCAAGGCGCCCGACGTGGACCCGCTCTCCCCCGAGGCGGATCCGGAACGGTGGTTCAACCGCGGACGACGACCTTGGTGCCGAGCGGCACGCGGGAATAAAGGTCGATGACGTCCTGGTTCATCATGCGGATGCAGCCCGACGACACCGCCTTGCCGATCGAGTACGGCTCGATGGTGCCGTGGATGCGGAACAGCGTGTCGCGATTGCCTTCCCAGAGCGCCATGGAGCGCGCGCCCAGAGGATTGCCGGGGCCGCCGGGCATGCCGTCGGCGTAGGGACGGGCGTGCGGATCGCGCGCCACCATCTCTGCCGGCGGGTGCCAGTCGGGCCACTCGAGCTTGCGGCGGATATAGGCCTGACCGCTCCAGGCGAAGCCCTCGCGGCCGACGCCCACGCCGTAGCGGATCGCGGTGCCGTCGTTCTGGACGAGGTAGAGGTGCCGCTCATGCGGGTCGATGACGATGGTGCCCGGCGCTTCGCCCGTGGTGTTCGGCACGACCTGCTTCAGGAACTGGGGATCGACCTTCGCGAGATTGACCGCCTTGACGGGGAACGGCTCGTCGGGGTTCGCGGTGTCGCTGTAGCGGACCGCGTCGGACGCATCCGACGAAAACACGGGGGACGCAGGCACGGGCGCCGGCGCGAAGGCGATCGGCGCGGCGGGGCTTGCGGACGGCAGCGGTTGCGAGGCTGCGCAGGCGGCGAGCAGCACGGGCAGCGCCGCCACGACGGCGCGTCGCGCCCAAACTGTTGCAGCGGCGCGAACGCCTGCGGGAATAAAGGCTGTCGACATGGGAGACGTTCGCACTCGACTCAAAGATCCAACTCCGTCGCGTGTCGACGGCGCCATCACGGCTATACGCCGCTCCGCGTCTCCGCGGCATGCCAAGTTTGCCGGCCCGCGGCGATCGCCCCGCAGTGCGATATTTCGGCAACGCAGGAAAAGCCGGCCAGCCCATCGCGCGCTGTCCGTCCTTCAACGTTGCGAAGCTATGGTTAACAGGCCGTCAACGTCGGTGAAGCGAGGATGCGGCCCGCTTTAGACCCGCCAGTCTCCGGCTACGGCCTGGACAAGCGCCAGCGCCGCGACAGCCGCCGTGTCGGCCCGCAGGATGCGCGGCCCGAGCGTCAGCCGGACGATCGACGGCGATCGCAGCAGCGCGGCCCGCTCCTCCGGGTCGAACCCACCCTCCGGGCCGATCAGCACCGCGACGGGGCGTCCGCGGAGAGCCACGAGCGGGACGAGCGGATCGCCGGCGCCGGCGTCCTCGTCGCAGAAGATGAGCGCGTCGCCTTCGGGCCAGCCGTCGAGAACCCGCGCCAGCGGCGCCGGCTCGTCGACCTCGGGGATCGCCAGCACGCCGCATTGCTCGGCGGCCTCGACCGCGTTGGCGCGCATGCGGTCCAGATTCACGCGGGCGGCCTGGGTGCGACGGGTGATGACGGGGGACAGGCGCGAGGCGCCCATCTCGACCGCTTTCTGAACCATGTAGTCGAGCCGCGCGTGTTTCAGCGGCGCGAACAGGTAGCGCAGGCGGCCCGGCGGGGTCTGCTCCCTCAGGCGCCGCTCCGCGACCAGCACGACCCGCTTCTTCGCGACCTCCGCGATCCGCGCGCCCCACTCGCCGTCGCGGCCGTTGAACAGCAGCAGACCATCGCCCGCCGCCATCCGCATGACGTTGCGGACGTAGTTCGCCTGCGAATCGCCGAGCGCGACCTCCGCGCCCTCGGCGAGCGCGTCGTCCACGAAAAGGCGGGTGGAGGTGAAGTCGTAGGCGGCCATCGGACTCCCGGAGCTCGTCGTGCTCCGGCTCGACCGGAGGACCCACGCGCGGCTAGCTCTACGCCGCCGGTAGGTGGTCCGGTCAAGCCGGACCAGACGAACGCGGCGCTTGACCCCCACGCCGCAATGGCGTCGCTTCGCCCCATGACCGACGCCCTCCCCGATCAGATCGTCGCCGACGCCGTCCCCAGGAACTGGGTGGACGCCGTGGCGCCGCGCGCGTGGCGGCCTTACCTCAGGCTCGCCCGCGCCGACCGGCCGATCGGGGCGTGGCTGCTGTTCTGGCCCTGCGCATGGTCGGCGGCTCTGTCCGCCGTCGCCTCCGGCGCGCCGTATCCGAGCCTGCTCCTGATCGCGCTGTTCGCGATCGGCGCGATCGCGATGCGCGGCGCTGGCTGCACCTATAACGACCTTGTCGACCGTGACATCGACGCCAAGGTCGCGCGCACCCGCTCGCGTCCCCTGCCCTCCGGACAGGTGACGCCGAGGGGGGCCGCGATCTTCCTGGCCGCACTGCTCGCCATCGGCTTCGCCGTGCTGATCTCGCTGCCGCCTTTCGCGATTCTCATCGGGATCTGCTCGGTGCTGCCGGTCGCGCTCTATCCCTTCATGAAGCGCGTCACCTGGTGGCCGCAGGCGATGCTCGGCGTCTGCTTCGGCTGGGGCGCGCTGATGGGGTGGGGCGCGACCTTCGGGCGTCTCGACGCGGCGCCGCTCGCGCTGTTCGCAGCCGCCCTGCTGTGGATCATCGGCTACGACACGATCTACGCCCACCAGGACAAGGAGGACGACGCTCTGGTCGGCGTCGGCTCCACCGCGCTGCTGTTCGGCGAGCGGACCCAGCCGATCCTCGCGGGCTTCTACGCCGGCTCCGTGGCGCTGCTGGCGCTCGCTACGTCGCTCGCCGGCGGCGGCGTCCTGAGTTTTGCGGGCGTCGCCGCCTTCGCCGCGCATTGCGCCTGGCAGACCGTAAGGCTCGACATCGCCGACCCTGCGCTCTGCCTTAGACTGTTCAAGTCGAATCGGGACGCCGGCGCGCTGTTCTTCGCCGGCCTGTGCGCCGACTGCCTGCTGCGGCTCTAGAGGATCGCTCGATGCCAGACCCCGTCGTGAAGGACCCCCTCCCGCCGGAGCACAAGCGCTTCGTGCTCAGCCAGGCTGCGCTCAGGCTCGCGATCGCCGCAGTGGTGGTGATCGCGATCGGCGCATGGTTTTTTACGCGGGGGTAGCGCCGCTCAGTTCCGCGCGATGATCTCGCGCTCGTCGCGATGGACCGGCGTCTCGGCCGTCAGTTCGCCGGTTTTGCGCTTGGCCTGAAAGCGGGTGCGGCGCCCCTTCAGCAGGCTGTGGCGCCGACGAGCGCGGGGCCGGCCGACCTCCAGCGCGCCGAGATGGACGCTCGGCGTCTTGCGGGTGCCGTCGAGGTCCTCGATCAGCAGCGGCAGGTTGAGCGAGCGGCCCCAGGAGCGCCATTCGGCGAAGCCGTCGCCGTCGAAGGGTTCGGTCGCAAGCGGAACGTCGAGCGCGCGGTCGCGGTGGGCGAGGACGACCTCGACGCGGTCGGCCTCGGGCTTGTCGCCCGGTGCGACGCGCATCGCGACGCCCGAGAAGCTGACCAGAGGAACCGCAATCCGCATCACCATGCTCCGCACCATCCTGTCCACCACCACGCGGCCGCTCTCCAGCGTGACGCGTCGCTCGCCGCCATCGGCCGCGGCGTCCGGCGCCGCGAAACGGTGGGGAAGCGCGAAGGGATCGAGCCGGTCGGCCGACCCCGTTGCGGCGCACGCTCGTGCGCCGGTTCCGGTTAGACGTCCCAATGTACAGTCTCCCTGAAGGCCCGCCGTGGTCTTGGGCTCTTCGCTTGTTGCTGCACCATGACTGGCGAGCAGGAAGCATCGGCTTAACGGAGCTGGTGAATCCTTCGTAATCCCGACCGTTTCGGGCATTCGTCTGCCGCCATGCTGAAGAATACCTTTCGGCGAAGGGTAAGAATTGGATGAAGCGCGCCGCCTGATCTTCCATCTCGGCCCGATGACAAGAGCAGCGGCGACGTCGGGTCCTTCCGTTCGGCGGCTCCGCAAGCCGGCAGGTCCGGGTCGCGGGGCTGCGGCGACCGCGGCGCTTGCGCCCGGGCCATCAACCCGACACTTTGTGGGCTCGCCATCACCGCCTCCATCCAGCCCTCAGACGGATTTCCTCAGCACGTGCCCTCGACCGATGCGCCGATCGACCTTGAACGCCTCGCGGGCCCGCTAGCCGACATCGTCGGCAAGGCGGGCGCGATCGCGCTCGGCTTCTTCAAGAACGGGGCGGAGCGCTGGACGAAAGCCGACGACAGTCCGGTGACCGAGGCGGACATCGCGGTCGACCGCTTCCTGTTCGCCGAGTTGCCGAAGCTGGTCGAACGTTCGGGCTGGCTGTCGGAAGAGACCGCCGATTCGGCCGAGCGGCTCGGACTGAGGCGCGTCTGGGTCGTCGATCCCATCGACGGAACCCGCGCCTTCATCGAGGGCGCGCCGGAATGGGTGGTATCGGTCGCGCTCGTCGAGGACGGGACGCCCATCGCTGGCATCGTGCTCGACGCCTGCCATAACGTGGCGTTCAGCGCGGTCCGCGGCGGCGGCGCCTGGCGCAACGGAGAACGGCTCTCGCCCGCCGACTCGAGCTCGCTCGAGGGCGTGCGGGTCGGCGGCCCGCAGTCCCTGCTCGGCCCTCTGAAGAGCCATGGCGTTCAGAAGGGCCCATGGCTCTACGCGCTCGCCAACCGGCTGGTGAAGGTCGCCTCCGGCGACCTCGACGCAGCGCTCGCCCGTCCCAACGCCCATGATTGGGACATCGCCGCCGCCCACCTGATCCTGGAGGAGGCCGGCGCCGGGCTCACCGGCTTCGACGGCGTCCCTCCGACCTACAACCGCGAAACGACGCGTCACGGCGGGCTGGTCGCAGCCCCCCACGCCCGTCGCGCAGCCCTTCTCGCCGCCCTCGAAGTCGAGCGCGACGCCCTCGCCGCCCTGGAGCCCTACCGATGACCGACGTCGCGCCCAAGCAGCTTCTCCACCTCGTCTTCGGCGGAGAGCTCGAGGACGTGTCGGGCGTGTCGTTCCACGACGTCGAGAACCTCGACATCGTCGGCATCTTCCCCGATTACGACAGCGCCCGCGCGGCCTGGAAGGCCAAGGCTCAGGCCAGCGTCGACAACGCCCATATGCGCTATTTCGTCGTGCACCTGCACAGGCTGCTGGAGCCGAACGGGGCGAGGTAAGACGCGCGACCTTTTCTCAGGCGCGCCGCCGCTTCGCAGGCCGAGGACGACTTCACGAAGAAACGTCTGGCGCGCGCCGGCGGCGAATCAAGCCGCGCAGCGGTCGCCGGGGCAGCGGTTGACCTCGATCGTCACGTGGCTGAGCGCGTCGAGGTCGGCGAGCTTGGCCTTGTAGGCTTCCGGCTCCTGCGGCTCGTGCGTCACAAGCGCGACGATAGCGGCGAGGTGGCCGGGGCCGACGCGCCAGAGATGCAGGTCGCAGACGCGGACGTCGCCGACCTCGAGCCGCGCGCGGATGGTCTTCTCGAGCGCGGGGTCGGCCGGCGAATCGGTCAGCGTCGCCGCTGTCTCGCGGGCGAGCGAGACGGCCCAGGACGCGATCATCCCGGCGCCGAGAACGCCGACCGCAGGGTCGATCCAGCGCCAGCCGAGCGTCCACCCCGCGAACAGCGCCGCGATCGCGAGCACCGAGGTGAGCGCGTCGGCCAGCACATGGGCGTAGGCCGCCCGCAAATTGCGGTCGCCGCCATGCTCCCCGCGGGATTCGGCGTGGGCGTGATCGTGGCCGGCGTGATCGTGGGCGTGACCCGCGTGATCATGGTCGGCGTGGGCATGGCCGTGTCCGCCGAGCAGCGCGGCGCAGGCGATGTTGACCATCAGGCCGAGCACGGCGACCATCGCGGCTTCGCCATAGGCGACCGACGTGGGCGCCGCGAGTCGCCACAGCGATTCCCAGCCGATCGCGATCGCGACGACGCCGAGCACGATGGCGTTAGCGAAGCCTGCGAGGTCGCCGATCTTGCCGGCGCCCATGGCGAGCCCCGGGTCGGAGGAGCGCGACGCGGCGATCTTGTAGGCGAGCGCCGCGACGCCGATCGCGCCGGCGTGCGTCGCCATGTGGAAGCCGTCCGCGAGCAGCGCCATCGAGCCGAAGGCCCAGCCGGCGAGGATCTCGACCACCATCGTCGCGGCCGTGATGACGGTGACCGCGAGCGTGCGCCGCGCGTTCCGGGCGTGATCGCCGCCGAGGAAGCGGTGCTCGTGCTCGAACGACGCCTCGTGGCGGTGGGCCGCGGAGTGATGCATCGGAGGCTCCCTATGGGCCTAGGCTCGTGAGATCGGCCGAGAGCCGTCGCTCGTCAAGGCCGGCCGGTCACTCGGCGGCGACCGGCTCGAAGCTCGTCGACATGTTGTCGAGGCTCGCCACGATGTGGTCGGCCAGAGCCATGACGGTCTCCGTCACCGCGCCTGGATTGCGCAGCAGCGCGATCTTGCAGCTCGGAAGCGTCGGGAAGCCGTCGGACGGCCCGAGCACGCGCATGCCGGGCCTGAGCGCTGATTCCGGCACGACCGACACCGCGAGCCCCGCCAGCACCGCGGCGCCGACCGCTGCGAAGTTGCGGCTCGAATAGAGCACGCGGTAGGGCCTCGCCATCTCCTCGAGCTTCGCCGCCGCGCTCTCGCGCCACGTGCAGGCCGCGTGGCTGAGCGCCATCGGGATGACGGCGTCCTCGTGCACGACCGAGCGCTGCGACGTCACCCAGAGCAGCGGCTCCTGGCGGATGATCTCGCCGACGGGCTTGCGCGAGGCGTGGGTGATGATGGCGAGATCGACCTCGTCGCGGTCGATCATCTCGGTCAGGTAGTCCGACGGCTCGCAGACAACCGTGACCTCCACCCGCGGGTTCGAGCTCGAGAACCGCGCCAGGATCTCCGGCAGATAGCGCTCGGCGTAGTCGTCCGGCAGGCCGAGCCGCACCCGGCCGGTCAGCGCGTCGTCTTCGAATGCGGAGACGGCCTCGCGCGAGATGTGGACGATGCGGCGGGCGTAATCGAGCAGCCGCTCCCCGTCGTCGGTCAGCTTCACGCCGCGGCCGTCGCGCGCGAAGATCGCGCGTCCCACCCGCTCCTCGAGCCGCTTCATCTGCATCGAGACCGCCGACTGCGTCTTGAACACGACGTCGGCCGCGCGGGTGAACGACCCGGTGTCGACGATCGCGATGAAGGTGCGGAGCTGGTCGACGTCGAGAAGCGCGTTCATGGCTCTCCCAATCATCACTGCTTATGATGGCCTATATTACGAACATTCGTTTCACTGATCAATGCGGGCCGACTATCTCAGCGTCACAGGCGGACGGTTCGGTCCGCATCATCGACGTCCCCGGCCACGGGAGACAAGGACGCTGGAGGGAGCCATGTCGGCTCATTGCGACTCTTACCGGCCGGCTGGCGCCGGACTTCATCGGAGCGGCGGCGCCGGCCGCCTGCTCGCTGGCCTCAGGGCCTTCGGCGCCTCGCTGACGCGCCGCAAGATGGTCGAGGATCTCGGCCGCCTCGACGACCGCATGCTGTCGGATCTCGGGCTCACCCGCTCGGACCTTCACGAGGCCTCGCGCTGGTCGCTGTGGGGCGATCCGACCGACCGGCTGAACGAGCTCGCCGAGGAGCGGCGCGCCTCGGCGGCGCTCAACGTCGGCGGGTGATCGGAAGGACCGCGCTCAGCCGCCGTCCTTCCGGGTGCTGAAGAACGCCTCGAAGATCTGCTCCATCGCCTTGGCGTTCTGGGCGGACAGCTCGCGGCCCGTCTCGACGATCTCGTCGAACGGGGTCCCCGCCGCGGGCCCCTCCGGCCGGCTCCCGTCGCCGGCCGGAGGCTCCTTCGGAGCTTCGGGCTCGGGGCCCCGCCCCGCCTTGGCGGCCCCGCCGCCGAACATGCTTCCGAGCATCTCGGCCATCATGTCGCCCATCATCATCGCCCCCGCCTCCTGCGGCCGGCCCTCCTTCGGGGCAGGGCCGGACGACGCGCCCGGCGCGGCGCCCGCATTGCGCATCATCTGGCTCCAGAACTCGGCCATCTGACCGGGCAGCCCCGCGCCCGCGCCAGGAGCTGGCTGCGCGGCGCCTTGCGCCGCCTTCATGAAGCCGCCGACCAGAATGCTGGCGAGCACCGGCAGCACCTTCCGGATGATCTCCGCCTGGACGCCGGACACGGCCGCGGCCTGCGCGGCTACCGCGCGCGACACGTCCTTGGAGCCGAATAGCGCGCCGAGCGCGTCGTCGCCGGCGCTCTTGTTCTCGGGGTCGAGCGCCGCGGCATGCGCCTCGAAGGCGCGCGCATAGGCCTCCGTCTGCATGAGGTCGGCGAAGCGCTGCGCGTCCCCCGTGGCCTGCTGGCGCTGGAACGCCTGCGCGAAGGCCGGCGTCAGCGCCGCCACCGCCGCGCGCATCTGCTCAGGCTGCATGCCGTAGGCCCGGGCCAGATTGTCGAACGCCGCGCCGCCCTGCGCCTGCCGGAACAGATCGAACATGTTGAACATCGCGCGTCCCCCTCGCCGGCGCCCGACGGCGCTCGTTATCGGAGAAGACTAGGCGCTTGCGTCCGCCGCGCAACGGGACGAAGGGCGGTGAAGGGAAAGAGCCGAGGTCCGGAAGATTCCCCCTCCCCGGCCCCCACGGGCCGACCTCTCCCGCTGCGAGGGGTCGACACGGGCCGGCCATGGCGGCCAGTGCGTTTCGTTCTTGGAGCCAACGCCCCGCTCTATTCCGCAGGCGCGCCAACGACCTCGGCTTCAGTTCCGTCGAGCATCTCGCCCTTGCGCTTCGGGAGCGACAGCGGCTCGGGGATCGGCTTGTTGGTGTAGGCGAGGTGGCGCCCGCCGCTGATGCCCTCGACGCGCTGGATCTCCAGCCGCTGGGCGTCGCGGCGGCGCACGTCCGCCTCGATCTCGGCGGCGCGCTCGGGATCGACGCCGGCGGCCTCAAGCGCGAGGCGTCCCAGCAGCAGCGCGCTCTCGAAGGTCTCGCGCACCACCTGCTCGACGCCCAGCGCGAACAGGTCCAGCGCGTGCCCCCGGTCGTAGGCCTTCACCACGAGCTTGGTCAGCGGGAAGCTCGTCAGCGCGACCTCGACGATGCGTTTGGTCACCGCGGCGTCGTCGACGCAGATAACGATCGCCCGCGCCTCGTGGGCTTTCACCGCGCGAAGCACGTCGAGCCGCGATCCGTCGCCGTAATAGACCTTGAAGCCGAAATTGGCGGCCTGCTCGACGCGGGCCGCGTTTGCGTCGATCAGGGTGACCTCGACGCCCTCGGCGAGCAGCAGCTGCGCCGCGATCTGTCCGACGCGGCCGAAGCCGATCACGAGCACCTCGCCCTTGACGTCGGAGTAGTCCTCGATAGGTCCGGCCGCCGGCGGCGTCGCCCGCTCGGCGACCTTTTCGGCGAGGATCGCGATCGCAGGCGCCACCATCAGGCTGAGGGCCGCGAGCGCCGACAGCAGGCTGGCGGCGCCCTGGTCGATCAGCCCCTCCGTCGCGCTCAGCGGGATCAGCACGAAGGCGAACTCGCCGGAGGCGGCGAGCAGCGCGCCGATCCGTAGCGCGTATGGCAGCGGCGAGCCGAACGCGCGCGCGAGCGCGGTCGCGACCAGCAGCTTGATCGCGAGATAGCCGACGACGCCGACGGCGAGCAGCGCCCAGTTCTCGACGACCACCTTCACATCGATCGTCATGCCGATGCCCATGAAGAACAGCGCGATCAGCAGGCCGCGGAACGGCTCGACGTCGGCCTCGAGCTCCACCCGGTAGGACGAGCCCGCGAGCAGCACGCCGGCGAGGAAGGCGCCCATCGCCATCGAAAGCCCCGCTGCGTGCGCGACCTCGGCCGCGCCCAGCACCACCAGCAGGGCCGCCGCGGTCATCACCTCGCGCGCGCCGACGCCCGCGAGGAACCTGAAGAACGGGTTCAGGAGGTAGCGTCCGGCGAACACGATGCCGGCGAGCGCCGCCGCCCCGATCGCCGCGGAGATCAGTCCCTGCATCCAGTCGGCGGGCTCGGTCGGGCCGTCGCCCAGCATCGGGATCAGCGCCAGCGCGGGCACGACCGCGAGGTCCTGCGCCAGAAGGACCGAGAAGGTCTTCTCGCCATAGGGCCGGTTGAGATGGCCGCGCTCGCCGAGGATCTGCAGCGCCATCGCCGTGCCCGAGAACGCGAGCGCTATGCCGATCGCAAGCGCCGCCGGCGGCGTCATGCCGAGCTCCCACGCCACCGCGGCGAGCGCGGCGGTCGTGAGCGCGATCTGCAGACCGCCAAGCCCGATGATCAGCCGGCGCAGCGCGATCAGCCGCTCGATGCGCAGTTCGAGCCCGATCAGGAACAACAGCATGACGACGCCGATCTCGGCGACCTGCAGCACCGCGCCAGGATCCTCGATGAAACCGAGACCCGCGGGGCCGATCACGATCCCGGCGACGAGATAGCCGACCGCGACCCCGAGCCCGATGCGCCGCGCAAGAGGGCCTGCGACCACCGCCGCCCCGAGGAAGACGAGCGCGCCGATCAGCGGCCCTGCGGTCGTCGCATGTTCCATGAAGGGTCCTTTGAAAGTCTCTTCCATGTGCCCCATGCCGGGGACTTCGGGCAAGACTATTTCCCCTCGCCATCATGCGTTTCAGGCGTGCGGCAGGGATTCTGCGCCGTCCGCCGTGCTAGGCTCGGCCCATCCTGATTCCACCTCGCGAGCGCCGATGCCCGTCCGTCTTCTCGCCGACACGGTCGCGAACCGGATCGCCGCCGGCGAGGTGGTCGAGCGCCCGGCCTCCGTCGTGAAGGAGCTCGCCGAGAACGCGCTCGACGCCGGTGCGAGCCGCATCGAGATCGTGCTGGAGGCCGGCGGCGCCCGGCTGATCCGAGTGGTCGACGACGGCTGCGGGATGGATCGCGAGGACCTCGCCCTGGCCGTCGAGCGCTTCGCCACCTCCAAGATCACGTCGGACGAGGACCTCGTCGGCGTCGCGACCATGGGCTTCCGCGGCGAGGCGCTGCCCTCGATCGGCGCGATCGCGCGGCTCACGGTCCAGACCCGGACGGCGAACGCGCCGCACGGCTGGCGTCTGGAGGTCGAGGGCGGCGCCAAGGGCGCGCCGGTGCCGGCGGCGCTGCCGAAGGGCACCCGGATCGACGTGCGCGACCTGTTCTTCGCCACGCCCGCGCGCGCAAAATTCCTGAAATCCGACCGCTCTGAAGCGCAGGCCGCAGCCGACGTCGTGCGCCGCCTCGCGCTCGCGAGCCCGCATGTCGACTGGACGCTGGTGATCGAGGAGCGGACGCTCCGCTTCCCCGCTGTCGCCGCCGACCGCCTGTCGGAGCGCCTCGCTCAGGTGTTGGGGGCCGACGTGGCGGACGCCGTGGTGGCGGTCGCAGGCGAGCGCGGCGCGGCGCGGCTTTCAGGCCATATCGGGCTCGGCCATCTGCATCGCGCGACCGCAGGCTCCGTCCACCTCTCGGTCAACGGACGCCCCGTGAAGGACCGTCTGCTGGTCGGCGCGCTGAAGGCGGCCTATCAGGACGTCATGCCGCGCGACCGCTGGCCGGTGGCGGCTCTCGACATCCGGGTCGGTCCCGGCGAGGTCGACGTCAACGTCCACCCGGCGAAGGCCGAGGTGCGGTTCCGCGACCCGGGGCTGATCCGCGCGCTGGTGGTGTCGACGGTGCGTGCGGCCCTCGGCGAGGCCGGGCCTCAGCCCTACGCAGCCGGCGGCGCGGAGATCGCCCGCTTCGCCGCCCCCCCGCCGGCCACGAATTTCACCAGGCCGACGTCCTATCCGCGGCCGGCAGGAGGAGGCTGGGCCGCCGCCTCCCCTGGCTTCGCGGAAGGCGATCAGGCCGCCTTCTCCGCCGACCTGATCGACCTTGCGCCCGCCGCCCGCGTGACCGAAGCCGAGCCAGACGCGATGGACCGTCCGCTCGGCGCCGCCAAAGCGCATCTCCACGCCACCTACATCCTCGCCGAAACCCGCGACGGCGTCGTGCTGGTCGACGCGCATGCGGCCCACGAGCGGCTGACCTACGAGGCGCTCAAGCGATTTCGCGCGGTCGCCGGCGTGCCGCGGCAGGAGCTACTCGTGCCCGACGTCGTCGATCTCGATCCCGCCGACGCCGAACGCGTGCTGGCCGTCGCCGGTGAGCTCGAGACGCTCGGCCTCGTGGTCGAGTCCTTCGGGCAGGGCGCGCTGCTGGTGCGCGCGACTCCTGCGCCGCTCGGCCCGTGCGACGGCGCGCAGCTGGTGCGCGACATCACGGAGACGCTGGCGGAGGGCGCGACCGACGCGACCCCGATGGCGCGGCGCCTCGACCTGATCCTCGCGACCATCGCCTGCCACGGATCGGTGCGCGCCGGCCGGCGCCTCAAACCCGACGAGATGAACGCCCTGCTCCGTGCGATCGAGGCCGAGCCGGCGGCCTCCACCTGCAACCACGGCCGCCCGACGTTCGTGACGCTGAGCACGGTCGACCTGGAGAAGCTTTTCGGGCGAAGATGAAAGGGATGGATCCTGAACTCGGGCCGCTCGAGGCCGTCAATCACCCGGTGGTGGTGGTCGCCGGAACGTCCACGCCGCAGACGGCCGCAAATCCCGCCGCGGCTCGCCTCTTCGGCTTTCGGTTCCGAGCGGGCGAAGTGAAGCCGCTCGAGCAGTTGGTCGGTGCGGACGCCGCCGCGACGCTTTCCGAGTTCCTGCGCGCCCTGCCGCAGCACGGCGTCGGCGCGTCGTTGCGGCTCCAGTGCGTCACCCCGGCGGGAGAACGGTCGCTGGCGGTCGACGTCGCCCGCACGCCGGGCGAGGCGAACTCCTTCGTGCTGACGCTGCGCGCGGAGGCTCCGCTCACCGGCATGGAGGCGCTCGCCCAGGCGCGGGCGACGCTGGACTCCCTCCCGGTCGGTATCGAGCTCTACGATCGGCACTTCAACGCACTGTTCTACAACAAGAAATCGGATGATCTGTTCGACTATTCCGACCGTCCCATGAACAATCACGAGGATTGGTGGGAGCTCGCCTTCCCGGACGCGAAGCGCCGCAAGGCGGCGCGCGCCGAATGGCGGGTCATCACCCGCAACGCCGCGCGCGATCCGGGCCGGGCTTACATGGCGGAATGGGAGGTGACCTGTCGCGACGGCCTGAGCCGCGCGATCCAGTTCTACTACAGGCACGCGGATCAGGGCTTCTCGCTCGTGCTGTGGGACGTCACCGACCAGCGCCGGCTCGAGAGCGAACTGCGCGAGATCGCGCGGACGGACAGCCTCACGGGGCTCGCCAACCGCCGCAGCTTCTTCGAGCGGGCGCAGACGTTGCTCGCGGACCGGCGCGCGGCGAAACCGTTGACCGTGCTGATGATCGACCTCGACCACTTCAAGACCGTGAACGACACGTTCGGGCACAGCGTGGGCGACGAGGTGCTGACCGCGGTGTCGCGACGGGCGCAGGTCGCTTTGCGCAAGGACGACCTGCTCGCGCGCATGGGCGGCGAGGAGTTCGCCGTGCTGTTGCCCGGAACCGGGCCGGCCCAGGCGGCGGCGATCGCCCAGCGCCTGCGGCGCGCGATCATGGCGAAGCCTGTGATGGCCGACCTCACCGTCACCGTCAGCATAGGCTCGGCGAGCCGCCGTCCGGGCGAGATCGAGATCGACGCGATGGTCGCGCGCGCCGACGTCGCGCTCTATGCGGCGAAGACCGCAGGCCGCAACTGCGTCGTCTCGGCCGAGACGATGGAGCTACGGTGACGGACGGCCAGATCGCGCGCAGAATCGAAACGGCCAGTCTGGGAAGACTCGCAATCGACGATGATCGAGCAGAGCAAAGCCACCACGATCGCGTCTCACCGGATCATCCCGCTCAAAATCTGCGTCCTTATTGCGATCATCGTCGCCGCCAGCACGTTTCTCGTGCTCAACGACTGGGCTGTTCCTCGCAAAGACCGCGGCTCGCCTCTTGCAGCACCGGCCGCGCTTCTGCTCGTTCTGATTTTCTTATGGCTGCCGCTGACATTTCTTGCGCCCTTCGCCCGCAATCCCGCGGCGATCGACGCCCTTAAAATTCATCACGCAGCTTTCACGTCGTTCCTTATCGTCATGGCGCTGACGGCCCGAACTGAGCACGGCGGCGGCGTTGGCGAAATCTTCGCCCCCCTCATCATGTTTGGTCTTTACGCGATGTTCTACATGGAGACAGCGGCGCTCACCCTGGCTCTGTACGTCAGGCGCGCTACGCGGTTTACGCCGCTTCTGTGGTCGGGTGCGATGGCCGCCTGCCTCGGCGGCTGGCTCGCAGGCGCAAGCGTCTGGGCGGCCCGGCTGCCGCCGTCGGTGGTCGCGTCGGCCGAGGCGGCCGCGGGTGACGATCCATATTGCTTGGGACGCCACACAAGGCCCGTCCGAAACCTCGTAGATCTCACCGGTTTCAGAATGACGTCGCTGTCCGTCTTCTCGAATGACCCTCACATGCTGCTGACGATCGAAGGCCGCGACGGCAGACGGGTCATGAACTGGTCGTACCGACGCGGCGGGTTCGAGCCTGTCCCGGCGAACGTTCAGAGCAAGCTCGGCATAACGACGCGGGCGTTCTGCGCGCCCCAGCCTCACTTCGCAAAGACGCTTGGATGGTGGCCCGGCTGACGCGTCCTAGGCCGCCCGCAGGATCGAAACCTGCGTGTCGCCGTAAGCCCTGACCTCCAGCGTCTCGAATCCCTCCGGCGCCGACGCCTCGGCCTCCGCGCTCTCCTCCCAGACGACCAGCGCGCCGGGTTTCAGCCAGCCTCCATCGCGGGCCGAGGTGAGCGCGCGCTGGCCGAGCTCCTTGCCGTAGGGCGGGTCGGCGAAGACGAGGTCGAACGGCCCCTGGGCGATCGCGGGGCCGAGTGCGGTGGCGTCGCGCCGGAAGATCTTGGTCTGGCCGCCGAGCCCGAAGGCCTCGACGTTTTCGCGGAGGCACGCGCGGGCCTCGGCGCCGTCGTCGACGAACAGCGCGAAGCGCGCGCCGCGCGACATCGCCTCGAGCGCGAGCGCTCCCGTGCCGGCGAACAGGTCGAGCACGCGGGCGTCCGTCACAGGGTCGTCATAGGCGTGCGCGAGCACGTTGAAGACCGCCTCGCGCAGCCGGTCGCTGGTCGGGCGGATCGCGCGCGACTCCGCCGGCGGGCCTTTCAGCGCGCGGCCCTTGAACCTACCGCCGACGATCCGCACCGCCGCCCGGCCGTCCCTTGCCGCCGCCGCTCGGGCGACCCTTGCCTGCTCCGCCCGGACGAGGCTTGCCGCCCGGTCCGCCCGGCTTGAAGCCGCCGCCGGAGGGCCGCGGCTTGCCGGCGACGCGGCCTGCCGCGCCGGTCGGGCGCTCGCCGGCCTTCGGGCGATCGCCGCTGCGGGCGGGGCGGCCGCCTTCCGGCTTGCCGCCGGCGGGCCTGTCGCGCCATTCGCGCCGCGCGGGACGCTCGGAGGTCGCGGCGCCTTCGCCACGGGGAGCGCGCGCCGGACGGTCGCCCTGCGGACGATCGGACCGGGGGCGCTCGGGCGCGTCGCCCGGCGCGCGACGCGGCGGACGGCCGCCTTCGCTGCGCGCAGGGCGGCCGTTGGTCGGCCGGTCCTTCCACTCGCGGCGCGGCGGGCGCTCGCCCTGAGGCGAGGGCCGTTCGCGCTGCGGGCGTTCCGTCACGGCGCGCGGCGCGGCGTCGTCCCGCCACTGCGGGGCGGCGCGCGGAGCCTCGGAGCGCGGACGCTCCGTCCGATCGGAATATGGCGCGCGGGCCGGACGATCCGGGCGCGCGTCGTCGCGCGGCGGGCGCGGCGCGTAAGGCCGCTCGCCGCGGGCCGGACGGTCGCCATAGGGCGCGCGCGCCGGGCGATCGCCGGACGGCGGACGCGACGGCCGTTCGCCGTGGGGCGCGCGGGACGGCTTGTCGCCATATGGGGCGCGAACTGGCCGGTCGCCTGAGGGCGGCCGCGAGGGACGATCGCCGTAAGGCGCCCGCGCGGGCCTGTCCCCGTAGGGAGCGCGCGCCGGACGATCCTCGCGGGGGCCGTCCTCGCGCCGCGGCGGACGGGCGTCGGCGGGCTTGGCTCCGGCGGGCTTGGCTCCGGCGCGCGGCGGCCGTGCGGGGCGGCCGGCCGCCCCGAAGCGTTCGGCGGCGTTGGCGTCGCGCTTGCTGACGCGCTTCGGCGCCGGCTCGTCGACAGTGCGCGACACGCGCTCGACCGCAACCTTGCGGCCGCGGCGATCGGCGATCGGAGCGCCGCGCTTGACGCGGGCCGGCGCGTCTTCGGCGGCGACGCCTTCGGCCGGCGGCGCCATCTCGCGCGGACGCGAGATCGGCGCGCGGCGGCCGACGCGCTGCGAGGGATCGGCGAGGCGGGACTTGTCGGCGCGCGGCTCCGGCGTCGGGGCGCGGCCCGCGCCGCGGCCGCCGGTCATGCGCGGCGCTTCCTCGTTATGCGCGACGGGCGCCTCGAACTCGGCGCCGGATTCTTCCGTCAGGCGCTTGCCGAGCTGGTCCATCAAAGTCCGGGTGCGGACCTCCTCGGCTTCGCCCTCGGCCAGCGCGCCGAGCTGGAAGGGGCCGAACGAGATGCGGATCAGCCGGTTGACGGCGAGGCCGAGATGTTCTGCGAGGCGCTTCACCTCGCGGTTCTTGCCTTCCCGCAGGCCGATCTGGAGCCAGACATTGTCGTTCTGCTGGCGCTCGAGCTCGGCCTCGATCGGCCCGTAGGAGAAGCCGTCGATGGTGACGCCGTCCTTGAGCGAAGCCAGCGCCTCCTGCGTCACGCGGCCGAAGGCGCGGACGCGGTAGCGGCGCAGCCACCCGGTCTCGGGCAGCTCCAGCACGCGCGCCAGCCCGCCGTCATTGGTGAGGAGCAGAAGCCCCTCGGTGTTGATGTCGAGCCGCCCGACCGTCATCACCCGCGGCAGCCCGGCCGGGAGCACGGAGAACACGGTCTCCCGTCCTTCCGGGTCGCGGTTGGTCGTCACATAGCCGCGCGGCTTGTGGTAGAGCCAGAGCCGCGTCCGTTCGCGGGCGGGCAGCGCGCGGCCGTCGACCTCGATCCTGTCGCTGTCGACGACGTTGAGCGCGGCGCTCTCCACGACCTTGCCGTTGACCTTGACGCGGCCTTCGCCGATCCAGACCTCGGCGTCGCGGCGGGAGCCGAGGCCGGCGCGGGCGATGGCCTTGGCGAGGCGCTCGCCCGGATGGGTCGGCGCGTGATCTTGCGGCGCGGCCTTTTCGGCGGCGTCCGGCGTTTCGGTCGGCTCTGTCATGACAAGGCGGGCGATAGCATGGCGGCGGGCCGTTGACGAGGACGAACCACACATCCCCGATGGAACTTGCGCTCGCTGAGGCCCGCGCGGCCGCCGCGCGCGGCGAGACCCCGGTCGGCGCGGTCGTCCTGCGCGACGGCGCGGCGATCGCGCAGGCTGGAAACCGCACCCGCGAGCTCTCCGATCCGACCGCCCACGCCGAGATGCTGGCGATCCGCATGGCCTGCGACGCGATGGGCTCGGAGCGCCTCGTCGGCTGCGATCTCTGGGTCACTCTGGAGCCCTGTCCGATGTGCGCGGCGGCGATCTCCTTCGCGCGCATACGGCGGCTCTATTACGGCGCGGACGACCCCAAGGGGGGCGCCGTGACCTCCGGCGTCAGGCTCTACGGTCAGCCGACCTGCCACCACGCGCCCGAGGTCTATCCGGGCTTCGCCGAGCGGGAGTCCGCCGAGTTGCTGCGGTCGTTCTTCCGCGAGCGTCGCGAGGGTTGACCCTCCACCGTCATTCCGGGGTTGTCACGGCCTCCAGACACGCTGAACTCCGGGGGCTCCAAAAGCCATGAGGGCCGCGCACGAGCGCGTGACTGAACGAAAAGCCGTTCTTTCGCGTTGCATCGCGGTAGGGCCGCATCTGGAGGCCCGGTGCTTTCACGGGCGAGGCCATGGACGTCGTACGCATCCTCTTAGCGATCCTGTTGCCGCCGCTGGGCGTGTTTCTCCAGGTCGGTCTGGGCCTGCAGTTCTGGCTGAACATCCTGCTTACACTGTGCGGCTGGCTGCCCGGCGTCATCCACGCCATCTGGGTGATCCTCAGAAAATGACCGCACGCGCCGCAACCGGCTTCGCCGGCCGCATGCACGATCCGGCTCCACGTCTCGCCGAGACGCTCGACCAACTCGACCGGCTGGCGAACCTGCTCGACTCGCGCTGGCGCATCCCGGGAACCAACTGGCGCTTCGGCGTCGACGCGATCGCCAGCATCGTGCCGGTGGCGGGCGACGTCTCGACCGCGATCGTCTCGATCTACATGATCAAGCGCGCGCACGACCTCGGCGCGCCCGGACATGTGCTGGCGCGCATGGTCGGCAACGTCGCCTTCGACACGGTGGCCGGCAGCGTGCCCGTGATCGGAACGGTGTTCGACGCCGCCTTCAAGGCCAACCGCCGCAACATGAGGCTGCTGAGGCGGCACTTCGAGGGGCGGCGCTAGGGACGAGGCGGGAGTAGCAATCAGCCTGCGATCAGCCTCTCGATGGCGCGCTTCGCCTCATCTTTCGCCGCGTCGCTGCTGCGCAGCGCGCTTGTCGTCTTGAAGAAGTCGAGCAGGGTCACGCCGCGGACGTCCGGGCGTATCAGCGCGTCGGGACCGCCGCCGGCCACCTTCGCGCCTATGATCGTCGCCTGAAGAATCTGAGTTGCGCCAAGCATCGTCTCGAACGCGTTGGGAAATGCGCGGCCGGACACGACCGGGCCGCCCGTGACGTCGACTGCGATGACGGAGTCGACCTTATCCGAAAGCACGTCGAAAGGCAGCGGGTTGGTCATCGCTCCGTCGATCAGCGTCAGTCCCTTGTGAAGGACCGGACGGAATATCCCGGGAATCGCCGACGACGCCGCGATGGCCGGAAGAAGCGGTCCGTCGCTGATCACGATCTCGACGTGCCCGAAGAAATCGGTGGCGATCGCGAGAAACGGGATCTCCAACTCCTCGAACGTGGCCGGCACCCTCTCCGGCAGAAAGAGCGGCAGCAGCTTTTCTGCGTCGATCAGAGCGGGATTGCGCGATCCCGCCCCGAACAGGTCCGTGATCCGGCCCACGCGAGCCTTCAGCAGCTTGGCGACGACGACGCTGCGATTCTTCAGCATTGCGGAAGCATGGGCGCGAAGCTCGAGCGCAGTCAGTCCCGCAGCGTAGCCAGCGCCGAACACCGATCCGATCGAGGCGCCGGCGATGGCCGCGGGACGGACGCCGAGCTCGTCAAAGGCTTCGAGGACATGGAGATGCGCGAGCCTCCGCGCGCCGCCGCCGCCGAGCGCCAGGCCGATGCGCGACGGCTGACCGGTCGCGCGCCTCACCGCTCCCCCGCGCTGAAAAACGCAAGCAGCGCGTCCGCCGTCTCCTGCTCCACCTCCTCCGGCAGGAAGTGGCCGCCGGGAAGCCCGCGGCCCTGCACGTCGGTCCCCCACGTCCGCCAGATCTCCAGCGGCCCCGAGCCTTCGCTCGGAAACCCCTTCGCGCCCCAAAGCGCGAGCAGCGGGGCCGTGATGCGCCGGCCGGCCTCATGGTCGACGGCGTCGTGCGAGGCGTCGACGGTCGCGCCCGCGCGGTAGTCGCCGCAGGTCGCCGCGATGCGCGCGGACTGGCGGAAGAAGGCGCGGTAGTGCGCGAGCGCGCGTTGGTCGAAGGGCTCGAGGTTGTTCGACGCCGTCCAGCTCGCGAGCGTCCAGTCAATGAAGAAGTCGGGATCGCGGCCGATCAGCGTCTCGGGGAGCGGCGCGGGCTGGGCGAGGAACAGCCAGTGGTAGGCCTTCATCGCCATGCGGGAGTCCATGCCCGACCACATCCGCGCTGTCGGCACGATGTCGAGCACGGCGAGGCGCGCGACGCGCTCCGGATGGTCGAGCGCCATGCGATAGGCGACCCGCCCTCCCCGGTCGTGGCCGGCGACCGCGAAGCGCTTCTGGCCGAGCGCGCGCATCAGGCCGACCATGTCCTCCGCCATCTCGCGCTTGGCGTAGTTCGCGCCATTGGCGACGGGCGCCGGCGCGGAGGACGCCCCGTACCCCCGGAGGTCTGCGAGGATCAGCGTGAAGCTTCGGCTCAGCGCCGGCGCGATCTTGTGCCAGCACACGTGCGTCTGGGGATAGCCGTGAAGCAGCAGCAGCGGCGGGCCCTCTCCGCCGATCCGCGCGAAGATCTCGACCTCGCCGACCTTGATCAGCCTGGATTCGAAACCCGGGAACAGGTCCGGAAGCGCTTCTGTCATCGCTGGCCTCAACCGAACAGATCGGGCTGCGGCTTCGCGCCGGACGGCCTCGGTCTGGCCATGCGTTTCGGCGGCGCCGGCTCGCCGCCGGCGATGGCCGGCACCGCGCCATCGGCGAATTGAAGCGTCAGCGCCTGACCCTCGGAGACCGTCGCCGCGCGGCGCAGCACATGGCCGTCCGCGTCGAGCACCAGCGAATAGCCGCGCTCGAGCACGCCCTCGTGGCTGAGGCTGCGGACCAGCGTCCAGATGGATTCGAGCTTCGCACGGCGCCGGTCCGTCAGCGCGCGCTCGGCCCGCTCCATCCGGGCGTGGAGGGTCTCCAGCTTCTCGCGCGACAGCACGATCCGGTTCCTGAGCGCGATCGGCGACAGCCGCGCGCCGGCGGCGGCGAGGCTGGCGCGGTGGCGGGCGGCGTTCGCGGTCAGCGCGGGCGCGAGTCTTGAGGCTGCGTGATCGAGCCGCTGCCGGGGAAGCTGCACCAGCGCCTCGAGCTTCGGCAGCGCGCGGAACGCCGAGCGCAGCTCGGTGCGCCGGATCTCGAGACCCCGCGCCATCGTCGCGCGCAGCCGCGCGCCGCGCTCCACGGTCGCGGCCAGCAGCTCGGCGCGCACCGGCACCGCGATCTCGGCGGCGGCGGTTGGCGTCGGAGCGCGGCGGTCGGAGGCGAAGTCGATCAGCGTGGTGTCGGTCTCGTGGCCGACCGCCGAGATCAGCGGGATCGCGCTTGCCGCCGCCGCCCGCACCACCGCCTCGTCGTTGAAGCCCCAGAGGTCCTCCAGGCTGCCGCCGCCTCGGGCGACGATCAGCACGTCCGGCCGCGGGATGACGCCGTCCGGCTCAAGCGTGTTGAACCCGATGATCGCCGCCGCGACCTCGGCGGCCGCCGTTTCGCCCTGCACGCGCACGGGCCACACCAGCACCCGGCGGGGGAACCGGTCCGCCAGCCGGTGGAGGATGTCGCGAATCACCGCGCCGGTGGGCGACGTCACGACGCCGACGACCCCCGGCAGGAACGGCAGGCGGCGCTTGCGGTCTTCGTCGAACAGGCCTTCCGCCGCCAGCCGCTTGCGGCGCTCCTCGAGCTGCGCGAGCAGCGCGCCGACGCCGGCGGGCTCGATGACGTCGACGATGATCTGGTAGGCGGACTTGCCGGGATAGGTCGTGAGCCGCCCGGTGGCGATCACCTCCATCCCCTCCTCCGGCTTGAACTTCAGCTTGCCGAAGGTCCCGCGCCAGACGACGGCGTCGATCTTCGCGCCGTCGTCCTTCAGCGCGAAATAGGCGTGGCCCGACGAATGCGGCCCGCGATAGCCGGAGATCTCGCCCCGCACCCGGACATAGCCGAAGGTGTCCTCGACCGTGCGGCGCAGCGCCTGGCTGAGCTCGGTGACGGAGACTTCGGGGGCGTTGCTGAGGACCGCGTCTGGCATGGCGCGAATCCTAGCCGCTTATCCGGAAGCAGGCGACCTCCGACCGGATGGGTCGGGGCCCCGGCTCAACACGGCCTTCCCCAGGCTCATCATCGCGCCTGCGCATTTCGGGCCCAGCGCGCGTGAGCCGCCAATCTAGAAACATAAGATTATGATCATAAAATTCTGATCGGTTTAGAGTCACTCTATCCTTGTTGATCACGAGGTCGGCGCATATCCATCAGGTATATAATAACGAGAAATTGAATTATATCAGTTCTTATGTGGAAGAGCCGATGCTTGATAGTGACTTCCTGTTCGCAATGCCGGCTGCGCCGGCGGCGCTATTTGCCATGTGGCGTATAGGCCGATATGGTATTGCATCTGCACTCCGGATTTCCCTTCTGATCTGGCCGAAGCGGGTATATTCGGCCGATCAGCGCCGCTGGCAGTCCGGAATGGCGCAGCTCCCACAAAGCTTTCGTAGTTGAGGAAAAGCCCATGCGTTCACTATTGCTCGCGGCGCTCTGCGTCGTGCTGCCGCTCAGCGTCGCCTATGCGGCCGACCCGATCGAGATCCTGCCGGACGCCAAGGCGGCGACGGGCGAGATCACCGACATCGAAATCAACTCCATGGCGTTCCTGACGCCTGAGGTGACGATCAAGTCGGGGCAGATCGTGCGCTGGACCAACAAGGAAGAGGGCATGGCGCACAACGTGCACATGCGCCAGGGTCCGGCCAAGACGGTCAAGGGCGCCATGGGCCCGATGCTCAACGCAGGCGACTCCTACGCGATCAAGTTCGTCGAACCGGGCACCTACAACTACATCTGCACGCCGCATTCGGCGGTGATGAAGGGCAAGGTCATCGTCGAGTAGCGCGGGAGCGAGCGAGCTTTCGCGCCAGGCCCAAGGCCGCTAGAACGTCGCCGGGTCCCACAGAGCCGGCGACGTTCTCATTATGATCGTACTTCTCCTCGGCTCCGGCGGACGCGAGCACGCATTGGCGGCCTCGCTCGCAAGGAGCACGCTTCTCACCCGGCTGATCGCAGCGCCCGGAAACCCGGGAATCGCGGCGCACGCCGAGCTGCGGCCTGTCGCGGCCGACGACGTCGCGGGCGTCGTGGCGCTGGCCAAGGCCGAGAAGGTCGACCTCGTCGTCGTCGGCCCCGAGGCGCCGCTGGTCGAAGGGGTCGTCGACGCGCTGACCTTGGCCGGAATCAAGGCCTTCGGCCCGAGCGCGGCCGCAGCGCGGCTCGAAGGCTCCAAGGCCTTCACCAAGGAGCTCTGCGAGGCGCACGGCATCCCCACGGCCGCCTTCCGCCGCTGCCGCTCCGCCGAGGAGGGCCACGCGGCCGTCGAGGCGTTCGGCGCGCCTGTCGTGGTGAAGGCTGACGGCCTCGCCGCCGGCAAGGGCGTCGTTGTGGCGACGTCGCTTCAGGAGGCCCATCAGGCGGTCGATCACGTGTTCGGCGGCGAGCTCGGAGACGCCGGAGCGGAGGCCGTGATCGAGGAGTTCATGGCGGGCGAGGAAGCCAGCCTGTTCGCGCTGTGCGACGGGACGACCGCCCTGCTGTTCGGCGACGCGCAGGACCACAAGCGCGCCTTCGACGGCGACGAGGGCCCCAACACCGGCGGCATGGGCGCCTATTCGCCGGCCCCTGTGCTGAGCCATGCGCTGGTCGAGAAGGCGATGGCCGAGATAGTCCGGCCGACCGTCGCCGCGATGAAGGCGGACGGGACGCCCTTCGTCGGCTTCCTCTACGCGGGGCTGATGATCGGGCCGGACGGTCCGAGACTGGTCGAATACAACGTCCGCTTCGGCGATCCGGAGGCGCAGGTCGTGCTGCCCCGGCTGAAGGACGACCTGCTGGAGCTGATGGTGGCCGCCGTCTCCGGCGAGCTCGCGGGCCGCAAGCCCGTCTTCCGCCGGGAAACCGCGCTCGCGGTGGTGATGGCTGCGAAGGGCTATCCAGGGCCTTATGAGAAGGGCTCTGAGATCCGCGGGATCGCGGCGGCCGAGAAGCGGCCGAACGTCACCGTGTTCATAGCGGGCGCCGCGCTCGATCACGGAAAACTGGTCGCCGCCGGCGGCCGCGTGCTGGCCGTGACCGCGATCGGCGCCGACGCCTCCGAAGCCCAGATGAACGCCTATTCCGCCGTCGACCTCATCGACTGGCCCGAAGGCTTCTGCCGCCGCGACATCGGCTGGCGGGCGGCCGCGGCCTCCGAGGAGGGCTGAGCGCCTCTCCGCTCCAGGCTATCGAGCTCGGACGCCTCGCGCGCCCGAGCTCGAGTCAGGCCTCAGACCTTCCCGTCGAGCCCCATCTGATAATATTTGTGCGTGATCTTCTCCTGGTTCTCGAGCAGCCAGTCGATCGAGGGCTCGGAGGCCATCGCCTTGCGGATCGCCTCAAGCATGCCCTTGCGATGGATGTCGAACAGCACCTTGTGGTCGAGGTTCTCGACGTCGACGATCGTGGGCGCCAGCCAGACCGAGCAGATGATGCCGAGGTCGTTGGCCTTGTCCTTCGGAATGTAGCCGGCGCGGACCGCGTCGAGCACGCCGTTCGCGATCGCGAACTGCACGGTGCCCATCAGGATGTTGGTGTAGCGCGGGTTGTCGACGGTGACCTTGGAGACGCACAGCGTCACCGGACGGACCATGATGTCGGTGTTGAGCAGCGCGAAGACGCGGGTGTGCCCCTTCACCTGGTCGCCCGTCAGCGTCGCGAGCGCGGTTCCGACCGGGCCGTCCAGTTCGCCGATCACGACTTCCGGCTCGGCGGCGGTGCCGGGAGGGCCGCCGGCGACCAGAGCCTCTCCGGCGCGCAGGACGATTCGGTTGCTCATTTCGGTGTCTCCCATGGGTCTTGGCGGCGCGTGGACGCCGCGCACTTCACGCAGCGGCGGCGCGTGCGGTCGATATAAGAAAAACTTAGTCCGGGATCACCAGACGAGCCTCGGCATGACGGCGACCGGCGCATAGCCGTGCTCGGCGAACAGAGCGGCGAGCTTCTCGGGGTCGGGCGAGCCTCGGCCGAGCTCCTCGCCATGGATGCCGTCGGCGACGAACACGCAGTCGACGCCGGCCGCCGTCGCGCCGGCGAGATCGGTCCGCACCGCGTCGCCGATCGCGATCGCACGCGAGCGGTCGAGCTTGCGGTCCAGAATCTCCTCGGCCATCCGCATCGCGGCGTCGTAGATCGGCGCATAGGGCTTGCCGGCGAACAGCGTTTCGCCGCCCATCGTCTGGTAGAGATCGGCGATCGCGCCGGCGCACCACAGCTTCTGTTCGCCGACCTGCACGACAAGGTCGGGGTTGGCGCAGATCATCGGAAGGCGGCGTTCCTTGAGCGCCGCGAGACGATCGGAATAATCCTCGGGGGTTTCCGTCTGGTCGTCGATCAGCCCGGTGACCACAACGATCGGCGCCTCGTCGGGGCCGACGAGCTTGAGGCGGGAATCGCCCATCAACGGCAGGTCGCGGTCGGGGCCGATGTGATGCACCGTCCAGCAGTCGCGCACGGCCAGCATGTGACGCGCGACGTCGCCGGAGGTCACCACCGCGTCCCAGGCGCTGCGCGGCACCCCGCGCTCGTCGAGGTGCTCGATCACCCATTCCGACGGCTTCGGAGCGTTCGACACCAGAATGACGACGCCGCCGCCGGCGCGGAAGCGGGTCAGCGCGTCGCCGGCCTCCTGGTGGGCGTGAACGCCGTCATGCAGCACGCCCCAGACATCGCAAAGCGCGACGTCGTAGGCCGCGGCGAGCGGGGCGAAGCGGGCGAAGACGGGGGAGGAGTCGGACATCTCGCCTCCCGCTAAGCGCGCGGGCCGGAGAGGTCAAGCAAATCACGGTGGAGCGGGGCCTTCGGCCGCGATCTGCGCCTCTGCGGCCTCGCGCGCCTTTTCGGCCGCCAGTTGCGCGAATTTAACGTCGTGAGCGGCGACTTCCTTGGCGATCGAGGTGACGAGGCCGCCGAGCGCCGCGAGCTCCTCGACGACCGGACGGGTCGCGTTGCGTGCGCGCTCGCCGCTCGCGGCGTCCAGCGTCGACATCCGCGCCTCGATGGTCTCCAGCCTGCTCTGCAGGTCCGTCACCACCCAGTCGAGATCATCGAGGCGGCCGGGGTCTCCCGCCGGTGCGCGGGTGAAGGCGAGCTGGGTCACGGCCATGCCGCCCAGCGCGCAAAACGCGACCAGCGCCGAGACCCCGATGCTCAGATCAAGACCGTAGAACGTAATGACGCCGACGCACGCCGCCGTCACCGCCATCGCGGCGGCGACGAAGAACGCAGCGGATTTCGTCATGTCGTTCGGTCCAGGGAAATGCGCGCCCCGATCATCTTCGATTCGTGATTCCCGGGCCAATCCCTCGCAAGGGATCCCCTTCGTCTCCATATGAAAAGCGGAAAACCGGCTTCCGGGAGGCGTCATGGTCACGCTCGAAGTTTCAGGAATGGTCTGCGAGGGCTGCGCGCGATCGGTCGCCCGCGCGATCGAAGCGGACGACCCTTCCGCGAAGGTGACGGTGAGCCGCGCCGCAGGCCGGGTGGAGATCGAGACCACGCTGTCGCCCGAGCAGGCCGCAGCCGCTGTGAACGGCGCCGGCTACGAAGCCCGGCCCGCCGCCTAAGAGGCGTTGCGGCGCGCGCGTTGGGACGATCGGGCGCCGCTCTCATCCGAATGAACACCTTTCGTTTACCGTGTTGGGCGACTTTCGGTCGGCCAGACGCGGCTCGACGCCGCGGCGGCCCGAGGCGAGCCGCCCTATGCCGAACACGCAGATCTCGGACCTTCAGGCCTCCCGCGTCGCGGCGCGGACGCGCGTCCTGCTGATCGACGCCGATCCCGCGTCGGTGCGGGTCGCGACGACGGCGATCGCCACGGCGGGGGGCGAGGTCCTGACGACCATCGCCCCGAATGCTGCGATCGCTGGGGATGTGGGCCACGACGCCGAGATCGCGATCATCGACATTCCCGGGCGGGAGGCGCTGGCGCTGGTGGAGCGCTTCGTCGACCGCGGCCTCGTCGTGGTCGCGACCAGCGGCTCCGGTTCGGTCGCGCTAGCGGTCGAGGCGATGCGCCGGGGCGCGATCGATTTCGTCCTCAAGCCTTATTCGCCGGATTCGCTCGCCCGCCGTCTCGCGCCCCGCTTCGGCGAAGGGAGGGCCAAGGCGAGCAAGAGCCCGAGCGGCGGCCCCGCGCCGGTCTCCGGAAGCGGCGACTTCGGCGGCTTCGTCGGCCAGTCGCAGCCGATGCGCGCGCTCTACGCCGAGATCGCGCGCATCGCGCCGTCGCGCGCCGCGGTGTTCGTCACGGGCGAGAGCGGTTCGGGCAAGGAACTCTGCGCCGAGGCGATCCACGCCCGTTCGGGCCGCGCGGGCAAAGCTCTGGTCGCGCTCAATTGCGGGGCGATCCCACGCGAGCTGATGGAGAGCGAGGTCTTCGGCCATGTCCGCGGCGCGTTCACCGGCGCGACCGAGGACCGGCCGGGCGCGGTCGAGGTCGCGGGCGGCGGCACGCTGTTCCTCGACGAGATCGGCGAGATGGAGCTTGGTCTCCAGGCGAAGCTGCTGCGCGTGCTGCAGACCGGCGAGTACCGCCGGGTCGGCGAGGCGCGACCGAGACATGCCGACGTCCGCGTCGTGTGCGCGACCCATCGCGACCCGCTCGCCGAGGTCGCAGCCGGCCGATTCCGGCAGGACCTGTTCTACCGCCTCCACGTCCTGCCGATCCGGACGCCGCCGCTGCGAGAGCGCGGCGACGACGTGATCGCGCTGGCTCACACCTTTCTTGAACGCTTCGCGGGGGAGGAAGGCCGGCCGACGCCGAGGCTCTCACCCGCCGTGGTCGAGCGCTTCCTGAGCTATCCGTGGCCCGGCAACGTCCGCGAGCTGCAGAACGTCATCCGCCGCGCAGTGGTGCTCGGCGACGGCGACGAGGTGACGCTCGACATGCTGCCGCCGGACTTCTCCGGCGCGCGCGCGGCGTCTCCCGTCGCAGCGGCCGGCGGTGCGATCGAGCCGTTCTGGATCCAGGAGCGGCGGATCATCGAGACGGCGGTCGCGGCCTATGGCGGCAACACCGCGCGGGCGGCGGCCGCTCTCGAGATCAGCCCCTCGACGATCTACCGCAAGCGCGAGCGCTGGGCCGAAGGGCGCGCCTGAAGGGGGTCCGCCCCGGGACATTCGCTCCACTGCCGCAGTGCGCCCGCGTATTGACGCAGGCCGCCACTTCTGGCCAGCGTCCGCCGACTTCACTGAGGCGGACATGACGGAAAACTACGATCTCGCAGTCGTCGGCGGCGGCATTCTGGGACTCGCGCATGCCTTGGCGGCGGCGCGGAGCGGACGGCGCGTCGTCGTGTTCGAGCGCGATGCGCGCGCGAACGGCGCGTCCGTCAGGATGTCCGGCCTCGTCACGGTGGCCGGCCACGCCGCCGGCGGAGCGACCCGGCGGGCGAAGCGCTCGCGCGACGTCTGGGCCGAGGTATGTTCTCAGGCCGGCCTCAGGATCGAACATGAGGGCCTGTCGATCGTCGCCCGTCGCGCGGAGGCTGCGACCGCGCTCGAGGCCTACGCCGCGACCGAGCCCGCTCCCGGCTGCGCCTTCTACCGACCCGACGACGCCCACGCGCTGTTCCCCCAGTTCAGGGGCGACATCGCCGGCGTGTTCTGGAGCCCGGACGAGATCCGCGTCGAGGCGAAGTCCGCGCTGCCGAAGATCGCCGCGTGGCTCGAGGACACCCACGACGTCGCGTTCCGCTGGGAGACCGCGGTGACGGCGATCGAGGGCGATGTGCTGCGGACCTCGCGCGGGCCGGTCTCGGCGCAGGCCGTGGTGGTCTGCCCCGGCGACGATTTCCGCACGCTCTATGGCGAGCGCCTCGCCGCGGCCGGACTGACGCGGGCGAAATCGCAGATGCTGCGCGTGCGCTACGAGGAAGGCTTTGAGCTGCCCGGCGCCGTCGCGACCGACTTGTCGGTGCCGCGCATGCCCGGGCTCGAGGGCCTCGACGGCGTCGAGGCGCTGCGCGCGAGGCTCGAGGCGGAGCAGCCCGAGCACATCCAGCACGGCGTGGTGATGCTGGCGTCGCAGTCGGCCGACGGCTCGCTCGTCGTCGGCTCCAGCCGGACGCTCGAGGCGACGCCCGACCCGTTCCAGTCCCAGGCGATCGACGATCTGATTCTCGAGGAGCTGGCGGCCGTGTTCGGCAAGCGGCCGAAACAGATCCTGTCGCGCTGGACCGGCACCTACGCATTCTCCGTCGACCGCCCGCTGTTCGTCGAAGCGCCTGAGGACAACGTCCGCGTGGTGATCGCAGGCGCAGGCGCCGGCGCAAGCGCCGCCTTCGCGATCGGCGAGGACGTGGTGGCCGACCTGTTCAAGGCGGGATGACGCGGGCTGCGGCCTTTTCGGCGCCACGTTAGGCGCGCGCGGGCCTGCTCCCATATAACGGCCGCATGTTCCGCTTCTTCGAAAACCTCATCGATCCGACTGCGACGCCGGAGCGGCCGGAGCCGCCGTCCGGACTGATCGCCTTCTACTGGCACTTCCTCAGGCAGGCGAAGGCGCTGTTCGCCGGACTGCTCGGCGCCGGCCTGCTGCTCGCCCTCGGCGACGCCTCGGTGCCCTATTTCGTCGGCCGCATCGTGACCCTCGTCAGCGACACGCCGCCCGAGCGGCTGCTCGCCGAGGGCTGGCCGGTCATCGCGGGCCTCGTCGGCGTGCTGCTGGTGTTCCGGCCCGCGGTGCTGTTCGCCCGCGGACTGATCGCGAACCAGGCGATCGGACCGGGTTTCTCCAACCTCGTGCGCTGGCAGGCGCATTACCACGTCGTCCGCCAGTCCTGGGGGTTCTTCCAGAACGACTTCGCCGGCCGCATCGCGAACAAGGTGATGCAGACCGGGCCCGCCCTGCGCGAGAGCGTGGTCCAGACGGTCGAGGCGATCTGGTACATCGCGATCTACGGCACGAGCGCCCTGCTGCTGCTCGGCCACGCCGACGCCCGGCTCGCGATCCCGCTCGCCGTCTGGTTCGTCGGTTACGCCGCGCTGCTCTGGTGGTTCGTGCCGCGCATGCGCGACCGCTCGCGGCTGGCCTCTGAGGCGCGCTCGCAGCTCACCGGACGCATCGTCGACACCTACACCAACATCCTGACGGTCAAGCTGTTCGCGCGCGCACGCGACGAGGACACCTATGTCGGCGGCGCGATGGACGTGCTGATGGATCGCTTCAAGGGCCAGTTCCGGCTGGTCACGATGTTCGCGGTGACGCTGCAGCTGCTGAACGCGCTGCTCGTCTCGGCCATCACGGTGGCCGCGATCGCGCTCGCTTCCGGCCGCTCGATCGAGGTCGGCGCGGTCGCGATGGCGGTGCCGCTGTCATGGCAGGTCGTGTCGATGTCCGGCTGGGTCGCCTTCCAGGTGTCGGCGATCTTCGAGAACGTCGGCGTCGTGCAGGAGGGCCTCGGCACCATCGCGCGGCCGCTCCAGCTGCTCGACGGCGACGGCGCGAGGCCGCTCGAGGTCTCGCGCGGCGACATCCGTTTCGATCATGTGAGCTTCGGCTATGGACAGGCGAAGACCGTGATCGACGACTTCTCGCTGCACATCCGCCCGGGCGAGAAGATCGGCCTCGTCGGCCGCTCCGGCGCGGGCAAGTCGACGCTCGCCAACCTGCTGTTGCGCTTCTTCGACACAGCCTCCGGCCGCATCCTGATCGACGGCGCCGACATCGCGGACGCCACGCAGGAATCCCTGCGCGCGCAGATCTCGGTGGTGACGCAGGACACCTCGCTGCTGCACCGCTCGATCCGAGACAACATCGCCTACGGCAAGCCGGACGCGACCGACGCCGAGATCGTGGCGGCCGCGAAGAAGGCCGAGGCGCACGAGTTCATCCTCGGCCTCACGGACCTGAACGGCCGCACGGGCTACGACGCCCATGTCGGCGAACGCGGCGTCAAGCTCTCCGGCGGGCAGCGCCAGCGCATCGCGATCGCCCGCGTGATCCTGAAGGACGCGCCGATCCTCGTGCTCGACGAGGCGACGAGCGCGCTCGACAGCGAGGTCGAGGCCGCGATCCAGGCCAGCCTCGGAGCGCTGATGGCGGGCAAGACCGTGATCGCCGTCGCCCACCGGCTCTCGACGATCGCGCGGATGGACCGGCTGGTGGTGCTCGAGAAGGGCCGGATCGCAGAGGAAGGAGGCCACGCCGATCTGATCTCGCGCGACGGCCTCTACGCCTCGCTCTGGCGGCGGCAGTCCGGCGGCTTCCTCGAGGACGAGCCGGAGCGCGAGGCGGCCGAGTAGGCCGCCGCTTCCGTCACGCCGTCTCCTTGCGAGCTCGCCAGGCCGCGACGATGGCGTCGTTCGCGGCAAGCCCGTCGTTCGGATCGAAGAAGCGGAAGCTGTTGCGCCCCTTCGCCTTCGCGACGTAGAGCGCCTGATCCGCCCGCGCCATCAGCGCATCCATGGTCGAGCCGTCCTTCGGCGCGAGCGCGATGCCGATGCTGACGCCGACGCAGAGTTCGACGCCATCGATGGCGAAGGGGGCGCCGATCGACTGGAGGATCCGGCGGGCGAGCATCTCTGCGGAGGTCGGATCGACGCCGCCGGCCTGCACGACGACGAACTCGTCCCCGCCGAGGCGTATCACAGTGTCTTGCGCACGGATCGCGCCGGTCAATCGCGCGGCGACCGCCTTGAGAAGGGCGTCTCCGAGCGGATGCCCGTGCTGGTCGTTGATCTCCTTGAACCGGTCCAGATCGAGGCAGTGGACCGCAAGCGACTCGCCGGTCCCCTCCAGTCCGAGCGCGGCGGCGGCGATCGTCTCCCTGAGCGCGGCGCGGTTCTCCAATCCGGTCAGCGGATCACGCCGCGCCAGCGCCGCCAATTGCTGCTTGGCGAGGATCAGGGTCAGCGCTGTGCGATGACCGTAGGCGACGGTCTCGAAGCTCGCGAACAGGAAGAACAGAAGGAAAGCAGCGAGGGCGAACGCGTCGGTTCCCCCGCGCCACGCCAGCGCGACGATGACGGGAAGGGCCGCCGCTATGAGGGTCGGGACGCAGATCCAGGGTCGGATGCAGACGCGCGTGACCTGTCCCGCGCAATAGGCGAACAGGAGAGCGACCCCCATGGTTTGAAGCGTGGAGGACTCAAGCAGCGTGAAACGCGCGCCAAATCCGCCGACGCAGAGCGCCGCCACGATGCACGCCGCGCCATACGCCTGCTCCCATCGCCTCGCTTCTTCCACGGTGAGGGCGAGCCGCGCTGCGCGCCGCCGGTACAGAATGACCAGCAGCAGCCGCGCGCCGGTGATGACGATGCTCGAATAGGTCAGCGCCGCGACGATTCCGTCGTCGTCGATCGTCATCGCGAACACACCAACGGACGTCAGGGCCGCGCCGATGAGCACGATCGGAACGGCGGCCGAATAGAGCAATCCGACGAGCTCGACGAGCACCGCTGCCGAAGGGGGGGCCGCCAGGGGGAATTTCACGGCACGGACATCCTAAAACCGCGCACAAGCGGACGGTCACGCGCGTTTAACGCTTCAGCGCCCTCTTCGGATCATTGGCGTTTATGAAATCCGGGTAGACTTAAGACAGACGCAAGATCGAGGCGCGAGAATAGGCTGTAGCAGGACTACGTTAACCCCCTTTAGACTTGGCGGGAGCCGGCCAGAACTCCTTCCCGCGCTGACCGTTATCGATCGTCATGAGGAAGTCCGATGGGCATGGAGATAAGGACGGACCGGGCCGAAGCGCTGGCGATGAACCTGTTCCGACGCGATCATCCCGAACGCTCGTGGCGTCCCGGCCTGCAAGATCGCAGCAGGGCCGAGGCCGCCACATTCGAGGAGCGAGCGCTGTATCGCAGCTTCGCCGAGGCGCAGCTCGCGAAGCCGCTGGACTATCCGGCGCCGGCCGCGCGCCGCGAACGCTTTCGCTTCGCGACGGCCTGACGCTCGGCTCAGCCGGCGATGCGATCGAAATCGGCGACAGCGCGCGTCGCGCGCCGAAGCCGCGCAAGCAGCTTCAGCCGGTTCGCACGGAGCGCCGGATCGGGCGCGTTGACCATGATCTGGTCGAAGAACGCGTCGACCTGGGGGCGAAGGGCGCCAAGCGCCGACGTCGCGGCAGCGAAGTCCTCGCGCGCCACGGCGTCCGCCGCCGCAGGCTCCGCGACGTCGAGCGCGCCCGACAGGGCGATCTCGGCGGGATCGGACAGCAGGGCCGGGTCCAGAGCGCCCTCGAACGCCCCTGCCCCGTCCTTCTTCTCTTCCGCCTTCAGGATGTTCGCCGCCCGCTTGTAGCCCGCGAGCAGGTTCTCGCCGTCCTCGGTCGCAAGCAGCTTCGCCAGCGCCTCGACCCGGCGGACCACGAGCACGAGGTCGTCGTTTTGTCGGGCGCCGGATGCGGGGGCGCTCTCCCCTCCCCCTTGCGGGGAGGGTTCGGGGGTGGGGGCTGCGCCCTGTCCGGACGAACCGCCGCCATCACCCCTCACCTTACCCTCTCCCTCAAGGGCAGAGGGTGCACTCGATCCGAACACCGCGTCGACCAAATCATGCCGCGCGCCCTGCTCGCGGAGTTGGACCTTCAGGCGGTCGGCCATAAAATATATCAAGTTAACTAATGCATTGCCCCCCTTACGAAGGCTAAAACGTTCAGCACCCTGCATTATTGTAGGGCTGCGCATTTCGCTCGTTACGGCGGCTTGTATATTTTTTATAAGTTCTATTCGATTAAGAAATTCGAGATTTTCAAAATGCTGCTCGTCAATATCAGGATAACCTTGGTAAATATAATTGACTAAGGCAAGAATTAATATTTTTAGGATAGGTAACCGCAGCCCGTTCTCCAGCACGATCCGAACCACGCCGAGCGCCGCCCGCCGCAGCGCGTACGGGTCTTTGCTGCCCGTCGGCTTCTCGTCGATCGCCCAGAAGCCGACCAGCGTGTCGATCTTGTCGGCGAGCGCCACCGCGATCGAGACCGGCGCGGTGGGGACGCGGTCGGACGGCCCCTGCGGCTTGTAGTGCTCCTCGATCGCGGCTGCGATCTCGGGATCGAGCCCTTCGGCGGCGGCGTAGTAGCGGCCCATCAGGCCCTGAAGCTCGGGGAACTCGCCGACCATCTCGGTGACGAGATCGGTCTTGGCGAGCCGGGCGGCGGTCTCGGCCTTCTGCGGATCGGCGCCGACCAGCGGCGCAAGCTCCTTCGCGAGCCGCGCGATGCGGTCGACCCGCTCGTATTGCGTGCCGAGCTTCTCGTGGAAGGTGATCGACTTCAGCTTCTCGAGCCGATCCTCGAGCCGGATCTTCTTGTCGGTCTCCCAGAAGAACCGGGCGTCCGACAGCCGCGCCCGCACCACGCGCTCGTTGCCGTGGATCACCGCCGCGCCGCCGTCGGCGGCGTCGAGGTTGGCGGTGAGGATGAAGCGGTTCGCGAGCCGGCCCGTCGCAGGGTCGCTGAGCACGAAGCACTTCTGATTGGCGCGGATGGTGGCGCGGATCGCCTCGTCCGGAACCTCCAGGAACTCCGGCTCGAACGAGCCCATCAGCACGACCGGCCATTCGACGAGGCCTGCGACCTCGTCGATCAGCGCCGCGTCCTCGACCAGCTCGAGATTCTGCGCCTGCGCCAGCGTGCGGGCGTCGGCGCGGATGATGTCGCGGCGGCGCTCCGCGTCGAGCACGACATGCGCCTTCTGCAGGCTGTCGACATAGTCATCGAAGCGCTTGACGCGGATCTCGCCCGGCGCGTGCAGGCGGTGGCCGCGGGTGACGTCGCCGGAGACGATCCCGTCGATCTCGAAGCGGATGACCTCCGCCTCCTCCTGCGGCGCGGCGAAGGTCGCGACGATCGCGTGCAGCGGCCGCACCCAGCGGAGCGAGCCCGAGCCCCAGCGCATCGATTTCGGCCAGGGGAAGCCGCGCACGATGTCCGGCATGACGTCGGCGATCACCTCGGTCGTCGCGCGGCCGTGCTTGTGGATGCGCGCGACATAGAAGTCGCCCTTGGGATCTGACTGGACGACCGCGTCGTCGATCGAGGCGAGGCCGGCCGCCTTCAGGAACCCTTCCAGCGCCTTCTCCGGCGCGCCGACGCGCGGGCCTTTTCGCTCCTCGTGCCGGTCCGGCTGGCGGGCGGCGAGCCCGCCGACGACCAGAGCGAGCCGTCGCGGCGTCGCGAACGCCTTGGCGCCCTCGTAAGTCAGCCCGCGCTCGACGAGCGCGTCGGTGACGAGCCTCCGCAGATCATCCGCCGCCTTCGCCTGCATGCGGGCGGGAATCTCTTCGGAGAACAGTTCGAGCAGGAAATCGGGCATGACGCGCTCTATTCCCCTCGCCGAAGCAGGCGGGGGCTGAAAGTGAGGGTGAGGCCGGGCGTCGGTCGTGCGGAGGCAATCATGCGGCGACCGCGCCGCCCGCTTCGGTCTTCAGCCAGGCGGCGCCGCAGCCCTTGGCGAGTTCGCGCACGCGCAGGATGTAGCTCTGGCGCTCGGTGACCGAGATCACGCCGCGGGCGTCGAGCAGGTTGAAGGCGTGGCTCGCCTTGATCGCCTGGTCGTAGGCCGGCATCGCCATCTCGTGGCGGCCGTCCTTGTCGCCGGCGGTCAGCAGCGCCTGGCACTCCTGCTCGGCGTCGCGGAAATGGCGCTTCAGCAGCTCGACGTCGGCGTGCTCGAAGTTGAAGCGGGAATATTCCTGCTCAGCCTGCCGGAACACGTCGCCATAGGTGATCTTCTCCGCCCCTTGGCGGCCGTTGAAGTTGAGGTCGAAGCCGCGATCGACGCCCTGGATGTACATCGCGAGCCGCTCCAGCCCATAGGTCAGTTCGCCGGAGACCGGATTGCAGTCGACGCCCGCGACCTGCTGGAAATAGGTGAACTGGCTGACCTCCATGCCGTCGCACCAGCACTCCCAGCCCAGGCCCCAGGCGCCGAGCGTGGGGCTCTCCCAATCATCCTCCACGAAGCGCACGTCGTGGACGGTCGGGTCGAGGCCGATCGCCTTCAGGCTGTCGAGGTAAAGCTCCTGCAGGTTGTCAGGCGACGGCTTCAGGATCACCTGGAACTGGTAATAATGCTGGAAGCGGTTGGGGTTCTCGCCGTAGCGCCCGTCCTTCGGGCGCCGCGAGGGCTGCACATAGGCCGCCTTCCAGGGTCGCGGCCCAAGCGCGCGGAGCGTGGTCGCAGGATGGAAGGTGCCTGCCCCGACCTCCATGTCATAGGGCTGCAGGATGACGCAGCCCTGCTCCGCCCAGTAGCGCTGGAGCGTGAGGATCAGCCCCTGGAACGAGTTCTCGGGGGCCATCGGATCGTAGGTCATGGAGATGTCGCGTCCGGGGTCGGAAGAAGCGCGCGGACGCTAGTTGCGGGCCGGTGGGGGGTCAAGGCGGAGCCGCGTCCCGGCCGACGAGGCGGCCCTCAGACCCGCAGCGGTCGAAGACGAGACTGTCGGCCGATCCGGATCCTTCTGACCGGCGACGGCTCCGGATCCCGGCTCTTCGGCCGGGACACGCGTCACCCTACTGCGGCCGCCACTCGCCCGTCGTCTTGTCGTGCTTCAACGTCGGGCGCGGCTCGGCGTCACCGGCTTGCTCGCGCTCGGTGCGTTCGAGCTCGCGGTTCACGCGCAGCCATTCGCGCTTCAGCGCCTTGGCTCCGAACAGGGCACCCGCGGCTGCGGCTGCGATCAGGAGGAAGGGCGGCATCCGCGTCGGGCTCCGGTGAGGCGGTGAGAGGCGCGAACGTCGCCCGCGATCTTGGCGGCCGTGCGGCGGTCGATCAAAGCCCGTAGCGGCTCCAGAGCGAGCGCGCCTCGACGGCGGCGATCGCCTCTTCGGCGAGCCCGGCGGCGACGCCGCCGTCGCCCCGGCCCGTCAGGCGCTTCAGCAACGAGGTCTTGGGCGTGATCGCCCGGAGCTCGACCTTGTCGCCCCAGCGCTCGCGCATCGTGGAGCGCAGGTCGCCAACGCGGTCGACGAGGCCGAGGCCGAGCGCCGAGGCGCCGGTCCAGAACGCGCCGGTGAACAGGTCGGGATGGCCCGACAGCGCAGCGCCGCGACGGTCCTTCACCAGCGCGATGAACTGCTCGTGGACCTCGCGCTGCAGCTCCTTCAGCCGCTCGACGTCGTCCGGTTTCTCGGGGCTGAACGGGTCGAGGATCGCCTTGTTCTCGCCCGAGGTGTAGAGCCGCCGGTCGACGCCAAGCCGCTCGATCGCGCGGTCGAAGCCGAAGCCGGAGGAGACCACGCCGATCGAGCCGACGATCGACGAGGGGTCGGCCACGATCTCGTCGGCCGCGCAGGCGATCATGTAGCCGCCGGACGCCGCAAGGTCCTCGACGAAGGCGGCGACGCCGATCTCCTTCTCCTCCGCCAGCGCACGGATGCGCAGGAAGATCAAATGGGCCTGCACGGGCGAGCCGCCGGGCGAATTGATGACGAGCGCGACCTCCTTCGCCCCCGGCGTCGCGAACGCCTTTTCCAGCGAGGCGGCGACGGACGCCATCGTCAGCGCGGGCCTCAAGGGGCCGCCCATCCCGATTGCGCCGGACAGGCGCACGACCGGAACCACGGGGCGTTCCCCGCGCATGCGCTCGGGCAGCATGGGAGCGGCGAAACGACGGAGACGGTCGGAAAACGATGTGCTCATGGCGACCTAAGATAGGGCCGCGCGACGCCGCCACAATGAGCCGAACCGCCGCGATGAACCGCCGTTGAATGACGATCTCACGACCAGTTCAGCGCAACTTTCGTACGCATGGAGCCAAGCCGTACGCCGTGTCACCGTGAAGAGGCGCGGGCGGGGCCTCGGGCGACGGGCGGAAGAACCGTCGTCGAGCGTCATCACTGTTCGAGGAGGAAGTCATGTTTCGCAATCTGGCTCTCGCCGCAACTCTCGCCGCCGGCGGTTTCGCGGCCGCCCCCGCGCCCGCATCGGCTGGGATCTATGTCGACGCCGGCGGCGGCTATGGCGGATACTACCGGCATCGCCCCTATTACGGAGGGGGCTACTATCGGCCTCGGCCCTACGGCTATTACGCGCCGCGGTATCGTCCGCGGCCCTATGGCTATTACCGCCCGGCCTACCGGCCCGCATGTCGCCTGGTGACCACCCGCTTCTGGAACGGCTATCGCTACGTCACCCGCACCCGTGAAGACTGCCGCCGGCGGTACTACTGAGCGCGCGGCGTTCATGACGCCGATCGAGGGCGCTCCCGTCGGGGGCGCCCTTTCTGTTTGCGACGGCCCTATCCCATCGCCAGCACGACGTCCCCGCGCTGGGCGGCGTCGGCGCGTGGCGTGAAGGCGCCGTCTTCGCCGTGGAGAACCAGCCCCGGCAGCAGCGCGAGCGCGCCGCGGCGGCCCTTGCGCGCAGCGATAAGGATGCGCGACGCGGGCGACGCGGCGTCGCGGTGGATCGGAAGGACCCGTACGTCCCCGAAGCGCGGACCGACCGCCCGAAGCAGCCGGTCCAGCGCTTCGGGCCGGTGGATCATCACCAGCGAGCCGCCCGGCTTGAGCAGGCGCGCCGCCGCCTTCGACCAGTCGTCGATCAGCGTCTCGGGCGCGGCGTGCGCCAGCGCCTTCGCCGGATCGGGGGAAGCGCGGAAGCGGACGACCGCGTCGAAGGGCGGATTTGCGACCACGAGGCCGAACGCCCCGGCGGCGATCGACGGCGGCCCGCTCCGGGCGCCGGCGGCTGCGACGTCGCAGGCGGCCACGACGACGCGGTCGCGAAGACCGTTCCGCGCCACGTTCTCCTCTGCGACGACCGCAAGCCCCGGATCGATCTCGATTAGGGCGACGCGGCCGGCGCCTGCGAGCGCGAGCGACAGGCCGACCGCCCCGGTCGCGGCGCCGAGGTCCGCCACTGAGAGTCCCTCGCCGAGCCGCGAACGCGCGGCCGCGATCAGCAAGGCCGCGTCGCTGCCTGCGCGGTGACCGCGGCGCGGCTGCAGCAGGCGCAGCCGGCCGCCGAAGAAGAGGTCGTCGGTGAGGTCGGCCGTCACGGCGCCTCGGGGCGCAACTCGTGGGAGAGGCCGCTCTCGCTCAGCACGCGGCGCGCCCGCGGGGCGTCGTCCTCGTGGACCAGCACGCGCGCTGCGAGAACGCCGAGCGAGCCTTCGAGCACGCTCATATTGCCGTCGAACACCACATGCTCGACGCCCTCCTGCGTCAGCGTGGCGCGGACGAAGGACAGCAGGACCGGATCGTTGCAGCGCAGGATTTCTTGCAAGAACTGACGCCTTTCACGGAGACTCCCCCGTCACAATGGGCCGCGGAGCAGCGCGCGGCAACGGCGCGCTCGCCGGCCATTTTTCAGCTCCGCCGCCGCGTGTTTACGGGCGTTTACCTATTAGACGGAAAACGCCACGCCCGCGCCCAACTTCAGCCAGCCGCCGCGGCGATCACTGTCCCCGCCGGCGCGTCGTCGGCGCCGGAGCCCGCCGCCCATGCGAACCGAACTCACCGCGCTCGTCGTCGCTCTGGTCCTGCTGCTGATCGCCTCCGAGAAACTGCTCGCGGCGCGCGGCGCGCTCGGGGTCGGCTGAGAGCGCCGGGCGTTTTACGGCTTGCCCGCCAAAAGGGGTCTGGATACGGTCCGCGCCTGTCTCGAAATGGATAGGAGCTTCGCGACCTTGGGCGTCGTCGTACCGTTGGAGGACCGCTCGGGCGCGGGTGAACTGGCAGGCATCGAGCCGCTGGCGCAGCTCGTCGCGCCCGGCATGGAGCGCGTCAACGCGTTCATTCTGTCGCGCACGGGATCGGACGTGGCGATGATTCCGGAGGTCGCGAACCACCTGATCTCGTCCGGAGGCAAGCGGCTCCGGCCGATGCTCACCCTCGCGACCGCGGCGCTGTGCGGCTATTCCGGCGACGGCGACGTCAAGCTCGCCGCCGCCGTCGAGTTCATGCACACCGCCACCCTGCTGCACGACGACGTGGTCGACGGTTCGGAGATGCGCCGGGGCAAGCTCGCCGCCCGCATGCTCTGGGGCAACGAGGCCAGCGTGCTGGTGGGCGACTTCCTGCTCGGCCAGGCCTTCAAGATGATGGTCGAGGTCGGCTCGCTCGAGGCGCTGCGCATCCTCTCCGAAGCCGCCGCCGTGATCGCGGAGGGCGAGGTGATGCAGCTCTCCGCCGCGAAGAACACCACGACGACCGAGGACGACTATCTCGCGGTGGTCCGCGGCAAGACCGCCGAACTGTTCGCCGCCGCCTGCGAGGTCGGCCCGGTGATCGCCGGCCGGCCGAAGGCCGAGCAGGCCGCCGCCCGCTCCTACGGGATGAATCTCGGCGTAGCCTTCCAGCTCGTCGACGACGCGCTCGACTATGGCGGCCGCGAAGCCAATCTCGGCAAGAAGGTCGGCGACGATTTCCGCGAGGGGAAGATCACGCTCCCCGTGGTGCTCGCCTATCGCCGCGGCTCAGCCGACGAGCGCGTGTTCTGGAAGCGCGCGCTGGAGGACGGAGAGATCGAGGATTCGGACCTCACCGAGGCGATCCGGCTGCTGGTCAGGCACGGCGCGATCGAGGACACCCTCGCCCGCGCGCGCCACTACGGCGCCATCGCCCGCGACGCGCTCGGCCTGTTCCAGGACCGCCCGGAGACCCGCGCGCTGCTGGACGTGGTCGGGTTCGTGACGGCCCGCGCGCACTGAAGTCCGCCGACGTCCGATCGAGGGGCGGCGGCCCTCAGGTCGCTCCGATCCGGAATGCGTCCGTGCCGTTCCAGCGCTCCTGTCGCCAGACGAACAGGCGGGACGCTAGGACCACGAAGACCGCCGTGAGGGCCAACGTCGCCGCACCTCTCACGAGCGCGGCCGCCACAGCGCCCGCGGGCGAACCGGCCAGGGCGAGCCGAGCGGCCAGAGGCAGGACGAAGAGCGGAACCGCGAGAAGAGCGCCGGCGCAAATCTGCCTCCAGACCAATCCGCGCCCGGCGCGATAGGCGCTTGCAAGGCTTCGTCCAGGCGTCTCGACCGCGATCGCCGGAAAAATCAGCGAGAGACGGAGCATTCCGTAGAGGAATACGAGGCACACGACGACGAACAGCAGAAACGCGATGAGGACCGTCAGAGGCCGCTCGACGTCTCCCAGACGCAATATCTGCATGGTGATGATGAGGATGAAGTTGAACGCCAGCATCGTCACCATGAACTCGGCGACCGTCCTGCTGTGTCGCTCCAGCAGAGACATGAGCCCGTTGCGCTCCGAAAGCAGGTAAAACCTGTGAACGGCGACCGCGAGAACCGAACTGACGATGGCCCCGAAGACGACGACTGGAAGAAGCGAGGCGACCGCGAGCGCGTCCTTCGGATCGGCGGGCTGACTCCGCTCAGTGAACCAGGATGCGGCCGCGAACAGCAGAAATGAAACAAGGAAGAGAGCGGGCATGGCGCGGGCGGCCGCGGCCGCGCCTGAGAACGCCTCCTTCGCGAGCTCGAACGCCCCGGGCGGCTTGTCGATCATGGCGCGGCTTCCTCTCGCGGTCGTCCGCGAGCAGCAAAGCGCGCCGCCGCTAATTTTCGGTTATGGGCGCCCCAACTTTCTCGACATGGTTGCGAGGCTTACCCCCGCGGACCGAACAGCACGACAGCGGCGCCCGCCACGCACAGCGCGGAGCCGGCGAGGTCCCAGCGGTCGGGCCTGACGCCCTCCACCGCCCAGAGCCAGCCGAGCGAGGCCGCGACGTAGACTCCGCCATAGGCGGCGTAGGCGCGGCCCGCGGCGTCCACGTCGACGCGGGTGAGCAGCCAGGCGAAGACAAGCAGCGAGGCGCAGCCCGCGATCAGCCAGAGCCCGGACGCGCCCTGCCGCAGCACGGCCCAGAAGGCGAAGCAGCCGGCGATCTCGGCGAGCGCCGCGGCGACATAGATGGCGGCGGTCATTCGGTCTCCCCTCAGCGCAAGGTCGTCGGCCGCAGCCACCAGCCGGGCAGCGCGGCTGCGAGAGCCCGCGACGCGCGGCGGGCGGCGCGCAGATCGTCGAACAGGCCGAAGACGGTGGCGCCCGAGCCCGACATGCGGGCGAGCCGGCAGCCTTCACTCGCCCCGAGCGCGCTGATCCCCACCCTCACCGCCGGCTCGAAGGCGCAAGCGGGCGGCTCGAGATCGTTGCGGCCGCGCGCCACGGCGCCGAGCGCTCCGTCGACGCCGCCCTCCGCCGGAACCGGAGACGGCGCGCCGTCGAACGCTTCGCCGGCGGCGAGTTTCAGCGCCTTATAGACCGCCACGGTCGAGAGCGGCTTCAGCGGGTTCGCGAGCACCGCCGCGACCGGCGCCATCGCGACCGGCGTCACGCTCTCGCCGCGGCCGCGCATCATCGCCGCGCGCGAGACGAGACAGACCGCGACGTCAGAACCCGTCGCCTCCGCCGCCTCGACCAGCCTCGGATCGTCCGGGCGAAGCCCGTTCGCTTCCGCGATCAGCCGCAGCGCGGCGCCAGCGTCCGCCGAACCGCCGCCAAGGCCCGCCGCCACCGGGATGCGCTTCGTCAGCGAGAACCGGCCGAGGGTCAGTCCCTCGATGCGCTCCTGCGCCGCGCGCGCAGCCTTCAGCACGAGATTGTCGCCGTCCGGGCCCGCGGCCGCAGCGAACGGGCCGTCGACGGCGCCGAGCGCGAGCGCGCGTCCCGTCTCCAGCGTCAGCGCGTCGGCCGCGCAGCCCGCGAAGGCGACGAGACTGTCGAGCTCATGGAACCCGTCGGCGCGCCGCCCGAGCACGTGCAGCGTGAGGTTGACCTTGGCGGGGGCGCGCGCGCGGAGCAGCATCCGCGCGACTTAGCATCGCCGGCGCCGGCGCATAAGGGCGAAGGGACGCGTCAGAGCGCGACGCCCTCCCCGCCAGCGCGTGGGCAAGCGAACTGCGGTCTCAGCCGCCGTTCTTCTTGTCGGGCATTTCGGCCGCGTCGGTCTTCTTCTCGTCGGGCAGGCCGTCCTTCAGCTTGGCCTCGATCTTCGGAAGATCCTTCTCGTCCGGCTTCAGGTCCTTCGCGTGGCTCCACTGGAAGCGGGCCTCGAGCTTGCGGCCGACGCGCCAGTAAGCGTCGCCGAGATGATCGTTCATCACCGGGTCCTGCGGCCTGAGCTCGACCGCGCGCTCGAGTTCGCGAACCGCGTCGTCGAGCTTGCCGAGGCGGAAATAGGCCCAGCCCAGGCTGTCGACGATGTAGCCGTCGTCCGGCTTCAGCTCGACCGCCCGCTTGATGAGCTTCATGCCCTCGTCGAGGTTGATCCCCTGATCGATCCAGGAATAGCCGAGATAGTTCATCACGAGCGGCTGGTCGGGCGACAGCTCCATAGCCTTCTTGAGGTCGCCCTCGGACTTCGCCCACTCGCTCGACCGCTCATAGGCGATGCCGCGGACGTAATAGAGCGACCAGTTGTTCGGGTCGGGCTGCGGCGAGGAGCCGGCGGCCGGGGCGCCCTCGCCCGTCGGCTTCGCGCCATTTGCAAGCGCGCTCGGCGGCGCCTTCTCGACCGCCTCGTCGCCGGTCATGGCCTTCGGCGGCAGCAACAGCTTCTGGCCGGCCTTCACCCCGTTCGATTTCGGCAGCGGGCCGCCATTGGCGCGTTCGGCCTCGGGCGTGCGGTTGAAGGCCGCGAGATCCCGCCAGCGGTTGCGGTCGCCGTAGACGTCCTGGGCGATGTCGGCGAGCGACTCGCCCGACTTCACGACGTAGGCGGTGGGCTCGGCCGCCTTCGCCGGCGTCGCGCCGGTCTGGGAGGGCGGCGCCTCGACCAGCGCGATCGCGCGCGAATAGGTCTCGGCCGCTTCCTTGAACTGCTCCCGGCCGCGCTCGATGTTGCCGAGCGCGACGATCGCCTCCTGGTCGGTCGGGTCGGCCGCGATCAGCTTGGAGAGCGTCGCCTTGGCCTCGTCGGTCTTGTCGAGCCGGTCGAGGTCCATCGCGCTCTGGATGTCGGCGTTGCGCTTCAGCGGCGAGCTGTCCGGCACCTTGGCGTAGGAATCGATCGCGTCCTGGAACTGGTTCAGCTGGTCGTAGAGGTCGGCGATGGTGACGAGCGCCATCGGGTGCGTCGGCTCGATGTAGAGGGCGAGCTTCAGGTAGACGAGCGACAGGTCCTCGCCGCCCTGGCGGCCGAGCGCGCCGCCGATGCCATAGAGCACCTCGGCGACGCCGTCGCTGACGTCGGTCACCGTCCTGCGGACCTCGCGGCCCTGCTCGATCTCCGTGCGCGTCTCGCGCATCAGCGGATGCCGCGGCGCCGTCTTCTCGAAATCCGAGAGCAGCTTCAGCGCGCCGTCCCGGTCGCCGTTGCGGGCGCGGAAGATCGCCGCCGCCTGCACGATCCGCAGCGCCGCGCCGTCGCCGGAGAGCGCCGCCGCGAAACGCCTCGATGCCTCCTCCCGACGGCCGCCGAGGTCTGCCATCAGCGCGGCGTGGTAGTCGCGGAAGGTGCCGAAGAAGTCGGCGCCCTGCAGCTTGTCGACCGATTCGAGCGCCTTCGCCGTCTTCTCCGAGCCGATCCAGGTCCAGCCGGTCAGCAGGTTGGCGGTGAGGTCGGCGAGCGGGCCCTTGGCCCCTCGCGCCAGGTGTTTGCGGGCGCTGGCGTAATTGTGGGACCTGACCGCGCGCGCCGCGAGCGCGAGCTGCGCCATGCGGTTGGACGGGTCGTTCGAGACGACGCGCTCGGCGAGCCGCATCGCCCCGTCCATGTCGCCCTCGACCAGCGTCAGCAGGAAGGTGCGCTCCAGAAGCTCGGCGTTGCGCGGATCTTCCTTGAGCGCCGCGCGGAAATAGGCGGCCGCGGCGGCGGCGTCGCGCTGCGAGCCGGCCGCGCGGCCGGCGAGGTAGTTGCCAGCGAGCGAGGTGCGCGCCGCCGCGACCTCGGCGTCCGATCCGGAATTGGCGACGGCCGGAGACGCCGCGAAGACCGCGGCCGCGAGGGCGAGAGACGCGATGCGTCGATCGATAAGGGTCACGTGTCTAGGTGCCTCCGGGCTGCGCCGCCATGCGGACCGCGACGCGTCGCGCGTGAGCGCGCAAGATGAACCGGCGCACCCCACGCCACAAGCCCGGCGGAATTAGGGAGCCGGCCGTGACGTCGCAGGGCTCGCGCGGCCTGCGTTTGCGCAGCTCGGTCCGGCGACGCCGGCGGCCGGCCGCGGCGGCGGCGAAACGCAGCGGCGCGTTTGCGTCACACCTCACCTCAATACCGCGCACAACCGCGTGACACGGCTTTCGCCGCGGACTCCCGACTGCCATCGTCGTCGCTCACACGACGAATCTCGCAGATGCGAGAAGGGGGATGATTGGCGCGTCGATTCGCAGTCGGGCTGGCTGCCCTTTGTCTTCTCGGAGCTCTTCGCCCGGCCTCCGCGCTCGCCCAGCAGACGTGGCTCAGCGACTGGGCCGCGCAGAAGTCGATCGAGATCCGGGCGAGCGACGCGGCGGCGAGCCCGGCGGACGCCAATTACGACGAGCCCGTCCCGCTCGCCATCGGCGGCGCCATGGTCAGGCGGCTGACGGCGGCCGAGCAGGCGCGCAGCGACCGGACGGTCGCCGCCTATCGCGCGGCGATCGGCGCCAACGCCCCGTCAACCCTGCTGTGGACCGGAATCGAAACCGGCAACCCGCTGACGCGCAACGAAGGCTACCGCTGGAACTCGCTGCGCGACCAGGGACTGTTCGATCCCGAACAGCGCGCTAAGGTCGTCTCGGAACTGCAGGCTCTGGGCCTCACCAATGTCCGGATCGGCCTGTCGAACCACGAGATCGACCTCGAGGACGCATCGACCTGGAAGGAGCACGACGCGCTGGTCGCCGATTTCGCCGCGGCCGGCCTCAACCTAAGCCTCGACCTGCATCATTTCGGCGTCGAGGACCGGTTCCGCTCAGTCGCCGACGACGGGACGACGCTGAACGAGGCGAGCTACTACCTCCACCCGGAGTGGCCTGACTATTTCGCCCGCTTCGCCGCCGAGGCGTTCGCGCGCTACGGCGACAAGATCAGGGCCGTCACGCTGATCAACGAACCGGAGACGACGGTCGGCTTCAACAGTGAGATGTGGAACGGCGCCTTCCCAGGCTGGGGCGATCCGAGGCACGGCTTCTATTACGTCGAGCGCGCCTTCGCGATCGCGACCGCCGCCGTGAAGGCGCGCGTCGCGATCGAGGCCGAGATGCGCAAGACCGGCCGGCGCGTCCTCTTCATGCACACCGAGGGCGCGGTGTTCAAACCGGGCCGGCCGGAGTTCAACCGCTTCACGCGCTTCCTGCCTAGCGACCTCATTCTCGGGCAGGACTGGCTGATGACGTCCGATCTCAAGCCGCTGACCGACCAGCCGCTCGCGACGCTGGCGCGGCTCGACCGGCTGAAGACGGCGGCCGCGCGCACCTCTCTCGACTGGCTGATTCGCCATTACGTGCTGTGGCCCCACGACCAGGAGGAGCGCGAGGCCAACCGGACGCGGCTGGTCGCGCTGGTGTCCGGTCTTCGCGCGCTGCACCAGGCGCTGGCGCGCGACTTCCACGTGACGATGGGAACCGACACGCTGTTCGCCGCCGACTACTACGCCCACAACGAGGATCGCGGCGCCAGCGGCTCCTGGCTCGACCCGCAGCCGCAACTCTACGCCGCGCAGATGGCGGCCGGCGAACGGCGGGGCCTCTACCCGCTGCTGGTCGACTACTACAACCGCTATCGCCTGCCGATGATGATCGGCGAGACCGGCACGCCGTTCTACGCCTATGGCGCCCGCTGGCACGCCCAGATGCTGCTCGAATGCGCGCAGGCGATGGCCGACGGCGTGCCGATGCTCGGCTACACGATCTATCCGCTGATCGACACCTTCGGCTGGGAGACCGCGCTGTCCGCGCCGAAGTCCGAGACCTCGGAGAACACCGGCGGAATCCTGACCATCGGGCTGGAGGCGCGACCCTTCATGCGCACGCTGCTGCAGTCGCTCAACAACCAGATCGCCGAGACCGCCCGCGTTCAGGACGCCGGCGCGACGGTGCAGTGAGGCGGAAGGCTCGCGCTCAGCGCCCGCGCCTGGGACCGGCGTGTCAGGCTGTGCCGCCAGCGGGCGCCGCAATCGTCTCGGAGGCGCCCGCGCCGACTGGAAGCACGACGCCGGTCCGCAGCGCCGGCCGCAGGAAGACCCGGGTGATCTCGGGATGCGCGGCCTCGATCCGCTCGGTGAGGTCGCGCGCCGCCTGTTCGAGCTCGGCGCCGGTGAGGTCGTCCTTCAGGTCGAGGGTCGCTGCCAGCAGGATTTCCTGCGGCCCGAGATGCATGGTGAGGAGCTCCTGCACCGAAGCGACGCGGGGATCTCGGGCGAGGATCTCCCGCACCTCCGCCCGGGTTTCGGGCGCGGCGCTCTCGCCCGTGATCAGGCTCAGCGTCTCCCGCGACAGGAAGATCGCGGTGACGACGAGCAGCACGCCGATGGCGATCGAGCCGGCGGCGTCGAACGCAGGCTCGTCGAGCACGTAGGAGAGCGTGACGCAGATGAGCGCGATCGCGAGGCCGCCCAGCGCCGCAGCGTCCTCGCACAGCACTGCGAACACGCTCGGGTCCTTGCTGCGGCGGATCGCGGTCCAGGCCGAGACGCCGGGATAGGCCGAACGCAGCTCCCGGAACGCCACCCGGAATGACAGCGCCTCGATGACGACGCTTGCGCCCAGCACCACGAAGGCGACCCAGGCGCGCTCCATCGGCTCGGGGGCGGAGAGCTTGTGGATTCCCTCGTAGATCGACACGGCGCCGCCGAGCGCGAAGATCAGCAGCGCGACGACGAACGCCCAGAAGTAGATCTCGATGCCGTGCCCGAACGGGTGGCTCGAATCCGCCGGCCGCGCCGCGCGCTTGATCCCGAGCAGCAGCAGCCCCTGATTGGCGGTGTCGACCAGCGAGTGGATCGCCTCCGACAGCATGGCGCTCGAGCCGGTATAGGCGGCGGCGCCGAACTTGGTGACGGCGATCGCGAGGTTGCCGGCGAGCGCCGCATAGATGACGGAGGTCGAACCGTGTGCGGACATCGTTTTCCCGGATGAGGGGCGCGGACGGCGCCTCGTCGATGCAAAGCTAGGGCGCGCGGTCCACGCGTCAGGCGCCCGCGGCCGGACTGGACACGGAGACGGCCCGCTCCAAACCATCGTCTGGCCCGTCATGAGGACCGGTCCGGAGGAGACGCCCGATGCCGCTGCCCGCCATTCCCGTCCCGACCGAGCACGAAGCGGAACGGATCACTGTCGGCCTCGGCCTGTTGTCGCTTGCGATCGCCGCGCTTGAACTCGCGAAACCCGGCGCGCTCGCCCGCTCGATCGGGCTGCGGCAGGACCACGCCTTCCTCAAAGGCCTCGGCATGCGCGAGATGGCGACGGGCACCGGCCTGCTCAACTGGAAGCGCGGCCGCGCCCGCCCCTTTCTCGTCTGGGCGCGGGTCGCGGGCGACGCCATGGACCTGGCGGCGCTCGCCCCCGCGCTCTCCCGTCGCAACCCGCGGCGGAGAGCGGCTGCGGCGGCGGTGGCCGTGGTCGCAGCCGTCACGGTGATCGACATCCTGTGCGCCCGCGCGCTCTCGAAGCGCTGAGGCGCCGGACTCACTTCACGCCGAGCAGCTCGACGTCGAAGATCAGCGTGGCGTTCGGCGGGATGACGCCGCCGGCGCCCTGCGCGCCGTAGCCGAGCTCCGGCGGGATGATCAACGTGCGCTTGCCGCCGATCTTCATGCCGGCGACGCCCTCGTCCCAGCCGGCGATGACGTTGCCGGCGCCGAGGCGGAAGGTGAAGGGCTGGCCGCGGTCGACGGAAGAGTCGAACTTCGCGCCCTTCTTGCCGTCCTCGTAGAGCCAGCCGGTGTAGTGGACGCTGACGCCGCGGCCCGGGACGGCGGGCGCGCCGTCGCCGACCTTGACGTCCTGATATTTGAGGCCGGACGCCGTGGTGACCGTTTCGGCCCCCGCAGCGGCCGCGGGGACTGCGGCCATCGCGAACGACATGCCGAGCGCTGCCGTCAGGACTGCGATGGTGGACATCATGAGCGTTCTCCCTTGGGATTTTCGTTCCGGGTTTCGAGGCCGGGTATAGCGCCCAATCGGCGGCCGCGCGCCCCCGCTTTGGTCTGGCGTCGCGGCGAAGCGCTGTATCCCCGCTCCTTATTCGACGAGATGATCGCTCGACTGCGACGCGTCGGGGGGTCTAACTCGCAATCAATGGATCCGCCGGGGGGCGGCCTCATCGAGGGGGAATGGGCATGGGCGACGACCTGACGCGCCGCGTGGTCGCGGAATTCTTCGGCACCTTCTGGCTGACCTTCGGCGGCTGCGGGGCGGCGGTGCTCGCCGCAGCCTTTCCTGCGCTCGGCATCGGCTTCCTCGGCGTCGCCTTCGCCTTTGGCCTCACTGTGCTGACCATGGCCTATGCGGTCGGCCACATCTCCGGCGGCCACTTCAACCCGGCGGTGACGCTCGGCCTGTGGTCGGCCGGCCGCTGCGCCAACAAGCATGTCGTCCCCTACATCGTCGCGCAGGTCCTGGGCGCGATCCTGGGCGCCGCGGTGCTTTACGTGATCGCTTCGGGCCAGGCCGGCTGGGTCCCGGGCGGCTTCGCCTCGAACGGCTATGGCGAGCTCAGCCCCGGCAAGTACGGCCTCGCCGCCTGCCTGCTGACGGAAGTTCTCGCGACCTTCTTCTTCCTGTTCATCATCATCGGCACGACCTCCAAGGGGGCTGCGACCGGCTTCGCCGGCATCCCGATCGGCTTCGCGCTGGTGCTGATCCACCTCATCACCATCCCGGTCACCAACACCTCGGTGAACCCGGCGCGCTCGACCGGCCCCGCTCTGTTCGCCGGCGGCGAGCACATCGCGCAGCTCTGGCTGTTCTGGCTCGCGCCGATCGCCGGCGCGATGCTGGCGGGCGTGATCGCGCGCTGGCTCTACGAGCCGGCCGGCATTGTCGACACCGTCGTCGTCGAGGAGCGCCGCCCGCACTGAACGCAACGGCGGCTTTCCCCCGAACCGGATTCGCTCCGGCGCAGCAATTGGTGACGTCCCCTCGGACGAACGTCGCCCTAGTTTTGCGCCGCAGCGAATGCGAACCGTTCAAGGGAACGGCGGATTCGGGCAGGGAGCGTTAGGGATGGCGGCTGGGCAGGAGCAGGCGGGGGCGGAGCTGCCCGAGCGCGAGGCGATGGACTTCGACGTCGTCGTGGTCGGCGCCGGCCCCGCGGGCCTCAGCCTCGCCATCCGCCTGAAGCAGCTCGACGACGCGCTCTCCATCGTCGTGCTCGAAAAGGGCTCGGAGGTCGGCGCCCACATCCTGTCCGGCGCCGTCATCGACCCGATCGGCCTCGACAGGCTGATCCCCGACTGGCGCGACGATCCGGACGGCTTCGCCAAGACCCCGGTGACGGACGACGTCTTCCTCTACCTCACGGAGAAAGCAACCGTCCGCCTGCCCGGCTTCGGCATGCCGAAAATCCTGTCGAACCATGGCAACTACGTCGTGTCGCTCGGCGACGTCACGCGCTGGCTCGGCGCCCGCGCGGAGGCGCTCGGCGTCGAGATCTATCCGGGCTTCGCCGCGAACGAGGTGCTCTACGACGACGCCGGCGCCGTGATCGGCGTCGCGACCGGCGACATGGGGATCGAGAAGAACGGCGAGCCCGGCCCGAACTTCACCCGCGGCATGGAGCTGCGCGGCCGCTACACGATCTTCGCGGAGGGCGCCCGCGGCCAGCTCTCGAAGCAGCTCATCCAGAAATTCGCGCTGCACGAGGGCCGCGACCCGCAGAAATACGGCCTCGGCCTCAAGGAGCTCTGGCAGGTCGCGCCCGAGAAGCACAGGCCCGGCCTCGTCCAGCACTCCTTCGGCTGGCCGCTCGACAACCGGACCGGCGGCGGCTCGTTCCTCTACCATTACGGCGACAACCTCGTCGCGATCGGCTTCGTGGTGCATCTCAACTACGAGAACCCGTTCCTCTCGCCGTTCGACGAGTTCCAGCGCTTCAAGCAGCACAAGGCGGTGCGCCCGACGCTCGAGGGCGGAAAACGCCTGTCCTACGGCGCGCGCGCCATCACCGAGGGCGGCTTCCAGTCGGTCCCGAAGCTCGCCTTCCCCGGCGGCGCGCTGGTCGGCTGCGCCGCGGGCTTCGTCAACGTGCCCCGCATCAAGGGCAGCCACAACGCGGTGCTGACCGGCATTCTGGCCGCCGAGCACCTCGCCGAGGCCTTGAAGGCCGGCCGCTCCCACGACGAGCTCGCGTCCTACGAGGCCGCCTGGCGTAACAGTCCGGTCGGCGCGGATCTGAAACCCGTGCGCAACGTCAAGCCGCTGTGGTCGAGGTTCGGCACCCGCCTCGGCGTCGTGCTGGGCGGCCTCGACATGTGGACGAACCAGTTCGGCTTCTCGCTGTTCGGCACGCTGAGCCACGGCAAGCCCGACTACGCCGCGACGAAGCCGGGCAAGGACTACGCCAAGATCCCCTACCCCCGCCCGGACGGCGTGATCTCGTTCGACAAGCTGTCCTCGGTGTTCCTCTCCAGCACCAACCACGAGGAAGGCCAGCCCGCGCATCTCGTGGTGAAAGACCTTGCGCTGCAGAAGTCGTCCGAGCACGATGTCTATGCGGGCCTCAGCCAGCGCTACTGTCCGGCGGGCGTCTATGAATGGCTGGAGGACGGGGACGAGCCCAGGTACCAGATCAACGCCCAGAACTGCGTGCACTGCAAGACATGCGACATCAAGGACCCGAATCAGAACATTGTGTGGGTCGCGCCGGAAGGTGGCGGGGGACCGAATTATTCGGGGATGTGAGACCAAATTAACAAATAAATGCACAAGCTCCCGAAACATAAAGAGACGAATTCTGGACGCTCAACATGCTTCAATCTCTTAATGTAAAAAATTTCAAAGCTTGGTCCGACTTGAATATTGGCTTCGGTCCGATTACTGGCCTATTTGGCACAAATTCTTCTGGAAAATCTAGTATAATACAGTTTCTACTCTTGCTAAAACAGACGCGTGAAGCAACTGATCGCACGACATCTCTTGATTTAAATGATCAATACGTGAATTTAGGAAATTTTAATGATATTATTTTTAGCCATGATGAGAAAAACGAGCTGAGTTGGGAGCTTTCCTTTTCACTCCCAGAACCTCTCAGCCTGTTTAGTGCGACGCAGCGTCGAACCCGACCCTTTATTCGCGCACGCGAGCTAACCGTTTCGGGTGCAGTGGGGTCCGGCCCGTCTGGGCCCGCATCTCGCCGACTTTCATACCGTCTTGGAACGGATCCGACGTTCTCTCTTTCTCAGAAAAAAGAAGATTCTGCAGCGTTTGACTTACGCTCAAACGGAACGGACTTTCGCTTTATTAGAAATTCCGGGCGCGCTTGGCAAATCCCAGGCCCGATCAAGAGCTATGCGTATCCTGACCAAGCCCGAACATACTTTCAGAACGCCTCGTTCTTGTCCGATCTTGAAGTCGCCTATGAACGGCAAATGGACGATATCTATTATCTAGGCCCGCTAAGAGAACATCCTAAGCGTGAGTATACGTGGGCGCGGTCCCGACCGCGAGATGTTGGCATTCGTGGCGAAAAAGTTATTGATGCCTTACTTTCTGCGACCGTAACGAAGGAACGACGCAACCTTAAGCCCAAAACTCGACTGTGGAGCTTTCAAGAAATGGTTGCGCATTGGCTAAAGGAGTTAGGTCTTATTCACGACTTCCAAGTAACAGAACTTGCAAAAGGCTCGAATTATTGGCAAGCCAAGGTCGTTGTTAGGGAGGGAGGCTCTACAGCCCTTCTTACAGACGTGGGATTCGGGATTTCGCAAGTTTTACCTATAATAACTCTGCTTTACTTTGTACCCGAAGGGTCAACTGTCATACTAGAGCAGCCTGAGATTCATCTACATCCTCTGGCGCAAGCAAATCTCGCCGATCTTATTATTAATGTTTCACAAAACAGGAATGTTCAGGTAATTTTTGAGAGCCATTCCGAGCACCTGCTTTTGCGGTTGCAGCGCAGGATCGCTGAGGAAAAAATTCTTTCGTCCGACGTCAGCCTCTATTTTTGTGATACGAACAAAAATAAATCAAAGCTTTCCCGTTTAGAGATTGATGAATATGGCCAGATATCGAACTGGCCTGAAAATTTTATGGGGGATGCATTCGGCGAGACGGTTGCTGCGGAGAGGGCACGCCTCAAACGGATGAAAAGCAAAGCATGAGGTACGTGGTCGACACAAATGTTGCGGTCGTTGCAAACGGCCAGCGTTCAGATGCCACGCCAGAATGCAGGATCGCTACTATAGACTTCCTAGAGAATATGATGACATCTGGAACGCTCATCGTTGATCTCGCCGGTGAGGTGGAAGCAGAATACAAGAAAAACTTATCGTTCGGCCAACCCGGCGTGGGCAATCGATTCATCCAAGCCTTTTTAACCACTGCCTCTTCGCGACTTACGCGAGTTGATATTACAAAAAACAGACAAGGGGAATTTACCGACTTTCCTGTCACGGGCTCCTTGAGGCGGTTCGACCAAAGTGACCGCAAATTTGCCGCTTTGGCAATCAGGGCTAAGTGCCCCGTCGCAAACGCGGTTGATACTGATTGGCTGGAACATCTAACGGACCTCACCGCAATAGGCGTCGTTGTCGAGTTTCTTTGTTCGACGGACGTAAAAAAATGGCTGAAGAAATAAGCTGAACTTACTTCGCCCCCCCCACCACCGTCCCCGCATAAACCACCGCCGCGCACCCCACCGGGAACACCATCTCATTGACCGCCGTGGCGGCGAGCTCCGCGGCGGGCGCACCGCCCCAGCGGAGGGCGAGGGCCGCCGCGCCGAAGGTCAGGCCGACCGCGGCGCCGGTTCCGAGAAACGCCGGGAGTTTGGCGCCGCGGGCGGCGAGCGTCGCGAGCAGAAAGCCGAGCAGGCCGTATTCGACCGCCTTCACCGCGGCGAGCCCGATCAGCGAGGCGGCGGCGGGCTGGTCGACCGCGCGGATCGCCGACGCCACGACCTGGTTCGCGGCCTTGGAAACCGCGACCGCGACCGGCGCGAACAGCGCCGCGACCAGCCCGGCGAGGCTGGCGCGCAGAGGATAGAGCGCCGTCCCGATCCCGGCGCCGAGACACACGATTCCTGACCACGCCACCCCGCCCGCGACGTCGGCGGCGAAGGCGATCCCCGGAAACGGCCCGCCCGCCGCGAGCTTGGCCGCCAGCACCGCGACCTGCACGGCAAAGCCGAGCGCGACCGCCAGCACGGCGAGGGTCGCGAGCTTTTTCAGCGCGGGGTCGTCGGACGGGGCGGCCTCGGTCATGGGTGCAAGTATAGGCTAATCGCGGGACAGCAACGACGTCATGCCCGCGCCTTCGCGGGTATCCACGACTTGCCTGCCCCCGCCCGCGCTTGACGCCGAAGTCGTGGATACCCGGCTGCGCCGGGCACGACGCGCTTTGTCCGACGGGGCCTAGAAAGGTGGCGAATACCGGCTCCCGTCATGCCCGCGCCTTCGCGGGTATCCACGACTTGCCCGCCCACACCCGACGCTGAAGTCGTGGATACCCGGCTGCGCCGGGCATGACGCGCTTTGTCCGATGGAGCTTAGAAAGGCGGCGAATACAGGCTCCCGTCATGCCCGCGCCTTCGCGGGTATCCACGACTTGCCCGCCCACGCCGCACCCGACGCTGAAGTCGTGGATGCCCGGCTGCGCCGGGCATGACGAGTTTTGTCCGACGGAGCTTACAAAGGTGGCGAATACCGGCTCCGTCATGCCCGCGCCTTCGCGGGTATCCACGACTCGCCTGCCCCCGCCCGCGCTTGACGCCGAAGTCGTGGATGCCCGGCTGCGCCGGGCATGACGTCGTTGGGACATGACGGCGCTGGCGCTTTGTCAGCCTGAGATGTCGGGCCAGAGGTCGCGCCAATCCGGGTTTGCGTCCTGAATCAGCCGAACCTTCGCGGCGCGCGTCCAATGCTTGATCGCCTTCTCCCGCGCGATCGCCGCCATGATGTCGTTATGGGCCTCGAACCAGACCAGCGTCTTCAGGCCGTAGCGGCTGGTGAAGCCAGGAAGCGCGCCTGTCCGGTGTTGCCAGACCCGACGGACGAGGTCGCTCGTCACGCCGACGTACAGCACGCCGTTTGGCCGGTTGGCCATGAGGTAGACGAAGGAGAACCGCATGGCGGGATCGTCCTGCACGTCAGGACCTGGCGCAACGGTCGATGAAGCCCTCAGCCGTCATGCCCGCGCCTTCGCGGGTATCCACGACTTGCCCGCCCCGCCCGCGCCCGACGCCGAAGTCGTGGATGCCCGGCTGCGCCGGGCATGACGCGTTTTGTCCGACGGGGCCTAGAAAGGCGGCGAATACCGGCTCCCGTCATGCCCGCGCCTTTGCGGGCATCCGCGACTTGCCTGCCCCGCCGCGCCCGACGCCGAAGTCGTGGACGCCCGGCTGCGCCGGGCATGACGGCGCGCCCAGTCGAACGCCGTCAGTCGCGGTTCGCGGGGTCGGCGTTCTCGCGGGCGTAAAGATCTTCGGTCGCGTTCTCCGAGACCTCTTTCTGCCGCCGCGTCATGCCGCGGTTGCGGACCATGGCGTAGGCAAGCGCGCCGCCCAGGATGATGACGCCGATGACGGTCATCAGCAGCCAGACGTCTCCGGATCCATTGGCCATGCGGCTGTCCCTCTCCAGCCGCTCGCGGGGAGCGCATGCGGCATCTCGTTTTAAAGCCCGCGAGCGCGCCTCCCGTTCCATCCCGCTTGCGCCGGCGCGACGGGCGCGAGCGCGCCGTCATTCCGGCTGGAGCGTCAGCGGAATGCCGGAATCCAGACGCGCGACGGGAGGCGGAAGACGCGCGACGGCCGGGCGGCGGCCGGTCTTGCGAGCGTCGCGGGAATGGATGCCGGCACAAGCCCGGCATGACGGCGTAGCGGGATGCGGACGGCGCTAGGAACATAGTCCTTGACATTTCCTCATTCCTCGCACACCTTTCCGGCGTCCTTCCCCGTTACGGGAGGCGTGTCCGGACCGGCCGGCCATGCGGGGGAGGAGCGGCGCCTGCGGCGGGGATGACCGGATGTCTCCGCCCCGGGAGGTTCGCATCTGCGGCGCCCGCGGGGCTCGCTCGTTCCTCTCNGTAAGGCGCGTGGCGGCGGGATTTTCGGCTTCCGGCTCCAAAGGCCGACAGGCTGGGGTCTTGGCCCGAGGCGAGCTGGCTCCCTGAGGGAGGGCTCGCCCATGAGAACCATGTGCGCCGAGAATTCGTCCGCAGGGGATCAGAAATCGCCGCGCGCGGAGCGCCGGGCGACCGACTAACGGAAATGCCCCATGACGGTGGCCCGGCGCTCTGCGCCCTCCCCCGTTGAATTTGTAGCGTGGCGTTGACCAGAGCGAGGACTGAAGCCAGCCGCGGGCGTTAGCCGGCGGCGGATTTGGCGCGCCGTCATCCCAAAACCGCATTGCCGATCGCGGCCGCTCCGCTAAAGCATCCGTGCCGGCTCGAACCGCCGGTCCCGGACCGTCGCGCCGGGAAGCGACGAGGGAGCCGTACCATGAAGCCGATCGCCGTCTGCGCCGTCCTCGCGGGAGCGCTGCTCGCGGCCCCTGCGCTCGCCGACACGCCGCCGAAGCGCGCGGCCGGCCTGTGGGAGACCGCGACCATCACCAACGCCGGCCGTTCGGGCGCGCGAGAATGCGTCGACGCCCGCACCGACCGGCTGGTGCGGCAGGCGACCTCCGGCCTCACCTGCCGCAACGACGACTTCAAGCGCACCGCGGACGGCTGGTCGGCCGGCGCGAAGTGCAGCTCCGGCGGCATGTCGACCGACACGCTCGTCACCGTCACCGGCGATTTCGAGACCTTCGCCCGCGCCCGCGCCGTGACCGAGATGACGGGGCTGTCGGGCGACGGCGGGACGCGCTCGTTCTCGACCACCATCGAGGCGCGCCGGATCGGCGACTGCGAGCCGGGGCAGACGCCCGGCGACATCATCCTGCCGAACGGGCAGATCATCCACGTCGAGGGCGCCGGCCGGTGAGGCGCGCGCCCGCAACGAACCTCCGGGGGACACCCATGAGACCCATGCTCGCAGCCGCCCTCGCCGCGCTCGCGGTCGCAGGCCCCGCCGCGGCCGACGAACTGCCGGCCCGCAAGGCCGGGCTGTGGGAATCGAAGACCATGGGCAAGGACGGCGAGACCGTCGCCCGGCAATGCGTCGACGCCTCGACCGACAAGCTCGCCCAGGCAGCCGCGCCGGACGCCTGCGACAAGACCATCGTGACCAAGACGGCGGAGGGCTACACCGTCGCCACCAACTGCAAAGTCGGCGACGTCACCGCGAAGGGCGGCGGCGTCATCACCGGCGACTTCGAGACCACGGTGAGGATGGAGACCTCCACCACCATGACCGGCATCCCCGGCCTCAAGGAGCCGCTGACGCTGAAGACCGTGATCGAGAACCGCCGTCTCGGCGACTGCGAGCCGGGGCAGAAGCCGGGCGACATCATCCTCAGCGACGGCAAGGTCGTCCGCACCCCCGGCGCCGACAAGTGAGGCTTCGGGGGCGGCCCCGCGGGCTGTATGCTCAGCCGCGATGACCGCCCCCCCGCCCTCCCGCGAAGACGTCCGCGCGCTGCTCGAATGGCACGTCGCGATGGGCGCCGACGTCGCGATCGAGGAGACGCCGCAGGACCGCTACGCCGAAAGCGCCGCGCGCCGCGCGCCGCAGCCACCGGCGCGGGACGAGCAGCCGGGTCCCCGTCCCGCGACGCCCGCCTCCGCCCTGCTCGCGACCCCCGAGGAGAGCGCCGCCGGCGCCCGCGCGGCGGCGGCCACGGCCGCGACGCTGGACGAGCTCCGCGCGATTCTCGAGCGCTTCGACGGCTGCGCGCTGAAGGCCACAGCGAGCCGCACCGTGTTCGCCGACGGCGCTCCGGGCGCGCGGCTGATGCTGGTCGGCGAGGCGCCCGGCCGCGAGGAGGACATTTCCGGCCTGCCCTTCGTCGGCCGCTCCGGCCAGCTGCTCGACCGCATGCTGGCGAGCGTGGGGCTCGACCGCACGTCGGTCTACATCGCGAACGTCATCCCCTGGCGCCCGCCCGGCAACCGCACGCCGACCCCGCAGGAGACCGAGACCTGCCTGCCCTTCATCCGCCGGCAGATCGAGCTCTGCGACCCCGACGTCCTGGTCGCGCTCGGCGGCTCGGCGGCGCAGAGCCTGTTCCGCGCCAGGGAGGGCATCCTCAAGCTGCGCGGCCGCTGGCTCGATTACGAGACCGGAAAACGCCGGGTGAAGGCGATGGCGACTCTGCACCCGGCCTATCTGCTCCGCAGCCCCGCGCAGAAGAAGTTCGCCTGGCGCGACCTGAAGGCGATCAGGCGCGCGCTCGACGGCGACGAGGCATAGCCGGCCGCCGTCGAGCACGATTTCAGACCGCGAGCCCGACCTCGACGAGATTGTCCGAGAAGGTCGGCGAGTGGCCCATGCCGCCGTAGGTCGACGAGGAGATGATGTTCACCGCCCCGCCGCGGTTCAGCGTGCGCCAGTAGCCGAGCGAGGCCACGACCACGCCGGGCGGCACGTCCTCGGTCACCTTGGCGGCGCCGTGGAACTGGCCGCGGTCGTTGAACACCCGCACGATCGCGCCGTCGCCGACGCCGCGGGCGCCCGCGTCCGCCGGGTTGATCAGGATCGCTTGCTCGCCCTGCACGGCGATCTTGCGGCCCTCATTGGCGTATTGCGAGTTCAGGAAGGCGTGGCTCTTCGGCGAGACGATGTTGAGCGGGAAGCGGGCGGCGGCGGCCGGGTTGGTCTCGCGCGCCTCGTTCGGCGCGACATAGCCGGGCAGCGGATCGAGCGCCTCGCCGCCCTGCATCTTCTCGTACATCTGCCGGAACGGCGGGGCGACGAAGTTGCCGTTGTCGACGGCGGACTGCGAATAGAACTCGACCTTGCCGGACGGCGTCGGGAAATCGCCCTCGGCGTGCGGGGTGCGCGTCGAGGGATCGCCGACCGCGAGCCGCCAGAAGCCGTGGCGGCGGAAGTAGTCCATGTCGCAGCCCGCCATCTTCGGCGACGACCAGTCGACGTACCACTCCATCAGCTCCTTCTCGTCCATCGAGAACTGCGGCTCGTCGAAGCCGAAGCGCTTGGCCAGCATGCGGAACAGCTGGGCGTTGGACACCGTCTCGCCCGGCGCCTCGATCGCCTTCTCGTTCAGCGTGAAGAAGAAGTGGCCCCACGAGAACATCAGGTCGTCGTGCTCTGCCGCCATGGTCGCCGGCAGCAGGATGTCGGCGTAGCGGGCGGTGTCGGTCATGAAGTGCTCCGACACGACGGTGAACAGGTCCTCGCGCTCGAGCCCCTTCACGATCTTGTCGGTGTCGGCGGACTGCGAGACCGGGTTGCAGTTGTAGACCATCAGCGCGTGGATTCCGGGCTTGAGATCGCTTTCGCCGGTGAGCGCCGCGCCAAGCTTCAGCACGTTGACGGTGCGGGTGCCTTCGGGGATCAGGTCCGGTCGGCAGACGCGGTCCCAGTGCACCGGGAACTCCCACATCGGCATCGCATAGATGCCGCCGCCCGCATCCTTCCACGAGCCGGTCAGCGCCGGCAGCGAGAAGATCGCGCGCAGCGCCTGGGAGCCGCCAGCCGACCGCTCGACCGCGACGCCGGGCCGGAGGGCTGCGTTCTTGGTCGTGGCGTATTCATGCGCCAGCATGCGGATGTCTTCGGCCGGCACGCCGCACAGCGTGGCGGCGTATTCTGGCGTGAAGGCCTGCGCCCTCTCCTTCAGCTGGTCGAAGCCGACGGTGTGGCGGCTGACATAGTCCATGTCGGTCAGGTTGCCGTTGATGATGACGTGGATCATCGCCATCGCGAGCGCGCCGTCGGTGCCGGGCTTCGGCTGGATGTGCCAGTCGGCCTCCTTGGCGGTCCGCGAGCGGTAGGGGTCGATCACCACCACCTTGGCGCCGCGGCGCTGCGCGTCCTTCACGATGTGCCAGTGGTGGATGTTGGTCGAGATCGAGTTGCAGCCCCAGATCACGATGTACTTCGAGTGCGTGAAGGACAGCGGATCGGTGCCGTTGGTCGGTCCGTTGGTCAACAGCCACGCGGTCGAGGAGCCCGAGCCACAGAACGTCTTCTCCGCGACCGTCGCGCCGAGCTTGTTGAAGAACGCGTCGCCGACGGTCAGCCCCTGCACCAGGCCCTCGTTGCCCAGATAGCTGTAGGGCAGGATGGCCTCTGGCCCGTGTGTCGCGATCGTTTCGCTGAACCGGGCGTGGATCGTGTCGAGCGCCTCCTCCCATGAGATGCGCTCGAATTTTCCCTCGCCCTTCGGCCCGACGCGCTTCATCGGGAACATCAGGCGGTCGGGATTGTAGTGGTGCTTCTCGAAGTCCTTGACCTTCACGCACAGCGACCCGCGCGTCATCGGGTGTTCGGCGTTGCCCTTGACGGAGGTGAGCTTGCCCTCCTCCGTCGTGTAGATCATCGCGCAGGTGTCGGGACAGTCATGCGGACACGCGCCGAGTTTGGTGGTCGATGAGTCGAGCATGGGGGAGCCTCCAAGCTGTCCGATCAGATCCTCCATCGAGGATGATCGATAACGACTACATGTGAGCCTCCATCATAGGAGGAAGATTTTGCAAACGACAAGCGCCTCAAATGTCTAGATGTTCGCCGTCAGCGACTATTTATTCTACTTTCAGGACGCGACGCTTGGCTACGATCTCGCTCAGCGCGAAGGCCGACAGTCCGAGCACGAGCGGCGCGAGGAAGTGGACGGCCCGGTAGACGAGCAGCGGGCCGATGAGGTCCTGAGCCGGCAGCAGACGCTGCACCACCGTTTCGAGCACGCCGAGGCCGCCTGGCGCGCGGGTGACGGCGCTCGCGGCGTTCGCCGCCGCGTAGGCCGCGGCGACGGTCGGATAGGACGCCTCAGAGACAGCCGCGATGACCTGATGAAGGGACGCCGCGACGCAGGCGTAATCGACGGCCCCGACCGCGACCTGCGCGATCGCGAGCCGCAGGGACGGCATACGAAACACGCGCCGCCTGACCGTGAAGGGCGTCCGGCTCATCGCGGCGGCGCAGAGGTAGACGCCGATGACGGCGAGGCATCCGAGGCCCAAGGCGCGGACGCCGCCGGCCGACAGGCCGGTCGCAAGCGCCGCGACGTCGGGCGCAAGCAGGCAGGCGAAGCCAGCCAGCACGATGTGGCCTAGCACCACGGTCGCGCTCAGAAACGCCAGGGCCGTGACGATCTGCTCCGCCGTCAGCCCCCAGCGCGCATAGAAGCGCCAGCGCAGGATGGCTGAGCCGAAGCCCGCTAGGTTCAGCGTATGAGAGATCGATGTGCTGCAGAACGAGGCGAGCGCGGCCCGGCGCCACCGCTGCGGAGCTCCGGCGTAGCGCAACGCCAGCGCGTCATAGCCGGTGTGGCAGAGATAGGATGCTGCGCTGAAGGCGCCGGCTCCCGCCAGCCGCGCGACAGGCACCGCCTCGATTGCGGCGGCGAGTTGGGCGCCGCTGTACCGGCTAAGCGCGCGCCAGAGCAACATGGCGCCGAAAACCGTGGCGGCGGTCCCGATTGCAGCCTTTACGACGCCGCGGCGGGTAGGCGGTCTTGATGACGGAACGGACATCGATCAGCCGCCGGCTAGCGCTCGATCCAACCGCGCTTCAGTGATAGCCCTCGCCGGCGCGCACCTTTCCACGGAAGATCCAGTACACGAAGACGGTGTAGCCCATGATGATCGGGAACATCACCACCGTGCCGACCCCCATGAAGATCTGCGACGCCGGCGCCGCGGCCGCGTCCCAGAAGGTGATATGAGGTGGCACGAGATATGGGTAGGTCGAGATCGCGAGTCCGATGAAGCCGAGCACGAACAGCGCGATCGAGCCTACGAAGGGACCGATCTCTCGGCCGTTCTCGATCCCGCGCCAGACGAGCCAGGCGACGCCGGCCGTCACCAGCGGGATCGGCCACAGGAACAGCAGGTTCGGCAGCGAGAACCAGCGCTCCCAGATTCGATCGACGAGGAGCGGCGTCCAGAGACTGACGAGACCCATCGCGACGATCATCGCGATCAGCAGCGGCGCGGCCTGCCGACGCGAGCGGGCGGCGACTTCGCCGTCCGTCTTCATGGCGAGCCAGGTCGCGCCGAGCAGCGCGTAGCCGAGCACCACGCCAATCCCGCAAAGCGCGCCGAACGGCGTCGCCCAGTCGAGCGCGCCGCCGGCGAACTGGGGGCCGAGGGCGCCTTGCGTCTGGACGTCCACGCCCTGGATCAGACCGCCGAGGATCAAGCCCTGGCAGAAGGCGGCGACGATCGAGCCCCCTGCGAAGGTGACGTTCCAGACGCTCTTGTTAGGCTTCGCGACCCAGCGGAACTCGAAAGACACCCCGCGGAAAATCAGGGCGAGCAGCATGACGATGACCGGCAGGTAGAGCGCCGGCATGATGACCGCGTAGGCCTTGGGGAACGCGACCCACAACCCCCCGCCGCCGAGCACCAGCCACGTCTCGTTGCCGTCCCAGAACGGCGCGACCGTGTTCATCATCTGGTCGCGCTCGTGTTCGTCCTTGGTGAAGGGAAAGAGGATCCCGATCCCGAGGTCGAAGCCGTCGAGGATGACGTACATCGCGACCGCGGCGCCGATGATCCACGCCCATGCGAGCGGTAGGTACCATTCCATGCCCATCACCCCGCAGCCGGCGTCATCTGCCCGGAGCCTTCGATGGCGTCTCGGGCGGCGTCTTCTGCCGCCGAAAGCGGGCGGCTCGCGCCGCCGGAACGCGGCGGGGCGATGATCGAAGGATCGGGACCGCGATTGATCAGGCGGTTGATGTAGTAGACGCCGACCGAGAACACACAGCAGTAGACCAGCACGAACAGGCTCAGCGAGATCAGGAGACTTGTCGTCGAGACCGGCGACATCGCATCAGCCGTGCGCAGAATTCCCGTGGCGACCCAGGGCTGGCGGCCCTGCTCGGTGACGATCCAGCCCGAGAGGATCGCGACGAAGCCGAGCGGCCAGAGATAGGAGGCGCCGCGCTGGTACCAGCGCGCATCCCAGATTTCGCCTCTCCACAGGAGATAGGCGCCGGCGAGGCCTGTCCCGATCAGCAGGAAGCCGATCGCGACCATCAGCCGGAAGCCGAAGAACACGCCGATCAGCGGCGGCCGGTCCTCCTTGGGGAAGTCGAGCAGCCCCTTGATCCGACCGTCCCACTGGTGGGTCAGGATCAGGCCGGAAACCCGCGGAATCGAAATCTCGTAGTCATTGCGCTCGGTCTTGGCGTTCGGGATCGCGAACAGCGAAAGCGCCACGGGCGCCGAGCCGTCCCAGTGGCCCTCCATCGCGGCGACCTTCGCCGGCTGGTGCTCCAGCGTGTTCAGTCCGTGCTCGTCTCCGATGAAGGCCTGCAGCGGGGCGACGATCGCGATCATGCCGACCGCCATGCGCACCATCGTGCGCGCGTCCTCGCCGAATCGGCCCGCGAGCAGGTAGCGGCAGCCGACCGAGAGCACGACGACGGCGGTGGTGAGATAGGCCGCTGTCATCATATGCGCGAAGCGGTACGGGAAGGACGGGTTGAAGATGATCTCTACCCAGTCGACGGGATAAGCGATCCCGTCCCGCATCTCGAAGCCCGCCGGCGTGTGCATCCAGCTGTTCGCCGACAAAATCCAGAAACCGGAGATCGCGGTGCCGAACGCCACCACGCAGGCCGAGAGCACGTGCAGCCAGGCCGGCACCCGGTCCCAGCCGAACAGCATGATCCCGAGAAAGGTGGCTTCGAGAAAGAAGGCGGTGAGCACCTCGTAGCCGATCAGCGGACCGATGACGTTGCCGACGACCTCCGAAAACCGGCTCCAGTTGGTGCCGAACTGGTAGCTAAGCACGATGCCTGAGACGACGCCCATCGCGAAGGAGACGGCGAATATCTTGGTCCAGAACCGCGCCAGCCGGTGGAATCGATCCGCGCCGGTCTTCTGCCAGAGCAGCAGCAGCGTCGCCACATAGGCCGAAATGCCGATCGAGAACGCCGGAAACACGATGTGAAACGACACGGTGAAGGCGAATTGCAGCCGCGCGAGGATGTCGGGGTCGAGGTGCATCAATCGCCTCCGGCGACACGCGACGCTTCGGATCGCGTCATCGCTTCTCAGAATGATTATAAAACGAGCGGCGGGTCTCGGTCGAGGCGCCGCTTCGGATTACCGATCTGCCGTTTCCGGCTCTCGGAAATGCGCTATGTCCGCAAACGACGGACAGAGTTGGGGGAAGCGCCATGCGTTGGGACGATTTTCGACGGAGCAGCAATGTCGATGACGTCCGCGACGAGGGCGGCGGCGGGGGCGGCTTTCGCTTTCCGGGCGGCGGGGGCGGCGTCGGCATCGGCGGGCTGATCGTCGTCGGCCTGATCTCGTGGGCGCTTGGCGTCGACCCCCGGCTGATCCTCGCCGGACTCGAGACCGTGCAGGGCGGGGGCGGATCCGGCTACAGCCAGCAGGACCAGCCCGGTCAGAAACAGCGCGAGCTGAGCCCTGAGGAGCAGAAGCAGGGGGATTTCGTGCGCGCCGTGCTCGCCCAGACCGAGGATGTCTGGGACGACATTTTCAAGCAGTCCGGTTCGACCTATCAGAAGCCGCGCCTGACGCTGTTCAGCGGCGTGACGCGCTCCGCTTGCGGACGCGCGCAATCGGCGATGGGCCCGTTCTATTGCCCGTCCGACCAGCGCGTCTATCTCGACACCGAGTTCTTCGACGAGCTCGCGCGCAAGTTCAAGGCGCCTGGCGACTTCGCCCGCGCCTACGTCATCGCGCACGAGATCGGCCACCACGTGCAGAACCAGCTCGGCATCATGGAGAAAGCCAACGCCGCCCGCGAGCGCGCGGGCTCCGAGGAGGCATCGAACGCGATTTCAGTGCGGATCGAGCTTCAGGCCGACTGTTTCGCCGGCGTCTGGGCAAATTGGGCCGACAAGAAATACCACATCCTCGAGCAGGGAGACGTCGAGAGCGCGCTTCGGGCTGCGACGCAGATCGGCGACGACACGCTGCAGCGGCGTTCAGGCGGCGCAGTGGTGCCGGACAGCTTCACGCACGGCTCTTCGGCGCAACGCGTCAAGTGGTTCCGCACGGGCGTCGACGGCGGCGACCCGAAGAAGTGCAACACGTTCGCAGGCCAGCCCTGAGGCGGGGACCGCCGTCGTGGCCTCTCCGCCCCGCCGCCCTCTGGTCTTGACCAAAAGCTGCGTGGATAGGCTTACGCTCGAACATGCATGGGTCCACCCGGACCATTTTCTTATCGTCTGGAAAAACGGCTCAGGCCGCGTGGCGCGGCGGAGCGGGTAGCGCCACGCGGGCGCTGGCGACCTCGCGACGCGCCGCTTCCTTTTCGGCCTCGAGCCTTGAGGTTTCGACGCGGCGCCGCTTGGCCTCCTTCCGCCACTTCCCCTGGCGCAGCCACGACGCGACGCCGCCGACCACCACTCCGGCCATCAGCGAGACCAGGATCACGGCGAACAGGGGCAGGGTGACGGAAAGCGCCGGCGCGTCCGGCGCGAATGGATCGAAGCCGACGACCACGTCCTGACGGTTGGCCACCGCGAACAGCACGATGACGATCGCGAGCGGAACCCCGATCAGCCCTCCGAGCAGACGACGCAGCGTCATGCCCGGGCGCCCTCGGCCTCGTCCCGGTTCAGCCTCACGCGCATCTCCTTGCCGGTCTTGAAAAACGGCACGACCTTGCCGTCGACCGGAACGTGCTCGCCTGTCCGCGGGTTCCGGCCGACGCGAGCAGGGCGCGCCTTGACCGAGAACGCCCCAAACCCGCGCAGCTCCACCCGATCGCCGCGAGCGAGCGCATCGATGATGCCGTCAAGGATAGCGTTGACGATGTTCTCGACATCGCGCTGGTAAAGATGAGGATTCATCTCGGCGATGCGAGCGACGAGTTCTGACTTGATCACTGACCCCTCCGATCCGGGACCGGCCATTACAAAGAGCCGAAGTATTCGAAGACCTTAGGATCTGTTAAGAAGGTTGCCAGATGGCGAGAAGACCGTCAAGGACGCCGCTCTCGCCGTTTCGTCGAAGGGAGGCGGCGACGCCGGGCAGACCGGCGGCGTCGGCCAGCGCCCCGGCGAGGGCGCCGAAGCCGAAACCGCCGAAGCCGGACTTCGGCTTCCAGTCGCGCACAGGCAACGAAGTGTCGACGCCTTTGGTCCCGAGCCAGGCGAGCGCCTCCTTCTCACCGCCGATCTCGTCGATCAGCTTCAGATCGATCGCCTGCCGACCGGTGAAGACGCGCCCGTCGGAGACGTTGGCGAGCGCTGCGTCATCGAGGCCGCGCCGCTCTTTCACAACACCCTTGAACCATGCGTAGCTATCGAGAATCAGCGCCTCGATGGCCCTGCGGGCCTCGGGGCTCGTCGGCTCAAGGCCGCTGGGCGAGGCCTTCAGCGGCGACGACTTGATGCTCTCGACCTCGACGCCGACATTCTTCAGCAGGCCCGTGAAATTGGGATACTGCGCCAGCACGCCGATGGAACCGGTGATCGACGTCTTGTGCGCGACGATGTGGTCGGAGGCGATCGCGGCGATATAGCCGCCGGACGCCGCGAGCGAGCCGACGACCGCCGCGACTGGGCGGTCCTTCGCGACCAGCCGGATCGCGTCGTAGATTTCCTCCGACGCGGTCACGCCGCCGCCGGGGCTGTCGATCATCAAAAGCACGCCCTTCGCGTCGCTCTTCGCAAGGTCGGCGAACAGCTTCTGGCGCTTCTCGTCGTCGAGAATGACGCCGGATATCGCGATCTTGGCGATGTGGTCGCCGCGCGGCCCGGCTTTCTCCCCGCCCCCGCGCGCAGCGAGCGCGCCGAAGATCACGGCGACCGCCGCAAGCCCGATCGCTCCGATTCGCCAGAAGGCGAGCCGCCGTCGCAACGCCCGCCGGTCGAGAATCGCGTCGGTGTCTAGGGGCATGGCCGTCGTCCGTGTTCGGGTCGTCTGAACCCGGCGCGGATCGGCCCGCAGCGGGGCGAATGGCCTAACACGACGAAGGCCCGCGCGGAACTCCCGCGCGGGCCTTCGGTCTCGATCGGCGTCCGTCGCATCGCCCCTCCCCACGCCTCAGCGCGGAAAGGGTCGAGGGCGACTGTTCGCCTGGTCTTCTCAGTCCTCGTCAGAGCCTTCGTTGCGCTTCTTGAGCGCCGCTCCAAGGATGTCGCCGAGCGACGCGCCGGAGTCGGACGAGCCGTAAGTCGCGACGGCCTCCTTCTCCTCGGCGATCTCGAGCGCCTTGATCGACAGGGCGACCTTGTGAGCCTTCTTGTCGAACTGCGTGATGCGCGCGTCGAGCTTCTGACCGACCGAGAAACGCTCGGGGCGCTGGTCGGCGCGGTCGCGCGCGAGATCGGCGCGGCGGATGAAGGCGACCACGTCGGTGTCGACGATCTTGACGTCGAGACCGCCTTCCTTGACCTCGATCACCTCGCAGGTGACGACCGAGCCCTTGCGCATTTCGCCCGAGGTCTCGACGAACGGATCGCCGCCGAGCTGCTTCACGCCGAGCGAGATGCGCTCCTTCTCGACGTCGACGTCGAGAACTTGGGCGCGCACCATGTCGCCCTTCTTGAACTCCTCGATGACCATTTCGCCCGGACGGTTCCAGTCGAGGTCGGAGAGGTGGACCATGCCGTCGACATCGCCGTCGAGACCGAGGAACAGACCGAATTCGGTCTTGTTCTTGACTTCGCCCTCGACCTCGGAGCCGACCGGGTGGCTCTCGATGAAAGCCTCCCAGGGGTTCTGCATGGTCTGCTTGAGGCCGAGCGAGATGCGGCGCTTCACCGGGTCGACCTCGAGCACCATCACCTCGACCTCCTGGGAGGTGGCGACGATCTTGCCGGGGTGGACGTTCTTCTTGGTCCACGACATCTCGGAGACGTGGATCAGGCCTTCGATGCCCGGCTCCAGCTCCACGAAGGCGCCGTAGTCGGTGATGTTGGTGACGCGGCCGGTGAACCGGGCGCCGGCGGGGTACTTCGCCTCGATGCCCTGCCACGGATCGTCGAGCAGCTGCTTCATGCCCAGCGAGATGCGGTGCGTCTCGTGGTTGATCTTGATGATCTTCACCTTCACCTGCTGCCCGATCTGGAGCAGCTCGGTCGGGTGGTTCACACGGCGCCAGGCGATGTCGGTGACGTGCAGCAGGCCGTCGATGCCGCCGAGATCCACGAACGCGCCGTAGTCGGTGATGTTCTTGACGACGCCCTCGATGACCTGGCCCTCTTCGAGGTTCTGGACCAGCTCCTGGCGCATCTCGGCGCGGGACTCTTCAAGCACGGTGCGGCGCGAGACGACGATGTTGCCGCGCCGGCGATCCATCTTGAGGATCTGGAACGGCTGCGGCGTGCCCATGAGCGGGCCGACGTCGCGCACCGGGCGGATGTCGACCTGGCTGCGCGGCAGGAAGGCGGTCGCGCCCTCGAGGTCGACGGTGAAGCCGCCCTTGACCTGGTTGAAGATGACGCCTTCGACCTTCTGGTTCTCGTTGAAGGCGACCTCGAGCTTGACCCAGCTCTCTTCGCGGCGCGCCTTGTCGCGCGACAGCACGGCTTCGCCGAGCGCATTCTCGACGCGCTCCAGATAAACCTCGACGACGTCGCCCACCTTGAGGGGGGCGTCGCGGCCCTGGCCGCTGAACTCCTTGACCGCGACGCGGCCCTCGGTCTTCAGGCCGACGTCGATGACGGCCATGTCCTTTTCGATCGCGGTGACTGTGCCCTTGACGACGGAGCCTTCGGCGACGTCGTGCTTGTCAAAGGACTCTTCCAGCATCGCGGCGAAATCGTCGCGCGAGGGAGCAGCGGCTACGGCAGTGGCGTTCATGAAGTCTCCTGCCCGTCTTCGGGCTCAGGCGCCGGCGTTGGCGTTAAAGGGCGTTCTTCACATGGCCGACAGCGTCGGATGGACCGCTTCGCCCGGGAGCGAAACAGGCCGGCGCTCGACGACGCAGCGACCGGGAAGAACCGTCCGGAGACCTTTGGAGCGTCCTGGAGGTCGACAAAGGGTGACGGCGGAAAGCCGGAACGCCAAAAAGGCGCACGGCGAGGCGCGCCCCGGCCTGTCGGTCTCCTGAACCGCGCCCGAAGACCGTCCAGATGGCGCGCTCGTTAGCAGATCAGCGATCGCGACGCAACGCGTTTAGCCCGACGCGGCGGTCCGGCCGGCCGTGAGCCGAGCTTCGATCACGGCCACGGCGGCGAGGAAGGCGGTCTCGGCGTCGAGCGTCGTGGTGTCGACGAGCACCGCGTCATCCGCCGGCTTAAGGGGAGCCGTCAGCCGGTTCATGTCTCGGTCGTCGCGCGCCTTGATGTCGGCGAGGATCGCGGCTTCGTCCACCGGCTCCCCCCGGTTCGTCAGTTCGAGCGCGCGCCTGCGGGCCCGCTCCTCGGCGGACGCGATCACGAACAGCTTCACCTCGGCGTCGGGACAGATGACCGTGCCGATATCGCGCCCGTCGATCACTGCGCCCGGCGGCTCGGCTGCGAAGCGGCGCTGAAAATCGAGCAACGCGGCGCGCACGGCCGGAACGGCGGAGACGATCGAGGCCCCCTCCCCCGTGCGGCGGCTGCGCAATGCGGGATCTTCGAGATCCGCCGGATCGATATCGCGGGCGGCCCGGGCCGCCGCCTCCGCGTCGGCGAGATCTTGCCCCTGCGCGATCATCCTCAGAGCGACCGCACGGTAAAGCACGCCCGAATCGAGATGACGGAGCCCGTAATGGGCGGCGATTCGGCGCGCGAGCGTGCCTTTGCCGGACGCGGCCGGCCCATCGATCGCCACGATCACTTATTCTTCCCCGAAGTCGATCAAGGCGCCGAGGCTCCTCATCAGCGGCACGAAGGACGGAAAACTCGTGGCGATCGTCGCGCTGTCATCGACGGCGACCGGCCGCTCGGAGGCCAGTCCCATCACGAGGAAGCTCATGGCGATGCGGTGATCGAGATGCGTCGTCACTGGCGCTCCACCGCCGGGCACGGCGCCGCAGCCTACGACGATCAGGTCGTCGCCCTCGATCCGCGCCTCGACGCCGTTTCCGAGAAGGCCTGCATGGACCGCCGCCAGGCGGTCGCTCTCCTTCACGCGGAGTTCGTGCAGGCCTCGCATCCGCGTCTCGCCGACCGCGAAGGACGCCGCGATCGCAAGGATCGGATACTCGTCGATCATCGTCGGAGCGCGCTCCGGCGGGACGTCGACGCCCGTCAGCGACCCGGCGCGGACAACGAGATCGCAGACCTCCTCGCCGCCCTCTTCGCGAACATTCGTCAGTGCGATGTCCGCGCCCATCTCCTGCAGCGTCGTCAGGAGCCCTGTGCGGAGCGGATTGGTCATGACGCCGTCGAGCGCGACCTCCGACCCCGGCACGATCAGGGCCGCCACCAGCGGGAAGGCGGCGGAAGACGGGTCCGCCGGGACGGAAATAGCGGCAGGCGTAAGCTCTGGCTGGCCCACGAGGCGGATCAGTCGCCCGTGAGGGCCGCGCCGCTCGACGGTGACCTGGGCCCCGAAGGCGCGCAGCATCCGCTCGGTGTGGTCGCGCGTCGCCTCGCGCTCGATGACAGTGGTTTCGCCGGGGGCGTTCAACCCCGCGAACAGAACGGCCGACTTCACCTGCGCGGACGGCACGGGAGATTCGTAGACGATCGGCAGCGGACGGTCCGCGCCTTTCAAACGCAAGGGCAGCCGGCCGCCTTCGGCGGAGAAGACCACCGTCGCGCCCATCTGTTCGAGCGGGTCCAGAATGCGCCGCATCGGCCGTGAGCGGAGCGAGGCGTCGCCGTCGAACGTCGCCTCGATCGGATGGCCTGCGACGACGCCCATCATCAGACGCGAGCCGGTGCCGGCGTTCCCGAAGTCGAGCGCCTTGCCCGGGGATTTCAGGCCGCCGACGCCGACGCCGCGCACCCTCCACTCGCCCTCGCCCACCCGATCGACCTCCGCGCCGAGCTCTCGGCAGGCCCGGGCGGTGGCGAGCACGTCCTCGCCCTCGAGCAGCCCGTCGATCCGGGTCTCACCAACGGACAGGAGACCGAGAATGAGCGAACGGTGCGAAATCGACTTGTCGCCGGGCGCGCGGACGCGGCCGGCGAGCGAGGCTGAACGGCTGGAGTGCGCGATCGAGGCTGCGGACAAGGAAGACACGAGTGTGAGGCTGCGTTCCGACTGACGGCGCGAGGGCCCTTGAACGGGCGCTTTCGCTCTTGACAGCCCGGTCCCGTCACGTCAATCCACCGCCTCGCTCTCAGACAGCACGCGGAAACGATCGATTTGGCCAAGCCCGAACTCGGCTCCAAACGGACCTGCCAGTCCTGCGGCGCAAAATATTACGACCTGATGCGCGATCCGATCACGTGCCCGAAGTGCGGCACGCTGTTCGTTGCGACCGCGCTCGTGTCGAGCGCTGCTATGGCCCGCGCCGCCAAGGCGGACGCGGCTCGCGCCAAGGCCCGTCCGATCGAGGACGAGGACGTCGTCGATAAGGTCGAGGCCGACGACGACATCGACGCGATCTCGCTCGAGGACGCGGACGAGGAAGCTGCGCCGAAGGAGAAGGTGGTGACGTCCGACGACGACGAGGACGTCGAGATCGACGCCGCGGACGACGACGCCGACGAGACCTTCCTCGAGCCGGACGAAGATTCCGACGACGACATGACGGACATCATCGGCGATCGCGAGAAAGACGACGAGACTTGAACCCCGTCACGAAACGTGATTTTGAGATGCGCCGCGGCCTGTAGGCTGCGGCTCATGTCCTGACCGGGAAGCGTCCCGGCAGGCGCCTTGGCGAAAAAGGCGAAACGTCCGGTCCGGTGGCGATCCCAACGCCGCCGCCTGACCGCACCCCGGTGGGGCCATAGCTCAGTTGGGAGAGCGCTTGAATGGCATTCAAGAGGTCGGCGGTTCGATTCCGCCTGGCTCCACCAAGCAGTTTCTTAGAACTTGGGATTTTTTGAGGCCGCACGGATTGTGCGGCCTTTACCGGGATTTAGCTGACGGGTGAGCCCCGCGCGCTGTCTCTGGTAGGCGGTCTCAGGCTCAATAAATCGCGCCAGCGCCGCCCGTCTCCGCACTCCAAGAGCAATGTCGTGCGGCGCAAGCGATGCACCTCGCCGCGCCATCCGAGAGCGCGTCGGCGAGCGCCTTCGCGGTGACGCCGCGCGGGAGACGACCATCAGCGATGGCCTTCACCAGGCCAGGCGCGAGGAAGGCATAGTCGATCATCTGCTCGATGTGACGTCGGCTGCAGCCATGCCGCTCGGCAAGCTGATCAAGATCGACGGTTCGCCCGCGCTCGAGCCCCGCCACGCACCGCCGGCCAAGAGCGATGCACCTCAATAGGACCGCGCGCGCCTCGGCCTTCATCGGGAGAGTGGATGCCTCCGTTAGGCCCATGCTCCCTCTTCCACTCGATCGAACAGGCGAGGCGACGCGAATCACGTCGCCATCGGCGAGTCGGAGCTCGATGACGTTCTTAGACAGGACGGTGCGGCTCAGATGTTCGTCGACGAGCGTGCGATCGTCATCATCGGACTCTGATCTCGAACGGAGCGCTGCGATGACGACGTTTTCGATCGCGGACGCCGAGATGCGCTTCACCGATTCGGCGTCGGCTCCCCTGCCCTGCACCAGCACGCACGAGACGTAGTAGCGATAGCGGACGCCTTTCTTGTTGGTGACGCTCGGCGTCATCGGGTTTCCGCGATCGTCGAACAGCCGGCGGAACAGCAGCGCGCCCGAGGTTGAGCGCTGCATCTTCGCTCCATTGCGATTCTCGACGAGTTTGGCAGCGACGGCGGCGAATAGCTCCGCCGGGACGATCGCAGGATGCTCTGCCGGATAGCTCTGGCTCTTATGGTTGATCTCGCCGAGATAGACCCGGTTCGCCAACAGATGCGCCAGCGGCCCGTTGGTCAGCGGAACACCGCCGATCGTTCTGCCGGAGGCCAGCACTCGACTGCGGGTGACGACGCCTTTCTCCCGAAGCTCCTTCTGCACCGCCGACAGCGATCCAAGCGCAAGGTAGCGCTCAAAGATCAGCTGGACGATGGCGGCTTCGGTCTCGTCGACAAGCAGCTTTTTCGATTCGACCCGATAGCCAAGCGGCACGACCCCGCCGACCCAGATGCCGCGCTTCTTCGACGCCGCGATCTTGTCTCGGATGCGCTCGCCGGTGACCTCCCGCTCGAACTGGGCGAAGGACAGCAACATGTTGAGCGTCAGCCGGCCTATGCTGGTCGTCGTGTTGAACGACTGCGTGACCGACACAAATGAGACGCCACTGGCGTCGAACAGCTCAACAAGCTTGGCGAAGTCGGCCAGTGAGCGCGTCAGGCGATCGACCTTGTAGACCACGATAATGTCGATGCCCCCAGAGCGAGGTGAAAGGCCGCTTCGTGTTTCCGGCGGCGACTGGCTACGGCAAGCATCTGTATTCAGCGATGGGGCTCCCCGAGGGGAAGCGCGCCCTCCTCGAAACCGCCTTCATGTCCTTGCTCGACGATCAAGCGGCGAAAGCCTTGGACATCCTGAGAGATCCTCACGCTCCAGGCATTCCGATCCCGCTGCGTCATGCCGCGGCACGCTTCGTGGTCTCGCTGCTCCTTCGAACGCCCGAAGAGATCGAGCGGATCAAGAAGCATTACTTGGAGAAGTGGCTGAAGGGGGCATGTCTAGCCGTAACTTGAGCCCCCACTGAAGCGGCACTCCCCGTGCACTGCATTCGGCCGCCGCTGCCTATGGGCTGAGCATACGACCGGCCGCTCGCAGCGCGCTTCGGCGCTCACCCTCAGCGTCCTGTTTGGGCCGCACGACGTGGCACGGGGCTTGCTGTGGTTTTTAACCACTTTGAACGTTGTGTGGTTTTCTAGGGGACGACAATGGCTGACATGATCGATCGCCGCCGCATCCTTCTTGGCGGAGCCGCCGTCGCCGGCGCGGGGTTCGTCCAGATCAATCCGGACTTCCTCATCTCTTCCGCCTACGCCCAGAGCGGCAAGGAAATGGTCTTCCTGTCCGCCGAGAACATCACCGGCAACTGGGATCCAACCGCCCACACGACGCTCTCGCAGAAGAACATCGAGGGCTACGTCATGGGCTTCCTGACGCGGACCCCGATGAAGCTCGAGGATCCGGGCGCCGTCGTCTACGAGCTCGCCACCGACATCAAGCTGCTCGATCCCCATCGCCTGCAGATCAAGCTCAGGAACGACATCGTCTTCCACGACGGCAAGCCGTTCAAGGCGGAGGACGTCAAGGCGACCTTCGAATATGGCTCCAAGCCCGACCGCCCGGCGCAGTGGTATCCCGGCCCGAGCGAGACGCTGACCATCGAGATGCCGGACGACTACACGGTGATCGTCGACACCTCGAAGGGAGGCTATCCCGCCCATCTCTTCATCTTCCTCGCGTCCTTCCTGCCGATCATGTCGGCCAAAGACGTCGCGGGAGGACCCGGCGGGCCGCTCACGCAGCGGCTGAACGGCACCGGCCCGTTCAAATTCGTCGAGCAGCGCGGCAACGCCACGATCCTCGCCGCTTTCGACGGCTACTTCCGCGGCAAGCCGGCGATCCCGGGCATCAGCTTCAACTTCGTCGGCGACTCCACGACCCGGATGCTCTCGCTCATGAACGGGCAGGCCTCGATCGTGGAGCGTCTCGAGCCCGAACAGGTGGAAACCGTCAAGGGCAATCCCAAGCTCACCACCAACGAGGTGGTCTCGGTCGAGAACAAATATCTCTGGTTCCGCTGCTCGAAGCCCCCGTTCAACGACCCGCGGGTTCGACTGGCGGCATGCCACGCCATCGACCGGTCGCTGATCCTCGACCTGCTGGGCTCGGCCGGTCACGCCTCGGCGAACTACGTCTCACCAGTCAAGTTCGGCTATGTCGACCTCAAGAACTATCCCGCCTTCGACCCGGACAAGTGCCAGGCCATGCTGGCGGAGGCCGGCTTCCCGAAGGGCGCGGGGTTGCCGCCGCTCGAATACATCACCTCGGTCGGCTTCTACCCGAAGACCAAGGAATACGGCGAGGTCATCACCTCGATGCTCAACGACCAGGGCTTCAAGGTCAGCCTCACCGTGCTCGAGCCCGCGGCGTGGAACGAGCAACTCTACCATCGTCCCGGCGGCGGCCCCGGCCACATGGTCGACTGCGGCTGGTCGACCGGCTCGCCAGAGCCTGACCTCATTCTCCGCACCCATTTCCACTCGTCCTCGCACCGCATCTGCGGCGTCGAGGACGCGGAGATCGACGCGAGCCTCGACAAGGAGCGCAACGCCGCGACGCTGGAGGAGCGCAAGACGATCCTTCAGACCGAGACCATGCCGCTGCTCGCCTCCAAGGTCCCGGCGCTGTCGCTCTTCACCTCGGTGATGATCCACGCGATGCAGAAGGATCTGACAGGCCTCTACATCTATCCCGACGGCTCGATCGACGCCTCCAAGCCCGCCTGATGCTTGGGGCCCCGAACGGCCGCGACGGAGTCCGGAGTCCCATGTTCGTCCTGAGTTTTCTGATCCGCCGGCTGGCGCAAGGCGCGGTCATCATCTTCCTGGTCTCGCTGCTGATCTTCACGCTGCTGCGCGTGGTTCCGGGCGATCCCGTGCGGCTGATGGCGGGCGGCATGGCGCCGGAGGCGTTGATCGAGGAGATCGCGACCAAGATGGGCCTGCGCGACCCCATCGTCGTGCAGTTCGGCCGCTACATGGGCAAGGTCGTCCAGGGCGACCTCGGCCAGTCCTTCGTGCGCCCCGCTAACGGCGCGGCGACCGGCGGCGCGAGCTTCAACGACGCGACGCGCGGCGAGCGCGCCGAGGTGCTCGACCTGATCCTCGAAACGCTGCCGATGACGCTGCAGCTCGCCGCCACGGCGCTCGCCATCGCGCTCGTTTTCTCGACCGCGCTCGGCGTGGCCGCAGGGCTCAATCCCGGCGGCTGGATCGACAAGCTCGCCTTTTATGTCTCGTCGGTGTTCATCTCGCTGCCGAACTTCTGGCTCGGCATCGTGCTCGCCCTGCTCCTGTCGGTGAAGCTCGGCTGGCTGCCGGCAATCGGCTACGCCGGCTATTCCTACACGATCCTCCCGGCCATCGTGCTGGCGGTCGAGCTCTCGCCCGTGCTGATCCGGACGCTGTCGAGCGCGGTCGCGGCCCAGATGGGACAGTCCTACGTCGCGATAGGCCATGTGCGCGGGCTGACCCTCCCGCGCATCGTCCTCAACCACGCGCTGCGCAACGCCTCCGTCCCGCTGCTGAACGTGCTCGGGGTGCAGTTCTCGAGCCTGCTCGGCGGAGTGATCATCGTCGAATACATTTTCGACTATCCCGGCCTCGGCCTGCTGACGATCAACGCCGTGCTGCAGCGCGACTTCCCGCTGATCCAGGGCATCGCAATCGTCACCAGCGCGATTTTCGTGCTGATCAACATCCTGGTCGACCTCGCGGCGACCTCCATCGATCCGAGGCTCGAATACTGATGAGCGCGATCGACCCCGCCTTCACCGCGCTTCCGATACCCTCGCCCGCGGCGAGCTCGCGGTCGATCGCGCGCCGCATCCTCGGCCGGGCCGCGCGTTCGACCGAGTTCCGAATCGGACTGGCCCTCTTCGCGATCCTGCTGCTCGCCGCCGCGGTCTATCCAGAGCTGAGCGGCATCGATCCCACCAAGATGGACGTGCGCGCCCGCCTGCTTCCGCCGCTCTTCATGGGCGACAAATGGAGCTGGGCCCATCCGCTCGGCACCGACCAGATCGGGCGGGACATGCTGGTGCGCAGTGTCGTCGGCCTGCGCTACTCCTTCCTGATCGGCGTCGCGTCGGTGGCGGTGACGCTGCTCATCGGCTGCGTTCTCGGCGCCGTCGCCGGCTATTTCGGCGGACGCGTCGACACGCTGGCGATGCGCGTCACCGACGCCCAGCTTTCGATCCCGATGATCATCCTCGCGATCGCCGTGCTCGGCGTCTCGCGGCCAACGATACCGGCCATCATCCTGGTCCTCGGCCTGTCGAACTGGCCGGTCTACGCTCGCGTGATGCGCTCGGTGGTCATGGCGGAGCGGGGGCGCGAATATGTCCGCGCCGCGCAGGTCTCGGGCGCGACGCACGCCCGCATCATCCTGACGCTGCTCATCCCGTTGCTCGCGCCGCCGATCCTGCTGACTTCGATACTCGACGTGGCGCGGATGATGATCTTCGAGTCGACGCTTGGCTTCCTCGGGCTCGGCGTCCAGCCTCCAACGCCGACCTTCGGCAACATCATCGCCGACGGCCGCAAATATCTTCTCAACGCCTGGTGGATCGCCACCATGCCCGGCGTCTTTCTGTGCCTGACGCTGACCAGCATCAATCTGATCGGCGCCGCCTTCGAACGCGCCCGCAACACGATCTACGGAGGCGTGTGATGGCCGCCGCCGTGCTCTCCGTCCGCAACCTCTCGGTCGACCTTGCGCTCGCCGGGCGCGAACGGCCGATCCTCAAGGACATTTCGTTCGACATGCGCCCCCGCGAGATCGTCGGGGTGGTGGGCGCGTCGGGCTCGGGCAAGACCGTCCTGTCGAAGGCGGTGGTCAACTGGATCGAGGCCCCGCTCGCGATTCGTGGCGGCGAGGTGAGGTTCCGCGACCGCGACATCCTGGCGATGGCGCCCGGAGAGATGCGGCGGCTGCGCCGCGACGTCGCCTATGTCGGCGCGAACCCGATGGGCGCGCTCGACCCGACGCTCCCCGTCGGCCGGCAGATCGTCGAGAAGATCCGGGCCGTCGCGCCCGAGATCGGCGGGGCGGAGGCCGCCCGGCGCGTCGTCGAACTGCTGGAGGCGGTCCGCATCCCCTCCGCCAAGGCGCGCTTCCACGATTACCCCTCCCAGTTCTCGGGAGGCATGATGCAGCGCGCGCTGATCGTCGACGCGATGGTGTCGAACCCGACGCTGCTGGTCGCCGACAACGTCACCCAGCCTCTCGACGTCACCGTCGCGGCGCAGGTGATCCGTCTGATGCGCGAGCTGACGGAGCGCTTCGAGACCGCCGTGCTCTTCGTGTCATCGTCGCTGCCGGTGGCGCGGGAGGCGGCGAGCCGCATCCTGGTTATCGACGACGGCCGCCTCGTCGAGGAGCAGCCGACCGAAGCGCTGATCGCCTCGCCGCGCCACCCCTACACCCGCGAGCTGGTATCGCAGGTTCCCGCGATCTGGCGAGAGGCGCCCGCTGTCCCGCGCGGCTCCAACGCCGAGCGCAGCGCCGTCGTGAGCCTCAACGACGTGTCGCAGACCTACAGGGTCAGGAAGCGCGGCGCCTTCGCCGGCGCGAGCGAGCTGAGGGCCGTCAGACGCGTCACCTTCGACGTCTTCAAGGGCGACAGCTTCGCCGTGGTCGGCGAGTCCGGCTGCGGAAAATCGACGCTGATGCGGCTGCTCAGCCGCCTGGAGCGGCCGGCCGGCGGCGAAGTGCTCTGCGAGGGCCAGGACATCTCGAAACTGTCGGGCGCGGGGCTTCTGGCGTTCCGCCGGAAGCTCCAGCTCGTTCTGCAGGATCCGTTCGACTCGCTGCCGCCGCGCACCGCGATCGGCCGCATGCTGGAGATTCCGCTGCGCGTCCACGGCTGGCGCGACGCCGGCCGCATCCGCGAGAAGGTCCGCGCCGTGATGAACGACGTCGGCCTGCCGGACGCGCTTTACGAGGAGCTGCCCACGGGCTTGTCCGCCGGCCAGCGGCAGCGCGTCAACGTCGCCCGCGCCATGGTGCTCGATCCCGAGATCCTGCTGATGGACGAGACGCTCTCGGCGCTCGACCAGACCGAGCAGTTCAAGCTGCTGGCGCTGTTCGAGAAGCTGCAGCGCGAGCATTCGCTCACCTACATCTTCATCTCCCACGACCTCGCCATGGTGCGGAAGGCCTGCAACCGGATCGCGGTGATGTATCTCGGCGAGGTGGTGGAGCTCGCGGACAACGATCGGCTGTTCTTCGATCCGGGCCATCCCTACACCAAGGCCCTGCTGTCGGCGATGCCGACGCTCGAGGAGCGCCGCTACCGGCCCGAGGACTGCCTGCTGGAGGGCGAGCCGCCGAGCCCGATCGATCTCCCGACCGGGTGCTCCTTCCGCAGCCGCTGCCCGCAGGCCTTCGACCGCTGCGTGCGTGAAAATCCGCTGCTGACGGCCCGCGGACGGACGGACTTGTCGTCCTGCCATCTCGTCTCGTCGCCTTCGGCGATCGCCGCCGAGCGGGCGAGCCGGAGCACCGGAACGTGACGCGGCCGGCTTTGGAATTGCCGCTGGAGCGGTCCCGTGCCAACGAGCCTTCGTCGCGCCGAGGGGGCCCGCCGGACCGAGTCGCGCGCGGGAGAACGGTCATGGGCATCACGGAGCAGCGGCAACAGCTCATTCTCGATGAGTTGCTGCGGCACGGGCGCGTCGACGTGAAGGCGACGGCCGCGATCCTGCGGGTCAGCGCCGAAACGATCCGCCGGGACCTGAAGGATCTTGAGGGGAGCGGCCACGCGCGGCGCGTCTACGGCGGCGCGGTTGTCGACCGGAAGGAGGGCGACCGGCCCTTCAACGAACGCACGCGCGTGAATGCGCGCGAGAAGGGCCGGATCGCTCTGGCGGCCCGGCCGCTCGTCAAAGACGGCATGAAGATCTTCATCGACACCGGAACGACGACGCTTGCCTTCGCCCGTCACCTTCTCGGGCGGCGGGTCGCGATCCACACCAATTCGATCGACATCGCGGCTCTGCTCTGCACCGACCCGGAGGCGGACGTGGTCGTGCTCGGCGGCGAGATGAAGCCGACCTACAAGGCCCTGTTCGGCCACCAGACGCTGGCGGCCATCAGCGAGCATTTCTACGACATGGCCGTCGTCAGCATCGGCACCGTCCACGCCGAGCATGGCTTCATGGATCGCGGCCAGGACGAGGCGCTGCTCCGCCGGGCGGCGCTCAAGCAGTCGCGGCGGTCCGTCATGCTGGCGGATTCGAGCAAGTTCGGCCGGCTCGGCACGGTTAGAACCTTCGCGCTCGGCGACATCGGAGCGCTCGTCACCGACGGCCCGCTCAGCACCGAATTCGCAGAACTGTTTCAGAAAACGAAAGTTGACCTCATCCATGCCTGACATTTCGTCGACAGCCCCGTCTCCGGCGGCGATCGATCCGCAGCGGCTGCAAGCCATGATGGAGGCCGTCTCCGCCTTCGGCGGCGGCGCCGATGGGTCCATGACGCGGCTCTCGCTTTCCGAGGAGGACCGCAAGGCGCGCGACTGGCTCGGGGCGTGGTTCAAAGACAACGGCTTCACGCAGAAGGTCGACGCCATCGGCAACCAGTTCGGCCTTCTCGATCTCGCCGGACACAACGCCCCGACCGTCATGGTCGGATCGCATATCGACAGCCAGCCGAACGGCGGGCGCTTCGACGGCGCGCTCGGCGTCGTCGCCGCCTGCGAGGCGGTCCGCGCGGTCGCCGAAGGCCTGAAGCGCGAAGGCGCCTCCTCGGCCTGCAATTTCGCCATCGTGAACTGGACCAACGAGGAGGGCGCGCGCTTCCAGCCGAGCCTGCTCGGCAGCAGCGTCTTCACCGGCGCCGCCGCGCTCGACTGGGCGCTCGAGCGCCGCGACGGCGCCGGCGTCTCGGTCGGCGAGGCGCTCCGCTCTATCGGCTACGCCGGCGACGACAAGGTCCCCGTTCCGGCCGCGCTCATCGAGCTCCACATCGAAGGCGCGCCCTCCCTGGAGAACTCCAAGAAGCGCATCGGGGCCTTCTCGCGCTTCTGGGGCGCCACCAAATATCGCCTCGCGTTCATCGGACGGCAGGCCCACACCGGCCCGACGCCGATGGCGGAGCGCCAGGACGCGCTGCTCGCCGCGGGCTTCGTGATCACCGGCCTCAAGCGGCTCGCGGGCGATTACGGCCTTGACCTCCACACATCGGTGGGGCGGCTCGAAGTGTTCCCGAACTCGCCCAACACAGTGCCGGGCGAAGCGGTGCTGTTCATCGAGCTCCGCTCGGGCTCGCCGGAGATTTTGCGCGAGGCGGAGGAGAAGCTCAAAGCGATGATCGCCGAGGCCGCCGACTTCGCGAAGGTCGGCTCCGAGGTCCGCTCGGTCGACTATCGCGCCGCGGGCGCCATGGACGCGGGCCTCGTCCGGCTCGCGGGCGAGGTCTCGGCCAGGCGCGGCGAAGACATGCCGCTGCTCGACACGATCGGCGGCCATGACGCGGTCGCGCTCGCCGCGGTGTGTCCCGCCGTCGTCCTCGCCGTTCCGAGCGTCGGCGGCGTCATCCACCACCCCACCGAGTTCACCAAGCCCGAGGACCAGGCCTTCGGCGTCCAGATCGTCGCCGACATGCTGCACGAGCTCGCGACCGGCGGCGCGGCCGTCATAAAGGCGGACAAGACCCCATGAGCGATCCCGCCGGATCGGACGCGCTGGCGCGGATCCTTGCGAGAGCGCCGGGGCTGGCGGGACGGTCCGTCGACGTCGAGCTCGCCGCGCCGGGCGTCGCCTCGCCGTCCTATCACGCTGTCGAGTCCACGACCTTCCGGCTCGTCGTCGCCGGGGAGCCCGGAGGCTTCCTCAAGGTGACCGAGCCGGCGATCCGCGATCTCATCGACCTCTCCGCGAGCTTCGAGGCCGCGGGGGCCGCAGCCGCCCGTGGCCTCGCGCCGGCGCCGCTCGCTCTCTTCGAGGAGGAGGGCGCGATCCTGTTCGAGGACCTCGGGGCGGACTGGCGCCCCGCGCGGATGGACGACCTGCGGCGGGACGACCGCCTTGCGGGCGTGCTGGACGCCTACGGCGTTTTCGCAGACGGCCCTGCGCTGTCGCGGAGCTGGAGCGTGTTCGACGGCGTCGAGACGATGTGGCGGCTGCTCGGAAGCGACGCCGACACGCTGCCGCCGGACGCGTGGTGGCTGAAGCGCTGGACCGACGCCATCGGCGAAGCGATCGTCGCCGCCGGCGTCGACCTGCGCCCGGCGCACAACGATCCGCACGCCTCGAACCTCATGCTCGGCCCGGACGGCGGCCTGCGCCTCGTCGACTTCGACATGGCCGCCAACAGCGACCCCTACCATCAGATCGGGGCGCTGCTGAACGAGGCTTTCCAGTTCGACAGCGAGATGGCCCGGGCGCTCGAAATCTACGAGGGCGCGAGCCGCCCGGCCTCGCTCGCCCGCTGCCGCGCCTACGCTGCTGCGGACGATTTCTACTGGGGGCTGCGCAGCCTGCTGCTCGACCGGCTGTCGCCCCACGCCTCGCTCGAATTCCGCAAATACGCCGGCTGGCGTTTCCTCCGGTGCCGGATGCTGGTCGGCCGGCCCGGCTTCGAAGAAACCCTCCGGTCGCTCTAGGAGTCCGCGCCGATGAAAAGCCTGGGAAGCGCCGCGACCGAGTCGGAGCGGCTGATCGAGGCGGCGCTCGGCGCCGTCGCGCCATGGCGCGGACGCGGGGTCCGATACCGCCCGGTGTTCGGCGGCATCAGCAACATGAACTGGCGCGTGGAGATCGAAGGCGATCCCATGGCTTATTTCGTGAAGATCCCCGGCCGGGGAACCGAGATGTTCATCGACCGCAACGCCGCGCGCGCCGCCAGCCGCCGGGCGGAGACCGTCGGTCTCGGGCCGCGCACCTTCGACTATCTCGACGCCGAAGGCGTGGAGATCGCCGAATTCGTGGAAGGCCGGCGGCCGTCCACCCATCGCGATTTCGCCGACCCTTCGCTGCGCGCGGAGGCCATGTCGGTCTACCGCCGACTGCACTCTGCCCCTCTCCTGCCGCTCACCAAGACCGTGTTCGACATGATCGACGAGCACGACGAACAGGTGCGGACGCTCGGCGCCGAGATTCCCGCCGACCATGTCTGGCTGCAGAGCCAATACCGGATGGCGCGCGCGGCGCTTGAAGCCTCCGGGCTCGACCTCACGCCCTGCTTCAACGACCCGATGCCCGGCAACTTCCTGATCGGGCCCGACGCGTCGATCATGCTGATCGACTTCGAATACGCCTCGAACAACGACCGCATCTACGACATCGCGATCTGGAGCGGCGAGATGTTCTTCACCGAGGACGTCGACCGCGAGCTGCTCGAGGTCTATTTCGGCCGCGCCGACGAAGCGTCCTTCGCCCGTCTGATGGTGCACAAGGCGCTGGCCGACATCAAATGGTCGACCTGGGCGATGGTGCAGAACCGCATCTCCACGCTCGACTTCGACTTCTACAAATACGGCGCCTGGAAGCACATGCGCGCGCGCTCGATCATCTGCGACCCGCGCTGGCCGACGTTTCTCAGGAAGCTTTGAAGCGAGCGCGCGACGCCGCCGTCCGACAGGGCGGCGTCGCGACGGCCGTCAGGCGGCGGAGAGATAAGCGATCGCCGCGCGCAGCACCGTGACGTCGTCGAAGCTGCGGCCGGTCAGCATCAGGCCGACCGGAAGCCCCTTCACGTCGCGGCAGGGCGCCGGTTCCAGGGCGCGGTCCTCGTCGCCAGCAACGAGGTGCGCTCACTCGCGGGGGCTCATGCGTCGCTCTCAAGGACAACCCGATAACAGTCCCCGTAACAGTTCCGCATGTCTTACGTCTAGATGACCGCTGGTCTTCTAAGTCTTCTTGGCAAAGCAATCTTATGGGTTAAAATCCTCCTGCCCCAGCCGACGCCATTTAGAGGCTCTCGGCTTGAGATACCTCGAACATGGCGGAACAGCGCGCGTATATCGGACGCCTGAAAGCCGGCACAGCCGTTTCTGCCATTCTCGCACTGTTTCTTGATGAATTCGCTGCCGTCGCCGGCATGGTCGGCTGATCTGCGCGTCGTCGACGGCGAAACGATCGACGTCGACGGAGAGCGCATCCGGCTGACGTCCGAGGATGGCCCGATCGACGCCCCGGAGATGCATCGCGCGAAGTGCCCGCTCGAGCTGTTCCGCGCCCAGGCGGCCCGCGAGCGGCTGATCGCGATCATGGCGCCGAACGACTTCACCATCGAGCGTCGCGGAAATTCGGAGGGGAAGGACGTCGGCGCGGAGCTTGTGCGCGAAGGGCACGCTCGGCCGCGGCCGAAGTTGCGGAAGGCGGATCGGCCCGAGTGGTGCGGAGAGTAGGGATTACTCCTAACTCGCGATCTCCCCTGTGCGTGCTCTTATACCCAATTCAGAAGTGGAAATTTGCGGGGGGCTTCGTGAACGACAAACCTATAATCGTCTTATTCACAGCTACCACACTTACTGGCTGCGCTCAGCTAAGCCCGGACTACAGTCTCGAGGCTTATAAGAAAACAACATCAATCAAAGCTGAAACTGGCGCGCTGGTGCTGTCATCCGGGAATAATTTCAAATCAAAGCAAAGGGATGTCGATAGCACCGCACTAAAGATAAACAGCGCATACGAATTTTCTGCCGGTGTTTCTGAGAATAAAATTTCAACATCGATGTGGGATAAATTACGAAATCCTTCTGGTAATCTTTTCGGCGAATTTGCTAGGACGTGGAGAGCTCAGGGCACGACATCGTCCGCCTATCGACTCAACAAGAAACAACAACTTGATGACGCATTTGATACCATTATATGATTGGAGGCCAATAAACAAAAACAGACAGCATGCCCAATCTCTGCCGAAAACAAGGCCGCCGCACAGGAGAAGACGCAATGAGTATGGCCAAATTCGCCGAAGCACTCGAACAAGCGTTTATCCAAGCTGCGGGAAACGAAGCAGGCGCACTTAGAACACAAGCAGCGAATGATGCTAAAGATTTTCTTAAAAGGACTGCAATCGAAATACCACAGTGGACATATCAGTACAAATCCGGACAGATGAGTCGAATGGAATATGAAGGGCTGATGCGGGGCCAGGTGGACTTGGCTCACATGCACGCGCTTCTCCACGCAGGTTTATCCGCAGCCGCAGCCGAGAGGCTGCGGAAAAAATTGATCGAATTAAGTATAGATTTGGCGATTAAGTTCCTTATATAAGCGGAGACTGAGATCATAGCTACGGTTGACGTCTGTCTGATCCGATCCAGTCCGCAGGAAATAGCGTCATGACTGTAATTAATGGCACCAACAACAACGATCGCATCGACTATAACTTTAATCCGCCGACGACAGACGGCGATGACACTATCAATGCATATGGTGGCGATGATACGATTAACTCCGGATTTGGGAATGATGTCGTCCACGCAGGAACTGGTAACGACACCATCATCCAGACAGGTTATTCTGTAGCCTACCATCAAGTTTTTTATGGCGACGATGGCGACGATCTTTTCATAGTGTCAGGTGGTGCGACAATAGACGGCGGGATTGGCAGCGACGATTATCAATGGCAGTTCGACAGTTCTGTTCGCGTGGATCTTCAGGCTGGAACGATAACGCCGGCGCTTGAGCCAGGCCGATCGCTCCTGACGATGATTAGCATCGAGAATGTCCGGACTGCGGGGGGCAACGACACGATCGCAGGTAGCTCCGACGAAAATTACATTACTGCGGCGGCCGGCGACGACGTCGTCGAGGGGCGCGGCGGAGCGGATCACCTCGATGGCGGCACTGGCGTCGACACCCTCAGCTACGCCGGGTCGTCGGCCGGCGTCGTGGTCGCCATCAATGGCGCGGCGTCGGGCGGCGACGCGCAAGGCGACGTACTTCTCAACTTCGAGAATCTCTACGGATCGAACTACAACGACTCGCTCGCCGGAGACGGCGGCGTCAACGCGCTGTTCGGCAGCGTCGGCGCTGACACGCTGAAGGGCGCTGGCGGCGCCGACCGGCTTGACGGCGGGACAGGCGTCGACTCGATGCAGGGCGGCGCCGACAACGACGTCTACGTTGTCGACAGCGCTTCCGACGTGGTGGACGAACTCGCCTTCCTCGGGTCGGGGATCGACACCGTCGAGACGGCGATTACCCTCGACATGTCGAATGCAGCGACCTTCAAGGGAGACGTCGAGAACCTGACCCTGACCGGGGCCGCAGCGATAAACGGAACGGGCAATGCACTCGACAATCTCATCACCGGCAACGAAGAGAGCAACATCCTCACCGGCGCCGGCGGCAGCGACATTCTGGTCGGTGGCGCAGGTAACGACGTTCTGCGAGGGGGCGCTGGAAACGACGTCTATGTCATCGATGGCCTGACGGATCGCGTCAACGAAAGCATCGCTGGCTCCGACGGCGTCGACACGGTGCAGACGACGTTTTCCTTCTCGCTCGCCAACACCACGGTCATTCTCGGCGACGTCGAGAACCTCACGCTGCTCGGGACGGACGACATCAATGCGACGGGCAACGCGCTCGCCAACCTGCTGATCGGAAACGTGGGCGCAAACCTGCTGACAGGCGGCGCTGGAACCGACACGCTCATGGGCGGCGCCGGAGCGGACACTATGCGCGGCGGCGCCAACGGAGACGTCTATTACGTCGACGACCTGGCCGACGTTGTCGACGAGAGCGTCAGCGGCTCGGGCGGCGTCGACACGATCGTGACAGCGATGGCCTACGACCTCGCCAGTCCGGCGACCGAGGTTCATGGTTCGATCGAGAATCTGATCCTTACCGGCGCCGACAATATCGACGGTAAGGGGACGAACGCCGCGAACGTGCTGACCGGCAACGCCGGCGTCAACACGCTCGACGGCCGTGAGGGCGCCGACACGCTCGACGGCGGCGCCGGCGCCGACGTGATGATCGGCGGACTGGGCGACGACGTCTACTATGTCTCGATCACGGAGGATCAGACGGTAGAGGCGAAGAACGCAGGGACCGACCTCGTCTACTCGACGACGACCTACTCCCTGGCGCACCAATGGGTAGAGAACCTGACGCTGACCGGATCGGCCGCTGCGGACGCTACCGGCAACAGCCTCGCCAATGTGCTGACCGGCAACGTCGGGAACAACGTGCTCGACGGCTCAACCGGAGCCGACACGATGGCTGGCGGCGCGGGCTCCGACACCTATTACGTCGACAACAGCGGCGACAGGGTCTCGGAGGCGGACGTCGCGGGAAGCGACATCGTCTATGCGACCGTCAGCTTCTCCATCGCCGGCCAGTATGTCGAAAACTTGGTCCTGACGGGCTCCGCCGACACCGACGGGACCGGCAACTCGTTGAACAATAGGCTCACCGGAAGCTCCGGCGATAACCTGCTGTCCGGCCGCGACGGCGCCGACACGCTGAGCGGCGGCGTAGGCAACGACACTCTGGACGGCGGAGACGGCGCGGATCGGCTGACAGGCGGCGTCGGCTCCGACACGTTCATCGTCGACACCAACGCCGACGTGGTGATGGAGGCGCGCGGCCAGGGAGCGGCAGACACCGTCATCGCGAGCGCGACGTTCACGCTGAACTCCGCTGCCGAGATCGAGGTGATGAAGACCACGGACGCGGCGGCGACCACCGCGATCAACCTGAACGGCAACAGCTTCGCCCAGTCACTCACCGGCAACGCCGGCGCCAACGCCCTGAACGGCGGCGGCGGCGCCGACACCATGACGGGCGGCGCGGGGTCCGACACCTATACGATCGACAACGCCGGCGACGTCGTGATCGAAGCGAACGTCTCGGGCGTCGATACGGTCAACGCCTCGGTGACGTTCTCGCTGGCCCACCAGTTCGTCGAGAACCTGACCCTGACCGGGGCCGCAGCAATCGACGCGACCGGCAACAGCCTGGACAATGTGCTGACCGGCAACGCCGGCGTGAACGTCCTGACAGGCGGGACCGGCGACGACGACTATTACGTCCAGACCGTCGGCGATAAGGCGGTCGAGGCGAACGGCCAGGGCGACGACCGTGTTCTCAGTTCGGTGAGCTACTCATTGGCGGGCCAGTATATCGAGCGGCTGAGGCTGACCGGAGACGGTGACGTCAATGCGACTGGCAACAGCCTGAAAAACACGATCGCCGGCAACGACCACGACAACATTCTCGACGGGATGACGGGCGCGGACCGGATCGCGGGCGGCGCGGGGCACGACGCCTTCGTGTTCTCGACCACGCTCGGCTCGTCAAACGTCGACGCCATCACCGACTTCAGCGCAGCCGACGACACGATGCGGCTCGGCCAGTCCGTGTTCGCCGGCCTCGCTCTGGGCGCGCTTTCGGCCGACGCCTTTCACCTGGGGACGGCCGCCGCCGACGCCTCCGACCGCATCATCTTCAACAACACGACCGGAGCGCTATTCTTCGACCGGGACGGAACGGGGGCGACCTACAAGGCCGTGCAGTTCGCCACGCTCGAGAACCACGCGACCATCACCGCGGCGGATTTTACCATCATCTGAGCTCGGCGCTCCAAGGACGAACGCCTTCGGGCGGCACGAATCGACGATAGGAGAAATCGTCGCCATCGGCGTCATATCTCAGATCGTCGATGATATGCACAAGAAGTTCATCGTCGTATATCTCGCGAGATCGGCAGATCTATATTTGTTAGACTAAGCGAAGCGACCTATTCATGCGACTTCTAGGTCACGACTTTCGACTGCAAGTCGGTTTCTCTCTACGGATTTTAGATTCATCTTTAAGGCCAGATTCGCTGTGCGGCGCAGGCTTCCGAACATGTCCTGCCGGAAATTCGAGTGGTCCCATACGCCGGCGAGCGCGGGGCAAGGCATTAGGAGAACCAGCGAACCGATGCTGCCGATCATCATCGACGTACAGTACAGTCGGGATGGCATTGTCACGTTCCCATCCGGCCGCCGTTGTGAAACGGTTCCCGCTATTTTCGCGTTCCGCCGGCGTCTTCGCAGCTCAACGTGCCGTTTTCAGCTTGCCTCAGGGAGAAGGCGATCTGCTCGTCCGAATACCGTTTGCGCTTCATGGCGTCACGCTTCTGCAGGGATCAGGATGCCCAAAAAAGTCGCGCTCAGACCGGATCAGTTCTGGGGGTCAGGACCACGTCGCTGACGCGACGGTTGGAGTGGCCGGCGGAGCTGGTCAGGACTGCGCAGCCGGCCATAGCGCGACCTCTGGCTCGGGAGCCGCAGCCTTACGCGCCCGGCTGCTGCGGCTCTTCGATCTCGTCAAGCAACTTTGAGCTCGTCACCCCCAGCGCGACGGCGATCCCTTCCAGCACCGTTACGGTCGGATTGCGTACGCCGCGCTCGACGCCGCTGAGGTAGGTCCTGTGCAGCTTCGCCTCGAAGGCGAGCGCCTCCTGCGACAGGCCTTTCTCCTGCCGGAACCGCTTCAGATTAAGGCCGACCCGGCGACGCACATCCATGCGCGAACGGTCGCCGGCGTGTCGCCTATTGATCTACAGACTATGAGTCTCATTTTGCTCGACACGCCTCGGCATTTGAGCGATGTCGGCGTGTGCTTACGGCAGGTGCCGAGCCGCAAAGTCAGCGGAGCTCTCATGGACTTTCGACGACATCGCGTGACTGCCTCCCGAGGCGGAACGGAACGAGCAACACGGCGGAGGAGAGTTTCGCCGGGGCGGCAGCCCCGCGTGACCGCGCATGCAGGGTCATCGCGGCGCGAGGAGCGTCGCGCATGAGCCGCCTTGTGTCTGACGCGCTCGCTGAGCTGATCGCTATGAAGGCGTCTGGCGAGATCACGTCCGAAGAGTTCATCGCGGCGCGAGACCGGCTGCGAAACGGCGACGGCGTACAAGCGCCAGCACGCTCGGACGCTCCGCTGACGGCAACGGGAGAATCCACCGCAACTGCGCGGTCTCAACCTTCGTCAGCAAAAGCGGCTGAAACCGTGGCAAAAAAACCCCCGCGCTTACGAAAGACGGCCGCGGTGATTGGCGTGACCTTTGTCGCGCTTTGGATCTTCGGCTCGTTCAGCGGTCGGACGGTCTACAAGCGCGCGGACTACGGCGCGGCGTGGCCTTATCCTAACTATGACACCGCCACCGTGCGCTGTGAGACGAAGACGTTCGGGTCGACGGACCGTCCGATCGCGACGGTCGAGCTTGGCGGCGTCACCTACGGCTTGAACGGCGCGGCGCGCGGCATCGCAGGTTATCCCGACCCTAGCCCCGTCGAGGCTCCCGGTAAAGCAGCGATCGCCTCGACGCGGCAAGCGATGATCGACGACGCCCTAGCCAATCTTTGCCATTGGCAGCAGTGACATGAAGCAAGGCCTTACGAAACTTGCCAAGCATGTCGCTCGTCGGACCTTCGGGCAAGTAACCAGCGTCGCCATCGTGACGGCAGCTATCTCCATGACGTCAGCGGCGCCTGCAAAGGCTGATCGATGCGGAGGCGGCAGCTGCACGAACGTCACCACAGACTACATCATCCGCGTGATGACGAACGTGATGAAAGACATGAAGACCGATTGCAAGCTGGTTCGGACGGTTCACCTCCTCGACAAGTCGATCGACCGGGACATGATGATTTACTCAGTCGTTTGTGACGACAACGAGGGCATCCAACAGTACCAGCTTACCTACTGGGTTCGAAAGGGAGACGTATTCGTGGATAAATTTACCGGATCATTTATGAAGTCGGTCATAAAACGATACCCGTTTGAGATAGGATTAGAGGTTCGTTAAATAAACACGCCTGATTCAAGCATGACTTCTACTGAGACCGTCTTTTAGTTCTGGCGAGCCGGGCGGCCTGTTCTATGTTCGCCACAAGCTGGGTCATGGAGTCCACCTGATCGTCGTCCGGGATGTTCGGGAAGGCCGCCACCTCATAAAGAAACGCTTCAGCACGGATTCGCTCCAGACCTGATGGTGACCGACAGGCTGCCGTCCCATGGAGCCGCCACAGCCGCTCTTGGACTCGCCGCTCGGCATGAGCAGGGATTGCGCCTGAACGATCGGGCCGAGAACTCCCATCGGCCCAGTTCGACGACGTGAAAAGAAGATGCAACGGTTCAAGTCCGTTGGTTCAGCGCCGCGATTCCTGTCCATGCACTCTGCCGTCCATAATGCCTCCATCGTCCAGCCACCTGATCTCGCGCCGTACGTTCAGCAACGTTCAGAGCCGAAGCCCATCAGACGTGGGCTGCCGTCACCGCAGGATAATCTGGTTTCCAGGCTCGGCCGACACGCGCGAGCTCCGGTCGTTGCCGTGACAGTGCTATCTTAGTTGATCAGCGCGTTTGTGCGGATCTGGTCCACTGCAAAATCCACGAACGATCGCACTTTGGCGGCCGCGCCCGGGCCTTCGACATGGACGACATGGATCGGCAGCGGCTCAGGCTCGAAGGGCGTGAGAATCACCGTTAGCCGACCGTCGCGGATCGCTTCGGCTACCTGGTAGGACAGCACGCGCGTTAGCCCCCAACCGTCGATCGCGGCCGAGATCGCCGCTTCGTTGACGTTGCAGGCGAGACGCGGCTTCACTGTGACTGCCTTTCGCCGATCGCCCTTGAACCGCCATCCCGCCGCGCCGTCATGGGTGATGGCGATGAGGCGATGCCGGGCGAGATCGCCCGGCGTTTTCGGAACGCCATAGGCGGCCACATAGCCCGGCGAGGCGCAGACTACGCGCCGAACCGTTCCGCAGCGAACCGCCGCCAGGCCTGAATCGGCGAGCGGGCCGATGCGCACCGCTACGTCGACGCCTTCGTCGACGAGGTTGACCATCCGGTCGAGGAACAAGGCGCGGCCGTCGACCGCGGGATAGCGGCTGAGATAGTTCGTCAGGATCGGCAACATGTAGATCCGTCCGAACATGACCGGGGCGGTCACCGTCAGCAGGCCAGTCGGCCGCGCGTGGGAGCCCGCCGCTCCGGCCTCCGCTTCAGCGAGGTCGGAGAGAATGCGACGGCAGTCATCGAGATAGCGCTCGCCGACGTCGGTCAGCTTGACGCGCCGCGTGGTGCGCGTCAGCAGCCTCGCGCCAATCGCCGCCTCGAGCGAGGCGACGGCGCGCGTCGCCGCAGCCGGGCTGAGCGAAAGACGCCGCGCCGCGTGGGCGAAATTCCCGCTCTCGGCCACCTTTACGAACACGCCCATCGCCTGAAACCGGTCCATCGGTAGCCATCCATTAATGCGCGAAGAGAAACAATCCCTTGAGAATTATGGAGCTTATCGCCGGCCGCTGAAATGAGCATCCTCCGGAGACCGCCCGGACGACGGTCCGTCAGTCAAACGTCGAGGGAGACCAGTCGTGAAGCTCCACCACCATCCGCTGTCGGGCCATTCGCATCGCGCGCGCCTGTTCCTGTCGCTCGCGGACGTGCCGCACGAGCTCGTCGAGGTCGACATCGCCAGCCAGGCGCACAAGTCCGCGCAGTTCCTGGAGATGAATCGGTTCGGCCAGATTCCTGTGCTGGTCGACGGCGACATCGTGGTGCCGGACTCGATCGCCATCATGGTCTATGCGGCGAAGAAGTTCGGGAAGTCCGATTGGCTGCCGGACGTCCCCCGAACGGCCGCGGCGGTCCAGCGCTGGCTCTCGGTCTCGACCGGGCAGATTTACTACGGCCCCTGCGTCGCCCGCCTCATCACGGTGTTCGGCGCTCCGTTTGACGCCGCCGAGGCTATTTCGCGCTCGCACGCGATCCTGACGCTCATCGACGCCGAACTCGCAGGCCGCGAGTGGATCGCCGATTCGCGCCCCACCGCAGCGGACGCCGCGCTCTACAGCTACATCGCCGCTGCGCCCGAGGGTAACGTCGACCTGTCCGCCTACAGCGAGGTGCGGGCCTGGCTGGCGCGCGTCGAGGCGCTGCCGGGCTTCGTCCCCTTCGAGAGCACAGCCGTCGGCCTGAGGGCCTAATCCGGCTGTCGAGACGCGGGAGGACGGCATGGACGGCGGTGCTGAGACCGACTTCGGGTCGCCCTGGCACGAGGGCGAGCTCGAGCTCCAGCGTCACGCGGGCGTCGTGGAGCGAATGGCCGCAGTGGGCCGCCGCAGTGTCCGCGACCATCTGATCGAGCAGCACCGCGCCTTCTATCCGCAGCTGCCGTTCGTCGTCGCAGGCTCCGTCGATCCGGCAGGCGACGTCTGGGCGACCGTCATCGCGGGCCGGCCCGGCTTCCTGCGCTCTCCGGACCCGCATACGCTGGAGGTCGCTTCCGGACGCGACAGAGGCGACCCCGCGGACGCCGGCCTGGACGACGGCGACGCCGTCGGCCTGCTCGGGATCGATCTGCACACCCGGCGGCGCAACCGTCTGAACGGCGTGGTTCGCCGCGCTTCCGACGCCGAATTTGCGGTCGAGGCGCGCGAGAGCTTCGGAAACTGTCCGCAATACATTAGCCCGCGCGACGTCACCCTCATGCGCGACCCCGCGGCCCCTGGGGCGGCGCGCGCCGAGACCCTCGACGCCCTCGACGACCGGGCGCGAGCCGCGATCACGGCGGCCGACACGCTGTTCGTCGCCTCCTACGTCGACCGTCCAGGCGCCGAGCGGCGCGTCGACGTCTCGCATCGCGGCGGCCGCCCGGGCTTCGTCCGGATCGATCCCGACGGGACGCTCACCATCCCGGACTTTTCGGGCAACCTGTTCTTCAACACACTCGGCAACATCCACGCCAATCCCAGGGCAGGTCTGCTCTTCGTCGATTTCGCGACGGGCGACGCGCTGCAGCTGACGGGCGGGGCCGACGTCGTCCTCGACGGGCCCGAGATCGCCGCCTTCACCGGCGCCGAGCGGCTGCTGCGCTTCCGCCCCAGCAGGATCGTCCGACGGGCCGACGCCTTGCCGCTGCGCTGGAGCGCGCGCGCGGACGGCGCTTCGCCCAACACGGTGCTGAGCGGCAATTGGACGGAGGCCGCCCAGCGGCTCGAGGCTCAGCCGGCGCTAAAGGCATGGCGCCGGTTGAAGGTCGCCAGGATCGTCCAGGAGAGCGCGACCATCCGCTCGCTCCATCTCGAACCGACCGACGGCGGCGCGTTGATCCTTCACACGGCGGGCCAGCATCTGCCGATCCGCCTGAGCGTCGCCGGCCTGCCGGCGCCGGCGACGCGCGCCTACACCATCTCCTGCGCGCCGTCGGACGGCGTCTGTCGCATCAGCGTGAGGGCGCAGGGCGCGGCGTCGCGGGCCCTGCACGAGTTGGAGGTCGGCGACGAGATCGAGGCGCTACCGCCCGCCGGCCGCTTTGGGATCGACGCGCGCGCGACGCGCCCCGCCGTGATGATCGCGGCCGGCGTCGGGATCACGCCGATGGTCGCGATGCTGCGCCACCTCGTTTTCGAAGGGCTGAGGACCCGGCGGACGCGACCGACCGCGCTGTTCTACGCCGCCCGCTCGCGCAGCGAGCGGGCCTTCGACGACGAGCTCGTCCGGTTGGCCGATGCCGGGCGCGGCGCGATCCGCCTCATACGCGCGCTTACCGACGTCTCGGAAGCCGAGTACGGCCGCGACTATGAGATCGACGGCCGCATCGACCTAGCGGCCGTCCGGTCGCGCGCAGCGCTCGACGACTGCGACGTCTACCTCTGCGGACCGTACGCATTTATGGAGTCGCTTCGCGACGGGCTGCGTGGCCTCGGGCTGCCGGAGGACCGCATTCACGCGGAGGCGTTCGCTCCGACCGCGACGGCGCCGTCACCGCACGAGGCGGTCGCCGAGGTCCCGGTCACCGTCGCGTTCGCGCCGTCGGGAGCGACGGCGCGGTGGACCCCGGCGGCGGGCTCCCTGCTCGATCTCGCGGAGTCCGTAGGTTTGGCGCCGCGCTTCAGTTGCCGCGTGGGCTCGTGCGGGACGTGTCGCGCCCGTGTACGCGACGGCGCCGTCGCCTATGCCTCGGCGCCGACGATGCCCCTCTCGCAGGGGGAGGCCTTGATGTGCGTCGGAGCGCCGGCCGCAACGGGCGGAAGCCGCCTGGAGATCGCGTTCGAGTCGTAGTGCGAAGTTCGATCGAAATGGATCAGGCGTCATCGCCTGATTGGATGCCGCTCCAGGGGTCAACGCTCGCCGGCGTCCTCCAGAATCAGTCGGGAACCCAGCTCCGCGATCATCGCCGTCGGCGTGTTGGTGTTGCCCGACACGATCGTCGGCATGATCGACGCGTCCGCAACGCGCAGCCGGTCAACGCCGAAGACGCGCAGCCGCTCGTCCACCACAGCGTACGGATCGCTTGGAAGGCCCATCTTCGCCGTGCCGACCGGGTGAAAGATCGTCGTGCCGATGTCTCCGGCGGCTGCGGCGAGCGAGACCTCGTCATCGCCGACAGCCGGCCCCGGCAGATGCTCTTGCGGGCTGAAGCGAGCGAGCGCCGGCTGCTTCATCAAGCGCCGCGTCACGCGGATCGCGTCGGCCGCGACGTGTCGGTCCTCAGGTGTCGCGAGATAGTTCGGATCGATGCGCGGCGCCGCTTCGGGAGCGGGCGAGCCGATGCGGACGCTCCCGCGCGAGGTCGGCCGCAGGTTGCAGGCCGCGACCGTGATGGCGGGGAAGCGGTGCAGCGGCTCCCCGAATTTGTCGAGCGAGAGCGGCTGGACGTGGAACTGGATGTTGGCGCGTTCCTGACCGGGGTCGGAACGGGTGAATATCCCCAGTTGCGACGGCGCCATGGTCAGCGGCCCGCGCTTCCGCAGGAGGTAGTCGACCCCCATCCAGCCGCGCCGGAACAGGTTGTAGTAGATTTCGTTCAGCGTCCTGACGCCGCTCACCTTGTAGATGGCGCGCTGCTGGAGATGGTCCTGAAGGTTGCGCCCGACGCCCTGCCGGTCGACCGCCACCTCGACGCCGGCCTCCCGCAGCCAGCCGCCCGGACCGACGCCGGACCGGTGGAGCACCGACACCGAGCCGATCGACCCCGAACAGAGCACGACCTCGCCCCTCGACCGCGCCTCGACCAGCTCTCCGTCCTGCCTGAACGCCACGCCCGCGGCCCGGCCGTCCTCGATCACGACTCGGTCGACAAGCACGTCGGTCTTGAGCCAGAGGTTGGAGCGCGACAGCGCAGGCTTGAGGAACCCCCGTGCGGACGACCAGCGTCGACCGCGCTTCTGGTTCACGTGGAAGTAGCTGCTTCCCTCGTTGTCGCCGGTATTGAAGTCGGGGATCTTGACGATCCCCATCTCGCTCGCCGCCTCGGCTACCGCGTCCAGCACGTCCCATGACAGCCGCGGCGCCTCGATCCGCCAGCCGCCCCCGACGCCATGGTGCTCGGATTCCCCGAGGAAGTGATCCTCGAGCCTCCGGAAGGCGGCGGCCACGTCGGTCCAGCCCCACCCCGTCAGGCCGAGCTGGCGCCAGTGATCGTAATCCGCCGCCTGGCCGCGCATCGAGATCATGGCGTTGATGGCTGACGAACCGCCGATGACCTTGCCGCGCGGGTAGGCCAGCGACCGCCCGTTCAGACCCGGCTGGGGCTCCGTCCTAAACATCCAGTCCGAACGGGGATTGCCGATGGCGAACAGATACCCGACCGGGATGTGGAGCCAGATCCAGTTGTCCCGGCCTCCGGCCTCAAGCAGCAAAACCCGCTTTCGCGGGTCCGCCGACAGCCTGTTGGCCACGATGCAGCCGGCCGTTCCGGCGCCCACGACGATGTAGTCGAAATCGCCGTCGATGCGCTTGATCACGATTCCCCCCCGTACTTTCTGGGCGCTTCGTGACATGGTGGATTTCTGCGTTCAACGCCGATAAATCCGCATGCCATCCGCATTTTTGCAGGCAGATATGGACTGGGACGATCTCAGAATCATCCTGCAGCTCGTCCGGGCCAAGCAGATGACGGCGGCCGCGAAGGCGCTCGGGGTCGACGACTCCACCGTCGGCCGGCGCGTGGCGCGGCTGGAGAAGGCCATCGGCGCGCCCCTGGTCGAGCGCGCCGGGCGACGGACGGTCATCACCGAGCAAGGTCAGAAGGTCGCGAAGGCCGCCGAACGCATCGAATCCGTCATCCTGCGGGAGATCACCGGCCTCGGCGAAGAGGCGTCGCTCGTCGCGGGGCGGGTCAGGATCGGGGCGCCCGAAGGTTTCGGCGTCGGCTATCTGGCGCGCCGGCTGGCGGAGCTGTCGTTGCAATACGAGCGCCTTGAGACGGAGCTCATAGCGTTGCCGAGGACGTATTCGCTGGCGACGCGGGAGGTCGACATCGCGATCACGCTCGAAAGGCCGAGGACCGGTCAGCTGACCGTCCGCAAGCTCATCGACTACGCGCTGCAGATCTATGGCACGGACCAGTATTTCGAGGCGCGCGGGACTCCTGCGGCCACGTCCGATCTCAAGCGCCATACGCTTGCCGGCTACATCCCCGAGTTGCTCTTCACGGAGGAGCTGAGCTTCGACACGGTCGGCGACGGCGAGAAGCTGCCGCTCGCGGTCCGCAGCACCAGCGTGATCGCCCAGGTCAACGCAGTTCTATCCGGCGCGGCGATCGGCATCTTGCCTCGGTATCTCGCTGCGGCCCATCCGGAGCTTAGGCCGATCCTCACTTCCGAGGTTCATTTCGTCCGGAGCTACTGGATCGCCGTCCATGACGATCTGAAGCACTTCTATCGCGTCCGCGCGGTGCTTGACGCCATCGTGTCGCGCGTACGCCAAGACGCATCCATTTTCGCGGGACCGTAGGCGTCTGCGATAGGCCCGGAGCGCCGCAAGCCGAAGCCGCGGCGCTCGTCTGGATCGTCTGGCCTACTTCATCGTCGGCATGATGAAGTCGGCGCCGGCGCGGATGCCGGTCGGCCAACGCGAGGTGATGGTCTTCAGACGCGTGTAGAAGCGGACGCCCTCCGGCCCATGCATGTGGTGGTCGCCGAACAGCGAGGCCTTCCAACCGCCGAACGAGTGGAACGCCATCGGAACGGGGATCGGCACGTTGATCCCCACCATCCCGACTTGGATGTCGTGCGCGAACTCGCGCGCCGTGTCGCCGTCGCGGGTGAAGATTGCGACGCCGTTTCCGAATTCGTGTTCGTTGACCCACTTCGCGGCGGTCGCATAGCTGTCGGCGCGCGCGACGGCCAGCACGGGACCGAAGATCTCCTCCCTGTAGATCTTCATCGCCGGCGTCACGTGGTCGAACAGGCTTCCCCCAATGAAGTAGCCGTTCTCGTAGCCCTGGAGCTTGAGGTCCCGGCCGTCGACGACCAGCTCGGCGCCTTCCGCCACGCCCGCGTCGACATAGCCGCGCACCTTGTCGAGGTGCTGCTTCGTGACGAGCGGACCCATCTCGGCCTCCGGATCGGCGCCCGGTCCGACCTTGAGGGCGCGCACGCGCGGCTCGAGCTTGGCTACAAGGGCGTTCGCCGTCTCTTCCCCGACGGGAACCGCCACCGAGATCGCCATGCAGCGCTCGCCTGCCGAGCCGTAGGCCGCGCCCATGAGCGCGTCCACGGCCTGATCGAGGTCGGCGTCCGGCATCACGATCATGTGGTTCTTCGCGCCGCCGAGCGCTTGGCAGCGTTTGCCCGTCCGGGCCACGGTCTCGTAGATGTGTCTCGCGATCGGGGTCGAACCGACGAAGCTGATCGCCTGAACGTCCGGATCGTTCAGCAGCGCGTCGACCGCCTCCTTGTCGCCCTGCACCACGCCGAACACGCCGTCGGGCAGGCCGGCCTCCCTGAGCCACTTCGCCATCAGGAGCGAGGCGGAGGGATCGCGCTCCGAGGGCTTTAGGATGAAGCAGTTTCCGCAGGCGAGCGCGACCGGGAACATCCACATCGGCACCATCGCCGGGAAGTTGAAAGGCGTGATGCCGGCGACGACGCCGAGCGGCTGGCGGACGGAGTGGCTGTCGACCCGCGTGCCGACGTTCTCGGTGAACTCGCCCTTCAGGAGCTGCGGCGCGCCGGTGGCGAACTCCACCACTTCCATGCCGCGCTGAATCTCGCCCTTGGCGTCGGAAAAGACCTTGCCGTGCTCGGCGCTGATGACCGTCGCGAGTTCGTCGATCCGCTCCTCGAGAATGCGGAGGAACGCGTTGAGGATGCGGGCCCTGCGCAGCGGAGTCGACCGCGCCCAGCCAGGCGCGGCCGCGACCGCCGCCCCGACCGCCGCCCGCACGTCCGCCTGCGAGGCTAGCGCGACCCGTCCGGACTGCTCCCCGGTCGCGGGATTGTAAACGGGCGCGTGGCGGTCGCTCGCTCCCGCGAACTCGGCGCCGCCGATGAAGTGATTGATGGCCGTCGCCATGCGTTGATCTCCTGTCCTGGCCTGCGCTCACCTGGGCCGCGCAGCCTCCTCGCCATCTCGTCGGACTTCACGGCCCACACATCAACGACCTTGTTTCGGCAAAGGTTGTGCGAAAAATAGAGGATGGACTGGGATCACCTCCGCATTCTGCTCGCCGTCGCGCGCCATGGACAGTTGCTCGCCGCCGCGCGGCGCCTCGGCCTCAATCACTCGACCGTCGCACGACGGCTCGACGCGTTGGAAGCGGCGCTGTGCGTGGCGCTCTTCGACAGGCGCCCGACAGGTTGCGTGCTCACTCAGGCCGGCGAGCGCCTGCTTCCGGTCGCGGAGAAGATGGAGTTCGAGCTGCTCGGCGTCGCGGAGGCGATCCGCCGGGAAGAGGACGACGTGTCGGGCGCCGTTCGGATCGGCGCCCCGGACGGTCTCGGCAACTACTTCCTTGCCGCCGAACTGGGGCAGCTCGCCTGGCGGCATCCGAACCTAGTGGTGGAGCTCGTTCCGCTGCCGCGCGCGTTCTCACTGTCGCGCCGGGAGGCTGACCTCGCCATTGCGCTGGATCGCCCGGCGGAAGGACGGCTGACCGTCTCGCGCCTCATCGACTATTCCCTCAGCATCTATGCGGCGCAGGCCTATCTGGAGAGGCACGCTGCCCCCTCAACGGTCGAGCAGATCCGCGACCACGCCGTCGTCACGGGGGTCGAGGACCTCGCTTACGCTTCCGCCCTCGACTATTCAGTTGCGCTTGAGCGCCATGCTGGCCGGACGTTCCGGTGCGCCAGCGTCATGGGCCAGATGGAAGCGGTCCGGGCTGGCGCCGGAATCGGCGTGCTGCACGACTTCGCCGCCCGCTCGGTCGAAGGCCTTGTGCGCATTTTGCCGTCGATGCGCTTCAATCGCAGCTATTTCCTGCTGTCGCACCCCGACGCGGCCGCGATCCGGCGCATCGCGGTGCTGCGCGACTTCGTGATCCGGCGGTTCAAGGAAGAGCGGCGCAGGTTCGCGCCGCACGACTGACCCGCCGGCGCCCGTCCCGGTCCCGCCCGATCAGGCATCCGCGCGGGAGCCACCGAACGCTCGGCGCCCAAGCGCCCGTCGCTGACGTACGAAGCTTCCGGCTCGCCAAATTCTATATCATTTCCCGGATCGGCAGGACGCCCGGAATCCCGGGCGGGGGCATGACGGCGCCGGTCTTTGAGTAGAACGTCAGACGGTCCGAGATCGCAGTATCGGACACAATGAGGCCATCATGGAATTCGACCAAGTGGATCTGCTGCCACGCAATGATCCGCCCCGAAGCGCTGGCGCCTGCGTATTCGCGTGTGTGCGTGCCACGCAGAACCACATAGGCCGAGAGCCGCTCGGCGACATTGCCGCGCCCCACATGGTGCGCGTCGTCTTCGGAAGTCATCCAGTTCCCCTCGATCAGCGTGTTGATGTCGGGGAACGCCTCCCGGAGCCTCTCGACCCATGCCCTGATCCCGGCGACGCCCTCCACGCGTTCGGCCGCATCCGGAAACCATCCAACGAACTCGGGGTGAAACAGGCGATACAACGCTGCATAATCGCCGCCATTGACGACCTGATCGAGAAAGGTGCTGAACGCGACTTTCTTGTTGGGGGATTTCATGAATGTCTTCCTGATTGTTGTCTGCCTGCAACGGCGCGGACTGGAAGCAGCGGCGGGGCGTGGCGCATGTTCAGCTGTCTACGGCGTCGAACCAAGGAAGCAGACCTAGCTGGGGATCACAATTTATGTATTCAGCGAGCATTCGCCCCGTCTGCACCAAGAACTGATCGACCCAGACCACCAATTGCGCCGTCTCGCCTGCCGCGCCCACTTCGCCCAACATTTTCATGTAAGAGTTGTACAGTGCGACATGCGAAGGCTGCGTGCGCGCCGCGCGCTCGAGGTGACGAAGGCTCTGGAAGTAGATTAATTGCGAGAGCTTCTCTGTGCTCTCGCCCGTCTCGAGTTCCAGTTCCGCCACCTCCCTGACAACGAGCGCTCCGCTGAGCTCGGGATTCTCAGCCAGGTACTTGATCCATTTGGCGAGGGCGGGCTTGACCTCGGTGTCCCAGGACTTCCGTTCGATCGCCCCGGTGACATAGGTCGATTCTTGACCCTCGCGCACAAGCAAAATGTTGTTCGGAGCGTCGACTATCACGCGCCGACCGAGAGTGTTAGGCCGACGACGCGGCAACGGCTCGACGCCAAGCTCGGGTTCGAACGAATCTTGCTGCGACGCTCGCATGCGGTCCCGATATCCGCCCCAATAGCCCCAACGCTGCGTGGGCGGCGCGCCAAGAAGACTTGTCAGCCCGACATGGCGGTCAGACGCCAGTCCAAAGTATACTCCCCCGACACGGCCGATATCGGGCGAGACGATTTCTCGCCAATACCCGAATGGACCGTCCGGAGACAACGACTCCCACCATTCCGGAAAATTTGAAGATGCGAGCCAATTTTCGTAGGATTCCCGCGATAACCAGTACGCGATGAGAATATCTTCGTGAACGCCACTTGAGACGCCATGGCACCGCTCGACTCGCGCGGGCCCATTTTCGAGAGCGAAGTAACGCCTCGAGGTGGAGATGAATTCTTCAGCGTGCCCCGCCTCCGGAGCCTGAAAGCCGAATTGCCCGAAGATGATTTCCGTGACGCCCTGGGGATAATTGATTTCGCGGCCAGGATTGTCGGATTCGATGAACTCTGGCGTCTGATGGTTCAGTGACATCAATTCGAGGCCTCCAGTAAAAATAATTACGCGTCCTGGCGCGGCTGCGCGATTTAGCGTCGCCCATGATGCGCTTCGTTTTACGTCGCGCGTTGTCGTTATTGCTTCGTCCGCTGCAGGACAAAGGCTCGCCACGCGAGACTTTCGGGGCGCTTACGCCCCGGCACGCTCGTCCTGTCCGATCGCCGGGGCCCCGACTTAGGCCGGCGCGCCTCGCGGCTTCTCGATCAGCTTCTTGTAGAGGTGCGGCAGTCGCATAAGGACGAGGTCCTTGCGCCGGACGACGCTGGACGGATAGGGGCCGGAGCTGGTCGTGTCGATCTCCATCGCAGCGACGCCCGCCCCCCTCTGCTGGACCGCCTCGCATCTCGGAAAGGCGAAGGTGTCCGGACCGAACACCCCGCTTTTCCCATCGAAGCCCTGTTCGGCGTCGAAGATATTGGCGAAGGCGAGATAGACGTTGTTCTCCCCGGCCCTGACGCGAAAGTGGTGCCAGTGCCAGGGATCGGGGCCGGTCGGGATCGGATAGTTCTGCCGCACCGCGGTGCCGCCGTGGCCGCGCACGAAGGCGCCACGCTGCGCCGCGGAGACGGCGATGACGTCGCAACCAAGCAGCGCGAGCGACCGTCCCGCCTCGGGGAAACTCGCGTCATATCCCGTCAGCAGGCCGATGCGCCCTTCGGGCAGGTCGAAGACCTCCCACCGGTCGCCGGCGGTCGCCCAGCTCCTAGTCGCGGCCGTCAGGTGGACCGATCGATAGGAGCCGACGAGCCCCTCCGGCCCGACAAGTGCGACCGTATCATGGAAGACGCCGTCGCCCCGCTCGGCGAGGCCAGCGACGATGTGCATGCGACGTTGCGTGGCGATCTCTATCAGCCGCGCCACGGCCGGCCCGGATAACCGCTCGGCGAGATCAGCCTTCGCCGCCGGACCGCCAGTGAGGCAAAGCTCGGGAAGCACGAGAAGATCGACGCCCCGCCCTGCGGCCTCGTCAGCCATCGCTTCGATCGTCGCGAGGTTCCGCGCCACGTCCCTTTCCGGAGCGAACTGCGCGACGCCGACATGGGAGCGCCGACCGGGCGGGATCGGGGAATGGCCGTAAAGCTTGAAGAAGTCGGAGGGATTCCACGCGAAGGTGTTGGTGGCGACGTTCATGTACATCTCGGGCCGACGATCCTCGAAAGTCGGCTCCCCGAGGACGCGCCGCGCGCGCGAGGCCGCGAGGTCGATCTCCGCATAGGCGACGCCGTCGCCGGAATCGATCACCGCGGCGATCGACCCGTCGGGGGCGATCACGCAGCTGCCGCCGGAAAACTGCACCGTGCGCTCGAGCCCCCAGCGGTTGCTCTCGATCAGCCAACAGGAGTTCTCGAACGCTCGGCTCATCCAGTAGGGCGCGGGCGTCCGCTCGGCGAGCCAGTTCGAGGTGTGGCAGATCACGTCCGCCCCCTCGAGCGCGACATGGCGGGCTGTCTCGGCGAAATGGAGGTCCATGCAGATCAGGATCGCGATCCGTCCGAGCGAGGTCTCGAACACCGCATGTCCGCAGTCGCCGGGCGCGGCCCATTTCGGTTCGGAGATATAGGGATGCGTCTTGCGGTGGCGGCCGATGAAGCCCTCCGGCCCGATGAGCGCCGCAGAGTTGTAGTAAAGGTTGGTCTCCGGATCGCGCTCGGGCATGCCGATCACGACGTGGCAGCCGTAGCGCCTGGCGACTTCCGAGAACCGGTCGGTCGTCGGGCCCGGAATGTTCTCAACGAACGGAGCGACCTCGTCCCGGTCGACCCAGCAATAGCCCGTCGTTCCCATTTCGGGCGTGACGATGAGCTTCGCGCCGTCCTTCGCCGCCTTCTCGACCAGCGCGAGGAGCGACGATACGTTCTCATCTTTGCGGAACATCGTCGGCTCGAACTGGACCGCCGCCGCCTTGTAACGCTTCGCCACTGTCATGCTCCTAAGTCATTGAAAATATTGGGTCGCCGATCCCGCGGCCCCGTCTCAGCTCTGCGCGCCGATTTCGCCCGAAGCGCTCGCCGGGTTTCCCGTCAGGAGGGCCATCATGGTGTCCTCCTCCATCTCGGCGTTGGCGAGCGACGCCACGACTCGGGACCGGTAGAGCACCAGGCAGCGGTCCACGAGCGAGATCAGCTCTGGTATTTCCGAAGAATAGACGAGCACCGAGCCTCCCCGGTCGGCGAAGCTCCTGATCGCGGCGTAGATCGTCTCCTTGGTGCCGACATCGATTCCGCGCGAGGGATCGAACAGCAACAGCGTCTTCGCGCCCGTCATCAGTGCCCGCGCGATGATCGCCTTCTGTTGGTTGCCGCCCGACAGCGCCCCGATGCGGAAAGGCAGGTAGCGCTGGCCGAGGTCGAGTTTGGCGGCGGCGTCTCTCGCCGCCTTGCGCTCACGTGTCGGCGATATGACCCCGGCGACGCTGAGCTTCGACAGACGCGGGAGCGTGATGTTGCTGGCGACCGGGAGGCTGGCGAAGATTCCCTCGGTTTTCCGCTCCTCGGGCACGAAGGCGATGCCGCCTGGCGCCTTGAGCGCGTCGCGCGGGCAGGAGAACGACTGCAGCCGATCCTCGACCACGATCTGGCCGGCGGTCTGTTTCTCCTCACCCGCGAGCGCCCGGAACAGCTCGCGCTGTCCTTGCCCTTCGAGCGCGGCGACGCCGAGCACTTCGCCTTCGCGCAGCTCGAACGAGACCCCATCGACGTTCCTGGCGCGGAGGTCGTTCACAACGAGACGGCAGGCGTCGCTCCTGCGCGCGCTCGGCGTTGGTCTGCCGCTGCGAGCGCTCGAACGTCCGACCATCGCGAGAAAGATGTCCTGATCGCTCGCCTCTGCGAGCCTTAGCGCGCCTGAGGAGCGGCCGTTGCGCAGCACGGTCGCGCGCTGCGCGACCTGGCGGATCTCCGCCAGCCGGTGCGAGATGTAGAGAATGGCTCCGCCGGCGCTTGCGCGCTCCGCGATGGCCTCGAACAGCCAGCCGGGATCGGTGAGCGCGGCCGTCGGCTCGTCGAGGATGAGCAGGTCCGGGCGCCGCTCGAGAGCGCGGATCAGCTCGATCTGCTGCCTCTGCGCGAGCGTTAGCCGCTCGATGGTCTGTCTGACCGGGATGTCGCCGCCCCAGCGGCGTAGGATCTCGGCCGCCTTCTCCTCCATCCGGAGTCGCGAGTTCAGCCCCCAGTGTTTCAGCGAGCGCGGCAGAAAGAAGTTCTGCGCCACCGACAGGTTCGGGACGAGGCTGAGCTCCTGGAACGCGGCGACGACGCCGCGAGACCGGGCTTCAAGGATGGATCGCGGCGCATAGACCGCGCCGGCGAGCGTCATCACGCCGGAATCTGGCCGGACCACGCCGGTGAGACTTTTGACGAAGGTCGATTTTCCCGCGCCGTTCTCGCCGAGAAGGGCGTGCACTTCGCCGGTCCCGATCTCGATCGAGACGTGCTCGAGCGCCACGGTCGAGCCGTAGGCCTTGGACAGGCCGCTGATGGCGAGCATGGGCTGGCGTTCGCTGGAGGCGTCCATCTTCGGTCTCCGGTTTCGAGCAATGCGGAGGAGGCGCCGCGGCCGGGGCGAGCGGCCGCGGCAAGCCGACCTCAGGGCTGCACGGTCGCCGTGGCGGTCGTGAGCTTGTAGAGATCGGCAGGGGGATCACAGCGGTTGCAGTTGATCCCCGGTTCATTAGCCGCCTTGACGATTTCCTTCGGCAGCGGCTGGATCGTCATCCCCGGGACCGGCTCGCCCGTCAGCGCCGACTGCAGGTTGATCTCGGGCAGAAGCGCCGGGTCATAGATGACGGTCGAGAATCCCTGAGGCACCAACTTGGCGTCGAAGACGTTGCAGCCGTCGGCGATGGCCTCGCCCTGGCAGGGCTTCATCTCGTCCGACCGCGCCCAGGGAAGCGGATACTCGATGTTGACCGGCTCGAGATCGCGTTTGCCGGTCAGGATCTCCATCATCAGCTTGAACGCGTAGCCGGCGGTGGCGGGCGGCGAGCCCGACGAGACGCCCTTGAGTCCGCGCGCCTTGTAGTCCTCGTTGAGGAAGCCCTGGCGGAAGCCGTTCATGTTCTCGCCGACGATCGGCATGAGCTTGCCGCCGCGGTCGACGACGGCGTTGAGCGTTCCCGCTTCGCCGAGCTCCGACCAGATGCCGTCGACGTCCGGATGGGCCGCCAGCGCCTTCGCCGTCTCCTGCTGCGCGATGCGGTCGTCCCAATAGCCGTAGTATTCGGAGACGACCTTGATCCCCGGATATTTGGAGAAGATGTGCATCGCGCCTTCGTAGTGGCGCTTGTCCACCGACGTTCCAGGCACGCCTCGAACCATGAAGATCTTGCCCTTGCCGCCGAGCGAATTGACGAGCTCCTGCGCCGTGTTCTCGCCGAAACCCGCAGAGATGTAGCTGACGTTGTAGGCGCACCTCTCGGTCACGGTGGAGTCGTACATGAAGAACTTCACGCCGCGATCGCAGCCTCGCTTCACGACGCGGTTCAGCGCGGTGGGCGAGATGGGGAAGCTGATGACGCCGTCGGCCTTGGCGTCGATCATGCTCTCATAGGCCGCGATCTGCGCCTGGGGATCGGTGCCGGAGATGACCTCCTTCAGCTCGACCATCTTGTCGTAAGGCGGAGTCTTCGCCAGCGCCTTGATGATGTTCGCCGTCTCGCTCATCCAGTTGTTCCCGGAGTAGCTCAGGCTCAGATAGATCTTGTACTTCTTCTGCGGCGCGTCCTGCGCGGAGGCCGCGCCGAGCAGGCCCGTCAGTCCAAGCGCGAGCCCGAAGCTCGCGGCCGTTAGCTTGCCGAACTTCATGCGGGGTTCCTTTCGGGATCGGGAAGTCTGGTGAAGATCGCAGCGAGTGAGGCGCGTCGCGCCTTGCTCGACGCAGGTGAGCGCGGAGAAGGGCGAGCTAGCCGCCTGCACCCCTCACGCGCCGCGCGACGGAGGCGAAGACGCCGGAGATCCAGCCGCTCTGGACGAGCAGGGCGCCGACGATGATCAGGCCCGACAGGATGGTTCGCCATCCCTGGCCGAGGCCGCTCGCAGCGATGAGGGACTCGAGCGTCGCGAGGAACAGGGCCCCGCAGATCGTGTTCACGAAGTTGCCCGATCCTCCCAGGATCGACGAGCCGCCCACAACGACCGCGGCGATGCTCGGCAGCAGATATGGATCACCCATCCGCAGGGTCGCGCCGTTCGAATACCCGACCAGCATCGCGCCGGAGAGCGTGGCGCAGAGCCCGCTCGTCGCATAGACGAGGATCGTCGTCGAAACGATCGGCACTCCGGCGATCCTGGCTGCCCGCCGGCTCGATCCGATGGCGTAAACCTTGCGCCCGAAGGTCGTGCGGCTCTGCAGCGTCCACGCGACCAGGCAGAAGAGCAGCACGAACACGATGACGCTCGGCGCGCCGAGGATGTCGCCCTTCATGAGCAAGAGCAGAGGCGGCGGCGCGGCTCCAAGGGTCGTGCCGCCGGTGTAGCCGAGGGCGAGCGAGGCGGTGACGATGCCGACGCCCATTGTCATGATGAAAGGGGGGATGCCTACCATGGCGACGCCGATCCCGTTCAGCGCGCCGATGCCGGCGCCGAAGGCGAGCACCACCGGCATCACACCCCAGAACGTCGCGGAATCGCCGCCGATCCAGGTCGTCGTCAGCACGCCGCCGAGCATCATCACCGAGCCGACCGAAAGATCGAGGCCGCCGGTCAGGATCACGAGACCCTGGCCGAAGGAGATGACGAGAAGAAACGAGACGAGCAAGAGGATCGTGTAGATCTGGCTCCAGGATCCGAGCGCGGGGCTGATCAGCGGCGACGCCGCCACCATGCCGGCGGACAGCGCGAACAGGCCCATGGCGGTGAGCGCTTCGCCGGAGAAGCGGGCGGCGCGGCGGGTGTCCGTTGGCGCCTCGAGGGTGGCTTCGACGGTCACTTGGCATCTCCTGAGGAGGCTGCGCGGCTCACAAGCCGCCCGAACAGGATGGCGAGGATCAAAAGCGCGCCCTGCGAGGCTCCGATGTAGAAGGACGAGACGCCGGCGGCGAAAAGCACCTTCTGCATGAGCATGAGGACGCAGGCGCCGATCAGGCTGCCCACCACGCCGCCCTGCCCGCCCGTGAGGCTGGTGCCGCCCAGGGCGACCGAGGCGAAGGACAGCAGCAGGAACGGCATGCCTGCGTTCGGGTCGCCCGTCGCGGTCTGCGCCGACAGCATGAAGCCGGCGGCGCCGTAGCATGCGCCGGCGAGCACGTAGGCCCAGAACCGGCGCCGCGCGACGGGAACGCCCGAGAGCCCCGCGGCGCCTTCGTCTGCGCCGATCGCATAGAGCGAAAGTCCGAGATCCGTCTTCCGCAGCAGCAGCCAGGCCAGAGCGAAGGCGAGCACCACAAGTCCCGATGCCGGGGCGAAGCCGAACACGACGTCAGTCATCTCGTAGCTGACCCACTCCGCGACGGCGCCGCCCGGCGCGTTCAGGATCAGGAGCGCGATCCCCTGGCAGACGATCATCACGCCGAGCGTAGCGGCGATGGACTGTATCCCCCGGAAGGCGACCAGCAAGCCGCTGACCGCGCCGATCGCGCCGCCTATGGCGAGACATGCAGCGAAGCTCGCAGCTCCACCCCCGGCGTCCTCCATTGGGAAGACAGCCATGAATACAGAGACGATCGAGATCGTGCCGGCGAGCGACAGGTCGAAGCCGCGCGTCAGGACGACGATCGTCTGGCCGGCCGCGGCCAACGCGAGCGGCGCAGCGTTGTTCATGAGATCCGTGAAGGTCGCGAGCGAGAGCGCCCCCGGATCGTAAGCGGCGTAGACGCCGTAAAGGACGACGTAGAACACCCCGGCCATCAGCGCGCCGTTCGCGAACAGCGCCCGTGAGGGGCGCGTTCCCGGCAAGCTCTCGTTCGGAACCAAGCTCATTTCGCCTCCAATGGACGAACGGCTCCCGCGCCTTCCCACATTGGGAATTCGCAAGGCTTCGTCGCCAGCTATGTCCGCAAAGACGTCCGTCGACGGGGCGGGCGCGGCGCCAGGGCCGCGATCGCCGGAGTCTCCCGACGGAGGGTGCTGACCGGGCGTGTCCCGGCCAGGGAGATTTCTACGATGTGAAGCGCGCTGGCCGCGAGCTTCGCATCAGCTCACGCCAGGCGCTCGCGAAACCACGACCGCGAGAGACCAAGCCACGCGCCGAGCGCGAGCCAGAAGATTAGGCTGACGATCGCCGTCGTCACTAGGAAGCGATGTTCGAGCAGCGCCGGCGCAAGCGCCTGCCCGGCCGTCGGGGCGGGCGCGCCGACGATATGGGGCGCGACGAGCAACGCCATGCCGATCACCGCCAGGAGAAGCCTCCGGGGAAAGACCATGAGCGCAAGTCCGCCCGCAGTCGCGGCCGCGGCGAAGAGCCACCACGCCTGCCGCGCGAGAAGCGGACTTTCCGGCGCGCCCGGAAGCTCGGCCGGCAAGCCAAGGCTCGGCGCCGCCACGAAGACGGCGAACCCGGCCGAGCCCCAGAGGAGGCCGGCGCGCCAGTTCCGTATGCCGCCGGCGAATTCGCTCACCGCGGCGAGCAGGAGCGCGAAGCCGAACGTTGCGACCATCGTCGCGAGGACGGTGAGGCCATTGCGCTGCCACCCGTCGGCGGGCTCCCACTCCTCGGCCTCGTGGGCATGCCCGGCCGGCGCGCTTTCAGCGTGCCCGGCCGCGTGCTCGTAGACCTCGGCCTGGAGGATCAGAGGAGTCGTGCTCGCGACGCGCAAGAGCCCAGTCGCGCCGCCCACGACAAGTGCGGCGAACGCGCAGATGAAGAGAATCGACCGAAATTTTCGCATCACCGAACCCGTCGCCGTCGAGGAATAAAGGGAGGCCGGGGCCAATCGCTCGGCCCCGGCCTTGCGTCAGTGGCAGGGGAAGCCGACCGAGTGACGCGCGTCGTGAGCGGCGTTGTGCAACGCCGGCATGGCGCTGAAGCCGACGCCGAACAGCACCGCCATCCCGAGAAGCGCCGCGGCCAGGACCTGGACGGCGCTGTCGGCGGACGAGGCGGCGGTGAGGCGTGTTGCGTTCTGGACGGAGGTCATTGCAGTACTCCTGCTGATAACGCCTGCGGCCGAGCCGCGGCGACGAAGATCGGATCGCGTTTGGCGACGTGATCGTGCGGGACAGGATTGGCTTTCAGATGCGCGATCCGGTCAGCGTGGTCCCGGCGGGAGAGGATGTTCTTCTCCTCGATCAGCTTTTCGAGCGCCGCGAGCCAATGCTGATAGTAGAGCTTGCCGTCTGGATCCAGCCCATGGCGCTCAGCGTGCTTGATCTCGGCGCTCAAGTGATCCGCCCATTCCGACCAGGTGAAATGCCCGCTCTGGTGAAGCTGAACGACCATCGCGAAGGCCGAAGCCTCCCATGGCTCTCGGAAGGTCTGCCCGTCTTCCGACCTGCGGAGAAAGTTCAGAGCGCCTTCGTGCGACTCCGCCATCAAGTCTTCTCCATGTAGTCTTCGAACAGATCGATGTAGAGGCTGTCTTTTTGCGGCGCGTCCGCTCCCCAGAGCTCCTGAGCCGTGAACCGCACGCTGTAGACATGCTGCGGTTTCGCACCCTTCATCTCCGCCTGCGTGTCCGGAAAGACGAACACGCCGTGATCACGGTCGATGACTCCCTCCTTCCCACGGATATACCGTGGAAGCCGCGTGTGGGTCGCGGGGTTGATGTTGAGCGCGCGGATCTTGTCGCCGGTCTTGAAGAGGGGTTCGAGCGCTGCGTCGACGCGGCAGGACGCGCCCTTCCGGACGAGATCAGGAATCTGTTCGGGGGTGATGGTCGGCATTTACGCAGCCTCCTTGTCGATCTTCTTCATGCGCTCGGCGATCTCTTCCTTGGTCACGATCTTTCGATCGATCAGGGACGTTTCGATCGACTCAACCCAGTGCTCGTAATAGCTCGAGCTGAGGTAATGCACCGGATCCATGATCTCGATGTTCTTCCTGAGCTCATCGATGCTGTAGATGTCGGAAGCGAGCGTCGCGAAATACATCGCGAAAATACGCCTCTCCCACTCATGGTTGAAGAGTTTCTCGTTTGGATCCGGATTGACGGGGCCGAAGCCGTGCATGCCGCCGAGATCGTGCGCGCCATTCATGGTCTGGTCTCCTCAGACGGCGGAGGGAGAAAGCGCGACGGCGACGCCGATCATCGAGTCCCGCGTCACGAGATTCGCAAGTTCTTCCTCGGAAAACCCTTCGGTCCCGGCCGGCCGCATTGGCATCACGAGGTAACGTAGTTCGGCGTTGCTGTCCCAGACCCGGACTTCGACGTCTTCGGGGACATCGAGGCCGAATTCCTTCATCACGCCCCGCGGGTCGATGACGGCGCGCGCGCGGTAGGGCGGCGCCTTGTACCAGGTCGGCGGCAGACCGAGCGTCGGCCAAGGATAGCATGAGCACAGCGTGCAGACGACGAGGTTATGAACATCCGGGGTGTTCTCGACCACCACCATGTCCTCGCCTTGGGCTCCGGAATATCCCATGTCTGCGATAGCGGCTGTGGCGTCCGTGAGAAGCCACTTCTTGTAGTCCTGATCGGCCCAGGCCCGAGCGACAACTTTCGCTCCATTCCTCGGACCGAGTTCATGCTCGTGAATCTGGACGATCTTGTCGAGCGCCTCGGCGGCGAAATAACCGCGCTCGATTAATAGACTTTCGATCGCTTTTACGCGCGTCGAAAGCTCCGCCGGAGGCTCATGGTGAGCACCCATCATCCGTCTCCTGAACATGACAAGCAACGACGAAAAGCCCGTAGGCAAACGCCTGCGGGCTTTTCGGCCAATCACCTGTCGGTGCGATCTATCGGTGTAGGTGACGACCTAAAGGTCATCCGATTTGCTGTGGCGCATAGTCCGTCACAGCCGTGGGCAACGCTGCCTGTCTGGATATTTTCAGCAGACAATGACGCTGTCAACGAAGTAGGTCGCCAAGTAACGCCCGAATATAATGCGCGTTTCGCCTAATTTATGAGCATCGGCCTGTCAGCGGCGCGCCCGAAGCGGCGCCACGGCGCTCCCGGAGGGGCCGCTGCGACCATCCCCGGGCGCCTGAAAATCGAGATGGGCCTGCAGGCGGGGGCGTGTCCGCAGCTCCGGGTCCGCCAGCAGCTCCACGCTGACCTGCTCGATCGTCTTATGCGTGTTCATGGCGAGATTGCGCAGGCAGCGGAATGACGAGGCCTCGTCAATGGCAAGCTCGCGGATCAGCGCGATCTGCGCGGAGACCACGAACCGCCTTCCCTGAGCCCGGCTCTCCGCCCCGACCAACTGAGCGTGGCGCTCGCGAGCGAACACGATCGTCGAGAATAGGCCTTGCGAGCGGATCGGCTTCTGAAGATGGGCCGTCACTTCCTGGCTGAGCGCCCATTGCAGGCGTGACGGCGCCTCCGAACCCACTAGGGCGATCTTCGGCCTTGCGATCTCGGCGATGGCGTAGCGCGGCGCCGCGACCGTTCCATTGTCCGCGTCGATGACGAGCAGGTCGAAGCTCAGCAGCGCGTCGCTGGACGGCAGCGCTTCGTGGAAGGTCGGCGCCATGCCGAGCCTGTGGGACTGTCGTTCAATTGCGCTCCGATCGCCTGGATCACAGAAAAGGGCGCAAAGGCTGAGGCCCCGTACCAGGAGATTGGACTGCGCCATGGTCCTATCCCTCCTGACGCTGGCCCGAGCTTCGTTCCGCAGGACGGAATCCGCCGCTCTCATACCGCTCCACCCATGTCAGGAACGGGTCGGGCTTCACGGGCCCGGGCGCTTCCCAGAAGGTCCGGAGGACGCCGTCGTCCGACACCCGCGCAAGACGCGGGGTGAGATAGGCGTGGTTGTTGTCCGCGTCGATCCAGACGGGCCCCTGCGGCGCCTCGATGCGATCGCGATACACCGCCGTCTTTACCGCCTCGACGTCAGTGGTTCCGGCCTCGGCTATGGCCCGCGCCAGGAACAGACCCGAGAGATAGGCGGCCTCGGCGTCGACGGAAGGGCAGCTCTCCTGACCGAAGCGGTCCCTGTAGCGCTCAAGGAAACTTTGGTTCTCCGCCCGCGCGATCGACTGGAAATAGACGGACGAAACGACATAGTCCCGAACCGCATCCGTCCCGACGAGCCGGATTTCGGGCTCGGTCAGCGTCAGGCTGAGCTTTGTGACCTCGTTTAGGAACGGAAAGCTCTTCGCGGCCTCTGTCCAAGCCCGATAGAAGCTATAGGCCGATTGCCCTATCAGCGTGTTAAGAAGCACTCGAGGGCGCGTTCGCACGATGTCGCGAATGATATGATCGAAAGAGGCATCGCCCATGGGCACGAGCCTCTCGGCAGTTACGCCGCCGACCGCCCCTTCCATATATTCCCGTACGATCCGATTTATCTCCCACGCCCAGACGTAATTTGAGCCCACACAATATATTTTATCGCCCGAGTGCGATTCCCTCACGTACTGCATGAGAGGAACGACATTCTGGTTCGGTGCAGACCCGATATATAAGACGTTCTCGCTGCTCTCGAAGCCCTCGTACCGAGCCGACTGCCAAAGAAGACAGCCATGCCCCTCGATCATGGGAAGAATCGCCTTACGCGACGCCGAGGTATAACAGCCGATGATATGCCGAACGCTGCGCTCCTGTATCAGAGCTCTGCAGTGCCGCTGGTAAGCCTCGAGCGAGCCGCCCGGATCGAACTCGATCGGATCGAGGCGGAAGGGGTAGGCGGCGCTTTCATTGGCCTCCTCGCAGGCGAGAAGAGCGCCATTGCGCATCTCGCGTCCGATCCCGCCGTAGAAGCCGGTCAGGGAGTAGAGGATGCCGACGGGAATGGACGCCTTGGTCATGGAAGCTCGCTGAAAGCGACTCCCCCTGCCCCGCGATACGTGACCGCTCGTGCATCCCTGGCCAGGATACAGTCGCTCAAAGATCTATTGGTTTAGGGTGGAATAGAGCGTTAGCGCCCCGCGAGAGCGCAACAAGAACAAGGCCTCGATGCCTACGGGGATGCTAGAGAAGCCTAAACTCGGTGTCAAGCGCGAGCCAGAAGCTCCCTCGCCGCGCGCGCCCGGTCCCCGCACTCGGTCACGGGCTCGAACATCGACCTCAGGCAGGCCTTCGCTAGCTTCCGCGACATCGTTGCGCCCTCGTTCGCCACGACGACACCAACGCTCTGGTCGCGAAGGAAGTGAAGTCCTTTCTGGGAAACAGCGCGCCAAGGCGGCGCAAGGGCGACAGAATGGCGCAAAGGATAGACGACAATTGCCGAGTTTGACCCTTTGCCGAACTTGGGAACGTCTGGTTTACGGGAGCGTCGGCGCCTACCTGACGTGCGCGCGACGGCTGGTTGGCACTCCCGGCGGCGGCTACTCGCGAGACGCCGTTCCAACACGTTCTTAACGCGCCGCCGCATCGATCCCTCTTAAATTCCAACGGGCCGAGGCTGCATCTCATCCGCATGGCGACGTCGCCGTGTGGAGCCTTGCCCATGATGGATTTGTTGATGCTCGCCGGCGGGATCGCGGGGTTCTCCGCGCTCGCGGCCTATGCGCTCGCCTGCGAAAGGCTTTGAGCGCGATGACCCTTCTCGGACTTCCCGTTCTCGACGCCGTTCTCGGCGGAGCGGCCGCGCTCGCCGCGACCGCGGTCTTCCTCGCAGCGCTGCTGCGGCCGGAGCGGTTCTGAACCGCTCGACCTTCCGGACCCCAACACGATGACCATCAATGGCTGGATGCAGATCGCGGTGTTCTGCGCGATCGTCCTTGCGCTCGTCCGCCCGCTTGGCGGCTTTCTCTTCCGCCTCTACGCCGGCGCGCGCACCTTCCTTCACCCCGTTCTCGCGCCGGTCGAGCGTGGCTTCTACAGGCTTGCGGGCGTCAGGCCCGACGCTGAGCAAAGCTGGGCGAGCTATGCGCTCGCCATGCTGGCGTTCCACGTCGCAGGCTTCCTTGCGGTCTATGGCCTTCTGCGCCTTCAGGGCGTTTTGCCGCTCAATCCGCAGGGCTTTGCGGGCGTGACGCCGGACCTCGCCCTCAACACCGCGATCTCCTTCATCACCAACACGGACTGGCAGTCCTATGGCGGCGAAGCCACGCTGTCCTACGGCTCGCAAATGTGGGCGCTGACGGTCCAGAACTTCCTATCGGCCGCGACCGGCATGGCGCTAGCGGTCGCCCTGATACGCGGCTTTGCGCGGCGCTCGGCGAAGGGGATCGGCAATTTCTGGACGGACCTGACCCGATCGGTCCTCTACGTGCTGCTGCCCGCGTGCATCGTATTCGCGCTGATCTACGTCGCGCTCGGAGTGCCGCAGACGCTCCAGCCCTATCTCACCGCGAAGACGCTCGAAGGGGCGGACCAGACCATCGCGCTAGGGCCGGTCGCGAGCCAGCTCGCGATCAAGATGCTCGGCACCAATGGCGGTGGCTTCTTCAACGCCAATTCGGCGCACCCGTTCGAGAACCCGTCGGCGCTTTCCAACCTCATCCAGATGGTCTCGATCTTCGCGATCGGCGCGGCGCTCACCAATGTGTTCGGCCGCATGGTCGGCGACGAGCGGCAGGGCTGGGCGATCCTCGGCGCGATGGGCGCCCTGTTCCTGGCGGGCGTCGGGCTGGTCTATTGGGCGGAGGCCGGCGCCAACCCGATCCACGCCGCAATCGGCCTCGATCCCTCGGCCGGCAATATGGAAGGCAAAGAGGTCCGCTTCGGGATCGCCCTGTCGGCGCTGTTCGCGGTGGTCACCACCGCGGCCTCGTGCGGCGCCGTCAACGCGATGCACGACTCCTTCTCGGCGATCGGCGGCCTCATCCCGATGGTCAACATGCAGCTCGGCGAGGTGATCGTCGGCGGCGTGGGGGCCGGGCTCTACGGCATTCTGCTGTTCGCCGTCGTCGCCGTCTTCGTGGCCGGGCTGATGGTCGGGCGCACGCCGGAATATGTCGGCAAGAAGATCGAAGGCCGCGAGGTGAAGCTCACCATGCTGGCGCTGCTGTGCTCGCCCGCGGCGACGCTGCTCGCGCTCGCCGTCGCCATCGTCGTTCCCGCCGGCCTGGCCGGCCTGCAGGAAAGCGGGCCGCACGGCTTTTCCGAAGCGCTCTACGCGACGACCTCGGCTGCGGCGAACAACGGCTCGGCCTTCGCCGGCCTGACCGCGAACAGCCCGTTCTGGAACGTGACGCTCGCGATCGGGATGATGATCGGCCGGTTCGCGCTGATCGTCCCGATGCTGGCGGTGGCGGGATCGCTTGCGGCCAAGAGCAAGGTCCCGCCCTCCGCCGGCACCTTTCCGACGCATGGACCGCTGTTCGTCGGGCTGCTGGTCGGCGTCGTCCTCATTATGGGCGGCCTCACCTACTTCCCGGCGCTCACCCTCGGCCCAGTCGCCGACGCCTTTGCGACCGCCGCCGGCGATACGCGGTAAGGCCATGCTCTGCGACCGGCGCTCTTTTCGGGTCTGTTACGCCGAAGCCGCCGGCGCGCTCAGACGCCGGCGCGCCGCACGGATCGCCCTTCTGCTCGTCCTGATCACACTGCTTGCAATCGTCGCCCGCGCGCTCAGCGCTCCGCCGACAGATGCGACGCTCAACCGGCCAGACACATGTCAGCACAACCTCGCTCCCTGCTCGATCCCGCACTGATCGTTCCGGCGCTGGGCTCCGCCCTGCTAAAGCTCGATCCCCGCCAGCTCATCCGCAATCCCGTGATGTTCGCGGTCGAGGTCGTGGCGCTTGTCGCCGTCGTCCTCTTCGCGCGCGACCTCGCGGTCCGCTCGCCCTCCGCCGGTTTCTCCGGCCAGCTCGCCTTCTGGCTCTGGGCGACGGTCTATTTCGCTACCTTTTCCGAAGCGATCGCGGAGGGGCGCGGCAAGGCCCAGGCCGACGCTCTTCGCCGCACCCGCTCGGACACGATGGCGAAACGGCTTGTCGGCCAGGGCGGAGATTACGAGGAGATCGCGGCGCCCGCGCTGAAGGTCGGGGACCTCGTGCTCGTCGAGCCCGGCGACCTGATCCCGGGCGACGGCGAGGTCGTCGAAGGCGTCGCGACCGTCGACGAGAGCGCGATCACCGGCGAAAGCGCGCCGGTGATCCGCGAGAGCGGCGGCGATCGCTCGGCCGTCACCGGCGGCACGAAGGTGCTGTCGGACCGCATCACGGTCCGAATTACGGCCGCGAGCGGTTCGAGCTTCCTCGACCGCATGATCGCGCTGGTGGAAGGCGCCGAGCGCGCCAAGACGCCGAACGAGATCGCGCTCACCATCCTGCTCGCGGGCCTCTCGCTGATCTTCGTGCTTGCGGTCGCGACCATCCCATCCTTCGCGGCCTATTCCGGCGGCGTGGTCCCGGTCGTCGTGCTGGTCGCGCTGTTCGTGACGCTGATCCCGACGACGATCGGCGGGCTCCTGTCGGCGATCGGCATCGCCGGCATGAACCGGCTCGTTCGCTTCAACGTGCTCGCCATGTCCGGCCGCGCGGTGGAGGCCGCCGGCGACGTCGACGTGCTGCTGCTCGACAAGACCGGCACGATCACCCTCGGCAACCGTCAGGCGGCGGAGTTCCGGCCGCTGCCCGGCGTCACCGCGCGCGAACTCGCCGACGCCGCCCAGCTCGCGAGCCTCTCGGATGAAACGCCAGAGGGCCGCTCGATCGTCGTTCTCGCCAAGGCGGCGCACGGCCTGCGCGGCCGCGAGATGGCCCCGCTCGCCGCGACGTTCATCCCGTTCTCGGCGCAGGCCCGGATGAGCGGCGTCGACATCGGCGCCACGAAGATCCGCAAGGGCGCCGCCGACGCCGTCCTCAAGCACGTGAAGACGCTCGGAGGACAAATCCCGGACGAACTCGGCGCGATCGTCGAGCGCGTGGCGCGCGAGGGCGGAACGCCGCTCGTCGTGTCGACCGACGCGAGGGCTCTCGGCGTCGTCTACCTCAAGGACATCGTGAAAGGCGGCATCCGGGAGCGCTTTCAGGAGCTTCGCGCGATGGGCATCCGCACGGTGATGATCACCGGCGACAACCCCATGACCGCGGCCGCGATCGCGGCGGAGGCGGGCGTCGACGATTTTCTCGCCGAAGCCACGCCGGAGGCGAAGCTCGCGCTCATCCGCAAGGAGCAGGAGGGCGGCAAGCTCGTCGCGATGTGCGGCGACGGCACCAACGACGCGCCCGCGCTCGCCCAGGCCGACGTCGGCGTGGCCATGCAGACCGGCACGGTCGCGGCGCGCGAGGCCGGCAACATGGTCGACCTCGACAGCGACCCGACGAAGCTCATCGAGATCGTCGGCATCGGCAAGCAGCTGCTGATGACCCGAGGCGCGCTGACGACCTTCTCGATCGCGAACGACGTCGCGAAGTATTTCGCAATCATCCCGGCGATGTTCGTCGCGCTCTACCCGCCGCTCGGCGCGCTCAACGTCATGGGGCTCGCGAGCCCCCAGAGCGCGATCCTTTCCGCGATCATCTTCAACGCGCTGATCATCGTCGCGCTGGTGCCGCTAGCGCTGAAGGGCGTCTCCTACACGCCGTCGAGCGCCGCGGCGCTGCTGCGCCGCAACCTCCTCGTCTACGGCCTCGGCGGCCTCGTCGCGCCCTTTATCGGGATCAAGCTCGTCGATCTCGCGATCACCTCCGTCGGCCTGGCGTGAAGAAGGAAACCATCGACATGCTCCGCCATCTCCGCCCCGCGCTGACGCTGCTCGCGCTCTTCACTCTCGTGACGGGCGTCGTCTATCCGCTCGCGATCACATCGGTCGCGCAGCTCGCCATGCCTGCCAGGGCCTCCGGTTCGATGATCGAGCAGGACGGCCGCGTCGTCGGCTCAAGCCTCATCGGCCAGTCCTTCGCCAGCCCGCGTTATTTCCACGGCCGCCCCTCGGCCGCGGGCCAAAACGGCTATGACGCGGCGTCCTCCTCCGGCTCCAATCTCGGGCCGACCTCGAAGGCGCTCGCGGACCGCATCAAGGGCGACGTCGCCAAGGCGAAGGCCGAAAACGCAATCGATGGACCGGTTCCGGCCGATCTCGTCACCGCGTCGGGTTCCGGGCTCGACCCCGACATCTCGCCGGCCGCAGCCTACGCGCAGGTGGACCGCGTCGCGCGCGAGCGCGGAGTGGCCGAAGACGACGTCCGGCGCCTGATCGAAGCCAGCGTTCAGGGTCGGCTGTTCGGCCTCATCGGCGAGCCAAGGACGAACGTGCTCGCGTTGAACATCGCGCTCGATGCGCTGAAGAGACCGTGACGCCGAGCCTGTTCGGCGATCTATAATCCGCCGGAAATGGCCGCCGATCCACGCTCTTCGCCCGAACGCTTTCTCGACGCCGCTTCGCGTGAAGGACGGGGCCGCCTGAAGATTTTCTTCGGGGCGGCCCCCGGCGTCGGCAAGACCTACGAGATGCTGTCGGCCGCCCGCGCGGCGCATGCCGAGGGCGTCGATGTGGTGATTGGCGTCGTCGAGACTCACGGCCGCGCGGAGACGGAGGCGCTCGTTAGCGGTCTCGAAGCGATCCGGAGGGTCGAAGTCGCCTATCGCGGCCGGACGCTGCAGGAAATGGACGTCGACGCCGTACTGAAGCGCGCGCCGAAACTGGTCCTCGTCGACGAACTCGCCCACACCAATGCGCCCGGCTCGCGACATCCGAAGCGTCACCAGGACGTCGAGGAGTTTTTGGCCGCCGGGATCGACGTCTTCACGACCCTCAACGTCCAGCATCTCGAAAGCCTCAACGACATCGTCGCCCGCATCACGCGTGTGAGGGTCCGCGAGACGGTGCCGGACAGCGTCTTCGACCTCGCCGACGAGGTCGAGGTCGTCGACGTCACGCCCGACGTTCTGCGAAAGCGCCTCGCGACCGGCAAGATTTATGTGCGCGAGCAGGCGGAACGCGCGGTTCGGCACTTCTTCCAGCCCGGCAATCTGACCGCGCTTCGCGAGCTCGCCCTCCGGCGCACCGCCGAACGCGTCGACGCCGACATGCGCGAGCACATGCGCGCCAACGCCATCGAAGGGCCGTGGGCGGCGGTCGAGCGCGTCCTGGTCGCGATCGACGAGCAGCCCGGAGCTGCCGCGCTCGTGCGCGCCGGCCGGCGGCTCGCAGACCGGGCCCGCGCGGACTGGCTCTGCGTGACGATCGAGACCCCGCGCCACGCCCATCTGTCCGACGCCGAACGGGATCGCCTCGCCGACACGCTTCGGCTCGCGGAGACGCTTGGCGCGGAATCGCTTTCTCTCCCCGGCGGCGCCGACGTCGCGGAGGACCTGCTCGCTTTCGCCCGGAGCCGGAACGTCACGACCATCCTTCTCGGCAAGGCGCGGCGCTCGCGCTGGTTCGCGTTCCGTCACGGATCAGTCGTCGCGAACCTGCTCGAACGCTCCGGGCCGATCGCCGTGCAGGTGATGGCGGGAGACGGAGAAACCGTTCCGCCGAAATCGGTCGCCTCCCGCCCCGTCCCGCAGCCGCCGCGCCTGCGCGCCTACCTCGCCGCGGCCGCAGCGTCGCTCGGCGCCGGCCTCGCCGGTCTCGCCGTCGACCTCACGATCGATCTGCCGAACATCTCGCTGGTCTTCGTGCCCGCGGTGCTCCTCATCGCGGTGCGCTACGGCCTCGGCCCGTCGCTCGCCGCGTCGTTCTTCGCCGCCCTCGCCTACAATTTCTTCTTCACCGATCCGCGCTTCTCGCTGACCGTCGACGATCCTTCGAACGTCGTCGCCATCCTGTTTTTCTCGCTGACCGCGGTGCTCGCAAGTTCCGTCGCGGCGCGCGTGAGGGCGCAGACGCTCGCGGCGCGCGATCAGGCGCGGGTCACGGCCGAGCTCTACGCGTTTTCGCGCAAGCTCGCGGCCGTCGGCGACGAGGACGATCTGCTCTGGGCCGCCGCCCATCAGGTGGCGCTGATGCTGAAGGCCGACGTCGTGCTGCTCACCGAGACCGCGAACGGCCTCGACGTCGGCGGCGCCTATCCGCCCGAAGACCAACTCGACGCCGCCGAGCTCGCCGCCGCGACCTGGGCCTACGAGCACGACGCGCCGACCGGCCGCGGCGCCGCGACCCTGCCGGGCGTCACGCGGCTGTTCCTTCCGCTGAAGACAAGCCGCGGCAAGCTCGGCGTCGTCGGCGTCGCGCGGCGCTCGGCGGGCCCGGTGCTGACGCCCGGGGAGCGTCGCCTGCTCGACGCGCTCGTCGACCAGACCGCGGTCGCGCTGGAGCGCATCCGCCTCGGCGCCGACGTCGACGCCGCGCGCCTGGAGGCTGAGGCCGAACGCCTGCGGGGCGCCCTGCTCGCCTCCGTTAGCCACGACTTCAAGACGCCGCTCGCCACCATCATGGGCGTGATCACCAGCCTGCGCAGCTATGGCGGCCGCTACGATGACCTCACGCGCGACGACATGCTGGCGAGCGCGCAAAGCGAGACCGAGCGGCTGGACCGCTTCGTCGCCAATCTTCTGGACGTCGTGAAGCTCGACGCCGGCGGCGTGGCGGCGAAGGCCGAGACGCTCGACGTCGAAGACGTCATCGGAGGAGCGCTGAGGCGCGCGTCGCCTTTGCTCGGCGACCGCCGCGTGACCGTCGCGCTTCCCGAGGCGCCGCTTCTGATCAGCGGCGATCCGGTGCTGCTCGAGCACGCGCTGGTCAATCTGCTGGAGAACGCCGGCAAGTACACGCCGGCGGGGGCGATGGTGACGATCGAGGCGCGCGCCGAGGCCGACCACGTGCTGCTGAGCGTGACGGACGACGGCCCCGGCATCCCCGCGGACGATCTTCAAAAAGTGTTCGATCGGTTCTACCGCTCCGGGCAGGGCGACCGGAAGACGACGGGCGCCGGTCTCGGCCTCGGCATCACAAAGGGTTTCGTGGAGGCGATGGGCGGCTCGATCACTGCTGAGAACGTCGCCGGCGGCCATGGCGCGCGCTTCGAACTGCGGCTCCCGCGGGCGGCGACGCCGGCGCGGGAAGGAGCAGCCGCCTGATGGCCTCAAGCGCGATCACCGTTCTGATCGTCGACGACGAGGCGCCGATCCGGCGCTTCCTGAAAGCGACGCTGGGGGTGAACGACTACCGGACGCTGGAGGCGGAGACCGGGGCCGAAGCACTGCGGCTCATGCGCCATGTCGCGCCTGAGCTCGTCCTGCTCGATCTCGGCCTGCCCGACATGGACGGGCTCGATCTCATCCGCGAGATCCGCGCGCAGGGCCCCGTGCCGATTGTGGTGCTCTCCGCTCGCGGCGAGGAGGCGGCGAAGGTCGCGGCGCTCGATCTCGGCGCCGACGACTACGTCACAAAGCCCTTCGGGACTGACGAGCTGATGGCGCGCATGCGCGCCGCTCTGCGCCACCGCCTCGCCGACCGAGGCGCCGAGCCAGTCTTTCGAGCGGGTCCGCTTGTCGTCGATCTCGCCCGTCATGTCGTCACCCGAGACGGCGCGGAGGTGAAGCTGTCGCCGAAGGAATTCGCGATCCTGCAGGAGCTCGTGGTCCATGCCGGCAAGGTGCTGACCCATCGCCACCTGTTTCGCACCGTCTGGGGACAGGACGACGGCGACCAGACGTCGCTCCGCGTCTACATCCGGCAGCTGAGGGTGAAACTGGAGCCCGACCCCTCGCGTCCGAGCCATCTGTTGACTGAGGCAGGCGTAGGATATCGGCTGGTCAGTTGATCGACGGACGACGTCCGCTTTCCGCATATAGGCCCGCTTCCGCTATTGGCGCTTCGCGAACGGTTACGGGTGTGTGATTGCCTTTGAGGGGCGGCCTCTAGGAGGAGGCTATGCGCCAGCCCGACTTGTTCCGGCTACCTCAGAAGCCATGGAACGCCGGTCGGCTCATCGGTCCGAACGCGCCGTTGAAGCCGAAGCACATCTGGGCGATCCGCCAGCAGTTGAAGACGGACGCTCGAGTCCGCGACCTCGCGATGTTCAACTGCGCTCTCGATGCGAAGCTGTGATCCGGCGTGGAATTTTGACCCCGTTGTGAGGGGGATCGGCGTCCAATTTTGCCCCCCGGGGCGTGCGTTGCGCATGCTGCCTGTCTTTGTCAGGGACGGGCGGCCGGGGGATGAAGGGCG
>NZ_BSFI01000006.1 GCF_027922265.1 Hansschlegelia plantiphila | reverse complement strand
GCGCGCTGCCCGAGATGGCGAAGACCGGCGCGCCGGTGATCTTCGACGCCACTCATTCCGTCCAGCAGCCGGGCGGGCAGGGGACGTCGTCCGGCGGTCAGCGCGAATTCGTGCCGGTGCTGGCGCGCGCCGCGGTCGCCGTCGGCGTGGCGGGCGTGTTCATCGAGACCCATCCCGACCCCGATCACGCGCCCTCCGATGGACCCAACATGGTCCCGCTGAAAGAGATGGCGGCGCTCCTCGATCGGCTGATGGCGTTCGATCGACTGGCTAAGGCGAACTGAGATAGGGCTTCCGCCGTCGCTCAAGACGGCGCGTTGAAGCCCAGCACACGATCCATCGGAAAGTCGTAGAGCTTGCCGGTCTCGACCCACTTGGGCGAACAGAGCGCCACGATCTTCGGTGCGATCTCGGCCGGGGTCTTGAGCGTCGCCGCGTCTTCGCCCGGCATCGCCCGCGCCCGCATCGCGGTCCGGAGCGGGCCAGGGTTGACCAGCATCACGCGAACCGGCGTGTTCGCCGCCGTCTCCGCCGCATAGGAGCGAGCCAACGCCTCGACGCCGGCCTTGGTCACCGCGTAGGGGCCCCAATAGGCGCGGTCCTTGTGAACGGCGCCGGAGGTCAGGAAGACCGCCCGTCCGGCGTCGGACGCGCGGAGCAGCGGATCGAGTGAACGGATCAACCGCCAATTCGCCGTCAGATTAACTGCGATTAACTTGTCCCACTCCTTCGGATCGACGTGGCCGAGCGGGGTGAGTGGGCCGAGCATGCCGGCGTTCGCGACCAAAGCGTCGATCTTGCCGAAGCGCGAATAGAGCGCCGCGCCCAGCCTGTCGATCGCGTCAAAATCCGAAATGTCGAACGGCGCCAAGGTGCTGGAGCCGCCTTCGGCCTTGATCGCGTCGTCGAGCTCCTCGAGTCCGCCCTGCGTCCGCCCCGTCGCGACGACATGCGCGCCGGACTTGGCCAGCGCCAGGGCGACCGCGTAGCCGATGCCGCGCGTCGCGCCGGTGACGACAGCCACCCGGCCGGCCAAGGCCCTGGACTCACTCATGTATCGAGATCAGCTCGCCTCAGCGATGAGTGAGAGCTGCCGCGGGGTTTCGCCGCTCAGATCCGTCAGAAGCGTCGGATAGTCGCCGGTGAAGCAATGGTCGGTGAACTGCGGCCGAAGATCGTCTCGCTCCTCGAAGCCCATCGCCCGGTAGAGTCCGTCGACGGAGAGGAACGCCAGGCTGTCGGCCCCGATGAACTCTCGCATTTGTTCCAGCGTATGGGTCGCGGCGAGCAGCTTCTCTCGCTCCGGAGTATCAATTCCATAATAGTCAGAATGGGTTATGGGCGGACATGCGAGCCGGAAGTGAACTTCCTTCGCGCCGGCGTCGCGCATCATTTTGACGATCTTCACCGAAGTCGTGCCGCGCACCAGACTGTCGTCGACCAGCACGATCCGCTTGCCCTCGATCTGGGAGCGATTGGCGTTGTGCTTCATCCGCACGCCCAACTCGCGCACTCCCTGCGTCGGCTGGATGAAGGTGCGGCCGACATAGTGGTTGCGGATGATGCCGAGTTCGAACGGAATTCCAGAGGCTTGGCTGAATCCGATCGCGGCTGGCACGCCGGAGTCAGGCACCGGGACGATGACGTCGGCCTCCGGCAGCGACTCGCGGGCGAGCTCGACGCCCATCAGTTTGCGGACCTCGTAGACCGACTTGCCTTGAACGATCGAATCCGGTCGGGCGAAATAGACGAACTCGAAGATGCAGGGCCGCATCTTCTGGGGCGGGAACGGCCGGAGCGACTGCACGCCATCCTCGGTTATGACGACCACTTCGCCATTGTCGATGTCTCGGACGTATTTCGCGCCGATGATGTCGAGGGCGCAGGTCTCCGACGTCAGAATGTAGCAGCCGTCGAGTTCACCCAGGATCAGGGGGCGAATGCCGAGCGGGTCGCGCGCGCCGATCAGCTTGTTCTCGGTGAGGGCGACCAGAGCGTAGGCGCCTTCGATTTCTCGGAGCGCGTTGACGAAGCGGTCGATGATCCGCGGGCGCCTGCTCTGCGCCACGAGATGCAGGATCACCTCGGTGTCCGAGGTCGACTGACAGATCGCGCCGGCGCGGACCAGCTCTTTGCGAAGCGTCAGCGCGTTGGTCAAGTTGCCATTATGGGCCACCGCCAGACCGCCGGCGTCGAGCTCGGCGAACAGCGGCTGCACATTGCGGAGAATCGTTTCTCCGGTGGTCGAGTAGCGGTTGTGGCCAATCGCCTGACGCCCGGGGAGGCGGGCGATGACCCGGGCGTCGGAGAAATGGTCGCCGACCAGGCCGAGCCGGCGCTCGGCGTGGAAGCGATTATCGCCGTGGCTGACGATCCCCGCCGCTTCCTGTCCCCGGTGCTGCAGCGCATGAAGCCCAAGCGCCACGAGCGCGGCGGCCTCCGGATGACCGAAGACGCCGAACACGCCGCACTCTTCGTGCAGACGGTCCGAATCGAGGTCAAATACGTCTTCTGCGTCGGCGCCTGTCGGGGCCGTGGAGTCGATCGTCATGTCCGTCTCCCGCAGGCGGGCTCGACCGCCTGTAGCGCTCCGCAGGCATGAGGCCGGCGGTGCTATTGCTTCGGCTTCCCGTCCTGCTCCAGGAGCTTGTCGAGGCCCTGCTTGTCGGCGGGGCTGACGTCCTGACTTTCGTCCGGCGCAGGAGCGGCCGCGTCGGGCGTCGCCGGAGCGGCAGGATTCGCCGCGTCGCCGCCCGCGCCGTCCCGGCGCTTCAGCTTCTGCAAGATGGTGCTTTCAGGGTCTTCAGGCAACAGCGCGAGGAGCTTGTCGCCAGCGTCCTGAAGAAACGGTTTCGACTGCGCGGTCCTGAACCACTCCGGCTGTCCCTTCTCAGGCACCAGCCAGGTGAAGAACATGAAGGCCACGACGACCAGAAGCAGGCCGCGCGCAGCGCCGAAGACGAAACCAAGGATGCGGTCGATCGGCCCGACGCGGCTGTCGAGGATCGCGTCTGAGATCTTCATGGTGATGAACGAGACCACCAGCAGCACGACGATGAAGATGCTGCCCGCCGCCACGACGTCGGCGATCTGCGGAGGATTGAAGTGGATGTGCTCGCGGGCGATCGCGCGGGCCGGCTCGAAGAAGAACACGGTCGCCGCCGCCGCCGCCACCCATGAGGCGATCGACAGCACTTCGCGCGTGAAGCCGCGGACCATCGCAAGCGCCGCCGAGACGAGCATGACGGCAAGCAGGATAAGGTCGAGAAGAGTGATGGTCATTTACGCGGCCGGGCCCAAGCCGTTAGGTGCGCGAACGCCTCAAGGTCGTGAGGCGCGGTCTCTATAACGTGGGAGCCATGCTCCGTCACGCTTCTTTCATCCGCGTCTGATCCGCGCGGGCGGCAAGACGGGCGACGAGGGCGTCGAGCGTCGGCACGCTGAGCGCGGTGAGGCCGGCCTCTTCCGCCGCTTCCGCAGCAGCGGGCGGCAGCGCCGCGCGCTTGAAACCGAGGCGCGCGGCCTCGCGGAGCCTCGGACCGGGATGCGCCACCGGGCGCACCGCGCCGGTCAGGCCGATCTCTCCAAAAAAAACTGCGTCAAGCGGCAGCGGCGAGCCGAGCAGAGAGGACACCAGCGCAGCGGCGACGGCGAGGTCCGCCGCCGGCTCTTGCACCCTCAATCCTCCCGCCACGGCAAGGTGGACGTCGTGGCTGCCAAGCCGGACGCCGCAGCGCGCCTCGAGCACGGCGAGCACCATGGCGAGTCGCGATCCTTCCCAGCCGACGACAGCGCGGCGCGGCGTGCCGAGCGTCGACGGCACCACCAGCGCCTGGATCTCCACGAGAAGCGGCCGCGAGCCTTCGAGGCCGGCGAGCACGGCTGTTCCGGGCGCGTCGGGCTCACGGTCTCCGAGAAACAAGGCGGAGGGGTTATGGACCTCCTCCAGGCCATCGCCGGTCATGGCGAAGACGCCGATCTCGTCGGTCGGGCCGAAGCGGTTCTTCTGGGCGCGAAGGATGCGGAAATCACGGCCCGAATCGCCCTCGAAGGAAAGCACCGCGTCGACCATGTGCTCCACGACGCGGGGCCCGGCGATCTGGCCATCCTTTGTTACATGACCCACCAGGACGATGCAGGCGCCGGTCGTCTTCGCGTAGCGAATCATCGCCTGCGCGGAGGCGCGGACCTGGGTCACGGTCCCCGGCGCCGACTCGACCTGAGCAGTCCAGAGGGTCTGGATCGAATCGATCACGACGAAGCGGGGCGGCTCACTCTGCTTCAGCGTGGCGAGGATGTCCTCGACGCAGGTCTCGGCCGCAAGTGCTACGGGAGCGTCACCGAGGCCGAGCCGCTGCGCGCGCAGACGCACCTGTGCAGCGGCCTCTTCACCTGAGACGTAGACAACCCGATGGCCGCTGCGGGCGAGCATGGCGCTCGCCTGTATCAGCAGCGTGGACTTGCCGATGCCCGGATCGCCGCCCAGCAGCAGCACCGAGCCGAACACGAAGCCGCCGCCGGTGACGCGGTCGAGCTCCGCCATGCCGGAAACCAGCCGCGGCGCCTCGTCGGCGGAGCCCGACAGGCTTTCGAGCGCGACGACCCGGCCGCGGCCTAGCGCCCGCGCCGACGTCCCGCCCGGAAGCGGCGCGGAGGACGCCTCCTCGACGATCGAGTTCCACGCCCCGCATGCGTCGCACTTGCCGGACCACCGGTTATGAACGGCGCCGCAGGCCTGGCAGACGAAGACAGGTCTGCCGCGGGCCATCAGGCTTCTTTCAGGGGTGCGTGACCTGCTCCGACATAGCGACGCTCGTAGCGGCGCCCGAGCGCGGTCAGCACCTCGTAGCCGATCGTTCCGCAGGCCCGCGCGAGATCGTCGACGCCGAAGTCGTCTCCGAGGATCTCCACCCAGTCGTCCCGCGACGTTGCAGATTCCGGCGCGTCGGTGACGTCGACGGCGACGAGGTCCATCGAAATCCGACCGAAGAATGGGCACGGGACGCTGCCTGCGAAGCCGAACGCGCCCGGCGCGCCGTGCTCCGAGCCGGCGGCGCGGAAGACGCCGTCAGCATAGCCGAGCGATAGGATCGCGAGCCGCGTCGGCCGGCGCGTCGTTTCAGCCCCGCCATAGCCTACAGGCGTGCCGGCAGGGACATGGCGCGTCTGGATGATCCGCGCCTCCAGCTTCACGACAGGCTTCATCGTCGCTGGCCTGCCCGGGAGAGGATTCGAGCCGTAGAGCGAGACGCCGGGCCTGCGCATCTCGAAGCCGAGATCGCCGCCGGACGTCCGGGCGATCAGCGTCCCGGGCGAATTGGCGAGGCTCGCCGGCGTATTGGGCAGCAGCGAGCGGAGCTCCGCAAAAAGCGCCCGTTGCCGTTCGGTCTCCGGGCGGTCCGGCTCGTCGGCGCAGGCGAGGTGGCTCATCACGAGCGCAGGGCGGAAGCCGATTCCATCCGATGAGAAGAGCGCGCGGGCCTCTTCGGGATCGAGGCCGAGCCGCGCCATGCCGGTGTCGACATGGATGGCGGCCGCTTCGTCCGCGCCGGTCGCGGAGACGAAGGCGCGCCATTCCGCAAGCTCCGCCATCGAGCCCAGAACCGGCCTGACGCCGAGGGCCGCGTAAGTGTCGCAAGCGCCGGGGGGCAGGCCGTTCAGCACGTAGATCGCGGCGTCGGGAGCTGCGGCGCGGGCGGTCCGGGCCTCCGAGAGGTGGGCGACGAAGAACGTCTTCACGCCCGCTTGGGCGAGCGCCTGCGCGGCCTCGGCCAGCCCCACGCCGTAAGCGTCAGCCTTCACGACCGCGGCGCATTCGCTGGACGGGGAGATGGCGGAGAGCACGCGCCAGTTGTCCTGCAGCGCCCCGAGATCGATCGTCAGCCGTCCGCCGGCGAAGTCCGAGATCACATCCGCTCCGGCAGCCGGTCTTCCTGCGCAAGATTGCCGAAGCGGGTGTACTCCGCCTCGAACTGAAGCTCCACCGTTCCCGTCGGGCCGTGACGCTGCTTGCCGATGATCACTTCCGCTTTTCCCGACACGGCCGTCATCTCGGTCATCCACTGCTCGAACTCGGGCGTGCCTTCGCGGGGTTTCTTGTTCTTCACGTAATATTCCTCGCGGAACACGAACAGCACAACGTCGGCGTCCTGCTCGATCGAACCGGATTCGCGCAGGTCCGAGAGCTGCGGCCGCTTGTCCTCGCGGCTCTCGACCTGTCGGGAAAGCTGCGACAGCGCGATGATCGGCGTCGCGAGCTCCTTCGCCAGCGCCTTGAGGCCGGTGGTGATCTCCGTCAGCTCCTGCACGCGGTTCTCGCCCTTCTTGGCGGAGGCCGAAAGCAGCTGGAGATAGTCGACCACCAGAAGGTCCAACCCCTTGGAGCGCTTGAGTCTTCTGGCGCGGGCGGTAAGCTGCGCGATCGACAGGCCGCCGGTCTCGTCGATGAACAGCGGCGCGCGCTGCATCTCGGTGACGGCCTCCGTCAGCTTGAAGAAATCGCGCTCGTCGATCGAGCCGCGGCGGATCTTCGACGACGAGATCTCGGCCTGCTCGGCGATGATTCGCGTGGCGAGCTGTTCGGCCGACATTTCGAGCGAGAAGAACCCGACGATTCCGCCGTTGATGGTCTTGGTCCGGCCGTCCGGCTGCACCTCGCCCTGGTACGCCCGGGCGACATTGTAGGCGATGTTGGTGACGAGCGCGGTCTTGCCCATGCCCGGACGGCCCGCGAGAATAATGAGGTCGGAGGCCTGCAGGCCGCCCATCAGGCGGTCGAGATCGTCGAGGCCTGTGGCTATTCCCGACAGGCCGCCGTCGCGTTTGTAGGCGTTCGCCGCCATGTCGACCGCGGTCTTCAAGGCGTTGGAAAACGTCTGGAATCCGCCGTCGTAGCGCCCGGTTTCGGCGAGCTCGAACAGCTTGCGCTCAGCGTCCTCTATCTGCTGGCGCGGGGGCATGTCGACGGGGGCGTCGAAGGCGACGTTGACGACGTCCTCGCCGATTCCGATCAGCGAGCGACGGAGCGCGAGGTCGTAGATCGAGCGGCCGTAGTCCTCCGCGTTGATGACGGTGGTGGCCTCCGCCGCCAGCCGGGCGAGGTATTGCGCGACCGTCAGGCCGCCGCCGACGTCGAGGTCCGCGGGCAGAAAAGTCTTGATGGTGACAGGGGTTGCGGCCTTTCCGGCCCGGACGAGACTGGCCACGATCTCGTAGGTGCGGGCGTGGAGGCCCTCGTAGAAATGCTCGGCCTCGAGGAAGTCCGACACCCGCCAGAACGCGTCGTTGTTGACCAGCACGGCGCCCAGAAGCGCCTGTTCCGCCTCGACATTGTGCGGCGCCTGCCGGTAGGCGGGCTCCGGGTCCACGAGGCGACGGGCGAGTGAATCGACGGGCGCCATAGGCGGTCCTTCGGGGTGATCGGAGTTAACGCAGGGGCGATCGCGGGTTAATGCGGTGTTAACACGGGCGGCGCGGTTAACTCGCGCGGCGTCGCCGCTTCATCCCCACGGCGCCCGATTCACACAGGGCGACGATGCGGCGCCCACGAATCGCTTGACCGCTATATTGCGCCATCCGGTCCGCCCGCGCGACGGGCTGGCGCCATCCTCGTCGGCTTGTCACGAAAACGCCCGGCGCGAGCCGGGCGTTCGTCGTTCCAGAAGGGGCAAGCGATCCGGGATCAGTCCTCGGACGGCTCCTCGGCGTCCTGCTGCTCATCGTCGTCACGGCCGCCGCGACGGCTGCGACGGTCGTCGTCGTCCTCGGAGAAGGTCTCGAAGGCCGGACCTTCCTCGCGCTGGCTGAGGTCTTCGCCCTCTGCCTGACGGGCGGCTTCGGCGTCGGAGCGGGCGACGTTGATGGTCACCGAAACCTCGACCTCCGGGTGGAGGCGGATCGGCAGGACGTGCAGGCCGATCGTCTTGATCGGGGTGTTCAGCACCACCTGATTGCGGCCGACCGCCACGCCGTCCTTGGTCATCGCCTCGGCGACGTCGCGGGTCGAGACGGAGCCGTAGAGCTGGCCGGTCTCGCCGGCCTGGCGGACCAGCACCAGCACCTTGCCGTCGATCTTGGCGCCGAGCGCCTCGGCCTCCTCGCGGGCCTCGAGGTTGCGGGCCTCGAGCTGGGCGCGCTGGCCTTCGAACTTCTGGCGGTTGGCGGCGTTGGCGCGGAGCGCTTTGTGGTTCGGCAGCAGGAAGTTGCGGGCGTAGCCGTCCTTGACGCGGACTTCGTCGCCCATCTGGCCCAGCCGGGGGATGCGCTCGAGCAGGATCACTTGCATTTGGGGTCTCCGATCAGAATTCTGGCTGTTGGATCTTGATGGTCAGGGCAGGTTGGCGGCGGCCGTCGGCGGGCCGCCGGGGGGAGGGCCGAAGCGCCTCCTGAGGCCGACGAACTGCTCGGCGAGGCCGAGCAGGGACAGCAGCACGGCGATCCAGGGCTGCAGCACGAGCAGCGTGTAGAAGCCGAACAGGATGAAGACGCGCATCGGCGTCCTCAGCGTCGCGACGTGGACGACGCAGAGTCCGAGCAGCGTGAAGGCGACGAGGAAGGTGCCGGCGAACAGCTCGGCGACCAGACCCGCGAGATTCGGCAGAAAGGACAGGGCGACCGCGACCGCCAGACCAAGCGCTGCGGCGCGCGGAAACTCCATGGCCCGGATGTCTGGCCATGGCCGCGCCAGCCGGCCGGAGGCTCGTGTGATCCGGCCGGCGAGCCACAGATTGAAAATCGACGCCAGCGTCCAGAAGCTCGCCGCCATGCCGGGGGCGAGCGCGGTCATGAGCTCGATCAGCGCCTTCGGATCCTGCCCTCGCGGCAGAATGGCGCCGCCATCGGCCGAGCCGGGCGTCTCGAACGCCTTCTCGAACAGCGTGCGGAGCGCTGCGCGGTAGTCCTCGAGCGACGTCGCGATCAGCGGGATCGAAGCCGCCACCAGCAGCGCCCCGAGCGCCGCGCACCACAGCGTCAGCCGGCCGATCGGATACCATTCGGGTTGGCGGCCGTCGACGCCCGGCCGCGCCAGCAGCGCCAGATAGCCGAGCCACCAGGACGGCAGGCCGACGGCGATGACGAAGTAGAGCCCGGTCTTCGGGCCGACGGAGAGGAGAAGCAGGCCGGCCCCGACGGCGGTCGCGATCAGGCCGGCGGAATGCCGCCAGCCGACAGCCGCGAGCAGGATGGGGAGGGGCGCGACATAGAGCAGCGTCAGCGCGAGCGGAGAGCCGGACGCAGCTGCGGCGTAGAGCAGCGCGGAGGCCGCTCCGGCGCCGATGCCGACAAGGATGTACGCTGCGGGCATGCCCGGTCGTCCTGCTGTCCCGCGAGCTCTGTCGCGGTTAGGGCGGCTGTCCGCCCAGCGACGCCGGACTGGACCGGCGCCTGGGAAAGCGCGTGTGGGAACGTATCCCCCGTCGTCCTCCGGCTTGACCGGAGGACCCATGCTCGAGCGTAGCGCTCCAAGTCCGACATGGGTGGTCCGGTCAAGCCGGACCACGACGGTGTTTATTCTGTCGCCGCACAGGCTGGGGCGAAACAGCAAGTGGGGCGGCTGTTTAAAGCCGCCCCCTTAAAGTCACTTGATGACGTAGGGCAGCAGGCCGAGGAAGCGCGAGCGCTTGATCGCCTTGGCGAGCTCGCGCTGCTTCTTGGCGGAGACCGCCGTGATGCGCGAAGGCACGATCTTGCCGCGCTCGGAGATGTAGCGCTGCAGCAGCCGCACGTCCTTGTAGTCGATCTTCGGGGCGTTGGCGCCGGAGAACGGGCAGGTCTTGCGACGACGGAAGAACGGGCGGCGCGCGCCGCTCGTCGTCGAGTTGTTGGCGCCGGTCTCGGCCATCAGATCGCCTCCTGTCCGGCGTCGTCACGACGGGGACGGTCCTCGCGGTCGCGGCGGAAGCCGCCGCCGCCTTCACGGCCGCCGCGATCGCCGCGGAAGCCGCCGTCGCGGCCGCCGCCGCGCGGGCGGTCGTCGCGATCGTCACGGTCGCGGCGCTGGAGCATCGCGGAGGGAACCTCCTCGTGCTCGTCGACGCGGATCGTCATGAAGCGCAGGACGTCTTCGGAAATGCCCATCTGCCGCTCCATCTCGGCGACGGCGGGCGCCGGCGCGTCGATGTTGAGCAGGGTGTAGTGGGCCTTGCGGTTCTTGTTGATGCGGTAGGCGAGAGGCTTCACGCCCCAGTACTCGGTCTTCTTGACCTCGCCGCCCTGGGCTTCCAGGACCTGCTTGTACTGGGCCGTCATCTCTTCGACCTGCTGCGACGTCACGTCCTGGCGAGCCAGGAAGACGTGTTCGTATAGCGGCATGTGGTTCGGGACCTTCAAGTTCCAGATGAACGACAATCGTCCGGCGCGAAGCCCTCCGAGCCCGAAAGGCCCGAACGAATTCTCGAAGGCGGAGACACGGGAGGCAGGATCATCCAAGATCCTGGCCGGGCGACAGCCCGACCCCCTCCGTTCAGCCCCCAGCCGAACGACGTGGAATGCGCGGCGTATAGAGGAAGAGAGGGCGGGAGGCAAGGCGGGGGGCGCAGCCGCCATGACGGCGGTCTGGTGGGATGCGTGAACCTCCCCGGCCGTCATTCCGGCCGAAGCGCCGGAATCCATATGCGCGCCGCGTTCAGAATGGAGCGCCGCGGCCGGAGCGCCTTCATCGGCGCCGTCGCGGATATGGATTCCGGCATTCCGCTTCGCTGCAGCCGGAATGACGGCGATGTTTTGGCGCCGCGCTCCTCACGCGTCGTCCTGGAGCGCCTCCTCGGCGGCTTCACCGCCGTCATTCCGGCCGAAGTGCCGGAATCCAGACGCGCGGCGTTTCCCGCAGTGGACTGCGACCGCCGGAGCGCCCCTGTCGGCGCCGTCGCGGATATGGATTCCGGCATTCCGCTTCGCTGCAGCCGGAATGACGACGTGGGAGTTCAACAGAGCGAATCGTAGAGGTCGGCCCAGTCCGGATTGTCGCGCTCGATGAGGTTCGTTTTGTATTCCCGCTTCCACTTCTTGATCTGCTTCTCGCGGGTGATCGCCGAGATCGGATCGCCGAACACCTCGAAATAAACCAGCCTCGTGACGCCGTAGCGCGCGGTGAAGCTCGGCGTCCGTTTCTCGCGGTGCTCGTAGATGCGTCGGATCAGGTCGTTGGTGACGCCGGCGTAGAGCGTGCCGTGACGTCTGCTGGCCAGGATGTAGACGTAATATGCCGCCACCACCGTCGCTCCGGAACGACCTGCAGAAACCTATCAGGCAGCCTCACCGCCGTCATTCCGGCCGAAGTGCCGGAATCCATACGCGCGGCGTTTCCCGCAGTGGACTGCGACCGCCGGAGCGCATTCATCGGCGCCGTCGCGGATATGGATTCCGGCATTCCGCTTCGCTGCAGCCGGAATGACGGCGGTGTTTTGGCGGCGCGCTTCTCACGCGTCGTCCTGAAGCGCCTCCTCGGCGGCTTCGGCGCCGATCTCCTCGAACAGCTCCTTGACGACGAACAGGGCGTTCACGGCCGCCGGGAAGCCGGCGTAGATCGCCATCTGCATGATGACCTCGACGATCTCGTCGCGGGTCAGGCCGACGTTGAGGCCGCCGCGGACGTGCCATTTCAGTTCGCGCTCGTGGCCGAGGGCGACGAGCGCGGCGATGGTCGCGATCTGGCGCGAGCGGAGGTCGAGGCCGGGGCGGGAATAGACGTCGCCGAACGGGACGTCGACCAGCAGCTTCGCGAAGTCCGGCGCGATCTCGGCGAGCGCTGCGACCACGCCTTCGCCCGTCGTCGAATGGATGCGCGACAGCGTGCGCCGCCCGCGTTCATGGCGGCTCTCGTCGGGGCGGTCTGCCGTCATCTCTTCATCTCTCCCTGGGCGGCCGCGCTTGACACATCCGGCGCCCGCCTGCTTTGCACCCGCCAACAATAAGACGAGGAACGTACCTGTGGACATGAAAAGCCGAGCGAGCGTGAGCGCGTGAGCATCGCATTGATCTTTCCCGGGCAGGGCAGCCAGCAGGTCGGCATGGGCCGCGCGCTCGCCGACACCTTCGCGGTCGCCCGCGCCGTGTTCGAAGAGGTCGACGCGGCGCTGGACGAAAGCCTGTCGACCGTGATTTTCGAGGGCCCGGAAGACGCGCTGACGCTCACCGCTAACGCCCAGCCCGCGCTGATGGCGGTGAGTCTCGCGGCGCTTCGGGTGCTCGAGGCGGAGGCCGGCCTCGACGTCGCGCGCCACGCCGCCTTCGTGGCGGGTCATTCGCTCGGCGAATATTCCGCGCTCGCCGCCGCCGGCAGCCTGACGGTGCCCGACGCCGCGCGCCTGCTCCGGATCCGCGGCGAGGCCATGCAGAAGGCGACGCCGGTGGGCGAGGGCGCGATGGCCGCGCTGCTCGGCCTCGACCTCGAGACCGCCCGGGCCGTCGCGCAGGAGGCAGCGGGCGACGAGGTCTGCGAGGCGGCGAACGACAACGCCCCCGGCCAGGTGGTCATTTCCGGCTCGAAGGCTGCGATCGAACGCGCGGTCGTCATCGCAAAGTCGAGGGGCGCGAGGCGCGCCATGCTGCTCCCGGTCTCCGCGCCGTTCCACTGCGCGCTGATGACGCCGGCGGCCGAGGCGATGCGCGAGGCGCTCGCGAGCGTTAAGATCCTCGCGCCGAAGGCGCCGCTGGTCGCGAACGTCACCGCCGGCCCGCTGACCGATCCGGAGGCGATCCGCGCGCGGCTCGTCGAGCAGGTGATCGGCGCCGTGCGCTGGCGCGAGTCGGTCAGCTTCATGGCCGGCGCCGGCGTGACCCGTTTCATCGAGATCGGCGCGGGCAAGGTGCTCGCCGGGCTCGTCAAGCGGATCGCGCCCGAGACCGCCAGCGAATCCATCGGCGCGCCGGACGACGTCGCCCGCTTCAAGGCGGACGCCTTCCTCACAAGCGCCGCCTGACCGGTTAGGAGCCCGCGATGTTCGATCTTTCCGGGCGCTTCGCGCTCGTCACCGGCGCGACCGGCGGCATCGGCGGCGCCATCGCCCGCGCGCTGCACGCGCAAGGGGCGACCGTCGCGCTGTCCGGCACGCGCCGCGAGGCGCTTGAGGCGCTTGGCGCCGAGCTCGGCGAGCGGGCGCACGCGCTCCCGGCCGATCTCAAGGATCCCGCCGCCGTCGACGCCTTGCCGGGCGCGGCGGAGGCCGCGATGGGCGGGCTCGACATCCTGGTGCACAATGCCGGCGTCACCCGCGACAATCTGTTTCTGCGGATGAAGGACGAGGAGTGGTCGGAGGTGATCCAGGTCAACCTCGCGGCCGGCTTCCGGCTCTACCGCGCGGCGCTCAAGGGCATGATGAAGCGGCGCTACGGCCGGCTGATCGGGATCACCTCGGTGGTCGGCGTCACCGGCAATCCGGGCCAGGGCAATTATGCGGCGTCCAAGGCCGGCCTGATCGGCATGTCGAAGTCGCTCGCCGCCGAAGTCGCGAGCCGCAACATCACGGTCAACTGCGTCGCGCCGGGGTTCATCGAGAGCCCGATGACGGATTCGCTCAACGAAAAGCAGCGCGACGGCGCCCTGGCGCACATCCCGGCAGGACGTTTCGGCGCAGGCTCCGACGTCGCGGGCGCGACGGTCTATCTTGCGAGCGCGGAAGCTGCTTACGTGACCGGCCAGACGCTGCACGTGAACGGCGGAATGGCCATGATCTGAACGGCTTCTAGGGGTCGGCGCGTCTGGCGCGGACCTTCCGATCATGCTAGTTAGCCGCGGTTTCCAGGAGAGAAGAGGCTCGGTCGCGAGCCATATCTTCAGACGATCCCGGAGCGGCGTGGACGAAAAACGTTGCCCGGACCGCGTAGCGCCTTCAAAAAGCCCGCTCGGAAGATTCGCCGATTGGACGCTTCGTCCGGTCGGCTCTAAGTCCAGCGGAACGATCTTCCGAACGGATCAAGCGAGGAATTGAGAACGATGAGCGACATTGCCGAACGCGTGAAGAAGATCGTCATCGAACATCTCGGCGTCGACGCCGACAAGGTCACTGAGAACGCCAGCTTCATCGACGATCTCGGCGCGGACAGCCTCGACACCGTCGAGCTGGTGATGGCGTTCGAGGAGGAGTTCGGCTGCGAGATTCCCGACGACGCCGCCGAGACCATCCTGACGGTGGGCGACGCCACCCGCTTCCTCGAAAAGAACGCCGCGCAGGCCTGAGGCTTGCACGGCGTGGCGACACGGCATGACGCTGCGCGAGCATCAGTTGGCGGGAGTTGCGGCATGAGGCGGGTGGTCGTCACGGGCCTCGGCGTCGTCTGTCCGCTCGGTTCGGGCGTCGAAACCGTCTGGAGCCGGCTGCTCGCCGGCGAAAGCGGCGTGCGCAAGATCGAGCACTTCCAGGTCGACGACATGCCGGCGCGGGTCGCCGGCGTCATTCCGCGCGGCGACGGCTCCGACGGCACCTTCCACGCCGACAGCGTGATGGAGCCGAAGGAGCAGCGGAAGATCGACGACTTCATCCTCTACGCGGTCGCGGCCGCCGACGAGGCGCTCGCCGATTCCGGCTGGAAGCCCGAGACCGAGGACGACCGCTGCGCCACCGGCGTGCTGATTGGCTCCGGCATCGGCGGCCTGCAGGGCATCGAGGAGACCGCCATCATCCTGCGCGACAAGGGTCCGCGCCGGGTGTCGCCGTTCTTCATCCCCGGCCGGCTGATCAACCTCGCTTCCGGCCATGTCTCGATCCGTCACGGACTGAAGGGTCCGAACCACGCGGTCGTCACCGCCTGTTCGACCGGCGCGCACGCGATCGGCGACGCCGCGCGGCTGATCGGCTTCGGCGACGCCGACGTGATGGTGGCCGGCGGCGCGGAATCGCCGGTGTGCCGCATCGCGGTCGCGGGCTTCGTCGCCTGCCGCGCTCTGTCCACAGGCTTCAACGACGAGCCCGAGCGCGCCTCGCGTCCCTACGACAAGCGCCGCGACGGCTTCGTGATGGGCGAGGGCGCGGGCGTCGTCGTGCTCGAGGAGCTCGAGCACGCCAAGGCGCGCGGCGCCAAGATCTACGGCGAGGTCGTGGGCTACGGCCTGTCGGGCGACGCCTACCACATCACCGCGCCCGCGATGGACGGCGACGGCGCGTATCGCTGCATGTCGATGGCGCTGAAGCGGGCGGGCGTCGAGGCGAGCGAGATCGACTACATCAACGCCCACGGCACCTCGACGCCGCTCGGCGACGAGATCGAGCTCGGCGCGGTCACGCGTCTCGTCGGCAACGCCGCCGGCAAGATCACGATGTCGTCGACCAAGTCTGCGATCGGGCACCTGCTCGGCGCCGCGGGCTCCGTCGAGGCGATCTTCTCGCTGCTCGCGATCCGCGACCAGATCGCGCCGCCGACGCTCAATCTCGACGAGCCTTCGGTCGAGACCGCGCTCGATCTGGTGCCGCACAAGGCCAAGGAGCTGCCGATCGAGGTCGCGCTCTCGAACTCGTTCGGCTTCGGCGGCACCAACGCTTCGCTGGTCTTCCGCCGCTACGCCGCGTGAACGGGGCCGTCATCGTCGGTCCGGCGAGCCGGGACGATGACGAGCGCCCCGGCGCGTGTCCGCTTTCGCCATAATCGGGCGTAAGGTTCGGATGGAGGAGCCCCCGTCGGGGCTCATCGAATCGAGGGCGTCGCGGCGCCTCCAGGGCCCGCGCGAGACGGGCCGAGGACAGGAAGGGTACAGGCCTTGTCGACCAAGGATGCTTCACCGGGCTCCGGCGCCGAGCGTCCAGACGACATGGCCGCCCGCATGAGCGCGACGCCGCCGAAGCCGCGGCTGATCCACTCCAATCCAGAACCCGTCGCGCCGGCCGGCAAGGCGCCCGCCGCTTCGGACGGGCCCGCGTCTCCGCCGCGCCGCCGCCGCCGCGACAGCGCGGTCGTCGGCTATGTCAGCGGCGTCTTCACCTTCCTCACGCTCGTCGCGTTCTGCATCGGCGGCGCGCTGTTCTACGGCAAGCTGACCTTCGACGGCGAGGGCCCGCTCCAGCAGGACACGACGGTGATGATCGCCCGCAATCAGGGCGTCGGCGACATCGCGGAGAATCTCGCCAAGGCCGGCGTCATCGACCACCCGAAACTGTTCGAGATGGGCGTGCGGTTCTACGGCGCGAACGACAAGCTGCGCTATGGCGAATACGCCTTTCCCGCGCATGTCAGCATGCGCGAGGCGATGGAGATCATCGCGTCGGGCAAGTCGATCGAATACACCGTCACGATCCCCGAGGGGCTGACCAGCCTGCAGATCGTGGACCGGCTGCGGGACCAGCCCTTGCTGACCGGCGAGGTCAAGGAGATCCCGCCCGAGGGCTCGTTGCTCCCCGAGACCTACAAGTTCACCCGCGGCGCCTCGCGTCAGCAGATCATCGCGCGCATGCAGCAGCACCAGAAGGAGCTGCTCGAGGAGATCTGGGCGGGCCGCCGTCCGATTCCGGCGGTCAAGACCCCCGCCGATCTCGTGACGCTCGCCTCGCTGGTGGAGAAGGAGACGGGCGTGGCTTCCGAGCGGCCGCAGGTCGCGGCGGTGTTCGCGAACCGGCTCGCCCGAGGCATGCGGCTGCAGTCGGACCCCACCATCGTCTACGGCCTCGTCGGCGGGCGCGGCACGCTCGGCCGAAGCCTGAACCGCACCGACATCGCCTCACGGACGCCTTACAACACCTATGTGGTTTCCGGGCTGCCGGCCGGGCCGATCGCCAATCCCGGGCGCGACGCGCTCGAGGCCGCCGCACGACCCGCCGACACCAAGGACCTCTATTTCGTGGCGGACGGCTCGGGCGGCCACGCCTTCGCGCCGACGCTGGTCGAGCACAACAGAAATGTCGCCAAATGGCGTCAGATCGAACGGACGCGCGGCGCTCCGGCCGATCGGCTCGCGCCCGACGAGGCGGCGCAGGAGACGCCGGGCGACGACGACGCGGCCGCAGCGCCCGCCACGTCGAGCGCCGCGCCCAAGCCGTCCAGGCGCAAGAGCGCGCAGTAGGGGCGACGCAGGTCGCGCCGAAGAATCGGAGCCCGGATGCGCTTCGTTCGCAGAACAAACCTCGTCGTGGTCCGGCTCGACCGGACCACCCATGCCGAGCGTCGAGCGCTACGCTGAACATGGGTCCTCCGGTCAAGCCGGAGGACGACGGAGAGGGCTCCACGCCGTCATTCCGGCCGAAGTGCCGGAATCCATACGCGCGAGTTTGAAAGGATGTCTGGACCCGTCGAAGCCACGTCCTGCGCCGTCGTGCGTCTGGATTCCGGGATTCCGCTTCGCTCCAGCCGGAATGACGAGGCGGGGGTGTTCGTCGGCGGAGCCAGCCTGTCGTGGGCCGGCTTGACCGGACCACCCATGCCGGGCGTGGAGCGGTACGCTCGACCATGGGTCCTCCGGTCAGGCCGGAGGACGACGGAGAGGGCTCCACGCCGTCATTCCGGCCGAAGCGCCGGAATCCATACGCGCGAGTTTGAAAGGATGTCTGGACCCGTCGAAGCCACGTCCTGCGCCGTCGCGCGTCTGGATTCCGGCATTCCGCTTCGCTCCAGCCGGAATGACGAGGCGGGGGTGTCGTCGGCGGAGCAGCCTGTCGTGGTCCGGCTTGACCGGACCACCCATCCCGGGCGTCGAGCGCTACGCTCGACCATGGGTCCTCCGGTCAGGCCGGAGGACGACGGACAGGGCTCCACGCCGTCATTCCGGCCGAAGCGCCGGAATCCATACGCGCGAGTTTGAATGGATGTCTGGACCCGTCGAAGCCCCGTCCTGCGCCGTCGCGCGTCTGGATTCCGGCATTCCGCTTCGCTCCAGCCGGAATGACGAGGCGGGGGTGTCGTCGGCGGAGCCAGCCTGTCGTGGGCCGGCTCGCCACCTAAGCCCGGCGCATCCGCTGTCATTCGAGGGAACGGGCGCGCCCGCTCTTCCGCAAAGAGCGGTGAGCCGTTAAACGGAACGCCCCGCCTCCCGGAGCCCCCAGATGCCTCTCGCCAGCATGACCGGATTTGCGCGCGTCGACGGCGGAGCCGGCCAGGCGCGTTGGGCGTGGGAGTTGCGAAGCGTCAATTCCAAGGGGCTCGATCTCAGGCTTCGGACGCCGCCGGGATGCGACGCGATCGAGCAGGCGGCGCGCAGCGCCGCCGCCGCGCGGCTCAGGCGCGGCGCCGTCCAGGCGACGCTGACGGTCGACCGGCGCTCGACCCAGACCGCCGTCAGGATCAACGAGGACGCGCTTGCGGCCGTGCTCGCTGCGGCGGCCGCGGTCGCGGAGCGCATGCCGGGCGCTGCGCCCGCCTCGGTCGACGCCGTTCTGGCGCAGCGCGGCGTGGTGGAGTTCGTCGAGGCGCAGGAGAGCGCCGAGGAGCGCGCGGCGTTCGAGGCGGCGGTGGTCGCCGATTTCTCGCGCGCCGTCGATGCTCTGCTCGTCGCCCGCGAGGCCGAAGGCGCGGCGCTGGAGGCGCTGCTCGGCGAACGGATCTCCTCAATCGCCGAGCTCACGGCGCGCGCCGACGCATGCCCGGCGCGGTCGCCGGAAGCGGTGCGCCGGAAGCTCACCGAGCAGATCGCGGCGCTGGTCGGGACGGGCGTCGCGCTCGACCCAGACCGCCTGCACCAGGAGGCGGCGCTGCTTGCGACCCGCGCCGACGTGCGCGAGGAGATCGATCGGCTGAACGCCCATGTGGAGGCCGCCCGCGCGCTGATCGCAGAGGGGGCGGGCGTCGGCCGCCGGCTGGACTTTCTCTCGCAGGAGTTCAGTCGCGAGGCGAACACGCTGTGCGCGAAGTCGAACGATCGTTCGCTGACGACCATCGGCCTGGAGCTCAAGGCGGTGGTCGAGCAATTCCGCGAGCAGGTGGCGAACGTCGAATGAGCGCGATGACGACCCCTGTCGAGCAGACCCCCGCGCTCGCCCGCCGCGGCGTGCTGCTGATCCTGTCCTCGCCGTCCGGGGCGGGAAAGTCGACGCTGACGCGCGCGCTGCTGGACACCGACCCCGACATCACGCTGTCGATCTCGGCCACCACCCGCGCCAAGCGGCCGAGCGAGGCGGACGGCGTGCACTACCGGTTCATGAAGCAGCGCGAGTTCGACGCTATGAAGGCCGCCGGCGAGCTGCTGGAATGGGCGGAGGTCCACGGCAACTGCTACGGCACGCCGCGCGAGCCGGTGGAGCAGGCGCTGGCGGAAGGCCGCGACGTGCTGTTCGACATCGACTGGCAGGGCACCAAGCAGGTCTGCGAGACCATGCGCGCAGACGTCGCGACCGTGTTCGTGCTGCCGCCCTCCGCCGCCGAGCTGCGCTCGCGACTGGAGCGCCGGGCCGAGGATTCGGCGGAGGTGATCACGCGCCGCCTGCGCAACGCCGCGGTCGAGATCGGGCATATCGACGAATACGACTACGCGGTGATCAACGACGATTTCGAGCGCTGTCTGAACGAGATCCGCGCCGTGCTGCACGCCGAACGCATCCGCCGCGTGCGGCGCCCGGCGATCACCGAGTTCGCGGACGGGCTGGTGAAGGAGCTGGCGGGGTTCTGACGCGGCCTGCAGGGATTGCGTGCTTTCCCGTAACGGCTTAACCGCCGCCGTCATCCCGGGCTTGTCCCGGGATCCAGACGCGCCGACGGCGCAGGACCTCGCGAGCCGTTGCGCGTCAGGATTCCGGCGCTTCGGCCGGAATGACGCTGTGGTGGGCATCCCAGCGCGTCCTAACCCCGCGCTGCGGCCACCGCGCGGGCGAGCGCCACGAAGCCCTCGACCGGAATCTCCTCCGCCCGCCTCGTCGGCTCGATGCCTGTGGCCTCAAGCAGCGCGGCGGCGTCGCCGAGGCTCTTCAGGCTCTGACGCAGCATCTTCCGGCGCTGGCCGAAGGCGGCCTGCGTCACGGCTTCCAGATCACGCACGGGGCAGGGGAGCGGGGTCTCGCGCGGGATCAGGCGGACGACCGACGACGTCACCTTGGGCGCCGGGGTGAAGGCCTCCGGGCGCACGTCGAAGGCGATCTTCGCCTCGCAGCGCCAGCCGCACATCACCGCGAGGCGGCCATAGGCCTCGGAGCCCGGCGCCGCGACGATGCGCTCGGCGACCTCGCGCTGGAACATCAGCGTCAGCCCGTCCCACCACGGCGGCCAGCGGTCGTTCGCGACCCAGCCGAGCAGCAGCGGGGTCGCGATGTTGTAGGGGAGGTTGGCGATCACCCGCGCCGGGGCGTCGCCCGCGAGCTTGCCCGTGTCGATCTCGAGCGCGTCGCCCTCGACCACGTCGAGCCGGCCGGGATAGCGCGCGGCGATCTCGGCGAGCGCGCCGAGGGCGCGGGAATCCTTCTCGATCGCGATCACTTTCTTCGCGCCCTCCGCGAGCAGCGCGCGGGTGAGGCCGCCGGGGCCCGGTCCGACCTCGATCACCGTCACCCCCTCCAGCCTGCCGCCGGCGCGGGCGATGCGGGAGGTCAGGTTGAGGTCGAGCAGGAAGTTCTGGCCGAGCGATTTCTTCGCCGCGAGCTCGTGCCGCCGGATGACGTCGCGCAGCGGCGGCAGGTCGTCGACGGGGCTCATGCGAGTTCGGGTTCGCGCGCGAGCCTGGCCGCGAGGGTCAGCGCCGCCAACAGGCTCGCCGGATCGCCCGAGCCGGTCCCGGCGATGTCGAAGGCCGTGCCGTGGTCGGGCGACGTCCGCACGAAGGGCAGGCCGAGCGTGACGTTGACCGCCCGGTCGAACGCCAGCGTCTTCACCGGGATCAGCGCCTGGTCGTGATACATCGCGAGCGCGACGTCGTAGCGGGCGCGGGCGGCCGCGTGGAACATGGTGTCGGCCGGATGTGGGCCGGTCGCGAGGATGCCGTCGGCCTTCAGGCGGCGGACGGCGGGGGCGACGATCTCCTCGTCCTCGCGGCCGAGCACGCCCTGCTCGCCCGCATGCGGATTGAGGCCGGCGACCGCGAGCCGCGGGCTCTCGATGCGGAAGCGCCGGTGAAGGTCGCGCGCGACGATGCGGCCGGTCTCCACGATGTCGTCCTCCGTCAGCCGGATCGGGGCTTCGCGGAGCGGGATATGGACGGTCACGGGAACGACGGCGATCTCCTCGGCCCACAGCAGCATCACGGCGCGCGCAGGCGCGCCCCACAGCGACTCGGCGAGCGCGCCGAGATATTCGGTGTGGCCGGGGAAGGGGAATCCGGCCTCGACCAGCGGAGCCTTGGCGATCGGCAGCGTCACGAGCGCCGAGCAGCGGCCGTCATGGACCAGCTCGACGCCGGTCTGGATCGCGCCGATGACGGTCTCGGCGTCGTCCGTCGAGGGATGGCCGGGCTCGGCCCGGCAGCGGCCGCCGACCGCCATGACCGGGAAGCGCTCGGCGAACAGCGGACCGGCCGACTCGGCGTCCGCCTCGACGATCTCGGCGTCGATCCCGATGGTCCTGGCGCGCGCCGCGAACACGGCCGGATCGCCGATCGCGACGAAGGGGAGCAGCCCGCTGGTCTTCCGGTTCGCCCACAGGGCGAGGGCGAGCTCCGGACCGATCCCGGCCGGTTCGCCCATCGACAAGGCGAGAGGCCGCACGGGGCGGTCCTCGCCGGCCATCGTCAGCGGCGCTCGATGATCGCCCGCGAACGGAGCTGGGCGAGGTATTGCTCGGCCTTCGCCTGCAGCTGCTTGCCGCCGTCGTCCTCGCTCTGCGCGCGGAACGCGCTGTCGTCGGCGATGTCCTTGCGCTCGCAGACCGCGATCATCTCGAAGCCGTCGTCGGTGCGCTGCGGATCGGTCAGGCCGCCGATCTTCACCTTGCTGAGGATGTCGGCGAGATCCTTGCCGAGGGCGCCGCTCGAGCGCACCACCGGCTCCTTCACCGCGACGTCGCGCAGGGCGGCGGCGAACGCCACCGCGCCGTCACAGCCGGGGAATCGGCCCCTGGCGGCGACCGCCTCGGCGCGGCGCTGGGTCGCCTGCGCGTCGGTCGCCTTCTTCGGCAGCACGAACACCACCTGGCGCAGCGTGTACTGCACCGCCTTGTTGCTAGCCTGACCGGCGTTCGCCGCGGAGGCCGCGGCGTTGCGGTCGTTCGAGGCGATCTGGCCTGCGTATTTGCGCCGGACGAGCAGCGCCCACGCCATCTCGGCGCCGATCCGGCTCTTCAGCGTCTGGGCGCTCACGCCGCGCTGGCCGATCGCCTTGGCGAACTGTTCCGGGGTCAGCTTGGTGCGCTGGGCGATCGAGGCGAAAGCCGCGTCGACCTGCGCCGGGTTCGCCGCCATGCCGTAGCGCGTCGCCTCCGTCACCTTGAGCTTCTCGTCGATCAGCTCGTCCTGCGCGGCCTGCACGGTGCCGCCCTTGCCGCCGCTCTGGAGCCGCAGCAGCGCGAGGCGGGCCTGCACCTCGCTGCTCAGGATCGGCTGGCCGTTCACGACGACGGCGATCGACTGCGCGGCCGCGGGCGCCGGATGGACGAGCAGCGCGGCGGCGGCCGCGAGGGCGAAGGGGACGAGCCGGAGACGCGACATCAGATTCCCATAGGTTGGCCGCTTGAGTCGAAGGCGGCGCTCGGGGCGTTTTTTTTCAGCGTTCTCCCGCGCCCCGTCAACATCGGCGGAAGCCGCTGGTCAGTTCGTCGTGGAGCCGAACATGTCGGGATCGACGTTGGACTTCGAGCTGGTCGACAGTCCGACGGAGCCGAGAGTCCGGAAGTCGAGCTTCACGAGAAATTTGTTGTCGACCTGCGAAAGGCTGACCGAATCGGCGCTGTTGTCGATCTGCCGGATGTAGGTGAAGTTGAACGACAGGCACTGCATGATGTCGTTCAGGCCGAAGCCGATCTGCGTGCGGTCGAAGGTGTCCCGCTCGAAATTGTAGCGTGCGCCGCCCTCGACGTAGAATTCCTTGGTGAGGAACACCCGAGCGCCGGCCAGCACGCCTTCGCGGACGTAGTCGTAGCCCTGCAGCGGCGCCTTCTCGTAGCGGCCATAGACGAGGTTCGCCTGGAACCGCTCGAAGGTCGCGCGGCCCTCGACCTCGGCCATGCGCAGTGCGAAGCTGTTCTCGTCGAGCCGCAAATGCCCCGAGACCGAGAAGTTCTCGTTCGGGACCAGCGTGACGCCGCCGACATAGTCGGAGCGCGCGCTCTCCAGACCGGAATCCGGGCCGATCTGGGTCGGGTCGAGCTCGCGGAAGGAATTCTTGCCGAACAGCGCGAAGGACTGGCCGACGATGGCGCTCGCGCTCGCGCCGCTGTCGGTCGTCACTGTGTACTGCGCGCCGACATTCGCGCGGCTGCCGCCTTCGATCCGGTCGTAGCCCGAGAACTTGTTCCACGAGAACAGCGTCGTGTCGTCGTACATCAGGCTCTGCGCGTCCTCGTTCGGCAGCTTGCCGACGCTCGACTCGTTCGGCCGCAGGATGAGCTGCGCGATCGGCTCGATCTGATGGGTCGCGTTTTCGGTGCGGGCTATGAACGGATAGCGGTATTCGACGCCCACGCCCGCCATGCCGCGCAGGACCACGTCCTGCTCATGGTCGAGGAAGGCCGGCATCGAGGAATCGTAGTCGGGCTTGGTGTAGATCAGGTCGCCGCGCGCGAAGGCGAACGGCGTCCAGACCTGGCCGATCGGATCGATGAAGCGGCGCTTCCAGTCGATGTCGCCGGAGATGCGGCTGTAGGTTCCCGCGGCCCCGATCAGCGCGTTGTCGGGCCGCGGCTGAAGCCGCGTGCGGTCGTGCGCGTAGTCGCTTTCCGAGCGGTAGATGTTGGTCGCGTTGATGTCGAACGACAGCTGGCCGCCCGCGACCGGATCCTCGAGCGTGTAATTGTAGTCGAGCACCGGCGCGACCCAGGGCAGGCGATCCTGCCGGTCGTAGCGCGTCATGCCGTAGAACGAGTAGCCGCGCAGCTCGAAATAGCTGCGGTCGCCCTGGCCCGTCAGGTAAAGCGTCGAGGTCGCGACGTCGCGCGGTCCCCAGAGGTCGTAGTCGCCGCGGACCCATTTGTCCGACACGGCGTTGATGTCCCAGCCCCAGGACCATTTCTCGTTGATGTCGAACTGGCCCTTGGTGGAGACCGCCCAGCGGTCGTCCTTGTCGCCTGGGCCGATCGTCAGGCCGGCGTCGGTCCGGCCCGCCGGAACCTTGTCGTTGAACCGGTCGGAGTCGAGCTGGTGTATGCCGGCGGCGCGGATCGAATAGGCGCCGTCGATCAGCTGCTGGCGGTACTCGCCCTTCAGCATCACGCCCTGCTTCTGCGTGAAGAGCGGGGCGAGCGTCAGGTCAGAGGTCGGCGACAGCACCCAGAAATACGGAACCTCGACGCCGTAGCCGACGTCGGACGACTTTACGAGGTTCGGGCCGAGGACGCCGGACTTGCGCTTCACCGACGGGTCGGGGCTCGAGAAGAACGGCAGCCAGGCGATCGGATGGCCGTAGAGCTCGAAGGTCGCGTTCTCGTAGTAGATCGTCTTCTCGTCCTGGCGCCAGATGATGCGCTTGGACTTGATCTGCCAGAGCGGCGGCTTTTCGGGGTTGTTCCGGCACGGCTCGCAGGCGGTGTAGACGCCGCGGTCGAACACCATGACCTCGCCGTTCTCGCGCCGGCCCTTGGCCGCGGCGAAACGCGTGCGCTCGGTGGTCTCGACCTGAAGCGGAGAGATGAAGCCGTCGCGGAAGTCGTCGGTCACGTCCATCTCGTCGCCATAGACGATGTCGCCGTTGCGCTCCGTCATCTTGACGTGGCCGTAGGCGTGGACCCGGTTCGCCTTCTGATCGTACGAGACGCGGTCGGCCTGCAGCGCGCGGCCGTCGTAATAGATGTCGACGCCGTCGACCGCGGTCACGATCTCCTTGTCGTAGTCGTAGACGAGCTGCTTGGCCTCCATGAGCATGCGCGCGTTGGGATCGCGCTTCTTGCCCTCGTCCTTGACGCCGGGGCCGACGGCCGAAGACGGGCCGTGATGCTTCATCGAGTCGGGTTTCGGCGGGACGAGGGAGCCGTTGTCGACGTTCGCGGCGTTCGCCGTCGCGACAAGCGCGGTCGAGGCGAGCAGCAGCGCGGTGAGAACGGAGCGCCGGAGACGAGCGGAGGGGAGGCGCGGCGTCAGCGTCATCCGTCCTCCCTTACAGACAATGGCGCCGCGGAAAGACGGCGACCGAAGAGGGCGGACGACATGACGGCCGTGGCCGAACACACGAGCCCGGCCACCCCCGATACGCCGGCGAACTCGCGGCCGAGGTAAAGCACGAAGCCGGCCGCCGCGCCACTCGCAATGCGCGCGTCGCGGACTGCGCGTTCGACCATGCCGCTTCCTGCTTCGCCCACGGGGGCGCGACGCCCCTCGGAGACAGGCGCGTTCGGCCTCGGTCGGTCGTGTTCCGCCAGCAGCATGCCGTTCCGCATCAACCGCGCGAGAGCCTCCAGGCGCGGCCGTAAAGCCGAGTCACCTAACTTACTTGACGGACCCGACGGCGTGCGCGCAAGCCGCCGATAGGCCGGGCGGACCGCCGGACGCTGGAACGTGACGGACCTGTCGTATAAGGGAAACACCGACCTTTCACGGCCCTTAACGCGCCCGTTCACGCCGGGCGCGGCGACAGGCCTCCGCAGGAGCTGATTCTCTCATGGCCAAGCATTCCGACGCGGCCGTCTCGACGCCTTCGCCGCTCAAGATCGCTTTCCGGAAGTTCGACGAGGACGTCTCGGGCGTCGTCGTCGTGCTCGCAGGGCCCGACCTCGCCTTCGGCCCCGAGACCGCCAAGCTGATCGCGCCGATCCAGCCGGCCGTGGCGCGCGCCGCGGAGGCCGACCGCTTCAAGGCGAAGGCGGGCTCCGGCTTCGAACTTCTGGCGCCGCCGCTGACAGGCGTCGCCCGCCTGATCGTGGTGGGGCTCGGCGACGGCAAGGAGCCGGTCGACTGGGTGAAGCTCGGCGGCCAGATCGGCGGCAAGCTGCCGGCCTCGGCCGATCACGTCATTGTGGTGCTCGAGACCCCGAACGGCGGCCCCGACGCCGCGGCCGCGGCCGACGTCGGGCTTGGCCTGCGCCTGCGTTCCTATGTCTTCGAGACCTACAAGACCAAGAAGAAGGACGAGGACACGCCGTCCGCGATCTCCAAGGTGACGCTCGCCGTCGCCGACGAGCATGCGGCGAAGAAAGCCTGGAAACTGAAGGAGGGCCTCGCCGAGGGCGTCGAGACCGCCCGCACCCTCGTCAACGAGCCGCCGAACGTGCTGACCCCGAAGGAGTTCGCCAAGCGCGCCGGCGAGTTGTCCAAGCTCGGCGTCGCGGTCGAGGTGCTCGGCGAGAAGGACCTGAAGAAGGCGGGCTTCGGCGCGCTGCTCGCTGTAGGCCAGGGCTCCGAGCAGGAGAGCCAGGTCGTCGTGATGCGCTGGAACGGCGCAAAGGACGAGGACGAGCAGCCGATCGCCTTCGTCGGCAAGGGCGTGGTGTTCGACACCGGCGGCATCTCGATCAAGCCGGGCGGCGGCATGGAGGACATGAAGGGCGACATGGCGGGCGCCGCCTGCGTCGTCGGCCTGATGCACGCGCTCGCGTCCCGCAAGGCGAAGGTCAACGTGATCGGCGCGATCGGCTGCGTCGAGAACATGCCGGACGGCAAGGCCTACCGGCCGGGCGACATCATCACCGGCCTGTCCGGCCAGACGATCGAGATCATCAACACCGACGCCGAAGGCCGCCTCGTGCTGGCCGACGTGCTCTGGTACGTGCAGGATCGCTTCAAGCCGAAGTTCATGGTCAACCTCGCCACGCTCACCGGCGCGATCCTCGTCGCGCTCGGCGTCGACAACGCCGGCCTGTTCTCGAACGACGACGCGCTGTCGGAGAACATCTTCAAGGCCGGCAAGGCGGTCGGCGAGCCGGTGTGGCGGATGCCGATGGGGCCGGAATACGACAAGCTGATCGACAGCCGCTTCGCCGACATGAAGCAGACCGGCGGCCGCCATGGCGGCTCGATCACCGCGGCGCAGTTCCTCAAGCGCCACGTCAACGGCACGCCCTGGGCGCATCTCGACATCGCCGGCACCGGCATGGGCTCGCCCAACAGCGACATCAACCGCAGCTGGGGCTCCGGCTGGGGCGTGCGCCTGCTCGACCGCATGGTGAGCGACGCCTACGAGGGATGAGCGCCGAAGAACGTCCGCGGTCCGTCGCCCGTCGGCCCGCATCGTTCGCGGTTCGTGAGATGGAGGACGGCGACGTCGACGAGGTCGTCGCCGTCTGGAATGCGGCCGGGGTTTCACGTCCGTGGAACGACCCGGCGCGGGATCTCGCGTTCGCGCGGCTTCATCCGCACTCGACCGTGCTGGTCGGGGTGACGGAGCGGATCGTCGCGACTGTGATGGTCGGCGAGGACGGTCATCGCGGGTGGGTCTATTATCTCGCGGTCGATCCCGAGCGCCGGCGGGAAGGGTTCGGTCGCGCGATGATGGCGGCCGCCGAAGGCTGGCTTTCGCAGCGCGGCGTTTGGAAGCTCCAGTTGCTGATCCGGGAGGAGAACGTGGCGGTGCAGCGGTTCTATGAGGCGCTCGGCTACCGCGACGTCCGGACCGTCTGCATGCAGAAGGTGATCGGGTGAGGCGGCGGAGGTGACCGAAGTCCTGTTCTACCAGCTGACCAGCCAACCGCTCGACAGGGCGCTGCCGGCGCTGCTCGAGAAGTGCCTCGAGCGGAAGTGGAAGGTCGTGGTGCAGGCGGTTGCGCCGGAACGCGTTTCTGCGCTCGACGATGCGCTCTGGACCTATTCCGACGAGAGCTTCCTGCCGCATGCGGCCGACGCCGACGGTAAGGACGAGACCATCTGGCTGACGACGACCGACCTCAACCCCAACGCGGCCGAGGTGCGGATCATGGTCGATGGGGCGACGCCGCCCGACCTCAGCGCCTACGCCCGCGCGCTGGTGATGTTCGACGGCTCGGACCCCGACGCGCTCGACGCCACGCGCGCCCAGTGGAAGACGCTGAAGGCCGCGGGCCACGCCGTCACCTACTGGCGGCAGGCCGACGACGGCCGCTGGAAGCGCGAGGCGTGAAGCGGGCCTTGTCGACATCCTCGTGATCGGGCTCGAAGGCGGCCCGCCGCGCTCCATCTTGGGCCCGATGATCAGGTCATGCGTTCGCGCCGCGCTCGGCGCCGTTCTCGTCTCGACGCTCGTTGCGTCCTCCGTGCTCGCCCAGGAGCCCGGCGCGCTGCCGCCGGACGCGAGCGCCAAGCGCACCGCGGCGACGCCCGACGATACGCTCGCCTACACCGTGGCCGTCGAGCCGGTGCCGCTCAGCGACCCCGAGGGCAAGAAGCTCGCGGAGATCGTGGTCACGAGCTACACGCTGGACCGCACCAAGCCGGCGTTGCGCCCGATCACCTATGTGTTCAACGGCGGCCCGGGCGCGGCCTCCGCCTTCCTCAATTTCGGAGGGCTCGGGCCGAAGCGCCTCGCCTTCGGCAACGAGGGCGACACGCCGTCCGACCCGCCGGCGATGGTCGACAACGCCGACAGCTGGCTCGCCTTCACCGATCTCGTTTTCGTCGATCCCGTCGGGACGGGCTACAGCCGCTCGGTCGGCGGCGGGGACGCCGAGCGCAATTTCTGGTCGGTGCAGGGCGACGCGGAGTCGCTGTCGCGGATCGTCGCGAAGCATCTCGCGTCGAAGAACCGGCTGATGTCGCCGGTCTTTCTCGCGGGGGAGAGCTATGGCGGGTTCCGCATTCCGCTGATCGCGAAGACCCTGCAGTCGCGCGACGGCGTCGGGGTGCGCGGGCTGGTCGCGATCTCGCCGGTGCTCGACTTCTCGATCCGGCAGGGGGCGGATTCGTCGCCGCTCACCTGGGTCAACGGGCTGCCGTCGCTCGCGGCGACCATGCGCGAGACCAAGGGGCCTGTGACGCGCGCCGATCTGACGGACGTCGAGGCCTATGCGACAGGCCCCTTCATGGCGGACCTGATGAAGGGACCGCGCGACGCGGCCGCCGTCGAGCGCATCTCGGCCAAGGTGGCGGAGCTGACGGGGCTCGACCCCGCCTTCGTCAAGCGGCTCGGCGGACGCGTCGACGTGCGCTCCTTCGTCCGCGAGTTCCGCCGGGGGCAGGGCAAGGTCGGCTCGGCCTATGACGCCAACGTCACGGCGTTCGACCCCGAACCGACCGCGGGACGCTCGAATTTCGACGATCCCGTGCTCGACGGCGCGCTCGCGCCGCTGACGCGGGCGGCCGTCGACTTCTACGCGCGCGACCTCGGCTACCGCGTCGACCGTCGTTACGAGCTGATCAACGGCGAGGTGAACCGCAAATGGCGCTGGGGGGACGGTCAGGAGCCGGCGGAATCGGCGAGCGAGCTGCGCGAGGTGCTGGCGCTCGACCGGAAGATCCGCGTGCTCGTCGGCCACGGCGCGACCGACCTCGTCACGCCCTACATGGAATCGAAGATGGTGCTCGACCAGCTTCCGGCCTTCGGCGATCCGGAGCGCGTGGCGCTCAAGGTCTATCCCGGCGGCCACATGTTCTACACCCGCGACGCCTCGCGGGCGGCGTTCACGCGGGACGTCAAGGCGCTCTACGACACGGCCGCGCCCGCGGAGTAGCGCTTCAGCCCATCGGCTCCGCCGGCTGCTCAGGGACGACCGGCGGCGGGAACAGCTTCAGCCCGAACAGGACCCCGATCGAGGCGAAGGCGAGGAACACCCAGCCGGACGCGGCGCCGATCGCGACGCCCGCGATCGCCTCGCCGGTCACCGCGCCCAGCGCCGTCATGGCGCCTGCCCCCAGCAGCAGCCCGCCGACGATCATCTCGATGCCTTCGCGCAGGGTGAAGCCGTCGAGCGCGAAGCGGCCGGAGGCCAGCGCGCAGGCGAAGGCGCCGGCGACGAAGCCCCAGACGATGACGACGTGTTCGGTCAGCGCGAAGCCCTGAAGCCTGGGCACCACGATGCCGCCGACGCCGGCGTCGAGGCCTGGCAGGTCGGGCGGAGCGAGGCCGACGAGCGTCGCCAGCCAGCGCGCGACCGTCGCGCATTCCGCGATCAGGCCGAGCGGCTCGCCGAAAGCGTAGCTCGCCGCCACCAGTGCCCCGAGCAGCGCGCCCGCAGCCGGAGCGGGCCACGGCTCCACCAGAATCCGCACCGCGACGGCCTTCAGGTCCGGCGCGCGCTTTGGCCGGAACCGCCACAGCGCCGCCGCCATGACCAGGAGGACGCCAAGCTGCGCCGCGAGCGTCCCCAGATAGCCGAACGCCGCCGGCAGCCATGGCGCCGGCGCGCCGACGACGGCGAGGTTGTAGGTCCAGGGCCAGAGCGAGACGCCGGCGACGAAGCCGACGAAGGTGGCGAGCAAGGCGGGCGCCGCGATCAGCGAGCCTTCGCTCAGCCGGCGCAGATGCACCATCAGGCCGCCGCGCGCGATCACCGAACCCAGGCCGAATGCGAAGGCCGCGATGGGCAGCAGCCAGCTCACCGGCCCGATCCTGGCGTGCTCCGGAGCGGCCGCCGCGCCGAACAAGCCAAGCGCGCCGAGCGTCAGCGTCGCCGCAACGGCGAGCGCCGCGAGGAAGCCCAGGAGCTGCTCGGAATTGCGAAGCACGATGAGGTCGCGCCAGGCGCGCACGAGCGAAAGTTCGCCTCGCTGCAGCGCGACGCCGAACACGACGCCGGCGACCAGCGCCCAGCTTCGGGCGCCGAAACCGCCGTCGAGCGCGGCCAGCCCCCCGGCGCCTGCAAGCGCCACGACGAGAACCGCCGCGGCGGCTGTCGGATTCGGCCGTGAAAGGTGTTTGAGAAAGAGCGGCCGCGTCACGCGGCGGCCACCTCTTCGAGATCGGCGCTCGCGGCGAGCCAGGTCTCTTCGGCGTCCGCCAGCGCCCGCTCGAACTCGGCGCGGCGGCGGCTGAGATCCGCGGCCTTCTCGGGCTTGTCGCGCAGGGCCCCGGAGGCCGCGAGCTCGGCGTCGATGCGGGCGATCTCGCCGTTGCAGTCGGCCATCAGGGCTTCGAGCGAGGCGATCTTCTTGCGGAGCGGTCCGGGGTCGGCGGCGCGCTTCGGCTGAGGCTGGGCGGCCGCGGCCTTGGCGGCCTTCCGCTGCCGCGCCTCGGCCTGGAGGATGTATTTGCGGTAGTCGTCGAGGTCGCCGTCGAAGGCCCGCACGCCGCCGTCGCCGACGAGCCACAGCCTGTCGGCGGTGGCGTCGAGCAGATGCCGGTCATGGCTGACGAGGATGACGGCGCCGCCGAACTCGTTCAGCGCCTGCGCGAGGCTCTCGCGGCTGTCGATGTCGAGATGGTTGGTCGGTTCGTCGAGGATCAGCAGATGCGGCCCCTCGAACACCGCGAGGCCGAAGGCGAGGCGGGCCTTCTCGCCGCCCGACATCTTCTCGACCTTGGTGTCCGACCGCTCGCCGGGGAAGCCGATCTGGGCCGTGCGCGAGCGCACCACCGATTCGGCCGCGTCCGGCATCCGGCGGCGGATGTGGTCGTAGGCCGAGGCCTTGAGGTCGAGATCCTCGACCTGGTGCTGGGCGAAGAAGCCGACGACGATCCGGTCGGAGCGCGACACCCGGCCCGCGCTCGCCTGAAGCCGGCCGGCGAGGAGCTTCGCGAAGGTCGACTTGCCGTTGCCGTTCGAGCCGAGCAGGGCGATGCGGTCGTCCGGGTCGAGGCGCAGGTTCAGCTTCGACAGGATGGTGCGGTCGCCATAGCCCGCTGAGACGCCGTCGAGCGCGATCAACGGCGGCGCGAGCTCTCGCGCGGGCTCCGGGATGCGGAACGGCACGACCGAGCGCTCCACCACCGCCTGGATCGGCTGCATCTTGGCGAGCCGCTTGACGCGCGATTGCGCCTGCGTCGCCTTCGACGCCTTGGCCTTGAAGCGGGCGATGAAGCCCTCGAGCCGCTTGCGCTCCTCCTCCTGGCCCTTCTGGGCTTTCAGATCGAGCGCGAACTTCTCGCGGCGCATCTTGTCGAACAGGTCGTAGTCGCCCTTCCACAGGACGAGCTTGCCGTTGTCGAACTGCAGGATGTGGTCGACGGAGGCGTTGAGCAGGTCGCGGTCATGGCTGATGACCAGCACCGTGCGCGGATAGCGCGCGAGATAGTCCTGGAGCCAGAGCGTGCCTTCGAGGTCGAGATGGTTCGTGGGTTCGTCGAGCAGCAGCAGGTCGGGCTCGGAGAACAGCACGGCGGCGAGCGCCACGCGCATCCGCCAGCCGCCGGAGAAATCGGCGCAGGGACGCCCCTGCGCCTCCTCGTCGAAGCCGAGGCCGGACAGGATGCGCGCTGCGCGCGACGGCGCGTCATAGGCGTCGATGTCGTCGAGCCGCTCCATGATCTCGCCGATGCGGTCGGGATCGGTCGCAGTCTCGAGCTCGAGGAAAAGCGCGGCGCGCTCCTTGTCGGCGGCGAGCACCACGTCGATCAGCGCCTCGGGGCCGGACGGCGCCTCCTGCGCGACCGAGCCGATGCGCAGGCCCTTCGGGATCGTGACCACGCCGTCGTCGGGCTGCAGCGCGCCCGAAATCAGCTTGAACATCGTGGTCTTGCCGGTGCCGTTCCGGCCGACGACGCCGACGCGGGCGTTGTCCGGAATGGCGACGGTTGCGTGGTCGAGCAGCGCGCGTCCTGCGATGCGGCAGGTGATGTCGTTCAAATGTATCATGACCGCCCCCTTGTGCCGCGTGCGATGCGGCGCCGCAAGAGGACGAAAGCGCTCAGACGAACAGGAAGTCGGCTGCGACCAGGCTCGCTTTCGAAACGTTGTAGAGCGTGACGATGTCGGCGTCGCTGAAGCGGATGTCGGTCTGGATGTAGTCGACGTTGTTGGTCTCGGTGGCCGCGTTCATAACGGCGGAGAAATTGGCGAACAGGCTCTTGTCGAACTGGATGAGATCGTGGCCGGAGGCCGATCCCGCGACGAAGTCATCGACGAGATCCTTGCCGAAGCCGCTGTGGAACACGAAAGTGTCCGCGCCGCCGCGGCCGAGGAGGTAATCGTTGCCCCTTCCGCCATCGATGACATTTGCAGCGCTGTTGCCGGTGATGCCGTTCTGCAGGGAGTTGCCGGCGCCGTTGATCGCCTTGGAGCCTTCGAGCGACAGGGATTCGGTGTACTGACCGGCGAGCGAGAACGACACGGTAGAGTGGACGAGGTCCGCTGCGTTGTCGGACTTGGACTCCGCGACGACGTCGCCGACGTTGTCCACGTAATAGACGTCCGCTCCCGCGCCTCCGGTCATGGTGTCCGCGCCGGCGCCGCCCTGGATGACGTTGGCGTCGATGTTTCCCGTCAGCTTGTCGGCGTATGAGGAGCCCGTGAGGTTCTCGATCGAGACGAAGACGTCGCCCGCCGCGTCGCCGGCGCCGCCGGCGGAGGTCGCGAGGTTGGCCGAGACGCCCTTGGACGCTCCCGCATAGGACGCGGTGTCGATGTCGCCGCCGCCGTAGAGCGTGTCGGCGCCGGCCCCGCCGATCAGCAGATTCTTGCCGCTGTTGCCGGTGATGGTGTTGGCGAGGGTATTGCCGGTTCCGCTGAGATCGCCGGCGCCGTCGAGATAGAGATGCTCGATGAACTGGCCCGCGAGCGAGAAGGAGACGGTCGAGCGCACCGTGTCCGTGCCCTCGTGGTTGGCCTCGATCACGACGTCCTTGGCGTTCTGGACGAAATAGAGGTCGCTTCCGCCGAGGCCCCTCAGGACGTTCACGCCGCCGTTGCCCGTCAGCGCGTTTGCGCCGTCGTCGCCGGTCAGGTTCAGCTTGGCCGTGCCCATCAGCGCGAGGTTCTCGATGTTCCGGTAGTTTTCGAGGTTGAGGGACATCGTCGACGACTTGAGCGTGTCGACGCCGCCCGCCACGCCTGCATTCTCGACGATGGTGAGCGGGTCCGCGTCGATGATGAACGTGTCGTCGCCCGATCCGCCATCGACGACGCCGAAAACGTGACCTCCGCGATTGTCGAACGTGTCGGAGCCGTCGCGGAGGGCCACGTCACCCGTGATCTCGCCGCCGCGATTGTCGAACGCGTCGACCAGAACGCCCAGCGACACGTCGCCGTGGATTTCGCCAGAATTCGCGATGCTGCTCGATCCGCCGGAGTCCGTCGATCTGAAGCTGATATCGCCGTCTATCGTCCCCGAGTTGGTGATGTTCAGCCTGGAAGAGTGCCCGGACGGCGCGTCGGTCGTGAAGCGGAAGTCGCCTTCGACGACGCCGGAGTTCTGGATCGTGAGGCTGATGCTCTGGAGGTTCGCGACGACGGCGCCGCGTATCAGTCCGGAGTTGTCGAGATAGCCGCCGTCTGCGAACGATACCGCGAAGAAGCTCGAGACGATGTCGCCCTCGTTGTCGAGATTCCCGTAGCCATCGAAGATGACGCCGATTTCGGCCGAGATGTCTCCGCTCGCCGCGTTGCGCACGGAGCCGCCATAGCCCGTCATCCAGACCGCGACGGCTCCGCCGTCGCCGACCACGTGCCCGTAGTTGATCAGGGACGAAAAGTTGAAGCCTTTGCTTACGATCGTCCCGTACTGGTCGCTCGCGTTGTACAGGTAGACCAGCACGCCATCCTTTATGATCGCCGTCTCGGGCGAACCGGTGAAGTGATAGGCGTAATCTACGTTCGAGACGACGATGTCGTCGCTGACTACTGGCATCGCGGCCTCCCGATGGCGGCAATGACGCGCATCCTTTAGCCCGGCGCGCCGATCAAGGTCGACGACGCTATGGGAGTCCGGTCCGCCCCGCATCAGTAGAACTGCTTGGTCGGCCCAGATAGCTGCGGGCGTTCCTCGCCGTGAGCCGGCCGAGCGACGACGAGGAATGCCTCAGCCGAACAGGAAGTCGGCGCTTGTGAGGTCCGCCTTCGCGGTGTCGAGCAGGGTGATGGTGTCGTTGGCGTCGTAGGCGATGGTCGTGGTGTAGACGCCGTCGTTGTTCATCTCGGTCGCATGGGCCATCACAGCCGCGTAGTTCGCGAACAGGCTCTTGTCGATCCGCAACAGGTCGTGGCCGGAGCCTGAGCCCGCGGCGAAGTCCTCGATCGTGTCCATCCCGAACTTGGCGTGATAGACGAAGGTGTCCGCGCCGGCGCCGCCCAGGAAGACGTCGTCGCCCTTGGCGCCTTCGATGACGTTGGCCTTCGCATTGCCCTGGATGTAGTTGGCGAGCGAGTTGCCCGTACCGTTGATCGCGCCTGCGCCGTCGAGAAACAGCGTCTCGATGTATTGCCCCGCGAGAGAGAAGCTCGCGGTTGCGTGCACCGCGTCGTAGTCGGCCGGGACATTCGCTTCGACCACGACGTCGGCCGAGTTGTCGACGTAGTAGGTGTCGCCGCCCTTGCCGCCGATCATGGTGTCGGCGCCGGCGCCGCCGGTGATCACGTTGACCGAGCCGTCGCCGGTCAGGACGTCGGCGTATTTCGAGCCGATCAGGTTCTCGATCGAGCTGTATCTGTCGCCCGCCGCGTCGCCCGCGGTCCCTCCCGAGACGAGGTTCGCCGTCACCGCTTTCGACGCCGTGGCGTAGGAGGCCGTGTCGACGCCGCCGCCGCCCTCCAGCGTGTCCGCGCCTTCGCCTCCGATGAACAGATTCGCCGCGTCGTTGCCGGTCAGCAGGTTGTTCTGGGTGTTGCCGGTGGCGTCGATCGCGGCGAAGCCGTCGAGGATCAGGTGCTCGACATACTGGCCGGCGAGCGAGAAGCTGACGGTGGAATGGACGGTGTCGTAGCCGGCGCCCTTGGCCTCGCTGACCGTGTCGGCGGCGGTCTGGACGTAATAGGTGTCGTCGCCCAGCCCGCCCTTGAGCGCGTTCCTGCCGGAGTTGCCGGTGAGGATGTTGTCGCCGGCGTCGCCGGTGAGATTGAGGTTCAGGGCACCGAGCAGCTTCAGGTTCTCGATGTTGGAGTAATTCGCGAGGCTGAGCGATATCGTCGAGGACGCGAGCGTGTCCGAACCGCCGTTCGTGTCCTCGAATATCGAGACCGGCGTCGCGTCGATGATGAAGGCGTCGTCGCCCGCGCCCCCGCTGACCATGCCGTCGACATGGCCGCCCCGGTTGTCGAACGTGTCTGCGCCGTCCCCGAGAAAGACGTCGCCCGTGATATGGCCGGCGCTGTTGACGATCGTGTCGTCGAGGGCGAAGCAGTTGATGTCGCCGTTGATCAGGCCGGAATTGGCGATCGACGATTTCGCGTTGCCGGACTCGGAGTAGATCTGGACGCTGCCGTTGAGCGTCCCGGCGTTGACGACCCGGATGGACAGGAACGTCGTTTCGGCGGCCCCTGTCAAAAACAAGGCCGTTCCGCCGCCGGCGTCGATGAGTCCGGAGTTGTCGATGGTGAGGCCCGACTGCTTGATCGATCCGTAGACGGCGCCGACCATTCGTCCGGTGTTGTGCAGAACCCCGCCGTCGCCGAACGCGGCTGAGTAGTTCGAGCTGCTGATCAGGCCGTCATTGTCGAGCTCGCTGAAGCGGCCGTCGAACCGGACGCCGCCGCCTTCGGCGACGATGTCGCCGCCTGCGCCGTTCCGGACCAAGGCGCTGCCGTCCTTGAACCAGGCCCCGATGGCGACGCCGTCGCCGACCACGTGTCCGTAGTTGACGAGACCGGCCCCTGCGAAGCCGTCCTCGTAGAAGGTCGCGACCGGGCCGGAGTTCGAATAGAGGTAAACCACCACGTCCTGCTTGACGATGAAGGTCTCCGGCGAGGAGTCGTAATGGACGGTGTAGAGCTTGTTGGTTTCGCTCTGATCAGTGCTGATGATAGGCATGTCGGCCTCCTTGGGGCGCTCCGACACGCGTCGACGTCTCGGCCGTATGGTCGCCCGTTCGTCTTCGAAGGCTAGCCGACGCCCGATTCGCGGACATCAGTAGAAATGCTTGGTCGCTCCGGATGATTGCGACGGTTCGTCGGCCGCGCTTTGCGCCGCGACCGCCATGGTCCGTCCCCGATGCTGCGCCGCAGCGCGTTCGCCCATCGGCCAAGTGGACGGCGAACGACGCTTGACCGTAAGAACGCAGCGAGCCTTGCCCGCCATCCCCGCGGGGATGCGAGACCTCGCCCGGGAGCGGTCCGTCCGAATGTTCAAGAAGATCCTGATCGCCAACCGCGGCGAGATCGCCTGTCGCGTCGTCAAGACCGCCCGCCGCATGGGCATCAAGACCGTCGCGGTCTATTCCGACGCCGACAAGGACGCGCTGCACGTCGAGATGGCGGACGAGGCCGTCCACATCGGTCCGCCGGCCGCGGCGCAGTCCTACCTGCTGATCGACAAGATCATCGCCGCCTGCAAGCAGACCGGCGCCGAGGCGGTCCACCCCGGCTACGGCTTCCTGTCGGAGCGCGCGGCGTTCCCGACGGCGCTCGCGGCGGAGGGGATCGTGTTCATCGGCCCGAACAGCCACGCCATCGAGGCGATGGGCGACAAGATCGAGTCGAAGAAGGCGGCCGCCGCGGCCAACGTCTCGACCGTCCCCGGCAATCTCGGCGTGATCGAGACCGTCGAGGACGCGGTGCGCGTCGCCGACGAGATCGGCTATCCCGTGATGATCAAGGCCTCGGCCGGCGGCGGCGGCAAGGGCATGCGCATCGCCCACTCCGCGGACGACGTCGCGGAAGGCTTTCGCGCCTCGCGTTCGGAGGCCAAGTCCTCCTTCGGCGACGACCGCGTCTTCATCGAGAAGTTCATCGTCAACCCGCGCCACATCGAGATCCAGGTTCTCGGCGACAAGCACGGCAACGTCATCTACCTCGGCGAGCGCGAATGCTCGATCCAGCGCCGCAACCAGAAGGTCGTCGAGGAGGCGCCGTCCCCGCTGCTCGACGAGGCCACCCGCAAGGCGATGGGCGAGCAGTCCGTCGCGCTGGCGAAGGCGGTCGGCTACGATTCGGCGGGCACCGTCGAGTTCGTCGCGGGGCAGGACAAGTCGTTCTACTTCCTGGAGATGAACACCCGCCTGCAGGTCGAGCATCCGGTGACCGAGCTCGTCACCGGCGTCGACCTCGTCGAGCAGATGATCCGCGTCGCCTATGGCGAAAAGCTCGCCATCCGCCAGGAGGACGTGAAGCTCACCGGCTGGGCGATCGAGAGCCGGGTCTACGCCGAGGACCCGTACCGTAACTTCCTGCCCTCGATCGGGCGCCTCACCGCCTATCGACCGCCGGCGGAGTCGAGCGAGAACGGGATCACGGTGCGCAACGACACCGGCGTCGTCGAGGGTGGCGAGATCTCGATGTTCTACGACCCGATGATCGCGAAGCTCGTCACCCACGGGCCGGACCGCCTGTCGGCGATCGAGGCGCAGGGGGCGGCGCTCGACGCCTTCGGGATCGACGGCATCCAGCACAACATCCCGTTCCTCACCGCGCTGATGGAGCATCCGCGCTGGCGCGAGGCCAGGCTCTCGACCGGCTTCATCGCGGAAGAGTTTCCGGACGGCTTCGCGCCGCGTAAAGCGCAGGGCGAGATCGCCGAGACGCTGGTCGCGATCGCGGCCCAGATCGACTGGCTGACCCAGGAGCGGCGGCGCGAGATCTCCAACCAGCTCCGCAAGGGCGCGGCCACCAAGGAGCGGCTGCGCACCGTGCTGCTCGACGGCGAGCCCACCCGCGTCGAGACCAGCCTCGACGGCGACGCCGTGATCGTCCGCACGCTGGACGACTCCGCCAAGGAGACCGCGGCGCGGCGCGTCGTCACCGGATGGCGGCCGGGCGAGCCGGTCTGGGCGGGCGAGATCGACGGCAGGAAGATCTGGGCGCAGGTGCGCAAGCGCCAGAGCGTCTATGGCTACGACATCGCCCACCGCGGCGTCGCGGTCTACGCCCGCGTCCATGGCGAGCGCATCGCCGAGCTGCTCGCGATGATGCCGGAACGCGTCGTCCCCGACACCTCGAAGCTGCTGCTCTGCCCGATGCCGGGGCTCGTCGTCTCGCTCGCGGTGACCGAGGGGCAGGAGGTCAAGGCCGGCGAGACGCTCGCCGTCGTCGAGGCCATGAAGATGGAGAACGTGCTCCGCGCCGAGCGCGACGGCGTGATCGAGAAGATCAACGTCAAGGCCGGCGACAGCCTCGCGGTCGACGCCGTGATCCTCGAGTTCGCGTGAGCGTCCTACTGGCGTATTGAATCATGGCATTACCGTTGTCTGGTCCTTCCTTTCGGCATGAATGATTTGATTAATAAACCGCTCCGGCCAAACACGGGCTAGCTGTGTATCAGTTTTACTCTTATCTTCGGAAAATAAGCGGCCGGAATAAACGCCCATAAGTTTAGTCACGGGCTGCGTCGTCATAATTTGAGAGTCTCTCGTTCTGTAGTTAATCCCGCGAAAAACGACTGGAGAACCAGACATTCCAGGTAATGTAGCGGTATCGATGATGTCAAAGCCCTCGGTATGTTTTTGTGTAGCGATCTCGGCAGCAATCGTTCCTCGTTTCCAAATTGGGGCAATGGTTCTGGTAAAAAAAGGATACCCGATAGTAAAAACATCTGCGCCAATATCTAATATTATGTCCCTTTGTGCAATTTCGTTGATAGACTGGAGGTGGCTAAAAATGTAGTTTTTGACCTCGATTGCAGCAATATCGATTTTGTTATTTGATTGATGAGTAAACCATACTGGCATGCCATCATAATAAAGCTCAATGTCAGTTTCGTCGATAATTCCGCTAAAATTAGTATGTCCAATTATAAGATGGTTCGGACGTAGTCCGCGTTCTTTGTCAAGTGTCGCTCCAGAATCAATGTCTTGTCCTGTAAGATTATGAAGAGCGGTAACGAGAAAAGTGCGTTGCTGTCGACGCCACAAAAAACAAGTGCCTTGACCGCCGGGCTCTTGGTTGAAAAACATCCTGATCGGTCGAGTTGCCAAAGAGATGGCGTTTAAGGCGATCATACGGGCTCATACTCGCGATCAGCGTTGAGACAACGGTCGTAGGATAGATGGGTCAGTCTGTCGAACGCTTCGAGATCACAGGCCTCGTCCAGGGCGTGTTCTACCGCAAATGGGCGCGGGCGACCGCCGAGGGGCTGGGCCTGCGCGGCTTCGTGCGGAACCGCGCGGACGGCTCGGTCGAGGCGGTGCTGGCGGGTCCGGAGGAGCGCCTCGACGGGTTCGCTGAAGCCTGCCGGGCGGGGCCTCCGGACGCCCGCGTCGAGCAGATCAGGCGCTTGCCGGCGAAGGCGGGCGATATGCCCGAAGGGCAGGGCGTGACCATCGCCGAGGACGCCTGACGCGAGGCCGATGGTCCCCACAACCGCGCTTTGACAACCGCCCGGCGCCAACCGATCCTCTGGGAGAAACCGGCCGGGGGCGCGCTGCGTGGACGTCGTCTTCATCCACAACAACTTCCCCGGACAGTTCGTCCACACCGCAGCCGCGCTCGCGCGGCGGCCGGGGGTGCGGGTGTTCGCGGTCGGCGGGCCGACGGCCAAGATGCGGCCGGGGATATCGCTCGCCGCCTACCGCCTTCCCCCGAACCCGCCGCGCGCCGGCCATCCGCTCGCCGAACGCTTCGTGACCGACATCGTGCGCGGCGAGCTCGCGGCGAGCGCCATGCAGAAGCTGAAGCAGGAGGCGAAGGTCGACCCGGCGCTGGTCGTCGGCCATTCCGGCTGGGGCGAGACGCTGTTCGCGCGCGACATGTTCCCGAACGCGAAGCATCTCGTCTACAGCGAGTTCTTCTACAACCACTCGGGCTCCGACGTCGGCTTCGACCCGGAGTTTCCGGACGCGGGGCTCCGCGCGGCGTTCCGGGTCCGCACCAAGAACGCCGGCATGCTGACCTCGCTTGCGAGCGCCGATCTCGGCCTCTCCCCGACCGAATGGCAGAAACGCCAGCACCCCGAGATGCTGTGGGACCGCATCAGGGTGATCCATGACGGGGTCGACACGGTCGCGGCCAGCCCGAAGCCGAACGCGCGCTTCGAGATTCCCGGAACGGGCAGGACGCTGCGGCCCCGCGACGAGGTCATCACCTTCGTCAACCGCCAGCTCGAACCCTATCGCGGCTACCACATCTTCATGCGGGCGCTGCCGGAGATCATGCGGCGGCGGCCAAACGCGGAGGTCGTGATCGTCGGCGGCGACGGCGTCTCCTACGGCCGGCGCGCGCCCGACGGGAAGACCTGGAAGGGCGTCTTCCTCGACGAGGTGCGCGACCGGCTGGACATGTCCCGCGTCCATTTCGTGGGAAACATCCCGAAGCCCGATTTCATCGCGATGCTGCAGGTGTCGTCGACCCACGTCTATCTGACCTATCCCTTCGTGCTGTCCTGGTCGCTGCTCGAGGCGATGGCGGCGGAGTGCCTGATCGTGGCGTCCTCGACGCCGCCGGTGCGCGAAGTGGTCGAGGACGGCGTGACCGGGCGGCTGTTCGACTTCTTCGACGTGGCCGGCTTGAGCGATCTGGTCGTGCAGACGCTGGCCGAGCGCGAAAGCCTCGGCGCCATGCGCCGGGCGGCGCGCGCCTTCGCCGTCGCGAACTACGACCTCGCCAGCGTCTGCCTGCCGCGACAGATGGCGCTGCTCGACGGGATACTCGACCTGACGCCGTCCGGCGACCCTCCGAGGGTCGCCGCGAGCCCCGTTGCATAAGCGCAACATATGAGCCGTCGCCCGTCGTCGGGGGCGGCGCGGTGAGGCTAATCGCCGCCATTACGCCACAAAGCCCCGACACTTACGAATGTAACCTGCTGAAAGACATCGCGATCTTGGTTAATAGCCGGGCCGGGGGGCCGGGACGTTCCAAAATCAGCAGGCCGCGCGCGTTCGGGCAGTTCTGGCCGGCACAAGAAAAAGCCGGCCTCGGTTGTCGCGAAAGTCTCGCCGGAGCGACGTAAGGGGTGCGTTTCGCCCCGGGGGATTTGGGCGGGTAATGGACGGACAGGTTTTCGATAAGACGAAGCTTCCGAGCCGGCACGTCACCGAGGGCCCGTCCCGCGCGCCGCACCGCTCCTACCTCTATGCGATGGGTCTGACCAAGGCCCAGATCCATCAGCCGCTGGTCGGCGTCGCCTCATGCTGGAACGAGGCCGCGCCCTGCAACATCTCGCTGATGCGCCAGGCGCAGGCGGTGAAGAAGGGCGTCGCGGCCGCGCACGGCACGCCGCGCGAGTTCTGCACCATCACCGTCACCGACGGCATCGCGATGGGCCATGAAGGCATGAAGTCCTCGCTCGCCTCCCGCGAGGTGATCGCGGACTCGGTCGAGCTCACCATGCGCGGCCATTGCTACGACGCGCTGGTCGGGCTCGCGGGCTGCGACAAGTCGCTGCCGGGCATGATGATGGCGATGGTCCGCCTCAACGTGCCGTCGATCTTCATCTATGGCGGCTCGATCCTGCCGGGCTCGTTCCGCGGCCAGCCGATCACCATCCAGGACGTGTTCGAGGCGGTCGGCAAGCACTCGGTCAACGCGATGTCCGACGAGGACCTCGACGAGATCGAGCAGGCGGCGTGCCCGTCGGCCGGCGCCTGCGGCGCCCAGTTCACGGCGAACACCATGGCGACGGTGTCCGAGGCCATCGGCCTTGCGCTGCCGTATTCGGCGGGCGCGCCCGCGCCTTACGAGATCCGCGACCGGTTCTGCATGACGGCCGGCGAGATGATCATGGAGCTGATCGCCCGCAACATCCGCCCCCGCGACATCGTCACCCGAAAGGCGCTGGAGAACGCTGCGACGGTGGTCGCGGCCTCCGGCGGCTCGACCAACGCGTCTCTGCATCTGCCGGCGCTGGCGCATGAGGCCGGCATCGAATTCGACCTGTTCGACGTCGCGGAGATCTTCCGGCGCACCCCATATGTGGCGGACTTGAAGCCGGGCGGCCGTTATGTCGCCAAAGACCTGTTCGAAGTTGGCGGCGTGCCGCTGCTCATGAAGACTCTTCTCGACCATGGTTTTCTTCACGGAGACTGTCTGACAGTCACCGGACGGACCATCGCCGAAAACATGGAAAAGGTCCGCTGGAACGCGGACCAGGACGTCGTGCTGCCTGCGAATAAGCCGCTGACGAAGACCGGCGGCGTGGTCGGCCTGCGCGGCAACCTCGCCCCGGACGGCGCGATCGTGAAGGTCGCCGGCATGAAGACCCAGCAGTTTTCCGGCCCCGCCCGCTGCTTCGACAGCGAGGAGGAATGCTTCGAGGCCGTCTCCTCGAAGACCTTCAGGGAAGGTGAGGTCCTCGTCATCCGTTACGAGGGGCCGAAGGGCGGCCCCGGCATGCGGGAGATGCTCTCGACCACCGCCGCGCTCTACGGGCAGGGCATGGGCGACAAGGTCGCGCTGATCACCGACGGGCGCTTCTCCGGCGCCACCCGCGGCTTCTGCATCGGCCATGTCGGTCCGGAGGCCGCGGTCGGCGGGCCGATCGGCCTCGTCCGCGACGGCGACGTCATCTCGATCGACGCCGTCGCCGGCACCATCGAGGTCGCGCTCACCGACGAGGAGCTCGACATCAGGCGGCGGGACTGGAAACCGCGCGATAACGGCTTCGGCTCGGGCGCGCTCTGGAAATACGGGCAGGGCGTCGGCCCCGCGCGCTATGGCGCCGTGACCCATCCCGGCGGTCAGTTCGAACGGCGCGCCTATGCTGACGTATGAGCGCATCGCCGCGGTCGCGGCCGTAGGGATTACGCTGTTCGCCGCCGGCGGGGCGCGCGCCTTCGAGGGCGCGCCTTCGAAGAAGGAGCAGTCCTCCGCCTATCAGGCCTTCCAGACCGGCGCGCGCGCCTACATGGCCGGCGACAAGGCGGCGGCCGTGACCTCGCTGCTCGACGCGGCCAGGCTCGGCCACGCCATGGCCCAGTGGAAGCTCGCCCGGATGTACGCCGAGGGCGACGGCGTCGACCGCGACGACGTCAAGGCGTTCGACTACTTCACCCAGGTCGCCAACGCCCACGCCGACGACGAGCCCTATACCGACCAGTCGCGCTTCGTCGCCAACTCGTTCGTCGCGCTCGGCAACTACTATCTCGACGGCATCCCGAACAGCCAGATCAAGCCCGACGCCGCCCGCGCCCGCGAGATGTTCTCCTACGCCGCGTCGTATTTCGGCGACCCGGACGCCCAGTACAATCTGGCGCGGATGTATATCGACGGGCCGGACGGCGAAAAGGATCCGCGGCAGGCGGCCCGCTGGCTCGGCCTCGCCGCCAACAAGGGCCAGCGCGAGGCCCAGGCCGTGCTCGGCCACATGCTGTTCAACGGCCTGCAGGTGCCGCGCCAGCGCGCCCGCGGCCTGATGTGGCTGACTCTCGCCAACGCCGCCGCCGGCCCGAACGACAAGTGGATCGGCGACCTCTACCGGGAGGCGGAGGCTGAGGCCTCGGCCGAGGACCAGGAAACGGCGCAGGCTTACGTCGCCGCGTGGAACAAAGACCGCTGAAGCCGTCATACCCGCTTCGCCGGGCATGACGTCGTGGTTACGTGCGGCTTCACGACTGCTCGCCCGGCACCAGCGGCCCCGACGGCCGCGCCTTGACTGCGCCCATGCCTTCGCCGGGCGGCGGCCCGCGACGGTCTCCGGGCCGCGGAGGGCCCCGGCGATCGCCCGGCGGCGGGGGAGGCGGCCTGTGCTCTACGGGCGGCGTCGCGCGGCGATCGACAGCGATCGTCAGCGCCGCGACATAGCGGTCGCTCTCCTCGCGAAGATAGACGAAGGTCGCCCGGCCGTCATGAGTGTCGGCGAGCACCCCGTCGGTCTTGTTGGTGGTGTCGCGCGTGGAGCCCCGGCCCGAATAGGCCGCGACCTTCTCGTAGATGTATTCGCTGAGCGCGTCTGGAAAATAGAGCTGCGTCGTCAGCACGTTGCGGCCGTCTATGAAGGCCTTGACGTGGATGTGCGGCGTGCGGCCCCGATACCAGCCGGGATAGACCGTGCGGAACGTGACGCCGCCGTCCGGCCCCGAAATCTGCGCGCCGCGCATGAAGGTCTCGCCGGTCGACGGGCCGGCGCCCGGAGCGCCCATCCCGGCGTAGCCGGAATAGCGGCCGCCGGCGTCGGCGTGCCAGACGTCGATGCGAACGCCGGGCGTCGGCGCGCAATCGGCGGCCTCGATCAGTTGCAGCCGCAGCTCCAGAGGCACGCCGGGCAGTCCCTCCGCGATGTCGGAGCGCATCAAAGCGGGGTCGAAGTAGAACGGCCCCTCAACCGCCTGCGGCGCGAGAATGCAGACCCCCGGACCCGCCTCCGCGGGCGTCGGGGCCGAGACCGCGACTGCCGCGGGCGCCGCGGCGAGCGCGCCGATGGCGCCGCGGCGGGTGAGAAGGGGCTTTGGGGGAAGCGAGTTCAACGGAAGGCCACGCCCGGTCGATGACGGTAACGCTTCAACGGGCCGGGTCGGGCGTCCCTGCGCGGCGTCTGGTCGACCGGGCGACACAAAACGCCGCGGACCTCCCGGCGGCGCTTCTCACACGGCGAGCTCGGCCACCACCGGCACGTGGTCGGACGGGCGCTCCCAGCTGCGGACATGCCTGTCGATGCGGACGCCGAGCAGGCGGTCGGCTGCCTGCGGCGACAGCAGAAGGTGGTCGATGCGGATGCCGTTGTCCTTCTGCCAGGCGCCCGCCTGGTAGTCCCAGAACGTATAGACGCCGCCCTCGTCGTCCGAGGCGCGCAGCGCGTCGGTCAGGCCGAGCGCGAGCAGCCGCCGCCATGCGGCGTGGGTGTCCGGAAGATAGAGCGCGTCGCCGACCCATGCCTCGGGGCGTCTGGCGTCGCGCGCTTCCGGGATCACGTTGAAGTCGCCCGCCAGCACGAACGGCTCCTCCAGCAGCAACCGCTCCGCCGCATGGGCGCGCAGCCGCTCCATGAAACCGAGCTTGTAGCCGTATTTCGGGCTGTCGACCGGGTTGCCGTTCGGGAGGTAGACGCCGCCGACGCGGACCGCGCCGCCGGGCGTCGAGACCACGGCCTCGATGTACCGGGCCTGCTCGTCGCTCTCGTCGCCGGGAAGGCCGCGCGTGACGTCCTCGAGCGGGAAGCGCGAGAGCAGGGCGACGCCGTTGTAGGTCTTCTGCCCATGCACGGCGACCGAGTAGCCGGCGTCCTCGATGGCGGCGGTCGGGAACGCCTCGTCCAGGCATTTGATCTCCTGGAGACAGACCAGGTCGGGTCGGGCCTCGTCGAGCCACCGCAGCAGCAGATCGAGACGCGACTTCACCGAATTGACGTTCCAGGTCGCAATCTGCATCTGCGCGGCGTCTCCCATGCGTTTTTACGCCCATAGACGAAAAAAAGGCCGCCCGCGAGGCGGGCGGCCAAGTATAGGGAGGAAACGCCCTAGGAGGGCAACGGCGGAAAGCGCAAACCATCCGCCGCCACAGACACTTGGACTGTCCGGGCGGCTTTTTCTAGTGCGAACATCGATTTGCGGCACGCGCGAAACGACGCAGGTTGTGGCCAGTCGTTTGATTGAAAAGTTCTATTGTAGCCTGAGGCCGGACAGCGACGGGCCGCGAGCCCGCCTCGACCGGGGAGATCGGGTCGGGTTCAACCTTGCCGATATGCGCCGCGCCCGGAGCCGCCAATCCGGCGATCGACACGCTCGCCGCGCGGCCGTCCGTCAGGCGGAGATGACGAGTATGCCGAGAGAATCAGGGGTCGAGGCCGTCCGTTAGACGGAGAAGCTCGTCCCGCAGCCGCAGGAGGCCGTCGCGTTCGGATTGGTGATCTTGAACGACGCCCCGATCAGCTCGTCGACGAAGTCGATCTGCGAGCCCGCGAGGAACGGCAGCGACACCGCGTCTATCAGCACGGTCGCGCCGTCGCGGGCGATCACGAGATCGTCCGGCTGGCTCTGGGTGTCGAAGCCGAAATCGTAGGAAAATCCCGAGCAGCCGCCGCCAAGCACGCTCACCCTCAGCATGGAGCCTGAGCTCTCATGGGCGAGAATTTCGCGGATGCGCTCGGCCGCGCGGTCGGTGACGAGCACGGGGGCGGTCTCGACGGGGGAGATGGCGTCGACGCTCATGGCGGGTCGCGACCCTCTTCAAGTTTGAAAGGCCGGCAGGGAGAGCCGTTGCCTGTTCTTCGCCTTGAGAGGTAAGCACGGCCGCAGCCGGGGTCAACGTGGGGCGCTTACAGCGCTTCAAGAGGAATCACTTCGTCATGCCCGCCTTCGCGGGTATCCACGATTTCTGTTCAGGCCGGAGCGCTTGACGATCCAAGTCATGGATGCCGGCTTCCGCCGGGCATGACGCGGCGGTTGGCCGAAACGCCTAGGCCAGGGAGTTCGAGGGCTTGGACGTCACGCGCTGGATCATGAGGCCGCGGGCCCGCTACGCCGCCGATCCTCTGGCGACCCGCGGACGGGCGCTGGCGCAGGCGTCGAGCCCGACCCGGACCGAGTTCCAGCGGGATCGCGACCGCGTGCTGCATTCGACCGCGTTCCGGCGGCTGAAGCACAAGACCCAGGTCTTCGTCTATCACGAGGGCGATCACTTCCGGACACGGCTGACCCATACGCTCGAGGTCGCCCAGATCGCGCGCTCGATCGCTCGGGCGCTCGGCCTCGACGAGGATCTCGCCGAGACCGTGGCGCTCGCCCACGACCTCGGCCACGCGCCGTTCGGCCATTCCGGAGAGCGGGCGCTCGACGCGCGGATGGCGGCCTATGGCGGCTTCGACCACAACGCGCAGTCGCTGCGCGTCCTGACGCGGCTCGAGCGGCGCTACGCCGAGTTCGACGGGCTGAACCTCACCTTCGAGTCGCTGGAAGGCGTCGCCAAGCACAATGGCCCGCTGGTCGGCGGCCCGCGTCCCGCCAGCGCTGCGATGGCGGAGGTCACGGCTCGTGCGGGCGTGCCGCTGGAGGGGCACGCCACCGCGGAGGCGCAGGCGGCGGCGATCGCCGACGACATCGCCTACGACGCCCACGACATCGACGACGGTCTGCGGGCGGGCCTCTTCACGCTCGACGAACTCGCCGACGACCCGCTGCTCGCCGACATCCTGGCCGAGGTCGACGCCCGTCATCCCGGCCTCGACGAGGATCGCCGCGGGCCGGAGGTCGTCCGCCGCGTCATCACCCGGCTGGTGGAGGATGCGATCGCCGAGAGCGCCGGTCGCATCGACGCCCTGGCGCCGCCCGACGTCGACGCGGTGCGCGGCGCGGGGCGGGCGATGATCGCGTTCTCCGATCCGATTGCCGAGGCGGAGCGCGGGGTGAAGCGGCTGCTCACCGCGCGGATGTACCGCCACGCCCAGGTCGACCGCGTGATGGCGGAAGCGGCCGGCGTCGTAAGCGATCTGTTCGACCGGTATTTCGCGGACCCTGCGGCGCTTCCGGCCGAATGGGCGAGGGAGGCCGGCCGCGGCGGCGAGACCGGCCACGCCCGGGCGGTCGCCGACTTCATCGCCGGCATGACCGACCGCTACGCGCTCACCGAACACCGACGTTTGTTTGACGCGACCCCGGAATTGCGTTAGCCGCCGGACCCTCAGCCGTTGCCGGAAATCCCATGAACGTCTTCGCCGATTTCGCCGCGCGCCTGCGCTCGATCCTCGAGGCGCTAGCAGCCGAAGGCGCGATCGGGCGCCTGCCCGACCTGTCCCGCGTCGTCGTCGAGCCGCCCCGCGATCCGAGCCATGGCGACCTCGCGACCAACGCCGCGATGGTGCTGTCGAAGGAGCTCGGCCTCAAGCCCCGCGACTTCGGCGAGACGATCGCCGCCCGGCTCGGCGCCGATCCGGACGTGGCGGCGGCCTCGGTCGCCGGACCCGGCTTCGTGAACATGACGCTGACCGACGCCTTCTGGCGGCGCGCGCTGCAATCCGCGCTCGAGGCCGGCGCCGATTACGGGCGGATGGCCGCGAGCGGCGCGAAGGTCAACGTCGAATACGTCTCGGCCAATCCGACCGGCCCGATGCATGTCGGTCATTGCCGCGGCGCGGTGTTCGGCGATTCGCTCGCCAACCTGCTCGCCTTCGCCGGCGACGATGTCACGCGCGAATATTACATCAACGACGCCGGCGCCCAGGTGGACGTGCTCGCCCGTTCCGCGTTTCTCCGTTACCGCGAGGCGCTCGGCGAGGACATCGGCGCGATTCCCGACGGCCTCTATCCCGGCGATTACCTCAAGCCGATCGGCGCGAAGCTTGCGGCCGAGCACGGGCCGGCGCTGAAGGCGATGCCGGAGGCCGAATGGCTGCCGCTGGTCCGCGACGCCACGATCGACGCCATGATGGCGATGATCCGGGACGATCTCGCGGCCCTCAACATCAAGCACGACGTGTTCTTCTCCGAGCGCACGCTGCACGGGCAGGGCGGCCTGATCGTCCAGGCGGTCGAGGACCTGCGCAAGCAGGGCCTGGTCTATGAGGGCGTGCTCGCGCCGCCCAAGGGCGAACTGCCGGACGACTGGGAGGAGCGCGAGCAGACGCTGTTCCGCGCGACCGATTTCGGCGACGACGTCGACCGGCCGCTGATGAAGTCGGACGGCTCCTACACCTACTTCGCGGCCGACGTCGCCTATTTCCGCTCGAAGTTCGAGCGCGGCTTCTCCGAGATGGTGTTCGTGCTGGGCGCCGACCACGGCGGCTACGTGAAGCGGCTTCAGGCCGTCGGCCGGGCGCTTTCGGGCGGCGAGGCCAAGGTCAGCGTCGAGCTCTGCCAGCTGGTGCGGCTGTTCCGGGCCGGGGAGCCAGTGCGGATGTCGAAGCGCGCGGGCGACTTCGTGACGCTGCGTGACGTGGTCGACGAGGTCGGCCGCGACGCGGTGCGCTTCATGATGCTGTTCCGCTCGAACGACGCCGTGCTCGACTTCGATTTCGCGAAAGTGACCGAGCAGTCGCGCGACAACCCCGTGTTCTACGTCCAGTACGCGCACGCCCGGATGCAGTCGATCCTGCGCAAGGGCCTCGAGATGCACGGAGAGCCGACGGCTGCGACCGACTTCTCCCAGCTCGGCGATCCAGGCGAACTCGCGCTCGTCCGCAAGATCGCGGCCTGGCCGCGGGCGGTCGAACAGGCCGCGGCGGCGCGCCAGCCGCACCGCATCGCGTTCTTCCTCCACGAGCTCGCGAGCGAATTCCACGCCCACTGGAACCGCGGCAAGGATTCGCCCGATTTACGGTTCATTATGGAAAACAATCCATTGTCGTCGCATGCCCGATTGGCCCTGGTGAGAGCCCTCGTATTGGTGCTCAGCTCGGGACTCGGTATTTTGGGGGTCACGGCTCCCGACGAGATGCGGTGAGGCGTCAGGCGCCGTCGAGGACCGACGGTCCTTGCGTCCCGCCCGTCGGTCGAGAGACGTGCGGAGACCGGTGACATGCAGAATCAGGCGATCAAGCGCGGCGCGGCCGGCGGACAGCAGGGCGGCTACGACGCCAGCTACGACGACTACGCGCTGCGTCCGGGCCAGCATTACACGGCCGACGAGCAGCAGTATTACGCCGACCAGCAGCGCTACGCCGACGAGGTCGAGCACCCCTACGATCCGCGCGCCTATGCGCCGAACCCCGACGAGCCCTACGGCTACGACGACAACGGAGCTCCGCTCTATTACGAGCCGAACCCGCCGCGTCTGAAGTCGGGCCGCAACGGCGGCCTCGTCATGCTGGGCACCGTGCTCGCGGTGGCCGTCGTCGGCGCGGTCGGCGCGGTGGGCTACAAGGCGTTCGGCGGCCACAGCTTCAGCGGCGAGCCGCCGCTGATCAGGGCCGATTCCGATCCCGTGAAGACCGTGCCCGACAATGCGGACGAGGCGCCCCAGCAGAACAAGGCGGTCTATGACCGCGTCGACGCCGACGGGCAGCAGAAGTCCAAGGTGGTCTCGCGCGAAGAGGAGCCGGTCGAGCTGCCGGCCTCGGCGTCGGCCGCTCCGCACTCCGATGGCGCGCGCATCATCCTGCCGGGCGGGACCGCGTCCGCCGGCACGCAGGCCCCTGCGACGGCGGGCGACGAGCCTCGGCGCGTGAAGACGATGACGATCCGCCCGGACGCGCCGGTCGCCGCTCCGACCGAGGTCGCCTCGGCCGGCAGGCCGTCCACCGATCCGATCGCCGATCTCGCGCGCACCGGGCAGCCTCAGGCCTCGAGCGAATTCGACGACGGCATCATGGACGGCGGCGCGGCTCCTGCGCCGCGCGCCCCGGCGCCGAAGCCGGCCGAACCGAAGCTCGCCGCCGCTCCCAAGCCCGCTCAGGCGGCGTCGAAGCCGGCCGCGCCCGTCCAGCCCGCCGCGCCGAAGCCGGCTCCGCAGCGCTCCGAGCCGCAGCAGGTGGCGGCCGTGACCCCGCGCGCTCCGGCGCCCGCCGGCGCCGCCGCGCCGGCCCGCGCGACCGCAGGCGGCGGCTTCGTGGTGCAGGTCACCTCGCAGCGGAGCGAGCAGGACGCCCGCAACGCCTACGCATCCCTGCAGAAGAAATTTCCGCAGGTGCTGGGGAGCTATCAGGCCTCGATCCAGCCTGCGACGGTCGCCGATCGCGGCACCTACTACCGCGTCCGGGTCGGGCCGTTCGGCTCCAGCGCCGACGCCTCGACCGTCTGCACCAACCTGCGCGCCGCCGGCGGCGACTGCGTGGTCTCGCGGAACTGAGGCTTTCGACCTCTCCCCGCGGGAGAGGGAAAGGGAGGCGCCGGCTACGCCTCTCCCCGGCGGGGAGAGGTCGACATGACGCCACCCGCGTCGGGCGAGGGGCCTGCCGCGCCGATCGCCGCGCCGGACCGGGCTCCCGGCTCATTTCCTTCCCGAAAGGTCTTTGATGGCGACGCGCGCCTTCGTGTCCGGATGTTCCGGCGCCGAACTCACCGCGGACGAGCGCGCGTTCTTCCGGGACGCCGAGCCCTGGGGGCTGATCCTGTTCGGCCGCAACGTCGTCTCGGCCGAGCAGATCCGCGCGCTCTGCGCCGATTTCCGCGACGCCGTCGGGCGTGACGACGCCGCCGTGCTGATCGACCAGGAAGGCGGCCGCGTCCAGCGCATCCGTCCGCCGCTCGCGCTCGGACATCCGCCCGCCGCGCGCTACGGCCTTCTCTACGATCGGGATAGAAGCGCGGGCGTCGAAGCCGCGCGGCTCGGCGCCGAGCTGATGGCGGCGGAGCTTGCGAGCCTCGGAATCACGGTCGACTGCCTGCCCGTGCTCGATCTGCCGGCGGACGGCATGACGCAGGCGATCGGCGACCGGGCCTATGCCGGCGACGCCGAGGGCGTCGCGGCGCTCGGGCTCGCCGTCGTCGAAGGGATGCTCGCGGGCGGCGTGCTGCCGGTCATCAAGCACATGCCCGGCCACGGCCGCGCGACCGTCGACAGCCATTACCACCTGCCGCGCGTCGCGGCCGACCGCGCGACTCTCGAGGCGACCGACTTCCGGCCGTTCGAGGCGCTGAAATCGGCGCCCGTCGGCATGACGGGCCATATCGTGTTCGAGGCGATCGACCCGGACCGGCCCGCGACGCTGTCGCCGATCGTGATCTCCGAGATCATCCGCGGACTGATCGGCTTCGACGGGCTGCTGCTCACCGACGACCTCTCGATGAAGGCGCTTTCGGGCGGCGTCGGCGCGTCGGCGGCGTCGGCCCTCGCGGCAGGTTGCGACATCGCCTTGCATTGCAACGGCGCCATGGGCGAAATGCTGGAGGTCGCGGCGGCGGCGCCGCGGCTCGAGGGGCGCTCGGCCGAACGGGCGGAGCGCGCCGCGAAGATGCTTTCGCCGGTGGGCGAGGTCGACGTCGCGGGCCTGCGCGACGCGCGCGACCGCCTCCTCGAGAGCGCCTGACGCCGCCGGAGGCTTTTGTCGCCTGTGGCCGAGCGAACCCTCGACGAACCGCCGCCCTTCGAGGCGGACGAGCGCCCGCCGCATGAGGGCGGCGCCTTCGTCGTCGATCTCGACGGTTTCGAAGGACCGCTCGACCTGCTGCTCGATCTCGCCCGGCGGCAGAAGGTCGACCTCGCGCGGATCTCGATCCTCGAACTCGCCGAGCAGTATCTCGCCTTCGTCGAAGCCGCCCGCGCCGAGCGGCTGGACCTCGCCGCCGACTATCTCGTGATGGCCGCCTGGCTCGCCTACCTCAAATCCCGCCTGCTGGTGCCCGACGCTCCCGTCGAGGACGACGAGGTCCCGCCCGAAATCGTCGCCGCCGCGCTCGCCTTTCGGCTCCGCAGGCTGGAGGCGATGCGCAAGGCGGGCGCGGCGCTGCTCGACCGCGCGTTGCTCGACCGCGACGTGTTTCCGCGCGGGGCCGGACCGACCGGGGCCGCGGACGCTCCGCCGCTGTGGACCGCGACGCTGTACGATCTGCTCTCGGCCTACGCGCGCCAGCGCACCCGCTCGCTGAAGACGGCCGTCACCGTCGCGCGGCGTCCGACCTGGACGCTGGCGGAAGCCCGCTCCGCGCTCGAGAGGCTTGTCGGCCGCTCCGCCGACTGGGCGCGGCTCGACGCGCTGCTGCTGCGCTTCATGACGCCGGAGATGCGCGCAAGCGTGCTCGCGACAGGCTTCGGCGCTTCGCTTGAGCTCGCCCGCGAGGGCAGGGTGGAGCTTCGGCAGGACCGCGAATTCGGACCGCTGTTCGTGCGGAGCGGCGCGCCGCTCGCGCTGGTGTCGCCCCGGAAGACCGAGCCGTGAACGCCCGCGAGGACGCCCCGCTCTTCCCCGTCGAGGGCTTCGACGGCCGTCTGACCGCGCAGCAACGCGCGGCGATCGACCCGCTGCACATGCGAATCCTCGAAGCCTTGCTGTTCGTATCCCCCGAACCGGTCGAGGAAAGGGCGCTCGCCGCCCGCTTGCCCGAAGGCGCCGACTTCCGTCTGGCGCTTCGGGCGCTGGCCGAGGACTACGCGCCGCGCGGGGTGAACCTGCGCCGGGTCGGTTCCGCCTGGGCGTTCCGCACCGCGCCGGACGTGGCCGCGACCGTCGCCGACGGCGCGCGCGAGGTGAGGAAGCTGTCGCGCGCCGCCGTCGAGACTCTCGCGATCATCGCCTATCACCAGCCCGCGACCCGCGCCGAGATCGAGGACATTCGCGGCGTCGCGACGTCGCGGAACACGCTGGAAACGCTGCTGGAGGCGGGCTTCATCCGCCTCCGCGGCCGCCGGAAGGCGCCGGGACGGCCCGTGACCTTCGGCACCACGCCAGGATTTCTCGACCATTTCGGGCTGGAGCAGGTGTCGGATCTGCCGGGGCTGGCCGAGCTCAAGGCCGCGGGCCTGCTCGACGCCCGCCTTCCCCCCGGCCTCGACCTGCCGCCGCCGGTCGACCACGACGCGCTGACCGAGGACGAGGAGCCGCTGGACGATGAGGACGCGCTCCCGCGGGACGAGGAGAACGAGTGACGCCGCGCCGGGACACGGGCCGCGCCTGACGGGCACGTGACGCCCCGCCTCATGGGAAGTCCTTGTGTTCGCTGCGGGCTGGACCTAGTTTCCGGTCACGTCGAACGGATTTCGTCGCCGCGCGTCGATCCCCTGAAAGCGGCCGCCCGGCCGACCGAGAGGAAATGTCATGAGCATCACCCACTGGCTGATCGTCGGCGTGCTCGTCCTGCTGCTGTTCGGCGGCCGGGGCAAGATCTCGGACATTATGGGCGATTTCGCCAAGGGCATCAAAAGCTTCAAGAAGGGCATGGCCGAGGACGACGACGTCGCCGAGGGCATGTCGCAGCATCGCGGGCCCCAGACGATCGAGAACCGCCCCGCCGAGCAGCCGATCCGTCCGAACGTCAGCAGCGTCGACGGTCGTCAGTCTTAATCAGCACGAGCTCCGCCGGGACGGCTTGCGTCTGACGCGCCGTCCCCACGCGTCGCCCGCCGGCGGGCTTTTCCATGTTCGACATCGCCTGGTCTGAGTTTCTCGTCGTCGCGGTGGTCGCGCTCGTGGTCGTCGGTCCGAAGGACCTGCCGCCGCTGCTGCGCACCATCGGCAAGACGGTTGCGACGCTGCGCCGGATGGCCGGCGACTTCCAGACCCAGTTCAACGAGGCCCTGCGCGAGGCCGAGCTCGACGACGTCGCCAAGGACCTGACGGGCATCAAGAACACCGCCTCGAAAATGGTGAGCGCGCGCGATCCGTTCAAAATGGCGCGCGACGAGATCCGCGGCGCATTGGCCGGCGCCGCGACGCCTGCGCCGTCCGCGCTTTCCGGAGCCGCGGCCGAAGGCGCCGCCGACGCGCCCTCCGCGCTTGCGCCGATTCCCGAGCCCGACGCGGAGCTGGCCGCGATCGCCGCCCCCGCTCCATCGCCCGAGCCGGAGGCGGCGCAGTCCGCCGCGCCGCATGCGAACGGCCATGACCCTTCGATCGCCGCGCCCTCGGACGAGCCGCCGATCCCGCCCGGAGCCGTGAGTTGAGTCAGGCCGACATCGACGCCACCAAGGCGCCGCTCATGGAGCATCTGGTCGAGCTGCGGTCGCGGCTGATCAAGTCGATCCTCGGCTTCGTCGCAGCCTTCGCGATCTGCTTCACCTTCGCGGGGCACATCTTCAACATCCTGCTCGTGCCCTACGAGATCGCGGCCGGCTCCGCCGAGGCGATCCGCCTGCAATACACGGCGCCGCAGGAGTACTTCATCACACAGATCAAGCTCGCGATGTTCGGCGCGGGGTTCATCTCGTTTCCGCTGGTCGCGACCCAGATCTACAAGTTCGTCGCCCCCGGCCTCTACAAGAACGAGCGCTCGGCGTTCTTCCCCTATCTGATCGCGACTCCGATCCTGTTCCTGATGGGGGCGGGCTTTGTCTATTTCGTCGCGATGCCGCTCGCGATGCGGTTCTTCCTGTCGATGCAGCAGGCGGGCGGTGACGGCCACGCCTCGATCGAGCTGATCGCCAAGACCAGCGAATATCTCTCGCTGATCATGACGCTGATCTTCGCCTTCGGCATCTGCTTCCAGACGCCGGTGATTCTGACGCTTCTGGCGCGCGCGGGCTTCATCGATTCGGCTTGGCTGATCTCCAAGCGCCGCTACGCGATCGTCGTCGTGTTCGCGATCGCAGCTGTCCTCACCCCGCCCGACGTCATCAGTCAGGTCGCGCTTGCCGTGCCGACCGTGCTTCTCTACGAAGCCTCGATCTTCGTGGTCAAAATGATCGAGAAGAGGAAGGCCGAGGCGGACAAGGCCGGCGGCGACGGCGACGCCGAGTAGGCTCGCGGCCGCTTCGGGCTGGCCCGCCGCGCGCTTCGGGACGCCGGAAGCGTCGGAGCGCGCACTCCATCAGCGCCATCATTTTTCGGACCGATCCTTCATGCATGACATCCGCCTGATCCGCGACGATCCCGAGAGCTTCGACCGTGGTCTCGCGCGGCGCGGGCTGACGCCGCAGAGCGCGCGGGTGATCGCGATCGACGAGAAGCGGCGCGAGGTCATCGGCCGCCTCCAGGCGATGCAGGAGCGCCGCAACGCGGCGTCGAAGGAAGTCGGGCAGGCCAAGGCGGCGAAGGACGAGGCGCGCGCCGCCGCCCTGATCGAGGAGGTCGGACGGCTGAAAGTCGACGCGCCGGCAGCGGAGGCCGAACAGAAGGCGCTCGAGGACGAACTTCAGGCGACGCTCGCCGAAATCCCCAACATTCCGCTCGACGAGGTTCCGGACGGCCCCGACGAGACCGCGAACGTCGAGCGTCATCGCGTTGGCACCCCGCGAGACCTGCCGAACGCCACGGCGCATTACGATCTGGGCGAGGCGCTCGGGCTGATCGATTTCGAGGCCGCCGCCCGCATGTCCGGCGCGCGTTTCGCAGTGCTGAAGGGCGGCGTGGCGCGCATGGAGCGCGCGCTCGCGAGCTTCATGCTCGACCTGCACACGACCGAGCACGGCTACACAGAGATCGCGCCGCCGCTTCTGGTGCGCGACGAGGCGATGTTCGGCACGGCGCAACTGCCGAAATTCGCCGACGACCAGTTCCGCACGAGCTTTGACTTCTGGCTGATCCCGACCGCCGAAGTTTCGCTCACCAACCTCGTGCGCGAACAGATCCTCTCCGAGGAGGAGCTCCCCTTACGCGTCACCGCCGGCACGCCGTGCTTCCGCGCGGAAGCCGGGTCCGCGGGCCGCGACACGCGCGGGCTGATCCGCCAGCACCAGTTCACCAAGGTGGAGCTGGTCTCGATCACCACGCCCGAGAAGGCGCTCAAGGAGCACGAGCGCATGCTGTCTTGCGCCGAGGAAGTGCTGAAGCGGCTGGAGCTGCCGTTCCGCACCATCACGCTCTGCGCCGGCGACATGGGCTTCTCCTCGCGCAAGACCTACGACATCGAGGTCTGGCTGCCCGCGCAGAAGACCTATCGCGAGATTTCGAGCTGCTCGGTCTGCGGCGACTTCCAGGCGCGGCGCATGAACGCCCGCTACCGCCCGGCCGAGGGCAAGGGCACGCGCTTCGTCCACACGCTGAACGGCTCCGGCGTCGCCGTTGGTCGAGCGCTGGTCGCGGTGCTGGAGAACTACCAGCAGCCGGACGGCTCCATCGCGATTCCCGCAGCGCTGCAGGGTTACATGGGCGGGATGACGACGATCGAGCGCGCGTCGTGATCCTCACCTCTACATGGCGCGCGCGCATGCGCGCCGTCAGCTGGAAACGCGCCGCATGAGAATCCTCCTCACCAACGACGACGGCGTGCACGCCGAGGGCCTCGAGGCGCTTGAGCAGATCGCGTCGGAGCTCTCCGACGACGTCTGGATCGTCGCGCCGGAGACCGACCAGTCCGGCGCGTCGCACTCGATTTCGCTCAGCGATCCGCTGCGGCTCCGCGAACTGGGGGAAAAGCGCTTCGCGGTGCGCGGCACGCCGAGCGACTGCGTGATCATGGGCGTGCGCCACGTGCTGGCCGACATAAGGCCGGACCTGATCCTGTCCGGCGTCAACCGCGGGCAGAACGTCGCCGAGGACGTCACCTATTCGGGCACCATCGCGGGCGCGATCGAAGGCACGCTGCTCGGGATCCCGTCGATTGCGCTGTCGCAGAACTTCAACCGCGAACGCGAGATCGACGACATGTTCGCCTCCGCGCGCGCGCATGGCGCGGACGTCGTCTCGCGCATCATCAAGGCGGGTTTCGCCCGCGACCGGCTGGTCAACGTCAACTTCCCGGGTTGCGAAGCGAACGAGGTCGAGGGCGTGGCGGTCACGCGCCAGGGCCAGCGCAACCAGGAGCTGCTCAAGATCGAGGCCCGCACGGACGGTCGCGGCAATCCCTATTTCTGGATCGTTTTCGGCCGCGGCCGGTACGAGGCGGGAGAGGGCACCGACCTCGCCGCCATCCGCGACCGGCGGATTTCGGTGACGCCGCTCAAGATCGACTTGACGGACGAGGCGCTGTTCGACGGACTTGAGGCCGTGTTCGCCGCCGACTGAGTCGGCGAAGGCCGGGCCCGGCCATTGGCCGTCATGCCCGGCGGAGCCGGGTATCCACGACTTGGATCATCGAGTGACCCCATATCGAGACAGTCGTGGACGCCCGCAATGGCGGGCATGACGGCGTCAGAGATCGACGAGGCGGAGCGCACGCGCCGGGCGGAGCTGGTGCTCGGCCTGCGCAGCCGGGGCGTGCTCCACACCCGCACGCTGATCGCGCTCGAGACCATCCCCCGCTCGCAGTTCGCGCCGTCGCGGCTGCGCGACGCGGCTTACGCCGATCGCGCGCTGCCGATCGCCTGCGGACAGACGCTCGAATCGCCGTCCCAGATCGCGACGATGGTCGACGCGCTCGGCGTCGGCGACCTGGACAGCGTGCTCGAGATCGGGACGGGCACGGGCTACTGCGCCGCGATCCTGTCCCGGCTCGCGCGCCGCGTGTTCACGATCGACCGCTGGCGAACGCTGGTCGAGAACGCCGAACGGCGCCTGGGCGATCTCGGCGGGGTCGGAAACGTCACCGCCATCGTCGCCGACGGCGCGCTCGGCCACGCGGCGCACGCGCCCTACGAGCGCATCCTGATCACCGCCGCCGTCACGACGCCGCCTTCTGCGCTTCTCAACCAGCTCAAGGCCGGGGGCGTCATGATCGCGCCGGTCGGCGACGGCTCGGGCCAGCGGCTGACGCGGTTCGTAAAGGCCAGGGACGGATCGCTCGACGAGACCACCATCGCATCCGTCCGCGTGCCCCCGCTGATGCAAGGCGTCGCGAAGGCGCTGTGAGGGATTTTCCGTCCTTCCTCCGTCGCGGGAGAAGGGGGAAGGGGCGGGGACAGGGAATCCCGGCCTTCGCGTTCGACGCCCGGCCTGGGTGGTCCGGTCGAGCCGGACCACGGCGAGTTCGTTCTGCGAGAGCGAGATTAAGTCCGCCCGGTTGGGGGTCTCGCTCCCGTCGTCCTCCGGCTTGGCCGGAGGACCGATGCCGGCGGTGGAGCTCTGCGGTTGAAGCCGCCGACGCAAGGAGGGATCAGAACGACACGCCTCGATCCCCGCTTATCCCCGCGATCAAGATTTGCGGCGGCTTCGTGGCTTTTGCTCAGCGCACTAACTCTCCGTTTACCTCAACGCGCTTTAACTCTCTTCATGTCGGTCGTGTACGTGGCGAGTGTCCAACATGCGTAAAATCGTTCCGTGCCTGCGTTCTGAACTTCTGGCGCGCGTCGCTGTGGTGGTTCTCGGCGCCAGCACGCTCGGGGCCTGCAGCTCCGACACATTCCGCTTCGGCGGAGACCCAGACGCCAACCCATACCAGACGTCGCGGGCCACGCCCCGGCGCGAGCCGGCCTCGACCGGATCGATCCAGGCGGCGCCGTCCGCGCGGGTCGAGCGGGCGCCGCTCGGCGCGCCGAGCGGGCCACAGGCCCGGCCGATGCGCGGCTTCGACGGCGGACAAGGCGGCGGGCGGGGCGACGGGGAATACCGCTCCTCCTCGCTCGAGCCCCGCACCACCGGCTCCCTGCCGCCCGTCAGGGCCGGCGCGCCGGCGTCGTCGTCAAACTGGTCGGGCGACGGCGGTTCGGTCGTCACCCTCCGGCAGGGCGAGAGCATCCACACCCTGTCGCAGCGCTACGGCGTGCCGGCGAGCGCGATCATGCAGGCCAACAACCTGCAGAGCGCCAACGGCGTCGGCCCCGGGCGGCAGCTGGTGATCCCGGTCTATTCGGGCGCCGGCGGCCCGTCGGCGCCGCAGCGCATGGCCTCGGCGTCCGAGCCGGAGAGCCAGCCGCGCTCCGCGCCGGAACCGATGCGCCCGCAGCCTGCCGCCGGTCAGCAGGGACGCATGCAGTTCGTCACCGGCCCGCAGGCCAAGGGGGCGGAAGCTCCCAAGCCCGCGCCGCTCAAGCCCGCGCCCGCGGTCCAGAAGACTGCGGCGGCGCCTGCGATCAAGCCCGCCGTCGAGGCCCAGCAGCCGGAGAGCCAGGCCTTCGCCGCGCCGTCCAAGCCGGTCGCCCAGTCCAACGACAACGTGAAGACGGCGTCCCTGAAGACCTCCGATCCGGCTCCTGAGGCGGCGCCGACCGGACCGTCCTTCCGCTGGCCGGTGCGCGGCCGGGTTATCTCGGCCTACGGCTCCAAGACGAGCGGCGCCTCGAACGACGGCATCAACCTCGCGGTTCCCGAAGGCACCGACGTGAAGGCGTCCGACGACGGCGTCGTCGCCTACGCCGGCAGCGAGCTGAAGGGCTTCGGCAATCTGGTGCTGATTCGTCACTCGAACGGCTGGGTCACCGCCTACGCCCACAACAGCAAGCTGAACGTGAAGCGCGGCGACAGCGTCCGCCGCGGTCAGGTGATCGCCGAATCCGGCGCCACCGGCAACGTGACTTCGCCTCAGCTCCATTTCGAAGTCCGCAAGGGCGCGACCTCGGTCAACCCGCTCGATCACCTGCCGAACGCCTGACCGTTCGCCTCGAACAGCAAAAATCCCGGCCGCGAAAGCGCGCCGGGATTTTTCGTTTTAGGATTTGCTCAATGCCCGCCGTCATTCCGGCTGCAGCGAAGCGAAATGCCGGAATCCAGACGCGTGACCGCGCAAACGAAAGCTGTTCGGCCGTCGAGTATCTTTGGATTCGTCGCGCGTCTGGATTCCGGCGCGACGGCCGGAATGACGGCCGCGCTAAACCAGAACTGCGGTGCCCTCCGCCCCTAAACCCCGGCCCGTCCGGCGAGGTCCTGGATGAACTGCCACGCCACGCGTCCCGAGCGGGAGCCGCGGGTCGTAGACCACTCGAGCGCGTCGCGGCGGAGTTCGTCGGGGGCGACCGTCAGCCCGAAATGCTCGGCGTAGCCCGTGACCATCGACAGATATTCGTCCTGGCTGCAGCGGTGGAAGCCGAGCCAGAGGCCGAAGCGATCGGACAGCGACACCTTCTCCTCGACCGCCTCGCCCGGATTGATCGCGGTCGAGCGCTCGTTGTCGATCATCTCGCGGGCAAGCAGATGGCGGCGGTTGGAGGTGGCGTAGAACAGCACGTTCTCCGGCCGGCCCTCGATGCCGCCGTCGAGCACCGCCTTCAGCGACTTGTAGGAGGTGTCCTCGAGGTCGAAAGACAGGTCGTCGCAGAACAGCAGGAACGGGAAGGGCGCGGCGCTGAGCAGGCCCATCAGCACGGGCAGCGATTCGATGTCCTCGCGGTGGATCTCGACGAGCTTGAGCTTCGGCTTCCCGTCGGCCTCGAGAGCGGCGGACACCGTCGCGTGGCAGGCTTTGACGAGCGAGCTCTTGCCCATGCCGCGCGCGCCCCAGAGCAGCGCGTTGTTCGCGGGCCGTCCGTGGGCGAAGCGGGTGGTGTTGTCGATCAGTTGATCGCGCGCCCGGTCGATTCCCTTGAGCAGAACCATGTCGACCCGCGACACCTTCGCGACCGGGGCGAGCCGCTTCTCGGCCGCGTGCCACACGAAGGCGTCGGCGGCCTCGAAGTCCGGCGACTGCGGCCGGGCTGGCGCCATTCGCTCCAAAGTCTCCGCGATCCGCAGGAGAAGTTCGTCGCGCGTGTCGGTCGCGGGCATGGAATAGAACGGGTCTGACAAGGCGTGCGCTCGCTGTCGGATGAAGCGTGGCGCTAGGTAGACCCGCGAACATAGGCCGTCCACACGGCCTATCGGATAGGGGGCATGCGGCCGCCGGGGCCATACCAGTGTGTGATTTGATTTCGCGGGGGCCGTGGCTATAGTCCGCGCGCTTTCGCCGGGGGTCGTTCCCGGCGTGAAATTTGCGGTTGAAGCCGGCTCTTCCGAGCGAGGCGCAAGACCCCGCCACCGGAGCTCCCATGTTCGTCACGCCCGCTTTCGCGCAAGGCGCCGCCAGCGCCGCCCCCGGCGGCACCGATTTCCTGATCCAGCTTCTGCCCTTCGTCCTGATCTTCGTGATCATGTGGTTCCTGATCCTGCGGCCGCAGCAGAAGCGCGCCAAGGCCCAGGCCGAGATGATCAAGAACGTCCGGCGCGGCGACACCATCGTGACGGCCGGCGGCATCATCGCCAAGGTGGTGAAGGTCATCGACGACGGCGAAGTCCAGATCGAGATCGCCGAGAACGTCCGCGCCAGGCTGTCGCGCGCCATGATCGCCGACGTGCGCGCCAAGGGCGAGCCGGTCAAGACCGAGACTCCCTGAGCGCCCGAAAGACGTATAAGACGCCCGCCGCGAGAAGCGGGAACGAAAGCTGACGACGCCCCATGCTGTACTTCTCAACCTGGAAGACCGTCGCCGTGCTGGCGCTGTGCGCGCTCGGCGTGCTGTTCGCGCTGCCCAACGTGCTCCCGCAGTCGGTTCGTGACGCCTATCCCAGCTGGTTCCCGGCGCGCACCGTCGTGCTCGGCCTCGACCTGCAGGGCGGCTCGCAGCTGCTGCTCGAAGTCGACGGCGAGGCGCTGCGCAAGTCGCGCGCCGTCGCTCTTCAGGAAGACGTGCGCCGCGCGCTCCGCGAGGCCCGCATCGGCACCACCGCGATCACGCTGAGCGGGACGACGGTGAACGCGACGCTGCGCGACCCCGCGCAGCTCGCCGCCGCGCTCGAGAAGCTGAAGCCGCTGGCGGCGCCGGTCGCGAGCTCGCTGTTCGGCGGGGCCGGTCCCGCGGAAGTCGACGTCAACTCGCGAGACGGCAATGTCGTCACGGCGACGCTGAGCGAGGCCGGGGTTCAGGCGCGCATCCGCTCCGCCGTGGACCAGTCTCTCAAGATCGTCGACCGACGAGTCAACGAACTCGGCACCGTCGAGCCGTCGATCCAGCGCCAGGGCGCCGACCGCATCCTGCTTCAGGTGCCGGGGCTGCAGGACCCGCAGCGGCTGAAGGACATCCTGGGCAAGGTCGCGAAGCTCGAGTTCCGGCTCGTCGATCTTTCGATGCCGCCCGAACAGGCCGCCGCCAGCCGTCCGCCGGACGGCTCGGAGGTCCTGCAGGAGGACCGGGGGGGACAGACTGTCCCGATCCTCATCGAAAAGCGCGTGATGGTGGCGGGCGAGGACCTGACCGACGCCCAGGCGACCTTCTCGTCGCAGGACCATTCGCCGGTGGTCTCGTTCAAGTTCAACACCAAGGGCGCGCGCGAGTTCGCCGACGCCACGCAGGCCAACGTCGGCAAGCCGTTCGCCATCGTGCTCGACAACAAGGTGATCTCGGCGCCGCGCATCAACGAGCCGATCACCGGCGGTCAGGGGCAGATCTCCGGCAACTTCACGGTCGAGAGCGCGAACGACCTCGCCGTGCTGCTGCGCGCCGGCGCGCTGCCGGCGCCGCTGACCGTCATCGAGGAGCGCACCGTCGGCCCCGGCCTCGGCCAGGATTCGATCAGCTCCGGCACGCGAGCGACCTGGTACGCGGCGATCTTCGTCGTGATCTTCATGTTCGCGACCTACGGCGTCTTCGGCCTGTTCGCCAACATCGCCCTGACGATCCACGTCGTCTTCATCTTCGCGCTGATGTCGCTGCTCGGCGCGACGCTGACGCTGCCCGGCATCGCCGGCATCGTGCTGACGATCGGCACCGCGGTCGATTCCAACGTGCTGATCTACGAGCGCATCCGCGAGGAGTTCCGCGCCGGGCGCAGCATGGTGTCGTCGATCGAGGCCGGCTTCCGCCACGCCTTCGCGGTCATCGTCGACTCAAACTCGACGATGGCGATCGCGGCGATCATCCTGTTCCTGCTCGGCTCCGGCCCCGTGCGCGGCTTCGCGGTCGTCTTCCTGCTCGGCATCGTCACCACCGTGATCACGGCCGTGACCATGACGCGCATGATGATCGCGCTGTGGTACCGCCGCACGCGCCCCACAGCCCTGCCGTTCTGACCGAGCGAGCCTCAATCCATGCGCCTTCTCCGCATCTTCCCCGACGACAGCAAGTTCCGCTTCGTCCGGTGGCGCGTCCTGAGCTTTCCGTTCTCGGCGGCGATCTCGGTCGCGACGATCGTTCTGTTCCTGACCGTCGGTCTGAACTACGGCATCGACTTCACCGGCGGCACGCTGATGGAGCTGCAGTCGAAGTCCGGCAAGGCCGACCTCGCCTCGGTCCGTGAGACCGCGCAGTCGTTCGAGACCGGCGAGGTCGAGGTCCAGGAGTTCGGGCAGGGCGGCCAGGTTTCGCTGCGCTTCCGCATCCAGCCGGGCGGCGAGCCCGCGCAGAGCGCTCTCGTCACCCGCGCCCGCGCCGCGTTCGAGAAGGACTATGAGATCCGCCGGGTCGAGACGGTCGGCCCTCGCGTCTCGGGCGAGCTGGTGCAGTCCGGCACGCTCGGCGTGGTGCTCTCGATCGTGTCGGTGCTCGGCTATCTGTGGTTCCGCTTCGAGCTGCAGCTCGCGATCGGCGCGGTGATCGGCACGCTGCACGACATCGTGCTCACTGTCGGCTTCTTCCTGATCACGCGTCAGGAGTTCAACATGACCTCGATCGCCGCGATCCTGACGATCGTCGGCTATTCGCTGAACGAGACCGTGGTGGTGTTCGACCGCACGCGCGAGCTGCTGCGGAAATACAAGAACCTGCCGACCGACGAGCTGCTCGATCTCTCGATCAACTCGACGATGTCGCGCACCGTGATGACGGCGACCACGACCGCGCTGTCGCTGCTCGCGCTGGTGCTGTTCGGCGGCCAGGCGATCGAGGGCTTCGCCAACGTCATGCTGTTCGGCGTGATCATCTGCACCTATTCCGCGATCTTCGTGTCGTCGCCGATGCTGATCTATCTCGGCGTGAAGACCTCGACCCGCGCGGCGGCCGAAGAGAAGGCCGCGCTCGCCGCCAAGGCCGCGAACGTTTCGCGCCGGCCGGCGTAGGCGTAGATAAAGGGCTCCCGGTAGCGGCCCTGATCCGCCGTCGGAGCGAAGAGCCATGTCCAACGGCGACGAGCGGCATCTGCCGGGCCGGCATCTGATCGACGCCTATGGCGGCGGGGGCTTTCGACTGGCGGGCCTGTCGCATCGCGGCTCGCTGCTCGGGCTGCCGTCCGGCATGTGGGCCTGGCCCTATCGCGAACCGCTTCAGCTCACCGACGCCGCGTTCGAACGCGTGGTCAGCGAGGCCGCCGAGATCGACACTCTGCTCGTCGGCACGGGGGAGGACGTGGCGCCGCTCAGGCGCGCCGTCCGCGAGGCGCTGCAGGCGCATGGAGTGGTCGTCGAGGCGATGGCGACGGGCGCCGCCGCGCGGACGTGGAACGTCATGGTGGGCGAGGGCAGGCGGGTCGCGGCCGCGCTGCTTGCGGTCCGGTGACGGAGGCCGCGTCTGACCCCGTCGCTGCGCTCGTACGCGAGTTCGATTTCGGCCGCTACGCGGCGACGCTCTTCGCTCCGGCGGAGGCGCGGCCGCATCTGCTCGCGCTCTACGCCTTCGACATCGAGCTCGCCCGCGTCCGCGATCTCGTCAGCGAACCGATGGTGGGGGAGCTGCGCCTGCAATGGTGGCGCGACGCGCTCGCCGAGCCCGAACGCGCCGACGCCGCCGCCCACCCCGTCGCCCACGCGCTGGAGAAGGCTGCAGCCTTCGGACGCCTGCCGCGCGAGGCGCTCGTCGCGCTCGTCGACGCCCGGGTGGACGACCTCTACGACGATCCGGTTCCCTCAGTGGCGGAGCTCGAGGGCCGGCTGGGAGCGACCTCGTCGGCGGCGCTGCGGCTGGCCAGCCTGATCGCCGCCGGCGGTTCGGACCCCGGCGGCGCGGCTTCGGCGGGCTATGGCGGCGTCGCGCGAGGACTCGTGCAGCTGCTGCGCCGCCTGCCGCGCGACGCCGCGCGCGGAAAGCTGCTGCTGCCGGTCGACCGCATGGCCGCGCTCGGGCTACGCCGTGAGGACGTGCTCGACGCCAAGCCGACCCGGCAGCTCGCGGCGCTCGCCGCCGAACTGCGCGCGCTCGCCCGCAAGCGGCTGGCGGAGGCGCGGCTGTCGTTCCGCGATCTCGACCCCGCCGCCGCGGCGGCCTTCCTGCCGCTGGCGCTGCTCGAGCCGGAGCTCGCCGCGCTCGACAAGGCGCGGTCGCCGCTGGAGGAGCCGCCCGCCCGCGCGCATTGGCGGACGCTGCTGCGGCTCTGGCGGGCGAGCCGGCGCCCGCCGCCGTTCTGACCGAACCCGAAGACGTCAGAACTGCTCGACCGAGGCGCCTTCCTGCGCGTCCATCATCGCCTCGATGATCGGGGCGGCGCGTTCGAGCGCGGGGAGGATCTCCTCCACGGTGGTGGCGACGATATAGGGCGCCTCGAGTCCGGGACGGACGAAGCCTTCGGTGGTCATGTGGTCCAGCAGCGCCAGCAGCGGCGACCAGAAACCGTCGAGGTCCGCGATCAGGATCGGTTTGTCGTGGCGGCCGAGCTGCGCCCAGGTGAGCTGCTCGACGAGCTCCTCCAGCGTGCCGATGCCGCCGGGCAGCGCGACGAAGGCGTCGGAGCGCTCGAACATGATTCGCTTGCGCTCGTGCATGTCGGCGGTGACGACGAGCTCCTGCACGTCCGCCAGCATCGCCTCGCGCTCGACGAGGAACTGCGGGATCACGCCCGTGACCTGTCCGCCGCCGGCCAGGGCTGCGCGCGCGACCGCGCCCATCAGGCCGATGTTGCCGCCGCCATAGACGAGGCCGACGCCGGCTTCGGCCAGCGCGCGCCCCATCGCCTCGGCGGCCGCCATATGCTCGGGACGCGCCCCGGTGCTCGAGCCGCAGTAGACGCAGACGGTTCGGATTCGTGTCATCAATCGAGTGAGCCTTGCGCGCGGCGCCCGGTCAAGTCGCCGCCGGTTGAGTCGAAGCGTCGCGCCTTGTAGGGGTTAGGGGCGAACTGTCCGGTTTTAGGACAGTGGATTTGAAGCATCCGTGACGGATGACGCATTTCGCGTTTTTCGCGCAGACGACGAGGCGTCAGGCGACGATGGACCCCGCCATCAAGAGCGGTTTTGCAATCGGCTTCGGCTTCGTCGTCGTTGTAGCGGCGGCGGGCTGGTACGCGTGGCGCGAAGGGGCCTTCGACGGGCCGAGCGACCTCGTGAACGCTCCGCAGCACCACGCCGCTCCCAGCCCCGCCGCTCCGAAGCCGCCCGCCGACCCGGCGCGGCAGGGCGACCAGCCCCCGGCGTCGTCCGGAGCGCAGGCGGGCGCGCCGCAGGCTTCGCAGCAGCCTGCGCAGACGCCGCCGCCTGCCGCCCCGAACGAGATAGCCGGCCTCGGGCCGCAAACGCCGACCGAACCGAAGAAGCCCGAAGCGCCGGCGGACAAGGGCGCTTTCGACGTGGTGCGCGTCGAGCCGTCCGGCGAATCCGTGATCGCGGGCCGCTGCCCGTCGGGATGTTCGGTCGAGCTGCTGGCGAACGGCGTGGTGCACGACCGCACCGTCGCCGACGCAGGCGGAAGCTGGAGCATGGCCTCGCCGCGTTTCGCGCCGGGCGATTACGTGCTCGGCCTGAAGGTCCGCACGCCCGACGGCAAGGAGTTCGCCTCCGACCAGACGGTCACGATTTCGGTGCCGAAGGCGCCCTCCAAGGACGTCATGGTGGTGCTGAACGCTCCCGGCGCGCCCTCGCGGGTGCTGGCCATGCCGCAGCGCGAGACCGCCGCCGCGGAGAAGCCGCGTTCCGCCGACGCCGCCGGCGGACTTTCGGTCGGCGCGGTCGACGCGGAGAATGGGCGCTTCTTCGTGCAGGGCGCGGCGGCTTCCGGCGCGCAGCTGAGGATCTATCTCAACGGCTCGTTCATCGCCGGCCCCGTCGCCGGCCCCGACGGCCGCTGGTCGCTCAAGGTGGAGCAGGGCCTCGCGCCGGGCGACTACGATCTGCGGGTCGACCAGATCGAGAACGACGCCGGCAAGGTGATCGGCCGCGCGCTCGCGCGCTTCGCCTACCGGCCGGACGCCGGCGAGACCGCAAAGGCGGAGCCCGCGCCGACCGCCGCCTCCGGGACCGCCGACGGAAAGCAGGCTGCGGCCGTTCCGGCCGATTCAGCGCCAAGCCCCGCGAATGCGGTGGTGCCGTCGCTCGATTCGGTGACCGTGAAACGCGGCGACAGCCTGTGGAGCATCTCGCGCAGATCCTACGGCGCCGGGCAGCGCTACACCGTGATCTTCGCCGCGAACGGCGGCCAGATCCGAAACCCCGACCTGATCTATCCCGGACAGGTGTTCGTCCTGCCGTCCCAGCGGGCCGGCGGACGCTGAGACGCTGAGACGGGCAGGTCCGAAAGCGCAACGCCGCCTTGTCCTTGCGGCGGGGGAGGCTTACCTCCGCCTGCTATGACCTTCGAAACATTACAAGCCATCGGCCGGGGCGCCGCTTCATGAGGCGGCGGCGGCGTGAAACGATTCCCGGCGAGGTGACCGCCGAAGGCTTCGCCTTTTTTCAGACCATGCGGCGGCTGCAGTCCTTCATGTGGCCGGGCGACCGGCCGGACCTCAAGCGCCGGATCGCGGTCGCGGTCGTGCTGCTGGTGCTGACGAAGCTGGTCACGGTGCTCGTGCCCTACGGCTTCAAGTTCGCGACCGACGCGCTCACGCAGATTTCGAAGGGCGGGCCGCCCGCCGACGCCTCGACCTGGACGGCGCTCGCGGTCGCGGCCCCGACGGCGATGGTGATCGCCTACGGTCTCGGCCGCGTCCTGATGGTGGCGCTCGCCCAGCTCCGGGACGGCATCACTGCGCCTGTGGTGATGCACGCCGTGCGGCGTCTGTCGTTGATCGTCTTCCGCCACATGCACCGGCTGAGCCTGCGTTTCCATCTTGAGCGCCGCACCGGGGCGATGAGCCGGATCGTCGACCGCGGGCGCCTCGCGATCGAGACGCTGACGCGCACCGCTCTGCTCACGGTCGTGCCGACCGTCCTCGAGCTGCTGCTGGTGCTCGGCGTGCTCGCCTACCAGTTCGACTGGGCCTATTCGGCCGTCGTCTCGGTCATGGTGGTGGTCTACCTGTTCTTCACCTACCTCGCGACCGAGTGGCGGATCGGGTTCCGCCGGGTGCTGAACGAGAACGACACCGAGGCGAGCTCCAAGGCGATCGACAGCCTGCTCAATTACGAGACGGTCAAGTATTTCGGCAACGAGACCCGCGAGGCCGACCGCTACGACCGCTCGATGGCGGGTTACGAGAAGGCCGCGATCCGCACCTACACCTCGCTCGCCTGGCTGAACGCGGGGCAGGCGCTGATCTTCTCCGCCGGGCTCACGATCTGCATGGCGATGGCGGTCGCCGACATCCGCGCGGGGCGCAACACGGTCGGCGACTTCGTGCTGATCAACGCCATGATGGTTCAGCTCTACGTGCCGCTGAACTTCATGGGCTTCGTCTATCGCGAGATCAAACTTGCGGTCGCGGATCTCGAGGCGATGTTCCTGCTGCTCGAGAAGTCGCCGGAGGTCGACGACAGGCCGGGCGCCAGGCCTCTCGTCGTGGCGGGCGGCACGATCCGGTTCGAGAAGGTCGGCTTCGCCTACGACCCCGAACGCCAGATTTTAAGAGACGTCAGCTTCGAGGTCCCCGCCGGCAAGACGGTGGCGATCGTCGGGCCTTCGGGCGCCGGCAAGTCCACGATCTCGCGACTGCTGTTCCGGTTCTATGACGTGCAATCGGGCCGCATCACGATCGACGGGCAGGACATCCGCGACGTGATGCAGACCTCGCTGCGCGACGCGATCGGCATGGTCCCGCAGGACACCGTGCTGTTCAACGACAGCGTGCGCTACAACATCCGCTACGGCCGCTGGGACGCGACCGACGCGGAGGTCGAGGCGGCCGCCGCTCTCGCGCAGATCGACGGCTTCATCCAGGATCTGCCGAACGGCTACGACACGGAAGTCGGCGAACGCGGCCTGAAGCTCTCCGGCGGCGAGAAGCAGCGGGTGGCGATCGCCCGGACGATCCTCAAAGGGCCGCCGCTGCTGATTCTCGACGAGGCGACCTCCGCGCTCGACAGCGCGACCGAGAAGGACATCCAGGACGCGCTCGACCGGGTCTCACGCGGCCGCACCACGATCGTCATCGCGCACCGGCTGTCGACGATCGTCGCAGCAGACGAGATTCTCGTGCTGGAGGCCGGCGAGATCGTCGAGCGCGGAACCCACGCCGCGCTGCTCGCGGCCGACGGGCTCTACGCCAGCCTCTGGAACCGCCAGCGCAAGGCGGAGGAGGTGCGCGAGACGCTGGCGCGCATCACCGCGCAGGACGACGATCGCGATCTCGACGCGCCCGGCGGCTTCGAGGATCGCACCGAGATCGCGCCCGCGGCGGAATAAGCGCCGTTCGATCATCGAACGGTTCAGAACTCCGTCGTCGGTTAGTCCGGACCACGACGGCGGCGCGCTTCACAGAACGTCCCGAATAATACCGCGCCGTCATGCCGGCCGAAGTGCCGGCATCCAGCCGCGCAACGGGCGCTATGCGATGCTCTCCCAGTCGCTAAGCCTGGCTCGGCAAGGTCGTGGTTCTGGATGCCGGCACTTCGGCCGGCATGACGGCGGCAGTGTTTCGCTTGGTCCCGGAGCGGACCGGCCTTATACGGGCGGCTCAATTGGCGGAAAGCAAAATGGCTCTGCTAGACGACGTCGTCGCCTCGGCGAAAAAGGTCATGGTCCCCATCCATCGGGAGGGGCGGCCGTTCATCGCCGCCTTCGCGATCGTGACCTTCATCCTGTTCCTGATCTGGCAGCCGCTCGGCTGGATCGGGCTCGGGCTGACGATCTGGTGCGCGCTGTTCTTCCGCGATCCCGACCGGGTGACCCCCGTCCGCGCCGGGCTGGTGGTGAGCGGCGCCGACGGCGTCGTCTGCGACGTCCGCGCCGCGGTGCCGCCGCCCGAGCTCGGCCTCGGCTTCGAGCCGCTGCCGCGGGTCGCTGTGTTCATGAACGTGTTCGACGTCCACGTGAACCGGGCGCCGGTCCCCGGGCGCATCAGAAAGATCGCCTACACGCCGGGCAAATTCCTGAACGCCGACCTGGACAAGGCGAGCGAGGACAACGAGCGCAACGGCCTGGTCATCGAAAGCCAACATGGGCCGGTCGGCGTGGTGCAGATCGCGGGACTGGTGGCGCGCCGCATCGTCTGCTTCGCGCGCGAGCAGGACGCGATCGTGACCGGGCAGCGCTTCGGGCTCATCCGCTTCGGCAGCCGAGTCGACCATTATCTTCCTGTCGGAGCCCAGCCGCTGGTCGGCGTCGGGCAGCGGACGACCGCTGGCGAGACCGTGATCGCCGATCTTTCGGCGGCTCCCGACGCCCGAACGTTCAGGGCGGGCTGAGGAGATCGCCGTGGCAGGGCTTCCCGACGCGCCGGAGGGCGCGCCCGTGCAGCGCAGGCGGCTGGCGCGCGTGCCGCTGCGCCTGCTGCTGCCAAACCTCGTGACGCTGCTTGCGCTCTGTTCGGGGCTGACCGGCGTCCGGATGGCCTTCGAGGGCAGGCTCGAGCTGGCGGTCTATCTCGTGGTGCTCGCCGCTCTGCTCGACGGCGTCGACGGCAGGCTCGCGCGGTTGCTGAAAGGCTCCTCCCGCTTCGGAGCGGAGCTCGACAGCCTGACCGACTTCGTGAATTTCGGCGTCGCCCCGGCCCTGATCCTCTATGTCTGGGGGCTGAACGGGCTTGGCCATGTCGGCTGGATCGGCGCGCTGATCCTCGCCATCGCCTGCGCGCTGAGGCTGGCGCGCTTCAACGTCGCGCTCGACGATCCGCTGAAGCCGGCATGGGCCGGCGCGTTCTTCACCGGCGTGCCTGCGCCCGCCGGGGCGGTCTGCTCCCTGCTGCCGATTTATCTGGAGCTTCTGGGATTCCCGCGCACGCCGGTAGCGGCGCCGGTCGTGCTCGCCTATGTGATCATTGTCGCGCTGCTGATGGTGAGCCCGCTCGCGACGTGGTCGGGCAAGCAGCTCGGGGCGCGCATCAACCGGGCGTATATCGCGCCGGCGCTGATCGGGGCGGCGCTGCTCGTGACGCTGCTGATCGGATACCCTGCGCTGGTGCTGACCGCTCTGGTGGTGAGCTATCTCGCGACGCTGCCCTTCGCCTATGTGCACCACAGGCGGCTGGTGGCGCAGGACAAAGCGGAGAGCGGACGTGCGGCCCGCGATCCCGTCGATAACGATATGGAGATCGGCTGACTTAGCCGTTCAGGCCGCAGGCCGCGACGCGCAGGCTGAGCGCAGCCTCGGGATAGGCGTTGCGGAGGAGGCGGAGCGCCTCGGCTGGCGTCTGCGGGTGGACGCGGGCGAGGAACGCCTGCATGTCGCCGATCGCGCGTTCCCGTTCCGGGACCAGAGTCGGGCGGATGCGAAGGCCGGCGGTTGACGCGACTGCGGCGGAAGACATAGGCGAAGCTCCTGCGGCGCGACCGTAGGGTCAGGCTGCGCGCCAAAGATTAACGGCGCGTTAACCCTCTTAACCGATTCCCTGCCCTGTGATGGTCTCGGGGTGAGGGCGATCAAGGCCGATCCATCGCATGAACGCGCTGAAGTCCTTCCAGTTCCTCGCGAACTGCCGCCTCCTGCTCATGGCGGCCATGTTGATTTCGCTGGGCGGCGCGAACGTCGCCCGCGCGGCGCCGGCGATCGACCGCGGCGCCGTCGAAGCGCAGTTCCAAGGCTGGCTCTCCGCCACGGTCCAGCCGGCGGCGGCCAAAGCCGGCGTGTCGGCGGCGACCATCCGGTCCGCGACAGCCGGTCTGACGCTCGACTGGTCGCTGCCCGACCTCGCGCCGCCCGGCGCGCCGCCCCTCGGCGGTCCGCAGCGCCAGCCGGAGTTCGCCGATCCCGGACGCTACGTCGCCGAAGCGAACTTCGCGGCGCTGACCTCGGAGGGCAAGGCGGAGCTCGCGCGCTGGAGCGGGACGCTCGACTCCGTCGAGCGCAGATACGGCGTGCCTCGCGAGATCGTGGTCGCGATCTGGGGGCGCGAGTCTCGTTTCGGGAAGGCCAAAATCGGCAACGTCGCCGTGAGGGCGCTCGCGACCGAAGCCTTCATGGGGGCGCGAAAGGACCAGTTCCTGCCCGAATTGATCGCGGCGCTGAAGATCCTCGACGGCGACCACGTCGCGCTCGCCGAGATGAAGAGCTCCTGGGCCGGCGCAATGGGCCAGCCGCAGTTCCTGCCGTCGAAATATCTCGAGAACGCCGTCGATATGGACGGCGACGGCAAGCGCGACATCTGGAATTCGGTCCCGGACACGCTGGGCTCGATCGCGAATTATCTCCGCCGGCACGGCTGGAAGCCGGGGCGCGACTGGGGAGTGGAGGTCGATCTGCCCGTCGGGGTCGCGTGCACCTTCGAGGGGCCGGACCAGAGCAAGACGGTCGCCGAATGGACTGCGCTCGGCGTGCGCCCGAAAGCAGGCGGAAGCCTGCCGAAGGCGAAGGACGCGGCCCTCCATCTCATGACGCCTGCGGGGCGGACGGGGCCCGCCTTTCTCGTCTCCGACAATTTCTACGTCATCAAGCAGTACAACGAGTCCGACCTCTACGCGCTGTTCGTCGGGCACCTCGGAGACCGGCTGCGCGGCGGCGGCCCCATCCAGGGAAAGTGGACGACGCCGAGGGGGGTCGCGCGCGCCGACATCGCCGCGATGCAGCGGCGGCTGGAGGCTCAGGGACATGACGTCGGCAGCGCGGACGGTCTGGTCGGATTCCGCACCCGCGTCGCGGTCGGCCGCTGGGAGGCGGGCCAGGGCAGGGCGCAGACGTGCTTTCCCCAGCCGGACGACGTGAAACTGATCGGGAAATGACTGGAAGGTCGCGCCCTGAGCGAAAACAGCGACCTGGCGCGGCCGCGCGCGCATAACAAAAAGGCGACGCCCGATGGCGCCGCCTTTTCTCAAAAATCGCTGAAAAATCAGAACCAGCCGGTGCGGCGCTTGTCGTACCAGCGGCGATCGTCTTCCTGCGACGCATAGATGATGGCGGCCAGAACGCCGACGCCGATCGCGACGCCGAGCAACGTAAGGCCCGGATTGTTGCGGACGACCGTCCCGGCTCGCCGGCCGTAATAGACCGCGGAATCGCCTGCGGACTGCAGAGCTTCGACGCCGTCCTCGTAAATCTGCCCGCCGGAGTTCCGGACCGACTTCGCGGCTGCGTTGGCGCGCTTCTTCGCCTGCTGCGCCCTCGAACTCGCGATTTCCGACACGCGCTGCCCGAGATCTGCGACCGCGTCCTTGAGGTCGTCCAGCTGGGTGCTAGGGTCCTTCATAAGGCTCTTGTCCATCATCGTGCACCTCGTGACTTGGGATGGCGGAAACCCCGCCGCTCGGCTGTACAACGCAGAACGAGCAGACCGGTTCCGCTGAAGCGGGCCCCGCGCCTTGCCATCGGCGGCTTAAAGCGCGACGAAACGGGATGGCCGAATGTCCCGGCGTGCTCCATCTCGCGGCGATGGCCGATGGCGGTCTGGCGCGCCTTCGCGTGCCCGGCGGATCGCTGTCGGCGACGCAGGCGCGCGTGATCGCGGAGGCTGCGGCGCGGATGGGCTCGGGCGTCATAGACCTCACGAACCGCGCCAACCTGCAGATCAGAGGGCTGAGCCTCGACGCCGGTCCAAGGCTGGCCGCGGCCCTGTTCGAGATCGGTCTTGGCGCGGACGGGCCTGCCGACCGGCGACGTAACATCCTGCTCGACCCGTTCTCCGGCCTCGATCCCGCCGAGGTCCGCGATTGCCGTCCGCTTGCGCAGGCTCTCGACCGGGCGCTGACGCAGGCCGGGTGGATCGGCGCGCTCTCGCCCAAATTTTCGTTCGCGATCGACGGCGGCAGCGAAGCCGGGATCGGGGCGATCGCCTCCGACGTCAGCGCGACCGCCGTTCCGGAGGGCGTCGAGGTCGTCTTCGGCACAGGAGCCTTCGCGGTGACCGCGGCGCCCGAGGCGGCGGTGTCCGCCCTCCTGACGATCGCGGACTCGACGGCGCGGCTCGGGCCGGACGCGAGGGCCCGCGATCTTCAGGTGACCGCGACCGTCGACGCTCTCTGCGCGCTTCCGGGTGTTCGGACGGCTCCCATCGCACAACGGCGATCGATGTCCGCGCGCTACGGCGCGATTCCGACGCGGATCGCGGACGAGGCCGCCGTCGCCGTTCCCGTGCCGGTCGGACGGCTCGACGCCCCGATGCTGATCTGGCTCGCAGACCAGGCCGAGGCCGAGGGCGACGGGACGTTGCGTCTCGCGCCATGGTCCGCGGTCGTCCTGCCCGGGGTGGCGCGGGATCGCGCGGCGGCGCTGCTCGCCGGGTCGGAAGCAGTCGGCTTCACCCCCGTGGCCGTCGCCGAACGGCTCTCAGTCGTCGCCTGCGCGGGCGCGCCGGCCTGCGAGCGGGCCCGCGAGCCGGCGAAGGCGCTCGGCGCGGCGCTGCTCGCGCTCGCCGCCGAACCCGGCCGACTGCCCGCAAGCCTCGCGCAGGTGCACCTTTCCGCGTGCGCGAAGGGCTGCGCCGGCTCCTCGGCATCGGACCTGTTGTTGCTGGGCGCCTCCGGGCGAAGCGGCTGGAGCGTCCATCGCGGCGCAAGCCCTCGCGCGGCGCAAGCCGCCTGCGCCCGGCTTGACGATCCTAACCCTGCGGAAATCCTGCGGCTTCTCGCAGCCCGCGGCTGAAACGCCGCGCCGAAGGAATGCCTTGCCTTGCGTCGGCCCGGCCTTCACAAGGCTGTCGCGAAAGGCGGGGCGACGCGTGGGCATGGACTACATCAAGGACGGGGCGGAGATCTATCGGCGCTCGTTCGCGACCATCCGCGCAGAGGCCGATCTGTCCGCCTTGCCCGGCGACGTCGCGGGCGTCGTGGTGCGAATGATCCACGCCTGCGGCATGACCGACCTCGCGGGCGACGTCCGCTACGACCCCGCCATCGTCGCCGCGGCGCGCGCGGCGCTCCAGGCCGGCGCGCCGATCCTCTGCGACGCCAAGATGGTGGCCTCCGGCGTCACGCGGCCGCGTCTGCCCGCCGGCAACGAGGTGCTCTGCTTTCTGGACGACGCGGCGACGCCGCAGCTCGCAGCGACGTTCGGCACGACCCGGTCGGCCGCGGCCGTCGAGCTGTGGCGCGATCGGATCGAAGGCGCCGTCGTCGCCATCGGCAATGCGCCCACGACCCTGTTTCATCTGCTCGAGCGGCTCGACGGGGGCTGGCCCAGGCCGGCGGCGATCGTCGGCCTGCCGGTGGGCTTCATCGGCGCCGCCGAATCCAAGGCGGAGCTCGCGCGCGATTCCCGCGGCGTCCCCTTCGTCACCCTGCTCGGCCGCCGCGGCGGCAGCGCGATGACCGTCGCCGCCCTCAACGCGCTCGCGGACCCCAAGGAATGACGCCCGGCAAGTTCTCCGGCGTCGGCGTCGGTCCGGGCGACCCGGAGCTGCTCACCCTGAAGGCGCTGCGGCTGATCCAGGAGGCCGACGTCATCGCCTATCCCGCGGCGAAGCCCGGCGACGGCGTCGCGCTCTCCGCCGCCCGGCCGCATCTGCGCGCCGACCAGGTGCTGCTGCCGCTGGTCTACCCGATCACCGCGAGCCCCGAGGCGGACCTGCCGTCCTACCCCCGCGTGATGAGCGATTTCTACGACCGCAGCGCCGAAGAGATCGCCGTCCAGCTCGACGCCGGACGCAACGTCTGCGTGCTGTGCGAGGGCGACCCCTTCTTCTACGGCTCGTTCATCTACTGGCACGCCCGGCTGAAGGACCGCTACGACACCACCGTGACGCCGGGCGTCTCGTCGGTGATGGCGGGGCCTGTCGCGCTCGACCGCCCCTTATGCATGCGGCGCGAGACCGTGACCGTCATCCCCGGCACGCTGCCGTCCGAAGAACTCGTCCGGCGGTTGAAGAACGCCGACGCCGCCGTCGTCATGAAGCTCGGGCGGACCTTCGCCAAGGTCCGCGCCGCGCTCGACGAGGCCGGCGTGCTCGACCGGGCCTATTATGTCGAGCGCGCCAGCCAGAAGGCCGAGCGCACGCTGCGCGCGGCGGACGTCGAGGTGTCCTCGGTGCCTTACTTCTCGATCGTCGTCGTGCCGAGCCGGGAAATCCCGTGAGCCGGCCGGCGATCCTCGCGTTCAACGCCTCCGGCGCCGGGATCGCGCGCCGCGTCGCCGGGATCGTCGGCGGCGAGACGCTGGGACTCGCGGGACGCGTCGAGGACGTCGATTCGACCTTCGAGGATTCCGCCGCGACGGTCGCCGGCCTGTTTCGCGCCGGACGGCCGATCATCGGCGTCTGCGCCGCCGGCATCCTGATCCGGCTTGTCGCGCCGCTGCTGCGCGACAAGCGCGCAGAGCCGCCGGTCCTCGCGTTGAGCGACGACGGGGCGACCGTCTTGCCGCTGCTCGGCGGCCTGACCGGCGCCGACGCGATGGCGCGTTCGATCGCCGAGGCGCTCGGCGCGACCGCCGCCATCACCGGGGCGGGGGCCCGCCGTTTCGGGCTGATCCTCGAGGCGCCGCCCGCGGGCTTCGCGCTCGCGAACCCGAACGACGCAAAGTCCGTCACCGCGGCGCTGCTCGGCGGCGCGTCCGCCCGGATCGATGGCGACGCGCCGTGGCTGGAGGCGTCCGGCCTGCCGCTCGACGCCTCGGGCGAGGTGCTGCTGAAGGTTTCAGCTGAAAGCGGCGCCCCGCCGGAAGGCGGGCTGCTCTATCATCCAAAGCTGTTCGTCGCGGAGTTCGACCGGCCCGACGCCGCGACCCTGGCGCGCATGGACGAGACCTTCGCGGCGCTCGGCCTTGCGTCCGCGTCGCTCGCCGCCGCGACCGCGCCGGAAGGCGCGCCGATCCATCATCTGTTCTCCGAGGCGCTCGCCACACGCAGGATTCCGCTGCGCGTCGTCGAGGCTCGGATCACTCCGGGCGAGATCGTCCATGGCGAGCCGGGGCTGCGCATCCATCGCTTTCCTGCCCCGGTAAACCCCGGAAGCATCGGCCGCGCGCAGGGGCGCGTGACGGTGGTCGGCCTCGGACCGGGCTCGCCCGGATGGCTGGCCCCGGAAGCCGCCGCCGCGCTCGACCGCGCCAGCGACCTCGTGGGCTACGAGGGCTATCTGGCGATGGCGCCGGAGCGGGCCGGCCAGCGCCGCCACGGCTCCGACAACCGCGTCGAGATCGAGCGTGCGCAGGCCGCGCTGACGCTGGCGGCGCTCGGTCATGAGGTTGCGGTGGTCTCCTCCGGCGACGCCGGCATCTTCGGCATGGCGGCCGCCGTGATGGAGGCGCTCGCCGCCGATCCCGTGCGCTGGCCGAGCGTGCTGGTCGAGGTCACGCCGGGGATGTCGGCGATGCAAGGGGCGGCGGCGCGGCTCGGCGCCCCGCTCGGCCATGATTTCGCGGTGATCTCGCTCTCCGACCAGTTGAAGCCGTGGGAGACGATCGCAAGCCGCCTCGACGCGGCGGCCGGAGCCGACTTCGCGCTCGCGCTCTACAATCCGGCGTCGCTGCGCCGCCGCCAGCAGCTGGAGGATGCGCTCGCCATCCTGAGGCGCCATCGTCGGCCCGAGACACCTGTGGCGCTGGCGTGGAACGTCGGAAGGCCCGGCGAGCGCATATCCATCACCACGCTCGCCGAGCTCGATCCGGCGGTGGTCGACATGCGCACGCTGATCGTCGTCGGCTCGTCGCGCACCCGCACCTTCGCGCGCGCCGACGGCAAGACCTGGATGTTCACGCCGCGCGTCTACGAAACGCTCAATGAAACCGCAGCGCCGGAGGCCGGAGAGCGCTAATCTCCGCAGGCATGGACGCCGAACCCGAAGATCCGCCGGACGACGGCCGCCCGCTGCGCCGCGGCTGGACGACCGGCGCCTGCGCGACCGCGGCCGCGAAGGCGGCCTACCGGGCCCTGCTGACCGGCGTCTTTCCCGACCCCGTCGAGATCGTCCTGCCCAAGGGCGAGCGACCATCCTTCGCTCTGGCGCTCGAGGAGCGCGGCGACGGCTTCGCGCGGGCCGGGATCGTCAAGGACGCCGGCGACGACCCCGACGTGACGCATGGCGCGCTGATCGTCGCTCGGGTCAGGCTGTTGCCGCCGGGCTCCGGCGTCGTGTTCAAGGCCGGCGAGGGCGTCGGCATGGTGACCATGCCAGGCCTGCCGATCCCGCCGGGCGAGCCCGCCATCAACCCCGCGCCCCGCGCCATGATGCGCGCGGCCATCGCCGAGGTCGCGGCGGAGGAGGGGGCTTCCGGCGACGTCGAGATCGAGATCTCGATCCGCGACGGGGCCGCGCTCGCTCTTCGGACGTGGAACCCGCGGCTCGGCATCGTCGGCGGTCTTTCGGTGCTCGGCACGACGGGGGTGGTGGTTCCCTATTCCTGCTCGGCCTGGATCCACTCGATCCACCGCGGCGTCGACGTCGCCCGGGCGGTCGGCTACGCCCACATCGGCGCGGCGGTCGGCGCGACGTCCGAAGGCGCGTTGAAGCGGCTCTACGGCCTGCCGGACACCGCGCTGATCGACATGGGCGACTTCGCCGGCGGTCTGCTCAAATACCTGCGCGCCCATCCCGTGCCGAAGCTCTCCATCGCCGGCGGCTTCGCCAAGATGTCGAAGCTCGCCGCGGGCTCGATGGACCTGCATTCCGGCCGCAGCCAGGTGGATCTTTCAGGACTGGCGGAACTCGCGGCCGAGCGCGGCGCCACCGCCGAGCTGGTCGCACAGATCGCGGCGGCTCCGACGGGACTGCAGGCCTTGCGGCTCGGCGGCGCGATCGGCCTCGGCGACGCGGTCGCCGCCAAGGCGCGCGCCGCGGCGATCGAGGCCTTGCGGGGCGCCGAGGTCGCGATCGAGGTCATCGCGGTCGACCGGAACGGCGCGATCGTCGGGCGCGCGAATTAGGGTTCGGCCGGGAGGCGGCCCTCCGAGCTAACCCTTCGGCTTCAAATGCCGGTCGTGTTCGGCCGCATAGAGCGCGCTCGGCCTCGCGCCCATCCCATTCAGCGCGCGGCCGACGATGATCAGCGCGGTCCGCTCGATCCCGAGCGGCGCGGCCTTCTCCACGATGTCCTCCAGCGTGCCCGTCACGATCGCCTCGTCCGGCCATGTCGCGCGCGCGACCAGCGCGACCGGGCAATCCGCGCCGTAGAGCGGCGTGAGCTCGTATGCGATCCGCGCAAGCTGCCTGGCGGCGAGATGCAGCACCAGCGTGCCGCGCGGCGCGGCGACGGCCTCCAGCGTTTCGGTGTCGGGCATCTTCGACGCCCGGCCCGAAAGCCGGCTCAGCACCACGGTCTGCGCGATCTCCGGAACCGTGAGCTCGAGCCCAAGCCGCGCGGCGGCGGCCGCGAAGGCCGGGACCCCCGGGGTTATCTCGTATGGAACGCCACGCGCGCGGAGCGCCGAAAACTGCTCGGCGGTCGCGCCGTAGAGCGACGGGTCGCCGGAATGCACCCGCGCGACGTCGTGGCCGAGCGCATGCGCCGCCTCGATTTCGGCGATGATCTCGTCGAGCGACATCGCTGCGGTGTCGATCACTCTCGCTCCCTCCGGCGCGTACGCGACCACCGCCGCCGGCACCAGCGAGCCGGCGTAGAGGCACACCGGGCAGCGCGCGATCAGGTCGCGGCCGCGCACGGTGATCAGGTCCGGGTCGCCGGGGCCCGCGCCGATGAAATGGACGGTCACGCGCGGCCCGGCTTGGTCGCCGCGAACTGGGTGACTGGCATCGCCGTCCGCCAGCCCGTCATGCGGCCGACGGCGTCGGCGTAGGCCACGTCGATCCGCGTGAGGTCTCCGCCGAATTCCCCGCGCGCCGCCAGCAGCCGGGATTCGGTCTCGAGCGTCACGGCGTTGACGACGAGCCGGCCGCCGGGCTTGAGGGCCGCCCAGCAGGTCTCGATGACGCCCGCGATCGAAGCGCCGCCGCCGATGAAGACGGCGTCGGGCGCCGGCAGGCCCGCGAGTCCTTCCGGAGCCCGCGCTTCGCGAAGGTCGAGGCCGGGGGCGCCGAGCCGGCGTGCGTTCTGACGGATACGTTCCGCCCGGTCCGGCCGCGGCTCGAGCGCGATCGCGCGGCCGCCGGCGCGCATCCATTCGATCCCGATCGATCCCGATCCCGCCCCGATGTCCCACAGAAGCGCGCCCGGCGTCGGGCTGAGCTTTGCGAGCGTCACCGCGCGGATTTCGCGGCGGGTGATCTGGCCGTCATGGACGAAGGCGTCGTCCGGCAGTCCGGGCGTGCGCGACAATACGGAGGCGTCGGGGCCGGCGACCGCCTCGATCGCGACCGTGTTCAGCGCGTCGAACCGGCGCTCGCCGACATCGCGCGCGGTCAGGGTGACGGCGTGGGACCGAGGCGAGCCGAGGCGCTCCAGAACGGTGAGCCGGCTGCCGCCGAAACCGCGCTCGACGAGCAGTCGCGCCGCCGCGCCCGGTGTGCCGCCGTCGGCGGAGAACAGCACGATCCGCGCGCCGTCGAACAGTTCGAGCGCGAGCGTTTCGACCGGCCGGCCGCAGGCGGTGACGAGCCGCGCCTCGGCGGCCGGCCACAGCATGGCGGCGCAGGCGAGCTGGAAGGCGGAGACGGCCGGCAGCACGACCATCTCGGCCGGATCGATCCTGCCGAGAAAGTTCGCGGCGACGCCGTGCAGCAACGGGTCGCCGCTCGCAAGCACGACGACGCGCCGGCCCCGCCAGCCGGCGATCACGTCGACGAAAGGCAGCATCGGCGAAGGCCATGCATGGCGCGTCGCATGCGGCGTCGCGTCTTCCGGAATGAGCGCCAGATGCCGCACGCCGCCGACCAGCGCCTCGGCCCCGGCCAACGCGGCGCGCGCGTCGTCCGACAGCGAGCCGGCGCCGTCCTCGCCGATTCCGACGACCGTGAGCCACCGCAAAGCGCGCGGGGCTGAAAGCGAGGCGGCGGCGGACGGCATGGCGTTCAGCTTCTGCGCGGTCGATCGGTCGGCGACCTTACCACGCCGTTTCGTCGCCGAGCAGCGCGGCGGCGGCTGCGACCGCCTCCTCGACGCTCGCGAACGCCTGGCCGCCAGGGGGAGGCGGCCGGTCCACGATCACCACGGGTAGGCCGAGTTCGCGCGCGACCATCAGCTTCGCCTCGGCCGCCGCCGATCCGCTGTTCTTGGTGACGAGGCATGTGATCCCGCGCTCCTCGAACAGCGCGCGCTCCGCATCCAGCCTGAAGGGTCCGCGGGCGCAGAGGAAGCTCGCGCGGGGATGACGGAACGGCCGCTCCGGCGGGTCGATGACGCGGATCAGCAGGTCGAGGTCGGTGCGCTTCTCGAAGCAGTCGATCTGCTGGCGGCCGATCGTCAGAAAGCACACACCGCCGGTCGCGGGCGTCATGGCCGCCGCGGTCGCGACGTCCGGCGCGAGGCGCCAGTCGTCGCGCGGGTCCTGGGCCCATTGCGGGCGATCGATGTGGATCAGAGGCGCGCCGACCTCGGCGCAGGCGGCCGCGGCGTTCGCTTTCATAGTCGCGGCGAAGGGATGCAGGGCGTCGACCACCAGCGCGACGTCCTCGACCGCAAGGTAGGCGGCGAGCCCGTCGACCCCGCCGAATCCGCCGATGCGCTCGGCGCCCGCCGCGTGGCGGCGACGTCTGGTGCGACCAGCGAAGGAGGAGACGACGTCATAGCCGAGGTTGGCGAGCGCTTCGGCGGCCGCGAAACCCTCCGTCGAGCCCCCCAGCACGAGGATGCGTGGTCCAGCGGAGGGCGCCGCCGCCGCTGCGGTCAATACGCCCTCCCGTATCCGGCGTTTTGTCCGGTCCGCCGCACGCTCGCGCATTGTGCGGACGGGGCCGAATAGGCATGGTCCGCCGCATGTCGCCCGCTCTGCCTCATGGCGCCCTCCCGCGTTCTCCCGTCGTCCTTCCTGCGGCGCTCGCCCACGCGATGCCGCCGTTTCCGGCTGGCTGCGTGTGGCTCGTCGGCGCAGGGCCGGGCGATCTTGGCCTTCTCACGTTGCAGGCGGCCTGGGCCCTCGCTCAGGCCGATATTATCTTCTTCGATGCGCTGGTGAATGAGGACGTTTTGAGGCTCGCGGGCGGCGGAGCCGAATTCGTGTTCGTCGGCAAGCGCGCCGGCTGCCCGTCCCCGAAACAGTCCGACATCACCGCGCTGCTGGTTTCGGCGGCCCGCAAAGGCAAGCGCGTTTTGCGTCTGAAGGGCGGCGACCCCTACGTCTTCGGCCGCGGCGCCGAGGAGGCGCAGGGGCTCGTGGCGGCGGGAACGCCGTTCCGCGTCGCGCCGGGAGTGACCGCCGGAATCGGCGGCCTCGCCGCGGCGGGCATCCCCGTGACGCATCGTGACGTGAACCAGTCCGTCACCTTCGTGACCGCGCACGACGCCTCGGGCGGCCTTTCCCAGAAGCTGAACTGGGCGGCGCTCGCGGCCGGCTCGCCGGTGCTTGTGATCTACATGGGCGTCCGGCTGATGCGCGAGATCGGCGCGAGCCTGCTCGCCGCCGGCCGCGCGCCCGACGAATCGGTCGCCGTCGTCAGCCACGCCACCACGCCGCGCCAGACGGTCCTGCGCACCACGCTCGAGCGCCTCGCGGCGGGCGACGCGCCGGGCGCGGAGGCGCCCGCGCTGATCGTGATCGGCCGCGTGGTCGATCTCGCGCCGGTGCTCGCGCCGATCGCGCCAGCGCTCGTAGAAGCCTGACCATGGCGCGCGCCGTCGTGGTCGCCGCGCCGTCGAGCGGCTCCGGCAAGACCATCGTCACGCTGGGGCTGCTGCGGGCCTTCCGCGACGCAGGGGTCGCCGTCGCCTCCGCCAAGATCGGCCCGGACTATATCGACCCTCGCTTCCACGAGGCTGCGAGCGGCCGCGCCTGCCTCAACCTCGACGGCTGGGCGATGCGCCGCGACCGGGCCCTCGCGCTTGCGCATGAGGCGGGCAGGGGCGCGGAGATTCTGGTGGTCGAGGGGGTGATGGGCCTTTTCGATCATGCGGCGGAGCGTGGAATCGAAGGCCATGGCGGGACGGCAGACGTCGCAGCCATGCTCGGCGCGCCGGTCGTTCTGGTGCTCGACGCCTCCGGCATGGCCCAGTCCGCCGGCGCGATCGCGCGCGGCTTCGCAGACTTCCGCGACGACGTCGAGGTGGCGGGCGTCATCCTCAACCGCGTCGCGAGCCCGCGCCACGAGGCCCTGCTGCGCGCGGGCTGCGACGCGGCGGGCGTTCCCGTCATCGGCGCGCTGCCCCGGACGACGGAGCTGCGCACGCCGTCGCGGCATCTCGGTCTCGTGCAGGCCGAGGAGCTGCCTGAGCTCGACGCCCTGTTGGCCTCGGCGGCGCGGCTCGTCGCCGCCCATGTCGATCTCGACGCGTTGCGGGCGATCGCGCGGACCGCTCCGAGGCCCGGCGCGCGGCTCGCATCGCCGCCCCTGCGGCCGCTCGGCCAGACGATCGCGGTCGCCGCCGACGCCGCGTTTCGCTTCTCCTATCCGCATCTGCTCGCCGGCTGGCGCGAGGCCGGGGCGGAGCTGAGCTTCTTCTCTCCGCTCGCAGACGAGGCGCCCGCCACGGCGGCCGACGCGATCTTCCTGCCCGGCGGCTATCCCGAGCTTCACGGCGGGCGGCTGGCGTCCGCCGGGACGTTCCGCTCAGGCGTGCGCGCCGCCGCGAACCGCGGCGCCGCGATCTATGGCGAGTGCGGCGGGTACATGACGCTGGGGGAGGGGATCGTCGACGCCGACGGCGCGTTCCACGAGATGCTCGGTCTGCTCAAGGTCGGGACATCGTTCGCCGCGCGCAGGCTGCATCTCGGCTACCGGAGCGCCGCGCTCGCAAGCGATGGCGCGCTCGGCCCCGCCGGCGCGGCCTACCGCGCCCATGAATTCCACTACGCCACGATCCTCCACGAGGAGGGCGAGCCGCTGTTTCGTCTGGGCGACGGCGCCGGGGCCGGGCTGACCTCGGGCCGGATCTGCGGCTCGTTCCTGCACGTCATCGACGGGGGGTGAGGGCGTCCTCGCCCGCGATCTCCGCGACCAGCGGGTGCGCGACGCCGGGAGGCGGGGTGCGCGACACCGTACTCTTGCGGATCTTCTCCGGTCGGGCGCGCCACGGCGGCACGCCGTCGGCGCTTTCGGCATGCGCCGTCGCGAAGGCGATCAGCGCCTCGGCGTCGGCCGGCTCCAGCCCGCCGATGACATAGGCGAACTTGCCGGGCGCGGCGACCGAGGCCGAACAGGCGCGCGAGCATGCTGAGAGGCACGCGATGGCGCGCGCCTCGATCCTTAGCCCGGCGTCCGATCCATCGAGCGCGCGGGCGACCGCCTGTCCGAGCAGCGCGCCGGGGCGAGGCTCGGCGTCGGCCGCGCCGTCCGGGCGGCATGTGCTGCAGACGGTGAGGGTGGTCTTCGCCGTCATCTCAAATCGTCTCCGGGAATGCGTTGACGGCGCCCGCCGTGTCGCGGAGTTTCGCGGCCCGCGCGAGACTCCCGTCGCCGCGGCCGATGGAGCGACCGACGCCTTGTACCTCGTTCACAACGCCTTGCTCCTGCTGATCGCGCTCGCCGTCGACGCGGCGTTCGGCGATCCGGCCCCCGTATGGCGGCGGCTCGCCCATCCCGTCGTGGTGATGGGCCGGGCCATCGGCTGGCTCGACAAGCGGCTCAACCGGCTGGAGCTCGACGAGGCGACGCGAAGACGCCGGGGCGTCGTCGCGCTTGTCGTGATCATCGCAGGAGCAGCACTGGTCGGCGGGCTGATCGCCCGGACCTTCGGCACGATCCCGTTCGGCGTGGTTCTGGAGGGGGCGGTCGCGTCGATCCTCATCGCCCAGCGCAGCCTGCACGACCATGTCGCGGCGGTGGGCAAGGCGTTCGCGGCGGGCGGGCTCGACGCCGCCCGGCAGGCGGTGTCGATGATCGTGGGGCGCGACCCCAAGCGCCTCGACGAGGCCGGCGTCTCGCGGGCGGCGATCGAATCGTGCGCCGAGAACTTCGCCGACGGCGTGGTGGCGCCGGCCTTCTGGTGCCTGCTGTTCGGGCTGCCCGGCCTGTTCGCCTACAAGGCGATCAACACCGCCGACAGCATGATCGGCCACAAGACCGAGCTGCATCGCGCCTTCGGCTGGGCGTCGGCGCGGTTCGACGACCTCGTGAACCTGATCCCCGCGCGGCTGTCCGGACTTGTGGTGGTGATCGCCGCGCTCCTCACGGGACGTGACGCGCGCGCCGGGCTCGCCGCCATGGGACGCGACGCGCGCCGTCACGCCTCGCCCAACGCCGGCTGGCCGGAATCGGCGATGGGCGGCGCGCTCGGCCTCGCGCTGGGCGGTCCGCGCGTCTATTCCGGCGCGCTGGTCGACGACCCCTGGATGAACGCGGGCGGCCGTCAAGCGGCGACGCCCGCGGATCTTATCGTCTCGCTCAAGCTTTTCCGGGCGGCCTGCCTCGTGCATGCCGGCCTGATCGCGCTGGTCCTCGGCGCCGCCCTGCTCGCGGCGCGCTGACGGCGCGCTCACGCCCGCGACCGCGCGATCGCGAGAATCGCGTCGACGTCGAGATGCGCCCCGAGATGGTCCGCCAGCGCGTCGAGCGTGGAATCGACCGTCGCCTCGTAGGAGAAGCCGCCCGGCGTGAGGCCGAGCTGGGCGAGGAACGCCCGCCGGAAGCCGTCTTCGGCGAAGACGCCGTGGAGATAGCACCCGATCACGCGCCCGTCCGCTGACGCGGCCCCCTCGGGCCGGCCGTCGATCTCGAACGGCGCGCGTGCCGAGTCGGGTCCGAAGGTGCGTCCCATATGAATCTCATAGGCCGCGACCGTTTCGCCGCTCGCCCTATGGCGCCCCGAGACGCGGGCGAGCGTCTTGTCGCCGCCGAGGACCGTCTCGACGTCGAGCAGGCCGAGCCCAACCGCCTCGCCGGGAGGGCCCTCGACGCCGTCTGGGTCCGCCACGCGCCTGCCCAGCATCTGGTAGCCCCCGCAGAGCCCGATCACGCGGCCGCCGCGGCGGACATGCGCGATGACGTCGGACTCCCACCCGCAGGCCTTGAGCGCGGCAAGATCGGCGATCGTCGCCTTGGAGCCCGGGATCAGCACGAGGTCGGCGTCGGCCGGGATCGGCGCGCCCAGCGGCAACAGCTCCAGCGCCACACCCGGCTCCAGCGAGAGCGGGTCGAGGTCGTCGAAATTCGCGATCCGCGGCAGGGATAGCGCCACGATCTTCACCGCGCCGGAAGCGTTCCGGGTCCGCGACGCCAGGTCGACCGAATCCTCGGCCGGTAGTTTGCCGGCGTCTGAAAACCACGGCACGACGCCGAGCGAGGGCCAAGCAGTGCGTGAAGAGATCGTTCTAAGCCCCTCATTGAAGATCGAAACATCTCCGCGGAAGCGGTTGATGAGGAACCCCCGAATGAGGGCGAGATCCTGCGCCGGCAGCAGCGCATGCGTGCCGACGAGGGTCGCGATCACGCCGCCGCGGTCGATGTCGCCGATCAGGACGACCGGGACGTTAGCCGCCTCTGCGAATCCCATATTGGCGATGTCATTGGCTCGGAGATTGACCTCGGCCGCGCTCCCGGCGCCCTCGACCAGTACGATGTCGGCGTACGCCGCCAGCCGCTCGAAGCTTTCGAGCACGGCGGGCATCAGCGACGGTTTGAGGTCGGCATAGGCGCGCCCCTTGTAGCTGCCGAGCCGACGGCCCTGGACCACCACCTGGCTGCCGGTTTCGCTCTCGGGCTTGAGCAGCACGGGGTTCATGTCGACGACGGGCGCGAGCCCCGCCGCCCGCGCCTGCAGCGCCTGCGCCCGCCCGATCTCGCCGCCGTCGGCCGACACCGCCGCGTTGTTCGACATGTTCTGCGGCTTGAACGGCGCGACAGCGAGGCCGCGGCGCGCCAGCAGCCTGCAGAGCCCTGCGACCACCAGCGACTTGCCGACGTTCGAGCCGGTGCCCTGGAACATGATCGCGGGAGTGGGGGGGCGCATCACGGACGGGGCGGCAAGTTCAAAATTCGATCCCCGCCTGCGCCTTCACGCCGTCGCGGAACGGATGTTTCACCTGCGTCATCTCGGTGACGAGGTCGGCGAGCTCGATCATCTCGTCCTTGGCGTTGCGGCCGGTGACGACGACGTGGCAGTCGGCCGGCCGGTTCTTCAGCGCCGCCAGCACCTCCTGCAGATCGAGATAGTCGTAGCGCAGCACGATGTTGAGCTCGTCCAGGATGACGAGCTTCACGTCCGGATCGTCGATGAACCGCTTCGACATCTCCCAGGCCTCACGCGCCGCTTTCACGTCGCGCTCGCGGTCCTGCGTCTCCCAGGTGAAGCCCTCGCCCATGGCGTGGACCTCGACCTGATCGGGGAACCTGCGCAGCAGGTCGCGCTCGCCGCTCTCCCACGGACCCTTGATGAACTGCACGACGCCGACCTTCATGCCATGGGCGATCGCGCGCATCGCCATGCCGAACGCGGCGGTCGACTTGCCCTTGCCCTTGCCGGTGTGGACGATCAGCAGGCCCTTTTCGGACTGGCGCTCGGAGACGATTTTGTCCTGATGCGCCTTGCGGGCCTTCATCTTCTCGGCGTGGCGGGCGGGATCTTCGGTGGTCATGGGGCCTCCGTCTTGATGTGCGGCGCGCGTGGCGCGGCGCTCTTCACCTCTCCCCGGCGGGGAGAGGTCGCGAGGCGAAGCCGAGCGGGTGAGGGGGCTTCCGCCTTATCCGGATAAGACCGTTCCCCCTCACCCGTCCCTTCGGGCCGACCTCTCCCCGCCGGGGAGAGGTGAAGAGCGGAGCCATCTGGCTTGGAGGTCACGAGCGCGGCGAGGTCGGGCGCGGCGCTGTTCCGCTTCGGGCGCCAGAAGCCGCGTCGCTCGGCCTCCAGAAACGCCTTGGCCATCGCGACCAGCGCGTGCGGATTCGCGTCCGCGATGAAATCGCGGGTCTCGGCGTCGCAGAGATAAGCGTCGTAGAGCGCGTCGAACTGATGGCTGCCGACGGCGTCGGTTGTGGCTGCGAATCCCGAGAGGTTCTGAACCGTCGCCAGCATCTCGGCCGCGCCCTTGTGGCCATGCTCCCGCATCGCGGCGATCCATTTCGGGTTCGAGGCGCGGGCGCGCACGACGAGCGCGATCTCCTCGGCGAGCGAGCGCACGACCGGCGTCTCGGTGCGCGAGGTGTCGAGGTGGTAGATCGCAGGCGCGCTGCCTGAAAGCTTCTCGACCGCGGCCGACAGGCCGCCGGCGAATTCGTGGACGTCGTCGCTGTCCAGCAGGTCGTATTCGCGTGCGTCCTGCGTCTGCACGACGCCATCGACGCTTCCCGCCAGCGCGTCGAGCTCGGCGCGGGCGGGCGCGCCTTCGATCCCTTGCGCATAGGCGAAGCCGCTCGCCGCGAGATAGGCCTCGGCAAGGTCCGCGCGCGTCTCCCATGCGCCTTCGTTCAGCAGCGGCGCGAGCCCGGTTCCGTAGGCGCCGGGGCGCGCGCCGAATATGGAATGCGCCACGCGCCCGGCCGCGCGCTCCGCGCGGACGCGGGCGGCGATCGGATTGGCGTCGTCGGGCTCGTCGCGGTCGGCCGCGAGCCGCACGGCCTCGTCGATGAGGTCGATCTGGAACGGGAAGGCGTCGCGGAAGAAGCCCGAGATGCGGAACAGCACGTCGATGCGGGGCCGGTGAAGCTCGGAGAGCGGCAGGACCTCCAGTCCCACGACCCGGCTCGATCCAGCCTCCCATTGCGGCGCGACGCCCATCAGCGCGAGCGCCTGGGCGATGTCGTCGCCGCCGGTGCGCATGTTGGCTGTGCCCCAGGCCGAGATCGCGAGCCGCTTCGGCCACTCCCCGTGGTCCTGGTAGTGGCGGCGGCAGAGCACGTCGGCGGCCTTGCGGCCGAGCGTCCATGCGGCCTCGGTCGGGGCCGAGCGCGGATCCAGCGCGAAGAAGTTGCGTCCCGTCGGCAGCGCGTCCAGCCGCGCGCGCGTCGGCGCGCCGGACGGGCCGGGGCGCACGAAGCGGCCGTCGAGCGCCGTCAGCAGGCCGGCGAGCTCGGCCGCGCCGGATGCGTCGACGCGGGGGGCGATGACGGTCGCGATCTCGTCGAGCACCGCGTGAGTGGCGGGGAGCGAAACGTGCGTTCCGTCCGAAGCCAAAACTCCCCGTCGTGGTCCGGCTTGACCGGACCACCCATCTCGGGCGTCGAGCTCGATGTCGAACATGGGTCCTCCGGTCAAGCCGGAGGACGACGGCGGTGGGGTCTGGACCGTCTCCGCCACCAGCTGCAGGGCCAGCGCTTCCAGCCGCTCAACCGTATCGCCCGCCGTGCGCCAGGCGTCGTCCGACAGGCCGGCGAGACTCTCGGGCCTTGGGTCCGTCCATGGCGCGGCGAAATCCGCGGCGAGCGGATCGAAGCCCTCGAGCCCAAGATCGCCCGCGAGCGCCCTCAGCAGCGACGCGTCGCCCGGCCGGCTTCCACGCGGCGGGCGGGCGAGCGCGACCAGAAGCTCCGCCCGCTTCAGGCCGACCGGCGAGCGGCCGAAGACGTGGAGCCCGTTGCGGACCTGAAGCTCCTTCACCTCGCACAGGAAGGCGTCGAGCTTGCTCAGCGCGTCGTCCGGATCGTCGGCGATCGAGAAGCCGCAGTCGCGGTCGAGCCCGAGATCCGCGGCGCGCTCCAGGATCTGCCGCCCGAGCAGTTTCGCGCGGCGCGGATCGAGCCCCTGAGCCTCGGCGTATTCGTCGACCAGCGTCTCGACCTCGCGCAGGCTCGCTGTTCCTTCGGCGCGGGCGAGCGGCGGGGTTAGATGATCGACGATGACCGCCGAGGTCCGGCGCTTCGCCGCCGCGCCCTCGCCGGGGTCGTTGACGATGAAGGGATAGACGTGGGGCAGGGGACCGAGTGCGATCTCGGGGAAGCAGTCGGCCGACAGCGCGAGCGCCTTGCCCGGCAGCCATTCGAGGTTGCCGTGCTTGCCGACATGGACGATCGCCTGCGCGCCAAAGCTCTCGCGCAGCCACGCGTAGAAGGCGAGGTGGCCGTGCGGCGGCGGCAGGTCGGGGTCGTGATGGGCGGCCTTCGGGTCGACGTCGAACCCGCGCGACGGCTGCACGCCGAGGACGAGATTGCCGTATCGGCGGATCGCGAGGCGGAAGGCGTTGGCCTCCGCGTCCAAAGTGGGGTCGCTCTCGGGCGCGCCCCAGCGGGAGAGCATCTTGTCGCGTGCGGCGGCGGGAAGCGAATCCAGAAAGCGCTGGTAGGCTTCGAGCGACAGGAGCGGCGCGTCGGCGCCGCTCACCTCTCCCCGGCGGGGAGAGGTCGACGCGGCGTCAGCCGCGGCGGGTGAGGGGGCCTTCGCGTTATTCGGAGACGGCTGGACCCCCTCACCCGGCGCTGCGCGCCGACCTCTCCCCGCCGGGGAGAGGTGAAGAGCAGCGCTCCTCTGCCTGGACGTCAGCGAAGCTTCAAGAGCCGCCGTCATCACCGCGACGACCGCTGCTCCGGTCTCCGGCGCCTCTTCGCCGTCGTAACCGGCGTCCCGGAGAGCCCGAAGCATCACCGCCGTGCTCGCCGGCGTGTCGAGCCCGACGCCGTTCGCGAGGCGCGCCGCCCCGGTCGGGTAGTTCGCGAGGATCAGCGCTATGCGCCGCTCGCTCCTGGGCGTCCGGCGCAAGCCGGCCCAGTTGGCGGCGAGGTCGGCGACGAAGCCGATGCGGTCGGCGACGGGCTCCAGCGCGACGACTTCGGTCTCGGTCGCCTGATCGAACCGGCCCGCGGACTTGAACGCCACGGCGCGGGTCATCAGCCGGCCGTCGATCTCCGGCAGCGACACCGACATCGCGAGATCGCGCGCGCCGAGGCCGCGTGGCGAGCCCTCCCAGGTCGCGCGGTCCATGCCGGCGAAGACGACCTGCAGCACGGGCGCATCCGCCGAGTCGAGCGGCGTCGCGGCCCATTCGGCGCCGGGCTTCGACACCGCGAAGGCGGTCGCGTTCAGCACGACGTCCGGCGCGGTCGCCGCGAAGGTCTCGCGCACGAAGGCGGCCGCCGCGGCGTCCTTCAGCGAAGAGACGTAGATCGGCAGCGCGCCTAACCCGCGTTCCGCCAGCGCCGCGACCAGCGCCTCGACGGGCGCGACGTCGCCCGCCTGGAACTGCGCGCGGTAGAACACGATCGGCGCGACGCTCGCGCCTTCCGGCCACCGCGCGCGGATCACGTCGAGGTCGGGCGAGGGCAGCCCCGGCCAGAACAGGCCGGCGGCGGGGACGGGCTTCGGCTCGTCAGGCGGCGGCGCGCCGTCGAGCCACGACCGGCAGGCGCGCAAAGCGGCGGAAAGATTGTCTGGCCCGCCTTCGACCAGCGTCCGCCAAAGCCGCTCGGACTCCGCCGCCGGCACGGTCGATCGGGCGATCAGGTCCGGGTCGGCGTTGCCGCATCCCGGCATCACCGCGAGCCTGACGCCGTGGCGCTTGGCGATCCGCACGCTTTCCTCGACGCCATAGGGCCAGTAGGCGGCGCCGCCGAGCAGGCGCAGCACCAGCAGCCTGGAGCGCGCGACGGTCTTCTCCAGGAACAGGTCGACCGACATGTTGTGGCGGAGCTTCTGGAGGCTCGCGAGCCGCAGGCTCGGCGCGCCCGGCCCGAGCGCAGCCTGCGCGCGGGCGAGGCCTGCGATCTCCGTGTCGGCGGCCGACACGATGACGATGTCGGCCGGCGACAGGTCGAGATCGACCGCCTCCGTCCCGTCGCCGATCGGCTGGCCTTGAGCCTTCAGGAGATGCATCGGGTTCCTTCAAGCTCGACATGATGTCCCGGCCCTGAGCCGGAACCCGGAGCGGCGGCGCTCGTCAATCTGAGCGGCGCCGGTTCGTTCAATTATGAACCCCTTGCGTGTCCGGGTCCCGGCTCTTCGGCCGGGACGCGAGCGCGGAGGCTCACCCCCCAAGCGCGGCCCCGATCGCGCTGCGGTCGATCCCCTTTTCGCCGATCACGACGAGCCTGCCCTTGCGGGCCTCGCCGTCGCGCCAGGGGCGGTCGAAATAGGTGTCGATCCGCGATCCGACCGCCTGCACCACGAGCCGCGCCGCCTTGCCGGCGACAGGCACGAAACCCTTCAGACGGAGCACGTCGTGAGCGTCGAGGACCTTTCGAACCCGCGCCTCCAGCTCCGCCGCGTCGGCGGCTTCCGGCGTATCGGCGACGAAACTGTCGAAATCGTCGTGATCGTGCTGCGTCTCGCCCTCCATCTCGTGGGTGGTCGGACGGCCGTCGATCTTGTCCTCGACGCCGCTCAGCAGGCCCAGCAGCACGTCGGCGGGCAGCGCGCCGTTCGAGGCCGCCACGACGCGGACGCCGGCGGTGGCGTGGCTCATCACCTCCGCCTTCACGCGCAGAAGCTCGGCCTCGGACATCAGGTCCGCCTTGTGCAGCACCAGCAGGTCGGCGGAGCGCACCTGGTCCTCGAACAGCTCCTCGATCGGATCGTCATGGTCGACGTTCGGGTCCGCGGCGCGCTGAGCGGCGAGCGCCTCCTCGTCATGGGCGAAACGGCCGTCTCGCACGGCCGGTCCGTCGACCACCGTCACGACGCCGTCGACGGTGACGCGGGTCGCGATCTCCGGCCAGCGGAACGCCTTCACCAGCGGCTGCGGCAGCGCAAGGCCGGAGGTCTCGATCACGATGCAGTCGGGGGCCGGGGATCGGGCGAGGATCTTCTCCATCGTCGGGATGAAGTCGTCGGCCACCGTGCAGCAGATACAGCCGTTCGCAAGCTCGACGATGTCGTCCTCGGCGCAGGCGTCGCTGCCGCAGGCGCGCAGCACGTCGCCGTCGATGCCGACGTCGCCGAACTCGTTGACGATCAGCGCGATGCGGCGGCCGCCGGCGTTCTGGAGGAGGTGGCGGATCAGCGTGGTCTTGCCGGCGCCAAGGAAGCCGGTGACGACGGTGGCGGGGATTTTGACGGGTTCGGTCATGAGGGCTCCTTGGGGAGCTTGAGGTCGAGAGGGAGGCCGGCCACCACCAGCGTCACGCGGTCCGCGATGGCGGCGACGCGCTGGTTGAGGCGGCCCTGATGGTCGCGGAACGCGCGGGCGAGCGCGTTGTCGGGGACGATGCCTGAGCCGACCTCGTTCGAGACGAGAACGACCGGACCGCGCGCGCGGACGAGCGCTTCGAGAAGCAGTCCCGCTTCATGTTCGATGTCAGCGTCCGCCAACAATGCGTTGCTCAGCCACAACGTCAGGCAGTCGACGATCACTGCGTGATTTTCCGTCGCTTCGGCGTCGATCGCCGCGGCGAGGTCTCGAGGAGCGTCGACCGTGCGCCAGGCGCCGCCGCGGCTGTCGCGGTGCGCGGCGATCCGCGCCCGCATCTCGTCGTCGAAGGCTTGCGCAGTCGCGACATAGACGCGCTCGAGGCCCGACGCGGTCACGAGGCCCTCGGCGAAGCGGCTCTTTCCGGAGCGCGCGCCGCCGAGGACGAGGGTGACGGACCCGCGCGGAGCGGGCGAGGGCATCGCCGCCTCAGGCGTCCGCGAACCGGCCACGGAGAACGCCCGCGAGCGTTCCGATCGTGGCCCAGAACAGGAAGCCGGTGACGATGACCGCGACCACGAAGCCGTGCTCGAGATCGTGCGGGATCGCAGGCGCCTCGGCTGGCTGCGGCGCGCCGACGATGTGCGGCGCGACGATCAGCACGATGGCCGCGAGCGCGGTGAGCGGCGACCTGCCGTAGGCGATGAGCGCAAGCCCGATCGCCGTCGCGACGGCGGTCGCGATCCACCAGATCTGCCGGTCCATCAAGGGCGCGCCCTCGACGCCCGGCGCTTCGGGCGGCAGCCCGACGCTCGGGGCGAGGGTGAACACGGCGAAGCCGGCGAGGCCCCACAGCAGGCCCTCGCGCCACGACTTCAAGCCGCCCTTGAGTTCGCTCGCCGCGACCAGCAACAGGGCGAAGCCAACACCGCTGACGACGTTCGCGACTACTGTCCAGCCGAAGCGTTCGGCGCCGTCCGCGGGCTCCCATTCCTCGCCCGCGCCATGGTCATGGCCGGCGGCGTGTTCGTGAGGAGCAGCCTCGGCCTTCGCGGCGTTGGCCTTTTCGATGACCTCCGCCTTCACGATCAGCGGCTCGGTGCCGAACTGCTGGAGAACGGTCAGCACGAGGCCCGCGGCGAGCCCGACGAGGGCCGCCACGAAGACGATATTCCGGAAGATGTGCATGACTTATCCCCTTAGTGGCAGGGGAAGCCGATGGCGTGGCGCTGATCGTGCGCCGCGTTGTGCAGCGCCGGCGTCGAGGCGAAGCCGGAGCCTGCGATCAGCACGACGCCGAGCAGGGCGGCGAACACGATCGGCAGCGCGCGGGCCGGGGCGAGCGCGGCGGCGGAGGTCGGGGCGGAGGAGACGTTCGACATCATAAGGCCTTTCATGCCCTCCCACCGAGGGCGTTGGCGTTGCTCACGCCGGCAGGTCTCCTGGCTCGCGGGTCGCAGCGGTCGCGCCGGCCTTCCCGGATCGAACGGATCCAGTGGCTTGGGTCTCTGGCGCGCCGCTCACCGCTCACAGTTGCGGGGGCAGCTCCGGAATCGGGGTCCGAGACCCCTCACCGGATTCCCTTTTGATCCCGGTCGGGAACCGAAGCGAATGACCGATGCGTACCAGACGATGCGCGCGCGTACAATGCGACGCCCGCTTGCGCTTTCGGCTGAGCCTCAGCGCGCGAACAGATGAATGGCGTAGGAGACCGGACCGGCCTCGGCGCCGAAACCGAGCGCGACAGTCTCCCAGACGAACAGCACAAGCCCGACGGCTGCGAGAGCGACCGCCGCGCGCCGCGCCGCCTCGCCGAGGCGCGACCGCGCCGTGGTTCGCGCGAGCCCCGTCGTCACCACCGCGAGCGCGCCGGCCACCAGCGCGACGACCACCCAGTACTGGATGTTGGCGTCGCCCTCGATGCTCCGGCTGTGGCCCACGCCGACGACCGAAAAAGCGACCGCCGAGACAAAGGCCAGCAAGCCGCCGAGGAAGGCCGCCTTTCCGACCGGGGGCGGTTCCGTCGCGCCATCTCCCTTGGGAAGCGCGGCGCCGGTGCTCGCGGACATATCAGATCTCGGTTTTCTGGCTCGGGACACGCTGGAGGGTGACGCTCGGCCGTGGCCAAGGTCAAGGCGGCTGATCGGGGCGGCGACTCGCGTCTGCCTTGAATTAAGGCGGCTCTGAATCCGCTCGGAACGCCGCCCGGGCTGACGGCGGCGCGTCGAACGGTCGGCAGGATCCGTGGAAAATCAGGCGTTCTGGAGCCGATCCCGTGGCATTCCAGTCACACGGCATAGCAAAGCCTGAACTTGGAACCGTCACAATGATGATCGCGCTTGCACACGTCGTCGCCACGAATAAGGTCGGTTTGCAAGCGCGGAGCACAGCTCGGCGCCAAGGATCGTCGGGGGTCGGCGGTTCTGAAAGAGAGTACGGGCGCAGCGTTTCTGTAGCTCGCCGGAACCGTTGAATTCGGGGGAAGTCTGATATGAAACTGGTCAAAAGCATTGCGTTGGCCTCTGCAGCCGCCTTCGTCGGCGTCACCGGCGCGAGCGCCGCTGATCTGCCCGGCGCTGAGCCGGTCGAATACGTAAAGGTCTGCGACGCTTACGGCGCCGGCTTCTTCTACATCCCGGGCAGCGAGACCTGCCTCCAGATCGGCGGCTTCGCCCGCCTCGAAATGACGAGCGGCGAGCTGGTCCGTAACTCCGCCGGCGACACGAAGTCCGACAGCGCCAACCGCACCGGCTACCGTGTCCGCACCCGCGTCTGGTTCGATGCGCGCACCGAGTCGGAATACGGTACGATCCGCACCTTCATCCGCCTGCAGCTGCAGCGCGAGACCGGCGGCGTCGGTCAGGACGCGAAGATCTCGAATGGCCTGACCGGCCTCGACGCGGACGACTCGCTGTTCGACCAGGCCTATGTCCAGTTCGCGGGCCTCACGGCGGGCGTCACGGACTCCTTCTGGGACTTCAAGCCCTACCCGACGTTCACCAACCCGTTCGTCTCCGACCGTACGGTCCCGGCTCTCGCCTATACGGCGCAGTTCGACGGCTTCTCCGCGTCGATCGCTCTCGAAGACGCGACCGCCCGCTATCGCAACACCGCTCCCAACGGCGCGCCGAACTCCGGTCAGGAGATTCCGGACATCGTCGCCAACGTCCGCGTGAAGCAGGGCTGGGGCGAGGCGCAGATTTCGGGCGTCGCGCATAAGATCAGCACCAATCACAACTTCACCGAGACCTTCGGCGGCGGCACCGGCGGCGGCGGCGGCGACAGCTCATGGGGCTGGGGCGTTCAGGCCGGCTTCAAGCTCAACCTGCCGGCTCTCGCCAAGGGCGACTTCCTCTGGGGCCAGGCCGGCTACACCGACGGCGCCGGCCTCTCCTACAACGGTCTCGGCGACGTCAACGTCGGATCGGGCACCACGCAGAACATCTCGAGCTACAACCCGCAGCGCGATTTCGTGCTGGTCAACGGCGACATCGAGAAGACCCGGGCGATCAACGCCAACCTGGGCATCCTGCACTACTGGAGCCCGACCTGGCGCTCCGCCCTTCAGGCGACCTACATCAGCGTCAACTATCGCAAGGTCGACGCCGACTGGAAGAGCGGCATGATCGCCGCGAACCTGATCTGGTCGCCGGTGAAGAAGCTCGATATCGGCGGCGAGCTGGTCTACATCAAGAACCTGAAGAAGGCGGATGTCGCCTACACTGGCGGCAAGGACGACGACGCCTTCGTCGGTCGCCTCCGCGTCCAGCGCGACTTCTGATCAGTCTGATCTGAATGCAAACGAAACGGCCCCGCTTCACGGCGGGGCCGTTTTCTTGTCGTGTCGCTGGCGCCGAGATCGCTCAGTCGGCTAGGGCGCGGAGATGGCTTCGTCTCGCCGCCGCGTCGATGTCATTTAGAGTAATTATAAATATAAATCACGATCCTCTGTTGTAAATTTGCGACGTGACGCGGTCGATCAGGGTCGTTTCCATGCAACGCGCCATAACGCGTTTGTGCGAACAATCCGCTCCCTCTAGGTTTGCTTTGCGGCTCCGCTCTGGAGCCGAAGCGGATTGCGGCGAAGGGGTTCGCCGCAACGACGCATCTTTGGGGCAGACCATGAATCGAATGATGAGCAAGCGCAGCGCGATGCTGGCCAAGGGCGTCGCCGGATCGCTGCTGTGCTACGCCGCGCTGTCCGCGACCCCGGCCTTCGCCGGCGACGACGAGCCGGCGCAGCTGACCGGGGACTTCGCCGAGCGCGGCAAGCTGACGGGCGACTGGGGCGGCGCGCGCACCAAGCTGAGGGAGTCAGGGGTCGAGATCGACATCGATCTGACCGCCGACAGCAGCTACAACCTCGGCGGCGGTCTGAAGAAGGGCAAGGGTTTCACCAGCCTGCTGCAGCTCGGCCTGACGCTCGATCTGGAAAAGCTCGTCGGCTGGACCGGCGGTGAAATCTACGCCGGCGCGTATTTCATCCGCGGCCATGGGCTGAGCAGCCATGAGACCGGCAACCTGCTGCCGATCTCGAACATCGAGTTCCCGCACGCGAACCTGCTCGGCGAGGTCTACTTCAAGCAGAAGCTGCTGGACGACAAGCTGGTCATCAAGATCGGCCAGCAGGCGGCCGACGGCGATTTCGCGACCAGCGACACCGCTGGCCTGTTCGTCAACTCGACCTTCGGTTGGCCGGGCCTCAACGGAACGGACCTCTACAGCGGCGGCCCCGCCTATCCCGTCCCGACGCCGGGCGTCTACGCGTCCTACGAGTTCAACGAGGCGTTCAGCGTCCAGGGCGGTCTCTACAACGGCGACCCCGCCGGGCGCGACGACCGCAACAAGCACAATCTCGACTTCCCCGTGAACGACGGGGCGTTTGCGATCGGTGAGCTGATCTACAAGTCGACTGCCGGCCTGCCCGGAACCTACAAGGTCGGCGGCTGGTACAATTCGCTGCACTTCGACGACATCAAGACCGGCGAGCGCCGCAAAGGCAATTACGCGCTCTACGGCGTGATCGACCAGACGATCTGGCAGGGATCCGAAGGCGGCGGCGATCTCAAGGATCCGACGCCGTCCGACCCGAGAAGCCTGTCGGTGTTCGCGCGCGCTGTCGTCGCGCCGCAGTCGAACCGCAACCTCGTCGACTGGTATTTCGATCTCGGCTTCGACGCCAAGGGCTTTGTGCCGAACCGCGCCGACGACGTGTTCGGCGTCGCCTTCGCCTACGCCCATGTCAGCAAGGATCAGCGCGACCTGGACCGCGCCGCCGGCGACCCGCTGCACAAGGCCGAGATGGTGGTCGAGGCCTCCTACCAGGCCAAGGTTACGGGCTGGCTCAACATCCAGCCGTTCTTCCAGTACATCGTCCGCCCAGGCGGCGGCGACCCGGACCCGGATCGTCCGGCCCATCGCCTGAAGGACGCCAAGGTCATCGGCTTCCGGACGCAGGTCGCGTTCTGACGCTGGGATAGACGCCGAACGAAAAGCCCCGGCGGGACCACCGCCGGGGCTTTATTCGTTTTGATTGCGCCGCCCTCGTGTCCCGGTGCGCTTCTGGCTAGGCTCTCAGCGGTTGGCGCCGCTGGTCATGTCGCGGTCGATCAGGAGCGCGGTGCGGCCGCCGAGGCGGGCGCGATAGACCTGTGTGTTCTCCATCACCCGCTGGACGTAGTTGCGCGTCTCGGTGAAGGGGATGCGCTCGACCCAGTCGACCGGATCGGTGTCCGGCTTGCGCGGGTCGCCGTAGCGCTGAACCCACTGGGTCACGCGGCTGGCGCCGGCGTTGTAGGCGGCGAACACCATGACGTAGGAGCCGTTGAAGTCGCGGGCGAGCTCGCCGAGATGCGCCGCTCCGAGCTGCGCGTTGAACGAGGCGTCGGAGGTCAGGCGTCTCGCATCGAAGGCGACGCCGGCGTTCTTGGCGGTCTTCGCGGCCGTCGTCGGCAGCATCTGCAGCAGACCCCGGGCGTTGGCGTGGCTGACCGCCTTCGGATTGAACGCGCTCTCCTGCCGCGCGATCGCGTGAACGACCGGGACCTCGATCGACGGGCCGACCGGCCGGTAGCTCGGTATCCCGCCGGTCGGATAGGCGAGGGCGTCGACCGCGAAGCCGTTGTTGATGCCGGCCTTGCCGACGACGAGCGTGGCGCGCGGGTCTTTGTAGCGCTGGGTCATCGCGCCGAGCAGCACGACCTCGCCGGGACTTTTGAGATCGTCGGCGAGCGCAGCGACAAGCGGCAGCGCGAGCTCGCGCTCATCGGCGCGGTAGAGCAGATCGATGGCTCGCACCGAAAGCCGGGCGCCGAAGGTCGCCCTGTCGGTCGCGGTCGGCGTCGGAAGCGAGCGGATCGGCAGGTCCCGCAGGCCGAGGCGCGAGCGGGCGATCTGGCCGTAATAGCTGGTGACGTAGCGGGCGGCGCGCTCATAGGCGACGCGCGCCGAGCCCTGGTCCCCCATCGCCTCGAGCGCGCGGCCCTGCCAGTAGAGCGCGCGCGACAGCGTGCCGGGAATCGTCGCCTCGCGCTGCACGGCTCCGAAATGGCGATAGGCGGTCTTGGCGTCGCCCATCGCCCGGAGCGCGATGAAGCCGGCCAGCATGTTCGATTCGACCTTGTCGCTGTCGGAGCTCGGCTCGTCGCGCGCCAGCACCTGATAGGCGCCGCGCGCGTCGCCGATGTCGAGCAGGTCGCGCGCGACGACGCGCCGTTCGACGGACCACGCGTCGGGATCCACAAGAGACGCGCCGCCGCGCGGCGCCCGGCCGAGCGCAGCAGCGGCTTCTTTCGGCTGCTCTGCGCGCCGGTTGAACTTGGCCAAGGCGAACAGATAGCCGGGATCGGAGCGGGCGGAGTTCGGGACCGCTGCAAGCGCAGCGTTGGCGTTCGGGAGCTTGCGGATGACGGCGGCGCGGGCCTTCGCGACCGCGAGATAAGCGCCGCCGGCGCGGGCCGCGGCGCGCATGCCGGCGTCGACCTGGTCGTTCAGGAAACGCATTTCGGCGCGGGTCCGATGGTCCGAGGCCGACAGCAGCGACCCGAACGTCGAGAGCGCCTGGCCTTCCAGCGGGCCGCCGAGTTCCTCGGTCCGCCACGCATCCTTCGCCAGAGACGCCGCGGCCTCGCGGTTACCGGAGGCGAGCAGCGCGCGGGCGAGCGCCAGCTTGCCCTCGGCGCGTTCAGGCTTGCCGTTGGCCGCGAAGAAGCCGCGCACGGTCGGCGCCGGCACGTTTTCGAGCCACAGGGCTTCTTCCGCCCGGCGGCGCACCATGCTCGCCAACGGCCAGTCGCGATGCGCGCGATAGAAGGCGTCGATCTGCGCGAAACCGCAGGTCCGCGACGCCAGCCGGATCGACAGCCAGTCGAGGAGCGTGGCGGCGCCGGGATCGGTCATCGAGGAGCGCAGGGCGCGGGCCCCGGAGACGTCGCCACGCTCGAACGCGGCGATCGCCGCTCTGATCTGCGCAACGTCTCCCGACGACACGCTGGGGCTCGGCGCCGCGCGCGAGCTCGAGGAGATCGCGCCGGTGACCGTCGTGTCATAGGCGACCACGATCTCGGCCGAGGCCAGGGTCTGGGCGGAGGATGCGTCAGCGTCGACCTCGGCCGCCATCGCCTCAGGCGCAGCGGCGAACAGGCTGGCGACGGCGACGCCGCGAAGCAGGACGTTGAACGCGAACATGGCTCTCGACTTGCGGTTCGGGGCCCGGGCGGGGGGATGACCCGGGCGACGGACGGTCTTGAAGCCTCAGTTTCGTCGTATGCGCTTTACGAAATGCTAACCGAGAGGGCGGTCTGCGCCGGCCCGGAAGCCGCGCCGCGGGCTTCCCGTCGCGCTCCTGCGCGGGTATCAAGGGCGGCCGAACGTGACGCAGGCATGGCGTCGCACTCACACCTCCGCGATCAGGGCGTCCGCGCCCGTCCGTGACAGAAGCCGCAGATCAATGACCCAGCCCCAGTTCCACGGCTCCATCACCGCGCTCGTGACGCCGATGCGCGAGGACGGCGCGCTCGACGAAGGCGCGTTCCGCGCGCTCGTCGACTGGCAGATCGCGGAAGGCACCCACGGGCTGGTTCCGGTCGGCACCACGGGCGAGAGCCCGACGCTGACCCATGACGAGCACAATGACGTGGTCCGCTGGTGCGTGGAGGAGGCGAGAGGGCGCGTGCCGGTGATCGCCGGCGCCGGCTCCAATTCGACGGCCGAGGCGGTGGCGCTGTCCAAGCGGGCGGAGAAGGACGGCGCGGACGGCCTGCTGATCGTCACGCCCTATTACAACAAGCCGAGCCAGGACGGCCTCTACGCGCATTTCCGCGCGGTCGCCGAGGCCACCGGTCTGCCGATCGTCATCTACAACATCCCCGGTCGCTCGGTGATCGACATGAGCGTCGACACCATGGCGCGGCTGTTCGAGCTTCCGAACATCGTCGGCGTGAAGGACGCGACCGCGAACGTCGCCCGCGTCAGCCTGCAGCGGCAGAAGATGGGGACCGACTTCATCCAGCTCTCGGGCGAGGACGTCACCGCGCTCGGCTTCATGGCGCATGGCGGCCACGGCTGCATCTCCGTCGCCTCGAATGTCGCGCCGGGGCCCTGCGCCGCTTTCCAGGAGGCCTGCATCGCCGGCGACTTCGCCTCGGCGCTCGCCTATCAGGATCGCCTGCTGCCGCTGCACACCGACCTGTTCTGCGAGACCAATCCGGGCCCGGCTAAGGTCGCGCTCGCGATCCTCGGCCGCTGCTCGGAGACCATGCGGCTGCCGATGGTGCCGTGCTCCGACGCGAACCGCGCCCGGATGCGGGCGGCGCTCGAGCACGCCGAACTGATCCAGCCGAGCTCTTCGCCGGTGCGCGCCTTGGCGCACGGCTGAACGCCGCTTAAGTACATCCCATGAACGCCAAGGCGCCGAACCCGCGCTACAAGATCGTCGCGGACAACCGCAAGGCGCGGCACAACTACGAGATCGGCGAGACCATCGAGGCCGGCATCGCGCTCGTCGGCACCGAGGTGAAGTCGCTGCGCGGCGGCAAGGCGACGATCTCGGAAGCCTACGCCGGCGAGTTCAACGGCGAGATGTTCCTCTACAACGCCTACATCCCGGAATATCTGCAGGCCAACCGCTTCAACCACGAGGCCAAGCGGCCGCGGAAGCTGCTGCTGCACGAGGCGCAGATCAACAAGCTCTCCGGCGCGGTGACGCGCGAGGGCATGACGGTCGTGCCGCTCAAGATCTATTTCGACGACCACGGCCGCGCCAAGGTCGAGATCGCGCTCGCCCGCGGCAAGAAGCTCCACGACAAGCGCGAGGCCGACAAGGAGCGCACCTGGAACCGCGACAAGTCGCGGATCATGCGCGACCGGGGGTAGAGGCTGCAGCCCTACCCGAGATAGCTGCGCACCCGCGCGAACACGGCCTCGAACATCGGCGTCGTCAGCACCCCGGTGTTCGTGTTGTAGCGGGAGCAGTGGTAGCTGTCGAAGAGCGCGACGCCGCCGACCTCATGCTCCGCGGCGTGCCCGAACGGCGCCGCCTTGAGCGGGACGCCGAGCGCGCGAAGCACGCTTTCATGGGCGATGCGGCCGAGCGCGACGACCGCGCCGCCGTCCGGCAGCGCCGCCAGTTCGCTTTCGAGAAAGATGCGGCAGGTGCGGATCTCGACGGGCTCGGGCTTGTTCTGCGGCGGCACGCAGCGCACCGCATTGGCGATGCGCGCGTCGATCAGGCGAAGGCCGTCGTCGGGCCGCGCCTCGAAGCGGCCCTCGGCGAAGCCGAACTTGATCAGCGTCGCGTAGAGCAGTTCGCCGGCGTAGTCGCCGGTGAACGGCCGCCCGGTGCGGTTCGCGCCCTGCAGGCCGGGCGCGAGCCCCACGATCAGCAGCCTCGAGCCGACCTCTCCGAACGAGGCGACCGGCGCGTTGTGCCAGTCCGGTCGCTTCGCGCGCTGCTCCTCGCGGAACGCGACGAGGCGGGGACAGAGCGGGCAGTCGCGCGAGGGCGCGGCCGGCTCGACCGCCGAGAGAACCTGCTGCGCCATGGCGGTCGCGGCCGGTCAGGCCTCGGGCGTGGTGTCGATCGCGGCCTGCCGGCGCGCCTCGCGGGCGACGCGCTCCTGCGGGTCGCGGCCGATCTTGGAGGAGAGCTCGGCGAGGTCGAGGAAATGGTCGGCCCGGCGGCGCAGGTCGTCGGCGATCATCGCGGGCTGGGTCGTGACGGTGGAGACGACCGTCACCCGCACGCCGCGCCGCTGCATGGCGGCGACCAGCGGCGTGAAGTCGCCGTCGCCGGAGAACAGCACCATGTGGTCGATGTGCCCGGCCATCTCCAGCGCGTCGATCGCGAGCTCGATGTCGAGGTTGCCTTTCACCTTCCGCCTGCCCTGGCTGTCGGTGAACTCCTTCGTCGGCTTGGTGACGACCGTGTAGCCGTTGTAGTCGAGCCAGTCGATCAGCGGCCGGATGGTCGAGACCTCGAGGTCTTCGGCGAGCGCGGTGTAGTAATAGGCGCGGATCAGATAGCCGCGCCCCTGGAACTCGCGCAGCAGGCGGCGGAAATCGATGTCGAATCCGACGCCGCGTGCGGTGGCGTAGAGATTGGCGCCGTCGATGAACAGGCCGAGGCGCTCGTCTGAATAGAACATGGTCGAAGATCTCTCAGGTCATAAATCGCTGGAATGGTCTTGCTGCGTCGCGTGCAGGGACTGGTTCGCCCCTCAGGCTGATGCGACTGCGGAGCAAAGGCTTCAATACAGGAGCCTTGCCACGGGAACGGCCCCGCGGTAAAGACCGGCTTCATCCTGCACCGAGCCTCATCCAAAGGAGCGATGGCCCCATGGCCCGCGTCACCGTCGAGGATTGCATCGACAAGGTCGAGAATCGCTTCGATCTCGTTCTGCTCGCCGGCCATCGCGCCCGGCTGATTTCCGCTGGTCAGCAGATCACGATCGATCGCGACAACGACAAGAACCCCGTCGTCGCGCTCCGCGAGATCGCCGAGGAGACGGTCTCTCCGGGCGATCTGCGCGAGGATCTGATCCATTCCCTGCAGAAATATGTCGAGGTCGACGAGCCCGAGGCCGAGACCGTTCCGGCGCTCGCCGGCACCGCGGGCCAGGCCGAGGATGACGGCAGCATCGCGTTCGACCGCATGACGGAGGAGGATCTCCTCCGCGGCCTCGACGGTCTGGTGCCGCCGGCGGAGACCGACGACGACGAGGGCTGAGGCCTTCCGGCTCTCCCATCAGCGACATTCCGAAGCGCCGCCGCGGATTCGTCCCGGCGGCGTTTTCGCGCCGTAATCCTGAATTCTTGTGCGGAGCAGGTCGCTCGACGATATCGTCGAGCGAATCCAGCGCAGTGAACCCCCGGCATTCGCCACATGATGCGGCAATACGAGCTCGTCGAGCGCGTCAAGGCGTACAATCCGAACGCCAACGAGGCGCTGCTCAACCGCGCCTACGTCTACGCCATGAAGGCGCACGGCCAGCAGCTGCGCGCGTCCGGGGACCCGTATTTCTCGCATCCGCTCGAGGTCGCGGCGATCCTGACCGATCTGCGGCTGGACGACGCGACGATCGTCGCAGCGCTGCTGCACGACACGATCGAGGACACCGACACCACGCGCGGCGAGATCGACGCGCTGTTCGGCGAGCAGATCGGGTCGCTGGTCGAGGGGCTGACCAAGCTCAAGCGGCTCGATCTCGTCACCAAGGAGGCCGCGCAGGCGGAGAATCTGCGCCGCCTGTTGCTCGCGATCGCCGCCGATGTGCGCGTGCTGCTCGTGAAGCTCGCCGACCGGCTGCACAATCTGCGCACGCTGCACTTCGTGCCGGCCTCGAAGCGCGCGCGGATAGCGCAGGAGACGCTCGACATCTACGCGCCGCTCGCGGCGCGCATGGGGATGCAGGCGCTGCGCGAGGAACTCGAGGACATCTGCTTCAGGACATTGTTCCCGGAGGCCTACGAGACGATCGTCGGGCGGCTGAACCGGCTCGCCGCGCGGAACGTCAAGGCGATCCAGACGATCCAGACCAATTTCGAGGACTGCTTCGCCGCGGGCGGCATCGAGGCGAAGATCACCGGCCGCTCCAAGAAGCCCTACTCGATCTGGCGGAAGATGGAGCGAAAGTCGGTGGCGTTCGAGCAGCTCTCGGACATCTTCGCCTTTCGCATCGTCGTCTCGGACGTTCCGAACTGCTACCGCGCGCTCGGCGCCATTCACGCGGCGTGGCCGACCGTGCCCGGTCGGTTCAAGGATTACATCTCGACGCCGAAGGAGAACGACTACCGCTCGATCCACACGACGGTGGTCGGCCCCGGCCACCAGCGCGTCGAGCTTCAGATCCGCACCGAGGCGATGCAGCGGCTCGCCGAATACGGCATCGCCGCGCATGCGCTCTACAAGGACGGCCTCAGCGGCGACAATGACGGGCTGGCGCGCGAAAGCCGCGCCTATGGCTGGCTGCGGCGGACCGTCGAGCTGCTGGCGGAGGGCGACAACCCGGAGGAGTTCCTCGAGCACACCAAGCTCGAGCTGTTCAACGACCAGGTGTTCTGCTTCACGCCCAAGGGGCGCCTGATCGCGCTGCCCCGCGGCGCGACACCGATCGACTTCGCCTACGCCGTGCACACCAATGTCGGCAACGAATGCGTCGGCGCGAAGATCAACGGCCACTCGGAGTCGTTGGTCAAGCCGCTGACGAACGGCGACGAGGTCGAGATCATCCGCTCCGAGGCGCAGACGCCTCCGGCCGCCTGGGAGGCCCTGGTCGTGACCGGCAAGGCGCGCTCCGCGATCAGGCGCGCGACGCGCTCCGCGGTGCGCGCGCAATATGCCGGGCTGGGCCGCCAGATCGTGCAGCGCGCCTTCGAGCGCTCAGGCAAGCCGTTCGCCGAGGATCGGCTGAAGGCCTCGCTCCACCGCCTCGCCCGCGTCTCCGTCGAGGACGTGCTCGCGGCCGTCGGACGCGGCGAAATGCACTCGATCGACGTGGTGCGCGCGGTCTATCCCGACGTGAAGGACGAGCGGCCGAAGACGTCGCTCGGGGTGCCGGCCCCCGCCGATGGCTGGTTCGGCCTGGAGCACGCCGGCGCGCTGCGCTTCAAGGCGCCCGGCGTCGAGCCCGCCGACGGGCAGGGGCCTTCGCTTCCGATCCGCGGTCTGCGCGGCGACCTGCCGGTCCGCTTCGCGCCGAACGGCGGCGCCGTGCCTGGGGACCGCATCGTGGGGATCCTTGATCCAGGGCAGGGGATCACGATCTACCCGATCCAGTCGCCTGCGCTGAAGGACTTCGACGACCACCCGGAACGCTGGCTCGACGTGCGTTGGGACCTCGACCTGTCGAAGCGCGAGCGCTTTCCCGTACGGATCACGGTGACGTCGATCAACGAGCCGGGCTCGCTCGCGCTCATCACGAACATCATCAGCAACTACGAGGCGAACATCGACGACGTCAGCATGATCTCGCGCTCGCCGGATTTCCACGACATCTTCTTCGATCTCGGCGTGTTCGACGCCAAGCACCTCGGCGCGATCATCGCGGACCTGCGGCAGGCGCCCGTCGTCAGCAACGTCGAGCGCGTCAACGGATAGAAAGACGAGTTTGGAGAGGTCACGCGGGCGCGGGTCTTCGCCTGTCCCCCGCCGGGGAGAGGTGAAGACCCGCGCCCGATACTGAGATTGAGCGCATAACGACCGAAGTAGAAAAGCGGAACGGCATGGCGGAACACATCAGGCTCGGCGTGAACATCGACCACGTCGCAACCGTCAGAAACGCGCGGGGCGGCGCGCATCCCGACCCGACGACGCTTGCGCTCATCGCGGCGCAGGCGGGCGCCGACGGGATCACCGCGCATCTGCGCGAGGATCGCCGCCACATCCGCGACGCCGACATCGACCGTATCAGGGCCGAGGTCGGCCTGCCGCTGAACCTCGAGATGGCGGCGACCCCCGAGATGCTCGCGATCGCGCTCAAGGTGAAGCCGCACGCCTCCTGCCTCGTGCCCGAGAAGCGCGAGGAGCGCACCACCGAGGGCGGCCTCGACGTCGTGGGCAACAAGGCGCAGGTCGCGCCGATCGTGAAGGAGCTCGGCGCGGCGGGCGTTCGTGTCTCGCTGTTCGTCGAGCCCGACGAGGAGGCGCTGGAGCACGCGGCGCTGATGGGGGCGGCGATCGTCGAGCTTCACACCGGCTCGTGGTGCGAGGCGCTGGCCACCGGTCAGACCGAGCGCGCGGCCCGCGAGTTCGCGCGGCTCAGGGCCGGGGCCACGCTCGCGGCTGGCCTCGGACTCGAGGTTCACGCCGGCCACGGGCTCGACTACGGCGGCGCGGAGACCATCGCCGCCCTGCCGGAGATCGCGGAGCTAAACATTGGCCATTTCCTGATCGGCGAGGCGCTGTCCGTCGGCTTGCCGGAGACCATCGCCCTCATGAAGGCCGCGATGGCGCGCGGCCGGCGGAAGGCGGCGGCATGATTCTCGGCATTGGTAACGATCTCTGCGACATCCGCCGGATCGAGCGCACGCTGGAGCGGTTCGGCGACCGCTTCCTCGATCGCGTCTTCACCGACGTCGAGCGGCGCCGCGCCTTCGCCAAGGGCGCTCCGGCGGCGACGCTCGCCAAGCGCTTCGCGGCCAAGGAGGCCTGCGCCAAGGCGCTCGGCACAGGTTTCCGAAACGGCACGTTCTGGCGCGACATGGGCGTGGTGAACCTGCCCTCGGGGCGCCCGACCCTCGCCCTGACTGGGGGCGCCAAGGCCCATCTCGATAAGATGACGCCGGACGGCTACGAAGCCCGCATCGATCTGACGCTCACGGACGAAGAGCCGCTCGCCGCGGCCGTCGTCGTCATCAGCGCGTCGCCGAAAGCGTGAGCGGCGCGGCGGGACGCCTCGTTTGCAAGGGGCCCCCGCCGGGTCTATCACGCGCCGACGCGAGGCTTGGCCGGCGCGGGATTTGGACAGGACGGCCATGAGCGTGACGACGGAAAAGAAGCAGGGCTCCGAAGGCGGCGTGGTCGAGATCATCAAGATCTGCGTCCAGGCGCTGCTGATCGCCGTCGTGATCCGTACGCTGGTCTTCCAGCCCTTCAACATCCCGTCCGGTTCGATGGAGGACACGCTGCTCGTCGGCGACTACCTGTTCGTCGACAAGTTCGCCTACGGCTACAGCCACCATTCGCTTCCCTTCAGCCCTCCGATCTTCTCGGGCCGCGTGCTCGGCGCCCTGCCGAAGCGCGGCGACATCGCGGTGTTCAAGGTCTGGGTCCCGCAGGACGGCTGGACCGATTACATCAAGCGCGTCATCGGCCTGCCGGGCGACCGCATCCAGATGATCGACGGCGTCCTCTACATCAACGAGAAGGCGGTGCCGAAGGTCCGCCTGCCGAACGACTACGTCGACGGCGAAGGCGGCGCCGCGCGCCATATTCCTCGCTACAAGGAGACGCTCGACAACGGCCGCTCCTACGAGGTCCTCGACATGGACCCCAACGGCTTCCTCGACAACACGCCTGTTTATCAGGTCCCCGAGGGGCACCTGTTCATGATGGGCGACAACCGCGACAACTCGACCGACAGCCGCGTGCAGTCCGCTGTCGGCTACGTGCCGGTCGAGAACCTCGTCGGCCGGGCCGAAATGCTGTTCTTCTCCGTCGATCGGGGCGAGCACGCCTGGGCGATCTGGAAATGGCCGTGGACGGTGCGCTGGTCGCGGATTGGCACGCTGCTCGAATGAAACGCCGCTCAGTCGCGTACGCGGAGGTCGAGGCGCGGCTCGGTCACGCGTTCGCGGACAGGACTCTTCTCGACCGCGCGCTCACGCATATCAGCGCGGCGACCTCGGCGGAGGGCCGGCTCGGCAGCTATCAGCGGCTGGAGTTTCTTGGCGACCGGGTGCTCGGCTTGGCGATCTCGTCGATGCTGATCGAGACCTTCCCGAAGGCGACGGAAGGCGAGCTGTCGCGGCGCCTTGCCGAACTCGTCCGCGCCGAGGCCTGCGCCGAGGTCGCGGAGGCGATGGATCTTGCGCCCCACATCCGGCTTGGCGCGGGCGAAGCCAGCTCGGGCGGACGGAAGAAGACCGCGATCCTGTCCGACATCTGCGAATCGGTGATCGGCGCCGTCTATCAGGACGGCGGGTTCGACGCCGCCTTCAAACTTGTCGACCGGTTCTGGCGGGCCCGCATGCTGGCGCCGCGCCGACCGCTGCGCGATCCGAAGACCGAGCTGCAGGAATGGGCGCAGGGCCGCGGACTGGCCACGCCGTGCTATCGTGAGGTCTCGCGTTCGGGACCGGATCACAATCCGCATTTTCGCGTCTCCGTGACGGTCGAAGGATTCGGAGAGGCCGAAGGCGACGGCGCCTCGAAACGCATCGCTGAACAGGCGGCTGCGCTCGAGTTGCTGGCTCGTGAAGGCCTCGCCGCAGGAGATGGCGAATGACCGGTGACATCGAAGACGGCCACGAAGGCGAGAAGCGCTGTGGTTTCGTCGCCCTCGTCGGCGCGCCGAACGCGGGCAAGTCGACGCTGGTCAACGCGCTGGTCGGGACCAAGGTCTCGATCGTCAGCCACAAGGTGCAGACCACGCGCGCCCTGGTGCGCGGGCTGGTGATCGAGAAGGGCGCGCAGATCGTGTTCGTCGACACGCCGGGCATCTTCGCGCCGAAACGCAGGCTCGATCGCGCGATGGTCTCGACCGCCTGGGGCGGGGCCGCCGACGCCGACGTCATCGCGCTGTTGATCGACGCGCGGAAAGGCCTCGACGATTCAAACCTCGCGATCCTCGACCGCCTGGCCGAGAATCCGCGCCGCAAGATCCTGCTGCTGAACAAGATCGATCTAATCCGCCGCGACGCTCTGCTGGCGCTCGCCCAGGAGGCCTCGGCGCGGGTCTCGTTCCAGCGCATCTTCATGATCTCGGCGCTGAACGGCGACGGCGTGAAGGACGTCACCACCTTCCTGGCCGACGAGATGCCGGTCGGTCCCTGGCTCTATCCGGCCGACGACGTCTCCGACCTGCCGCTCCGCGCGCTGGCGGCAGAGATCACCCGCGAAAAGCTGTTCGCGCGGCTGCACGACGAACTGCCTTATGCGTCCACCGTCGAGACCGAGAAGTGGGAGGCCCGCGACGACGGCTCGGTGCGCATCGAGCAGACGATCTTCGTCGAGCGCGAGACCCAGAAGCGCATCGTGATCGGCAAGGGCGGCCAGACCATCAAGCAGATCTCGACCGAGGCCCGTAAGGAGATCTCGGAGATCGCCGACACGGTGGTGCACCTCTTCCTGTTCGTGAAGGTCCGCGAGAACTGGAGCGACGACCCCGAGCGCTATCGGGAGATGGGACTGGAGTTCCCCAGAAGCTGACGCGGGTCCCGGCCGGCCTCGCGCCAAAAGGCGCCCGGCGCGGAGCTATCGGCGCGCTCAGGCGATGCACGCCTTGATATGGCGCCATTCCTCGTGTGAAATTCCGGCCTCCAATCTGAGGCTTCGGCGCTCGGAAGACGCCCGCGGATCGCGCAGGCGCCCGACGGGCCGTGGCCGCCGCATACCGGGTGGACATGGACAACATCGCGATCGTCAACGCGATCCTGCTGTTCGGCGCGGCGTTGATGCTGGTCGGCATCCTTTCGTCGCTTGTCGCATCGCGCTTCGGCGCTCCGCTGCTGCTGGTGTTCCTCGTCATCGGCATGCTGACCGGACAGGACGGGCCCGGCGGCGTCGCCTTCGACAACTACCGGCTGACCTACCTCATCGGCTCGATCTCGCTCGCCATCATCCTGTTCGACGGCGGGTTGCGGACGCGGCTGTCGCATGTGGTCGGCGCGCTCGCGCCGGCCGTCATGCTCGCGACCGTCGGCGTGCTGCTGACAGGCGGGATCGTCGGGCTGTTCGCGGCCTGGGCGCTCCAGCTGCAGTGGCTCGAGGGATTGCTGGTCGGCGCGACGATCGCCTCGACGGACGCCGCGGCGGTGTTCTTCCTCATCCGCTCCAGCGGCATGCAGCTTCAGCGGCGGGTGAACGCGACCCTCGAGATCGAATCGAGCACCAACGATCCGGTCGCGGTGTTCCTGACCGTCATGCTGGTCGGGCTCGTCGCGTCGCCGGGCGAGGGGGCCGGCCTCTCGATCATCGGCCATTTCCTGCAGGAGGCGGTGATCGGCGGAGCGGCGGGCGTCGCAGGCGGCTTCGCGCTCGCCTTCGTGCTGAACCGGGTCGACCTGCCGTCAGGCCTTCATCCGCTGTTCGTGATCGCCTTCGTCGTTGCGCTGTTCTCGCTCGCGGCGGTCATGCACGGATCGGGCTTTCTCGCCGTCTACCTCGCGGGAATCGTGGTCGGGAACAAGCAGGTCCGCGCGCTCCCCAGCATCATCGCGTTCCACGACACGGTGACATGGCTTTGCCAGATCGTGATGTTCATCGTGCTGGGCATGCTGGTCACGCCGTCGCAGCTGATGTCGTCGCTGCTGCCGTCGCTCGCGATCGCGGCGCTGCTGATCTTCGTCGGGCGGCCGCTGGCCGTCGCGGCCTGCCTGCTCCCGTTCGGCTTCTCGCTCAAGGAGACGGCGTTCGTCGGCTGGGTCGGCCTGCGCGGCGCGGTCTCGATCTTCCTCGCCGCGATCCCGACGCTCGCCCAGGCTCCGAACGCCCAGATCTATTTCAACGTCGCCTTCGTCGTGGTGATCGTCTCGCTGATCGTGCAGGGGTGGACGATCACGCCGCTCGCCAAGCGCCTCAACCTCGCCGTCCGCCGCACCGCTCGCGCCGTCCACCGCGTCGAGATCGACCTTCCGGGCCAGCTCGCCCAGGAGATGGTCGGCTACGCCGTGACGCCCAACTGTCCGATCCTCGCCCGCGATTCGATTCCGCGCTGGGCTCGCTCGATCATGGTGGTGCGCGACGACCAGATCCTCGACCCCGGCGACGCGGGGGCGTTGAAGGCCGGCGACTACGCCTATTTTCTCGCCGCGCCCGAGCGCGTCGCCCAGCTCGACGGCCTGTTCGCCGCAAGCGAGTCGGGGAGGGCGCGCCCCGCGCTCGGAGAATTTCCCCTCCGCGGCGACACCGCGCTTGCGATGCTGGCCCAGCTCTACGGTCTCGATGTCGCGCCGGAGGATCGCCAGCGCACCGTCGCGGACATCTTCGCGAGCCGGTTCGAGAACGAGCCGGCGTTGGGCGACGTCGCGGATTTCGGACCCGCCACCCTCATCGTGCGCGGCGTGGACGACGGCAAGGTGGTGCGGGCGGGGCTTCGGATCGAGGATCAGGGCGATTCCGGCGAAGCGTCGTCGAACCGCTCCATGGAGCGGGCGGACGCCCGGTTCACGCGCTTCACCGCGTCCGTCCGCGAGAAGCTGCGCCGCGCCTCGTAAACGCTTGCGTAACCATGCGTAGGCCATGTTGAGACCCATGATCGTCCGCACCAAATGGCGCATGGCCGCCGCTCAGCTCGCCCTCTGGATCATCGCCGCAGGCGCGGTGAGCTATTTCGGCCAGCAGGCCTATGTCGGCGCGCATGGTCTCGTCGCGAGCCGCACCACCGAGATCGAGATCGCCGCGCTCAGCGCCAAGCTGGACGCGCTGAAAGCCGAGCGCGCGGCGATCGAGCACCGGATCGACCTGCTCAGCACCGACCGCCTCGACCCCGACCTGCTGGACGAGCAGGCCCGCGCGGACCTGGGCTGGATCAATCCCGATGATCGGGTGATCACGACGCGCTGAGCGCTTCGCGCGAAAAACCCGCGCAAGGGCTTGCGACTTTCGTCTTATCTCTGGCACACCTGACGGTGAAGCGGCCGCGCGGCCGCCGCGTCTCGCCTTCGCCGTGGCTCCGCGCTAGCTTCGCAATAAGAAACTGCCGGAAACAAGCCAGGGATCGACATGGCAGCCACAGCCGCCAAGAAAGAGCCGTCGAAACGCGCCGCCAAGACCGCCGGCTCGAAATCCGCGCAGCCTCAACGCGCGCGCCAGGCGTCTTCGCCGAAGAAGGCTTCGGACGGCGACGCCGCGACATCCGGCGGCCTGACGTTCTCCAAGGAGCAGGAGCTCCACGCGCATCGCGAGATGCTGCTGATCCGCCGCTTCGAGGAGAAGGCGGGCCAGCTCTACGGAATGGGGCTGATCGGCGGTTTCTGCCACCTCTATATCGGCCAGGAGGCGGTCGTCATCGGTATGCAGATGGCGGTTGAGCCGGGCGACCAGATCATCACCGGCTACCGCGATCACGGCCACATGCTCGCCTGCGAGATGGACCCGAAGGGCGTGATGGCCGAGCTTACGGGGCGCCGGGGCGGCTACTCCAAGGGCAAGGGCGGCTCGATGCACATGTTCAGCGTCGAGAAGCAGTTCTATGGCGGCCATGGCATCGTCGGCGCGCAGGTGTCGCTCGGCACGGGCCTCGGCTTCGCCAACAAGTACAAGAAGAACGGCAAGGTCGCTCTGGTCTATTTCGGCGACGGCGCGTCCAACCAGGGCCAGGTTTACGAGAGCTTCAACATGGCGAAGCTGTGGAAGCTTCCCGTGGTCTACGTCATCGAGAACAACAAATACGGCATGGGCACGTCGGTGGAGCGGGCGTCCTCCACGACCAACCTCTCCCACCGTGGCGCGAGCTTCGACATTCCGGGCGAGCAGGTCGACGGCATGGACGTGCGCGCCGTGCACGCCGCAGGCGAGCGCGCGATCGCCTATGCCCGGCGCGGGGAGGGGCCGTACATCCTCGAGATGGTGACCTACCGCTATCGCGGGCACTCGATGTCGGACCCGGCCAAATACCGGTCGAAGGACGAGGTCCAGAAGATGCGTGACACGCATGACCCGATCGAGCAGGTGCGCAAGCGTCTGATCGAGAACAAGTGGGCGAGCGAGGACGACCTCAAGGCTGTCGACAAGGACGTCCGCGAACTCGTCAGCGCAGCCGCGGACTTCGCGACCAACGACGAAGAGCCGGATCCGTCCGAGCTCTGGACCGACATCCTGCGCTGAGGCCTGAGGGGCGCATCCGACGCGCCCGGGGTTCAAGCGACTGTTCCGGCGCGTTCCCGGGACCTACAAGAAGCCTGCAGAAAGAGGGACGTCCCCCATGCCGATCGAAGTCCTCATGCCGGCGCTGTCGCCGACCATGGAGGCGGGCAAGCTCGCCAAGTGGCTGAAGAAGGAGGGCGACCCGGTGAAGTCCGGCGACGTCATCGCCGAGATCGAGACCGACAAGGCGACGATGGAGGTCGAGGCGGTCGACGAGGGCACGCTCGGGAAGATCCTGATCGAGGAAGGCTCCGACGACGTGAAGGTCAACACGCCGATCGCGCTGATCCTGGGCGAAGGAGAGGATCAAAGCGCGCTGAAGAACGGCGCGGCGAAGGGCGGCGAAAAGCAGGCGAAGCCCGACGCCGAGCCGGCGGACGAACCGCAGTCCGGCGGAGACGCCGCGGAGAAATCCGCCGAGGAGGGCGCGAAAAAGGATTCCTCGGGCGGCAAGCAGCCCCCGCAGGAGGCCAAGGCGACCGGCTCGACCGTCGCCGCTCCTCCGAAGCCCGAAGCGCTTCCGGAGCCCGACGTGCCGGAAGGCACGGAGATGATCCAGCAGACGGTGCGCGAGGCGCTGCGCGACGCCATGGCCGAGGAGATGCGCGCCGACGACCGCGTCTTCCTCATGGGCGAGGAGGTCGCGGAGTATCAGGGCGCCTACAAGGTCAGCCAGGGGCTTCTCGAGGAGTTCGGCGCAGCGCGCGTCGTCGACACGCCGATCACCGAGCACGGGTTCGCGGGCGTCGGCGTCGGCGCCGCGCTCGCCGGCCTGAAGCCGATCGTCGAATTCATGACCTTCAACTTCGCCATGCAGGCGATCGACCAGATCATCAATTCCGCCGCGAAGACGCTCTACATGTCCGGCGGGCAGATGGGCTGCTCGATCGTGTTCCGCGGTCCGAACGGCGCCGCGGCCCGTGTCGCCGCCCAGCACAGCCAGGACTATACCGCCTGGTATTCGAACGTGCCGGGCCTGACAGTGGTCGCGCCCTACACGGCGGCCGACTTCAAGGGCCTGCTGAAGGCCGCGATCCGCGACAACAACACGGTCGTCTTCCTCGAGAACGAAATCCTCTACGGCCAGACCTTTCCGGTGCCGAAGCTCGATGACTACGTCGTGCCGATCGGGAAGGCCAGGATCGCCCGGCCAGGCAAGGACGTGACGATCGTCGCTTGGTCGATCGGCGTGAGCTACGCGCTGAAGGCGGCGGAAGAGCTCGCGAAGGACGGCGTCGAGGCCGAGGTGATCGACCTGCGCACCATCCGTCCGATGGACACCGACACGATCATCGAGTCGGTCAAGAAGACCGGCCGCTGCGTGACGGTCGAGGAGGGCTGGGCGCAGTCCGGAGTCGGCGCCGAGATCGCGGCGCGCGTCATGGAGCGCGCTTTCGACTGGCTGGACGCGCCGGTCACGCGCGTGTCCGGCAAGGACGTGCCGATGCCTTACGCCGCCAACCTCGAGAAGCTCGCGCTGCCGAGCGTCGCCGACGTCGTCGAGGCGGCGCGGGCGGTATGCTACCGATGAGCGCCACGAAAGCCGGACCTCGGCAGCTCGCCATCCCGCCCGAGGCCCATAACGCCAAGGCCGCGGCCGAGGTGCTGCGCGCCTGGGTCATCGACAACGGTCTGCAGGTCTCCCTCCAGCGGGGCTTCGACGATCCCGGCGTCTGGGGGATTCTGCTGACGGATATCGCGCGACACGCGGCCCGGGTCTTCGAGACGGAAGGCGTCTGCTCCGAGGAGCACGCGCTCTCCGCGATGAAGGACATGCTCGACGCCGAGTGGGACAAACCGACCGACGACGACGGTTCGCTTCAAGCGGTTCAATAGGTCAGCGCCCATGCCCACGAACATCCTGATGCCCGCGCTTTCCCCCACGATGGAGAAGGGGAACCTCGCCAAGTGGCTCGTGAAGGAGGGCGACGCCGTCAAGTCCGGCGACGTCCTCGCCGAGATCGAGACCGACAAGGCGACCATGGAGGTCGAGGCGGTCGACGAGGGCACGGTCGGCAAGATCGTCGTGCCGGAAGGCACGGCGGACGTGCCCGTGAACGAGCTGATCGCGATCCTTCTGGAGGAGGGCGAGGACAAGAGCGCTCTCGACGGGGCGCCGAAGGCCAAGGCTGCGCCGGCGCCCGCCAAGGCGGACGGGCCCAAGGATGAACCCGGGGAAGAGCCGAAGGCTGAAAAGCCCGCGCCGCGTCCGAGCGAGGCGAAGCGCGATGCGGCGCCGAAGCCCGAGGGAAAACCCTCCGCGAACGGGCACGACAAGGGCGAGCGCGTCTTCGCCTCGCCGCTCGCCCGCCGGCTCGCAAAGGAGGCCGGGATCGAGCTGAACGCGATCTCGGGCTCCGGTCCCCACGGCCGCATCGTCAAGGCGGACGTCGACGCAGCCAGGGCCTCGGGCGGCGCGAAGACGGCTGCGCCCGCAGCAGCGCCCGCCGGAGCCTCGGACGAAGCGCTCAGAAAGCTTTTCCCCGAAGGCTCGTTCGAGGAGATCCCGCACGACGGCATGCGCAAGACCATCGCGCGCCGGATGACGGAGGCGCGGCAGACCGTGCCCCAGTTCTACGTCACCGCGGACTGCGTGATCGACGATCTGCTCAGTCTGCGCGAGCAGGTGAACGCCGCGGCGCCGGAGAAGGACGGCAAACCCGCCTGGAAGGTGTCGGTGAACGACATCGTGGTGAAGGCGCTCGGGGTCGCGCTGGCGCGCGTTCCCGCCGCCAACGTCACCTGGACCGAAGGCGCGATGCTCCGCCACAAGCACGCCGACGTCGGCGTCGCGGTGGCGTTGCCGAACAACGGGCTCATCACGCCGATCATCCGCGCGGTCGAGAGCAAGACGCTCTCGGCCATCGCCCTCGAGATGAAGGACCTCGCGGCCCGCGCCCGCGACCGCAAGCTCAAGCCCGAAGAGTATCAGGGCGGCACGACGGCGGTCTCAAACCTCGGCATGTACGGGGTGAAGGACTTCACCGCCGTTATCAACCCGCCTCATTCGACGATCCTCGCGGTCGGCGGCGGCGAGAAGCGGCCGGTCGTGAAGGGCTCGGACATCAAGATCGCGACCGTGATGAGTCTGACGCTCACCTGCGACCACCGCGCGGTCGACGGCGCGCTGGGCGCCACACTGATCGCGGAGATCAAGAAGCTGATCGAAAAACCGATCTCCATGCTGGCGTGACGCCGGTCCGAAATCCAAACCAAGAGGCGAACAATGCCCCTCGTCCGCATCTCGATCCGCACCGGCGAAACCGACATCTACAAGCAGGCGCTTGCGACCGGGGTCTACGAGGCGCTGCGCGAGGCGTTCAAGATCCCGGAGAAGGACAACTTCGTGCTGATCCACGAGCACGACGCGGCGACCTTCATCTACGATCCGAGCTATCTCGACATCGCCCGCGACGACCGGCTGGTGATCGTGCAGATCACCGCGAACAACACCCGCACCGTCGAGCAGAAACAGGCGCTCTACAAGGCGATCGCCGACAACCTCGAATCCGGCGCCGGCGTCGAGCCGCGCAACGTGCTGATCAATCTGATCGACGTGCCGAAGGAGAACTGGTCGTTCGGCGACGGCGTGGCGCAGTACGCGTGACGCCATGAAGGCCTATCTCGCCGGACCCGAGGTCTTCCTGCCCGACGCCGTCGAGATCGGCGCGCGCAAGAAGGCGATCTGCCGGGCTCACCGGTTCGAGGGGCTTTATCCCATCGACGATTCCGTGGTCGGCGAGGGCGGGGCGGCCGCGCGGCGGATCTTCGCCGCCAACATCGGGCTGATCCGATCCTGCGACCTCGTGCTGGCGAACCTCACGCCGTTCCGCGGCGTCAGCGCCGATGTCGGCACCGCCTTCGAGGTCGGCGCCGCCTTCGCGATCGGCAAGCCGGTCTTCGCCTATTCGAACGAGCCGCGTTCCTACTCAGAGCGCGCCACGCCGGACGGCATGGCGATCGAGGACTTCGGCGGGTTCGACAATCTCATGCTGACGGAGGCCCTGGGCGGCTTCGTCTCGCCGCCTGACGGGCGACCGCTCCCTCTGGGCGACCTCGCCGTCTTCCAGGCCTGCGTCGCGATGGCCGCGCAGGCGCTCGGCGACGCCCCCCAATCACAGCGACGGATGGCGCTCTAGACCATGGCTGACCCCTACGACGTCCTCATCATCGGCGGCGGTCCCGGCGGCTATGTCGCGGCGATCCGCTCGGCGCAGCTCGGTTTTCGGACCGCGGTCGTGGAGCGCGAGCATCTCGGCGGCATCTGCCTGAACTGGGGCTGCATCCCGACCAAGGCGCTGCTGCGCTCGGCCGAGGTTTACCACTACTTCCAGCATCCGGACGTCTATGGCCTGACCGCCGAAAAGGTCGGCTTCGACATGGGCGCGGTCGTCAAACGCTCGCGCGGCGTCTCCGCCCAGCTCAACGGCGGCGTCGGCTTCCTCATGAAGAAGAACAAGGTCGACGTCATCTGGGGCGAGGCGACGATCACCAAGGCCGGCGAGGTGAAGGTCGTGGCTCCTAAGAAATCCGTTCAGGGGCCGCCCGCGCCGGCGCCGAAGGGCGCGCTCGGCGAGGGAGTGTACGCGGCGAAGAACATCATCATCTCGACCGGCGCCCGGCCACGCGTGCTGCCGGGGCTGGAGCCCGACAGGAAGCTGGTCTGGACCTATTTCGAGGCGATGGTCCCGGAAACCATGCCGAAGTCGCTGCTCGTCGTCGGCTCCGGCGCGATCGGCATCGAGTTCGCGAGTTTCTACCGGACGATGGGCGCGGATGTGACCGTGGTGGAGGTGCTGCCGCAGATCCTGCCGGTCGAGGACGAAGAGGTCGCGGCCCACGCCCGTAAAAGGTTCGAAAAGCAGGGGATCCGCATCCTGACGGGCGCCAAGGTCACCAAGCTGGACAAGGGCAAGGACGACGTCACCGCCACGATCGAGACCGGAGACGGCAAGACAGAGAAGATCAAGGCGGACCGGGTGATCTCGGCGGTCGGCGTGGTCGGCAACGTCGAAAATCTCGGCCTCGAGGCGCTCGGCGTGGAGACCGAGCGCGGCTGCGTCGTCGCCGACGGTCTCGGCCGCACCAGCGTCAAGGGGATCTATGCGATCGGCGACGTCGCGGGGCCGCCCATGCTCGCCCACAAGGCCGAGCATGAGGGCGTGATCTGCGTCGAGGGCATCAAGGGGCTGCCGGTCCACGCCATGGACAAGGCGAAAATCCCCGGCTGCACCTACTGCCAGCCGCAGATCGCGTCGGTCGGGCTGACGGAGAGACGAGCGAAGGAGCAGGGCCGCAAGATCAGGGTCGGACGCTTCCCCTTCGCCGGCAACGGCAAGGCGATCGCGCTCGGTGAGCCGGACGGCTTCGTGAAGACGATCTTCGACGAGAAGACCGGGGAGCTTCTCGGCGCCCACATGGTCGGAGCGGAGGTGACGGAACTGATCCAGGGCTTCGTGATCGCGATGAACCTCGAGACCACCGAGGAAGAGCTGATGCATGCGGTGTTCCCGCATCCGACGCTCTCCGAGATGATGCATGAGAGCGTGCTCGACGCCTATGGCCGCGTCATTCACACCTGATGGGTTCGTATTTTATTTGCCCCGCACTGGAACCGGGCGTCCCCGCCGCTAGTTCTCACCGCGACGGAATTCTTGGGCAGGAGCAGGTGGCATGACGGGTGTTGGTTGGTTCATGGCGATCGTTCTCGGCGGCATCGCCGGGTGGATCGCAGAGCAGCTCATGAAGTCCGACATGGGGGTGATCATGAACATCGTCCTCGGCATCGTCGGGGCGATCGTGATGAACGCGATCCTCGGCGCGATCGGCATTCCCGCCAGCGGCGGCTGGATCATCCAGTGCCTGGTGGCCGTCGTCGGCGCCTGCCTGCTGATCTTCCTCTACCGCATGATCCGCGGCCGCACGGCCTGAGGCTTGCGCCGCGCTCAAGGCGCCCATGCCGGCTGAGCGCGCGCATCGACGGGCCGGGCCGCATGGCTTAGGATTGAACGGGAGAGTTCGGCGAACCGCCGGGCTCTCCCTTTTCACGTCCGCCGCCTCGCGGCGAGAGGGACCGACGAAGCGCTCATGGTCACCGTGCTCGACCTGACAGCCGGCCAGCGGCGGCCCCGTCACCCGGAAAAAGCGCGTCGCCCCGAAAGCGAGCCGCTGAAGAAGCCGGACTGGATCCGCGTGCGCGCGCCGGGGTCGGCGGTCTACCGCGAGACCCAGGACATCGTCCGCGCGAACAAGCTGGTCACCGTGTGCGAGGAGGCCGGCTGTCCCAACATCGGGGAATGCTGGTCGAAGAAGCACGCGACCTTCATGATTCTCGGCGACACCTGCACGCGCGCCTGCGCCTTCTGCAACGTGCGGACCGGCATGCCCGACGAGGGCGTGGACATCGGCGAACCGTCGCGCGTCGCCGACGCCGTCGCGAAGCTCGGCCTCAGCCACGTCGTGATCACGTCCGTCGACCGCGACGACCTCGCCGACGGCGGTGCGCGCCATTTCGCGGACGTCATCCGGGCGATCCGCGCGTCGAGCCCGGCGACGACGATCGAGGTGCTGACGCCCGATTTCCTGCGCAAGCCCGGAGCGCTCGAGCTCGTCGTCGAGGCGCGGCCGGATGTGTTCAACCACAATCTCGAATGTGTGCCGTCGCTCTATCTGACCGTGCGCCCCGGCGCCCGCTATTTCCACTCGCTTCGCCTGCTGCAGCGCGTGAAGGAGCTCGACGCGTCCATGTTCACGAAGTCCGGCATCATGGTCGGCCTCGGCGAGCAACGAAACGAAGTGCTTCAGCTGATGGACGACCTGCGCTCGGCGGACGTCGATTTCCTGACCATTGGCCAGTACCTGCAGCCGACCCGCCGTCACCATGCGGTCGCCCGCTTCGTGTCGCCCGAGGAGTTCAAGGCGTATGAAACGACGGCGTTCGCCAAGGGCTTCCTGATGGTCTCCGCGAGCCCGCTGACGCGCTCGTCGCACCACGCCGGCGAGGACTTCGCCAGGCTCACCGCCGCCCGCGCCGCAAAGCGCGCCGCGCCGGCCGTGATCGCCGCGGAGTAGGCGAGGGCGGTTGGCCGGGGCTTGCGCCTGCGGATCGACGCCCGGACCCGCGCGGCCTAGGCTGTAAGTCCGGTCCCGCGAGCGAACCAGATGCCTCTCCCAACAGTGCTCGAAGGCCGACTGTCGCTGCCGGTGATCGGCGCGCCGATGTTCATGGTCTCGTCGCCCGATCTGGTCATCGCGCAGTGCAAGGCGGGGATCGTGGGGTCGTTCCCGGCGCTGAACGCTCGGCCTACGGAGTTGCTGGACCGCTGGCTAAAGCGGATCGAGGCTGAGCTCGCGGCCTTCGCGGAAGCCAACCCGGATAGTCGCGTCGCGCCCTACGCCGTCAACCAGATCGTCCACTCGTCGAACGCCCGGCTCGCCGAGGACATGCGCGTCTGCGAGCGCCGCCGACCGCCGATTGTGATCACATCGCTCCGCCCACCGGACGAGGTGGTGGCCTGCGTCCACGGCTGGGGCGGAATCGTGCTGCATGACGTCATCTCGGTGCGGCACGCCGAAAAGGCGCTGCAGGCCGGCGTCGACGGGCTGATCCTGGTGGCGGCCGGCGCCGGAGGCCACGCCGGCGCGCTCAGCCCGTTTGCTCTGCTTCAGGAGGTCCGCGCGTTCTATGACGGGCCGATCGCGCTCTCAGGCGCGATCGCCACGGGCGGGGCGGTGTTCGCGGCGCTCGCCGCAGGCGCCGACCTCGCTTACGTCGGCACGCGCTTCATCGCGGCGGCCGAGGCCGACGCCGACCCCCGCTACAAGCAGATGCTGATCGACAGCGCGGCCGTCGACATCGTTTATTCCAGCCTGTTCACCGGCGTCGCCGGCAACTATCTGCGGCCCTCGATCGCGGCGGCCGGGTTCGATCCTGACGCGCTGTCCGTGGGCGACAAGGGTCGGATGGATCTGGGATCGGCCGCCAAAGCATGGCGCGACATCTGGGGAGCGGGGCAGGGCGTGGGGGCGATCCACGACATCGCTCCGGTTGAGCAAATCGTGGCGAAAATGGTCACGGAATTTCGCGCCCGTCGTGATCATGTCGCTCATATGACAGCGAAAATCTGAGATAGAAAGGCTCAGTTTGCAGTGGTGAGCGTCTGATTAGTTGCCCAAAAGCCTCACCGGCTCCGCGCATGTCGTCGGCGCCGTGTCGACACAGGAACGCCCCGAACTCATGGTCGTTAGGAGCATGCAGACCCGTCTCGGGGGATGCGCATTGAAAATCGCTGATTGGGTTTCATCATGACACGTAAGCTTCTGGTCTGCGCGGCCTCCGTCGCAGCGTTGGCCTTCGCATCCGCCGCCTACGCCGCGGATCTCCCGGCCTACGAGCCGGCTCCGCAGGTCTCCGCGCCGGTTTCCTCGTTCACCTGGACGGGCGCCTATATCGGCGCGCAGGCGGGCTACAGCTGGGGCGACACCAATCTCGGCCGCGTGAAGCCGAAGGGCGGCGTGTTCGGCGGCTACGCCGGCTACAACTACCAGTTCGACGCTTCTCCCGTGGTCGTCGGCATCGAGACCGACTTCAACTGGGCGAACATCGACGACAAGGCCGGCATCGCCAAGGCGTCGACCGACTGGACCGGCGCGACCCGCGCCCGCATCGGCTACGCGTTCGACCACTTCCTGGTCTACGGCGCGGGCGGCCTCGCCTACGCTGACCGTGAGGTCAAGGCCTCCGGCTTCGGCAAGGACAGCAAGACCGCGCTCGGCTGGACCGTCGGCGGCGGCGTCGAGTACGCTGCGACCGACAACATCGTCGCCCGCGTCGATTATCGTTACTCCGACTTCGGCAAGGACAACTTCAAGCTGAACGGCGCGTCCACCCGGAACGACTACACCGAGAACCGCGTGATGGCCGGCGTGGCCTACAAGTTCGGCTGGTGAACCTCACCGCCTGACCGATACGGTCAATCAGAAAGCCCGGCGGATCCCCCGCCGGGCTTTTTTGTTCAGCTTGCCGCATCGACAGACTGGCATGCTCGGGGTCTGCGATGCTTCAGGGCGCAAGACGCTTGATCGCAGCAGCGGCGGCGCCATAGCCGACGATCGGCGCCGATAGGCCTATGAGGCCATAAGCCTACGGCGGCCGCACATGCTCCCGCGTTCATTGCGGACGTCCAATGGAGCGCTTGTCCTCCAGGCGCGGCGGGGCGCGCCACGCTGACGGCGCGCGCTAGCGTCCGGATCGAACCGGCGCAGCATAATGGTTAAGGCCTTTCTGAATATGCTGAGGCGACGGGTTGGCGCTTTCGTCGACTTCCAAACCTTTTGCGGCGTCGGACGTTGATCTTTCTTGGCGGGGCGGCGCACGGACCAAGTAAACCAGGATGGCCTACGAAAATAAGCTGACTATGTCATATCCGTTGCCGGAGAACGAAGAAGCCCGTCTGGACGCGCTGGACGAGTACCATCTGATGGACACTCCTCCCGAGGGGGATTTCGATCGGTTGGCGGGGCTGGCGTCCAGGCTGTTTGACGTTCCCATCGTTCTGGTTTCATTGCTTGAACGCGACCGGCAGTTCTTCAAGGCTCACGTCGGTTTCGACGTTTGCGAAACCAGCCGAGAAGTTTCGTTCTGCGCCCATGCGATCGTGCAGGACGACATCCTGGTTATTCCCGACGCGACCAAGGATCGACGGTTCTCCGCCAATCCCCTCGTCCTGGGACCGCCTTTCATCCGCTTTTACGCCGGCAAGCCTCTGGTGACGCCGACAGGTGAGAAGATCGGCACCGTCTGTCTGATCGACAGCGAGCCACGCGCGAGCTTTACCGCGGAAGACCGCAAAAACCTCACCGACATCGCCGCGCTGATCATGGATCGCATGGAAATGCGCCGACTGGAATACATCCGGTCGATGAGCCAGGCGCGCTTCGAAAACATCGCCCAGACATCGCCGGATGCGATCATCTGTTCGAATGCTGAGGGCGAGGTCACCTTCTGGAACCGGTCAGCGGAAAGACTCTTCGGCTATACCGCCGGTGAGATGATCGATCGCACCAGTGAGGTCATCGTCCCCAATAGCTGGATGCGCATCTACGAGGCCGAGATCGAGCGGCTCCGGCATGGCCAGAAGATGGAGCTCGCCGACCGGACCATCGAACTGTCCGGGCTTCGAAAGGACGGCGCCGAGTTTCCAGCCGAGTTTTCCTTGTCCACATGGCAGGAGGGGAACACCACCAGCGTCGGCGCCATCGTTCGCGACATCACCGAACGGCGCCAGAATGAGGAGCGGCTGTTCCGGCTCGCTTCTCTCGATGCATTGACGGATCTGCCGAACCGCGGCGCCTGGCGGGAATGCCTGGATGAAACGCTCGCCGCCGGCCGGCCGGCCACCGTGCTGCTGCTGGATCTCGACGGCTTCAAGGACGTCAACGATACGCTCGGTCATTCCGCGGGCGACGCGGTCCTCAGGGACGTCGCAGCGCGTCTCGTCGCGACCTGCGAAGACGCGATCATGGTCGCAAGGCTCGGCGGCGACGAGTTCGTCGCCCTGCTGCCCGGCAACGACGCGCGCTATGCGCGGGCGTTTGCGGCGCGGCTGGTCTCCGCGATTTCCGAACCCTACGAGTTCGCGGGCCAGCACATCGACGTCGGCGTCAGCATAGGCGTCGCTCTTGCCCCGCAGCACGGCGGACGAGGCGAAGAATTACTGGGCTCCGCCGATCTGGCCCTCTATCGCGCCAAGGCCGCGGGCAAGGGACAATACGAGGTCTTTATTCCCGCTTTTCGCGAAGTGGCATTGGCCCGACGCGCTTTCGAGCAGGAATTGAAGCGGGCGTTCGAGAACAAAGACTTCGAGCTGTTCTACCAGCCGCAATTCTCGACGGCGGATCGCAGTCTGACGGGAGCCGAGGCGCTCATCCGCTGGAACCACCCCGAAAGGGGGCTGCTGACGCCGGTTTCGTTCATCGAAGTGCTCAGCCACAAACCGTCGGCAGGGGACGTCGGCGCGTGGATACTCCGCACCGCCTGCCGGCAGGCGGCGCTCTGGCGCGCTCGGGTCCCCAACTTCCGGATCGGCGTCAATCTGTTCGAAGCGCAGTTTCGATCCGGGCGGATTCTGACGGACGTTCGGGACGCACTCGCCGAGTTCGGCCTTGCTCCGGAAGCGCTTGAACTCGAGATCGTCGAGAACGTCCTGCTGCGCAATGACGCCGGCACGCTGAAGCTGCTCAATAATCTCCGCAAGCTCGGCGTCGGGCTTGCGTTCGACGATTACGGCACCGGCTTCGCCTCCCTCAGCCTGCTCAAGCGCTATCCGGTGTCGCGCCTGAAGATCGACCGCTCCTTCATTCGGGACGTTCACGTCAATCCGGGCGACGAAGCCGTCGTGATGGCGGTGCTTTACCTTGGCCGACGCTTTGGCATGGAGGTTATCGCCGAAGGCGTGGAGACCGAAGCTCAGCTTCGTTTTCTGAAACAGAACGACTGCCCAGAGGTGCAGGGCTATCTACTCGGAAGGCCGGTTCCCGCGTCTGAGTTCGAAGCCAGGTTCATTCGAAAACAGTGATCCGCAGCGCTATCCCCGTGTAGGCGCCCGGGCTGCGGCGGCGGTCGGCTGCAGGATGGCGATGAAGAGTGAAACGCCTCTTCTGACCTGCGCTCCGGCGGCCGTGAGAATTACCCGACCGCAGTCAGATCAGGATATCCGACACCGAACCGCGATGTTGGCGGATTCCGTTGGAGTCCCGCTTGGGCGGCAGTCCGAACAGGCGGGCATATTCCCGGCTGAACTGTGAGGCGCTCTCATATCCCACAGAGAATGCGGCTCGCGTGGCGTCGGGGCTTGACGCCATGAAGCGACGCGCCGCCTGCAAGCGCAGGGTCTTCTGATACTGGAGCGGGCTGGTCGACGTGGCCGCCCGGAAATGCCGGTTGAACGATGGAACGCTCATGCCGGCGATCTCGGCGAGCGCCTTGACCGCGATCGGCCGGTCGAAGTTCTCGCGTATCCATCCGATCGCGCGCCTGATCCGCGCAAGCGGGCCTTCCTCGCCCACGATCTGACGCAGCATCGGCCCGTGATCGCTTTGGATGAGGCGATAGAGCAGCTCCCGCTCGCGCGCCGCTGCAAGAAACGGGATGTCTTCCGGCGTATCCAGCAACGCCAGATAATGATCCCACGACTGCAACAGCGCTGGCGACACCATCGCCGTACTGAAGCTGGGAGCAGCCTTCGTCGCCGCGCCTCGCGGAAGTTCGGTGAGGAGCGAGATCAGCAGCGCCTCGTCCAGCTTGAGGCTGGTCGCGACATAAGGCCTGCCATCGTCGGTCTGGAAGGTCGATTTCGTGGTCGGCAATTCGATCAGCGACGCGAAGCAGCTACCCGCGCCATAGCGAAGCACGCGGTTTCCGACGATCATTTCCTTGCCGCCCTGAAGGACCAGACAGACGCCGGCGCCGCAACCGTTCAGCGTCGGTGAGGATTGCGGCCACAGAACGCCGATGCCGACGTGCGGAAGCGGCGTTTCCATCCGCATGCCCTCGGTATGGCGCAACACGCGGTCGGTCATCCGATTGAGCAAGTCCTGCATCGCAGGATTGTAGGCGCGATCGGTGACCAAGGCAACGCCGTGATCGGATTAGGCAATAAGTCGATCCGATCTGACATGCAGAAAGGCGTCGCGAACTTCATATCAGCGTCGATCGTTGCAAGCCTGCTGCCGCAGCCGCGGTGGATGGAAGGATAGGACCATGACACGACAATTCGGAGCCACCTCGACGACCGACGAGGTGCTCGAGGGCGTTGATCTGCGCGGCAAGCGCTACCTCGTCACGGGCGTCTCGTCCGGGATGGGCGTCGAGACGGCGCGTGCCTTGGTGGCCCGTGGTGCGTACGTCGTCGGCGCTGCGCGCAACTTGGCGAAGGCAGAAGTCGCCACCGGCGTGGTGCGAGAGGCAGCGCAGCAACAGGGCGCAGGCTTTTCCGTGATCGAACTCGATCTGGCGGATCTCCGCAGCGTGCGCGCGGCGGCCGACGGGCTCGTCGCCGACGGCGGGACGTTCGATGGCGTCATCGCCAACGCCGGCGTGATGGCGCTGCCCCAGGGGCGGACGAAGGACGGTTTCGAGACCCAGTTCGCCACCAACTTTCTGGGCCATTTCCTTCTGGTGAACCGGATCGCGTCCCTGATCCGCGAAGGAGGCCGCGTGGTCACGGTCTCGTCGAACGCGCTGCGTTGGGCGGACATCAACATCGAGGATCCGAACTTCGAGAGACGCCCCTATGATCCCTGGATCAGCTATGGCGGCTCGAAGACCGCTGTCGTCCTGTTCGCCGTCGAGTTCGACAGGCGCCACCGCGATCGCGGGATCCGCGCCTCGTCGTTGATGCCCGGTGTTTCGCAAACCGGCTTGGCGAGCCACCTTTCGCCGGACGACCTCGCCGCGCTCGGCAAGCGGATCGCGGCCGAACTTGGCACGTCGGGCCAGAGCTTCGCCTTCAAGACGATTCCGCAGGTCGCGGCGACAGCCATCTGGTCGGCGGTCGTGGCGGATGGCGACGCCATCGGCGGCAAGTACGCGCAGGACTGCCAGATCGCCCCGATCGACAATGCGCCGGGCATCCGTTTCGGCGCGATGTCGCACGCACTGGATCCGGAACGCGCGAAGCTGCTCTGGGCAAAAGCCGAATCGCTTCTGGGCGAAACGTTCTGATCGGGAGGGCAGGCGTAGACCGAAACCGACGGAGCACCGCGGGTCGAGATCTGGTCAGATCTCGTCTGCCCGTTCAGCTATATGGCGTCATGGCTAAGAGCGCGATGCGGTCAATTTCGCCGGTAGGGCCGTTCGAAACGGGAACAGAAGTTGCTAACCCAAGCCCAAGGTTAGCGAAATTGGAAGCTAAGATGCTGAAATCGCAAGGCCCGAAAGGGCAGGTGGCGGGCCGCGCCCGATGAAGATGAGCACTATGTCTACGCCATAGCCCTCTAACGCCGCCCGAAACCGGCTAAGGCGCTCATTGGTCCTTTATCCGCTGCGGCGATCGGGGTCGAGCTCCTGCATGTGCTTCCGTTGCCGTGCCGGCCTCCGGTCAGCGATCTTCGATTTTCTTCACTCGCGTATTGTTCCAGTCCATAGGTCGACCGTCCTCTGTGCGCATTTCCAGACGGGCGACGGGAATGCCGGTTTCTGTGTCCACCAGCGAGGATTTTGGTTCGTCCGGGCGGTAGAGATGATCTTCGCCCCATTGACGCAGCGCGACCATGACGAGGAAAAGACCGCGCCCTTTCGCGGTCAGGACATATTCCCGATAGGCGGTCCCGTCCGAGGCCGGAGCGGACTCCAGAATGCCGCGCTCGGTCAAGTCACGCAGCCGCGTCGCCAGCATCCCCTTGGCGATGCCGAGGCCCGTCTGAAATTCGCTGAACCGCCGAACGCCATCGAAAGCGTCGCGGATAATCAGCAGCGACCACCAGTCGCCGATGACGTCCAGCGCGCGCGCTACCGGACACCCGGCATCCCACAGGCTGACCCGCTTGACCATGATCTTCGATCTCCGTCCGTCGATTCTGGTTTCAAAATAGAACTGGAATTTTGTCCGCACAAATGGTCTTAACATAGAACTAGATTGAGTTTCACGAACGGGGCCGTCATGCAGCACGGAGACGAAAGCAGGACGCGACGCGAAACAGGCAGGGGGCTATCGAGGATCACCACGCTGATCTTCGCCGTCACTGCCGGACTCAGCGTCGCAAGTATCTACTACGCCCAGCCGTTGCTCGATTCGATAGCGCAGGATTTCGGGATCTCACCGTCTGCGATCGGTCTCGTCGTAACGCTGACGCAGCTTGGCTACGCGCTGGGGCTGATTTTCATTGTCCCGCTTGGCGATCTGATCGACCGCCGCCGCCTGATCGTCGGCCAAGGCGTCTTGTCGGTCATTGCTTTGGTCGCCGTCGCGACGGCGAGAACAGAGGCGATCCTGTTCGTCAGTCTGGCTGCAATGGGCCTGCTTGCCGTCGTAGTGCAAATCCTGGTGGCGTTCGCCGCGACGCTGGCAACGCCTGCCGAGCGTGGCAGGGCAGTCGGCATGGTGACGAGCGGCGTGGTGACCGGCATCCTTGCCGCCCGCTTCATCGCTGGATTGCTGGCCGATCTCGGTGGCTGGCGCGCGGTTTATCTGACCTCGGCCATTCTGACGGCGGCAATGGTCGGAATGCTGATCCGTGTCCTGCCGCGCCAGCTTTCGCCGGACAGCACCGACAGCTACGCCGCCACGCTGCGCTCGATCCCCATTCTGTTTCTGCGCGACCGGATATTGTTGGTTCGCGGCCTTCTTGCCCTGTTGATCTTCGCAACGTTCAGCACGTTCTGGACGGCGCTGGTCCTGCCGCTCAGCACCCCGCCATGCTCCTATTCCCATACTCAGATCGGCTTGTTCGGCCTCGTCGGCATGGCAGGGGCGATTGCAGCGACAGGCGCAGGCCGGCTCGCGGATCGCGGTCTCGGGAATTGGACTACGGGAGTGTCGCTCGCGCTGTTGCTGGCGTCATGGGCGCTGATTGCGATGCTGCCGGCATCGTTGCCCCTTCTCCTTCTCGGCGTCGTTCTGCTCGATCTGGCCGTACAGGCCGTTCATGTCACCAATCAGAGCATCATATTCGACCGCCATCCTGAAGCGAGCAGCCGTCTCGTGGGGGGCTATATGGTGTTCTACTCCATCGGCAGCGCCATCGGAGCCATCTCATCGACAATGGCCTATGCCCATGCGGGATGGTTCGGCGTGTCGATGCTCGGAGCGGGCTTTAGCGCGATCGCCTTGCTGGTTTGGGGAACCACGCTTCGCTTACCGATCAGCCGAGAGAGTACGATATGCGCAGGAGGCGAGTAGGGATCCCCTTCCTGGCCGGTGTCTAGCCGAATGGGAGAGACTGCGGGCAGTCCTATGTCCCTCGGCTTGGTTGATGCTTTCCGGGACCGGAACGTTTTCCAAAACGGTCCACAACGTGGTCGATGAAACGGCGCAGCGTCTGCGTCGGCGGGCGGGTCGCGGCAAACAGTATATGCATGGGGCGCGTGGGCGTTTCATAATCGGGCAGGACCTGCACCAACCTGCCTGCCGCCAAGTCATCGGCCACGATCAGATCGGCCTGGAGAATGATGCCTTGCCCGTCCAGCGCGGCTGACTGCAGCACGCGCGCGTCATTCACCTGAAACCGGCTGCGAACCTGCACCTCGTAAACCTTGCCCTGCTTGTCGAAACTCCATTCGGCGAAAGGCTGCCCGGAGGCGAAAACGAAGCCGAGGCAGTCATGCTCCGAGAGGTCGGCAGGCGTGCGTGGTGCGCCCCGGGCGGCAAGATAGCCGGGCGAGGCACATGCGATCAGCTTATAAGGAGCGAGCGCGCGGGATGTAAGCTTGGAATCCTTGAGCGGCCCGAGGCGGATGACGGCGTCATATCCTTCCCCGACGACATCGACGTAACGGTCGGTGAGGTCGAGTGCGACCTCGACCTGGGGATGGATGCGCAGAAAGTCCGTTACGAGGGGTGCGAGCGCGATGCTGCCGAAGGTCACCGGCGCACCGACCCGCAGCCGCCCGCGCGGGGTTATGCCGGATTCGCGCGCCGTAGCCTCGGCCGCATCGACCTCGGCGAGCACCACGCGGCAGCGTTCGTAGAAGGTCCGTCCGATCGCGGTCAGGCTCTGGCGCCGGGTCGAGCGCTGCAGGAGTTGGGTCCCCAGCCGGTTCTCCAGGAAGCTAACATGCTTGCCGACCATCTGCGACGAGAGGCCGAGCGCCGTTCCCGCCGCTGTGAAGGAGCCGAGATCCGCCGCCTTTAGAAAAACGGCCATGCTGGTGAGACGGTCCATTTATTCCAAACCAGTGATTTCAAATCATGAAACCTTTCATCCCTTTATCGCGCAAGCCCGTCAAACTATCTCCTGCCTATCCGCACGTCCTGGAAAGAAGACAAAAATGGCTTTCTTCATAGCAACCATGTCGCATCCAGACGGAGATGGGTGGAACCGGCACCTCGACGCCCATGTCGCTTATCTCAAGGAACTCGTCGCTGAGGGAAGCTTGCGCGCATCCGGCCGCTTGGTCGGCACGCCATTGCGATCCGGATTTCTGATTTTCACCGTGGCGGATCGCACCAAGGCCGAGGCGCTGGTGGCAGCGGATCCGTTCGCCGTCGAGGGTCTTATCGAGAGCCTGACGATCACTGAGTGGGACCCGCTTTTCGGCGCTTTCGCGGCCGAATCCTCCGGACATCTTCCCGGGCTCCCTTCGCCTTTTCTGCAGGAAGCCTGATCCATGCGCGAACTCTACGAGCTCACGACACTGGCCTTTCCGCTTCTCTCCGCCGCGGAGGTAGCGAAGGCCGCGCGGGAATGGATCTCGATGCCCGATGCCGACGGCACCCTGCTGGGGTGCTGGCGCACGGAGATGGGGCCGCTCGGCCGCATGCTGATCCTGCGCCGCTTCGAGGCCGCCGCCGCCCTGCAGCGGGAGCGGCGCCGAGCCTTATTGAGCTCCAATCCGTTCAACGCCGGTGGCGTGATAACGGCGTTGGAGATGGACAGCTACATGCCCTTCTCCTTCCTGCCGCCGGCACAACCTGTCGCCCTTGACGCGGTCTATGAATTCCGCACCTACAAGCTGAAGCCGGGTGGACTTCCGCCGACGCTCGCCGGCTGGGAAGCCGCGATCGAGCCTGCCCGGGACTACACGGCGCACCTGATGATCAACATGTATGCGCTCGACGGGCCGCCCCGGATCACTCATATCTGGGGATTTGACAGCCTCGCACAGCGTGGAGCCTTACGAACCGCCGCCTATTCGGCGGGAATCTGGCCGCCGAAAGGCGGACCTGAAAACATCCTTGAGGCGATGTCGGTCATCGCACTGCCTGAGAGCGAGTGACCTGTCCCTTCATATCACCGTGCCGAATGCACGCAGCTAACAGCTTGCTGCAAAACCCCGGCAGTCAGCGACAACTGGCGATATCGCCTTCCTAAAAAGCTAGGAAGCCGGAAACGCGTTTTCGCCTGTTTTCCGTCGATCCAATCCGTTGTCGCCGCAAGTCAAACGTCGAAGTCTGGATTGGATATGCCGTGCGGCAATCGACGGCGATTGAGCCGCGATCGCGCACAATATCGCGCCATAGCGCATAATCGGCGGTACTGGCGGAAGGGGTGGGATTCGAACCCACGGTGCGGTCGCCCGCACGGCGGTTTTCAAGACCGCTGCCTTAAACCGCTCGGCCACCCTTCCGCGTCGCGTAGGCCGGATCATTGCGTCAGAGCGGTCCGGCGCGCAACCAAAACGCCGCTTGGGCCGCCCGCGTCCAAACGAGTCCGAATTCTTTTCGAACGGCGTGGCAGCCAAGGCGAACGGCGTCTCAGCATTTCTTCTTCGCGCATTCCCCGGGGGCCAGCGCCGGCCGCGTCCGGTTCGAGAACTTTGCAGCGCGGCTCTTGAGCAAACGATCAGCGGGAATGAGATCGGTCTTACAACACCGTGAGGCGGGCGCGTTTCCCCTCAACTATCGCGCCAGAGGTGGAGCTGACGGATTCTGCAAGGCGGTCGAATTCGTCAGGCATATGAGGCCAAACGACTGGGGAATGCTTTTCTCAGGGCGACACGTCCGCCAGAAGCCAAGGAACTTGGTTCGACGGCAAACAATTTTTGCTTCGTGGTCGGATCCGCACGACGGCTTGATCGGTCGGCTGCGCGACCGCGATCTCGAATGAACCGCCCTCACGGGCTCTTAACCGAGGTTAAGAATGTGCTGACGTGCCGCATTCTTGCCTCAATTGAACCCCCTCTTTGTCAGCGGAACGTGGCCGCACAGACACATGTGCGTCACGCGGCGGGGGAAACAGGCTGAAGCCTCCAGGCTTTCAGCCTCATGACCACGGGCTTAATCCTGGGCCCACGGCATGCATCGTCCGCGGCGAATACGGGGACGGCCGGAATGAACGCTGCGGCGAAGCGATCTGATGCGAAGCATCAGGAACCCACCGCTAGCTCCTTGATCGATCCGATAAAGCGTGCGCCTCAGAAGGCCGCCCTGCGTCTCGCTCTGATCGCGGCCGGGTGCGCGATGATCGCCGGCTGCTCCGCCCAGAAACTTACGCCGGTGGCGTCCGCCGAACCGGCGCCGGTTCCCGCGGTTCCGGTCGCTTCGTCCGGCGGCGTGACCAAGCCCTACGTCGTCGCCGGCAAGACCTATGTCCCGATCAAGGCGAGGAAGCCCGGAAAGGTCGGCGTCGGCCTCGCGTCCTGGTATGGCGACGGCTTCCAGGGCCGCCGCACCGCGAACGGCGAGACCTTCGACATGGCGGGCTTCACCGCCGCCCATCCGACCCTGCCGCTGCCCTGCTACGCCCGCGTCACCAACGTCACGAACGGCCGTTCGATCGTGGTTCGCGTGAATGACCGCGGACCGTTCCACAAGGGCCGGCTGATCGACGTCTCCCGCCGCACAGCCGACGCGCTCGGCTTTCGCGGCGCGGGAGTGGGCAACGTGAAGGTCGACTACATCGCGATGGCGCCCGCAGGCGGGCGCGACGATCGCAAGCTGCTTGCGACCTATCAGGAGTTCGGCCGCCCGAGCGCGCCCGAAGGCGTGCAGGTCGCGGCGCTGAAGCCGGTGACGGACGCCGAGCTGGCGGGCGAGGCCGGCGTCGCCGGCGAGACGCTGGTGGCGAGCGCCGCTCCCGCCACGGTCGCCCGGGCGACGGTGCAGACGCATGTCGCTCCGGCCCCTGCGCCGATCGCTGTCGCGTCCGTCGCGTCGCAGCCCAAGGCGGCGGCTTCGGTCGAGCCGGAGCTGGCTTCCGTCGGGCTGACGAAGCCCATGACGCCGGCGAAGACGGTTCCTGCGGCTGTCGCTTCGGTATCGAAGCCCGCGCCAGTCGCGGTGGCGGCCAGGGAGCCGGCGGCCCGCGAAGTGGTCGCCGCGGCCAAGCCCTCGAAGCGCGTGGTGAAGATGGCGGAGCCGGTGCTGGCGAGCTCGACGCCGGACTTCGGCAAGCAGCCTAAGGCGCAGCCGACGGCCGAGACGGTCGCTGAAGCGCCGAGCGGCGCCGCGGTCGCTTCGCGCATCTCGTCGGCCTTCGACAGCTTCGGCGGATCGAACGCCTTCGCCCAGGCCGACGGACAGGGCGATCCGGGCGCGACAGCGAGCGCCTACTCAGCTTTCCGCTAACCCTTCCGCCAAACTTGGCCGCCTGCGAGGCGCGCGCTCGATTGTGCCGCGCCGTTTCCCGGCTTATTCTCGACGTCCGGGCGTAGAGAGCGGCGTAGCGATGCTCTGTTCATTGATCGCGGGCTTCAGGGATCGCTCGCGTGCGGCGTTCGCCGTAGCGCTCCTTTTCGGTTGGGCGGGCGGACCCGCCTGGGCCGCGACGCCTGCTGCGTCCGCCGGCCCGACAGACGCCCCCATCGCCTATCTCTACGACGTCGAATCCGACGCCACCCTGTTCGCGCGGCAGGCCGACCTGCCGTCGCCGCCGGCCAGCATGGCGACGCTCATGACGCTCGAGCTCGTCTTCAAGGCGATGCGCGAGGGCCAGCTGAAACCGGAAGACAGCTTCAGGGTCACCGAAGACGCCTGGCGGCGGGGAGGCGCGCCGTCACGCGGCTCGACCATGTTCGCCAAGCTCAACTCGGACGTTCCGCTGCCCGATCTCCTGCGCGGCCTGATCGTGCAGTCAGGCGCTGACGCGGCGATCACGCTCGCCGTCGCCGTCGCCGGCTCCGAACCCGCCTTCGCCGACCTCATGAACGCCCGGGCGCGCGAACTCGGCCTGTCGCGCTCGACGTTCCGCAACGCCACCGGCCTGCCGGACCCCACGCAGAAGATGACCGCGCGCGACATCGCGCGCCTCGCGCTGCACCTGATCGAGACCTATCCGCAGGACTACAAGATCTTCGCCGAGCCGGAATTCACCTGGAACAAGATCACCCAGCGCAACCGCAATCCGCTGCTCGCGGACTATCCCGGCGCCGACGGGCTGAAGACGGGCTACACCGAGGATTCGGGATACGGGCTCGTCGGCTCAGTGGAGCGCGAGGGGCGGCGGTTGATCATCGTGCTGAACGGGCTCGAGAGCGCGAAACAGCGCGCGCAGGAGGCCCGCAAGCTGCTGGACTGGGGCTTCGACGCGTTCAACCGTCGCGAGCTGTTCTCGGAGGGCGAGGTCGTGGCCGAGGCGCGCGTCTTCGGCGGGTCGACGCTCAACGTGCCCTTGGTCGCCAGCCGGCGCGTCGAACTGCTGACGCCGAAGGGCGATCAGACCCGGATCGTGGCGCGCGTGAGCTATGACGGCCCGCTGGCGGCGCCGATCGCCAAGGGCGCCCGCGTCGCCACGCTGCGGGTCTGGCGCGCCGACACGCTGACGCTCGAGACGCCGCTGCTCGCGGGCGACGACGTCCCAGTCGGCGCGCTGAGCCGCCGCGCCTTCGACGGGGCGGTCGAACTCGTCAACGGCTGGGTGGACCAGATCGCGGCCCGGATCTGATGCCCGAGAGCGGCGTCTTCATCGCCGTAGAGGGCGGCGACGGAGCGGGGAAGGGCGGCTTGATCGCCGCCATCGTCGGTCGTCTCGGGGCGCTCGGCCGAACGGTGACCGCGACCCGCGAGCCGGGCGGCACGCCCGAAGGCGAGGCGCTGCGCGGGCTCCTGCTCGCCGAGACCGGCGCGGTCTGGGACGCCCGATCCGAACTCCTGCTGATGACCGCGGCGCGCGTCCAGCACGTCGAGCGCGTGATCAGGCCGGCGCTGGCGCAGGGCGAGATCGTCGTCAGCGACCGCTATGTCGGCTCGACGATCGCCTATCAGGGCGCGGGGAGGGGCCTGTCGCAGGCGTTCATCCGTGGTCTTCATCGCGACGCCGTGGGCGATCTCTGGCCCGACCTGACGGTGTTCCTCGACGTCGAGCCGGTCGTCGGGATCGGACGCAGCAAGCGGCGGCTCGACGCCGGCGCGATCGACGAAGGCCGCTTCGAAGGGCTCGACCTCGCCTTCCATGCCCGCGTCCGCGAATCCTATCTCGACCAGGCGCGGACGCTCGGCGAGAAAGCCGTGGTGATCGACGCGGCCCGGACGCCCGCAGAGGTGCAGGCGGCCGCGATCTCGGCGATCGGCCGGTCGATCGGCGTCGCTCTCTGATCCACCCGCTCGCCGACGCAACCCCATGCATGCGCCACGCGCACTTTCGGTCAGGCCTCGGCATGCCAATCTAGGGAATGAAAAAGTCGGCGCGCCGCGCGGCGCTGGCATCCCACTCTCGGCCGGTCGATTCGTCCGGCAAAGGCATGGTCCCATGATCCCCTTCTCCGTCCTCGATCTCGCGCCGATCGCCGAAGGCTCGACTGCGGCCGACGCGTTCCGCAACTCGGTCGCCTACGCCAAGGCGTCGGAACGTCTCGGCTACGAGCGCTTCTGGCTCGCCGAGCACCACAACATGACGGGCATCGCGAGCGCGGCGACCGCCGTCGTGATCGGCCATGTCGCCGGCGCGACCGAAACGATCCGCGTGGGCTCCGGCGGCGTGATGCTGCCGAACCATGCGCCGCTCATCATCGCCGAGCAGTTCGGCACGCTCGCCACGCTCTACCCCGGCCGTATCGATCTCGGGCTCGGCCGGGCGCCCGGCACGGACATGATGACGTCGCGCGCGCTCCGCAGGGGTCTGGGCGGCGCCGACTCCTTCCCGCAGGACGTGGTCGAGCTGATGGAATATTTCGAGCCTGCGGCTCCGGGGCAGGGCGTGCGCGCGGTGCCGGGGGCGGGACTCGACGTGCCGGTCTGGCTGCTGGGCTCGAGCCTGTACTCAGCCCAGCTCGCGGCGATGCTCGGCCTGCCCTTCGCCTTCGCCTCGCATTTCGCGCCGGCCGACCTCGTCGACGCCTTCGCGGTCTATCGCGAGCGCTTCAAACCGTCGGAGCGGCTCGCGGCGCCTTACGCGATGGCGGCGGTCAACGTGCTCGCGGCGGACAGCGACGCCGAGGCCGCCCGGTTGTTCACATCCCAGCAGCAGGCCTTCATCAATCTCCGCCGCGGCGCGCCGGGCCTGCTGCCGAAGCCGATCGAGGACATTGACGCCTATTGCTCGCCGGCCGAGAAGGCGGGCCTGCGCCAGATGCTCAGCCGCTCCTTCGTCGGTTCGCCCGACACGGTGCAACGCGGCCTGGCGGACTTCATCGCGGAGCTTCGCCCGGATGAGCTGATGGTGACGGGCCACGTCTTCGAGCCCGCCGCGCGGCTGCGCTCGCTCGAGCTGACCGCCGACGTTCGCGACCGCCTCGGGCAGGCCGCGCGCGCCGTCGCGTGACGACCCTCAGCCGATCGGTTCCTCCGTGATCTCGACCCGGTCGGGGTAGAAGGCGAGGTGGCCCTTGATCGCCGCGACGGCGTCATAGGGCGCCTCGTAGCTCCAGACGGCGTTCACCGCGCGATCGCCGCCCGACGGGATGCTGAAATAGCTGCAGTCGCCTTTGAAGGGGCAGTAGGTCGAATGGTCCGTGCGCTGCAGCAGCGCCATGTCGACGTCGGCGCGCGGCACGTACTGGACGGGGGGATATGACGCCTCCTTCAGCGACAGCGCGTTCCGCGTGTCGGCTAGCACGCGGCCTCCGACTCTGACGACGATTCGGTTCGGATTCGGGGTGATGCTGATCGGATGATCGTCATCCGGAAGTCTCATGGCCCTGACGGACATGGCGATCTGCCCTGCTATTGTGGAAACGGCCTCGTTGGACGTGAGGGCGCAGGCGCCTGACTGCAAGCGAAAAGCCTGCAATAGGATCAGGCCATGATCGAAGCCGACGGCCTGCCCGAATCCGACCGCCGCGACGACTGCCCGCACCCGCGCGAGACCAGCGCGCTCGTCGGCCACCGCGCCGCCGAGCAGGACCTGCTCAACGCCTTCCGCTCCGACCGCATGCACCACGCCTGGCTGATCTCGGGGGCGGTGGGCGTGGGCAAGGCGACGCTCGCCTATCGCCTCGCGCGCTTCGCGCTCGCCCATGAGAACCCAGCGTCGCCGGAGGTCGCTAACGCGACCGACCTGTACGTCCCGCCCGACAATCCGGCCGCTCGGCGGATCGCGCGGATGGCGCATCCCGACCTCTTCGTGCTGCGCCGCGGCTGGAACGCCGAGCGCAAGACCTTCTATGGCGAGATCCGCGTCGACGACGTGCGCCGCGCCGTGTCGTTCTTCGGGTCCACGGCCGGCGAGGGCGGTTGGCGGGTGGCGATCGTCGACACCGCCGACGACCTGAACGGAGCGGCGGCCAACGCCCTGCTGAAGGCGCTGGAGGAGCCGCCGGCGCGCGCCATCTTCCTGCTGCTCAGCGCGACGCCGCGCGCGCTCCCGGCGCCGGTCCGATCGCGCTGCCGCTCGCTTCGGCTGGATCCGCTTTCGGCCTCGGAGACGCTTCGAGTGCTGACCGGCCTCCCGGACATCGCCGACGAGCACGAGCCGGAAGCCCTTGCGGCCGCAGCCGACCTTGCGGAGGGCAGCGTGTCGCGCGCGATCTCGCTGCTGGCGAGCGACGGCGCGGCGCTTCGTCAGATCGTCGGCGGCCTGCTCGAGCGACTTCCCGCGATCGACGTCAGGGCGGCTCACTCGCTCGCCGAGGATCTTGCGCGGCGGGGAGGGGAGGAGCGTTTCGGCCTGTTCGTGACGCTTGTCGGCGACTGGCTTCACGAGCGCGTCGCCAGCGGCGCCGCATTGCGGGAGCCGCGTCTTGCGCGCGTTGCGGAGCTGTGGGAAAAAACCGCCCGCTCGGCCCGTGAGATCGAGGTGTTCAACCTCGATCGCCGGCCTTTCGTCCTTGAGACGCTCGCCCAGCTCGCCGGCCTCGCCAGCCGGTGACGGCCAAGCTCCGTCGAGACCAGAGCCCGCGATGACGGACGCCAGACCGCCCTATTACGTCACCACCGCGATCGCCTATCCCAACGGCGTCCCGCATATCGGCCACGTCTACGAGGCGATCGCGACCGACGCGGTCGCGCGGTTCCACCGGCTCGACGGCCGTGAGGTCCGCTTTCTCACCGGCACCGACGAGCATGGGCTGAAGATGTCCCAGACGGCCGCGCGCGAAGGCGTGACGCCGTTAGAATGGGCGACGAAGAACGCCGCGCGCTTCAAGGCGATGGACGAACTCTACGGCGTGTCGTTCGACCGCTTCATCCGCACGACCGACCAGGACCATTACGCCGCGAGCCAGGAGCTTTGGCGGCGGATGAAGGCGGCCGGCGACGTCTATCTCGGCAAATACGAGGGCTGGTACTCGGTCCGCGACGAGGCCTATTTCGACGAGAGCGAGACGGTTCTGGCCGAGGACGGCTCCCGCAAGGCGCCGACCGGCGCGCCGGTCGAGTGGGTCGTCGAGGAAAGCTACTTCTTCCGCCTCTCCGCCTATCAGGACCGGCTGCTGAAACTCTACGAGGAGCAGCCAGGCTTCATCGGTCCGGACGCGCGGCGGAACGAGGTCCTGGCCTTCGTGAAGCGGGGCCTATCGGACCTCTCGATCAGCCGCACCACCTTCGATTGGGGCGTGCCGGTTCCCGACGACGCCCGGCACGTGATGTATGTCTGGGTCGACGCGCTGACGAACTACATCACCGGCGCGGGCTTCCCCGCCGACATGGCGACGTTCGAGCGGGTGTGGCCCGCCGACCTCCACGTCATCGGCAAGGACATCATCCGGTTCCATACGGTGTTCTGGCCCGCCTTCCTGATGTCCGCCGAGCTGCCGCTGCCCAAGCGCGTGTTCGCGCACGGGTTCCTCTATAATCGAGGGGAGAAGATGTCGAAGTCGGTCGGCAACGTCGTCGACCCCTTCGCGCTCGCCGAAGGCTACGGCGTCGATCCCGTCCGCTACTTCCTGCTGCGCGAGGCGCCGTTCGGGCAGGACGGCTCGTACAGCCACGAGGCGATCGTCGGCCGCATCAACGCCGACCTCGCGAACGACCTCGGCAATCTTGCGCAGCGCTCGCTTTCTATGGTCGCGAAGAACTGCGAGGGCAGGGCGCCCTCGCCCGCCGCGTTCACCGAGGCCGACGAGGCGCTGCTCGCAAGCGCCGACGCGCTGTACGGAAAAGTCTCCGCCGCGTTCGACGATCTCGCGCTCCACGCGGCGCTCGCCACGATCTGGACGGTGGTCGCCGACGCCAACCGCTATTTCGCCAACCACGAACCTTGGGCGCTTCGGAAGACCGATCCCGAGCGCATGGCGACGGTGCTCTATGTGACGCTCGAGGTGCTGCGCAGCGTGTCGATCCTCGTGCAGCCGTTCATGCCGACGTCGGCCGCCAAGCTGCTCGACGCGCTCGGCGTCGCCGAAGAAGCACGCGCCTTCGCGAGCCTTGGCGGACGCCTGACGCCGGGCGCGCCGCTGCCGCCGCCGGAGCCTGTCTTCCCGCGCTATGTCGAGCCGGAGGCGGCCGCGTGACGGCTCTCGTCGACAGCCACTGCCACCTCGACTTTCCGGACTTCGAGGCCGAACGCGACGCGGTGGTCGCGCGCGCTCACGCCGCCGGCGTCGGGCTGATGGTCACGATCTCGACCCGTGTGCGCCGCTTCGACCAGATTCTCGGGCTGGTCGAGCGCTACCCCAGCGTCTTCGGCACCGTCGGAACCCATCCGCAGAACGCGCATGAGGAGGTCGACGTCACGACCGAGGAGCTGGTGACGCTCGCCGAGCATCCGAAGATCGTCGGCTTCGGCGAGGCGGGCCTCGACTTCCATTATCCCGGAGACTACGCCGCGCAGGAGCATGGCTTCCGGGCCCACATCGCCGCCGCCCGCGAGACCGGGTTGCCGCTCGTCATTCACGCGCGTTCCGCCGACGAGGCGATGATCGGGATCCTGGAGGACGAGGCGGGGAAGGGGGCCTTCCCGGCCGTTCTGCACTGCTTCTCCTCGGGCGCCGAGCTCGCGCGCCGGGGCGTGGCGCTGGGCCTCTACGTGTCGTTCTCCGGCATTCTGACCTTCAAGCGGTCCGACGACCTGCGCGCGATCGCAGCCGAAGTGCCGGAAGATCGCCTGCTGGTCGAGACCGACGCCCCCTACCTCGCCCCCGAACCGTTCCGAGGCCGCCGCAACGAGCCGGCTCACACCGCGAACACCGCAGCGGTTCTGGCCAAGGTGCGGGGTTGGGACGAGGCCCGGACACGCGATGTGACGACAGACAATTTCTTCCGTCTTTTCAACAAGACCGACAGAAATGCTCTTGTCTCTTACGAAGGTGCGATTCCGGCATGAGCCTCGCCGTCACGATCCTCGGCTGCGGCTCGTCCGGCGGCGTGCCCCGTGTCGCGTCCGGCTGGGGCGCCTGCGATCCCGACGAGCCGAAGAACCGCCGGCGACGCTGCTCTCTCCTGGTCGAGCGGACGTCCGACGCCAGCGTGACGCGCGTGCTCGTGGACACCGGCGCGGATCTGCGCGACCAGCTCCTCGGAGCGGGCGTCGACCGGGTCGACGGCGTGCTCTACACGCATGAGCATGCGGACCACACCCACGGCATCGACGATCTCCGGCCGCTCGCCATCCACGCCCACGGACGCGTCGACATCTGGTGCGACGCGCAGATGTCGAAGTTCCTCAACGACCGTTTCGGCTACGTGTTCGAGACCCCGCCTGGCAGCGTCTATCCGCCGATCCTGAACGAACGCCGTCTCACCGCGGGCGAAGCCGCGTCGATCGAAGGTCCGGGAGGCGTGATCGAGGCGTTGCCCATCGCGCTCATTCACGGCCGCGAGCGGGCGCTGGGTTTCCGCTTCGATGGCGTCGCCTATACGCCTGACGTCAACGACATCCCGGAAGCTGCTGTTTCAACTCTTGAAAACCTCGATCTCTGGATCGTGGACGCGCTCCGCGAGGCTCCGCATCCCAGCCACTTCACGCTCGCCCAGGCGCTCGATTGGATCGAACGGCTGAAGCCCCGCCGCGCCGTGCTGACCAATCTCCACACCGACATGGACTATGCGACGCTGAAGGCGCGGCTCCCGGCCGGCGTGGAGCCGGCCTATGACGGGATGACCTTCAAGATCGAGAGCGTCTGAGGAGGCCTGCCTGTGTCGTTGCAAGATATCAAAGCCGTGGTCCGCCGATTCAACGAAGAGGTGATCGCCAAAGGGCGCCGTGTCGCATTTGACGCCCTGATGGAGCCGACGTTCATCAATCGATCTGCTCCTGCCGGAGCGGACGCAGGGCCGGAAGGCATGTGGAATACGTTTCAGACAATCCTTCGCCCCGCGCTTAGCGAACTGTCGGTCACGATTCACGATCAGATCGCCGAGGGTGACATGGTGACGACCCGCAAGACGATCACCGGCACCCATACCGGCGCCCTGATGGGCGTGGAGCCGACCGGCCGACGGGTCGCCATCGATGTCATCGACATCGTGCGCGTGGCGGACGGACGCTATGCCGAGCATTGGGGGATCAACAATCTCCCGAGCGTCCTCGCACAACTCAAAGCTCGGTAGCGGCCTATCGGAGGTTCGCCCCCGAGGGTAAGTTCCATAATATATCTTATGCGACTCGTGGCGGGCTCAGCCGGGGAGCCTGTCTCCAGGCGGATCCCGGCGCCGGAAGCCTTACGCGCCGAACGCCACATCGCACCAGCGCGACGCCGTCAGCCGGCCGCCCGCTCCTCCATCCGCCTCAGCGCCTCCGGGATCGCACCCGGCAGGTCGTCGGCGATCAGGCCGCGCCCGACGGCGGTCGCGGCCTCGCCATGCAGCCAGACGGCGGCCGAGGCCGCCTCGAAGGCCGGAGCGCCTTGCGCCAGCAGACCGGCGCAGAGCCCAGCCAGCACGTCGCCCGCGCCCGCGGTCGCAAGGTATGGCGGCGCGTTGTCGGCGACGGTCGCGCGGCCGTCGGGCGTGGCGACGACGGTGTCTGCGCCTTTCAGCAGCACAGTCGCCCCCGAGCGTGCGGCAGCGGCCCGGGCGCGCTCGAGCTTGGACGCCGTCTTGTCCACGCCGAACACCCGCGCGAACTCGCCCTCGTGGGGGGTGAGCGCCACCTGCCCGCTCCCGCGCGCGATCAGAGCGGCGAGATCGTCGGGACGGCCGGCGAACAGCGAGAATACATCGGCGTCCATCACCACGTGGCAGCCGGCCTCGATCGCTTCCGTCAACGCCTTTGCCGTGCGCTCCGTCGGTCCGGCGGCGGGTCCGACCACGACCGCCGAGACGCGCCGCTGCGTTAGGAACTCCGCCCAGTCGTTCTCCGCCTCGCGCAGCATGACGGCGGTGAGGTGGGCCGCATGCTCCTTCAGCGCCGCGCGCTGGCCGAGAAGGGTGACCGCCCCTGCCCCAGAGCGCAGCGCCGCGAGCGCTGACAGCCGGGCCGCGCCGGTCGAAAGCTCGGGCCCGCTCCAGACGGCGACATGGCCGCGGGAATATTTGTGGCCCTCGATCGAGGGCGCGGGCAGCTGGTCGCGCCAGAGCGCCGGCCTGTTGAGGAAGGCCCTCGCGCCGATCCCGGCGACCGCGTCTTCGGGCATGCCGATGTCGGCTAGGACGACGCGGCCACAGAGCGAGCGGCCCGGCGTCAGGACATGGCCCGGCTTCAGCCGCACGAAGGTGACCGTGAGCGAGGCCCTGACGCATGCGTCGCCGAGCGGCCGCCCGGTCGCGCCGTCGAGCCCGCTCGGCACGTCGACCGAGACGATCGGCAGACCGGACGCGTTGGCGGCGGACACCGCGTCCGCCGCAGCGCCCTCGATCGGTCTGCCGAGCCCTGCCCCGAACAGGGCGTCGATGACGAGGTCGCAGGCCTCGAACGGCGCGTTCGGGAGCGGGCCGGTTTCGCCGGTCCAGCGCGCCGCCGCCACGGCCGCATCGCCCTTCAGGGACTCGCGGTCGCCGAGAAGGGCGACCAGGACCTCCCTCCCCGCTTCGGCCAGTTTTCGGGCTGCGACGAAGCCGTCGCCTCCATTGTTGCCGGGTCCCGCAAGCACGAGGATGCGGCGGGCGTCTGGCCAGCCGTTCGCGACCTCGGCCGCCACAGCCCCGCCCGCGCGCTCCATCAGGGCCGACCCGCTTGCGCCCGCGGCGGGCGCGGCGGCGTCGACCCGGGTCATTTCAGCGGGGGTCAGAAGTTCGAGGCTCATCGGCGGCGGCCGTGGGCGGGGCAATCGGGAGGCATTTGCCCATTTCGCGCGCTTTTGCAGCAGCGATGCCGAAGGATTGACGCGCAATTCGTGATCATAATGCCGTTATTTTCATCATACGCGCTGATCGCCCGACAGCGGTGAGAAGTCTTCACCCTAGGACCGCTTGGAGTGCGCTATAGCTCCAACGCGGCTACAGCATTGGCACGCTTGCTGCTAAGAGGCGACGTCCCGGCCGGTTGCGTCGGACGAAACCCGAACGGCCGCACGACGCGAGGAGGCCCTGTATCGTGAAGAAAATCGAAGCGATCATCAAACCGTTCAAGCTCGACGAGGTGAAGGAAGCGCTTCAGGAGGTCGGCGTCCAGGGCATCACCGTCACTGAAGCCAAGGGATTCGGCCGTCAGAAAGGCCATACCGAGCTCTATCGCGGCGCCGAATATGTCGTTGATTTCCTGCCCAAGGTGAAGATCGAGGTCGTGCTCTCGGACGAGATGGTCGAACGCGCCGTCGACGCCATCCGCAAGGCTGCCGCCACCGGGCGCATCGGCGATGGCAAGATCTTCGTCTCTCCAGTAGAGGAAGCGATCCGCATCCGCACCGGCGAGATGGGCGTCGAAGCGATCTGACCCGCCCGAACCGCGTTCGCGGGGGGCGGACGTCGGAAGCGCACAATAAGAAGGATCAAAACAATGGCGATAAAATCGTCCAGCGACGTCATGAAGTTCATCAAGGACAATGACGTCAAGTATGTCGACCTTCGCTTCACCGACCCGAAGGGCAAGTGGCAGCACGTCACGTTCGACATAACGATGGTCGACGACGATTTCTTCACGGAAGGCCAGATGTTCGACGGCTCGTCGATCGCCGGATGGAAGGCGATCAACGAGTCCGACATGCTGCTGATGCCGGACGTGAAGACCGCCTGCCTCGATCCGTTCTTCGCGGCGACCACCCTCTCCGTCGTCTGCGACGTGCTCGAGCCGACCACCAACGAGCCCTATGAGCGCGATCCGCGCGGCACGCTGGTCAAGGCCGAGGCCTACCTCAAGTCGCTCGGCATCGGCGACACGATCTATTTCGGCCCCGAGGCCGAGTTCTTCGTGTTCGACGACGTGAAGTTCTCGACCAGCCCCTACAAGGTCGGCTTCGAGGTCGACAGCGACGAACTGCCGACCAACTCCGACGCCGAATACGACACCGGCAACCTCGGCCACCGCATCCGCACCAAGGGCGGCTACTTCCCCGTGCCGCCGATGGACAGCGCGCAGGACATGCGCGGCGAGATGCTGGCGGCGATGGCGGCCATGGGCGCGAAGGTCGAGAAGCACCATCACGAGGTGGCGTCCGCCCAGCACGAGCTCGGCCTCAAGTTCGAGGAAGCCGTGCTGATGGCCGACCACACGCAGGTCTACAAGTACTGCATCCACCAGGTCGCGCAGAGCTACGGCAAGTCGGCGACCTTCATGCCGAAGCCCGTCTACGGCGACAACGGCTCGGGCATGCATTGCCACATGTCGATCTGGAAGAACGGCAAGCCGCTGTTCGCCGGCGACAAATACGCCGGCCTCAGCCAGGAATGCCTCTGGTACATCGGCGGCGTGATCAAGCACGCCAAGGCCATCAACGCCTTCACCAACCCGACGACGAACAGCTACAAGCGTCTCGTCCCGGGCTTCGAGGCGCCGGTGCTGCTCGCCTACTCCGCGCGCAACCGCTCGGCCTCCTGCCGCATCCCGTGGACGACATCGCCCAAGGCGAAGCGCGTCGAGGTGCGGTTCCCCGATCCCTCGGCGAACCCCTATCTGTGCTTCTCCGCGCTGATGATGGCGGGCCTCGACGGCATCGTGAACAAGATCGATCCCGGCCAGCCGATGGACAAGGATCTCTACGACCTGCCGCCGAAGGAGCTGAGGAAGATCCCGACCGTGTGCGGCTCGCTCCGCGAGGCGCTGACCTCGCTCGACAAGGATCGCGAGTTCCTCAAGAAGGGCGGCGTGTTCACCGACGACCAGATCGACAGCTTCATCGAGCTGAAGATGCAGGAGGTCATCCGGTTCGAGCACACGCCGCACCCGGTCGAGTACGACATGTACTACTCGGTCTGACACATCCTCCCTGCGGGCCCGCCATAGCCCGCCGCCTACAGGGGACGCCGCAAGGCGTCCCCTTTTTCGTTTGGGTCGCGGGAGGAAGGCCGAGGGGAAGGTCCCTGCCCGCTCATCCGGCCATTCCCGCGCCGGGAGCGTCGAAGGATGAAGGCGACAGGAAACTCAAAGCGGCCAGAGTTCAGCCGTCAGGCGGCGGGTTCGGCGGCCGGCTGCGGTCGCTTCGCCTGATGGCCGATGCGCAGGATTAGGCGCTGGGCTGGAACTTCGATCAGGTGATGGGCGATGGCCGCGCCGGTCACGGCGATCACGATCGCCACCCCGCCCAGCGCCAGCTTGCCGAGATCGCTCGAGACCCCGGCGAGCTTCGAGCCCAGGCCGTAGACGACCATCAGCACCGGCCCATGCACGAGGTAGAGCGCATAGGAGATCGCTCCCGACCAAACCATCGGGGCGGACCGCATGACGTCGCCGGCGTCGCGCTGCGAACGCAGCGCGAGCAGATAGAGCAGCGCGAGCAGCAGCACCCACATCGCCGCGAAGGGCGCCTGGAAGGCCATGCCGAGATAGAGCGCGGCGACGGCCGCGAGCAGCAGACGGTTCAGCGCCGAGACGTCGAGAGCCCGGCCATAGCCCAGTCCCATGATCTGCCTCAGCACGATCCCTGCAAAGAACAGAGGGATGATGCGAAGCGCGCCAAATGTCGTCAGGGTAAAGAAGTCGAGGCCGAACAGCGCCTTGAGGCAGAGCCACAGCGCCGCGAGCAGCCCCGCCGCCGCCGCGAGCTTGGCGATTGGGCTGCGGAAGAGGTTGGCTAGCATGAGGTAGAGCGGAAAGGCGAGGTAAGCGGTCCACTCCGCCGACACCGACCATGACGGCTGGTTCCAGGCCTTTTCCGGCGACAGTCCCGTCGCGTGCAGCATTGCGGCGTGCGCGAGGAAGGAGCTCCAGGTTGGCTCCCACTGCGGCGCGAGGCCAGCTTTCGCGCCGCCCAGGACGATCGCCGCGACCAGCAGCAGGCAGGCCATGTGCAACGGCCAGATCCGCGCGAAGCGGCGGACGAGGAAGCCTGCATGGCTGTAACGCCCCTCGGCCCAGCTCCTGCCGTACACATGGGCCATCACGAAGCCGCTGAGCACGAAGAAGAAGTCGACCGCGAGCGGTCCGAAATACGGGGTCGGCAACGCCCGGTAGATCACCCCGCCGCAATAGGCGTCGACGTGATAGAGCACGACCGCCAAGGCCGCGATCCCGCGGGCCGACGTCAGCTCGAGCATCTCGCCACGCCCGAGCGGCATCGGTTCGGGCGCGGGAGGGTTCATGCGCTGGCTGAGCCCAGCACGCGCGCGGCGCAGAGGCTGGCTTCTGTTTCCGACAGCACCCAGCCGTCGACCACCACGGTTTTCATCTCGGCGAAATCGAGCGCGCACTGATCCTGCACGAGGTTCATCCGGGCGGTCGGGCAGGATTCCTCGATCGCCTGGCGGATCAGCGGCTGCTCGGTAAGCGATGCGGACAGTGCCGGAAGATTGTCGGAAATGCTTGCGAGGGTCAGAGCGTTCCGGCCGATGCGCCGCGCGACCGCGTCGTCGGGCACGACGTCGAGCAGCGAGAAGAAGTCAGGATGGTTGCGCGGCACGAAAGTGCAGCCGATGCGGCTGCCGCCATAGGCGAGGCCGCCCAACGCGACGGCGCCGACGGATCCGAGAAGCGCGCGGCGGGTGAGCGTTCCCATGGGTGCTTCTCCTTCAGACGGCGACAGCGAGATGGTCTGCGAGGCGGATGGCGAGCGTCGTCACCGTCAGCGTCGGGTTGGCGCAGCCGCCGGTCGTGAAGGTCGAACTGCCCGCCATATAGAGATTGCTCACCGAATGGACCCGGCAATCGGCGTCGACGACGCCCTGCTTCGGGTCGGCGTGCATCCGCGTCGTGCCCATGTGGTGGTAGGCGGAGAACGCCATCTCGAGGTCGGGCGTCTCGGAGATGCCGAGCTGCATGCGGCCGAGGCCCGCGGCCCCGATCGCGGCGCCGATCACCTCGTGCGTCCGGCGGAGCTTGAGCAGATCCTCCGACGTCACCCGCCAGTCGAGCGCGACGCGGTTGAAGCCGAGAGGATCCTTGTCGGCGATCAGCGTCACGCGGCTGTCCGGGTTCGGCGACTGCTCGGCGTCCTGGCGCAGCTTGAACGCGGCGGCGCGCGACGGCGGCGCGACCTTGCGGACCGCGTGGCGGTAGACGCCGGTCGCGACCGCTCCGAAGTCGTCGATCACGTCGCAGTAATGCTCGGCGAAGCGGTCCGGCAGGTGGCCGCGGCTGAACGTCTTCACCATGGTGGTGAAGCCGATCCAGCCATAGTTCCGGAAATCGTCATTGTAGACGTCCTTGTCGTACTGGGCGACGAGGAACGCCGAATTGTTGTTGAGGTGGAGCTGCTTGACGAGGTCCGGATTGACCTTCAGCCCGATTGCGAGGCGCGCGCCCTCGACGTCGATCTCTTCCGGATAGATGGCCGTGTCGACGCCTTCGTTGAACAGGATCGTCGAGGTCTCGATCGTCATGTGGTCGGTGTAGTAACGGCCGACCAGGTCGTTCTGATTGCCGATGCCGGCCGGCCGCTGGTTGCGGCAGTTGAGCAGGATGCGGGCGTTCTCGATGCCGCCGCAGGCGACGACGAAGGTCTTCGCCTTCACGCTCGTCCTGCGGCCGTCGAGCGTGCTGACGACGACCCGCTGCACCGCGTCGGACCCGTCCTTAAGCACGATGTCCGTCAGATTGGCGTGAAGCCAGCAGTCGATCCGCGGGTCGGTCTTGATCGCCTCATCGAACTTCTCTGCGAAGCGGGTCGGCGGGCTCTGCTGGTAGATGTCCGTGAACACCTTCGCCGGGTCGAGCGGCAGGGCCTTGCCGGGAAGCATGGCCTGCCAGTCCGCGAAGTCGTACTTGAACGGCCCGAGGTCGAGATAGCTCTGGGCGCGAGCGTAGAACGGGTTGAGATCTTCGCGGGTGATCGGCCAGCCGTGATGCGCGACGTCCGTCCGCGGCTCGAAATCGAGGGGGTCGAGCGGCGCGCACATGCCCGTCCAGTGACCGGAGGTGCCCCCGAACTGGCGCAGCCGCGAATTCGCCACGTCGATGTTGTCGTGACCGATGACGGAGCCGCGATAGAGACTCTGCGAATCCGCCTCGTAAGACGCCCCGCCGCCCTCGAGCAGGACGACGGAGCGCCCTTTCTTCGACAGCTCGAGCGCCAGCGTAATGCCCGCCGGTCCGGTCCCGACCACGCAGACGTCGCCTGTCAATTCGGCCGGAGCCGACCCGGACCTGAGGTCAGAGATCATGTCGTGACACCCGGTTTTTCCGTCTTGGCGAGCGCGGGCTCAGGTTTGTTGCGCTGGAGGAGGCGCACCATGACGCCTCGACCGGGCTTCTCGACGAGCACGTAAGCGAACTGCGCCGCCGCGAGCGTGGCGAAGACCGAGACGCATCCGAGCAGAGCCCGATTCGGAAGGCTATCGGCCAAACCTAAAAATTTGGCGCCCGTGAACACGACCTGCAGGACGATCGCGTGGGTGAGATAGATCGCGTAGGATAGCTCGCCGAGCCACGCCAGCGCCCTGCCCCGCAGCAGCCCCGGTCCCGCCCGGGCGCTTCGCGACGCGAGCACGCCGACCAGCACGACCATCGGCGGCCAGAGCGCGTCGTATGGCGCGTTCATCGCGACGAGGATGACGCAGACCGCGGCGATCGCGGCGATGAAACCCGCATAGATCCGTGGCGTCATGAGGAGGAGCGAAGGCTCCTCGTCGAAGATGCGACGCAGCAGGATGCCGGCGAAGAATGAAGGCGCGATGCGGAACGCGCCGCCGTCGAAGGTGAGCGCGACGACGTTCTGGCCGAGGAAAAGCTCGGCGACGGCGGCGGCCGCGACGAACACCGCGAGCGCCGCGGTCGCGCGCCACAGCGTGCCGCGCACCCGGTCGGCGCACAGGAAGAACCCGGGGATCGCGAGATAGGCGCACCATTCCGCGCTCACCGACCATGACGGCCAGTTCCAGGCTAGGTCGCTCGTCAGCCACGCGGAGTGCAGCATCAGAAACGTGACGCCGAAGGTCCACATCGTGTGGGGATTGCCGGTGTCGATGCCGACGAGGCGCCCGGCGACGACGAGGACCGCGACCGCGAGCAGCGTCGCGACATGGAGCGGCCACAGACGCGTCAGACGCTTGCCGAGGAATTCGAGGTAGCGGAAGCGCCCTTCCCGCCAGGCGGGATCGTAGATGTGGGCGAGAACGAAGCCGCTTTGGACGAAGAAGAAGTCGACCACCAGCCGGGTGTATTCGACCGGCGCCGGAACCTCCATGTGGCCGCGCAGGGTCGCCGCCAGCGTATGGGCGAGCACCACCCAGACCGCCGCGATCCCGCGGGTCGCGACGAACTCCGGCAACAGCCGTCCCGGCTGCAGTGTCTGGCCGTTCGCCATGATCGAGACGCCCCGAGAAGACCGGCGCGGTCCGCGGAATTCCGAAGCGCGCCTCCGGGAGGTTGCGCGAAGACGATTAATGCACGCTTAGCTGCGCGTGGAATCCCGCGCCTGGTCGGCGAGCCTCGTCGAATCGATAGGGGCTTGACGACCCGTCGCGTCGAGCGCATCTTTCGAATGTCAACACAGACACCGGAGGTCTAAAAAAATGACTCCGCCGAAGCGTGTAGACGTACCGCGGTGATGCGCATCCGGAGCGCAAAGAGCTGCGGCCGTTAGAAAATCAAAAGATTATTGCCGAGGAAGTTCTTTCTCTCGACTTCATAGCGTCGCCGAAGGATCGGAACGGCGGAGCATTGAATTTCGCGGAGAGAGCGATGACTTCGGATTAGATCGACGAAGCGCCAGGTTCATACCCAGCCGAGCGCCCTTCGCGGGCCGGCCCACATCCGTGAGAACCTGCCTCATCGACTGTCATGAAACGCCTCGCCGGTTCGCCTGCGGGGCGTTTCTTCGTTTTGCGGCGCACGAAAAGGGTGTCGGCCGCGACCCGGCGCTTTGCAGTCTCCCGGCGGGCGCCGGCGCTCCTCGCTTGAGATCCGCTTCAGACGCTGGGCGGCAGGTCGACGGCGGCGAAGCGTCGCCGGATGCCTTCCACCCGCTCCGGCTCCACGCGCACGGTGACGGACACCGCGCCGTCGTCGCCGACGCGGCGGTCCATGACGTCGCCATGGCGGTGCAGCCAGTTCTCGCCGGCGCCGTCGGTCGGCTCCAGCGTCACCACGACAGTCTCGCGGCGGGCGGACAGCCGCTCCTCGACAGCCGACAGCAGGGCGGCTTCGCCCTCCCCTGTCCGCGCGGACATGAGAGCGGGGCGGTTGTCAGGATCGCGGCGGGCGGCGGTCGCGGCCAGCACGCCGCGGGCGGCGGAGTCCAGCCGATCGACCTTGTTCCAGACCTCGACGACCCGCTCGTCGGTTTCCGGGTCGATGCCGAGGTCGCGCAGCACGGCCGCGACGTCGGCCGACTGTGCGTCGGAATCCTCGTGGGAGATATCGCGGACGTGAAGGATGACGTCCGCCTCGATCACCTCTTCGAGCGTGGCGCGGAACGCCGCGACCAGCTGGGTCGGAAGCTCGGAGATGAAACCCACCGTATCCGACAGGATAGCGTGAGCGCCGTGCGGCAGGCGGATCTGGCGCAGCGTCGGGTCGAGGGTCGCAAACAGCATGTCGACGGCCGTGACGTCGGCGCGCGTCAGCCGGTTGAACAGCGTCGACTTGCCGGCGTTGGTGTAGCCGACGAGCGCGACCACCGGGTACGGCACGCGTTTGCGTCCGGCCCTGTGCAGCCCGCGCGTGCGCTTCACCTGTTCGAGCTCGCGCTCGATCTTGAGGATCCGCTCGGTGATCATCCGGCGGTCGGCCTCGATCTGCGTCTCGCCGGGGCCGCCGAGGAAGCCGAAGCCGCCGCGCTGGCGCTCGAGATGGGTCCAGGACCGCACCAGTCGGCTCTTCTGCCACGTGAGATGCGCGTGCTCGACCTGGAGCACGCCTTCCCGGGTGCGGGCGCGCTGCCCGAAGATCTCCAGGATCAGGCCCGTCCGGTCGATGACCTTTGCGGAGAACGCTTTTTCAAGGTTGCGTTGCTGGACCGGCGTCAACGCCGTGTCGACCACGACGAGTTCGACCTCTTCGGACTTCGCGAGCTCGGCCAACTCCTCGACCTTGCCCTTGCCCATGAAGGTCGCGGGCCGGATCTCGCTCAGCGTGACCAGCTTGCTCGCCACGACGTCGAGGTCGATCGCGAGCGCGAGGCCGACGGCTTCCTCGAGCCTTGCGTCGTTGCCGCGGGCCAGCGCAGGAGCATGCCGGCCGCCGAGAACTGGCGTCACCACCAGAGCGCGCGTTCTGGGTCCGCGCCTGTCTTCGGCCGGCCTCGAAAACTCCGTCGTTTCGATCAATCTTGCGTCCTTATCGTGCGGCGCGTCCCGCCGCCGGCTCCGCGTCGGCGTCCTCCGGCTCGAAGAGCTGGATCGGATGGCCCGGCATCACCGTCGATATGGCGTGCTTGTAGACGAGTTGCGAGTGCCCGTCGCGACGGAGCAACACGCAAAAATTGTCGAACCAGGTGACGACGCCCTGCAGCTTGACGCCGTTCACGAGGAAAATGGTCAGAGGGACTTTGTTCTTGCGGACATTGTTGAGGAAGGTGTCCTGGAGATTCTGAGCGCGCTCGGCGGCCATGTTCTTGTTCTTTCGTTAGAGCTCAAGCGTGACGTGAAGCCTCTCCGCCCGGCGCGCAGAACGGCTCACACGGAGAATGATCCCCCGCCGTCGCCTCCTTCCGCCGCCGGCCCGGTCGCACCGACGCCGTCCTTATTAACGCCGGAGCGACAGGGTTCTGCAAGAGAGCGAGGCGCGGCAAAGACCCGCTACGGGGCTGCGCGCTCGGCGAATTCGTGAAACCGGCGACGCAGGCCGCTCGCCACGGGACCGGGCGCGCCGTCGCCGACGGGCCGCCCGTCGATCGAAATCACCGGCGTCACCAATGCGGTCGCGGCGGAGATGAACGCCTCGCTGGCGGCGCTCGCCTCCTCGACCGTAAAGGCGCGCTCCTCGATACGCATCTGGAGGTCGCGGGCCATGTCGAACAGCGTCGTCCGGGTGACGCCGCGAAGTATGCCGCTTTCGGCGGAGCGGGTGACGATGACCCCCTCCCCCGTCACGATCCAGGCGTTGGTCGAACCGCCCTCTGTGACGTAGCCATCGGCGTCCACATACCAGGCCTCCTTCGCGCCGGCGTCTTTCGCTTGCTGCTTGGCGAGCACGTTCGGCAGCAGCGCGACCGACTTGATGTCGACGCGCGGCCAGCGATTCTCCGGTAGGGTGATGACGGCGACGCCCGCCTCGGCGGCCTTGTTCGCCTTGGCGCGGTCGGCCGAGCGGGCGGTGACCACGATCGACGGCGCCACGCTTTCCGGCGGGAAATAGTGGTCGCGACGCGACACGCCGCGGGTCACCTGCAGATAGACGATGCCATCCCTCACGCGGTTCCGGCGCACCGTCTCCCGCAGCACGACCTTCAGCGCGGAATCCGGCATCGGCGGCCGGATACGGAGCTCGCTCAGCGAGCGGGCCAGACGTGCGAGATGGCGGGTCTCGTCGATCAGCACGCCGTCCATCACCTCGCAGACCTCATAGACCCCGTCCGCGAACTGGTAGCCGCGGTCCTCGATATGCACCGCGGCTTTCGCATGCGGGACGTAGCGGCCGTTGACGTAGGCGATGCGGGACATGGGGTGGTTCCGGTCTGTTCAGTTCGAAATAATGCTCATCATGGTTCGGCGCGTGGAGCGCTGCGCTCGAACGTGAGTTCTCCGGTCAAGCGGAGGACGACGGAGCTGGGCGCCAAAGACTGGGCTAAATCGGATACATCACCCGATCCCGAGCGCCTTGAGCTTCCGGTGCAGCGCGGAGCGCTCCATGCCGATGAACTCGGCGGTGCGGGAGATGTTGCCGCCGAACCGGCTGATCTGGGCGAGCAGGTACTGGCGCTCGAAGATCTCCCGGGCCTCGCGCAGCGCGAGCCCCATCAGCTGCTCGCCGCCGGCGCCGCTCGGGGTCGGCGGCACCATGGTGCCGATCTCCGAAGGCAGCATGTCGGCCGTGACCACAGCGTCCGGATCGCCGCCCGCAAGGATCATCAGCCGCTCGACGTTGTTGCGGAGCTGACGGACGTTGCCGGGCCAGTCGTGGCTCTGAAGCACCGCCATCGCGTCCTCGCCGATCTTGCGCTTGGCGAGGCCGGTCGCGACCGAGATCTGGTCGAGAAAGAACTCGATCAGTTCGGGGATGTCCTCGCGCCGCTCGGCGAGGCCCGGCACCCGCACCGGCACTACTGCGAGGCGGTGGAACAGGTCTTCGCGGAAACGTCCCTCGGCGATCTCGGCCTCGAGATCGCGCGACGAGGATGAGATGATCCGGACATCGACATGGACCTTCGTGGAGCCCCCGACGCGCGTGAAGGTCTGCTCGACGAGCACGCGCAGGATGCGGTTCTGGGTCTCGCGCGGCATGTCGGCGACTTCGTCGATGAACAGCGTGCCGCCATGCGCCTCCTCGAGCGCGCCGACCTTGCGCTGGCCGTCGGCGCCTTCGACGCCGAACAGCTCCTCCTCCATCCGCTCGGGCGTGATCGCCGCGGCGTTGATCAGGACGAAGGGCCCGCTTGCGCGGCCTGAGCGTAGATGGATCTGACGGGCCGCGAGCTCCTTGCCGGAGCCCGAGGGGCCCGCGATCAGAATGCGGCTGTTGGTCGGCGCCACCCGGTCGAGCGCGCCGCGGAGCTGGTTGATGACGGTCGACTTGCCGACGAATCGGGTCGCCTGGCCGGAGCCGCGCTTGAGGTCCTTGAGCTCGCGACGAAGCGCATAAGATTCCAGCGCGCGCTGGGCGATCAGCACGAGCCTGTCGGCTTTGAACGGCTTCTCGATGAAGTCGTAGGCGCCGGACTTGATGGCGGAGACGGCGGTTTCGATGTTGCCGTGGCCCGAGATCATGACGATCGGGATGTCGGGATGCTCCTTGTGGATCGCATCCAGAATCTCAAGACCGTCGAGTTTCGAGCCCTGCAGCCAGATGTCGAGGAAGACGAGCTGCGGCCGGCGCTTCGCGACTTCCGCCAGCGCTTCGTCGGAGTTCCGCGCGGTGCGCGTTCCGTGGCCTTCGTCCTGAAGGATGCCGGCGACGAGCTCGCGGATGTCGGCCTCGTCGTCGACGATGAGGATGTCGGTCGCCATGAGAGGAAAATCGTCTCCGGAATAATGGGTTAACGAGAAATCAGGCGGCGGGGGCCGAAGCGGCGGGGGCTGTCGTGGACGGACCAGGGCTGCGGGCCAGGAACCAGAGCCGCACCATCGCGCCGCGGCCGCCGGTCGCGACCTCCGGCGAATCCAGCAGCTCAACCCCGCCGCCGTGCTCCTCCATGATCTTGCCGACGATCGCGAGGCCGAGCCCCGTGCCCTTCTCGCGGGTGGTCATGTAGGGCTCGAGCAGCCTTTGGCGATTTTCCGTCGGCAGACCGGCGCCGTTGTCCACCACTTCGATGATCGCGAGGTCGCCCTCGCGCCGCACAGAGACGTCGATCCGCCCCTCTCCCCTTACGTCGTCCGGGACCGCCTGGACCGACTCGGTGGCGTTCTTCACGATGTTGGTGACGGCCTGAGCGATCAGCCGGCGGTCGAACTTGGCGGGCACGCGCTCGTCGGCGCCGTGCGCCTCGATGCGGATGTCGGGATAGCCGACGCGCATCATGAACACGCCCTGCTTCACGACGTTGGCGAGGTCCTCCTCCTCGATCGTGGGCTTCGGCATGCGTGCGAAGGAGGAGAATTCGTCGACCATGCGTTTGATGTCGTCGACCTGGCGGATGATCGTGTCCGTGCACTGGTCGAAGATCTCGCGCTCCTCGACGATCACCTTGCCGTATTTGCGGCGAATCCGCTCCGCGGAGAGCTGGATCGGCGTCAGCGGATTCTTGATCTCGTGGGCGATGCGGCGCGCGACGTCGGCCCAGGCCGAAGTGCGCTGCGCGGAGACGAGTTCGGTGATGTCGTCGAGGGTCACGACGTAGCCGTGCTCGTCGGCCGTGGAGGTCTCCGTCGTGAAGCGAACGTTGAGATTTCGCTCGCGACCGGCGCGCAGGATCGTCACCTGACCCTGCACCAGCCGCTGCGAGCGGCTGAGAGCGGCGTCGATCATCGGCCCGAGTTCCGGGGCGGCGTCCCGCAGCGGGCGCCCGAGCAGATCCTCTTCCGGCGCGGCGATCAGCTTTTCCGCGCCGCGGTTCATCAGGGTGACGGCACCGGTCGGGTCGATGCCGATGACGCCCGCGCTGACGCCGGCCAGCATCGCTTCCGTGAAGCGACGGCGGCTGTCCATCTGCTCGGCCGCCTCCAGCAGGCGGTTGCGCTGGCTGCGCAGCTCCGACGTCATCTTGTTGAAGGTCTCCGCCAGCGCGCCGAGGTCGCCGTCGTTGCGCTTCATCGGAACCTGAACGTAGAGGTCGCCCTTGCTGACCTGGTCGGCGGCGGTGATCAACCGGCGGATCGGCGAGGCCAGACGGTTGGCGAAGGCGAGGCCAAGCCAGATGGCGGCGAGCAGCAGCGACAGCGCGACCAGCAGATAGAGCAGCGCGAAGGTGGCCTGGATGCCCTGACGACGCAGGGTGAGCGACTTGTATTCCGTCGATCCCTGCTCGACGAGCTGCATGTACTCATTGGCCCGTGGGTCGACGGGGCGCGCGACGAACAGCACCAGATCGTCGTAGTTCGCGAGCTTCAGCACCGCGCCGATAGCGTTCTGCTTGCCGGGCGCCAGGAGCGTCGGTTCGTCGGTCGGCGCGTTCTGGACATCGATTTGCGGCGGACGCGGGAAGGCGCGGCCGATGTCGATCTTCGCCCGCTCCACCACCGTCATGTCTGGCTTCAGAAGCTGAGCCTCCGGCAGGCCGCGGATCGTGGCCTGGGCGGTGAAGAACTCCGAGAAGCGCTGCCGGTCGTTGTCGAACAGCGGCCGCGCCCGGTTGACGTCGTTCGCCATGGCGAGGATCTCGCCGCGGATCGAGCGCGCATGCTCGTTGAGATAGGCGCGCGCCACGACCAGCGAATTGTCGACGATCTCCCGGACGCGGGTCGAGAACCAGCTGTCGAAGCCCTTGTCGATGGTGACGAGCGCGAACACCGCGAGCAGCGCCGCCGGCGTCACTGCGACGACCGAAAACAGCGCCACCAGCCGGCCGTGGATCTGGGAGCCGGCCTGCGCGCGCCATCGCGCCAGAACGAACGCGCGCACCTCCCAGAGGATGATGATCACGAGCAGCGCGACGAAGCCGCCATTGACGTAGATCGCGATCCGGCTCGCGCGTTCGGTCGGTTCGAAATCCGCCCGACCCGTCAACACGATGAAGGTCACCAACGCCGAGATCAGCGCCGCGACGACGCAGATCGGCCCGATAACGCCAGGACCGCGGCGTTCGTGTCCGTTGGGTTCGCGCTCTGGGGAGATTTCGGCGACCAATGGGGCCTCTGACGAACGGATTTGAAACGCGGCAGGGCCGCCGATGCGTGAATCAGGACGCGCACGCTGATGCAGCGCTACCACACTGTTGTCGGAATGCGACAACTTCTGGGCGCTCTGACGTGTTTCGATGGATGTCAGGGTGAGAAGGCGGCCTCGCGGGGGCCTTCGCCGCTCGGCTGAGCGCGCTGGACCTCGGACGTCCGGTTCGGCAGGGACCGGAACAGCGTTGCGCCCTGTGCCCGATCGCCCTCCCCGCTTTTGCGGAGAGGGCGCGTCTCAGCGCGTCAGGCGCACGACCTGCACGTCGAGGTCGCGGATCTTCTTGCGAAGCGTGTTGCGGTTCACGCCGAGGAGTTCCGCCGCCTTGATCTGGTTGCCCCGGGTCGCGGCCAGCGCAGCGGAGATCAGCGGATACTCCACCTCCCGGAGCACGCGGTGATAGAGGCCGGGAGGCGGAAGATTCTCGCCGAATTCGGAGAAATAGCTCGTCAGATGCCGCTCGACCGAGCCGCCCATGGTCTCGGCAGCGGACGAATCCTCGCCAAGGCTGTTGGTGGCGGGCTGGGCGAGTTCGGCGTCGATCGTCGAGGCGCCGATCATCTCCTGCGGGTAGAGGGCGGCGAGCCGGCGGATCAGGTTCTCGAGTTCGCGGATGTTGCCCGGCCAGCGGTAGCGCTTCAGCCGGTCGAGCGCCGCGCCGTCGATCTGCTTGGCCGGCAGGCCCTCGCGCAGCGCCAGCGCGAAGAAGTGACGGACGAGGTCGGGGACGTCCTCCGCGCGCTCGCGGAGCGGCGGAAGCCGGATCGGCACCACGTTGAGGCGGAAGAACAGGTCCTCGCGGAACAGCCCCTGCTGGATCAGCAGACGCAGGTCCTTGTTGGTGGCGGCCACGATCCGGACGTCGGTCTTGATCGCGGTCCGGCCGCCGACGGTGGTGTATTCGCCCTGCTGCAGGACGCGCAGCAGACGGGTCTGCGCCTCCATCGGCATGTCGCCGATCTCGTCGAGGAACAGCGTGCCGCCTTCCGCCTGCTCGAAGCGGCCGGAGGAGCGCGCCTGAGCGCCGGTGAACGCGCCCTTCTCGTGGCCGAACAGCTCCGCTTCGATCAGGTCGCGCGGGATGGCGGCCATGTTGATCGCGACGAAGGGGCCGGCGCGGCGCTTGCCGTAGTCGTGCAGCGCGCGCGCGACCAGCTCCTTGCCGGTGCCGCTCTCGCCCGAGATCATGACGGTGAGGTCGGTCTGCATCAGCCGCGCGAGGACGCGGTAGATGTCCTGCATGGCGGGCGAGCGGCCGACGAGCGGAATTTCGTCGGTCTCGACATCGTCCATGCGCTTCGGCCGGCCGCGCGGCTCGGTCAGCGCGCGGCCGACGATCGCGATCAGCTCCTTCAGGTCGAAGGGCTTCGGCAGGTATTCGTAGGCGCCCTTCTCCGAGGCGCGGATCGCCGTCATGAAGGTGTTCTGAGCGCTCATCACCACGACCGGCAGGTCGGGCCGCGCCTTCTTGATGCGCGGCAGCATGTCGAACGCGTTCTCGTCCGGCATGACGACGTCGGTAATCACGAGGTCGCCGTCGCCCTGGCTGACCCAGCGCCAGAGCGTGGCCGCGTTGCCGGTGGAGCGGACTTCGTAGCCGGCGCGGCTCAGGGCCTGGTTGAGAACCGTGCGGATCGCGGCGTCGTCGTCTGCGACAAGGATGCTGCCTTGCGGCATGGGCGGCTCAGCTCCTGGGGTTGCGGGCGTCAGCGCCGACGAACATGGGCATCAGCACGCGGAACACCGTGCGCCGAGGCTGGGATTCGCATTCGATGATGCCGCCATGATTGCCGACGATCTTCGCGACCAGCGCGAGGCCGAGCCCCGAGCCGGTCGGCTTGGTCGTCACGAACGGATCGAACAGATGAGGCATCAGGTCCTCCGGCACGCCGGGGCCGTTGTCGCGCACCGTGAACTGCAGCGGCAGGCTGACGCGGGTCGTCGAGCCGGGCACGCTGAGGCGCACCCCCGGCCGGAACGACGTTGTCAGGTGAATCTCGCCATCGTTCGAATCGCCAATGGCTTCCGCGGCGTTCTTCACCAGGTTCAGGAAGACCTGGATCAGCTGGTCCCGGTTCGCGAGCACCGGCGGAAGCGAGGGATCGTACTCCTCGATGATCCGGACGTTGCGCCCGAATCCGGAGAGCGCGAGCCGTTTCACGTGCTCCAGCACGGCGTGGATGTTGACCGCCTCGCGTTCGATCGGCCGCTCGTCGGAGAACACCTCCATGCGGTCGACCAGCTTCACGATGCGGTCCGCCTCGTCGCAGATCAGGCGGGTGAGCGCGCGGTCCTCGTCGGTCGCGCCCTGCTCCAGAAGCTGCGCCGCGCCGCGGATGCCCGACAGCGGGTTCTTGATCTCGTGGGCGAGCATCGCGGCGAGCGCCGTGACCGAGCGCGCCGCGCCGCGGTGGGTCAGCTGACGGTCCATCTTGTCGGCGATCGTCCGCTCCTGCAGGACGATGATCAGCACGCCGGGCTTGTCGCCCAGCGGCGCGACGTGGACGTCGACGATCCGCTCGCCGCCGTTGCGCGGCGTGCCGAGGTCGACGCGGTATTCGTTGACCGGGGCGTTGCGCTCCCGCGCCTGCTCGAGCAGCTGGATCATCGGCGAGCCGAACGGCACGAACTCGCGGATGTCGCGCTTGCGGAGCACGTTGGCGCTGGCCTCGAAGAAGGCTTCCGCAGACACGTTGACGTCCACGATCGAGCCGTCCTCGGCGACGCAGATCACCGGATGCGGCAGGGCGTTCAGCACGGCTTCGGCCGCGCCTGCGCCGGTGCGGGGCTTGTCGACGGCCGACACGCTCATGCCGCCTCCCTCCACGCCAGCGCGTCGAACGCCTGGTCGAACGCCTCCAGCGCCGTCTCGGCCGTCGGCGCCGTCATGGCGGCGGCCTTCAGCGCCGCGGGAACTATCAGGCCCACGCTCTCCGCCGCCGCGTCGAGACACCAGCCGAGATGCTTGCGGGCGTGGCGCACGCCGACGGAGCGGCCATAGAGCGACAGCAGCCCGTCGTAATGCTCGACGCCGAGCGCCCGCTGCGTCTCGAGCGAGGGCGGACCGCTTCGTGAGCCGGTTGCGAGGAAGGCCGCGACGGCGCCCGGAAACCACGCCCGCCCTTGCGCGCCACGGCCGATCATGACGCCGTCCGCGCCGGAGGCCGCCAGCATCGCCGGCGCGTCGTCGAGGGCGACGAGGTCGCCGTTTGCGATGACTGGGATCGACACCCGCTCCTTGACCGCGCGGATCGCGCCCCAATCGGCCCGGCCCTCGTAGAACTGCGAGCGCGTACGGCCATGGACCGTGACCATCGCGGCGCCCTCGCCTTCCGCGCGCGCGGCGAGCTCAGGCGCGACGATCGAGGTTTCGTCCCAGCCGAGCCGCATCTTCACGGTGACTGGCGCGTCGACCGCCTTGACGGTGGCCGCGATCAGCCGCACAGCGAGGTTGAGCTCCTTCAGCAGTGCGGAGCCGCCATGGCCGCCGACCACCTTCTTCGCCGGGCAGCCCATGTTGATGTCGACGATCGCGGCGCCGGCGCCGACCGCGACCCGCGCGGCTTCCGCCATCCAGGCCGGATCACGGCCCGCGAGCTGCACGATGTGAAGGTCGAGGCCGTCGCCCTCCGCGCGCAGCCGCGCTTCGTCGTCGGCGCGGGCGAGTTCGGCGGAAGCGACCATTTCGGACACCACCAGGCCCGCTCCAAGCCGGGCGGCGATCCGCCGGAATGCGAGGTCGGTCACGCCGGACATCGGCGCCAGCATGACGGCGTTGCGCGCGGCGAGATCGGCGATGACGAGCGGCTGCGAATTGGTCAAAAGGTCAGTGCTCATAAAATAGCCGCGACAGGTGCTGCCCACATATTAGACAAATCCATGTTTCGCACAACGACTCAATCCTGCTCTGGGACATAGTGACCCGTCTCGGCTAGAACGAAGGTCGTAAATTGCTGAAAGCGTAGGCTATGGATCGACAGTTCGAAGCTGGTCCCCGTGTCGCTGCGGTGATTTGCGCGGCAGGCGCCGGCTCCCGCGCCGGACGCGCCGAGCCCAAGCAATTCCGCGAGATCGGCGGCGAGGCGATGCTCACCTCGGCCGTCCGGCTTTTCCTGGACCATCCGCGCGTCGGCCACCTCAACGTCGTCATCGGAGCCGGCCAGCGCGCGCGTTACGACGCCGCCGTAGCAGGGTTCAGCGATCCGAGGCTTGGCGCCCCCTCGATCGGCGGCGCGACCCGTCAGGCCTCGGTGCGCGCAGGTCTCGCCGCCCTCGACGCCGAGGCGCCGGACATCGTGCTGGTCCACGACGCCGCCCGCCCCTTCGCCTCAACGGGCCTCATCGACCGCGCGATCGAGGCCGCGCTGCGAGACGGCGGCGCCGTTCCGGCCGCGCCCGTCACCGACACGATCTGCGTCGCGGCCGCCGACGGCTCGCGCGGCGAGACCTTCGACCGCGCCGCCTTGCGCGCGCTGCAGACGCCGCAGGCCTTCCGTTACGCCGATCTCGTCGCGGCTCACGCCCGCGCTGAGGCGGAGGGCCGCGACGACTTCACCGACGACGGCGCGCTCTACGCATGGGCCGGCGGGCGCGTCGCGCTGTTCGAGGGCGAGGCCCGCAACATCAAGCTGACGACGCAAGACCAGTTCGACGACGACTTGCTGCGCCGCGCCGGCCGCGCCTTCCTCGCACAGGGAGACGTGCGCACCGGTTCCGGATTCGACGTCCACGCCTTCGGTCCGGGCGACCATGTCATGCTAGGCGGCGTGCGCGTGCCGCACGCCTTCGGCCTGATGGGCCACTCCGACGCCGACGTCGCGCTGCATGCGCTGACCGACGCCGTGCTCGGCGCGCTCGGCGACGGCGACATCGGCGCGCATTTCCCACCCTCCGACGCCGCCTGGAAGGGCGCGGACTCCGCGCAGTTCCTCGCCGACGCCTGCCGCCGGGTGCGCGAGGCCGGCGGCGCGGTGGCGCATCTCGACCTCACCGTCATCGGAGAATCCCCCAAGGTCGGCCCCCACCGCGAGGCGATCCGCGCGCGTATCGCCGAGATCGCCGGCGTGGCCATCGGGCGGGTCGGCGTGAAGGCGACGACAACGGAAAGCCTCGGCTTCGCCGGCCGCCGGGAAGGGCTGGCGGCGCTCGCCTCCGCCACGATTCGCCTGCCGTTCCGCGACGAGGACGGGCTATGACGCGGACGGCCTACGACCTCGCCGAGGAGGTCCTGCGTCTCGCGCGGGGCGCCGGACTGACGATCGTCACGGCCGAATCCTGCACCGGCGGCCTGGTCGCCGGCGCGCTGACCGAGGTCCCGGGCTCGTCCGCCGCGGTCGACCGCGGCTTCGTCACCTATTCCAACGCCGCCAAGACAGCGATGCTTGGCGTGCCCGAGGAGATGCTCGACCGATATGGCGCGGTCAGCGAACAGGTCGCGCGGGCGATGGCTGAGGGCGCGCTTGGCGCCAGCGGCGCCGGCCTTTCGGTCGCGATTACGGGCGTCGCGGGTCCCGGCGGGGGCACGGAGACAAAGCCCGTCGGCCTCGTTCATTTCGCGGCCGCGCGCGTCGATCGACCGACGCTGCATCGCGAACGGAGATTCGGCGATCTCGGGCGCAGCGAAGTGCGCCGCCAATCCGTCCTGACGGCGCTGGAGTTGCTGATGGAGGCGGCGGGCGCGGAAGGCGTCGCGTGACGCCCTTCCCTCCGCCGAGCGAAAGGCGGCCGGGGCGAGCGTCGCTTCAGGATGAGCCGAGGGCCGGAGGCGCGGAACTCAGGGTCCCTATCGGGCGCATTCTCACGCGCCCTTCGCGAAATCCTGCTCTCGGACCACGCGGGCGATCGCGTCGAGCACGGCGTTGATCATCCCGGCCTCGTCGCGCTCGAAGAAGGCGTGCGCGATGTCGACATATTCGGTGATGACAACTTTCACCGGCACGTCGCGGCGCTTGCCGAGTTCGAACGTCCCGGCCCTCAGGATCGCGCGCATGATCGCCTCGACGCGCTTCAGCGGCCAGCCCGCCTGAAGCGTGTCGTCGATCAGCGGGTCGAGCGCCCGCTGCTCCTTCAGCACCCCGCCGACAAGGTCGCGGAAGAAGGCGGCTTCGGCGGGCTTGTATTCGTCGCCGTCGACTTCCTTGCCGAGCCAGTGCGACTCGAACTGGGCGAGCGTATCCGGCAGCGGCGTGCCGGCGATGTCCATCTGATAGAGCGCTTGCACGGCCGCGAGGCGGGCGGCGGAACGTTTCTCGCCTTTGGCCATGACCTCAGCCCTCGGCGCGGCGTTTGAGACGCAGCACGGCAAGCGCTGCCTCCGCCGCCCCGCCGCCTTTGTCCATCTCGGAGACGCGGGCGCGGGCGAAGGCCTGCGCTTCGTTCTCGACGGTCAGGATCCCGTTGCCGAGCGGCAGCTTGCGGGCGACCGACAGCTCCATCAGCGCCCGGGCGCTCTCGTTCGACACGATCTCGTAATGAGTGGTCTCGCCGCGGATGACGCAGCCGAGCGCGATCGCGGCGTCGTAGGGCTCGCCTTTCTCGGCGGCGGCGTCGAGCAGGATCGCGATGGTCGAGGGCAGCTCCAGCGCCCCGTTGACCGTGACGACGTCGAACGTCGCGCCGGCCTTCTCAAGATACCCCGTCGCGCCTTCGAGCAGGGCGTCGGCGATCTCGTCATAGAAGCGGGCCTCGACGACGAGCGCCCGAGCCCGCGTCGGCTCGACGGCGCCGGGGCGCCGGTGGTTATCGACCATTGAAAAAGTGCCTCGAAATGCTGAGGGGCGTCAGTATCCGAGCGCGCTCGCCTCGGCAAGGCGCGCGGCGTAGCGGGCCATCATATCGACTTCGAGGTTGACGCGGTCCCCGGCCCGCCGGTTCGCCCAAGCGGTCTCGGCCAGCGTGTGCGGGATGAGGTGAACCGAGAAGAGCTCGCCGTCGACCTCGTTGACGGTGAGCGACGTCCCGTCGAGGCAGATCGAGCCCTTCACCGCGACGAATTTCGCGACTGCGCGCGGCGCGACGAGCGAGAACCGCACGGTGTCGCCGAAGTCGTCGCGCGCCGCGATCTCGGCGACGCCGTCGACATGGCCGAGCACGAGGTGACCGCCGAGTTCGTCGCCCATCTTCAGCGCGCGCTCGAGGTTCAGCCGCGAGCCGACAGTCCACGAACCGACCGTGGTCAGGTTGAGGGTCTCCGGTCCCGCCTCGACCGAAAAGGTCGCCCCGTCGGACGTCGGCTCGACCTCGATCACCGTAAGGCAGACCCCGTCGCAGGCGATCGAGGCGCCGAGCGCGATGCCCGCCGGGTCATAGCGGGATGAGATCGCGTAGCGCGTGACGTCCCCTCGCTTTTCTCGGGCGACGATCTCGCCGATGTCGGTGACGATGCCGGTGAACATGAGGACTTCAGATCCGTTGCTGCAGACGCGTCTTCTCTACGACCGCTCGTAGCTCGTCCAGATGTCGTCGCCGACCTGCTCCCGCAAGAACGGGGCGAAGCGCGGCGACTCCGTCAGCGCGGCGAGCGGCCGTCCGGCAAGCGCATCGATGGCGTCTGCCCCGAGCGTCCCGGGTCCGCCGATGATCGTCGCCTCATCGACCAGGTCGGCGTCGAGCAGCGCCGACGCGAGCGTTGGACCGCCCTCCACCATCAGCCGCGTGACGCCGCGAAGCGCGAGCAGCTTGAGCGCCTCGGGCAGAGACACCCCGCCGCCATCATCCCCCGTCGCGATTCTCAACACTTCTGCGCCTGATTCACGCAGAGCGCGTTCGCGGCGTTCGTCGGCGCCGACCGCGCAGAAGATCCATGTCGGAATCTCGCCGGCCGTTGCGACCAGGCGGCTTTCGACCGGCGCGCGCAGGCTCGCGTCGAGCAGGACCCGGATCGGCGACCGATCGGCCATGCCCGGCAGCCGGCAGGTCAGTGCCGGATCGTCGGCGAGCGCCGTGCCGACGCCGATCATGATCGCGTCGGCCTCGGCGCGCATCAGGTGGACGCGGGCGCGCGACCGCTCGCCGCCGATCGCCGCCGGCCCTCCGCCGGGCGGCGCGACCTTGCCGTCGGCGGACACCGCGAGCTTCAGCGCGACACGCGGACGGCCGCGGGTGACGCGCGAGACATGGCCGGCGTTGAGCCGCCGCGCCTCGGCGCTCTCGGGAAGCAGGTCGACCGTGACCCCCGCCTCCCGCAGGCGAGCGAGGCCCTGACCATTCACGCGCGGATCGGGATCGGCCACCGCGACCACGACCCTCGCCACGCCGGCGCGCGCCACCGCGTCCGCGCAGGGCGGCGTGCGCCCGTAATGGCTGCACGGCTCCAGCGTCACATAGAGCGTCGCGCCGCGTGCGGCGTCGCCGGCCCGAATGAGAGCCGCGGTCTCGGCGTGCGGCCGGCCGCCGGGCGCTGTCCAGCCACGGCCGACGACGCGGCCGCCGTCGGGTCCAGGCGCCACGATCACCGCGCCGACCGCCGGATTGGGCGCCGTCCGGCCGAGGCCGCGCCGGGCGAGAGCGAGCGCGACCGCCATCCAGCGGTCGTCCTCGTTCTGCGCGCTGAAGGAGAACCGGCCGAGCGACGCCGTTGAACCGGCGTCCATCACCGGGGTCGTTCGAGCGCCGAGGAGGGCGGTCCATCGCCGGCGAGCTCGCCCAAAAGCGTTTCGAAATCCTTGGCTTCGCAGAAGTTCTTGTACACGGACGCGAAGCGCACATAGGCGACGTCGTCGAGCGCCTTGAGGCCGTCCATCACAAGCCGGCCGATCGCCTCGGCGCTGATCTCGGTCTCGCCGCTGCTTTCGAGCTGGCGCACGATTCCCGACACCATCGTCTCAATGCGCTCGGGCTCGACCGGCCGCTTGCGCAGCGCGATCGTGACCGAGCGATGCAGCTTGTCACGATCGAACGGAACGAGGCGGCCTGAGCGCTTCATCACCACGAGTTCGCGCAGCTGCACGCGCTCGAAAGTGGTGAAGCGCTGACCGCAGGCGCCGCAGACCCGCCTTCGGCGGATCGCGGCGCCGTCTTCGGCCGGACGGGAGTCCTTGACCTGACTGTCAGGCGCGCCGCAGTGCGGGCAACGCATCAAGGATCTCCCGTATCGCCTGTCTCGGTCAGTCCGCGTAGAGCGGGAAGCGTTCGACCAGGCTCGACACCTGCTTGCGGACCTTGGCCTCGACCTCGGCGTCTTCCTCAACGCCCTTCTGCGAGATGACGTCAAGCACCTCGGAGATCATGTCGCCGATCTCCTGGAACTCCTTGACGCCGAACCCGCGAGTGGTGCCGGCGGGCGTGCCGAGGCGGATGCCGGAGGTCACCATCGGCTTCTCGGGATCGAAGGGGATGCCGTTCTTGTTGCAGGTGATGTGGGCGCGGCCGAGCGCGAGCTCGGAGACCTTGCCCGTCAGCTTCTTCGGGCGAAGGTCGACCAGCATCAGATGCGTGTCGGTGCCGCCGGACACGATGTCGAAGCCGTGACCCTTCAGGTTCTCGGCCAGCGCCTTGGCGTTCGCGATGACGTTCTTCGCGTAGATCTTGAAGTCCGGCTTCAGCGCCTCGCCGAAGGCGACCGCCTTGGCGGCGATGACATGCATCAGCGGGCCGCCCTGCAGTCCGGGGAACACCGCCGAGTTGAACTTCTTGGCGAGCGCCTCGTCGTTGGTGAGGATCATGCCGCCGCGGGGGCCGCGCAGCGTCTTGTGCGTGGTGGTCGTCGCGACATGCGCATGATCCAGCGGATTCGGATGCTGGCCGCCGGCGACGAGGCCCGCGAAGTGCGCCATGTCCACGAAGAAATAGGCGCCCACGCGATCGGCGATCTCGCGGAACGCCGCGAAGTCGATCTGCCGGGGATAGGCCGAGCCGCCGGCGATGATCACCTTCGGCTTGTGCTGCTCGGCGAGCTGCGCGACCTCCTCCATGTCGATCCGGTGATCCTCCGGCTTGACGTGGTAGTTGACCGCGTTGAACCACTTGCCGGATAGCGCCGCCTTGGCGCCGTGGGTGAGGTGGCCGCCGGCCGCGAGGTCGAGGCCGAGAAAGGTGTCGCCCGGCTGCATCAGCGCGAAGAACACCGCCGTGTTCGCCTGCGCGCCGGAATGCGGCTGCACGTTCGCGAACTGGCAGTTGAAGAGCTTCTTGGCGCGGTCGATTGCGAGCTGCTCGGCGACGTCGACGAACTGGCAGCCGCCATAGTAGCGGCGGCCGGGATAGCCCTCGGCGTACTTGTTGGTGAGCACCGAGCCCTGCGCCTCGAGCACCGCCTTGGAGACGATGTTCTCGGAGGCGATCAGCTCGATCTCGTCGCGCTGGCGGCCGAGCTCGGACTTCACCGCATCGGCGAGCTCCGGATCGACTTCGGCGAGGCTCGCCTGGAAGAAGCGGCTTTCCGCCCCCTGGGCATGCGCTTCGCTTATGGACATGGTCGTTTCCCTCCTAGCCGGTGCTGGCGGCTGACGCACGTTGGCGCCGCGATACTTCAGGACCGGACGCCCGAGCCGAACAGCCGGCGCGCCGTGATCGTTGAAAACCCTGCCTATCATATGTCGCGAATGCGGGAAAAGGCAGGCGTCGGCCTGACGCAGCGCAGCGAATGCAACCTTCGGAGGAGGCGCCTTCCGGTTCAGCTTTTCCCCAGCCGCATCCGCAGCTTGCGAAGCGCCACGGCCCTGAGATGGGCGTCGGCCCCGTCGGCGGGACCGATTACGACGACCTCCAGTCCAGTGGAGACGTCTATCGCGGCGCAACGCGACGCGTTCCCGCGCGCGACGATTTCGAACAGAACCTCGCCCGGCGCCGCGACGGCCCGGCGCGCAGCCGGATCGCCGCCGCCGAGCGGCCGTCTCACTGGCCGGTCGCGGCCGACGCGCCGCCGCCGGCCATGGCGAGCTCGCCGGTGCCGTCCATGCCGTAGATGTCCTCCCGGAACTGCACCGTGCCGTCGGCCGAGCCCCATCCCGAGATATAGCGCCAGTAGACCGGAATGTTCGGGTTCACCTGCACGTCGATCCGATCGCCGGTCTTGATCGCGGCGTCGATTGCGCGGCGGTCCCAGTTCGGCTGGTTATTCAACAGCCACGCCACCAGGTCCTTGACGTTCTGGACCCGCATGCAGCCCGACGACTGGAAGCGGTCGTTGCCGCCGAACAGGTTCTTCGACGGCGTGTCGTGCATGTAGACGCCGTATTTGTTGGACATGTTGATACGAACGGTGCCGAGCGAATTGTCCACGCCGGGATCTTCGCGGAACATGTAATTCATCGCCTCGTCGGAATTCCAGTTGACCTGATCCGAGGCCAATTGGTTGCCCTGACGGTCGTAGATCCGAATATGCTTCTTGTTGAGGTATTCCGCATCTTTCTGCATCAGAGGGATCAGATCCTTCTTCACGATAGAGGCGGGAACCGTCCAGAATGGATTGAAGTTCACCTGCAGGATCTTGGCGTCGAGAACCGGCGAGGCGCGGTCGGCTTTGCCGGCGACAGTCGTATAGCGCGCGACCACCTGGCCGTTCTCCACCGCCTCGGCCTCGGCGGCGGGGATGTTCGCCATCAAATAGCGCTGGCCGATATTGCCCATCGCCATAGTGCGGACGCGCACGAGGTTGGTCTCGAGCTGATGGAGACGGGTCTCGGCCGGGATATTGAGCGAGGTGAGGGTGTCGTCGCCGACCACGCCGACCGGGAGCAGTCCGTGGCGCGCCTGGAAGCGGCGAACGCCGCCCTCGACGTAGCTGTCGAAGGTCGGCGAGACTCCGAGGTTCGGGTCGAGGTCGCCGGTCGCCATCAGCCGCTGGCGGAGCGCGACCACGCGCTCGCCCGACGAGCCGAGCTTGAGGCGCGGCCCGTCCGGAACACGGGCCCAGCCGCCGCGCGAGACGATGCCGCTATAGTCCGAGATCGCCTTTTCGGTGGCCGCGACGGTCTGCGGGCTGAGCGTCGGCGTGCGGGAGGCCGACGTACGGGTCGCCGGCGCGCCGGCGGCGTCGAAGCGATCGCTCCACTCCGCCTGCTGCGCTGAGGCGCTTCCGGCCAGCGCGCCGGTCGCGACCGCGCCGAGGCCGAGCATCAATGCATCGCGGCGCGTCGCCGCTCCGAACCGTGAAGACCGTTCCGTCACTTGTCCCAAGCTCCTGCCGCGTGTCGTCCGCCGGGCGCTTCGCCCGTGAGGCGCGGTCGCTCGCGGCCCGGAAGGTGTCAGGTTGTGGTTAACGAACCGCAACCTGGGACGTCCGGGGCGCCCGCGCGGGGCCGACGAAATCCGTCAGCCTCTTGGGCGACCTGCCTAATCCCATCGAAAGGCCACCGGTTTGAGGCGGAACAATGTCTAAGGCCGTTCCGGACCGGCCCCCACAAGCATTCGTGAGCGCGAGCAGCAATCACGCCACGGTTCGTGTGACAGCGGCCCGGACCAAGACCCGGCGTCGCGCCTTCGACGCCCGGTTCGCTACTGCGCCGCCGCCGGCGCGGCGGGCTGGGCCTGCCGGAATTCGAACAGCTTGCGCAGAAAGCCCGGCGCTACGGCCGACATCGGGTTGACCGTCACAGTCGGCGCAGCTGTCGGCCCCCGCACCCGGAAGGTCACGCCGAGGAGCCCGCCATGCTCGCCTCCGCCGAGCAGCGGCCCGAGCACCGGCACCCGGCTGAACAGATTGTTGAGCGCATAGACGGGCACGAAGGTGCCGACGAGGTCGACGCTGTCGGCGGCGTAATTCACCGTGCCTTCAAGCGTCGCGCCGAGTTGCGGCCCGTAGACCACCGCCTCGTCGACGGCGATCCGCCCTGCGGACTGTACGAACGTCACCTTCAGCCGGTCGAAGCGCGTCGGGGCGCCCCGCTGAGCTGGAGCGTTGGCGTCCGCGCCCGTCGTCTGTTTCACGCGTTCGAGCGCGCCTTCGTTTCGGACGCCGAAGTCCCGGATGCGCAAGACGCCCGGGCCGCCCGCAAGCGACGCCGCCAGGTCGAACGCGCCGCCGTCGATGCGGCCGTAGAGGTCGGTGAAGCGAAGCGCCGCGCCGGCGTCGCCTCCGCTGAGGTTGAGCCGGCCGTCATCGCCCGTCGAGAGCTTGATGGCGCCGGAGCCGACGCGCCCGCTGCCGTCGGCGTCCGTCACCTTGCCGTCGCGGACGTTCAGCTTGAGGTCGAGTCCCGACAGCGCCTCGCCGCCATATCCCAGTCCGGTGCCGAGCTTGGCTGAGACCATGAGGTTCTTCGCGACCTCGCTGGAGTCGCCTCCCCCTTCCCCTCCGGATTTGACCGCCGACTTTTTCCGGTAGGCCTCGATCAGCGGGCGCAGATCCAGCGACGCGCCCTGCAGCGCGACCTTCGTGATCCCGCCGCGGACCTTGTCGATGTCGATTTTGGCGTCGTCGCCGGGGCCCGGCCGATAGATCGGCATCGCGGCCGAAAGCAGGTCGCCCTTCGGCCCGAAGGTGATGACGCCCCGCACGCTGCGGTCCCCGCTCTCCAGCACGAAGTCCCGGATCACCGTCTTGTCTGGTCCGCGCTCCACAATGAAGCCGAGCCGGCCAGGCCGGCCCGCCGGCTTTACGAAGCCGGGCACGAGCCCGTCGATGCCCACGCCGGCGAGATCCGCCTTCACCACCATCGGCGCCGACGGCTCGTCGAGATAGATCTCGGCGCTGAGCGGGACTGCGCCCTTCAGCACGCCCGGCACGTCCATGCCGAGGCGCGTCAGGTCGCTCGCGGCCGCAGTCAGCGTCACGGCCAGCTTGCGCTTGGCCGGGGCCGCGCCCGCTGCGGGCTCCTCCATCAGCGAAACCGTCGCCGGCGCGCCGCCTACGGAGCCCTTCCCGGTCATGGTCGGCGGCCCGTCCGCGACCTTGAGCTGGAACGAGCCCTTGTCGAAGGACCGGCCGGCGAACAGGTTCGCGATCTTCACGTCGCGGATGTCGGCGGTCAGGCCGATGTCGGGCGGCGGCCCCTCCGCGCCAGGATGGTCCAGCTCCAGCCCGACTGTGACGTCCGAGACGATGCGGCCCGAAACGTTTTGAACCTCGAGCTGGCTCGGCAGAGGATTGCGCCCGAATGCGCCCGACGACACCAGCGCCATCGCCTTGCGCAGCGAGCCTTCGGCCTTGAGCGTGAGCGTCGCGGGCGGAAAGCGCGGCTTCAGATCAGGCACGGTGAAGCGGATGTCGGAAACCGACAGCGCGCCGTCGTCGCCGGCGCCTGCGACATAGGCTTGCCCGACTTCGACGTCGACCCGGCGCGACGTCGCCTCGACCTTGCCGGTCGCGCCTTCGATCCAGGGGAGCCCGGGACGGCCGCGCAGCACGCCGTCGGAGAACCGAACCTCCAGCGAGACCGAGCCCTCGGGGAACGGCTCATGAGGCTTCAGCTTGGCGAGAGCGCCGGACGGCAGGTCGATCGTAAGCGACACCCCGTCGACGCGCCCGGCGCTGACGTTCTCGACCACCCATCCGCGCACCGAGGATGCGAGAAAGAACGGCCACAGCCGCTTCACCGCGGAGGCCGGCATCGGCGCCCCGACGAGACCGAGCCTGATTGCGGGGCTGTCGCCCCCGAAACGCACAAGGCCGGTCAACGCCGCGCTGGCCGTCGGTCCAAGAAACTGCGCCTTGCTCACTTCGAGAACGCCTGCCGCCGGATCGAAGCTCGCCTCGAGGTCGATCCGGTCCAGCCGCAGCGGCGGCTCCGAGGCGGTCTCTCCCGACAGCAGGATGTCGTGACCTTCGATCTGCGCGGTCCAGGGCTTTCCGGGTCCCGGCGGCGCGACGAACGCCCCGGTGAAGCTCATCTGCCCTCCCCGACCGCGAATCTGCGAGGGCTCGATCCTGAGGGCCCGCGCCTGCGCGTCCCAGCGGAGGTCGAGCTGAACTCTGTCGAGACCGACCTGCTTGGGGCCTGCCGCAGGGTCGTCGCTGTCGGACGGCCCGGGGAGGAACAGCTGCAGCGTGCGGGCGTCGAGCCGACCGTCGCCGGCGAGCAACTTTCCGTCGGCGCCGATGCGGGCGTTCAAATGTCCCGAGACGCGGCCCGTCAAGGGAGAGGCTCCCGCCTTTTCCGCCAGCGGCGCCGAATAAGGCGCGAGGTCGAGGTTCTCGACGCCGAGATCGATCAGCCGCGCCTTGTCGGCGTCCGGCGAGCTGACGGTGATCGCCGTCGTCCAGCGGTCGTCGGCGCGCGCGGAGGAGGCGGTGAGCGCGATCGCGCCGCCGCCGCCCCGCGACAGGCGGAGGTCCACCCCTTCCAGAGACAACGGCGCCCGGCTGCGCGGAGCGACGAGCAGCGTCGCGTCCGTGACCCAGACCTCCTCCAGCGCTCCAGCTGCGCCGTCTGCGCCGAGCAGCCGGTCGAGATCGCCGACAGCGGCGAGAATCCGATCAGGCAGGTCGGAGTTCTTTGACGCCGCGTCGACGGTCATGTCGTAACGCATGTCGAGCTTGGGACTGGTGACGTGAACCGAACGGACCCTGACCTCGCCGCCGAGCAGGCTGAGTCCGTCGAGCCGGAGCTCGGCGCGCGGCACGCTCGCGACCACCGGCCCCCCGGCCTTTGCGATCGACAGGTCGACGAGCCGGAGTTCGACCCCGTCTCCGCCGCGGTGAAGCTCGGCGTCGGCGATGTCGACGGCGTAGTCCGGGCCGAGGCGCTCCTCGATCGCCGCCTTGACCCTCGGAATGACCTGCGAGGCCGGCAGCGGCATGTAGAGGATCGCGAGCCACGCGCCCGCGATGACCACGCCGAGGACGAGGAGGCCGCCCATCGCGAGGCTGAGCGCCCGGCGCGCGGTCGGCTTCGGAGAGGCGGGCCGTCCGTCGGCCCTCATCCGCGCGCCGTGGCCGCGCCAGGGCGCCGCAGCGGCGCGCGCGAATCGACTGGGCTTTTTTGCGTCCCCCATCGGCTGAGGTTGAGTCCTCCGTCGCGGGTCGCGCGCAGGCGCCCTTTGCCGATCACGTCGGCGAAACTGATTCTGACCCCGATGCGAAACTCTGTCATCGACATTGAATCGGCAAGGCTATGCGAGACTATGCCGACGTTTTCATGAAGACGGAGAGATCGATGCCCACGACCCTGACGGAAGGCCAGCCGGCGCCGGACTTCGAGCTGCCGGCGGGCGGCGGCGGGACGCTGCGGCTCAAGGACTTCGCGGGCCGGAAGGTCGTGCTCTACTTCTACCCCAAGGACGACACCAGCGGCTGCACGCTCGAGGCGAAGGACTTCAGCCGCATGAAAGGCGCTTTCGCCGAGGCCGGCGCCGTGGTGATCGGCGTTTCGCCGGACAGCGTGGCGAGCCACGACAAGTTCGCGAAAAAGTACGACCTTGACCTGCCGCTCGCCGCTGACGAGGCGAAGACCGCCCTGACCGCCTATGGCGTCTGGGGCGAGAAGAGCATGTATGGCCGCAAATATATGGGCGTCGAACGCACCACCGTCCTGATCGACGGCGCAGGCAGGATCGCGCGCGTCTGGCCCAAGGTGAAGGTCGCAGGCCACGCCGAGGAGGTGCTTGCGGCGGCGCGCGCAATCTGACCGTTAGCGCCGGATTAACCCTAACAACTTACGTTTTCCTGCGAGATCATCGTCGGAGAACGGCATGCCGATCGAGCGGAATGGCGGAAGCCGCACGGCGGACCGGATCGTCCTCGAGGTCGGGCGGCGGCGCACGATCGTCACCCTTCCCCGCCACGGCGCGCTGGCGCTCTGCGCCGTGATCGCCGGGCTGTTCGTCTGGTCCCTCGGCGCCGGCGGCTACGTCCTGTTCCACGACACCGTCGTCGCAGAGCTCCGGCGCGGGGCTCGGGCCTCCGAGAAGGGCTACGAGGCGCAGATCGCCGCGCTCCGGGACGAGCTCGAGCGCGTCCGCACCCGCCGGATGGTCGAGGGCGCGGGCGTCGACGAACGCCTCACCGAGCTCGGCCGCAGGCAGGAGACGCTGGAGAAGCGGCAGCTCCAGCTCGCCGCGCTCGCCCAGCCGGTCCTTGCGAACGCCGGCGACGGCGCGGCGGCGCTCGCCTATTCCGAGAAGCCGCTGCCGCTCGATGCGCCGCCACGCGCGTTCGACGACATCGAAGGCGCAGCCCCGCTTCGCGCCCGAGCCTCGAACGCCTCGGAAAAACTCGGCGCCGGCCTCGACGCGATCGAGGCGACCCAGGCGCGCGCGCTTGAGGCGCTCGCGGCCAAGACCGCCGACCGCCGCCGCAGGCTCGAACAGGTTTACGACGCCGTCCGCGCCCCGAAGCCCGACGAGGCCCATGGTCGCGGCGGACCGTTCGAGCCGCTCCCCGCCCGCGCGCTGACCTTCGACGCCCGCGTCGAGGAGATTGCGACCGAACGCGAGGCGATCGACGCGCTCGACCGCGGGCTGACCCGCGTGCCGATCCGGACCCCCGCCCCCGGCGCCCCGATCACCAGCGGCTTTGGCGCGCGCAGCGATCCGTTCCTCGGCCGTCCGGCTTTCCACGCCGGCGTCGATTTCGAGGAGAGCTATGGCGAGCCGGTGCGCGCGACCGCCGCCGGCCGCGTGACGGCCGCGGGCCCGAGCGGCGGCTATGGCAATATGGTCGAGATCGACCATGGCGGCGGACTGACCACGCGCTTCGGCCATATGTCGTCGATCGCCGTCGTCCCCGGCCAGCAGGTGACGATCGGCGCCACCCTCGGGCGCGTCGGCTCGACCGGCCGCTCGACCGGCCCGCACCTGCATTACGAGACGCGGATCGGCGGCGAGGCCGTCAACCCGATCCGCTTCCTCAACGCCGGCCGGATGCTCGCCGCGTCCGCCGACTGAACCTTCTCAGTCGACGTCCTCGATCTCTTCGTCGGCCCCGCCATAGGCGCGTTGCGCGAGCGTCGCCTCCATGAAGCCGTCGAGGTCGCCGTCGAGCACGTCCTGCGGCGACGTCGACGTGTAGCCGGTGCGAAGGTCCTTCACGAGCTGATAGGGCTGCAGCACGTAGGACCGGATCTGGTGGCCCCAGCCGATGTCGGTCTTGGCGGCCTGGTCGGCGGCGGCGGCCTCCTCCCGGATCTTCAACTCGCGCTGGTAGAGCTTGGCGCGCAGCATGTCCCACGCGGTCGCGCGGTTCTTGTGCTGCGACCGGTCGCCTTGGCTCACCACCATGATGCCGGTCGGGTTGTGCACGAGGCGCACCGCCGATTCGGTCTTGTTGACGTGCTGGCCGCCGGCGCCGCCGGAACGCATCACGTCGGTGCGGACGTCGCTCTCGTTGATCTCGATTTTGATCGAGTCGTCGATGACCGGGTAGACCATGATCGAGGCGAAGCTGGTCTGACGCCGCGCGTTCGAATCGAAAGGCGAGATCCGCACCAGGCGATGGACGCCGGCCTCGGTCTTCAGCCAGCCGAAGGCGTTGTGCCCCTTGATCTGCAGCGTCGCGGACTTGATGCCCGCCTGTTCGCCGTTCTGGTGGTCGACGACCTCGATCTTGAAGCCGCGCCGCTCCGACCAGCGGGTGTACATCCTGAGCAGCATCTCGGCCCAGTCCTGGCTCTCGGTGCCGCCGGCGCCGGGGTGGACCTCCAAGAACGTGTCGAAAGAATCGGCCTCGCCGGAGATCAGCGCCTCCAGCTGACGGCGCGCGGCCTCCTCCTTCAGCGCGTTCAGCGCCTTCTCGGCTTCGGCGACGACGCTCTCGTCGTTCTCCATCTCGCCGAGCTCGATCAGCTCCAGATTGTCCTTGAGGTCACGTTCGATCCGCACGACGCCGCTCATGGCGTCCTCGAGCGACGTGCGCTCGCGCATGATCTTCTGGGCTCGCTCGGGATCCTCCCAGAGGGTGGGATCCTCGGCGATGTGGTTCAGTTCTTCGAGCCGGGCCTGTGACGGTTCCCAGTCAAAGATGCCTCCTCAGCAGCCCGACTGACTGCTCGATGTCCTGAACGAGGGTTTCGATTTCGGCGCGCATGGGCTTTCGGCGGATTCGGGTTCGCGTTGCGATCGGGCGCGACTGTTAGCCCGTCGCGCGCAATGCCGCAAACCGCGACGAACCGGCTCCGACGCTCTATGTCGGAACTCCGGCCCTGATCGGCCGGCAAGCCCTCGAAAGGACCAATCCATGAGCACCAAGCTCGTCGTCATGTATCCGAAGCCCGCGGATCCCGCGCAGTTCGACAGCTATTTCCGCGGAACCCACGCGCCGCTGGTCGCGAAGATGCCGGGGCTCAGAAGCTCCAGCTTCGGCCCGGTGAGCGGCCCGGATGGCGGCGAAGGGCCGTATTTCTGGATCTTCGTCGGGACTTGGGACAGCAAGGACGCGCTCGGCGCGGCGCTGTCGTCTCCGGAAGGCCAGACCGCCGTGGCCGACATCCCGAACTATTCGCCGGACGCTCCGACCATCGCGGTGATCGACTCCACCGACGTCTGAGCCTCGGGACGGCGGCCGTGCGTTCCCGCGTGCGGCCGCCTCAGTAGAGACCGCCCGTGCCGGAACGCAGCGCGCGGTCCTGGTCGGGCGTCACGCTCTGCGGGCGATCGGTCGGGCTCGCCTGCCCGATGATCGAATAGCTGTCCGGCGGCGCGGTGCCGGGCTTGAACGCCTCAAGGATCACCTTCCCGTCCCCGGCCGAGGCGCGCATGCCGTTCGACGGATTGATGCGGATCAGCTTAATGCCGGGCGGCACGCGGAACGGCGTCGCCGGCTTGTCGGCGAGCGCGGTCTTCATGAAATCGGTGAACACCGGCGCGGCGACCTCGCCGCCCGTCTCGCCTTCGCCCATCGTGCGCGGCTTGTCGTAACCGACATAGACCCCGACGACGAGATCGGGCGAGAAGCCGACGAACCACGCGTCCTTGTAGTCGTTGGTGGTTCCGGTCTTGCCGGCGATCGGCTTGCCGACCGCCTTGACGCCCGTGGCGGTGCCGCGGAGCACGACGCCCTCCAGCATCGACGTGATCTGGTAGGCGGTCATCGGGTCGAGCACCTGCTCGCGGCCGTCGACCAGGGTCGGTTCGTCCTGATGCGCCCATGCCGTCGCCGTGCAGCCTTCGCACTGGCGGTCGTCGTGGCGGAACACGGTCTTGCCGGTGCGGTCCTGAATGCGGTCGATCACCGTCGGCGTGATGCGCTTGCCGCCGTTGGCGAACATCGAATAGGCGGCGGTCATCTTGAGGACAGTCGTCTCGCCGGCGCCGAGCGCCATCGAGAGGTAGGGCGGCAGGTCGTCCATCACGCCGAAGCGATGGGCGTATTCGGAGATCAGCGGCATCCCCATGTCCTGCGACAGCCGCACGGTCATGACGTTGCGCGACTTCTCGATGCCGAAGCGGAGCGTCTGCGGCCCGTAGAACTTCTTGCCGTAGTTCTCCGGGCGCCAGACGCCGATGCCGGCGCCCTGGTCGATCTCGATCGGCCCGTCCAGCACCACGCTCGACGGCGTATAACCGTTGTCGAGCGCGGCGGCGTAGATGAACGGCTTGAACGACGAGCCAGGCTGCCGCAGCGCCTGCGTCGCGCGGTTGAACTGACTTTCGTCGTAGGAGAAGCCTCCAGCGAGCGCGAGCACGCGGCCGGTGAACGGATCCATCGCGACGAGGCCTCCGGAGATCTCGGGCACCTGCCGCAGGCGGTAGTCGGACGAGCCTTCCGAGGTCGGCTCGACATAGACGACGTCGCCGGGATTGAGAATCTGCGAAGCGGTCTTCACAGCGCGGCCGCGGTCTGGGCCCTTGGCCCATTTCGCCCAGCGCATGCCCTCGAGCGTGATCCTGCCTGTGACGCGCTCGCGACTGACGCCGCCCGAGCGCTCGCGGCCCGGCTGGAGACCGATCGTCGCCTCGCTTGAGCCGGCGTCGAGCACAACGGCCAGCCGCCACGGCTTGATGTCGCCATAGGCCGGCACGTCGGCCAGCGCCGCGCCCCAGTCCCCCTTCGGATCGATCTCGCGCACCGGTCCCCTCCAGCCGCGCGACTCGTCGAACCGCACCAGGCCGGCGTTGAGCGACTTGCGCGCCAGCACCTGCAGCTCCGGATCGAGCGTGGTCCGGACGGACAGCCCGCCCTCGTAGAGGCCCTTCTCGCCATAACGCTCGTAGAGCACCCGACGGACTTCCTCGTTGAAGTACTCGCTCGCCGGCAGTTGGTTGCCGGTCGGGCGCGGGTTGACGTCCAGCGGCTCCTTCTTGGCGGCGGCGCCTTCCTCCGGCGTCGCGTCGCCGTTCTCGACCATGCGGTCGATCACCCAGTTGCGCCGTTCGATCGCCCGCTCGGGAAACCGGAACGGATGATAATTGTTCGGCGCCTTGGGCAGCGCCGCCAGATAGGCGGACTGCGCCAGGGTGAGCTCGCTCACCGACTTGTCGAAATAGACCAGCGCCGCAGCGCCGACGCCATATGCGCCAAGTCCGAAATAAATCTCGTTCAGATAGAGCTCGAGAATGCGGTCCTTCGAGTAGGTCTGCTCGATCCGCAGAGAAAGCAGCGCTTCCTTGATCTTGCGCTCGTAGTCCTGCTTGTTCGTCAGCAGGAAGTTCTTCGCGACCTGCTGCGTGATCGTCGAGGCGCCCTGCGGCCGCCGGCCCTGATTCTGGAAATTCGAGAACGCCGCGCGGGCGATGCCTGTGAAGTCCAGGCCGCCATGCTCATAGAAATTCTTGTCTTCGGCCGAGGTGAAGGCGTGGATCAGGCGCTTCGGCACCGACTGGATCGGCACGAACAGCCGGCGCTCATGCGCATATTCCGCGATCAGTCGGCCGTCATTAGCGTGCAGCCGGGTCATGATCGGCGGTTCATACTTCGCCAGTTGCTCGTAGTCGGGCAGATCGCGCGAGTACTTCCAAGCGAAAAAGCCGACGGCGGCCGCGCCCGCCAGGGCGACCAGCGAAGCGGTCGCAAACAGAAAGCCGATGAAGCGGACAAGAAGGCGCAAGCGTTCCTCGCAGGTCTGGCGGCGCCGGTATGGCGTCGAGGCCTTCCGGAAAGGCCGCCCGCCGCCGAAGCGCAGTCGCGCTTTTGCTATGCCACGGGATCAGGCTGCTTTGTGGAGAATATGGGGCGACCGGACCGCCGGAGTCTAATTTACGCGGCCGGGTGTGCCCTGCGCGATACGCGTCGCGAAATAGCGGTCGACGGCCTGGGCGACCGCGCCGGTCGCCTGGTCCTGCCAGGCCTCCGACATCATCAGCTTCGCGTCTTCGGGGCTCGAGAGATAGCCGAGCTCGAGCAGCACCGACGGCACGTCCGGCGCCTTGAGCACGCGGAAGCCTGCGGAGCGAAGCGGATTTTTGTTGAGCTTCGCCGCGGCCTTCAGCTCGCGCACGAGGCCCTTCGAGAACTCGGTGGTGAAGGTCTTGGTCTCGCGCCGCGTCAGGTCGAACAGGATGCCCGCGACCTCCTCCGGCTCGTCGGACAGATCGACGCCGGCGATCATGTCGGCGCGGTTCTCCTTGTCCGCGAGGCGCTCGGCCAGCTTGTCCGAGGCCTTCTCGGAAAGGGTGTAGACCGTTGCGCCGCGGACCCCGAACGGATCGGCCAGCGTGTCGGCGTGGATCGAGATCATCACCGCCGCCGCGTTTTCGCGGGCGATCTTCACGCGAGCGGGCAGCGATATGAACGTGTCGTCGTCGCGGGTCAGGACCGCTCGCCGCTCGCCGCTCGCCTCGATCTTGGCTTTCAAGCGCTTGGCGAAGGCGAGCACGATGTCCTTTTCGCTCGCGCCGTTCGGCCCGGCCGCGCCGGGGTCGACGCCGCCATGGCCGGGATCGATCACCACCACCGGAAGGTCGCGCTTCTCCGGCTCGACGGCCGCGGCCTTGGCGGCGGTCGCCGTTCCGGTGGGGTCGCCCTCGCGGGCGGAGAGCGACTGCAGGAACGTCTTTCGGTCGCTCGGGGTCAGGTCGAGCACGAGCCGCGCCGGCTGGCCCTCCACGGGATCGAGGACGAACGCCTTGTCGATCGCGACCGGTCGCTTGACGTCGACCACGATGCGCGAACGGCCGGGAGCGAGGACGCCGAAGCGATAGGCGCTGATCAATCCCCTGCCCTCGCGCCCCGCTTTTTCCGGCAGGCGGAAGGCGATCTCGGGAAGGTCGATGATGACGCGGTAGGGGTCGGCGAGGGTGAACGCCTTGATCTGCGCCGGGGCCGACAGGTCGATCACCAGCCGCGTCCGCTGTTCGTCGCCCGCAAGCCGGGCGTCCAGCGCAACCGGTCGCCGATCGGCGTCCTCGGCTGCGGCCGGCCCGGGCGTGACGGTCAGAAGCGTGGCGAGACACGCTAGGGCCAACAGCGTCGTGCGGATCATTCGGTCGTGACGCCTCCCAGGCGGCGCGATTATCGGGCGTCGTCTACGGTGTTAAAAGCCCAGGGTTAACGGTCATTAAACCCGCCGCTGTCGATTAACCGGATTATGCGTCCGCTAAACCCGAAATTCACGTCGCCGGCGCCTGCCGCCCGCGCACGAAAAAGCGTGACGCTTGTCAATGCTGCACTTCGTCCGCTAGAAATCGACGCTCACGGCGAAACGGAGCGAGTCTCGATCCAGACTTGTCCCGCCTTCGCGGCTCTCGAAGCGCCGCTCCGAGCGTAGCGAGCCATTCCAAGACGTTAAGTCAGGGACTGGCCTGCGGCGCGACGGGCGATGTCGGACCGGACCGCCCAGCGTCGTGAGCGCCCGCGACGCCGTCGCCGGGTTCGCTGCAACGTTAGACGCTCTCGGGTTCGTCCCGGCCCGTCCCAGATTTGCGAGGTGGTTCGGACTATGCGCACGGCGAAACACGCCGCATTCGCTCTGTCCGGACTCTCGATCCGCCGGCCTCGCCGGCGTTCGCCGAATACGTGCGCCGCTCTTCCGAAGAGCCTGCACGGCTTCGGTTCTTCCCATTCAACCACCGCCGAGCGCTTGCGCGCATTGAGCGCCCCGCCCGCGTCGTCGATTTCGACGACCGGCGGCCTGCCCGGCCGTACCCAAGAGTTTCGTAAATGGCCAATAAGATGCTTATCGACGCCACCCACCCCGAGGAGACGAGGGTGGTCGTCGTCCGGGGCTCACGGGTCGAGGAGTTCGATTTCGAGAGCGCCAACCGCAAGCAGCTACGCGGAAACATCTATCTCGCGAAGGTGACGCGGGTCGAACCGTCGCTCCAGGCGGCGTTCGTCGAATATGGCGGCAACCGCCACGGCTTCCTTGCCTTCAGCGAGATCCATCCGGACTATTACCAGATCCCGGTCGCCGACCGGCAGGCGCTGATCGCCGAGGACGAGAAAGCTCAGGCCGAAGAGGACAAAGCCGAGGAGAAGCCGGCCGGCGCGCGCCGCCGCGGCCGCGGCCGCGCGCGTCCGAAGGCCGCCAGCGCCGACGGCGAGGACGTCGTGTCGGCCGAAGCCGGCGCCAAGCCGGTCGAACCGGAATCGTCCTTCGACGCGGAAGCCGCTGTCGCCGAGCACGTCTCGGAGCAGGAGGAGAAGGTCGAGGAGAGCGACTCGGACGAGGAGGACCATCCGGTCGAATCGATCGGCGCCGGAGACGCCCTCGAGGAAATGCCGGAGCGCAGCTATCGCCGCAACATCCGCTCCTACAAGATCCAGGAAGTCATCAAGCGCCGGCAGATCCTGCTGATCCAGGTCGTCAAGGAAGAGCGCGGCAGCAAGGGCGCGGCGCTCACCACCTACCTGTCGCTCGCCGGCCGCTATTCGGTCCTGATGCCCAACACCGCGCGCGGCGGCGGCATTTCGCGCAAGATCACCAGCGCGCAGGATCGCAAACGCCTCAAGGATCTGGTCAGCGACCTCGATGTGCCGGAGGGCATGGGCGTCATCCTCAGGACCGCGGGCGCGAGCCGCACCCGCCCCGAGATCAAGCGCGACTTTGAATATCTGATGCGTCTCTGGGAGACCGTGCGCGACCTGACGTTGAAGTCGACCGCTCCGGCGCTCGTCTATGAGGAAGGCTCGCTGATCAAGCGCTCGATCCGCGACCTCTACAACAAGGACATCGACGAAGTTCTGGTCGCCGGCGAAGACGGTTATCGCGAGGCGAAGGACTTCATGCGGATGCTCATGCCGAGCAACGCGAAGACCGTTCAGCCGTACCGTGACAGCCAGCCGCTCTACTCGAAGATGGGCGTCGAGGCTCAGCTCGATGCGATGTTCTCGAACACCGTGACGATGAAGTCCGGCGGCTACCTGGTGATCAACCAGGCCGAGGCTTTGGTCGCGATCGACGTGAACTCCGGCCGTTCGACCCGCGAGCACAACATCGAGGACACCGCGCTCCGCACCAACATGGAGGCGGCCGAGGAGGTCGCCCGTCAGCTGCGGCTGCGCGACCTCGCCGGCCTGATCGTCATCGACTTCATCGACATGGAGGAGAGCCGGAACAACCGGGCGGTCGAGAAGAAGCTGAAGGACTGCCTGAAGGACGACCGCGCCCGGATACAGCTTGGCAGGATCTCTCACTTCGGCCTGATGGAGATGTCGCGTCAGCGCATCCGCACCGGCGTGCTGGAGAGCTCGAGCGAGGTCTGCCCACTCTGCAGCGGCGTTGGCACGGTCCGGTCCGTGCCGTCTGTCGCGCTGCATGTGTTGCGGATCGTCGAGGACCACCTGCGCAAGGACAACTCGCGGAACCTCCTCGTGAAGACGCGCAGCGAGGTCGCGCTTTACGTGCTCAACCAGAAGCGCGGGCACATTCGCGAGATCGAGAGCCGCTTCGGCGTCGTCGTCGTGTTCTCCGCCGACGAGCATCTCGCGCCCGGACAGCACGCGATCGTCGAGCGCACCGACCCTGCGAGCGGCGAGGCCCGTGCGCCTGTGACCCAGGTGCAGGTCGACAGCATCCTCCCGGACGAGACCGACGACGAGGTTGAGGACGTGGTGGTCGAGGACGCCGCCGAGGAGCACGTCGAAGCCCCCCGGTCCGCCGCGGCTTCAGCCGAGGAAGATGACGCTCTCGAGGGCGGAAACGGACGTCGGCGGCGCCGTCGGCGGCGGCGGCGCGGCGGTCGCGGCGGTGAGCGCGACGGCGTGCTCGGCGCCGACGAGGGAACCGAAGAGGACGGGGAGGACGCCGAAGCCAAGGCGAGCGATGTCTCCGACGAAGTGAAGCCGGCCGTCACCGCCGCCGAACCCGATGAGTCGGGCGAGGAGGTAGCGACGGACTCGTCCGAGGACGAGGCGGGCAAACGACGGCGCCGCGGTCGTCGTGGCGGTCGTCGCAATCGGCGCGGCGAGCAGGACGACGCGGTGGCGGAGGACGGCGAGCCCGCGGCGAACGTCCCGTCCGGCGACCTGAGCGACGCTGAAGTCCAGGAGGAGCAGATCGTTGCGGTCGAGGCTGCCGTGCTGACGCCGGAGACGGAGGCTCCGGAAGAGGAGTCCTCCGCCTCGATCGCGAAAGACGGACCGACGGTCGCTTCGGCTGAGGTCGTGACGTCGCCCGCGCCGCTGGCCTCGGAGCCTGAGCCGGAAGCGCCCAAGGCGATTGAGCAGTACGTCCAGCCTGAGCCCGCCGCAGACGCGCCGGCTCGTCCTCGGCGCACCGGCTGGTGGAGCCGCAAGGCCGCAGGCGAATAAGCCCTCGCCGCTTCAGACAAATAAAAAGGCCCGGAGCGATCCGGGCCTTTTGCGTTGCTGCGTTGATCGGGTTGGAAAAGCGCCTCGGCTCGATCCGTTCCGCCTCAGGGCTGCTGCGGCTTCGCCGGTTCAGGCGCCGTCGGGGCCGCGGGCTCCGGAGCCTTCTCTGCGGGCGCGGGCTCGGGCTGCTGTCCGGCCGTGGGGGCGCTGAACGCCGGCTGCTGAGCCTCCTGCGGCTGCGGAGGCGCGCCCGCGGGCTGGGGAGCGCCGCCAGCGGCGGCGCCAGCTTGGCCGCTCTGCTGCTGCAGCATCGGAAGAATGCCCCCCTTGCCGTTCCCGAGCGGCGCGGAAGGACCGCCGGGAGCCGGCTGCGGCGTCGTGGTCGTCGGCTGCAGGCGATCGAACACCGAGCCGCCGCCATATCCGGCGACGATCGTCAGGGCCATGCTGGTCACGAAGAAGCCGCCCGCGAGATAGGCGGTGAGACGCGTCAGCGGGTTGCCCTGCCCGCGACCGGCCATGAATCCGTTGCCGCCGCCGATGCCAAGGGCGCCGCCCTCGGAGCGCTGGAGCAGCACGACCACCACCAGCGCGAGGACGATCATGAGGTGAATAACGATCAGGACGGTCTGCATAGGGCTCGCATCGGCGATAGGAGACGCGCGCAGTCAAGGCGCGCAAGGCGCCGCTGTTTACACCAGCACGGCGCGCCCGGCTACCGACAGCTCGGCCAGCGCTCCGCTTTTTGGGAGACGACCTGCGGAATCAGCCTGCCGCAGCGTTTGCGATCGCCAGGAAATCGTCGGCCTTGAGGCTGGCGCCGCCTACAAGGGCGCCATCGACGTCGGCGACGTGGAGCAGTTCGGCCGCGTTCCCGGGCTTCACCGAGCCGCCGTAAAGGATACGGAAGGCCGCCGCCTTCTCGTCGCCGAAGCGCCGCGCCAGTTCGCCCCTGATGAAGCCGTGGATCTCCGCGACCTCGTCGATCGTCGGGGTGAGACCGGTCCCGATCGCCCAGACCGGCTCGTAGGCGACCACCACGGTCTTCGGGGTCGCCGCGTCGGGAAGCGATCCTTCGAGCTGGCTCCGGACGATCTCCAGCGCCTGTCCGGCCTTGCGCTCCGCTTCCGTCTCGCCGATGCAAATCACCGCGATCAAGCCCGCGTGCAGCGCCGCCTCCGCTTTTGCGCGCGCCTGCGCGTCGGTCTCGCCGTGGCACGCCCGGCGCTCCGAATGTCCGACGATGACCGCTTTGCCGCCGGCGTCCGCGATCATTTCCGCTGAGATGTCGCCGGTGTAAGGGCCGAACGGCTCGGCGTGACAATCCTGCGCCCCGACCAGAACGCCGGCGCCCCGCGTCGATGTCGCGAAGCTCGTCAGAAGCGTCGCCGGCGGGAAGACCATCAGGTCGACGCTGTTCCTGAGCGGTCCCATATAGGCGCCCACCACCCGCACGAACTCCGGCGCGGAAGCCCCAAGACCATTCATCTTCCAGTTGCCGGCGATCAGAGGCTTACGCTCGGGGCTGGACATCGGGCGGTCTCCTCAGAGGCGTGAATTGATGCGCGGAAGGCGGTCGCGACGTACCAGATGTCGTCGCGCTTGCAAATTCCTCCCGCTCTTGCGATTTGCGGCGGCTGGCGGCGGCTGATTAAGGTCCCGCCCCCGTCAAGCGGCGCGCGCGCCGCCGCCCCTCGAACAGGAAGACGTCACCTCTGATGCTTCAGACGCTCCGCAAAGGCGCCGCCGGCTGGGTCGCCAAAGTCTTTCTCGGAGTGCTCGTGCTGAGCTTCGGGGTTTGGGGAATCGCCGACATCTTCCGGATCGGCGGCGGCGGGCAGAACGCCGCCGTCGTCGGCGACCGCAAGATCACGGTCGAGGAGTTCCGCAACGCCTATTCGATGGAGATGCGGCGCATCAGCCAGCAGGCGAAGCGCGTCATCACTCCGGAGCAGGCGCGGCTCGCCGGCATAGGGCCGCGCGTGCTCGGCAACCTCGTGAACGAGGCGGCGATCGACTCGCGCGTGGAAAAGCTGGGACTTTCGGTCAGCGACGAGCAGGTGGCCCGCGAAGTTCAGGCCGACGAGGTTTTCCGCGGTCCTACGGGCACGTTCGACAGGTCGACGTTCCAGGAAATCCTGCGGCAGAACAATCTGACCGAAAACGACTACGTCCGGCTCCAGCGCACCTTCAGCGCCCGCAAGCAGCTGACCGACGCGCTGACTGCGAACATCGCGACGCCGATCGCCCTGAGGCAGGCGCTTCATGCTTTCGAAGCCGACAGCCGCTCGATCTCCTATGTCGAGCTCAAGCCGGAGGCCCCCTCCGCAGTGCCCGCGCCCACGCCCGATCATCTCACGGCGTTCTATGAGGAGCGGAAGGCGAGCTTCCGGTCGCCCGAATACCGCAAGCTCGCATTCCTGTCGCTCGACGCGAACAGCCTTGCGGCGTCCGCAGACGTGCCGGATAGCGAGATCAAGGCCTATTACGACGCGAACAAACCCAAATACGCCGACCTCGAGAAGCGCTCGATCGAGCAGATCACATTCCCTACGATGGACGAGGCGAAGGCGGCTTACGACGAGATCAAGAAGGGCGCGCCCTTCGAGCAGATCATGATCCGGCGCAAGATAAAGCCCGAGGACGCCTATCTCGGAGACCTCACCAAGGCGCAGGTGTTCGACAAGAAGGTCGCCGACGTCGCCTTCGCGTTGAAGCAGGATGAGATCAGCGAGCCGGTCCAGGGGAGCTTCGCGGTGGCGCTGCTTCGTGTGACCGGCGTCCAGCAGGAGAAGGTCAAGCCGTTCGAGGCCGTCAGGGACGACATACGCTCGGCGATCGCTCTGGACCGCGCGAAGTCTCAGGTCCAAGCCATCCACGACAAGATCGACGAAGCGCGTCTCGGCGGCGCGACGCTCGAAGAAATCGCGAAGTCCCAGAACGTCCCTCTGAGGATCGTCGACGCCATCGACCGCAGCGGCAAGGCGCCGGACGGATCGCCGGTCGACGATCTGCCCCAGCCGACTCAATTGCTCTCCAAGACCTTCGAGACCGAGGTGGGCGCCGAGACCGACGTCATCGCCGCGGACGACGCCTATGTCTGGTACGACGTGCGCGGCGTTACGCCCCCCCGCGACCGCTCGCTCGAGGAAGCCCGTGCCGCGGTCGAACAGGCCTGGAGGGAGGAAGAGGCTCGCAAGCGCCTCGACGCTCGCGCCGACGCGATGCTGAAGGATCTGCAAAGCGGGAAGTCGCTCGAGCAGGTCGCAGGAGCGCAAAAGCTGGAGATCGACCAGGCCGAGACGACGCGAAGCGGCGGCGCGCCCTCGATCAAGCCGGCGCAGGCGACAGCTGTGTTCAAGGCGCCCGTCGAAGGCTTCGGCTCGACAGCCGCCGACGAAGCCGGCTCGCGGCTCGTCTTCCACGTGACGTCGGAGAACATCCGCCCGTTCGATCCCTCGGCGCCCGACACGTCGGGTCAGCTCGACAAGATCGCACAGGGTCTCGGCAACGACGTGGTCTCGGCCTTCGTCCAGAAACTTCGGAACGACCTCGGCACGCGCTTCGACGCTGCGGCGATCGCCCAGGTGGCCGGCGGCGTGAATTAGGTCCGGCGATGGTGATGTCCCCTGCCCTTGAGGATTTCGCGCGCCTCTATGACGCCGGCGTCCCCCAGGTCGTCTCGACGACGCTCGTCGGCGATCTTGAGACGCCGGTCTCCGCCTATCTGAAGCTGGCGGAGGGCCGGCCTAACGCATTCCTGCTGGAGTCGGTCGAAGGCGGCGCGACGCGCGGGCGCTATTCCATGATCGGGCTCCGACCGGACATCCTGTGGCGTTCGCGCTCGGGCCGCGCCGAAATCAACCGGACCGCGCTGACCGAGCTCGACGCCTTCGAGCCGCAGGCTGAGCCGCCGCTCGCATCGCTGCGCGCGCTTCTCGCGGAATCGCACATCGACCTCGCCGAGGGCCTCCCTCCGATGGCGGCGGGGGTCTTCGGCTATCTCGGCTACGACATGGTTCGGGAGATGGAGGAGATCGGCTCCCCGAACCCTGACGTGCTGGACACGCCAGACGCCGTCATGATGCGGCCGACAGTGATCGTGGTGTTCGATTCCGTGAAGGACGAGATCACCATCGTCACGCCGGCGCGCCCGGCTCCGGGCGTCTCGGCCGAAATCGCCCACGCGCGCGCGGTCGATCGGCTGACGGAGATCGTCGACGGGCTGGACCGGCCGGCGCCGAAGGAGGTCGCGGCGGCTACGCCCGCGCCCGACGGCGGCTACGCGCTGACATCCAACACCACGCCCGAGGAATACGAGGCCATGGTGGTGCGGGCGAAGGAGTACGTCGCGGCCGGGGACGTCTTCCAGGTCGTGCTGTCGCAGCGCTTCCAGGCCCCCTTCGATCTGCCGGCCTTCGCGCTCTATCGCGCGTTGAGGCGGACGAACCCGGCGCCCTTCCTGGTCCATCTCGATTTCGGCGGCTTCCAGATCGTCGGATCGAGCCCGGAAATTCTTGTCCGGGTGCGGGACGGAAAAGTGACGATCCGTCCGATCGCCGGCACCAGGCCGCGGGGCGCCACCCCCGCCGCCGACCGGGCTCTCGCGGCGGAGCTTCTCGCCGATCCCAAGGAGCGAGCCGAGCATCTGATGCTGCTCGATCTCGGGCGGAACGACGTCGGCCGTGTCGCCGAGATCGGCTCGGTCACGGTCACCGACCAGTTCTTCCTCGAATATTACAGCCAGGTCATGCACATCGTGTCGAACGTCGAGGGCCGGCTCGACGCTCCCCATGACGCGCTGGACGCTCTCGTCGCGGGCTTTCCCGCCGGCACGGTCTCGGGCGCGCCGAAGGTGCGCGCGATGGAGATCATCGACGAACTGGAGAAGGAGAAGCGCGGCGTCTACGCAGGCTGCGTCGGCTATTTCGCCGCCAATGGCGAGATGGACACCTGCATCGTGCTGCGCACCGCCGTGGTCAAGGACGGGCGGATCTATGTCCAGGCAGGCGCGGGCGTGGTCGCCGATTCATCGCCGGCCGCCGAGCAGGCGGAGTGCGTGAACAAGGCCAAGGCGCTGTTCCGCGCCGCCGACGAGGCCCGTCGCTTCGCGAGCGGCGCGCGCCGCGGGCAATAAAAAACGGACGCTCCGAAGAGCGTCCGTCGATGTCGCCCGCCCAGAAGAGTATCAGAACTCAGTTGCAGGGGACGCGGTAGCGCTCGCCATAGCGATTTGTTTCGTAGCACTTCGCGCGGCGCGGGCCGGGCTGCTGCGAACCGATGACCGCGCCGGTGCCGGCGCCGAGAGCGCCGCCGACAAGCGCGCCGGTGGCGTTGCCGCCGATGATGCCGCCGGCTGCTGCGCCGACGCCGGTGCCGATGAGCGCGCCGCTCAGGGTGCGTTCGTTGCGGGTTTCGCCGCAGGCGGCGAGACCGAGGGCGAGGGCGGAAACCGCGATGATCGTGGCAGTCTTCTTCATGGGCGTCAGGGCTCCGATTGCGATGCAGCTATTTTAGCCTATCCGGCGGTCGCGACCAGAGGGCTGTGCCGAACTGGTGAACTGTTCTGTCGCATGCACCGGCGCCGCAGCAGCGTCAGGCCGCTCCAGCCGCGGGCGAGCGGCTATCCGCCGCCGTCTTGGCGTGGGGGCGTCATCGCCTCGACCGCCTAAGCGGCGTCGTCCGCAGACAGGGGCGGAACGGCCACCTGGGCCTCGACGACGGCGAGCGCCGTCATGTTCACGACCCCTCTGGCGGTGACAGTGGGCGTCAGCACATGCGCCGGTCTGGCGGCGCCGATCAGGATCGGCCCCACGGGCAGAGCGTCGGCGAGCGATTTGATGAGTTGAGACGCGATGTTCGCCGAGTCGAGGTTCGGGAAAATGAGCAGGTTCGCCTCGCCCGACAGCGCCGAATTCGGCATCACGCGCTCGCGCAGGGCGGGCTGTAGCGCGACGTCGCCCATCATCTCGCCGTCGACCTCCAGTTCGGGGGCCGTCGCCCGGATGATGGCGAGCGCGTCCCGCATCTTGATCGCGGACGGAGTGTCTTCCGAACCGAAGTTCGAGTGCGACAGCAAAGCGATTTTCGGAGTGAGGCCGAACCGCGAAACCGTCCTGGCGCAGAGGATCGCGCATTCGGCGACGCTGCGCGCATCCGGATCCGGCGTCACGTACGTGTCCGCCAGGAAATAGGCGCCGCGACCGCTGATCAGCAGGGACAAGGTCGAATAGTCAGGCGCGTCTGGGGCGCGGCCGATCACCTCGTCGATCGCCTGAAGGTGATCGCGAAACCGCCCCTCAAGGCCACAGATCATCGCGTCGGCCTCGCCGCGGTGGACGGCGAGCGCCGCGATCACGGTGGCGTCGGTGCGCACGACGGTTCGCGCGCGGTCGGGGGTGACGCCGCGGCGGCCGGCGAGTTCGACGTAGAGCGAGACGTAGTCACGGTAGCGGCGATCGTCTTCCGGATTGATCGTCTCGACATCGACGCCGGGTTTGAACGTCAGGCCGAAACGGCGAGCGCGGACGTCCATGACGTGCGGTCGACCGATCAGAATCGGCGTCGCGATTCCCTCCTCGATCGCGACCTGGGCGGCACGGAGCGCCCGCTCGTCCTCGCCGTCCGCGAAAATCACCCGCTTCGGCGCAGCGCGCGCGGCGGCGAAGACCGGCTTCATGACGAAGCCTGAGCGGAACACGAAGCGGTTCAACTGCTCTTCGTAGGCGGCGAAATCGGCGATGGGCCGCTTTGCGACGCCGGTCTCCATCGCTGCGCGGGCGACGGCCGGAGCAATCCGAAGGATCAGGCGCGGATCGAACGGGCTCGGAATGAGCGAGTCGGGTCCGAACAGGCGCGTCACACCGCCATAGGCCTGGCTCACGACATCAGACGACGGTTCGCGGGCGAGCGCGGCGATCGCGCGCACGGCCGCCGCCTTCATCGCTTCGTTGATGGTGGTGGCCGCCACGTCGAGCGCGCCGCGGAAGATGTAAGGGAAACACAGGACGTTGTTGACCTGGTTCGGGAAATCCGACCGGCCGGTGCAGATCATCGCGCCTGGGCTCGCGGTTCGGGCCTCGTCCGGCATGATCTCGGGGGAAGGGTTGGCGAGCGCCATGATCATCGGCTTCGGCGCCATGCGCTTCACCATGTCGACCTTGAGCACCCCGCCGGCCGAAAGCCCGAGGAACACGTCTGCGCCGTCGATCACCTCGCCGAGCGTCCGCTTGTCGGTCGGCTGCGCATAGATGCTCTTCCAGCGGTCCATGAGAGCCTCACGGCCCTCATAGACGACGCCCTCGATGTCGGTGACCCAGATGTTCTCGCGCTTAGCGCCAAGCGTCACGAGCAGGTTGAGGCATGCGAGCGCGGCCGCGCCGGCGCCCGAGGTCACGATCTTGACCGAACTCAGATGCTTGCCCGCGAGCTCCAGCCCATTGGTGATCGCCGCGGCCACGATGATCGCTGTTCCGTGCTGATCGTCGTGAAACACCGGTATGCCCATCCGGGCCCGGCAGGCTTCCTCGACCTCGAAGCACTCGGGAGCCTTGATATCTTCGAGGTTGATCCCGCCGAACGTCGGCTCGAGGGCGCAGACCACTTCGATCAGTCGGGCGGCGTCGTTCTCGGCGACCTCGATGTCGAACACGTCGATGCCGGCGAATTTCTTGAACAGGACCGCCTTGCCCTCCATCACGGGTTTGCTGGCGAGCGGACCAATGTTTCCAAGGCCGAGCACCGCCGTGCCGTTCGAGAGCACCGCCACAAGATTCTGCCGAACGGTGAGCTCCGCCGCCTGCTCGGGATTCTCGGCGATCGCGTCGCACGCAGCCGCCACGCCCGGCGAGTAGGCGAGCGCGAGGTCGCGCTGATTTCCGAGCGGCTTCGTCGCCTGAATCTCGATCTTCCCGGGTCTGGCCCCGGTGGCGGTCGATCCGCGATGATACACCAGAGCCCCGGTGCGTAGATCGTCTGACATCTGGCTGGCCATGGCGAGCTCCCGGGAGGCGTCGTTCTCGTGCGACGTGGGTGGAGGGACGGCTAAGGGCATTGGCGCCTGCGGTGGCGAAGCGTCAAGCCGAAGCAGCGTACTGGACCACGATTCCAGTCCGGCATGCTTCCCGCCGCCGCCGACGCGCTGGGATCGTATGTCGCGGACGTGACACACTTGTTCGGGACGGTAATCAGGCGCCGCCACATGACTCTGATTCGACGCCATATGCGCGGGATGGATCGACCTGCATGAAGCGAAAGCTCGCTATCGTCGCCGTTTGCGTGACGGCCCTTGTCGGCGCTGTCGCGCTCGCCTGCCCGATCATCGCCCGGTATGTCGCCGAGGCCGAGGTCGATGACGCGCTGAGGCTTATCCGCCGTCAGAGCACCGCGGTAGCGAACCGCGGAGACGTATCGGTCGATATCGCGAAGCGATCGGTCACCATTCGCGATCTCTCGATCGAACCGCCTGGCGATGGGTCCAAGGTGCGGATCGCCGCGCTCACCTTTAGGCGGCCATGGAAAAGCAATGAACGCCTGTCCGCTGACGAAGTCGTGCTGGAAGGCGTGACCGTCACCTCGCCCCTCGCCATCACGACAGCCCCAAGAATCGCTATTCGAAGCTATTCGGGGCCCGCCCGCGGTCTCGTCGCGACCCCGGGCATCGGAGCGATTGCGCGAAGCCAGGCTGACGTCATCGGTCAAGTTTCCAGCGCCGGGGCGGATATTCCCTCGATCGAGATAGCGGATCAAAAGACGGGCGTTCGGCGCACGCTCGATCGGGTCTCGATCGGACGGGTCGATGGAGGCCTGGTCAGTCGGGTCACGGTGTCCCGCGCCACGATCGACGCTCCGGACCTACGCCCGGCGCCTAAGCAAGCTCGCGAACTCGAGTTGACCGCCGGCGAACTCGTCGCCGAGCGGTTGAGCCTTCCGATCTTATGGAGGTTCTTCGCGGGCGACGGAGCGGGCGACCGCGAACCGCTCGCCGAAATGGTGTCGGCGTCGCGGGCCTCGGTGACGTTCGGATTGAGGCCGAGCGGCTCCATGACGATCCGCTCGGACCTGCTCTATGCGAAGGCTCTGCAGCTCAGGGCGCTCGCTTTTCCGTTCACCGTGATCGACGACGTCGTCGCGAAGCTGCGGCGCGGCGAAGCGCCGACGCCGGCGGACGTTCGCCGGCAGGCGTCGATCGTGGTGGACGCGGCCTCGGCCTTCTCCTTCGGGGCGATCGGCGCGAAGGAGACCCAGGCGCAGGCTTTACTGCCTGACGGACGCAGGGTTTCGGCCGCGCTGAAGTCCTTCGAGATCGGTCCTTATGTCGATGCGCGTCTCGCGAACATAACAGCGCAAGGCCTCACCTATGACGACGGGGCGGGCGTCTCCGCGGCGATCGAGCGGTTCGATCTCGTCAAGCTCGACGCGACCAGGCTCGCCGCCTACGGCGCCAGAGTGGGACGCGACGAAATCATGCTGACCACGAGGCCCACCGCGGAGGACGTGATCCTCACGGCACCGCGGATCGAACGGATAGCCCTGACGCGGGCGGGCTTCAGAAGCTCGCTGGGAGAGTTGAACGTCGCAGGCGCAAGCGTCGATATCGACGCGCCGCTCGACGCCGTGCCCCAACGTCTCGCAATGAAGTTCGACGCTTTAGACGTCGCGCCATCCAGCGGCTCGTGGTTTGCGGAGGCGCTGCGCTCCGCTGCGGTCGAACGGCTGCGCGGCGCCGCGACCCTGACGCTGGCGCTGAATCCGACCAACAACAAACTCGAACTCGATGCGCTCGAAGCGCGCCTTGAGGGGATTGGCGCGATTACAGCGAAGGGCTCCCTCGCCAAGGTCGACCCGACGATCGCGATTTCCAAGGGTGCCGACTTCGTCGACAAGCTCTCCGCGATCGTGATCCAGTCCTTCAAATTCACAGCCAGAAATGATGGCGGCTTCGAAACGTTGCTGCGCCGCGCTGCGGAGCAGTCCGGCGCCGAGGCGGAGCAGTTCCGCGAGGCGACCGCCGTTCAGGCGGACGCGCAACTTCTGCGGCTGTTCGGCCCGCCCGCGGCTCAGTCCGGCGAGGCGCTCGCCGATTTCATCCGGGAACCGCGGTCGATCGTCGTGTCGATCGACCCCAAGTCGCCGGACGTGACGCTGATCGACTTCATTCGGTCGCTGGCGCTTGGGCCTGCGGGAATCGCCCAAACCATCGACGTCACAGTTCTCAACAAGCGCTGAACCGACGCGTCCGCTCAGCCCGTCTTGGCGGCCGAGGCGGGAAGACTGGTCCGGATGTGCAGATCGCGCAGCTGCTTGGGCGAGGCTTCATTCGGCGCGCCCATCAGCAGGTCGAGCGCCTGCTGGTTCATCGGGAAGATCGAGATCTCCCGGAGATTGTTCGTCCCGCAGAGCAGCATCACGATGCGGTCGACGCCCGCAGCCATGCCGCCGTGCGGCGGCGCGCCGTACTGGAAGGCGCGGTACATGCCGCCGAAGCGATCGATGACCTCCTGCTCGCCATAGCCCGCGATCTCGAACGCCTTAACCATCGCCTCCGGACGATGGTTGCGGATGCCGCCGGACGCGATCTCGTAGCCGTTGCAGGCGATGTCGTACTGGAACGCCTTTATGGTCAGCGGGTCCTGACCGTTCAGCGCGTCGAGGCCGCCCTGCGGCATCGAGAAGGGATTGTGTGAGAAGTCGACCTTCTTGTCGTCCTCGTTCCACTCATACATCGGGAAGTCGACGATCCAGGCGAGCTCGAAACGGTCGAAGTCGACGAGCTTCAGCTCCTCGCCGACCTTGGTGCGGGCCATGCCGGCGAAGCGCACGAATTTCGATGGATCGCCCGCGACGAAGAAGGCGGCGTCGCCGTCCTTGAGGCCGAGCTGAGTGCGGATCGCCTCCGTCCGCTCCGGTCCGATGTTGTTGGCGACTGGTCCAGCGCCCTCGCCGCCCTCGCGCCACATGACGTAGCCAAGGCCTGGCTGGCCTTCGCCCTGCGCCCATGAGTTCATCCGGTCGCAAAACGCGCGGGAGCCGCCACCTGGCGCAGGAATCGCCCAGACCTGATTGCCTTCGGTCTCGAGCATCCGCGCGAACACCTTGAAGCCCGAGCCGCGGAAGTGCTCGGAGACGTCCTGCATGACGAGCGGATTGCGCAGGTCCGGCTTGTCGGTGCCGTATTTGCGCAGGGCGTCGGCGTAAGGGATGCGCGGCCAGTTCTTCGTGACCGGCTTGCCCCCTGCGAAATCCTCGAAGACGCCTGTGATCACCGGCTCGACGGAGGCGAACACGTCTTCCTGCTCGACGAAGCTCATCTCGAGGTCGAGCTGATAGAACTCGCCGGGAAGGCGGTCGGCGCGCGGGTCCTCGTCGCGGAAGCAGGGCGCGATCTGGAAGTAGCGGTCGAAGCCGCTCATCATGATCAGTTGCTTGTACTGCTGCGGCGCCTGCGGCAGCGCGTAGAACTTGCCTGGATGGAGACGGCTCGGCACGAGGAAGTCGCGCGCGCCCTCCGGCGACGAAGCGGTCAGGATCGGCGTCTGGAACTCGAAGAAGCCCTGCCCCTTCATCCGCGCGCGCATCGAGTCGATGATCGCGCCGCGGGTCATGATGTTCTTGTGGAGCTTCTCGCGGCGCAGATCGAGGAAGCGATAACGAAGGCGCGTCTCCTCGGGATAGTCCTGATCGCCGAACACAGGCAGCGGCAGTTCGGCGGCGGGGCCGAGAACCTCGATCTCGGTGCAATAGACCTCGACCTGCCCGGTCGGCAGTTCCGTGTTGTCCGTGCCCGCCGGACGCGCGCGCAACCTGCCGTCGACGCGGATGACCCATTCCGAGCGCGCCGTCTCGGCCATCTTGAAGGCCGGGCTGTCGGGATCGACCACGACCTGCGTCAGACCGTAATGGTCGCGCAGATCGATGAAGAGCACGCCGCCATGGTCGCGCACGCGGTGCACCCAGCCGGACAGCCGAACAGTCTGGCCGACATGCTCCGGACGGAGTTCGCCGCAGGTGTGGGTGCGGTAGCGATGCATCGTGAAACGTCCCGGATTGCGGAGAAGCGGCGCGCTCCGCCTTCAAAAGCGGCCGGACCACGGCATGAGGCCCCTGCCTTGTCAAGGACGTGAGGCTCAGGGTCGCGCCACGCAAGACAATGGGCATGCTCTCCGCTATATGCGGGCGCGATGATGATCACGACGACAGAAGAACTCGCAAGCGTCTGCGCTCGGATGGCGCGCGCGGCATTCGTAACGGTCGACACCGAGTTCCTTCGGGAGACCACCTTCTGGCCCAAGCTGTGCGTGGTGCAGCTTGCGGACGATGAGGGCCCCGTCGTGATCGACGCGCTCGCGCCGGGCGTCGACCTCGCTCCGCTGTTCGATCTGATGACGGACGAGACCTGTCTGAAGGTCTTCCACTCCGGCCGTCAGGACATCGAGATCTTTCACCATCTCTCCGGCCACGTGCCGCACCCGGTGTTCGACACCCAGGTCGCGGCGATGGTGCTCGGCTTCGGCGACTCGATCTCTTACGACCAGCTGGTTCAGCGCACGACCGGCGTCGTGCTCGACAAGTCGTCCCGCTTCACCGACTGGAGCCGCCGGCCGCTTTCGGACGACCAGGTCACCTACGCGATCGCGGACGTGACCCATCTTCGCGACGTCTACGGCAAGCTGTCGAAGGACCTCGAGGCGCGCGGCCGCGCCGAGTGGCTGGTCGAGGAGATGGAGACGCTGACGTCTCCCGCAACCTACGCCGCGCATCCGGAGGACGCCTGGCAGCGCTTCCGCTCCCGGCTTCGCAAGCCCCGCGATCTCGCGGTGATGATGGAGCTTGCGGCGTGGCGCGAAAGCGAGGCGCAGACGCGGGACGTCCCACGCTCGCGCGTCTTGAAAGATGACGCCCTTGTCGAGGTGGCGACGCGTGCGCCACGCACCGTCGATGCGCTCGGCGGCCTCCGGGCTTTTCCTCGCGGCTACGAGCGGTCGCGCGCTGGCCAGGAAATCCTTGAGGCGGTCGCGCGAGGGCTCGCGCTCGATCCAGCATCCCTGCCCGCGATCGAGCGTGAGCGCGGCGGCGCCGGGGCGAACCCTGCGACCGTCGAACTGCTCAAGGTGCTGCTGCGCATGATCGCGGAGCGCAACGCGGTGGCCTCAAAGATCATCGCCAACGTCGACGATCTCGAACAGATCGCGGCCGACGACGACGCCGGCGTCCCGGCGCTCAGCGGCTGGCGTCGCGAATTGTTCGGCGAACAGGCGCTCAAGCTCAAGGCCGGCACGCTGGCGCTCGCGATCGAGCGCGGCCGCGTGGTGACGCTGGAGCGCGATCCGGGTGAGGACGGTCCCCTGCCCGCTCCAAAGCCGCGCCGCAACCGCGGCGAACGGCGGCCGGAAAAGGTGGCCGCGCCGTCCGTCGACTAAGAGCGTCAGACGGTTGCGAGGCCGGCCTCACTCCCCAGAACATCCCCGGGCTACCGCCTCTGTCCGCGAACGCCGCGTCGCCGAGCCTAGACGACGACGATCGCGGTGCGCCGGGCCAGCAGCTTGCCGAGCTTCTGCAGCCGGTTCTTCAGGCGCTCATTGGCGAGATCGCTGAGTTCGGTCGGCAGCTTCAGGGTCAGGGTCTCCCGTTTCAGCACTAGCGGCGTCCGCGGCAGGATCCCGGCGACGGAACCGGAGACGATGTACGCGACCCGCATCGCCGCGCCGAGCGTCCTGGCCCGATCGAGAATGCGGGTCGAAGCGAGTTCGCGGATCCGCGGGGACGCCTCGTCGTCGAGCAGGCCCATGTGGCGGTAGAAGATCGCGAGCGACATGAAGGCCCGGCCAGGGTGATCGACGCCGGTGAATGCGGCGTGGGCGATGACGTCGAGCGCCTGCTCGCCGCGGTAGTCGGGGTGCACCCGCCAGGCGATGTCGGCGAGATAGCACGCCGCGTGACGCCAGCGTCGCTCCTCGGCGCTCTCGTCGATGTCGGCGCTGCGAAACAGACGATCTGTCCAGTCGACCAGATCGTCGCCATGCCGCGGCGCCCGGGCGCGCAGCCATCCAAGGTCGCGCGCGGACGCCAGCAGACCGTCCTCGCGCCTGCCCTCGTCGTCGAGCAGTTCGTAGAGCAGCCCTTCGCGCACGCCCAGTCCCGACATCACCACCTCACGCGGCTTGCCGATCCGGATAATGTGCTCGAGCACGAGCGCCCCATAGGCGAGCAGCGGTCGACGTTCCGAGGCGACGACCGAGACCGCGGTCAGCGTGTCGGGATCGACGCGGCGAACGAGACGGCAGAACTCCAGGGCCTCGCGCGCCGGGATCGTGTAGCCGTGGAGAACGTGGAGCGGATAATTCTTCTGCACCATGTGCATGTGGGCGAGCGCCCGCCATGTGCCGCCGACGGCATAGAATGCGCGGTTCTTCAGCCTGGCCAGTTGCCCCGATTCATCAAGCGCGTCGCGGACGATGCGATCAGCCTTCTTGATCGAACGGTCCGAAACGTCCTGCAGTCGGATGCCGCCGAGCGGATAGGTCACTCCCGGGCCGACGCGGCTCTTCGCGACATCCACGAGTTCGAGGCTGCCGCCGCCGAGATCGCCGACGACGCCGTCCGGACGAAAGACGCCGGAGACGACGCCAAGCGCCGACAACCGCGCCTCGCGTTTGCCCGAGAGCACCTCGATCGGCTCCCGGCAGATCACTTCGGCCTCCCGGATGAACTCGGCTCCGTTCGCCGCGTCGCGGGCGGCCGCGGTCGCGAGCACGTGCATCCGCCCCACGCCAAGTCCGTCGGCGAGGGTGCGGAAACGTCGAAGCGCGCCCAGCGCTTTCTGGGCGGAATCGTCGGAGAGGCGACCGGTGCTGGCGAGCGAGCGCCCGAGCGCGCAGAGCTCCTTCTCGTTGAACATGGCGGCGGGCGAACGCGATATGCCTTCGTAGACGACCAGGCGCACCGAGTTCGACCCGATATCGACGATGGCGACGGGGGGGCCATAGGGCAGGCGGCCGGGCGCAAGCGGAGGCTTGCCCGTGGCCGAAACACGTTCGAGCTCGGCCATCGGAGGCGGGCCCTTCTCCTCGATCTTCTTGTCCCGCTTATCCACGCTTGGCCAACCGCCTCGGAGAACTCGTCTTAACGGATTTGCCCCGTCCCGAGAGGCTCGGATTGGTCATGAAGTACTGGTGGGCGTTGAACGGCTCTTCGCCCTCGGCCGGAACGATGCGCCGTGATGAGCCATCGGGAAGGATGGCCCAGCTCTGCTGATTGTCCTTGAGGTTCGCGACCATGATCTGATCGAGCACCTGTTCGTGCACGGTTGGATTGAGGATCGGCAGCATAACTTCGACCCGGCGGTCGAGGTTGCGCTGCATCAGATCCGCCGACGAGATGTAGAGATGCGCCTGAGGCGAAGGCAGACCATGGCCCCCGCCGAACGCATAGATCCGGCTGTGCTCCAGGAAACGCCCGACAATCGACTTCACCCGGATGTTCTCGGACAGCCCCGGCACGCCAGGCCTCAACGAGCACATGCCGCGCACCACGAAATCGACCTGGACCCCGGCTTTGCTCGCTTCGTAGAGCGCATCGATCGTCTCGGGATCGACAAGGCTGTTGCACTTGCCCCAGATCGCGGCCGGCCGCCCCGCTTTCGCGTGGCTGATCTCCTCGCGGACATGAGCGAGGAAGACCTTGCGCAGCGTATTCGGGGACGCCGCCATACGCTCGAGTTCGGCAGGCTCCGCATAGCCCGTGATGAAGTTGAACAGCCGCCCGACGTCGCGTCCGATCGTCGGATCAGCCGTGAAGAACGATAAGTCGGTGTAAATCTTGGCGGTGACCGGGTGATAGTTGCCCGTGCCGATATGACAGTAGGTCGTCAGACCGCCAGCCTCCCGGCGCACCACCAGCGACAGCTTTGAATGCGTCTTCAGCTCGATGAAGCCGAAGACGACCTGCACGCCCGCCCGCTCCAGATCGCGCGACCAGCGGATGTTGGCCTCTTCGTCGAACCGAGCCTTCAGCTCGACCAATGCCGTGACCGACTTGCCAGCCTCCGCCGCTTCGGCAAGCGCCTTCACGATCGGGCTGTCGGACGACGTACGGTAAAGCGTCTGCTTGATCGCGACGACGTTCGGATCGCGCGCCGCCTGGTTCAGGAACTGCACCACCACGTCGAACGATTCATACGGATGGTGGACGATGAAGTCCTTCTCGCGGATCGCCGCGAAGCAGTCGCCGCCGGCGTCGCGGACGCGCTCGGGAAAGCGCGGGTTGTAAACCTTGAACTTGAGGTCCGGCCGGTCGATCGAGACGATCTGCGACAGGTCTCCGAGCGCGAGCACCCCGTCGACAACGAACACCTCATCGTCCGAAACGTCGAGCGCGTCGACAATGAAGGCGCGGAGATCCGGCGGCATCGTGTTTTCGATCTCGAGACGGATGACCGAACCGCGTCGGCGACGCTTCAGCGCGCTCTCGAAGGTCCGCACGAGATCCTCGGCCTCTTCCTCGACTTCGAGATCGCTGTCGCGGATCACACGGAAGCCGGCCTGCGCCTTGACCTGATAGCCGGGAAACAGCCGCCCGATGAACAGGCCAATCACCTGCTCGAGGCTGATGAAGCGCGCGCCCTCGAACTCGCCGTCCGGCAGGCGGATGAAGCGTTCGATGCGGGCGGGCATGCGGATCAGCGCGTTGAGCGCCCGGCCGTCGCTTTGGCGTCCGAGCTGGAGCGCAATCGTAAAGCCGAGATTGGGTATGAACGGGAACGGATGCGCGGGGTCGACGGCGAGCGGCGTCAGCACCGGGAAAACGTAGTTCAGGAAATAGTCCTCAAGCCAGACCTTCTCCGACTTCGTCAGACCTGGCCCCTCGATCAGCAGGATTTTGGCGTCGATCAGCTGCCTGCGCAGCTCGAGCCAGCGCGTCTGCTGGTCGTGGGCGAGAGTCGAAACCACCTCGCCGATGCGGGCCAGCTGCTCGGCGGGCGACAGCCCGTCGGGCGAAAGCTCCGTCAGCCCGCTGCGCAGCTGACCCTTGAGGCCAGCGACGCGGACCATGAAGAATTCGTCGAGGTTGTTCGCGGAGATCGACAGGAACCGCAGTTGCTCGAGCACGGGGTGGTTGAGGTTGGACGCCTCCTCCAAGACCCTTCGGTTGAAGCCGATCCAGGAGATCTCGCGGTTCATGAAACGCGAGGGGTCGCCGGCCGGGACTTTGGGCTCCGGCTCCGCGGGCGCCGCGAGCTGGGCTTCGGCGATCGCCGCGCGTGGCGGCACCTGGGCGATCTCGGTCATCGAATCGTCTTTCACGGAAGGCTCTCGCTTCTGCGCGGGCCGACGGCGGCCGCGAGGCTGCTTACGACGTTCGTGTGACGGCTTCGCAACGTCCATTCAGTCCTCGTCCTCCAACAGGCGGGCCAAGACGTCCGCAGCCAGGCCCTTTCCGACCGCTCGGCCCCGTGCGAGCGATTCCCGGTCCAGCGCCGCGACGACCCGTCTCACGGCCCCGAGCGAACGATCGCACCGGCGCGCGACGAACTCCACGACTTCCGCATCGACGCGGAGCTGTCGATCGTCGAGCAGCTTCACGAGGACGGCGCGAACCATGCCTTCGTCTGGAGCGTCAAGCCTCGCCACCGGAAGAGCTCGGAGGCGCGAAGCGAGATCCGGCAGCATGGGCCACAACAGCGTCGGGCCCGACCGCGCCGTGAGCAATAAGCGCGCGTCATGCTCGCGCGCAGCGTTCAACAGATGAAACAGCGCCGTCTCTGCTCCGACGGCGGCGTCGACATCTTCAAGAAGCAGAATGGCGTCCCGCCGAGCGACGACGGCGCGCATCGCCGAGTCGGGATCGACCGCCCTCTCTGCGTGGCTCATGGCGAGCCATATCTCGGCCAGATGGGTCTTTCCCGAGCCCTCCTCGCCGACGAGCAGCAGGATCCTGTCCGGCCAGGACGGCCAGGACGTCACGAGCGCATGAGCCGCGGCGTTGGGAGCGCCGACGAGATAATCCTCGAGCCCCAACCGAGCCTCATATGGCAAGGCGAGAGGAAATTGCCGCGGCGCGTCGCGGACCATTAGCTGCTCTCGGGCGGTGCCGCGGGCGGCTCGGGCTTCTGAAGCCGGGTGTGGGGCGCGAACAGGCCTGCGCCTCGCTGCCCGCCGGGAAGCACCGATGGGCCCTGCTCGCCCGTATAGAATGGGCTCTCAAGATATCGTTGCACGGCGAAACGCACGAGCACGCCGACCGCAGCCGCCAGCGGAACCGCCACGAGCAGCCCGACGAACCCCATGAGGTAGCCGAAGGCGACGAGCGCGAACATCAGCCAGACGGGATGAAGCCCGACCGACCGGCCGACCAGCCGCGGCTGCAGGATGTTGCCTTCGACGAACTGGCCGACCACGAAAATGCCGAGCACGAGCGCGACGATCGTCCAGTCCGGCCAGAACTGCACGATCGCCACGCCGACCGAGAGGATGAGCCCGGTCAGCGAACCGACATAGGGAATGAAGCCGATAAGGCCGGCGCTCAGCCCGATGACGAGCCCGAAGTTGAGCCCGACGAGCGTAAGGGCGATCGCATAGAAGGTGCCGAGGATCAGGCACACGAGCGCCTGACCGCGCACGAAGCCCGCGATGCTTTCGTCCATCTCGCGCGCGATCTGGCGGATTTCCTCCTTGTGCCGTCGGGGGGTCCAGGCGTCGATGGTGCCGACCATGCGGTCCCAATCGATCAGCATGTAGAATGCGACGACGGGCGTGACCACCAGAAGGCTGACCACCGACATGATCGCCTGGCCGCTCGCCCAGAGCGACCCCAGGAACGACGTGATCCAGGCCACGCCTTGACTGACCACCGCACCGAGCGACGCCTTCGCCTGACCCAGTCCCTGCCCGACGATCCTGCCGAGCCAGCTGTCGCCTTGCGTCGCCAGCAGCTCCTGCAGCCGCGCCACGGTTTCGGGCAGTCGTTCGATGAAGCCCGAAAGCTGAGCGAACAGAACCGGCGCGATCAGAACGATCGCGAACACGATGACAAGCACCACGGACGCCAGAATGAGAATGGTCGCGGCGACCCGCGGGACGCCGAAGGTTTCCAGCCGGTCCGCCACCGGATCCAACAGGTAAGCGAGCGCCAGACCCGCGACGAAGGGCAGCAGGATCCCTGAAAAAAGGTAGAGGAAGAAGGCCAGCGCCAGAAACGCGGCGGTCCAGAAGAGGGCCTGGCGTTGCAAGGTCATCGCGCGCGCTCTCCTTGCGCCCGGCTGCGATCATGCGTCGGGCGTTGGTTCCGTCAGCGCCATATGGCGGATGAAGGCCACGAGATATGCGCCCGCCGAGCCGAGCGTCAAGCCGCCGACCAGATAGGCGGCCGGCCGCTCGATGATGCTCAGATCGAGCGCGAAGCCGTCTGCGCCGAGCACGACCCCCGCGAAGATCATCTGCGCGACCGTGTTCGCCTTGCTGACGCCGAGCGGCGTAATGGGCAGAGGCTTCTCGATCGCCCAGGCGAGAGCGACCGCCGCCACGATCACCAGATCGCGGAAGACGACCGCGATAACCAGCAGGGCCGGGATTTCGCCCAGCATCCCAAGCGTCACATAGATCGAGACCAGCAGCGCCTTGTCGGCGATGGGATCGAGATACGCGCCGAGCTCGGTTCGCTGGTCGAACCTCCGGGCGATCGCGCCGTCCAGCGCGTCTGTGACGCCCGCGAGCACGAACAGCCAGAACGCCAGGAAATGCTGTCCGTTCGAGATGAACCACGCCACAAGTGGAACCGCGAGCATCCGGCCGACGGTGAGGATGTTCGGCAGGTTCACGAGCGCGCCTCCCGGACGCCGCCGACGCTGGCGCCTCAGGGGGACATAAGCCGCCGGCCGCCCGTCGCAAAGGCGAACGACATGCTTTGGTTGCGCGGGGCGCCCCGGCGGTCTAAGGGGGCGGCGACGTAGCATAGAGGCGGTCATGGCCGGATCTCAGACGACAGACGCCGGCCTCACCTATGCGGACGCCGGGGTCGATATCGACGCGGGCAATGCGCTTGTCGAGCGGCTCAAGGCGCTGGTGCGCGCCACGCGGCGGAGCGGAGCGGACGCCGAGATCGGCGGGTTTGGCGGGCTGTTCGATCTGAAAGCGGCGGGCTTTTCCGATCCTGTGCTCGTCGCCGCGAACGACGGCGTCGGCACCAAGCTCAAGATAGCGATCGAAACCGGCATCCATGACACGGTCGGCGTCGACCTTGTGGCGATGTCGGTCAACGACGTCATCGTTCAGGGCGCTGAGCCGCTGTTCTTTCTCGACTATTTCGCTTGCGGCCGGTTGTCGGGCGACACGGCGTACGAGGTGGTCAAGGGCATCGCGACGGGTTGCATGGAGGCGGGCTGCGCGCTCGTCGGCGGTGAGACCGCCGAGATGCCGGGCATGTATGCGGACGGCGACTACGATCTCGCGGGTTTTGCGGTCGGCGCCGCGGAACGCGGCCGGTTGCTGCCGCGCCGTGACGTCGCTCCGGGCGACGTCCTGCTCGGCTTGGCCTCATCGGGCGTGCATTCCAACGGCTTCTCGCTCGTCCGCAGGATCGTCGCGCGGGCAGGTCTCGAACTGGATGCGCCCGCGCCGTTCGCGCCGTCGCAACCTCTCGGCCGCGCGCTGCTGACGCCGACCAGGATCTATGTGCGCTCGCTTCTCGCCGCGCTTAAGGCCGGTCTCGGGATCAAGGCGCTCGCGCACATCACCGGCGGCGGACTGCCGGACAACCTTCCCCGCGTGCTGCCGGATGGTCTCGGCGCCGTAATCGACCTCTCGACGATTTCGTCGCCTCCGGTGTTCGGGTGGCTCGCCCAAGCCGGCGGCGTCGCGGAGGCCGAGATGCTGCGGACCTTCAATTGCGGGGTCGGCATGGTCGTGGTGGCGGCGCGGGATGAGGCAGATCGCCTAACCACGCTGCTCGCCCTGGAGGGAGAGACCGTGATGCGGATCGGCGAGATAGCGCCGATCGACAAGGCGGACGAGCCGGTTCGGTTCATCGGGTCGCTCGGCTTCGCATGACGAAGCTGCGGGTCGCGATCCTGGTCTCTGGCCGCGGCTCGAACATGGCCGCTTTGATCGACGCAGCGCTCGATCCCGACTACCCGGTGGAGATCGTCGCCGTGGTCTCCAATCGCCCGGGGGCCGGCGCTCTGGCGATCGCCAGTCAGGCAGGCGTCGCGACCGCCGTGGTCGACCACCGATCCTTCCCGAACCGGGAGGCCTTCGATTCCGAGCTCGACAGGACGATCCGCTCGTTCGAGCCGGACGTCGTCTGTCTTGCGGGCTTCATGCGGCTACTGACGGCGGGCTTCATCGAAAGCTGGGCGGGTCGGCTGATCAATGTTCACCCTGCGTTGCTGCCGAGCTTCAAGGGGCTCGACACCCACGCACGCGCGCTCGCGGCCGGCGTGAAGCTGCACGGCTGCACGGTTCATCTGGTGACGCTGGACGTCGATTCCGGCCCGATCATCGCCCAAGCGGCCGTTCCGGTGCTGACCGACGACGACGAGGCGACGCTCGCCGCCCGCGTGCTGAAGGCCGAGCACGAGCTCTTTCCGCGCGCGCTCGCGCTGTGGGCGACCGGACGCGCCAGGCTCGATGGCGACCGGGTCCTTATCAAAGACGAGAACGCGCCGGGCGAGGCGCTGGTCTGGCCCTGACGACGGTCAGACGCTCGCCTTGGCGCTCCGCCCGCGCCTCTTCACGAGATACGAGATGGCGAGCACAGCCGCGGCGCCCACCGCGGCTGCGCCATAGTGCAAAGGCTTGTTCGTCGTGAAGACGCCGGGCGTCTCCGGATCCGGGGTCACAAGCGACGGGTCGTAGCCCTGCAGCCACTCGATCGCCTTCACGTCGCCAACCAGCATCTCGCCGGCGATCCAGCCCAGCAGCGCCGCGCCGAACCAGACAAGGACGGGATAGCGCGTCAGCAGGTTCGTCAGCACCGACGAACCGGCGACGATCAGCGGGATCGTGAGCAGCAGTCCGAAGATGAACAGCTCCGGGTGGCCCTTAGCCGCCGCGGCGATCGCCACGACGTTGTCCAGGCTCATCACGGCATCGGCGATCGCGATCGTCCGCACCGCGCCCCAAAGGCTGGCCGCGGCCTCCACGTCGTCATGGGCCTCATGGTCGTCGGTCGCCAGCTTCACCGCGATCCAGAACAGAAGCAGCGCGCCGCCGATCTTGAGGAACGGGACAGCGAGCAGGAACGTGATTCCGAACGCGAACAGAATGCGCAGGACGACGGCCGCGCCGGCGCCGAGAAGGATGCCTTTCTTCCGCTGTCCGGGGGGAAGCTTGCGGCAGGCGAGCGCAATGACGACGGCGTTGTCGCCCGACAAGAGAAGGTCGATCCAGACGATCTGGAGCAACGAGATCCAGAAGGACGGCTGGTCGAAGGCGAAACTGAATTCCATTCCCGTCCCTTGTCGGGTCAGCCGCCGCGAAGGTTCGTCGGCGGCCGCCCATGTCTCGCAGCAGTGACGAAGAGATCGTCAGCCGACGATTTCGTCGTCCTTGAAGAAGTAGGCGATCTCCTGAGCGGCCGTTTCAGGCGCGTCGGAGCCGTGGACCGTGTTCGCCTCGATCGACTCGGCCAGATCCTTGCGGATGGTGCCCTGAGCAGCATTCGCCGGGTTGGTCGCGCCCATCACTTCGCGATACTTCGCAATCGCGTTCTCGCCCTCGAGAACCTGCACGACCACCGGGCCGGAGATCATGAATTCGACGAGCTCGCCGAAGAACGGCCGCTCCTTGTGAACCGCATAGAAGCCCTCGGCCTGCGCCTTCGACATGTGGATGCGCTTCTGCGCGATCACCCGGAGGCCCGCGCCTTCGATATAGGACAGGACCTTGCCCGTAATGTTCCGGCGCGTGGCGTCAGGCTTGATGATGGAGAAAGTGCGTTCGAGGGCCATAAGACGCCTTGTTCGTTGGAAGAGCGCTGGACTGCGGGCGAAACGCCGGCCGGCCGCGCCAAGATTGCCGGAAGCGCGCGGCTTATAACGCGGTGGGCGCCGGCGCGGAAGGCCCCACGGCCGGCGACCTGTCGGCATGAGCGCTTCTTATTGTCTCGGCGAGAGCCCGGAACGCCGCCTTGGCCGGCGACGTCCGTCGGAAAGCGAGCGCCAACGTTCGCTTGGGCTCGGGATCGGCGAAACGCAGCAGCTTCACGCGCGGATCCTCGCGAGCCTCGGAATCCACGAACAAGCGTGGCAGCAGCGTGATCCCCTGCCCGTTGGCCACCAGCTGCAGCAAGGTCGAGAGGCTCGTGGCGCCGAAGCTTTTCAGTCGTCGCGGATCGATGGTCCGACAAACGGTCAGCGCCTGATCACGGAAGCAGTGCCCGTCCTCGAGCAATAAGAGCTCATCGTCGTCCAGGAGGTCCGCTGTCGCTATCGAACGTTGAGCTGTCGCGCTGCCGACGGCGGCGGCGAGAAGAAAGGCGTCGTCGAACAGCGTTTCGGTTTCGACGTCCGGCTCGTAGATCGGCAAGCTCATCACGACTGCGTCGAGAGCGCCGGCAAGCAGCTCTTTGACGAGGACCGCCGTCTGCGACTCTCGAAGGGAGAGTTGCACCAGCGGATGCCGTTCGCGAATTTCAGGCAAGAGTCTTGGTAGAAGATAGGGCGCGATCGACGGGATCACGCCAAGCTTGATCGGCCCGGAGAGCTCGGATCGCCCCATCCGCGCGCGGACCTCGAGATCTCGAACGGCCGCAAGGATCGAGGCGGATCGGGACAGGACGTCCTCACCGAGCTCCGTCAGCCTCACCCCCTCGCGTGTCCGGTTGACCAGGCGACCGCCCAAGACAGCCTCGAGCTCGCGAATTTGCATGGACAACGCCGGCTGCGTGACAGCGCAGGCTTCGGCGGCGCGTCCGAAATGACGTTCGCGCGCAAGGTGCTCGAAATAGCGGAGTTGTCTAAGGGTCAGCATGCGATCAGATTATCTTATTTTAGAACTGGTTCAATCTTATTTGCCCTTATGGAAGAGCCGGAGCACAGTGCGCGCATCAAACGCCGCATGATCGCGCCGCCTACCGAAGGCGTAGGCGGACTTGCGAAGACGGGCGTCAAAGACGGAGGCTTTTCATGACCGATCGCTTGACCACGTCGGCCGGCGCGCCGGTGCCGGACAACCAGAACACACAGACGGCAGGTTCGCGCGGCCCGGTGCTGCTGCAGGACTATCAGCTGATCGAAAAGCTCGCCCACCAGAACCGCGAGCGCATCCCCGAGCGGGTGGTCCACGCCAAGGGCTGGGGCGCGCACGGCGTGCTGAAGATCACGGGCGACATCTCAAAATACACCAAGGCCAAGGTGCTGCAGCCTGGCGCCGAAACGCCGATGCTGGCGCGTTTCTCGACGGTGGCCGGCGAAATGGGCGCGGCCGACGCGGAACGCGACGTGCGGGGCTTCGCGCTCAAGTTCTATACGCCGGACGGCAACTGGGACCTCGTCGGCAACAACACGCCGGTGTTCTTCGTCCGCGATCCCTACAAATTCCCGGACTTCATCCACACCCAGAAGCGCCATCCGAAGACCAACATGCGCTCGCCGACGGCGATGTGGGACTTCTGGTCGCTTTCCCCCGAAAGCCTCCATCAGGTCACGATCCTGATGTCGGATCGCGGCATCCCGGTCGATCCCACCCGCATGAACGGCTATGGCAGCCACACCTTCTCGCTGTGGAACGACGCGGGCGAACGCTACTGGGTCAAGTTCCACTTCAAGACCGAGCAGGGCCACAAGCACTACACGAACGAAGAGGCCGACCAGGTCATCGGCAAGACCCGCGAGAGCTATCAGGAGGCCCTCTTCGGCAAGATCGATAGGGGCGAGTTCCCGCGCTGGAAAGTCCAGATCCAGATCATGCCCGAACTCGACGCCGAGAAGACCTCGTACAATCCGTTCGACCTTACCAAGGTGTGGCCGCACGGTGAGTATCCGCCGATCGACATCGGCGTGATGGAGCTGAACCGGAACCCGGAAAACTATTTCGCCGAGATCGAGAACGCCGCGTTCTCGCCGTCGAACATCGTTCCTGGCATCGGCTACTCGCCCGACAAGATGCTGCAGGCGCGCGTATTTTCCTATGCGGACGCCCACCGCCATCGTCTCGGCACGCATTATGAGACGATCCCGGTGAACCAGCCCAAGTGCCCGGTCGCCCACTATCATCGCGACGGCCAGATGAACGTCTATGGCGGGATCAAGACCGGGCACCCCGACGCCTATTACGAGCCGAACTCGTTCAACGGCCCGGTCGAGGACAAATCGGCCGAGGAGCCTCCGCTCAAAATTTCGGGCGACGCCGCGCGCTACAACCACCGTGACGGCAATGACGACTACGGGCAGGTGACCGCGCTGTTCAATCTGTTCGACGACGGCCAGAAGAACCGGCTGTTCGCGAACATCGCGGCGGCGATGAGCGGAATCCCCGAGGAGATCGCCGAGCGCCAACTCGTGCATTTCGAAAGGGTGCATCCGGCCTACGCCGCCGGCGTCCGCACGGCGCGCGCGACGCTGACCGGCCGCGAGCCAGCGATCTCCGTGACGCCAGCGACCCCGCAGCAAGCGGCGGAGTGATCGGCTGAACCGACCGAACGGACGATGGGCGGCGGGCCTCCGGCTCGCCGCCTTTCGTTTGGCGCTTTAGCTACCCTCTCGTCGCGCGGAGCACCGCGCCGTAGCGCGCCTCTATCCTGCCGAACCAGTCGGCGATCGCCTGTTCTCCCTCCAGAAAGTCCACCGTCCCGACGATCTTTGTCCACTGCACGACGCCCGCGAACAGGAAGTCGGCGAAGAACGGGTCTTCCCCGCCGATGAAGGGCTGGCCCCGCAGCATGATGCGAAGCGGCTTCAACGCATCCTTCACCGCCGCGACGCCGCCCGCGCGGTCGGCTGCGACGTCCTCGAGGCGGCCGCCCAGCATCTTCTCGCGTGAAGTGCGAAAATACGTCTGGTTCTCCCGATCGAGCGCCGCGCAGATGTCCACTGCGATGACCCGTGCGATCTTGCCCATGACATGCGCCATATGCGCCCCGACGAAGCGCGTGAGCGCCACACCTCCAGGCCCGGCGAACAAGGCGGGGCGATCGGGATGAGCCTCCTCAAGCTTCAACGCAAGGTCGAACGAGTCGCCGATCCTGTCAGCGCCGAGCTCCGTCACCGGCACGGTCCGGAATCCGCCGCCTCCGATGCTCGGGATGTCGATAAAGCGCGTCGGCGTGGTCTCGAACGAAACGCCCTTGTGCGCGAGGGCCAGTTTCGCCGCCCAGCAATACGGGCTGAGCCGGCGACCGTCCGCGGTGGCGAGATCATGGATGTGGGCCGTCATGAAATCCGCTTTCGGGTCGAGGGGACGGGGCGACTGGCGAACTTTCGTCGCAGAGCACGTCGCCGCCCTTGGGCCCCGGCGTTCTACTTGACGCCGTAGCGCTGCTGCAGAGCGTAATCCCATTCGGGAAAGCGCAGCTCGGCGCCCCTGAAAGGTTGCAGCGTGATCGAGTTCGGCTGTTTCTCGTAGATCATATGGACGCGCGCCCGCGGAAGATGGTCGAGACGCGCCTTGCCTTCGTTCACCCTGAGTTGGTGGCCGTACCAATAGCGCAGCAACGTCCGCTCTTCAGATTGCAATTTGTCGTCAAAGCCCAGCAGGCGTGAATGCTCGTAGCCGAGCCGCTTCATGATCGCGGAGACAGCGCCGATCGTCGGCTCCCAAAAAGCGGTGCCGCCTTCAATTTTCTCGGCGTCACCGACCTTCTCGATTTCGTGACCGGATCCGACGTTCATCGGATCCAGCTTCGGGCCGAATGGCGGGTGATATGCGATGCTCATCGTAGACATCAACGGGATGATGGGGGTGCGCCATTCAAAAGAGATAGTGTCCGAGAGCGGCTCCAGACCGTACAGCAGGGAGAAAAGGTCACTGACACGGTGAAGAAACCCCCAAGCGATGATGAGATCGAACTTACCGTGTTTCTTAAGCAGGTTTGGATCTCTCACGTCGCCATAGTCGAAAGTTACGTTCTTGATGCCAAGCTTTTCGGCAGTGTTGCGGCCCAATTCGATCTTGGATATTCGATGATCTATGCCGACCACCTCGTCTGCGACCCGCGCCATCGAAAGAGAATAGAGGCCGTGAGAACAGCCCACGTCGAGAACGCGCTTGCCTTTCAGATCAAAGGAGGATGCGACGACCGCGTTCCGCCGTCTCAACGTTCCCTTTGCTCTCCGTCCCGGCGTGACCTCTCCAGACGGAAGTCGAATTCCCCCGATTAGTGGTGGTTCTTTCACGTCTGCAACCCTCACAATCTTCGTCTCTGCTTCGGTCGGACTGCTCTCGGATAAAATTACCCTGAATGGAGGCGGCGTTTTCCACCTTCGACGCGCCGAGAGTATTTCCGGATCCTTGGTCGAGCCATCGATGAACGAATGAATGAACTCAAGGTAGTCCTTGTGAATAAGCGTCGGGAGCAGGCGGGTTCCTGACTTGCTCCGTCGCTTGAGTTTGGCAAGAGCGACTATCGGAGTTTCGAGATCAATGAGCGACAGTCTTCCATCTGAAAGTTTAATTATGTTCCGCCGTTTAAAGTCTCGGTGTACGAAACCCGAACTAAGCGATCGTTGAATAAACTGCTGGATAAAAGCGCTCGCCGCAGACTCTTCAACCGAAAACGTTTTCGGAATCTCGCCAGCGAGCGTTCGGTATCCGGCAAGACGCGAGCCGTCGTAAATGTGATCAACGAACGCTGGACAAACTGAATTGTCATAAAGCCCGAATAGATACCCCAGGAGAACCTCGTCGCCCGCAGCATTCCTGTTATCGACGGTAAGGCGCTCCCCTGCAAAAATCAGAATTTTATGTTCAATGTATCGTTCGTCCCATATTTTATAGAAGTATTTCTCGTCCCGGAAAATAGCTCGGGGCGGCACTCGACCGAACGACGTAAACTGCTCGATCCATTTGCTCTTATAATGGAATTTCTTGAGTGATTTCAGATCAATATCGGAAATCTGCATTAATCCGAATCCTATGATCAATGCTTTTTGCGGTCGATCTAAGCGCCCGGACGAAAATATGTCTGGAGGGGGACGGCGACGCAAGCAAGCTTTCCGGCCTCAACCAATAGGCTAAGTCGGTTGGGGCGAGCGCGCTTGCGGGGATGCTTTTGAGACGCCATGTTCCCGCAACGGCGATATGCCCTCCGTTCCAAGAGACCCGGCTATCCAATGAACTCTTCCGCTCCCTACCCGACCGCCATCGCGCCGCGCGACGCGTTCGATCCGCTGGTCGAACCGCGGCTCTACGACGGCGTGCTCAGTCGCCGCGTCCTCGCGTTCTGCGTGGACTTCTTCGTGGTGCTGACGCTGACGGCGATCGCGAGCGTCGTGATTGGCGTGCTCGGCGTGTTCACGCTGGGGCTTGCGTGGCTGCTTTACGGAATGGTGTTCCCGGCGGCCGCCATCCTTTATTCCGGCGCGACGCTCGGAAGCGACCGCGCGGCGACCTGGGGCATGCGGCTGACCGGCCTCACCGCCCGGCTCTGGCACGGCGGCAAGCCGGGCTTCGTCATCGCAGCCGCACACGTCGTGTTCCTCTATCTTTCGATCTCGCTGCTCACGCCCTTCGTTCTGCTCGTCGGCCTGTTCACGCGACGCAAGCAGTTGCTGCACGACCTCGTGCTTGGCACGCTGTTCGTGGATCGCGGCCTTCTCGAAGGCCGCGCCTGAACCGCTTGCCGGGCGTCCGGCGCCTGATATCCTCTCGGCCGGACCGGCGCCGCGGGCGGGACCGCGGCGAGTCCCAGGTTGAACGCCTTGACCGCCCACTCGCGTGATACGCCGCAATTCTACCTGACCGCGCCCTCGCCCTGCCCCTACCTCAAGGGTCAGTTCGAGCGGAAGGTGTTCACCCATCTCGTGGGCGAGCAGGCCGCGCCGCTGAACGATCTTCTCACTCACGGCGGCTTCCGTCGCAGCCAGACGATCGCCTATCGGCCGGCCTGCGAGGGCTGCCGGGCCTGCGTCTCGGTCCGCGTGCGGGTCGACGATTTCCTCTGGACCAAGGCGTTTCGCCGGAACCGCGCGGTGAACTGCGATCTCGTCAGCGCGGAGGTCGGCGTGACGCCGACGTCCGAGCAGTATTCCCTGTTCCGCGCCTATCTCGACCGCCGCCACGCGGACGGCGGCATGGTCGACATGACGGTGATGGACTACGCCACCATGGTGGAGGACAGCCACGTCCGCACCGGGCTGGTCGAATACCGCCGGCGCGGGCCGGACACCGCGATCAACGGCCGCGGCGCGGGTCCCCTGCTCGCGGTCGCTCTGGTCGACCGGCTCTCCGACGGTTTGTCGCTGGTCTACTCGTTCTACGATCCGGACGCCCAGGACCGCGGCCTCGGCACCCACGTCATCCTCGACCACGTCGCCCGCGCCAAGACGCTCGGCCTGCCCTATCTCTATCTCGGCTACTGGGTCGATGGCTCGCCGAAGATGGACTACAAGCGCCGCTTCCGCCCGCAGGAGTTTCTGGCGCCCGCCGGCTGGACGCTGCGCGAGGGCGAGTGAGCCGGTGCTGGGCCGTTGCGTCCTGGTTGGCCTTGCCATGATTGCAGCAAGCTATGTCGCCTGGGGCCTTCTGATGACGCGCTCCAAGACCGTCCGGCTTGAAGACAGCGGTTTCAGCCTCTCATACATGATGGCTTGGGGATGGGGGATGGACGAGAGGCTTAGCCTGACACGGCGTTGGTTCGATTTCTCAGGGCCGTCCAGCGAATGGCTCTCTCTTTGGAAGAAACCTTATAACTCCGGCGTGGCTATCTATCGCTCCAAAGAGAACGGCGAATATTACTTTGGGGCCATCTATCGGCTCTTTACCCTCGATACGAAAAGTGGGGAGCTGAGATCGTCCTGCGATTCTGAGGGCGCGCCGCGCCGCAGCGAACTCGGCGAGCGGCTGGCTAAGGCCGAAAGAGTTGATGCAGACAGGATCGACCCCGCCTCCGAGCATCTCTTTCGATATGTGGAACGAGATCAATCCCATGGTGAGATTCCGGCTTCCCCGCCGGACTCGAAATACTACGTCGACCTGAGATACTTGGGCCGGTTCGGTTTGGTTCGATCAGGCGGAAGGGGAAATGAGATCAGGTTTGTTCCTCCTGAGCAGGCCTCTGAGCCACGGCTCGCTCTGGAGACCAGCTGTGGATAGGAGGCTAGCCGCGATTGTATGGGGGAGCGCCGCGACCTACCCCACGAACTTGTTCGACTTCGGAAAGCCGTGCGGGGGCAACCGTCCCGCCTCAGCGCGGTTTCCGATCCAGTCCCGCAAATCCTCGCCCAACACCCGCCTCGGCACTCCGCCATTGGTGGTGAAGCTCAGCCCCTCGCTGAGCGTGAAAACCTTGGCGTCCGACACCTCGCCGTCCTTGTAGCGCTGCAGGCGCACGCCCGCGCCGCGGGCCATCTCGGCGATCTGGGCGAGCGGAAACAGCAGCAGCTTGCGGTTCTGGCCGACGATCGCGACCGTGTCCCCGTCGGCCGGCGCGAGCTTGAGCAGGGTCGCGCCCGCCTCGAGATTCACGACCTGGCGGCCCTTGCGGGTCGAACTCAGCAGCTGGTCCTCGGACACGATAAAGCCGCGCGACGTCGTCGTGACGACCAGCCGTTTGCCCCCCGCCCGATAGGCGAAGACGTCGATGATCTCGGCGCCCTCGTCGACGTCGACCATCAGCCGGACCGGCTCCCCGGCGCCGCGGCCGCCGGGGAGCTTGGCGGCGTCGAGCGTGAAGGCCTTGCCGTTGTCGGTCGCGACGATCAGCTTCGCCGTCGTCTCGGCGTGGAAGGAGAGCTTCAGCGCGTCGTCGGCCTTGAAGGTCAGCCCCGACAGATCCTGAACGTGGCCCTTCAGCGCGCGGATCCAGCCCTTCTCGGAGACGACGACCGTGATCGGCTCGCGCTCGACGAAGGCGTCGGCTGCGTCGGCGGCGACCGACGGCGGCGCCTCGAATGTGGTGCGACGCGCGCCGAGCGGCGTGTCGGGGCCGAAGCTCTTGGCGAGCCCGTCGAGCTCCTTGCCCACGCGCTTCCACTGGCGGGCCTCCGAGCCGAGCAGCGCGCGCAGCTCGTCGCCCTCCTTCGACAGCTTGTCGTGCTCGCGCTTGATCTCGATCTCCTCGAGCTTGGCGAGCGAGCGCAGGCGCATGTTGAGGATCGAGTCGGCCTGCAGTTCGGTGAGCGCGAAGGCCGCGATCAGGTCGGCCTTCGGGTCGTCGGCGGCGCGGACGATCCGGATCACCTCGTCGATGTTGAGATAGGCGATCAGCAGGCCGTCGAGGATCTCCAGCCGGCGGACGATGGCGTCGAGACGGTGCTGCGCGCGGCGCTGGATCACCTCGCGGCGGTGGTCCAGCCAATGCTGCAGCACGTCCTTGAGGCCGAGCACGACAGGCGTCTGCCCCCGCACCAGCACGTTCATGTTGAGCGGGATGCGGGTCTCGAGCTCGGTGAGCTTGAAGACGGACTCCATCATCACGACCGGATCGACGGTGCGGGCGCGCGGCTCAAGCACGAGGCGGATCACGTCGGTCGACTCGTCGCGCACGTCGACGACCAGCGGCAGCTTGCGGTCGTTGATCAGCTCGGCGATGCGCTCGACCAGCCGGCTCTTCGGGATCAGCCAGGGGATCTCGGTGACGACGGCGAGCCAGGTCCCGCGGCCGAGATCCTCGACCGACCAGCGCGCCCGCGTCCGGAACGAGCCGCGCCCGGTGCGGTAGGCCTCGGCGATCGAGGCCAAGCCGTCGACGATCACGCCGCCGGTCGGGAAATCCGGGCCCTTCACATGGGCCAGCAGCTCGTCGGTCTCGGCCTTCGGGTTCGCGAGCAGCAGCCGTGCGGCGTCGACAAGCTCGGCGACGTTGTGGGGCGGAATCGCGGTCGCCATGCCGACGGCGATGCCCTGGGACCCGTTCGCGAGCAGGTTCGGGAAGGCGCCCGGCAGCACGATCGGCTCTTCTTCCGAGCCGTCATAGGTCGGGCGGAAGTCGACCGCGTCCTCTTCCAGCCCGTCGAGCAGCAGGCGGGCGACCTCGGTCAGCCGCGCCTCGGTGTACCGCATGGCGGCGGCGTTATCGCCGTCGACATTGCCGAAATTGCCCTGGCCCTCGACCAGCGGCCAGCGCTGGGCGAAGTCCTGCGCGAGCCGCACCAGCGCGTCGTAGACCGACTGGTCGCCATGCGGGTGATACTTGCCGATGACGTCGCCGACGACGCGGGCGCATTTCTTGAACGCGGCGCCCGGATCGAGCTTCAGCTCGCGCATCGCCCACAGCACGCGACGATGAACGGGCTTTAACCCGTCGCGCACGTCGGGCAGCGCGCGCTGGGTGATCGTCGAGAGCGCGTAGGCGAGGTAGCGCTCCTCGAGCGCGGCGCGCAGCTCGACGGGAAGGACGCCGTCCTCCGGCGGGGGGCTGAGGTCGCTCATATCGAGGGCTTAAGCGCTGGGGTGATTCGGGACAAGAAGCGCTTGGGAACAAGCGCCGGCGGCCTGGCAAGCGTCATCCCGGCCGGAGCGAAGCGGATAGCCGGGATCGTCCTCAGGACGTGGCGCCCGCCCTCTCCGCCGTCATGCCGGGCTTGTCCCGACATCCAGAGCCGCAACGCTCGAAGAAACAGGCGCTTCCGCCGCCGCGCCTCTTCCGGCGGCGTCACGCGTCTGGATTCCGGCATTCCGCTGACGCTCCAGCCGGAATGACGGCGCGCCAAATCCGCCGCCGGCTCGAGCGCCCGCGGCTGGCTTCAGTCCTCGCTCTGGTCAACGCCACGAACGTAACGGGGAAGGCGCAGAGCGCCGGGCCACCGTCGTGGGGCATTTCCGTTAGTCGGTCGCCCGGCGCTCCGCGCGCGGCGA
>NZ_BSFI01000005.1 GCF_027922265.1 Hansschlegelia plantiphila | reverse complement strand
ATAATCATGATGGTGTGATCACTCACCTAGAGCCAGACATCCTGGAATGTGAAGTCAAGTGGGCCTTAGAAAGCATCACTACGAACAAAGCTAGTGGAGGTGATGGAATTCCAGTTGAGCTATTTCAAATCCTGAAAGATGATGCTGTGAAAGTGCTGCACTCAATATGCCAGCAAATTTGGAAAACTCAGCAGTGGCCACAGGACTGGAAAAGGTCAGTTTTCATTCCAATCCCAAAGAAAGGCAATGCCAAAGAATGCTCAAACTACCGCACAATTGCACTCATCTCACATGCTAGTAAAGTAATGCTCAAAATTCTCCAAGCCAGGCTTCAGCAATACGTGAACCGTGAACTTCCAGATGTTCAAGCTGGTTTTAGAAAAGGCAGAGGAACCAGAGATCAAATTGCCAACATCTGCTGGATCATGGAAAAAGCAAGAGAGTTCCAGAAAAACATCTATTTCTGCTTTATTGACTATGCCAAAGCCTTTGACTGTGTGGATCACAATAAACTGTGGAAAATTCTGAAAGAGATGGGAATACCAGACCACCTGACCTNGGCTGTATATTGTCACCCTGCTTATTTAACTTATATGCAGAGTACATCATGAGAAACGCTGGGCTGGAAGAAGCACAAGCTGGAATCAAGATTGCCGGGAGAAATATCAATAACCTCAGATATGCAGATGACACCACCCTTATGGCAGAAAGTGAAGAGGAACTAAAAAGCCTCTTGATGAAAGTGAAAGAGGAGAGTGAAAAAGTTGGCTTAAAGCTCAACATTCAGAAAACGAAGATCATGGCATCTGGTCCCATCACTTCATGGGAAATAGATGGGGAAACAGTGGAAACAGTGTCAGACTTTATTTTGGGGGGCTCCAAAATCACTGCAGATGGTGATTGCAGCCATGAAATTAAAAGACGCTTACTCCTTGGAAGAAAAGTTATGACCAACCTAGATAGCATATTCAAAAGCAGAGACATTACTTTGCCAACAAAG
>NZ_BSFI01000004.1 GCF_027922265.1 Hansschlegelia plantiphila | reverse complement strand
GGCGGAGACATCCGGTCATCCCCGCCGCAGGCGCCGCTCCTCCCCCGCATGGCCGGCCGGTCCGGACACGCCTCCCGTGACGGGGAAAGACGGGACGGAGCGTGCGGGAGGAAAGTGGAAATGTCAATGATTATTTTCCTATCAGCGCTTTGATGGGCGCGACGGCGCAATGAATCTTCGGCCCTTTCAGAGGCGACGACTTTCGCCGCCGGGGGCACTGACGCAACCCGGCGCCGCCGCCTATATTCCGCCCATGCCCAAGCCGTCCCGTTCCCGCGGCTTCAGCGAATCGCGGCAGGCCGCGTATTCCGCTGACGCTCCCGTCGACCTGACCGACGTCACGCCTGACGCCGACCTTCTCCGCGCTCTCGGACGCGGCGCGGGAGCGGCGGACGAGGCGCGCCGCAAGGTCGCCGACCGCGCGACCGCGAAGGCGGCGAGCGTCGGGCCGGACGCGGACGTCGTAACGCCCACGGCGCCGTCGTCCTCCGGCTTGACCGGAGGACCCATCTCGGGCGTCGAGCATGGCGGCGGCATGGATGGTCCGGTCGAGCCGGACCATGACGGCGATGGATCTGATGGCGCGCGGCCGTCACGCCTCCCCCCGGCCCTCTCCCGCAAGGGGAGAGGGGGCGCAGCGGCGGTTGCAGGCAAGGCCGCGCCTGCGAAGGAGAAGGGCAAGCGCAAGCAGCTGACCGCCTCGGTTCCGGCGACGCCCGATCCGCAGAAGGCGCCGCGCGGGTTCGGCGCGGTTCCGGAGACCGACCTCGCGGCGCTGCCGGCGGATTTCGATCCGTCGAAGAGCGTCTCCGCCACCGTCGCGGCGCTCGAGGACCTGATCCAGCACGGGCGACCCGAGCTGCAGGGCAAGCCGTGGGTGCCGCACCGCCCGGCTCGTCCGGACAAGCTGGAGAGCGGTCAGAAATTCGTGCTGGCGAGCCCGTTCGAGCCCAAGGGCGACCAGCCGACCGCGATCGCCGAGCTGGTGGACGGTATCCGCCGGCAGGAGCGCGACCAGGTCCTTCTGGGGGTCACGGGATCGGGCAAAACCTTCACGATGGCGAAGATCATCGAGGAGACCCAGCGCCCGGCGCTGATCCTCGCGCCGAACAAGACGCTGGCGGCGCAGCTCTACGGCGAGTTCAAGTCGTTCTTCCCGGAAAACGCGGTGGAGTACTTCGTCTCCTATTACGACTACTACCAGCCCGAGGCCTATGTGCCGCGGTCGGACACCTATATCGAGAAGGAATCCTCGATCAACGAGCAGATCGACCGCATGCGCCATTCGGCGACGCGGTCGCTGCTGGAGCGCGACGACGTCATCATCGTGGCCTCGGTGTCGTGTATTTACGGTATTGGTAGTGTCGAGACTTACACGTCCATGACCTTCGTGCTGAAGGTCGGCGAGACGGTCAGCCAGCGCCAGCTGATGGCCGACCTCGTGGCGCTGCAGTACAAGCGCGCCGACGTGAACTTCGTGCGCGGAACCTTCCGGGTGCGCGGCGACACGATCGAGGTGTTCCCGGCGCATTACGAGGACCGGGCGTGGCGCGTCGGCCTGTTCGGCGACGAGATCGAGACCATCCAGGAGTTCGACCCGCTGACGGGCCAGAAGATCCAGGATCTTTCGGCGGTGAAGGTCTACGCCAACTCGCATTACGTGACGCCGCGGCCGACGCTGAATCAGGCGATGAAGGGCATCAAGGACGAGCTCAAGGCGCGCCTCGCCGAGCTCACCAAGATGGGCCGGCTGCTGGAGGCGCAGCGGCTGGAGCAGCGCACCCAGTTCGACCTTGAGATGATGGAGGCGACGGGAAGCTGCGCCGGCATCGAGAACTATTCGCGCTGGCTGACGGGCCGCAAGCCGGGCGAGCCGCCGCCGACGCTGTTCGAATACCTGCCCGACAACGCGCTGGTCTTCACCGACGAGAGCCACGTCACCATCCCGCAGATCGGCGGCATGTATCGCGGCGACTTCCGCCGCAAGGCGACGCTCGCCGAATACGGCTTCCGCCTGCCCTCCTGCATGGACAACCGTCCGATGCGCTTCGAGGAGTGGGACGCGATGCGGCCGCAGACGGTGCACGTCTCGGCGACGCCGGGCTCCTGGGAGATGGAGCAGACCGGCGGCGTGTTCGCCGAGCAGGTGATCCGGCCGACCGGCCTGGTCGACCCGCTGATCGACGTCCGCCCGGCCCGCAGCCAGGTCGACGACCTCTTAGGCGAGGTGAAGGAGGTCGCGGCCAAGGGCTACCGCTCGCTCATCACCGTGCTGACGAAGCGCATGGCGGAGGATCTAACCGAGTATCTCCACGAGCACGGCGTGCGCGTGCGCTACATGCATTCCGACATCGACACGCTGGAGCGCATCGAGATCATCCGCGACCTGCGGCTCGGCGCCTTCGACGCGCTCGTCGGCATCAACCTGCTGCGCGAGGGCCTCGACATCCCGGAATGCGCGTTGGTCGCGATCCTCGACGCCGACAAGGAGGGCTTCCTGCGGTCGGAAACCTCGCTGGTGCAGACCATCGGCCGCGCGGCGCGCAACGTCGACGGCCGCGTCATCCTCTACGCCGACCACGAGACCGGCTCGATGCAGCGCGCGATGGCCGAGACCGGCCGCAGGCGCGAGAAGCAGCTCGCCTACAACGCAGAGCACGGCATCACGCCGGAGACCATCAAGCGCGACATCTCCGACGTCATGAACTCGATGTATGAGCGCGACCGCGTGACGGTGGACAAGGGCTTCGCCGAGGACGCCCCCGCCTACGGCCACAACATGAAGGCGACGCTCGCCGACCTCGAGGCCCGCATGCGCAAGGCGGCCGGCGACCTCGAATTCGAGACCGCCGCGCGCCTGCGCGACGAGATCAAGCGCCTGCAGGCGACCGAGCTGATGATCTCCGACGATCCGCTGGCCCGTCAGGCCTTGATCGACGCCTCGACCGGCGGCTACGCCGGCGAGCGCAAATATGGACGCTCGGCGAACACGCCGCCCAAGTCGCCGGCGAGCAAGTCGCGGGTGACGAAGCCCTCGCTTGACGACATGGGCCCCGGCACCGACCGCGCGACGCCGCTCCAGCCGGTCCTGTCGCTGCCGGCGAAGCCCGACAACATGACGACGAACTACCGCCCGGGCGGAAGGCGGCAGCCGGGTAAGCGGCGGTAGCGGCGGACCAATCGGTTCGAACGCTGGCGCCGGAGGCGCCTCCTCGCGCTGCATTAGCAAAATTTCATTGGAACAATGAAAGGGGCGCGGCGCTTTCGGTTGCATGCGGCTTTAGGCGCCGTCTGCGACAGAGGAGACGCGCATGTCATCGACCGGCCAGCAGCCGCTGAAGACCGCCAGCATCGCGGATATCAAGATCAGCCGCGGGACGGGCGGCGAGACCCACCAGATCGCCGAGGGCGACACGCCCGTCCTGACCACCGCTCACGGCATCCCGGTCGCGGACGATCAGAACTCGCTCAAAGCCGGCGAACGGGGTCCGACTCTGATCGAGGACGGTCACTTCCGCGAGAAGATCTTCCACTTCGACCATGAGCGCATTCCGGAGCGCGTGGTTCACGCTCGCGGCTACGGCGCGCACGGTTTCTTCGAGCCCTACCGGTCGCTGTCGGACATCACCGCGGCCGACCTTTTTCAGCGGGCGGGCGAGAAGACCGAAGTCTTCGTCCGGTTCTCGACCGTCGCCGGCAACAAGGGATCCCCCGACCTCGCGCGCGACGTGCGCGGCTTCGCCGTGAAGTTCTACACCAAGGAGGGCAACTGGGACCTCGTCGGCAACAACATCCCGGTGTTCTTCATCCAGGACGCGATCAAGTTCCCCGACCTGATCCACGCGGCCAAGCAGGAGCCGGACCGCGGCTTTCCGCAGGCCCAGACCGCGCATGACAATTTCTGGGACTTCATATCGCTCACGCCGGAAGCCATGAACATGGCGCTGTGGATCATGTCCGACCGGACGATCCCGCGCTCCTTCCGCTTCATGGAAGGCTTCGGCGTCCACACCTTCCGGCTGGTCAACGCCGATGGCGCGTCCACTTTCGTGAAGTTTCACTGGAAGCCGAAGCTCGGCCTGCAGTCCAAGGTCTGGAACGAGGCGGTCAAGACCAACGGCGCCGATCCCGACTTCCACCGCCGCGACCTGTGGGACGCGATACAGGCCGGCGACTTCCCGGAATGGGAGCTGGGGCTTCAGCTTTTCGACGATTCCTTTGCGGACGAGTTCCCGTTCGACGTGTTGGACGCGACCAAGATCATCCCCGAGGAGCTCGTGCCGGTTCAGATCGTCGGGCGACTTGTGCTGGACCGTGTGGTCGACAACTTCTTCGCCGAAACCGAGCAGGTCGCCTTCATGACGCAGAACGTCGTGCCAGGCATCGACTTCACCAACGACCCGCTGCTGCAGGGCCGGAACTTTTCTTATCTCGACACGCAGTTGAAGCGTCTCGGCGGTCCGAACTTCTCTCACATCCCGGTCAACGCGCCGCGCTGTCCGTTCGCGCATTTCCAGCAGGACGGCCATATGGCGATGCGCAATCCCGTCGGCCGCGCGAATTACGAGCCGAACTCGTGGGGACCGGCGGGCGGCCCGCGCGAAAGCCCGCAGAAGGGCTTCCAGACGTTCCCTGAGGACATGACCGGCGTGAAGCGCCGTGTCCGCGCCGAACTCTTCGCCGACCATTACAGCCAAGCGCGTCAGTTCTATATCAGCCAGACCGAGCCCGAGCAGACGCACATCAAGGACGCCTTCGTCTTCGAACTGTCGAAGGTCGAGACGCCGGAAATCCGTGGCCGCATGGTCGCGCATCTTCTGAACGTCGACAAAGCGCTGGCGGAGAAGGTCGCGGACGGTCTCGGCCTGTCGCCGCTGCCCAAGCCGGCCGATCCGGCGCGCCCGGTGATCACGGACCTGCCTGCCTCTCCGGCGCTCAGCATCGTCAAGAACGGCCCGAAATCCTTCAAGGGCCGGAAGCTCGGCGTACTGGTCACGGACGGGAGCGACGCCAAGCTCCTGAAGGCGCTGACCAAGGCCATCGACGCCGAGGGCGGGCTGGTCGAGCTCATCGCGCCCAAGGTCGGCGGCGTGAAGCTGAGCGACGGCGAGGCGACGCCGGCCAAGCAGAAAGTGAACGGCGGCCCTTCGGTGCTTTACGACGCGGTCGCGATCCTGGCGTCCGCGGACGGCTGCAAGCTGCTGATGAACGAGGCGACCGCGCGGGACTTCGTGGCCGACGCGTTCGCCCACGCCAAGTTCATCGCCTTCGCCCCGTCGGCGAAACCGCTGCTCGACAAGGCGGGCGTCGAGCCCGACGACGGCGTTTTCGAGCTGACGGGCGCCGGCGACGTCAAGACCTTCATCGCAGCGCTTGGCGAACTCAGACTCTGGGACCGCGAGAAGACGGTGCACACGGTCTGATTCCAGCTGCGCTTCACGAACGCTTGATGGCGACAAACCAGATTGAAGACGGCGAGGCGCCGATCGGCTCGCCGTCTTCTTGTCACGACGCGGTCGACTTGCGGCGAGACCGGTCGCCCCGCCCGCTCACGCGTCGCCCTTGTCTCGAAGCGTCACGCCCTTCAGTCCGGCGAGGCGGCGGGCGATGTCGTCGACGCTGGTCTGCGACAGGCGCACGAAGGAGATCAGGATGTCGTCGACTCCCTCGCTTTCGCCCGGCGTCGCGACGAAATGGCGAACCCGCGAGGCACGCGGCCCCGCGATCTCCTTCAGCACGTCGATCGTCACCGTCCCGCTCGGCGCGGAGAGGCGCAGCTCCCGCGAGCGGAAGCGGGCGTGGTAGCGCTCCTCGAGCGGCTTCACCCCCGCCAGAATGAGGAGGACGATCACCGTCGCCGCCGCGCCCGGCACATAGAGGCCGCCGCCGATCGCGAGCCCGATCGCCGCCACGCTCCAGATGCTCGCCGCCGTGGTGAGGCCGCGCACGATCTCGCCGCGCAGCAGGATCGCGCCGGCGCCGAGGAAGCTCACCCCCGATATGACCTGCGCCGCGACGCGCGAGGGATCGAGCACGACGTGGTTCTCGCCGAGAAGGTCATTAAAGCCGTAGGCTGAAACGATCATCGCGAGGCAGGCGCTGAGGCACACCAGCATGTGGGTCCGCAGGCCCGCCGCCCAGAGCTGCCGCTCGCGCTCGACGCCCACCACGCTCCCGGCGGCCGCGGCCGCCAGCAAGCGCAGGCAGAGTTCGGCGTTCGTCATGTCGCCTCCCCGTCCGCAGCGACCCTCGCCGCCGGACTCTCGAATCTGACCGCTTTGGCGGCGAACGCCAGCCCTCCCGCTCCGCGGGCGCGGGGCCGGATGATTTCCCCTGAAATCGCGCCGCCGCAGATGTTAGTCCTCGACCAACTGCTGCGAGGCGCAAGAGTCCCCGATGATCCGCATCACCGATACGCTGACTTTGGACGAGGACGAGATCGAGCTGTCCTTCGTCCGCGCCTCGGGACCCGGCGGGCAGAACGTCAACAAGGTGTCGACCGCGGTCCAGCTGCGCTTCGACGCGCGTCGCTCGCCGTCGCTGCCGAACGACGTCGCGATTCGGCTGATGGCGATCGCGGGTTCGCGACTCACCAAGGACGGCGTGATCGTGCTGACGGCGCAGGCGCAGCGGACGCAGGGCGACAACCGCGAGGAAGCCATCGAACGGCTCGTGGCGATGATCCGGGAGGCGTCGGACAGGCCGAAGCCGCGGCGGCCGACCAAGCCCTCGAAGGCCGCGAAAGGCCGCCGTGTGGACGACAAGACGCGGCGCGGCGGCGTGAAGGCGCTGCGCCGGCCGGTCGGCGGCGATTGATTACGGAATGATGTGGCGGAGGAGCCGCATATCCGGCGACAGCGCGCGGATTCCGTAGCAAAACCGTTGCAATTTCAAGCTAAGAGGCTTATGTGCACGCCAGTTCCGAAACAAAGTTCGAGGCCAATTCCTGCATATGATGAAGGCAGACACCTTCCAGTCGCGTCGCGACAGCGCCCGCGACGCCAAGCAGAAGCTGCTTGAAAGCTTCCGTACCGCCGTCAACGATCCCGCAGCCGAGCAGCGCAAGGCCGAGCGACAGGCGATCGTTCAGGCCCGCGACGCCCGCATGGCCATGAAGGCCGCCGAGGAGCGCCGCATCGCCGCCGAGAAGCTCGCCGAAGAGCAGCGCCTCGCCGCCGAGAAGGAGGCGGCCGCGGCCGCCGCAGAGGCCGAGCGCCAGGCCGCCCGCCCGAAGGTCATCAACGCCGCCAAATACGCGCTCGCCGCCAGGGTGATCGCCGACATGAAGCCGCGCAACCACGACCGCGACCAGTCCCGCAAGAGCGCGTGACGCCGGGCGGCCCGCTGGCCGGGTCGCCTGAGGTCATCAGATCGAAGAATCAAAAGCCCCGCCGACATGAAGTCGGCGGGGCTTTTTCTTTGACGCGGGCCTGACGATCCGTCCTTTCGGACGCGACCGCGACGCGGAGCGCGGCGTCGAAACGCAAAAGGGCCCGCCGACAGCTCGTCGACGGACCCTTGGTCGTTCCGGCAGAAATGCGACGGTCAGGCGGCTTCGCGATTGACGCCGCCGTCAGCGATCGAGGTGAGCTTCCGGTCGGCCGCCTTTTCCTCGTTCAGCGTCTTCTCAAGCACCGCGGCGCAGTCGGAGCGGCCGAGCTGCTTCGCCCACGCGACGAGGGTGCCGTAACGCGTCATCTCGTAATGCTCGACGGCCTGGGCGGAGGCGATGATCGCCGCATCCAGCACCTGCTTGTCCTCGACGTCTCCGGCCACGTCGTTTGCTTCCTCGATGATGCCGTTGATCGCCGGGCATTTCGTGGTCTTGATCTCGGCGCCATGCATCTCGAACACCTGCTCGACCCGGCGCACATGCTCCTCGGTCTCGCGAAGGTGATGCTCCAGGCCCTGCTTCAGAGCGGGCGCAGTCGCCTTATCGATCATTTTCGGAAGCGCCGAGAGAATCTGCTTCTCGGCGTAATATACGTCCTGCAGCTGGTGAACGAACAGGTCGTCGAGGGTTTTGATGTCTTTGGAGAAGAGGCCCATTGCTGGTCTCCTTTAAGCTGTTTGGTTGCGGGAGCGCCGCGCGGCGTCTCATCCCGCGCGCTCTGCCCTATCAACACCCACCCTGAGCTTTCGTTCCGAGCCTCCCAGCTGGACGTCGGCCGCTTCAAAATCCGCTTCCGCCCGACGCCCGCCTAGACGCGGTCGCATTCTCGCGGGAGTAAGGCGCACGGACCGAGCCGCGCGGTCCGTCTCGCCGACTCGTACGCGGCCGGAGCCTCGTCATGCGCAAAGCGTCCTGCCTCGCCGCGATCCTCATCGTCGCCGCGTCCCCGATCGCCGCCCTGGCGCAGCAGCCTGACCCCCGGCCGTCCGTCACGGTGACGGGCGACGGCATGGTCTCGATCGCGCCCGACCGGGCGATCGTGACGAGCGGCGTCGTCACGCGGGCGCCGACCGCCTCCGCCGCGCTGAAGGCGAACGCGGCGGCGATGACCAAGGTGATGGCGGCCCTCAAGGACGCCGGGATCGCCGATCGCGACGTCGGCACCTCGGGCCTCAGCGTCCAGGCGCAGTACGACTATGGCGACGGCTCGGCGCCGCGCACCCCCAAGCTGACCGGATACGAGGTCCGCAACACCGTCTCGATCCGTGCGCGCGACGTCGACAAGGTCGGCGATCTCGTCGACGCGGTGGTGGCCGCAGGCTCCAATCAGATCGAGGGCCTGGTCTTCGACGTCTCGGACCGGACCGCGAAGCTCGACGACGCCCGCAAGCAGGCCATCGCCGACGCGCGGCGCAAGGCCGAGCTCTATGCGGCGGGCGCCGGCGCGACGCTCGGGGCCCCGCTCTCGATCGACGAGCAGGACGCCGCCGGCGAAGGCCCGCGCCCGCAGATGTTCGCGCTGCGCGCGAAGAGCGCCGACGCCGCGGCCCCGACCCCCGTCGCCCGCGGCGAGCAGGAGCTCAACGTCCGCGTGACGGTGCGCTGGGAGCTGAAGTAAGCAGTCGAGAGGCCGCGCCGTCGGCCGCCCTTACTTCTCGAACGCGCCCGCGATCGTCAGCCGGAGTTCGTCGGACACCACCGGCGCGAAGGCGCCGAGGCCGAAGTCGCTGCGCTTGACCGAGCCGGTCGCCGAAAAACCGACCGTCTCGGCCTTGCTCATCGGGTTGACGCCCGCGCCTTGGAACACGGCGTCGAGCGTCACGGGCTTGGTGACGCCATGGAGCGTCAGGTCGCCGGTGATCTTCGCCGTCTGGCCGGACACCGCGACCGACGTCGACTTGAAGCTAGCGGACGGGAATTTTCCGGCGTCGAGCAGTTCCTTGCTGAGAAGGTGGGCATGGAATTTCTCGGCGGTCACGGTAAGGCCCGCCATGGGCGCCTCGATCTCCAGCTTGGCGGCGGAGGGGTCCTTGGGATCGAGGGTGAGGGACCCGCTCATCTGGCCGAACATGCCGGTGAGCGTCGAGAATCCCATGTGATCGACGGACCAGACGACCTGGGTGTGGTTCGGATCGACCTTGTAGACGCCGCCTGAGACGCGCGACGGATCGGCCGCGCCGGGCGTCTCCTGCGCCAGAACGGGCGTGGCGAGCAGCAGCGCCGCCGCGAAGGCGAGAGCGAACTTCTTCATGACAGGCGTCATCCAGCTTCGGGACGTCCTGTATGATCCAGCCCGGCGGCGCGGTGAAGCGGCGCGCGCGCAAGCGCGGCATGCGGGCGGGAGCCGCTCAGGCCCTCAGATCGTCAAGCGAGAATGACAACGCGGCCGGAGCGTGAACCGGCTGCATCCGTGCTGCGGCGTTCGCGATCTCCACGCTCGCATAGCCGTTTCCGCCCGGCTCGCGGTGCAGATGCGTCACGCGGCGGGCTGCGTCGATCACCCATAGCTCCCGTACGCCGAAACTTGCGTAGATCGCCGGCTTGCGGCGAAGATCATAGTCGAGCGAGGAATCCGCGACCTCGACGGCGAGACGCACGTCCGGGCCCTTCACGTCAGCCAACGCGATGGAGCGCGGGAAGACGATGAAGTCGGGCTCGAGATAGGTCGTCTTCGTGAGATAAAGACCGGTTTCCTGCGCGAAGTCCGCGTCGTCTGGGCATGTCCTGCCCCAGAGCCGGTTGATCCGCGTCTTGATCGCCTCGTGCCGGCTCCCCTTCGGCGACATCGGCACGAGCTCCCCGTCGAGCACCTCGAGGCGCTCGTCGTCCCGGATCAGGCCGACTTCGACCATGCGCAGGACGTCCGCGACCGTGAAGCGACGGCGCGGCAGGCCTTCAGCGAGGGGAACGGGCGCGTTCATTGGGGGAAGAATAGCGCGGGCGGGCAAGGCGGCAAAGGCGATCCCTCAGCCCGCCCGCTTGCTTTGGCCGACATGGGCTCTCGTCGCGAGCGTGGTCGCCAGCAAAGCCATACCGATCCCGGCCCAATAGGCTGCGATATCCCACCAGTCGAACGTGCGGCCGAGCAGCAGCGCGCCTAAAGCCGTGGCGCGAAATCTGTCGAGCGGCTCGAAATGGATCGCTTGGCTGATCTCCACCATGGCCACAAGCGCAGCCGCGACGACGGCGCCGCGGATAGGCCGGCGCCGCGCGATCGCGCCCGCAACGATGAAGAACACCATCGCTCCCCAGAGAGCGGAGCCGCCGTATTTCGCAAGCGGCCAAGGGAGACCAAGCTCCGGCCTTCGCCACAGCAGGCCGCTGACCATGACCACGACCGCCGCGCCTGCATATGGCAGCCTCGCGCACAGAGAGTTCACGCGCGCCCTGTGGGAGTCTCGGGTCGCTTGATGAGGGCGACCAGCGTGTAGCTGACGATGAGGAGCAGGAACCAGGAGCCGAACTTGCCGAAACCCACGGGCGTCCAGCCGTGCTGTTGGGCGGGGTAGAGCCATGTCTTCGTGAAGGTGCCGATGTTCTCGGCGAGCCAGATGAACGCCGTGACGAGCGCCAGGCCGAGCAGCAGCGGCATGGACCGCGGCTCGCGCCACACCACGAACTGCAGACGCGCACGGAAGAACAGGAATCCCGTAATTACGAACAACGCCCAGCGGACATCCGGCAGATAGTGGTGGGCGAAGAAGTTGGCGTAGATCGCAAGACTTAGCAGCGCAAGATGGCCGGTCTTTGGATGACCGATGAACTTGAAGTGGAAAAGGTCCCAAACACGGCAGAGATAGCTGCCGATGCAGGAGTACATGAACCCGGTGAACAGGGGCACTCCTGCGATCCTGAACAGGGATGGCTCCGGATAGACCCATGAACCGACCGAAGTCTTGAAGATCTCCATGGCCGTGCCGACCACATGGTAAGCGAGGATAATCCTCGCCTCCTCGAACGTCTCGAGCCGGAAGACCAGAAACAGCGCCTGAAGCGTCAACGCCGCGAGAAAGAGAAAGTCGTACCGCGCGAGAGCCGCACCGGCGGGATACCAGAAATGGGTCGCCAGCAGCAGTGCGACCATGGCCCCGCCGAACAGGCAGGCCCAAGCTTCCTTCACGCCAAAACGGACGAACTCATAGATAAAGGCGGTGGTCCGCCCTTGCGCCATCCGAGCGGCGAGGACGCTTTCCGCCAGCCTGAGACGGCCGAACGGCCGACGCTCCGACGCATCAACCAGCAGGACTCACTGCCCCTCTACGCAGAACGTCGGGCTTGAGCACGCCGTTCGAAACATCGCGAACCGCCGAAGTCTTCCGGCGAATGCGTCAGTTGTCGAGGAAGCTGCGGAGCTTCCGCGACCGGCTCGGGTGCTTCAGCTTGCGGAGCGCCTTGGCTTCGATCTGGCGGATGCGCTCGCGCGTCACCGAGAACTGCTGGCCGACCTCCTCGAGCGTGTGGTCGGTGTTCATGCCGATGCCGAAGCGCATGCGCAGCACTCTTTCCTCGCGCGGGGTCAACGACGCGAGCACGCGCGTCGTTGTTTCACGAAGATTGCTCTGGATCGCGGCGTCGATCGGCAGGATCGCGTTCTTGTCCTCGATGAAGTCGCCGAGGTGAGAATCCTCCTCGTCGCCGATCGGGGTCTCGAGCGAGATCGGCTCCTTGGCGATCTTCAGGACCTTGCGGACCTTCTCGAGCGGCATGGCGAGCTTCTCGGCGAGCTCCTCCGGGGTCGGCTCGCGGCCGATCTCGTGCAGCATCTGCCGGCTGGTGCGGACGATCTTGTTGATCGTCTCGATCATGTGGACCGGGATGCGGATGGTGCGCGCCTGGTCGGCGATCGAGCGGGTGATCGCCTGCCGGATCCACCACGTGGCGTAGGTCGAGAACTTGTAGCCGCGGCGGTACTCGAACTTGTCCACCGCCTTCATCAGGCCGATGTTGCCCTCCTGGATCAGGTCCAGGAACTGCAGGCCGCGGTTGGTGTACTTCTTAGCGATCGAGATCACGAGGCGAAGGTTGGCCTCGACCATCTCCTTCTTGGCCTGCCGGGCCTCGCGCTCGCCCTTCTGCACCATCTGGACGATGCGGCGGAACTCCTGGATCTCCAGGCCCGTCTCGGTCGCCAGATTGTGGATGTCGCCGCGGATGTCCTTGACCAGGTCCTTCTCGGCCGCGACGAAGCCCTTCCAGCCCTTGGCGCCCAGACCCGCGACGCGGCGGATCCAGTTCGGGTCGAGCTCGTAGCCCTGGTACTGCTTGAGGAAGTCGATGCGATCGACGCCGAACGATTCGGCGAGCCGCATCAGCCGGCCCTCGAGCGCGACCAGCCGCTTGTTGATGTCGTAGAGCTGCTCGACCAGCGCGTCGATGCGGTGCTGGTTGAGCGACAGCGACTTCACGTTGACGACGATGTCGTCCTTCAGCTTCTTGTACTTGCGGTCCTGCGCCGGCGAGAGCGTCTTGTTCTGCAGCCGGTTCTCGACGTTCTGGTCCTGCAGGCGCCGCAGCTTCTTGTAGTCGTCGGCGATCGCGTCGAAGGTCTCGACGACCTTCGGCTTCAGCTCGGTCTCCATCGCGGAGAGCGAGACGTTGTTCTCCATGTCGTCGTCGTCGAGGTCGCCTTCAGGCGCCGGCGCTTCCGCCTCGGCGGTCTCGCCCTCCTCGCCCTCGGCGGCGGCGCCTTCGGCGGCCGGCTGCGTCGCGTCGGGCTTGGCGTCGGGGCCGGCGTAGGTCGCCTCGAGATCGATGATCTCGCGCAGCAGGATCTTCCCGTCGTTCAGCTCGTCGCGCCAGATGATGATCGCCTGGAACGTCAGCGGGCTTTCGCAGAGGCCCGCGATCATCGCCTCGCGGCCGGCCTCGATGCGCTTGGCGATCGCGATCTCGCCCTCGCGAGACAGCAGCTCGACGGAGCCCATCTCGCGCAGATACATCCGCACGGGGTCGTCTGTGCGGTCGGTGGGCTCGGCCTTCTGGACGGTCGCGACAGCGGTCGGGCGCGGGCTCTCGACGAGTTCGCCGCCGGTCTCCGGCTCGTCGTCCTCGGTCGCGGTCGCCTCTTCGGCGTCCGCCTCCTCGGCCTCGATCACGTTGATGCCCATCTCGTTGAGCATCGCGTGGATGTCTTCGATCTGGTCGGACGTGTTCTGATCGGAGGGCAGAACCTCGTTCAGCTCGTCATTGGTCACATAGCCGCGCTTCTTCGCGGCCTTGATCATGCGCCGGATGGCCTGATCATTGAGGTCGAGCAGAGGACCTGCTTCCGTTTCCGGAGCGCTGGTCTCGGCCTCGTCTTTCGCTTGCAACTTGGTCGCCATGTCGTCCAATCTCCGCGTCGACCTCAAATCGGTCGCGCGTTCGCCCCGGGCCGCCGCCCATCGCCCCGATGACGGCGAATCAGCTCCGAAGATTAAGCGGAGTCGATTTACGCCTACCTAACCACGCCAGGCCGAGAGCCGACCCGGCCTACCTTCTCGTGCGCGCCAGAGCCTTCGCCGTCACATCGGCCGAACGACGCGCCCGGACGCGCCGCCGAAGCCGTCGATCGAAGCCTCGGAGCCTTCAGCTGTGGAAAGCTGGCGTTGAATCTCGACAATCCGACGGAAATTGTCGTCGGTGAAGTCCCGCCCGAATTCCTGCTCTGCTGCACGGAGTTCCCTATGTAACGCCCGCACCTTGATATGCAAGGCGCTCGCATGTCGCCACGCGACGGCGGCGTCAGCGGGGTCGGCGTCGACCGAAACCCACCATTCGCTCGACAGCAACGCGCCCTGCGCCCGGTCGACCAGCGCGTCGAGGCCAGCCGCCGCCAGGTCGGCCCGCATCGCATCCCGGTCATGCGCGCCGTGGGCGTAGGAGTCCAGGATCGCGCGGCGCAGCTTGTCGAGGTCGCGGCTCGAAAATTCAAGCTCGGCGAACATTTCCGCAAGCTCGTCGAGCAGCGTCGGGTGGTTGGCGACCGCAAGCGCGAGCGCGACCTCGCGGGCCTGCAGGCGACCGACGCCGGCGACGACCGTCGGGCTCTTCTTCAGATCCGCGGAGGCCGCCAGCGCCGGCTGCGCCTGCGCGCCGTTGCGCCACGACCGCTCGGGACCGCCGCGCCGTCCGCGGGGCGCGGGGCCGCCGCGGGCGCCGTAGCTGCGCCGCTCGGCGAAGACGGGCCGGCCGAACTGGGACAGCCTGGAGGCGACGGCGGTCTGGTAGTGCCGCCTTACCGTCTCGTCGCGGATCGCGTTCAGCGCCTCGCGGATCCGGGTCTCGAAGGCTGCGGCGCGCTCGGGCGTGTCGGTCGGGCCGGCGTCGAGTTCGCGCGCCCACAGCACGTCGACGAGCGGCGCGGCGGCCACGAGCACCGCGTCGATCGCGCCGCGGCCCTCCGCGCGGACGAGATCGTCTGGGTCCTGGCCCTCCGGCAGGAACGCGAAGCGCAGCGAACGGCCAGGAGCCAGCAGGGGCAGCGCGGTCTCGATCGCGCGGAAGCCGGCGCGCCGGCCGGCCTTGTCGCCGTCGAAGCAAAGGATGGGCTCGGGCGCCATCTTCCAGAGCAGCTCCATCTGCTCGGACGTCAGCGCGGTGCCGAGGTTCGAGACCACATGGGCGACGCCTGCGCTCGCGAGCGCGATCGCGTCCACATAACCCTCGACCGCGACCACCGACCGGGTCGTCTGCGCGGCGGCGCGGGCGCGGTGGTGGTTGAACAGCGTCGCGCCCTTGTGGAACAGCGGCGTCTCAGGCGAGTTCAGATACTTCGCCGGCGCATCCGCCGTCATGGCGCGGCCGCCGAAGGCGATAACCCGCCCGCGCGCGTCCTCGATCGGGAACATGATGCGGTCGCGGAACCGGTCGAACGGCTCCGAGACGTCGTCGCCGGAGACCAACAGCCCCGCCTCGACCATATCGGCGACGGCGACGCCCTGCGCCCGGAGGCGCTCGCGCAGGGCCGTCCGCGAGTTCGGGGCGTAGCCGATGCGGAACGTCGTCTGCGTCTGCGGGCTCAGGGCCCGGCCGGCGAGATAGGCGCGCGCCGCGGCGCCCGCCCTTCCCTGCAGCTCGCCTTCGTAGAAGCGGGCGGCCATGTCCATGATCTCGAGCAGACTCGCGCGCGCCTCATGCCGGCGCGCCTCCTCGGGCGTGTCCTTCGGCATCGGCACGCCCGCCATCTCGGCGATGCGCTCGACGGCCTCGGGGAACGAGACGCCTTCGACCTCCATCAGGAACTTGAACACGTCGCCGTGCTTTCCCGAGGAGAAGCAGTGGTAGAAGCCCTTGTGGTCGTTCACGAAGAAGGACGGCGTCTTCTCGGCGTTGAACGGCGAGAGCCCGGCATATTCGCGCCCCTGCCGCTTCAGCTTGACGCGCCGGCCCACGACCTCCGAGACCGGGAGCCGCTGGCGCAGGTCGTCGAGGAAGGATGGGCTGAAGCGCATCGCGCGGAGGCGGTCCGGATAAGAGCTGATCTCTCCTTATATAGGAGCAAGTGAGTCGCGCCGCGCGGCGCCCGCTATCCACAGGGGGCGGGGCCGATAATCGTCAGCCCGGCCGAAGCGGCGCCGGCCGAGCAGGGCCGGGATCGACCTCAGCACAAGGCGGACTCCCCTGCCCGCGATCCATGCGTGCCGCCGCCGGGATGACGCCGCGCCGCCCGTCATTGACACGCGGCCCCTCTCCCCGTAGAGAACCGCCACGTCGCGCGGGGCCAAAAGCTCCGCGTTGGCGTTTTTGCGCACCCGTGGTCCGGCGTTCTCGCAACGACCGGACCTGTCGGCTTCCGCATGGAAGCAGCAGGAGGGCGCGTTCCTCAACCTCTCGAAGGAGGACGCGATGTCGAAGCGACACGCCTCGAAGTACAAGATCGACCGCCGTCTCGGCGAAAACATCTGGGGCCGGCCGAAAAGCCCGGTCAATCGCCGCGAATACGGCCCCGGCCAGCACGGCCAGCGTCGCAAGGGCAAGCTCTCCGACTTCGGCGTGCAGCTCCGCGCCAAGCAGAAGCTCAAGGGCTATTACGGCTCGATCACCGAGAAGCAGTTCCGCCGGATCTACGCCGAGGCGACCCGCCTCAAGGGCGACACCTCCGCGAACCTGATCGGCCTACTGGAGCGCCGCCTCGACGCGGTGGTCTATCGCGCGAAGCTGGTGCCGACGCCGTTCGCCGCGCGCCAGTTCGTGAACCACGGCCACGTCAAGGTGAACGGCCGCCGGGTCAATATCTCGAGCTACCTCGTCAAGGTCGGCGACGTGATCGAGGTCAAGGAAAGCTCCAAGCAGCTCGCCATCGTGCTCGAGGCCGCAGCCTCCGCGGAACGCGACGTGCCGGACTATCTCGAGGTCGACCACGACAAGATGACGGTCAAGTACGTCCGCATCCCGCTGCTGACGGACGTGCCCTACCCCGTCCACATGGAGCCGAACCTGGTCGTCGAGTTCTACTCGCGCTGATCGACGGTTTCCGGACTACGAATTCCAAGGCCGCCCTCAGGGGCGGCCTTTTTCGTTTTGGGCCAGCCTCGCGATTGTCGCGACGCCTCCGCGAACGGCGCGCCTCACGCCACCGCCGGCTCGTTTCCGAGCTTCACGATGACGATCTCCGGCGGCACCCCGAAGCGCACCGGCCAGCTGCTCATGCCGATTCCGCCCGAGATGATCAGATGGCGATCGTCCTCGACGACGTGTCCGTAGCGGAAGCGGCCGGAATAGTTCGCGGGAATGAAGGGGTTGCGGATGCCCGGGATGTAGATCTGGCCGCCATGGGTGTGGCCCGCGAGCGTGAGCGAGACGCGGGCGGGCACCTCGTCGAAGATGTCGGGCTCATGGATCAGCAGCAGAGCCGGGTCGTCGGTCTTGAGCTGCGCCAGCGTCCCCGGCAGGTCGTCGACGCCGCGGAACGAGCCCCGGCCGAGCCAGTGCGCGATCTGGTCGCCGAGGCCGGCGAGCCAGAACCGCCGGCCGCGGTGCTCGATGAGCTCCGCCTCGTTCTCCATGACTCGGATCTTCGCGCCGTCGAGGGCGGACCGGATCGAGCGGGCGTGGTGCCACCAGTCGTGATTGCCGAGGATGGTGTAGAGGCCGAGCGGCGCGGAGAGGTCGGCGTAGGCGGCCGCCCACTCGGTCGGATCAAACAGGCTCGACGCGACGTGGTAGCTGCCCTCGTGGTCGCCGAGATGCACGATGAGGTCGGGCTTCAGCCGGTTGACGGTCTCGACGATGCGCTTGACCCGCGCCATCGGCACATAGGGCTCGCAGACATGCGTATCGGAAATCACCGCGATGGTGAGCGGCAGGTCCGCCGGCCAGCCCGGCGGCGTCAGACGGTACTCGGTCGTCGCCAGCATCAGCGACGGCTCGATCAGCCCGGCATAAGCGCCGCCCGAGGCAGAGACCAGGAAGCCTGCGCCTGCGGAGGTCAGCAAGGCGCGGCGGGTGATCAGGGCCATGGGAAGATCGCGTTTGGAGACAATGCGCCGCTCATCCTGTCAACAATGGCGCCGACCTGTTCAGATGACCGGGCAAAGGTGGCTATTGGATGAATCGGCTTTCGCACACCACCCGCGCCAGAGCTGAAGACGCCGCGTGGACGCTAGTCTTTTTTGTCGCTACATATATTCATGACGATCGAGTTTGACCCGATAAAGCGAGAACTGACGCTTAGGCATCGCCAACTGGATTTCGCCCGCTGTGAGGAGGTTTTCGCAGCTCGTACCTTCACGGCGGTCGATGCCCGCGAGGACTATCGCGAGGTGCGCTTTATCACGGTGGGTCGCCTGGATGGGCGGATGGTGGTGGTGGTCTGGACGCAGCGCGGGGACGCCCGCCGGATCATCAGTCTGAGGAAAGCCAATGACCGAGAGAGAGCCCGCTACGAAACCCGCCTCGACTGAGGCGTGGGTCGACCCCGACGACGCTCCGGAACTCGACGACGACTTCTTCGAGCGCGCCGACGAGTATGTCGGCGAGACGCTGGTCCGGCGCGGCCGCCCGAAGTCAGACGCGCCGAAGCGTCAGGTCACGATTCGGCTCGACGAGGACGTGCTCGACAGGCTGCGCGCCACCGGACCCGGCTGGCAGACCCGGCTCAACGCCATCCTGCGCGACTGGATGAAGCGCGACGCGGCGTGAGTCGACGGCTCAGGCCGGCTGCTTCACGGGAACGCCGGCTTCCTTCATGTGGGTCTGCAACTCGCCGGCCTGGAACATCTCGCGGACGATGTCGCATCCGCCGACGAACTCGCCCTTGACGTAGAGCTGCGGGATCGTCGGCCAGTTCGAGAACTCCTTGATGCCCTGACGCATCTCGTCGCTCGCGAGCACGTTCACGCCCTGATAGGGCACCCCCAGATAATCGAGGATCTGCACGACCTGTCCGGAGAACCCGCACTGCGGGAACTGCGGCGTGCCCTTCATGAACAGGACGACGTCGTTCTTGGCGACCGCGTCGGCGATCTCATCTCTCGCGCTCATAATACGAAGCCTTTCGCTGTGTCGGGTTCAGGCGCGGGGCGGGCGCTGGTCTGCAGCGCAAGCGCATGCAGCGCTCCGCCCATCTGCCCTTTGAGCGCCTGATAGACGATCTGGTGCTGCTGGACGCGGCTCTTGCCGCGGAATGTTTCGGAGACGACGGTCGCGGCGTAATGGTCGCCGTCGCCCGCAAGGTCGCGGATCGTGACCTCGGCGTCGGGCAGCGCGTCGCGGATCATGCGCTCGATCTCGCGGGCGTCCATCGGCATCGGTCGCAAGGCCTCCGTTTACGATGCAGGCGCGGCGTCGACCGCCGGACCCGCCATGAAGCGCGGGAACCAGCCCTCATGGGACTCGCGCAGCTCTTCCAACAGGATGGGGGCTTCGTCGCCCGGAATCAATCGGTCGCCGCCGGTGGTCCCGATCCGCGCCGCCGTCACGCCGGCGGCGCTCGCGGCGTCGATCACCATGCCGACCGAAGGCTCGGCCACCGTCACGAGATAGCGGGCCTGATCCTCGCCGAAGAAATAGCCGTGCGGCGCGCCATGAGGGGCGTCGAGCCGCGCGCCGATGCGGCCGGCGAGCGCCATCTCGGCGACCGCGACCAGAAGGCCGCCGTCCGAGAGATCATGGACTGCGGTCGCGACCCCCGCCGCGATCATGCTGCGGACGAAGTCGCCGTTGCGGCGTTCGGCCGCGAGGTCGACGGGCGGCGGGGCGCCCTCCTCCCGCCCCGCGACCAACCACAGCCAGCAGGAGCGGCCGAGCCAGCCCTTGCCGTCGCCGATCAGCAGGATGGCCTCGTCCTCGCGCTTGAAGGCGACGGTCGCGCTCCTGGCGACGTCAGCAAGCACCCCGACCGCGCCGATCGTCGGGGTCGGCAGGATCCCGCGCCCCTGCGTCTCGTTGTAGAGCGACACGTTGCCGGACACGACGGGGAAGTCGAGCGCCCGGCACGCCTCGCCGATCCCACGGATGCAGCCGACGAGCTGCCCCATGATCTCGGGCTTCTCGGGATTGCCGAAATTGAGATTGTCGGTGACGGCGAGCGGCGTCGCGCCGACGGCGGTCAGGTTGCGCCAGGCTTCCGCCACCGCCTGCTTGCCGCCCTCGAAGGGGTCCGCCTCGCAGTAGCGCGGCGTGACGTCGGCCGTGAGCGCGAGACCCTTGGGGCCGCCCTCGACGCGGATGACGGCGCTGTCGCCGCCCGGCTTCTGCACCGTGTCGCCGAGGATGATGTGGTCGTACTGCTCCCAGACCCAGCGCCGGGAGGAAAGCTCGGCCGAGCCGATCAGCGTCAGAAGCGCCTCGCGCGTGTCGCAGGGCGCGTCGACGTTCGCCGCCTCGACGCGCTGGCTCTTGGGCGTCTCGACCCACGGGCGGTCGTATTCCGGCGCTTCGTCGCCGAGCTCCTTGATCGGCAGGTCGGCCTTGAGCTCGCCGTTGAGGTAGACCTTGAAGCGCAGGTCGTCGGTCGTGTGGCCGACGACCGCGAAGTCGAGGCCCCACTTCACGAAGATCGCGCGCGCCACCTCCTCCTTCTCGGGGTGGAGCACCATGAGCATGCGCTCCTGGCTCTCCGACAGCATCATCTCGTAGGCGGTCATGCCCTCTTCGCGGGTCGGCACGTTCTCGAGATCGAGGCGGATGCCGAGATCGCCCTTGGCGCCCATCTCGACGGCCGAACAGGTGAGGCCGGCGGCGCCCATGTCCTGGATCGCGACGACGGCGCCCGACGCCATCAGTTCGAGGCAGGCCTCCAGCAGCAGCTTCTCGGCGAAGGGGTCGCCGACCTGCACGGTCGGACGCTTCTCCTCCGAGCCCTCGTCGAACTCGGCGGACGCCATGGTCGCGCCATGGATGCCGTCGCGGCCGGTCTTGGAGCCGAGATAGACCACCGGCAGGCCGACGCCGGACGCCTTGGCGTAGAAGATCGCGTCGGCCTTCGCGAGACCGACGGCCATGGCGTTGACCAGGATGTTGCCGTCATAGCGCGTGTGGAAGCCGACGAGGCCGCCGACGGTCGGCACGCCGAACGAGTTGCCGTAGCCGCCGACGCCCGCGACGACGCCCGACACCAGATGGCGCGTGCGCGGATGCTCCGGGTCGCCGAAGCGCAACGCGTTGAGAGCGGCCACGGGCCGCGCGCCCATGGTGAAGACGTCGCGGAGAATGCCGCCGACGCCGGTCGCGGCGCCCTGATAGGGCTCGATGAAGGACGGGTGGTTGTGGCTCTCCATCTTGAAGACGACGACGTCGCCGTCTCCGATGTCGACCACGCCGGCGTTCTCGCCGGGCCCCTGGATGACGAGGGGGCCGGTCACCGGCAGCGTCTTCAGCCAGCGCTTCGAGGATTTGTACGAGCAGTGCTCGTTCCACATCGCGGAGAAGATTCCGAGCTCGGTGTAGCTCGGCTCCCGCCCGATCAGCGCGAGGACGCGCTCGTACTCGTCGGGCTTAAGGCCGTGCGCCGCGACGAGATCGGGCGTGATGGCGGGCTCGGTCTGCGTCATCGGTCTCGCGGGAAAGCGGGTTCGGAAGGGGGCCGCGCCTTGCTACGCCAATGGGACGCGGCATGCTAGTCTCGGGGGGCCGCGAGCTCCCCTGCTCGCGTCAAAGCCGCCCGATCATCGCCATCGCCGCCGCCGGGTTGCGCACCTTCGCGCCGGAGATGAAGAAGGCGAAGACGTCGCGCGGCTTCTTAGCTGGCTTCACCGCCGTCAGCGTCGGCAGATCGCCAGGCGTCCCGCCTTCGGCATATGTCTTCAGCCGCTTCGCCCAGGCGTCGAGGTCCTCCGAGCGGTAGCCGGTCTCGACGTCCTCCTGGGCCCTTTCCAGGCGCAGATAGACGAAGTCGGCGGCGACGTCCGCGATCATCGGATGATCGGGATCGTCGAGCACGACCGGCGTCACATCCGCGTCGGCGCTCCGCAGCAGGTCGACGAAGGCGGGGTCGGCGAAGCTGTCGTGCCTGGTCTCGATGACATGCCGCAGCTTCAGTCCGTGGCGCTCGGGCGGCAGCAGCCTGAGGAACGCCTCGATGTCGGCTGCGTCGAATTTCTTCGTCGCCGGCAACTGCCACATCAGCGGGCCGAGCTTGTCGCCCAGTTCCTTCATGCCGCCATCGAGGAAGCGCTCGACCGATTCGCCGGCTTCGCCAAGCACGCGCCGGTTGGTCGCGTAGCGCGGGCCTTTCAGCGAGAACACGAAACCGTCGGGCGTCTCGGCGGCCCATCTTGCGAAGCTTTCCGGCTTCTGCGCGCCATAGAACGTGCCGTTGACCTCGATCGCGGTGAGGCGTTCGGCGGCGTAGGCGAGTTCGTTCTTCTGGACGAGGTCGGCCGGATAGAACACGCCGCGCCAGGGCTCGAAGGTCCAGCCGCCCACTCCGACGCGAACCTTCCCCGCCGCCGTCATGCGGCCTCTGCGAGGCCTGCGAACAACGCCGCGCCGTCGATCCCGCCGACCGCCGCGTCCACCAAGTTCTCCGGGTGCGGCATCATGCCGAGCACGTTGAAGGTCTCGGAATAGACGCCGGCGATATCGTTGATCGAGCCGTTGACGTTGGCGGCGCCGCCGACCTCGCCATTCGCGTCGCAATAGCGGAAGGCGACGCGCCCCTCGCCCTCGAGCCGCTTCAGCGTCTCCTCATCGGCGAAATAGTTGCCCTCGCCATGCGCGATGCAGACCTCGATGGTCTGGCCTTCAGCGTAGCGTCTGGTGAAGGGGGTGTCGTTCCGCTCCACCCTCAGGTGCTGCGCATGACAGAGGAAGCGGAGGTTGGCGTTGCGGGTGAGGATGCCGGGCAGCAGGCCCGCCTCGACCGCGATCTGGAAGCCGTTGCAGATGCCGAGCACAAGGCCGCCGCGCGCCGCGTGCGCGCGCACCGCGTCCATGATCGGCGAACGCGCCGCGATCGCGCCGCAGCGCAGATAGTCGCCATAGGAGAAGCCGCCGGGCAGCACGACAAGGTCCGTCCCCGCCGGAAGCTCGGTCTCGCCATGCCACACGATCTTCGGCGCCACGCCGCCCGCGCGCCTCAGCGCGTTCGCCACGTCGCGCTCGCGGTTCGAGCCGGGAAACAGGATGACGACGGCGTTCATTTCGGCTGAACCTCGAAAGGGGCTGGAGCGCGCTGGCGCCGGATCAACGGGTCACTTGCAACGCGGCGAGCACCGCCTCGATCTTTGGCTCATGGACGGCCCACTTGTCGGCGGGCGCCACGCAGTTGAAAGCGACCTCGCGGGCCTTGACCTGCACCAGGAACAGGCTGAACCGGATCGATCCGGGCTCGCCCTCGGCCTTCATCTCAGCCCAGCGGCCGAGATTGGCGCCGATGCGCTTCTCCGAGAACGGCTCGACATAGGAGGCCTTCATCTCCTTGGGCGAGCTTTCGATCAGGTGCTGGCCGAAGGCGTTGGCGCTGCTCTCGGAGACGGCCTCGCCGGGCTTCGCGTCCGCCGCGGCGCGGGTCTGGATCAGGCAGAACACCCGGTCGCCGCCGCAGGCCTTGTCGGAGCATTTGACGCCGATCTGGCGGACGGTCTGGAACTTCGTCCAGTCCTTGCCGTCGGGGGTCAGGGTAAAGGCGCTGTCGGGGCCGACGATCATTTCGGGCGAGCCGGGGGGCGGAGGACCATCGGCGCCAGGCGCTGCGGGAGCGGCGCCCGCAGGCGCCGGCGCCTGGGCGAAGGCGGGCGTCGCCGCCGAGAGCGCCGCGGCGAGCGCGAGAACGGACATGCGGCTGATGCGAGCCATGGGCCTTCGGCCTCCCTTTTTTGTCTTCTTGTTATCCCGCGATCTCGAAACGGTAGCTCTCGATCACGGTGTTCGCGAGCAGCTTCTCGCACATCGCCTTGAGCGTCGCCTCGGCCTCGGCCGGATCGCTGGTCGCAAGCTCGACGTCGAACAGCTTGCCCTGACGGACGCTCTCGACGCCGTCGACGCCGAGCGAGCCGAGCGCGCCCTGGATCGCCTTGCCCTGCGGATCGAGAACGCCGGTCTTCAGCGTGACGGTGACGCGCGCCTTCATATCGGCTCCGGATTAGAGGTCGTTGTCAGACGGAGCGTTTAAAGCCTGAACGGACCGAAGGCCACACCCAACAGCGAGGGGGCCTCGCGATCTCCCGGGCGAGCGAGCGCGGAGACGCGAGCAGCGGGTGACGGAAAGACCACAGCGACGGCTTTACCGTCGACCGCTCACGGCGCCCGCAGAGTAGCTCTTGTCGCGCAAGAGGGGTTGCGGACATTCTCGACGATCGAGATTCGGGGGAATCTTCCATGCGCATGCCACGCTTCGCCACGTCGGTCATTGCGACCGCGCTATTTACGTTCGTGACGCTCGCAAGCGTCCATCCGGCCGAAGCCCGCAAGGACATGTCGCAGTACGAGACGGTGCTCTACAGCCTAATCCTCATGCATTCCCAACCGCCCTACGTCTATTACGCGATCTCGGGACGCGGCCGGGCGATCGTGACCTTTTCCGTCGATCGCCAGGGCAAGCTCCTCGAGGTCAAGCTCGACCGCCACTCTGCGAGGACCCCGTTCGGCGACGAGGCGAGGCGCATCGTCAAGAAGGCGTCGCGTTATTTTCCGGCGCCGCCAGCCGACCTACCGAACGAGCGCCTCACGTTCTGCGTCCCCATAAGCTTCAGCGGGCGTTGAAGACGCCGAAAAACAGAAAACGCCCCGCTCTTCTCGAACGGGGCGTTTTAATCTTGGCGTCAGGACGACGACGCGAATCAGTCCTTCGACGTCACCAGCACTGGCCCACGGCCGTTCGGCGTGTCTGATTCCGGCAGGATGCCGAGCCGGCGCGCGACCTCGGTGTAGGCCTCGACGAGGCCGCCCATGTCACGGCGGAAACGGTCCTTGTCGAGCTTGTCGTTCGACTTGATGTCCCACAGGCGGCACGAGTCAGGAGAGATCTCGTCGGCGACGACGATGCGCACCGTGTCGTTCTCCCAGAGCCGGCCGGTCTCCATCTTGAAGTCGACGAGGCGGATGCCGACGCCGAGGAACAGGCCGGACAGGAAGTCGTTGACGCGGATCGCGAGCGCCATGATGTCGTCGATCTCCTGAGGGCTCGCCCAGCCGAAGGCCGTGACGTGCTCCTCGGAGACCATCGGATCGTTCAGCGCGTCGTTCTTGTAATAGAACTCGATGATCGACCGGGGCAGCTGGGTGCCCTCTTCAAGGCCGAGCTTGGTCGCGAGCGAGCCGGCGGCGACGTTGCGCACCACCACCTCGAGCGGGATGATCTCGACCTCCCGGATGAGCTGCTCGCGCATGTTCAGCCGGCGGATGAAGTGCGTCGGCACCCCAATGTCGTTCAGGTTCTGGAAGATGAACTCGGAGATGCGGTTGTTCAGCACCCCCTTGCCGTCGATCACTTCGTGCTTCTTGGCGTTGAACGCTGTCGCGTCGTCCTTGAAGTGCTGGATCAGAGTGCCGGGCTCGGGGCCCTCGTAGAGGACCTTCGCCTTGCCTTCATAGATACGGCGGCGGCGGTTCATCGGCGTATACCGTGGCTTGAGGAAATCCATAACACCTGCCGGTTTGTGGGCCTGACCGGATGCGGTCGTTGTTCCGGCGCGCGCGCGAATCGGAGGGCGCCGCATAAGCAGCGTCGCACGCGGGCCTCGACCCTAGCCGATCAGGGGCTCAAGCACAACGACGACGCCCGCCCGAGATTTCGCCAACGGCCTCCCGGCGCGGCCATTTCGTCGCCACAGTGACGCAGAAACAGTGGCGCGGCCGCAAGGCGAAGACTCACGCCGGCCGTCCGGCCATTCAGGGGAACCCGTTGATGAAGCGCCTTGCTTTGAGCCTCATGCTGGCGACCGGCTCCGCCGCGACGGCCTCGGCCGGTCCCTGCCCGGGCGTCGCCATATCGGCCGGCGCGTCGAGCCCGGCGGAAGCGGCGGCGGTCGGGCGCCAGATATCCAAGGGCGCGCTCCCCATCGACCGCAAGCTGCAGATGGGCGAATGGCGGATCTACCACGTCGACCCGAAGACGGCCGATCCGATCTACCTGTTCTTCAAGGCCGACCCTGCCCGCTCCGAGCGCGTCTACCTGTCGCCGGGCGTCGGGCGGCCCGACGAGTATCAGGACATCAAATCCGAGGTCGAGATGAACGCGACCGGCATTCCCCCCGCCCTCGCCTCTTGCTTCGCGCATCTGGTGACGGGCGGATAGCGCTCACGCGTCGGCGGCGCCAAGCCGTCTCAGAATCGGATCGCCCGGCGCCGCCCCTCGCTCACATCAGCAGCAGCATCGAGCGGCCCTGAACCTCGATCGGGTCGGCCCCGCCTGGCGTTTGGCGCGCGGAGTCCTCGGCGGGACGTTCGGTGTCGACGACGACGGTCCACGGCTTGCCCTCATCCCGCTCGGGGAGGACGAAGGGCACGGGACCTTCGTGGCTGTTGAAGATCATGATCGCTTCTTCGCCGTCGGCGGTGGTGAGGTGAAGGCCGATGCAGTCGGCGCCCTGGTCCGCCCACTGCTCGGGCGTCTGCTCGCCGCCGCCCGGATTGATCCAGGTCACGCCCATGCCGTCGCGGAAGCTCGCGCGTCGCAGGATGGCGTGGTCGGCGCGCAGCTTGAGCAGACGCTGGGTGAAGGCGAGGAGGATCTCGTCCTGCTCGTCGAGCTCCCAGCGCACCCAGGAGATCTCGTTGTCCTGGCAGTAGCCGTTGTTGTTGCCGCCCTGCGAACGGCCGAACTCGTCGCCGGCCAGGATCATCGGCGTGCCGTGGGACAGGATCAGCGTCGCGAGCATGTTGCGCTTCTGGCGCTCCCGGACCGCGACGACGCCGGGATCGTCGGTCTCGCCCTCGACCCCGTAATTGTAGCTGCGGTTGTCGCCGTGGCCGTCCTTATTGTCCTCGCCGTTCGCCTCGTTGTGCTTCTCGTTGTAGGAGACGACGTCGTTCAGCGTGAAGCCGTCATGGGCGGTGATGAAGTTGACGCCCGCCCATGGCCTGCGGCCGCGGTGGTCGTACACGTCCCCGGAGCCTGTGACCCGCGCGGCGAAGTCGCCCATATGGCCGGCGCCGGACTTCCAGTAATCGCGGACCGTGTCGCGGTACTTGTCGTTCCACTCCGCCCAGCCGGGCGGGAAGCCGCCGACCTGATAGCCGCCGGGACCGATGTCCCACGGCTCGCCGACGAGCTTGACGTTGCGCAGCACCGGGTCCTGCCCGACCGCGTCGAAGAAGCCGCCGCGCTGGTCGAAGCCTTCCGGCTCGCGGCCCAGAATGGTGCCGAGATCGAAGCGGAAGCCGTCGACGTGCATCTCCTCCACCCAGTAACGCAAGGAGTCCGTGATCATCTGCAGCACGCGGGGATGGCTGGTGTTGACCGTGTTCCCGGTGCCGGTGTCGTTGATGTAGTAGCGATGATTGTCCGGCATCGTCCGGTAGTAGCTGAGGTTGTCGATGCCCTTGAACGACAGCGTCGGCCCGAGCTCGTTGCCCTCGGCGGTGTGGTTGTAGACGACGTCGAGGATCACCTCGAGACCGGCGTTGTGGAACGCCCGGACCATGTGCTTGAAGCTCGCGAGCCTGGCGCGGCCCGACTTGGCGCCGCCGCCGGCGTAGCGCCCCATCGGGGCGAAGAAGCCGATGGTGTTGTAGCCCCAGTAATTCCTGAGCCCCTTGTCGAGCAGGTGCTGGTCGTCGAGGAAGCAGTGGATCGGCAGCAGCTCGACCGAGGTGACGCCGAGCGACTTGATGTGGTCGATGACGGCCTTCTGGCCGAGGCCGTCGAAGGTGCCGCGCAGGTTCTCCGGCACGCCCGGATGCAGCTGGGTGTAGCCCCGGACATGGGTCTCGTAGAACACCGTCTTGTCCCAGGGAACATTCGGCTTGACGTCGCCCTGCCAGTCGAAGGCGGTGTCGGCGACCTCGCATTTCGGCGTGAACGGCGCGCTGTCGCGCTCGTCGAAGGAGAGGTCCTTCTCCTCGGCGTCGAGCGTGTAGCCGAAATGGGCGTCGTTCCACTCGATCGAGCCGACGATCGACTTGGCGTATGGATCGAGCAGCAGCTTGTTCGGGTTGAAACGGTGGCCTTCTTCCGGGGCGTAGCGGCCATGGACGCGGTAGCCGTAGAGCTGGCCGGGGACGATCTCCGGCAGATAGCCGTGCCACACCTCGTCGGTGTATTCGGGGAGGGTGACGCGCTCGATCTCGTTCTGCTGCTCGTCGAACAGGCAGAGCTCGACCCTCTCCGCATAGGCCGAGAAGATCGCGAAATTCGTGCCTTGCCCGTCGAAAGTCGCGCCAAGCTGGGTCGGCCGCCCGGCCTCGGCCCGGCGGTCGGTCTTTATCTCACTCATATGTGCTGTCGCCCCTCGTTCCGCAGGCCGGAGTTTCCCACGTTCATCCACTTACGCGCACAACGGTTCAATCTTGCGGCCGTTCCCGGCCGGCGGCGCGCAATCGGCTCTTCAGCTCCCTTTGGCCTGCGTGGCCTTCCCCCGCGCCTTCGCCCTGGACACGGCGCCTGGCGTCAGCCCCGCGGCTTGCGACGCCTTCTTAGACGGCTCCACGGCGGGATCGTTGGCTGAAACCGGCGGCTCGGCCGCGACGCTTTCGGACTTCGCCTTCGCGCTCGCCCGGCCCTTCGTCGCGCTCTGGGCCTTTCCCGCATCCGCGGCGGCGAGATCCGAGGCGACAGTGGCGAGCTTGCCCGGCTTTTGCGGAGGCGTCTTCTCGACCGGCTCCATCGGCATCGCGGCCTTCTTCGGAGACGTGCCTTTCGGTCCGCCCACCGGCTCGTCCTTCAGCGACTTTTCCGCCTTCAGCCAGAACTCATGGTCTCGTCCTTCCGGCTGGCCGGCCTGCTCCCACAGACGATAGGCGGCGTTCCGAATTTTTCGCTCGTGGTCGTTCATCCCGGCCTTCCTTAGCGACGCAGAGGGGTTGTCGGGACAAACCTCCGACCGATGTGTCGGGTTCCGAGAAGGCGCCACGCCGCCCGGACTTCTGTTCATTGATACGGAGATTGCGATGCTTCAAGCCTCTCCCGACGCCGCAGACGCCGCGACGCGTCCACGGATCGCGATCGAGGCTGTGACGCCGACTGTCGACGGCGGGCGGTTTCCGGTGAAAACGGTGGTGGCGCGGTCCGTGACCGTGGAGGCGGACGTGTTCGCCGACGGTCATGAAGTGCTGCGCGCCGACGTGCTGTGGCGCGGCCCGAACGAGCAGGAGTTCCGCCGCGAGCCGATGACGTTCCTGCTGAACGATCGCTGGCGGGCGGCGTTCACGCCGGAGCAGATCGGCCGTCACGACCTCGCGATCGAGGCCTGGTGGGACGAGTTCGGCACGTTCCGCCGCGACCTGACAAAAAAGCGCGAGGCCGGCCTCGACGTCGCGCTCGAGACCGACGAGGGCCTCCATCTGCTGGAAGAGGCCGCTGCCAATGCGCCTGCCGACCTCGCGCGCGCCCTCAGCGACATCATCCTGAAGACGCGGGCGCTCGACACCAAGGCGCGGGTCGAGGCTCTGCTCTCTCCCGAGACGCACGCCGCGGCGGTCGCGGCCGATCCTCATCACTTCGCGTCGCGGACGGAGCTCTATCCGGTCGACGTCGAGCGGCGCGAGGCCGGGTTCGCGAGCTGGTACGAGCTGTTCCCACGATCGGAGAGCGGCGACCCGACGAAGCACGGCACGTTCCGGGACGTCATCAAACGCCTGCCCATGATCCGCGACATGGGCTTCGACGTGCTTTATTTCCCCCCGATTCATCCGATCGGGATCACCAACCGCAAGGGCCCCAACAACACGCTGACGCCGGGACCGAGCGACGTCGGCAGCCCCTACGCCATCGGCGACGAGACCGGGGGCCACGACGCGATCCACTCTGAACTCGGCTCGCTCGACGACTTCAGGGCGCTCGTCAAAGCCGCCGTCGACCACGATCTCGAGATCGCGCTCGACTTCGCGATCCAGTGCTCGCCCGACCATCCGTGGCTGAAGGAGCATCCGGGCTGGTTCAAGTGGCGGCCCGACGGCTCGATGAAATACGCGGAGAACCCGCCGAAGAAGTACCAGGATATCGTCAACGTCGACTTCTACGGGCCGGACGCGATTCCTGGGCTGTGGCAGGCGCTGCGCGACGTCGTGCTGTTCTGGATCGACCAGGGCGTCACGATCTTCCGCGTCGACAATCCGCACACCAAGCCGTTGCCGTTCTGGGAGTGGATGATCGGCGACGTCCGCGCACGCCACCCCGAAGCGATGTTCCTGTCGGAGGCCTTCACCCGCCCGAAGGTGATGTACCGCCTCGCCAAGGTCGGCTACTCACAGTCCTATACTTACTTCACCTGGAGAAATCAGAAATACGAGTTGATGGAGTACCTGACGGAGCTGTCGACCACGGCGCCTAAGGACTTCTTCCGGCCGAACTTCTTCGTCAACACGCCCGACATCAACCCGTTCTTTCTCCAGACGTCCGGCCGGGCCGGCTTCCTGATCCGGGCGGCGCTGGCGACCACGCTGTCGGGTCTGTGGGGCATGTATAGCGGCTTCGAGATCTGCGAGTCCGCGCCGCTGCCCGGCAAGGAAGAGTATCTCGACAGCGAGAAGTTCCAGATCCGCACGCGCAACTGGAACCAGCCCGGCAACATCGTCCAGGAGATCACGCGGCTGAACCGCATCCGCCGCGAGAATCCGGCCCTTCAGAGCCATCTCGACGTCCACTTCCACAACTGCTTCGACGACGCGGTGCTGTATTTCAGCAAGTCGCGGACGGCGGCGGACGGCGCCGGGATCGAGGACATGATCCTGGTCTTCATCTCGCTCGACCCGCATGACGAGAAGCATGCGCCCTACGAACTGCCGCTCTGGGAGTTCGGACTGCCGGATGGCGCCACGGTGCAGGTCGAGGACCTGATGCGCGGCAACAGCTTCACGCTGACCGGCAAGAGCCAGTGGATCTACCTCAATCCGAACGAACTGCCCTTCCATGTCTGGAGGGTGACACGGCCTGCGGGAGTAGCTTGATGAACGCGCCAGTTTCCCATGCCGATCTGTCTAAGCCCGGCGGCACGGTCGTGACCGCCGACGGTCTCGATCCGCAGTGGTACAAGGACGCCATCATCTATCAGCTGCACGTCAAATCGTTCTTCGACTCGAACGGCGACGGCATCGGCGACTTTCCCGGCCTGATCTCGAAGCTCGATTACATCGCGGGCCTCGGCGTCAGCGTGATCTGGCTGCTGCCGTTCTACCCGAGCCCGCGGCTCGACGACGGCTACGACATCGCCGAATACAAGAACGTCTCGCCGGACTACGGCACGCTCGCGGACGTCAAGCGCTTCATCCAGGAGGCCCACAAGCGCGGCCTGAAGGTGATCACCGAGCTCGTGATCAACCACACCTCCGACCAGCACCCTTGGTTCCAGCGGGCGCGGACGGCGAAGAAGGGCTCGGCCCACCGCAATTTCTACGTGTGGTCCGACAGCGACACGCTGTACTCCGGCACGCGCATCATCTTCCTCGACACCGAGCGCTCGAACTGGACCTGGGACCCGGTCGCCGGACAGTATTTCTGGCACCGTTTCTATAGCCATCAGCCGGACCTGAACTTCGACAACCCGGCGGTGCTGAAGGCGGTCTTCGGCGTGATGCGGTTCTGGCTCGACCTCGGAATCGACGGGCTGCGGCTCGACGCCGTGCCCTACCTGATCGAGCGCGACGGCACCTCGAACGAGAACCTTCCGGAGACCCACGACGTCCTGAAGAAGATCCGCGCCGAGCTCGACCGCACCTATCCGGACCGGTTCCTGATCGCCGAAGCCAACATGTGGCCGGAGGACACCAAGGACTATTTCGGCGACGGCGACGAATGCCACATGGCGTTCCACTTCCCGCTGATGCCGCGGATGTACATGGCGATCGCGCGCGAGGACCGCTTCCCGATCACCGACATCATGCGCCAGACCCCGGCGATCCCGGAGAACTGCCAGTGGGCGATCTTCCTGCGCAACCATGACGAGCTGACGCTCGAGATGGTGACCGACAAGGAGCGCGACTACCTCTGGAACACCTATGCGACCGACAGGCGCGCGCGCATCAATCTCGGCATCCGCCGGCGGCTCGCGCCGCTGATGGAGCGCGACCGGCGCCGGATCGAGCTGATGAACTGCCTGCTGCTGTCGATGCCCGGCACGCCGGTGATCTATTACGGCGACGAGATCGGCATGGGCGACAACATCCATCTTGGCGACCGCGACGGCGTTCGCACGCCGATGCAGTGGTCGATCGACCGCAACGGCGGCTTTTCGCGGGCGGACTTCGCGTCGAACGTGCTGCCCCCGATCATGGATCCGCTCTACGGCTACTACGCCGTGAACGTCGAGGCGCAGGCGCGCGATCCGCATTCGCTGCTCAACTGGCACCGCCGCATGCTGGCGACCCGCCGCCAGCACCCGGCCTTCGGCCGCGGCTCGATCCGATTCCTGTACCCGTCGAACCGGCGGATCCTAGCCTATCTCCGCGAGCATGACGGCGAGACGATCCTCTGCGTCGCCAATATGGGCCGCAGCCCGCAGGCCGTGGAGCTGGAGCTCTCCGACTTCGACGGCCGCGTGCCTGTGGAGCTCACGGCCGGCTCGGTGTTCCCGCCGATCGGCCAGCTGACCTATCTGCTGACCCTGCCGCCCTACGGCTTCTATTGGTTCAAGCTCGCAAGCGAGAGCGAGACGCCCGACTGGCACACGCCGGCGCCGGAGCCGATGGCCGACTACGAGACGCTGGTGCTGCGCGCAGGCGTCGACGACGCCATGCAGACCGAGGCCCGCAAAGCGCTCGAGACCGCGGTGCTGCCGAACTATCTCGCCAAGCGCCGCTGGTTCGGCGGCAAGGACCAGAAGGAGATCATCCCGCGCATCAAGGGTATGTCGCGGATTTCGGGCGGCGGCGAGGACATCGGGCTGATCGAGATCGAGGTGACCGGCGGCGCCGAGCCGAGCCGCTGGCTGCTGCCGCTCGCCGTCGTCGCCGAAGATGACGGGCTGTCTTCGCTTGCAAGCAGGCTTGCGCTCGCACGCGTTCGCAAGGGCCGCGAGGTGCATCTCCTCACCGACGCCTTCGCGCTGCCGAGCTTCGCCTTCGCGATCGCCCGCTCCCTCAAGGCCGGCGCGAAGCTCCCGAGCGGCGAGGACACGATCCAGTTCGAGGCCTCGAAAGGCGCGGAGATCCCCGACCTGCCCGACGACGCCGAGATCCGCTGGCTGTCGGCCGAACAGTCGAACTCCTCGCTGATCGCCGGCGATGCGCTGATGATCAAGCTGCTGCGCAAGATCGCCACCGGCGCCCATCCGGAAGCCGAGATGGGGCGCTATCTCACCGAGCAGGGCTACGCCAACGCGGCGCCGTTCCTCGGCGAGATGGTCAAGGTCGGCGCGGACGGGACGCGGGCGACGCTCGCGATCATCCAGGGGTACGTCTCGAACCAGGGCGACGCCTGGACCTGGACGCTTGATCATCTGTCCCGGGCGCTCGACGACTACGCCGGCGCAGGCGGCGGGGAGATGACGGACGACTACCGCTTCAACGACTTCACGGGCTTTGCGGCCAATCTCGGCACGCGGCTGGGCGAGCTTCACGCGGTGCTGGCGCGCCCCAGCGACGACCAGGATTTCGCGCCGGCGCCCGCCGGCACGCAGGATGTCGAGACCTGGAAGGCGCGGGCGACCGGGCTGGTCAAGGGCGCGGTTCATGCGCTCGAAAGCCGTTCGGCCTGGGACCGCGAGGAGGACGACCATCGCGCGGCCTCCATCATCGCCCGCAAAGACGCGCTGATCGCGCTGATCGGGCGGCTCGCCGACGCGGGGACCGGGTCGATCATGACCCGCATCCACGGCGACCTTCATCTCGGCCAGATCCTCGTCTCCGGCGGCGACGCGATCTTCATCGACTTCGAGGGCGAACCGGCGCGGCCGCTCGAGGAGCGCCGCGGCAAGGCCAGTCCGCTGCGCGACGTCGCCGGCGTCCTGCGGTCCTTCGACTACGCAGCCGCGATGGTCGGCCGCAACGAGCAGGCGTCGCCCCATATCGGCGGTCCGCGCCGCGACCAGTTCCTCGAACGTTTCCGCGGCGACGCCGCGGAGGCCTTCCTCAACGCATACCGCGCCAGCGTCGAGGCCGCGGGAGGCGCAGTGCAACCGGAGTTGCTAGACATGTTCCTGATCGAGAAGGCGGCCTATGAGGTCGCCTACGAGACGGCGAACCGGCCAGCCTGGATCGACGTTCCGCTCGGCGGGCTCCATGCGCTCGCCGAACGCCTGCTGGCTTACGCGGGAGACCAGGCATGACCGAGGTCTCATCGCTCGACCGCGCGACGCTTCAGGCGCTCGCGAACGGAACCCATGGCGATCCGTTCGCGGCGCTCGGCCGTCGCGACGACGGGGCGGGCCCTTATGTCCGCGCGGTCCTGCCGGGCGCCGAAGGCGTCGAAGTGGTGGCCCGGGACGGCGGCGAAGTCGTCGGCGTCCTGACGGAGCTCGACGGAACCGGCGTATTCGAGGGTCCGGTGAAGGGCGTCGATCCCTATCTGCTTCGGATCCGCTGGCCGGGAGCCACCTTCGAGACCGAGGACCCCTATTCCTTCGGCCTGCTTCTGGGCGACCTCGACCTGCATCTGCTTGGCGAGTCCCGACACTTCGAGCTCGCGAGCGCCCTCGGCGCGAACCCCATGACGATAGACGGCGTCGCCGGCGTCCGCTTCGCCGTCTGGGCGCCGAACGCCCGGCGCGTCGCGGTGATCGGCGACTTCAACGCCTGGGATTCCCGCCGCAACCCGATGCGCCTGCGCCAGCCGTCAGGCGTGTGGGAGATATTCATCCCGCGCCTCGGCCCCGGCGAACGATACAAGTTCGCGCTGATCGGACCGGACGGCGCGATCCTGCCGGACAAGGCGGACCCGGTGGCGCGGTCGGCCGAGAAAGCGCCCTCGACCGCCTCGGTCGTGGCCTCGGTCGAGCCCTACGCCTGGACCGACGCGGCATGGATGGAGCAACGGGCGGCCAAGCACGCCGAAACCGCGCCGTTGTCGTTCTACGAGGTCCACCTCGGTTCTTGGCTCAAGCAGGGCGACCGCGACGTCGACTGGGATTTCGCGATCGAGAAGCTGATCCCCTATGTGGCCGGCATGGGCTTCACCCATGTCGAACTGCTGCCGATCTCCGAGCATCCGTTTGGCGGCTCATGGGGCTACCAGCCGCTCGGCCTTTTCGCGCCGACCGGCCGCTATGGCGCGCCGGAGGAGTTCGCGCGCTTCGTCGATGCGGCGCATGCGGCCGGAATCGGAGTCATCGTCGACTGGGTGCCCGCGCATTTCCCGACCGACAGCCACGGCCTCTACCGCTTCGACGGCACGGCGCTCTACGAGCACGCCGACCCGCGCGAGGGCTTCCACATCGACTGGAACACCGCGATCTACAATTTCGGCCGGCGCGAGGTTCAGAACTTCCTGATCGCGAGCGGCCTGTTCTGGCTTGAGCGCTTCCACGTCGACGGACTGCGCGTCGACGCGGTCGCCTCGATGCTCTACCGCGACTACAGCCGCAAGGCCGGCGAGTGGGTGCCGAACCAGTATGGCGGCCGGGAGAACCTGGAAGCTGTCGGCTTCATTCAGCACATGAACGCAGTGGTCCGCGAGCGGGCCGCCGGCGCGATCATGATCGCCGAGGAATCGACCGCCTGGCCGGGCGTCACCAAGCCCACCACCGAGGGCGGCCTCGGCTTCCACTACAAGTGGAACATGGGCTGGATGCACGACACGCTCCACTACATGGAGCAGAACCCGATCTACCGTCAGTACGACCACGACGGCATCACCTTCGGGCTGGTCTACGCCTTCTCCGAGAAGTTCGTGCTGCCGATCAGCCATGACGAGGTGGTGCACGGCAAGGGCTCGCTGCTGCAGAAGATGCCCGGCGACGCCTGGCAGAAATTCGCCAACCTGCGCGCGCTTTTCGGGCTGATGTGGTCGCACCCCGGCAAGAAGCTGCTGTTCATGGGCTGCGAGGTCGCGCAGTTCCGCGAATGGAACCACGACGATCAGGTCGACTGGGCCGCGCTCGACGACCCAAACCACGCCGGCGTTCAGCGGCTCGTTCGCGACCTCAACCGGATCTATGCGTCGGAACGATCGCTGCACGCCAGGGACTGCGAGCCCGCCGGCTTCCGCTGGGTGATCGGCGACGACCGGACGAACTCGGTGTTCGCGTTCCTTCGCCAGGGCGAGGCCGGAGACCCGCCGGTGCTGGTGGTCGCCAACATGACGCCGGTGCCCCGGCATGGATATCGCATAGGCGTGCCGGTGGCGGGCCACTGGAGCGAGATCCTCAACACCGATGCGGGCATCTATGGCGGGTCGAACGTGGGCAACGGCGGCGGACTTCCGACGATCGACGTCGCGGGCCACGGCGAGGCGCAGTCGCTCGACCTCACGCTTCCGCCGCTCGGCGTGGTCGCGCTGCGGCCGGGCTGAAGCGACCGGCGGCGGCGGCCCGCTTCCCGGACAGGCCCGACCCCGGCGCGTCGCTCTCCCCTTGCGGGACACGATGAATAATCCCCGGGCGTCGGGCGCGTCCGTCGCCGACGCGACCTGCAGAAACCATTCCTTATCCGCCCGTCGCCTCCAACGTCCGCGACCTTCTCTCACACGGGAAGACGGGAGGCTGCGGCCGCCTGTTGGTCTCCTTCGCCAGGACCGCATATCGTTTCGCCCATGACAGCGAACCTCGAACCTGGATCCCCCTACCCGCTCGGCGCCACCTGGGACGGGCTGGGCGTCAACTTCGCGGTGTTCTCGGCCAACGCCGACCAGATCGACCTCTGCCTGTTCGATCCGTCAGGACGGCGCGAGATCGCGCGCGTCGCGCTTCCCGAGCGCACCGACGAGGTGTTCCACGGCTATCTGCCGGACGCGCGCGCCGGGCTGCTCTACGGCTTTCGCGCGCACGGCGCTTACGACCCGCAGCACGGCCAACGCTTCAATCCCAACAAGCTGCTGCTCGATCCCTACGCCAAGCAGATCGCGGGCGAGGTGCGCTGGTCCGACGCGATGTTCGGCTACCGCCTGAACAGCCCGCGCGCCGACCTGTCCTACGACCGCCGCGACAGCGCGCCCGGCATGCCGAAGGGCGTGGTGGTCGACGGCGCCTTCAACTGGGGCGACGACCGGCCGCCGCGCACGCCCTGGGACGAGACGGTGATCTACGAGGCGCATGTCCGCGGGCTGACGATGCTGCGGCAGGACATCCGCGCGCACGAGCGCGGCACCTTCGCGGCGCTCGCGAGCCCCGTGATGATCGAGCACTATAAGCGCCTCGGCGTCACCGCCGTGGAGCTCCTGCCGATCCACGCCTTCGTGCAGGACCGCGTGCTGGTGGAGAAGGGCCTCAGGAACTACTGGGGCTACAACACGCTCGCCTTCTTCGCGCCGGAGCCGCGCTACCTTTCCGACGGCTCCCTGAATGAGCTGAAGGTCGCGGTGCGCCGGCTGCATGCGGCGGGCATCGAGGTGATCCTCGACGTCGTCTACAACCACACCGCGGAAGGCAGCGAGGAAGGGCCGACGCTGTCGTTCCGCGGCCTCGACAACGCCAGCTACTATCGGCTGGTGCAGACCGACTGGCGCTACTGCGTCAACGACACCGGCACCGGCAATACTGTGAATCTCAGCCATCCGCGCGTGCTGCAGATGGTGATGGATTCGCTGCGCTACTGGGTCGAGGCCTACCACGTCGACGGGTTCCGGTTCGATCTCGGCGTCACGCTCGGCCGCGAGGCGCACGGCTTCGACCCCGGCTCCGGCTTCTTCGACGCCATCCGGCAGGATCCGGCGCTCCAGCGCGTGAAGCTGATCTCGGAACCCTGGGACATCGGCCCCGGCGGCTACCAGCTCGGCCATCACCCGCCGGGCTTCGCCGAATGGAACGACAAGTTCCGTGACTCCATCCGCAGGTTCTGGCGTGGCGACAGCGGCCAGCGCCCGGAAGTCGCGGCGCGGCTCGCAGGCTCCAGCGACCTGTTCGATCGGCGATCGCGCAGGCCCTGGGCGTCGATCAACTACGTCGCGAGCCACGACGGCTACACGCTCGCCGACACGACCGCCTACGTCGATCGCCACAACCTCGCGAACGGCGAGGACAACCGCGACGGCCATGGCGAGAACTATTCTTCGAACTGGGGCGTGGAGGGACCGACCGACGATCCCGAGATCAAGCCGCTCCGCGCGCGCCTCGCCCGGGCGATGCTCGCCACGGTGTTCTTCGCCAACGGCTCGCCGATGCTGCTCGCGGGCGACGAGTTCCAGCGCACCCAGGGCGGCAACAACAACGCTTACGCCCAGGACAACGAGACGTCGTGGATCGACTGGCGGCTCGCCTCGACCGAGGGGGGCGAGGCGCTGACGGCCTTCGTGGCGCGACTTATCGCGCTGCGACGCGCCCATCCGGTGCTGCGCTCCAAGCGATTCCTGCACGGTCGGGAGGAGCCCTTCCCCGGCGTGCTCGACATCGCCTGGTTCGACGAAAGCGGCGCTCCGATCAGCTCGGAGGCGTGGAACGACCATGATGAGAGGACGTTAATGCTGCGCCGGGCGGAGCGCCGCGCCGACGGCGCCGTGCCTATCCTCACCCTGATGCTAAATCCGACCGCGGAGGATCGCGTTTTCACTCTTCCGCCCCCTGCGCTTTCGACCGTGCTGCTGATCGACAGCGCGCGGCCCGAGGCTCCGGAACGCGTGATCGAGCAAGACGCGATAACCGTCGCGGCCCAGAGCGCCGTGCTCGGCCTCTCCCTTGCGTCCGCCCAGCCGGCGAAGCGCCGGCAGACGCATGCGCCTGGAGATTGATGATTTTGACTGCGAGTTTTGAACGACGCCTCCCCTTCGGCGCCGCCTTTTCCGATTCCGGCACGACCTTCCGCTTCTGGGCGCTCGCCCACGCCGAGGTGCGCCTGGAAATTCGCGACCGAGACCCCGTGCTGATGGAGCGCGACGCGCAGGGCTGGTTCTCAAAGACGATCGAAGCTCCCGCAGGCGCCCGCTACCGCTTCCATCTGCCGGACGGGCTGAGCGTGCCGGACCCCGCCTCCCGCTTCCAGGACGGCGACATCCACGGCTGGAGCATCGTGATCGATCCGGCGCGCTATGACTGGAAAACCGCGGACTGGAAGGGCCGGCCCTGGCACGAGGCCGTGGTCTACGAACTTCATGTCGGCTGCTTCGGCGGCTTCAACGGCGTGGCCGAGGCGCTGCCGCTGCTCGCCGAACTCGGGATCACCGCCATAGAACTGATGCCGATCGCCGATTTCCCCGGCGCGCGGAACTGGGGCTACGACGGCGTGCTGCCTTACGCTCCCGACGCCGCCTATGGCTCGCCGGAAGAGCTGAAGAGCCTCATCGACCAGGCTCACGAGCTCGGGGTGATGATGATCCTCGACGTGGTCTACAACCATTTCGGACCGGACGGGAATTACATCCCCGCCGCCGCTCCGGAGTTCTTCCGCGAGGACCTGCACACGCCGTGGGGCGGAGCGATCGACTTCCGTCTCCCGGAAGTGCGCAGCTACTTCACCGAGAACGTGCTCTATTGGCTGGAGGAGTACCGCTTCGACGGGCTGAGGCTTGACGCGGTGCATGCGATTTCCGAGCAGGACTGGATCGACGAAACCGCGGCCGCCGTCCGCGCGAGCGAGAATGGCCGCCATCTGCACCTCATCCTCGAAAACGAGTTCAATCAGCAGAGTCACCTCGCAGGCGAGGTCGACGCCCAGTGGAACGACGATTTCCACCACGTCTTTCACGTGCTGCTGACGGGCGAGCGCGAAGGCTATTACGAGGACTTCGTCGAGGACACGGCGGGCAAGCTCGCCCGCACGCTGCAGGACGGCTTCGTCTACCAGGGCGATCCGTCCCCGCATCAGAACGGCAAGCCGCGAGGCACGCCGAGCGACCATCTTCCCCCGACCGCCTTCGTCAGCTTCCTGCAGAACCACGACCAGATCGGCAACCGCGCCTTCGGCGACAGGCTGACGACGCTCGCCCCGCCGGAGGGCGTCGAAGCCGCGACCGCCGCGCTGCTGCTGTCCCCCCACATCCCGATGATCTTCATGGGCGAGGAGGTGGCGAGCGAGACTCCCTTCCTGTTCTTCACCGACCACGAGCCGGAACTCGCCGAGGCCGTGCGGAACGGACGGCGCAAGGAATTCGCCAAGTTCGCGGCCTTCGCCGGCGCCGAGATCCCGGACCCGAATGCGGTGACGACCTTCGAGAATTCGATCCCCGAGCCGCACTCCGAGCGGGCGGAGGCGCGCACCGCCTTGTTCCGCAAGCTGCTCGCGATCCGCGCGGCGAAGATCACGCCGGGCATTCCGGGCTGCCGGTCCGCCGGCGCGGACGTGGTCGGCGAGAAGGCCGTCGTCTCGCGGTGGACGATGGGCGACGGCGCGAAACTGACCCTCGCGATCAACCTCGCCGATAGTCGTGTTCCTCTGCCCAGCCTTGAGGGCACCGTGCTGTTTGAATCCCCCATCGGCGCAGCTGACGCCGCGCGCTCCGGCAGCCTGCCCGGCTTCTCCACCGTCGCTTTGCTGGAGCCAGCAGCTTGAGCCAAGACGACGCCGTTCGTGACCTCGCCGCGCGCGCCGGGTTTTCGGTTCATTGGACTGATCAGGCAGGCCAATCCCGCACGGTGACGCCCGAGACGCTTCGGCGGCTGCTCTCGGCGCTTGGGCTCGGCTGCGACAGCGAGACCGAGACCCGCGGGTCGCTGGAGCGGCTGAGCGAGATCGCCGGCGCGCCCGCAGCGCTCGTCACGGCGACCGTCGGCCACACGGTCCCGGTTCCCGGAAAGCCCGGAACGGCGGCGCGCCTGATCCGCGAGGACGGCGAGACCTTCGACGTGATCCTCGGCGACGCCGGAGACGGCCGCGCGCTGATGCGGCCCATCCTGGAGGCGGGCTATCATCGGCTTGAGACCAGGGACGGCGGGGTCACGCTCGCCGTCGCCCCCCCGCGCGGCCGCAGCATCGTCGACGCGGCGAGCGGGCGCCGGATGTGGGGGCTCGCCGCTCAGGTCTACGGCCTCACCCGCAGAGGGGATGGCGGGATCGGCGATCTCGGCGGCGTCGCGACGCTGGCGGAGACGCTCGGCCGCGCCGGCGCCGACGCGCTGGCGCTCAGTCCGCTGCACGCCGGCTTCACCGCCGACCCGCACCATTTCGGACCATACTCGCCGTCGAGCCGGCTGTTCCTGAACGCGCTCCACGCCGACCCGGATTTCCTGTTCAGCGAAGACCGGGTCGAGGAAGCCTCGCGCGCCGCCGGCGTCGCGGACATCCGCCGCGCTCTGGAATCGGCGCCGCTGATCGACTGGCCGGACTCCGCCCGCGCCAAGCTCGCCACCTTCCGCAAGCTGTTCGAGAGCTTCCGCTCCGTGGAATGCGCGGAGAGCGGGCGCGGCAGGCTCGCCATGGATTTCGACGCGTTCCGCGCCGAAGGCGGCGACCTGCTCGAGCGGCATGCGCGCTTCGAGGCGCTGCACGCCGCGCGCTTCGGCGCGGACATGCGTCAGTGGGACTGGCGGAGCTGGCCCGAGGCCCTGCGCGACCCGCAGAGCGCGGCGGTCGCAGAGTTTTCGTCGGAACACGCGGGCGAGGTCGACTTCCACGTCTTCCTGCAGTGGATCGCCGACCGATCCTTCGCCGCAGCGCAGAAGGCCGCGCGCGACTCGGGCATGGCGATCGGCCTGATCTCCGACCTCGCGGTCGGCATGGACGCCGGGGGCAGCCACGCCTGGAGCCGGCAGCAGGATGTGCTCGTGGGCCTCTCCGTCGGCTCGCCGCCCGATCTGTTCAACCCGAACGGCCAGGCCTGGGGGCTCGCCACTTTCTCGCCGATCGCGCTGAAGACATCCGGCTTCGCGCCGTTCCTTGCGACCTTGCGCGCCTGCATGAAGAACGCCGGCGGCGTCCGCATAGACCACGCGATGGGGTTCGCGAGGCTGTGGATGGCGCCGGAGGGCGCGAAGGCGACCGAGGGCGCCTATCTCGCCTTCCCCGTGGACGACATGCTTCGTCTCACGGCGCTGGAGTCGCTGCGCAACGAAGCGGTCGTCGTGGGCGAAGATCTCGGCACGGTGCCGGAAGGCTTCCGAGAGCGGCTGGCGGAGGCCGGCGTCGCGGGCATGCGCGTGCTGCAGTTCGAGCGCCACGAGCGAAGATTCTTCCCGCCCTCCTATTACCCGGCGGACGCGCTCGCGATGACGACGACGCACGACCTGCCGACCACGGCGGGGTGGTGGTCCGGCGCCGACATCGATCTGCGCGCCTCCGTCGCCGGCGGCCAGTTCGGCGAGACCGCAGCGAACGACCGGCTGGAGCGCGAGCAGGAGCGGTCCGCGCTCTGGCGCGCCTTCGTCGCGGCGGACGTCGCCGCGGGCGATCCGCCTGCGCCCGACGCGCCGGACGTGGTCGTGGACGCCGCGGTGGCGTTTCTCTCGACGACGCCGTCGAAGCTCGTGCTGCTGCCGATGGAGGACGCGCTCGGCCAGCTCGAACAGCCGAACCTTCCCGGCACCCTCGACGAGCATCCGAACTGGCGACGGCGGCTGCCGAACCCGGCGCCGGACATGCTGGCGGAAAGCGCCCCGGCCGCGAGGCTCAGGACACTGAACAGGAGACGCGACGCGTGACGCATCCGCAGGATCCCGCAAGCCCGCCGCGCGCGACGATGCGCCTGCAGTTCCACAAGGATTTCCCGTTCTCGAAGGCGATTCCGCTCGCGCCCTATCTGCGCGAGCTCGGGATCAGCCACCTCTATTCCTCGCCGATCCTGACCGCCCGCGCCGGCTCGATGCATGGTTATGACGTCGTCGACCCGACGACGGTGAACCCCGAGCTCGGCGGCGAGGAGGGTTTTCGCGAACTCGTCGCGGCGTTGCGGGCCGAGGGGCTCGGCATGATCGTCGACATCGTGCCGAACCACATGGCGGTCGGCGGCGACGACAACGCCTGGTGGCTCGACGTGCTGGCGCATGGCCGCGGCAGCCGGTTCGGGCACTTCTTCGACATCGACTGGACGCCGGCCGATCCCGCCCTGCACGGCAAGATCCTCGTGCCGACGCTCGGCGTGTCCTACGGCGAGGCGCTCGCCTCCGGCGACCTGAAGCTCACCCATGAGGGACGGCGCGGCGGCCTGGCGCTGCGCTACGCCGACCACCTGTTCCCGCTGCGGCCGGAGGACCGGCAGGAGGTCGAGACCAACGGTCTCGACGCCTATGACGGGACCTCCGAAGAGGGCCGCGCGAGGCTCCATACGCTGCTCGAAAAACAGAACTGGCGGCTGGCGTCCTGGACGGTGGCGGGCGACGAGATCAACTGGCGCCGCTTCTTCGACGTCAACGAGCTCGCCGGTCTCCGGATCGGCGACCCCGCAGTGTTCGAGGCGACCCACGAGTTGCTGCTGAAGCTCTACGCCGAGGGCCTGATCGACGGTTTCCGCGTCGACCACATCGACGGGCTCGCCGACCCCCGGCTCTATGCGCGCCGCCTGCGCGAGCATCTGGAGGCCGCGCAGAGCGCACGTCCGGGCGCTCTCGCCAGTCAGCCCGCCTATCTGGTGATCGAGAAGATCCTCGGCCCCGGCGAAAACCTTCCGACCGACTGGAAGGTCGACGGCGCGAGCGGCTACGATTTCATGGACGACGTCAGCGCGCTGCTGCACGCCGCCTCGGGCGACGAGAAGCTCTCGGCCTTCTGGGCGGAAATTTCCGGCCGGCCGTCGGACTTCCACGTCGAGGAGGAGACCGCGCGCCGCGAGATCCTCGACCGCTCGTTCTCAGCCCAGCTCGATCAGGCGACCAACGCCCTGCATGCGCTGGCGCGGCTCGACTACCGGACGCGCGACACGCCGCGCGCCGCCATCCGCCGCGCGCTGATCGAGCTTCTGGCGCACTTCCCGGCCTACCGCACCTATGCGTCGCCCGATCGGGGCCGCACCGAGGCCGACAAGCCGATCTTCGCCCGCGCGCTGGAGAAGGCGCGCGCCTCGATCCTGCCGGCCGACGCGCCCGTGCTCGACCTGCTCGACGGCTGGCTCGGCGGCGAGGTCGGCCCCGCCGAGCAGCTCGCGGCCAGAGACCGGGCGATCCAGCGCTTCCAGCAGTTGTCCGCGCCCGTCGCGGCCAAGGCCGTCGAGGACACCGCCTTCTATCGCTACGGCAAGCTGCTCTCGCGCACCGACGTCGGCTTCGACGTCGCGACGTTCTCGATCGACGTGCCGACCTTTCACGACAAGATGGCGGCGAAGGCGAACACCTTCCCCAACGCGATGCTCACCACCTCGACCCATGACCACAAACGCGGCGAGGACGTGCGCGCCCGGCTCGCGGTGCTGAGCGAAATTCCCGACGAGTGGATCGCGGCCGTCACGCGCTGGCGGGAGGCCGCTGCGCCGTTGCGGGGCGCCGACGCGCCGTCGGCGGCCGACGAGCAGATCCTGTACCAGACGCTGGTCGGCGCCTGGCCGCACGACCTGTCGCCGAACGACACTGAGGGCTGCAGGGCCTTCGCCGAGCGCCTCGCGCGCTGGCAGCAGAAGGCGCTGCGCGAGGCGAAACTCCAGACCGACTGGTCGGCGCCGAACGAGCCTTACGAATCCGCCGCGCAGGGCCTGCTGACGAAACTCCTGACGGAGCCGGACCTGCCGCTCCGCGCGGACATCGCCGCATTCGCCGCCCGCATCGGTCCGGCGGGGGCGGCGAACGGCCTGCTCCAGACCTTGCTGAAGCTGACGGTCCCTGGCGTTCCCGACGTCTACCAGGGCACCGAGTTCTGGGATCTGACGCTGGTCGACCCCGACAATCGCCGGCCGGTCGATTACGCCGCCCGCGAAACGACGCTCGCGGCAGGCGCCGCCGCCATCAAGGCCGCGGGACGCTGGCATGACGGCGCCGTCAAACAGGCGGTGATGGCCGCCGCGCTCGCCGAGCGGGCGAAGCGGCCGAAACTGTTCTCTGAGGGCGACTATCTTCCCCTGGGATCGAGCGGGCCGATCGCAGGCCACCTGGTCGCCTTCGCCCGCCTTCGGGACACGGAGGCCGCGCTCGTCATCGGGCTTAGGACGGTGGCGGGCCGACTCGCGCCGGCCCCGTCGCTACTGTTGCGCGCCGAACTGTTGCAGGACGATCACGTCACGCTTCCGAACACGCTGGAGGGCGCCAAGATGATCGATCGACTGACCGGCCGCGCCATCACGCTTTCCCCCAAGATGCTCTTGGCCGATCTGCTGCAGTTGCCGGTCGCGTTCCTGACTGCGGCGGACTGACCTAGCCTATCCGCCTATGTCTTTTGCTGCGATTCATGGTTTTCTATGTCGGTCGACAAACGACGCGCGACCGCAATTGCGCCTAACGGGGGCGCCCGGCGGGTCGGGAGTCGACGGGGTGTGACCCATGGACTCGCTGAGTTTCTCAGTGTCCCGCCAGGACGCGGAACTTCTCGGACAGGCCCTCGACGTCTACGCCACGACGCTGATGTGCGCCCCTCTGGGCCTCGGCCTCGAAATGCTGGTCGCCGTGCGCGGCCTGCGCGAGCGCCTCGACGAGACCTCGGCCCGGCAGGACGCGGTGCGCGAGGCGGCGGAAGACGACGACGGCAACGTGGTGATCTTCGCCCGCGCCTGAACCGGACCGCCGGCTACGACTTTGCAACGCAGCTTTCCCGCCGCCAAACCGGGCGCGCGCGTTGAGACCGCCCTTCGGGCTTCATCAGGATGAGACGCCGGCGACGATCCGCCGGAGGCCGTGGGCCGCGCCCGCGTCGTCATCCAGCCGAAATCAGAACCACGACTGGGACAAGCCCGGCAGCTCCCGTACGTCTGGGCCCCGGCGCTTCGGGCCGGGGGACGGCGGTCGTTTCGGCGTGAAACGGGCGCGCTAACGCGACGTCCCACCCCGCGCGCGCCGGGCGCAAAGCTTGGCTCTTCAAGAGCACAAGCGCGCCATAGAGAGTCCGTCAGTGCTCCGAGTAGGTCTCGCCAGCCTTGCCGCCAACGCGGCGGAAGCCCTCCGTCGCGCGGGGGTCGTTGCGGTCCAGGTTCAGCGCCTGGGCGTAGGAGGCGCGCGCATTGTTCGTGTCGCCGCGCTTCTCGAACGCCAGACCGCGGCCGACCCAGGCGTCGACATATTTGGGATTGAGCGTCCGCGCGGTGTTGAAGTCGTCGATCGCGGCGTTGACGTCGTTCTGCGCGAGATAGCTCATGCCGCGCCCCACATAGGGCTCTGCCGCCGTCACCGAGATCGCGGTCGCCTTGGTGAAGTCGTCGATCGCGTCCTCGTTGCGGCCCTGCGCCTGGTGAATCAGGCCGCGGTTGTGCCAGGCCTGCGCGTTGTTCGGGTCGGCCTTGATCGCGCTGTTGTAGTCAGAGAGCGCGTCGTCGATGCGGCCCGTCTGCCGGTAGAGGTTGCCGCGCCCGACATAGGCCGCGGCGTAGCCAGGATCGACCTCGATCGCGCGGTTGTAGTCGGCGAGCGCGGCGGCGTTGTTCTTCTGCGAGCGGTAGGCCAGCGCGCGGTTGGCGTAGGCCTTGGCGAACGAGCCGTTGAGCTGGATGGCGCGGTTGAAATCGCCGATCGCGTTGTCGTACTGGCCGAGCCGCGCATAGGCCGAGCCGCGCATGTTGAGCGCTTCGGGATCGGTCGGATTGGCGTTCACGACCTGGGTGAGCGACCCGAGGTCGGACTGACGCGCGGCGTAGACGTCCGGGTCGACGGAGCGGCCGCCTCCGCCGCCCATCGTGTCGCAGGCTGCGACGGAGAGCGCCGCGAGGGCGATGACGCCTGCGCGGCTCAGCAGCTTGGACATCTCGCGACCGTTCATTGACCCCACCGCCTTACCGCCGATTGCAGCTTACGCCCGTCAGACATAGGGCGATTGCGGCAGGATTGGGATTTCCCGAAGCGAAATCCGGGCGAACCCCGCCGATGGGCCGCGCAAGACGCAAAAACGCCCGCCGGCGTTGCCGGGCGGGCGCACTGTTCGCTCCTCGCCGCGACGGAGCGCGGGAGAATTCAGCGAATCACTTCTTCTTCGGCGCCGGGAGCAGGCCTTCGCGCTGGGCGCGCTTGCGGGCCAGCTTGCGCGCGCGACGGACGGCCTCGGCCTCCTCGCGGGCGCGCTTCTCGGACGGCTTTTCGTAATGGCCGCGGAGCTTCATTTCGCGGAAGATGCCTTCGCGCTGCATCTTCTTCTTGAGGGCCTTGAGGGCCTGGTCGACATTATTGTCGCGAACGAGAACCTGCACGTCGTGCCTCGGGTTGCAATTCGGGGTCGGCGGAACGGGCTCCGCGAGCGGGCCCAAAAACAACAAGGCGACGCACACGTTGCCGCGCGCCGCCTATCCCGTCGATGGATAGCAAAGGGCGAGCCCCTTGTCCATGCGAAGAAAAGCGCCATACGCGGGCGCGCGGGCCGCCGTCACTCGACGCGCGTGACATGTCCCATCTTGCGGCCCGGCTTCGGCTCGCCCTTGCCGTAGAGGTGAACGGCGGTCCCGGGCTCCGCCAGCAGCTCGCGCCAGCGGTTGGCCTCGGCGCCGAGAAGGTTGGTCATCGTCACCCGGCCACGCGTGGTCGTGGCGCCGAGCGGCCACCCGGCGATCGCGCGGACATGCTGCTCGAACTGGCTGGTCGCCGCTCCCTCGATGGTCCAGTGTCCGGAATTGTGCACCCGTGGGGCGATCTCGTTGACGACGACGCGCTCGCCGGTCGGTCCGTCGACCAGGAACATCTCGACCGCGAACACGCCGACATAGTCGAGCGCCTGCGCGATCTTGCGGGCGATCGCGATGGCGGAGGCCGCGGTCTCCGGCTTGACCGCCGCCGGAACATGGGAGGAGCGCAGGATGTGGTTCTCGTGGCGGTTCTCGACGATGTCGAACGTCGCGAAGCCGCCGTCGCGGCCGCGCGCGGCGACCACCGAAACCTCGGCGCGGAACGGCACGAAGGCCTCGAGGATCGCCGGCTGGCCGCCCATCATCTGGAGCGCGGCGTCGAGCGCGACGCCTTCGCGCACCAGCGTCTGGCCCTTGCCGTCATAGCCGAAGCGCCGTGTCTTCAGCACCGCGGGACGCCCGACGGCCGCGACCGCCGCCGCCATGCTGGCGCGGTCGTCGACGGACGCGAAGTTCGGCGTCGGCAGGCCGAGATTGCGCAGGAAGGTCTTCTCGGTCAGCCGGTCCTGCGTGGTCGCGAGAGCCTTCTCGCCGGGAAACAAGGGCTTGTGCTGCGCCACCAGCCGCGCGGTCTCGGCGGGCACGTTCTCGAACTCGTAGGTGACGACGTCGACGCTCTCGGCGAACATCGCCAGCGCCGTCTCGTCCTCGTAGGGCGCGACGGTGCGCTCGGCCGCGACGTCGAAGGCCGGGCTGTGCGCGTCCGGCGCGTAGATGTGGACCTTGAGGCCGAGCGGCGCCGCGGCGAGCGCGATCATGCGGCCGAGCTGGCCGCCGCCGAGAACGCCGATCGTGGCGCCGGGAGAGAGTGGCGCTAGGGCCATCGTGGTCATGAGCCTCCGACTGGAGCGTCGGCGACGCCGTCGGTCTGCGCCTGGCGCCAGGCCGCAAGACGTGCGGCGAGACGGTCGTCGGTCAGGGCGAGCACGGAGGCCGCAAGCAGCGCGGCGTTGACCGCGCCGGCCTTGCCGATCGCAAGCGTTCCGACCGGCACGCCCGCCGGCATCTGGACGATGGAGAGCAGGCTGTCGAGGCCCGACAGCGTGCTCGACTGGACGGGCACGCCGAAGACCGGCAGCGGCGTCATCGAGGCCACCATGCCCGGAAGATGCGCGGCGCCGCCCGCGCCGGCGATCACGACGCGAAAACCCTCCGCCTTCGCGCCCTTGGCGAAGGCGACGAGGCGATCCGGCGTGCGGTGTGCGGAGACGATGCGCGCCTCATGCGCGACTTCGAGCTGCTGCAGGGTCTCGGCGGCGTGGACGAGCGTCGCCCAGTCGGACTGGCTGCCCATGACGATGGCGACAGGCGCAGGCTCGGCGCGGACATCCGCGACCATCTAGGCATGCTCCAGGACGGGTGAGACGATGGGTCGACCATAGGCGCCGCCCAGGCCGCAGGCAAGGCGGACAGCCTCGTCCGATCGTCGCGCCGAAGGGGTCCGCCGCAGCCCTGTCACGCGATGATGTCGGGGGTGAGCTGGTCCTCGAGGAAGGCCACGCGGTCCTTCAGGCTGAGCTTGCGCTTCTTCAGCCTCTGGACGGCGAGCCGATCGGTGGAGCCCAGGCGCTCGAGCGCTTCGATCGCATTGTCGAGGTCGCGATGCTCTTCGCGAAGACGAGCGAGCTCTTCTCGGGCCGCCTGCTCCTGGACCCGCCTCTCCTCGTCTCGCCCCGCCATAGACCCCCGTCCGTCAACGCCACAAATGTCAGGTCGCGATTATCGCCGCCGACGCGAAGACCGGCAAGGCTCGCCCCGACGAAGTTGGTCAACCTCGCACGCGGAGGTGAAGCCGTCCCGCCCATCTTCGTTCGACAGCCGCCCGCTCTCGTGACATGCTCCCGGGGTCGATCTTAACAAAGGGAGACGTGCCGAATGTCGATGGAGTCACATATCGCCGAGCTCGAGAAAAAGCATCGCGCGATCGAACGTGAGATTGAAGTCGAACTCACGCACCCCAGCACCGACGAAGTCAAAGTCTCGTCACTTAAGCGGAAGAAACTCCGCATCAAAGACGAAATGACACGATTGCAGCCACTGGCGCCGACGATCCACTGATCGTCCCACATTCCCCTAGGTATCGAGTCCGCGCCGTCGACCATTGTGGCCGGCGGCGTTTTCTGTTTCCGGGCTGTCGCAGGCCCGTCTGACGGCGTGCCCCCGGCCGATCAGGTCCGCGGCTCGCCGGACGACGCCGGCGAGCTGCGCCGCGTCGTCAGCGAACCACGACCTTGGTGCCCACCGGCACGCGCTCGTAGAGGTCCTGGACGTCGAAATTGATCATCCGGATGCAGCCCGAGGACATCGCCTTCCCGATCGTCAGCGGCTCGTTGGTGCCGTGGATTCGGAACAGGGTGTCCTTGCCGTCCTTGTAGAGATACATCGCCCGCGCGCCGAGCGGGTTCTCCGGACCGCCGGACATGCGAAGCGGTAACTCCGGCCGGCGCTGCAGCATCTCGGGCGGCGGAACCCAGTCCGGCCATTCCTGCTTGGCGCCGACCTTGGCCTGGCCGGTCCAGCCGAAGCCCTCCTTGCCGACGCCGACGCCGTAGCGCATCGCCCTGCCGTCCGGCTCGACGAAATAGAGGAACTTGGAGCCGGTATCGATCACGATCGTTCCCGGCGCCTCGCCGGTCGTGTCCACGACCTCCTGCCGCCGATACTCGACCGGGAGCGCCGACGGATAGGTGGTCGCCATCGCGGCCGCGATCGGATCGGAAGACGGCGCGGTGGAGCAGCCGGAGACGAGTGCCGCAAGGGCCATGGCCGCGGACGCCAGACAGGCGCGCGCAAGGCCGATCGACGCTGACTTCATTACATACCCTGACGCTTAAAGCGCGCCCGGGGCGTCGCCGCCGGTCGCGGAGGAGCCTCGCGACTCCCCATTCCCCCATGCAGGTTAAACGCGCGACTTCAGCATGCGTGAGCGCGTTTGCGTCTGGAACGACTTTTGCTCTCGGCTCGTGTCGCCTGCGCCACAGTTTCGGCGCCGTTCTTCAGCCGAGCAGATCGCGGTAGAGCCCGGCGTAGGCCTTGGCCGACGCGCTCCACGACACGTCGGTCGCCATGCCGTTCGCCTGCAGCCGCCGCCAGCCGTCGCGGTCGGCGTGGAGAGCGGCCGTGCGGCGGAGCGCGGATTCGAGCGGCGCCTGGCCCGCCGGCGAAAACTGCACGCCGGTGGCGACGCCCGCGGCGAGCGCCATCGGGTTGGCGTCGATCACCGTGTCGGCGAGGCCGCCGACGCGCGCGACCACCGGCGTCGCGCCGTAGCGCAGCGCGCACAGCTGCGTCAGCCCGCAGGGCTCGAACCGCGACGGCACGATGAGCGCGTCGCAGCCGCCCTGGACGAGGTGGGCCAGTTCTTCGTCGTAGCCGAACACGCAACCGATCCGGCCGGGATGGGCGGCGGCGAGCGCGCGGAACCGCTCCTCGAGCCACGCCTCGCCTGCGCCGAGCAGCGCGAGACTGGCGCCGAGACCAATCAGCACGGGGACCGCGTCCGCCAGCAGATCGAGGCCCTTCTGGCTCGACAGCCGGCTGACGACGCCGAAGGTCAGCGGGTCGCCTGCGGGATCGAGCCCAAAGCGCGCGAACAGAGCCTGCTTGTTGACCCGCCGCCCTGACAGATCCTGCGCCGAGAACCGCGCGGCGAGGCGCGGGTCGGTCTGCGGATCCCAGACGTCGACGTCGACGCCGTTCAGCACGCCCGAGACGACGTCGGCGCGGGCCCTGAGCAGCCCCTCGAGGCCGAGCCCGCCGTCCGGTTCGAGAATCTCGGAGGCGTAGGTCGGCGAGACCGTCGTGATGCGATCGGCGAAGTAGAGCGCGGACTTCAGGAACCCGACGCCGCCGTAATATTCGACGCCCTCCACCCCCATCGCCTCCGGCGGCAGCCCGAGCGCCGGCGCCAGCGAGGCCGGAAACCACCCCTGGAAGGCGATGTTGTGGATGGTCGCGACGATCCTTGGCCGCTCTCCGCCGCCATAGGCGAGATAGGCCGGCGCAAGCCCCGGCTGCCAGTCGTGCAGATGCACGATGTGCGGCGCGGGCAGCGCGGTCGCGCCGCGGCCGATCTCGGCGGCGACCTTGCCGAGCGCCGCGAAACGCTGCGCGTTGTCCGGCCAGTCGGCCCCGGAGGCGTCGACGTAAGGACCGCCGTCGCGGGCGTAGAGATGAGGCGCGTCGACCGCCAGGAGGTCGCGCCCGTCGATCCGACCACGCACGACCGAGGCTCGGCCGCCGAACAGATCGTCGAACGACGCCACCGTCTCACGGTCGGGGATCGCCGTCATCACGGCAGGGTAGCCCGGCAGCAGCGTCGCCATCGCGACGCCGTGCGGAGCGAGCGCCCGCGGCAGGGCGCCGACGACGTCGGCAAGGCCGCCGGTCTTGACCAGCGGATAGGCCTCCGAGGCGACGGAGAGGACGTTGATCATCTGGGCTGAGCGGCTTGGCGAAGGACGTGGCGGGAGGAGATGGTAGCGGGCGCCGGCCTCCGACGCGATGCTTCAAAAGAGGCAGATCATCGCGAGCCTACAGCCGGTCGATCATCGACTGCGTGATGAGGCAAACTCCCTTCTCGGTCCGGCGGAAGCGCGCGGCGTCGAGTTCCGCATCCTCGCCGACGACCAGCTTCTCGGGGATCTTCACGCCGCGGTCGAGGACCACGTTCTTCAGCCGCGAGGAGCGACCGACCTCGGCGTAAGGCAGGATCACAGCGCGCTGGACTTCGGAATAGGAGTTCACGCGCACCCCGGTGAAGAGCAGCGACTCCCTCACGCTCGCGCCCGAGACGATGCAACCGCCCGACACCAGCGACGAGACCGCGCAGCCGCGGCGGTCGTTCTCGTCGTGGATGAACTTCGCGGGCGGCGTGACCTCGGCGTAGGTCGAGATCGGCCAGTTGTGATCGTAGAGGTCGAGCGCCGGCACGAAATCCGTGAGATCGATATTCGCCTCGAAATAGGCGTCGACCGTGCCGACGTCGCGCCAATAGGGCTCCTTCTCCGAGGCCGAACGCACGCAGGAGCGCGCGAAGTGATGCGCGACCGCTTTGCCGTGTCTTACGATCGCAGGAATGATGTCCTTGCCGAAGTCGCGAGCCGAGTTGGGGTCCGCCGCGTCCTCACGCAACCGCTCGAACAGATACTGCGTGTCGAACACGTAGATGCCCATGCTCGCGAGCGAGACGTCGCTTCGGCCCGGCATCGAGGGCGGATCGGCGGGCTTCTCAAGGAAATCGATGATGCGGTCGTGCTCGTCGATGTGCATCACGCCGAAGGCGTGCGCCTCCGCGCGGGGCACTTCGAGGCAGCCGACGGTGACGTCCGCCCCGCTCTCGACGTGCTGGGCGAGCATCTGCTCGTAGTCCATCTTGTAGATGTGGTCGCCGGCCAGAATGATCATATGGCGCGGCGCATAGTCCTCGATGATGTCGATGTTCTGAAACACCGCGTCGGCCGTGCCGAGATACCAGGCGTCCTCCGATATGCGCTGGCTCGCCGGCAGCAGATCGAAGCTCTCGTTGCTCCCGGAGCGAAAGAAGTTCCAGCCGCGCTGCATGTGGCGGATCAGGCTGTGCGCCTTGTACTGGGTCGCGACGCCGATGCGCCGGACGCCGGAGTTCAGCGCGTTCGACAGCGTGAAGTCGATGATACGCGACTTGCCGCCGAAATAGACCGCAGGCTTGGCGCGCCTGTCGGTCAGCTCCATCAGCCGTGACCCGCGGCCGCCCGCGAGGATGAACGCCATCGCCCCGCGGGCGTATGGCGGGCCTAACGGCGTCTTTGCGGCGGTCATCGCGGGCGTCTCCCTACTCGACTCTCTGCGGCCGGGTTTCCGCGTGGGCCGCCTGGATCACCCCAGTGTCGGCTTCACGTCCCAGATCTCGCTCGCGTACTCACCTATCGTCCTATCGGACGAGAACCAGCCCATGTTCGCCGTGTTGATGATGCTCGAATTCATCCAGGCGGCCCGGTCGCGCCAGAGCTTGTAGACCCGGCGCTGGGCCGCGAAGTAGGCGTCGAAGTCCGCCGTCACGAGGAAATTGTCGTGGTCGAGCAGCCCGTCGACCAGCTCGCGGTAGCGGCCTGGATCGTCGGGCGAGAACACGCCGTCGCGGATCGCGTCGAGCACCTGCTTCAGCGTCGGCGAGGCGTCGACCGCGGCGCGGGCGTCGAAGCCCTTGCGCTTTCTCGCCTCCACCTCCTGCGCGGTCAGGCCGAAGATGAAGATGTGGTCGTCGCCGACGTGCTCCTTGATCTCGACATTGGCGCCGTCGAGCGTGCCAATGGTGAGAGCGCCGTTGAGCGCGAGCTTCATGTTGCCGGTGCCCGACGCCTCCATGCCGGCGGTCGAGATCTGCTCGGAAAGGTCTGCGGCCGGAATGATCACTTCGGCCAGGCTGACATTGTAGTTCGGCAGGAACGCCACCTTCAGCAGACCCCGCACCGTCGGGTCGGAGTTCACGACCTTCGCGACGTCGTTCGCGAGCTTGATGATGAGCTTGGCCTGCCGGTAGCTGGCCGCCGCTTTGCCGGCGAAGATCTTCACCCGCGGCATCCAGGCGCGCATCGGCTGTGCGCGCATCGCATTGTAGATCGCGACCGTCTCCAGGATGTTGAGCAGCTGCCGCTTGTATTCATGGATGCGCTTGATCTGGACGTCGAAGAGGGCGTCGGGATCGACCCAGACGTCGTTGCGGTCGGCCACGATCCTGGCGAGCTCCATCTTGTTCTCGCGCTTGGCGGCGTAGAGCGCCTCCTGAAGCGCGGAATCCCTCGCCATCGGGATCAGGCGTTCGAGCCGCGACGGATCGTCAAGCACCTCGACGCCCACGGCGTCGATCAGAATTTGCGTCATCCGCGGATTGCACTGCGCCAGCCAGCGTCGAAAGGTGATGCCGTTGGTCTTGTTGGTGATGCGGTGGGGATGCAGCCCGTGCAGGTCACGGAACACCGTCTGCTTCATCAGCTCCGTGTGCAGCGCCGACACGCCGTTGACCTTGTGCGAGCCGACGAAGGCGAGGACGCCCATCCGGACGCGGCGGCCGCCGCCCTCTTCGATGAGCGAGATCGAGGCCAGCAGCGCGTCGTCGCCCGGCCGCTTCCCGCGCGCGCCCTCGAGCTCCAGCGCATTGATCAGGTAGATGATCTGCATGTGGCGCGGCAGCAGCCGCTCCATCAGCGACACCGGCCAGCTCTCGAGCGCCTCGGGCAGCAGCGTGTGGTTGGTGTAGGAGAAGGTCGCGACCGTGATCTGCCAGGCTTCCGCCCAGGGCAGGTCGTGCAGGTCGACGAGGATGCGCATCAGCTCCGGCACGGCGATCGAGGGATGGGTGTCGTTGAGCTGGATCGCGACGTGGTCCGGCAGCGTGCGCAGGTCGCCATAGTCCTCGATATGGCGGCGGACGAGGTCCTGCAGCGAAGCCGAGGCGAACATGAACTCCTGCCTCAGGCGGAGCTCCTGCCCATTGGGCGTCTCGTCCGAGGGATAGAGCACCTTCGAGATCGACTCGATGCGCACCCGGTCCGCGAGCGCGCCGACATAGTCGCCGCGGTTGAAGGCGTCGAGGCTGATCGGGTCGGGGGCGCGCGCCGACCACAGCCGCAGCGTGTTGACGTGGCGCCCGCGCCAGCCGACCACTGGCATGTCGAAGGCGACCGCCTCGACCTTCTCAGCCGGCCGCCAGATGTGCTTCGGCTTGCCGCCGTCGTTCACCTGCTCGACATAGCCGCCGAAGCCGATGGGATAGTCGACTTCCGGATGCGCGAACTCCCAGGGATTGCCGAAGGACAGCCAGTCTTCCGGGTATTCCTGCTGCCAGCCGTCGCGCATGCCCTGGCGGAACAGGCCGTGGTCGTAGCGGATGCCGTAGCCGAAGGCGGGCACGCCGATCGAGGCCATCGAATCCATGAAGCAGGCGGCGAGGCGGCCGAGGCCGCCATTCCCAAGCGCCGCGTCGGGCTCGGCCCCGCGCACCTGGTCGAGGTCGACGCCGAGCCCCGCGAGCGCCTCGCGGGTGGCCTCCGTCAGGCCGAGATTGTGCAGCGCATCGAAGAGCATGCGCCCGATCAGGAACTCGAGCGACAGGTAGTAGACGCGCTTCTTCGGGCGCGCGTGTTCGGAATCGTGCTCGATCACCCAGCGGTCGACGATGCGATCGCGCACCGCGAGCGCGGTCGCCACGAACCAGTCGCGGACGCTCGCCGTCTCCGGCGATCGTCCCACCGAATAGGTGAGTTCAGCGAGGATCTCCTTGCGCAGTTTGGTGACGTCGACGCCCGCGTCCGGCGTCCCGTCAGCCGTTTCGCGCACTGGCCTGCGCGCCACGTCAGCCGTCGTCGTCGCGGTGGCCGTGTCTGTCATGCCGCTGTCTCCCGTGTCGCCCGCGCCTGCTTCGACGCTCGCTCGCAGTCAATCACGGGCCGGCGGCGATGGCGATTGCCGCAGTGCGGGAAAATTCGCAGGACCTCGCCAAAGGCGCGAGATAGATGCTCTGGCCCCTCTTCGCGGTAGCGCGAAGCGCGGCCCCGCTGGGAGCGGGGTCCGGTGGGCGGCCAACCCCGCTGTTGCGGAGTTGGCTCTCGGGCGTGATCCAAGTCGGAAACATCCGACTTGGACGGGCGTCGAGCTCAATCCTGGCCCCCCGACCTCGGCCTGTCAGCCGAGGCCGCCACGCTCTGAAAGGAGAGAGGCATCAGGACGAGGCGCTCTACTCTGCGGCCACGTAGAGCTTGCCGCCGCCTTCGAGGAACTCGGCGGTCTTCTCCTTCATTCCGGCCTCCGCCTCGAGCGACAGCCGCTCGTTGTCGCCCATGGCCTGCGCTTCGGCGCGGAGCTCACGGGTGATCTGCATCGAGCAGAACTTCGGCCCGCACATCGAGCAGAAATGCGCGACCTTGTGGGCGTCCTTTGGCAAAGTCTCGTCGTGGAACGCGCGCGCCGTGTCGGGGTCGAGCGACAGGTCGAACTGGTCCTGCCAGCGGAAGTCGAAGCGGGCCCGGCTCACCGCGTCGTCGCGGATCTTCGCCGCCGGATGGCCCTTGGCGAGGTCGGCGGCGTGGGCCGCGATCCGGTAGGTGATGACGCCGGTCTTGACGTCGTCGCGGTCCGGTAGGCCGAGATGCTCCTTCGGCGTGACGTAGCAGAGCATCGCCGTGCCGAACCAGCCGATCATGGCGGCGCCGATGCCTGAGGTGATGTGGTCGTAGCCCGGCGCGATGTCGGTTGTGAGCGGCCCGAGCGTGTAGAACGGGGCCTCGCCGCACACCGCGAGCTGCTTGTCCATGTTCTGCTTGATCTTGTGCATCGGCACATGGCCGGGGCCCTCGATCATCACCTGGCAGCCCTTGTCCCAGGCGACCTTCGTCAGCTCGCCCAGCGTCTCCAGCTCGGCGAACTGCGCGGCGTCGTTGGCGTCCGCGATCGAGCCGGGGCGGAGGCCGTCGCCGAGCGAGAACGACACGTCGTATTTCCGCATGATGTCGCAGATGTCGCCGAAGCGCTCGTAGAGGAAGCTCTCGCGGTGCCCGGCGAGGCACCAGCGCGCCATGATCGAGCCTCCGCGCGAGACGATGCCGGTGACGCGGTTCGCGGTGAGCGGCACGTGGCGCAGCCTGACGCCGGCGTGGATCGTGAAGTAGTCCACGCCCTGCTCGGCCTGTTCGATCAGCGTGTCTTTGAACACCTCCCACTCGAGCTTGAGCGGGTCGCCGTCGACCTTCTCCAGCGCCTGGTAGATCGGCACGGTGCCGATTGGGACCGGCGCGTTGCGGATGATCCAGGAGCGGATGTTGTGGATGTTGCGGCCGGTGGAGAGGTCCATGACGGTGTCGGCGCCCCAGCGGATCGCCCAGACCATCTTTTCGACCTCCTCGGCCGCGCCGGAGGTCACCGCCGAGTTGCCGATGTTGGCGTTGACCTTGACCAGAAAGTTCCGCCCGATCGCCATCGGCTCGAGCTCGGGATGGTTGACGTTGGCAGGGATGATGGCCCGCCCGCGCGCGATCTCGGAGCGCACGAACTCGGGCGTCACGAACTCCGGAATTTCCGCGCCGAAACTGTCGCCGTCGGCGAGCCGCGCGCCCGCGCCGTCGAGCGCCGCCTCGCGGGCTAGGTTCTCGCGGTGGGCGACGTAGGCCATCTCCTCAGTGACGATACCGGCCCGGGCGAATTCGTATTGCGTCACCATCTGGCCGCAGGCGGCCTCCCGGATCGTGCGCGTCGCAGGACAGGGCGCGACCAGCCTCTCGGCGGAGATGTTGCCGTTGTCCTCCGGCTTCACCGGCCGGCCCGGCGCGACGTCGAGTCCGCGGGCGGCGATCCACGCCTCGCGCACCGGGGGAAGGCCCGCGGCGAGGTCGATCGCCGCGTCGCTCTCGGTATAGGGACCGGACGGGTCGTAGACCCGGACCGGGGCCTCGTTCGGATCGCTCAGGCCGATCTCGCGAAACGGTATCCGCAGCTCGGGGTCCGCCTTCGGGGAGGCGTAGACCTTGCGCGAACCGGTGATCGGACCGGTGGTGACGCTTTCGGGCGCGGCCCTCGCGTCTTTTGGGGGGATATGCACGTTCATGGGGAATCTCCTCGAGGGGTACTCGTCGGGAGATCCGGAAAATCTGACGAAATGTCAGGGAGGCCGCGCGCATGGCTCGGCCGTCGGTCCCGTCCCTTCGCCGGCATGACCCGGATCAGGTTCGAAGGGATCGGCCTCTGGCCATCTCAGCCCCGCATCGCAGCGGGACGCCCCTCGGAACGGAGCCGAGGTTAGGAGCGATCGGCGGGGATGTCGAGGGACCGGCGCCCGAACGGCGCAGGTCCCGATGCGGCTATTCCGCGGCGACCGCCGACTGCGAGTCACGGCGCTCCGCGCGCTTCAGCGCCTCTTCCATCTCCGCGATGTAGCCGCGGGTCAGGGGGACGGCCTCCTGTCGGCGCGCCAGCTGGAGCTGGAAGACCACCACGTTGCGATGCCTGAACGCGACCTCGCAGGCCGCGAGGTAGAATTCCCACATCCGACAGAAGCGCTCGTCATAGAGCGCAAGCGCCTCGTCACGCCGGGCGAGGAACCGCTCCCGCCAGTCCCGCAGCGTGAAGGCGTAATGCAGCCGCAGCACCTCGACGTCGGTCAGCACGAGGCCGGAGCGTTCGATGATCGGCAGGAGCTCCGACAGCGCAGGCAGCGCGCCGCCGGGGAAGATGTACTTCTCGATCCACGGATTGTTGGAGTGCGGCCCGTCGGACAGGCCGATAGTGTGCAGCAGCATGACGCCGTCCTCGGACAGCCGGTCGCGGCAGGTCTCGAAGAAGGTGCGGTAGTTCGTGACCCCGACATGCTCGAACATCCCGACCGACACGATGCGGTCGAACGAGCCGCCGAGCGTGCGGTAGTCCTGAAGCTCGAACGAGACCTGCCGGTCGAGGCCCGCGTCCTTCGCGCGACGGCGCGCGATCCCGAGCTGTTCGCTCGACAGCGTGACGCCAAGCACCTCTGCGGCGCCTGCGACGTCCGCGAGGTAGAGCCCGAGCCCTCCCCATCCGCAGCCGATGTCGAGCACGCGGTCGCCCGGACGCATCACGAGCTTCGCCGCGATATGACGACGCTTGGCGAGCTGGGCGTCCTCCAGCGTGGCGTCCCCGTCCTCATAATAGGCGCAGGAGTATTGCCGGTCGGAATCGAGGAACAGGTCGTAGAGGCCGCCGTCCAGATCGTAGTGGTGCGCGACGTTCCGACGCGACCGCTGCTGGCCATTGGCCTGTGCGATACGGCGGTACAGCATACGACCGCGTTCGATGATCCTGATGATCAGCGGATCGCGCTGGCCGTGGAGCTGGCCGAGGACGAGGTCGAGGAAGGCGTAGATGTCGCCCTGCTCGACGATCAGCCTGCCATCCATGAAAAGCTCGCCGAGCTTCTTGTCGGGCGCGAGCAATATCCCCCATTGCGCACGCCGATCGGTGAAGCGGATCGCGACCCGCTGGCCGGAACCGTCGCCGAAGCGCCAGCGCTCCCCCGACGCCGACGTCACCAACAGGTCGCCTCGCTGAACGATGCGACCGAAGAGCCTGCGAAGCAGCGATTCCATGCCGAAGATCCCGCTCGTGCACGCCGGCGCGACCAGGACCATTCGACTTTCGCAGCGTCGGACAGCCGAGGTTGCCGGGCGGCAGGGCTAACTCACGGGAGAAGCTTAAGTTTCAGATGTCACGAAAACGAGAGGCCGAGGCATTCGCCTCACGCAATTCTGCAATGCAGTCGTGGAATACCTTGGGCATTCCCCGAGAGTTCGAGGCCGTGACCGGTCTATCGTGACGCGCCGGAACACTGCGACAAAAAAGGCCCGCGCAAGAAGTCGCTCGCGCGGGCCTTTTTCGTTGCCCCTCCGGGCGGCAGTATGGCTCAGAGCCCCTTGACGATCTGCTCCGTCATCTTCTTGGCGTCGCCGAACAGCATCATGGTGTTGTCGCGGAAGAACAGCTCGTTCTCGACGCCGGCGTAGCCCGACCCCATGCCCCGCTTGATGAACAGCACGGTGCCGGCCTTTTCGACGTCGAGGATCGGCATGCCGTAGATCGGGGAGGTCTTGTCGGTCTTGGCGGCCGGATTGGTGACGTCGTTCGCGCCGATCACGAAGGCGACGTCGGCGTCGCGGAACTCGGGATTGATGTCGTCGAGCTCGAACACCTCGTCATAGGGCACCTGCGCTTCGGCCAGCAGGACGTTCATGTGGCCCGGCATGCGGCCGGCGACGGGGTGGATGGCGTACTTCACCTCGACGCCTTCCTCCTTCAGCTTGTCGGCCATCTCGCGCAGAGCGTGCTGCGCCTGGGCGACCGCCATGCCGTAGCCGGGGACGATGATGACCTTGGACGCGTTCTTCATGATGAAGGCGGCGTCCTCGGCCGAACCCTGCTTGACCGGCCGCGTCTCCGCCTCGCCGGCCGCTCCGCCCGCCGTCTCGCCGCCGAAGCCGCCGACGATGACGGAGATGAAGGAGCGGTTCATGCCCTTGCACATGATGTAGCTGAGGATCGCGCCCGAAGAGCCGACCAGCGCGCCGGTGATGATCAGCGCGAGGTTGCCGAGCGTGAAGCCGATGCCTGCCGCGGCCCAGCCGGAGTAGGAGTTCAGCATCGAGACGACGACCGGCATGTCGGCGCCGCCGATCGGAATGATGAGCAGGAAGCCGAAGGCGAGCGCGACCAGCGTGATCAGCCAGAACACCGCGATGCTCTGGGTCGTCACGAACAGCGCGATCAGGACGACCAGCAGCGCGAACAGGCCGATGTTGATGGCGTGCCGCATCGGCAGGATGATCGGTTTGCCCGACATCCGCCCGTCGAGCTTGGCGAAGGCGATGATCGACCCCGAGAAGGTGATCGCGCCGATCGCGACGCCGAGCGACATCTCGAACAGGCTCTGCCCGTGGATCGCGCCGGACGTCCCGATGCCGAAGGCCTCGGGCGCATAGAGCGCCGCGGCCGCCACGACGACGGCGGCGAGACCGACCAGCGAATGGAAGGCGGCGACGAGTTGCGGCATCGCGGTCATCGCGATGCGCTTGGCCGTGACCGCGCCGACCGCGCCGCCGATGGCGAGGCCGCCGACCACCAGCAGCCAGCCGCTCACCCCGTGCGGGGGAGAGACGAACAGCGTGGTGGCGATCGCGAGCGTCATGCCCGCGATGCCCATGTAGTTGCCGCGGCGCGAGGTCGCCGGGCTCGAAAGCCCCTGCAGCGCAAGGATGAACAGAACGCCTGCGACGAGGTAGATGATCTGGACGACGTCGGTCACGGCGTCAGCCCTTCTTCTTGTACATGCCGAGCATGCGCTCGGTGACGAGGAAGCCGCCGAAGATGTTCACGCTCGCGAGCACGAGGGCGATGAAGCCGAACGCCCGCGCCCACCAGGGGCCCGAGCCGCCGGCGAGCTCGACGCCGACGGCGAGCAGCGCCCCGACCACGATGACGGAGGAGATCGCGTTGGTGACGGCCATCAGCGGCGTGTGCAGCGCGGGCGTCACGCTCCACACGACGTAGTATCCGACGAACACCGCGAGCACGAAGATCGCGAGGCGGAAGACGAACGGGTCGATCACGCCGCCGGTCGCGCCATGCAGCGCGACGCCGGCGGAATCGGCGATCTGGTCGGCGTAGGACTGCGCGGCGTTCGCGGATTCGCGGGCGGCCTCGGCCGCTGCGCGCGCGCGTTCGAGCGCCTGGTCCGGGGTGAGCTCGGCCATCAGCTAGGCTCCTGCAAGGGCGGAACGTCGGAGGGCGCTTCCGCCGCGGGAGCGGGCGTCGGCGCATCGGCGGGCTTGACGATCGGATGGATCGGCGTCCCGTCTTTCACGAGCGCCGTCGCCTTGACGAGTTCGTCGTCCCAGTCGACCGCGATCTGCTTGGTCTCCTTGGAGATCAGCGTCTCGAGGAAAGCGGACAGGTTCTTGGCGTAGAGCGCCGAGGACGACGCCGCGAGGCGGCCCGCCACATTGGCGTAGCCGACGATCTTGACGCCTTCGACCTCGACCACCTGGTCTGCGACCGCGCCCTCGACATTGCCTCCGCGCTCGACCGCGAGGTCGACGATCACCGAGCCCGGCTTCATCGACTTCACCATCGCCGTGGTGACGAGGCGCGGCGCCGGGCGACCGGGGATCAGGGCCGTCGTGACGACGACGTCCTGCTTGGCGATGTGACTCGCGATCAGCTCGGCCTGCTTGGCCTTGTAGCCATCGGACATCTCCTTGGCGTAGCCGCCGGAGGTCTCGGCCTGCTTGAACTCGTCGTCCTCGACCGCGACGAACTTGGCGCCGAGGCTCGCCACCTGCTCCTTGGAGGCGGGACGGACGTCGGTCGCCGACACCATGGCGCCAAGGCGCCGGGCGGTCGCGATCGCCTGGAGGCCGGCGACGCCCGCGCCCATCACGAAGGCCCTGGCCGGCGGAACGGTCCCGGCGGCCGTCATCATCTGCGGGAAGGCGCGGCCGAATTCCGCGGCGGCGTCGATCACCGCGCGGTAGCCCGCCAGGTTCGCCTGCGACGACAGCACGTCCATCACCTGCGCGCGTGTGATGCGCGGCATCAGCTCCATCGCGAAGATCGAGACGCCGGTCTTGGCGAGTTCGCCGATTTCGGCGGACCTGCCGTAAGGATCCATGATTCCGATCACGAGCGCGCCGGGCTTCAGCCCGTCGAGCCCGCCAGGCGCCGGACGGCGCACCGTGAGCAGCACGTCGGCGCCGGAGAGCGCCTGCGAGCGCGCCCCTGCGATGGTCGCGCCCATGTCCTTGTAGGCGGCGTCGGTGGCGCCGGCCTTCAGGCCGGCTCCGCTTTCGATCACAACCTCTGCGCCAAGGCCGACAAGTCGTTTAACGACGTCAGGCGTCAGCGCGACCCGGGGTTCGCCCGGGTCCGTCTCCTTGGCGACAGCGATGCGCATGGGGTCAGCCGAACAGCGCGTAGAGGCCCAGAACAACGACGCCGGCGACGGCGGCGGGGATCAGGCTGCCCTTCGGGCTCATCGCGCCGATGACGCCGGTCACGATCGCGAGCACGATGCCGACGCCACAAATCTTCCAATCGCCCTTCACGCCGCCGATGGCGAGCGAGATCAGGATCACGACGAGATGGGCCGTCGCGACCTTGGCGAGCTTCATCACCAGACCATAGGTGCGCTCGTGCTCGGCGTAGTCGTTCCCGGTCGCGGTGGCATATTCGACGGCGTGATCGGCCATACCGTAACTTCCCCTGATTGGCGTTCTTGAAGCGTCCTTCTGTCGCCATGTAGCGGAAAGACGCACCTGCGGCAATCTCGTCGAAAGTCTGGCATGCCACATACCAGACGCTATGATAGAGGCGCGCTCTGAACGTCGAAAAGTCTTGTGGTTTCAGGACTCGAGCCCGACAGACGACAGCGCTGCCGCCTGTCTGCGGGCGACGCCGTCAACGGAAAAATCCGCCATCGCGTCGCGAAACAGCTGGGAGAAGTTCAGCTCCGCCCGCAGGTGGAGAAACACCCCGCCGAGCCCGATCGCGGCGCGATCCATGAACACGAACTCGCGCGGCACCGTCACCGGACCGTTGCGCTTCAGCTCCTGCTGCACCTTGAAAGCCTCGCGCCGGCCATATTCGCCGGGCGACACGCCATCGGCGATGGTGCGCACCCGGTCGTCGAGCAGCGGCCCGTAGATGAACCGGGCCCAGATGTTGAGAATGTCGATCAGTTCGCGTTTCAGGTCCTTGAAGCCCCACACCTGATAGGCGTGCGCCACGCGCTCGTCGTCGCCATCGCGCAGGCCCTCGTAGAGGTCGACCACGCCCCCGACGAACGAGGCCGGAAACACCCGGATGCAGCCATAATCCAGCAGGTTGATCCCCTGCGGCGCGCCGTCCTCGGAGAACGCGGCGTAGTTGCCGAGATGCGGATCGCCATGGATCACGCCGTGCGAGCTGAAGGGCCCCCACCAGGCCTTGAACATCGCGACCGCGAGCCGGTTGCGGACCTCGAGCGCGTCGTCCTTGAACTCGAGCAGCTTGCGGCCCTCGAGCCAGTCGAGCGTGAGCAGACGGCCGGTGGAAAGCTCCGGCCACACTCCGGGCACGCGCACTTCCGGCGTGCCGGCGAGGATCAGCCTGTAGAGCGCGGCGTTCTTCGCCTCGTGCCGGTAGTCCAGCTCCTCGCGGATGCGGGCGCCGATCTCCGCGGCGATCTGGCTGGTGTCGATCGACGAATCGATGCGCCGGCGTAGGTCGAACAGCAGGCGAAGCTGCTGGAGATCCGCCTCCACCGCCGAGGCCATGTCCGGATATTGCAGCTTCACCGCAAGCGGCGCGCCATCGAGCGCCGTCGCCTTGTGGACCTGTCCGAGCGAGGCGGCCGCCGCCGGCTCCTTCTCGAACGAGCCGAATTTCGTCATCCAGTCCGGGCCGAGCTCGGCCGCCATGCGGCGGCGGACGAAGCCGTAGCCCATCGGCGGCGCGTCGGACTGCAGCTGGGAGAGCTCCGCCGCATATTCCGGCGGCAGCGCGTCGGGGATGGTCGCGAGCAGCTGCGCCACCTTCATGATCGGGCCTTTGAGGCCGCCCAGCGCCGCCCTGAGGTCGGCGGCCCGGTCCGCCCGGTCCGCGCCGCCAAACAGGCGGGCGCCCGCCACGCGCGCCGCCACCCCGCCGACATTGACGCCCACGCGGGCGTAGCGGGCCGCGCGGGCGGAGAAGCGGTTGCGTTCGATGTCGGTTTCGTCGGCCATGAGCCGCTTACGTCGTGCGCCGCGGCGCGGTTGACCAGAGCGCGATCATGACGCGGCCGATGCTCAGGCCGCCCGCTTGATCCTGATGATCTTGAAGAAAGGCGCGGGGAAGATGTCGAAGACGTCGACGACCTGCATGTCCGGCGTCGTGGCCGCCCACGCAGCGAGGCGCGACACCTTGAAGTCCGTGGACCACCCGACCTTCTTCACCAGCGGCGCGAGGGCCGTCTCGACCTTCATGCGCAGGCCGCTCTCGGCGCCCATCTTGGAAGCGACGATGATCTCGCCGCCCGGGCGCAGCACGCGGCGCATCTCGTCGAGCGCGGCTTCGGGATCGGGGACCAGCGTGATGACGAAGGGCACGGTGACGGCGTCGAACGAGGCGTCGGGCAGGCCGAGATTGCAGGCGTCCATCGCACAGAGGCCGCGCACCTGGGCGAGCCCCTGCGACAGAACCTTCTCGCGCGCCTTGGCGAGCATGTGGATGGAAAGGTCGACGCCGACGACCCGTGCGTCCGAAGGATAATAGCGCAGCACCAGCCCGGTGCCGACGCCGACCTCGAGGATGTCGCGGCCGCAGGCGGCGGCGGCGGCGGCGGCCTTGCGCTGCCCGTCCGCCAGAAACCTCACATAGACCTTGTCGTAGAAGGGGGCCCAGCCTTCGTACGCCTGCTTCTGACCCTGGAGGTCGTACTGAACGCTCACGCAATCGCCTCGCTGACGCGCCGGACCGGGAGCGCCTGAACGCTCGGTGGACTGCAGATGATCCCGCCCCCGAGCACGCGGTCGCCCGTAGCCTCGTCGTAGAGCACGCAGGCCTGCCCCGGCGCGACGCCGCTCTCGCCGTCGAGCAGTTCGACCTCGGCCTCGCCCCGCCCGAGCGGACGCAAGCGCGCCGGCGCAGCGGGCCGTGTCGACCGCACCTTGGCGCGCAGCGCGACGCCTTCCGCCGGAAGATCGCCGAAGGCGCCGTCCCCGAGCCAGTTGACCGCGCGGAGGCGGATCGTTCTGGTCGCGAGCGCTTCGCGGGGGCCGACGACGAGCGTCCGGGACGCTGCGTCGATGCGGACCACAAACAGCGGTTCGGCGCCGGAGACGCCGAGCCCGCGGCGCTGGCCGACCGTGTAGCGCAGCACGCCCTCATGGGTTCCAAGCTCGCGGCCGTCGACATGCCGGATCGGGCCGGGCTCGGCGGCGCCGGGCTTCAGCTTCTCGATCACGTCCGAATAGCGCCCGTTCGGCACGAAGCAGATGTCCTGGCTGTCCGGCTTGTCGGCGACGGAAAGGCCGAGCTCGCGGGCGGCCTCGCGCACCTCGGGCTTCGTCAGGCCACCAAGCGGGAAACGCAGCGTCGCGAGCTGCTCCGGCGTCGTGCCATAGAGGAAATAGCTCTGGTCGCGGTCGCCGTCCGCGGCGCGGAACAGTCCCCTGCCCCCGCCGGCCAACGCCTTCGACGCGACGTAGTGGCCGGTCGCAAGCGCAGCGGCCCCGAGGTCGCGCGCCATGCCGAGCAGGTCGAGGAACTTGACGGTCTGGTTGCAGGCGACGCAGGGGATCGGCGTCTCGCCCTTGAGATAGCTTGCGGCGAAGGGCTCGATCACCGCCTCGCGGAACCGCGCTTCGTAGTCCAGCACATAGTGCGGCACGCCGAGGCGGTCCGCCACGTCGCGCGCGTCATGGATGTCGCGGCCGGCGCAGCAGGCGCCTTTACGGGCGGTCGCAGCGCCGTGATCGTAGAGCTGCATGGTGACGCCGACGACGTCGTAGCCCGCCCGCTTCAGCAGGCCGGCGACGACCGAGCTGTCGACGCCGCCGGACATGGCGACGACGATCCGGGTCGTCTCCGGCGGACCGGGCAGGTCGAGATCGAGTGTCATGGGCGTCGAAGGCTTGAAGAGGCTCGGGAATGTCCGCGTCCTCTTACCCCCTTACGCGCCGGGACGGAAGCAAGGCCCGCCTTACGCGCCCGAAGCCGGGGCGCGCACTCTGGTGACCGAGCCGAGCGGAACCGACAGGCCGCCGATCGTCAGCATCGGCGTAGCGGCGGCGGACATCGAGTCGGAGGACGATTCGGTCTTCGGGTCTTCGCCTTAGAGAAGGCCTCCGACCGTCCCCTTACGGTCCCCTTTCCCTTCCCTCGAACGCACGGACCCGACCGGCCCGGCGGTCGGCTGGCTGTTCGGGGCGATGGCGGCGGTAACGGACATGAAACGCTCGGGACACGACGTCGTCCGAGACCGAGCAATCGCGATGCCGTGGCTATTCCCTGAAAATTCAAGGGATTTACCGCCGGCGTCCCGGGCTGTTTCTGCCAGGCGCGGCAAAATATGCCGCGCGCAAGATGCGACTGACGAGGCGCAAAGATCATAAATCGTTAGCTATTGAATTACTTTCTCTTAACCTTTCGAAATCAATCGAAAACCGCTTTTCCGCTTAGCCAAATGTTAAATCACGTCTCGTAACGTCGTCGAGTACGGGTCAGACGCGTGAGAGTATCGATGACCGAAATGCATCGCGGGCGAACCAAATACGTGATCGGGCCGGACGGTAGTCCGCTCACGGTCGCGGATCTGCCGCCGACGGATACGAAACGTTGGGTCATTCGCCGCAAAGCCGAAGTGGTCGCGGCCGTCCGAGGCGGGCTTCTCAGCCTGGAAGAGGCGTGCCAGCGCTATACGCTGACCGTCGAGGAATTCCTGTCCTGGCAGGCGTCGATCGACAGGCACGGTCTCGCCGGCCTCCGCACGACGCGTATCCAGCAGTATCGCGCCTGAATCCACAAAGCATAGCAGACCGCAAACGCGCCGGCCCTCGTGGCCGGCGTTTTCGTTTTTGCGCTGACCGCCGATGGAGTTAACGCCGCGTTTACCAAGCGCCGGGCAATTCTTGCCGGGCGCCGCTCCTTCGGGGAGCGGCCGGAGGTTTCGCGGTTGAGCGGTCTTCTTCAGTTCTTGCGGTCGTTCGGGGAGGCCGGCGGCGGCGAGCTTGCGCTCTCAGCTGGAGCCGGAGAGGCCGGACGCCGCATGATCGCCGCCGAGATGGTCGGACGGTTGAAGGCGGAATCGGTCGGCCCCTGACAGCAAGGAGAGCCCCATGCGCCTCACCATAGTCGGCCGCCTGAAGGGCCAACTCACCGCGGCGACGCGCATCGCCATGGGAAATACGCGGTCATGAACGGCATGCCCGTGCGGCCGCGCTCGGTCGAGGCCGAGCCCGCGCTCGCGCGCGGGCTCGGGCGCGGGCGCTTCCCCGGCAACGTCCGCGAGCTCGAGAACGCCATCCACCGCGCGGTCCCGCTGTCGTCGGGGCTGGAGATCGGCGCGGACGTGATCCGCACGCCGGACGGCTCGATGCTCGATTCCGGCCCGCGCGGCGCCGCGGAGGCGGCCGAAAGCGTGACGCGTGGCTTCGTCGGGCGCACGATCGCCGACGTCGAGCGCGACCTGATCTTCGACACGCTCGGCCACACCCGCGGCAACCGGACCCACGCCGCGAACATCCTCGGCATCTCGATCCGCACGTTGCGCAACAAGCTCAACCAGTACGACGACGAAGGCTTCGCCGTGCCCCCGCCGCAAGGTGGGGTGGCGGCGGCCTAGAGACCGTTCAGGCCGACTGGGCCTCGCCGACGACGCGGTTGCGGCCGAGCCGCTTGGCCTCGTAGAGGCGCTGGTCTGCGGTGTGCAGCAGACCGCGCAGATCTCCGGAGGTCGAGGTCGCGACGCCGACGCTCACCGTCACAGGGGCGCCGTCCGCGGCTCGGACTTCCTCCGAGACCGAGGCCCGCAACCGCTCCGCAAGCGTCACGGCCCCGGCGTGGTCGAGATCCCTGACCAGCAGGACGAACTCCTCGCCGCCATAGCGGAAGACGAGGTCGCCGTTCCGCACGAAGCGCTCGAGCGCGCCGCCGACCGAGCGCAGCACCGCGTCGCCGGCGACGTGGCCGAGGGCGTCGTTGATCGCCTTGAAATGATCGATGTCGGCCATCGCGACCGTCACCGGCCGCCCGTCCGGCGCCGGTCGGTCGAGCCACTCGCGGCAGGTCTGCTCGAAGGCCCCGCGATTGCGAACGCCCGTGACCTCATCGATCAGCGAGCGCTTGAGCAGATCCTCGTAGCGGTTGCGGTAGGTCAGCGCCTGGAAGACGTCCCACACGCCGCGCCGCGACCGGCGGTCCTCGCCCTGCTCGACGAAGCGCAGATAGACGCCGATCAGAAGGCTGTAGAACGCCGCCGCTCCGAGCTTGGCGACCAATCCTCCCACCAGCGCGGAGAACGGGACGCCGCTGGTCCAGCGCAACACGGGGAAGAAGGCGAGCTGGTCGAAGGTCAGCACCAGCGACGCGCTGACGAAGGCGACCGCGACCACGTTGCGCGCGAACAGCCGCGACAGATTCTCGTAAAGCAGGATCAGCGCGATGCAGTCGACGAACAGCAGCAGCGTGCCCCACACCATCAGCACGCCGATCTGATCGATGAAGCCAAGATCCGGGGCCCCGCCGGCGAGGTGCGCGACGGAGGTGTGCATCCGCAGGATCAACGCAAGCACGACCAGAAGCAGATTGCCGATGAACAGGCCGTAGATCGGCTGGCGCACCACCTCCGCGTCCTCGCGGATGTAGAGCAACAGGAACATCATCAGCTTGCCGCTGAACAAAACGGTGGACCCCGGCGACAGCAGCCCGAACGGCAGTTCTATAAAGAACACCGCGGCGAGATAGGTCTCGAGGAAGTGCATGACGCCGAGGGCGCACACGAAAAGGCCGATGCCGTAGCGCCGCCGCGCCTTTAGCAGGGCGGCCATCACCGTGAAGTAGACGGTCGCGTGCAGAAGCAGCAGAGCGACGCCGGCCATTGAGCGCTTTTCCCCGCCGCCTCGGAGCGGCCCTCCAGCGCGACAGGCCGCGCCGGACCGGGGAATGGCGCCGGCCCGGTGGTTTGGCAATCGTGGTTTTGCAACAGGATAGGTCCGCAGCGCCATCGCCGCGACCTGAGGCGAATACGCCGCGCCCCGCCTTGTCTGCTACGAGAGGCGATCTGAACACGCAAACGGACTCCGCCCATGGCCGACCTCCGCCTTCGCCGCAGCGTTCTGTACATGCCCGGCTCCAACCAGCGGGCGCTCGAGAAGGCGCGGACGCTGCCCGCCGACGCGCTGATCCTCGACCTCGAGGACGCCGTCGCGCCGGAGGCCAAGGAGATCGCGCGGGAGCAGGTCTGCGCGGCGATCGCCCAGGGCGGCTACGGCGACCGCGAACTCATCATCCGGGTCAACGCGCCGCAGACCCCGTGGGGCGAAGCCGACCTCAAGGCCGCGATCGAGGCCCGGCCCGACGCGATCCTGATGCCGAAGGTCTCGTCGCCCGCGGTGCTCGAGAGCATCGCCAACCGGCTGGAGGCGCTCGACGCGCCCGAGAGCATCGACGTCTGGGCGATGATCGAGACGCCGGCCTCGATCCTCAACATCAAGGAGGTGGCGGCCTCCCGCCGCACAGTCCCCGGCGCGCGCCTCACCTGCCTCGTGCTCGGAACCAACGACCTCGCCAAGGACACCTGGGCTCAGATCGTGAAGGGCCGCGCGCCGATGATGCCCTGGATCATGTTCGCCCTTGCGGCCGCACGGGCGGAGGGGCTGACCATCCTCGACGGCGTGTTCAACGACATCGGCGACGTCGACGGCTGCCGGGAGGAATGCCGCCAGGCGCGCGACCTTGGATTCGACGGCAAGACCATCATCCATCCGAGCCAGATCGAGCCCGCCAACACCTGCTTCGCGCCGAGCGCCGAAGAGGTCGCCCGCGCGCGCAAGGTGATCGAGGCGTTCGACCTGCCGGAGAACGCCCGCCGCGGCGCGATCAAGATCGACGGCCGCATGTATGAGCGTCAGCACATCGGCATGGCCCGTCGCGCCGTCTCATGGCACGAGGCGATCTCGGCGAGGGACCGCTGACGGCGCCGGTCGCGGCGGCTGCGACCGATCCGTCCACAGGCGCGTAGTCGTCCTGATGGCGTCGCACGGCGCCTGGAGGTAACACCGGATGGGGAGTGATTCGGGGAGACCGCATGCGGGTGCTGATCGTCGACGACGACATGATGGTGGCGGGACGCCTCGCCCCCATAGTCGTCGATGCCGGGCATGAGCTCGTCGGGCTGGCCGCCGATCGGGACACCGCCGTCGCGCTGCTGCGGTCCGCCAAGGTCCATCTCGTTCTGGTCGGCCTGCGGCTCGCAAACGGATGGACGGGCGGCGACATGGGCGCGGCGGCCGCAGCGCATGGCGTCGCGGTGGTCTTCACCACCGCCGACGCCGCGCTCGGCGCGGACGACAGGGCCGCGGCGGCGGGCGTCATCGCCCGGCTGTCGGTCGCCTCCGACGTGACGTCGGCGCTGGACTATTTCGCCGCGACGCTCGCAGGCGCGGCCCCGCCCGTTCCGCGCGGACTTGAGCTGTTCGCCGAATGGAGCGCGACGGGCGCGCCGACCGCGACCGCGGCCGCCGCGCAGGCCAGCCACTCCGCGCGCTAAGGCCGCGGCAGCAGGCGGTCGCTGATGATGCGGCGCTGGATCTCGCTGGTGCCTTCGAAGATCGTCGTCAGCCGAGCGTCCCGCCAATAGCGCTCCACCCGGCGCTCGGTGGTGTAGCCGTTGCCGCCGTGAAGCTGCATCGCCTGACTGGTGACACGGACCGCCATCTCGGTCGCGAGCAGCTTGACCATCGCCGTCTCGCTCTCGGCGGAGCAGCCCTCGTCGAGGAGATGCGCGACCTGCCGCCAGAAGGCGCGCGCCTGCCGAACCTCCGCCGCCATGTCGGCGAGCGCGAAGCGCAGCGCCTGGAAGTCGCCGATCGCGCGGCCGAACTGCTCGCGCTCCTGCAGATAGGCCTGGCAGTCCTCGACCGCGGCCTGCGCCACGCCGACGGCCCTCGCCGCGGTGTGGACGCGCGCGATGTTGAGACCGCGCTGCACGGCCGCGAAGCCGCCGGAATCGGCGTCCGCGCCGCCGTCGCCATAGAGGCCCGTCAGCCGGTCGCTCTCCGGCACGCGCACGCCGTCGAGTTCGAGTTCGAACGTCAGGAAGCCGTGATAGCCGATCTTGTCGATGACGCGGCCGGTCACGCCCTTCGGGAAGCTTCCCGGTTGCTTGACGACGAGAAACGGCTCCAGTCCCGCCGAGCGCGGCTCGCCCTCCTCCGGCTCGCGCGTTCGCGCTAGAACTTCGATGAAGTCCGCGGCCTGCGCGAAGCCCGCCCATCGCTTGGTTCCGGTCAGCACCCAGTGGTCGCCGTCGCGCACCGCTCGTGTCCTGACGCCGGCGAGGTCGGAGCCGGCCGTCGGCTCCGACAGGGAAATGCTTCCGATCCATTCCCCGCGCGCGGACTTCGCGAGCAGCTCCAGCCTGCGCCTGTCGTCGAGCGTCTGGGTGCCGAGCCCCTGCCCCCGCGCCAGGATGCTGCCGACCGACAGCCACGCCCGCGCCAGCTCCTCCGACACCAGGCAGTATTCGAACACGCCGAGCCCCATGCCGCCGTGCTTTGCGGGAATCGTGATCCCGAACCAGCCCTTCGCCGCCATCTGGTCGATCAGCGAGCGCGGCATCTCGGCCTTCTGCGGGTCGAGCTCGTCGGCGATGGGCAGGACGACGTCGCGGGCGAAGGCGCGGGCCTCCTGCTGCAGCCGGACGCGGGGTTCCGTGCGCCACGGCGAGGTCAGTTCGGGAGGCTCGGGGATGATGACGTCGGTCTTCGGCATGAATCCTCCCAGGAAGCGTCACGCCGCCAGCTAGCGTTGCGATCGGCCCGGCCCATGCGACGCTCGTCGGACGCCGCGACGCGACAAAAGAAAAGGGGTTTCCGGAACACCCGGAAACCCCTGAAGACCGATCGGCTTGACCGCCGAACTCCACCTTCTCTTTGGACGGCGGCCCGGTGACTGGCTCAAGTGGGCATGGTCTTCGTCCCGGCGCGAGCCAAGACCCTGTCGATCTGAGCGCCGAGGCGAAGATTCGCCGTGGACGCGGCCATGACATGGAAGGTCGCTGAACCCGAGGTCTGGCCCGCCATCTGGCTTGTGAGCCGGGCGAAGGACGCGATCAACGCCCGAGGATTGGTGCCGTCCCAGCCATCCGTGGCGCCCACCGCCACATAGACGCCCGAACTCTGGGCCGCCGCCCGGATGTCGGTTCCGCGCTCGCTCCCCGCGTCGCCCCAGCCCGATCCGGACAGGTGCGTAGGCGCGGCGGATTGGGCCGCATCGTTCAGATGCCGGCCGATCGCGGCGCCGTAGACGCCTTCCGAGCCCCATTCGTCGTCGGTCTCGCCGATCTCATGCTCGCCAAGCACGATGTCGATCGAAGCGCCGGAACTCTGCGGCGGAAGGCTCGGACCTTCTTCACCTCCGCCCTCGTCGTCCCAATCGCCGGATTCGCCGCCGTCATCTCCGCCGCCTTGCGGGTCGTCCTCACCCGAACCGTCGCCCTCGTCGCCGTCTCCGTCTTCCCCACCGTCGGTCCCGTCATCTCCGCCGTCGTCCCCGCCATCTCCGCCGTCATCCCCGTCGTCAGTTCCGTCGTCTCCGCCATCCTCGCCTCCGGTCCCTCCCGGATCCTCGTCGTCGACCGTTCCATATCCCGGCAACGGATGCGTCTCGTCGGACTTCACGTTCCCGTCGAGATCGGTCACCGTCGTGTGCTGCGAGCCCGTCCCGTCCGCCGCGCGTGTGACGGTGTCGATGATGATGGTGCCGCTGCCGCCCTGAACGTCGATTGTGACCTCGGTCTTCGAATAGCTGCCGTCCTCCCCGAAGGTCTCCGACTGTCGTTTGGACGTCCCATCCCGCTTTTCGAAAGGCGTGTCGAACGTTGACTCGGCGCGCCACGACATGCCGCCGGGCGTATGAAAATTCTTGGTGGCGGAATGGCTCTCGATCCCCCTGCTTCCTTCGAAGCGCGAGACGATGCTTTCCGTCCGGCCGGCGGGACCGGCGGTCTCCGTCACCCTGACGGTTCGCACGCTTCCATCAAGGTAGGTCGTGACCATCTCGCGCGAGCCGGTCCGGTCGGCGTGGCCCGTCACGTGGCCCGGGACGCGAGCGAGGACATCGGACCCGCTTTCGAGAACGCCGCCTGACGGCTTGGTCCTGATCGAGAGGAAAGCCCCTTCGGCCGTTCTCCAGATCCGCTTCTCGGCCGTTAAAACGCCGCCGTCCGCCAGTGAGGTCTCGATCTCCGCCACTCGCACCGCCCGAGCGGCCAATCCGAATTCGAGCGCGCCGATCTCCTTGCTCGCGACGTGAACGCGACGGGACCAGATGCGCCGCCCTGACTTGTCCGCCTTGCTGAGCGACGCCTGAACGACGGCGCGCCCCGCGCCTTCGCCCTGCACCACCGAGCCGTCCGACAGGCGGTCGACCACTTTCCAGCGGCGTTTCTCGACGCCGTCGATCTGCACTCTCGCGACCGAACGACGGCCTGTCGTCGACAGTCGGGACGACACGCCTCTGACGGGACCGGAGCCATCGAACGAGGCGGTCCGTTGCGAAACCGAAAGATCCAGGAATTTGTTGCAGGCGACCGCGACAGAGCTTTCGAACCATGTCGCCCCGTCGACCTTCAGCACGGAGTAGAGGCCTGACGCAGGCTGAAATTCAATCCTAATCCGGCTTTTGGTCTCTTCATCGATCCCATTCAGGATGAAGGCTCCGCCTTCACTGGACAGAAGATTGCATCGGTACGTATTTTTCCTTATTGACTTCGGAAATCTCTCAAAACTGCCGGCTATCATTTCATTGCCCTCTCGGAGATGCTTTCATTTCCAGCTATCTCAAGGTGGCCGACCCCTCCATTGAAGTCAAAGATCATTATCTCTTGGGGCTTTGACTAAATTGAAAACTTGATTTCTGGCTGCGGTCGATAAGGCGGCTGGACGCGAGCGCTCCAGCTTTGCTGGCTGATTACTGATCCGGCCCGGCCTCATCGCCCAGCGATCGCGTGAAGTCGATGAAAGCTCGGAGCGGCGTGGGCAAGTAGCGGCGGCCTGGGTAGTAAAGGAACGGCCCCGAAAACACCTGCCACCACGGCTCGAGCACCGGCTCCAGCGCACCGCTGTCGAGATGCGGGCGCAACCAGTCCTCGAACAGCTGGATCACTCCGCTTCCGGCGACCGCAGCGTCGACGGCGAGGTCTGTAGCGGCGCCCACCCGAACGATCAGCGGTCCGCCAGGCTCCAGGGTCACGACTTCGCCGTCACGCTCGAACTCCCAGATGGTCATCGCGCCGCTGGCGAACTGGCCGCGCAGGCAGGCGTGGTCCAGCAGATCGCGCGGATGTTCGGGCCGGCCGCGCCGGTCGAGATAGGCAGGCGCCGCCGCCGTCGCGTAACGTTGCCTGCGCGGGCCGATAGGAACCGCGATCATATCCTGCTCGAGGCGTTCGTCGTAGCGGATGCCGGCGTCGCAGCCGGCCGCCAGCACGTCTACGAACCTGTCGTCCGCGATCACCTCCAGACGGATGTCGGGATAGGCGGCCAGAAAGCGCGGCACGATACGGGGTAGCACGAGACGAGCCGCGCTGACCGGGACGTTGAGCTTCAGGACCCCGGCCGGCCGGTCGCGGAATCCGTTGACGACGTCGAGCGCAGCTTCGATCTCGCCAAGCGCCGGGGTCAGTCTTTCGAGCAGGCGACGGCCCGCTTCGGTGGGAGCGATGCTCCGCGTGGTGCGGTTCAGCAGGCGCACTCCGAGCTTCGCCTCCAGACGTCGCACAGCTTCGCTGAGGGCGGAAGCGCTTCCGCCGATCGCGCGCGCGGCTTCTCGGAAGCCGCCTGCGTTTGCGACCGCCACGAAAGACGCGAGGTCGCTCAGATCTGCGGCCATTGTTCGGCGCTCCGCACAGCCCGTGTGGATAGGGCCTGATTTTCGCGCGCACGGATAGACCCTAGATGTGTTCCGCAGTCAGGGAGACAATCATGACCGAGATCGGCAAAGCCGGAACGTTCACGCTCGGCGAGCGGCGCGTGAAGCGAATGGGCTATGGGGCGATGCAATTGGCGGGGCCCGGCGTCTTCGGCCCGCCAAAGGACCGCGACGGCGCGCTCGCCGTGCTCAGAGAAGCTGTGGCGCGGGGCGTCGACCATATCGACACCAGCGACTTCTACGGTCCGCACGTCACCAATGAACTCATCCGCGAGGCGTTGAGGCCATATCCGGAAGACCTCGTGATCGTGACCAAGGTGGGCGCGCGCCGCGGGGACGACGGCGCCTGGCTTCCGGCCTTCTCGGCCGACGAACTGAAGCGCGCGATGGAGGACAACCTGCGCAATCTCGGGCTCGAAGCGCTCGACGTCGTCAACATGCGGATCATGTTCGACGCCCATCGCCCTGCCGAAGGCTCGATCTCCGAGCCGGTCGCGGCGCTCGCCGAACTGAAGCGGCAGGGGCTCATCCGGCATATCGGCCTCAGCAACGTGACGTCGCGACAGATCGCTGAGGGACGCGGCCTGGTCGAGATCGTCTGCGTGCAGAACCAGTACAATCTGGCTCACAGGGATGACGACGCGCTGATCGACGAACTTGCGGCCGCTGGCGTCGCGTATGTCCCGTTCTTCCCGCTTGGAGGCTTTTCTCCGCTGCAGTCCGATGCGCTGTCTCGCGTCGCGCAGGAGCTCAGCGCCACGCCGATGCAGGTCGCGCTGGCGTGGCTGCTTCAGCGTTCGCCCAATATCCTCCTGATCCCCGGCACGTCGTCGCTCGGCCACCTGCGCGAAAACCTCGCCGCAGTCGATCTCGAACTGCCAGCCGACGCGATCGCCGCGTTGAATCGGATCGGGTAGACCGCCGCCCGCAAGGCGCTGAGACAAGCTCGTGCGCCCTCCTCGGACGACCTCGGATCTTGTCGACCGGTCGCAACCTGCGCGCTTGGTCTGTTCCTCGCCCAGCGGCCTGCAAGCCGCCGGGCGCGACCACGGCGCCCAGTTTGTCCGAGGAGTGCGCGCAGCCGCGAGCCCTGCGGGTCACACGTGCGCTATTTCCCTCACAGGCGCTCGGCGACTTTCGCGCTTGAAGAACCAGTGCTTCGTCGCTTCCGACGCCAGCAGATACAGCACGGTGATCACGAGTATCCCCCCCATTACGAAGGGTGACAGCGGCGAAAATCCGAACCAGTCCGCAAAGGGCAGATAAGGAATGGCGACCGCCAGCAGGAGCGTGGCGAGGCTGAGCCAGGCGAGCAGGCTGCCGGGCCTGCTGCGCCAGAACGCTTTGCGGGTCCGGATGATGAAGACGATGGCGAGTTCGGTGATCAGCGATTCCACGAACCACGCCGTCTGGAACGTTCCGGGAGCCGCTTGAACGACCCCGAGCAGAAAGCCGAAAGTGATGAAATCGAACACTGTGCTGACGAGGCCGAAGATTAGCATGAACCGGCGGATATAGCCGATATCCCAATGCTTTGGCGATTTCGTCTGGTCGTCGTCGACATTGTCGGAGGCGATCGCCAGAGACGGAAGGTCGGACAGGAAATTGTTCAGCAGGATCTGCTTGGCGAGCAAGGGAAGGAACGGCAGGAACAGCGACGCGAACGCCATGCTGATCATGTTGCCGAAGCTGGCGCTGGTGGTGATCGAGATGTACTTCATCGTGTTTGCGAAAGTCTTGCGGCTGTCGTCGATGCCCGTCAGCAGCACGCCCAGATCGCGTTGCAGAAGGATCATGTCCGCGGCTTCGCGCGCCACATCGACCGCGCTCTCCACGGAGATGCCGATATCGGCCGTGTGCAGCGCAGGGGCGTCGTTAATGCCGTCGCCGAGATAGCCGACGGCATGGCCCCGCTGGCGCAGGGCCGCGATGATCCGTTCCTTCTGGTTCGGGTCGATCTCGACGAAGAGATCGGTTTTCGGCGCAAGTCCGAACAGCGCCTCCTTCGTCATGTGCGAAAGCTCTTCGCCGGTGATCATGCCGTGGGTCTTCAGTCCGACCGTCGCGGCCAGATGCTGGGCGACGTAGCGGTTGTCGCCGGTGATGACCTTCACGCCGATGCCGCGCGCCGACATCGCCCTGAGCGTCTCCGCCATTCCCGGCTTGGGCGGATCGAGGAAGAGCAGGAAGCCGGCGAAGGCGAGATCGGCTTCGTCCGACCGGCTGTAGGACGGGCGCCGGGGGATATGGCGGATCGCGAGCGCGAGCACCCGATAGCCCTCGGCGCTCCACGCCTTGAACCTCTCCTCGAGCGCAATCCGCCGTTCGTCGTCGAGCGGCGCCGGTCCTGCTGTGGTCAGGACAGACGTGCAGGCCGCGGAGACATTGTGCACCGCGCCCTTGCAGATCATGAGGTCGTCCTGCCCGGCGGTCCCGTCACGCACGACGACCGAGAGGGACTTCCGCACGAAATCGTAGGGGATCTCATCCACCTTGGCGTATCCGGCGAGATCGTCGTTTCCGGCGCAAGAGACGGCGATGGCTTCGTCGAGCGGGTTCTTCAGTCCGGTCTGAAGCACCGCGTTCAGGCGCGCCCACAGCGTCACATCGGCCGACGCCTCGCCATCGGCGCCGAAGCAGCCATCGAGATGGATCACTCCTTCCGTCAGCGTCCCGGTCTTGTCGGTGCATAGGATATCCATGCTGCCGAGGTTCTCGATCGCTTCGAGGCGTCTGACGATGACGCCGTTGCCGGCGAGCGTCCGGGCGCCGCGAGATAGCGTGACGCTGATGATCGCCGGCAGAAGTTCGGGGGTGAGGCCTACGGCGAGCGCCAGGGAAAAGAGCAGCGAGTCGATCAGCGGCTTGTCGAGCAGCAGATTGGCGACGAACACCAGAACGACGATGACGAGCATGATCTGCGTCATCAGATAGCCGAACCGGCGGATGCCGGCGGCGAACTCGGTTTCCGGCGTCTTGCGTTGGATGGACGCCGCTATGCCGGCGAACTCCGTTCGATTGCCGGTCTTCACCACGAGCACGGTCGCTGTGCCGCTGCGCACCGAGGTTCCGGTGAAGACGACATTGCTGCGAGCCGAAAGCCCTGCGTCCGAAGCCACCTGACCGGGAGATTTCACCACCGGAAAGGTTTCGCCCGTCAACGCGGCCTCGCTGACGTTGAAGTCCCGCGCTTCCGCGATGACGCCATCCGCCGGTATCAGGCTGCCCGCCGACAGTCTCAGGATATCGCCCGGAACGATCTCTTCCGTCGGAATGGTCGTTTCCACTCCATCGCGCAGGATCGTCGCCTTGCTGGAAATACGCTTCTTCAGCGTTTCCATAGCCCTGGAGGCGCTGTACTCCTGGCTGAAGCTCAGCGCGCAGCTTGCAAGCACGATCACGCCGATGATCAGCGCCTCGTGACCTTCGCCGACGAACGCAGAAACAATAGCCGCGAAGATCAGGATCAGGACCAGCGGACTGTAGAACTGTCGGGCGAAGACCTGGAGCGGCGTCGCGCCGCCCTCGCTGCTCAGGCTGTTTCGCCCATCCCGCATCAGCCGGGAGCGCGCCTCATCGGAGGACAGCCCGGCCATCGTCGCCTTCAATTCGACGCTCACATCGGCGACAGGCCGCGACCAGTAGGCGGCCGAGGGAATGGCGTTGTCCATGGGCGACGATTGCGTGACAGGCCCGGATGGCTGCATCGCTTGTTTCCTCGTCGAGCTTGCGAAGACCACAGCGCGTCAGTCGGCGCTCGGCCAGAGCTGCAACATCAGAGTTCGGGGACCGTCCGCTGATAAGTCCTGGCGCGCGCCCGACCGCCGGCGGCCGGTGAGGCGCGATGGCTGCTCTGTTCAGCCTCGCCACGAGCGCCCGATCCCTGTCGCCTGTCGGCCTAGGGCCGTGTCGCCGGCGCGGTCAACTGTGGATCGTTCTGCCGCCACGCGTCAGGTCGGTTCGCCAGGAAAATCGCGCCCATGATCACCGCGACGGCGAGCGCCACCAAGCACGCCATCGACCTCCCCCTGCCCGGCGGCTTGCCATCCGCCGACAGCCGATCTCGATCATGGTCGGGCCGCTGTCGATCGTCGAGGCTCATACGGTGGTGCTCCTAACCGGCAACGGCGGGCTAAGTGGCTGCGTTCCGTCGCCACAGCTTATTAAGCGGCGCCGGCGGCATGGGCCAAGCCTCGCTCCACCCCCTGCGTCATGTCGGCGTGCGACTGCGGTCGAGCCGATCTCCCGGAACTTTTGCGAGCGCCAATAGCCGAAGCGCGTTGGCCGTGACGAGGACGGTGGCGCCGGTGTCCGCCAGGATCGCCATCCAGAGCGACGTGACGCCCAAGATGCTTGTGATGAGGAACACACCCTTCAGACCGAGCGCGATCGCGACGTTCTGATGGATGTTGCGGAGCGTCGCCCGCGAGATGGAGATGAGGTCGGCGACGCCGGTTACACGGCCTCCGAGCAATGCTGCGTCTGCTGTGGACAGCGCCACCTCCGTGCCGCCGCCCATGGCGACGCCGACGTTCGCCGCCGCCAGCGCCGGCGCGTCATTGATGCCGTCGCCGATCATCGCGATCGGGCCGTCCTTCTTGAACGCCTCGATTGCCGCGAGCTTGTCCGCGGGCATGAGGTCGGCGCGGGCCTCGAGCCCAAGCCCTCCGGCGATCGCCTCCGCAGTGCGGGCGTTGTCGCCGGTCAACATCAGGCTCCGCACGCCCATCGCCTTCAGCGCCGAGAGTCCCGCGGCGGCGTCGGAGCGCGGCTCGTCGCGCACGGCGATCAGGCCGAGCGCCGAGGCGTCGTCAGCCACCACGACGACGGTCTTGCCCTCGCTTTCAAGCTCGGCGATGCGCGCCGACGCCTCGGCGCCGAGCCGATTTCCGGCGGCGCGCGGCGCAAGCACGTGGATCAGCCGCCCCGCCACACGGCCGGAAACGCCGCGCCCCGGCTCCGCCGCCGCCTCGGCGACTTCCGCCACGGCGACGCCAAGCGCTTCGGCGCGATCGAGGATCGCGCGACCGATCGGATGGCTCGACGCGCTCTCGACTGCGGCGGCGAGCCCGACGACCTCCGGTTCGGTTGCGCCAAGCGCGATCACGTCGGTGACGCGCGGTTCGCCGGCGGTCAGCGTGCCGGTCTTGTCGAACGCGACGGTCTTGACGCGTCCGAGGGCCTCGAGCGCAGCGCCGCTCTTGATCAGCAGCCCACGCCGAGCGGCGGCGGCGATGCCGGATGCGATCGCGGCGGGGGTGGACAGCACCAGCGCGCAGGGACAGGCGATCAGCAGCAGCGCGAGCGAACGATAGACCCAGGTCGTCCAGTCGCCGCCAAACAGCAGCGGCGGCGCCAGCGCGACGACCCCCGCCGCCGCCATCGCAGCGGGCGTGTACCAACGGCTGAAGTCGTCGATGAAGCGCGCCGTGGGCGCTTTCTTCGACTGCGCGCTCTGCACCTCATCGATAATGCGGGCGATCGTGTTGTTCGCGACAGTGCGGGTCACCCTGACCTTCAGTGTCGCATTGGCGTTGACGCTACCGGCGAACACGGCGTCGCCGGGGCCGCGCGTCACGGGCGCGGATTCTCCGGTGATCGCCGACTGATCAATGTCGGACGTGCCGTCGATGATGTCGCCGTCGGTCGCGATCCGGTCGCCGGCGCGCACCACGAGCGTCTGTTCAGGCCGCAGGCTGGCGGCCTCCACCGTACGCAGAGCGCCGTTCTCCTCGATCACCGCCGTGCTGGGCATCAGTTTGGCGAGCCCGCGAATGCCGGAGCGGGCGCTGCCGGCTGCGATACCCTCGATGAGTTCTCCGACCGCGAACAGAAACACGACGACCGCGGCCTCCTCCGCCGCGCCGACGAAGAGGGCGCCGATGGCGGCCACCGACATCAACGTCTCGATCGAGAACGGGAAGCCCGCTCGAGCCATCGTGAAGGCGCGCTTGGAGAACGGGACGACGCCAACCAAGGCGGCGGCCGTGAAGATCCAGCGCGAATAGGCCGGCTCCGCCAGGCTCATCAGCCATGCAGCGCCAAGGACCGCGGCAAGCGCCAGGACAAGCCGGCCCTTCGTCTTCTGCCACCAGCGCTTGGCGTCATTGCCCTCGTCCGGATCCACGGCATGGTTATGCCCGGCGTGAAGGTCCGGCGCGCCGGCTTGCGCCGGTTCATGATCGTGCGTGGCGTGACCAACGCCATGGTCCTTGTGATCGTGATCGTGAGCACAGCAGCCGCCGATCTCGGGCTGGGCGACGACCGCGGTCTGCGGAGCGACCGGACGGACGCCGAAGCCCAGGCCGCGGATCGATGCGGCGAGGCCGTCGTCGGGTCCATCGGCGATGGTCGTCACATCGACCAGCCCCATGGTCACGTTCACCGCGACGTCGCGAACTCCCGGACGGCGTTTGACCACCGTCTCGATCTTCGCCGCGCAGCTCGCGCAATCCATGCCTTCGATCCGGAACCAAACATGTCGCTCGGTCGAGAGCGTCGCCGCTCGATCCATGTCCGCCTCCCCGGCGATTGATTTCGAGAGACGGTGATACGACCTCTAGCGGCTAGAGCTGCAAGAGGCATTTCGATGACGAAGAACCGAGCTGACTCCGGGCGACGGTCGATCGGCGATCTGGCCGCCATGACTGGAACCAAGATTCCGACGATACGGTATTACGAGTCGATCGGGCTGATGCCGGAGCCAGCGCGGTCCGCCGGCAACCAGCGGGCCTATGGTGACCGACACGCGACGCGCCTCGCCTTCATCCGGCACGCCCGTGAACTGGGATTCGCGCTCGACGCGATCCGCGAATTGCTTGCGCTGTCGGACGATCCGGATCGATCCTGCTTCGACGCGGACCGCATCGCGAAGGAGCAGCTGGTCGCGGTCCAGAGGAGGATCGTCAGGCTCAAGGCGCTCGAGACCGAACTGGAACGCATGCTGGGGGACTGCCGCCACGGCTCGATCCGGGAGTGCCGTGTGATCGAGGTGCTAGGCGACCATTCGCTGTGCGGCCACCTTCACGCGGAGCCGGAGGATCCCACGGCCGCTCTCTGACGGCTCTTGATCCTGAGCCTCCCCGAGGATCTTTGCTCAGGGAACGTCACAAGGGTAGCCCCCTAAAGACGGGGCCGAGCGACGTCCTGCGCGTGAAGAGCGCCCTCGCCTCCGCTTCCGCTATGCGATCAACGCTTTGATCGCGTCTCTCGGATCGCCGCCCGCATGCCGCCCCCCGTCGACGGCCGACCCGCGGTCGCCTACCCTTGTCGGCTCGGCTGCGCCCATGACCCGCCCCCTTTGATCCGGAACATGGGTTCCTTGAGAACAGTTGGGAACAGGGCGGAGGATATCGCGGCGGTCATCCGAAGACGGCGAGAATCGCGCTTCAGCCGGGGCGTCGGGAGATCAGACGGACGACGTCTACGCCGAGTTTCGCAGCCGTCGTGTCCGCATAGTTCAGCCTTGAATTGGCGCCGACCGTCGCAGTGAACGGGGATTCCGTGGAAATCTACTTCAGCCACTACTATTCCGAAACTCTTGTATTCCTAGCGGTCGCCGGCGTCGTCGTGCCGCTCTTCAAGCAGCTCAAATTGAGTCCGGTCCATGGATTTCTCCTGGCCGGACTGGCTCTTGGCCCGTTTGGTCTCGGGGGGCTCGAAAGCGAAGCGCCCTGGATCGCTCCCTTCACGATCAACAACGGGGAGGACATCGGCGCGCTCGCGGAGCTCGGCGTTGTGTTTCTCATGTTCATGGTGGGGCTGGAGCTTTCCGCAGCGCGGCTCTGGCTCGCGCGGCGAATGGTGTTCGGCCTCGGCGCCCTGCAGGTTCTGTCGTGCTCCGTCGCGCTCGGCCTACTCGCCTATATTCTCGGCCAACCCACTTCGTCCGCGGTTGTCCTCGGCGCCGCCGGCTCCCTTTCCTCGACGGCGATCGCGCTGCCGACATTGGCCGAGCGGGGGCGTCTTCAGACCGTCGCCGGACGCACGAGCTTCGCCATACTTCTGTTCCAGGATCTTTCCGTAGCGCCGCTGCTGTTCATGGTCTCCCTCCTGAGCTCAGAGGGACCGGTCGGGATTCGACTGATCGAGACGCTTGGCCCCGGGGTGATCGCCGTCGCCGCCCTGGTGGCGTTCGGCCAGTTGGCGCTGCGGCCGCTCTTCGGCTGGGTCGCCGCGGCGCGCAGCCCTGAGCTGTTCATGGCGGCCTGTCTGCTGGTGATTCTGGGAACCAGCTTCGTCACGGCTGCGGCCGGGCAATCGATGGCTCTTGGAGCGTTCGTCGCGGGCCTGTTGCTCGCAGAGACCGAGTTCCGGCGCCAGATTGAAGCTCTGATCGATCCCTTCAAGGGCCTGCTGCTCGGGCTGTTCTTCCTGTCCGTCGGAGCGACGATGGATCTGGCGCGGGTCTACGCGTCTCTGACCGCCACGCTCATGATCGCCATCGGACTGATCGCTACGAAAGCGACCGTGGTGTTCCTGGCGGCGAGAGGCTTCAGCCTGTCCCGCGCTTCCGCAGGCGAGACCGCCCTGACCATCGCCGGCGGAGGCGAGTTCGCCTTCGTCCTCCTGAGCGCCCCGATCTCGGGTCACATTTTGCCGCCTGACGTCGCAGCGACCGCGACGGCCGCCGTCACCATCTCGATGCTGACGATTCCCTTCCTCGTGGCGTTGGCGGAGCGCCATTTCGCGAGGACGGCGGGGGAGACGAAAGCGCCCGTGTTTGGTCCGGCGGATGGCGGAGCGGAGGCGGCTGTGGTGATTGCTGGCTATGGCCGCACAGGTGTCCTCGTGGCTCGAATGCTCGCGCGCCATGGCGTGTCCTTCATCGCGATCGATGACGACATACGCGTCGTCAGGCGGGCGCGGCGCCAAGCGGAAGCGCGCGTTTTCTATGGCGACGCCACCAACCCGGAGATGCTGCGGTGTTGCGGGCTGTCAGACGCCCGGGCCCTGGTGGTCACGCCGACATCCCCCGAGACGGCGAAGGCGATCGTCGCTGGCGTCAGGTCGGAGAACGCCACGCTGCCGATTTTCGCGCGCGCTCGGGATCTCGCCGTGGCGAAGCGGCTCTATCGGTTCGGCGTGACGGACGCGGTGCCGATTGACGTTGAACCCAGCCTGCACCTCTCGGAACTCGTGCTCGTGGAGCTGGGCGTCCCGCTGGGTCGCGTCATAGCCTCGATCCATGAGCAGCGGGACGAGTTTCGCGGTGCGATCAGAGCGAAGGGAAAGAATGCGCGACGCCGAAACGCCATCCGGCCGCAGCAGGCCGACCGCGCGCCGTGACGTATCGCGGTTCGTGGGAAAAACGGTCCAAGTCTCGAAGCTGCTGCGGCGGCCAGCCTGTTCGCGCTGACGCCCGTCGTGGCCGCGACCGCAACGTAGGTGTGGCGGAGGCGGACCTTGTGTTACTGGGCGTTTTCTGCGCGGGCGGGCGCCCGCCCGCGCCATGGATCGCGTGATTGAGGAGGGGAGCGCCCGTGAAGGTTCGTTTCAGCGCCGTAGTGCTTGCAGGGCTCCTGGCGGGCTGCGCATCGTCCATTCCGCTTGTTGCGATCAGCGGCGAGAATCATGTGTTCACCGGCTCCGCGGCGCCAGGCGCGAAGCCTGGATCTCGGTTCACCTTTACCGACGGCAAGATCAAATGCGACGGCGTGTTCGACACGCGGCCGGTCGATCCGAACATCAGGGCTCAGGTCGCCTGCAGCAACGGCCGCAAGGGGACCATCGTCGCCAAGCGCGATTCCAGCGGCTCGAGCGGACAGGGGACGTTCACGCTCGACGACGGGACGTCAGGCAAGTTCATCTTCGGCGCCGGCGCCGGGAATTTCTGAGACCGCTGACGCGAGCCTCTGGGCCCAGGGCAGGAAGCCATCGAGGAAGCGCGTCGTCGCCGGCATGAAGCTGCTGCCGTGATGATAGAAGGGGTCCAGCGTCGAGACGATCGCCCGACCCGCGAAGCTCGCCTGGTCGTCATAGAGCAGCGCTCCGCCTTCGTCGCGGCCTTCGGGATCGGCGGGCACGTCGATCAGCGTTCGGGCTCCCGCCGGCGGCGTCAACACGCCATGGTAGTGCCAGATGGCGTCGGCGAAAGGCACGGCTACAAACAACTCATGCGCCGGCTCGACAAGGCGCTGCTCGGGCTCCGCGTTCTCGTCGAGCCACCACCAGAAATTCGTCGGGCGGGGCGACCAGCCGACCCCCGGCAGCCAGGTCTCGACCTGGTTCTCGCCGAGCGCGATGAGCGTCCGGCCCCGATCGAGAAAGTTCGTGAGGACGTCCTTTTTCGCCCTCAGCACGTCGGGGTTGATCCGATCCGGCACGATCAGGACTCCCACGTCGGTGAGGTCGTCGGGCGTCAGGTCGCGCATGTAGATCGGCCGGTCGAACAGGTCTCGATAGCGCGGGCCGTAGATGGTCGCGTGATGGTAGAAGGCGCCTCCGTCGAGCACGGCGAGCTTCACGACCTGTCCTCCGGCGCGAGCAGCCATTCCAGAAACTGCGGCGCGAGGCGCGCCGTCGAGTCCATCGCGCCGAACTGCCAGAGGTCGTTGCCGCCATGGAGCAGGACGCGCCCATGGCCGACGGGATAGAGGATGTCGAGCGCGCGCTCCGGCGCACCGACGGCGTTGACGACGAGCGCGCCTGGCGGCGGCTCGTGCCAGGCGCGCCCGTAAAAGCCCGCGACGCCCTTCCGGAAGGTCAGGTCCTCTCCGGAGACGCCCTCCCAGATCGGGTGGGACGCGAGCCTCAGGATGCGCAGATCGTCCAGTCGGGAGTTCGGCGACGTTCTCGCGGAGTCGATCCCGGGCAGGAAAGGATAGGCGACGTGGCCGTTGGCGACGACCGTGCCGCCGGCGTCGAGGAAAGACGCGATCCGTTCGGCTCGGCTGGCCAGGAAGCGCTGGTCGGCGTGCATGCCGATCAGCAGCGCGCGATAGCGGTCGAGATCGGTCTCGTCGAAGTCGTAGAGACTGCGGCGCTCGATCAGCCCGCGGGCTTCCTCGCGGTTCGCCAGAGCTTCCCCGGAGCCGTCGGGATGCCCGAAGGTGAAATAGAGAGCGGGCCGGATCAGGACACGATCCTGACGTCGAAGAGAGCGTGGGCCGGCCCGGCGAGAACGTCGGCCGCGATGGCGCGTTTCAGCCGGCTCAGTTCAGCGTTTTCGTCTGTGCTGCGGTCGGGCGTGAAGTTGAGGGAGAAGAAGCGCTCCGGCAGAGCGTCGGACCGGAGGGCGAGCTCGGCCGTTCTGCCGCCGATCGTGATGCGGAAGCTGTAGGAGATATCGAAGCCCGGCGCGAGCCGCGCCTCCGGCAGCGAACGGTCGACCGCATAAGCGCCGCGCGTCACGGCCCGCGCGACGAATTCAAACGCGTCGCGCACCCCCGGTCCGGGATGGCCGCTGACGATCGAAATATCGTCGCGGCGCGGCGGCGCTTCAGGCGACAGCAGGGCGATCGCCGTCTTCAGGGCCTGGAACGTCACGGCGAGCATCGCGAGCGCTGCCTGACCGTGATAGGCGGCCACCGCCGAGAAGCCGATTGCGATCGGCTCCTCCTCGCCCTGGATCGTGATAACGGAGCTGACCGGCGGGAACGTCGTCACCTGTCGTTTCTCCAGGCGGGCGGGGTTCCGTTCCGGCAGCCGGACCGTCGGCTCGTCAAAACGTGTGCTGCAGCTTGAAGGTGAAGTTCCTGCCGACCTCGATCAGCGGATTGGTCAGGCTCCGATCATAGGCTACGTTCACGAATGTCGATGCATCGGCGTATTTTTTATCGAATACATTTTCCACGCCGAGGATAAGCTTGGTGTCTCCGAGCTGCGGGGAGACGATATTTCCGAGATTCAGCGTCGTATATACCTTCGGAACCGCATAGCCTGCCGTTTCGAATTCCTGAGCGGGGACGATGCGTGTTTTGCGCGTCGCCCAGTCGACCACCGCCATGACCGAATAGGACGCGTCGGGCGCGGCGTACTGCGCGCCGACCCGGCCGCGCCAAGGCGCAAGGAATGGAAGCGGCGTGCCGGCAGTCTTGTTGTCGCCGTGCAAATAGGTAAGCGAGGCGAAGAGGTTGATGGTCCGGGTCGCCTGCCAGGTTCCCTCGGCCTCGATGCCCCTGACTTCCGCCTTGCCGATGTTCTGGCTTTGGGTGAAGCCCGAGACTCCATTGTAACTGACCGCGATGGTCTGGAGAAAGTTCCTGTAATGGCTGTCGAACGCCGTGACCTTCAGTTCCGCGTCGTCGGTGTGGAAGCGGACGCCGCCTTCATAGGTCAAACCCTTCTCGGGCTTCAGCGAAGGATTGGGAATCGTCGTCGCCGAAAAGGCGTACATCTCGGAGTTCGTCGGCTCTCTGAAGGATGTCGCCACGCTGGCGAGAAGATCGACGTTGGGTAGGATACGGAATACAGCGCCTATGCTTCCAGTCGGCGCGTGGCCGTCGGTCGTGTTGTTGCCGACGAAGGCGGGCCGGACCGAAGCCGGCAGCGGCGAGAGTTCGGACGTGGTGTGGAACCAGTCGTAGCGCAGGCCAGCGGAGAGCGTCAGCGGCTCCACGGGCGTCCATTCGTTCAGCATGAAGACGCCGGCGTTGGCCTGCGTCGTATCCGGCCCGTTCTTGGCCTTGCCCGAGAAGGTGACGCCGGTCGTCGCGCCGGTCCCCGGATCAAACGTGGTTACGCGTGACCAACCCTTGGACCCCGGGCGATTTTCTTTGAAGGCGTCGACGCCAATCAGCGTCTTGACGTCGCCGATTCCGAAGCTCCACGGGATCGTTCCAACCGCGCGGCCGCCGAACACGAGCGGGCCGATGACATGACTTCCGGAAGAGACGTGGCGCGTCGTGATCCCATCGGCGTTGATCGTGTTGCTGTTCGTCTTGAGCGTGGTGTCGTAGTAGTTTGCGTAGACTGACGCCTCGACCTTCTTGACCGGCCCGTCGAATTCGCCGGTGTAGGACAGCCGGCCCATCGTGACGTCGTTCGGGCTCTGCCTGACTTTCAGGTAGGGCGCTCCGGGAGCCCCGCCGACGCCGCCGGCGCGGCCGTCCTCCTCGGTGTAGTGGCGCAACGCGAGTTCGAACCGCTGTCCGGCGGTGGGCGTGTATCCCAGCTTCAGGCTGCCGCCGAGGCTCTTGTAGTCGCTGTTGGGCGCCTTGCCGAGCGGCGTGTGGTAATCGTCGCCCCAGCGGCCGCTGACGCTCGCAAGATAGTCGAAGCCGCCGCCCGCGCCCTCGATCCAGTTGTCCGTCGCCACCGATTTTGCGGCGGTGCCGAAGCTGGCCGAAGAGCCGCCATGCGTGATCCGGAAGGGGCCGCTCGGATCGCCGCTGGGAGTGCGGGTCACGATATTGACGAGACCGGTCAGCGCCTCGCTGCCGTAGAGCACGGAGGCAGGCCCTCGGATCACCTCGACCCGCTCGATCTCACCGGGCGAGAAATAGTTGAGCTGCAGGGTGTTGCGGCCGCGGAAGCGCTGGCCGTCCACAAAGAGCGGCGAGCGAAAATTGTTCGAGCTGAACCCCCGCAGATAAATCTGGCCGCCGATGCCTCCCGCCCGCGCCACCGAGATTCCGGGCACCGTGGCGAGGATGTCGAGCAGGCCGGTTGGAGACGTCTGCTCAATCTGGGCCCGGTCGACCACGGTGGCGCTCTGCGTGATCTGGCGATTGAGAGTCTGCGGCTGCGGAAGACTGCCGCCGCGCGGCTGCAGAGAATCGCGCTCACTCTTCCGCTCGCCCGACACTTCGATCGCCGGAAGCTCGACGGTCTCGGCCGACGTCGCGCTCTGCGCCAGAGCCGGCCCGGGCAGCGACAAAGCCGTCGTGAGAGCGAACAACGAGGCCGAACACCTCAAAATCACCACACGACGCCCGTCACCTTTACACGACGTCCTCGCCAGATCGTCGGCAATATCAAAATATTTCAATGTGCAGTTGTGCATAATACAGTGTTCCAGGGGCGATCACGCGCCTGATTTCTTATGCATACTCGATATACAGAGCAAGCGTATTCCAAGTATATTTAACTAGAATAATTACAACATGCTGGCTGCGTCATTATCGCTCTTGTGGACTTGCGCACATTGGACTCACACAGAACGGCTTCTTCCGGTCGCCGCGCGATGGCGACCGGCTTTCTGGATGACACGCGACATGACGCTTGGCCTGCAGGCGGCGCTGAAACGCCCCACGATCGAGGCCACGCCGTGCAGGCGGCCGCCCCGCCGGTTCGCCCTCGCGCTCGCGCTCGCAGCAGCGGCGAGCGTTCCCGCGCGCGCGGTCGAAGTGACCGACCAACGCGGCGCAAGCTTCATCTTCGAAAAGCCGGCCGAACGCGCCGTTTTCCTGCCCATGCCGGCCGCCTCAACCTATATCGCCATCAACAGAGGCGAGCGCGGCGTCGCGGGCATGAACGCGGCCTCCGCGGCGGCAATGCGGGACGGCGTCCTCGGCAAGCTGTTCCCGGGCTACGCGCGCATCGCGACGAACATCACCCTGGGGGCGGGAACCGCGCCAAACGTCGAGAGCATTCTGGCGCTGCGCCCCGACGCCGTCTTCGCATGGGCGGCCGCCGGCGACGACGCGCTGGCCTCGCTGGAGCGCGTGGGCCTCAAGGCGCTCGGCATGCGCTATGGCTCGCAGGAAGACATGGCGGGTTATATCGGGATGATGGGGCTCGTCGCCGGCCAGGAGGCGCGGGCGCGCGAGTTGAACGAGCGGCAGGGCCGCGAACTCGAGAGCATGAAGGCGGCTTTCGCCGGCCTCGACGACGCCCGCAGACCGCGCGTGCTCTATCTCGCCCGCGCCTCCGACGCCTATCGCGCCTCGGGTCGCGGCTCGTACAACGACTTCTACATCCGGCTGACGGGCGGCGCGAACGTCGCCGCTGGCGGTCCGTCGTCCGCGACGGTCAACATCGAGCAGATCCTCGCCTGGAACCCGCAGGTCGTTCTGCTCGGCAATTTCGACACGGTCATGCCGGCCGATCTTTACGCCGATCCCCGCTGGCAGGACGTCGAGGCCGTCAGGTCGCGGCGCGTTTACCGGATGCCGCTCGGCGGCTATCGCTGGGATCCGCCTAGCCAGGAGTCGGCCCTGACCTGGATCTGGCTGGCCGGTTTGCTCCATCCCGGAGGTCCGGCGAAAGATCTGCGCGGCGCGATGCGCGGCTGGTTCGATTTCCTCTACGGCCACGCCCTGAGCGACGACGAGATCGACGGCGTCCTGTTCGCGAAGGAAAATCGCACCTCGGCCGGCTACGAACGGTATTTGACGCGATGAGCCAAGGCGGGCTCGTCTCCGGAGGGACCGCGCCGGCGGTCGGCGGGACGCGGCAGGCGACCCTCGTCGTCGCGTTGTTCGCGGCGCTGATTGCGGCGCTTCTCTGGTCCGTGACGGCCGGACGCTATCCGGTGCCGATCGACCATGTGCTCGCGATCCTGGCGGCGCGGATCGCCGAGGTCTCGCCGGTCTGGTCTCCGACGGAGCGGATCGTGGTCGAGGTCGTGCGGCTGCCACGCGTGCTGACGGCGGCGGCCGCCGGCGCCGGTCTCTCGCTGAGCGGCGCGGTTCTGCAGGGACTTTTCCGCAATCCGCTCGTCGGCCCGCAGACGATCGGCGCCGCGTCCGGAGCCGCGCTCGGCGGAGTGACCGCGATCCTGTTCCTCGACTTCGGCCTGAGCGTCCAGTTCGGCGCCTTCGCAGGGGCCGCGCTGGCGCTCGCCGCCGTGCTCGCCATCCACCGCAGCGACGGCCTCTCGCCGGTTCTCACGCTCGTGCTTGCAGGAGTGGTGGTGAGCGCCTTCTGCGGCGCGCTGGTCGGCCTCGTGACTTATGTCGCCGATCCCGAGACCAAGCTGCCCGGCGTCGTGTTCTGGCTGCTCGGCAGCTTCGCCTCCGCGACCTGGCCCAAGCTCGGCCTGGTCGTCGGGTGCACCGCGCTGGCCGGGATCGTGATGCTGGGCATGCGCTGGCGCGTCAACGTGCTCGCCCTCGGCGACGAGGAGGCGCGCACGCTGGGCGTGGATCCGGTCCGCGACCGGCTGGTGCTGCTCGCGGCCGCCTGCCTCGCGATATCCGCTCAGGTCGCCGTCAGCGGCACGATCGGCTGGGTGGGGCTCGTCATTCCGAATCTCGCCCGAATGATCGTGGGAGCCGACCATCGCCGTCTGCTGCCCGTCGCCGCCCTGATGGGGGCGACCTTCCTCGTGATCGCGGACACGCTGGCGCGCGACTTGACGCCCGCGGAGATCCCGGTCGGCATCGTCACGGCGATCGTCGGCACTCCGGTCTTCGCCTATCTGCTGCGCCGGAACGCGGCGGGCGCGGCGTGATGATCGCGCTTCGGGACGTAGGCCACTCGTTCCAGCCCTCGCGCTGGCTGTTCCGGCGCCTCTCCCTCGCCCCGGCGCAGTCGCAGATCACCGCGATCCTCGGTCCTAACGGAACGGGCAAGACGACGCTGCTGCGCGTCCTGTGCGGCACGCTGGCGCCGCGGGAGGGCGAACGGATCGGGTCAGATGCGGTCGGCTATGTTCCGCAGGCGTTGGCCGCCGATCAGGGCCTCACGGCTCTGGACATGGTCCTGCTCGGCCGCAGCCGTTTCCTCGGGCGCTTCGAGGCTCCAGCTCGCAGGGATACGGCGCGCGCCCAGGAGTGTCTCGATGAGGTCGGCCTCTCCTCGATCGCCGGGCAGCGCTACGATCGGCTCAGCGGTGGTCAGCGACAACTCGTGCTGCTCGCCCGCGCGCTCGCCAGCGATCCGGCAACGCTCGTCCTCGACGAACCGACCTCGGCGCTGGATCTCGCCAATCAGGGGGTCGTGCTGCGTCTGATGGGCAGGCTCTCGCGCGAGCGAAGGCTCTCGATCCTGTTCACGACGCACCATCCCGAGCACGCGCTCGCCGTCGCCCACCGGGCTCTGCTGCTGTTTCCGGACGGCATCCATGTCGAAGGCCCCGCGGAAACGGTCGTCGACGAGACCAATCTCGCGCGCATGTATGGCGTCCCGGTGCGGCGCGTCGCGCTCACGGGAGAGGACCCCTCCGCCTTCGCGATCGTGCCCCTCCACCATCTGCGGAAGACATCCGCGGCGGCCACCTTCGCGGGCGTCCCCGAATAGCGCCGTGGAGGCCGCGCCGTCACCTCGACCCGCCGCAGCTTCGCGACGACCTATTCAGCCGTGCGCCTGAGCCGCGCATCTCACGATGGACGTGAGGCGCGAGGCCCGGACAGAAGGCGCCGCCCGATCCGGGATCGAGCGGCGCAGGGTCCTTCGCCAGATATCAGCAGGGACGATAGTAAGCCCGACCATTCCGAACGTACCGGCAGTTATGGCCGCGGTTGCTGCCCGCGATCGCTGCGCCTGCGGCCAGACCGAGGACGCCGGCGGCGACATAGCGGCCGGTGTGGCTGCGGTGATGTCCGCCATAGCCGCGACCGTAATAGCCGCGATGGCGATCTCCGCCCCAGCCGCCGTGGTGGCGGCCGCCGCCATGGTTTCCCCAACCGCCATGGCCGCCGCGACCGCCGCCGCGCCGGTGATCGACCGTCTGGATCTGATCCATCGGAACGCCGGCTATCGTCGCGGGAGCGCCGGAGGCCGCTTCGGCCGGGATAGCGCTGAACGCCATTCCGAGCGAGCAGGCGCCGGCGAGGATAAGGTTGGAAAGCTTGTTCATGACACACCTTTGGTCAGCCATCGGGAGGTCGCGCAAGCGCATCCGACGGCGTTCATTCGTGACGAGGCATATTGCGCGTCGGGCCGAAGATGAAAGGGCAAAGCGCGCGAGAGAGCCGTATCCGCTACGCGCAGCGTTAATCTCGGAACGGCGAAGAAAACGCCCGGCGCGCCGCGCGGACCACTCGCGAAGGCGGCCGAGTCCGGGCCCGCCGCCCATCCGATTCGGCATCTCGCGCACTGGCGCGGCGAGCGGACTCTTGGCGATGCGGCGCGGCGCGCCGATCACGGACGCCGCAGGGCGCTTCGGCGTGTCGCCCAAGTCCTGCTGGACGTCCACGGCCGTCGTCATCCCGAGGTCCGGCGGCAGGCGCGGCCGGCTGACGACGGGTTTTCGCGGCCTCTTCGGCGCCAAAAGAAAAAGGGGTCTCCGGAAAATCCGGAAACCCCTGAAGAATGAGTGGTGGGCGTGACAGGGATCGAACCTGTGACCCCTACCATGTCAAGGTAGTGCTCTCCCGCTGAGCTACACGCCCGTAGCGAAGGCTTGAGGCCCGCGCATTTTCAGTGATCGGGAGGCTGCGGGACAGCCCCCGAAGAGTGCGCGGCTATATCGGATAGCCGGACGGCTGGCAAGCGCGGCGGCCTATCAGGGCTCGCCGTTCCGGCGGCCGCCGCGGCTGCGGCGATAGAGGCTGAGCAGCCAGAGCGGCGCGCAGACCGCGGCGCCGATTCCGAGCCCTTCGCCCGCCCCCTCGAGGCCGATCCGGTCGAGCGCGCCCGTGGCCCAGGCCAGCAGCGCCGCGACCAGCAAAGCCGGCGGAACGAGGTCGCGGGCCGTCAGCTGCGGGATCGCTCAGGCCGCCAGCAGCTTGTCGACTTCAGTCACCAGCTCGCGCAGGTGGAACGGCTTTGACAGGATCTTAGCGTCCTTGGGGGTCTGCGAATCAGGGTTCAGCGCGACGGCGGCGAAGCCCGTGATGAACATCACCTTGATGTCGGGATCGAGCTGGGTCGCGCGCCGCGCGAGCTCTATGCCGTCCATCTCCGGCATCACGATATCCGTCAGAAGCAGTTCGAACGGCTCTTCGCGCAACCTGTGATAGGCGGAAAGCCCGTTGTCGAAGGAGACCACGGTGTGGCCCGCATTTTCGAGCGCGCGCACGAGGAAGCGACGCATGTCGTCGTCGTCTTCGGCGAGGAGGATTTTTGAGGTGGGGATCACGGGTCCGGGAAGCCTGGCTGGTCGCGCGACGACTGAGATTCATTCCATAAGGCGGCGCTTTGGTAAACAGATCGTTTCCGCCGCGGCGGCGATGGACACGAGGCTTGCAGGCGGGCAACAATCGGGTTCGCGGCAGGGATAACGCCTTTGCGGGAAGGTGTCGTGGTTGGACGATAGGGACACGAACGAAGCGGCTTTCGAGGTCGTCGAGCCGCGCGGCAATCCCGCCGCGGCGACGTTCAACTCGCCGCATTCGGGAGCGCGCTATTCCGAGAGCTTCCTCGCCGCGTCGCGGCTCGACGCGCGGGCTTTGCGGCGCTCCGAGGACGCCTATGTCGACGAACTGTTCGCCGCGGCCCCGCTGAGCGGCGCGCCGCTGATGCGCGCGCATTTCCCGCGCGCCTTCCTCGACGTCAACCGCGAGCCCTACGAGCTCGACCCGCGCATGTTCGAGGGGCGTCTGCCGCCCTTCGCCAACACCCGCTCGCTCAGGGTCGCCGGGGGACTGGGCACCATCGCGCGGATCGTCGGCGAGGCGCAGGAGATCTATGGCGGCCGGCTGCCGGTGGCGGAGGCGCTCGACCGCATCGAGTGCATTTACAAGCCCTATCACCGCACGCTGCGGCGGCTGATCACCCGCGCGCACCGGCTGCACGGGGTCGCCGTGTTGATCGACTGCCACTCGATGCCGTCCATCGGGCTCGTTCGGGACGACCGGCCGCGCGCCGACGTGGTGCTCGGCGACCGCTACGGCTCGAGCTGCTCGCCGGCGATCGTCGATTTCGCCGAACAGGCGCTGCGCGACCTCGGCTTCGTCGTGGTCCGCAACAGGCCTTACGCCGGCGGCTACATCACCGAGCATTACGGCGCGCCGGCGAGCGGCTTCCACGCGCTGCAGATCGAGGTGAACCGCGCGCTCTACATGAACGAGGAGACCCATGCGAAGACTGCGGGCTTCGCAACCCTGCAGGCCAATCTCTCGCGCTTCGTCGAGCAGATCGCGACGGCGCCGTTCGCGGCGCTCGGCGGCTCGCGGCTGGCCGCCGAGTAGCCGTCAACCCTGCTCCTATCGTCTGATAGGAAAATCCTTGCAATGCCGTCGGGATGGGGACAATGTCCCGTCGCCTGGACCTAAGACCAAAAAAAGGGGCCGCCCGCGAAAGCGAACGGCCCTTAAGTCTAGGGAGGAAACGCCCAAGGAGGGCAGCGGCGCTGCGATGGAAGATCGCAATGCCGCGCTGCAAAAAGATGCGGCCGCGCCGCACAAAAAGCAAGTGCTAATCTCGATCATCGCCGGATGCGACCGCCTGTCGCATTATCCGGCGATTTTTTTGCGCGCCGCAGCATGACGGGGTAACGGCCATATACACGGCGCGGGTCTGCGCCGAATCGCGTCGCGATCGGGAGCTTCATCCGCATGACGGCCGTTGATTTCGCAGCATTCGTCGATCGCCTTGCGATCGCCTCCGGCGAGGCGATCCTTCCCTTCTTCCGCACCTCGATCGGGGTCGAGGACAAGAGCCGCGGCGCGGTGTTCGACCCGGTCACCGCCGCCGACCGCGCCGGCGAGAGCGTGATGCGGACGTTGATCCGCGACACCTTTCCCGAACATGGCGTGATCGGCGAGGAGTTCGGCGACGAGTCGAAGGACGCCGAGTTCGTTTGGGTGCTCGATCCGATCGACGGCACCCGCTCTTTCATCCTGGGCATGCCGGTCTGGGGCACGCTGATCGGCCTGATGCGCGGCGGCGCGCCGTGCTTCGGCCTGATGCACCAGCCGTTCATCGGCGAGCGCTTCTCCGGCGACGGCATGAGCGCGACCTATCGCGGGCGCGGCGGCGATCGGACGCTGCGGACGCGGCCCTGCAAGACCCTCGGCGACGCGATGCTGATGTCGACATCGCCCACCATGTTCACGGGCGACGAGCGCGATGCGTTCGACGGCGTCGCAGGCGAGGTCAAGCTGACCCGCTGGAGCGCCGACTGCTACGCCTACGCCATGCTCGCGTCCGGCCATGTCGACCTGATCATCGAAGCCGACCTGAAGCCCTTCGACATCGTCGCTCTGATTCCGATCGTCGAAGGCGCCGGCGGCGTCATCACGACCTGGGACGGAGGGCCGGCGACGAACGGCGGGAGGATCGTCGCCGCGGGCGACAGGCGCCTGCACGACGCTGCGATCGAGCGCCTGGCGCGGCGCTAAACCGGTTCGATCCGAATGCTCTCGCGGCTCGCTCGGAACTATCTGTCCTTCTCGGGCCGCCTTCCCCGGTTGACCTACTGGGCTCGATCGATCGCCGCAGCGGCGGTATGCGCCGCCCTCGGCGGACTGGCGGCGATCAGTCAGCCCTACGGCGCGTTCGGCGTGCTGCTGTTCTCGCTCGCCGCCTTCGCCGTCGGCGCGTTCGCCGGCGCGTCCCTGATCGTTCGCCGTTTCCATGACCTCGGCCGCAACGGCTGGGTCGGCCTCGCCATCGGCGCCGCGGCGGCGGTCGGCTCCTACGCCGGGGAGTTCAGCCTGGCGCCGATCTCGATCTCCGTATTCGCCGGCGTCGTCAGCCTCACGCTGTTCGTCTATCTCGGCTTCGCCCGTGGCACGCGCGGGCCGAACCGCTACGGCCCCGACCCGCTGGCGCGCTGACGCAGGTCTTCAGGCCAGTTCGCGCCGGCCGGGCACGAAGGCGTCGAACGCCGCCCAGAACAGATCGCGGATCTCGTCGCGCTCCATCATGATCTCGTGGCGCGCGCCGCGCAGCAGCAGATGGCCGCCGCCGCGGACCCGTCGCGCAAAGCGCTCGCTCGCGACTGCGTCGACGATGCGGTCGTCGCCCGCCGTCATGATCAACGTCGGGGTCCGCAACGACTCGGGCGCGCCCGGGGAGGCCGTCGCCGTCATCGCCCGAAAGGCGGCATGGACCCATCCGATGGTCGGCGAGGCGATCGCAAGCTCCGGCGCTTCCGTGATCACGGCGGCGGCCACCGCGTAGCGCGCGGGATCCGACGTCACCGGATTGCCTTCGAAGGCGCCGAGCGGCATCACCCGGTTGGTTCCGCTTGGGATGAAGGCGCCGGCGAAGCCGACGCCGCCGAGGCCGGTCGCGAGGCCGCGCGCGATGAAGCCGGCGCGGGCGAGCGGCAGACCTATCATCGGCCCGACCAGCACGAGGCGCTCGAACCACTGCGGCTGCCTGGCCGCGAGCGACAGGATGACGGGCGCCGACATCGAATGGCCGAGCGCGAAGTAAGGCGACGGACAGTCGGTGAGCACGACCTGACGCATAAGCGCCTCGGCGTCGGCGCGGTACTCGGCGAAATCGCGGACATGACCCTTCAGCGGGTTCGACAGCAGCCGCTGCGAGCCGCCCTGCCCACGGAAATCGAGCGTCGCGACCGCGAAACCCCGGGCCAGCAGGTCGCCTATGACCTCGCCGTATTTTTCGATGAACTCCACGCGGCCGTGGAACAGGCAGACCGTGCCGCGCGCGGCGCCGTCCGGCTTCCAGAACGCCGACCGCAACAGCACGCCGTCGGCGGAGGTCAGCGTGCGGGATCTCGCGCCCGCCGGAAGCGCAAGGCCCGGCGCCGCGACCAGTCCCTCGCGCACCGAACGCGGCGGCATTCTGTTCAGTCGAAACAGCGTGGACGGCATCGGAACAGGCCTCGGCGAGGCGGCGCGAGGGCCGCCCGACGGTCTTAGCAGACGGGGCGTTTCCGATCCGCGAACACGCTCTTGAACGCCGCCGGGCACGTCACCACCTCAGCTTCGTCGCAGGCCAAAACGGCTGCGACGGCTTTGAAAACGGCCCGGCCATATGGCGGGCCGACATCGTGTCGCTCTTTGGAGGATATGACATGCGCAGCTACGACCTCGCCCCGCTTTATCGTTCGACCGTCGGTTTCGACCGCCTGTTCGCGCTGCTCGACGGAGCCGCGAACTCGGAGAACGCCGCTCCGGGGTACCCGCCCTACAACATCGAACGCACCGCCGAGAACGCCTACCGCATCACCATAGCGGTCGCCGGCTTCGGCGAGCAGGATCTCAACATCGAGGTGCGCGAGAGCGCGCTCACCGTGCGCGGCGAGAAGGCCGCAGAGGAGCGCACGAGCGAGGTGCTCCATCAGGGCATCGCCGCCCGCGCCTTCGAGCGACGCTTCCAGCTCGCCGACCACGTCCAGGTGACCGGCGCGAGCCTCGAGAACGGCCTGCTCCATGTCGAGCTCGTCCGCGAGGTGCCTGAAGCGAAGAAGCCGCGCTCGATTCCGATCGGCTCCGGCGCGGCGAAGGCGATCGACGCCAAGGTCGTCGAGCCGCAGGCGCAGGCCGCCTGATCGGGTTCTCGACGGACCGATCCTAGAACAGGGGCGTCCCGGGAGACCGGGACGCCTTTTTCTGCGCTCCGGCGCCGTCGATCGCGGCCAGGAAGGCGTCGATCTCCTGGGGCTCGGTGGCGAACGAGCAGATCAGGCGGGCGATCACCTCGTCGGCCCCGCCCGCACGGTGGGGGGCGATCGAATCGCTCGACCAGACATAGTAGCCGACCCCCTGCGCCTTCAGCGCTTCGTGGGTGGCGGCCGGCAGATGCGCGAACACCTCGTTCGCCTCCACTGGGAACGCCGTCTTCAGGCCCCGCGCCTCAAGGCCTAGCGCAAGCCGCGCGGCCTGCGCGTTCGCCTGATGGGCGAGCTTCAGCCACAGCCCGTCCTCCAGCAGCGCCGCCGCCTGCGCCGCGATGAAGCGGCCCTTCGACCAGAGGTGCCCTCCCCGCTTGCGACGCTCGGCGAGGTTACGGATGAGGTCGGGCGCGAACAGCACGACCGCCTCCGCCGCCATGGCGCCGTTCTTGGTGAATCCGAAGGAGAGCGCCTCGACGCCGGCCCGCCATGTCATCTCGGCGGGCGACACGCCGACGGCCGCCACCGCGTTCGCGAACCGCGCGCCGTCCATGTGCACCCGCAGACCGCGGTCACGGGCGACCTCGGCGATCGCCGCGATCTCGCCCGGCCGGTAGACGGTGCCCGCCTCGGTCGCCTGCGACAGCGTGACGGCGGACGGCGTGACATGGGTCGGCGGCGTCCAATAATCGCGGGCGAGCAAGGCGCGCAGCCCGTCCGCCGTGATCTTGCCGTCGACCCCGGGCAGCCCGACCATCTTCGCGCCATTGCTGAAGAACTCCGGCGCCCCGCACTCGTCGTGAAGCACGTGCGCTTCGGAATGGGCGATGATCGCGCCCCACGGCGGCGTCATCTGCGCCAGCGCCAGGGCGTTAGACGCGGTCCCCGTTGTGACGAGGAACACCCCGACCTCGCACTCGAATATCCCGGCGAGCAGCTCCTCGACCTGAGCGGTCACCTCGTCCTTTCCGTACGGCGCGGACGAGCCGGCGTTCACGGCGCCGAGCGCGGAGAGCACCGAATGATGGGCCGGCGCGATGTTGTCGCTGGTGAGGTTCATGACGCGGCGATCCTAAGGTGACGATGGTGCGGCGACAAAAAGCCGGCGCATCGAGCCCATCATTCGAAGCTGCGAAGTCACGGGCGTTGTAAAGCGAGCTCACGACCCGATACGCAACCGCCGGCGATGATGTCCAGAGCGCGCCCTCGCCGTCACCCCCGCGCGCAAAGCATGGCGGCGACCAGCGCTCCCGAACGCCTCGCGTCCGTCGCCCGTCCTCGCCGCCGCCCCTTGACGTCGGCGCTTTACCGGCCAACCCTTTTCTGATACGTCCCGGATCACCAGATAGGACAGCAAGACTGTCCATTTGCGTGACGGCGCGGTTCTGAAATTCAATCGGCGCTTGAGGCGCGGTGGTGGGGCTCCTTGTGGGGTCTTGGCCGCCGCGGCTTCGGTCGTCTGGGAATCAGGCGCGCCGTCCGGCCATGCAAGCGGTCTATGGGGGCGGGCGGCCTCCGGGGATCATGGAGCTGACCATGACGAAGATGATCGAGAACGGCGCGTTCGACGGCGCGGAGCGGAGCGGGGCCGCTACCGGCCGCGCGCTGACTGTGCTCGACGGCCTTCCGGAGGCGCAGGGTCTCTACGATCCGCGCAACGAGAAGGATTCCTGCGGCGTCGGCTTCGTCTGCGACATGAAGGGCCGCAAGAGCCACAAGATCATCGAGCACGGCATCAGCATCCTCGAGAACCTCGAACATCGCGGCGCCGTCGGCGCCGATCCGCGCGCCGGCGACGGCGCCGGCATGCTGGTGCAGATTCCGCACAGGTTCTTCGCCGCCGAAGCCGAGCGGCTCGGCTTCGCGCTGCCCGAGCCCGGCTGCTACGCCGTCGGCCACGTCTTCATCCCGCGCGACCCGGAGACCGTCGCACACGTCAAGGCGACGTTCGAGCGCGTCATCGCGGCCGAAGGCCAGACCTTCCTCGGCTGGCGCGAGGTTCCGACCGACAACTCCTCGCTCGGCGAAAGCGTCAAGCCGACCGAGCCCGCGCAGTGGCAGGTCTTCGTCGCCCGCTCGGCCGGCATCGAGAGCGAGGACGATTTCGAGCGCAAGCTGTTCATCCTGCGCAAGGTGGTCTCGAACGAGATCTATGGCGCGGATCCGCGCGGCTCGAGCTACTACCCGGTGTCGCTGTCCTGCCGGACGATCGTCTACAAGGGCATGTTCCTCGCCGACCAGCTCGCGGCCTATTACCCGGACCTTCGCGACGAGCGGTTCGAGAGCGCGCTCGCGCTCGTCCACCAGAGGTTCTCGACCAACACCTTCCCGACCTGGTCGCTCAGCCATCCCTACCGGATGGTCGCGCACAACGGCGAGATCAACACGCTGCGCGGCAACGTCAACTGGATGGCGGCGCGTCAGGCGTCGGTCGACAGCGAACTCTACGGCAACGACATCTCGAAGCTCTGGCCGATCAGCTATGAAGGCCAGTCCGACACCGCCTGCCTCGACAACGCGCTCGAATTCCTGGTGCAGGGCGGCTACTCGCTGACCCATGCGGTGATGATGCTCGTGCCCGAGGCCTGGGCCGGCAACCCGCTGATGGACGACCAGCGCCGCGCTTTCTACGAGTACCACGCCGCCATCATGGAGCCGTGGGACGGCCCGGCGGCGATCGCCTTCACCGACGGCCGCCAGATCGGGGCGACGCTCGACCGCAACGGCCTCAGGCCCGCGCGCTGGTTCCAGACCGACGACGACCTCGTCGTGATGGCGTCCGAAATGGGCGTGCTCACCGTTCCCGAGGACAAGATCATCCGCAAGTGGCGGCTGCAGCCCGGCCGCATGTTGCTGATCGACCTCGAGCAGGGCCGCATCGTCTCCGACGAGGAGATCAAGTCCGAGCTTTCGGCCGCCAATCCCTACAAGGAGTGGCTGAAGAAGACCCAGCTCGTGCTCGAGGACCTGCCCGACGCGCCGCCGCCGCGGCCGCGCAGCGAGCCGAGCCTGCTCGATCGCCAGCAGGCGTTCGGCTACACCCAGGAGGACGTCAAGCTCCTGCTGACGCCGATGGCGACCACGGGGCAGGAAGCCACCGGATCGATGGGCACCGACACGCCGCTGTCGGCGCTCTCGCTCAAGTCGAAGCTGCTCTACACCTATTTCAAGCAGAACTTCGCGCAGGTGACGAACCCGCCGATCGACCCGATCCGCGAAGAGCTCGTGATGAGCCTCGTGTCGTTCATCGGGCCGCGGCCGAACCTGTTCGACCTCGACGGCTCTTCGAAGAAGAAGCGGCTCGAGGTGCGCCAGCCGATCCTCACCAACGAGGATCTGGAGAAGATCCGTGCGATCGATGATCTGGCGGAAAGCCATTTCCAGACCCGCACCCTCGACACGACCTATCCGGCCGAGAAGGGTGCGACCGGCATGGCCGACGCGATCGACCGGCTGTGCGAGCGCGCCGAGGCCGCCGTCCATGGCGGCTTCAACATCGTCGTGCTGTCGGACCGGCTGGTCTCCCCCACCCGGATCGCGATCCCGGCTGCGCTCGCCTGCGCGGCCGTGCACCACAACCTGATCCGCAAGGGCCTACGAACCTCGGTCGGCCTCGTCGTCGAGAGCGGCGAACCGCGCGAGGTGCACCATTTCGCGGTGCTCGCAGGCTATGGCGCGGAGGCGATCAACCCCTACCTCGCCTTCGAGACGCTGGCCTCGATGCACAAGGCGCTCGACTTTCCCGAGCGCATCGACGCGACCGAAGTGCGCACGCGCTACATCAAGTCGATCGGCAAGGGCCTGCTCAAGGTCATGTCCAAGATGGGCATCTCGACCTACCAGTCCTATTGCGGCGCGCAGATCTTCGACGCGGTCGGGCTCTCCAGGGAGTTCGTCGACAGGTTCTTCACCGGCACCGCGACCCCCGTCGGCGGCGTCGGCCTGACCGAGATCGCCGAGGAGACCGTGCGGCGCCACACGCTCGCCTTCGCGGACGTTCCGGTGCTGCGCTCGTCGCTCGACGTCGGCGGAGAGTACGGCTACCGCATTCGCGGCGAGGACCACGCCTGGACGCCGGAATCGGTGGCCGATCTCCAGCACGCAGTCCGGACGCGGTCTTTCGCGAAGTACGAGGATTTCGCCCAGGAGCTCAATCAGCAGTCCGAGCGGCTGCTGACGCTGCGCGGCCTGTTCCGCATCCGCACCGCGGAGGAGCGCGGCCGCGACGCGGTGGCGCTCGACGACGTCGAGCCGGCTTCCGAGATCGTGAAGCGCTTCGTCACCGGGGCCATGTCGTTCGGATCGATCTCGCGCGAAGCGCACGAGACGCTTGCGATCGCCATGAACCGGATCGGCGGCAAGTCGAACACCGGCGAAGGCGGCGAGGAGCCCGAGCGCTTCGTCCGGATGGCGAACGGCGATTCGAAGCGCTCGGCGATCAAGCAGGTCGCGTCCGGCCGCTTCGGCGTGACGACCGAGTATCTCGTCAACGCCGACATGATCCAGATCAAGGTGGCGCAGGGGGCGAAGCCCGGCGAAGGCGGCCAGCTGCCCGGCCACAAGGTCGACGCCGCGATCGCCAAGGTTCGGCGCTCGACGCCGGGCGTCGGCCTGATTTCGCCGCCGCCGCACCACGATATCTACTCGATCGAGGATCTCGCGCAGCTCATCTACGACCTGAAGAACGTGAACCCCGAGGCCGGCGTTTCGGTCAAGCTGGTCTCCGAGGTCGGCGTCGGCACGGTCGCGGCCGGCGTCGCCAAGGCGCGCGCCGACCACATCACGATCTCGGGCTTCGAGGGCGGCACCGGCGCGAGCCCGCTGACCTCGCTCAAGCACGCCGGCGGCCCGTGGGAGACCGGCCTCGCCGAGACCCAGCAGACGCTCGTCATGAACAAGCTGCGCGGCCGCGTGCGGCTGCAGGTCGACGGCGGGCTCAGGACCGGCCGCGACGTCGTGGTGGGCGCCCTGCTCGGCGCCGACGAATACGGCTTCTCGACCGCTCCGCTGATCGCGGCGGGCTGCCTGATGATGCGCAAGTGTCACCTCAACACCTGCCCCGTCGGCATCGCCACGCAGGACCCTGTGCTGCGCAAGCGCTTCAAGGGCACGCCCGAGAACGTCATCGACTATCTGTTCTTCGTCGCGGAGGAGGTGCGCCTGCTGCTGGCGGAGATGGGCTTCACCAAGCTCGACGACGTCATCGGGCGCTCCGACCTTCTGGATAAGCGGGAAGCCATCGGCCATTGGAAGGCGCGCGGCCTCGACTTCTCGAAGCTGTTCGCCAAGCCGGTGGTCGGCGCCGACGTCGCTATCCGCCACGCCGAGACGCAGGACCATCACCTCGAGGCGGTGCTCGACCGCGACCTGATCCAGGCCGCGCTCCCCGCGATCGAGACCGGCGAGGCCGTCGTCATCGAGCGGCGCATCGTCAGCCGCAACCGCTCGGTCGGGGCGATGCTGTCCGGCGCGGTCGCGAAGGCCCATGGCAGCTCGGGCCTGCCGGACGACACCATCACCGTTAAGCTGACCGGCACCGCCGGCCAGAGCTTCGGCGCGTTCCTCGCGGCGGGTGTGACCTTCGACCTGACGGGCGAAGCCAACGACTATGTCGGCAAGGGGCTTTCCGGCGGCCGGATCATCGTGCGCCCGGCGGCGAACGCCGGGATCGTGGCGGAGGAGTCGATCATCGTCGGCAACACCGTGCTCTACGGCGCGATCGAGGGCGAGTGCTATTTCCGCGGCGTCGCGGGCGAGCGCTTCGCAGTGCGCAACTCCGGCGCCGTCGCGGTCGTCGAGGGCGCGGGCGATCACGGCTGCGAATACATGACCGGCGGCGTCGTCGTGGTGCTCGGCAAGACCGGCCGCAACTTCGCGGCCGGCATGTCGGGCGGCGTCGCCTATGTGCTCGACGAGGCCGGCGACTTCGCCGCTCGCTGCAACCTGTCGATGGTCGATCTCGAGCCGGTGCCGGAGGAGGAGGAGCTTCTCGAGGAGCTCCACCACCATGGCGGCGACCTCGAGTTCAAGGGGCGCATCCATGTCGACCCCGACATGACGCGCCACGACGAGGACCGGCTGCACCAGCTGATCGCGGCGCACCTTGCGCACACCGGCTCGGGGCGCGCCAAGGCGATCCTCGACGACTGGGCCGGCTACCGGAACAAGTTCGTCAAGGTGATGCCGGTCGAGTACCGCCGCGCGCTGCGCGAGATGGAGAAGGCACGGACGTTGCAGGCGGCGGAATGATTTCCGGTCGACTAGCGTCGTCGTCCCGGACGGCCTAAGAGGGCCGCTCCGGGACCTCTGAGAATGGGTCTAAATAGCGCTTCCGATCTGCTGGTTCAGCGCCCTCGGGCGACTGGGCGGACCGGAGCGCGCGGTTATGCACGAGGCCTCCGCGGGAGGAGACCAATTAATGGGCAAGGTTACAGGGTTTCTCGAGATCGAGCGGCAGGAGGCGCGCTACCAGCCCGCCTCCGACCGGATTCGGCATTTTCGGGAGTTCACGCTTCCCCTCTCGGAGGGCGAGGTCGCCAAGCAGGCCGCGCGCTGCATGGATTGCGGCATCCCGTTCTGCCATGGGCCGCAGGGCTGTCCGGTGCACAACCAGATCCCGGACTGGAACGACCTCGTCTACGCCGACGACTGGCAGGAGGCTTCCCGCAACCTCCATTCGACCAACAATTTCCCGGAGTTCACCGGCCGCATCTGCCCCGCCCCCTGTGAGGAGGCGTGCACGCTGAACCTTGAGAACGTGCCGGTCGCGATCAAGACCATCGAGCAGGCGATCGCCGACAAGGCCTGGAGCAACGGCTGGGTGACTCCCGAGCCGGCCGGGCACAAGACCGGCAAATCGGTCGCGATCGTTGGCTCCGGCCCCGCGGGCCTCGCGGCCGCGCAGCAGCTCGCGCGCGCCGGGCACGACGTCCACGTCTATGAGCGCGAGCCGAAGGCCGGCGGCCTGCTCCGCTATGGCATCCCCGACTTCAAGATGGAGAAGCGCCACATCGACCGCCGCGTCGAGCAGATGGAGGCGGAGGGCGTCACGTTCCATTACGGCGTCAATGTCGGCAAGGACATGGCCTTCTCCGAGATCGTCGACGCCCACGACGCCGTCCTCTTCGCAGGCGGCGCCGAATCACCGCGCGATCCGGGCCTGCCGGGGCAGGAGCTCGACGGCGTTCACAAAGCCATGCCGTTCCTCGTCCAGCAGAACCGGCGCGTCGGCTTCGAAAACGCCATTCCCGAGACTCCGGTTGAGGCCGGCGGCAAGCATGTCGTCGTCATCGGCGGCGGCGACACGGCCTCCGACTGCGTCGGCACCTCGTTCAGGCAGGGCGCGATCACCGTGACGCAGCTCGATATCCGGCCGACGCCGCCGAAGATCGAAGACAAGCTGATGACCTGGCCGTACTGGCCGACGAAGTTCCGCACCTCGTCCAGCCAGGCGGAGGGCGCGGAGCGCGAGTTCTCCGCGGTCACGCTCGGCATCGAGGGCAAGAACGGCAAGGTCGTCGGCGTGAAATGCGCCCGCGGCGACGCCAAGCGGCAGCCGATTCCGGGCACCGAGTTCGTCCTCAGGGCGGACCTCGTCTTCATCGCGCTCGGCTTCGTCGGCCCCGTGAAGGAAGGCCTCGTCGAGCAGTCCGGCGTCGCGCTGGACAAGCGCGGCAATGTGCTGGCGGACGAACTGAACTACGTCACGTCGAACCCCAAGGTGTTCGCCGCCGGCGACATGCGCCGCGGGCAGTCGCTGGTGGTCTGGGCGATCCGCGAGGGCCGTCAGGCCGCGCATGCGATCGACATCTTCCTGACCGGTTCGACGACGCTTCCGAGATAAGGCGGGCGAGGCGCCGCCTAAGGCTGCGGTGAGGCCGAAGACGGCTTGGGAGCTTCCGGCGTCTCCGGCTTCTTCGCCTCCGCGCCTGGCCAGCGATGGTCGTCGAGGCGGCCTGGCTCGGCGTCTGGCGTCTCGCCGTTGACCAGCACGCGCTCGGCGTCCGGCGAGGCGTCGCGCGCGGGGATCGCGAGCGCGGCGGCCGCCAGCGCGCCGTTTTCCGCGCGGCGCGGCGCGGTGAGGACGACGAGCGGGCTCGAAAGCGGCCGCGGCCGCGCCGCCTGGATCGTCGCCGGCGCCAGCGGCGACTGCGGGTCGCCCTCGGGCGCGACCGCCCCGGCGATGGCGTCGGCCGACGGCGCCTTCGGCTTGTAGACCTTGCGGATCTCACGCTCGACGTAATGGGCGAGCTTGCGCGCGCCGGCCTTCGAGAACCGCACGCCGTCGTCGAGCCTCAGGCGGCCGATCTGGCCGTCGAGCTGCGGGCCTTCCGCTTCGTAGGCTCCGTCCTCGTCGACAAAGCCTTCCCAGACGTCGACATAGGTTCCGCCGGCCGCCTCGACGCGTTCCTTGATCAGCGCATTGAGCGCGGTGTGGTCGGAGCTCGCCCGCAGGCTTTCGCTCGGGGCGAGACCCACCCAATACACCGGCGTCCCGTGCGCCTTGAACAGCGCGAGCACGGCGTCGACGCGCGCGGCGTAGCGCTTCATCCACTCGTCCGACAGCGGCGCGAGCCTGGGACCGTCCGTGAACGGCTGGCGGTCGTTCACGCCAACGTCGATCACCGCATAGGCGATCCGGTCGTCCGCCAGCGCCTTCTGCGCCTCCTGGACGAAGTCGAAATAATCCGCGCGGACAAGGCCGCCGTTCGGCTTGACGTGTCGGCGAACCGCGACGTCGGGCGTGTCGGCGAAGGCCTCCTCCAGCCCGCCTGCGAGTTCGTCGGCGATGGCGTCGCCAAGCACCGCGACGAACGTGGTCGCGGGGGGCGGCGGTTCGACCGGCGCGGCGATGACGTTGGGCGGCAGAGGCGGCGGCTGGGGCGGCGTCCTGGCCTCGGTCGCCGGAGGCCGGCGCCGGATCGTTCGGGGCGGCGGACGCACCTCGACCGCGCCGGGGTCGCGGCGGGCGCCCCAGCCCGACGAATCGTCGTCGTCGCTGGAGCCGGAACGGCCGAACAGACGCTCCAGGAACGGGATCGAGAATCCCGACCGGCGCCGTTCAGCCTGGTCCGGGATGCGGCGCTCCTGACGGACCAGCCGCTGGCGCCGGTCGTAATAGGCGCCGTCGTCCTCGGAGCGCTGCCGGCGCGCCCGGTCCGAATAGGACGGCGGCGCCTCGTCATAATAGCGCCGGTAATAATCCTGCGCCCGCGCGGGCGAAGCGCCTGATAGTTCTGCGCCCGCGACGAGCGCGAGCAGCGCGCTTAGGACGAGCCGTCTCATGGGCGCCAGGCTACCACCTAACCGCGCGACGGGCCATGCGTCGCGGTCGGCCTCACCGCGCCGTGCGGAGCCGCCGCAGCAGCGAGACGCCGGCGTAGCCGTCCGCCGTCAGGCCCTGCTGCCTCTGGAAGGACGCGATCGCGGCCCGCGTCGCCGTGCCGATTTTTCCGTCCGGCTCCCCGACGTCGAAGCCGCGACGGGCGAGCAGCGTCTGGAGCTCGATCCGACCCGGTTCGTCGAGCGGCTTGTCGTGATTGGGCCACGGGGTGATGAACGGGCCGCCGCCGCGCACCCGGTCGGAGAGGTGGCCGACGGCGAGCGCGTAGGAATCCGCGTTGTTGTAGCGCTTGATGACGCGGAAGTTCGGCAGCATCAGGAAAGCCGGCCCGTTCGGGCCAGCCGGCATGAAGAGCGACGCTCGCGCCGCGCCGCCCGGGAGCGGCTGGCCGTTCGCGCGGCGAACTCCCGCCGCCTGCCACTGGGCGAGCGACAGGGTCGAACCTGGACGCGCGCCCGAAGGCGGCTGCACCTCGTATCCCCACGTCTGGCCCGGCTGCCAGCCGTGCTTGTGCAGGAAGCTCGCCGTCGAGGCGAGAGCGTCCGGCACGGAGGTCCAGATATCGCGCCGTCCATCGCCGTCGCCGTCGGCGGCGTAGGCCTTGAAGCTTGTCGGCATGAACTGCGTCTGGCCCATCGCGCCGGCCCAGGAGCCCACCATGTTCTCGGGCGTGACGTTGCCCTGCTGCAGGATCTGCAGCGCCGCGATCAGCTCGCGACGGAAGAACTCCGGCCGCTTCGGCTGGCAGCAGGCGAGCGTCGCCAACGCCTCGATGACGTTGTGGCCGCCCATCGTCGAGCCGTAGTTCGTCTCCATCCCCCAGACGGCGAGGATGGCGTAGCGATCGACGCCGTAGCTGCGTTCCAGGCGCGCAAGCAGATCGCCCCATTGCCGGTAGTTCTGCAGCCCGTTCGCGATGCGGGTGTCGGAGACCTGGGTGTCGATGTACTGCGCGAGCGACTGCTTGAATTCGAGCTGGACGGTCGACTTCGTGATCGCCTCGGAATCGACGGTCAGTCCCTTGAAGGCGCGGTCGAAGGTCGCGGCGCTGACGCCCGCCCGCATCGCCTCGGGCTTCAGCCGGGCCACGAAGGCGTCGAACCGGGCGTCGGCCTGCGCGGCGGACGCTGCGCCGAGGGCCGCCATCGCTCCGAGCGCGAACGCTGCGAGGCGGGGGAACCTCGGCTTGGCGGTGCTGCGCGGCGTCATGGCGGTCTCTCCCGGCGGCGTGCGGCGCCCGTTTTCGACGCGGCTCGCGATGATCAGAACTCCAAGCATAGGTGAGACTGTTTGCATTCCGTTAACCGCGTTATCGCGGGCGCCTCGAATCCATGGCGCCTTTACGACGCCCGCCTTCCGCGCCAAATCTACGCGCTCGCTGCGGCCAATCCGACGCCGCCCCTACTTCCTCCCCGCCGGAGCCCTCATGTCCCGACCGATCCGCAAGGCTGTCTTTCCCGTCGCTGGCCTCGGCACGCGCTTCCTTCCCGCGACCAAGGCCGTGCCGAAAGAGATGCTGACCGTGGTCGACCGGCCGGTGATCCAGCATGTCGTCGATGAGGCGCGGGCCGCGGGCATCGAACATTTCATCTTCGTTACCGGCCGGAACAAGGGCGTGATCGAGGATCATTTCGACAAGCAGTATGAGCTCGACGACACGCTCCAGCGGCGCGGCAAGACCGAGGCGATCGAGATTCTGAAGGCTCAGCTGCCCGGCGCGGGCCAGACCAGCTTCACCCGCCAGCAGGAGCCCCTGGGTCTCGGCCACGCCGTCTGGTGCGCGCGCGACATCGTCGGCGACGAGCCGTTCGCCCTCCTGCTGCCCGATATGCTCCACCAGGCGCCGCGCGGCGCGCTGGCGGAGATGATCGACGTCTACGACGAGGCCGGCGGGGGCAACGTGGTCGCCGTCTATGAGGTGCCGGACGACCAGACTCACCAGTACGGCATCGTCGGCCGTGGCGAGGCGGTCGGCAAAGGCTTCAAGATGACCTCGATGGTCGAGAAGCCCGCGAAGGGGACGGCGCAGTCGAACCTGGCGATCTCCGGGCGCTACATCCTGCAGCCGGAGATCTTCGACCTGCTGTCCAAGCAGGAGCCCGGCGCCGGCGGCGAGATCCAGCTCACCGATTCGATGCTGGCGCTCGCCGAGGTCCAGCCGTTCTCAGGCTTCGCCTTCACCGGCCCGGTTTATGACACCGGCTCGAAGCTCGGCTTCCTCACCGCCAACGTCGCCTATGCGCTGACGCGCGACGAGCTGAAGGGCGAATTCCGGGCCGAGGTCGAAAGGCTGCTGAAGCCGTGAAGCGAAGCCGCGGGCGCGATCGCGCCGGAAGCTAGAGCGGCGCGACGTCAGGCGGCGACGCGATCCGGCGCGGCTTTTCCCGGCGCAGGGCATAGAGCCCGGACGCGACGATCAGGGCGGCCCCGGCGAGCGCCAGCGCGTCGGGACGGTCGCCCCAGACGGCGTAGCCGAGAATCAGCGACGCCAGGATGACGCTATAGCGGAACGGTCCGACGACGCCCATGTCGCCGAGCCGGAAGGCCAGCACGATCGTCATGTTGCAGGCGACCACGAGGATGGCCGCGAAGGCGATGTAGCCGGCCTCGAGCGCCGTCGGCGTCACCCAGGCGGACGGGTCGGCGGCGCCCAGCCCGAAGCCGAGCACGGTCACCGTCAACGTCGCGCCGAGCGTCACGACCATCGAGGGCGCCTCGTGGGGGATACGTCGCGTGACGAGGTCGCGCACCGCCATGATGAAGGCGGCGAGCAGCGCGAGCGCCGCGTAGCCGTTGATCCCCGCGGCGGAGGGCTTGGCCACCAGCAGCACGCCGGCGAAACCCACGGCGATCGCCGTCCAGCGCCTCCAGCCCACGCTTTGCCAGCCGAGCGCGACGGCGAGCCCCGTGATCAGCAGCGGCGTCGCCTGGATGATGCTGGTGAACTCGGCGAGACCGAGGCCCGAAAGCGCGGTCATGTAGATCAGGCAGCAGACGGCCTCGAGCGCCGAGCGCAGCACGACCAGCGGATGCGCGACGAAGCCGAGCCGCCTGCGAAGCCCAAGCGCAAGGACCACGCCGAGCGCGAGCACGATCGAGAGCGGCCCGCGCAGCGCCATGATCTCGTTGATCGGGACATGCGTCGAGGCGAGCTTGATGACCGTGTCGTTCGACACCTGGAAACCCATGCCGACGACCATCGCGAGCACGCCGCGCGCCGTCGCGTCGAGCGCCTGCCGGCGGGTCGAAAGGTGGAGTTCGGTGGATGACATCGGAGCGGGGTCGCACGAGACGTTGGACTGCGCCCGTACCTAGCCGAAGCGGCTTAACGGGCGTTAGCCATTCCTTGCCTTTCTTCGCATGTCGGGCATGCGTCCGCGCAGACGGCTCAGCGGCGCACCCGCATGCCGACCTCGACGATCGAGGCCTTGTAGTCCGCGCCGGCGGCGTTGCTGTCGAGCCGCTCATGTTCGAAGCTGCCGATCAGCGACAGGCTGCGGTTCAGCCGGTATTCGGTCTCGAGCGCCAGCGTCAGACCGTCGTCGACCCGCCCGATGCCGCGATAGCTCTGCCGTTCCAAATCGGCGCGGGCGGTGACGATGAAGTTGCGGCGCAGGCGATGCTCGACCTCGAGGCCGAAGCTGCGCCCCAGCACCCCCCCGGAACCCTCGAGCGTCGTCTCCTGCAGCGCGGTCCTGGCCGTGGCGCGCACCGTCGTCAGCGCGCTCGGCGACCACGCGACGGACCCGTCGATGAGCAGGCCGTCGACCGGCTTGAGATCCTTGTCCTTCGGGTTCTGCCGGCCATAGCCGACCGCGAGCTCGCCGGTGATCAACCGTGTCGCCTCGAAGGTCGCGCCGCCGCGGATCGCATAGCCGCTCGACCCGTTCTTGCGCGTCAGCGTGACTGGGTTCCCGTTCTCGTCGAGGCCTGAGGTCAGGGTGCTCTTGTCGTAATCGCGGGTGTCGAGCGCGACCTCGGCGAACGGCTTCAGCCGCGGCGACAGGTCATAGGCGCCCCGCAGCCGGATTTCATAGGAGTTGTAAGCCCGATCGCTGTTGTCGAGCGTCGAGCCGTCCTGCAGCTTGGCGTCATTGTAGACGTAGCGGTCGACCAGGCCCTCGAGCTTCAGGCTGAAGCGGTTGAAGGTTTGCGAAACGCCAAGCGTCGCGCCGGCGGATTTCTGGATCTCGTCGCCTTTGAGGCCCGTCGCAGTGTCGGCGTCGCCCGGACGGGACGAGGTGATCGAGGCGCGCAGCTCGCTGGTGATCTTGGTGCGCTCGGTGACGTCGAGCCTGCCGTCGATGACGGCGTTGACGTTCGGCTCATAGCTGTCGCGGTCCGTATTGGTGTAGCGGCGAGCCTGACCGTCGATCTTGACGTCGACCTCGTGCCGCTCCCAGTCCGACCGGGCGTCGAGCGCTCCCTTCAGCCGCACGAAGGGCGAGCCCTTCCCGCCTTTCTCGACGCGGTCGGGGTTGTCGTCGTAGCCGCCGGCCGCCTCCATCGAGGGCCGCAGTATGAACGCGCCGGCCCGCACCCCGGTCGGCGCGTAGGCGTCGTCCTCCTCGAAACCCGGCGTCGGGCGGGTGCGCGGCTGGCTTCCGGCCGGACCCGCGGCGAGCGGATCGCCGATCGGCTCGGTCAGGGGAGCGGCCGTGTCGGTCTCGGTGGGGAGCTGCGTGCCGTAGTCGCCGCCGGCGAGCGGCGCCGGCTCGGCGCCGCCATAGTCCCCGCCGGCGAGCTGAGACGGGTCGAGCCGGCGCAGCGGCTCCTGGGCGTCCTGCTGCTGGTCGGCGAGGTTGGCGTCCGCCTGCTGCGCGGCCTGCTGGCGCTGCTCGGCGGTCTGCGCGCGCGCGTGTCCGGCCGCGGCCATGGCGGCGACGAACATCAGCGAGGCGGAGATCGCGCGGCGGCGGGACATGGCTTCCTGTGACCGCGAAGGCGCCGTCCGCGCCCCTCGACATGGTTAACGAGTGTGAAACGGGCATGGTTAAGAAAGCCTTGCAGCGACGACGCTCGCGCCGCTGCGGCGTCGGCGTCGCGCGCTGCGGCGCGAGCTGATAGAATCGCGTAATGCGTCGCCCAAGTCGGCGTCTTCTGGAGTTTGCAGTTCCGTGGTCAGTTCGCTTCGTTCGCCGTCCCTCCCCGCCTCGACCGTCCGTACGCCTGAGCCAGGGACCGACGCGCTACAGGAGACCAGGACCGCGGCGATCCAGTCCGCACGGCGGACGATCGAAACCGAGACCGATGGGCTCGCGCGGCTTCGCCGGGCGCTCGACGCCGGCCTCGGCGCCGCTTTCGCGCGCGCCGTCGAGACGCTCGCCGCAGCCCGCGGCCGGACGATCGTGAGCGGGATGGGCAAGAGCGGCCATATCGGCCGGAAGATCGCGGCGACCTTCGCCTCGACCGGCACGCCCGCCTTCTTCGTGCACCCCGCCGAGGCCAGCCACGGCGATCTCGGCATGATCACCGCCGACGACGTGGTGCTTGCGTTCTCCTGGTCCGGCGAGACCGCCGAGCTTCGCGACATCCTGCAATACGCCCGCCGCTTCCGCGTGCCGGTGATCGCGGTGACGTCAAGCCCCTCGAGCGCGCTCGCGCGCGCGGCCGACGTCGTGCTGGTTCTTCCCAAGGTCGCCGAGGCCTGTCCGCACGGGCTCGCGCCGACCACGTCGACGACCATGCAGCTCGCGCTCGGCGACGCGCTTGCGGTCGCGCTGCTGGAGAGCCGCCAGTTCACCCCCGGCGACTTCAAGCGCTTTCATCCCGGCGGCAAGCTCGGCGCCGTGCTGACCTTCGTGCGCGACGCGATGCATCACGGCGACGACATACCGCTCGTCGCGCGCGGCACGCCGATGTCGGAGGCGCTGATCGTGATGACGACCAAGAGCTTCGGCTGCGTCGGCGTCACGGACGAGAACGGCGCCCTGATCGGGATCGTCACCGACGGCGACCTGCGCCGTCACATGGGACCGGACCTCACCGGCAAGCTGGTGGAGCAGGTCATGACCCGCGCGCCGCGGGTCGTGGCGCCGGACGATCTGGCGGCCAGCGCCATGAGCGAGCTGGAAGGCCGCTCGATCACGGCGCTGTTCGTGGTCGACAAGGGCAAGCCGGTCGGCCTGATCCATATCCACGACCTGCTGAAGCTCGGCATCGCGTAACGGTTTGCCCGGCCCGAACGCGCGCTTCACCACCGTCCAGGGCAAGGCCTCGACGGAGCCGATGTTCCCCGACGCGCCGCAGATCGCCGCCAACCGCCGCGTCACGATTTCATTGACGGCGGCTCCGGGCGCGGTTCCGATGGACCTGAAGCCTTGAGCCGTAGATCATCGATTTGACCTCGGCGAAAGAAGGCGCGTTGATCAGAACATGACCGGCCCCGCCATTTCCGGCCATGTCGACGGCGCCGCGCTCTCGCTCGTATGGGTCGCGCCGCTCGTCGGGCTGCTGTTGTCGATCGCCATCCTCCCGCTGGCCGCTCCGCGCCTCTGGCATCGCCATTATGGAAAGGTAGCGGCGTTCTGGGCGTTGCTGCTGCTCGTTCCCTTCGCTCTGGCCGAGGGGCCGGAGGCGGTCGCCTCCGAGGCGATCCACGCCGCGGCGCTCGAATACGTCCCGTTCGTCATCCTGCTGTTCGCGCTGTTCACGATCTCCGGCGGCGTGCTGGTGCGTGGGAACATCCACGGGAGCCCCGCGGTCAACACCGGCCTGCTTGCGATCGGAACGCTGCTTGCGAGCGTCATCGGCACGACCGGCGCCTCGATGGTGCTGATCCGCCCGCTGATCCGCGCCAATGACGGGCGCAGGCGCAACGCCCATGTCGTCGTGTTCTTCATCTTCCTGGTGTCGAACATCGGCGGCTCGCTCACGCCGCTCGGCGACCCCCCGCTGTTTCTCGGCTTCCTGCAGGGCGTCGACTTCTTCTGGACGACGCGGCACGTCGCCTTCGAGACCGCGATCCTCGTCGCGATCCTCCTGCCGCTGTTCTACCTGCTCGACCGCTGGTTCTTCGCCCGCGAGGAGCCGTCGAAGCCGCGCGACCCGACGCCGGATTCGACGGTCGGACTCTCGGGCCTGCGGAACCTGCCGCTGCTCGCCGGCGTCATCGGCGCGATCCTGCTCAGCGGGCTGTGGAACCCGGGCGTCTCGTTCGACCTCTACGGGACGCGCGTGCCGCTTCAGGCGGTGGCGCGCGACGTCGCGCTGGTTGCGCTCGCGCTCATCTCGCTTGCGATCACGCCGACGGAATACCGCGAGCGCAACGGCTTCGAATGGGAGCCGATCGTCGAGGTGGCGAAGCTGTTCGCCGGCATCTTCGCGACGCTGATCCCGGCGATCCTGATCCTGAAAGCCGGGCTCGACGGGGCCGCCGCGCCGCTCGTCGCGCTCGTCTCGGACGAGGCCGGCGCTCCGCGGCCGGCGATGTATTTCTGGCTCACGGGCCTGCTGTCGAGCATTCTCGACAATGCGCCGACCTATCTCGTCTTCTTCAACCTCGCCGGCGGAAACGCGGCCGAGCTGATGACGGCGAAGGCGCACACCCTCGCCGCCATCTCCGGCGGCGCGGTGTTCATGGGCGCGCTCACCTATATCGGCAACGCGCCGAATTTCATGGTGCTCGCCATCGCCCGCAACCGGGGCGTCGCGATGCCGAGCTTCTTCGGCTACATGGCGTGGTCATGGGGCGTTCTCGCGCCCTGCTTCGCGCTCGTGACCTGGGCGACCTTCCTCTAGCCGCTCCCCGCGTCTCGACGCTTAGCGGTTAAGCGTCCCCATCATCGCCTCGGGGTAGCGGGTCCCTGCGACCGCATCGGGCGGGAACGCGGCGTCGAGCGCGGCGATCTCGTCCGGCGTCAGCGAGACCTCCGTCGCGCCGACGTTCTGCGCGAGCCATTTGCGGCGCTTGGTGCCGGGGATCGGCACGACGTCCGGCTGCTTGCAGAGCATCCATGCGAGCGCGACCTGGGCGGGTTCGCAGCCCTTCTCAGTCGCCATTCCCCGGACGCTCTCCACAAGCTGCGCGTTGCGCGCCCCGGCCTCGCCTGCGAAGCGCGGGTTGTTGCGGCGGTAGTCGCTGTCGGGAAGCTCGCCGGTCTGCGGAACAGCGCCGGTGAGAAAGCCGCGGCCGAGCGGCGAATAGGCGACGAAGGTGACCCCGAGCGCCCGGCACGCGCCGAGAAGCTCGCCCTCTGGCTCGCGCGACCACAGCGAATATTCCGTCTGCAGCGCCGCGATCGGATGAACCGCCGCGGCCTTGCGGAGCGTGTCCGCCGACACTTCCGACAGGCCGAGCGCCTTCACCTTGCCTTCGGCCACGAGGCCGGCCATCGCGCCGACCATGTCCTCGATCGGCGTCTCGCCGGTGAAGCGGTGGGCGTAATAGAGGTCGATCGCCTCGATTCCCAGTCGCTTCAGCGAGGCCTCGCACGCCGTGCGGACATAGGCCGGCGAATTGTCGATCCGCCGGTCGAGCGGATCGTCGCCGCGCACGATGCCGAACTTGGTCGCGATCGTGAGATCGTCGGCCCGGCCCTTCAGGAAGCGGCCGAGCAACGCCTCGTTGTGGCCCTGCCCGTACATGTCGGCGGTGTCGAAGAAGGTGATTCCGGCGTCGACCGCCGCCTGCAGCGTGGCGAGGCTCTCCTCGTCATCGCGATTTCCGTAGAATTCCGACATCCCCATGCAGCCGAGGCCGATTTCGGAGACGGAGACGCCTGTGCGTCCGAGCGGTCGTTTTTTCATGTGAGATCAATTGGGGCGGCGCGGGCGCCCGGCGAGGGCCGCGCTCCTCGGATCATTCCGCGGCTTCGCGGAACTCGTCGTCGGCGGCGGACGTCTCCGCCGCTCCGACGACCGTCTCCGGTTCATATTTCGCGAAGTTCGCCTGGAACTGCTCTCGCAGCTTGCGGGCGGCTGCGAGATACGCCCGCTTGTCGCCCCAGGCCTTGCGCGGCCGGAACAGCAACGGGTCGAGGCCGGGGACGTCGATCGGCATTTCGAAACCGAACAGTTTGTTGGTGTAGGTCTCGACGCCGTCGAGCGAGCCGGCGAGCGCGGCCGCGACCAGCGCACGCGTCGCATCGAGCGACACGCGGCGGCCGGTCCCACGGGCGCCGCCATGCCAGCCGGTGTTGACGAGCCAGCAGCGGACCTCGCGACCGTCGAGCAGATTGCGGAACGCCTCGCCATAGACGGCGGCGTCGCGGCACGCCGGCGCGCCGCCGAAGCCGGGCGAGAAGTCGGCCTTGGGCTCGGTCGAGCCGGCGTCCTGAGCGTAGCCCGACAAAAACTGGTAGTGGGCCTGCGCGGCCGTCAGCCTGGCGATCGGCGGCATCACGCCGAAGGCGTCCGAGACCAGCATAACGATGTCCGAGGGATGTCCGAGCTGCGCGCCTGCATAAGCGGATGCGGGGCGCGGAAAGACGTAGCGCCCGCGGCCGGCCCTGGCCGCATCGCCGAAGTCGATCGCTCGGCTGTCTCCGTCGAGCGCGACGTTCTCCAGCACCGCGCCGAAGCCGCTGGCGGCGGAGAGAACGTCAGGCGCCGCGCCTTCGGTCGCGCCGCTGAGCCCTGCATCGACGATCGAGAGGCCGGACGCGTCCCAGACGAACCCGCCGTCCCCGGCGAACGCCCGGCCCGGATCGGCGACGAGCGTCGTCTTGCCTGCGCCGGCGCGGCCGAGGAACAGCGCCACCTTGCCGTCCGGACCGACATTGGCGGCCGCCCTGAACGGCAGAGCGCCGTCTTCGGCCGCGACATGACCGAGCACGAAGAACGCCGCGTCGGTGATCGCGGCCGCCGGGCAGGCGCCGCCGACGAGCACGATGCGCCGGGCGACGTCGATCGCGATCACTGCGCCGGACCGGACGCCGTGGCGCTCGCGGTCGATGCGGAAGCTCGGCAGATCGAGCACGGTGAGCGCCGGAGCGAAGTCGGCGAGCTCGGCGCGACCCGGTCGTGAAAGGATCGTGCGCACGGCCATCGCGCGCCAGGCGTGCTCGCAGAACACCCGGGTCGGCATTCCGGCGCCGACATGGAGATCCTGCGCGAACAGCTCCTTGCCGGCGGCGTGGCCGAGGAAATCGAGCAGCAGCGCTTCGAAGGCCTCCGGGGAGATCGCGGCGTTCGCATGCCACGGGACGGTTGCCTCCGTAGTCTCGTCGCGAACCACGAGGGTGTCCCGGACCAGCGATCCGCCGGTCTCGGCGACAAGCGCGCCGGTGGCGCTGAGCGCCGCCTCGCCGCGGCGGACGGCGCGTTCGACGAGAGCCGCCTCGCAGAGGTTCCAGCTCACGCCAGCCAGTCCCTCGAACCCAAACGCCTCAGCGCCGTGGGTTTCGTTCCATACGCCGGTCTGCCTCAAGATATCGATCCTCCGCCGAAGGAGCGGCCGTAAGAAGTCCGCGGTCGCTATCACGCAGCGCGCGACACCAACCAGCGAAAAAAGACCTCAAGGTGACGGTCAAGCGACAATAACCGTGGCGGCGGATCACGAAAAGCGACGTCGACCTCGCGGCGACCGCTTTCTTTCACTATCCCGCCGCCTCGCCTGCTTTGGCTTCCCCCACCAGACGCACCAGCATGCGGCGGACGTCGGCCGCAGACGTCACGCGCTCGGGGAACGGCAGGTAGAGCGAGCGTCCATCGAGCCCGAGCTCGCAGCCGAGCGGGTCGACGCCCTCGAACAGCCAATCGCCGTCCGGCGCGCCGAGCAGCCTGGTCGCGTAAAGCCGCGTCGCGTCGGCGTGGTCCTCGTTCATATGAGCGACGATTCCGGGCTCGGCCCCGAACAGGGCGGCCGCATCCCCGATCTCGGTGCGAAGTTCGTTCCAGGCGACGTCCACGATCCGGCCGAAGCCTGCGACGAGGTGGGCGCCCTCGGGCTCGAGCCGCAGCATGTGGAAATCCGCGAAGTCGAAATACATCGCGGAGTCCGGCTGCCGCGCCAGCCAGCGCGCTTTCTTCGCGGACTTGTCCACCGCTGTGCAGCGCCCGAACAGGGTGACGCGCGGATGGGCGAGCGGGTCGCCGACGCCGATCTCGGCGGCGAGCACGCTCGCCCGGGCGTCGCCGGCGATGTTGGCGGCGTGCCGGGCGAGATTGGAGACGAGCAGAAGCGGCGCGCCGTCCTCGTCCGAGGCGATCCCGATCAGGGAGACGTAAGGCTGTCCGCCCGCGCGATCGAGCGTCGCAAGACTCGCGCGACGGGCGGCGCGCAACAGGCTTCGGGCCGTCGCGACAGGGTCGAATTCGCGCCCCGCTGCGGGCGCCGCGGCAAGTTTCGCTGTGGTCATGCTGGGTCCTGAAGCTCCGTACGGGCCGGCCTGGCGCGAACGAACCGCTTGACATTCTTGGGAGTGAAGCGGCTCGGTCACATTTAAGCCACGCCGAACCGGTTCATCGGCCGCAGTCTATGCTATAGAAGAAGGCGCCATGCCGACGATCGCCCTGGTCGACGACGACCGCAACATCCTGACTTCGGTCTCCATCGCTCTCGAAGCGGAAGGGTACCGGATCCAGACCTATAACGACGGCGCGGCGGCGCTCGAGGGTCTGCGGACCGCGCCGCCGGATCTCGCCATCTTCGACATCAAGATGCCGCGCATGGACGGGATGGAGCTGCTGCGGCGGCTCCGCCAGAAGTCCGAGCTGCCGGTGATCTTCCTGACGTCGAAGGACGAGGAGATCGACGAGCTGTTCGGCCTCAAGATGGGCGCCGACGACTTCATCCGGAAGCCGTTCTCGCAGCGGCTGCTGGTCGAGCGCGTCAAGGCGGTGCTCCGCCGTTCCGCCGCCAAGGAGATCCCGCTCCCCGGCGCCGTGAAGGGTCCGGACTCCAAGGCGATCGAGCGCGGCCAACTGATGATGGACCCGGAGCGCCACACCTGCACCTGGAAGGGCGAGCCGGTGACGCTGACGGTCACCGAGTTCCTGATCCTTCAGGCGCTCGCCATGCGCCCCGGCGTCGTGAAGAGCCGCAACGCCCTGATGGACGCGGCCTATGACGATCAGGTCTATGTCGACGACCGCACCATCGACAGCCACATCAAGCGGCTTCGCAAGAAGTTCAAATCCTGTGACGACGACTTCGACATGATCGAAACGCTGTACGGCGTCGGATACCGCTTCAAGGAGATCTGAGCGCGAACAGGCGTCTCAGTCCGAAAGCACATGAGCGTCGAAGCCGAGCGCGCGGACGAGATCGTCCACACTGAAGGCGAGGAAGAAGGCGTCGCGCGCGAGCCGTGGCGCGCGAAAGTCGGCCGCGCGCTCGGCGGCCTGCGGACGCTGGGCTTCTCGAGCCTCACCCGCCGCATCGTGGTGCTGAACCTCGCCGGCCTGGTCGCGCTGGTCTCCGGCATCCTCTACCTCAACCAGTTCCGCGCGGGCCTGATCGACGCGCGCGTCCAGAGCCTGCTGATCCAGGGCGAGATCATCGCCGGCGCGATCGCCTCCTCCGCGACCGTCGAGACCAACCAGCTCTATGTCGACCCCGACAAGCTGATCGAGCTGCAGGCCGGCCAGACGGCGTCCCCCGGCGAGGAAGGCATCCAGAGCCTCGAGTTCCCGATCAATCCCGAACGCGTGGCGCCGGTGCTGCGCAGGCTGATCACGCCGACCCGCACCCGGGCGCGGATCTACGACCGCGACGGCTCGTTGCTGCTCGATTCTCGCTCGCTTTATGCGCGCGGCGACATCCTGCGCTTCGACCTGCCGCCCCCGCGGCTGAACGATCCCGGCGTGCTCGAAACCATCGAGCGCACCGTGAAGGGCTGGTTCCGCCGCACGGACCTGCCGGTCTACGCCGAACTCGGCGCCGCGAACGGCCGCGGCTACCCGGAAGTCACCAAAGCGCTCACCGGCTCGCCGAACAGCGTCGTGCGCGTCAACGACGCCGGCGAGATCATCGTTTCGGTCGCAGTTCCCGTGCAGCGCTTCCGGGCGGTGACCGGCGTGCTGCTGCTCTCGACGCAGGGCGGCGACATCGACGCCATCGTCCAGGCCGAGCGCTTCGCGATCATGCGCGTGTTCCTCGTCGCCGCAGCCGTCATGATCCTGCTGTCGCTGCTGCTCGCCAGCACGATCGCGGGGCCGGTGCGCAAGCTCGCCGACGGCGCCGAACGCGTTCGTCACCGCTACAAGCACCGCGCCGAGATTCCCGACTTCACCAGCCGCTCGGACGAAATCGGCCATCTCTCCGGCGCGCTGCGCGACATGACGAGCGCGCTCTACGGCCGGATCGAGGCGATCGAGCGCTTCGCGGCCGACGTCGCCCACGAGCTGAAAAATCCTTTGACCTCGCTGCGCTCGGCGGTCGAGACCTTTCCGGTCGCGAAGTCCGACGAGTCCCGGGCGCGGCTGCTCGCCGTGATCGAGCACGACGTGCGCCGCCTCGACCGGCTGATCAGCGACATCTCGGATGCGAGCCGCCTCGACGCCGAGCTGCAGCGACAGGACGCCGAGCCGATCGACATGGTGAAGCTGCTGACGACGGTGATCGACATGCAGAACGTCGCCCCGCGCGAAGGCGGCGTCACCGTCGAGCTCAAGGTCACCGACGCCGCGCGCGGCCGCGACGCCTATCTCGTGCTCGGCCACGATTCGCGTCTTGCGCAGGTCATCACCAACCTTGTCGACAACGCCCGCTCGTTCTCTCCGCCCGGCGGGGTCGTGAAGGTCACATGCCGGCGCGTCCGCTCCTTCGTCGAGATCGTGGTGGACGACGCAGGACCGGGCGTCAGGCCGGACGCGATGGAAAAGATCTTCGAGCGCTTCTACACCGACCGTCCGGAACAGGGGTTCGGTCAGAATTCGGGGCTCGGCCTGTCGATCTCCAAACAGATCGTCGAGGCGCAGGGCGGCAGCATCCGCGCCGAGAACCGTGTCGCCTCGTCCGCCGAGGTTGAGCCGAAGGTGATCGGAGCGCGCTTCGTCGTGCGCCTGCAGGCGGCGCTGGCGTGAGCGCGGCGCCCACGATCCACGCCAACTGCGTCGTCGTCGGCGAGGCCGGCGTGCTGATCCGCGGTCCGTCGGGCGCCGGCAAATCCAGCCTGTCGCTGGCGCTGATCGAGCGCGCTGAGGCGCAGGGGCTCTTCGCCCGGCTGGTCGCCGACGACCGGGTGCGGCTCGCCGCCGTCAACGGCCGCCTGCTCGCCTCCCCGCCGGCGACGCTGTCCGGCCTCGTCGAACGCCGTGGCCTCGGGATTTCTCCCGCGCCATGGATGGCCGAGGCTGTCGTCAGATTCGTCGTCGATATCGAGATGCAACCGGAGCGAAGCCCGGACGCCGCCACCCTGCGCGCCTGTCTCAACGGAGTCTGGCTGCCGAGGCTGGCGGTGATGCGGAATGATCCCGACGCGGCCTCGCTGGCGCTTTTCGGCGTCCGAAGGTGCTTTTCACGGCCGACCTGTGACGCTTCTACCCTTGCGTTCGCGGCGCAACATGAAAAAGTGGCGTCTTCGGCGCCGCACGCGCCCTATATCCGGACCAGCTGCGCCAGGGTGGCGCGTGGCGGCCCCGACCCGGAGCGCAATGAGTTTTGCGCGGAGACTGCATGATAGGCCTCGTCCTCGTCACCCATGGGCGTCTCGCCTGTGAGTTTCGCGCCGCGCTCGAACACGTGGTCGGTCCGCAGCATCAGATCGCGACTGTCACGATCGATCCCGAGGACGATATGGAGCTGCGCCGCGGCGACATCCTCGCCGCCGTGCGCGACGTCGACAGCGGCGACGGGGTCGCGGTGCTGACCGACATGTTCGGAGGCACGCCGTCCAATCTCGCCATCTCGTGCATGGACGGCCGCAAGGTTGAGGTCATCGCCGGCATCAATCTGCCGATGCTGATCAAGCTCGCGAGCGTCCGGTCCGATCTTCCGCTTGACGCGGCGGTGATCCAGGCTCAGGAGGCGGGCCGCAAGTACATCAATGTCGCGAGCCGCGTGCTCTCCGGCAAATAAGAAGAATGTACTTCACTGTGGGGGAGAGCTCGTGGAGACGGGTGACGACTGCGTTTCCTGCGAGTTGGCGATCATCAACAAACGCGGCCTTCACGCCCGCGCCTCCGCCAAGTTCGTCCAGACCGTCGAGCGCTTCGAGGCCGACGTGCGGGTGAGCCGCGCAGGCGAGACCGTCGGCGGGACCTCGATCATGGGGCTGATGATGCTGGCGGCGGGGCCTGGCACGACGATCCATGTCGAGGCCGAGGGCGCGGACGCGTCGCAGGCGCTGGCCGCCATCGCCGCGCTGGTCGAGAACAGGTTCGGCGAAGAAGAATAGCGGGCCCCGGCCAGGAGCCGGGACGCCGCTTCGCGGACGCGGACCTGCTCAGCCCGTCTGCTGGATCGCGCTGAGCAGCCAGTTTCCGCCGCGGGACCTGACGAAGGTCCACAGCTCGGTCGCCTCGATGGGCGTCTGCGGATCGCCGTCGACGATCCGTCCGGTAGCCCGATCCTCGGTGATGTCGATCAGGCTATAGCGCATTGCGACGGTGGCATAGTCGCGCCCGCCCTCGCGCCACGCCTCGGCGAGGTCGCCCTGCAGCAGCTTGACGTCGCGGACGCGGTTGACGACGCCGCGGCTCGCGTCTTCGGCGAGGTCGTCCGCGAAGGTCTCGACCATCTCAGGCGTCGATATCGCGCGCATCCGCCCGAGATCCTCTCCGGACCACGCGGCCTGCACCTCGGACAGCAGACGCTCGAACACGTCGAAATCGGCCTTCTCGAGCGTCAGCGGCGCTGCCGGCTGCGGAGCGACGTCCGGCCGATCGCGCGAACCACCGCCGCCGAAGCCGCTGAAACCGAAATTCGAGGGCCCGCCGGCCGCCGCAGGCGACGGCTGCGCGTTGCGCCGGGCGAGCCAGGACATCACGAACCGGACGGCGATGAAGATCAGCCCGATCTGCAGCAGCAGCCCGAAGACGGACGACAGCGACCCGAGCCCGCCGAACAGGCCGTTGCCCGCAAGCAGGCCGAACAGACCCGCCCCGAGCAATCCGCCCATCAAGCCGGCGCCAAGGCCGCCGCCAAAGAAACCGCGGCGCGCCGGCTGCATCGCCGACGGCGCGCCGATCGCGGCGCCGGGCTGCGTGACCGAGCGCTGGATCGGCGCCGCGCCGGGCATGGTCGCCGTCGGCGGCGGGGCTGAAAAGGTCTTCGAACCGCGGCTGCCGAAGCTCATGCTGCGGCCTGCCCGAGCGTCCGCGTCGAGGGGCGCAAGCGCCATTGCGGCGACGAATGCGGCAAGCGCGACCGAGGGGATACGCGCGACGATCGAGCGGCTTCTCATGCGTCTGGGTCTTCCCTCACAGGCCGGACCGAAGCCGGCGGCGCGATAGAGATGGTGACGGACGATCCTGTTTTCATCGGCGCTTCTCTTCCTCGTGATCGTCCATTGGGGCGCCGCGCTTCGGCCACACTGCGGCCGAAATATCACGGGCGCGACGAACCGCCCCAGGCCGGCATTTCCCACTCGGCTCCGTCGTCGCCCCGCCTTATGCATTAAGGATGAGTACGCCCCGGCGGATTCGCCGCCTGCAGCATTGGGTTCTGATCAGCGCGGCGGCGTCGCTAGCCGCTGTCGGATCCGGTCATGCGGACGACGTCTTCTGGACCGAGGCCGGGCTCACCCATCCGCAGCCTGCCCACGGCTTTCTCGACCAGGATGCGTGGCGGCCGATCTCGAGCGTCGCTCCGCCTGCGGAGATGACTTTCGGGCGGATCGTGACTGCCGCGAACCCTGACGCCGATGCGGTATCGGCCGGCGTCCGCGCGGACATGGATCGTCTCGCGACCCCACAGTCCGATTCAGACGCCTCCGTCGCGGGCGCCGGCCCGATCGACGCGCGCGTCGCGCTGGCCTTCGCGCGGTTCCGCGGGGCCGGCGACGAGCCGCTGTCGTCCTACGCCGCGAACGGACCTTCCCGACCAAGCGACGTCGCGTCGAGCGCCAGGCGCTGGACCCCCGCGGTCTCCTCCGCCCTGCTCGCCTTCGCTTTCCCCGCCCGCTGAGCGGCGCGCCCGCCGATCATCGGCGTCCTTTTCGATAGCGCTTCAGTCCCAAGGCGGCTCCGCGGGCCATGACGACCTGTGCGCCGCGCCCCGGCGCACGGGTCGGCTGCCGCCTGAAGCTCAGCCCCGGAGTCATACATAAAGACTTCTTTATATGTTTATTGAACGTCGACCCCTGGCGTGCTACGGAAGTGGCCGTCGAACGTGATCGGCGCCGGCGCCTACAGGCGCGCGCCCTCGAAACGCAAGGATCAAGCCGAATGAGCACTTCGAGCGCCGCCCTCAAGGAAGCTCCGTTCACCGACTACATCGTGAAGGACATCTCGCTCGCCGCGTGGGGCCGCAAGGAGCTCGCGATCGCCGAGACCGAGATGCCCGGCCTGATGGCGTGCCGCACCGAGTTCGGCCCGACGCAGCCGCTCAAGGGCGCGCGCATCGCCGGCTCGCTGCACATGACGATCCAGACCGCGATGCTGATCGAGACGCTGAAGGCGCTCGGCGCCGACGTCCGCTGGGCCTCGTGCAACATCTATTCGACCCAGGACCACGCCGCCGCCGCGATCGCCGCGAACGGCACCCCGGTGTTCGCCGTCAAGGGCGAGACGCTGGAGGAGTACTGGGAGTACACGCACAAGATCTTCGAGTGGGCCGACGGCGGCACCCCGAACATGATCCTCGACGACGGCGGCGACGCGACCCTGCTGCTGCACCTCGGCAAGCGCGCGGAAGCCGGCGACGTCGCCTTCCTCGAAGGCGCGACCAACGAGGAGGAGACCATCCTCTTCGCCGCCATCAAGAAGCGCCTCAAGTCGCATCCGGGCTGGTACACCAAGAACGCCGACGCCATCAAAGGCGTGACCGAAGAGACCACGACGGGCGTCCACCGCCTCTACGACTTCGCCAAGAAGGGCGAACTGCTGTTCCCGGCGATCAACGTCAACGACAGCGTCACCAAGTCGAAGTTCGACAACCTCTATGGCTGCCGCGAGTCGCTGGTCGACGCGATCCGTCGCGGCACCGACGTCATGATGTCCGGCAAGGTCGCGATGGTGGCGGGCTTCGGCGACGTCGGCAAGGGCTCGGCCGCTTCGCTCCGCCAGGCCGGCTGCCGCGTTCTCGTCTCCGAAGTCGACCCGATCTGCGCGCTGCAGGCGGCGATGGAAGGCTACGAGGTCGTGACGATGGAGGAGGCCACCAAGCGCGCCGACATCTTCGTGACAGCGACCGGCAACGTCGACGTCATCACGGTCGACCACATGCGGGCCATGAAGGACCGGGCGATCGTCTGCAACATCGGCCACTTCGACAGCGAGATCCAGATCGGCGCGCTGAAGAACTTCAAGTGGGACAACATCAAGCCGCAGGTCGACGAGGTCGAGTTCCCGGACGGCAAGAAGATCATCGTCCTGTCGGAAGGCCGCCTCGTGAACCTCGGCAACGCGACCGGCCACCCCTCCTTCGTGATGTCCGCCTCGTTCACCAACCAGACGCTCGCGCAGATCGAGCTCTGGGCGAACAACAAGGACGGCAAATACGAACGCCAAGTCTACGTGCTGCCGAAGACCCTCGACGAGAAGGTGGCGGCGCTGCACCTCGACAAGATCGGCGTGAAGCTGAGCAAGCTGACCGACAAGCAGTCGAGCTACATCGGCGTGCCGCAGGCGGGCCCGTTCAAGCCCGAGACCTACCGGTACTGATCTTCACCGACATCGACCGGTACTGAGACGCAACGGGCGCCGATTTTTCGGCGCCCGTTCCCGTTAAGGACTCTTGGGGACCGCGCTTTTGGCCGGTACCTTGGGAAGCGATTCGGGACGAGCGCGCGGGGGCAGACGCGCTCGGGGACGGGAAACGGCGATCCGCCGCCCTGTCGTCGACGGGGGCTTCGCCAAATGTCCGAAAGGCCGCGGCCGCAAGCCGCTTTCACGATGGCGACGGCGGTCGCCGTCGTCGCCCTGATTCCAGGGCCCGCGCAGGCCGCGACGCTCGGGACCTCCGAGACCGCGGCGCTCGCGCTGTTTCTCGGCGCGGTGTTCGTCGCGGTCGCGACCTCCATCATGCTGCTGCGCGCCCGCGCCCGGCACGTCGAAAGCCAGTCGGCGGCGGACGCCGCCATCGCCGAGCTCCGCCGCCGCCTCGACGTCGCCGAGACGCTCGCCGCCGGCGACGCCCAGACCATCGTCGTCTGGCGCGCGGGCGTGGCCCGGCCGGAGATCGTCGGCGACCTCGCAGGGATACCCGGCGCGCCCGCGGGCGGGCGGCTGCTCGCGTTCGGGAGCTGGCTCGAGCCCGAAGCCGCGGCGGGGCTCGAGACCCGCCTCGAGGCGCTGCGCCGCCGCGGCGAGCCGTTCCGGGTGATGCTCCGCACCCTTCAGAGCGGCCATGTCGAGGCCGACGGACGGCCGGTCGGCGCCTCCGTCATCCTGCGGCTCCGCGACGTGACCGGCGAGCGTCTCGCCCGCGCCGAGATCGAGACCCGCAATTCCGAGCTGCTCGGGGCCCTCGCCCGCTTCACCGCGCTCGCCGAGACGCTCACGCAGCCGGTCTGGCTGCGCGACGAGCACGGCCGCCTCGTCTACGCCAACGAAGCCTACGCCCGCGCGGTCGAGGCCAAGGACGGCCCCGCGGCGGTCGAACAGGGCGCGGAGTTCCTTGACCAGAACGAGCGCGCCGCCGCCCGGCGCGCCAACGACGCGGGCGCCGTGTTCCGCAAGCGGACGCCTGCGGTGTTCGCAGGCTCCCGCCGCATCTTCGACGTCGTCGAGGCGCCCTCCCGGAACGGCTCGGCCGCGATCGCCACCGACGTCTCGGAGCTCGAGGACGTGCGGGCCGATCTCTCCCGCCAGATGGACGCTCACCGCCGCACCCTCGACGAACTCGCGACCGCCGTCGCTATCTTCTCGGCGGACGGCGTGCTGACCTTCCACAACCAGGCCTACGCCCGCCTCTGGTCGCTCGACCCCGCCTTTCTCGACGGCGAACCGAGCGATCCCGCGATCCTCGACAAGCTGCGCGCCGATCGGAAGCTGCCGGAGCAGGCCGACTTCCGCACCTGGAAGCTGCAGCTCCACGAGGCCTATCGCGCGATCGAGGCCCGCGAGCACTGGTGGCACCTGCCCGACGGGCGGACGCTTCGCGTCGTCGCGGCCCCGAATCCGAAAGGCGGCGTCACCTATCTGTTCGACGACGTCACCGAGCGGCTGGCGCTCGAAAGCCGCTTCAACGCGCTTTCGAAGGTCCAGCGCGAGACCATCGACCACCTGCAGGAGGCCGTCGCCGTGTTCGGCTCGGACGGCCGGCTGCACCTTCACAACCCCGCCTTCGAGGCGTTGTGGCGGCTCACCCCGGCGCAGCTCGCGAACCGCCCGCACGCCGAGGACGTCCTGAACGCCTGCCGCGCGCGCGATCCAGACGCCGCGCTCTGGGGCAAGCTCAGGATGGCCATGACCGCGATGCCGGATGAGCGGCAACCGGTCGCTGCGCGCGTCGAGCGCGACGGAGGCGGCGTCATCGACGTCGTCACACTGCCGTTGCCTGACGGCGGCACTCTCGCGACCTTCACCGACGTGACGGCGCGCGTCCATGTCGAACGCGCGCTCCGCGAGCGGGCGGAAGCGGTGGAGGCCGCGGTCCGCCTGAAGAACGACTTCACCAGCCACGTCTCCTACGAACTGCGCTCCCCGCTCACCAACATCATCGGCTTCGGCCAGCTGCTCGGCGACCCGCGCCTCGGCGCGCTGTCGCAGAAGCAGCGCGAATATGTCGACCACATCCTGTCCTCCTCCTCAGCGCTGCTCGCGATCATCAACGACATCCTCGACCTCACCACGATCGACGCCGGCGCGATGGCTCTGGAGCTCGAGCCGATCAACGTCCGCGAGGCGATCGACGCGGCGGTCGAGGGGGTGCGCGACCGGCTGTCGGAGGCGGGCCTCGGGCTTGAGATCTCATGCCCGCCGAGCGTCGGGATCTTCGTCGCCGACGGAAAGCGCGTCAGGCAGGTGCTGTTCAACCTGCTCGCCAACGCCATCGGCTTCTCCAAGCCCGGCTACGCCATCAGCGTGAGCGCGGAACGGACGCCCGACGACATCGTTTTCAGGGTGGCCGACAAGGGCAGCGGCATTCCGCCCGAGCTGGTGGAGAAGGTGTTCGACCGCTTCGAGAGCCGCACCGCCGGCGCGCATCACCGCGGCGTTGGTCTCGGCCTGTCGATCGTGCGGTCCTTCGTCGAGCTTCATGGCGGCAGGGTCTCGCTGGAATCCAACATCGGAGAAGGCACCACCGTGACCTGCCGCTTCCCGCTTCGCAGCCTCGAGACCGAGGCCGCCGAATGAGAGGGCCCGCCTACACCGCGCGGACCGCGCCGGCGGCCGAGGCCGCCGCCGATCCGACCTGGGAGGTCATGCTGGCCGACGAGGCCGCGACCGCTTCGCTCGCCGCCACCGTCGCGCGCGCGCTGAAGCCCGGCGACCTGATGACGCTCGGCGGCGATCTCGGGGTCGGCAAGACGACCTTCGCCCGCGCGTTGGTGCGGGCGCGGGCCGGCGACCCGGAGCTCGAGGCGCCGAGCCCCACCTTCACCCTGCTCCAGACCTATGACCTGCCGCGCGGCGTCATCGTGCACGCCGATCTCTACCGGCTGTCCGGCCCCGAGGAGCTCGAGGAGCTCGGCTGGGACGAGGCGGGCGAGGACGCGATCGTGCTCGTCGAATGGCCTGACCGGCTCGGTCCCGACCTGCCGCCGGACCGGCTGGAGCTGATCCTCGACCTCGGGTCGAACGACGATGCGCGGCGCGCCCGGCTGCGCGGCCATGGCGCGTTCGCCGCCCGCCTCGCGCGGCTGCGCGACGGGCAGCGTTTCCTCGAATCGGCTGGCTGGGCCGAGGCCTCCCGCGCCCATATCCAGGGCGACGCCTCCGGCCGCATCTATGAGCGGCTTTCGCTCGGCGGCCGCACCGCCATCCTGATGGACGCCCCGCCTCGTCCCGCCGGTCCGCCGGTGCGCGACGGAAAAAGCTACGCCGCGCTCGCCAAGCTCGCGGTGGACGTGCGGCCGTTCGTGGCGGTGGCCGACGGCCTGCGCGCGCTCGGCTACGGCGCGCCGGAGATCTACGCCTCCGACATCAGGACCGGCTTCCTGCTGGTCGAGGATCTCGGCCAGGAGCCGATCGTCGGCGTCGCGCCGATCGCAGGCCGCTACGAAGCCGCGATCGACCTGCTCGCGGACCTGCACACCCGCACCCTGCCGATCGAGCTCCCCGTCGGGGCGGAGCTCTACCGGCCGCCGTTCTACGACCCCTCCGCCTTCCTGGTGGAATGCGACCTGCTGAACGATTGGTACCTGCCGGAGGTTTCCGGATTCTCGCCCGACCCGGAGGCCCGCGAGCAGTTCCGCGCGCTGTGGGCGGCCGCGCTCGAGCCGGTGCTGTCGGAGCCGCTGACCTGGACGCTGCGCGACTATCATTCGCCCAACCTGACCTGGCGCGGAGGCGAGGAGGGACTGAAGCGCCTCGGCGTGCTCGACTTCCAGGACATGGCGCTCGGGCCGCCGGCCTATGACGTGGTCTCGCTGCTGCAGGACGCGCGCGCCGACGTCGACGACGAGCTCGAAATGGCGCTCGCCGCGCGCTACCTCGCGGCGCGCCGCAAGGCGGACCCCGCCTTCGAGCCGCGCCTGTTCGCGCGCGCCTACGCCACCATGGGCGCCCAGCGGGCGACCAAGATCCTCGGCATCTTCGTCCGGCTCGCCAAGCGCGACGGCAAGCCCGGCTATCTCGGCAATCTGCCGCGCGTGCGCCGGGCGCTCGCGGCGAACCTCGCCCACCCCGACCTCGGCGATCTCGCCGCCTGGTATGAGGCCCATCTCGGCGCTGTGGAGACCGCGGCTTGAACAGGATCACCGACGCCATGGTTCTGGCGGCGGGCCTCGGCACGCGCATGAAGCCGATCACCGACGTGACGCCGAAGCCGCTCGTCGAGGTCGCGGGCCAGGCGCTGATCGACCACGCCCTCGGCCAGCTCGAAAAGGCCGGCGTCGAGCACGCCGTCGTCAACGTGCATCACCACGCGGAGCAGATGGAGGCGCATCTCGCCGGACGCACCCATCCGCGGATCACGATATCCGACGAGCGCGCCAACCTGCTCGATTCCGGCGGCGGCGTCGTGAAGGCCCTGCCGCAGCTCGCGGGCGACGCCTTCCTGATCCTCAACGCCGACACGTTCTGGATCGACGGCGCGAGCTCGAACCTCGCCCGGCTCATGGCGTTTTGGGATCCGTCGCGCATGGACGCGCTGTTGCTGATCGCGGCGCTCACCGCGAGCGTCGGCTATGACGGCGCGGGCGATTTCGAGTTCTCTCCCGACGGCAGGCTTCGCCGCCGCGCCGAGGCTCAAGTCACCCCCTTCGCCTATGCCGGCGTCGCCATCATGCCGCGCTCTGTCTTCGCCCATGCGCCGGACGGTCCGTTCTCGCTGAACCGGCTGTGGAACGAGGCGATCGAGCGCGACCGTCTCTACGGCATGCGACTCGACGGGCTGTGGCTGCACGTCGGCACGCCGCAGGCCATCACCGAAGCGGAAGAAGCGATCGCAGCGCCTATGGCGTGAGCGCTCCCATCTCTCCCGGCGCCAGCGTGGGGAGAGATAAGGAAGCGCCGCCGTCGCAGTCGTGTCCCGGCCGAAGAGCCGGGATATCGGCGTGAGCCTGGGAGCAGAAGCGCCGGCGTCCACGCGCTATGCTGGCGGACGGATGGCCGATTCTCCTCCCCGACCGAACGTCCTGACCATTCCCGCCGGCGCGGCGTTCCTGCCGACGCTGGCGCGCGGGCTGCTGGACGGCGACGTCGTGCCGGGCTTTGCGCCGCGGGGGGACCCGATCGCGCTCGCCGACGCCACGATCTATCTGCCGACCCGCCGCGCCGCGCGGGGCCTGCGCGACGCCTTCCTGGAGGCGCTCGACGGCCGCGCAACGCTGTTGCCGCGCATCGCCCCGCTCGGCGACGTCGACGAGGATCTCGCGCTCGCAGACCCGCTCGACGAGGCCGACGCCGAGCTGCCGCCTTCCGCGGCGCCGCTCGAACGCCGGCTGACGCTCGCCCGGCTGGTCTCGAAATTCGCGGAGAGCCTCGACCGTTCGGCGCTGCGGCTCGGCCCCGCCCACGGCCCGCTGGTCCCCTCCACCGCCGCCGACGCGATCCACCTCGCGGGCGAGCTTGAAACCCTGATCGACGCGATCGAGACGGAGGAGGTCGACGTCGGCGCGCTCGACGCGCTTACGCCGGGCGAGCACGACCAGTACTGGGCGATTACCCAGGCCTTCCTGCGGGTCGCGCTGCGCGCCTGGCCCGAGCATGTCGAGGCGAACGGCCGGCTCGATCCGAGCCGGCGCCGCCGCCTGCAGCTCGACGCCGCCGCGCGTCGCGCGCGAGAGGCCCGCGGCCCGGTGATCGCGGCGGGCTCGACGGGCTCGGCGCCGGCGACAAGACGGCTGATCGAGGCGATCGCGACCCACAGCCAGGGCGCCGTCGTGCTGCCGGGCTTCGACGTCGACGGCCTCGACGACTCAAGCTGGACGTTGCTGCTCGAAGGTGACGGGCCCGGCCTCTACGGCCACCCGCAACGCGGCCTCGCGCGGCTGGTGCGGGCGCTCGGCCTTGCGCGCAGCGAAATCCGGACGCTCGGCGACGTTTCCGCGCCGCTCAAGGCTCGCGCGCGCGTCGCCGCCGACGCGCTCCGCCCGGCGGAGACCACCGACGCCTGGGGCTCGCGGCCGCCGGGCGCGGGGACCGTCGCGGCGGCGCTGGCGGGCGTCACACTGGTCGACGCGCCGCATCCCCGCGGCGAGGCGGCGGCGATCGCAGTCGCGCTGCGCGAGGCGATCGCGACGCCGGGCAGGACGGCCGCGCTCGTGACGCCCGACCGCGACCTCGCGGCGCGGGTCGCCGCCGAGCTCGAACGCTGGGACATCGCGATCGACGACAGCGCCGGCCGCGCGCTCGCCTCCACGCCCGCCGGCGCCCTGCTCCGGCTCGCGGCCGAGACCGCGCTCGACCCGCGCCCCCAGGCCGTGCTGACCCTGCTGCGCGCGCCCGCCTGCCGGTTGGCGGGCGCCCACCAACGCGCCGTCGACACGCTCGACGTCGCGATCCTGCGTTCGCCCGTCCCCGGCGCCGGACTTGACGGGATCGCCCGCGCTCTGGCGCCGGACGCGGATGTGAGCCTGCGCGGCCCCGCAAAGCGGTTCGACGCCCACGACCGGGCGGCGGCGCTCGATCTCGTCGAACGACTGGGGCATGCGCTCGGACCGCTTGCCGCCTGCGCGACCGAGCGCGAGGTCGGACTGCCCCGGCTCGTCGCGGCGCTGGCGCACGCCTATGAGGCGCTCAGCGAGGGCGCGGAAAGCGACGACGCCGAGGCGGTCTCCGTGTTCCTCGAAGAGCTCGCCGAAGCCGCTGGCGCCGGCGACCCCATCGCGCCCGACGCCTTCCCCGGCGTGATCGAGGCGCTGATGGCCGGCCGCGTCGTGCGTCCGCCCCGCGACCGGCACCCCCGGCTGCGCATTCTCGGCCCACTGGAGGCCCGGCTGATCCGCGTCGACCGGATGGTGCTGGGCGGGCTGAACGAGGGCGCCTGGCCGCCTGTGCCGCAGGCCGACCCGTGGATCAACCGGCCGCTCCGCCAGCAACTCGGCCTCGCCCCGCCGGAGCGCCGCATCGGCCTGTCGGCGCATGATTTCTCGCAGGGCCTCGGCGCCGACGAGGTGGTGCTGACGCGGGCCAGGAAGGCGGGCGGCGCGCCGACCATTCCCTCGCGCTGGCTGCAGCGGCTGGCGGCGGTCGCAGGCGGCGCGGCGCACGACGCAGCGCAGGCGCGCGGCGCCCGTCTCGTCGCGCTCGCCGAACAGCTCGACGCCACGCCGCGCGATCCCCCCCCAAGGCCGCCGGAACCGCGCCCAGCGCTCGACCGCCGACCAGCCCAGCTCAGCGTCACCGCCGTCGAGACCTGGCTGCGCGACCCCTACGCCATCTATGCCCGCTACATCCTGAAGCTCGAGGAGCTCGGCGACGTCGGCCCGGAGCCCGGTCCAGCCGAGCTCGGCCAGGCGATCCACGGCGCGCTCGAGGCCTTCGCGAAGGCGGACGTTGCGCTGAACGCTTCCGACGCGCGCGACAGGCTGATGGCTTTCGGAAGGAACGCCTTCGGTCCCCTGCTGGAGCGCGATGACGCTAAGACGCTGTGGTGGCCGCGCTTCGAGGCGATCGCCGACTGGGCGCTCGACTTCCACCGCGCGCGGACGATCGAAGCCTCCCATGTCGAGATGACCGGCCGCTTCCGGTTCGCAACCGTCGCCGGACGCGACTTCACGCTGACGGCCCGCGCCGACCGCATCGACGTGCTGGAGGACGGGACGTTCTCGTTCCTCGACTACAAGACCGGACAGACGCCTGGGATTAAGGAAATCCTCGCCGGTTTCGCGCCGCAGCTGCCGCTCGAAGGCGCGATCCTGCGCGAGGGCGGCTTCGAAACGCTCGGCGCAGGCGTGATCGGCGAGCTCGCGCTGATCAGGCTGATCGGCCGTGACCCCGGCGGCGAGGTCGTCGACATCCGCGGCAGGACCGAAAGCCCCGACGAGATCGCGCAGAAGGCGCTCGCCCGCTTCCGCGAGGTCGTCGATCGCTTCGAGAATCCGGACGAGCCCTACCGTTCGCTCTCGCATCCCAAGTTCATCGCGCGGCCGCAGGGCCCTTACGGCCACCTCGCCCGCGTGAAGGAATGGTCGTCGACCGGCGGCGCAAGCGAAGGGGATGCGGAATGAGTGAAGCGGCGTCCTTCTCAATCGCCCCCTGCGAGGGACAGCGATCGCAACTGACGGCGCGACCTTTCTTCACCTCTCCCCGGCGGGGAGAGGTCGACGGGGCGCAAGCCCCGGCGGGTGAGGGTGATCAGCGCTTTCCGGATACCGCGATGCCCCCTCACCCGGCCCTGCGGGCCGACCTCTCCCCGCCGGGGAGAGGTAAAGACCAGCGCTCAACGCCATATCTGATCGCCCCCCTCCCACGGGAGAGGGGAGCAGGCGCGCCATGACCGGCCCGAGCGCCGCGACGCTCGAACGGCAGGCGCTCGCCTCCGACCCCCGGCGCTCGGCCTGGGTGTCGGCGAACGCGGGCTCCGGCAAGACCTATGTGCTGGTGCAGCGCGTGGTGCGGTTGCTGCTGGCGGGCGCCGACCCGTCGCGCATCCTCTGCCTGACCTACACCAAGGCCGCCGCCGCCAACATGCAGAACCGCGTGGTCGAGCGGCTGCGCGGCTGGGCGACGGCGCCCGATGACGCGCTCGCGGAAGAGATCGCCGGTCTCGACGGCCGAACGCCCGACGCCGCGCGCCTCGCGCAGGCGCGAAAACTGTTCGCGCGAGCGCTGGAGACGCCGGGCGGGCTGAAGATCTATACGATCCACGCCTTTTGCGGCCGGCTGCTGCACCAGTTCCCGTTCGAGGCGAACGTCGCCGCCGGCTTCTCCGAGCTCGACGACCGCGACCAGGCGGAGCTGAAGGCGGAGGCGCGCGCGAAGGTTTTGGGCGAAGCCGCCGACGATCCCGACGGCGCCGTCGGTCGGGCGCTCGGCTACCTCGCGCCGCGGTTCGCGGAGCTCACGATCTACGGCGCGCTCGACGGCGCGATCGCGAAGCGCGACGCGCTGAAGGCGCTGATCGCGGATGTCGGCGACGTCGAAGGCGCGGCGCGCGAGCTGCGCGGCCTGTTCGGCCTCGACCCCGCAGAGACAGAAGCCGCCCTTGAGGCCTCGATCCTCGACGGCGGAGTTCCGGCCTCCGAATGGCCGGCCTTCGCCGCCGAGCTGCGGGAAGGCTCGGTCTCCGATTGCAAGCTCGGGGACTGCTTCGCGGCGGCGGAGCGCGCGCGCTCGGGCGCCGACCGCCGCGCCAGCTATCTCCGCGTGTTCCTGACCGACAAGGGGACGCCGCGATCGCCGAAGACCTTCGTCACCGCCGCGACCCGCAAGGCGAAGCCCATCCTCGCTTTGGCCCTCGACGCCGAGATGGTCCGCATCTCCGCAATCGTCCCGAAGCTGCGCGCCGCCGCCATCGTCGAGCGCACGCAGGCGCTGATCACGCTCGCTCTCGCCGCGACGCAAGCCTACGAGCGCGCGAAATCCGCCCGGGGCCTGCTCGACTATGAGGACCTGATCTCCCGCGCCCGCGATCTGCTCTCGCGCACCGAGGCCGCATGGGTGCTGTTCAAGCTCGACGGCGGGCTCGACCACATCCTGGTCGACGAGGCGCAGGATACCTCGCCCGACCAGTGGGAGATCATCCGGCTGCTGACCGCCGATTTTCTCGCCGGCGAAGGCGCCCGCGCATCATCCGACCGCACCGTGTTCGCGGTCGGCGACGAGAAGCAGTCGATCTTCGGCTTCCAGGGCGCCGAGCCCGCAGCCTTCGGGCTCGCCCGCCGCCGCTATGACGCAGCCCACCGCGAGGCCGAAAAACTGTTCGAGGACGTGCGGCTGAAGGAGAGCTTCCGTTCCACCACCGCGGTGCTCGCCGGCGTCGACGCGGTGTTCGCGCGCGCGGAAGCGCATCAGGGGCTGTCGTCCGACGAGGACGCGGCGACCCTGCACACCACCGTCCGCCCCACCGCGCCGGGCTCCGTCGAGCTCTGGCCGATCGTGACCGCCGAAGCCGCGGCCTATGCGGAGGAGGCATGGGACGCGCCGTTCGACCGGGTGAACCCGCGCAGCGCCGTCGTGCGGCTCGCGGAGAAGATCGCCGTCGCGATCAGAGACGCTCGCCGGGACGGCGTGCCCTATGGCGAAGTCCTCATCCTCGTGCGCCAGCGCAAGGCGCTGTTCGAGGCGATCCTGCGCGCGCTGAAGGCGAAGGACGTTCCGGTCGCCGGCGCCGACCGGCTGATCGTCGGCGAGCACATCGCGGTGATGGACCTCGTCGCGCTGGCGCAGGCGATCGTCACGCCCGACGACGATCTTGCTCTCGCCTGCGCGCTGAAGAGCCCGCTGTTCGGCCTCGACGACGACGACCTGATGGAGATCGCGCCGGACCGCGAGGGCCGTCTCGCAGATGCGCTGCGCGACGGCCCCCCGCGCGCCGCCGCCGCGCATGACCGGCTGACGCGCTTTATCGCGGAGGCTCGGGCGCGAACGCCGTTCGGCTTCTTCGCCTATGTCCTGACGCGGGCGAAGGGCCGGCAGGCGTTCCGCGCGCGCCTCGGCCACGAGGTCGACGACCCGCTCGACGCCTTCCTCGACCTCGCGCAGGACTTTTCACGCATGCATCCGCCGACGCTGACCGGCTTCCTGCGCTGGATGGCCGCGGCGCCCGCCGAGATCAAGCGCGACCTCGACGTGTCGTCGGGCGAGGTCCGCGTGATGACGGTGCACGGCGCGAAGGGGCTGGAGGCGAAGCTCGTCATCCTCGCCGACACCTGCGGCGGGGCGACCGCCGGCCGCGGCTCTCCGCTGATCATGCTGCCGCGCCCGCACGCCGGCAGCGGGGCGCCCGCGATCCCCGTCTGGGCCGGCCGCAAGGACGACGATCCCGCCGTGCTGGCCAGCGCCCGCGAGACCGTGCTGGCCCGCGCGCAGGCCGAGCACCGGCGCCTGCTCTACGTCGCGATGACGCGCGCCGAGGACCAGTTGATCGTCTGCGGCCACGAGACCGCGCGGCCGCGGCCGGAAGGCGCCTGGTACGACCTCGTCCGCGATGGCCTGACGGCGAGACCGGACGTCGAGAGGGTCGAGCTTGCGGACGGGACGGCGCTGCTCCGCCTGCGATCCGGCGAGTTCGCGAAGCAGGGCGTGCTCGACCTCGCGGCCGGTCCGACGCCGGAGCCGCCCGCACCCGCATGGCTCGAGGCCGACGCGCCCGCCGAGGCCGCGCCCGGACCCCCGCTGTCGCCCTCCGCGCTTGTCGCCGATGACGACGATCCGCACATCTTCGTCGCTGGCCCGGCCGCGGAGACCGCGCGCCTGCGCGGAACGCTGCTGCACCGGCTGCTCAAGGCGCTTCCCGAGGTCGCGCCGGAGCGCCGGGCCGACGTCGCCGCCCGCATCCTGTCGGGCGCGGGCGGGTCGCTCGATCGGGAGGCCATCGCCGAGATCGCGGGCGCCGCCCTCGGCGTCATCGCGGACCCGGCGTTCTCCGAGGTGTTCGCCGCGAGCGGGCGCGGCGAGGTGCCGATCGTCGGCGCGCTGCGCGACGGGCGGCCCGTCTCCGGCCGCATCGACAGGCTGGCGGTGACGGCCGGCGAGATTCTCGTTGTGGACTACAAGACCGACCGCACGCCCCCTGCGGCGGGCGCGCCCGTCCCACCCGCCTATGCGGCCCAACTCGGCGCCTATGCGGAACTGGTCGGCGCGATATGGCCCGATCGCCGCGTTCGCGCCGCCATCCTCTGGACCGCCGCGCCGCGACTCGACGTGGTCATCGCCTGACGCGAAAAAGGGGCGGCCGAAGCCGCCCCCGATCACCGGTTCGAGCGATCTGCTCAGTCGTCGAATTTGCCGTCGTACTTGAACTCCGGCGCGGAGGTGAGCTGCTCCTTGGTGGCGTCGATCTTCGCGGTCCATTCGCCCTTCGAATCGTTGTGGGCGAGCTTCACCGCCGCCGGATCGACGATGATGTATTTCGAGCCCATGCCGAGGAAGCCGCCGACCGAGACCACGAGGCCGGTCAGCTTGCGCTCGCCGTTGAACACCATGTCCTTGATCTCGCCGACGTCCTCGTTCGCGCCGTTATAGACGTCGAGGCCGACGAGATTCGAGCCGAGATAGTCGGCCTGGCCTTTTTCGACCGTCTTGAACATCATGGACGGAGTTTCTGCGAACGCTGCGGTAGAAATAAGGCCAGCGGCGGCCGCTATAATCATAATCTTTTTCATTTTTTTCTTCCTCGTTTGGATTGTGAGCTAGGAACGCGGCCGAATCCGAAGAGTTCCTCAGCAGCAGCCGGAAACTGGAAATTCGCCGGGCGCCACGGGAAGCGGAGGACGCCGCGTCCTCCACCGGGAATGGCGGCCCCGCATCCGCGCTCGCTTGACGCTCAGAGGGGGCGTTCATACTTTCGACTGGACAAAAGAGCGGCCCGCTCCGCGAGCGCCGCTCCCTCATGAAAGGTTCATCGCAAATGGCCACCGCCAAGGTTTCCGACTCCACCTTCGAACAGGACGTGCTGAAGTCGGCCGAGCCTGTCGTCGTCGATTTCTGGGCGGAGTGGTGCGGCCCCTGCCGCGCGATCGCGCCGGCGCTCGAAGAGATTTCGAACGAGATGGCGGGCAAGGTGAAGATCCTGAAGCTGAACGTCGACGAGAACCCGGAGATCGCCACCCGCTTCGGCATCTCCGCGATCCCGATGCTCATGATGTTCAAGGGCGGCGAGCACGTCGCCACCCAGCGCGGCGCCGCTCCCAAGTCGAAGCTCGTCAGTTGGATCGAGACGTCCGTCTGAACGAGGGCGCTTTCGGCCCCCAGGCGGCGTTCCGCCCTTCAAAGCCCTTCGGCGTCGCCGGAGGGCTTTTCGTGTGTGTGGACGCCCTCCCCGCATGAGCCCGCGGCCGCCGTCCGGAGGCGCCGGCGCGCTGCTGCTCCACGTCGGGCCGCACAAGACCGCGACCACCTATCTGCAGTCGAACTTCTACGGGAACCGCGCGGCCCTGCTCGAGCGCGGCTGGCTCTATCCCAAGCTGGGCGAGCGCGTGCGCATCGGCCACCACGACATCGCGGACCGCCCATCGGACCTCCTGAGGAAATCCGGTCCCGCCCATGACGACCTCCGCCGTCTCGCCGAGGAGGCGGGCCGGGGCACAAACATCCTGCTGTCGTCGGAGGGCTTCCGACGGTGGCGGCCGGTGCACCACGACGCGCTGAAGGAGATCTTCGCGCCCCGCGAGCTCAGGCTCTGCTACGTGATCCGCGACCCGATGAGCGTGCTGCACGCGCTGTGGGCGCAGACCGTGTCGCTCGGAGGGACGGAGACGCTGCCGAGCTGGATCGAGACCCACCGGCTTCGGGGGCGCCGCTCGCGCATCCTCAATCCGATGATCGAGATCGGCTCGATCGTCCGGCGTCCGGAAACGCCCTGCACTTTCCTGCTCTATGACGAGATCGCCCGGCGCGGCCTCGATATCTTCAGGGTCTTCGCCGAAGAGGCGCTCGGCGCTCCGGCCATCGCCCCTCGCCCCTCCGCCCCCGCCAATAAACGTCCGCCCGCGGAGATGACCGAGTTCATCCGCCTGCTCTCGATGCGCAGCCCGCATATCGGCGAGGACGGCGGGCTCCACGCCGGCGAGGCGGTGCGATACCTGCTGTCCGAGCCCGAAAGGCGGACCATCGTCGAGACGATCCGGCGGGACGGCGCCGCCGCGCGGCGCACGATCGAGATCTCGCGCCAGACGCCCGGCTATCTCGCGCTGGAACGCGACCTGATCGAGACGCTCGGTCCGGCGATGCGGCCACAGCCGGAGCGTGGAAAGATCTTCCTGTCGGAGCCGGAAACCTGGACCTGGTACGACGATACGCTGCCTGGCGTTCCCTCGGTCGCGGCGTTGCTCACGAAGGCCGAGCGCAAGACCCGCCCGGGCGGCGTCGGCATGACGATCGCGAACGAGACGAAGCGGCTGCTGCGCCTCGGACGCAAGGTTCGCAAGAGACTGCTGCCTGTGGCGTGAGACGCGGCCCCGGGCGGTTTACGCCGGGGGCGTGCCGTTGGCGTCGAGCGCCTCGCCTGCAAGGTAGAGCGAGCCGGTGATCAGGACGCGCGGCGGCACCGGCCCTGCGGCTTTCGCGGCCTTGGCGAGCGCCTCGGCGATCGAAGCGCATTCCTCGGCTGCGAGCCCCGCGCGCTCGGCGGCGTGGACGACCTCGTCCGGCGAGCGGCCGGCGACGGAGGAGTTGATCGGCACGCCGTAGACCCGTCCGGCGAGCCCCGCGAAGGCCTCGAGAAACCCGTCGGAATCCTTGGTGTTGAGCATGCCGACGACCATCACGATCGGCTTCGGCGAACGCTCGTCGAGCTCGGCGAGGGTCGAGGCGATGGCGCGGCCGCCATCCGGGTTGTGTCCGCCGTCGAGCCAGAGTTCGGAGCCCTCCGGCAGCAGGGCAGGTAGCGCGCCGCTCGCGAGGCGCTGCATCCGCCCCGGCCAGTTGACGCTCCCAAGCCCGGTCTCGACCGCCTGCGCGCCGACGCCGAGATGCGGCAGACCGCGCAGCGTCGCGATCGCGGCGCCGGCGTTCTCGATCTGGTGACGGCCGACGAGACGGGGCAGCGGCAGGTCCATCAGGCCGTCGCCGTCCTCAAACACGAAACGGCCGTGCTCCTCGCGCGCCTGCCAGTCCTGGCCGGAGATCGAAAGCGGCGCGCCGAGCCGCGCGGCCTCGCGCTCGATCGACCGCAGCGCCTCCTCCTCCTGCCGCGCGATGACGCCGGGCACGAGGCTTTTCAGGATGCCGGCCTTCTCGTGCGCGATCGCGCCGAGCGAGTCGCCGAGGAACTTCTGGTGGTCGAGGCTGACCGGCGTGATCACGCTCGCAAGCGGCTTCGCGATCACGTTGGTCGCGTCATAGCGGCCGCCGAGGCCGACCTCGAGCAGCAGCACGTCGGCCGGATTGCGCGCGAACAGCAGCAGCGCCGCGGCCGTGGTGATCTCGAACAGGGTGATCGCACGGCCGTCGTTGACGCGGTCGACCTCCTCGAAGGTCGCGGTGAGCTTCGCCTCGTCGACGAACGATCCCCCGCCCGGCGCGCCGAGCCTGATGCGCTCGTGGAACCGCACGAGGTGAGGCGAGGTGTAGACGTGGACGCTCTTGCCGGCGGCCTCGAGCATCGCCCGCAGGAAAGCGGTCGTGGAGCCCTTGCCGTTGGTGCCGGCCACCTGAATCGCCGGCGGCAGCGAGGCCTGCGGCGAGCCAAGATCGGCCAGCAGCCGCTCGACGCGGCCGAGCGACAGGTCGATCTCCTTGGGGTGCAGATCGAGAAAGCGCGTCAGATAGGCGTCGCTCGGCCCCACCGACGACATCCAGGCTGGAACCTCGTTCACGCGTGGGCGGCCGCGACCTGCGCCTCTTCGGAGACCGGCTCCGGCAAAGCGGGGATCTCCGGCTTCGGCGTCCCGGTCAGCAGGCGGCAGAGCCGGGCGAGCGCGCCACGCAGGTCCTCGCGATGGACCACCATGTCGATCATGCCGTGGTCCTTGAGGTATTCCGAGCGCTGGAAGCCGGCAGGGAGCTTCTCGCGGATCGTCTGTTCGATGACGCGCGGGCCGGCGAAGCCGATCAGCGCGCCGGGCTCGGCGATCTGAACGTCGCCGAGCATGGCGTAGGACGCCGTGACGCCGCCGGTGGTCGGGTTGGTCAGCACGACGATATAGGGCTTCCTCGCTTCGCGCAGCATCTGCACGCCGACCGTGGTGCGCGGCATCTGCATCAGCGAGAGGATGCCTTCCTGCATGCGCGCGCCGCCGGAGGCCGCGAACAGGATGAGCGGGGTGTCGCGCGCGACCGCGGTCTCGAAACCGCGCACGATGGCTTCGCCCGCCGCCATGCCGAGCGAGCCGCCCATGAAGTCGAAGTCCTGCACGACGACGGTGACGGCCGTCCCCTCGATGGTCCCGACCGCGACCTTCACGGCGTCCGCCATGCTGGTCTTGGCGCGGGCGTCCTTGAGGCGGTCGGCGTATTTCTTCTCGTCGCGGAACTTCAGCGGGTCGGTCGCGACCTCAGGAAGCGCGATCTCCTCGAAGCCCGGATCGAGCGTCGCGGCGAGCCGCTGCCTGGCGCCCATCCGCAGGTGATAGCCGGAGCCCGGGATCACCCAGTTGTTCGCCTCGACGTCCTTGTGGAACACGAGCTGGCCGGTCTCCGGACACTTGATCCAGAGGTTCTCGGGGGTGCTGTCCTTGCTGCGCGTCAGCAGGCTGTTGATCTTCGGCCGGACGACGTTGACGAGCCAGTTCATGGACGCTCCTTCAGATCGCCGGTCACGCCGCCGCCCGGCCGCGGCGGACGCCTGCGGCGAGCGCCGACACCAGAGCGGTGACGGCCGAGACTGTCTTATTGGTGGCGCGGCCGTCCGCGTCGAGGCTTTTCGCGACGGCGTCGACGATGGCGGAGCCTACCACGACGCCGTCTGCATAGGCCGCGATCGCGGCGGCGTGTTCCGGCGTCTTGACGCCGAAGCCGACCGCGACCGGCAGGTCGGTGTGGCGCTTGAGCCGGTCGACCGCGCCGCCGACGACGTTGAAATCAGGCGTCGCGGCGCCCGTCGTGCCCGCGACCGAGACGTAATAGACGAAGCCCGCGGTGTTTTTGAGCACCGCCGGCAGCCGCTTGTCGTCGGTGGTGGGCGTCGCGAGCCGGATGAAGGCGAGCCCTGACTGAAGGGCGGGGAGGCAGAGCTCCTCGTCCTCCTCGGGCGGCAGGTCGACGACGATCATGCCGTCGGCACCGGCCTCCTTCGCCTCGTAGAGGAAGCGCTCGACGCCGTGGACGTAGATCGGGTTGTAGTAGCCCATCAGGACGATCGGCGTGTCCTGGTCGCGCTCGCGGAAGGCGCGGACCAGGTCGAGCGTCTTCACCAGCGTCTCGCCGGCGGCGAGCGCCCTGAGGCCCGCCGCCTGGATCGCCGGGCCGTCGGCCATCGGGTCGGTGAACGGCATCCCGAGCTCGATCACGTCCGCGCCGGCGCCCGGAAGCGCGCGCACGATCTCGAGCGAGGTCTCGTGGTCGGGGTCGCCTGCGGTGACGAAGGTCACCAGCGCCGCGCGGTTTTCACGCGCCGCCAGGGCGAAACGGGCGTCGATGCGGTGCTTCACAGGCTCGTCCCCAGACGCTCGGCGATCTGCGGCACGTCCTTGTCGCCGCGGCCGGAGAGGTTGACCACCATCAGATGGTCCTTCGGCAGGCCCGGCGCCAGCTCGACGACCTTGGCGATCGCGTGCGCGCTCTCGAGCGCAGGGATGATGCCCTCGAGCTTCGAGAGCAGCTGGAACGCGGAGACCGCCTCGTCGTCGGTGGCGGACAGATATTTCACACGGCCGATGTCGTTCAGCCAGGCGTGCTCCGGTCCGATGCCGGGATAATCGAGGCCGGCGGAGATCGAGTGGCCCTCCTCGATCTGGCCGTCCTTGTCCATCAGCAGGTAGGTGCGGTTGCCGTGCAGCACGCCCGGCGCCCCGCCGGCGATCGAGGCGGCGTTGAGACCGGAAAGGCCGAAGCCCGCCGCCTCCACGCCGTAGATCGCGACGTCGGACTCGTCGAGGAAGGGGTGGAACAGGCCGATCGCGTTCGAGCCGCCGCCGACGCAGGCGATCAGGCTGTCGGGGAGGCGCCCCTCCATCTCCTGCATCTGCGCGCGGGTCTCGATACCGATGATCGACTGGAAGTCGCGCACCATGGCGGGATAGGGGTGGGGACCGGCGACCGTGCCGATGCAGTAGAAGGTGTCGGCGACGTTGGTGACCCAGTCACGCAGCGCCTCGTTCATCGCGTCCTTCAGCGTCTTCGCGCCGGACTGCACGGGAACGACGGTCGCGCCCAGCATCTTCATGCGGAACACATTGGGCGCCTGGCGGGCGACGTCGACCGCGCCCATGAACACCACGCATTCGAGCCCGAAGCGCGCGCAGAGCGTCGCGGTCGCGACGCCATGCTGGCCGGCGCCGGTCTCGGCGATCACCCGCTTCTTGCCCATGCGGCGCGCGAGCAGGATCTGCCCGAGCACGTTGTTCACCTTGTGGGAGCCGGTGTGGTTCAGCTCCTCGCGCTTGAGATAGACCTTGGCGCCGCCGAGGTGCTCGGTGAGGCGCTCGGCGAAATAGAGCGGGCTCGGCCGGCCGATATAATGCGTGCGGTAGGACTCCATCTCGGCGTGGAACGCCGGATCCTTCTTCGCCGTCTCGTACTCGGCCTCGAGCTCCAGGATCAGCGGCATCAGCGTCTCGGCCACGAAGCGGCCGCCGAAGATGCCGAAGCGGCCGCGCTCGTCGGGCCCGGTCCGGAACGAATTCGGTTGCGGCTGCGCGGTCACGAGGCTGGTCCTTCCCTGGGAGGGACGCCGGCCGATCGGGCTTCGCGGACGAAACGGACGATCAGGTCGGGATCCTTGACGCCGGGCGCGCGCTCGACGCCTGAAGATACGTCGACTGCGGGCGCATGGGTCACGCGGACGGCCTCGCCCACGTTCTCCGGCGTCAATCCACCGGAAAGCACGAAGCGGCGCTTGGGGTCAAGGTTCGCGAGCAGCCTCCAGTCGAAGGCGACGCCGTTGCCGCCCGGCAGTTCGGCGCCGGCGGGGGGCTTGGCGTCGAACAGCACGCGGTCGGCGACGGCCCAGTAGGGCTCGGCCGCGACGAGATCGTCGGCTTCGCCGACCGGGACGGCCTTCCACACCTCGCGGCCGAACAGGCGCCTGAGCGCCGCGACGCGCTCCGGAGTCTCGCTGCCGTGCAATTGAAGGACGTCCGGCATGGCGGCCGCGACGAGTTCCGCCAGCAGGTCGTCGGACGCGTCGACCGTCAGCAGGCCGACCCGCGCGCGTCCGCGCGCGATCGACGCGAGCGCCGCCGCCTGTTCCGGCGCGACGTGCCGCGGACTTTTGGGAAACGACACCAGCCCGACGAGATCCGCGCCGGCCGCGATCGCCGCCTCCAGCGTCGCAGGCTCCGAAAGCCCGCAGATCTTGACCTCTAACGCCATCGAACCGCCTCGCATAACCGGGGGTCGCTTCGCACAGCCGGGAAGCCTCGTCCACGGCGATAAATACATTAATTTTTTGTTGTTTTATTTATTATGCCAAATTAATACGTATTTCATTGCGCGCCCCTTCGCCGCCGACTAAGTCTGTCGTCCTGAACAGCCCCGCGCAGGTCCGCGCGGACCCCGGAGCCCTCGCGATGCGTCCCTTCTTCTTCGGCCCGACTTTGCTGGCGCTCGGCGTCGCCTTCGCCTCTCCCGCCCATGCGGCCGAGCCGAACACGATCCTCAACGTCTCCTATGACGTCGGGCGCGAGCTGTTTGCAGCGATCGACAAGCAGTTCTCCGAGGATCGCAAGGCGAAGACCGGCGAGGAGGTCACCGTCAACCAGAGCCACGCCGGCACGTCCAAGCAGGCGCGGGCGATCCTCGAGGGGCTCGAGGCCGACGTCGTCACCTTCAACCAGGAGCTCGACGTCCAGATCCTCGCCGACAAGGGCCAGCTGGTCGCGCAGGACTGGAAGTCCAAGTTCCCGAACAACGCCTCGCCGTTCTATTCGCTGCCGGCCTTCGTGGTGCGCGCGGGCAACCCCAAGGGCGTCAAGAACTGGGACGACCTCGTTCGCGACGACGTGAAGGTGGTGTTCCCCAACCCCAAGACCTCCGGCAACGCCCGCTACACCTATCTCGCGGCCTACGCCTTCGCTTTGAAGACCAACAATGGCGACGAGGCCAAGGCTGACGCCTTCGTGAAGAAGTTGCTGGCGAATGTCCCCGTCTTCGACACCGGCGGCCGCGGTTCGACCACCACCTTCGTCGAGCGCGGCATCGGCGACGTGCTCGTGACCTTCGAGGCCGAGACCGCCGCGGTGAAGAAGGAGTACGGCGCCGACAAGGTCGACGTCGTGGTGCCGCCGGTCAGCCTGCTCGCCGAGTTCCCCGTCGCCGTCGTCGACAAGGTCGTCGACCGCCGCGGCAGCCGCGCGCTCGCGACCGACTACCTGAACTATCTCTACAGCCCGAAGGGCCAGGAGATCATCGCCTCCTTCAACAACCGCGTCGCCGACGAGGCGATCATGGAGGCGAACAAGGACCGTTTCCCGGCCGTCGAGCTGCTGACGGTCGACAAGGTGTTCGGCGGCTGGAAGAAGGCCAACGAGGTCCACTTCGCCTCCGGCGGCAAGCTCGACCAGGTGTTCGTGGGGCGCTGAGGGCGCGACGCGCAGCCAGGCGCGTTTGGGCTTATTCCGAGCAGACCCGCCGCGATCGTCCTCCGGCCTGACCGCGGGATCCATGCGCGGGCGTCGAGCGCCACGCACGAACGTGGGTGGTCCGGTCGAACCGGACCACGACGAGGCTTGTTCTGGTCCGATCGGCCATATCGACCAGCCGCCTTGATCGCAGCGCCAATGTCGGGCATCGAGCGCATCTCATGCTCCGTTCCCCCCTCCCCGGTTTCCGCCTCGCGATCGGCTGCACGCTGGTCTATCTTGCGGTGATCGTGCTGCTGCCGCTGGCGGCGCTCGTGCTTCAGGCCTCGGGGCTCGGCTGGGAGCGGTTCTTCACGGTGATCTCCGGCGACCGGGCGCTCGCCGCCTTTCGCGTCACGGCGCTCGCCGCGCTCGGCGCGACGGCGGTGAACGGGATCGTCGGCCTCGCCCTCGCCTGGGCGCTGGTGCGCTACGAGTTTCCCGGAAAACGCCTGCTCGACGCAGCCGTCGACGTGCCCTTCGCGCTGCCGACGGCGGTGGCCGGGGTCGCGCTGACGGCGCTGTTCGCCAGGAACGGCTGGTACGGCTCGGCGCTGGAGCCGCTCGGGATCACGGTCGCCTACGCCCCGCTCGGCATCGTGGTGGCGATGGCCTTCACCAGCCTGCCCTTCGTGGTGCGCTCGGTGCAGCCGGTTCTGCAGGACCTGACGGACGATCTGGAGGAGGCGGCCGAGACGCTCGGCGCAGGCCCCGCGCGCGTGTTCCGCAGCGTCGTCTTTCCCGCGATCTTCCCGGCCTATCTCGCGGGCTTGAGCCTCGCCTTCGCGCGCTCGCTCGGCGAGTTCGGCGCGGTGATCTTCATCGCCGGCAACCAGCCGTTCCACACAGAGATCGCGGCGTTGCTCGTGTTCATCCGGCTGGAGGAATACGACTACCAGGCGGCGGCGGCGATCGCGACCGCGATGCTCGCCGCCGCCTTCGCCATGCTGCTGATCACCAACGCCATCCAGCTCTGGCATCTGCGCTATCTGAGGACCGACCGGTGACCTCTCGCCAGCGCCCGCGCGTCGGGGATGCGCCGGTCACGCGCGCGCTCATCCTCGGCTTCGCGATCGCCGCCTCTGCGTTGCTGATCGGCGGGCCGCTCGCGGTGATCTTCGCGGAGGCGTTCAAACCGGGCGTCGCGGCCTATCTCGCGAACCTCGGTCAGCCCGACACGCTGCACGCGATCGGGCTGACCGTCGCGACCGCGCTGCTCGCCGTACCGATCAACACCGCCTTCGGGATCGCCGCCGCATGGTCGATCGCCAAGTTCGAATTTCCCGGCAAGAGCCTGCTGACCGCGCTGATCGAGCTGCCGTTCTCGGTCTCGCCGATCGTCGCGGGCGTCGCATACCTGTTCGTCTACGGCGCGCAAGGCTGGTTCGGGCCCTGGCTTCAGGAGCACGGGATCAAGGTGATGTTCGCCTATCCCGCGATCGTGCTGGCGAGCCTGTTCGTCACCGCGCCCTTCGTCGCCCGCGAGATCCTGCCGCTGATGCAGGCGCAAGGCTCACAGGAGGAGGAGGCCGCGCTGACGCTGGGGGCCTCGGGCTTCCGCACGCTGTGGAGCGTGACGCTGCCGAACGTGCGCTGGGCGCTGCTGTACGGCGTGATGCTGACCAACGCCCGGGTGATGGGCGAGTTCGGCGCGGTCTCGGTCGTCTCGGGCAACATCCGCGGGGTGACCAACACGCTGCCGCTGCAGATCGAACTGCTCTACCAGGACTACAATTCGGCCGGCGCCTTCGCCGCGGCGACCGTTCTCGCCGGCATCGCGCTGCTGACCATCGCCGCGAAGATCGTGGTCGAGAAGATGGACCCCGACGCGGCGCGCGGCTGACCCGTCATGCCCGCGCCTTCGCGCGGGTATCCACGACTTTGCCATGGCGTCACGCCCAAGTCGTGGATGCCCGGCTATGGACCCGAGGAACAGTCCTAAGCCGGCAGCCGCTTGGCGATCGTGACGATGCGCTCGCCTTCGATCTCGGCCTCGATCGTGACCCCCATGTTCGCCGCGCGGGCGATCAGGCCGGTGTAGTAGGGCTGGATCACATGGGCGTCGATGCGGTCGTCGGGCGCCTTGCCCGCGAGCAGGTCGAGCACGTTGGTCGGCACGCGGGCGCTCGGGCCGTTGCTGACGAGGCGGAACTCGGTGTTCTCGCCCTCGCCGATCGCGGTCACAGCGATCACGCCTCCGCGCGGGATCGTGGCGGTCGCGACCAGCACCAGGTTGAGCAGCAGCTTGACCATGTTCTTCGGCAGCAGCTGGCGCGGCGCCTCCCAGGTCAGCTTGGTCTTCTGGTCCTCGACGAAGCCGCGCGCGACCTGCTCGGCGTCGCCGAGGTCGAGCATGGCGGCGGCCGAGCCCGCGGCGCCGAAGGCGATGCGACAGAACTGAAGCCGGGCCGAGGCCTGCGCCGCGCTTTTCTTGATGAGGTCGAAGGCGAAGCCGCGCATGCCCTCGTCCTTCTCGTCCTCGAGGATCTCGAGGCCGTTGACGATGGCGCCGACCGGCGAGATCACGTCGTGGCAGACGCGGCTCGCGATCAGAGCCGCGAGGTCGAGGGCCTCGAGCGTGATGATCGTCGAGGCCGGGGTCTCGTCAGAGGTTGACATCGCGGCTCCTGCCAAGGCTTTGAGGGCGGCGTTTCCGATAAGTCCCGCGCGGCGCTGCGGCCTGTCTTATGCTGAGTCGGGCGAGAACCGAGCGCGAAGCCTGATACACGCTGCCGCATGCCGCCTCAAGGCGCGCTGGGCCGCCCTGCCTATGGAGCCTCCTCATGCCGAACCGGGACGTCGACGCGCGGCTGTTGCTTGCGCTCGCCGAACTTTGCGTGGAGGCCGGCCGCGCGATCCTCGACATCTATGACCGGGAGGAGATCGCGGTCCGGGCGAAAGACGACCGCAGCCCGGTGACCGACGCCGACGAGCGCGCCGAAGCGATCCTGCTCGAAGGCCTCGCGGGCCTGTTTCCGGGCGTCCCCGTCATCGCGGAGGAGGCGACCTCGCGCGACGGCGCGCCGCTCACGGCCGCCGACACGTTCCTGCTGGTCGACCCGCTCGACGGCACGCGGGAGTTCCTCGCCCGAAACGGCGAGTTCACCGTCAATGTCGGGCTGATCTCCGCCGCCCGGCCGATCGCCGGCTGCGTGCACGCGCCAGCGCTCGGCGAGACATGGCTCGGCGCGGAGGCTCAGGGCGCCCTCGTCGCCCGCGCCGCCGTGCGCGACGCTCCGGCGGCGGACGGCTATCGCGCGATCTCCGTCCGACCTGCGCCGGCCGACGGCCTCTGCGCGGTCGCGAGCCGCAGCCATTCGGACGCGGAGACGGAAGCCTTCCTGACCGGCCTCGGCGTGGCTCATCGCCGTTCGGCCGGCTCGTCGCTCAAGTTCTGCCTGGTGGCGGAAGGCGAGGCCGACGTCTATCCGAGGTTCGGCCCGACGATGGAGTGGGACACGGCGGCGGGCCACGCCGTGCTCGCAGCCGCCGGCGGTTCTGTGACGAGGCCCGACGGCTCGCCTTTCGTCTACGGCAAGGCGGACGCGGGCTTCAGGAACGGCGGGTTCGTCGCGTGGGGCAGCGGGGCTAGCAGAGGCCGCTAAGCAGAAACACCGCCGTGGTGGTCCGGCTCGACCGGGCCACCCATCTCGGATGTAGAGCGCTACGCTCGAACGTGTGTCCTCGGTCGAGCCGGAGGACGACGAGCGTTATCCTGACAGGATGAGCGCGAGCTTCACCCAGCCCCCGGCTCGAACGTCGCCTGACCGCCGTGTCCGGCCGAACAGCCGGGACCCAGAGCCACGACCGAGGTTCAAGGTCCGACGAGGGGCCAGCAGCGGCGCGACAACGCGTCCCGTGCTTTCGCAGAAAGCCGGGCGTCGTTCACCATTGGGTAAAGCCTGTCGCTCAAATTGTATCGAATCGGCGCGAATCAGCTGCCCGACCGCTGTTTCGCGCGCCCCTTCACGACGCAAGGACCGCCGCGATGATCTTCAGAACGCTCGGCGCCAGCCTCACGCTCGGCCTCGCCCTCACCGCCGCGACCGCCGCCTCCGCGCAATACGCCGCACAGCCGCAGCAGGCCGCCTATTCCGAGGAAAGCCCGCGCCAGACCTATTCGGCGCAGGAGATCGTCGACAAGGGCCACTCCTTCTTCGGCTCGACCACCCGCGGCCTCGCCACGATCGTGGAAAAGGCGACCAGCCAGTGGGGCGAGCCAGACGCCTATATCCTCGGCGAGGAGGGCTCAGGCGCCTTCATCGGCGGCCTGCGCTATGGCGAGGGCAAGCTGTTCACCCGCTCCGGCGACAAGGAGCGCCGCGTGTTCTGGCAGGGCCCGTCCGTCGGCTTCGACTTCGGCGGCGACGGGGCGCGGACGATGATCCTTGTCTACAATCTGCATTCGCCGATGTCGCTGTTCACCCGCTTCGCGGGGATCAACGGCTCGGCCTATCTCGTCGGCGGCCTCGGCATGACGGCGCTCAAGGACTACGACACCGTGCTGGTGCCGATCCGCACCGGCGTCGGCGCCCGGCTGGGCGTCAATGTCGGCTATCTCAAATTCACGCCGAACTCGACCTGGAACCCGTTCTGATGGCCTGACGCGCTCCGGGCTCGCTTGGCTCGCGCCGACCCCTGTGCCATCGTGGAACGGGGCATAAGTTAGGGCTTCGAGGCCTGCCGGCGGCTTTCCCAGCCGCGGCGACGCAGCGCGGCCGAAGCAGGACTGAATGGTCGAGCCCATCCTCTACGCCAGCTTCGGCTTTCTGGTCGCGACGCTGCTCTGGCTGCTGTTCCTGCCGGCGTTCTGGCGCCGCGCCGTCCGCCTGACCCGCCGGCGGCTGATCGACCGGCTGCCGGTCTCCGCCGCTGACATCATCGCCAGCCAGGACCGCCTGAGGGCCGAGCACGCGATGGCGATGCGCGCCGTCGAGCGCCGCGCCGAGCAGGCGGCCGCCGCGATTGCGCAGGAACGGGTCGAAGCCGGCCGCGCCCGCGCGACCGAACTCGGCCATCTCGCGGAGGTCGGCGAACTGAAGGCCAGGATCGTGGCTTTGGAGGCCGAGGCCGCGCGCCTGACGGCGGCGCTTGAGCGGGCCGGCGCAGAGAGCCGCGCCGCGGCGGCGGCGCTCGACCTCGCCCGCTCGGCGCATGGCTCCGCCACGACCGATCGCGACGCCGCGCTCCAGGCTAGCGACGCAGCGCGCCGCGCGACCGAGCAGGCGCGCATCGAGGCGACCGCCCGCGAGGCCGAGATCATCACGCTGCGCGCTCAGATCGCGACCATCAAGGAGCGGGTCGCACGCCCCGCGGCGACCGGGGAGGCCGCGCCCGCCGACGCCGCCGTCCAGACTGAATCGCTTTCCGATCTTCGCCGCAGGCTGGACGAGGTGGCGGAGGCCGTCTCGCGGGTCGAGGCCGCCCCCGGCGAGGACGCCGCGTCGCGCCCCCGGACGGGAGCCGACCGGGTGCGTCTGGTGTCGTCCCAGCCCGAACGCGCAGGCGCCTAGAGCGCTTCTCAGCCCTTGCGGTAGAACGGCTGGACGTCGCGTTCGAAATAGCCGTCGAGCGGGGAGCCGGGGACCGACACGAAGTCGATCACGTCGGTCGGCTTGGCGGCCTCCTCCAGCACGTCGCCGATGCGGTCGAACACCGCGTCGATGTCGCCGTCGGCCGAAAGCCCGATGACCAGACGCTTCACGCCCTCCTCGTCGGCGAACAGCGCCTGCGCGATATGCGCGGCCCGAACCTCCGGGATGGTCGCGAACATCGCCGCGAGCGGCGCGGTCAGGTGCGTCGGCATCGGCGAGGGCTTGCCGACCAGCGTCGGCACGTCGCCGCCCTCGTCTCCGGGCTCCTCGTCGAAGCCTTCCGCAGCGCGCTCAAAATGGCCGTCCAGCATTGCGGCCACGTCGCCCGAGGTGAACTCGCGGCCATAGTCGGAGCCCGGGTTCAGCACGAAATTGGCGTCGTCGAGCTGCTCGAGGATCTGCCGGAACGTCTGGCGGACGATCATCAGCTTCTCGTCGCCGAACATCGCCTTCACCCGGCCGTCGGACGTGAACACCGGCACGAAGGCGAGGTCGTCCTGCGTCACCTCGGGGACGACGTAACCGTCCTTGGCGTCGCCGGAATCGACCAGCGCGAGCGAAAGCTCGGCGTCCAGAAACGCCTTCAGGAAAGCGACGCGGTGCGCCGGCTCTTCCGCCGCGCGCACCAGCGCCTGCTCGAGGTCGTTTTCCGGGTTGAACATAGGCCTCGGCTCCGAGCGTTCGACAGGTGACGCGGCCCGGTCAGGCCGCTTTGGCGAGGCCGGCGCGGAGCTCCGCATAGGCCCAGTCGAGCCAGGGGGTTAGCGCCTCGATGTCCGAGGTCTCGACGGTCGCGCCGCACCAGATCCGCAAGCCCGGAGGCGCGTCGCGATAGGCGCCGAAGTCGTATCCGACGCCCTTCGTCTCCAGAAGATCGACGAGGTCCTTGGCGAACGCCGCCTGGACGGACGCCGGCAGCGCCGTGATGGCGGGATCGACGATCTTGAGGCAGACGCCGGTGTTGGTGCGCGTCTCAGGAACCTCCGCAAGGAAGTCCAGCCACGGCGTGCGCTCGACATAAGCCGTCAGCGCCGCCGCATTGCGGTTCGCGCGCGCGATCAGGCCCTTCAGCCCGCCGGCGGAGCGGCCCCACTTCAGCGTGTCGAGATAGTCCTCGACGCAGAGCATCGAGACCGTGTTGATCACGTCGCCCTCGAACAGGCCCTCGTCGAGCTTGCCGTCCTTCGTCATGCGGAACAGCTTGGGCAGCGGCCATGACGGCGTGTGGCTCTCGAGCCGCTCGACCGCGCGGGGGCCGAGGATCAGCACGCCGTGCGCCGCCTCGCCGCCCATGATCTTCTGCCAGGAGAAGGTCACGACATCGAGCTTGGCGTAGTCGAGCTCCATCGCGAAGGCGGCCGAGGTCGCGTCGCAGATCGTGAGCCCTCCCCGATCGGCCGGAATCCAGTCGGCGTCGGGCACGCGGACGCCCGCGGTGGTGCCGTTCCAGGTGAAGACGACGTCGTTCTCGAAGTCGACGGCCGAGAGATCCGGCAGGTGGCCGAACTCGGCGACGGTCGCCCTGGTGTTCGGCAGCCTGAGCTGCGCCACCGCGTCCGTCACCCAGATCGCGCCGAAGCTCTCCCAGGCCAGGACCTCGACGCCGCGCGGGCCCAGCAGCGACCACATCGCCATCTCGACGGCGCCGGTGTCTGAGCCCGGCACGATCGCGATGCGATGCGTGGCGGGGACTTCGAGCACTTCGCGCGTGAGGTCGATCGCCTCGCGGAGCTTCGCCTTGCCGAGCGGCGAGCGATGCGAACGGCCGAGCGCCGCGCCGGACAGCGCGTCGAACGACCAGCCCGGCCGCTTGGTGCAGGGGCCGGAGGAAAAGTTCGGGTTCGCGGGGCGGACCGCGGGAGGGTTCGTCATCATGTCGTTCCACCGAGAGGGCCGGTCGTCGCGCGCAGGCGGCCGACGAGGGCAGCCGTGAGCGATAGACGGGGGCCGCGCGCGCCGTCAAGCGAGCCGAAACGCCATGCCGCCATGCGTTCAAACGAAAAGACGGCGCCCGGGGCGCCGTCTTCGAGGTTCTGGGGCCGAAGAGCGGCCGGGATCAGTCGATCAGGTAGCGGACGCCGACCCGGAACTCGTGGGCCTGGAGGTCGTCGAACTTGATCGACTTGCTGCCGTTGAAGCCGCCGTTGGTCTTCTTGGTCTTGCCGTCGCCGAGGTTCAGGTAGCGGTAGCCGGCGTCGATGATGACGTTGTCGGAGACCTGATAGCCGACGCCCGCCATGAGCGCCCAGGAGAAGCTCCAGTCGTTGCCGCCCCTGTTCTTGCCCGTGGTGCCGTTCGGGTTGGCGTACTTGTAGTCGTCGATCATGATGTACGACGCGCCGGCGCCGGCGCCGATGTAAGGCGTAAAGCCGTGCCACGTGCCGAGGTCGGCATAGACGTTGAGCAGCGGCGTGATCGCCGAGACCTTGGCCTTCTCGGAGCTGTACGGGTTCGCCAGCGTGCTGCAGGCCGTGGTCGGGCAGATCAGCTTGCCGTGGAAGTCCGACTTGAACTCGTAATCGACGGTCGCGTCGATGCGGGCCCATTCGTTGATCTTGTAGCCGACGCCGCCGCCGATCACGCCGGTGTCGTCGAGCTCTTCATGCCTATAGCCCGTGCCGCCGTAGCTGACCTTGGGGTTGCGATAGATCTTGTAGCCGACGTCGCCGCGCAGATACCACGCCGACCCGAACTCCACGGGAGCGACCGGCTCGAGCAGCGGAGGCTCGGGAAGGTCTGCGGCGTGGCCCGCGACCGGCGCGAGCGCGAAAGCGAGCGCGCCGGCAAGCGCGTAGGTCGAAAGCTTGGCCATTTCCGCCGCTGTCCTTTGATCTGCACGCCGAACATGCGGCGCAAGTTAATCTCACGACAGGCAATCTTGCAGGCATTCGTTAATGGCGACTTAACCTTACCTTTTAACCTTACCCTTCACTAAATCGTCGGTAGTAATGAGGAGTTTAGGCAACAGGCGCGCGTTGGCGGACGGCCGATCCGAATGTGCGAGACGTTGATAGATCAGCCTTTCCCGCCGGCCCTGCCGCCCAAAGTGGCGCGGACCCCGACGCGGACCGGGAGCGACCGGCGGCTAGAAGATCTTTCCGTTGGGGTCGCGTTCAGAGGGCAACCGCGCCGCCGCGGCCCGTCCCGGACGTATTTGTTAAGATCTGTTAGCCGGTCGCTCGTTCGACGCGAACTGCCGACGACGATCGGAAGTCTTGGCCTGTGAGACCTCAGGCGGCGGCGCGGGTGATCACGTCGACGACGTCGTCGACAACGTTCGCCACGAGATCGCGGTCGTCGCCTTCCGCCATGACGCGGATCACCGGCTCCGTTCCCGAGGGGCGGATCACGAGCCGGCCCTGCAGTCCGAGCCGGTCCGTCGCATGCGAGATCGCGGCGCGCACCTTGGCGTCATCGAGCGGGCGGCCGGATTTATACCGCACGTTCTTCAGGATCTGCGGCAGCGGCTCAAAACGGTGACAGATCTCAGACACCGGCTTTCCCGCCTGCTGCACGACCGCAAGCAGCTGGAGCGCGGCCACGAGGCCGTCCCCCGTGGTGGCGTAGTCCGACAGCACGATGTGGCCGGACGGCTCGCCGCCGAGATTGTAGCCTTGCGCGCGCATCCGCTCGACGACGTAGCGATCGCCGACCGGGGTGCGCTCGAGCGTCAGCCCGATCGAGGTGAGATAGCGCTCGAAGCCGAGATTGGACATCACCGTCGAGACCAGCCCGGGTGCGCTCAGGCGGCCCTGCTCCGACCAGGACTGAGCGACGACCGCCATCAGCTGGTCGCCGTCGACGATCTGTCCCTTCTCGTCGACGATGATGACGCGGTCGGCGTCGCCGTCGAGCGCGATGCCGATGTCGGCGCGCGTCTCGCGGACCTTGTCGACCAGCGCGGCCGGCGCGGTCGAGCCGACGTCCTTGTTGATGTTGACGCCGTTCGGCTCGACGCCGATCGCGACGACGTCGGCGCCGAGCTCCCACAGCGCCTCGGGCGCGACCTTGTAGGCGGCGCCGTTGGCGCAATCGATCACGATGCGCAGACCTTCGAGCGACAGGTTGCGCTGGATCGTGCGCTTGGCGAACTCGATGTAGCGGGCCTGCGCGTCGTCGATGCGCTTGGCGCGGCCGAGGGCCGCGGAATCGGCGAGCTGCGGCCCGAGGTCGGAATCAAGCAGAGCCTCGATCTCGAGTTCCACCTCGTCGGAGAGCTTGTAGCCGTCGGGCGCGAACAGCTTGATGCCGTTGTCGTCATACGGATTGTGCGAGGCGGAGATCATCACGCCGAGATCGGCGCGCATCGAGCGTGTGAGCAGCGCGACCGCCGGCGTCGGCATCGGACCGACGAGCAGCACGTTGACGCCGACCGAGGTGAAGCCCGCCTGCAACGCGCTCTCGATCATGTAGCCGGAGAGCCGGGTGTCCTTGCCGATCACGACGCGATGGCGATGGTCGCCACGGCGGAAGGCGATGCCAGCCGCCATGCCGACCTTCATCGCGAAGTCGGGCGTGATCGGGAACTTGTTGGCGCGGCCGCGAATGCCGTCCGTGCCGAAATATTTGCGCGTCATGCGGCGGCCCCTGCCAAGCGCGAGCGAACGCCCGCGCGCGAGTCTTGCCTCGTCGCCGTCACCATAGACGATCGGAGTTCAAAAAGAGTGAGCGACGGTTTTGGACCGCGCCACGCTGGGACGGCGGCCGAGGGTCAGGCGTCGGAGACGAGTTTGGTCCCGCGGCAGAGGTCGACGACCGCGACGTCGAAGCCGGACGCCGAACAACAAAAAGCCGGGCGAAAGCCCGGCTTTTTCAGTTTCGTCAACGCTCGAAGCCCTCAAGCCGTCGGCTGCGGCTCCAGCCCTGCGTCCGGAGCCTTGGGCCGCGGCTTGCCGGCGGTCGGCACGGCGGAGCCGCGGGGCGTCGGCGGTTCGTCGGTCACCTCACGCACCGGCGGCTTGCCCTCCAGGATGTCCTTGATCTCCTGGCCCGTCAGCGTCTCGTATTCCAGCAGCGCCTTGGCGAGCGTGTCCATGACGTCCTTGTGCTCGGTGATGATGCGCCGCGCGGTCTCGTAGCCTTCGTCGATGAAGCGTTTGATCTCGTTGTCGATCTTCAGCATCGTCGTGCCGGAGACGTTCTGCTGGCGCGCCACCGACATGCCGAGGAACACCTCGTCCTGGTTCTCGCCATAGGCGACGGTGCCGAGCTCCTTGGAAAAGCCCCAGCGCGTCACCATCCCGCGGGCGATGTTGGTCGCCATCTGAATGTCCGACTGGGCGCCAGCCGTCACCTTGTCGTCGCCGAAGAACACCTCTTCCGCCACGCGCCCGCCCATCGCCATTGCGAGACGGGAGGTGAGCTGCTCGTAGGAGATCGAGATCTGGTCCTTCTCCGGCAGGTACTGGACCATGCCGAGCGCCCTGCCGCGCGGAATGATCGTCGCCTTGTGGATCGGATCGTTCGCGGGCGTGAACAGGGCGACCACGGCGTGGCCGGCCTCGTGATACGCGGTGACCTTCTTCTCCTCGTCGGTCATCACCATCCGGCGCTCGGCGCCCATCATGATCTTGTCCTTGGCCGAGTCGAACTCGGCCGCCGTGACCATGCGCTTGGAGCGACGGGCGGCGAGCAGCGCCGCCTCGTTGACGAGGTTCATCAGATCGGCGCCCGAGAAGCCCGGCGTGCCGCGCGCGACGGTCTTGAGGTCGACGTCCGGCGCCAGCGGCACCTTGCGGACATGAACCTTCAGGATCTTCTCGCGGCCGATGATGTCGGGGTTGGAGACCACGACCTGGCGGTCAAACCTGCCGGGACGCAGCAGAGCGGGGTCGAGCACGTCCGGACGGTTGGTCGCGGCGATCAGGATGATGCCCTCGTTCGCCTCGAAGCCGTCCATCTCGACGAGCAGCTGGTTCAGCGTCTGCTCGCGCTCGTCATTGCCGCCGCCGAGGCCGGCGCCGCGATGGCGGCCGACCGCGTCGATCTCGTCGATGAAGATGATGCACGGCGCGTTCTTCTTGGCCTGCTCGAACATGTCGCGCACCCGCGACGCGCCGACGCCCACGAACATCTCCACGAAGTCGGAGCCCGAGATCGTGAAGAACGGCACGTTGGCTTCGCCCGCCACCGCTCGCGCGATCAGGGTCTTGCCCGTGCCGGGAGGGCCGACGAGCAGCACGCCGCGCGGGATCTTGCCGCCGAGCCGCTGGAACTTCTGCGGGTCGCGCAGGAACTCGACGATCTCCTCGAGATCGCTCTTGGCCTCGTCGACGCCAGCGACGTCGTCGAACGTCACGCGGCCGTGCGCTTCCGTGAGCAGCTTGGCCTTGGACTTGCCGAAGCCCATCGCCTTGCCGGCCCCGCCCTGCATCTGGCGCGAGAGGAACACCCACACGCCGATCAGCGCGATGAAGGGCAGCCACTGCAGCAGCAGGGCGACGAACCAGGGCATGTTCTCGCCGGGCGGCCGCGCGGTGATCGCGACGCCCTTGCCATAGAGCCTCTGCACCAGCGACGGATCGTTCGGCGCATAGGTCTGGAACTGCGCCCCGTCGGTGTACTGGCCGGTGATGTTCTGCCCTTCGATCACGACGCCCCTGACGCGGCCGTTGTCGACCTCGCTCAGAAGCTGGCTGAAGGAGATGTCGTTGGTCTGCGCGCGTTGGCCGGGGTTCTGGAACAGGGTGAAGAGCGCCAGCAGCAGCAGGACGATGATCACCCAGAGGGCGAAGTTCCTGAAGTTCGGGTTCATTGCAGGCCTTTCGCGCCTCTCGGGCGGCGTGCCGGCGCCACCGGAGCGCCTCGCCCGATCGAATGTAGGCTCAGGCGCCCCGAATGCCAAGACGAAGGAACGACGTAGACCCTCTTACGTCGCGTTGCTTCGCCGCAATCGCCGGGTCTAACTTGGCGAAAGGAGCGCGGACCGCTGGGCGGACGGTCTGCGACGGCGCGACGAGGATCTTTGAGGCGATGACAACCTTCGACAAGCGCGAGCAGGCGCTCGAGGCGCTGTTCGTCCACGACGAAGAGATGAAGTTCTGCGCGGCCGCCCGCCGCAACAAGCTGCTCGGCCTCTGGGCCGCGGAGAGGCTGGGCAAGCAGGGCGAGGCGGCGGAGGCCTACGCGAAATCGGTCGTGATGTCGGACTTCGAGGAAGAGGGCGATCACGACGTGTTCCGCAAGGTGCGGCGCGATTTCGACGACGCCGGCGTCGCCCACTCCGACCAGGAGATCCGACGCGTCATGGACGAGTTGCTCGCGACGGCGGTCGCGCAGCTGCAGACCGAGCGATGATCCGCGCGCGATGAGTCAGAGAGGCGGCCTGACCGCTGGCGGCGTGGGTCCCGGAGCGTTTCCGGCGACGGCGCTCGAGCACGGCGGGCCGCACTTCAACGGCTGGCTCTGCGTGCCCTCGCCGCTCGTGGCGGAGACCGTGGCGCGGGCGGGGTTCGGATCAGTCACGCTCGACGCGCAGCACGGCTTTGCGACCTTCACGTCGATCGTGGACTGCGTCGCGGCGGCGGCGCTTGCGGGCAAGCCCGCCCTCGTGCGCCTGCCGCTCGGCGGCTTCGGGCTCGGCGCCCGCGCCCTCGACGCCGGCGCGGCCGGGCTGATCGCGCCGATGATCGACACGGCGGCGGACGCCCGGGCGTTCTCCGACGCCGTCAAGTTCCCGCCTCTCGGCCGCCGGAGCTGGGGCCCGAACCGCGCGCTCGGCCTGCTCGGGCTCGACCGGCCGTCCTATCTCGCGAGAGCGAACGAGCTGACGCTCGCCCTCGCCATGATCGAGACCGAACTGGCGCTGTCGAACGTCGACGCGATCGCGCAGACGGACGGCGTCGACGGCCTGCTGATCGGCCCGAACGACCTGTCGGTGTCGCTCACGGGCGGCGTCGCGGTCGATCCCGGCCATCCCCGCGTGATCGCAGCGCTCGGCCGCGTGCTGGACGCCGGACGGCGCGCCGGCAAGCCGGTCGCGATCTTCGCCAACAGCCCGGCCTACGCGTCCGACTATATGCGCCGCGGCTTTCCGATGATCGCGCTCGGTCCCGACCTCGGCTTCCTTGCGGCCGGCGCGGAACGGACGCTCTCCGACGTGTTCGACGCGCCTGCGATCGGAGCGTCGCCGGGTGGATGACCACGCCTTTCGTCTCGTCATGGCTTGCGCGGGATTCGACGAGCGAGCACGTGTATCGGTGAACGGATCGCCCTGTCGGGGCGTTGCGTTCGACGGCGTGCGCCGAATGCCCGGCGCGCGGCGGAGTTCAGCGGGCGGAATGGAACTCCGGCGACGGCAGAATGAGAACCGAAGGAGTTCGACGACCATGTCATTTGGATTGAAGGTCGCGCTGATGACCGGCGCGCTGCTGGCGACCGCCGGCGCAGCGCAGGCGGCCCAGGGCGTTGCGACGACCGCCCTGAACGTGCGCTCCGGTCCCGGCGGCAATTATGCGGTGATCGACACGCTGCCCGTGGGCGAACGCGTCACCGTGCTCGGCTGTACGGCCGGGTGGTGCGAGATCAGCATGGGTCCGGACGGCACTGGCTTCGCCAGCGCCAGCTTTCTCGACATCTCCGGCGGCGGCCCGCGCGAGCGGGTGATCGTCGAGGAGCCAGCTCCGATCGTTTCGGGCGTCGCGATCGGCGGCTATTGGGGCTCCGATCCCTATTACTACGACGACGGCTTCTACTATTACGGCGGCCGCTGGTACGGGGTGCGGCCGGGACGGCCGGGCTGGGAGCGCTCGTGGCGGCGCGATCATCGCCCGCGTCCGGGCTGGGGTGGACCGGGTCGTCCGGGCGGCGGCTGGGGCGGGCCGGGCCGGCCGGGCGGATGGGACGGTCCTGGCCGTCCTGGCGGCCATGGTCCGCGTCCCGGTTGGGGCGGACCCGACGGTCCCGGCGGTCCCGACAGGCCGGGCCGGCCCGATCGACCGGGCCGACCCGACCGCCCGGATCGTCCCGACCGGCCAGATCGTCCCGACCGGCCAGATCGACCTGACCGCTCGGATCGCGGCGACCGCATGGACGGAAACGGCCTCGCCGGCCGTTCGGCTGGCGGCGGCATGCGCGGAGACCGGGGGGACAGGATGGGCCTCGATCGCGCCGGCGGCGGAGAGCGCGGTGGCGGAGAGCGTGGCGGCGACCGTGGCGGCGACCGTGGCGGACGCGGCGGTCGGGATCGCTGATACGACCCTATAGACGGCGTAATGCGGACGGGCGGCGAGAGCCGCCCGTTTTCATGTCTGGTCGATCAGCCAACGGTCGGCTCAGCTCTCGCCGAACACCCGCGCGAACACCGCGTCAACCGACTTGAAGTGATAGCCGAGGTCGAAGGCCGCCTCGATCTCGGCTTCGTCGAGGAACCCGCGCACCGTCTCGTCGGCCTTGAGAAGCGTGAGGAAATCGCCCTCCCCGCGCCAGACTGGCATCGCGTTGCGCTGGACGAGGCTGTAGGCCTGCTCGCGAGACGCGCCCTTCTGGGTCAGCGCGAGCAGAACGCGCTGGGAATGGACCAGACCGCCAAGCCGGTCGAGGTTGAGCTGCATGCGCTCGGGGTAGACCACCAGCTTCTCGACGACGCCTGCGAGCCGCGACAGCGCGAAGTCAAGCGTCACCGTGGCGTCCGGCCCGATCATGCGCTCGACCGAGGAATGCGAGATATCCCGCTCGTGCCAGAGCGCGACGTTCTCCATCGCGGGGATCGCATAGGAGCGCACCATGCGGGCGAGGCCGGTGACGTTCTCCGTCAGCACCGGGTTGCGCTTGTGCGGCATCGCCGAGGAGCCCTTCTGGCCGGCGGAGAAGAACTCCTCCGCCTCCAGCACCTCGGTGCGCTGCAGGTGGCGGATCTCGATCGCGAGCCGCTCAGCCGACGAGGCGACGACGCCGAGCGTGGCGAAGAACATCGCGTGCCGGTCGCGCGGGATGACCTGCGTCGAGACCGGCTCGACGGCGAGGCCGAGCTTCTCAGCGACGTGCGCCTCGACGGCCATGTCGATGTTCGCGAATGTGCCGACCGCGCCCGAGATCGCGCAGGTCGCAATCTCCTTGCGCGCCGCCACCAGCCGCTCGCGCGCGCGCTGGAACTCGACGTAGAAGCCGGCGAGCTTCAGTCCGAAGGTGGTGGGTTCGGCGTGGATGCCGTGGCTGCGCCCGATGGTCGGCGTCAGCCGGTGCTCCATCGCGCGGGTCTTCAACGCCTCGAGCAGGCGGTCGACGTCGGCGATCAGGATGTCGGAGGCGCGCGCGAGCTGCACGGCGAGGCAGGTGTCGAGCACGTCGGACGACGTCATGCCCTGATGCACGAAGCGCGCGTCCGGCCCGACGAACTCGGCGAGATGGGTCAGAAACGCGATGACGTCGTGCTTGGTCTCGCGCTCGATCTCGTCGATCCGGTCGATGTCGAACACCGCCGACCCGCCCTTTTCCCAGATCGTCTTCGCCGCCTCATACGGGATCACGCCGAGCTCGGCGAGCGCGTCTGCGGCGTGCGCCTCGATCTCGAACCAGATGCGGAAGCGCGTCTCCGGCGACCAGATCGCGGTCATCTCGGGACGGGAATAGCGGGGGATCATGGGAGGACGCTCGGCGGTTTCCGGGGGGCGCGGGCGTCGTATCACGTGCGGGGCGCGGCGCAAGGCTTGCGGTCAGGCGCCGAGCGCCACGCTTCAGTCCTCCTCCACATCCCTCAGCGGCTTCAGCACCGTCCGTCCCCGCCCCTGCGGGCCCGGGCGCCCTTCGACCAGCGCGGCGACGATCCCGTGCAGGGTGCGTAGGTCCTGCTTGGTCGGCTCCATGCGGTGGATCATGTTGCGGAGGTTGCGCACCATCGAGGCGCGCTTGGCCGTCGAGCGGAAGAAGCCGGCCTCCTCGAGCTCGCCCTCGAGATGGGCGAACAGCGAGACGAGCTCCGCATGGGTGCCGGGCGGCGAGCGGGTGGGCATGGCGAAGACTTCCGCCGCGGTCGCCGCCTTGAACCACTCATAGCCCATCAGCAGCACCGCCTGCCCCAGGTTCAGGCTCGCATAGGCGGGGTTCACCGGAAACGTCACCACCCGGTGGCTGAGCGCGATCTCGTCGTTTTCGAGCCCGGTGCGCTCGCGCCCGAACAGGATCGCGGCCTTTTCGCCGCTCGCCATGTGGCCGGCGAGCAGCCTGGCGGCGGCGTCCGGCGCGTCGACGGGCTTGGCCTGCCCCCGCCCCCGCGCGGTGGTGGCGAGCACCAGCGAGCAGTCGGCGACGGCGTCGGGGACGCTGTCGAAGTGCCGCGCGGCCTCCAGCACGTGGTGCGCGCCGGCGGCGAAGGTGCGGGCCCCTTGCGCCTCGGTGCGGCCGGGAGCGCGCACCACACGCAGGTCGGCGAGCGCGAAGTTCGCCATGGCGCGCGCGACCGAACCGACGTTCTCGGCGAGTTGCGGCTCGACGAGCACGACCGCGGGGCCCGCCGGCAGCGTCGCCGCGAGATCGATCTTGGTGCGGTCCGTGCCAGCCATGCGTCGCCCATGCGCTCCGCCGTGTCGGGAGCGACGAGCGCATAGCACGCCGGAGCCCCGCGACTGAAGCGCGGGGGCTCGGTTCAGTCTTCGACGGCGCTCCGGAAGACCGGGTCGTCGGCGAAGGCCGTCAGGTCGTCATGGAACGGTTCGCCGCCATGCTTGGCCGGGTCCAGGATCTGACGAAGCAGCGTTCGCGCGGGACCGTCCGCGGACGGCTCGATGCGGCGGATCTCGGCGATATGCTTCAGCGCCTCGTCACGCAGCTCCCCGAGGTCCGCCGTCGCGCCGCCCGGCGCGTTGCGAAGCTGTTGCGCCTGCTGGCCGATTGCGGCGGCCGCCCAGAGATGCACCATCGCGTCGTCGCTGAACTTCGGGCTCGCAAGCAGCGCCGCCGCCAGCGCCTTGGCCTCGATGAAGCCCTGCGGCGGCGGAAGGTACAACGCGATCAGCAAAGCGTCGCGCATCAGCGCCTCCTTCTCCTCTCCGTTCGTCGCCAGATTGATCCCGTCCTTCAAGGCGGCGAAGGCCTCGCGCGGCCGGCTCTGCACGAAACGGATTTCGGCGAGCCGACGCCGGTAGATCGACCGGTTTTCGGTGTCGCGGCTGATCGCGGCGAGCCACGCCGCCTCGGCGGAGGTCAGATCGCCCTCGCGCGCCTTGGCGAGCGCCCAAGCGGCGTAATCCTCCGCGGTCGCCAACGCGTCGCGCCCCCGGTCGAGCAGACGGCGGTCGGCTGACGTCAGGCCGGTCGTCTCGAGATCCGGCAGCTTCTCGATCGGGGTCGCGAAGATGTCGCCGCTGTACTGGATCCCGTCCGCGAAGAAGCCCTCGTCCCGCCGCTCCGCGGCCCGCACGCTCTGCGTGAACAGATAGAGCCCTTCCGTCCGCGTGAGCAGATAGACGTAGAGGAAGCCGACCGCGAACGCGGTGACGGCGGTGAGGCAGGCGACGAGGCCGACCCCCGCGATGTCCCGGAACATGTCCTGGAACTGGGCGCCGAACGCGTTGAGGTTCGCGGTGATCGCGTTCAGCTGGATCAGGCCGACGCCCACGATGATCTTGGTCAGCCAGTCCGACAGGTCTTCAAGATTGCTGTTGCTGTCGAACAGACGGTCGCTGACGGCGGCCTCCGCCGCGGGCCGGGAGTCGCTCGCCTCGGCCTTGGCGACGATCCGCTTCGCCGCGAGACGCGGTATGCCGAACAGAAAGCCGGCCGCTCCGCCCAACGCCGCCAAGCAGGTCATCACTGCGCAGAAGGTCGCGAACATCTTGAGCGACTGGGCGTAGTCCGCCGCCTGCAGCGCGAAGCCCGCGACGCCCGCGATCGTGAAGGCGGAATAGAAGAGGACGAACCGGCCGACCTTGGCGAGTTCGCCCGTGCGACGCGCGACCCAGAGGTCGTGCATCCGGTCGCCGATCGATTTCTCCGCCATGCCCATCCCCCTCTCCGCGACGCCCGGGGGAATGATGCATTAAAATCTATGGTTGTAAATTACAGATACGAACACATCTATGGTTGCTCATTCCTCGCCCTGCTCGAACGCCGCCGCCACCAGCGCGAGCGCAGGCAGGCCCGCGCCGACCACGGCCGCGCCGACCCAGCCGAAATGCGCGAACACGGGGCTGGTCAGCGCCGACCCCACCGCGCCGCCGAGGAACAGGATGGCGACGTAGAGCCCATTCAGCCGCCCGCGGGCCGCCGGGTCGAGCGCGTAGATCGCGCGCTGGCCGAAGATCATGTTGGCCTGCACGCCCATGTCGACCACCACCGCGCCGAACAGCAGCGCCGCAATCCCAAGAGCGCCGCCGCCGAGGCTCCCGTCGAGCGCGGCGCCTGCGAAACCGGCCACGGCGCAGGCGATCGCGATCAGCGTGCCGGCGCGGGTGTGGCCGGCGTCCGCCCACCGCCCGGCGACCGGGGCGATCAGCGCGCCTGCCGCGCCTGCGAGCGCGAACAGGCCGATCATGCTGTGCGACCAGCCATGGACGGAGGCGAGCTGCATCGGCGACGCCGTCCAGAAGATGCTGAAGGCCGCGAACATCGCCGCCTGATAGAGCGCGCGGCGCCTCAGCGTAGGATAGGCCTTCAGCAGGCCGAGCATCGAACCGACGAAGGCGAAGTAGCCGACGCCGCCCGCGGGCCTCCGCGACGGGATCACCGCGCGCAGCGCGACCGCGGTGACCGCCATCAGCACGGCGGAGAGCCCGAACATCGCCCGCCAGCCGAACGCGTCGGCGACGACGCCGGCGACGGGCCGCGCGAGCAGGATGCCGAACAGCAGCCCGCTCATGATCGTGCCGACCACACGTCCGCGCGTCGCCTCAGGCTCCATGCCGGCGACCAGGGGCAGCAGCATCTGGGCTGCGACAGACGAGACGCCGACCAGCAGCGAGGCGGCGAGGAAGGCCGCCCCCGTCGGCGCCGCGGCGGCGAGCCCGAGCGCGACGACCGCGACGCCGAGCGTGACGGTGAGCAGCCGCCTACTCTCGAACAGGTCGACCAGCGGCGCGATCGCGATCAGACCGATCGCGTAGCCGACCTGAGTCAGCGCCACGACAGCGCTCGCGACCGTGGGCTCGATCGCGAGATCCCGCGCGATCAGGTCGACCAGCGGCTGGCAATAATAGAGGTTCGCGACGATCACGCCGCAGGCGACCGACGCCGCAAGGACCGCCGCGCGGCTCGCGCCCTCGCGCGGCGCGCTGTGAATTGCGGCGTCGAGGCCGGTCATGACGGATATCCCTGAGTTGAAGCCGCCACGCCCCCGCATGCGGCTGAGCCCCAGTTAAGCCGCCGCGCCCGCGAAACCATATGCCGCGATGCAAGACAGCCCTGCGCCCGCGCGGCCCGCGTCTTTGCCCTCCGAGGCCGCGATGCTAAGACGGCCGGACGTCGCCAGCCCAGAGGAAGGCCGCCCGCCCCATGCCGAAGATCAAGGTCGCGAACCCCGTCGTCGAGCTCGACGGAGACGAGATGACGCGGATCATCTGGGCCGCCATCAAGGACAAGCTGATCCACCCCTATCTCGACCTCGACCTTGAATATTACGACCTCGGCATGGAGAGCCGCGACGCCACCGACGATAAAATCACCGTTGAGGCGGCGGAGGCGATCAAACGCGTCGGCGTCGGCGTGAAATGCGCGACGATCACCCCCGACGAGGCCCGCGTCGAGGAGTTCAAGCTCAAGAAGATGTGGCGCTCGCCGAACGGCACGATCCGCAACATCCTGGGCGGCGTGATCTTCCGCGAGCCGATCATCGCGAAGAACGTGCCGCGGCTGGTGCCGGGCTGGACCCAGCCGATCGTGGTCGGCCGCCACGCCTATGGCGACCAGTACCGCGCGACCGACTTCCGGTTTCCGGGGAAGGGCAAGCTGACGATCAAATTTGTCGGCGAGGACGGCCAGACCATCGAGCACGAGGTGTTCGACGCGCCGTCGGCCGGCGTCGCGATGGCGATGTACAACCTCGACGACTCGATCCGCGACTTCGCGCGCGCCTCGCTGAACTACGGCCTCAACCGCCGGTTCCCGGTCTATCTGTCCACCAAGAACACGATCCTGAAGGCCTATGACGGCCGCTTCAAGGACATCTTCGCCGAGGTCTACGAGGCCGAGTTCAAGCAGAAGTTCGCGGACGCCAAGATCTGGTACGAGCACCGCCTGATCGACGACATGGTGGCCTCGGCGCTGAAATGGTCAGGCGGCTATGTCTGGGCCTGCAAGAACTATGACGGCGACGTGCAGTCCGACACGGTGGCGCAGGGCTTCGGCTCGCTCGGACTGATGACCTCGGTGCTCACCACCCCTGACGGGAAGATCATGGAGGCGGAGGCCGCCCACGGCACCGTCACCCGGCACTACCGCGAGCATCAGAAGGGCAAGGCGACCTCGACCAACTCGATCGCCTCGATCTTCGCCTGGACCCGCGGCCTCGGCCACCGCGCCAAGCTCGACGACAACGCCGAGCTCAAGCGCTTCGCCGAGACGCTGGAGAAGGTCTGCGTCGCGACCGTGGAGAGCGGCTTCATGACCAAGGACCTCGCCCTGCTTGTCGGCGACACCCAGGGCTGGCTGACCACCGAGGGCTTCCTGGACAAGGTCGACCAGAATCTGCAGAAGGCGATGGGCTGAGGGACTAGCCGGAGACCGCCGCCGGCGCAGGGCCGGCGGCGATCGTCTCGAGCAGAAGACCGCGCCGCTCAGCTCCGGCGAACCCCAGAAGCACGGACGCGGACGAGGCTGCCGCGGCCTTCGCCAGATCGCCGTCCGTGATCTCGCCCGCGATCCAGAACGACAGACATCCACGAAAGCCGATGGCGAGTTGGGCGGCCAGCGCCCCCACCGCCACGTCGCGATCGGCGGCGAGGCCCGATAGATCCCCCAGGGCCAGCGTCCAGAGTTCGCGCGACTGCGCCCAGACCGCGCTCGGCGCAGGACTGACCATTCCCAGGGACCCCACCACGGCCTTGTAGACCGCGGGGCGCTCCAGCAGCAGGCTGCTCGCGACGCCGCTCATCGCCAGCACGCGATCTATGTCGTCGCCTTCGCGCGCCTCATTCCGGAAGCGCTCCGCCATGCGGCCGATCACCCGCGCCGAAAGCGCCTGGATGATCGCGGTCTTACCCCCGAAGTGATTGAACGGCGTGACGAAGCCCACGCCCGCCTCCGCCGCCAGCGCCCGCATCGAGAATTCCGCCGTCGCGCTGGACTGCAGAAGCCGCTCGGCGGCGTCGAGCACCGCCTCGCGCGCCGCCAGCCTGTTCCTGTCCCTGAGGGATCGCGTGACGCTCCGCTTCGCTGTCATGGCCGGCGACGTCCATTTTCATATTGCAATATGCAATTCATATCATGATATGTTTTTTCAAACGAGCAGGAGCTTCGAGATGGCCCATCAGAAAACCTTTCTTATCACCGGCGTGAGCTCCGGCCTCGGCGCCGCCTTCGCCTCGGCCGCCCTCGAGGCCGGTCATCGGGTGGTCGGCACGGTGCGGAAAAGCGACGACGGCGCGGCGTTCGCCGCCGAAGCTTCCGACCGGGCGCACCCCTTGCTCCTCGACGTGACCGACTTCGACAGGATACCGGCCGCTGTCGCGCAAGCGGAACAGACGGCCGGACCGATCGACGTGCTCGTCAACAATGCGGGCTACGGCCACGAGGGGACGCTGGAGGAATCGCCGCTCGAGGAGCTTCGCCGGCAGTTCGACGCGAACGTCTTCGGAGCGGTGGCCATGATCAAGGCCGTCCTGCCCGGCATGCGCGAGCGCCGCTCAGGCCACATCGTGAACGTGACCTCGATGGGCGGCTTCATCACCATGCCGGGCATCAGCTATTACTGCGGCAGCAAGTTCGCCCTTGAGGGAATTTCCGAGGCGCTCGCCAAGGAAGTCGCCTCCTTCGGCGTGCGCGTCACGGCGCTGGCGCCCGGGCAGTTCCGGACAGATTGGGCCGGCCGCTCGATGGTACGCAGCGACCGCGCCGTCGCCGACTACGACGCGGTGATGGACCCGATCCGCGCGGCGCGACAGGCGAAGAGCGGGCGTCAGCCGGGCGACCCTGCGAAGGCCGCCGCGGCGCTGCTGACGGTGGTCGACGCCAAGGAACCGCCCGTCCGGCTCTATCTGGGCGACGACGCCCTGGCTCTGGTCGAAGGCAAGCTCGGACAGATGAAGGCCGAGATGGCGCGCTGGGAGACCCTCTCCCGCTCGATCAACTTCGACTGATCCTCAGGCTGCGGCGAGCCGCGCGGCGACCGCGTCGAGGGCCTCGCCGGCCTTGCCGCCGTCAGGGCCGCCGGCCTGGGCCATGTCGGGCCTGCCGCCGCCGCCGGAGCCCCCGAGCGCCGCCGAGGCCGCGCGCACCAGATCGACCGCGTTGAACTTGGCGACGAGGTCCGGCGTCACGCCGACCACCACGCCCGCCTTGCCCTCGGAGGTCACGCCGACGATCGCGGCGACGCCCGACCCCATCGAGCGCTTGGCTTCGTCGACGAGGCCCTTGAGATCCTTCATCTCGATGCCCTCGACCGTGCGGGCGAACAGCTTCACGCCGCCGATCTCGCGGGTCGCCTCGCCGTCCGCGGCCCCGCCGCCGCCCATGGCGAGCTTCTTGCGGGCCTCCACGAGTTCGCGCTCCAGCCGCTTGCGCTCCTCGACCAGCGCCTCGACGCGGGCGACGACGTCCGCCTCCGGAGCCTTGAGCAAAGCGGCGAGTTCGCCGACGCGCGCGTTCTGCATTTCGAAATGCAGCCGCGCCGCCTCGCCTGTCAGCGCCTCGACGCGACGAACCCCGGATGCGACCCCGCTCTCGCCGACGATCGTGATCGGGCCGATCTCGCCGGTCGACCCGACATGGGTGCCGCCGCAAAGCTCGATCGAATAGGGCTTGCCGTCCTCGGTCCGCCCCATCGAGACGACGCGGACCTCGTCGCCGTATTTCTCGCCGAACAAAGCGCGTGCGCCAGAGTTGCGCGCCTCCTCGATGCCCATCACGCGTGTCGTGACGGGGTCGTTCTGCAGCACGATGGCGTTCGCGATCGTCTCGATCTTCGTCAGGTCGGAATCGTCGATCGGCTTGGGGTGGCTGAAGTCGAAGCGCAGCCGGTCGGGCGCGACCAGCGAGCCCTTCTGCGCGACATGGTCGCCAAGCGTCAGGCGCAGCGCCTCGTGCAGCAGATGCGTCGCGGAATGGTTGCCGCGCACCCGACGGCGGCGCGCGTGGTCGACGACGAGATCGAGCGCGTCGCCGATGGAGACGCCGCCCTCCGTGACCTCGACCGCGTGGACATAGAGGTCGCCGAGCTTCTTCTGCGTGTCGGTCACCGTGATCGATACGCCGGGCGCGGACATCCGCCCGACGTCCCCGACCTGGCCGCCGGATTCGCCGTAGAACGGCGTCTGGTTCACGACCAGCAGGCCGGTCTCGCCGGCGGCGAGGCGCTCGACCTCCAGCCCGTCCTTGACGAGGGCGACGACCGAGCCCTGGGCCTCCTCGACGCCATAACCGAGGAACTCCGTCGCGCCGGCGCGCTCGCGGACGCCGAACCAGACGGTCTCGGTCGCGGCCTCGCCCGAGCCCGACCAGGCGGCGCGCGCCTCCGCCTTCTGGCGGGCCATCGCCGCGTTGAAGGCGTCGAGGTCGACCGTGACGCCGCGGGGGCGCAGCGCGTCCTGCGTGAGGTCGAGCGGGAAGCCGAAGGTGTCGTAGAGCTTGAACGCGGTCTCGCCGGCGAGCCTGTCGCCTTCGCTCAAACCTTCCGCCGCTTCCTCGAGCAGCCCGAGGCCGCGCGCGAGCGTCACGCGGAAGCGCGTCTCCTCAAGCTCCAGCGTCTCGGTGATCAGCGCCTCGGCGCGCACCAGCTCAGGGTACGCCGCGCCCATCTCGCGGATGAGCGACGGCACCAGCCGCCACAGCAGCGGATCTCGCGCGCCCAGCAGCTGCGCGTGGCGCATTGCGCGGCGCATGATGCGGCGGAGCACATAGCCGCGGCCCTCGTTCGACGGCAGCACCCCTTCGGCGACCAGGAAGCTCGACGCGCGAAGATGGTCGGCGATCACGCGGTGCGACGCGCGCGCCTCGCCCTCCGCCGATACGCCGGTCGCCTCGACGCTCGCATCGATCAGGCTGCGGAACAGGTCGGTGTCGTAGTTCGACGGCACGCCCTGCAGGATCGCAGAGATGCGCTCGAGCCCCATGCCGGTGTCGATCGACGGCCGCGGCAGGTCGCGCCGGTCGCCGGGCGCGACCTGATCATATTGCATGAAGACCAGGTTCCAGAACTCCAGGAACCGGTCGCCGTCCTCGTCCGGGCTGCCGGGCGGGCCGCCGGCCAGCCCTTCGCCCTGGTCGAAGAAGATTTCCGAGCACGGCCCGCAGGGGCCGGTGTCGCCCGCCGCCCAGAAATTGTCCGACGAGGCGATGCGGATGATGCGGTCGTCGGAGAAACCGGCGATCTTCTTCCAGAGCGCGTGGGCCTCGTCGTCGTCGACATAAACGGTGACCAGCAGCCGATCCTTCGGCAGGTCGAACGTCTTGGTGACGAGGTTCCAGGCGAGCTCGATCGCGCGCTCCTTGAAATAGTCGCCGAACGAGAAGTTGCCGAGCATCTCGAAGAAGGTGTGATGCCGGGCGGTGTAGCCGACATTGTCGAGATCGTTGTGCTTGCCGCCGGCGCGCAGGCATTTCTGTGCGGTGGTCGCGGTCGAATAGGGCCTGCGCTCGAGCCCGGTGAACAGGTTCTTGAACTGCACCATGCCGGCGCTGGTGAACATCAGCGTCGGGTCGTTGCGCGGCACCAGCGGGCCGGACGCCACGGGCTGATGACCCTCGCCCGCGAAATAGTCGAGGAAGGTCTTCCGGATCTCGTTGACGCCGCTCATCGTGCCCAAAATGTCTTGCCGGATGGAAGGCTCAAGGTAAGGGCGGCCGGAAACGGCCGGCGCCCCGTCGCACGCGCCTCCCTGAGGCTGCGCGCAACGGGGCGCGGGCGCACCTTAATCGCCTCATTCCTCGCCTGTCCAGAAAACGGGCCGCGACGTGAGAGCCCGGCCGGCCGATCAGGCGTCGACGTCAGGGTCGTTCGGGTCGACCTCGTCGAAGATCTTGTCGGCGATGATGCCGGCGGCGGCCCGGACCGCGGCCTCGATCCGCTGCGCGATCTCGACGTTCTCCTTGAGGAACGCCTTGGCGTTCTCGCGGCCCTGGCCGAGGCGCTGGCTGTCGAAGGAGTACCAGGCGCCCGACTTCTCGACGATGCCGGCCTTGACGCCGAGGTCGACGAGCTCGCCCGCCTTCGAGACGCCCTCGCCGTACATGATGTCGAACTCGACCTGCTTGAACGGTGGCGCGACCTTGTTCTTCACCACCTTGACGCGGGTCTGGTTGCCGACGACCTCGTCGCGGTCCTTGATCGCGCCGATGCGGCGGATGTCGAGACGGACAGACGCGTAGAACTTGAGCGCGTTGCCGCCCGTCGTGGTCTCCGGCGAGCCGTACATCACGCCGATCTTCATGCGGATCTGGTTGATGAAGATCACCATCGTGTTCGACTTCGAGATCGAACCGGTGAGCTTCCTGAGCGCCTGGCTCATCAGGCGGGCCTGCAGGCCGGGCTGGACCTCGCCCATCTCGCCCTCGAGCTCGGCGCGAGGCGTCAGCGCCGCGACCGAGTCGACCACCAGCACGTCGACCGCGCCGGAGCGGACCAGCGTGTCGGCGATCTCGAGCGCCTGCTCGCCGGTGTCGGGCTGCGAGATCAGCAGGTCCTCGAGGTCGACGCCGAGCTTGCGGGCGTAGATCGGGTCGAGCGCGTGCTCGGCGTCAACGAAGGCGCAGACGCCGCCCTTCTTTTGCGCTTCCGCGATGGTGTGGAGCGCGAGCGTCGTCTTGCCCGAGCTTTCCGGGCCGAAGATCTCGATCACCCGGCCGCGCGGCAACCCGCCGACGCCAAGCGCGATGTCGAGCCCGAGCGACCCGGTCGACACCACCTCGATCTCGGCGAGCACCTGGCCGGCGCCGAGCCGCATGATCGATCCCTTGCCGAAGGCGCGGTCGATCTGCGCGAGCGCGGCGTCGAGCGCCTTGGTCTTGTCCATGGAGCTTCCTTCGACGAGGCGGAGTGCGGATTGGGACATCGAGTCGCTCCTTATGGCACGGGGCCGGACAGACCTTCAATGCAGCAGATGTACCTGCTTTGTTCCGACTACGCAAGTGGGCGGCAACCTCTTGCCGTCGCTTGCCTTTCCACGGCGTGTTCTTATTCTGATCCGGTCAGTCCCGGGCCGTGGGATCCGAGCCCATCGTCTCCTTCACCGCCTGCACGAGCTGCTTCAGCGAGAACGGCTTCGGCAGGAAGGCGAAGGTCTCGCCGTCCGGCAGGTTCTTCTTGAAGGCGTCTTCGGCGTAGCCCGAGACGAAGATGATCTTGAGGTGCGGCTGGGTCTTGCGCAGCTCCCGGAGCAGGCTCGGCCCGTCCATCTCCGGCATCACGACGTCGGAGACCACGAGCTCGATCTCCGGCCCGCGCTCCTTCATGCGCTCGAGCGCCTCCACGCCGGAGCTCGCCTCCACCACCGTGTAGCCGCGCGAGGCCAGCGCCCGCGAGGCGAAGGCGCGCACCGCGTCCTCGTCCTCGACCAGCAGCACGGTGCCGCGCCCGGTCATGTCCTGCGAGCCCGAGGCGGCCGCGGCGGGCTTGACCTCCTCCGGCTCCTCGACGGCTGTGTGGCGCGGCAGCAGGATGCGGAAGGTCGCGCCCTTGCCGGGCTCAGACAGCGCGAAGACGTAGCCGTCGGTCTGCTTGACGATGCCGTAGACCGTGGACAGGCCCAGTCCCGTGCCCTTGCCGACCTCCTTGGTCGAGAAGAACGGCTCGAAGATCTTGTCGAGGATCTCGGGCGGGATGCCGGGCCCGGTGTCCTCGACGTCGATCAACACGTAGTCGGCGCGCGCGAGCTCGACGTCGCCGAACGTCCGCACCTCGTCGGCCGGCACGTTGCGCGTGCGGATCGTCACCGCGCCGCCCTCCTCGCCCATCGCGTCCCGGGCGTTGACCACGAGGTTGATGATCACCTGTTCGAACTGGTTGAGGTCCGCCTTCACCCGCCACAGGTCGCGGCCGTGGACGAGCTCGAGCTTGACGTTCTCGCCGACGAGGCGCCCGAGCAGCATGCGGAGCTCGGCCAGCACGTCGCCGAGCGCGATCACCTGCGGGCGCAGCGTCTGGCGGCGCGAGAACGCGAGCAGCTGGCGCACGAGGCTCGCCGCCCGGTTCGCGTTCTGCTTGATCTGCATGATGTCCTGGAAGGACGGATCGGTCGGCCGGTGGTTCGCCAGCAGCAGGTCCGAATAGCCGATGATCGCGGTCAGCACGTTGTTGAAGTCGTGCGCCACGCCGCCGGCGAGCTGGCCGACGGCGGTCATCTTCTGGCTCTGCGCGAACTTCGCCTCCAGCGCCCGCTGGTCGGTGGTGTCGAGCGCATAGACCACCGCCGCCTCGTGGTCGTCGCCCTCGCCGTCGTCGACGCGCGCCACGAACAGCCGGGCCGAGCGGCCGCCTTCGCCGGGCAGCGTCACGTCGACTGGCGGGACGTCGCCCACGCCGCCCGCGGCCGCCGCGATCGCGGCCTCGATCGCCGCCCGGTCGCGCTCGCCGACGAAGGCGGCCGCGATCGAGCGCTCCGCCCCCGGCTCGCCGCGCAGCCGTTCGCCGAACAGCTTTGCGAACGGCGCGTTCGTCCGGAGCGTCCGGCCGCGCGCGTCGACGGTCGCGATCGCGAGCGGGGTGTTGTTGAAGAAGCGGGCGAAGCGCACCTCCGCCGCCCGCAGCGGCTCCGAGACGTCGGCGCCGGGCCCGCGGTCGAGCACCAGCGTACGCGAAGCGCCCGCGCGCCCCGCCGCATCCCACGCGACCGCGTGCAGCAACCTCGCGGGGAGAGAGCGGCCGCCTCGCGTGCGCAGGTCGACGTCGATGATCTCGGTCGTCACCGCGCCCGGCTTGGGGGGCGCCTGCTCCACCAGCGCCGCGCCGTCGCCGGCGAGAATCTCTCGCAGCTTCAGCGCGCCGGAGCCGATCCGGGTCAGATCCTGGTCGAGCCAGCCGGCGAGCGTCGCGTTCATGTAGACGATCGCGCCGTCGCCTTCCGCCGCGAAGAAGCCGGCCGGCGCGTGATCGAGGAAGTCGACGGCGTGCTGCAGCTCCTGAAAGACGTTCTCATGGCGCTCGCGCTCGGCGGAGACATCGGCCAGCGTCCACACCGTCTCGACGCCCCCGGCGCCCGGCCGCGTGACGGGCCGCACGCCGATTCGGAACCAGGCGCCCTGTCCGTCGGCGAGCGTGGCGCGCGCCTCCTCGAAGGCCCGCTTTCCCGAGCGCGCGGCCTGCGCCAGCCGGTAGATCGCCTCCGCCACGTCGGCGTTTCCGGCGAAGACGCGCTCGACGGTGCGGGCCGAGGCCGGCCCCTCGGCGCGGGTGAGGTCGAGATAGGCGTCATTGGCGTAGACGATGCGCCCGCTCTCGTCGGTGACGAGGATGCCCTCCTCCGCGGTCGCGGCGATCGCGCGGGATAGATCGTCGCGCGAGCCGCGGCTCGCGAAGCTGATCAGCCCGAGCGCGCCGGCGAACAGCGCGAAAACGCCGATCACCGAAAGGCCCGCGAGCAGCGCCAGAATCCACGGCTGCGCGGCGTCGCCCTGCAGGAACGAGATCGCGAGCCCGGCGCCGACCAGCGCGAGCGCGAGCAGCATCACCAGCCCGACGGAGCCCGCCCGGCCGCTGCGGTCGATCGGCGGCTCTGCGACCACACGGTCTCCCTCGACGATGCTGCTCATGCTTCCTCGCGCGACGAGCGGGGGGCGATTCGGGCGTGCTCCGCCGCGTGGCGAGACCATGAGGCTGACCGCGTCCGGTTTCAACAAGTCCCGCGACGGGACGGGACACATATCGCCCTGCCCCCAGGCGGCGCGAAGCGAAGATCCGGCCCCCAGACGCGCGCATGTTTCAGAAATTGGCGTTTCCGTCGGCGAGATCGATCGTCAGGCGTCTGCGATCGCCTCATGCCAGCGCATCTTCGTCTTAAGAGGCGCAAGAAGCGGCGGATCGACCGCCCCGACCACGCCGTTGCACCCTGACGAATCATAGGAAAGCGGGAGGTGAGGCGCCTGCGCCATGCGGTTCGATTTTCGCGGAATGCGCGTCCACCCGGCAAAATCTGCCGCATCCATGGTTAACCGGCCGTTAAGAACGTTAAGTTTCCGTTCACCTTGGACGTGACTTTGGCTATGACGAACGAGCGGGTCGCGGTCACGTGATCCGACGCGCTCGACGGCCGCGCCGTCGCGGAGGCCTGCCGGGCCTTCGCCGCGCTTTCGAGATTGGGGTGAGACCGCGTGTTCGATCAGTTCCTCGGCGGAATTCCGACGCCTCTCAAGATTGCTCTGGCCCTCGCATTCGTCATCGCGCTGGTCATCCTTGCGGCTTGGCTGCAGAAGCGCTTCGGCGGTCAGCGGCTTGGCGGAGCGGCGATGGCCGGCCGGTCGCGCCAGCCGCGTCTCGGTGTGCTTGACGTGCTGGCCGTCGACGGTCGCCGCCGGCTGGTGATCGTGCGCCGGGACAATGTCGAGCATCTCGTGATGATCGGCGGCCCGAACGACATCGTGGTCGAGAGCGGAATCCTGAGAGTGCCGACCGGCATGCCCGTCCAACGCGAGTCGGCGCCTGCCCCGGAGGCGCCGGCGGCCCGCACGATTCCGCCGCAGGCCAGCCCCGCCCAGCGCGCCGCCCCGCAGGTCGCGCCGCCCGCGCCGCAGAACGCCGAACGCGCCGCCCAGCTCCGGCCGGCCGACCGCGGCGGCCCTCGCTCCGTCGAAGCGCCCCCGATGGCGCCGTCGCGCGGCGAGCCGACGGTCCCCCCCGTAAGATCCGTGACGCCCGCTCCGCAGGCCGCAGCGCCGGCTCCGAAGCCCGCCGCCCCGCCGCCGCCCGCCGCGCCGGTCGCTCCGCCCAAGCCGGCGGCTCCCCCCGTCGCCGTCACGCCGCCCGCTTCGAAGCCCACGAGCCCTGCGCCGGCCGCGCCGCCCGCAGCGCCGGAGCCGGTCGCCGCGAAGCCCGAACCTGCCCCGGCCGCCCCCCCGCCTCCTGCGCCGCAGCCGATCATCGCGGGACCCGCGCCCCGTCCTGGCCAGGGCGACAGCCGTTCGACCGAGATCGCCGAGCGTCTCGCAGCTGCGCTAAGGCGGCCGGTCACGCCAGCTGCGGCCAAATCTCCCGAACCGGCTCCGAAGCCGGCTCCGGCTGCGGGGGCGAAGAGCCCCGAACCCGCAGCCTCGGCAAAGGAGCCGACCCCGGAACCCGCGCCGAAGATTCCGGAACCCGCCCCTAAGGCGCCCGAGCCATCGGCTCCCGCGCCCGTCGCCTCCGCGCCATCCAAGGACACCCCGCGCGAGTTCCCGCCGCTGGTTATGCCCCCGGCCCAGAAATCCGAGCCGTCATCGACCGCGCCAGAGGTGAAGCCCGAGCCCCGCGTCGCGGCGTCTGAAAGCAGGCCGGCGCCCGCCCTGGATGAAGATCCCTTCGCCTCGCTGGAGGCTGAGATGGCGACGCTTCTCGGACGGGATGTCGCCAAGCCAAAGCCGTAAAGCTGGAACGGTGGCCTTGCGCCGCCGTTCCGTAGCGGGGCGATCTGGCTAAGGCCCGCCGCCGGCGAGAAGATCGCACCGCCCCGCGTCGCCCAATGGCGGCCGCGGCCAGATCACCGAAGTCCGGCAGCCGCGCTCCTGCCGGCAAGCGACAGACGTCCAGCCGCCTGGGGATCTTCAGGCTTGCGGATGCGAGCCGGCTTCGGCGTCGGCGATCGTCCGGCGCCCACCCCGCCGGCAGGGAGTCCCCAGCGGCGGCGGCGCTTCCCGGCGGCGGTTGACGATGGCGGGATGAGCCCGGGCTATCCGTCTAACTTCGTACGCCCTTGCCCGGCCTGAGCCGCAGAACCCGGCCCTCGTCGCTGTCGGTGAGCAGGTAAAGCAGGCCGTCCGGGCCCTGCCGCACGTCGCGGATGCGCTCGCCCAGATCCTCGAGCAGCCGCTCCTCCTTCACGACCTTGCCGTCGCTCAGTTCGATGCGGTCGAGCATCGGGATGGCGAGGCCGCCGGTGAACAGGTTTCCCTTCCATCCGGGATAGGCGTCGCCTGTGTAGAAGACGAGCCCGGACGGGCCGATCGACGGATCCCAGTAATGGACGGGCTGCTCCATCCCCGCCTTCTCGGTCCCCTCGCCGATCTTGCCGCCAGAATATTCCCGCCCGTAGGCGATCACCGGCCAGCCGTAGTTCTTGCCCGCTTCCGGGTGGTTCAGCTCGTCGCCGCCGCGCGCGCCGTGCTCTACCGTCCAAAGCTGGCCGGAGCCGGGCTCGATCGCCGCGCCCTGGATGTTGCGGTGGCCGTAGGACCAGATCTCCGGCTTTGCGCCCACCCGGCCCTCGAACGGATTTCCGGCGGCGGGCCGGCCGTCGAGGTCGAGCCGGACCACTTTGCCAAGCGTCTCGTCGAGCGCCTGCGCCTTCACGCGGAAGGCGTCGTCCGACCGCTCGCCGGTGGTGACGAACATCTTGCCGTCGCCCGTGAAGGCGATGCGCGAGCCGAAATGCTTGGTCGAGGCGTATTTCGGCGACTGACGCCAGATCACCGTGACCTCCTCCAGCCGGCCCGCGTTCTCGGCCAGCCGACCTCGGCCGAGCGCCGTGCCGTTCACGCCGCCCTCCCCGGCCTCAGCGAAGGTGAAATAGACGAGCCGATTCTTCGCGAAGTCGGGAGCGACCGCGACGTCGAACAGGCCGCCCTGCCCTCGCGCGTCGACCTTGGGAAGCCCCGTCACCGGGGCCGCGAGCTTGCCGTCCGCCGCGACCAGCCGCAGCCGCCCGGCCTTCTCCGTCACCAGCATCTTGCCGTCCGGCAGGAAGGCGAGGCCCCACGGCCGCTCGAGGCCCTCGGCGACGGTCTCCACGGTGAAGGCCTGCTTCTCCGACTGGATGAGCGCCGGCGTCCTGACCTGGGCGACGCCGATCCCGACGGCCGCGGCGCAAGCGACGATGGACAGCGTCAGCCGTCCGAGACCTGCTCGGCGCATGGTGTCGTCTCCGTCGAAATCGCCTCGGGAAGCGGGATGTAACGCCCGAGGCCGCGGGTTCAAATCACGCGGTCGTCAGAGGCGTGCGAATGCGTCCGTCGCGCGGATCAGGCGATCGAGGATGCCGGGCTCCGAGAACGCGTGGCCGGCGTCGTCGATGATGTGGAGCTCCGCCTCCGGCCATGCGCGTTTCAGGTCCCACGCGGTGACCGCGGGCGTCGCGACGTCGTAGCGGCCCTGCACGATCACGCCGGGAATTCCGGCGAGCTTGGCGGCGTCGCGGATCAGTTGGCCTTCCTCCAGCCAGCCGTGATGCGTGAAGTAATGGTTCTCGATCCGGGCGAAGGCGAGCGCATAAGCGTCCGCGCCGTGCTGGCCGGTGATCGAGGGATCCGGCAGCAAAGTGATGGTCTCGCCTTCCCAGACGCTCCAGGCCTTCGCGGCGGCCAGCCGCACGGCCGTGTCCGCGCCCGTCAGCCGCCTGCGATAGGCCGCGATCAGGTCGTGGCGCTCAGCCTCCGGGATCGGCGCGAGAAAGCGCTCCCATTTGTCGGGAAACAGCAGCGAGGTGCCGCTCTGGTAGTACCAGTCGAGCTCGAAACGCCGCAGCGTGAAGATTCCCCGCAGGATGAGCCCGCTCACCCGCTCGGGGTGAGTCTCGGCGTAGGCGAGAGCGAGCGTCGAGCCCCACGACCCGCCGAACACCAGTTGCTTCTCGGCGCCGGTCATCGCCCTCAACCGCTCGATGTCGGCGACGAGATCCCAGGTCGTGTTGGCGTCGAGCTCGGCGTGCGGGGTCGACCTGCCGCAGCCCCGCTGGTCGAACAACAGGATACGGTAGAGCGCGGGATCGAACAGGCGGCGGTGGGCCGGCCCGCAGCCGCCGCCCGGTCCGCCGTGCAGGAACACCACGGGCCGCCCATCCGGATTGCCGCAGAGCTCCCAGTAGATCCGGTGGCCCTCGCCGACGTCGAGCATGCCATGCTCGTAAGGCTCGATCGGCGGGTACAGCGCGCGCCGCGCTCCGTCCGGACCGGTCGTTGCGTCCGCCATGATGAGCCTCCCGATTTCAGTGCGACGACGGTCCTCTTCCGGTCGACATGCGTCAATCGAAGCCAGCGTCGCAGGGGCTCTGTCCGGGACAGACCCGCGCGAGCGTCGGCGGCAGGAGCGCGCGCCGGGGGCCCGGCCTGCCCGATGCGCTCGACAGGCCGAACCCGCTCTGGTCGTGGGCCCGAAAAGCCCCCACGCGCCGTCGACGATCGCCAGCGGACTCCGGCGGCGGCGCGTTTCCACCAGCGATCCCGCCCTCGATGCCGCGACCGCGGCGATCGGTCTGCGCGCGCAGGTAGAGCTGGCGAAACAGGGGCCATGACGGCCGAAAACGGGCGAACGTTTTTTAGCCGTTCGAAATTATGTACTATTATCAACGGGTTCGTGGTTAATTCTCTGATTGTCGGGACTGCGTGGGATGGCTATATTCCGCGCCGTCCGATCACTCCCGCGTGCGGTCCAGAGGCTTCCACATGAGCGTCGAGTTGGCAGACGACTATCGGCCTTCCGAAAGCGAGCCGTTCATGAACGAACGGCAGCGGCGCTACTTCCGCGACAAGTTGCAAAACTGGCGCGAGGAGTTGCTTCGCGAGAGCCGCGAGACTCTCGAGCACCTTCAGGACGAGAACCAGAACCACCCCGATCTCGTCGACCGCGCCTCGTCGGAAACCGACCGGGCGATCGAACTTCGCGCCCGCGACCGCCAGCGCAAGCTGATCGCAAAGATCGACGCGGCGCTCGCGCGCATCGAGGACGGCACCTACGGCTATTGCGAGGAGACGGGCGAGCCGATCTCGCTCCGCCGGCTGGACGCGCGCCCGATCGCCACGCTGTCGATCGAGGCTCAGGAGCGCCACGAGCGGCGCGAGAAGGTCTATCGCGACGACTGACGCCGCGACCTAAGGCGCATGCCCCAGGCTTGACGATCCGGAGCGTTCGCCCGATCCCCGAGCAGGCGCGCCCGCCAGAGGCGCGATCGCTCGCCAGCGGCCTCTCTCAAGATCACATTCTTGTGGGCCATGACGCGCCAAGGCCGCTTCTGGCCCCTTGCGAGCGCAAGTCTCGTTCAGCTCCAAATCACGTTTCCATCAGCGCTCCCGGTGCGTAACGCTCGCCAGTCCGGCGGACGCGATTGGAGCATGCTGTGGTGAGCCTTTGATTCTGAACGCTTATCGGCCCTAAAATTGCCTGCTTATTTCTCGTTCGACAGAATCGTCGACTGATCATCCATGTCTTCCTTCAATAACAAATACGTTATCGATCAGATAACTTCTCAATATCTAATCCTTTAGAATGACTTTATCAGACTCACGGTGGCATGCCATGGATTGGCATAATACGACATCCCGATACAGAAATATTCTGGGCTGATGCGACCGCCGGATTGCCGTCAATAATTGCTGACGGACGATTTGTGGGGCCGAACCAAGTCGTTCGCGCCTCATCCAAATCATCTCTACTTCGCGTTCCGGTCGCGAGACTGAGCCGACACGTCGGGTGGTCGCCCCTGAGCAGGCGGCGCAGCCGCCACTCGCTTTCGCAGAAAGCCGGCCGAAACGAGCCGGCGCGCCAATGAAGAGAGAGGAACCGCTTGTGAGTGAACCAATCGATCCGACACTAAATCCGGCCGTATCCAATAAGACGCGGTGGACGCAGTTGATCGTCGGCGTGATCTGCATGGTCGCGACAGCCAACATTCAATACGCCTGGACGTTGTTCGTCCCGGAGATCAAAGAGACGTTCGGCTGGGACCGCGCCAGCATCCAGGTCGCCTTCACGATCTTCGTGCTGGTGCAGACATGGCTGACGCCGATCGAAGGCTACTTCATCGACAAATACGGTCCACGGGCGCTGGTCGCGTTCGGCGCGGTGTTCATGGGCGCTTCCTGGGTGCTCAACTCGCAGGCGACGTCGCTGTGGGGCTTCTATCTCGGCGCGGCCGTGGGCGGCGTCGGCGTCGGGTGCATCTACGCGACCTGCATCAACAACGCGCTGAAATGGTTCCCGGACCGGCGGGGCCTCGCGGTCGGCCTGACGGCCGGCGGCTACGGCGCGGGCTCGGCGGCGACGATCCTGCCGATCGCCGCGATGATCGAATCGAGCGGCTTTCAGTCGACCTTCCTGTTCTTCGGCCTGCTCCAGGGCGCGCTCGCCTTCGCGGCGGCGATGTTCCTGCGCGCGCCGAACCAGACCGAGGTCAAGGCCTCGAACAAGCTCAATCAGAGCCGGCGCGACTACACGCTCAAGGAAGCGCTCAACACCAAGCTGTTCTGGCTGATGTTCTTCATGTTCATCTGCGTCGTCACCGGCGGCATGATGGCGGTCGCCCAACTCGGCGTCATCGCCCAGGACCTCGGGGTCAAGAACTTCAGCGTGAACCTCTACTTCATCACGATGGCCGCGCTGCCGCTCGCGCTGATGCTCGACCGCATCATGAACGGCGTCTCGCGTCCGCTGTTCGGCTGGATCTCCGACCATATCGGGCGCGAGAAAACCATGCTCGTCGCCTTCACGCTCGAAGGCCTCGGCATCATCGCGCTCGGCTATTTCGGCTCGAACCCTTACGCATTCCTCATCCTGTCGGGCGTCGTGTTCCTGGCCTGGGGCGAGGTCTACTCCCTCTTCTCGGCGCTCGCAGGCGACGCCTTCGGCACCAAGCACATCGGCAAGATCTACGGCGTGCTCTACTGCGCCAAGGGCATCGGCGCCTTGTTCGTCCCCGTCGGCAACCTGCTGATGGAGGCGACCGGGACGTGGTCGACGGTGCTCTACACGGTGGCGGCCATGGACCTGACCGCGGCCTTCCTGGCGATCGTCGTGCTCAGGCCGGTGCTGGCGGAGCATGTCCGGGCGTCGGGCGTGGATCGCCCCGTCCAAGTCGACGGCGCCCCTGCGCTCGCCCGCGCCTGACGAACCGGCCGGGCGGACGTCTGGTCGTCCCGCCCGGCCGCCCCTGACGCGGCCTTCGCCGGCCGCAACCGTCCTACCCCCTCGCGCCCTCTGGGCAGAGGGCGACTGGCGGGCTCTCCAAAGGAGCCCGCCTTTTTTATCGGTCGGCGAGGTCGATGAGCGCAGCCGCAACGTCGGCCTCGGTCGCCTTCGCAATCGGCATCTTGAGCTTGGCCGCCGCCGTCTTCCGGCCGGCGCGCATGATGAGGATGACCGTCTCCGCGCCGCCGCATTCCGGATCGCCGCAGGCGATCTCGCTCACGGTGACGGCGTCGTCGTCCGAAAGCTGAAGCGCAGACCGGGCGAACGCCGCGACCCGGCGCGAGGCGTCCGCTCGCTCGGGGTCTTCGCGGGCGCGGAAGAACAGGGCCATGGCGGGCTTTTACGCCCAACTGCGGGGCCCGCGCAGCGAAAAAAGGTCGCGCGGACGATAAGCGCCTGCTAGACGCGCGGCTCCCGGTCCCCTCAGCTTCCGCGCCATGACGCCCGTCGCCATCCCCCTCGCTTTGCTCGACCAATTCGCGGCCGCCGGATTCGCGCGTCTCGAGCTCGGCGTGCTGCAGCCGGCAGAGCCGTTTCTCGACGTGATGGGCGAGGAGCTGCGGCAGCGCATGTTCCTGACGTCAGACGCCGACGGCCGCGAGATGTGCCTGCGGCCGGACTTCACCATTCCCGCCGCGCTCGCGCACATCGCAGGCGGCGACCCGGCGCGGGCGGCGTCCTACGCCTATGCCGGGCCGGTGTTTCGCCACGGGGCGAACGGCGGCGAGGTCGCGCAGATCGGCGTCGAGAGCTTCGGCCGCCTCGACAGGCTCGCCGCGGAGACCGAGGTTCTGGCGCTCGCTGTCGAGGCCGCGCAGGCGCTGGGCCTGCCGTCGCCCGCCATCCGCCTGGGCGACCGGGCGCTGGTCGACGCGGCCGTCGGCGCCCTCGACGCGCCCGCCTCGCTCAAGCGGCGTCTGAAGCGCGAGATCGCCCATGGCGGATCGATCGATACGCTGACCACGCCGCAGCGCGCCGAGGAGTCGGGACATGCCGGCCTGTTCGCGGCGCTGGAGGCCGCAGGCCCCGACGCCGCCCGCGGGGTGATCGAGGACGTGCTGTCGCTCGCCGGCATCGCCGCGGTCGGCGGACGCACGCCCGCCGAGATCGCGGAGCGCTTCATCGAGCGCGCCGCCAACCGGTCCGCAGCCATCCCCGCCGCGCAGCGCCAGACGCTGAGGAGCTTCCTCGCGATCGACGACGCAGCGCCCGCAGCGCTGAATCGACTGAAGGAGATCCTTGGTCCGGGGCCGCAGATTTCGGTCTTCGAAGAGCGGCTCGACGCCTTCTCGGGCGCGGGGCTTCCGGTCGACCGCATGCGGTTCTCCTCGCGGATCGGACAAGGCCTCGATTATTACGACGGCCTCGTCTTTGAGCTCGCGCGCTATGACGGGGCCGACCCGGTCGGCGGCGGCGGCCGCTATGACGGCCTGCTCGGCGCGCTCGGCGCGCAGGCGGCCGCGCCCGGCGTCGGCTTCGCCTTGTGGCTCGACCGTTTCGGAGCCGGTTCATGAGCGCGCTGATCCTCGCCGTCCCTTCCAAGGGCCGCCTGCAGGAGAATGTGCAGGCGTTCTTCGGGCGAGCCGGATTGAATTTCCTGCAGTCGGGCGGCGCCCGCGACTACCGCGGCGCGATCGCCGACGTCCCCGACGTCGAGATCGCCTATCTCTCGGCGTCCGACATCGCGGGGCAGCTCGCGAGCGGCGCGGCGCATCTCGGCGTCACCGGCGAGGATCTGGTGCGTGAGACCATTCCGGCCGCCGAGACGCGGGTGAAGCTGCTGCAGCCGCTCGGCTTCGGCTACGCCAACGTGGTCGTCGCGGCCCCCAAGGCCTGGATCGACGTGAGCTCGATGTCCGATCTCGACGACGTGGCGGAAGACATGCGCCGGCGTCACGGCAGGCGGCTCCGCGTCGCCACGAAATACGTCAATCTCACCCGAGGCTTCTTCGCTTGGAAAAAGCCGGGCGAGCAGCGTTCAGGCGCAGGCGTCTCGAACTACCGGATCGTGGAGAGCGTCGGCGCGACCGAGGGCGCGCCCGCCGCCGGGTCGGCGGACGTCATCGTCGACATCACGACGACCGGCGCCACGCTTGCAGCCAACGGCCTCAAGGTTCTCGACGACGGCGTGATGCTGCGTAGCCAGGCGCAGCTGGTGGCGAGTCTCGGCGCGAACTGGAGCCCGGCGGCGCGCGACGCGGCGCGCACGATCCTCACCCGGATCGCGGCTGAGGTGCGGGCGCGCGGCGTCCGCGAGGTCAGGGCGCTTCTCGACAGCAGGGTGGAGCGGCTGATCGTCGATCTTGTGGCGCGCTTCGATGCCCGCGCGCCGTTCGGGCCGCCCGCGCCAGGTGCGCCGCTGGTGCTGCACGCTCCGAAGCGCGCCGTGTTCGAGCTCGTCGGCGCGCTGTCGGCGGCCGGCGCCGGGGCGATCACCGTGTCGACGCTCGAAGACGTCTTCGAACCGGCGCCGCCGCTGGTCGAGGACTTCTTCAGGGCGATCGGGGGCTGAACATAAAAAGGCGGAGCCGCCTCGGGGGGGAGCGGCTCCGCCTCATGAAGGTCGACCAGTCGGGGGATCTGGCCGCCTTATCGAAAAGCCCGTCGCCGGGCTCTCGAGCATAGAACGTCGCGTCCCCAAGGCGGTTCCCCGCATCGCAAAAAAATTTCCGCGCGATGTCGGAGCCGCCTGAGATGAGCGTAAGCGACGCTCAGGGGAGCGGCGGAACCGCTGCGCCGAGGTGCTGCTCGAGGAAGGCGATCGTCCGGTCCCAGGCCAGCGCCGCCGCCTTCTTGTCGTATCGGGCAGGGTTCGTGTCGTTGTTGAAGGCGTGGTCGACGCCCTCATACATGAACAGCTGGTAGTCCTTGCCGGCGCTTTTCAGCGCCGCTTCGAAAGCCGGCACGCCGGCGTCGATGCGTTCGTCGAGCCCGGCATAGTGCAGCAGCAGCGGGGCCTTCACCTCCGCCGCCTGCTCCGCGTCGAGCGTCTGTCCGTAATAGGCTACGGCGGCCTTCAGGTCGGGCGCGGCGACCGCGAGGCGGTTCGCCATGCCGCCGCCCCAGCAGAAGCCGACGACGCCGACCGAACCGTTCGACTCCGGGTGTTTCTCCAGAAACGGCACGGCGGCGGCCAGAGAGGCCGTGGTCTTCGTCAGGTCGAGCGCGCCGATCATCTCGCGCGCCTTGTCCTCGTCGGGCGGCGTGCCGCCGAGCGGCGACAGAAGATCGACCCCGAAAGCCAGAAATCCAGAAACCGCGAGCCTGCGCGTCACGTCCTGGATATGCGGATTCAGCCCGCGATTCTCATGGACGACGATGACGGCCGGTCGCTTCACGCCGCCGCCCGGGCCCCGCGCGAGCATGCCGGAGACGGGGCCGTCGGGCCCCTCATAGGCCGCCATCTCGACCGCGAGGCGCTTGTCGTCAGGCGCCACGATCGCGGCCCTCGCGTAGTCGTTCGACAGCGCCGAAAGCACGGCATTCGCGGCGGCGACCGATCCCGCGAGCCCGACCAGCCGTTCGAAGAACGCCCGGCGGCCGATCTCGCCATGGGTGTAGCGGTCATAGAGCGCGATGGCGTTTCTGGGGGGCCGTTTGGTCATGGCGAAAAACCCTGGGAGGTCGCACGGCGAACGCGCCGGCCGCGCGAAGCTATACCCCGCGACGGCCGGAAGGCGACCCTCCCGGAAAGTTCATCGCGGCGGCGACACCGCCCGGGCGATCGCCTCGAATTCGGGCTTGCGGGCGTCGAAGCCCGCCTTGTCGCCGACGCACACGATCGTGGTGCGGCCCTTGGGCGTGTCGATCAGGACGAGATAGGACCGCACCTCCGAGGCGCGGGGCTCGCCCTCGACCGGCTTGAAGTCGGCGACGACCGCAGCGCCGGCGAGACCGCCCTGCTCGAACGGATCGACGCTTGCGACGTCGTAGCGCAGCGCGAGCGTCGCCCTGATCAGGTCGATCCACTCCTTTTTCTGAGTGAAGGCGTTGATCTCCTCCTGCCCGAGCGCGGCGTTCTGGGGCGCCGCCTGGAACGCAACCTTGCAGCCGGTGTCGCCTTCGCCGCCCTTCTGGACCGCGAACACCGCGGCGTAGCGCGGGTCGCCCTCCGTCTTGGACGCCTCGTAGCCGTCCGGCGGCAGAACGGCGAGGCCGCTCGCCTCGTCCTTGAGCGGCTCCGCCGCAAGGCAGGTCGTGACCGACAGAGCCAGAACGGAGGCGGTGACGACGGAACGAACGCTCATCGGTACGCTTTCCAAGAACCCTCCTCCGCACCCGGATCGGCGACGCAGAGCGGCGGGCCGTCCGCCGAGACTCCGAACACCTTACCCTGCGCGGACCGAGCGACCGAGAGAATGCAGCAATTAAGCTAAATCGCGGCCCGAACGAGACCCCCGCAGTTAAATTGCAAGTCCTTGGGCGGACGACGGAGCCGTTGACGGTCTCGCGCGTTTCAAGTCGGGGCGCGCGTTCGGCAGGCAATGGTTCACATGAAAATCCTCATCCATGGACTGGCCGCAGCGCTCATAGGCTGGAGCGTGGCGGCTCATGCGCAGCCTGCGCCGCCGCCGGCGCTACCGGGGCCTCCCGCGCTCACCGAACAGTCGATCGACACCGCCGACTTCGACGGCTGGCGAAGCCGCGCCGACGCCGGCGCCAAGGCGGACGCCGACCGCAACGCGCTTGAGGACGGCGTCGCCAAGGCGAAGACGAAAAAAGCGAAGAAGGCCGCGCGCGAGAAACTCGCGAGCCTGCCGAAGCCGCCGAACGCCGGACCCGACCCGTTCCTGATCCGCGCCCAGATCCTGCTCGACCGCGCGCACGCTTCGCCCGGCGTGATCGACGGACGGGACGGCGACAACTTCAAGAAGGCGGTGAAGGCGTTCCGCGAGATGCGCGGGATGCCGCTCGACGGCGGGCTCGATCCCGCGCTCTGGTCCGCGCTGACGGGCGACCAAGGGCGCGCGACGAAGTCGTACGTGATCTACTCCGAGGACCTGAACGGCCGCTACGTCGATGACCTGCCGAAGGACTACGCCAAGCTCGCCAAGCTCAAATGGCTGGGCTTCCGCGACGCCGTCGAGATGCTCGGCGAACGCTTTCATGTCGACGAGCCGCTGCTCCGAGCGATGAACCCCGGCGTCGACTTCAAGAAGGCCGGCGTCGCGATCATCGTGCCGGACACCGGCGCCTTTCCCGAAGGCAAGGTCGAGCGGATCACGGTCGACAAGCGCCTGGGCGAACTGCGCGCCTACGACGCCACGGACAAGATCGTGATGATCGCCCCGGCGACGATCGGCTCGCCCGACACGCCCTCGCCGGAAGGAAAGATGACGGTCAACGGCGCCTTCCCCGACCCCGTCTACGTCTACAACCCGAAGCTCAATTTCCAGCAGGGCAAAAACAAGCAAAAGCTCACGCTGCCGCCCGGCCCGAACGGTCCCGTCGGCGCGATGTGGATCGACCTCTCCAAGCCCACCTACGGCATCCACGGCACGCCGGAGCCCTCGCAGATCAGCAAGACGGCGAGCCACGGCTGCGTGCGGCTGACGAACTGGGACGCGGCCGATCTCGGGCGGCTGGTCGATCCGAAGAAGACCACGGTGGAGTTCACCGAATGACGCGCTTGGGCGGGGCCGAGAAGATCCGAGCGTTGCTGGAGCGCTAGACGGTCGCTCATGACGTCGGAGCGTCGGCGAGCAGCCAGGCGATCAGGCGTCGAGCCTGGGGCGTCGGCGACGCGCCGGGCCGGGTCGCGACGACAAGATTGCGTTTCGCCCAGACATCCGACAGCGGCGTAATGGCGATCGACATGGAGCGGCGGGCGCGACGGGCCGCGGCGATGGGGACGACGCCGGCGCCGACGCCTTGCTCGGCCATCTGGCAGACCGCGTTGAACCCGAGCACCCTGACGCGGGCGACGAGAGAGCGTCCAAGGCGACGCGCCTGGCCTGCGAGATAGCCCGCAAGGGCGCTATCGGCCGACAGCCCGACATGCGCCGCCTCGAGCGTCTCTGAGAAGGCGATCTGGCCCCGCCCGGCGAGCGGGTGGCCCCGCGTCGTCACGAGCGCCAGCGCATCGTGGCGCAACAGGCGGGTCGCCAGGTCGCCCGCGTCGACGCGGTCCGAGATGACGCCGAAATCGATCCGCCCGGCGGCGACGGCGCGGGCGATGTCGCGGCTCGCGCCCTCTTCGAGATCGACGTCAACCTCCGCGTTGGCGGCGAGAAACCCAGCGAGCGGCGCCGGCAGATGCTCGGCGAGGGCCGACGTGTTGGCCATGAACCGGACGTGGCTCTTGAGGCCCTGTCCGTGCTGGGCGAGTTCGGCCCGCAGGCGCTCCGCGCCGTCGAGGATCAGGCGGGCGTGATGGACGAGCGCACGGCCGGCGGGCGTGGTCTCCACGCCCCGGCGCCCGCGGGTGACGAGCGTGACCCCAGCCGCCGCTTCCATGCCGCGGAGGCGTTCGCTCGCCGAGGCGAGCGCCATGTTCGCGCGGCCGGCGCCTGCGGTGATGCTGCCGGCCTCCACGACGTGAAGAAACAGCCGGAGATCGGTCAGATCGAAACGCATCGCGAGCCCTAATGCGCGACACAGCTTCGGATTACCCGAAGGCAGGCTGCGCGAGGTCCAGATTGCGCTCGCGCAGCGACGAGGATCAAGTCCGCCGATGCTGGAGCTCTCCCCCGCCCTCGTCCTGTTCGTTTTCTTGACCTTCACGCTCGCCGGCGTGGTCAAGGGAGTCACCGGCATGGGCCTGCCGACGGTGTCGATGGGTCTGCTTTCGCTCGTCGCAGCGCCCCAAGACGCGGCGTCCCTGCTGCTTCTGCCTTCGTTTGCGACGAATGTCTGGCAGTTGCTCGACGGTCCGGACCTGTTCCGGACGGCGCGGAGGTTTCGCCTCATGATGGCGGGCGTCGGAGCCGGGACTGTCGCGACCGCCGGCGTATTATCCGGCGGAACCGCGGCGATGGCGACAGCAGGCCTCGGCGCGATGCTCGCGCTCTACGCCGCCTTCGCCTTGAGCGGAAGCGCGCTTCCGAAGCCCGGCCGGGCGGAGCGCTGGCTGTCTCCGACGGTCGGCCTCGTAACCGGCGCGCTTACAGGAGCAACCGGCGTGTTCGTCATGCCGGCCGTTCCGTATCTTCAGTCTCTGGGGCTCGAGAAGGAAGAGCTGATCCAGGCGCTCGGCCTGTCCTTCACGGTCTCGACGGTCGCGCTCGCGGCCGGGCTGGCGGCGACCGGCGGGCTCGACGTCTCAGTGCTCGGCGGCTCGGCCCTCGCGCTCGTCCCATCAAGTCTCGGCGTGGCGGCCGGAACGAGGCTCAGACGGCGGATCGCGCCGCAGACCTTCCGCTGCGTCTTCCTGGTCGGACTTCTTGCGCTTGGGCTTTATCTTCTCGGCGCGTGAGCGAGCGCAAAGAAAAAGGCCCCGGATCGCTCCGGGGCCTTCTTTATTTCTGACGCTCAGGTGGCGTGGATCAGAAGTCCATGCCGCGCGCCAAGTCGGGCTTGCCCGACTTGGCCATCCCAGGGATGGGCGGCTTTTTTGGACTTTCTCAGAAGTCCATGCCGCCCATGCCGCCGCCGCCCATGCCGCCCGGCATGCCGCCGGCGCTTTCCTTCTTCGGAAGGTCGGCGACCATCGCTTCGGTCGTGATGAGCAGAGAGGCGACCGAGGCCGCGTCCTGGAGAGCGGTGCGCACGACCTTGGTCGGGTCGACGATGCCGGCCTCGATCATGTCGACATACTCTTCCGTCTGGGCGTTGAAGCCGAAGGTCGCGTTGTTGTTCTCGAGCAGCTTGCCGACGACGATCGAGCCCTCGACGCCCGAGTTGGCGGCGATCTGACGGATCGGAGCCTCAAGAGCCTTGAGCACGATATTGTAGCCGGCCTGGATGTCCGGGTTCTCGTGCTTGGCGCCGTCGATCGCCTTCTTGGCGCGGAGGAGAGCGACGCCGCCGCCCGGGACGATGCCTTCCTCGACCGCGGCGCGCGTCGCGTTGAGCGCGTCGTCGATGCGGTCCTTCTTCTCCTTGACTTCGACTTCCGTCGCGCCGCCGACGCGGATCACCGCGACGCCGCCCGCGAGCTTCGCGAGACGCTCCTGGAGCTTCTCCTTGTCGTAGTCCGAGGTGGTCTCCTCGATCTGCGCCTTGATCTGGGCGACGCGGCCCTGGATCGCGTCCTTGTCGCCGGCGCCGTCGACGATCGTGGTCTTCTCCTTCTCGAGCGTCACCTTCTTGGCGCGGCCGAGCATTTCAAGCGTGACGTTCTCGAGCTTGATGCCGAGGTCTTCCGAGATCACCTGGCCGTTGGTCAGGATCGCGATGTCCTCGAGCATCGCCTTGCGGCGGTCGCCGAAGCCCGGGGCCTTGACGGCTGCGACCTTAAGGCCGCCACGGAGCTTGTTGACGACGAGGGTGGCGAGAGCCTCGCCCTCGATGTCCTCGGCGATGATGACGAGCGGCTTGCCCGACTGCACAACGGCTTCGAGGACGGGCAGGATCGCCTGCAGGCCGGAGAGCTTCTTCTCGTGGATGAGGATGTAGGGATCCTCGAGGTCCGCGATCATCTTCTCGGCGTTGGTGATGAAGTACGGGCTGAGGTAGCCGCGGTCGAACTGCATGCCTTCGACGACTTCGAGCTCGGTCTCGAGGCTCTTGGCCTCCTCGACCGTGATGACGCCCTCATTGCCGACGCGCTGCATCGCCGAGGCGATCATCTCGCCGAATTCCTTCTCGCCGTTCGCGGAGATCGTGCCGACCTGAGCGACTTCGGCGGAGGAGGCGATCTTCTTGGACGAGGCCTTGAGGTGCTCGATGACCTTGGCGACGGCGAGATCGACGCCGCGCTTGATGTCCATCGGGTTCATGCCGGCAGTGACGTACTTGGCGCCTTCCTTGACGATCGCCTGAGCGAGCACCGTCGCAGTGGTGGTGCCGTCGCCGGCGAGGTCGTTGGTCTTCGAGGCCACTTCGCGCACCATCTGGGCGCCCATGTTCTCGAACTTGTCTTCGAGCTCGATTTCCTTCGCGACGGTCACGCCGTCCTTGGTGATGCGCGGAGCGCCGAAGGACTTCTCGATCACGACGTTACGACCCTTGGGGCCGAGCGTGACCTTAACCGCATTGGCGAGGATGTCGACGCCGCGCAGCATCTTGTCGCGCGCGTCGGCGGAAAAACGGACGTCTTTCGCAGCCATGTTCATTTGCTCCTTTGAGCGTGTCTGGGATTGGCCGGCTCGCCACGAACCCGGGGGTTCGGGCCTCGCCGTCCGGAAGTAAAAGCGGAGTTGATCAGGCGATCACGCCCATGATGTCCGACTCCTTCATGATCAGCAGCTCTTCGCTGTCGATCTTGACCTCGGTGCCGGACCACTTGCCGAACAGGATCTTGTCGCCGGCCTTGACGTCGAGCGGCTGGACCTTGCCGGCTTCATCACGGGCGCCGGGTCCGACGGCGACGACTTCGCCTTCCTGCGGCTTTTCCTTGGCGGTGTCGGGAATGATGATCCCGCCCTTGCTCTTCTCTTCGGCGGTCAGGCGGCGGACGACCACGCGGTCATGCAGCGGACGGAAGTTCATAGGGTCAAATCCTCTCGAGCGCGCGCGCTTGCTTCGCGTTCCAAATCTTGGATCGGCGGCCGGAGCCGCCTTGCGCTGTTAGCACTCCGCATATGCGAGTGCCAGCGCATCGCGGACATACGAGCGACAGCTCCGACTGTCAAGATTTGGCGAACGCCGCCGACGATGATTTCACCCGTTTCAGACGCCCCGCGAGCGTCGCAGCCTTGCGGACGAGGAAGCGCGGCGCAACGGCCGCGACCTTCAACGCGCCGCCCGTTCTGCGCGCGCCGGCCGCAAGCCGCGCGTGCGCGGGAAGCGGGCGGGGATCGGCCGCCATCGCCCGGTCGATCAGAGCCTCGAGCGTCGGCGCCTCATCGGACGCTCCGACGATCTCGCGGACCAGTTGTTCCGGATCCTTCGGCTTAGACGCCTGGAGGTCGTAGTCCTCTTCGACCCCGCGGCGGCGGCGGCGCGCATAGATCTTGGCGACGCGGGTGCGGACATAGGCCTCCGGCTGACCCTTGAGCAGAAGATAGAGGATCGAGCCGTGGCTGGAGCCTTCGATCGGCAGTTTGCTCAGGTTCGGTCCGCTCATCCGGTCGGCCTCGACGGCGTCGGTGCGGTTATGAAGCGCGTAGACGACAGTGGCGTGAAGGTTTGGCGTCCGCCCGGCGAGCGACGCGTCGCCGTAGCGCGTCAGCGCGGCCGCAATGGCGAACCGCTTGCGCGCGATCGAGCGTAGCCGCCGGTAGCTTGGGAAATAAAGGTTCGTGTTCGCGGGATCGAGCTGAACCTGGGGGCTGAAGGCGAGCGCGCGGAAGGTCCGGCGCGGCCGCAGGCCGGCGCAGAGCCGCGCAAGGAGCAACGCCCCGAAGGCGCCCTTGCTGGTGCCGAGGAACAGCGTCCTCTCATAGCCGCCGCTCTCGATGGTCTCAACCAGCGCCCGCGCGAGCCGAGCCGCCTGGTCGAGATAATAAAGCCCGCGTTGGTCGCAGACGAACAGCGCGTCGCACGAGAACCGGTGACGGTAGAGGATGAAGCGCTTCGAAGGCGAGAACACCACGACCAGTTCGCGGGCGTTCTCGCCCGGCCGGAAATCGAACAGATGGTCGGAGATCGCCGGGAGGACGACGTCACGCCGCGCAGCCGGGGCCGACGGCTCTGAATCCTCGGGAAAGCTCACCCGCGCGGCGCCCGCCGAGCGGGGGCTCAAGCGCGACCTCCAGGCAGAGCGCTGCGGGGCCGGGCGTCGGGGGCGGGACGTGTCGCGTCGTTCAAACCATCTTCCGTGGTGGCGTCATCGATATCGCGTCTCCCGGCCCGGGCGCGGCGGCGTTTTCGTGGCCGCCGCCGGGTCGGGCTCGCGGAGCGGTTCGATAGCACGCCGCCGCGGCGACCGCGACAGGGACCGCGCGCCGATCGCTTCGGCGCTTGATTCACAACGGGTTCGCGCCGATTGTGCCGTCATGCTCTCGCGCGACGAGATTCTCGACATCCACAATATGTGCGCCTGCTCGCACACGCGGATGGCCGCCCGGGCCGTGACCCGATTCTATGACGAGGCGCTGCGCCCGTCCGGCCTCAAGGGCACGCAGTTCGTGCTGCTCGCGGCGATCGAAGCGGGCGAGGCGGCGTCGATCACGGACCTCGCCGAGGTCATCGACATCGAGCGCACGACGCTGGTCCGCAACCTTCAGCTTCTGCGCAAGGAAGGCTTGGTGTCTCCGCTCAAAGGCGTGAACGGACGCCGCAAGCCGACGCTCACCGATCAGGGCCGCGAAACGCTGGAGACCGCGCTGCCGCTCTGGCGACGTGCGCAGGGCGAGATCGAGGACAGGCTCGGCTACGGCTCCTGGCAGGTCACCCGCCGCAGGCTGGGCGACCTGCGCAAGGCGGTCGCCTGATCGCCTCACGCCACGGCGCGAGAGAACCGGCATTCGAGCGCGTCGGAGCCGTCGTGACGGGCGCGCGTCCCGGGCTCCCGGATGAAGCCGTGGCGTTCGCAGAACCGGTGCAGATCCTCGAAGCGCACGTCGACCCAAACCGACAGCCGCTCACCGCCTGACGCCAGCGCGAAGGCGTTCGCGCCGGCGAGCAGCGCCGCCGCCAGTCCCTGGCCGCGCGCCTCCATATCGAGACAGATCATCGACAGCTCGAACTCTTTCGGCCGGCCATGCGCGATCAAGCCGAGCGAGCCCGCCGCCATGTCGTCGCGCATGACGACCCAGAGCCTGCCGCCGCGTTCCTCGAAGAAACTGGCCGGCCGTTCGAAAGCCTCTCCGTCCGGCGCGTCGAGAGCCTCGCCTTCATCGGCGCGGGCCTCCGACATCAGACGGGCGAGCGTCGGCCCGTCGTCGTCGCTCGCCTCGCGGATCAGGAACTCGGCCATGTCTCGGTCAACTCCACAACGCCGATGCGCGCTTTCCATTTATGGGGCGTCGGCGGTCCAAGGCCACGATGGCGCCGCGGGCGGCCAAACGCCAGGGTTGCGCCGGACGCCCAGAGCGCCGCAATTTTTGCGGTGCTCGCCCCTCCGGCGCCTTTGTCCCGCCCGAGAGGCACGGCAATCGTTCACGCTGCGTAAACGAGGCCCACGCAAGATTTGCATGCGGCTCGCTTTCGGAAGCCTTCGAGGAGTTATCCCCGTGATCCTGGTCCGCGTCGCCGCCGCCTGCTGCGCCCTTGCGCTCGGCTTCGGCGTGTCCGCCGCAACGCCCGCCGCCGCCGAGCCGCTGGTCATTCCCGCTCCCGAGTATGTCCCACGCGAGCGCGCCCCGCGGGTCGTCGAGCGCTATGACGACGACAGCCGGGTCGTCCGCCGGGTCTACCCGGACGAGCGCAGCCGCTACGTCCGGGAGATGGAGGACGACCCCGCGGACTGGGCCTACCGTTCCGAGGATCGATACGGCCGCATTCCGCCGGCGCGGGATCGCAACCGCGGCACGGTGCAGTACGATCGTTACGGCCCAATCGATCGCGGCGGGCGGGTCTATCGCTATTACGACGGACCGGACTACGACCCCTACGACGACGGCGATCCGGTCATGACGCCGGCGCCGCGCCGGCTCGCCGGGCCGCCCTCGGCCGCGGGCGTCGACCAGCAGCCGATGCGCCGGACCGTCGATCCGCGCTTTGCGCGGACGACCGTCCGCTACGCCGGGAAAGAGCCCGCGAACTCAATCGTGATCGACACCTCGACCCGCTATCTCTACCTCGTCCAGGGCGACGGCACGGCGATCCGCTACGGCGTCGGGGTCGGCAAGGAAGGCTTCACCTGGAAGGGCACGGAAACGATCGTGCAGAAGAAGGAATGGCCGGAATGGCGTCCGCCGGCGGAGATGCGCGAGCGGCGGCCCGAACTGCCGGTCATGATGGCGGGGGGCCCCAACAACCCGCTCGGCGCGCGCGCGCTCTATCTCGGCCACACCCTCTATCGCATCCACGGCTCGAACGAGCCCTGGACGATCGGCCACGCCGTCTCGTCCGGCTGCATCCGCATGACCAACGAGGACGTAATGGACCTCTACGAGCGGGTTGGCGTCGGGACGGTCGTGAAGGTGATCTGAAGCCGCAGCGCAGGTACCGCGGGAGGCGGCCTATGGCCGCCGCCGCACCTTTCCTCGAACCAAGCCGCCGCCGCAGAAATTGGGTCTCCTGCCGCAGATTGACCGGATCCGGCGCGGCGCCGCCCAAGACGAACGGCGCCTTAAGTCTTAAGGTCCATTAGTAAAATTTCTTTTTTTGATTCATCGGCCGTCGACGATGAAACCCGCCGCACGATGACGCGTTGTTGCGCCAGGGTCGATTATCGCCGGAGTAACAGTAGTGGCGCCTTTCCGCGTTCTCATCCTTGAGGATGACGCAATTCTCGCCCTCGATCTCGCAACCATCGTGTGCTGCTGGACCGACGCCAACGTCACCTCGTGCCGTTCGATCGCCCAGGCGCGGCGCGCGCTGTCAGGCGCGTTCGATCTGGCGTTGCTCGACGTCGACGTGCCGGACGGCAAGTCCTACGAGCTGGCCGCCCAGCTGAGGGAACGCAGCCTGCCCTTCGCCTTCGTGTCGGGCTCGGCCGTCGCCGACACGCCGGAGGAGCTGCGCGACGTCGCTTTCATCGCGAAGCCGTATGACCAGCGCGCGATCGAACGCGTCGTCGCGTCCGTCGCCGCCGGCCGCCGTCATCCCTGACAGAGGCGTCGACGGGACGCCGTGAAGCGGCCCGCGGCGGCCGCGCCGTATCCGGCTGGCTTCGCAGGTCTGCCGGAGATCAGCGGTTCTCGGATGTGTCGGCCGGCATGAAGCGATCGAGGAACGAGCTCACCCCGGAGTCCTCCGAGGTCTCGTCCTCGGTCTCCGGCGCCTCCCGAAGCGTGCGCTCCAGCACGTCCTGCTCCAAATCCGGGCGTCGCTCGACCCGGTCGTCGCCTTGGCGTTTCCGTTCAGCAGTCATGGCCGAATTCCGTCGCTTCCAGGCCCCCGCGAACGCCGCGAGGGCCTCCTTCGCCCCTTCTTGTCCAGATCAACGACCAGCGGAACGATCGGTTTCGCAGCCGGTCAGATCCAGTCGTCGTCGTCCGCAGCGCCGGGACTGACGTCGCCGTCAGGCTGCGGCCCATCCGAGGGCTCGCCGCCGACGCCGTCCAGAAGTCCCGAGAACCAGCCGCCCGGCTCGCCGCCCGCCGCCGACGCATCGTCGGCCGCGGGCGAGGCGTCCGCGAGCTTCGAAGGCTCGGCCGCCTCGGAAGCCTTGGCCTCGCCGCCCCCGAAGAGCGATCGCACGCCCTCGAACAGCAAGGCGCCGCCCGCGACGCCGGCCGCGGTCTGCAGCGCGCCCGACAAAAACCCGCCGCCTCCGCCGCCGACGCCCTGCTGGGGCGCGTATTGCTGGGAGGGCGGCGCGCCATAGGGCTGCGAGGTCTCGTAGCCCTGCCGGCCGCCGAACTGGCCGCCCTGCCCGAACGAAGACGGCGCGCCCATCGCCTCGCTCGCGCGCGGACCCCAGGGCGAGGACGGCTGCTGCTGCGGGACGGGGCTCCGCGCGGCGGAGGCGCGCGCGTCCTCAAGCTCGTCCTCGAGCTGCTCGATGCGATCCCGCGCGGCCTGAAGCGACTGCTTCTGGACGATCAGCGTCTGCGCCATGGCGTAGGGCGCGTGCGGCTGGCGGAACACCTGGTCGGCGATGAAGGCTTCCGCCTCCGGATCGCGATAGGCGCTCTCCGCGCCGCGGAGGCGCTCGAACAGGGATGCGATGAGATTGCGTTCATCGGCGTTCATGGGATCGGGCTCCAGCTCCCGCGACGGATCGTCGGAACGGGAATCCTCGACCCGAGATATGGCCGCTTCCGGAGCGCGCAATGGCGTTTTCGAGGCGAAGCCGCTTGTCGGTGCGAAATGCCCGTTCACCCGCCGGGGAGAGGCGGGCCGGCGGGGGCCGGGTGGAACGCCTACTCCGCGGCCTGCCGCTCGAACCCCATCCCGGTGAGCGGCCCCGGCAGCGGGCCGCCGGTCGCCCAGTCCAGCAACTCGACGGTGTGCACGCATGGAACCGTCATGCCCGTCCTGATCTGCGTCAGGCAACCGATGTTGCCGGTGGCGACGATCTCGGGCCGGGTGCGCTCGATGTTCGCGACCTTGCGGTCTCGCAGTTGCGTCGCGATCGTGGGCTGCATGATGTTGTAGGTGCCGGCCGAACCGCAGCAGATATGGCTCTCCGCCGGCTCCTTCACCGTGAAGCCCGCGGCCTTCAGCAGGGATTTCGGCTCCTCCCGGATCGACTGTCCGTGCTGCATCGAGCAGGCTGAGTGGTAGGTGACCGCCTGCCCTGTTTCCCGCGTCAGCTTCAGCGCGAGCGGCGCGGCGACTTCAGTGACGTCCTTCGCGAGCGCCGACACCCGCGCGGCCTTATCGGCGTAGGCCGGGTCTTCGCGCAGCATGAAGCCGTAGTCCTTGATCGTCGTGCCGCAGCCGGACGTCGTGATGACGATGGCGTCGAGCCCCGTGGTCTCGATCTCCCGCGTCCAGGCGTCGACGTTGCGACGGGCCTGCTCGAGCGCCTGATCCTCGCGTCCCATGTGGTGGACCAGCGCGCCGCAGCAGCCTTCTCCGGCGACCTGCACCACCTCGAAGCCGTGCCGGGTGAGGAAGCGCACCGCAGCCTCGTTGATCGAGGGCTCCAGCACCGGTTGCGCGCAGCCCTGAAGGATGGCGACGCGGCCGAGGCGCTCGCCAATGGCGGGATACGTCGCCGCGCCGCGGCTGGCGGGGGCCGATGGCGGCTTCGCGGGCGCCAGCCGGAGCATGGCGCCGAACCGCTCCAGCGCCTGCGGTCCCTTGAACAGCCCGGCGAAAGGCCGCGCCAGCCACGCGCCGAACAACGCCAGCCGGAACCGCTTGGGATAGGGCAGCACGTAAGCGAGCAGCCGCCGCGTCATCCGGTCGGCGAGCGGCCGCTTGTAGGTCGCCTCGATATAGGCCCGCGCATGGTCGACGAGGTGCATGTAGTGCACATCCGACGGACAGGTCGTCATGCAGGAGAGGCAGGACAGGCAGCGGTCGACGTGCTTCACGATCTGGGGCGTCGCCGGCTTGTTCTCCTCCAGCATCTCCTTGACCAGGTAGATGCGGCCGCGCGGGCTATCGAGCTCGTCGCCGAGCAGCAGATAGGTCGGGCAGGTCGCCGTGCAGAACCCGCAATGCACGCAGGTGCGCAGGATCTTCTCCGACGACGCAAGCTGCGGGTCGGCTTCGAGACGCTCGGGGGCGAAGGCGGTTTGCATGGGCTCAGATGCTGCCGGAATTCATTGCTGGCCTGAAAAATACTGAGCAGCGAAGCGGTTGATCCGCTTGTTCGCTGTATGGATCGTGATCCAGATTTCGGCGTTCGACCAGAAGCCTGGGATTACGCGCCGAGAGACGAACTCCTCCCCGTCGATCCGCCAGCGGAAAAACATTGGCTCCGTGCGGTTGAGCAGGCCGAACCTGTTCTGATCGAGCCGGATCGCGGCGTCGTTGAACGACAGGCCTATGGGGAAGTAGCAGCTCATCTGCGCCGTCACGTCGGCGCGGGCGCGCGCCTCGGTCGCGACGATGGCCCTGATCGCCTGCTCCATCGGCGGGCAGGCCTCCTGCGCTGCGGCATGCTGCGCGACGCCGGCGGAGCAAAGCAAAGTCAACAGCAGGCTGGTCGGGCGCGCGCGCATCGCCGGCTCCGATCGCTCCCTCAGGGTCCGAAGCGATCATCGCGCCGCCTGCCACGCCTTGATGGCGTCGGACGGGTGCACGATCATCAGGACGTTGAGGGTGAGGTTGTCGCGGATGACGGCGAGCGCCAACAGCTCCATGGCGATCGCGGCGGTCACGACCAGCGCCGTCGGCGAGACGCGGGCGAGAAAGAAGCCGAGCGCCATAAAGCCGATGTCGGAGACCGAGTTCAGCACGCTGTCGCCGATATAGGAGTCCGACACCGTGGTCTCGCGGTAGCGGTCGATGATGAGCGGACTGTTCTCGAGCAGTTCCCAGAATCCCTCGAAAGCGAGCGCAACGAGCAGCGCCTGCGCGAACGGCAGCGGCCGGCCAAGCCGTCGGAAGACGAGCACGGCGGCGCCGTAGAACAGGAAACCGTGGATGAGGTGGGACAGCGAGTACCAGTCCGAGAGGTGCTGGGACGTGCCGGAGTCGTTCGCGGCGCCATGCCAGAGTTCGATCGTTCCGCATGGGCAGATCAGCGAGCGGCCCATCGCCGCGAGCGCGCAAGCGATGGCCGCCACGATCAGCACGCCAAACAGCGCGTAGAGCCATGGAGACCGGGCCGGAGCGGCGGTCGCGCTAAGAGCGTGGGGCATGCATGCGTCCAGGATTGAGAACTCCGGCCGGATCGAAGCTCGCGGTCACGGCCTGCGTGAGGCGCGCGAGCGTCTGCGCCTGGGGTTCGAACACGTCGACCGCCGCCCGGATCGCGGCGCTGGCGCGGATCAGCGTGGCGTGGCCGCGGGCTTCAGCGACGACCGGGCGGATCGCGCCGGCGCCCGCATCGTCGGACGGCTCGACCGCGATCCAGATCAGCCCGCCGCTCCAGTCGTAAAAATGCGCGGCGACGAGAGGTCCGAGAGCCGTGACGATCCCCGGCGCCCGCGTCGGCGCGACCGAGACCCGCCAGACGGCGCGCGACCGGTCGCCGAGCAGCGTCGCCGCCTCGCCGACCTGCCGCCACAGGGCGCGCGAGGGCTCGACGTCGAGCGTCGTGACCTCGCCCGAATGCCGAAGCAGCTTCACCAGCGCGGCCGAGCGGTAGCGCAGCTGGCTCTCGAAGTTCTCGAGCCTGAGGCAGGTGCGGGCGGCTGCGCCGTCGCGCGCCGGCAGATGCGCCGCGCCCGTCACCTCGAAGGGCGACCCCATCGCCGCGCAGAGCGCAGCGACGCCGGCGTCGTCGTCGAGCCCTTCGAGCACGAGCGTGGTCTCGCTCTCGGTCAGCGGCAGCGTCTTGAAGGTCGCCTCCGTGATGACCCCGATGGTCCCGTGCGAGCCGGCCGCGAGCTTCACGATGTCGTAGCCCGTGACGTTCTTCATCACGCGGCCGCCGGACCGGATCGTCTCGCCACGGCCGGTCGTCAGCCGCACGCCGATCAGCGCGTCGCGTGCGGCGCCCGCGATCACGCGGCGCGGGCCGGAGGCGTTGGCCGCCACCAGTCCGCCGATCGTCGGCTCGCCCTCGGTTCCGTAGAGCGCGCGATGGTCGAAGGGCTCGAAGGCGAGACGCTGGCCCTTCTCGGCGAGCGCCGCCTCGACCTCCGCGACCGGCGTGCCGGCCTTCGCCGAGACGACAAGCTCGGACGGCTCCAGCAGGGTGATCCCGCTGAGCCGCTCGGTCGTCAGCGTCCGCGCGGCCTGCGCCGGGCGGCCGAGCCCCGAGCGCGTTCCGCTCCCACGGATCGCGAGCGGCGCCTGGTCGGCGATGGCCGCGCGGATTGTCGCCTCGACGCCCGCCTCGTCGAGCGGAGCTACGATATCGGTCATGGGTGGATCACGCCGCAGCCTGCCGCATCTGCTGGCGAAGGCCGAGCGGGAACACCTTGGAGGGGTTCATCAGCCAGTTCGGGTCGAACGCCTCCTTCACCCGCATCATCTGCGCGAGCTCGGGGTGGGTGAACTGCACCGTCATCAGTTCGCGCTTCTCGATGCCGACGCCGTGCTCGCCGGTGAGGCAGCCGCCGACCTCGACGCAGGCGCGCAGGATCTCGTCGCCGGCCTCTTCGGCTTTCGCGAGCGAGACCGGATCGTTCATGTCGTAGAGCACGAGCGGATGCAGGTTGCCGTCGCCGGCGTGGAAGATGTTCGCGACCTGAAGACCGGCCGCGTCGCAGATCTCGGTGATGCGGTGGAGCACCTCGGGCAGCCGGCCGGTCGGGATGGTGCCGTCCATGCAGATGTAGTCGGAGATGCGCCCCATCGCGCCGAAGGCCGACTTGCGGCCCTTCCAGATCGCGGCGGCCTCGGCCGGCGTCTTGGCCTGTCGGGAATAGGTCGCGCCATGCTCGGTCGCGATCTCGCCGATGCGGGCGAGCTGCTCGTCGATCTCGTGGGGGGCGCCCTCGACCTCGACGATCAGCATGGCGCCGACGTCGCGCGGATAGCCGGCGTGGGCGAAGTCCTCGCAGATGTCGATCGCGAGCTTGTCCATGAACTCGATCGCGACCGGCACGATGCCAGCGCCGAGCACCGCCGCGACCGCAGCGCCCGCCGCCTCGCTGGACCGGAAGCCGAACAGGATCGGCCGCGCGCCCTCGGCCATCGGCAGGATGCGCAGCGTCGCCTCGGTGACCATGCCGAACTGACCCTCGGAGCCGCAGATGATCCCGAGCAGATCGAGCCCGCCCGGGTCCATCGCGTCGCCGCCGATCTCGACGATCTCCCCCGTCATGGTGACGAAGGTGACGCCCATCAGGTTGTTGGTGGTGACGCCGTATTTCAGGCAATGCGCGCCGCCCGAGTTCATCGCGATGTTGCCGGCGACGGTGCAGGCGAGCTGCGAGGACGGGTCGGGCGCATAGAAGAAGCCTTCATGCGCGATCGCGCCGGACACGCCGAGATTGGTGATTCCGGTCTGCACCCTGATGGTGCGGTTCGGCAGATCGACGTCGAGCACCTTCGCCATCTTGGAGACGCCGACCACGACCGCGTCCTCCTGCGGCAGCGCGCCTCCCGCAAGCGAAGTGCCCGCGCCGCGCGGCACGATCGGCACGCCCTCGCGGTTGAGGTAGGCCAGCACCTTGGCGACCTGCTCGGTGGTGGAGGGCAGCACGACTGCGAGCGGCATGCGGCGATAGGCGGTGAGCGCGTCGGTTTCGAAGGCGCGGCGCTCGTCGATGGAGGAGATCACGCCCTCGCCCGGCACCAACTCCCGCAGGGCGGCCACGATCTGGTCGCGGCGGGCGAGAATCAGCGGATCGGGCGAAGGCATCGCGATGCCGGTCATGGGCGGTCCTCAACGTGCCCGGTCTTCTCGCGGCTTGGGTTGCCGGGGCGGGCGTCTCCTCCAGTCTTATGACATCGGAAGGCCGGCGTGTAGCCTCGCCAGACGAAGGTCTGCCCCGTCTTGCCCTGCCGGGCCAAAAAGGCGATCACCTTCCAAGCGCTCGCCTTTGTCCGCGTTTCTGGAGCCGTTCCACGTGTCCGCCCAGCCCGGCCCCCGTCCCCGCGTCGGCCTCTTCGCGACCTGCCTCGTCGATCTCATCCGCCCGTCCGTCGGCTTCGCCGCGGCGAAGCTGATCGAGGCTTCGGGCTGCGACGTCGTCGTGCCCTCCCAGACCTGCTGCGGCCAGCCGGCGTTCAACTCCGGCGATCGACGCACCGCGAAGGCGTTGGCCTGGCAGGCGATCGAGGCGTTTGAGGGCGTCGACTATGTGGTCGCGCCGTCGGGCTCCTGCGCTGGCCAGTTGAAGAAGCACGTGCCCGAACTGTTCGAGGACGAGCCCGAACTCTCCCGCCCCGCCGACGCCTTCGCGGCGAAGGTGTTCGAGCTCGTCAGCTTCCTCGTCGACGTCCGGGGCATGAAGGCGGTCGACGCCCGCTTCGACGGCGCCGTGACCTATCACGACAGCTGCGCGGGCCTGCGCGAACTCGGCATACGCGCGCAGCCGCGAGCATTGCTCGAAAGCGTCGAGGGGCTGACGCTGACCGAGATGAAGGACTCCGATGTCTGCTGCGGCTTCGGCGGGACTTTCGCGGTCAAGTATGGCGAGATCTCCGACGCGATCGTCGCGAAGAAGGCGGACAACATCTCCGCCGCCGAGACCGGCACCCTGCTCGCGGGCGACCTTGGCTGCCTGATGAACATGGCCGGCAAGCTGCAGCGCCTCGGCCGCCCGGTGAAGGCGCGCCATGTCGCTGAGGTGCTCGCCGGCATGGGCGACGAGCCGGCGATCGGCGAGCCGCAGGGGCGATGACATGAGACGTTTTCTGCCATGAACGCGCACTCGACCTCCCCCGCCTTCAAGGAAAACGCCCACCGGGCGCTGCACGACCCCGCCCTCCAGCGCGCGCTCGGGAACGTCGAGACGGGGTTCATCGGCCGGCGGAAAAGCGCGGCCGACAAGCTGCCGGAATTCGAGGCGCTCAGGGATTCCGCGCGCGACATCAAGAACCACACGCTCGCTCACCTCGACCTCTATCTCGAGGCCTACGAAGCGAAGGTGACGGCGGCCGGCGGCCACGTCCATTTCGCGCCGACCGCGGACGACGCCACCGCCATCGTCGCCGACATCTGCCGGCGTGTGGGCGCGAAGACCGTCGCCAAGGGCAAGTCGATGATCTCCGAGGAGATCGAGCTCAACGCCGCGCTCGAGGCCGCAGGCGTCCAGCCGGTCGAGACCGACCTCGGCGAATACATCATCCAGCTGCGCGGCGAACGCCCCAGCCACATCGTGGCGCCGGTGATCCATCTCAACCGCGACCAGATCGAAGCCGACTTCCGCCGCGTCCACACCAAGCTGCCGCCCGAGCGCGACCTCTCCGCGCCGGAATCGCTGCTGGCGGAGGCCCGCGGCGCTTTGCGCGAGAAGTTCCTCGCGGCCGACGTCGGAATCACCGGCGCGAACTTCCTGGTCGCCGAGACCGGAACGTCGATCATCGTGACCAACGAGGGCAACGGCGACCTCAGCCAGACGCTGCCCAAGGTCCACATCGTGCTGGCGTCGATCGAAAAGCTCGTGCCGACGCTGGAGGACGCCTCGCAGATGCTGCGCGTGCTGGCGCGCTCGGCGACGGGGCAGGAGATCACGGTCTACACGACGTTCTCGACCGGGCCGCGACGACCGGCCGACGTCGACGGGCCCGAGGAATACCACGTCGTCCTGCTCGACAACGGCCGCTCTGCGATGCTCGCAGGCGAGTTCCGCGAGATGCTCCGCTGCATCCGCTGCGCGGCGTGCATGAACCACTGCCCGGTCTATCACGCAGTCGGCGGCCACGCTTACGGCTGGGTCTATCCCGGCCCGATGGGAGCGGTGCTGTCGCCCTCGCTGATCGGCGTCGACAAGGCCGGACATCTGCCGAACGCCTCGACCTTCTGCGGACGCTGCGAAAGCGTGTGCCCGGTGCGCATTCCGCTGCCGAAGCTGATGCGGCACTGGCGCGAGCGCGAGTTCGAGCGGAACCTGTCGCCGGCGCCCGTGAGGTCCGGCCTCGCGGTGTGGGGATTCTTCGCCCGCCGGCCGCGGCTCTACAGGTTCGCGACGCGGGCGGCGATGGGCGCGCTTTCGCTCCTCGGACGACGCAAGGGCCGCTTCGGCGCCCTGCCTCTCGCGGGCGGCTGGACCGACACCCGCGATTTCGCGGCGCCGGAAGGCTCGACCTTCCAGGCCCGCTGGAGCGCGGAAAGGAGAGCGCGATGACGCCGCGCGAGCAGATCCTTTCCACCATCCGCCGCTCGCTCGGCGCGACCGGCGCCGAGGCGCCGCGCAGAACGATCGTCGCCGACCGGTTGAAGGGGCATGGCCGCGGCGTGATCCCGGCGCGGGCGCAGGGGCGTTCGCCGGAAGGACTGATCGCGCTGTTCGTCGAGATGGCCGAGGCCTCCGCCGCCACGGTCGCGACCGTGCGCAGCGCCGACGAGGCGCCGGCCGCCATCGCGGAGTTCCTGCGCGCCCACAACCTCCCGGCCGCCTTGCGCCGCGGCGACGACGCGCGGCTCGTGGGGCTGCCGTGGGAGCGGACGACGATCGACGTCTCGACTGGCCGCTCCTTCGGCGATGACGCCGCCGGCGTCAGCGCGGCCTTCGGCGCCGTGGCCGAGACCGGCACGCTCGCGCTCGTCTCCGGGCCGGACAATCCGACCACGCTGAACTTCCTGCCCGACAATCACATCGTGCTGGTCGACGCGGCCGATATCGCCGCGACCTACGAAGACCTGTGGGGCGAGGTGCGCGGCGCCTATGGCGCTGGAACGATGCCGCGCACTGTGAACTGGATCACCGGGCCGTCTCGCTCGGCCGACATCGAACAGATTTTGCTGATGGGCGCCCACGGTCCGCGCCGGCTGCACATCGTGCTGGTCGACCCGAACGCCGTGGCGGAGACGACGGAGATGGACGCCACGCTCGCGGCCGCAGGCTCCACTCCCGCCGAAACGCGCGTCGGCTCGACGCTCGCGGGCGACCCGAAGGCCCCCGAACGCGACGCGCCGACACCTCCCGCCGGCAAGCCCGACAGGCGGGAGGCCGATCGCGGGCATGAGGAAGATGAGCTCGACGAGGCGCTCGACGAAAGCTTCCCGGCAAGCGATCCTCCCTCACAGACCCAGCCGTGATCTGAGCCGGGAGTTCGCGATCGCTCGCGAGCCTGTAAGCTGCGCCCATGACCGTCCGCAACCTCGACGCCGTGTTCGCGCCCCGCTCCGTGGCGCTCGCCGGCGGCAGTCCGAGACCTGAAAGCGTCGGGCGCGCCGTGCTGCGCAACCTGCGCGAGGCGGGGTTCGAAGGGCCGGTCGGCCTGGTCAACCCTGACCACGCCGAACTGGACGGCGTCCCTGCGTCGCGCTCGTTCTCGGCCTTGTCCTTCCCCGCCGATCTCGCGATCGTCACCGCCCCGCCGGACGTCGTCCCGAGACTGCTTGACGAGGCGGGAGCCGCCGGCGCGCGGGCGGCGGTGGTCGTGACGCGCGGGCTGGGATCCGGACCGGGCTCGCTGCGGGAGCAAGCCGAGCAGGCCGCGCGCCTGCGGGGACTGCGGCTCGTCGGGCCCGGCTGTTTCGGGGTGCAGAGCCCTTACGCCAAGCTGAACGCCAGCATCGCGCCCGCGGGGCATCCCGGCGACCTCGCGCTGGTGTCGCAGTCCGGCGGGGTGATGGCCTCGACCATCGAATGGGCGAACGCGCGCGGCATCGGGTTCTCCGGCGTCGTCTCGTTCGGCGACATGGTCGATGTCGACGTGGACGACCTGCTGGACCATTTCGCGCTGGATCGGCGGACGCGCGCGATCCTGCTCTATCTGCGCGACGTCGCCAACGCGCCGCGTTTTCTTTCGGCGGCCCGCGCCGCCGCCCGCATCAAGCCGGTGGTGGTGGTGAAGGGCGGACGCCGCCGCCATGCCGCGCGCGGCGCCTCGCAAGCCGGCGCCCTCGCAATGACCGACGCGGTCTACGACGCCGCGTTCCGGCGCGCGGGCCTGCTGCGGGTCGCCGACATCGCGGAGCTGTTCTCCGCGGCCGAGACGCTGGCCCATGTCGCGCCGCTCGCCGGCAAGCGCATCGCGATCGTCGCGAATGGCGGCGCGCTCGGCCAGCTCGCCGCCGACAGGCTGGTCGACCTCGGCGGCCGGATCGCGGCGTTCGGAGATCAGACCCGCGCCGCGATCGCCGCGAGCCTGCCGGAGATCGGCGTCAGCGACGCCAACCCGGTCGACCTGCGGGGCGACGCGACGGCTGCGCTCTACGAAACCGCGCTCGACGCCGTGCTCGCCGACGCCGGCGTCGACGCCGCGCTCGCCGTGCACGCTCCCACCTCGCTGTCGCCCGCGCCGTCATGCGCTCGTGCGGTCTCCGCGGCGGCGAAGCGGGCGCGGGCGCGGTCCTATCCGCCGAAGCCGGTGTTCGCGGCGTTCCTCGGCTCCGATCCCGCCCCCCGCGCGACGCTCGAGGCCGCGCATATCCCGTTCTTCCGGACGCCGGAGGCGGCCGTCGCGGGCCTGATGCACCTCGTCCGCCATGTCGAGGCGCAGGAGGCGCTTGTGGCGACGCCGCCGTCCTCGCCCGAGGCCTTCTCGCCGGACGTTCCCCGCGCGCGGGCCGCGATCGAGGCGGGGTTGGCGAGCGGCCGGGACTGGCTGTCGCCGACCGACGTCGCCGAGGTGCTCGCGGCCTACGCCATCCCGACGCTGCCTCAGGCCTTCGTCGCGACGCCGGAGGACGCCGCGGAGGTCGCCGGCGGCATGATCGGCCGCAGCGGCGCGGCGCTCAAGATCGTCTCGCCGGACATTCCGGACCGCGCGTCGGTCGGAGGGCTCAGGCTCGGCCTCGAAAGCGCGGAGGCGGTGGCGGAGGCCGCCCGCGCCATGCTCGCGCGCGTCGCGGAACGCTCGCCGGACGCGCATGTCGACGGCTTCGTCGTCCAACCCCACGTCCGGCTGGATGAGGCGCAGGAGCTGTTCGCAGGCATAGCCGACGATCCGGTGTTCGGGCCCGTCATCGTGTTCGGCGCCGGCGGCGGCGCAGCCGAGCTGCTGCGCGACGTCGCGCTCGCGCTGCCGCCGCTCCATCTCGGGCTGGCGCTGGAGGCGATGGCCCGCACCCGTATCGGCGCCCTGCTCGACGGCTATGACGGCCGCGCGGCGGTCGACCGCGACGCCGTCGCGCTGACGCTGGTGAAGCTCGCGCAGCTCGCGGCCGACATGCCGGAGATCCGCGAGCTCGACATCAACCCGCTGGTCGCGACGCCGCGCGGCGCAGTCGCCTTCGACGCGCGCATCCGCGTGACGCCGGCCGCCCGCAGCGCGCGGCCCGGCGCCGCCAATCCGCGGTTCGCGATCCGGCCCTATCCGAAGCAGTACGAGAGCCGGCTGACGATGCCGGACGGCGGCGAGATCGCGGTCCGGCCCGTGCGGCCGGAGGACGAGCCGGCGATCGCGGCGTTCTTCCGCGCGGTCGATCCGGAGGACCTGCGCCAGCGCTTCTTCACGCCGATGAAGGAGGTGCCGCGCGCCTTCATCGCCCGCCTCACCCAGGTCGACTACGCCCGCACCATGACGCTGCTGGCGATCGACGCCGAGGGCGCGGTGCTCGGCGTCGCCCAGCTCCATTCGGACCCCGATGCGCAGGGCGCGGAATACGCCATCCTGCTGCAGTCGAGGCTCAAGGGCCGCGGCCTCGGCTGGCGGTTGATGCGCGCGCTGATTCGCATCGCCAAAGCCGAGGGCCTCGCCTCCATCTCCGGCCAGGTGCTGGCCGAGAACCGCTCGATGCTGGCCGTCTGCCGCGAGCTCGGCTTCGACGTCCGCACCGATCCGGACGACGCCAGCATTCGGCTGGTGTCGCTCGACCTCGTGGCGTGACAGCCGCCGTTCCGCGGCCCCGCCGTCCGTGCTAGGCGGAAACTCCGAGGGTCCGCCATCGTCACCGTAACAAGGCCCCGTGCGCCTCCGTATCCCTGCCGTAAGGACCCGCATTGAACGATCGAGAGCGGCAGTGGGCCCTGTGGATGAAGGCTGCGGACGCCGGCGACGCATCGGCGTACCGGCGACTGCTTGGGGAGTTGGCGACGTTCCTGCGCGCGGTCGTGCGACGACGGTCCGCGTCCTTCAGCCTCGCGGCCGCGGATGTCGAGGACGTCGTGCAGGAGACCTTGTTGGCGATCCATCTGAAGCGCGGCACGTGGGATCCCGGCCAGCCCGTCGGTCCCTGGGTCGCGGCGATCGCGCGCAACAAGATGATCGACGCGCTCCGTCGCCGCGGCAGGCGGGTTGATGTGCCGATCGACGATTTCGTCGAGACGCTGCCGGCCCCGGCCGAAGACGAGCAACTGTCGGCGCGGGAGACGGAGAAACTGCTGTCGGTGCTGAAAGGCCGGCAGCACGCGGTGGTGAAGGCGATCACGGTCGAAGGCGCGGACATCCGCGCGACGGCGGCGCGCCTCGACATGAGCGAGGGCGCGGTTCGGGTCGCGCTGCATCGAGGGCTTGCGGCGCTGGCCGAGGCCTACAGGAGCTTCCGGGAATGAGGACGACCCAGCTGATCGATGCGCTCGCCACGGACGCGGGAACCAAGCCGATCCGGTTCGGGCGCGTCTTCTGGGCGGCCACGATCCTCGCGGCGCTGGGGGGAGCCTGCGTATTTTTTGCGCTGCTCGGCCCTCGCGCCGACGTGATGGCGGCGGCGGAAACCGTGCGCTTTCTGTTCAAGTTCGTGGTGACGATCGCGCTGGCGGTCACCGCCGCCGTGGTCTTGCGCCGGCTGACGCGGCCAGGCGCGGAGCTCGGCACGGTCCGCTTCGCGCTGTTCGTGGCGCCCGCGCTGCTTGCGCTCGCGGTCGTCATGGAGCTGACGGTGACGTCACACGACAGCTGGACGGCGCGCCTCGTCGGCCACAACGCCCTGTTCTGCCTGACGATGGCGCCCGTGCTCTCCGCGCTGCCTCTCGCCGCGATCCTGATCGCGCTGCGGCGGAGCGCGCCGTCCTCGCCGGCGGCGGCGGGCGCGGTCGCCGGCCTGCTCGCCGGCGGCATCGGCGCGACGTTCTACGCCGCGCACTGCGTCGATGATTCGCCGCTGTTCGTCGCCGTCTGGTACCCGCTCGCGATCGGGCTCGTCACGCTTGCAGGCGCGGCGATCGGCGCGCGCCTGCTGCGATGGTGAGGCGCGCGCCGCGGGGATACGCGGCGCGCTTCGACCTTCAGGCCGCGCGCTTCGGAGCGCTCTTCACCGCGGCGCGACGCTCCGGCAGCCTGACGGCGCCGGTCGGCCGCACGACGCCCGCGGCGGACGCCAAGGCTCCCGGCTTAAGCTCGACGCCGAGGAAGCGATCGCGATCCACCGGTCCTGGCATCGCGAGCCGTTCGGTCGCCTCGGCCGAGAAGCCGAAACGCTCGTAATAGGGCGCGTCGCCGACGAGGATGACGGCTTCATGACCGAGCGCCCTCGCCCGGTCGAGGCCCGCCCGCATCAGCGCTGAGCCGACGCCGCCGCAGCGCGCCTCGGCGTCGACCGCGAGTGGGCCGAGCATCAGCCCCGGGCGGCCATCGCCCAGCGCGACATGCCAGAACCGCAGCGTGCCGACGAGCGTTCCATCCTGCTCGGAGACGAGCGACAGCCCGGCCGCCGGCAGACGGCCTTCGCGCAGCCGCTCGCAGGTCTTGGCGAAGCGCGCCGGCCCGAAGGCGCGGTCGAGCAAAGCCTCGCGGGCGCCGGCGTCGGCCGGCGCCTCGTCCCTGATGTGGACCATCCGACCCTCCGTCAGATGACGTGGGAGGCGAGCGGCAGGAAGCCGTTGAAGGCCACCGCCGCATAGGTCGTGGTGTAGGCGCCGCAGGCTTCGATCAGCACCTTGTCGCCGATCGAGAGGCTGATCGGCAGCGGATACGGCGTCTTCTCGTACATCACGTCGGCCGAGTCGCAGGTCGGGCCGGCGAGCACGCAGGGCGTCGTCGCCTCGCCGTCATGGGCGGTGCGGATCGGGTAGCGGATCGCCTCGTCCATCGTCTCGGCGAGACCGCCGAACTTGCCGATGTCGAGATAGACCCAGCGGATCTCGTCGGCGTCGTCGGACTTCTTCGAGACGAGAACGACCTCGGCCTCGATCACGCCGGCGTCGCCCACCATGCCGCGGCCGGGCTCGATGATCGTCTCCGGGATGCGGTTGCCGAAATGCGCCTTGAGCGACTCGAAGATCGACGCGCCATAGGCGTCGACCGCCGGGATGTCCTTGAGGTAGCGCGTCGGGAAGCCGCCGCCGAGATTGACCATGGAGAGCGCGATGCCGCGCTCCGCGCAGTCGCGGAAGATCTGCGCGGCGGACGCGAGCGCCGAGTCCCAGGCCGCCACGTTGTTCTGCTGGGAGCCGACATGGAACGACACGCCATAGGCGACGAGCCCGCGGGCCTGCGCGTGGTCGAGCACGTCCGCCGCCATCTCGGGGACGCAGCCGAACTTGCGCGACAGCGGCCACTCGGCGCCGGCGCCATCGGCCAGGATGCGGCAGAACACGCGGGCGCCTGGGGCGGCGCGCTCGATCTTCTCGACCTCTTCACGGCAATCGACCGCGAACAGCCGCACGCCGCGGGCGTGAGCCGCCGCAACGTCGCGCTCCTTCTTGATCGTGTTGCCGAACGAGATGCGATCGGGCGAGACGCCAGTCGCCAGCGCCATGTCGATCTCGGCGACCGACGCGCAGTCGAAGCACGAGCCGAGCTCCGCCAGCAGCGCCAGGATCTCCGGGGCCGGGTTCGCCTTCACCGCATAGAACACGCGGGTGTCGGGCAGCGCGCGCGCGAACTTGGCGTAATTGCCGCGCACGATCTCGCTGTCGACGACGAGCACCGGCCCGTCGGACTTCTGGGCCGCGAGGAAGCCCCGGATACGATCATTGTCGAGGCGGTCGAGATGAGAGGTCATGGCGGCGTCCCGGAAAGCGTCATGTGGCCCGATGGATGACGCTCCGCCGTCGGCCGCGCTGTGGAGACGCGGGCCGTCGTCAGTGTGCGTCAGTCCGTGGCCGTCCCCGCTTAGGAACGACCGCTCGATACACGCCGTAGTCGCGACGACCGCTCGGACGGAGAATGTCCGTCTCGGATCAGGTCGACGCCACGCTTGGTCTGGGAGAACCCGAACCGCACGCCCGGCAAGGAAGTAGTCGCCTCTTCAGTGACGCCGGCTTTTGGACAGCCGGCAGAGACCAAAAAAGCCCTCTACGTCGTTGCTTCACGTCGCGTCCGCCGCCGGAGAGGCGACTTAGAGCCGGTTGGGATTTCCGGCCATCGGGTTGCCCGGCGGGGAGTTCCCGCCAACCCGACACACGACACAGGCACGCGCGAAATTGGGCAGGCGGGAAGTAGGATCGTTCGCCCCCGCTTGCAAGAAAAACATTCGGATTGTGACAGGGTTTTTTATTAACGGGATCCAAACGCTGGCCGTCTCGCGACGGCCAGCGGCCGCCCTGGTCAATGAGGCGTGTTCACGGCCTCGAGCATCTTCGCCATCTCGCCTCGCTCGGCCGCGAAGCGCAGCGGCTTGCAGCGCTCGACGATGATCTCCGTCGCGCCCTGCTCCGCCAGCAGGCGCATCGTCTCGCTGATGAAATCGTCGAGCGGCATGGCGTTGGGATCGGAGGCCTGACGTTCGCCGGTCAGCGTGGTCTGTACATAAGGCGGCGCGATCTCGATCACCTCGACCGGCGTGCCCTGGAGCTGGCGCCGGAGCGCGACCGAATAGGAGTGGATTGCGGCTTTCGTCGCCGAATAGGTCGGAGTGGCGGCCATCGGCACGAAGGCGAGGCCGGAGGAGACGGTGAGCACCGCGCTTCTCCGCTGCTTCAGAAGGTGCGGCAGCAGCGCCGCGGTCAGGCGGATCGGCCCGAGCAGATTGGTCGCGACCGTGTCCTCGGCCGTCTGAAGGTAGCCGCCGCCTTTCACGTCCTCGGGGACCATGATCCCGGCGTTGTTCAGCACGGCGTTCAGCGTCGGGTAGTCGGCGATGAGACGCTCGGCGAAGGCTGCGATCCCCGCGCCGTCGGCAATGTCGAAGACCACCGATTTCATGCCGGGATTGGCTTTCGTCACCTCGTCGAGCGCCGCCTGCCGCCGGCCCGAGATGATGACCTGGCTTCCGCCGGCGTGAAACGCTTCGGCGAGAGCGCGGCCTATGCCCGAGCCGCCGCCAGTGATGAGGATCGTGTTTCCGGAGATGTCCATGACCGCGCCTTTCCTTGATGCGTGCAGGAAGGATATGGTCGACGCTCTCCGTTAGAAAGTAGGCACCTGAAAGCGCCATAGTCTCCAGAAGGAGAGCATCGAATGAAACGGGCCGCTCCAAACCCGGCGATCGAGGCGAAACGCCTCCATCCTGCGCCGCAGACAGTCGATCCCGCGATCGAGGCGCTGGTGCAGGACGTCATCGGCCAGGTCGCGGACAAATGGACGATGCTGGTGCTGGAGACGCTCGAGGAGCACGGTGTGCTGCGGTTCACGCAGATCTCCCGGATCGTAGGCGGCATCAGCCAGAAGATGCTGACCAAGACGGTGCGGCAGATGGAGCGCGACGGCCTCGTCACCAGGGTGGTGCATCCCGTCGTGCCGCCGCATGTCGACTACAGCCTGACCGAGCTCGGCCGCAGCCTGAGCGCCGCGTTCTGCGGGGTCTGGATCTGGGCCGAGACCTATTACGCCGACGTCGAGAAGGCGCGCGAGGCGTTCATGGCGCGAGAAGCGGCTTCCTGACATGCTGCGGCGTGGCGACGCGTCGCCTTGTGGCCCCCTGCCCGACCGGATTAGGGAGGACTCGTGCAGTCCTCCTCCTTCCGACGATCCGCTCGATGACCAGTCGCTCCGCACTCACCCGCCGCGGAGCGCTCGCTCTCGGCGTCGGCGCCGTCGCTTGCGCCGGCGCGGCGCGCGCTCAGCAGCCGGCGCCGGCCGCCTTCGGTTTCGAGGACGTTCTTCGGCGCGCGCGCGAGCTCGCGGGTCAGCCCTACGACGCATCGCTCCGCGAACTGCCCGAGGAGCTCCGCAACCTCACCTTCGACCAGTATCGCGACATCCGCTTCCGAGCAGAGCGCGCTCTGCTCGGTTCGGGCGGCGGACCCTTCCGCATGCAGATGTTCCACCCCGGCTTCCTCTATCGCCGGCCGGTGGTGGTGAACGTGGTGCGCGACGGCATCGCGACGCCGGCGCCCTATTCGGGTTCGCTGTTCGACTACGGCGCCAACAAGTTCAGTCGCCCGCTGCCCGTCGACCTCGGCTTTGCAGGATTTCGCCTGCATTATCCGCTGAACGATCCGCGCGTCATGGACGAGCTGATCTCGTTCATCGGGGCGAGCTATTTTCGCGTGCTCGGCCGCAATCAGGTCTACGGCCTGTCGGCGCGCGGCGTCGCGATCAATTCGGGCGGCCCGGAGCCCGAGGAGTTTCCGGACTTCCGTGAGTTCTGGGTGGAGACGCCGGCCCCGAACGCCGAACGCGCGACGATCTACGCGCTGCTGGACGGGCCGTCTCTGACCGGCGCCTACCGCTTCGTGGTCTATCCCGATGTCGAGACCGTGGTCGACGTCACCGTGACCCTGATCCCGCGCAGGCCGATCGCGAAGCTCGGCGTCGCGCCGCTGACCTCGATGTTCTTCTACGCCGAGAACCAGCGCCGGCACTTCACCGACTTCCGCCCCGAGCTGCATGATTCCGACGGCCTCATGTTGCAGACCGGCGGCGGCGAGTGGGTGTGGCGCCCGCTGCGCAACCCCAGGACGACCCAGATTTCGCAGTTCCGGGACGTGAACCCCAAGGGGTTCGGCCTGATGCAGCGCGACCGCATGTTCGAGCACTATCAGGACCTCGACCTGAACTACCAGATGCGGCCGAGCTACTGGATCGAACCGCGTGAGGGCTGGGGAGAGGGGCACGTCGAGCTGGTCGAACTGCCGACCGACGACGAGACCAACGACAACATCGTCGCCTTCTGGGTTCCGGCGGCCCCGGCCGAGGTCGGCAAGGAGCGCAGCTTCGGCTACCGCCTTCGCGCCATGAGCTCGGATGCGCGGCTGCATTCGGGCGGACGGGCGGTGAACACCTATCCGACGCGCGCGGCGGCGCTCGGCTCCGCCGATCCGGTGCCGACGGGCACGCAGCGCTTCATCATCGACTTCGCCGGCGGCGATCTCGGCTACTATCTCAACGATCCCTCGAAGGTTTCGGTCGTGCCGTCGACCTCGTCGGGCGCGATCGGACGCACCTTCGTCGCGCCGAACGCGAAGATCGGCGGCTTCCGCGTCGGGATCGACGTGCAGGCCGACACCGGAAAGACGATGGAGCTCCGCGCCTTCCTGAAAGCCGGCGACCGGGCCCTCACCGAGACCTGGACCTTCCCTTACGCGCCCGAGAACGCGCCGTAGCGTCGGGCGTCTTCGCGCGGCGGCGGCGGCCGGATCGAAGGCGGCCTCACGCCCTCGACACCGCCACGCTTTTCACCAGCGCGTAGACCACGCGGCCCGGGGCGAGTTGCAGGTCGTCGGCGGCGCGCCGGGTGATCTCGGCCCTGAGCACGGCGCCGCCCACGTCGACCATGACGGAGGCGTAAGGCCCCTCGCCGCGCTTCAGGCCGCGCACCACGCCCGGCAGCACGTTGCGGACGGACGTCCGCTCAGGAGGGACGAGCGCGAGCGCCAAGTCCCTGGCGAGGAAGCGCAGCCGCGCGGCGTCGCCGGGCTGGCCGATCAGGCCGGGAACCCAGACGCGGTGGGCGCCGAGCGACAACCCAGTCAGGCCATACCGTTCGTCCAGCTCCGCGACCGTCGCCTCGACCGTGACGCCGTCGAGAAAGCGATCGCCGGCGCTGGCCAGTCCCGCCGCCGCTATCGCCTGCTCGAGGGGACCCTCGGCGACGATCCGCCCGGCCGCCAGAACGACCAGCCGTTCGGCCAGCCGCTGCGCCTCCTCGAGCGCATGGGTGACGTAGAGCACCGGCAGCGAGACCTCGCGCACCAGCGTCTCGAGGAAGGGCAGGATCTCGCCCTTCCGCTCGGAGTCGAGCGCGGCCAGCGGCTCGTCGAACAGCAGAGCGTGGGGCGCTGACAACAGCGCGCGCCCGATCGCGACCCGCTGCCGCTCGCCGCCGGACAGCGACCGCGGGCTGCGCGGCAGCAGCGCGCCGATCCCGAGCGTCTCCACCACCTGGTCGAAGGAAGGCCCGGTCGCGCCGCGCCGCCGGCGCCTGCCGAACAGCAGGTTGGAGCGCACCGAGAGATGCGGGAACAGCCGGCTTTCCTGGAATACCACGCCGACGCGGCGTTTGCGCGGCGCGAGGTCGATGCGCGCCGCGCGGTCGAACAGCGCGACGTCTCCGAGCATGATGCGGCCTTCGTCGGGGCGCACGAGGCCGGCGACCGCGGAAACCAGCGTCGACTTGCCGGCGCCGGAACGGCCAAGCACGGCGGTCACGCCGTTGGGCGCCGTGAAGGCGACGTCGAGGCTGAAGTCTCCCGTGCGGCGGGCGATCGCGACCTTGAGCATCAGACGCTGAGCCCGCTCATCCTGCGATCCGGGAGGCGAGGCGGCGGGCCAGGAGTTCGGAGGCGACGAGCGCGAGAAGCGAAAGCCCGATCGCGACCAGCACCAGATGAAGCGCCGCGGCGTCGCCGCCGGGCGTCTGGGTCAGCGTGTAGATCGCAGCCGGCAGCGTCCGGGTTTCTCCGGGGATGTTCGACACGAAGGTGATCGTCGCGCCGAACTCGCCAAGCGCCTTGGCGAAGGCGAGCACCAGCCCCGCGAGCAAGCCGGGCGCCGCGAGCGGCAGGGTGACGACGAACAGCACGCCGATCCGGCCGGCGCCGAGCGTCTCCGCCGCGTCCTCGAGGCGGCGGTCGACCGCTTCGATCGAAAGACGGATCGCCCGCACCATCAGCGGGAATCCCATGATGCCCGCCGCGAGCGCGGCACCCGTCCAGCGGAACGAGAACACCAGCCCGCAGCAGTTCGCCAACGCCTCGCCGAACAGCCCGCGCCTGCCGAAGGAGAGCAGCAGCAGGTAGCCCGTGACGACGGGCGGCAGCACCAGCGGCAGGTGCACCAGCCCGTCGAGCAGCGTCTTCCCCGGAAACCGCCCGCGAGCCAGCAAGAGCGCGACGAGCACGGCGACAGGCAAGCTCGCGAGCGTGCCGACCGTCGCGACCAGCAGGCTCAGGCGAACGGCGGCGAGGTCCTCTGGCGCAAGGCCAAGCAGGGTCGCGACCGCGTCCAGCGCGTCAGTTCCCGACCGCCGGAGCGACGACCGTGAAGCCCGCGGCTTCGAATGCCGTCTTCGCTGAGGCCGAGGACAGACGCTTCAGGAAGGCGTCGGCGTTCGGGTTCTTGGAAGAAAGCATCTTCGCCTCCGGATAGATGATCGGCGCATGGCTGTCTTCCGGGAAGGTCCCGACGATCTTCACCGACGGGTCTGCGGCGGCGTCGGTCTTGTAGACGATTCCGAGGGGGGCCTCGCCTCGCGAGACCAGCGCCAGCGCCGCGCGAACGTTCTCCGCGCCCGCCACCTTGGGCGAGACCGCGTCCCACACGCCGAGCTTGGTGAGCGCCGCCTTGCCGTACTTGCCGGCAGGCACCGAGCTCGGCTCGCCCATCGCGAGGCGTCCGTCGCCGAGCAGCCCGGCGAGGTCGACGCCCTGCTTGAGCTCGACGTCGCCCTTGGTCCAGCCTGGGCCGGCGACAAGCACGAGGCTGTTGCCGAGCAGGTCCATCCGGCTCTCGGGAACGATCAGCTTCTTGTCGGCGACGTAATCCATCCACGGCACGTCGGCGGAGATGAAGATATCTGCGGGCGCCGCCTGCTCCAGCTGCTTGGCCAGCGCGGAGGACGCGGCGTAGCTCGCCTTCACCTCGATTCCGGTCTCCTTGGTCCAGTCCTTGGCGACGGCGTCGAGCGCGTTCTTCAGCGAGGCGGCGGCGAACACCACCACGGGCTGCTTGGCGACGGCGTCCTCCGCATGGGCCGAAAGCGGCGCGAGAGCGAGCGCGATGGAAAAGGCGAGCCGTCCGAACGAGCGGCGGTTGAATGTCATGGCGGCGGTCTCCGCGCGAGGGCGCCCTCGCGGCGTCACGGTTCTGGAGCGGACGCGCGCCGCGCCTCCATCGGGGCGCAGCTTGCGAGGATGAAAACGCCATCAGCGGCGGGATCGATCGGGCGCGACGATGCCGTAGTCGCGGACGCGCCGCAAGGCGGGCGGAGGCCTTCAGGCTTGTTCTTGCAACGCCTGCGGCGCATCTAAGCGCCTGACAGGACATTTGACGCAGATGACGCGACCCGAACCGCTCGAAGCCTTCCGGAACGCCGCCACGCTGACGCTCGACATCGACGGCATGCATTGCGCGGCCTGCGCGGCGCGGATCGAGAAGGTGTTGGGAGCGACGCCGGGGATCGCCTCAGCGGTCGTCAACCTGCCGCTGGAACGCGCCGACGTTCGCTTCACGGGCGCGCCCGATGCCGGCGCGGCGGTCGCAGCGGTCGGGCGCGCGGGCTACGAGGCGCATGTGCGCCCGGCGGGCGCCGCAGAACGCCGTGAAGCCGAGGCCGCTCGCGCCGCGGCCCGCATCGAGGACCAGCGCCGGACCGTCGCACTGCTGGCGATGACGGCAGTGCTTGGCGCGCCGTTCCTCGCCGGAATGGTCGGCATGGCGGCAGGCTCGCACGGCGTCCTGCCCGGCTGGCTGCAGCTCGCCCTCGCGACGCCGGTCCAGGCGCTGGTCGGAGCCCGCTTCTACCGCGGCGCCTATGCCTCGCTGAGGGGCGGGGCCGCCAACATGGACGTGCTCGTCGCGCTCGGCACGAGCGCCGCGTATTTCTGGAGCGCGGGCCAGGTCATCGCCGGAACGCCAGGCGCGCTCTATTTCGAGGCCTCGATCGCGGTTCTCGGCTTCGTCCTGCTCGGCAACCTGCTGCAGGCCCGCGCGACCTCCGGGACCGCCGCCGCGCTCACCGCGCTCGGCGCCCTGACGCCCGAGACCGCGCGCCGCCGCGACGCCTCGGGACGCGAAGAGGAGGCGCCGATCGAGGCGCTCGGCCTCGGCGACGTCGTGCTGGTGCGGCCGGGCGAACGCGTGCCCGTCGATGGGCTGATCGCCGAAGGCGCGAGCGACGTCGACGAGCAGCTGGTGACCGGCGAGAGCAAGCCGGTGAAGAAGGCCTTGGGCGACGCGGTGATCGCAGGCTCGCTCAACGGCGCCGGCTTCCTCGTCGTCGAGGCGACCGCGGTCGGCGAGGATGCGACGCCCGCGCGCATCGGCCGGCTGGTCGCGCGCGCGCAGCTCGCGAAGGCGCCGGTGCAGCGTCTCGTCGACAGGGTCACGGCGGTGTTCGTGCCCGTCGTGGTCGCGATCGCAATCGTAACCCTGGTCGGCTGGCTGCTGGCGGGCGCAGGCGCCGGCCCCGCGCTCGGCCACGCCATCGCTGTGCTCGTGATCGCCTGTCCCTGCGCGCTCGGTCTGGCGACGCCCGCAGCCCTGGTCGCGGGCACCGGCGCCGCCGCCAAGGCCGGATTGCTGGTGCGCGACGTCGAAGCGCTAGAGCGCGCCGCCCGGATCGACGCCGTGATCTTCGACAAGACCGGCACGCTGACGGCCGGACGCCCGGCTCTGGTCGCGACCGAGGCGATCGACGGGGACGCCACGAAGCTGCTCGCGCTCGCCGCCGCCGTGGAGCGCGGCTCGGAGCATCCGCTCGCCAAGGCGGTGGTCGAGGCCGCGGAGGGACAGGGGCTCCAAATACCGGCGGCCACCAACATCCGCTCCCATCCGGGCGACGGCGTCTCCGGAGATGTCGCCGGGGCCAGGGTCGCAATCGGCGGCGTGCGGTTGCTCGCCGAGGTTGGCGCGCACACCGCCCCGGTCGAGGCGATGCTCGCCCGCCACGCCGCCGAAGGTCGCACGGCGGTCGCGGTGTCGGAGGGGCGCCGCGCCAAAGGCGTGCTCGCCTTCGCCGACGCTCCCCGCCCGAGCGCGGCTGAGGCGGTCAGGCGGCTCGCCGCCTTGAACGTTCAGATCATCATGCTGACCGGCGATTCGGCGGAAGCCGCCGCGCCGATCGCGCGCGGCGTCGGCATTTCCCGCGTGGAGGCCGGAGCGCGGCCCGCCGACAAGCTCGCGACCATCCAGCGGCTCAAGGCGGAGGGATCGCGCGTCGCGATGGTCGGCGACGGCGTCAACGACGCGCCGGCGCTGGCGGCGGCCGACCTCGGGATCGCGATGGGCGGCGGCGCGGACGTCGCGCTTGAGACCGCGGGCGTCGCGCTGCTCCGGCCGGATCCCGTGCTGGTTCCGGCCGCTCTCCTGCTGTCGCGCCGGACCGTGGCGAACATCCGCCAGAACCTCGCCTGGGCCTTCGTCTACAATGTCGTCGGCCTGCCGCTCGCAGCCTTTGGCGCCCTGTCGCCCGGGATCGCCGGCGCCGCGATGGCGCTGTCCTCGGCGAGCGTCGTGCTCAACGCCCTGCGGCTGGCGCGCTGGACACCGGACGACTGAGGCCTCGCCGATCGGCGAAAGACGTCTGAGCCGTTCCTCGTCCCGCCGTAATTTCCGCTATAAGCCGGCAGCCCAGTCTCGAGCCCGGTGGTGCGAACCATGTCCCGAACGCCCGACGCCGCCTGCCCGCTGAATCGCCGGACCCTGCTGCAGCTCGGCCTCGCGGCGCAAGCCGCGGTCGCGCTCGGCGGGACCGCGATGGCGCAGGGCGCGGACCGGCTGAAGCTCGGACCGCCGGCGCCGTTCTCCTACGACCTGCTCAAGCGGCTCGCCAAGGATCTTGCAGGTAAGCCCTACAAGGAGCCTGCGAGGCCTGACCCGGCGATCGTCCAGCAGATCGACTACGACGCGCATGGCAAGCTGAAGTTCAAGCCGGACGACGCGCTTTACGCCGACAGCCCCGGCGCCTATCCGATCACCTTCATGCATGTCGGGCAGTACTTCCCGAAGACGGTGCGGATGCACGCCGTCGTCGACGGCAAGGCGCGCGAGATCATCTATGATCCCTCGCTGTTCGAGATGCCGGCCGACAGCGTCGCGCGGAAGCTCGCCCCGCAGCCGTCGGCCTTCGCCGGCTTCTGGGTGCGCGAGGCCAAGGATCAGGTCACGGACAAGGGCGACTGGAAGACGCGCGAACCGTTCGCGACCTTCCTCGGCGCGTCCTATTTCCGGGCGATCGGCGAGAAGGGCCAGGTCGGCATGTCGGCGCGCGGGGTCGCGCTGTTCCCGCAGCCGGGGGCGGCCGAGGAGTTTCCCGACTTCATCGCCTATTGGTTCGAGCCGGCGATGTCGGATTCAGACCCCGTCACGGTGTTCGCGCTGCTCGACGGGCCGTCGCTGACGGGCGCCTATCGCTTCCTGATCCACCGCACCGCCGGAACGCTGATGGAGATCGAGGCCACGGTCACCATGCGCAAGGACGTCGACCGCGTCGGCCTCGCCGCGCTGACCTCGATGTACTGGTTCTCGGAGACCGCGAAGCCGACGCTGATCGACTGGCGTCCGGAAGTGCACGATTCCGACGGGCTCGCGATGTGGACCGGCGCGGGCGAACGGATCTGGCGGCCCCTCAACGATCCGCCGCGGATCATGACGTCGACCTTCGCCGATGAGCACCCGCGCGGCTTCGGTCTGCTCCAGCGCGACCGAGCGTTCGACCATTATCAGGACGGCGTGAAGTACCAGGACCGGCCGTCGACCTGGGTCGAGCCGGTCGGCGACTGGGGCAAGGGCTCCGTCCAGCTCGTGGAGCTGCCGACCGACGACGAGATCCACGACAACGTGGTCGCCTACTGGATCCCAGCCCAGCCGACCAAGGCGGGCGTGACGATCGCCCTCGCCTACAAGCTCTACTGGCAGGACGAGGAGCCGTTTCCTACGAGTCTCGGTCGGTGCGTCGCGACACGGCTTGGGCGCGGCGGCCAGCCGGGCCTGCCGCGGCCGCCTGGCCTGCGCAAGTTCATGATCGAGTTTCTCGGCGGCCCGCTCGAAGACATCCCCTACGGCCAGACGGTCGAGCCCGTGCTATGGGCGTCGCGGGGGACGTTCTCTTACATCTACGCCGAGGCGGTGCCGAGCGACGTCAAAGGCCACTGGCGCGCCCAGTTCGACCTCAAGGTCGAGGGGCCGGAGCCCGTCGACATGCGCTGCTATCTGAAGGTCGGCGACAAGACGCTCACCGAGACCTGGCTTTATCAGTTCCATCCGGCGCCGTAGCGCCGGCTGGAGATCACCAGGCGCTCCAGTCGAAGGAGTATCCGACGCCGACGCCGGCGGTGAAGGAGCTCTTGGTTCCGAGCTTCTTCGCGACCGGGCTGTCGGCGGCGTCGCCGACCAGCTGGTCGTACCGGCCGAAGGCGGTCGTGCTCCAGTTCTCGTTCCACGCATAGGTCGCGGCGGCCGTGAAGCCGACCGACTTGACGCCGCCGCCGGCGTCGTACTCCGACGCGCGGGAGCTCTGGGCGGCCTCGCTGGCGGTCACCCCGTAATACTTGTCCATGAACTTGTGGTCGCCGATCTCCACGCGCGGACCGGCGGTGAGCGCCAGGTTGCCGACCGTGAAGATGTAGTCCGCGGCGAGGTTGCCGACGAAGCCGTGGTGGCCGGAAACGCCGTGCCGGAGTTCGCCGCGCAGGCGGATGTTCTCGGTCGGGTAGACCTCGAGGAACGCCCCGGGCTCCACCGCCCAGTCGATGTCCTTCATGCCGTAGAAGCGCTTCACGTCGCTCGAATCGCGCTCGGCGCGGACGCGGGCGACGGGGCCGAACTGCAGCCAGGGCATGTTGACGATCGCGATGCCGAAGCCGTCGTCGGGCGCGCCGATCTTCCACGGCTCGCTCTTCTTGCGGATCGCGAGGCCCGGATAGCCGGAAAACCCGTATTTGTTCGAACCTTCGAACAGCGGGCCATAGACGCCCGTGCCCTTCAGCGTCGCGGTCCAGCCGTCGTCCACCGCGACGGCCGTCGCAGGCGCCTCGACCGAGATATCGGCGGCCGACGCGGCGGATGCGAAGATCGCAAGCGGGGCGGCGGCGAGGAGAACGGCGAGACGGCGACGCATATGCGGAAACCTCGGAGGCGGACGGCTAACTGGCCGCTCTGGGAGGTAACTTAGCGGGTCATCGCGGATCGTACGATGAAAACGAAGGCGACGTGGCTAAAAGCCGACGGGCCGTTGCCCGGCGGCAACGGTTTCCGTAGCCGAGCCAAGCCGCTAAGGGCGTCAACTCCGCTGCAGATAGGACGGAAGCGGCGTTTCGAAGGTCGCGACCTTCGCCAGCAGATCTTCGATGATCTCCACCTTGCGGTCGCTGAGATGGGCGATGAGCTGCCGCTCCGCCCCCGAGACGTCGCCATTCGCAAGGCTGTTCGCGATCTCGATGTGCTCGGCGATGATCATCGGGTGCCACGCCGCCATCGCTTCGAAGAGGTCGCGGTTGGACGCGACCTGCACCTGCGCCACCCTCAAGGCCTTCATGATCTCGGGATTGCAGCAGAGGCTGAGCATGTCGATGTGCAGCTCGCGCTCGAAGGCCTGGACGTCGGCGGCGGCCGGATCCCGGCTCGCGCCGAGGGCCACGAGGCGGTCCCGCATGTCGGCCGCCGTCTGGGCGAGCCCTCCCCGCTCGGCGGCGCGGCGAAGCGCGACCGGCTCGAGCGCGCGGCGGAGCTCGTATAGATCCCGGACGCGTCGGATCGTCAGAGGCGTCACTCTCCAGTGGAGCTGTTCGTCCTTGTAGATCAGCCCGCCCCTGTCGAGTCGGGAAAGCGCCTCGCGGACCACCGTGCGGGAGACGCCGTGCAGCTTCGACACCTCCGCTTCGAGGATGCGCAGCGGACCGTGGACCGCAGCCATCGCGATCTCCGCCTCCATCTGATCGAGCAGCCTCGACCAGGCGGCGGGCGCGCGACCGACGGCGGAGCCGTGCGACAGCGCCGAAAAGCCGGTGCGGTCGATCCTCCGCCGCTGCCGGGGCGCGCTCCCGTCGGGCGCCAGCACGATATAGCCGCGACCTTCGAGCTTCGCGACGCGGCCGTCCTCCCGCAGCATCTCGAGAGCGGCCCGCACCGGGGTCCGGCTCGTGACGAGAGCATCCGCGATCACGGCTTCGAAGAGCACTGTGCCGGGCGCTATCGCTTCCGTGGCGATCGCCTTCAGGACGACGGACCAAACACGGTCCCGAACGCTGGCGGATGATTGCGGCACGCAAACCCCATTGCGGACGATCAATTGTGATCATTCCAAGGCAGAGTTAACGCATGTTAACTCCCTGTCGACCCCGATCCGCCGCCGAAGAAATGGGCGGCGACGCACGTCCCGTGGGCAACCTGGCATGCCATTGCGCGCGATGGTCGACCGACGACAGACGGCCGCAGGTTGGCCCCGACCTTGCGAAGGAGAGCCGAACACACCGGAAGGACATGATCTTGACGACCTCGGCACCTGCCATGAACCGCACGCGCTGGATCCAGCTCGCGCTCGGCGTGATCGCCATGATGGCGGTCTCCAGCCCGCAATATGTCTGGACGCTGTTCACCAAGCCGCTGCTCGGAACCGTGGGCGGCACGCTCGCCGACCTGCAGGTGACGTTTTCGATCCTGATCGTGCTGCAGACATGGCTGTCGCCCGCGCAGGGCGCGCTGGTCGAGAAGTTCGGCCCGCGCCTGCTCGTGATGGCCGGCTGCGCGCTGTCAGGGCTGAGCTGGGTGCTGACGGCCTACGCGACCAGTCTGCCGGCGGTCTACGTCGCCTACGGCGTTCTGGGCGGGATCGGCACCGGCATCGTCTATATCGGCATCGTCGGTCAGATGGTGAAGTGGTTTCCCGACAAACGGGGCTTCGCCGTCGGCATGGCGGCCGCGGGCTACGGCTTCGGCGCGATCTTCCTCAACTTCCCGATCTCCTCGACCCTGTCGACCGCCGGTCTCCAGCACACGCTGATCGTGTTCGGCCTGATCCAGGGCGTCGTCGGCGTGGCGGCGGCGGCGTTCCTCAAGCCGGCGCCGGAGCACGGGACGGCGGACCGGCCGGAGCCCGCCGTCGGGTCGATGCGGACCCGCCGCGACTACAACAGCCGCGAGATGCTGAAGACGCCGGTGTTCTGGCTGATGTTCGTCATGATGACGATGATGTCGACCGGCGGCCTGATGGTGATCTCGCAGTTCGCCACCTTCTCGCGATCGTTCGGCATCGACGAGAAGGTCCTGGTGCTGGGCTTCGCGGCGCTGCCGCTGGCGCTCACCATCGACCGCATCACCAACGGCCTGACGCGACCGATTTTCGGCTTCATCTCGGACCGCATCGGCCGCGAGAAGACCATGGCGATCGCCTTCATCGGCGAGGGGCTCGCCATCGCGCTTCTCGTGATGGTGCGTGAGGATCCGCTGCTCTACGTGCTGATGTCGGGCGTCGTGTTCTTCGGCTGGGGCGAGATCTTCTCGCTGTTCCCATCGACGCTGACGGACACCTTCGGCGAAACCCACGCCACCAAGAACTACGGCTTCCTCTACATGGCCCAAGGCGTCGGATCGGTGCTGGGCGGACCGATCGCGGCGCTGATCTTCGCCTCCACGGGCAGCTGGATGCCGGTGTTCGGCATCATCATCGCGATGGACGTGCTGACCGGCCTTCTCGCGCTGTTCGCGCTCGCGCCTATGCGTCGCCGGCTGATCGACGCTTCGCCGGCGGCGGGAGCGGCGAAGCCCGCTTTCGCGGGGTAAGCGCACGAGGCGGACGGGGGACGAAAGGCCGCAATGGCCGGGGAGAGGCGCGCGAACGGTTGATTATCACAGGCCGTTCGGCCTTTATCTGGCCGCCCGGCGGCCGCCTCGACGGCCAGCCTCAAACGGCCGAGGAGCGCCCCCCGAATGACCGACTACCCGGTGTACGGCAAGATCGACGGTCCCATCGTGATGATCGGCTTCGGTTCGATCGGTCGCGGGACCCTGCCGCTCATCGACCGTCATTTCGAGTACGACAGAAGCCGGATCGTCGCGATCGATCCGAGCGACCTCAACAAGCGCGTGCTCGACGAATACGGCGTGCCCTTCATCCAGAAGCACGTCACGAAAGACAATTACCGCGAGCTGCTGACGCCGCTGCTGACCAACGGCCCGGGCCGGGGCTTCTGCGTGAACCTGTCGGTCGACACCTCGTCAGTCGACATCATGGAGCTCTGCCGCGAGCTCGGCTGCCTCTATATCGACACCGTCAACGAGCCCTGGCTCGGCTTCTACTTCGACAAGACCAAGGGTCCGAGCGAGCGCTCGAACTACGCGCTCCGCCAGATGACTCTCGACGCCCGCGCCCGTAATCCGGGCGGGCCGACGGCCGTCTCCACCTGCGGCGCCAACCCCGGCATGGTGTCGTTCTTCGTCAAGCAGGCCGCGCTCAACATCGCCTCCGACCTCAAGATGAACACGCCGGAGCCCACGAACCGCGAGGAATGGGCCTCGCTTCTTCGGCAGATCGGGGTGAAGGGCGTCCACATCGCCGAGCGCGACACGCAGCGCGGCAAGAACCCGAAGCCGCGCGGCGTGTTCCTCAACACTTGGTCGGTCGAGGGCTTCATCTCCGAGGGGCTGCAGCCGGCGGAGCTCGGCTGGGGCACGCATGAGACCTGGGCGCCGGCGAACGCCCAGAAGCATCCCGACCCCAAGGCGCCCGCGATCTATCTGATGCAGCCGGGCGCCGCGACCAAGGTGCGCACCTGGTGCCCGACGCCGGGTCCGCAATACGGCTTCCTCGTCACCCACAACGAGTCGATCTCAATCTCGGACTTCTTCACCGTCTGGGAGGACGGCAAGGCGGTCTACCGCCCGACCTGCCACTACGCCTATCACCCGGCCGACGACGCCGTGCTGTCGTGGCACGAGCTGTTCGGCGCCGAGGGCAAGATTCAGGACAAGCTGCACGTCCTCGACGAGGACGAGCTGGTCGACGGGATCGACGAGCTCGGCGTGCTGCTCTACGGCCACGCCAAGGGCGCCTACTGGTTCGGCTCGCAGCTCTCGCTCGAGGAAACCCGCGCGCTTGCCCCCCACCAGAACGCGACCGGGCTGCAGGTCACATCCGCGATCCTCGCCGGCATGGTCTGGGCGCTCGAGAACCCGAACGAGGGCATCGTCGAGACCGACGAGATGGACTTCAAGCGCTGCCTCGAGATCCAGCTTCCCTATCTCGGTCCGGTGAAGGGCTACTACACCGACTGGACGCCGCTCGAGAACCGCCCAGGCCTGTTTCCCGAGGACATCGACGCGAGCGACCCCTGGCAGTTCCGCAACTTCTTCGTGGGTTGATGGACGGTCAGGGCGGCGCTACGATCTTTGATCGGGTCGACGCCATCGGGGCGGCGAGACTTATCGCGCTCGACAAGAACTCTCAGAGCATGACTTACGAGCCCGGAGATATCCTCCAAGCCGTGTAGTCTTTGGTCTTAACGACCAAATCATCGAGATCGACCGTAACGATCATTGACGATCACTGTTCCGTTTTTCCGAAAATCCGCCCCGGACCCGCCGGGGCGGCCTTGATGTCATTCCCTGAAAGTAGTGGTGGCGTTGGGAGCCGTCAAAGCCGCCGCGGCCGCCGCTTCTGAGGCAACAGGCTTTGAAATCTCCTGCCTGAGCCGCAGGGGCATGGGTCGTTGCGACCTAGTTTCTCGACGAGTTCGACGTCGCCGTGAACGATCCGGACGCCACGCTTAACGCGGGTTTCGGAGGGGAACGAGTTACGCCGCTTGCTGGTGGGCTCGAAAGCACGGCAGGTCGTTCAGGTTGATCTTGATCGGCATGATCGCCTCCTCTTCTTGATCGCGCTACGCGCGATAAGGCCGAATACATCACGACGCCGTCCTAAACAATGTCTGGCCTCACACCGCGGCGGGGGCTGCCGGCTTCGCGCGCCGTGGGCGCTTGACCACGTCCGGCGCGGTCGGCCGCGGCGCGTCGGCGCCCAGGATCGCCTGACGGCCGAGATCGTTGCGATGGCGCGGCAGGGCCTCGGGATGGTTCTCGTTCAGCCAGGCGATCATCTTCTCCCTGACCTCGCAGCGCAGGTCCCAGGCCTTGGGAGACGTTCCGGAGGACACCAGCAGCCGCACCTCGATGGTGAACTCGCGGGCGTCCGAGACCTGCAGATTGACGACCTGCCCGTCCCACAGCGTGCTCTCCTTCACGAAGTCCTCGAGCTTGGCGCGCATCGCCGGGATCGGCGCGGAGTGATCGCAGTAGATCATCACCGTGCCGATGATCGAGGCACCTTCGCGGGTCCAGTTCTGGAACGGGTGCTCGATGAAATACTTCAGCGGCAGCACGAGGCGCCGCCAGTCCCACAGTCGCACCACGACATAGGTCGAGGTGATCTCCTCGACCCAGCCCCACTCGCCCTCGACAACGATGGCGTCCTCGAGCCGGATCGGCTGGGTGATCGCGAGCTGGATGCCGGCGACGAGGTTGGCGAGCACCGGCTGCATCGCGAGACCGAGGATCAGGCCCGCGGCGCCGGCGGAGGCGAGCAGACTGACGCCGTATTGCCGGACGCTGTCGAAGGTCATCAGCGCGGCCGCGAGCGTGACCACGAAGGCCAGCGTCACGCCGGCGCGCTTGAGGATCGAGATCTGCGTCGCATGCTTGCGCGCAAGCAGATTGTCCTCCGCATCCAGCTTGAAGCGCCGCATGTAGACGACGGTCCAGATGTGCAGGGCCGTCGTCGCGGTCCAGCCGACCAGCACCATGACGGCGATCAGCAGACCGTGGCGGAGGAGCGAGGCGGTGGCCTCCGTGAGCGGGGCCGCAGCCACCGCTATCGTCAGCGTGAAGACGAACAGCGCGAGCCGGGTCGGCCCCTGGGTGCGCTGGACGAGAGATCGCCAGAACAGCGATTGCCCGATCGCCCAGCGTTGCAGCATCCGGAACAGGGCGCCGTGGACGAGCAGCACCACGCCGATCGCGACCGCGAACAGAATGAGGGCGACAGCCCAGTCCGGCAGCCAGTCCAGACGTTGCGCGCCGTGCTCCACGACGGTGACGACGTCGTCCATGCCCGCTCCCCTGGCCGTGCGCGATCTTGAGGAAACGCGCAGGCCCGAAAGGAGTTCCCGCAGATGCGAGCAAATCGCGTGCGATGCAGCGAGCGCCTATTCAGGCGTCGGGAAGCGCCACCACGCCGCCCCGGCCCTCTTCCGTGCCGAAGGCGAGGCGTGCCCCGAGCGCGTCCCAGGCGAGCGCCGTGACCTGTCCGCCGGGCGAGGCGGGACGTGCGAGAATCTCGGCCCCGTCCGAGATGCGGACGATCAGGATGCAGCCGTCCTCGTAGCCGAGCGCCGCCGCCGACGCCTTCGGATGGCAGGCGACGTGGCTGACGCGCGCCGGGCGGACGCCGAGCTCCTTCGGAGCCTTGCCCATCGGGCCGTCCTTCGCCTGGAAAGGCCAGAAGATCGCGGCGTCGGCGCCTGCGGTCGCAAGCCATTTTCCGTCGTTCGACCAGTCGATCGACCGCACCTTGCCGGGATAGCCGGACATCCGCATGTGCGCGCCGTCCGCGACCCGCCAGCCGTGCAGCGCGCTTTCCTGCATGGTGGTGACGACGAAGCGGCCGTCGGGGGCGAAGCTCACGCCGATATGCGAGCCCTTCCAGGGCAGTTCCTTGGCGGTGCTTTCGATGCGCGGAAACCACAGCGAGACGCCGCCGTAGCGGGCGACGCCGAGCTGGTAGCCCTTGGGCGCGAAGGCGAGGCCGCGCGCGGTGCTCGGCGCCTCGAAGCTCTTCACGACGCCCTTGCCGTCACGGGCGAAGACCTTCTTGCCCGACGACCACGCGACCGCCCCGTCCGGACCGATCGCGACCGCGTCGATCCAGCCGCCCTTCGCCTCGCCCACCGGCTCCGGCGGCTCCGACCCCTTGAACCTCAGCACCCGCCCGTCGTCGCCGCCGGTGACGAGCGACTTGCCGTCCGACGCCGCGACCAGCACGCCGCCGTCGTGCGCCGTCACACGCCGCTCGCCGCCGTCGCCCGAGAACAGCACATCGCCGTCGGCGAGCGCGAACGCCGCCTCGGCCCCGAGGAAGGTCGCGGCGATCACATAGGCGCCGGCCTCGATCGGGCTGGTGCGGTCGACGAGCGAGGGGTAGCCGTCAGTGGTGGGCATGGACATCAGAGGTGAGCTCGAAGTGTTCCGCGCGGTCGGCTTCGCCGCCGTCGTCCTCCGGGCGGACCGGAGGATCCATGTTTAAGCTAGCGCTCGACGCCTGAGACGCGTGGTCCGGTCAAGCCGGACCACGACGAGCCTTAGCCTGGACGCGTCGAGGCGCTCTTTACGCCGCGCAGGCTTCGAAGCCCTGACGCAGCTTGGGCTCATCAAGCTCCTTGCCGATGAACACCATCTTTGAGCGCCGGGTTTCGTCGGGCTTCCACTCGCGCTGGAGGTCGCCGTCGAGGATCATGTGCACGCCCTGGAACACGAAGCGACGCGGCTCGCCCTTGAAGGCGAGGATGCCCTTCCAGCGCAGGAAATGCTGACCCTCGGTCTGCGCGAGATCGTTGACCCAGGGCATGAACTTCGCCGGGTCGACGTCACCCGGAATTTCGAGCGCGACCGACTGCATGTCCTCGTCGTGATAGTGCTTCAGCCCGCCATGCGAATGCTCGCCATGGCCGTGGTCGTGATGCTCGTGGCCGTGGTCCTCGCCCGCCGCATGATCGTGGCCGCAGCCGCAATCGGGGCCATGCTCGTGATGGTCGTGCCCGTGATGATCGTGGCCGTGCGCATGATCGTGGTCGTGGCTCTCGGCCTCGAGGAAGGCGGGCTCCAGCGCGAGGATGCGGTCGAGGTCGAACGCGCCCTTGTCGAGCACCGCGTCGAGCGGCACGTCGCACTTTGTGGTCCGGATAACGCGGGCGTACGGGTTGATGGCGCGGATCCGGCCCTCGACCTCGTCGAGCTCGTCCCCCGTCACGAGGTCGACCTTGTTCAGCAGGATGACGTCGGCGAAGGCGATCTGGTTCTTGGCCTCCGGTGCGTCCTTCAGGCGCTCGCTCAGCCACTTGGCGTCGGCGACCGTCACGACCGCGTCGAGACGGGCTTTCCGGCCTACCTCCTCGTCGATGAAGAAGGTCTGGGCGACCGGAGCCGGGTCGGCGAGGCCGGTGGTCTCGACGATGATGGCGTCGAACTTGCCCTTGCGCTTCATCAGGCCTTCGAGGATGCGGATCAGGTCGCCGCGCACGGTGCAGCAGATGCAGCCGTTGTTCATCTCGAACACTTCCTCGTCGGCGCCGACGACGAGTTCGTTGTCGATCCCGATCTCGCCGAACTCGTTGACGATGACGGCGTAGCGCTTGCCGTGCGGCTCGGAGAGGATGCGGTTGAGCAGCGTCGTCTTCCCGGCGCCGAGATAGCCGGTGAGCACGGTGACGGGCGTCTTGGACGACGTCTGGGCGTCGAGCATGGGGGCCTCCGAGGGAATTCGCCGGCGACGGCGGCGAGGCTGAAGTTGCGCCTGATATAGCGAGGGGCGCCAGCGACGTCATCCCGTCTCGGCTGCGATCCGCTCAGTCGCTCGGGTCGGGCGCAAAAAAGCCCGCGGGCTTCGAGGCCGGCGGGCTTTTGAGTTCAGTGGGCGCCTGGGATCAGGCGACGCCTTCGACGCCGGTGCCGCCGCCCTCGGGATGTCCGATATGACGCTGCGCGTAGAGCTGCTCGCCGAGCTTGGCCACGAGGTCGAGCTGCGTCTCGAGGAAGTCGATATGACCTTCCTCGTCCGTCATCAGGCTCTCGAACAGGATCTTGCTCGGAAGGTCCCCGACCTCCTGGCAATAGAGCGCCGCCTCGCGGTAGAGCGCGCGCGCGTCGAGCTCGGCGGCGAGATCGCACTCCAGCACTTCCTTGACGCTCTGGCCGATGCGCAGCGGATCGAGGACCTGGAGGTTCGGGAAGCCGTCAAGGAAGATGATGCGGGTGACGAACCGGTCGGCGTGGTTCATCTCCTCGATGGATTCCTTGCGCCACTGCTTGGCGAGGTCCTTATAGCCCCAGTCGTCCAGCATGCGATAATGCAGCCAGTACTGGTTGATCGCCGTGAGTTCCGAGCGCAGCCCGCGATTGAGGAACTCGATGACTTTCGCGTCGCCCTTCATGGCGCCCCTCCTGCCGATTCCGGCATAGCCGACAAAACTAATCTAGAAATCTTCTAAACTAGCCGGCGAGAGAGGGCAAGCGCGGTCGAGCGATCAATTCGCTCCATCTTGGAGAAATCCGGTAGGGACTTCAGGCGGACGTCAGCGCCGCGTCATGGTCGCGACTTCGACAACGTCGCCGATGATGTCAAGGACAGCCCCGGAGCCGTGCGTCACCGACGGGCAGGCGGCGGGACAGGCGCCGCATGCAGCGCTTTCCGACGTGTCGAGGCCGCGGATGTCGGCGAGCATCGCCTTGATCGTCCGCGCGCAGCGCCCGCATTGCGGGCTGCAGCCAAGGCAACGATAGACCTGACCCGGCGTCCGCGGACTGGCGGATTCGTCGCCGATGCTGGCGCGAATCTGTACGTCGCTCAATACGTTACAGGAGCAGACGATCATGTAGGCGATCGACTCTTGGCGTGGCTTGAGGAAACGCAGTTTTTAAAAGGTCTAAACTGCTGTTCCTACTGACGAATTCTGATATCGTTACGGCGCTGGGGGAGTCAAGGGTTACAGCAGGGGCGGCCTCGCGCGGAACGGCTGCCCCGCGGGACCTGAGCTCAGGATGCGATCACGCGGCTCGCGGGGAACGTGATCTCGACCAGGGTGCCCTCGCCGATCTCGCTCTGGATCGAGAACAGCGCCTCGTTCGCTTCCGAAAGCGCCTTGGTGAGCGGCAATCCAAGGCCTGCGCCGGGGTCGCTCTCGACGTCCTGCAGCGGGCGAAACGGCTCGATCGCCTGGGCGATCTGCTTGCGCGACATGCCGACGCCGGCGTCGCGGACGCGGATCACCGCCTGGCCGAGGTCGCTGAACGCGGTCGCGACGATCACCTGGCCGCCGGGCCGCGAGAACTTCACGGCGTTGGACAGCAGGTTCGCCAGGATCTGCCGGACCGAGCGCCGGTCCGCCATCACCTGCGGCAGGTTGCGGGCGAGCGACGTGCGGATGATGACATGCTCGCGGTTGGCCTGCGGCTGCAGCAAGGCCGCCGCCTGAGAAACGATCTCGTTGAGGTCGAGCGACGTGAAGTCGAGCTTGAGGCGTCCCGACTCGACGCGCGCAAGATCGATCAGGTCGTTGACGAGGCCGATCAGATGGCCGCCGGAGAGATGGATGTCGCGCAGGTAGTCCTTGTAGCGCGGCGATCCGACCGGCCCGAAGCGCTCCTCCATCATGACCTCCGCAAAGCCGATGATGGCGTTGAGCGGCGTCCTGATCTCGCGGCTGACGCGGGCGAGGAACTCGGACTTCTGCGCGTTCGCCCGCTCGGCCTGGCGCTTTGCGGCGAGCAGTTCCTCCTCCGCCTTCTTCCAATGGGTGATGTCGCGCAGCACTGCGCAGTAACGTCCGCTTTGCGCAGGACCGATGCGGCCGATCGTGAGGTAGAGCGGGATCGCGCCGCCCTGCCGGGCGAGGCCGAGCACCTCGCGGCCGTCGTTCATCACGGAGGCGACGCCGCCGTCGCGCAGCGTGTCGAGATAGTCGAAGGCCGCGCGGCGGCTCTCGGGCGCAAGAGACAGGGTGAACAGGCTGCCGATCACCTCGCGTGCGTCAAAACCGAACAGCGCCTCGGCGCTGCGGTTGACCGAAAGCACGCGCCCATCGGAATCGAGCGTCATCACGCCGTCCGTCGCGGTGTCGAGGATCTCGGCGATCTCCTTCTCGCGCTGGAGCGCAGCCGTCGCGGTCGCGCCCTCCGCGCGCTTCAGCGAGACCAGCGTCGCAGGCGCCCCACGCCATGCGATCGGTGAGAGTTTGGCCTCGACCTCCACTTCCAGGCCGTCGCGGGCCACGATTTTCCGCGTGGAGGGCGCGGCGTCGTCGTGCGCCGGCGCCTCGGCGAACAGATCGTCCGCCCCCCGTGAGATCAGACTCTGCAGATTCGGGTGCCCGAGCATTTCGAGCGCGGCGCGGTTGGCGTGCGCGATCTCGCCGGCGCGCAGCACAAGGACGCCGATCGGCAGCTTGTCGAGCAGGCGGGTCAGATCGTCGACCAGCGAGGAGACCGGGTCGCGGCCCTCGACGCCGTCGACCGACCGGTCGAGGGCGACGACGCCAGCCGCCTCCGAATGGTCGGGGGGGACCGCGTCCACCGTCCCGTCCGTCGGCTCCTCCGGCGGCCGGACCTCGCGCAGCCGCCGTGCGATCTCGTCGAATGCGGTCTCCTCGACGATCGACAATCCGGCCGGCTGCCGGAGCGACGGCGCGCCTTCCCGCAGGGCGACGACGTTGCCGTGGAACTTCTCGACGACGTCGGGCGCCGAGAAGATCGGCAGCGGCTCGGAGCGGGGCCGTCCGGCGTCGCCTCCGCGATCGTCGTGAAGCGACTCGTCGAACAGGGCGTCGGCCGCCTCCTCGCGCAACGCGTCGGCCGTGGGGTCGAGGAAGAGTCTCCCGGCGAGATCGACCTCCGCGGGATCAACCGTCTCGGGCGCGGGATCCCGGTCCGATGTCGGGTTCTCTGGCTTAAAGGGTTCAAGTGGCGTCTCGAGCGACCGGCCGAGGCCGCGGAAACCTATGAAAGTGCGTCCCCGATCGAAGATCGGGAGCGCGGACACCGACAGCGGAAGCCTGTCGCCGCGCTCGGTCGGCCAGAAGATCTCGACGTCGCTCCACGCGTCCGTCGCCTGAAGGCGCGCCGCCACCACCCCGGACGGATCAAGCGCGAAGTCGTCCGCAAGCTCCGACCACAACCTGCCGACCGCCGCTTTAGCGCTCGGACCCACCCGCTCCGCGAGATCGGGCGACAGGAAGACGAGACGCCCGTGCGCGTCGATCTCGAACACGAACAGCAGATCGCGCGGGCGCTCCTCCTTCGACGCCGCTTCGGCCGTCGGCGTTGGGACGGCGGCTTCCTCCGGAGGCGCCTCGGCATGCAAGGAGGAGGCGCCGGCGGCGCGCCTCGGATCAGGCGGCTCGTCCCCGCCGGCTACCTCCGCGGAGGGCCCCTCCGGGGCGTCGAGGGTCGCAGGGAGCGGCAAGGCGCCTTCTTCCGCTGCGGCGTCGATGACCCCCGCTTCAGGCGCAGGATCCGGCGCGACGTCGGCCGCCGGGGCGTCGGGTCCGACGCCAAACTCCGCCGGCTCGTCGGGGGTTGCTTCAGATGGGCCGGGTTCCGGGTCCGGTCGGACGACGTCCAGGACCTCCGCCGCAGCGGACATCATCAACTGTGGAAGCGGCTCGAGCGCCTGGATCAGCGCGCCGCGATGCTCTCCGACGTGGATGTTGCTGCTGCGGAAGGTCATCGCCTGCGGATGAGCGCCGCGGCCCACCCTGAGACGGGCAAGCCCTTCGGCGCCGGTCGCTGCGATGCGGTTGACCGCGTTCAGCGCCGCGTCGTCGAATCCGCCTTCGCCCGTCAGCGAACGCCCCGTCCTGTTCGCCCAGAGAACCGCGCCAGCCGAATCCACCACGATCGCCGGCGTCGCGGCGCCGGCCAGCGCATCAAGCGCCGGATGGGCGGCGAAGGCGTCGGAGAGATCTTCCAGCGGCATTGAAATCCCCGGAACGCGGCGCGGGCGGGCGTTCAGTTAACGAACCCTTAAATACCGGGCGGGCCATGCGCGGTCCATCGCGCGGAGAGGCCTGTCCCGCGGCTTCGCTGTGGAGGGTTAATGCGCGAAAAAGATCGCCCTCACGACTTTCCGGTTAGTCCAGAGGTTGGTTTGCTCGGCTCCGGACGCGCTGGTACCTTTTGTTTTCGCGACCAAAAGTCGTGGAAGAACCCCGACTTCCGGACGCGCGACGAGGAGGCGAGACCATGGCTGACGCGGGAAAGACCGGTCCGGGATACGACATCCCGAACGAGATGCGGGACTTTGCGGACCAGAGCGTCGAGCAGGCGCGCAAAGCCTTCGACGGCTTCCTCGAAGTCGCCTTCAAGGCGTCGAATGCGCTCGAGAGCCAAGCTGAATCGACACAGAACAACCTGCGTTCGGTGGCCGGCGCGGCCGTGTCCTACGCCGAGCAGAACGTGACGGCGAGCTTTGTCTATGCGCAGAAGCTGGTGCGCGCGACCTCGCTTGAGGAGATCATGAAGATCCAGGCCGAATTCGCAAAAAGCCAGATCGAGACGCTGACCCGTCAGGTTCGCGACATGGGCGTGGTGGCCGGGCGCCCTGACCAGAAGCCCTGAAATATATCGTCACGCGGCTTGATCATTGTGCAGTGCAGCATTATGTTGCTCCGCACACGATCACGCCATGGATCTGGGGTTGGCGAAGCCGCCCCTGACGCTGTGGCTGAGGCGGTTAGCGCACCGGCGGAGCGCAATCGACCTCCCACACAGACGTCCGCCGCACTGCAAGTGAGGACGACGACATGGTTTCGACTCCCAAGGCTGCCGTTAAGTCGGAAGAGATGCTGAACGAGACGCTGAACGCTGCGAACAAGGCGGCCGAACGTTCGGCCGCCCCGGTTCGCGAGTTGGCGGAAAAGTCCGTTCAGCAGGCGAAAGAGGGCTACGCCCGCTTCAAGACGGTCGCCGAAGAGGCGTCCGACACGATCGAGGACGCCGTTGCGACCACGAGCAAGGGCTATAAGGAACTGAGCCGCAAGTCGGTCGAGGTGGCGCGTTCCAACGCCAACGCGCATTTCGACTTCCTGCACGCCCTGGTCGGCGCGAAGACCCTGAGCCAGGCGATCGAGCTGCAGACCTCCTACGCACGCCAGCAGTTCGACGTGGTGAGCGGCCAGATCAAAGAGCTTTCGGCGCTCGCGCAAAAGACCGCGACCGACGGGGCGAGGCCGTTCCAGAGCCTCGCCGGAAAGGGCCTGAGCTTCCCGAAGATCTGATCCGGAAGGACGGCTCCGCGAGCGGCGGGCCGACCTTTTCAGCCCTGATTTTAAGACGGCGCCCGGGCGGCATATGCGGCCCGGGCGCCGCGCGTTTCGGGTCGCACGATCGGCGCTTGCCCGCGATTGCGGTTTCACCTAGGTTCCGCGCGCCGCGAACCACCCCCGGCATGCCGCCATAGCTCAGTTGGTTAGAGCGCTAGATTGTGGATCTAGAGGTCCCCCGTTCAAGCCGGGGTGGCGGTACCAAACCCCATGACACATGAATCCGGTCGCTTCGGCGACGCCGAGCGATATTGCGCGCGCGGCGTCAGGCGTGCGGATGCTTGTGAATTGCGTCGACCCAGTAGACCGCCTCCGGCTCCTCGACCGGGTCGACGTCGGCGATGTTGACCACGACCGCCTCGTTGTCGGAGCGCACCAGCACGCATTGCAGCGGGTGAGCGGGGTCGGCGTTGATCTCCTGATGGGGGACGTAAGGCGGCACATAGATGAAGTCGCCAGGGCCTGCTTCCGCGACGAACTCCAGCCGCTCGCCCCAGCGCATCCGCGCGCGGCCTGAAACGACGTAGATCACGCTCTCGAGCGCGCCGTGGTGATGAACGCCGGTCTTGGCGTTGGGCTCGATCGAGACCGTGCCCGCCCAGATCTTCTGCGCCCCGACGCGGGCGTGGTTGATGGCCGCCTGCCGGAACATGCCTGGGGTCTGCGCCGTGTTCGAATCCAGCCTGTCGCCCGTGATGACGCGCACGCCGTCATGCTTCCACCGCTCGTCGCCCATCGTCCGGTCTCCGTGGCCACGCGCGCATCTGTCCAGCGAGCATGGCCGGTTGCAACACCCTCTTTCGGAGAGCGGAGCGGCGGCCGTCCGTCCATGACTCAGGAAGCGACGGTGTCCGCCATGCGCGCGCCGCGCTGGCCAAGCGGCCGCGGCGCGCCGTGCGTGGTGTCCTCCGCGGTCTGATGCTCCATCTCGGCGTTCAACTCGCCGCCGAGCAACACCACGATCACCGACATCCAGATCCACGTCATGAAGGCGATCGCCGCCCCGAGCGAACCATAGGTCTTGTCGTAGCTCGCGAAGTTCTCGGCATAGAACGAGAAGGCGAGCGAGCCCGCGATCCAGAGGAGCCCGGCCACCACGGAGCCCGGCGCCGCCCAGCGCCATTTGGGTTTCCGTCGGCTCGGCCCGAAACGGTAGAGCACCGTGAGGCCGGCGAGCAGCGAGATCAGCAGAACCGGCCATCTGCCATATGTCAGCAGCGCCTCGGCCCCCTGCCCCAGCCAGAGGAAGTCGAGCACGATCGGCAGCACCACGACGGCGTTGAAGGCGAGGACGACGAAGGCGAGCCCGGCGGCGGTGAAGGCGAACGAGGTGAGGTTGAGCACGATGAAGGACCGCTTCTCGCGCTCCTCGTAGACGACGTTCAGCGCGTCGAAGAGCGCCTTCATGCCCGCGTTGGCGCTCCAGAGCGCCGCGCCCAGGCCGAAGACGAAAGCGAAGCCGAGCGCGCCGTCGCTCTTCGTCACGAGCCGCGTCACCTGCTCGCGGACAAGCTCCAGTCCGGAACGGGGGACGATGCCGGAGAATGTCGCGAGGTGATCATTGAGCGTTCCGACGTCGGCGATCATCCCGTAAAGCGAGACTAGGGCGACCAAGGCCGGGAAGATCGCGAGCAGGACATAGAACGTGACGCCCGCGGCGACCGCGAGCAGCCGGTCGTCGACGATCTCCCCATAGACGCGGAGCGCGATCTCCTTCCAGCCTCGCGGCGGGAAGTCGACCGGGGTGTCAGCGTCGCGGCCGCGGTCGTCCGCGGGGGCCAGCGCCGCCGAGGCGCCGGCCGGCGCCGTCGCGGCCATCGCGACGGCCGAGATCGCCGCAAGCGCGGCGCCGGCCAGAATCGCTTCGCTTATCCACAATCCCCGGCCGCCTGGCCGCGCGTCAGTCAGTCGATCCATAAGCGTCCGCCCCGCCTCGCGAACGTGAACGCCGACAAGACCCGAACCGTTGCGTATACCCGGGCGACAACGCAACAGATCGCTGGCGACGCGCGCGATGCTCGGACTGATCGACGTTCGTGGCCGCTGGCGCCGCGCGCTGCTCGCCTGGGCCGACGGCCGGGCGGACAGGACGACGCTCGTCGATTGGGTGCAGGGGCCTTCCTTCTACGCGGACCTTCGCTCGCCCGCCGCCCGACCGGATTTTACGGGCGTGGCCGGCCTTACCGACCTGACCCCGGCCCAGGTCGAATGGCTTGGCGGCCAGGAAGGCTTCGCCGGCCGGCTCGGCTTCGATGGCGCGTTCTTCGAATGGGGCCGCGCCCTCGACTATCAGCCGCCCGGACCGTTTCTGGATGCTGGTAGTCTCCGGATGGAAGGCGTGTGATGCTCGAGATCGGCCGGGACCAGCCCTATCTCGAACACTGGGAGCGTGATGAGTCCGACCTTGTCCGCTGCGGGGCGCTGAAGCTGAGCGCCAAGGGCGTGGACGGTTTCCTCGTGATCGCCGGCGAGGACTTCGCCTACGCCCGCGGCCGGGCCGCGCCTTTGCCGCCCGGCGGGACGCTCTTGGCATGTCTGGCCGGCGCCGGCGGTCATACGGAAGCGCTGGCGCTCGTCGACTGCGAAATTTCGATCGGCCGATTCGACGGAGGAAAGCTGCGCGTCGACCGGTCTAGCCTTCCCTTCCGCGAGGGCCGCACCCTCGATCCCGAGCTCGACCTCGCAGCTGGCGTGCTGCGGACGGACGACGTTACGCGGGAGGGGCGGCCCATCAAGCGGGTCTGGCGGATCGCCGAGACCGAGGGCGACGTCGCGGATCTTGCGGGGCCGTTCTAGCGACCTGCGCGCCCCGGTCGCCTTCTCCGCGGCCGCAGACCGTGGTCATCTCCGGGCATCGCGACGAGGATTTCGAATGACCGCCTATTCCGAGCTCTCCGCCCATTTCGGCCGCGTCGCGGCGCTGTCGAATGCGATCGGCATCCTGCAGTGGGACAATGACGCGATGATGCCGCGCGGCGCCTCGGCCACGCGCTCGGAGAGCATGGCGCTGCTCCACGTCATGCGCCACGACATGACCACGGATCCGCGAATCGGCGAATGGCTGTCGGATGCCGAAGGCGACAACGGGCTCGGCGCATGGGAGCGCGCGAACGTCCGCGAGATACGCCGGGTCTTCGCGGTCGAGACGGCGCTGCCGGCCGACCTCGTCGCGGCGGCGAGCCGGGCGGTCTCCGCCTGCGAGATGACGTGGCGGCAAGCGCGGGCCGACTCCGACTTCGCATCGCTGCTGCCGCTGCTCTCCGAGGTGCTGAAGATCCAGCGCGAGATCGGCGTGGCCAAGGGCGAGAGGCTCGGTCTCAGTCCCTACGACGCCCTGCTCAACGACTACGAGCCCGGCGGCCGCTCGGCGAAGATCGACGTGCTGTTCGACGATCTCGCCGCCTTCCTGCCGGGCTTCCTCGAAGAGGCCCTGGAAGCGCAGGCCCGGCGGCCGCAGAGCGCCGCGCCGGAAGGCCCCTTCGCGATCGAAAAGCAGCGCGCGCTGGGCGTGCGGATGATGGCGACGCTCGGCTATGATTTCGAGCGCGGCCGGCTCGACGTCTCCGCCCATCCGTTCTGCGGCGGCGCCGACAACGACGTCCGCATCACCACCCGCTACGACGAGGCGGATTTCGCGAGCTCGCTGATGGGCGTGCTGCACGAGACCGGCCACGCGCTCTACGAACAGGGCAGGCCGGCCGCTTACATGGACCAGCCGGTCGGCCACGCCCGCGGCATGAGCCTGCACGAGAGCCAGTCGCTGCTGATCGAGATGCAGGCCTGCCGCAGCCGCGAGTTCATCCGATACGCCGCGCCCGTGATGCGCGAGGCCTTCGGCGGCGAGGGTCCGGCCTGGGACGCGGACGCGCTGTGGCGGCAATACACGCGGGTGCGGCCGGGCTTCATCCGGGTCGACGCTGATGAGGTCACTTACCCCGCCCACGTCATCCTGCGCTATCGGCTCGAAAAGGCGCTGATCGCCGATGAAATGCCGCTGTCAGAGCTGCCTTCGGCCTGGAACGAGAGCATGCAGGCGCTGCTGGGCGTGACGCCGCCCTCCGACCGCCTCGGCTGCCTTCAGGACGTGCATTGGCCGAGCGGCGGCTGGGGCTATTTCCCGACCTACACTCTGGGCGCGATGACCGCGGCCCAGATCTTCGACGCCGCCTGCCGCGCCGAGCCTGACCTGCTGCCCGCGATCGGCCGCGGCGATTTCGGCCCGCTCGTCGGCTGGCTGAGGACGAACATCCACAGCCAGGGGTCGCTCTATCAGACCGACGAGCTGCTGACGCGGGCGACCGGACGACCGCTCGACCCCGCCGTGTTCAAAGCGCATCTCAGGCGGAGATATACGGGGGAGTAAGGTCTACGCGCCGGCTCCTCAGCAGGCGTAGGCGATCGGGACGCCCGAATCCGGGCGCGGCAGGACGTCCATCGCGACGCCGTAGATCGCCTGAAGCTTCGCGGGCGTCATGATCTCGGCCGGCGAACCGCGGGCGATCATCCGGCCGGAGTGCAGCGCGACGATGTCGTCGCAATAGCGCGCGGCCATGTTGACGTCGTGCAGCACGACGACGACGCCGAGCCCGCGCGTCTCGGCGAGGCGGCGCACCAGCGACAGCACCTCGATCTGGTGGGCGACGTCGAGCGCCGACGTCGGCTCGTCGAGCAGCAGCCATCGCGCGTCCTGCGCGACCAGCATGGCGAGCCAGACCCGCTGGCGCTCGCCGCCGGACAATTCCTCGACCATGCGGTCGGCGAACTCCTCCACGCCGGTCAGCGCCAGCGCGGCCGCGACCGCCTCGCGGTCGGCCGCGCCGAACCGCCCAAGCGCGCCGTGCCACGGGTAGCGCCCGAGCGCGACGAGCTCGCGCACCTTCATGCCTGCGGCCGCCGGCGGCTGCTGCGGCAGGTAAGCCACCGTCTTGGCGAAGGCGCGGGCGCCCAGCGCGTCGACCGCCATGCCTTCCAGCCGCACCGCCCCGCCGGAGGCCGGCTGCTGGCGCGCGAGCAGCTTGAGGAGCGTGGACTTGCCCGAGCCGTTATGGCCGATCAGCCCGGTCACGCGGCCGGGCTCGAAGGCGATCGAGAGCGGCGCAAGCAGGGTGCGCCCGGAGATCGAGAACGACGCTCCGTCCAGTTCGAACGGCGCGGCGGGCGAAGACGGAACGGAGGGCTGAAGGGCGGTCACGGGCGCTCACGCTTGATGGTCGACGAACCGGGATCGGAAAAATCCGATGGTCCGTCAAGCGTCAGGCGCAAGGCTTGCATCGTTCTAAACTGAGGGATCGGATGAGATCCGCCGCGGCCCGGGACGCCGACGCTGACGCCGGGATCATCCGCACCACCTGTGCGCCGCGAGGAGACCGGATCACCAAGGCCCGCGCCGCTTGGCGCATGCGATCTCGCGCGGCAAGCTCGCGACGGCGGTAGTGGCGTAACGTCAGGAGCGCTGAGCGCTCATTTGTTCGATTAAGTCGAACGAAATGAGCTTAACAATGAATTGGATCGAATGATCTTCGTCCGCCAACTTGGCGGCGCAGGAGGATCGGTCCATGACCTTGCCGTTGATCGGCGTTCAACACGACCTTGAGGTGTCGCGAAGCGCACTGCCCGGTAGCGCGGTCGGCAGGCTCGCCCCAGGTCTCGCCCTCACCTGCGCAATCGCAGCGATCGCCTACGCCCTCCGGACGGCGCCAGGGCTTTCCGCCTTCAGTCCGATGATCCTGGCCATCGTGGTCGGCGCCGCTTTCCGCGCGGCGTTCGGGGCGCAGGCATGGGCGAAGGAAGGATCCGCGTTCTCGCTTCGCCGTCTGCTGCGTCTGGCCATCATCCTGCTTGGACTCCAGCTGACCGCGACGCAGGTCGCCGAAGTCGGCGCGTCCGGCGTCGCGATCATCGCCCTGACGCTGGTCGCGACCTTCGTCTTCACGACGTGGCTGGGGCGGCTCCTCGGCGTCTCGCCCAAGCTCGCGCAGCTGATCGCCGCCGGCACGTCGATCTGCGGCGCCTCCGCGATCGTCGCCGCCAACGCGGTCACCCGCGGCGACGAGGAGGATGTCGCTTACGCCGTCGCCTGCGTCACGGTGTTCGGGTCCGTCGCGATGTTCGTCTATCCGTTGCTCCCCGGCCTTCTCGGCCTTGCTCCGCACGCCTACGGCCTGTGGTCGGGAGCCTCGATCCACGAAGTCGCGCAGGCGGTCGCGGCCGGGTTCGCCCATGGCGCCGAATCCGGCGAGGCCGGCACGGTCGCCAAACTCACCCGCGTCGCGATGCTCGCGCCTGTCGTGCTGCTGCTCGGAACCGCGTTCGTCCGCCGCGCCAGCCACGCCGGAGGCGAAGGCGCATCGGTGAAGACGCCGACGCCATGGTTCGTGATCGGCTTCATCGCCCTCGCCTGCCTGAACAGCGCGATCACGATCCCGCCCGATGTGAAGGAGCCGATCGTAGCCCTCACCGCCTTTCTGCTGACCGTCGCCCTCGCCGCAATGGGGCTCGGCGTCGACGTCGCCAAGCTGAAGGCCAAGGGCTTGCGTCCCTTCCTGCTCGGGCTCGCCGCCTTCCTGTTCATTGCGAGCTTCAGCCTCGCTCTGGTGAAGCTGACCACATAAACAAAGAGCATGACGCTCGAGCAGCTCCGCATCTTCGTGGCCGTCGCCGAGCGCGAACATGTGACGCGCGCGTCCGTCGACCTGAACCTCACGCAGTCCGCGACCAGCGCCGCGGTCTCCGCCCTCGAGGCGCGCTACGCGACAAAACTGTTCGATCGCATCGGCCGTCGCATCGTGCTGACCGACGCAGGCCGGCTGTTCCTGGTCGAGGCGCGCGCGGTGCTCGCACGCGCCAGCGCCGCCGAGACGGTGCTCGCCGATCTCGCAGGCCTCCGGAAGGGGCGGCTCTCGCTCTCCGCCAGCCAGACGGTCGCGAGCTACTGGCTGCCGCCGCTGATGCACCGGTACATCAAGCGCTACCCGGGCGTGACCGTCGCGCTCGACATTGCGAACACCGAGATAGTCGCGGCTGCGGTCCACGAGGGGGCGGCGGATATCGGCGTGGTCGAGGGCGAGGTCGACGACGCCCAGCTCGTCGTGACGCCGGTGGCCGAAGACGAGCTGGTGCTCGTCGTGGGCCGGGACCATCCGTGGGCCGACGGGCGGGAGGTGTCGTCCGGGGACCTCGCCGCGACGCCATGGGTGCTGCGCGAATACGGTTCGGGCACGCGGGCGATCCTGGAAGCTGTGATCGCGCGCGCGGGTCGCTCATTCGACGACCTCGAAATCGCGATGACGCTGTCGTCCAACGAGGCGGTGCGGGCGGCGGTCGAGGCTGGCGCCGGGGCGACGGTGATGTCGAAACTGGTCGCGGCTTCGGCGCTCGCCACCGGCGCGCTGGCGCTTGCGGGTTTCGCCGTGCCAAACCGGCGCTTCTACGCCCTTCGCCACCGGGAACGCCACGTCACGCAGGCGGCGGCCGCCTTCCTCGACCTGATCGGCGGTTAGCGGGCGCGGAGCGCGAGCACGAGATAGCCGCCGCCGATCAGCGAGGCGAACAGGCCGAGCGGCAATTGGTAGGGATAGATCACCGTCCGGCCGAGCAGGTCGGCCGCCACCATCAGCCCCGCGCCGAGGGCGACTGCGCCCGCAAGATGCAGCGCCGGACGGGTGAGACCTGCGGCGTAGGCCATATGCGGCGCGACGAGGCCGACGAAGCTGAGCGGCCCGGCGATCAGCGAGGCGACGGCCGTGAGCAGCGCCGCGATGACCGTGAGGGCCGCGCGGGCCGCCGTCAGCTCCAGCCCCACGCCGCGCGCGACGGCCTCGCCCAGCGGCAGCACGTCGAGCCAGCGGCGGAGCGGAGCCAGCGCCGCGATCAGCACGACGGCGGCCAGGCAGCCTGCGATCGCCTCCGAAGGACCGACGGCGCTGGTCGAGCCGCTGATCCAGCCGAGCAGCGCGAAGGCGCCGGCCGAGCCGCCGGCGATGACGGCGTTCACGGCCGCGAGACAAAGCGCCGAGATCGCGGCGCCGGCGAGCAGCAGACGTTCTGGGCCGAGCCGGCTCCGGGTCGCAAGCGCCAGCATCAGCAGCAGCGCCGCCATCGCGCCGCAGGCGGCGCCGGCCAGTTCGAGCGTGGCGGAGGCCGCTCCCGCCGTGACCAGAACGACCGCGAGCCCGACGCCCGCGCCTGCGCCGACGCCGAGCACTTCGGGGCTCGCGAGCGGGTTGGCGGTGAGCCGCTGCAGGACGACGCCGGCCGCCGCCAGCATCGCGCCGGCCGCCGCGGCGGCCACAGCCCGCGGCAGGCGGAAGGGGAGCAGCGCGAGGAAGTCTCCGCCGGTCGCGATCGACCAGCCGTCCGGCCCGCGCCCAAGCGCAAGCGCCGCCGCGAAGACAAGCAAAGCGAGAGCCGCGCACAACGCGACCAACCGCGCCGACGATCTTGGGCCAGGTCGGACGCTGGCGCCGGGCCGGTCGGCCATCCGGAGCCGCGGCAGCATCCAGAGCAGCAGCGGCGCGCCGAGGAAGGCGGTGGCGGCGCCGGTCGGCAGCGCGTCGCCGGTCCCGAACTGCTGAACCGCGCCGTCCGTGAGCCACAGCAGGATCGCCCCGGTCGCAGGCGCGGCCAGCAGCACGTGGCGCGTCGAGCGCGCGCCGCTGAGCCTTGCGAGCGTCGGCGCCGCGAGGCCAACGAAGGCGATCAGCCCCACCTCCGCCGCGACGGTCGTCGCGAGCAGCACGCCGACGCCGAGCGCCGCGGTCCGGATCGCCGCAACCGGCGCGCCGAGCGACCGCGCTCCCGGTTCGCCCGCGGAGAGCACGCCGAGCGCACGCGCCAGCAGGGCCGCGCCGATGCTCCCCGCAATGAGCGCCGCGCCGATCGCCCACGCCGGCCCCCATCCCTGCTGGACGAGTGAGCCCCCGCCCCAGATCAGCAACGCGAACAGGTAGTCGCCATTTGCGAGGATGAGCGCCGCGCTGAGGCCGCTCGCGATCGTCGCGACGATCATGCCACAGAGCACGACTGTCACCGGATCGAGCCCGCGCCGCCACGACAGCGCGATCACCAGCGCGACCGCAGCCGTCCCGCCGAGGAAGGCGGCGCCTTCGCGCGCAAAACCTCCGATATCGGGCGCGGCGATCGCGAGCAGGCCGAGGCCGAGCTGCGCGCCGGCCGAGACGCCGAGCGTCGCAGGCTCCGCCAGCGGGTTGTCGAGAGCCGCCTGCATGAGCGCTCCCGCCAGGCCGAGCGCCGCGCCGGCGAGGATCGCGGTCGCGATCCGAGGGCCGACGCCATAAAGCAGCAGCGCGCGGTCCAGCGCGCTCGCCGGCTCGAAGCCGGCGCCGAGGCGGGCGGAAACCAAGCCGATCGCAAGGGCCGCCGCGAGCGCGCCGAGCGCCGTCCAGACCACCCACGGCAGGACGCCGGAGCGCGCGCCGTCAGCCTTCGGCATGCGCCGAGAGGGCTTCGACGAGCAGGCGCGCGAAGCGCCGCGCGGCGGGAATCCCGCCATAGGCGTTGACGGGGTCGAGCGCGACGATCCGGCCATTCGCGATCTGCGGCATGGCGCGCCAGAGCGGGCTGGACCCCAGAGCGTCGAGCGCGTCCCGCGGGCTCGGACCGACGTTCACCACGAACGCGTCGGGCATCCCCGCGAGCGCCTCGACGCCGACCGTCGGGAACGCCCCGAAGGCGGTCCGCGCGACCCAGGCCGAGGACAGCCCCAGCCGCTTCGCCGCGTCGACGAACATGCTCTCGTCGCCGAAGGCGCGGAAATGGCGGGGGTCGCCGAGGTTGATGATCAGCAGCGGCCGCGTCGCGAAACGGGCGAGCCGCGCCCTCCCCGCCTCGAATTCCGAAGCCGCGGCCGCGATCAGCGCGTCGGCCTCCGCCCGCCGCCCCAGGCGCTCGCCGAGCGCGCGGGTCGCGGCCTCTGCCGGGACGTAAGGCGGGCGCCCCGGCTCGTAGATCGAGTAGCTCGCCACTGGAGCGATGCGCGCAAGGATCGCCTCGCGCGCGGCGTACCATGGCGAAGACAGGATCAAATCGGGCTTCGCGGCGTAGAGCGCCTCGTAGCTGAGCCCCCCCCGCAGGCCGATGTCGGCGACGCCGGCCGGGATCGCCGGCTCGACCGCGGCCTTCGCGAACAACCGGAGCTCCGCGCCGGCGACCGGCGTGACGCCGAGCGCAAGCGCGGTCTCCAGCATCGCCCAGTCGACGGCGGCGACGCGGGGAGCGGCGACCTCAGCGCCTGCCGGGCCAGCAGACGACAAAGCCGCAGCGCCCAGAAGGACGCCGCGGCGGGAGATCGGAACGCGCGGGCGCTGTTGCGCCCGCAGGCCTGTCACCACGTATAGCTCGCCTTCACCAGCGCCTTGCGGCCCTCGCCATAGGAGCAGGTATAGAGGCCCTGACAGCCTGAGACGTAGCGCTTGTCGGCTAGGTTCGTCACGTTCAGGCTGATCTTGTAGTTTTCCCACTGATAACGCGCTGCGGCGTCGAAGAGAGTCGCGTAGGGAACGCGCAGAGTATTGGGCTGGTCGGCCCAGGATTTGCCGAGATAGCGCACGCCGCCGCCAAGGCTGACGCCCTTCAGCGCTCCCGTCGTGACGGTGTAGTCGAGGAACGCCGAACCGAGCACTTCCGGAACGAGGAATGGTTGATCGCCGACGAGCGCGGCTACGGCGTCCTTGCGAATCTTCAGGTCGTAGGCCGTGAACGAGCCGAGGAACTTCCAGTTCTCGGTAAGGTTCGCCTGCACCTCGAACTCGACGCCGCGCGAGCGCACTTCTCCGAGTTGGCTCTGGATCGTGGTCGGCGAGGTGGTGCCCGTCACCACGTTCTTCTTGGTGAGTTCGAAGATCGAAGCCGTGAAAAGGCCCGGGAACCAAGTCGGGGACCACTTCACGCCGGCTTCATACTGGACGCCGGTCTCGGGCTTGAACGCCGTACGGCCGAATGTTCCGTCCGCGAAGCCGTCTCCGTTGGTGTCGCGCTGGATGAGGTTCGCGCCGACGAGCGGATTGAAGGTCGAAGCGACGCTGACATAGGGGACGACGCCGTTGGCGAACTCGTAACCGAGGCCGGCGCGCCCGCTGAAGCGGCCGCCCTCGCGGCTGTAGTCCGGTCCGCGATCGAAGCCGGTGTTCTTGACGTCGCCGTCGAGCCAGTAGCGGTCATAACGGCCGTTCAGGGTCGCGATGAAGCCGCCGCCGAAGCGGGCCTGCTCCTGAGCGTAGACGCCAACCTGATTCAACTTCACCCACTCGTCGATGTACGGCGTCGTGCCGGGCTGAGCCGCGCCGTAGTCGGGGTGGTGGACGTCGATAGGCGTGCCCACGCTCGAGGCTTGAACCTCGTCAATGCCATAGAACTTGTAGTCGACGCCGAAGAGGACCGTGTGCTCGACGCCGCCGGTCGAGAACTTACCCGTCACGCTGTTGTCGGTGGTGAAGCTGTAGCTCTCGGTGTGGTGATCGAAGCGGATGCGCGACAGCGCGTCGTCGGCGCCGGGCGCCGTCAGGAAGGCGTTCCATCCGAACGGATAGAGCTGCGCCTCCTTGAGATCGGCATAGGCGAAGCGGGCCTTCGAATTGACGGTCCAGACGTCATTGAAGTCGTGATTGAGCTCATAACCCACCATGGCCTGCCGGCGGTCATACCGATCGATGTCAGGCTCGGAATAGTTTTCGTCGCGCGGGATACGGCCGAAGATCGTTGACTTCACCGTTCCGTAATATGGCAGGAAGTCGCCGCCACCGTGCTTCTGGTCGACGTGCTGATAATTGGCGTAGACGGTCAGGTCTGTGCCGGCGTCGGGCGAATAGGTCGCCGCGCCCTGGATGACGCCGCGGAAGCCGTCCTCCCGGTCGCTGTTGCCGTCGCCGCCCTCGATCTTGCCGGTGACGCGGTACTTCCAGACCGGCGGCAGCGGATCGCCCTTGGTGACGAGGTCGTTCGGAATGACCCTGTTGATGTCGAAAGCCGCGAAGGCGGTGGGATAATTGTCAATTCCAACTTCGACCTGACCGAAATTGGCGTCCAAGGGACGCTTAGAGACATAGTTGATGATGCCGCCGATATTGCCGCCGCCGTAGAGCGCGGACGAGGCGCCGCGTAGGACTTCGACGCGCTCCAGCAGGTACGGGTCCTGGAAGAAGTTGCCGAACGCGTAGCTGTAGAGCTGCATGCCGTCGCGGTAGACGCCAGTCTGCGTCGCGTCGAAGCCGCGGATGTAGAACCAATTGGTGTCGCTATCCTCGCCGAAGGGCTGGGCGAACACGCCTGCGGAATAGCGCACGGCCTCGTCGGTCTTCATCGCCCCGAGGTCGTCCATCTGCTGACGGCCGATCACCGAGATCGACTGCGGCACCAGCGCGATCGGCGTGTCGGTCTTCGATCCGGTCGTGGTGACCTTGGCGACGTAGCCGTCGACCGGACCGGTCCCGCTTTCCTGCCTTTGGCCCGTCACGGCGATGGGCTCCAGCGCCGTTGCGCCGTCCGCCGCTTGCTGCGCCGCCGCATGATGCGACGGAGTCAAAAGAGCGAGCGCGACGCCCGCCAACAGCACCGACTTCAACTTCCCCACGTAAATCACGTCCGCCACCGTTTCTCAACTAAACGCGATCATGACTTAGAGATATTCTAGATTAGAACTACTAAAATCTAATCCGGACTCTTCAAAGCTTGATCTTCCCGATTTCGCCATTAGGAGTTTTGTGACAAGCTTCCGTCTTGTACATTCTTGGCGTGGCTATACTCCGCCGCGCCGCTGTGCTCTGGACGCATCACGACGGCGCCGCGCCGCAGCGCGAAAGGTCCGAAAGCCATGACCGGGTTCCGCCCCAGGATGCAGGCGCGACGCGACGGCATCTCGGTCGTCGCCGGACGCCGTGCGCATCAGTCGGAATACGGGCTGGCGGAGCTCTGGGACGCGCGCTGCGCGGCCGGCGGCGGCGGCGACTATGCGTCGCTCGACCCGCGCCTGTTCATCGTGCTGGAGCCGCTGGCGGCGTCGCTGGAGCTCGCGACGGACGCCGGCATGGCGGTGGCGGGCGCAGGGCCCTCGGTGACCTACGTGCCGGCCGGCGCGCCGGTCTCGGCGCGGTTCGCCGCCGAGACCGGCATCCGGCATCTCGACCTGCATTTCGCCCGCGAGCGGATCGACGGCCTGCCGGGCGTTCCCGGCGGCTCGGGCCGCGAGCCGCGCCTGCTGTTCGCTGACGAGCGGGTCATGCGCCTCGCGCGGCTTCTTGCAGCGGCTTGCGCTTCGCCGGGTTCGAGGCCGGGTCTCTACGACGATGGGCTGTTCTCGGCGATCATCGCTGCGGTCTTCCGCCCGTCCGAAGAGCCGCCGTCGCGCCGCAGCGCGCTCTCCGACAGCCAGCTCCGCCAGATCGTCGACTATATCGAGGATCGCTGTCTGGAGCCGATCCGGCTGGCCGATCTCGCCGCGCTCACGGGGCTGTCCGAGACCTATGTGAGCCACGCCTTCAAGGCAGCGACCGGCACGCCGCCGCACCGCTGGCAGCTCAACGCCCGTATCCGCCGGGCGCAGGCGATGCTGAGGACGAGCGCTCCGCTCATCGAGATCTCCGTCGCCACAGGCTTCTCCGACCAGCCCCACTTCACCAAGGTGTTCCGGCGGATCGTCGGGATCACCCCATCCGCCTGGCGCGGCGCGATCGGCCGCGGCGGTGTGGACGGAGACGCCCCGCCGGGATAAGTCGCAGGGCTCCGGCGCTGATTTGAGCCTGCGAGTTGCTCCGAAACCGATCATGCTGAAGCGCTTCTTCGCCTATTACCGGCCGTATCGCGGCCTGTTCCTGCTCGATTTCTCCTGCGCGGTGCTGTCCGGGCTGTTCGAGCTCGGCTTTCCGATGGCGGTGAAGCTGTTCGTCGATCGGCTGTTGCCGAGCCAGCAATGGGGCCTGGTGGTGCTCGCGACGGTCGGCCTGCTCGGCGTCTACGTCGCGAACACCGGACTGATGGCGGTCGTGACCTATTGGGGTCACATGCTCGGCATCAACATCGAGACCGAGATGCGCCGCCGCGCGTTCGACCACCTGCAGAAGCTCTCCTTCGGCTATTTCGACAACCAGAAGACCGGCCATCTCGTCGGCCGCCTGACCAAGGATCTCGAGGAGATCGGCGAGGTCGCCCATCACGGGCCGGAAGACCTGTTCATCGCGGTGATGACGCTGGTCGGCGCCTTCGCGCTCATGTTCTCGGTCAACGTCCATCTCGCGCTGATCACAGCGGCCGTCGTGCCGCTCACGGCCTGGCTCACCAGCCGCTATGGCGGGCGCATGACGCGCAACTGGCGCGACCTCTACGGCCGCGTCGGCGCCTTCAACGCCCGCATCGAGGAGAATGTCGGCGGCATCCGCGTGGTGCAGGCATTCGCCAACGAGGAGCACGAGCGCCGCCTGTTCGCCAAGGACAACGCCAGCTACCGCGCGACCAAGCTCACCGCCTACCGCATCATGGCCGCGAGCACGTCGCTGAGCTATCTCAGCATGCGGCTGATCCAGATCGTGGTGCTGATCGCGGGCTCCTACTTCGTGATCACCGGCCAGCTCAGCCATGGCGGCTTCGTCGGCTTCCTGCTGCTGATCGGCGTGTTCTTCCGGCCCGTCGAGAAGATCAACGCGGTGATCGAGACCTATCCGAAGGGCGTCGCCGGATTCCGGCGCTACACGGAGTTCCTCGACACCGCGCCCGACATCGTGGACCGGCCGGGCGCGATCGAGGTTTCCGGCCTCAAGGGCGACATCGCCTACGAGAACGTCACCTTCGGCTATTCGCCCGACAAGCCGGTGCTCTCTGGCGTCGACCTCGCGATCAAGGCCGGCGAGACCATCGCCTTCGTCGGTCCGTCCGGCGCAGGCAAGACCACCATCTGCTCGCTGCTGCCGCGCTTCTACGAGGTCGGCTCCGGCCGCGTCACGATCGACGGGATCGACGTCCGCGACATGACGCTGGTGTCGCTCCGCCGACAGATCGGCGTGGTGCAGCAGGACGTCTTCCTGTTCGCCGGCACCATCCGCGAGAACGTCGCCTATGGGCGGCTCGATGCGGCTGAGGCCGACATCTCCGACGCCATAAGGCGGGCGCGGCTCGACGACATGGTCGCCCGACTGCCGGACGGCCTCGACACCGTCGTGGGCGAGCGCGGCGTCAAGCTTTCCGGCGGACAGAAGCAGCGCCTCGCGATCGCGCGGATGTTCCTGAAGAACCCGCCGATCCTGATTCTCGACGAGGCGACCTCGGCGCTCGACGCCGAAACCGAACGCGCGATCCAGGCCTCGCTCGCGGAACTCTCGCGGGGGCGCACGACGCTGGTGATCGCCCATCGCCTCGCCACGATCCGCGGGGCCGACCGCATCGTGGTGGTGGACGAGAGCGGCATCGTCGAACAGGGGCGCCACCAGGATCTCGTCGCGCGCGCCGGGGTGTATCGCCGCCTCCACGACGCCCAGGCGCTGGCGTCCGGCTGAACGGCAAACGTCCCCGCCCGGCAACTAATTGCTGTCTGGAACCGCTCAATTTCGCTTCTCTCGTCCCCGTGAACACGCAGGAGCGAGCGATGGGCCTTCAGCCTCAGAGCACTGTCGACGGCCCGCTATTCGACGCCAACGACGCGCCCGAGGAAATCGTCGTCGCGCGCGGCGGCCGGGACTTCCGGATGTCGTGGACGGACGGCTCTAAGGCCGAAACCGGAGCCGAGCAGCTCCGGCTGCGCTGCCGCTGCGCCTGGTGCACACGCGCCCGCGCCGACGGCGAGTTCCCGAACGCCTTCGAAGACGTCGCGATCGTCGCGATCGAGCCGTTCGGCGCGCATGCGGCGCACATCAGGTTCTCCGACGGCCATGACCGGGGAATCTTCCCCTGGACCTATCTCCGCGGCATCGCGACGGGAGCGGCGGAGGCCGCCGTCCGGCCGCGCGGCTGACCCCGATCACGCTTTTCACGGACCTGCGCGACCCTCGAGGCCGCCTCCGAGGACGAGAGAGACCAGCCCCATGAGCGGCAGCGAACCGAAGACCGAAATCATCGAGGCCGACATCCTCGTCATCGGCGGCGGCACCGGCGGCCCGATGGCGGCCATCAAGGCGAAGGAGGCCAATCCCGGCCTCCGCGTCGTCCTCATGGAGAAGGCCAACGTCAAGCGCTCGGGCGCGATCTCGATGGGCATGGACGGGCTGAACAACGCCGTCGTGCCGGGCTACGCCACGCCCGAGCAGTATGTGAAGGAGATCACCGTCGCCAATGACGGGATCGTCGACCAGAAGGCGGTGATGGCCTACGCCACCGGCTCCTTCCCGATGATCCAGTATCTCGACAAGCTCGGGGTGAAGTTCGAGAAGGACGGCTCCGGGGAATACAACATGCGCAAGGTCCACCACATGGGGACCTATGTGCTGCCGATGCCGGAAGGCCACAACGTCAAGAAGGTGCTGTACCGGCAGCTCCGCCGCCTGCAGGTCGCGGTCACCAACCGCTACATGGCGACCCGCCTGCTGAAGAGCACGGACGGCCGCATCGCCGGCGCGGTCGGCGTCAACACCCGCACCTCCGAGTTCCTGGTGGTGAGGGCGAAGGCGGTGGTGCTCGCATGCGGCGCCGCCGGGCGCCTCGGCCTGCCCGCCTCCGGCTACATGTTCGGGACGTACGAGAACGCCGCGAACTGCGGCGACGGCTACGCGATGGCGTACCACGCCGGCGCGGAGCTCGCGAACCTCGAATGCTACCAGATCAACCCGCTGATCAAGGACTACAACGGCCCGTCCTGCGCCTACGTCACCGGCCCGTTCGGCGGCTACACCGCGAACAACAAGGGCGACCGCTTCATCGAGTGCGACTACTGGTCGGGCCAGATGATGCTGGAGTTTTGGCGCGAGCTGCAGAGCGGCAACGGCCCGGTCTATCTCAAGATGGACCACCTCGCGGAGGAGACGATCTCCGAGATCGAGACGATCCTGCACACCAATGAACGGCCCTCGCGCGGCCGCTTCCACGAACGCCGCGGCAACGACTACCGCAAGCGGCCGGTCGAGATGCACATCTCGGAGATCGGGTTCTGCTCGGGCCATTCGGCCTCGGGCGTGCGGGTCGACGAATTCGCGCGCACCACGATTCCTGGCCTCTACGCCGTCGGCGACATGGCGAGCGTGCCGCACAACTACATGCTCGGCGCCTTCGTCAACGGCGGGATCGCCGGCGCGGACGCCGCCGCCTACTGTGACGGCGCGGACCTGCCGACCTATGACGAGGGCGCGCTGTTGAGCGAGAAGGCTCGCGTTCTCGCGCCGACGCGGCGCGACGACGGGCTCACGCCGCACGAGATGGAGTTCAAGACGCGCCGCCTCGTGAACGACTATCTCGAGCCGCCGAAGGTCACCGCCAAGATGGAGATCGCGCAGCGCCGCTTCGCCGAGATCCGCGAGGACCTGCACTATCTCTGCGCCCGCGACCCGCACGAGCTGCACCGCGCGCTCGAGATGCAGTCGATCCTCGACTGCGCCGACATGGCGGCCGCGGCCTCGCTCTATCGGACCGAGAGCCGCTGGGGCTTCTACCACCTGCGCGTGGACTATCCCGAGACCGACCCCGACTGGTTCTGCCACACGGGGCTCTACAAGGACGACAACGGCCGCATGGCGCACCGCAAGCGCGAGGTTGCGCCTTACGTCGTGCCCGTCGCCGAGGACGAGATGGCCGCCTACCACCAGCTCCGCGTCAAGACGCCCGCCGCGGCGGAGTGAGGAGAGACGTCATGCCGATCATCACCGAGTCGAAAAGCGCCGCCGTCGTCATCGACGAAGCGAAATGCATCGCGGAGAAGGGCTGCACCGTCTGCGTCGACGTCTGTCCGCTCGACATCCTCGCGATCGATGAGGGGCGCAGGAAGGCCTACATGAAGTACGACGAGTGCTGGTACTGCATGCCATGCGAGGCCGACTGCCCGACCGGCGCGGTCAAGGTCAACATTCCCTATCTGCTGCGCTGAGGGAGGAAGACCGATGCCCGTGTTCGACGATTTCGACGACGATCTCGAGGATCTCAAGGACCGCGCCGCCGACGCGGACGCAGGCGTGCGCCGGGTCGCGATGATGGAGCTCGCCGAACAGGTGGGCCCCGAAGCCAAGGTGATGCTGCTCAAGGGCCTCGCCGACCCGGACCCGCAGGTGCGCGCCGCCGCGGCCAAGTCGCTTGACGAGCACGACGGGCCCGAGGTCGTCGAAGGCCTCGTCGGTTCGCTCGAAGACCCCGACGAGGCGGTGCGCCACGCCGCGGCCGAGACGCTCGCCGACAAGAAGGAGCCGGATTGCGCCGCGCTCCTCATCGAGCGCGCGGAGCATCACGATCCCTTCGTGCAGGCGGCGGCGCTCCGCGCGTTACGCGAGCTGACTTTGCCCGACGCCCTGGCGGCGGCCCTCAAAGCGCTGCGCAACCCGTCGCCCGATGTGCGGCGCGAGGGACTCGGCGTCATCGGATGGCTGAAGGCGGAGGAGGCCATGCCGGCCCTGATCGCGACCGCCTCGGATTCCGACCCGTCGGTCCGGCGCGCCACGATGTCGGCGCTCGTCTTCGTGCGGCCGGGCGGACCCGGCGCCTCGACGCTGGTCGCCGGCCTCTCCGACCCTCATTGGCAGGTGCGCGAGGAGGCCGCCGTCTCCGCCGCCAAGATCCGTCTGCCGGAGGCGACCGTTCAGCTGATCGCCGCGATGACGGACGAGGTCTGGCAGGTGCGCATCAAGGCGGCGAACGCGCTCGGGCGCCTCAAGGCCGAAAGCGCGATCGACGCGCTGGGGCGGGCGCTCGACAGCGAGATCAGCAACCTCCGCAAGGAGTCCGCGAGCGCGCTCGGCGAGATCGCGGCGCCCGCGGCGCTGCGTTATCTCGAGCCGGCGATGGATGATCCCGATCCCGACGTCCGCAAGCTGATCCGCTGGGCCATCGGCCGCTGCCGCGAGGCGCTCTGAAACGTCTGCTTTAGGTCGCACGCCTGACTGAGAGGCCAAACTCGGCCGTGCGCCTCCGGCGCCGACCGGCTGCCGAAAGACGCTTTCGGCATGCCTTCTCGCGCTCTCCTCCCCAACGGACGGCCGCGTGTCGGAAAGTTTGGAACTGCTCCAGATCTATGGTTTGCTGCAACGCACGTGAGCGACGGCAGGAGACCCGATGCAGAGCAGCGTCCCCACGGCGTGGCCCCCTCATATCCGACCGGAGAGCCGCGAGCCGGTGCACGCCTCGGCTCTGCTGCTGGCGGAAGGCGAGACGCGCGGCCGGGGCCCCCGTCCCATGCTCCAGGGACTTTCCGAGCGCGAGACCGCTTTGGTCATGGAGCGCGCGCGCCGGAAGGTTCTCTACCGCGGCGCGACGCTGTTCACGCAGGAGACCCCGCATGACGGCATCTGGCTGATCGAGACCGGCCGCATCCGGGTGTTCTACGCCGCCCCAAGCGGCCGGGAGATCACGCTGGCCTACTGGTATCCCGGCAATTTCGTCGGCGGCCCGGAGGTGTTCGGCGTCGGCTCGCATTGCTGGTCGGGCATGGCGGCGAGCAACAGCTCGGTGCTGCATCTGCAGGGCCGCGTCCTGAAGGAGCTCGTGGCCCAGATCCCGGCGCTCGCCATCAACGTCATCGAAGGCGTCGCCTTCAAGGGCAAGTGCTATTCGGCGCTCGCTCAGATGCTCGGCACCCGCTCGATCACCGAACGCCTCGCTCACCTGTTGCTGCATCTCGCCGACCTCTACGGCGTGCCTGACGACGAAGGCGGAGTCGCCATCGCGGCCGCCTTCACGCATGCCGACCTCGCCCACATGGTCGGCGCCACGCGGCAATGGATCACCATCAGCCTGAAACGGCTGAGCGCCCAGGGCGTGGTGCAGGTGCGGCGCTCCCAGATCGTCATCCTACGCCCGGACGCGCTCCAGCTGATCAAGAGCGAGGGCGACGCCTAACTCTCAAGCAGGCGCGAGGGTCGCCGCCGCCTTTTTCGGCACGGCGTTTTTTTCTGCAACTAATCGACCACGAACGGGCATCTTCATTTGATCGGTTCCAGGTCGCGGCCGGATCATCCATGGCGTCGGGTCAGACCCCGGGATGCAATCCAGCGAGGCGCGCCATGTCGGTCACTTTCCCATCCCGAACCGCGGCGTCCTTCGCCGCCCTGGTCGCGGCCGCCGGCCTCGCCTTGGCGGCGCCGGCTTCCGCCGAGACGCTCACCATCGGCGTCGGCACCCAGGACACCACGACGAACACCGCGACCACCGGAGTCGTCGTTCGCGAGCTGAAGCTGTTTGAGAAGCATATGCCCAGGGACGGCAAGTACGCCGGCATGGACATCAAGCTGGAGTGGCAGAACTTCACCTCCGGCCCGCCCGTCACCAACGGCATGATGGCGAACAAGCTTCAGTTCGGCGCGATGGGCGACTATCCGCTGATCGTCAACGGCTACACCTTCCAGAACAATCCGGAGAGCAAGACCCAACTGATCGCGGTCGCCGCCTATAACCTCTACGGCTCAGGCAACGGCGTCGTGGTCAACAAGGACTCCGCCTACTATTCGCTGGCCGACCTCAAGGGCAAGGTCGTCAGCGTGCCGTTCGGCTCCGCGGCGCACGGCATGGTCCTGAAGGCCATGCAGGACGCGAAGCTGCCGAAGGACTACTTCACGCTCGTCAGCCAGAGCCCGGAGGTCGGCGCGACGAACCTGAAGGAGAACAAGATCGACGCCCACGCCGATTTCGTCCCCTTCGCCGAGTTGCTGCCGTTTCGTGGGTTCGCCCGCAAGGTGTTCGACGGCGTCCAGACCAACCTGCCGACATGGCACGGCGTGGTGGCGCGCACCGACTTCGCCGAAAAATACCCCGAGATCGTCGACGCCTACCTGCAGGCGGTGCTCGACGCCGACGCCTGGGTGAAGGAAGACCCCAAGCGCGCGGCTGAGATGATCGCGAAGTGGACCGGCACCGACAAGGAGGTCGTCTATATCTTCCTCGGACCGTCCGGCATCATGACGGTCGATCCCACGATCAAGACGCCCTTGATCGACGCCGCCCGCGAGGACGTGAAGGTCCTTCAGGAGCTCGGCAAGATGAAGGCGTTCGACGTCGGCCCCTGGGTCAACGACAAATATATCCGCGCCGCCTTCAAGGAGCGCGGCATGGACTACGACAAACAGGCCGCCTCGACCGACAATTACGAGGTGAAGGGCGAGGACGGCTTCTGCAAGAAGCCGGTGAGCGAGCCGCGCAAGGCTGGCGAGATCTGGATCAAGGACGGCGACATCCTGCCGTTCTCGAGCGCCTCCTGCACGCTCGGGGCCTATCGCGATTACCAGTCGAAGGGCACGGCGATGAACGTCGCCTACGTGTTCGATACCGCCCGCGGGATCAAGCTGTTCGCCGACAAGGCGTTCTACGTCGTCGCCGACAAGACCGAGATGGCGCCCTTCATGCTGAAGCAGGACGCGGAGGCCTACGCCGCCAAGGCCGGCGGCAAGGTCGTGCCCTTCGAGGACGCGCTGGCGGCGGCGACGGGAGGCTGACCCGATGAAGACCGCGACGCTCTCCGCCGAGGCGCCCCCTGCAACGGCCGCCGCGCCCGAAACCTTGAAGCCCGCGGCTTCGAAGGCGGCCGACGGCGTCTGGGCGATGGTCGGCCGCGCCAACCTCCGGCCCGTCCTGGTGGGCTTCGTCTCGATCGCGCTGTTCGTCCTGGTCTGGCGCTTTCTCACCGTGAACCGGATCGATCTTTATGTCCGCTTCATGAACGTGCCTTCGCCGGACGACGTGCTGGAGAGCGCCAAGACCGCGCTCTCCAGCGCCCAGTTCGCCGACCACGTGCTGATGAGCTGCCGCCGCATCCTCTACGGCTTCACGCTGGCGGCCGTCGTCGCCGTGCCGCTCGGCCTGCTGATGGGACGCTTCAAGCTGCTGAGCGAGATCGTGTTCCCGGTCGCCGAGGTGATGCGTCCGATCCCCGCGATCGCCTGGGTTCCGATGTCGATCATGCTGTGGCCGACCAACGAGCAGTCGATCGTGTTCATCACCTTCCTCGGCTCGTTCTTCCCGATTCTGCTCAACACGCTGCACGGCATGGCGAACGTCGACCCGGTGCTGGTGCGCGCCGCGCGCTGCCTCGGCGCGAGCGAGGCCGCCACCTTCCGCGAGGTCTACCTGCCCGCGACCCTGCCGCAGATCTTCACGGGCCTCACCGTCGGCATGGGCGTCGCCTGGGTGTCGCTGATCGCCGCCGAGATGATCTCGGGCCAGTTCGGCATCGGATACTTCACCTGGGAGGCCTATTCGCTGGTCCAGTATCCGGACATCGCGCTCGGCATGATCACGATCGGCGTGCTCGGCCTCGCCTCGAGCTGGGCGATCCGTCTCATCGGCCGCCTCGCCATGCCGTGGAGCGCGAAATGACCGCCGTCAGCCCCCTTCCCGCCGACGTCCCCGCAGCCTCCCCCTACGCCGACCGTCCGAAGGGCCGCATCGAGATCACGGACTTCTCGCTGCGCTATGACGGCGCGAACGGACCGATGGACGCTGTTTCCGACGTGTCGCTCACCGTCGAGCCCGGCGAATTCGTCTCGATCATCGGCCCGTCGGGCTGCGGCAAGTCGACCCTGCTGAACGCGCTCGCGGGCTTCCTGAAGCCGACCTCGGGCGTGGTGCGCGTCGACGGCAAGCCGATCGAGGGGCCGAGCGCCGACCGCGGCATGATCTTCCAGCAGTACTCGCTGTTTCCCTGGAAGACGGTGCGCCAGAACGTCGAATTCGGCCTGAAGATGAAGGGGATGGAAGCAAGCGAGCGCAAGCGCGCGGCGCGCACCCTGCTCGGACTCGCAGGGCTGCTCCCCTTCGAGAACCACTACCCCGACAAGCTTTCCGGCGGCATGAAGCAGCGTGTCGGCATCGTTCGCGCGCTCGCCACGGGGCCGCGGATCCTGCTGCTCGACGAACCGTTCGGCGCCCTCGACGCGCAGACCCGGCTTATCATGCAGCAGATCCTCACCAATATGTGGCAGCGACTGAAGATCTCGGTGCTGTTCGTGACGCACGATATCGATGAGGCGATTTTTCTTTCCGATCGAATTTATGTAATGACAGCGCGTCCCGGGACCATTAAGGCGGAAATCGCTGTGCCCCTGCCACGGCCCCGGCAGCCGGCGGTGATCATGTCGTCGGAATTCCTGGCGCTGAGGCGAGGTCTGATGTCCCTGATCCGCGAAGAGAGCCTCAAGGCCATGGGCGGCGAGATCAACGCCGACGCGCTTCTCGGGCTCGGCGCGAATTTCGACGGCCACGACCTATCCCGTGCGCTCTGAAGCCGACCTGACAGGAAGCCGAAGCCCGAGATGACTTACGTCGTCACCGAAAACTGCATCAAGTGCAAGTATATGGACTGCGTCGAGGTGTGTCCGGTGGATTGCTTCTACATGGGCGAGGCGACGCTCGTCATCAATCCTGACGAATGCATCGACTGCGGCGTCTGCGAGCCGGAATGCCCCGCCGAGGCGATCAAGCCCGACACCGAGCCCGGCCTCGAAGGCTGGGTCGCTTTCAACAGCAAATATGCGGCGCTCTGGCCGAACGTGACGGAGAAGGGCGACCCGCCGCCGGACGCCGCCGACTGGGATGGCCGCAGCGGCAAGCTTGAGGCGGTGTTCGGGGCCTCCGACCCTGGCGCCGCGTGACGCAAGAGCGGTAGAAGCGCCGACAATTCGACTGGAAAGAGCCGACGATGAGCAAGTACCTCGAAGAGCGCGTCACCCAGGTCCATCACTGGACCGACACCCTGTTCAGCTTCAAGACCACGCGCGACCCGACCTTCCGTTTCCGGAACGGCGAGTTCACGATGATCGGGCTCGAGGTCGACGGCCGTCCGCTGGTGCGCGCCTACTCGGTGGTCAGCGCGAACTACGAGGAGGAGCTCGAGTTCTTCTCGATCAAGGTGCAGAACGGCCCGCTCACGTCGCGGCTCCAGCATCTCAAGGTCGGCGACCCGATCATCGTCGGCAAGAAGCCCACCGGCACGCTGGTGCTGGACAACCTGCTGCCCGGCGAGAACCTCTATCTGCTCGGCACCGGCACCGGCCTCGCGCCCTTCATGTCGATCATCAAGGACCCGGAGACCTACGAGCGTTTCCGGAAGGTCGTGCTGGTCCACGGCGTTCGGCAGGTGAACGAGCTCGCCTATGGCGACACCATCACCGAGGCGTTGCCGAAGGATGAGCTGATCGGCGAACTGATCAGCAACGGCCTCATCTACTATCCGACGGTGACGCGCGAGCCGTTCCGCAACACCGGGCGCATCACCGACCTCATGAAATCCGGCAAACTGTTCGCCGATATCGGCCTGCCTCCCATGTCGATCGAGCGCGACCGCTTCATGCTTTGCGGCAGCCCCGAGATGATCCGCGACACCCGCCAGTTGCTGGTCGACGGCGGCTATGTCGAGGGCAACCACGGCGAGGCCGGTCATTTCGTGATCGAGAAGGCCTTCGTCGAGAAATGAACTGAGCCAACGCTCGGCGCAGCCCTTTTCGAAGCCCGCGTTCCATCCGTCCAGCTTCAATCGCGCACCTTGTCAGGTGATCGGATGCGAGGGAGCTGCTTCCAATCCGGCCCGCGCGCACGATATGCGGTTCTCGTTCGCGCGGGAGCGCCCGCGCGCGGTCTCGGAGGCTGGAACCGTAGCCGCCGTCGGGACGTAGATGGCTAGACAGGCTCATCCGGCCTGCCGCCCGTCTGACGGATTGGACAACCGATGTCGTCTCTCGCTCCCCGTCTCGTTCTCATCGGCGCCCTCGGCGCGGCGCTCGCCGGCTGCGGCCAGGACGCAGCCGTTCCGATCGCGCAGGGCTATGGTCCGGAGCCGACCCTGCCGGCGCCCTCCAAGAGCTGGTTCCCCACCGTGAAGGTGTCGAAGGCGGTCGGCTGGAAGGAAGGCGCGGCGCCGACCGCCGGCGCCGGGATGGCGGTCGGCGAGTTCGCCGGCGGCCTCGACCATCCGCGCAAGGTCTACACGCTGCCGAACGGCGACGTCCTGGTGGCGGAGACCGCCGAGCCGCCGAAGCCCGAGGACGGCAAGGGGGTGAAGGCCTGGTTCCAGAGCTTCTTCATGGCGCGAGCCGGCGCCAAGGTTCAGAGCGCGAACCGCATCACGCTGCTGCGCGACGCCGACGGCGACGGCAAGGCGGAGGTCCGCAGCACGCTGGTGAAGGATCTGAACTCGCCCTTCGGCATGGCGCTCGCCGGCGGCCGGCTTTACATCGCAAACGCCGACGCGATCGTGAGCGTGCCCTACAAGGACGGCGACACGGAGATTTCCGCCAAGCCCGAGAAGCTCGTCGACCTGCCGGGCGGCCCGATCAATCACCACTGGACCAAGGATCTGGTCGCCGGCAAGGACGGGACCAAGCTCTACGCCACCGTCGGCTCCAACTCGAACGCCGCCGAAAACGGCATCGAGGCGGAAACCAACCGCGCGGCGGTCCTGGAGGTCGACATCGCCTCCAAGCAGGCGCGGCTGTTCGCCTCCGGCCTGCGCAACCCGAACGGCCCGTCCTGGCAGCCCGACAGCGGCGCGCTCTGGGTCGCGGTCAACGAGCGCGACGAGCTCGGCCCGGATCTGGTTCCCGACTACATGACGTCGGTGAAGGACGGCGGTTTCTACGGCTGGCCCTACAGCTACTATGGCGCGCATGTCGATGACCGGGTGAAACCGGAGCGGCCGGACCTCGTCGCCAAGGCGATCGTGCCGGACTACGCGCTCGGACCGCACACCGCGTCGCTCGGGCTCACCTTCAACACCGGCGGCCTGTTCCCAGAGCGCTACAGGAACGGCGCTTTCGTCGGCCAGCACGGCTCCTGGAACCGCAAGCCGCAGAGCGGTTACAAGGTGATCTTCGTGCCGTTCAAGGACGGCAAGCCTTCCGGTCCGCCCGAAGACGTGCTGACCGGCTTCCTGAACGGCGACGACGAGGCCCAGGGGCGGCCGGTCGGCGTCGCGATCGACAAGGCTGGCGCGCTGCTCGTCGCCGACGACGTCGGCAATAAGGTGTGGCGCGTGACGCCGGGCCAGGCTGCGGCGCAGAAAGGCGACGTGGCGCGTCCCGCGGGCTGACGGTGGAGGCGCCTCTATCGCTGTCCACGTGAAAGCGCGGAACAGGATCAGAGGCGCATCACCCCTGCTTGAGCAGGCTCCCCACCATCTTTGCGGTGTAGTCGACCATCGGCACGATACGGGCGTAGTTCAGCCGCGTCGGGCCGATCACGCCCAGCACGCCGACGATCTTCTTCTCGTCGTCGCGGAACGGGGCCGCGACCATCGAGGAGCCGGAGAGCGAGAACAGCTTGTTTTCCGAGCCGATGAAGATGCGCACCCCGTCGCCGGTCTCGGCCCGGCCAAGCAGGTCTATGACCTCCTTCTTGCCCTCGAGGTCCTCCAGCAGCAGGCGGATGCGCTCGAGGTCCTCGAGAGCCTTCAGGTCCTCGAGCAGGTTCGCCTGTCCTCGGACGATGAGCTGACGTGGCTGGCCGGCGGACACGCCAGCCCAGCTCGCCAGACCCGCCTCCACCACGCGCGTCGAAAGCTCGTCCAGCTCGCTCTGCGCCGAGTTCAGCGCGTCCTCGATCGCCGCCCGCGCCTCCCCGAGCGTCCGGCCGCGCATCTGGGCGTTGAGGAAATTCCCCGCCTCGACGAGGGCCGATGACGGCAGGCCCTTGGGAAGCGCGACGATGCGGTTCTCCACCGAGCCGTCCTCGCCGACGATGACCACCAGCGCGCGCTCGGGGTCGAGCGCGACGAACTCGATGTGCTTGATCGCGGGATCGAGCTTGCTCGCGACCACGACCCCCGCGCCGCGCGACATGCCGGAGAGCATCGTGGAGGCGTCGGTCAGAATCTCCTCGACCGAGCGCGAGCGGTTCGACGCGCTGACCTGCCGCTCGATCACGCTCCGGTCGTCGGACGATAGCTCGCCGATCTCCATCATGGCGTCGACGAAGAAGCGGAGGCCGAGCTCCGTCGGCAGTCGGCCGGCGCTGGTGTGCGGCGCGTAGATCAAGCCAAGCACTTCGAGATCGGCCATCACGTTGCGCACCGAGGCAGGCGACAGAGCGACGGACAGCAGCCGGGAGACGTTGCGCGAGCCGAGCGGCTCGCCGGTGGTGAGGTAGCTGTCGACGATGCGGCGGAAGACCTCGCGCGACCGCTTGTCGAGTTGCGTGAGGCCGATGGTCAGCTCGGAGATCGGGCGTTCTATGGACATCTCTGGATTCGGCGCGACTTTGACGACCGCGTCAACAGTTGATGACCGCTTGCAGCTTGGGGCCCGTGGGGGCAGAAGGGGCGCCGTTCCCTGCAAAACCATTGCGAGCATCTGATGTCGATCCGTCCGTCGAAACGCGCCCCCGACGCCATGCGACCCGTGTCGCTGGAGCGCGGCGTCGCGCGCTATGCGGAAGGCTCGTGCCTTGTGAAGTTCGGCGAGACGCATGTGCTGTGCGCGGCGAGCCTCGAGGACAAGGCGCCCGGATGGCTGCGCGGCCAGGGCCGCGGCTGGGTGACGGCGGAATACGCCATGCTGCCGCGCGCGACGCACGAGCGCACCCGGCGCGAGGTGACGAGCGGCAAGCCGTCGGGCCGCACCCAGGAAATCCAGCGCCTGATCGGCCGCTCGCTCCGCGCGGTCGTCGACCTCAAAATGATCGGCGAGCGCCAGATCACCGTCGACTGCGACGTTCTGCAGGCCGACGGCGGCACGCGCACCGCTTCGATCACCGGGGCCTGGATCGCGCTGCACGACTGCCTCGCCTGGATGAAGGCGCGCGACATGCTGAAAGGGCCGGCGCTGAAGGACCACGTCGCGGCCGTCTCCTGCGGGATCTACAAGGGCGAGCCGGTGCTCGACCTCGACTACGCCGAGGATTCCTCCGCCGAGACGGACGCGAACTTCGTCATCACCGGCTCCGGCGGCATCGTCGAAGTCCAGGGCACGGCCGAAGGCGCGCCATTCTCCGAGGAGGAGCTGCTGCAGCTGCTCGCGCTCGCCAAGACCGGGTGCGGCGGCCTGGTCGAGCTGCAGAAGCTCGCGGTCGCGTAAAACCGCTCATGACCGGCTTTCCCCCGCTCGGCCCCCGGCTCGTCGTCGCAACTCACAACGCCGGCAAGCTCCGCGAATTCCGCGAGCTGCTCGCGCCGTTCCCGCTCGAGCTGGTCTCGGCTGGCGAACTCGGACTGCCGGAGCCGGAGGAGACCGGCACGACCTACGCCGAGAATGCGCAGATCAAGGCCGACGCGGCCGCCGCCGCGTCCGGGCTTCCCGCGCTCTCCGACGATTCCGGTCTGGCGGTGCAGGCCCTCTGGGGGGCGCCGGGCATCTTCTCCGCCCGCTGGGCCGGCCCCGACAAGGATTTTCCGGCCGCCATGCGCAGGGTCGAGGAAGATCTTCAGGATCGCGGCGCTGTCGCCCCGGCCGACCGCCGAGCGGCCTTCGTCGCGGCGCTGTGCCTCGCCTGGCCTGCGGGCGAGACTCTCGCGATCGAAGGCTCGGTGGCGGGCGTCATCGTGTGGCCGCCCCGCGGAAGCCTCGGCTTCGGCTATGATCCGATTTTCCTGCCCGACGGTCATCACCGCACCTTCGGCGAGATGACCGCTGACGAAAAGCATGGCGTCTCCTGGGACGCGCAGGGGCGCGCCGACGGCCTCTCGCATCGCGCGCGCGCCTTCGGCGAGCTGATGGCGGCGCTGTTTCCGGGAGGGCCGCCGAGATGAGCGAGCCGGCCTTCGGCGTCTATGTCCACTGGCCGTTCTGCGCGGCGAAGTGCCCGTATTGCGACTTCAACAGCCATGTCCGCCGCGCCGAGGTCGACCAGTCGCGTTTCCTTGCGGCCTATGTCCGCGAGATCGGCCACATGGCGGCGCTCGCGCCGGGGCGGCGGGTGGAGAGCGTGTTCTTCGGCGGCGGCACGCCCTCGCTGATGAAGCCGGAGACGGTCGCCGGAATTCTCGACGCCATCGCCGGCGCCTGGGACGTCTCGCCCGACGCCGAGATCACGCTCGAAGCCAATCCCACCAGCGTCGAGGCCGAGCGCTTTCGGGGCTATCGCGCAGCCGGCGTCAACCGCGTCTCGCTCGGCGTCCAGGCGCTCAACGGTCCCGACCTTGCGGCGCTCGGCAGGCTTCACACTGTCGACGATGCGCTCACGGCGCTTGCGCTCGCGACCTCGATCTTTCCGCGGTCCTCGTTCGACCTGATCTACGCCCGGCCCGGACAGAGCCCCGAGGCGTGGCGCGACGAGCTTATCCGCGCGCTCGACTACGGCACCGAGCACCTGTCGCTCTATCAGCTGACGATCGAGGAAGGCACGCCGTTCTTCGCGCTCCACCAGGCCGGCAAGCTGAAGACGCCCGACGAGACCACCGGCCGCGCGCTGTGGGACGTGACGCAGGAGGTCTGCGGCCATGCGGGACTGCCGGCCTACGAGATCTCGAACCACGCGCGGCCGGGCTGCGAAAGCCGGCACAATCTCGTCTACTGGCGCTACGGCGAATATGCCGGCATCGGCCCCGGCGCCCATGGCCGGCTGGTGGTGAACGGCGCCCGCCGCGAGCTCGCGACCGAGCGTAATCCCGAGCTCTGGGCCGCCGCGGTCGAGGCCGACGGCGCCGGCCTCGTCGTGGACGAGGCGCTCAGCATCGAGGCCCAGGCCGACGAGTTCCTCGTCATGGGCCTGAGGCTCACGGAGGGCATCGACCTCGCCCGCTTCCATCGGATCTCCGGCCGGAGGCTCGACGGCCGCCGCATCGATGACCTGACGATGGACGGCATGGTGGAGCGGGTCGGCCCCGACCGACTTCGCGTGACGCCGGCCGGCTTCCCGGTGCTCGACGCCGTGGTGGCTGATCTCGCGAGCTGAAGGAAGCAGGCCTTGTCGCGGTCGGTCAATGTCGCTTATGTTAGTACGAATGTAAGTACGGCGGAGCATATTCCATGGTCGCCCTCAAGCTCAGCAAGCACGGCAATTCGACGGGAGTGGTGCTCCCCAAGGACGTGCTCGCCCGGATGAAATTAGCCGCGGGTGATACGGTCTATCTGACCGAGACGCAGGACGGTTACCGGTTGACGCCTTATGCGCCAGAGTTCGAAGAACAGATGGCGGTGGCTCGGCGCATCATGAAGACGCATCGGGACGTTCTACGCGAACTGGCCAAATAGGCCGACGCCTTGCCGGTCTGGGTTTCGCTGGATGTCGTTCTGGCGCTGCATGGAGAGCAGGTCGCGGAGCACGGCGGCCGCGCAGGCCCGGTCGACCTGGGCGCTCTGGAAGCGGCGTTGCATCGGCCGGAGAATTTGCTTCATTACGGCCCACCGGACCTGGCCGCTCTGGCTGCGAGCTACGCTTACGGTCTCGCCAAGGACCACGCGTTCGTCGACGGAAACAAGCGGGTCTCGTTCGTGGTCACCTATGTCTTCCTTGAGCTCAACGGATACGATCTCTCGATCGCAGGCGTCGAAGCCGTGTCGCTGTGGTTGGGCCTTGCCGGGGGCGCGGTCAGCGAAGCTGAGTTGGCTGTGAAGATCCGGTCCGCCCTTGTCGCTCGATGACGTGGTCGCCGAGCCGGGACGCCAACCCTTGACCGTACCTTCCAATCCTCCTGTACCGCCCCCGGCGCCGCCCACGCCGATGATGGCGCAGTACATCGAGATCAAGAACGCCAATCCGGACAGCATCCTGTTCTACCGGATGGGCGACTTCTACGAGATGTTCTTCGACGACGCCGAGGTCGCGAGCCGCGCGCTCGGCATCGCGCTGACGAAGCGCGGCAAGCACCTCGGCGAGGACATCCCGATGTGCGGCGTGCCGGTCGAGCGCGCCGACGACTACCTCCAGCGACTGATCCAGGCCGGCCACCGCGTCGCGGTGTGCGAGCAGACGGAGGATCCGAAGGAGGCGAAGAAGCGCGGGGCGAAATCGGTCGTCCGGCGCGACGTCATCCGGCTGGTCACGCCCGGCACGCTGACCGAGGACGCGCTGCTCGAGCCGCGCCAGGCCAACCTGCTGGTGGCGATCGCGCGCGGCCGATCAGCGGCAGGCGGCATGGCGTTTGGCATAGCCTCCGTCGACGTCTCGACCGGCGCCTTCGCAGTGTCCGAAGTCGCGGCCGAGGGTTTAAGCGCAGCGCTTGCGCGGCTCGACGCGGCCGAAATCCTCGTCCCCGACGCGCTGATAGAAGAGCTCGGCCCGCCGCTCTCTGAGACCCGCGCCGCCGTCACGCCCGTGGGTCGCGACCTCGTCGACCCCGCGCGTGCGGAAGCCCGCCTCGCCGCGCATTTCGGCGTGGCGACCACCGAGAGCTTCGGCGCGCTGACGAAGCCGGAGCTGACGGCGGCCTCGGCCATCGTCGGCTATCTCGAACGCACCCAGCTCGCCAGCCGCCCGCCGCTGTCGAGGCCGACGCGGGAAGGCCGCGGCGCGGTGATGGAGATCGACGCCGCGACGCGCGCCAATCTCGAACTGGTGCGGCGCCTTTCGGGCGAGCGTGAGGGCAGCCTGCTGGACGCGGTCGATTCCTGCGTCACCGCCGGCGGATCGCGGCTGCTCGCAAGCCGGATCGCCGGCCCTCTGCTCGACCCCGCGGCGATCGCCGCCCGGCACGACGCCGTCGCGGCCTTCGTCGAAGCCCCCGACCTCAGACGGAGCGTCCGCTCGGCTCTGTCCTCGGCGCCCGACCTCGCCCGCGCCGCCCAGCGCGTCGCATTCGGGCGCGGCGGACCGCGGGATCTCGCTGCGATCCGCGACGCGCTTGCGGCGGCGGAAGCGCTGGCGAGCAGGCTCGGGACGATCGACGACGCGCCTGCCGAGATCGCCTCGATCGCGGCCGCCCTCGGCGCGGCCGACCATGCGCTCGCGCGCGAGCTGGCCGAGACGCTCGCCGACGAACTGCCGCTGCTGAAGCGCGACGGCGGCTTCGTCCGCGCGGGCTGCGACGGGGAGCTCGACGCCACGCGCGCCCTGCGGGACGAAAGCCGCAAGGTGATCGCACAGCTCCAGCAGGCTTACGCCGAGGCGACCGACGTCCGGACGCTCCGCATCAAGCACAACAACGTGCTGGGCTATTTCATCGAGGTTCCGCAGGCCCATGGCGAGCGGCTCGTCAAGCCGCCGCATGTCGAGACCTTCGTGCACCGCCAGACGATGGCCGGCGCGATGCGCTTCACCACGACAGACCTCGGCGACCTCGAACGCCGCATCGGCGAAGCCGCAGGCGCCGCGCTCAAGCTGGAGCTCGATGCGTTCGAGCGGCTGGCGGCGCGGGTCGCCGAAAGCTGGGCCTCGCTCGCCGCCTGCGCGGCCGCGCTCGCGGCGCTCGACGTCACCGCCGCTCTCGCAGAGGTGGCGGTCGCCAAGGCTTATGTCCGGCCGCATGTCGACGACAGCCTCGACTTCCGCCTCGAAGGCGCGCGCCATCCCGTGGTGGAGACGGCGCTGCGCGCGTCCGGCAAGCCGTTCGTTCCGAACGACGCCGACCTCTCGGCGCCGGACGGCGGCGGCGGGCTGATCCAGCTCGTCACCGGCCCGAACATGGGCGGCAAATCGACCTATCTCCGGCAGGCCGCGCTCTGCGCCGTGCTGGCGCAGGCCGGCGCCTTTGTGCCCGCGACGGCGGCCCATATCGGCGTCGTGGATCGACTGTTCAGCCGCGTCGGCGCCGCCGACGACCTCGCCCGCGGCCGGTCGACCTTCATGGTCGAGATGGTCGAGACCGCGGCGATCCTGAATTCCGCCGGTCCGCGCTCACTGGTCATCCTCGACGAAATCGGCCGCGGCACCGCCACCTTCGACGGGTTGTCGATCGCCTGGGCCGCGATCGAGCACCTGCACGAGGTCAACCGCTGCCGCGCGCTGTTCGCGACGCATTTCCACGAGCTGACTGCGCTCGCCCGCCGCTTGCCGCGCCTCCGCAATGCGACGGTGCGGGTGGCGGAGTGGAAGGGCGAGGTCTTGTTTCTGCACGAGGTCGCGGCCGGGATCGCCGACCGGTCCTATGGCATCCAGGTCGCCAAGCTTGCGGGGCTGCCGAATTCGGTGGTGAGACGGGCCAAGGCCGTGCTCGACGAACTCGAGGCCGCCGACCGCGCCTCGCCGGTCGAGCGCATGATCGACGACCTGCCGCTGTTCGCCGCCGCCCGGAAGCCGCCGGAGCCCCAGGCCGACGCCGCCGTCGAGGCGCTGGACGCGATCGATCCCGACGCCCTGACGCCGCGCGAGGCGCTCGAGGCGCTCTATCGGCTGAAGGCTTTGCGCAAGGACTGACCTTCCGCGAAAGCAGACGCTTCGCGGTCGATCTCGCAAGGCGTCCATGGCGCCTTAACCGCGCGACCCTTATGTTGCGCTGCCCTGCCCTAACGATCCGCCTGATCTTGCGAGCGCCAATGTCCACCGTCCGCCAACGCCTGCGCGCCTCGCGCACCAGCCGGGAGATCGTGGACCGGGACGCGATCGTCGAAGCGCTGGCCGCACTTGCGCGCAAGCATCGCGGCGATTCGAACGCGCTCAGGCTCGCGGTGGTGGCGAGCCTCAAGCGGACGCTGGCCGAAGGCCGTGAGACCGCCCGGCTCTGGCTGAACGAAGACGGCGCGGGCACGGCCTGCGCGGAGCGCCTCTCGGCGCTGATGGACGGGATCATCTCGGCGCTGTTCATCCACGCCACGACCGAGCTCTATCCCCGCGTCAACCCGTCGTCGGGCGAGCGTCTCGGGGTGGCGGCGGTCGGCGGCTACGGCCGCGGCTCGATGGCGCCGGGATCGGATGTCGACCTGCTGTTCCTGCTTCCCTACAAGCAGACCGCCTGGGGCGAGAGCGTGGTCGAGGCCATGCTCTATACGCTGTGGGACATGGGGCTCAAGGTCGGTCACGCGACGCGCTCGATCGACGAATGCATTCGCCTGTCGCACGCCGACATGACGATCCGCACCGCCGTTCTGGAGGCGCGCTACGTCACGGGCGACGAGGCCCTGGTCGACGAGCTCATCCGACGCTTCGACGCCGAGGTGATCGAGGGCACGGCGGGCGAGTTCGCCGCCGCCAAGCTCGCGGAGCGCGACGAGCGGCTCGGGCGCGCAGGCGCCTCGCGCTACCTGGTCGAGCCCAACGTCAAGGAGGGCAAAGGCGGCCTGCGCGACCTCAACACGTTGTTCTGGATTGCGAAATACGTCTACCGCGTTCGCGACGTGAACGAGTTGGTGGGGGTCGGCCTGTTCTCCGCGGCGGAGCTCCGACTGTTCAAGAAGTGCGAGGATTTTCTCTGGGCGGTCCGATGCCACCTTCATTTCGTGACCGGCCGGGCGGAGGAGCGCCTGTCCTTCGATCTGCAGCGCGAGATCGCGGTCGCGCTCGGCTACACCGAGCATCCCGGCCTCCGCGACGTCGAGCGCTTCATGAAGCACTACTTCCTGGTCGCGAAGGACGTCGGCGACCTGACCGCGATCCTCTGCCATGCGCTGGAGGAGCGGCAGCAGAAGCCGAAGCCCAAGCTCGACCGCTTCCTCACCCGCTTCCGCAAATCGGCGCGCCGCAGCACGCCGAAGGAGAGCGAGGGCTTCGTCATCGAGGCCGACCGCCTCAACGTGCGCGACGACCAGGTCTTCGCGCGCGATCCGGTCGAGCTGATCCGCTTCTTCCGGATCGCGGACGCGCACGGCCTCGCCTTCCATCCGGACGCGATCCGTCTCGTCACCAGGTCGTTGAAGCTGATCGACGGCGCCCTGCGCGACAATCCCGAGGCGAACGCGCTGTTCCTCGAGATCCTGACCTCGCGCCGCAGCCCTGAAAAGGTGCTGAGGCGGATGAACGAGACCGGAGTGCTCGGCCGCTTCATCCCGGATTTCGGCCGCGTCGTCGCGATGATGCAGTTCAACATGTACCACCACTACACGGTGGACGAGCACCTGCTGCGCGCGGTCGGGGTCCTCGCCGAGATCGAGGCGGGAGCTGCGGCCGACAGTCATCCGCTCGCGAACAAACTGGCGCCGACGATCCGCGACCGGGTCGTCCTCCATGTCGCGCTGTTCCTGCATGACATCGCCAAGGGGCGCCCCGAGGATCACTCGATCGCCGGCGCCCGGATCGCCCGCAGGCTCTGTCCGCGCCTCGGCCTCAGCCCCGCGCAGACCGACACCGTGGCCTGGCTGATCGAGCAGCACCTCACGATGTCGATCGTCGCCCAGTCGCGCGATCTCTCCGACCGCCGCACGATCGAGGATTTCGCCAAGATCGTGCAGAGCCCCGAGCGGCTCAAGATGCTGATGATCCTGACGATCTGCGACATCAAGGCGGTCGGTCCCGGGGTCTGGAACGGCTGGAAGGGCCAGCTGCTGCGCACCCTCTACTGGGAGACGGAGCTGGTGCTGACCGGCGGTCACTCCACAGGGGACCGCCGCAGCCTCGTCGAACACGCCAAGGCCGATCTGCGCGCCCGGCTGCAGGACTGGAGCGACGCCGATTTCGAGGCCTACGCCCTGCGGCATTACGCTCCCTATTGGCTCAAGATCGAGCCCGAGCGCGCGGCGCGCCACGCCCGCCTGCTGATCGGGGCGGACGCCGGCGGCGAGAAGCTCGCCACCGAGGTCTCGACCGACGCGTTCCGCGGCGTGACCGAGCTCACCGTGATCGCGCCCGACCATCCGAAGCTGCTTTCGGTGATCGCAGGCGCCTGCGCGGCCGCCGGCGCCAACATCATGGACGCCCACATCAATACGACCACCGACGGCTTCGCGCTCGACGCCATCTTCATCGGCCGCGCCTTCCCCGACGACGAGGACGAGCTCCGCCGCGCCCGGCGGATCGCGACGAGCGTCGAGCAGTCCCTGCGCGGAGAGATTCGCCTCTTCGAGATCGTCGCGAACCGCAACAAGGCGACCGCGCGCGGCAGAACCCGGCCGTTCGAGATTCCGCCGGAGGTCAACGTCACCAACGCCTGGTCGGACCGGCACACCGTGGTCGAGGTCGTCGGCCTCGACCGCCCCGGCCTGCTCTACGACCTCACCGACGCCATCTCCAAGCTCAACCTCAACATCGCCTCGGCGCATGTCGCGACCTTCGGCGAGCGCGCCGTCGACGTGTTCTACGTGACCGACCTGATGGGCGCGAAGATCGCGGGCCTTGGCCGGCAGAACGCCATCCGCTCGAAGCTGAAGGCCGCTCTCGAGATCGACGAGAAGACCCATGCCGCGGCGAAGGCGAAATAGCGCCGCCGCAATCCAAGACCCTTCCTTCGCAACGCTCCGTTGCATTTCGTGAGCCCGCCGGCGCTCGCGCTGGCCGGTGGGCGGTGGTATTCTGCCGCCTCAATATCGGCGCTTCTCCAAGAGAGAATGGCGCGTCCTCCACGAGACCGATGGAAACGACCGTCTTGTCAGTCGAAACCCTCACCGCCGACCCGCAGTCCGAGCGCCAGCTCGCCGGAGCCGCCTACAAGCTGACGGCGGACCTCGCCAAGGCGCGGCCCGCGATCTACTGGGCCGACCTGATCGCGACCACGGCGGTGGCCTATGCGAGCTTCGCAGGCGCCCTTCTTTTGCCGAACGCGCCGCTGCGCTCGATCTCCTTCGTGCTCGCCGTGCTCGCCTTCTACCGGGGGATCAGCTTCATCCACGAGGTCAGCCACCTGCGCGCGCAGGACGTGCCGGGCTTCAAGGCGGGCTACAACGTGCTGATCGGCGTGCCCTATCTCGTGCCGTCGCTGATGTATGAGGGCGTGCACAATCAGCACCATTCCAAGTCGCGCTACGGCACCGTCCTCGACCCCGAATACATGCCGCTCGCCCGCCAGACGGTGTGGCATGTGATCGGCTTCATCGCTGTTTCCGCGCTCGCCCCGCTTGGCGTGCTGCTTCGCTTCGGCGTGCTCACGCCGCTCGCGGCCGTCATCCCGCCATTCCGCAAGATCGTCGTCGAGCGCTTCTCGGCGCTCGCCATCAACCCGCAGTTCAGGCGCGACATGCCGACCGCGGCCCAGCTGCCGCTCTGGCTGACGCTGGAGGCCGCCTGCTGGCTCTGGGCGACGGCCTTCGTGTGGCTGACGGTGTTCGGCGTGATCCCGTGGCGCGTCTTCCTCACGGCGCTCGCTCTGGGCTCAACGGTCGCCGTGCTGAACCAGGTGCGCACGCTCGCCGCCCATCACTGGGAGAACGACGGCGACGAGATGACCTCGACCGGTCAGTTCCTTGACTCGGTCAATGTACCGCCGCCGGCGACGCTCCCGATGCTGTGGGCCCCGGTCGGCCTGCGCTACCATGCGCTGCATCACCTGCTGCCGCGTCTGCCCTACCACAATCTGGGCGCCGCCCACGCCAGGCTGCTCGCCGCGCTGCCGGCGACCTCGCCCTACCACAAGGGCAACCACGCAGGCTTCTGGGCGGTGACTAACCGTCTGCTGGGCGCGATCCGCGATCGGCGCCGCGCCGACGCCGTCGAGATCGTCCCGGGCGAATAAGGTTTCGGGGCGCGCAAGGCGGCCTTCTCGGCAAGCCGCTGGCGCTATCGCCAGGGCGCGCAGCGTCTCATCGCGCTTTCGTCGACCTCCCAAGCGCCGCTCGACGGATGGACGCAGGGCTTAGGCCGCCGACTTCGATGGCCGCGCCGAAGCCATGTCCTCGGCGCGCGCCATCAGCTCGAGCCGGTCGATCGGCAGCACCGTTCCCTCGCTCGATACGATCCTCAGATCGGGATGCGCCTCACGTTCCCTCGCCGCGACCTCGAGCGCCTCCCTCGCGGTGCGGGCGTGATGGATGCGGCGGCGGCCGTCTTCGGTGATGATGTTGTAGGGCATGCCTTCCTCCTGTTTTGCGATGTTATGGCGCGCCGCTCGGCGGCGGAAAGCCGGTTGTGCGCAAGCGGCTCATTCGTTGAAAGTCTCGCAGCTACGACGGCCGAGACAACTGAAATGCGTTCGCGTTCATGATCGGGCGAGCCCGCAGCCTCGCTGCGCTATCGCATAAGGAATAATAAACTTGACGGCCTCACCTCAAAGAGTCGGACTTCTACTCTAAAGGGAGGAGGAGGCGATGGTGCGTCATAGACCATATGTTATTCTTATTTCGTCAATATTATTTTTCGCACCGTCACTTGCTTCCGGTTCGTCGTTGACCGAGGGCCGGGACTACGACGTCGCCGATGTGCAGGCCCAGAACGATGACGGGCTGCATGTCATCGCATCGGTCCGGACCAACAATACGCGGATCAACAGCACATCGAGCATCACCGTCACCGACAACGGAAAGGTGATATTCGGCCCGGCGACCCGGGAGGACTCGGCGTGGGCCGAACGGATCGCGGCGCCGGGCAAGGGGCTTCACGCCCTGCGCGCGGAGTGCGGCCACACCAACTCCACCCCGGTGTTCTGCCGCCTGGAGACCGACCAGCGACATGCGGGGCCCTGAGCGATCTCCCGGCCGGTCCGACCCCTAAGACGTCACAATGGCCGCTTCGACGTAAGGGGCGCGCAGTCCCCCGGGGCTCCCGATCCCGCTCGGCCCCATGGCCACCCTGAAAGGGCGGCGGCCAGTATGATGAACTTGCGCGCGGCCATCACCAAAACGTTCGGCGTCTAAACAACCTGACCGCTCAGGAAAATGCTAGGAGTCGACGTCGCCTCGTGTTTCAGGCGCATTCGCGCGATAGCCTGCTCTCGCAGAAGGGCCGCCGGACCACCGCGCGCCCTCGATGATCCGATTTCTTCAACGCTGGCCGCCCTCGGCGCAGAGAAAGCGATTGCGCCATGGCGGCGGATGACAGCCGGCCCGTCGGATTGGACGCAAGCGCGCTGCGGCGGACGCTTCGGGCCTACCAGAGGCCGAACATGGCGCGCAGCCTCTACGAGGTCGGCCTGACCGTCGCGCTGTTCGCCACGGCCTGGGCGGTCATGGCCGTCGCGCTGCGCTACGGCCTGGTGTGGGTCTATCTCCTGATGATCCCGCCGGCCGCCGGTCTGCTGGTGCGCCTCTTCATGGTTCAGCACGACTGCGGGCACGGCGCGTTCTTCGCCAACCGATCGGCGAATGACTGGATCGGCCGCGCCATCGGCGTGCTGACCCTCACGGACTACGATCACTGGAAGCGCAGCCACGCCGTGCATCACGCGACGTCGGGCAATCTCGACCATCGCGGCGTCGGCGACATCGATACGCTGACCGTCGCGGAATATCGGGCGCGCTCGGCCTGGGGACGCTTCCGCTACCGGTTCTACCGCCACCCCGCGGTCATGTTCGGCCTCGGACCGGCCTATGTCTTCATCCTGCAGGGCCGGCTTCCGGTGGGTTTCATGCGCAAGGGGCGCGCGCTCTGGCTCAGCACCATGACGACGAACACGGCCATCGCCTTGCTGGCGGCTCTGATGGCGTGGACCGTCGGGGCCGGGGCGTTCTTCATGATCCAGCTACCCGTCGTGGCGCTTGGAGCCTCGGCCGGCGTCTGGCTGTTCTTCGTCCAGCATCAGTTCGACCGAACGCATTGGCGGATCGATGACGACTGGGATTCCTCCGAAGCGGCGCTTTACGGCAGTTCGCACTATCATCTGCCGGCTGCGTTGCGATGGCTGACGGCGAACATCGGCGTCCACCACGTCCATCATCTGTCGAGCCGCATTCCCTTCTATCGTCTGCCTGACGTGCTGCGGGACATCCCGGAGCTGCGCGACGTCGGTCGGCTGACTCTTCTCCAGAGCCTGAAATGCGTTCCGCTGACCCTTTGGGACGAGAACAGCCAGAGGCTGATCTCGTTCAGAGAGTTTCGCGCGGCGTAGCAGCGGCCGCTCCAGGAACGCTGGGGTCTTAAATGAGAGCCCGATCCTGAAAAGCTCAAGGCGAGCGCTCTTTCTCTTCACAACGTCGGGTCTCGCCGCCAGAAAAGAGCGGGCGCGGAGGCCCGGGTCCTCCACGCTGCTCGTCGCACGACGCGGTCTGGCGTCGATCTTCGCCATAAGCCGCCGTCCGGGCTCTGTCCTTTCGACCTGACAATATCGTGATGCGAGCTCTGACGCGCCGAGCTCCCGCTCCCCGACCTGGCGCATCACCGCATCGCCTTTGCGCGTCCGGCTGACCGCAGACCACCCCGAATTTCGGCCAGCTCGCCTGTAACGCCATGGATCGGCGCGCCGCCCGGAAGAGTTTCAATGAACTGGAAGTCCACCGATTCGCCGTGATCACGAAGCTTCGTCATGGCGACGCCGTCGTCGCTCGCCGCCATCTACAAGAGAACGAGCGCTGCAGCCGCCGGCGACAGCCGACAGTCCCCAAGAACGGTCCAGCCCGAAGCGCATGACGCTTCGCTCGATCTTCGCCGCAAGAAAAGCCGGCTCGATGCTCTTGACGCATCGCTATCCGCTATCGAAAGTTGTGGTCTACCTCGTTCCAAGGTGAGACGGCCGGCGCAATGCAGATTCCCTTCGGCCGCTTTCTCAAGAGCGATCACCCGATCATCAAGCGCTGTCGGAGGGTAACACGGTCGGTATACAATCTGGCGCCAAGGCGTTTCAGGCCGGACAGTGCGAAGGCGCCTCCAAAAAGGAACGCGATCGTCGGAATTATTCGATTTTCAGTCCTCTCAACAACTTACAATCCATTCAAGATCTCTAAGAACCTTCCGATAGAGTCATACTTCTCATATATACTTGACGAGAAGAGACTACATCAAAGACTGGTGCTCCTTAAGAGCATATGCCTTTCGTCTCTCGATGCACAGACCGATAAAGACTTCAAAATACTGATAGTCGCGCCATCCCTGCTACCGAGATCGTTCAAGTCCAAGTTACGCAGGATCTGCCGGTCGCGGGATTATCTGAAAGTGACTTTTGTCAGCGAACAAAATTTTAAGATGAGCGATCTGTCGTCTCTGATCTGCCAGAAGATGATCACCAGCCAGGATGCGTTTGGCACATTCCGGATCGACGACGACGACGCTGTCTCTCAGGATTTCATCGCGAACCTCAGGCGATACGTGCGTCCCGAGCATGACGATTTCTGCATCTCGCTCTGTAAGGGATATATTCTTGACATCGCTCAGACCGCCGAGACGGTGGGCCTGAAGGCCGTCATCGCGCCGAACGCCAGCGTGGGTCTGGCCTACATCTCCACGCGTTCGAACCCGCGAACCATCTTCGATGTGTCGGATCGGCACGTTTTTATGCATAAGCGTCGGCCGGTCATTCAGGACGCCACGAAGAACGCCTTCGTTCAGACGACGCATGGCGGGAACGACACTGGAACGCGCCGGGCCGTTCGAGGGCGGGCGTTCGGCGCCAAACGCGCCACGAAGCTGCTTCGAAAGCTCGGCTTCCACGTGCGCCTTGATAAGCTCTCCAGGCAGCTCGCGATTATCGAACAACGCGCTTCCGCGGCGCCCGAGACCGACCTCGTCGTGTTTCCGGTCGACAACCGGATGCTGGCGCAAGCCGCATCATAGATCGCCCGCCGCGATCTGACCGAGGACGGACAGCGGACGACATCGCGGCGTCCGCGGCGCTGAAGCCGGGGCTCAGCGCGGCGTGCGCCCGGAGGCTCGCCCTTCAGTATCCCGTGTGCCGCTGGATCGGGGCGGCGGCCGCCTGGAAACGGGGCGCGTCGCAGCGCTTGATCGTCGAAGCCCTCTGAACCGCGTCCTGTTCGGCCTTCAGCCGAAGCTTTTCCTGCTGCGTCTGAATTGTCGCCAGCGCCGCACTCAGGCGGAGGCTTTCCTCGCCGAGCCGCCCGCACGAATAGCCTTCGAGCCCTGACTGGCTGGCGGAGAATGGTGCGGCGCCGTCAGGCGATCTGGCGCACGCCGTCAGGCTGAGCGCGGCGGCCACGATCACGACACGATGCATAGAGACTCCCCAGGGCCGCACGAGCGAATTAAGGCGGACGAACGAGCAACTCGAGGCGCTGAACGAGCAGCGCTCGCGATTTCTGGCGACGTCAGCCATGAGCTGAGGACGCCGCTCACTGTGCTGCGCGGCGAAGCCGACGTCTCGCTGCGGGGCGAGAGCCGGGATGCGTCCGACTATAGCCGCACGAAGGTCGCGGACGTCTATGTCCGCTATCTCCGTCGCAAGCTGGGCGATGACGAAGGCGCGATGATCCGGACCCTCTGGGGAGTCGGATACATGCTGACCAAAGACGGATGAGGGCGTTCAGCGCCGTTCCCGATCCGGTCAGTCGATCTGGGCGCCTGAATCCGCCACGTTGGGCGCCCACTTCGCGAGCTCCTTCGTGACATGCGCGGCCAGTTCGTCGGGCGTCGAGCCGACGATGACGGCGCTCGCATCCGAAAGCTTCGCCTTCACCATCGGGTCGTTCACGGCCGCAACGCCGGCGTCGTGCAGCTTGTCGACGATCTCCTTCGGGGTTCCGGCCGGGGCGAACAGCGCGTTCCACGAGTAGGTCTCGTAACCCGGGAGCGTCTCGGCGATCGTGGGGATGTCTGGCTGGCTCGGCGCCCGCTGCGCGGTCGTCACGCCCAGCGCGCGCAGCCTCCCGGCCTTGATGTGCTCGACCGAGGACGGAAGGTTGTCGAACTGGATCGGCACCTGCCCCGCGATCACGTCCACCAGGGCCGGACCGGAGCCCTTGTAGGGGATGTGGATGAGCTTCACGCCGGCGAGCTTCTCGAACAACGCGCCCGAAAGATGCAGCGGCGACCCGTTGCCGGACGACGCGTAGGCGTATTTGCCCGGCTCTTTCCTGGCGAGTTCGATCAGCTCCTTGACCGATTTCGCCTCGAAGTTGGGGTTGACCGTCAGCACGTTCGGGACGTTCACGAGCAACGTGACCGGCGCGAAGTCCTTCTCCGCGTCATAGGCCTTCTTCTTGTAGAGCGCCGGGTTGAGCGCATGGGTGGCGACCGTCCCCATCAGGATGGTGTAGCCGTCAGGCGCGGACTTCGCGACCGCGGCGGCGCCCAGGTTTCCGCCTGCGCCGCCGCGGTTCTCGACGATCACCTGCTGCTTCAGCGCGTCGCTCATCTTGGCGGCGACGAGTCGAGCCACGAGGTCGGTGGAGCCGCCGGGCGCGAACGGCACGATCATGACCACGGGCCGGGTCGGGTAATCAGCCGCGAACGCCGCCGGCGCCGCGAACGCGAGCCCCACCGCGCCGACGATCCGCGCCATGGCGGACAGCAACTTGATCATGGCGTCTTCCTCACCCTTGGAGGTCCCGTCGCCTTCTGGCGATCGTCGTCTGTTGGCGGCGGAGCCGCAGCGGCTGAAAGTCTGGCACGCGGCGCCGCCTTGGTCGACCGCTCCGATGGTCCAGACTGAGGCGCCGCCGACCGTCGGCGAGACCGGCTCCACGCCTGGCCGGGCCGGGTCCGGAATGCATGAAACGCGGAAGCACGCCGCCCGTGCGGCGCCCCGATCTCCCGCAAATGGTCGCAGAAAGCGCAGACGGGCCGGAGATGCCGACGCGCCGCGATCGGATTTCCTATATAGAACACAGCAATCGCAGGAGATGAGCGTTGAACGGTATCGAAGAAGAAGGCCGCGAGGCCTACGCCGCGGGCGTCGAGATGCGCCGCTGTCCCTATAAGGACGTCGCGAGACGCGACGCCTGGCTGAAGGGCTGGATGGAAGCCCGCCGGGTGTCGCGGGTGCCTGGCTAGCGTCGCCGCCAAGCCCTAAGCCGCCGATTGCGCGCCGCGCGGGAGCGCGACGCGCCTTCCTCCGCTATCGGCTCCTCGCGCGGTTCTAGCTGTGCGAGGGCTCGTCGCTCAGGATCTCCGATGACGAGACGATCGCCGCAGCGACCGCGCTGACGGGCACCCGCCTCGCCATCGCCTGACTCCGCATGACGGCGTAAGCCTGCTCCGCGTCCAGGGCCCGTACCGCCATGAGGATGGATTTGGCGTGTTCGATCGTGCGCGTCGAGCGCAGATTCTCCTCGAGCCGATCCACCTTGTTGCGGAGCCGCTGCTCGTAGCGGAACTGGCTTCGCGCCATGATCAGGCTCGCCCGTATCGCATTCGCGGTGAAGGGCCGCGCCAGCACCGCGTCGGGCGTCGCGGCTTCGAGCGCCTCCGATCCGAAGGAGTCGGTCTGAGGCAGGATGGCCACGAGCGCGGCTTGCGCCTCGCCGATAGGCCACGGGATGCGGAGCGACAGATCATCGGAGTAGTCGCAATAAATCACGTCCGCCTCGACCGGCAGGGAGCCGCCCGACGGCCAGACGTGCCGCACCCTCAAACGCAGGCGCTGAAGCTCCCGGACGAGGAAGCTTCCCTGATCGTCGAGCGCCGTGACGACGATGACGTCCAGATCATTGGCTTCGCGAGCCTGAGCAGCGTGCATGGGGCCGCCCTGCCCCGTTCGATCAAAATCCATCATGGGTCTCCACGCGCGCCGGCGGATCGCTCGTCTCGAACGTCCGCCGCGGCGTCATGCCTTGAGTTGAGCCGGCTCGGCGCAGATCATGAAGGGGTCGGCCTGCACCGGCGTCCGCACCTCACGCAACAGCGTGAACTGACCTCGTCGGTTCGCCCGCCCTATCCGCGTCCAGAGATCGGTATGCCCTGACGCCGGGTTGATCCGCACGCGCCCTTGAGGCGCATCGAATGTCGACCCCAGCACGAGCGGCCTCAGGTCGTCCGTCGCAAGCGAATTCGTCTTCTCGAGCGCGCGCGCGAACAGATGGACCTGAAAATAGGCTGCTTCGGCGCATGCGTTGGTCGAAGCCTCGCCAAAACGCTTCTTGAACCCGTTCACGAAGGCGGTGTTGGACGGGCTTTCGATGCCGGCGAAGTAGCATGCAGCGGTGATGTGCGCCTCGCCGACGTCGAATCCCATCGCCTCGATCTCGGCCTCGGTCGTCGTCAGGCTCGCGATCGGCATCCGCGTCGGATCAAAGCCGGCGTCGGCGTAGGCTTGATAGAGGAAACTCGTGCCCTCCCCGACGACAGTGGAGAAGATCACGTCGGCGCCGACGTCCTCGATGTCCCGCATGATTGGCGTGAAATCCTGGCGTCGGGCGCGGATTCCAACGTAGCGCTCGCCCACGACGGAACCGCCGGCGCCCGCGAGAAACTCCCTCACGAGGCGGTTCGATCGGCGCGGATACACGTAGTCGGATCCTATCAGGTAGAACCGCGGCCCGTAGGTCTGCATCATAAAGCGGCAGAGTTCGGAGCTGTTCTGGTTCGGAACCGCCCCGGTGTAGATCACGTTCGGCGAATACTCGAAGCCTTCATAGGGCGTGGGATACCAGAGCAGCCCGTTGAGGCGCTCCATCACCGGGATAATCGCCTTCCGGCTCGCCGAGGTGTAGCAGCCGAAGATCGACGTGGCGCCGTCTTCGACGATCAGCTTCTTGGCGAGGTACGCGTAGGGCACGCTTCCCGCGCCCGGATCGTAGACGATCGGACGGATCTCTCGGCCGCGAACCCCGCCCGCGGCGTTGATCTCCTCGATCGCCATGAGCGTGCCATGCAACTGGGTTCGCTCGATGTCGGCCGTGCATCCCGTCTGGGAGAACAGCACACCAACCTTCCAAGGAGCTTGAGTCGTCTTGCGCATGGCTGATGTCTCTCAATCGTCGCAATCCAGGGCTCAATCGGGTCGTTGGTCTAGAACCTCTCAGGCGCTCACAGATTTCCCCATGCCGCGGAGCCGACCATAGGGCGCCGTTACGGCGGGCGCCGCAAAATGCTCGACGCCGCCGTTTCATAAAGTCAGGTTGGCGGACACTTTGCAAATTGCATACCGACGCAGGGAGATTTGGCCGCGCCCGCGTCAGGCGCTCCTAAATCATGCGCGAACCATAGGCGCCGAGCGGCCTTGTTGCGCAAAATTGCGGCCGACGCTCCCGTTGACAAGGCGCGCAGCTGTCTTCTACCGTTCCATCGCGGCAATAAAGCCACACTGACATCGGCATAAAAGCCCTCGAATTTTTCGCGATCTCGCGAAAAATCGGGGGTTTTTGCGTTTCCGGCAGTTTTCTTGGTCGACGCTGAAGCATTGCTGGATTTCCGGATCCTGCGAAAGGACAGTCATGTCTTTATCAATGGAAGAAAAACTGAAACGGCGAAAGCTCGATGCTTTGCGTCGTGGCGTTCACCGCGTCGGGAATGAAGAACGGATTCCGTTTTGCGTAAATTTGGTCGGCGTGGGCAAGGCGGGCGCCGACATCGTCGCGGAAGTATTGCGCACGCTGCCGTCGACCGGTCCGAAGATGTCCGCGCTCGTGATCGACATCGGCGATCAGGACCTCGATGGCGTTCGCGAGGCGGCCAGGGGGCTGCCGGCCGATCGCGCGGACGTCGAAATCATCGAGCTGGCGGCTCCGTCCCGCAGCGAACTCCTGGACGCTTTGGGGCGCTACCCGGAGTTTCTGAAGCTTGAATACCCGATGGCCCACGGGACGCCGGACGCGACGGCTTGGCTCCCATCGTCAATCGGGGATCCGCAGCCTGCGGGGGGCGTCGCCCGCGCTTACGCCAAGGCCGTTTACGGCCGCGCCTATTATGACGGCGAACGGAGTTTGAAGTCTGCGCTGAGCCGGTTCGGGGCCAGGGTCGAAGCGAGCCGGGCGCAGTCGATCGTCTGCACCGTGTTCGGCATGGCCGGCGGCGTCGGCGGCGGCATGATCGTCGACCTCGTCCGCCACCTGTCGAACGTTGTCTTCGGTCGGCAGGCCCTGATGGTCGGCCTCGGCGTCCTGCCATGCGCCGGCGATGCGCTGATGCAGGGCGGCGCGGCGATGTATCCGCTGTTGAACGAACTCGACTGCTTCGGCGACGAGGGCAAGAACCAGGGCGTCGTCACCGCCTGCGGCGAGCTCTTCCGAAACCCGTTCACCGCCGGCCTTCTGGTGGTGCCGCAGCAGCATGTCTGGGAGAGCACGGGCGACCTTGCGGCCACCCACGAGCGAGTGACCAGCGAGATCGCCTCGCTGCTCACCGCGAGGGGCGGCGCCAATCTCTGGGAGACGCTGCGGTTGCTCAATTGGGTCGCAGCGCCCTCCACCCAGCATTCCGCGGCGCGCACGCCCTGGGGCCCGAAGTGGATCCACATGCTGGGCTTCGCCGACGGCGTGGAGGGCGCTATCCCCCTGGATCCCACTCTCCCATCGCGGCTGGGCCTTCTTCCGACCTTTCAGCCGGAGTTCATCGAGCTCCGCGTCGCCGCCCCCGACGCGCCGGAGGCCGCAGCCGACGCAGCAGCGCTCGAGGCGGCGTTCTCGCCCGATGTCCCTCCGCAGGTGGCGGGCGGCGGGCGCAAGGGCTCGGTGCAATTCATCCTGCCGTCGATCGCCAAGACCGACCTCGACCTCTTCTACACGGCGCGCGACGCCTACGACGCGACGGACGAGAGCGAACGGGCGCTCGATCACGCGCTTCTGCTCGAGCGGGGCGTGCTTCTCAGCGAGCCCTCGACCCGCCTCGAAGGCATGGCGGGGGCCAGTCTGCCCGGCAGCGACGGATGGATCGCCGTGCCGTTCGACGACCTGAGGGGCGGACCCAGGCCGGCACCGCAAGAGGGCGACGCTCGCCCCGCCCACGCCGCCTGATCGCTGGAGATCGCAGGATGCCGCTCGATTGGTCGAAGGTTATGGAGAAATACGGAGCGGGCGCGAAGGTGACGACAATCACCGGCGGCAAGTTCCTACAGATTTCGCGGGCGACCGACGAGGCGATCTACATCGAATCCCCGATCTGGACCGCACGGCTCGCAAGAGAAGATCTCGAGAAGGGCGTCAGCCTGATCGACGACGGCACAATATCGACGGACCCGGGGCTCTTCGTCGAAGACTACATGCTCTACGTCTCGAACAATCGGGCGACGTCCGTCGCGCACATCCTGAGAGATCTCGGATTCCTGGATCTCACGGAAACATTCTCGATCAGATGCTGATCGTCACGAAGTCAACGGGCGTCGACACGCACCGCGATCACGCCGCGTAACGCCGCACAGCCAGCCACAGCAGGAGAACATGATGTCCGCATCTCTCTACCACAGTGCGACAGGCGTCCAGGCGCCGCACTGCATGCACGTCGTCGGCATCGGACGCACGGGCGCCGCCTATGTGGAGGCGCTGTTGCGCACCGGCGAGATCGAGGATCACCTCGCCGATCCCCGCGCGACCTTCGCCGCCCTCGTCGTCGACATCGGCGATCAGGACATGGGGCTCGCGCAGGACTACGCCGCCGCCTTCATCAAGCGCCTGGAATCCCGCGGCATCCCCAGCGACCGCTTCCTGTTCCAGTCGGTCGCCCTGCCCGTGCCGGAGAAGGAAGAGTTCTTCGAGGGCATGAACCGGACCCGCGAGTTCCTGAAGCTCGAGTATCCGCGCTATTACTGGAATCCGAACTTCGAATCGTATGTTCCGAAGAAATACGAGATGCCGAAGGCGGGCGAGCACTTCCCCCGCGCGGTGGCGAAGGGCATCTACGCCAACGCCTACTATGCCGGCGACCGCCCGATGGACGCGGCGCTGCGCAAGTTCGTCGACCACATCGAGAAGGCCGGCCTGCCCTCGCTGGTGACGGTCTGCTTCAGCATGGCCGGCGGCACCGGCAGCGGCATGGTCGTCGACCTCGCCCGCCATCTGTCGAACGTGAAGCTCGGGCGCCGCATCCCGGTGATCGGCGTGGGTCAGCTGCCGCACTCGGGCGATCCTGAGACCTACAAGGACAGCCCGGCGCTCTACACCACGCTGAACGACCTCGACTGCATGCTGGACGACGACAAGAACGCCGGCGTCACCGCGGTCTGGGGCGACCTCTACCGCAGCCCCTTCACCGGCGGCTTCTTCGTCGTGAACCCCGAGCAGAGCTGGCAGCGGCTGACGGCCTACACCACGACGGGCGAGGCCCCCATCCGCCAGAGCTTCAAGGAGATGGTCACGAACCGCTTCGTCGCGGATTCCTTTATGCGCTTCGTCGTCGCCGACAACGGCCGCGACCTGTTCCGGGCGCTTCGTCCCGCGGGCCTGACCGGGGCGCCGCACGAGACGGTCAGCTCCAAGTCGCGGAGCTGGACGCTGTTCGACGTCGCCAAGCTCACCCATCCCGGCGTGCAGGTCCTTCCCGGCGAAGCCCCGTCGAAATGGGAGGCCGTCGTCAACCAGTGGATCGACTTCGTGCCGAAGTACGACGGCCTGAGGGACGGCTTCAAGACCGACTACGCCGAGGTCCTGATCTATGGCTCTCGCAACATGCCGATGGAGGATATCGCCAAGACCTTCCGGGAGGTCGTCTCGAAGAAGTACATGCTCGACTCGGAATCGTCGCTGCATGTCTCTACGCACGAGTTCTTTGACGCGCTGACCTCCTACGCGAACGTCATCCTGCCGGGAGTGGCGAAGACCGATCTCGAAGCGTTCTGGAGCAGCCAGAAAGTCTATGACAAGCTGTCCTGGGAAGAGAAGCTCAACGAGCACGCCTGGCTGATCGACATCGGACCCATGCTGTCTGAGCCGGCGATCCGCTTCGAAGGCATGGCGGGCGAGTGCATCTGGGGCTGCGCCTGCTGGGTGGTGGTCCCCTACGACCAGTTGCGCGGCGACAAGCTGCCGCCGGCGAACCGAAAGATCATCATGGAGGAGGGCATCGCCGCGATGACCAAAACCGTGGTGGCGACGCCGGGCGGCGCAGCGACGAAGCGGAAGAGCAAAGCGCCCCAGGCCGAGCCGGTCGCGGCCGAGTAGTCCGCCGCGCCGGCCGGATCCCGACATCGTCGGATCCCGGCCTGAACAGATGGGCGGGCGGACCCAGCGGTCCGCCCGCCATTCCTCACAGCGCTCCCGCTGTCACGAAGGCATTGAATCATGGCGTCCACCCCAACTATCCCCGGCAAGGCCGATCGCATTCCGGCCACCGTCGTCACGGGTTTCCTGGGATCCGGCAAGACGACGCTCATCAACCGCATTCTCCGCGAGGATCACGGCAAGAAGCTCGCCGTCATCGTCAACGAGTTCGGCGAGATCAGCATCGACGGGCAGCTCGTGGTCCATGACGACGCGCAACAGCTCGTGGAGTTCAACAACGGCTGCCTATGCTGCACGGTGCGGGGCGATCTGATCGACACGCTGAGCCGGCTTCAGGAGCGAGCCGGCACGCTCGACGGTATCCTGATCGAGACGACCGGGCTCGCCGATCCGGCGCCGGTCGCGTCGACCTTTTTCGTGGCCGACGAGGTCAAGGCCGCCATTCGCCTCGACGCGTTCGTCACCGTCGTCGACGCGGTCAACCTCGAGGCCAATCTCGCTCAGAGCAACGAGGCGGTCGAGCAGGTCGCCTTCAGCGACGTGATCCTCGTCAACAAGGCGGATCTCGTGACGGAAGAGCAGCTCGCGGCGATCGAGGCGCGCATCCGCAAGCTCAATCCGCTCGCCACGCTCCACCGCACGACGAACGCCGAGATCGACATCGCGAAGGTCGTCAACGTCGGCGCCTTCGATCTCGTGCAGAAGCTTGAGGTCGATCCCGAGTTTCTGGGGGACCACGAGCACGAACACGATCCTTCGGTCGGCTCTTTCGTGCTGGAGGAGACCCGGCCGATCGACATCAACCGCTTTGCCCTCTGGATGAACGCGGTCGCGCAGGAACGCGGCGACGATCTCTACCGCACGAAGGGCATCTTCAACGCGCAGGGATTCAACGAGCGCCTCGTCTTTCAGAGCGTGCGCATGCTGACGACGATGCGCCAGGACCGTCCCTGGGGCGGGAGCGAGCAGCGCATGTCGCAATTCGTGGTGATCGGCAAAAATCTCGACCGGGCCGAGTTCGCCGAAGGTTTCGGACGCTGCGTCGTCCGCTCCGCCGACGCCGCTTGAGCCGGGATGACGACGTCGCCGCCGGCGCCATCGGTTTCTCCGGGAGACGGAGAGCCGCTTTACCGCGTCCATGTGTTCTGCTGCAGCAACGAACGGCCCGAGACGCATTGGCGCGGCTCCTGCGCCGGCCGCGGCAGCCGGCGATTGTGCGACTATATGTGCCGCCTCGGCATGGCGCTCGGCGCGCGGCGCGTTCGGATCAATCATGCCGGATGCATGAACGTGTGCGAGCACGGGCCGGTGATGGTGCTCTACCCGGAGGGTGTCTGGTACCGATACGAGACGGAGACGGACGTCGAGGAGATCATGCGCAGCCACGTCTTGGGGGGCGTGCGGGTCGAACGCCTGGTCCTGTCGATCGATCCCGCGACTCTCCACGGCTGAACGGCGGAATGGCCCGGCCGCCCCATTGGTCTTGTTCAATTGGCCGGGCGGACCGCCTTCGCCCGCGAGGACAAGCCTCCAGAACCCTGGCCGGCCAAAACGCTGCACAATACAGAGGCGCAAAGATTAAAATTGCCGCACAATGCGATCTGGCAAGATTTTCTGTCAGGGGACGCGCTCCTTTCCTAGTTCATAGCCCCCGCGATATTGAATTAATCGACCAGAGCCATTGACAGCGGCGGCGCGTCATTCATAATCCCAAATTGGCAGCATCGCCAATTGACATACGGCACAAAAGCCCTCGGCATTTTCGCGCATAGAGCGAAAACGCGAGGGCTTTTTGCGTTTCGACTTAACCTCTGGAACTTCACCGATGACTCGAGGATCTCAACCATGACAGCAGCGGTTCTCTCGCCCTCCGCAAAGCCCGCGGCCATCCCGGTCGGAGACGCCCTCCCGTGGGCGGTCTTCGCGGGGCTGCTCCTGTTGCTGGCGATCTACTTCTTCGGCGCCGAGGGTGGCGTCACCTCGATGAGCGGAAACGGCGCGCTCGTCCATGAGTTCCTCCACGATGGCCGCCATCTGCTGGGCTTCCCCTGCCATTGACGGCGCTGACGTGACCGGCGCCCCGTCGGTCTCCAGCACGGTCGGCATGACCACAACGTCGGACGCGCAGGCGCCCGGCGTTCTCCGCCCCTCGCAGACTAATCCTGGAGAACCACGGTGACCGGAACCCTGTTGCTTCGCGGCATGCTGGTCGGCCTCGTCGCCGGACTTTTATGCTTTGGCTTCCTGAAGATTGCGGGTGAGCCAGCCGTCGACAGCGCGATCGCGTTCGAAGCCCGCACGGCGGAAGCGCACGAGCACGCCCCCGCTGGTGCGACGGCGGCCCATGAGCATGCCGACGACGAGGACGGACACGAGTTGGTCAGCCGCCCGGTCCAGGCCGGCGTGGGCCTGCTGACTGGCGTCGTCGTCTTCGCCTCGTCGCTTGGCGGGCTGTTCGCGCTCACCTTCGCCTTCGTCCATGGCCGCTTCGGCGACTCCGGCCCGCGCGTGACCGCCGCCTTCATAGCGATCGCCGGCTTCGTCTCAGTCGGCCTGGTTCCGTTCCTCAAATACCCAGCCAACCCGCCGGCGGTCGGCGACCCGAGCACGCTCGGCATGCGGACCTCGCTTTACTTCGCGATGATCGCGATCTCCCTGGCGGCGATGATCGGGACGGCGCTGCTCCAACGCCATCTGTCCTCCCGAATGAGCGTCTGGAACGCGAGCGTCGTCGCAGCCCTGGGCTATATCGTCGTGATGATCGTCGTCGCAGTGGGGCTGCCGGGCGTGAACGAGGTTCCGGAGCAGTTCCCGGCGGTCGTGCTCTGGCAGTTCAGGCTGTCCTCGATAGGAGCGCAGCTGCTAATGTGGACCACGATCGGGCTTCTGTTCGGGCTCCTCACGGAGCGGGCGGCGGAGACCGGTATGCGGCGCGCTCCGTTGCGCACGTCGACGGTCTAGCCAGGCGCGGCGTTGAGACGGCATGCAAGCGGTCCGGCGCGCGGGGCCGCCGGGCGGAGATGGTGACGACGCGGGTCGCCTTGATCTGCCACGCCTCGACGACGGCGGTTCGCGCCGCGGATTTCGCCGACGACGAGCCGCTTGATCCGCATGGACTGAGAAAGCTCGCGACGCTGGCCCGGCCTCCGGTCCGGGCGGACCGGGCGTTGACGAGCCCCGCCTTGCGGGCGCGTCAGACCGCGGAAGCGCTCGGGCTCGACGCCGAGGTCGACGCTGCGCTAAGCGACTGGGATCTCGGGCGGTGGCGGGGCCGTTCGATGGCCGGCGTCCACGCGGACGATCCCGAAGGCCTCGAGGCGTGGCTTCAGAACCCCGACGCCGCGCCCCATGGCGGCGAGACGCTTCGCGACGTGCTCGGACGGACCAGCGCTTGGCTCGAGACGCTCCGGCGTCGCGAAGGCTCGGTCGTGGCGGTCACGCACGCCGCCATCGTCCGCGCCGCGATCGTCAGCGCGCTCGGCGCGGAGCCGGCGTCGTTCTGGCGCGTGGACGTGGCCCCGCTGTCCGTCACGTCGCTGACGTCAAGCCATGGCCGATGGAACCTCGCCTCGATCGCCCCGCTGGCGGGCGCTCGCGGTTGAGACATCGATCTGCGCCGCCGAATTTTGTCGGATAAGGTCCGCCGGCCTCGCCGCGAACGGCCAGCAAAGCTGACCGAGATCGAACCAGCGGCGCTCGCGATCCGGGCGCTTGCAATCCAGGCGTGTCGTTTGGGCTGCTGTAGACCAAATTGAGCAGAGGCTTCGCAGGCGACCGGGCTTATCATCGTGTCAGGTCCAGCAGCCGGACCCGGCCCGATTTAATAGAAGCACAATGCGCAAGCGTCTGCCTGTCATCCTAGGCCTTGTTCTCCTGGCGGCAGGAGGGCTCTGGCGCGCGCATTGGGTCGCGGACGCCTCCACGCCGCCGGCGGCCCCTGGAAAGAGACCGACGCCCGTTCAGGTCGCCGCGGCGCGCCTGATGGACGCGCCGGTGTTCCGGCACGGCCTCGGCGCCGTGCAGCCGCTCAATCTGGTGACGGTGCGCAGCCGCGTCGACGGCGAGGTCATGCAGGTCGCCTTCACGGAGGGGCAGACCGTCCACGCCGGCGACCTGCTCGTGCAGATCGACCCGCGGCCCTACAAGGCGGCGCTCGATCAGGCGAAGGCGAAGCAGCAGCAGGACGAGGCGCAGCACGCCAACGCCGAGCGCGACCTCGCCCGTTACCAGCAGCTCGCCCAGAGCAACTTTGCGTCCCGCCAGCAGCTCGACTCGCAAAGGGCGACCGTCGCCCAGCTCGAGGCGCAGATCGCCGGCGACGCCGCGGCGGTCGAAAGCGCCCAGCTCCAGCTTGACTACAGCACGATCCGGGCGCCGATCACCGGTCGCGCCGGTTTCCGGCTCGTGGACAAAGGCAATCTGGTCAGGGCGACCGACGCGACCGGCGTCGTGACGCTGACGCAGCTCGATCCGATCACAGCGGTCTTTACGCTGCCGGAGCGGCATTTTGCGATCGTGTCGGCGGCCATGAAGAAAGGCGTCGTGCCGGCGAAGGCCTTTGCTCCCGACGGCCAGGAGCTCGCGCGCGGCGAGCTGACCGTCCTCAACAGCCAGATCGATCAGGCCTCCGGAACCTTCAAGGCGAAGGCGACCTTCGCGAATGCCGAGGGGGCGCTCTGGCCGGGCCAGTCCGTGACGGTGCGTATCCTCGTCGACACCCTGCGAGGCGTCGTCACAATTCCGGAAGACGGCCTCCAACGCGGCGCGGACAGCGCCTTTGTCTTCGTGGTGAACGACGACTCGGTGGCGGAGCGGCGCGCCGTCAAGGTCCGCCGACAGGCGGACGGCGTCGTCGTGATCGACGACGGCGTGAATCCGGGCGAGCGCGTCGTCACCGCCGGCGCCGCCCGCGTCGAGCAGGGGACCGCGGTCTCGGCCACCGAGGCGACCGTCGCCCCGCTTGCGCAAGCCACCCCGAAACCGGGCGACACGCAATGAAGGACGGCGTCTCCGGCGGCCTCTCCGGGCCGTTCATCCGACGCCCGATCGCGACGTCGCTTCTGATGGCCGCTCTCTTGCTGGCCGGCCTCGCGGCGTTTCCGAGACTCCCGGTCGCGCCGCTGCCGCAGATCGACTTCCCCACGATCCAGGTCACCGCGAACCTGCCGGGCGCGAGCCCTGAGACCATGGCCTCCTCGGTCGCCCAGCCCCTGGAACGCCAGTTCGGGCAGGTGCCCGGAATCGCGCAGCTCACCTCCGTGAGCGCGCTCGGCACGACGACGGTCACGGCCGAGTTCGAGCTCGATCGAAACATCGACGCGGCGGCGCAGGACATTCAGTCCGCCATCAACGCGGCGGGCGGGCAGCTCCCGAAAAACCTGCCCTCGCCGCCGACATACCGGAAGACGAACCCGGCCGACGCGCCGATCCTGCTGCTCTCGGTGCAGTCCGACACGATGCCGATCACCGAGGTCGACGACCTCGCCGATACGACTCTCGCCCAGCAGATCAGCCAGATCTCCGGCGTCGGGCAGGTGACGATCGCCGGCGAACAGAAGCCCGCCATCCGCGTTCAGGTCGATCCCCAGAAGCTCGCCGCGAAGAACCTGACGCTCGAGGACATCCGCGGCGTGATGGCGACGGTCACCGTCGACAGCCCGAACGGCACGCTCGACGGACCGAAACGCGCTCTCACGATCTACGCCGACGGCCAGTTGACCGACGCCGACGCCTGGAACGACGTGGTCCTCGCCTATCGCGATGGAGCGCCGATCCGGGTCCGCGACGTGGGGCGGGCCGTCGCCGGCGCCGAGGACGTGCAGAAGGCCGCCTGGGTCAACGGAAAGCGCGGTCTGTTCCTGGTGATCTTCAAGCAGCCCGGCGCCAACGTCGTCGACACGGTCGACGCCATCAAGGCGGAGCTGCCGCGCCTGACGGCCTCCCTCCCGCCCGCCGTGAAGGTCGCGGTGATGAGCGACCGCACGACAACGATCCGCGCGTCGCTCGAAGACGTCGAGTTCACGCTGGCCCTCACCATCGCCCTGGTCATCGCGGTTATCTTCGTCTTCCTGCGGAACGTTTGGGCCACCGTCATTCCGGCGTTGACGGTGCCGCTGTCGCTGCTCGGCGCCTGCGGCGTCATGTTCGCGGTCGGCTACAGTCTCAACAATCTGTCCCTGATGGCCCTGACCATCGCTGTCGGCTTCGTCGTCGACGACGCGATCGTCATGCTGGAGAACATCGTCCGGCATATCGAGGACGGCATGTCGCCGCTGCAGGCCGCGTTGAAGGGCGCAGGCGAGATCGGCTTCACGATCCTCTCCATCAGCATCTCGCTCGTCGCCGCGTTCATTCCGTTGCTGCTGATGGGCGGCATCGTCGGGCGGCTGTTTCGCGAGTTCTCGATGACGGTGGTGATCGCGATCGCGGTCTCGGCCTTCGTCTCTCTGACGCTGACGCCGACGCTCGCCGCGCGCTTCCTGAAGCCGCACCAGGGAGAGCGGCACGGCCGGCTGTTCATGATCGTGGAGCGCGGCTTCGACGGCCTGCTGAACGCCTATGGCCGCGGGCTCGACGTGACCTTGCGCCACCGCTTCGTCACGCTGCTTGTCTTCTTCGCATCGATCGCCGCGGCCGGCGCGCTCTTCGTCGTCATCCCGAAGGGCTTCTTCCCGCAGCAGGACACCGGTCTCATCACCGGAGCGAGCGAGGGCGCCCAGGACATCTCCTTCACGGAGATGTCCGCCCGGCAGGCGGCGCTCGACGCGATCGTGCTGCAGGACCCCGCGGTCGCGACGGTCGGCAGCCTGATCGGCTCCGGCGGAAGCGCCTCCTCAGCGAACGCCGGACGCAGCTTCCTCACGCTCAAGCCCCAGGCGGAGAGAGACGCGTCGGCTGACGAGGTGATCAACCGCCTGCGGCCGAAGCTCGCCGAGGTCGAGGGCGCATCGCTTCTGCTGCAATCCGCGCAGGATGTGCGCGTGGGCGCGCGTCGGACGCGGACGCAATATCAGTACACCCTTCAGGATTCGAACCTGGACGAACTGAACGATTACGCCCCGAAGGTGCTGGCCGCCCTGAAAGGGCTCCCCGAGCTTCGGGACGTCGCCAGCGATCAGCAGACCAACGGCGCGACGCTGACGCTCTCGATCGACCGCCGGCAGGCCGCGCGCTACGGCATCCAGCCGCAGGCCATCGAAGACACGCTTTACGACGCATTCGGCCAGCGTCAGGTGGCTCAGTTCTTCACTCAGCTGAACAGCTACCACGTGATACTGGAGACCACGCCGCTCAAGCGCGGCAGCGTCGACACGCTACGCGAGCTCTACGTGAAGTCGCCCGATACCGGCGATCAGGTGCCGCTGTCTTCGCTCGCCACCTGGACGCAGGACAAGGTGGCGCCGCTGACGATCAATCATCAGGGCCAGTTCCCTGCGGTGACGCTGAGCTTCAACCTCGCGCCGGGCGTCGCGCTCGGAGAGGCGACGGCGGCGATCGACAGGGCGCAGGCGGCCCTCGGCGCCCCGGCCTCGCTGGTCGGCGGATTCACGGGCACCGCACAGGCGTTCCAGGCCTCGATCAGCACCATCCCGTTGCTGATCGGCGCCGCCCTGATCGCCGTCTACCTGATCCTCGGCATGCTCTACGAGAGCTACATCCATCCGCTCACGATCCTGTCGACCCTCCCTTCGGCCGGCCTCGGCGCGCTGGGCGCTCTCTATCTCTTCGGCTTCGAGTTCAGTCTGATCGCGCTGATCGGCGTGGTCCTGCTGATCGGCATCGTGAAGAAGAACGGCATCATGCTGGTCGACTTCGCTCTCGCCGCCGAGCGCGAGGAGAAGCTGACGCCTGAGGAGGCGATCCGAAAAGCCTGTATGCTGCGCTTTCGGCCAATCCTGATGACGACCATGGCGGCCTTGCTCGGCGGCGTGCCGTTGATGCTGGGGCACGGGGTCGGTTATGAGCTCCGCCAGCCGCTCGGCTACGCCATGGTCGGCGGATTGATCGTGAGCCAGCTTCTCACGTTGTTCACGACGCCGGTCGTCTATCTTTATCTCGACCACGCCGCCTCGTGGCTGTCCGTTCGATCTGCGCGTTCATCCCGCCAGATCGCTCACCCGGCGGAATAGCAACAGCAACAACAAGATCCGACCCTCGGGCGCCGTCTCCAGCGCCGAGTTTTTCGGCTTGCATTGAAGCGCCGAGCGTTCCGTTATCGCGAGCAGAACTGCGGGGCCACGAAGTGGCGTCGCCCGCATGGCGCTACTTGTTCTGTCTTCTGCTGACGGCGCCGCCGGCTTCGATGCGAAGACCCCGCCCCGGCCGGAGCCGGGACGGGGGCTCCGATACTTACTGACGTCACTGCCATCCGCCGCCTGGCAGGCGGCCGTGATAGGGCGTGTTCCTGCAGTGGCCCCAGGGACCGCGCCAATAGCCCGGAGGGCAGCCGTTTCCGACCGGCGGCTGATAATATCCGCCCGGCAGCGGTCCGTAGTAAGGCGTGTTCCTGCAGTGCCCCCAGGGCCCTCGCCAACCGCCCGGCCCGCAGCCGCCCGCGACCGGGATTATTGACTGAGCCGGCTCTAGAGACGGCGCGACAGCAACGGCGCTGGCATCAGACGCCGCCAGCAGGCCCAAAGCCATGGCGCCCGCCAAAGCGGAATACTTCATTAACATTGTTCTCCCCTCTACATTTTGAGACGCCACAAGCTTAGATAAAGGATTATTTCGATCAATAAGTATTTTTCGCCCGACGGCTGTCGCGACCGCGGCTGGGCTCGTCCGGTACGCTCAGAACAGAACGCGGCCGACGGAAGATTTGCGCCAAGAAGGCGCTGAGATACAACTTTCTAGGGTGAAGAAGACGTTAGCCGGCGTCGGCATTTTACGACCAAGCCGGCGCGTTTATCCGGACGACCACCGGGCTCGAAAACGCCGCCCGCACACGCAATCAATACTTCCCGGCGGGGCCGAGATCTCCTGGCGCGCCGCGCAGTCGGCCCATGACGGTTCGCGAGATGGCCTTCCCCTCGAACTCTTGCGCGTTAGTTCGCCGGAACGAGAACAGGGAGGAAGAGATGAACAAAACCCTACTCTTTGCGCTGGCCTGCGCGGTCGGGATCACCGGCCTCGCGGAGACGTCTCCGTCGTCGGCGGCGACGGCGTCGCCAACGCCGTCTTCATCGTCGCCGGGACTGCGCGCCGACATTCGCGCCGCCGCGACGGCGAGCCTCAGACGCGGCGACGTTCAGGAAGTCGCCAACCGCCCCGTCCACCGAAAGCGCTACCGGACGAACCGCCCCTATTCTCTTCGATCGATCCACCGCCCCGGGCGCTGGTGCAGCAGAGGCCGCTGGTACGGCAAGCGTTGCTATTACACGCCAAGCGGTCTGCGGCCGTTCAGACAGCGCTGAACGCTCGACTGAGGCTTGCCCCCCGCCCTTGGCCGACCCGGTTTCCGCGGCGTCGGCCAAGGCGGGACCGTCGCGCATGGGCCGGCGGCGACTAGACCGCTTGCCGGAGGCGCGCCTGCTCGTAGGCCGCCACCAGGTCGCCGAAGCGGTCTCCCTGGACGATCACGTGAGCCCTGAGCCGCGCCTTTGCGGCTTCTGCGTCGCCGCTGAAGATCGCCGTCGTCACGCGGTCGTGTTCCTCGAACGACGCCTTGAGGCGGTTCGGCACCCTGAGCTGGAGCCGCCGGAATGGGCGAAGCCGACGGTGCAGAGCGCCGCACTGCTCGGCGAGGAATCCGCTGTGGGTCGCGGCGTAGATCGCGACGTGGAACGCCTCGTTCTCATAGTAGTACCCGTCGAGATCGGCGGCTTCCGCAGCGGCGCGGCAGCGATCGTGCGCTTTCGAGATCGAGTTGCGGTCCTCGTCCGTCAGGCGGCGCGCCGCATGGGCCCCGGCGAGGCCCTCGAGCTCGGCCATCACCTCGAACATCTCGTAGATCTGCGCCGGGCCGTGCGCGACCACGATCGCGCCCCGGCGCGGCCGGAGCTCGATCATCCCGATCGCCGAGAGCTGCATCAGCGCTTCGCGGACCGGCGTGCGCGACACGCCGAAGCGCGTGGCGAGCTGCACTTCGTCGAGCCGGCCGTTGGGCGCAAACTCGCCCGACACCAGGGCGTCCTCGATCTGGTCCCGCACCTTGCGGACGGCGTTCTCGCTCATGCCTGACATCAGACTTCTTGTATACAAGATGAGGATTGTTGCGTGCGCCTAGCTTGACACCGCGCACATGGAGCCTGCAAGCTCCTTGGTAAGAGCCGCATACAAGGCTCAACTGGGAGGAACTGATGGGCTTGTCCGGCCGGCGGCTTCGCCGTCGCCGCGACCGGCGCGACCGTTCCCACAACGATCTGACGTTCGTCGGCCGACCGAATTCGCGGTCGGGCAGCACGCGGCGACGTGACGACCGGCCGCGCCAACGCCCCGCAAGCGGGCGGGCGCCGAGTCCGGAACCATCGGGAGGAACGGCCATGCAATTTGATCGCCGCAGCTTCGTCGGCGCTGGGCTCGCGATGCCTGCGATCCTCGGTCTCGGACTGCAGCCGGCGCGGGCCGCCACCACGCTGAAGCTCTCGCACCAGTTCCCCGGCGGCACGATCGACCAGGGCGATTTCCGCGACCGGATGTGCCGTAAGTTCGCCGAAGCGATGAAGAGCAAGACGAACGGCGAGATCGAGGTCCAGGTCTATCCCGGCTCGTCGCTGATGAAGACGAACGCGCAGTTCGGAGCGATGCGCAAAGGCGCGCTAGACATGTCGCTTTACCCCGCGCCCTACGCGGGCGGCGAGGTGCCCGAGATGAACATCGGCCTGATGCCTGCGCTCGTCACGTCCTACGAGCACGCCATCGCCTGGAAGAGCGGCGAGGTCGGGAGGAAGCTGACCGAGGTCCTGCAGGCGAAGGGCATCGTACTGGTGTCGTGGGTCTGGCAGACCGGCGGCGTCGCGAGCCGCGGCAAGCCGCTCGTCTCGCCGGACGACGCCAAGGGCATGAAGGTCCGCGGCGGTTCGCGCGAGATGGACCTGATGTTGAAGCAGGCCGGCGCCGCCACGCTGTCGATTCCATCGAACGAATCCTACGCCGCGATGCAGACGGGCGCCTGCGACGCGGTCATCACCTCGTCCACTTCGCTGATCTCGTTCCGTCTCGAGGAGCTCGCCAAGCACCTGACGTCGGGCCGCGAGCGTTCCTACTGGTTCATGCTCGAGCCGATCATGATGTCGAAGTCGATCTTCGACAGCCTGCCGAAGGACCAGCAGGACGCCATCATGCAGACCGGCGCGGAGCTCGAGCCCTTCGGCCAGCAGGGCGCGAAGGAGGACGACCTCAACGTCGAGCGGATCTTCTCCAAGGCCGGCGCGCAGGTCGAGAGCATGGATGAGGCGACGCTCGATAAATGGCGCGACATCGCCAAGGCGACGGCTTGGGCGGACTACGGGGCGAAGAGCGAAACCTGCGCGGAGCTCCTCAGGCTGGCCGAGAAGGTCGCGTGACGCAGGGTTTCGACGCCGCGACGGCGTCAGCCGAAAACGTCCGGGCGCCGGAGCCGCGCGTTCCGGGCCCGCTCGGCGTCGTCGACCGCGCCATGAACGGTCTCAATCACGTCATCCTCGTGCTCGGCGGCATCGCGCTGGTCGTCGCCTGTGGGGTGCTGAGCTACAGCGTGCTGTCGCGGCATGTCTGGAACGAGGCGACGGACTGGCAGGACGAGACAGCGGTGTTCCTCATCGTCGGCGCGACCTTCCTCTCGGCCGCAGGCGTTCAGGCGAGGCGCGGGCATGTGGCGATCGAGGCGGTCTCGGGCCTGCTGCCTGAGCGCGCGAACCGCGCCCGTCTTCTCGTCGCCGACGTGATCAGCCTCGCATTCGTCGCCTTCTTCGCCTGGAAGAGCTGGATGCTGCTGCACGAGGCCTGGGTCGACGGCCAGACGTCGCAATCGACCTGGGGGCCGCCGCTCTGGATCCCCTATTCGCTGATGGCTGTCGGCATGAGCCTGCTGACCTTTCAGTTCGTCCTGCAGATCCTCGAAGCCGTCATCTACGGCCCGAAGCTCGCCGGGTGGGGCGCGCAGAAAATCGGCATGGGCGCCGACCTCACCAAGAACCTCCCGGCGGACGACGCCCGACCCGTTCCGGCGGACACCCGGCCATGAGCGTGCTTGCGATCGGGCTGATGTACGGCGGCGCGACGCTCGCCGCGATGCTGGCCGGCATCCCGATCGCCTTCGCGCTCGGCTTCGTCGCGCTCGCCTTCATGTACGCCTTCATGCCCGCGGCCTCGCTCGATACCGTGACGCAGAACGTCTACGAAGAGATGTCCTCGATCACGCTGCTCTCGATCCCGCTCTTCATCCTGAAGGGGGCGGCGATCGGGCGGTCCAAGGCGGGACAGGATCTCTACACCGCGATGCACGCCTGGATGAGCCGCATCCCCGGCGGCCTCGGGATCGCGAACGTCTTCGCCTGCGCGCTGTTCGCGGCCATGGCGGGGTCGAGTCCCGCGACCTGTTCGGCGATCGGTTCGGCCGGCATCCCGGAGATGCGCAAGCGCGGTTATTCGCCGGGCTTCGCGGCCGGCATCATCGCCGCCGGCGGCACCCTCGGCATCCTGCTTCCGCCATCCATCACCATGATCCTCTATGCGGTCGCAGCCGAACAGTCGCTCGGGCGCCTGTTCCTCGCCGGCGTCGGACCGGGCCTGCTGCTGGTCGCTCTGTTCGCCGCCTGGTCGGTCCACAACTACCGGCGCGAATATGCGGCCGCCAAGGACGTCTACGAGCGGACCGGACGGACCTCGACGATTCTGAAGGGCGACGCGTTCACGATGCGCGAGCGCTTCTCGACGCTGCCGCGGGTGCTGCCCTTCGTCGTGCTGCTGACCGGCGTCATGGTCGCGCTCTACGGCGGCTACGCAACCCCGTCGGAGACAGCCGGGCTCGGCGGCCTGCTCGCGCTCGCGCTGATCGCGATGATCTACAAGGCTTGGAAGCCGAAGGACATCGACCCGATCCTGACCGCGACCTTACGGGAATCCACCATGCTGATGCTGATCATCGGCATGTCGCTGCTCTACGCCTACGTCATGAGCTACCTGCATATCTCGCAGTCCGCGGCGGCCGGCATCGTGGCGCTGGGCCTGTCGCCCTGGCTGCTCCTGCTGACGGTGCTGCTGTTGGTGGTCGGGCTCGGCTTCTTCCTGCCGCCGGTCTCGATCATCCTGATGACCGCGCCGATCATCCTGCCGCCGCTCAAGGCCGCGGGCTTCGATCTGGTGTGGTTCGGCGTGGTGATGACCATCACGATGGAGATGGGGCTGATCCACCCTCCTGTCGGCCTCAACATCTTCGTCATCAAAAACATCGCCCCTGACATCCCCCTCAGGGACATCATCTGGGGAACGCTGCCCTTTGTGATCCTGATGGCGGTCGCCATCCTGATCCTGTGCCTGGTTCCGGGCGTCGCCATGTGGCTGCCGGACCTTCTTCTGCCGACCACGCGCTGAGCCGACATTTCGCGAGACCACCGACTGATGAGCGGGCAATCCTTCTTCGGCGACATGCTGCAGACAATCACGGAGCGCGGCCGGCAGTTGCTGTCGCTCGGACCCGCCGAGGACGGGCCCGCTGCGCACAAGAAGCGCGCGAGTCTGGAGGAGATCTGCGACAGCCTGCTGCGCGGCCGCGGCGAAGCCTCCGGCATGGCGCTCGCCAGCCTCGTGTTCGACCGGTGGAGCAGCCTGTCGCCCTCTCAGAAATTCGATTTCATGACGATCCTGCTGCGGCGCTTCGGAACCGACGAGGCCCGGCTTTCAAGCGCGGTCGACGCCTATCGGGCGGCGCCCTCTCCGGAGACCGCGCGAATCCTGCACCAAGCGGCTGAACCGCGCCGACAGGAACTCATCCGCCGGCTCAATCTCGCGCCGGGAGGCGTCGGCGCGCTCGTCAGGATGCGCGCCGATCTGCTCGGAATGCTGACCGAGCACCCCGAGCTCCATCCGGTCGACGCCGACTTTTCGCATCTGTTCGGCTCGTGGTTCAACCGCGGCTTCCTGGTGCTCAAGTCGATCGACTGGTCGACCCCCGCGAGCGTGCTCGAGAAGATCATCCGCTACGAGGCCGTGCACGAGATCGACGACTGGGAGGAGCTCCGTCGCCGTGTGGCGCCCGAAGACCGCCGATGCTTCGCGTTCTTCCATCCACGGCTCCCGGAAGAGCCGCTCATCTTCGTCGAAGTCGCGCTGACGACCACGATGGCCTCGACCATCGCGGAGTTGCTCGATGGCGAACGCACGCCGATCCGCGCCGGAGACGCGACTGCCGCGGTGTTCTATTCAATCTCGAACTGCCAGGAGGGCTTGCGGGGCGTCTCCTTCGGCAACTTCCTGATCAAGCAGGTGGCGGCCGACCTCCAGGCAGAACTGCCGGGCCTTGCGACCTTCGTGACGCTTTCGCCGATCCCAGGCTTCGCCGCGTGGCTCGACGGGCGCCGGAAGGCCGAGGACTTTGAAGCCGAGGAGCTCGAGGCACTTGTGCGCGTCGACGACCCGACTTGGGCGGCCGACCCGGCCGCCGTCGAAACGCTCGGTCCGATCCTCGCGCGCGCCACGGCGCGCTATTTCCTGACGGCCAAGAACGCGCAGGGTCTGCCGCTCGACGCCGTCGCGCGCTTCCATCTCGGCAATGGCGCGCGGCTCGAACGGATCAACCCGCTTGGCGACCGTTCGCTACGCGGGATGCGCGGCGCTCATGGCATGATGGTCAACTATCTCTACGAACTGTCCGAGATCGAGGCCAACCATGAGGCCTTCTTCTCCAAGGGGGAGATCGCGGCCTCCAGTTCCGTCCAGCGCTTGGCCCGGCCGGCGAGGAGCGCGCCGAAAGGCGCCTCCGGCCCGGGCCGAAAGAACGAGAAGGCGGCATGAGCAACTGGCTGTTCGAGGCGGTCCGGACCGCAGCGCCGGGCGACGCCGCGCCCTTCATCGAGACGGCCGACGGGCGCACGCTGTCTTACGGCGAGATGTTCGCCCGATCGAGCCAGCTTGCGCGCGCGCTGGTCTCCATTGGCGTGAAGCCCGGCGACCGGATCGCGGCGCAGGTCGAGAAGAGCGTCGAGGCCCTGCTGCTCTACCTCGCCACCGTTCGGACGGGCGGCGTGTTCCTTCCGCTCAACAACGGCTACACAGCCTCGGAGATCGATTATTTCATCGGCGACGCGGAACCGGCGCTGTTCGTGGTGGACCCCGCCACGCGCGCTGCGCTGACGCCGATCGGGAACAAGTACGGCGCGCGCGTCGAGACCCTCGACCGCGACGGGGGAGGCTCGCTGACGGCGCTCGCGGCCGGGGAGTCGGACTCCGCCTTCGACGACGTCTCACGCGGCCCCGACGACCTTGCGGCGATCCTCTATACCTCCGGCACGACAGGCCGCTCCAAAGGCGCGATGCTGAGCCACGACAATCTCCTGTCGAACGCGCTGACGCTGAAGGACTACTGGCGGTTCACGCCCGACGACCGGCTGTTGCATGCGCTGCCCATCTTCCACACCCATGGCCTGTTCGTCGCGACCAACACGGTGCTCGTGGCCGGCGCCTCGATGATCTTCCTGCCCAGGTTCGACGCCGATCAGGCGATCTCTGCGATGACGCGCGCAACCACGATGATGGGCGTGCCGACTTTCTATGTGCGGCTCGTCCAGCACGGCGGACTGACCCGCGAGGCGACCAGGCATATGCGCCTGTTCATCTCGGGCTCCGCGCCGCTGCTCGCCGAGACCCATCGCGCCTTCGAGGCGCTGACCGGGCACAGGGTCCTCGAGCGCTATGGCATGACCGAGACCAACATGATCACCTCGAACCCGTACGACGGCGACCGCGTCGCAGGCGCGGTCGGCTTCCCGCTGCCAGGCGTCAGCTTGCGCGTCGTCGACGTCGAGACCGGCGCGCCGGTTCCGGACGGCGACGTCGGCATGATCGAGGTGAAGGGCCCGAACGTGTTCAAGGGCTACTGGCGGATGCCCGAGAAGACGAAGACCGAGTTCCGCGAGGACGGGTTCTTCGTAACAGGCGACCTCGGCAAGAGAGACGAGCGCGGTTACCTCCACATCGTCGGCCGCGGAAAGGATCTTGTGATCTCGGGCGGCTACAACGTCTATCCCAAGGAGATCGAAAGCGAGATCGACGCGCTTCCGGGCGTGGTGGAGACCGCGGTGATCGGCGTCGCGCATCCCGACTTCGGCGAGGGCGTCACCGCGCTCGTCGTGCTGGAGAAAGGCGCGTCGGTCGACGAGACGGCGGTGCTTTCCGCGCTCTCCGGCCGGCTCGCCAAGTTCAAGCAGCCGAAACGCGTGCTTTTTCTGGACGACCTGCCGCGCAACGCAATGGGCAAAGTTCAGAAGAACCTGCTGCGCGAGCGCTATGCGGATCTCTATACATAGAGACTGATGCGATCGTCCGCGGCGGCTTGGATATGAGCTTCCCGTGATCGCGCGCACCGGGCGTCGGGACGCCTCCGGGCGTCGCCGGGAGTGGCGTTTTTCACGCGACTGACGGGACTGCTGCTTCTCGTTCCAGCGCCGCTGCGACCGAGGGGCGAACCTCGATCCGTCGCATGAAGGCTGCAACTTTCGGCCAGCGGTTGAGATCGATGCCGAAGCCTTTCATCCAGCCGAGAACCGTGAAGAGGTAAGCGTCCGCCACCGTGAAGCGGTCGCCCATCAAATAGTCTCTCGTCGCGAGACCGGTTTCGATGAAGTCGAAGCGCCGGGACAGCTTCGTCTTGAAAATTTCCCGCACCGTCTCCGGCAGGTCTTGGTTGAAGAGTGGGCTCGATCCAGAGTGGATTTCGCTGGTGATGTAGTTTAGCCATTCCTGAAGCCGCACACGCTCCAGGGCGCCGTTGGCTGGAGCCAGTCCCGAATTCGGCCTCAGGTCCGCCAGATACTGGACGATCGCCGGCCCCTCCGTCAGCACGTCTCCGGTGTCGAGCACGAGCGCCGCAACATAGCCCTTCGGATTGATGGAACGGAAATCGCTATCCTCCGACGTGCGCTTCGTGCGGTTGTCGACCCGCACGAGATCGTACGGCAGCTTCAATTCCTGAAGGACGATATGCGGCGATAGAGAGCAGGTGGCGGGGGCGAAATAGAGTTTCATGGGGACGGCTCCGCGCTCGATCGATGTCACGACCGATATTGACGCAAGTGATGAAATAAGAAAAATTACTGGCGAAGAATCATGCTATAAGATTTACTACTATGAACCTCACGCAACTCCGCAGTCTGGTCGCCATTGCCGATGCGGGCAGCTTCACCGCCGCCGCGACGAGCGTCGGCGTCACCCAGTCCGGCATGAGCCAGGCGCTAGCGGCGCTGGAGGAAAGTCTGGGCGTGAAGCTATTGGCGCGCCAGCGACACGGGGTCGAACTCACAGCCTTCGGAGAGCAGGCGCTAGACCATGCCCGTGCTGCGCTCGCGCATCTGGAGGCGATCCGGAAAGAAGCGGCGGAGGCGACCGGCGAGGAAGCCGGATCGGTGCGGATCGCGGCCTTTCCCAGCATTTTCGCCACGGTGTTGCCGCCGCTTCTGCGCCGCTTCCGTGCTCTCTATCCGGGTATTGAGCTGGTTGCGCTCGAAACGGACGACCGGGAGGTCGAGGCCTGGCTGAAGGCGGGGTCCATCGATATCGGCGTCGTCCTCAACCCGTCGCCGGACAGCGGTGCGGTCCCGATCGGACAGGACGCCTGGGTCGCCGTGCTGCCGTCGGGACACCGACTTGGTCGACGTGGCGCACTGTCCTTTGCTTCACTGGCTGGCGAACCTTTCGTGCTCGCGACCGGTGGGTGCCACGTCAATGCACGAACGCTCGCCGAGGCCGCCGGCCTTTCGCTCGCGGACGTGCGAATGGAGGTTCGTGACTGGACCAGCGCTATTGCCCTGGTCAGGGAAGCTGTGGGTGTCAGCCTCGTGCCGGAATCGACGCTGCCCGACAACCGGAAAGGCCTGCGAACGGCGCGGGTCGATCCGTCTCTGTGCCGCCGATTCGGCCTGATGGCCTCGCCGGCGCGCAAGCGCTCGCGGGCGGTAAACCTGCTGATTGAGCTGGCGCGGAGATAAAAGCCATCTAACGGGGCTCGCCGTCGTCGAGTAAGCGCTAAGATGCGGAGCCGTGTTTTTCGGCCATTCGCCGCTCGACTAGAGGGTGGCTTACGTGACGCTTGCCTTTCTGATCGCACGCGTCGCCGGTCTCGCACGATGACGGATCGGCACAGCGAACGAGCGTGCAGCTCTCCGCCGCGGCGGAAAATCGGCGGTGATTGCGTAGCCATAGCGCGGAATATCGCGCCATTGCGTACAATCATGCAGAGCTGGCGGAGGGAGCGGGATTCGAACCCGCGATACGGTTTCCCGTATACACACTTTCCAGGCGTGCGCCTTCAACCACTCGGCCACCCCTCCGGGAGCGCGGAGTTAGCAAGGGCGCTGCGTCGTGACAAGCGCGGTGAATGGACGCCTCCGGAAGCGGCCGGGGCGCGAGGCCTACCGCCGCGGATTGCCGGGCGGCCGGTTTGATCCCATCTTGGCTCACGCCGCGGGGCCGGGACGCCCTGCGCGGACTCCCAGCGACAGGTGAGACGACCCGCCCATGATCCGTTTCCTGCTCCGTCTGATCGGCTTCCTCATCCTCGCCGGCGGCTTCGTCGCGCTCGTGATCGACGGCACGCGCTCCATCGCCTCCGGCGGAATCAGCCTGACGAGCGCACAGACCAGCTGGTCCGCGGCCTCGCCCGAGACGCTCGATAAGGCCCGCGCCTTCGTCGCGAATTCGCTGCCCGCCGGCGAGGCCGGCCTGTCGGCCCTGCTCGCGCAGCCGACCTTCGCGGTGCTCGGGATAGTCGGAATTCTGCTGATGCTGCTCGGACGCCGCCGCAGGCGCCCGATCGGCGCGGCGTCCTGATCGCACAGGAGACGCCGGGCATATGCCGCGGCCGAGCGTAACGAGGTCGTGAAGACCGCCTTCTTTCCGCGAAGACATCGGCGCCGACGCTGTTTTCCAAGGGCCGCCGCGCCGGCGAAGGGCGGCGCCGGCTTGCCCGCCGCCGCGCGTCATGCGATGCGCGTCTGATGCTGCTCCGCATCATGCGCCGTGGGAAGGTTCTGGGACGATGATCGAGAAGACGATCGAGCGGGGCCTGTTCGCCAGCCGGTGGCTGATGGCGCCGTTCTATATCGGGCTCGTCGCGGGCCTCGTCGTCCTGCTCGTCAAGTTCGCGCAGGAGCTCATCCATTTCGCCGAGGGCGTGCTCCACGCCACGGAAAGTCAGGTGATCCTCGGCATCCTGTCGCTGATCGACCTGTCGCTGACCGCGAACCTCATTCTGCTTGTGATCTTCTCCGGCTACGAGAACTTCGTTTCGCGCATGGACCTTGCGGACCAGAGCGAGCGGCCGGAATGGATGGGCAAGATCGACTTCTCGGGCCTCAAGCTCAAGCTGATCGCCTCGATCGTCGCGATCTCGGCGATCCAGCTGCTGAAGGCGTTCATGGATCTCGGCGCGGCGAGCGACCGCGATCTGTGGTGGATGGCGGTGATCCACGTGGTGTTCGTCGTGTCGGGCGTGTTCCTCGCGCTGGCCGACTGGCTGAGCGACCACGGCCATATGATCGAGGCTAAAACGCATCTGCTTCACGGCCAGAGCGCCGCGGACAGCGGCGGGGCCGCCGACACGCACGCGCCGGAGAAGAGCGCCGCTTCGCACGCCTGAGCGGGCGCCAGCGGTCGGCGGTTCGGAGCGGTTGGCCTCCGCCGCCGGCTTCGTCTATGAAGTGCCCCCTGAATAGGGCGGCCTGGATGCTCCGCGCCCGCCGCTTACGGCCGATTGCTCCATGAACGACGCCCCGACAGACCCGCTCGCCGAAATCCGCCGCGAGATCGACCGGATCGACGAGGCGATGCACCTGCTGCTGATGGAGCGCGGCGCGGTGATCGACCGGCTGGTCGAGGTCAAGCGCACCTCCGAGACCGGGTCCGCCTTCCGCCCCGGCCGCGAGGCCGAGATGATGCGCCGGCTCGCCGCCCGCCATAAAGGCCATCTGCCGCTCGCCACCGCCGAGCATCTCTGGCGCACGATCATCGCCACCTTCACCCATGTTCAGGTGCCCTTCACGCTGCATGTCGAGCAGGGCGGCGAGGCGCTCGCGATGCACGACCTCGCGCGCTTCCATGTCGGCTTCGACGTGCCGCTCACCGGCCACTCCACGCCCGGCCGCGTCGTCGAGGCGGTCGCGCGGTCGACCGGCGACCTCGGGCTCGTGCGCCTCGACGCGGCGCCCGCCTCGATCTGGTGGGAGGGCCTCGGCGGAGACGGCCCGCAGGTGATGGCGCGACTGCCGTTCTTCGGCGGCGAAGGCCACCCGGCGGCGATCCCCGCCCTTGTGCTGGCGCGGCCGCTCGGACCGGCGAGCTCGTCGGAGACCACGATCTGGGGCCTCGCCGACGACGGCGACGCGACGCTCAGCCCCGACGTCGAGACGCTCGCCTCCGTCACCCGCAACGGCCGGCGGTCGCGGCTCGTCGCGGTCAAGGGCGACGCCTCCCCCGCCCCGGGCGCGGTCGCGCTCGGCGGCTACGCCTGCGCCTGAATGACGAAGCCATGAGCCCCGTTCCCGCCCCATCGTCCCTCCGCGCGCCGACGCTCCGTCCGCGCGAGAGCGCGCTCGCGATCGACGCCTATGTCCCCGGCAAGAGCCGCGCGCCGGCCGGCGTGCGCCTGCACAAGCTGTCGTCGAACGAGACGCCGCTGGGCCCGAGCCCCAAGGCGGTCGAAGCGTTCCGGGAGGCTGCGGCGAACCTCGAAGTCTATCCTGACGGCACGTCGCGGGTCCTGCGCGAGGCGATCGGCCGGGCGCACGGGCTCGACCCCGCGCGCATCGTCTGCGGCGCCGGCTCCGACGAACTGCTCTCGCTGCTTGCGCTCGCCTATCTCGAGCCCGGCGACGAGGGCCTGTTCACCGAGCACGGCTTCCTCGTCTACAAGATCGCGATCCTCGCGGCCGGGGGGACGCCCGTCGTCGCGCCGGAGACGAACCTGACGGCCGACGTCGACGCGCTTCTCGAACGCGTCACCGAGCGCACGCGGATCGTCTACATCGCGAACCCCAACAACCCGACCGGCACCTACCTGCCCTTCGACGAGGTCAAGCGGCTGCATGCCGGCCTGCCGGAAACCACGCTGCTGGTGCTCGACGCCGCCTATTCGGAATATGTCCGGGCGAACGACTACGCCGCCGGCGTCGAGCTCGCCGGCTCGGCGCCGAACGTGGTGATGACGCGCACCTTCTCGAAGGCGTTCGGACTGGCGAGCCTCAGGATCGGCTGGCTCTACGGGCCGGAGGGCGTGGTCGACGTGCTGAACCGGATCCGCGGACCCTTCAACGTCTCGGGACCCGCGATCGCCGCGGGCGCCGCGGCGGCGGCGGACCGTGCGCATATCGAGGCGGCGGTCGATCACAACGCCCGCTGGCTGGCGACGCTCACCGAGGGCGTGCGCGCGCTCGGCCTCGAGGTCACGCCGAGCGTCGCGAACTTCATCCTGATCCATTTTCCGCAGACGCCGGGCCGGAGCGCGGCCGACGCCGACGCGTTCCTCACCGCGCGCGGGCTGATCCTGCGTGCGGTCGGCGCCTACGGCCTGCCGGACGCCCTGCGCCTCAGCATCGGGACGGAGGAGGCGAACCGGGCGGTGCTCGAAGCGCTCGGCGAATTCGTGGAAAGCGCGCCGCGTGGCTAAAGTCCTGTTCAAGCGGCTTGCGATCATCGGCGTCGGCCTGATCGGCTCATCGATCGCGCGGGCCGTACGGAAGGCCGGGCTCGCAGAGACGATCCTGCTCGCGGACCCCGACAGCCGTGTGCGCGAGCGCGCGGCCGCGCTCAGCCTCGGCGACGAGGTGTTCGCGGACTCCGGCGAGGCCGCCGCAAACGCCGACATCGTCATCGTCTGCGCTCCGGTCGGCGTCTGCGGCGCGATCGCCGCCGAGGTCGGTCCGGGGCTGAAGCCCGGCGCGATCCTCTCCGACGTGGGCTCGGTCAAGGGCGCGATCATACGCGCGATGGCCCCCCACGTGCCGGCGCACGCCCATTTCGTTCCGGCCCACCCGATCGCCGGCACCGAGGACTCAGGGCCCGACGCCGGCTTCGCCGAGCTGTTCGAAGGCCGCTGGACGATTCTGGCGCCCTCGCCCGACGCCGATCCGGCCGCCGTCGCCAAGCTGCGGGCGCTCTGGGAGGGGATCGGCGCCAAGGTCGACGTCATGACCCCGGAGCACCACGACCTGGTGTTCGCGATCGTGAGCCATGTGCCGCATCTGATCGCCTACAACATCGTGGGAACCGCCGCCGATCTCGAGGACGTCACGCAGTCCGAGGTCATCAAATATTCGGCCTCGGGCTTCCGCGACTTCACGCGCATCGCGGCGTCCGATCCGACGATGTGGCGCGACATTTTCCTCAACAACCGAGACGCGGTGCTGCAGATGCTCGGCCGCTTCGTCGAGGATCTGACGGCGCTCCAGCGCGCGATCCGCTGGGGCGAGGGCGACAAGCTGTTCGAGCTGTTCACCCGGACCCGCGCCATCCGCCGGGACATCATCGAGCAGGGACAGGACACGGCGGCGCCGGATTTCGGGCGCAGAAGCGCAGCACCCGCCGCGGATCATCAGTGACCGGCGCGCGGAAAATGGCGCATTTCGGCTTGATCGCCGAGATCCCCGGAGGCAGAGCAAGCGCATGAGTTCCCCGGACAGCCCGGCCCGCGCCGTCCACCCCGCCCTGAAGCTCTCGCTCGAGCTCGGGCCGTTGCTGGTGTTCTTCGTCGCGAACGCCAAGACCAACCTGTTCTTCGCGACCGGCGCGTTCATGGCGGCGACGATCGTCGCGCTCGTCGTGTCGTGGATCCTGATGCGCCGCCTGCCGGTGATGCCGCTGGTCTCGGGGGCCGTGGTCCTGGTGTTCGGCGGCCTCACGCTCGCGCTCCAGAACGAGCTCTTCATCAAGCTGAAGCCCACGATCGTGAACCTGCTGTTCGCCGGCGCGCTGTTCGGCGGCCTCGCGTTCGGCAAGCCCCTGCTGGCGATCGTGTTCGACCAGGCCTTCGACCTGAAGCATGAGGGCTGGATGAAGCTGTCGCGCCGCTGGGCGTGGTTCTTCGTGTTCCTCGCCGCGGTCAACGAGATCGTGTGGCGGACCCAGACCACCGACGTCTGGGTCGCCTTCAAGGTGTGGGGGATGATGCCCCTCACCATGGTGTTCGCGATGGCGCAGGCGCCCCTGCTGCAGCGCTATTCGGCCGGCGACGCCGCAGCCGAATAATCACGCGGATCGGCGTCGAAGCGGAACGGCTCGAGCGGGCCGGACGGCGCGGCCCGCACCGCAAATCCCTCCGTCACGGCCCTGACCTCGACTGGCGGGTTGGTCTCCTCCGGGATGGCGACGATCCCCGCGAGGGCGGCGTCCGCGCCCGGCGCGTCCCAGGACGTCAGCACCGCGAACGGGACGGCCAGCAGGAAGCTCAGCAGCACGGGAGCGGCCCACGGCAGCACCGCGGGCGCCGACAGCGCCAGCGACAGCGTCAGCGCGGCCCCGAAGGCGGTGGCGGGCCACAGCAGCCGGGCGCCCTCGCTCCAGCCGATTCGCTCGCCCTCGCGATTCTGCGCCTCCCAGCCGACCGGACGGCGCAGGATGAACAGCCGCAGCAGGAAGACCGTGACCGTGAAGCTGACGATCGGCGCGAACAGCAGCCCGAACGCCGCCTCCGCCGCGACGCCCGCGAGGAACATCCCGGCGCCGCCGTAGCGCCGGCTTTCCGCGGGCCGCATCACGACGTCGAGGTAGCCCATGATCTTCGGCGCGAACAGCACCAGCATCATCGCCGCGAGCAACGCCGCGCCGAGCGCCCAGGACAGACCGGAGCCCGCGCCGGACGCCGCGATCACCGCGGGCGGCCCCCAGGCCTGCACGGCCCCGGCGACCATGAACAGCATCCACGCCGGCGCGCCGGCGTACATCAGGATGGCGATCGCGAGGTTCACGCGGCCCATCAGCGGCAGACCCGGGGCGCCGATCAGCCTGAGATACTGCATGTTGCCCTGGCACCAGCGCAGGTTGCGGCGGGTGAATTCGGCGAGGGTCGCGGGGTTGTCCTCCCACGAGCCGCCCTCTTCCGGCAGGACGCGCACCTCGTAGCCGGCCTTGTGCATCAGCACCGCCTCATAGAGGTCGTGGCTGAGAATCGCGCCGCCGAGCGGCGGGCCGCCCGGAACCTCAGGCAGCGCGCAGTGATCTCGGAAGGCCTGCACGCGGATCGCGGCGTTGTGGCCCCAATAGGGGCCGCAGTCGCCCGCCCACCACGCCGCGCCCATCGAATAGGAGCGCATGCTGGCGCGCATCCCGAACTGGAAGGCGCGCGCGAACACGGTGCGCGCCGGCAGGCCGACGACCAGGGTCTGCAGGATGCCGAGCTTCGGGTTCGCCTGCATGACGCGGACCAGCCGCAGGATCGCCTCGCCCGACATGACGCTGTCGGCGTCGAGCGTGATCATCACCTCGTAGTCGTCGCCGCGGCTCGTCAGGAAGTCCCGGACGTTGCCGGCCTTGAACCCCCTGTTGGTGAGGCGACGGCGATAGATCACCCGGCTCGGATCGTCGAGCGTCGCGCGCCAGGCGGCGACCGTCGCCTCCTCCTCCGCGACCAGGCCGGGCTTCTGACTGTCGCTCAGCACGAAAAGGTCGAAGCGGTCGCCGTAGCGCGTGGCGTCGAGGCTCGCGAGCACCGCGTCGAGCCGGCGGACGACGCGGCCGGCGTCTTCGTGGCGGACGCACATCACCACCGCATGCCGGCCCGAAACCGGCTCGTCGGCGCGGGTCCGTGCGACGCATGGCGCCACGGCCGCGACCGGGTTGGCCGAGAAGCGCAGCAGCGCGAAACCGATCATCGCGTTCCAGAAGCCGATGACGAGCCACGGCGAGGACACCAGGAAGCAGGCGAACATCACGATTTCGGGAATCGTCCAGCCGTCCGCCGAAAGGACCGCGCCGAGCGCAAGGGCGAGCAGCGCGCAGGTCCCGAGCACGAGGGCCGCCATCGTGATTCGGCGCAAGCGGAGCGCCGGCCGCGTCTCGTTCGCAGCCGAAGGGGCGCGACGGGCGGAAGAGCGGGAGAAACGAGGAGCGACGCTCTGTTCGAGGTCGATGCTTGGACGCATGTCACGCTTTCGATGGGCGGGCGGTCAGCACGGTCTGGCCGCCCCGGAGCGGGCCGCTATAACACAAGGCGTGGCCGTCCAACCGGCGCGACCCTGCCAGCAATTAGGCGGAACCTTGGTCCCGACAACACGTCCCGCGAAACGATGATGTCCCGCGCCCTCTGGTACGACGGCCGCGGCGGCGTGGAGGTGCGTTCGGAAATGGCCGCCGGTCGGTCTGGCGACGATGCGCTGGTGCGGACGCTTTTTTCGGGCGTCAGCCGCGGCACGGAGCGTCTGGTGAGCCAGGGCCGCATCCCCGAAAGCGAGTGGGGCCGCATGCGCGCGCCCCGCCAGCAGGGGGATTTTCCCGGCCCGGTGAAATACGGCTATGCCGCTGTCGGGATCGTCGAGGACGGCCCGTCGGAGCTGCGCGGCCGCGCGGTGTTCTGCCTCAACCCGCATGAGAGCGCCTTCGTCGCGCCGATATCCGCGCTTCATCTGCTGCCCGAAGGCATGCCGCCGCGGCGGGCCACGCTCGCCGCCAATATGGAGACCGCGCTTAACGCGCTGTGGGATTCCGGCGCCGGCCCGTGCGACCGCGCGGTGGTGGTCGGCGGCGGCGTGGTCGGCCTGCTTTCGGCATGGCTGCTCGGGCGACTGCCGGGCGTCGAGGTGACGCTGGTCGACGCCGACGACCGTCGCCGTGGCGTCGCGGAGGCGCTCGGCGCAACCTTCGCCCTGCCCCGCGACACGCCCCATGACGCCGATGTCGTGTTGCACGCCAGCGCGTCCGCGGCCGGGCTCGCGACCGCGCTGTCGGCCGCCGGCGAGGAGGCGACCGTGGTCGAACTGAGCTGGCACGGTTCCGACGACGTCGCGGTGCCGCTCGGCCGCGCCTTCCACGCCCGCCGGCTGAAGCTGGTGTCGTCGCAGGTCGGTCAGGTCGCCCCGTCGCGCCGCCCGCGCTGGAGCGCCCGGCGCCGCCTCGCCGCGGCGCTCGCGCTGCTCGCCGCCGACGACCGCCACGACCTGCTGCTCGACGTCTCCGTGCCGTTCGAAGACGCGCCGAGCGTCCTTCCCGCGCTGTTCGAGCCGGGCGCCGAAGGGCTCGGCATCGTGCTTGACTACGTCTGAGATCCTCGAAGGAAACGCCCGAATGTACGCCGTCGAAGTCCGCGAACACATCATGATCGCCCACAGCCTCAAGGGTGCGGTGTTCGGCCCGGCGCAGGCGCTGCACGGCGCGACCTTCGTGGTCGACGTCGCGTTCTTCCGCGAGGAGCTCGATCCCGACAACATCGTCGTCGACATCGGCGCCGCGACCGAGACGCTGAAGGCGACGCTCGCGCCGCTCAACTACGTCAACCTCGACGCCGTTCCGGAGTTCGCGGGCAAGGCGACCACCACCGAATTCCTCTGCCGCCATATCTTCGACCGGATGGCGGACGCCGCCCGTGCGGGCCGGCTCGGCGCGCACGCCGGCGGCCTCTCGAGCCTGCGCGTCACGCTCAACGAATCCCACGTCGCACGCGCCTGGTTCGAGGGGCCGATCGCGCTTGGGTGAGTTCGTCCTCGCGATCCCCGGCGATCCGGAGACGCTGACAGGCGGCTATATCTACGACGCCCGCGTCGCGACCGAATTGCGCGCGCGGGGCCACCGCGTCGCGATCCTCCGGCTGCCCGACGGCTTCCCGATGGCGTCGGAGCCCGCGATCGGCGAAGCCCTCCGGCTCCTCGGCGCCGCGTCACGGTCGGCCGCGCTGATCGTCGACGGCCTCGCCTTCGGCGCGCTGCCCGCCGCTGGACTGAAGGCGCTCGGCCGCGAACTGATTGCGCTCATTCATCACCCGCTCGCCCTCGAGACCGGGCTCGACCGACAGACCGCCGAGCGGCTGCGCGCGTCGGAACGCGAGGCCCTGCGCTGCGCCTCCGCAATCATCACGACAAGCGAGGCGACGCGCGCTCTGCTCGTCGCGGACCATGGGGCGACGGCGGAGCATATCCTCGTCGCGCCGCCCGGCGTCGACGCGGCGCCGCGCGCGGCGTGCGCTGGGGCCCCGCCGGTGATCCTGACGGTCGCGACGATCACGCCGCGAAAGAACCATGCGCGGCTCGCCGGAGCGCTTGCGCGCCTCGCCGACATCGACTGGCGCTGGCGCATCGTCGGCGCCGCGGACCGGGACCTTGCATGCTCCGCCGAACTGCGCCGCCTGATCGAGGCGCTCGGGATCGGCGGCCGCGTCGAATTCGCCGGCGAGCTTGGCGCGGCTGAACTGGCGGCGGCCTACGCCTCCGCCGACCTCTTCGCCCTGCCCTCACGCTTCGAGGGCTACGGCATGGCCTGGGCCGAGGCCCTGGCGCGCGGGCTCCCCGTCGTCGCCGGCGACGACGCGGCGGCCGCAGCGCTCGTCCCGGCCGCGGCCGGCGCGCATGTCGGCTCCGTCGACGCGCTGGCCGCCGCGCTACGGCGACTGATCGCCGACCCGGAGGCCCGCAGGGCGGCGGCGGACGCCGCCTGGGCGCATGCGGCGACGCTGCCGCGCTGGGCGCAGACGGCGAATGTCTTCGAGCGCCTCCTGGAGCAGCCCGACGCCAGCGCGCGGGTCGAAAACTTCGAGGCCGGATGGCTGGACCTCCGCGAACGCGCCGACCACGCGGCATGGGCGCACGCGCCGCTGGCGCGGGTCAGGACTGTCTTTGGAAGCCGCCCGACTGTCTCCGTCGCCGATCTCGGCGCAGGCTCGGGATCGACCCTGCGCGCCCTCAGCGAACATCTCGGCCCCCGCCAGAGCTGGACGCTGATCGACCACGATCCCGCCCTGCTCGCCCATGCGCGCCGACGTCTCTCGGACTGGGCGGACGGCGCGGCGGACGCCGAAGGCGGCCTGCTGCTCCGTAAGGGCGAGCGGGAGATCACGGTCGCGTTCGAAGCCCACGACCTCGCGGCGACGCCGCTGCCGGCGTCGGCGGCGAGCGCCGACCTCGTGACGGCCTCGGCGTTTTTCGATCTCGTCGGCGCGGAATGGCTCGACCGCTTCAGCGGATTGCTGGCGGAGGCCGGACGCCCGCTCTACGCCCGACTGACCTATGACGGGCGAAACGCCTTCCTCCCCGCTCATCCCCTCGACGACGCCGTGAACGCCGCTTTCAACCGTCACCAGGGGACCGACAAGGGCTTCGGCTTCGCGCTCGGCTCCGCAGCCGGCGCGGCGCTCGACGGCCGGATGGCCGGCGCGGGCTATTCGGTCGACCTCGGCCCGAGCGTCTGGCGGCTGGGCCCGGACGACGAAGCGCTCACCCGCAAACTCCTCGCAGGCATCGCCCAGGCGGCCTCGGAGGCGCCCGATCCTCCGCACGGCCTCGCCGACTGGCTCGCGTTCCGCGTCGCCGCCATCCCCCGAGGATCGGTCGAGGTCTGGCATCTCGACGGGCTGTTCCTGCCGCCGCAGTGAGGCGGGCGCCGGAGGTCCTTCACGTCATCCGCGCCAACACGGCGTCGTGGCGGACGAAGCGGTGGTAGAGCGCGGCCGAGATGTGGAGAACGATCAGCAGGCCCGCCGTGATCCCGAGCCGCGCGTGCCAGCCGAGAATCTGCTTCGCGAGCTCCTTGTCCTCGGCCAGCAGCGTCGGCATCGTGAACAGGCCGAAGACGCTCACCGGCGCGCCGAAGGCGTTCGAGCCGGCCCAGCCGAGGACCGGCATCACCAGCAGGATCGCGTAGAGCGTCCAGTGCACGGCGTGCGACAGACCGACCTGCCACCGCGCCAGGTCCGGCTCCGAGGGCGGCGGCGGGTTGGTCAGCCGCCACGCGATGCGCGCCGTCATCAGCGCGAGAACCACGACGCCGGTCGACTTATGCAGGAAGTATGCGAGATCCTGGCTCGGTCCCTTCGGGATCGAGTCGAGCGACAGCCCGACGAGGATCAGCCCGATCACGGCGATCGCGACCAGCCAGTGCAGGATCTTAGCCGTCAGCGTGTAGCCGCCGGCGGCGGGCGTCGTCCTGATCTCGTTCATCGGCCTGTTCCTCCCCTCGGGCGGAGCCGCCGGCGCAGGTCCGCATGTCGCAGTCCATCAACACGTCGCCGCCCGGGAGCGGATAGGCCGCGGCCTGCGGCCGCCACGCGAACGCCAGGTCGCGCACCGGGGCGAGCGTCAGGCCCTGCCGCCCCGATCCGACGATCAGCGGCGCGACCATGACGTGCAGCCGGTCGACCGCCTCCGCCGCAACGAAGGCCGACACGGTCGTCGCGCCGCCCTCGATCAGCAGCCGCCGCAACCCCCGCCTCGCGAGAGCCGCCACGACGTCGCCGGGAGCGATGCGGCCGGCGCTCAGCGGCAGGTGCACGGTCTCGACGCCCGCTATGGGACAGCGGGGGACGCCTTCCGCGCGGATCGTCAGCCGCCGCGCGCCGTCGTCGGCGAAGATCTGCGCGTCGAGCGGCGCCCGGCCGCCGGGGTCGATGACCACGCGGGCGGGCGAAGCGCCCTCGACCCTCCGCACGGTCAGCCGGCAGTCGTCGGCGCACACCGTGCCGACGCCGACCACGACCGCGTCGACCAGCGCCCGCAGGCGATGCAGATGATCGATGCCGGCCGGGCCGTTGATGAAGTGCGAGGCGCCGGTGACGGTGGCGATCCGGCCGTCCAGCGACTGGCCGAGCTGGGCGACGACCAGCGCGCGAGGCCGCGCCACCGGCAGCAGCATGCGGCAGAGCTCGGCGCCTTCGAGCGCGGCCGGGACCGTCGCGCCATGGCGCGCGGCGCGGACCGCGGCCCAGGCGTCCGCCGCCTCGCGATCCCTCCCGTCGGCGTCGCGCTGCGATCCTGCGGAAACCGTCATGCACGTTTCCTCACGGGGCGCTCCGGCGCTGAAAACGCGCTCCGGCCATCCGACAATCCCAGATAGAACTGCTCCAGGAAAGGGAAAGCGGCCGTCGCGCGATCATCGGCGCGACGCTCCGGCCTTGACGCCGGAGCCGCTGTCGTTATCCCGTGCCGCTGCGCCGCCCCGCCGGCGGGATCTGCTATCGATAAGGGGGAGATATTGGCCGACACGACGCCCGCCGGGTCGCTCGACGCGCTGTTCGAAGGCTATCGCCGCTTCCGCGAGGCCACCTGGCCCGAGCTGCAGCGCAAGTTCGAGACCCTCGCCAAGGGCCAGTCGCCGAAGACCATGGTGATCGGCTGCTCCGACAGCCGCGTCGACCCGCAGCAGATCCTGGGCGCCGCCCCCGGCGAACTGTTCGTGCTGCGCAACGTCGCGGCGCTGGTGCCGCCCTACACGCCCGACCATTCGCATCACGGCGCGAGCGCGGCGCTCGAATTCGCGGTGCGCGTGCTCGGCGTCAGCCGGATCGTCGTGCTGGCCCACGCTGGCTGCGGCGGCGTGAACGCGCTGTTCGACGGCGCGCCGCCGGAGGCTTCCGACTTCGTGGTTCCATGGATGGAGACCGCAAGCCGCGCCCGTAAGGCCGTCGACCCCGCGCTCGAAGGCGCAGCGCGCAGCCGCGCGGCGGAGGAGGCCTGCGTCGGCGTCACGATCGAGAACCTGATGACCTTCCCCTGGGTCCGCGAGCGCGTCGAAAGCGGCGCGCTCGGCCTCACCGGCATGCATTTCGGCGTCGCCGACGGCTGCCTGCGCTGCCGCGACGACCGCGGCTTCTGGGCGGACGTGCCCACCGAGTGATTTTCTCGACCAAGGAGACGACATGACCGACATCATCTTCCGCACCGGCGAGGCCACCGTGCTCGCGGCCGAAGGCCAGGCCACCGACGCGATGCCCGAAATCGTGATCGGCGCCGTGAACGGCCCGGTCGGAACCGCCTTCGCTTCGATGCTCGGCCAGTCGGTCGGCCACACCCGCATGTTCGTGGTCCGCGACCTCAACCAGGCGGTGAAGCCGGCCGCGATCATGACCAGCAAGGTCACGATCCCCTCGGCGGAATATGTCGACCTGCTCGGCGGCGTCGTTCAGGGCGCGATCGGCGACGCGATCCTCGACAGCGTGATCGACGGCGTCATCCCGAAGGACATCGTCGACGAGATCTGCATCATCCTGACCGTCTGGCTCGACCTGCGCTGCGCCGAGGATCCGAACCTCGACAAGGCTGACCTCTACCGTACGAATTACGAGGCGACGAAGCTCGCCATCAAGCGCGCGATGAACGGCGAGCCGACGATCGACGAGCTGATCGCCAACCGCAAGACGATCAAGCATTACGCGCTCGACGGCGTCGTCGAATACTGAGGTTTCCTGATCTGGGGACGTTTTCGACAGCTCTCTCAAATGTGACGCCAGCTTAACAAAGCCTCAATCCAAACCATGCGTTTTTCCCGGCATGCGGGACAAGCTTCGCACATTCAGCCTGCCCACCTGGGCAGCGACGCGCTGGCTGGCGCATGCCGGGCAGGATGTGCCGCTGGAGATCCAGCGCGCGCTCGTCGCGAGCCTGTTCGGCACGCTTCCGATCTTCGCGGGCGGCGTCATCAATTCGACGCTGGTCGCGGCCATCGCGGCGGCGCGGATGCAAACGGCGCCCTTCATCGGCTGGCTGGCGTGCGAGATCCTGCTGTGCGTGGTGCGCCTCGCGGCGCTGCTCATTTCCTTCCGCCGCTCCGAGCAGCGCCGGACGACGCCGACCGACCTCTACCTCGTGCTCGGCGTGCTCTGGTCGGCGAGCGTCGGCTACGGAACCTTCATCAGCATCCTCAGCGGCGACTGGGCTGTTGCGGCGCTCGCCTGCCTCTCGACCGGGGCGATGGTCGGCGGAATCTGCTTCCGCAATTTCGGCGCCCCGCGGCTCGCCGCCGCGATGACGCTATGCAGCATGGGGCCGATCTGCGCCGCCGCGCCCTTCGCCGGCGACCCGGTGTTCCTCGCCGCTTTCCTCCAGATTCCGTTCTATATCGTCAGCATGCGCATTGCGGCGCTGAAGCTGAACGGGCTGCTGGTCGCGACCATGCGCGCCGAGCGGGAGCACGAGCACCAGGCCCGGCACGACCCGCTGACCGGCCTGCCGAACCGCGCCGGCCTGCGCCGCGCCATGGTCGCGCGCCGGGAGCGGTCGGTGGCTTTGCTTTACCTCGACCTCGACGGGTTCAAGGCGATCAACGACTCCCACGGGCACGGCGCCGGCGACCGCCTGCTCAACATGGCGGCTGAACGCCTTCGCCGGCTGCTTCGGACGGACGACGTCGCAGCGCGCATCGGCGGCGACGAATTCGTCGTCCTCGTGCACGGCCTCGACCGAACGCAGGCGCCCGCCTTTGCGGAGCGGCTGATCCACTCGCTCAGCGCGGTCTACCAGCTCGAACCGAACGTCACCGTGCGGATCGGCGTCAGCGTCGGCGTCGCTCTCGCGCCCGACCATGGCGACGAGCTGAGCGAGTTGCTCGACGCCGCCGACGCCGCGCTCTACCGCGCGAAGACTTCGGGGAAGAACTGCTGCGTGGTGGCGCCCTCGCTCGGGGCGGCGGAAAGCGCCTGATCGGCCGACAATGTTCGCTTATTGTTCTTGACGCCAGACGGCGGCCCGTTACTCTTCAATGAGGCGACGGAGGGCGCGCGTCATGGTGGTGTGGGTTTCGACCGTCGCGTTCGAGGGGATCGAGGCCCGAGCCGTCGACGTCCAGGTCCAGGTCTCGCCGGGGCTGCCGTTCTTCGCGATCGTCGGCCTCCCCGACAAGGCGGTCTCCGAGGCGCGCGAACGGGTGCGCTCTGCGCTGATCGCCTCCGGTCTCGCTCTGCCGCCGCGCCGCATCATCGTCAACCTCGCGCCCGCCGACCTGCCGAAGGAAGGCAGCCATTTCGACCTGCCGATCGCGCTCGGCCTGATGGCTGCGATCGGCGCCGTGCCGCAGGACGCGCTCGCCGGCTGCACGGTGCTCGGCGAGCTCGGCCTCGACGGCACGATCGCGAGCGTCGCGGGCGCCCTGCCGGCGGCGGTCGCGGCCCACGCCCGCGGCCACCAGTTGATCTGCCCCGAGGCCTGCGGCGCGGAAGCGGCATGGGCGAGCGCGGATCTGCCGATCGTCGCGCCGCGTTCGCTGATCCAGATCGCGAACCACCTGAAGGGCGTGCAGATCCTGGCGCGCCCCCGGCCCGGCCTGCCGGACGCCGGCGCGCCACTTGCGGATCTGCGCGACGTCCGCGGTCAGGAGACCGCGAAGCGCGCGCTGGAGATCGCGGCCGCCGGCGGCCACAATCTGCTGCTCTCCGGTCCGCCGGGCGCCGGCAAGTCGATGCTCGCGAGCCGGCTTCCCGGCCTGCTGCCGCCGCTCGAGCCCAAGGAGCTGCTCGAGGTCGCGATGATCCGTTCGGTCGCGGGCGACCTCGCCGGCGGCAGGCTGACCAACCGCCGTCCGTTCCGCAGCCCCCACCATTCGGCTTCGATGGCGGCGCTGGTCGGCGGCGGCGCTCGACCCCGGCCCGGCGAGATCGCGCTCGCGCATAACGGCGTGCTGTTCCTCGACGAACTGCCGGAGTTCTCCGCCCAGGCGCTCGACGCGCTGCGCCAGCCGCTCGAGAGCGGCGAGGCGGTGATCGCGCGGGCGAACCACCGGCTGTCCTACCCCGCGCGGTTCCAGCTGGTCGCCGCCATGAACCCGTGCCGCTGCGGCGGCGGAGACGGCGGCCACGCCTGCGGGCGGGGCCCGCGCTGCGCCGCCGATTATCAGGCGCGCATCTCAGGCCCGCTGCTCGACCGCATCGACCTCAGGCTCGACGTCCCCTCGGTGAGCGCCGCCGACCTGATGGCGCCGTCCTCGAGCGAGGACAGCGCGACGGTCGCCGCCCGCGCGCTCGAGGCCCGCCTGCGGCAGTCCCGCCGCCACGCGGCGTTCGGCCTGTCGCCGACGGCGCTGAACGCCCATCTGCCGGTGGCCGCCGTCGAGGAGATCGCGCGGCCCGACGCCGGCGGCCGCAAGCTGCTGATGGACGCCGCCGACGGACTGCGCCTATCCGCCCGCGGCTATCACCGCGTGCTCAAGGTGGCGCGCACGATCGCCGATCTTGATGGCGCCGACACGGTCGGCCGCCTCCACATCGCCGAAGCCCTCGCCTATCGCGCCGCGCCCGAGGCCCGGGCGAAAGCGGCGTGAGGCGCTTCTCGGTCTAGGGCTGGCCCGCGGTCACAGTCTCAGCACCACGCCCTCGTTCGGCCGTAGCTTCAGCACGCCCGGCTGCTCCGCGCCCTCGCGGTCCATATGCGTCGACAGCAGCGCAGTCGCAGCGATCGGCAGGGCGAGCTCGGCGCCCTCGTCTCCGAGATTGAGCGCCACGAGCAGCTCCTCCTCGCCGTGCCGGCGGCGATAGGCCAGCACGTCGCCCTGCGCCTTTACGCCCTCATAGGCGCCAAGCGACAGCGCGGGGCTCCCCCGCCGAAGCGCGAGCAGGGCGCGGTGCAGCGCCAGTATCGATCGGGGATCGCGCGCCGCGGCGGCGACGTTGAGCGCGCCGACATCGTTCATCGGCAGCCAGGGCGCGCCGGCGGTGAACCCGCCATTCGTCGTCGCGTCCCATGGCATCGGGGTGCGCGCGGGGTCTCGGCCGTGGCCCGGCTCGTTCTTCTCCCAGGGATCCTGCGCGAGATCATGAGGCACGGGCACGTCGGCGAGGCCGATCTCGTCGCCGTAATAGAGCGTCGGCGTACCGCGCAGCGTGAGCAGCAGCATGGCGGCGACGCGGGCCTGCGGGCCCCCGAGCCGGGTGGCGACGCGTTTCTGGTCGTGATTGCCCAGAACCCAGTTCGGCCAGCCGCCGGGGGGCAGCGCCGCCTCGTACTCCGCGATCCGACGCTCGATCGCCCGCGCATGCCAGTCCGCGAAGATGAGCTGGAAATTGAACGGCAGGTGCACGCCGGAAAGATCCGGTCCGTAATAGGCGACGAGCCGATCCACCGGCAGGTAGATCTCGCCGATCAGCACCCGGTCGTCATAGTCGTCGACGGTGGCCCGGAGTTCGCGGATGACGTCGAACACCTCCTCGCGATCCGAGGAATAGGTCTGCAGCAGCCGCCCGATGTCCGGATCGCCCTGCGCGTAATCCGGGTTTTCCGGATTGTCGCGCAGCTCCTCGTCCTTGATCAGCAGCCAGAGCACGTCGATGCGGAAGCCGTCGACGCCGCGGTCGAGCCAGAAGCGCAGCACGTCGGCCATCGCCGCGCGCAGCTCGGGGTTCCGCCAGTTCAGGTCCGGCTGCTCGCGCAGGAAGCTGTGCAGGTAGTACTGCCCGGTCGTCTCGTCGAACGTCCAAGCGGGGCCGCCGAAATTGCTGATCCAGTTGTTCGGAGGCCCGCCGCCTGGCGCGGCGTCGCGCCAGATGTACCAGTCGCGCCTGGGATCGCTCCGGTCGCGTCTGCTTTCGACGAACCAGGGGTGCGCCTCGGACGAGTGGTTCGGCACGAAGTCGAGGATCACCTTCAGTCCGCGACCGTGAGCGTCGTCGAGCAGCCTGTCGAAATCGTCGATCGATCCGAAGATCGCATCCACGCCGCAGTAATCGGCGACGTCGTAGCCGAAGTCCGCCATCGGCGAGGGGAAGATCGGCGACAGCCAGACCGCGTCGACGCCGAGCGCGACGAGATGGTCGAGCCGCCGGCGCACGCCTTCGAGATCGCCGATCCCGTCGCCGTCGCTGTCCTGGAACGAGCGCGGATAGATCTGATAGACGACGCCCCGGCGCCACCATGCAACGTCCAGCATCGTCAGATTTCGGTGCGGTTGAGAAGATAGTCGAGGCCGCCGAGCCGGTACCAGCGATAGCCGTAGCCCTCGAGCACGATGCGGTGGCGGCCGTCCGCCTCCGGATTGCTGTGGTCGTCGGCCAGCAGGTTGATCAGCACGCTCGGCTCGTCGTCCTTGTCGCCGGGATCGAACGCGGTCTCGCGCGGCTCGCCGTCGAAGTTGTGCAGCACCACCACGGCGTTGTTTCGCCAGTCGTAGCGGAGCGCGAGGACCGCCTTGTCGCGGGTCGGGATGACCCGGAAGTCGCCCCAGCCGATCTCGGGCAGCTCCTGACGCATGCGGATGACGCGCTCCATCCAGTTTAGGATGGAGTTCGGATCGCGCCGCTGCTGGGCGACGTTGACGGTCTCGAAACCGAAGCCTCCCCCGGAGATCGCGGGCAGGAAGGTCTTCTTCGCCTTGCTGAAGCCGCCGTTCGCCTCGCCCGACCACTGCATCGGCGTGCGCGCGCAGTTGCGCTCGGGCAGTTTGAGGTCGTCGCCCATCGCGATCTCGTCGCCGTAGCGCAGCACCGGCGTGCCCGGCAGCGTGAACATCAGGCTGTAGGCGAGCTCCAGCCGCCGCCGGTCGGCCTTCAGCATCGGCGCGAGCCGCCGCCTGATGCCGCGGTCGTAGAGCTGCATCGACTTGTCGGGCCCGAAGGCGTCGAACACCGCCTGGCGCTGGTCGTCCTCCAGCCGGCCGAGGTCGAGCTCGTCATGGTTGCGCAGGAACACGCCCCATTGCGCGGTGGGATAGCCCGGCCTGGTCTCGTTCAGCGCCTTGGCGAGCGGAGCCGTGTCCGCGCTCGCCAGGGCGTAGAACAGCCGCTGGTTGACGTGGAAGTTGAACATCATCTGCATGCGGTCGCCGTCGTCGCCGAAGTATTTGACGTTCTCGTCCGGCGTGACGTTCGCCTCCGCCAGGATCACGCTGTCCCCCTTCCGCCACTGCAGGAACTCGCGGAACGTGCGGAGCATGTCGAAGTCGAGCTTCGGGGTCATCGGCACGCTCGCGCCCTTCTCGGCGATCACGAACGGCACCGCGTCCATGCGGAATCCGCAGACGCCGAGCTGGATCCAGAATCCCATGATCTTGAGAAGCTCGGCCTGCACATGCGGATTGGCCGTGTTGAGGTCCGGCTGGAAGTCGTAGAAGCGGTGGAAGAAGTAGGCCTTGGCCGCCTCGTCGTAGGTCCAGGTGGACGTCTGAACGCCGGGGAACACCATGCCCTTGTCGGCGTTCTTCGGCTTCGTCTTGGACCAGACGTACCAGTCGCGATAGGGCGAATCCGGATCGGAGCGCGCGGATTTGAACCACGGGTGCTGGTCCGAGGTGTGATTGACGACGAGATCGATCAGCACCCGCATGCCGCGCTGCTTGGCGGCGTGGGTGAACTCCACGAAGTCGCCCAGCGTGCCGTAGCGCGGATCGACGTTGTAGTAATCGGAGACGTCGTAGCCGTCGTCGCGGCCGGGTGAGGCCTGAAACGGCATCAGCCAGACCGCCGTGACGCCGAGCCCATGCAGATAGTCCAGCCGGCGCGTCAGCCCGCGGAAATCGCCGACCCCATCGCCGTCGGAGTCCATGAAGCTCTCGACCGAGAGGCAATAGATTACGGCGTTCTTGTACCAGAGATCGGAAATCACCGCGTCGCCCCCGTTCGCGCCTCAGGCCCGTTGTGCAACGCGGCGGAGACGCAGCCGTTCCGAGCTTTTGGGTCCGGCGGGCGGCGTGGGCGTCACTTCATCAGGCCGGCGGCCTTCAGCGCGCGGGAGATCACCGAGCCGACGTCGAAGCTCGGGGGCGGAGCCTCCGGGCGGGCCGCAGCGGCGGCCGGACGAGGCGTCGACCGCGGGTTGACGGCCTCCCGCGGCGCAGACGCCGAAGGCTTCAAGGCGGCAGGCCGGGTCGCCGGAGACGCCGCGGCGTGCGGTTTCGAGACGCCCCAGAACGCCGCGATCCGCCGGGTCGAGGACAGCCCGACGTCGAGCATGAACGGCCCCTTGCGCTCGCCCTCGGCGCCGTCGAGCGGCGTGCCATGGCCCATGCCCGGTATGGTCGTCAGCTCCACGACCTCCTGCCCGGCGACGCTCCAGACGCGGCGGCGATGGGTCCCGGTCGTCTCCTCGCGGAAATCCTCCAGGGCGACGCCGTGCACGTCGGTCCACTGCCGGGCGAGCGCCTCGGCGTTCCTGGGAACCACGGTCGAATCCGCGCCGCCGTGCCAGATCGAGATCTTCGGCCACGGGCCCTTGTGCGTCGACGCCGCGCGCACGCGGTCGCCGAGTTCGGCGGCGCTGCGCTCGGCCGGCCGCGACATCGCCTCGAAGGCCTCGCCCATGCTGGCCGCGGCCCCGCAAGGGAGCCCTGCGATGATCGCGCCGCCGGCGAACACTTCCGGATAGTCGGCGAGCAGGGCGGAAGCCATCGCGCCGCCGGCCGACAGTCCGGTGACGAAGACCCGGCCGCGGTCGCTCGAGAACGTCGTGATCGCGGTGTCGATCATCTCCCGGATCGAACGGGTCTCGCCGAGACCACGCGCGGTGTCGGCGGAAAGGAACCAGTTGAAGCAGCCCTGCGGATTGTTGGAGCGCTTCTGCTCGGGATAGAGCACGGCGAACCGGTCGCGGTCGGCGAGCTTGGTCCAGCCGGCGTGGGACTCGTAGGCGTCCGCCGTCTGCGTGCAGCCGTGCAGCACCACAACCAGAGGCGCGCCGGGCGCGAGCCCCGGCGGCGCATAGGCCAGCATGCGCAATGCGCCCGGATTGGCCCCGAAGTCGCTGATCTCCTGCAGCCTCGACGCCGACGCAGCAGTCCGCGGGGCGCCCTTGGCCCAGGCGGACGGGCGCTGACGCGCCAGACCCGCTGGAATGTCGCCGAATCCGGCCATTGCATCTCCTTGACGCGCCTCCGCCGCCAAAGCGGCGCGACGCTGGATTGATGTGTATGCTGCGATGCATAATTCAATATTGCGACGCAACAAAGGAGCCTTGCATTCGTCGCGGGAGACGTTGCGGGGTTGACGGACGGCGTGCGCGATGGCCTTGAGGCGGGAACCGAACGAAACGAGCCGAGATCATCATGGCCGAAACGCCGCCCGACCACCTGTCGTCCAACCCTTCGAGCCCGTTCTATGACGAGGCCGCGCTGGAGCGCGGCGTCGGCATCCGCTTCAAGGGCGTCGAGAAGACCAATGTCGAGGAGTATTCGGTCAGCGAAGGCTGGATCCGCGTCGCCGCGGGAACCGCGAAGGACCGCGCCGGCAACCCGATGACCATCCTGCTGCGCGGCCCGGTCGAGCCTTACTTCCGAGACGCGCCGGCCGACACGGCGAAGTAAATCCGCTCTGACGCCGCCGTCATGCCCGCCTTCGCGGGTATCCACGACTTTGTCGTAAGGCGCCGCAGTCCAGTCGTCATACCCGGCTTCGCCGGGCATGACGAATGAGGATACGACGCGGCCCTTTCGCGCGCCTGCGCCGAAAGCCGCTCATTCCACCGCGACGATCTCGACCTCTCCGTTCGGCGCCTGGGCGACGTCGCCGACGGCCTTGCCCATCAGGGCGCGGGCGAGCGGCGCGATGTAGGAGACCGAACCCTTGGTCGGGTCGGCTTCGTCCTCGCCGACGATGCGGTAGCTCTGGCGGCGGCCGTCCTCGCGTTCGAAGGTCACGCGCGCGCCGAAGGCCACCGTCTCCCGGGCCGGATTGCGGTGCACGAGCTCGGCGCTGGCGCGGCGCGACGACCAGTAGCGCAGGTCGCGCGCGGCGCGCGCCATCGCGGTGCGGTCCGCGTCGATGCCACCCGCCGCTTGCGCGCTCGCGTAAGCCGCACGCGCAGCCGCCAGCGCCTCGTCGATCGCGGCCAGGCCTTCGGGGGTCACCAGGTTGGGGTGCTCCGAGATCGGCCGATCCGGTAGATCGGCGGCGGTCGCCTCGAGATCCTGCTCCTTGGTGAATGCGACGCTCATATCCGTGTCCGTTCCCGGCCGGTCTTGCGCGCGAACCACGCGCGATGCGCGCATGAAGCGAAAAAGCCGGCAGCGTAAAAACTTCCTCAACGCGTGCAGCCTAGCATTCATGACCATCGAGGCGCGAGCCTGCGGGCTCGAGCGTTGCGCGGAGCGTTGGCGTGGTGTCTGGGATCACAACGGCTTTGGCCGGGGCGGCGCTCGTCGCGGCGGCGATCGCCTACGTCGCGCTCGCACGCCTCGCCGCGCTGCGCCGGCGCTTCGCCGTGCTCGAAAAAGAGCTGGAGCATCAGCAGGACGCGGCGTGGCGGGCCGAGGAGCGCGAGGAGAGCGCGCGGACCGAAGGCCGGCTCGCCCTTGCGGAGGCGCTCGCCGGCGCCGACGCCGCGGCGCGCGCCAAAGCGAAATTCCTCGCCACCGTCACCCATGAGATGCGCACGCCGCTGTCGGGCGTGATCGGCGCGGCCGATCTGCTGCTCGACACCGCGCTCGCTCCCGACCAGCGCACCTACGCCGTCGCCGTGAAGCAATCGGCCGAGGCGATGCTGACGATGGTCGACGAAAGCCTGGACCTTTCGCGCATCGACGCCGATCGCCTCGTGACGCAGGACGCGCCGTTCGGCGTGGCGGAGCTCGTCGAGGGCGTCGCCGAGCTGCTCGCCCCGCGCGCGCAGGCGAAGGGGCTCGACCTCGCCGTCATGGTCGGGGCCGGCGCGCCGACGCATCTCTTGGGCGACGCCCCGCGCATCCGGCAGATCCTGCTCAATCTTGCGGGCAACGCCATCAAGTTCACGGCTCGCGGGGGCGTCGGCCTCCGGGTCGACGTCGACGCCGAAGACGCGCGGTTCTCGGTCGGCGACACCGGGCCCGGCTTCGATCCTTCCGAAACGGAGCGGCTGTTCGGCGAGTTCGAGCAGGGCGCGGAGCCCGCCGCGGGCGGCGTCGGCCTCGGCCTTGCGATCAGCCGCCAGCTGGCGCACGCGATGGGCGGCGCGCTGACGGCGAGCTCGACGCCCGGCGAGGGCTCGACCTTCCTTCTCGCTCTGCCGCTCCGGGCGACGGACCTCGGCGGGCCGACCCTCGCGCCGTCCGACCCGCTCGTCGGCCGCCGCATCCTCGTGGTCTCGCGCGGACCGTTCAGCGGACCATGGCTGGTCGAGCGCATGCAGGACTGGGGCGCGGAAGCCTCGCTCGCCGCGCCGGACGCCGACGTCGCGGTGGCCGCGGTCGGCCACGACACGGTGCTGATCGACCGGCCCGGGACGACGGATGCGGCGGGGCTCGCCACCGCCGCGCGCCACGCCGGCGCCTCGCGCGTGCTGCTGATGCTGTCTCCGGCCGAGCGCGGGGAGCTCCCGACGCTCGCCGCCGACGGCTTCGACGGCTACCTCGTGAAGCCGGTCCGAGCAGCCTCCCTGATTCACCGTCTGGAGGATCCGCGCGCCCACCGGACCACGCCATCCGCCGAGCCCGTCCCGCCCGTGTCCTTCCCCAACGGAACGGGCCTGCGCGTGCTGCTGGCCGAGGACGATCCGGTCAGCGCGCTGATCGCGCTCGCCCATCTCGCGAGGCTCGGTCATTCGGCCGAGCACGTCGCCGACGGCGTCTCGGCGTGCGCGGCCTTCGAGAACCAGCGCTTCGACGCCGTGCTGCTCGACCTTCGGATGCCGGGGCTCGACGGCTGCGAAGTCGCCCGGCGCATACGGGCGATCGAAGCGAACGAGGGCCGGCCCCCTGCTCTGTTGTTGGCGCTCACCGCCAACGTCGCCGACGATGACTGCGCGGCGACCATCGAGGCCGGCGTCAACGCCGTGCTCATCAAGCCGCTCGATTCGAGGGCGCTCGCCGCCCTGCTCGAGCGAAGCAGCGATCAGGGTTTCCGCGTCTCGCAATCAGGCGGCCGATCCTCCTGACGTCGGCGCGGACGAGGGATGAGCGCGCTCGCTCCCGGCTTTGTCACATCCGCGTCAGCCCATTATGCTGATAGATGGCGCGGGGCCGATACGGCCTCCCGGGCGGCGGCGTCTCATGCGCTTCCCGGCGGTCGCGGCGCCGGACAGCGGCGTCCCGCAACGGAGGCGTTCCATGGCCAATCGTCCCGGCGCAGGCGGAGGCGTGACGTCGCTCGTCGGCCGCATCAGATCCCACCGCAGCGTCGCCGGCGGCGCGAAATGGCTCGCCGGCTTCCGTCCCGACCTCGGCGATACGCGCGTCGACGCCCCAACCCGCCTGCCCTCCCCGCTCGGCCGGATCGGCTCGCTCGAGGTCCGGCTCGCGCAGGCGCCGAAGGAGGTCAAGCGCGCCCAGCGGCTGCGCTACAAGGTGTTCTTCGAGGAGATGTCGGCGATCCCGGACCCGCTGGCGCGGCTCTCCCGGCGTGACATGGACCCGTTCGACGCGGTCTGCGACCACCTTCTGGTGCTGGACACCGCGGCCCCCTCCCCCGGCGCAAAGGCGTCGACGCCGTTTCCCGCATTGCAGGGTTTCGAGATCAAAGGCGTCGAGCCGCTGGCCGCGCCGACGCCCCGCAAGCCCAAGGTCGTCGGCGCCTACCGCCTGCTGAGGCAGGAGACCGCGGAGCGCGCCTTCGGATTCTACAGCGCGGGGGAATTTGCGATCGAGCCGCTGATCGCGCGTCATCCCGGCCTGTCCTTCCTCGAGCTCGGCCGCTCGTGCGTGTCGAAGCCCTATCGCGACAAGCGCACCGTCGAGCTGCTGTGGCACGGCATCTGGGCCTACGTGCTCGCCCACGACGTCGACGTCATGCTGGGCTGCGCGAGCCTGGAGGGAACCGACCCGCAGCTGCTGTCGCTGGCGCTCTCCTACCTCAAGCACTTCCACGCGGCGCCGCCGGAATGGACCGCTTCGGCGCTGCCGGAGCGGCGCGCGGCGTTCGACCTGATCCCGCGCGAGGCGATCGACCCGCGGGCGGCGCTCAGGACGCTGCCGCCGCTGATCAAGGGCTATCTGCGGCTGGGCGCCCATGTCGGCGACGGCGCGGTGGTCGATCGCCAGTTCGGCGCCACCGACGTGCTGATCGTGCTGCCCCGGTCCGCGATCAACCCGCGCTACGTGGATTATTACGGCGCCGGCGCCGGTCGCCACGCCGCCTGAACGGCTTCGGTCGGCTTCCGCGCTCGCCCGTCGACGCCGGCAAGCCCGCCTGGGAGGGGCGGCGCCGGCCGCCTCTCCCGCCTGAGCGCGCGCGCCTCGCCGGCCGCGGCGAAGCAGCCCCTTGAGCGAAGCGTTCCCGTTGGGGAATATGACGTCCCGCGCGAGGCCGCCCGCGCGCTGGACCACAAATGCCAGACCGCGTCCCGACCGCCGACCGCCCTCTGAAGATCGTGCTCATCGACGAGAGCCCGGTCAGGGCGGCGATTCTGGAGGAGGGTCTGCGTGCGGTGAACCACGCCGCGATCACGCGGATCGCCGACTACGCCAATCTCCTCGAGCGCATCTACGCGATCGATCCGGACGTCATTCTGATCGGACTCGAGAACCCGAGCCGCGACGTGCTGGAGCAGATGTTCCACGTCAGCCGCTCCGTGCGTCGCCCTGTCGGCATGTTCGTCGACCAGACGGATACGGCTTCGATCGAAGCGTCGGTCGACGCCGGCGTCTCGGCCTATATCGTCGACGGGCTGAGGAAAGAGCGCGTCAAGCCGATCCTCGACATGACGATCAGCCGGTTCAACGCCTTCTCCAGGCTGCGGGCGGAGCTTGAACAGGCCAAGAGCCAGCTGGAGGAGCGCAAGATCGTGGACCGCGCCAAGGGGATCCTGATGCGATCGAAGAACATCGGGGAGGAGCAGGCCTACGCGTTGCTTCGCAAGGTCGCGATGAACGAGAAGAAGAAGATCGCCGAGATCGCGCAGTCGGTCGTCACCGCCGCGGAGCTGTTCTCGTGAGCGCCGACCGGATCAGGATCGGCTTCATCCCGCTGGTCGACGCCGCGATCCCGATCATGGCCGCCGACGTCGGCTTCGCCGCCGAGGAGGGGCTGGAGATCGAGCTGGCGCGCGAGATCTCCTGGGCGAACATCCGGGACCGGCTGGCCTTCGGCCATTTCGACGCGGCTCACCTGCTGGCGCCGCTCGCGATCTCCACCACGCTCGGCCTCGGCTCGATCAAGGCGCCGCTCGCCGCCCCCATGGCGCTCGGGCTGAACGGCAATGCGATCACTCTGTCGCCGCACCTCTACGACCAGCTCGTCTCGCGCCTCGCCCCCGGCGCCGACCTCGCCGACCCCCGGGCGACGGGAGCGGCCTTCGCGGCGGTGGTGCGCGCCAGGCGCGCCTGCGGCGACGAGCCGCCGACGCTCGGCATGACCTTTCCGTTCTCGACCCACAACTATCAGCTCCGGCTGTGGCTGGACGCGGCCGGCCTCAAGCCGGACGAGGACGTCCGGCTCGCCGTGGTGCCGCCGCCCTACATGGTCGACGCCCTCGCCAACGGCCATGTCGAGGGCTTCTGCGTCGGCTCGCCGTGGAACTCGGTCGCGGTCGAACTCGGCATCGGCCGCATCCTGCATCTCGGCGTCGACCTCGTCCGCCGCTGCCCCGAGAAGGTGCTCGCGGTGCGGACCTCGTGGCTCGACGAGCGGCCGGAGATCGCCGAGCGGCTGGTGCGGGCCTGCGTGCGCGCGGCGCGTTGGCTGCAGGATCCCGCGAACCGCGAGGAAGCCGCCGAGCGGCTCGCCGTCTCGAACCGCCTGGATGTCCCGGCGCCGATCATCAGGCGCACGCTTGACGGCCGGCTGCCGGTCGGAGGGCCGGAGCCGGAGCGGGTTTCGGACAGCTACATCCTGTTCGATCGGGAGAGCGAGACCCGCCCGGACCCCCGACACGCGCGCTGGCTGCACGCCCAGATGACGCGCTGGGGCCAGGCGCCAGACGACAGCGGCGACGCGGCCGCCGCCGTCTATCGCCGCGATCTCTACGACGCTGCGGTCGGCGCGCCGACCCGCGCCGAGGCTGAAGATCCGCTCGGGCTGTTCACAGCCTGAAGCGGCGAAGCGCCGATATGTGCACCGCACAATATTGCGGCGCCGCCAGCACTTCATTCGGGCGCCCGCGGCGCTTCCCAACCTCCACGTGCTCTTCCACAATTCTCTAAATCGAAACTGAATTGAGCGGCCGACCTTCGGCGGCGCAACTGGCACGAGGCTTGTATGTAGGTCGTCGCAGGGTCGCGTCAGCGCTGATGTCTTGACCCGCACGCCCATTGAAGGGCCCGCCAGCACCGCCGCTGAACAGACGCGATTTCCGCGCGTCTCGTCAGCGGCTTTTTTCGTTTCAACCGCCCGGAAGGGCGACCTTCGCAGCCACCGCCAACGGCGTTCCGGAGCCGACTAACAATGACCGACTTCAGGACTTTGCTGAGTGGAGCGTCGACCCGCCGCCAGGTGCTGCGCGCGGGAACGAGCGCCGCCGCGACGATGATCGCGGCCAAGACCTTCGCCCCCGCCGGCGCGTTCGCGCAGGGCGCGGGTCCGGAGACGACCAAGGCGAAGCTCGGCTTCATCGCGCTGACGGACGCGGGGCCCCTCTTCGTCGCCAAGGAGAAGGGCTTCTTCGACAAATACGGGATGACCGAGGTCGAGATCGCCAAGCAGTCGTCCTGGGGCACGACGCGGGACAATCTCGTGCTCGGCTCGGCCGGCGGCGGCATCGACGGCGCGCACATCCTGAGCCCCATGCCGTATCTGATCACGACTGGCGCGGTGACCCAGAACAAGCAGCCGACGCCGATGATGATCCTCGGCCGGCTCAACGTGGCCGGACAGTGCATCTCCGTCGGCCAGGAGTACGCCGACCTCAAGCTCGGCGTCGACAGCAAGCCGTTCAAGGCGGCGCTCGAGGCCAAGAAGGCCGGCGGTAAGGAGGTGAAGGCCGCGATGACCTTCCCCGGCGGCACCCACGATCTGTGGATCCGCTACTGGCTGGCGGCCGGCGGCGTCGACCCCAACAAGGACATCCAGACCATCGTCGTGCCCCCCGCCCAGATGGTGGCGAACATGAAGGTCGGCACGATGGACACCTTCTGCGTCTGCGAGCCGTGGAACGAGCAGCTCAAGAACCAGAAGATCGGCTACACCGCGCTCACCACGGGCGAGCTCTGGGACAAGCATCCGGAGAAGGCGTTCGCGATGCGCGCCGACTATGTGGAGACAAACCCGAAGTCGGCGAAAGCCCTGCTGATGGCCGTGATGGAGGCCCAGCAGTGGTGCGAGAAGCCGGAGAACAAGCAAGAGCTCGCGACCATCTGCGCCAAGCGCAACTGGATCGGCGCTCCCGTGTCCGACATCGACGAGCGCATGAAGGGCAATTTTGACTACGGCGCCGGCAAGCCGCTCGTCGAGAACAGCCCGTTCAGGATGCGTTACTGGGACGACAACGCCGGCTATCCTTACAAGAGCCACGACCTCTGGTTCATCACCGAGGATCAGCGCTGGGGCTACCTGCCGGCGGATCTCGACGCCAAAGCGCTCATCGACAAGGTGAACCGCGAAGACCTGTGGCGCGACGCCGCCAAGGACCTCGGCGTGTCGGGCGTCCCGGCCTCCGCCTCCCGCGGCGTCGAGAAATTCTTCGACGGCAAGGTGTTCGACCCGGAGAAGCCCGCCGATTACCTGGCGAGCCTCGACATCAAGCGCATGGCGTGACGACGCGGCCCCTTCGGAGATCGATCATGACCCAGTCAGCCGCGGCGGCGTCCAACGTCACGCCGCTCAAGACGGCAGCTCCGTCCGCCGTGGTGGCCCTGCCGCAGCCCGCGAGACGGCCGATGTTCGGCCCGCGGACGAAGACCCGGCTCATCGACCTCGCGTCGGCGGTCATCCCGCCCGTGCTGACCATCGCAGCCCTTCTGCTGCTGTGGGAGCTGCTGTGCCGCTCGCCGACCTCGGCGCTGCCGTCGCCGTCGCGGGTGGTCAGCGACACCTGGGAGCTGATCGTCAATCCGCTCTATGACAATGGCGGCAACGACAAGGGCCTGTTCTGGCAGATCTTCGCCAGCCTCAAGCGCGTCGCGCTCGGCTACGCGCTGGCGGCGATCGGCGGCATCGCGCTCGGCGCGCTGGTCGGCCAGTCCCGCTGGGCGATGCGCGGGCTCGACCCTGTCTTCCAGGTGCTGCGCACCATCCCGCCGCTCGCCTGGCTGCCGCTGTCGCTCGCGGCGTTCCGCGACGGCGAGCCGTCGGCGATCTTCGTGATCTTCATCACCGCGATCTGGCCGATCATCATCAACACCGCGGTCGGCATCCGCAACATTCCGCAGGACTACAAGAACGTCGCGCAGGTGCTCCGGCTCAACGGCTGGGAGTATTTCCACAAGATCATGTTGCCGGCGGCCGCGCCTTACATCTTCACGGGCCTGCGCATCGGCATCGGCCTCAGCTGGCTCGCGATCGTCGCGGCCGAGATGCTGATCGGCGGCGTCGGCATCGGCTTCTTCATCTGGGACGCGTGGAACTCGTCGCGCATCAGCGACATCATCCTCGCGCTCGTCTACGTCGGCGCCGTCGGTTTCGTGCTGGACCGCATCGTCGCCCTCATCGCCGTCGCGGTCACCCGCGGCGCCGCAACCACGTGAGGATGAGCGTCATGGCGAAGTCGTTCCTGAAGATCGAGCAAGTCGAGAAGAGCTTCACCCGCGGGGCGATGACCAACGAAGTCCTCAAGGACATCTCGCTCGAGGTCCGCGAAGGCGAATTCGTCTCGATCATCGGCCATTCCGGCTGCGGAAAGTCGACGCTGCTCAACATCGTCGCCGGCCTGACGCAGGCGACCAAGGGGGTGGTGTTCCTCGAGGGCAAGGTGGTCGACGAGCCTGGTCCCGACCGGGCGGTCGTGTTCCAGAACCATTCGCTGCTGCCGTGGCTCACGGCCTACGAGAACGTCGCGCTCGCCGTCGACAAGGTCTTCGCCAAGACCAAGTCTCGCGCCGAGCGTCACGAATGGACCATGCGCCAGATCGAGCTGGTCAACATGGCCCACGCCAAGGACCGGCGGCCGTCGGAGATCTCGGGCGGTATGAAGCAGCGCATCGGCATCGCCCGCGCGCTCGCCATGCAGCCAAAGGTGCTGCTGCTCGACGAACCCTTCGGCGCGCTCGACGCGCTGACCCGCACCCATCTGCAGGACCAGGTCATGCAGATCCAGGCGGAGCTCAACAACACCGTGATGATGATCACCCACGACGTCGACGAGGCGGTGCTGCTGTCGGATCGCATCGTGATGATGACGAACGGTCCCTCGGCGCGGATCGGCGAGGTCCTCGAAGTCGCCCTCGCCCGCCCCCGCAAGCGGCTGGAGCTCGTTTCCGACCGCGGCTACATCGCGGCGCGCGCGGCGGTGCTCAAGTTCCTCTATGAGCGCCACCGCTTCGTCGAGGCGGCCTGAGATGCACGCGCCGGCCATGGAGCGCGAACGGCTGGTGGTGATCGGGGCCGGCATGGCGGGCCTTCGGCTGCTCGAGGAGCTCAAGGCGGCCTGCCCCGGGCGCTACAACGTCACCGTCGTCGGAGCCGAACCGGAGCCGGCCTACAACCGCGTGCTGCTGTCGTCGCTGCTCGCAGGCGAGGCCGCCGACGAGGACATCCGCCTGAGGGACCGCGCCTGGTACGGCGCGAACGGCTACCGGCTGTTCACGGGCGTCGCCGCTCAGGCGATCGACCGCGCCGCCAGACGCGTGACGCTGAAGGACGGGCGTGTGCTCGCCTATGACAAGCTGGCGTTCGCCACCGGCTCCGAGGCGATCCGACTGCCGCTGCCGGGTGCGCATCTCGCGCAGGCGCTGGTGTTCCGCGACCGTCTCGACGCCATGCGGCTGAAGGAGCTTTCCGGGCCGGGCAAGCGCGCCGTGGTGATCGGCGGCGGGCTACTGGGGCTCGAAGCCGCCTATGGCCTCGCAAGGCTCGGCTGCAAGGCGACCGTCGTGCATGCGGCCGACCGACTGATGAACCGCCAGCTCGACGACCGGGGCGCCGCGACCCTCAGGCGCTCGCTCGAAACGAAGGGCATCGGTTTCGTCATGGGCGCGTCCAGCGCGCGCATCGCCGGCGACACGCACGTCACCGGCCTCGAGCTCGCATCCGGCGCCGTCCTTCCCGCCGACATGATCGTCATGGCGGTCGGCGTCCAGCCGAACGTGACGCTGGCCAAGGCCGCCGGCCTTGATTGCAACCGCGCCATCCTCGTCGAGGACGCGATGCGAACCTCCGACCCCGCAATCTTCGCGCTCGGCGAATGCGCCGAGCATCGCGGCGCGGTCTACGGGCTCGTCGCGCCGGCCTATGAGCAGGCGAAGACGCTGGCCGCCCAGCTCGCCGGCGACGAGGCGGCGTCCTACGCCGGCAGCCTGCTCTCCACCAACCTCAAGGTCTCCGGGGTTCCGGTGTTCTCCGCTGGCGTCATCGAGGCCGAGGACGGCGACGAGATCGTCACCCTCGCCGATCCCGGCCACGGCCACTACCGCAAGCTGATCGTCCGCGACGACCGGCTCAAAGGCGCGATCCTCGTCGGGGAGGCCTCCGACGCGCTCTGGTACCTCGACCTCATCGCGAGCCGCGCTCCCCTCGGGCCATTACGCGACGACCTCGCCTTCGGCCGCGGCTTCGCGGCCGCGGCGTGACGGAGGCGGGGAATGGTCCTGTTTTCGACCAAGAGGCGCAGGCCTTCACCTCTCCCCGGCGGGGAGAGGTGAAGAAAGATAAGGCGCCGGCAAAGGCGACGACCCGATGAGCGAAGACTTCTCCCCCGACCAGAAGCGATATCTCGAAGGCTTCGTCTCCGGCGTGCAGGCGATCCGAGGCGCGCGCGGCGCGCCCGGCTTCGGCGGCCTCGCGCCCTTCCAGAACCAGCCCGCCGCAAACGCGCCGCAGGCCGAGCCCGTCCCGGCCGGCCCGGACGCGATCCACATCGAGGCGATGGCGCGGTTCGAGAAGGCCGGGAAGAAACTGTCCCCGCAGGAGAAGGCCAAGCGCGACGAGCACCCGTTCGACGCCTACGCGCGCTTCAAAACGATGGCGGCGGAGAACAAATACGCCAAGCAGCTCGACGATTTCCGCATCCGCTTCCACGGGCTGTTCTATGTCGGCCCGACGCAGGACTCGTATATGTGTCGGCTCAGGATCCACAATGGCGTCCTGAAGGCCTGGCAATTCCGCGGCGTCGCCGATCTCGCGGAGGCCTATGGCGGCGGCTATTCCCACGTCACCACACGGGCGAACCTCCAGGTGCGCGAGATCAACGCGCAGAACGGCATTCCTTTCATCGAGGGGCTGGTCGACATCGGCCTGACGTCGAAGGGCTCCGGCGCCGACAACATCCGCAACATCACCGGAACGCCGACGGCGGGCGTCGACCCGCAGGAGCTCGTCGACACGCGGCCTTACGCCAGGGAGTGGCACCACCACATCCTGAACGACCGCTCGCTCTACGGACTGCCGCGCAAGTTCAACGTGGCGTTCGACGGCGCCGGCCGGATCGCTGCGCTCGAAGACACCAACGACATCGGCTTCCAGGCCGTCGAGGTGAAAGACGGCTTCGGGATCGAGGCCGGCGTCTGGTGGCGGCTCGCGCTCGGCGGCGTTACCGGCCACCGCGACTTCGCGCGCGACACCGGCGTGATCGTTCCGCTCGCCCAGGCGATCAAGGTCGCGGACGCGATCGTGCGCGTGTTCATCGCGAGCGGCGACCGCACCGACCGCAACAAGGCGCGACTGAAATACGTGCTCGACGCCTGGGGCTTCGGGACCTTCCTCGGCGAGGTCGAGAAGCAGCTCGACGCGAAGCTGGTCCGCGCGCCCGCCGAGGCGGTCGCGCCGCGGCCGGAGAGCGACCGGCTCGCCCATATCGGCGTGCATCCCCAGAAGCAGTCCGGACTCAACTGGATCGGCGTCGGGCTCAATCTCGGCCGCATGGACTGCGCGCAGATGCGCGCGCTCGCCGACATCTCTCAGGAGTTCGGCGACGGCGATATCCGCCTCACCGTCTGGCAGAACCTGCTGATCTCGGGCGTCCGCGACGAGGACGTCGCCGAGGTCGAGGCCAGAATCGCGGCGATCGGGCTTGCGACCACGGCGTCGAACGTCCGCGCCGGTCTCGTGGCCTGCACCGGCAACCGCGGCTGCAAGTTCTCCGCCGCCGACACCAAGGGCTTCGCGGACATGATCGCGACCCACATCGACGGCGTCGGCCTGACCGTCGACACGCCGATCAACATCCACGCCACCGGCTGCCACAACTCCTGCGCGCAGCACTACATCGGCGACATCGGCCTGATCGGCGCGCGCGTGCCGGTCGGCGAGGACGACAGCGTCGACGGCTTCCACCTCCATGTCGGCGGCGGCTTCGGAACCGACGCCGCCATCGGCCGCGAGCTCGTGCAGAACGTGAGGGGCGAGGATTGCCCCGCCGTGGTGGAGAAGATGCTGCGCGGCTACCTCGCGCGCCGCTCCGGCCCCGATGAGACCTTCGCCGCCTTCACCCGCCGCCACGAGATCGACGCGCTGAAGACGATCTTCGCGCTGGAGGGCGCGTGACCTCATGACCGAGCAGTCCGCCGTCCTGCCGCCGCTCGTGCCTGAGAACGCGCCGTTCAGCCCCGAGCAGCGCGCCTGGCTGAACGGGTTCTTCGCCGGCCTGCTGTCGATGGACGGCGGCGTGCAGTCGCTGTCGCGCGACGCCGCCGCCGCGCTGCTGGGCTCGCCCCTGCCGGGCGAGGCCGCTCCGCCCGAGGAGGACGACGGCGCGCCATGGCACGACGCCTCGATGCCGATCGACGAGCGCATGCAGCTCGCCGCAGGCAAGCCGCTGCCGCGCCGGCTGTTCGCGGCGATGGCGCAGCAGGACTGCGGCCAGTGCGGCTATCTCTGCGAGAGCTATTCCGCCGCCATCGCCAAGGGCGAGGAGAAGAAGCTCAACCTCTGCGTGCCCGGCGGCAAGGAAACCCAGCGCATGCTGAAGACGCTCGCCGTCGAGCTCGACGGCGGCGCGGCGCCCGCGGAGAAGCCTGCGGCCGCGCCGGCGGCGAACGAGCCCGGCCGCTCGCGGGAGACTCCGGTCGAGGCGACGTTCCTATCGAAGCGCAGACTGAACGAGGGCTCCCAAAAAGAAACCAATCACATCGAGATCGACCTGTCGCAATGCGGGCTGACTTACGAGCCCGGCGACTCCTTCGGCCTGTTCGCGACCAACGCGCAGGAGCTCTGCGAGGCTGTCGCCGCGCGGCTCGGCGTCGCGATGGAAGCCTCCGTCAGCCATGACGGCCACACCCACACGCTCGGTGTCTGGCTGTCGGAGAAGGTCGCGCTCGGCGCAGCCCCCGACGCGCTGTTCGAGCTGCTGTCGGTCTACGCCGAAGACGCCGACGAGAAGGCCAAGCTCGCGCGCCTTGCGGAGGGCGAGGACCCCGACGGCGACCTGGCTACGCTCGACGTGCTGGCCGCGCTCGATAAGTTCCCGGCCGCCACGCCGCCCGTGGCGGAGTTTCTCGGCGCGGTCGAGCCGCTGCAGCCCAGGCTCTATTCGATCTCCTCGGCGCTCTCCGCCGACCCCGGCAAGGTGAGCCTCACCGTCGACTGCGTGCGCTACCGCGTGGGCGACCGCACCCGGCTCGGCCTCGCCTCGACCTATCTGTCGGACCGCGTCGAGCCGGGCTCGAAGCTCAAGGTCTACGTCCAGAAGGCCCACGGCTTCGCCCTGCCGAAGGACGGCGGCGTCCCGATCGTCATGGTCGGCCCGGGCACCGGGATCGCGCCGTTCCGCTCCTTCCTGCGCGAACGGAAAGCGCGCCAGGCTCCCGGCGGCGCCTGGCTGTTCTTCGGACACCAGCGCGAGGCGACGGACTTCTTCTATCGCGACGAGATCGAGGAGCTGCAGTCCTGCGGCGCGCTGACGAGGCTCTCCCTCGCCTGGTCGCGCGACGGCGACCGCAAGGTCTACGTGCAGGACAGGATGCGCGAGGCCGGCGCCGAACTCTGGAGCTGGCTGGAGAAGGGCGCGCATTTCTACGTCTGCGGCGACGCCAAGCGCATGGCGGCCGACGTCGAGAGAGCGCTGGTCGAGATCGTCGCCGAGCATGGGGCGAAGACCCCCGACGCCGCCAAGGCCTTCGTCGCAGACCTCCGCAGGGCCCGCCGCTACCAGGCGGACGTGTATTGATGGGGGACGCGACAGGGGCATCCGTCTTCACCTCTCCCCGGCGGGGAGAGGTCGGCGCGCAGCGCCGGGTGAGGGGGTCCGGACCCCTCCGGAAAACACGAGGCCCCCTCACCCGCCGCGGCTTACGCCGCGCCGACCTCTCCCCGCCGGGGAGAGGTGAAGGCCCGCGCTTCGTCTGCGAAGGCCGCGCTGCATCGATGGAGCGTGGTCCTTCCTCTCCGGCCCGCCGATGAACATCCACGCCCCCGAGCAGCCGGCGCCGCCGACGCGCACGACCTGTCCCTATTGCGGGGTCGGGTGCGGCGTGCTCGCGCAGCCCGACCGGATGGGCGGCGCGACGATTGCGGGGGATCCGGACCATCCGTCGAATTTCGGGCGGCTGTGTTCGAAGGGCTCGGCGCTCGGCGAGACGCTGTCGCTCGAGGGCCGGCTGCTGCATCCCGCGATCGACGGCGCCCGCGCGAGCTGGACGGACGCGCTCGACGCTACGGCGGAGGGCTTCCGTCGCGTGCTCGACGAGCACGGACCGGGCGCGATCGCGGTCTATCTGTCGGGGCAACTGCTGACCGAGGACTATTACGCCGCGAACAAGCTGTTCAAGGGCTTCCTCGGCTCGGCCAACGTCGACACCAACAGCCGCCTCTGCATGTCGTCCTCGGTCGCGGGCCACAAGCGCGCCTTCGGCTCCGACACCGTGCCCGGAACCTATCGCGACCTCGAGACCGCCGACCTTCTGGTGCTGGTCGGCTCCAACGCCGCCTGGTGCCATCCGGTGCTCTACCAGCGCATGCTGGCGGCGAAGGTCGCGCGCGGCGCGAAGATCGTCGTGATCGACCCGCGCCGCACGGCGACCGCGGAGGAGGCCGACCTCCATTTGCCGATCGAGGCCGGCTTCGACAGCGCGCTGTTCTGCGGCCTGCTGGTCGCGCTCGCCGAGCGAGGGGCGCTGAACGACGGCTTCATCGACAGCCACACCAGCAATTTCACTGCGGCGCTGGACCGAGCCCGCGAGATCGCGCCGGACGTCGCCGCGACGGCCGCCGCCTGCGGGCTCAACCCAACCGACGTCGAGACGTTCTTCGATCTGTTCGCAGCCACCGAGCGGGTCGTGACGCTCTACAGCCAGGGCGTCAACCAGTCCGCGCAGGGCTCCGACAAGGTCAACGCCATCGTCAACGTCCACCTCGCGACGGGCCGCATCGGCCGCGAGGGCATGGGGCCGTTCTCGCTGACCGGCCAGCCCAACGCGATGGGCGGACGCGAGGTCGGCGGCCTCTCGAACCAGCTCGCGGCCCATATGGGCTTCGACGTCGAGTCGATCGAGAAGGTCCGCCGCTTCTGGGACGCGCCCCGCATGGCCCGGGCCGAGGGGCTGAAGGCGGTCGACATGTTCGACGCGGTCGAGCGCGGCGAGATCAGGGCGCTCTGGGTGATGGGCACCAACCCCGCCGTCTCGCTGCCGCGCGCCGACGCCGCGCGGGCGGCGATGCGCAATCTCGAGCACTTCGTGGTGTCGGAGAACGTGGCGTCGAACGACACGCTGGGCGCCGGCGCGAAGATCCGCCTGCCGGCCGCCGCGTGGGGCGAAAAGGACGGCACGGTCACCAACTCCGAGCGCCGCATCTCGCGCCAGCGGGCGTTCCTCGCTCTGCCCGGACAGGCGAGGCCGGACTGGTGGATCGTGACTCAGGTCGCGAGCCGCCTCGGCTTCGCCGAGGCCTTCGACTGGCGGACGCCCGGGGAGGTGTTCCGCGAGCACGCGGCGCTCTCGGCGTTCGAGAACAACGGCGGGCGCGACTTCGACATCGGCGCGCTCGCCGACCTCGACACCCGCGACTATGACAAGCTGGAGCCGATCCAGTGGCCGGCGAAGACGGGAGCGGCCCGCAAGGAGACGCGCTTTTTCGCGAAGGGCGGCTTCTTCACCCCCGACCGCCGCGCCCGCTTCGTCGCGGTCGAGCCGATCACCCCCGCGGCCACGCCGACGAGAACCTTCCCCTACCGCCTCAACACCGGCCGCATCCGCGACCAGTGGCACACCATGACGCGCACGGGCCGCAGCCCCCGGCTCGCCAGCCACATCATCGAGCCGTTCATCGAGATCCATCCCGCCGACGCCGCCCGCGAGGGCCTTGTCGACGGCGGCTTCGCCAAAGTCTCGTCATCCCACGGCGAGGCGGTGCTTCGGGTCCGCGTCGAGCCCGGCGCGCGCCAGGGCGCGCTGTTCGCGCCGATCCACTGGACAACGGAGACCTCGTCGGACGGCCGCGTCGGGGCGCTGGTCCATGCTTTCGTCGATCCGCAGTCCGGCCAGCCCGACGCCAAGGCGACGCCTGCCGCCGTCGCCCCCGTCGCCTTCGCCCGCCAGGGTTTCGCGCTCGCGCGCGGGGCGCTCGGCGAGCCGCCGGCGCAGATGTGGTGGGCGAAGGCCGCGGCCCCCAAAGGCGCCGGCCTGCTGTTCGCCTGCGACGACGCGCCGGCGCTCGAGACGCTGCTGCCGGGGCTTGAGCGCGACGACGAGATCGTCGATTTCGTCGATCCCGCCCGCAAGAGCTATCGCGCGGCGATCTTCCGTGACGGCGTGCTGGAGGCCTGCCTGTTCGTCGGCGCCGGGCGCCAGGAGAACGCCTGGACCCATCTGAGGACCAGGCTCGGCCAGCCGCTGTCGGAGGGCCAGATCCGCAGCCTGCTGCTGGCGGGGCGGCCGAGCGACGGGGCCGCAAGCGGCCCGCTGGTCTGCGCCTGCCACGGCGTGCCGAAGGGCGTCATCGAAGGCGCGGTCCGCTCGGGCTGCGCGGACGCCACGGCTGTGGGCGCCGCGACAAGAGCCGGCACGAACTGCGGCTCCTGCCTGCCGGAGATCCGCCGCATGCTGGCGAGCATGCGGGCGCTGGAGCCGGCGCTGGCGTAAGGGGTCAGGGGTTTAAACACCGCCGTCGTGGTCCGGCTTGACCGGACCACCCGCCTTCGATCGTAGCGCTCGACGTCCGCGGTTGGTCCTCCGGAAACTCGGGTGTTCCCGAGTTTCCCTTTCCGGACGGCTCAGATCGGCAGCAGCCGATCCGAGCGCGAGCCGGAGGACGACGGTGAACTTTACGTTCGACGGTCCCTCAAGCCGGGAACGCCAGGACGATCCTCGTCCCGCTGTGGCCTGCGTCGCGTTCCATGCGCGACTGTATGGTGGAGGCCATGGTGCGCACGATCTTCTGGCCGAGGCCGGTGCCGCGCGGCTCGGCGTCTTCGGTCATGCCGACGCCGTCATCCTCGACGGTGAGCGCGAAAGTGGCGCCGGCGCGGACGAGCTTGACGCGCACTTCGCCTTCGACCCCGGCCGGATAGGCATATTTGAACGCGTTGGTGACGAGCTCCGTCACGATCACGCCGAGCGAGACGGCGCGGTCGGTCGCCATCTTCATCGGCTCGACGGCGAGCAGGATATGGTGCGGCCGGTCGGTGGTGCGCAGCGACCCTTCGAGCTCCTCGGCGAGGCCGGTGAGGTACTCGTCCATGTCGACCGAGCGGACGTCGTGCGAGGTGTAGAGCCGCCGGTGGATCTGGGCGATCGCCAGAATCCGCGCCTCGGTCTCGCGCAGCATGTCGCGCGCCGGGCCGTCGGCGAGACCCGCGGACTGCAGATGCACGAAGGCCGAGACCAGCTGCAGGCTGTTGCCGACGCGGTGGTTGACCTCGCGCAGCAACGTCTCGGCGCGGTCGCGGGCCTCGACGACCGCGCGCTCGGCGGCCTCCTTCAGGCGACGCATCTCGCTCTGCTCGACGGACTGCGCGAGGGCGGCGCGGAGCAGCGGCAGGAACTCGCCCGCGACGTCCTTGATGACGTAGTCCGACGCGCCCGCCTTCAGCGCCGCGATCGCGACGCGGCCGTCGTCGGTGCCGGTGACGTAGACCACGGGCGGCGGCGCCGGCAGCGATTGGATCGCGGGAAGCAGGTCGAGCCCGGTCTCCCCCGCGAGGAAATGATCGAGCGCGACGACGTCGAAGACGCCGGTCATCAGCAGCTCGAGCCCTTCGCCGCATGTCGCGACCGCCGCGACCTCGTAGCCCGCCCGCGTCAGGTCGCGCGAAACCAGACGGCGCAGGCCGTCGTCGTCCTCGATGTAGAGGACCTTCCGCGAGCCTTGGGCGGGCTCGTCGATCATGCGTCGGGAACCTGCATCACCGAAAGGAACAGGCCGAGCTGGCGGATCGCGGTGGCGAAGGTGTCGTAGTCCACCGGCTTGGTGATGTAGACGTTGCAGCCGAGGTCGTAGCAACGCTGGATCTCGACCTTGTCGTCGGTCGTCGTCAGCACGATGACGGGCGCGCGCCTGAGGCGGTCGTCGCCCTTCAGGATCGTCAGGATGTCGATCCCGGTCATGTCCGGCAAATTGAGGTCGAGCAGGATCAGCATCGGCCCGTTCTCGCGCACCTCGGGCGACTTGAGGTAGGAGAGCGCGGAGGTGCCGTCCGCGAAATGGCGGATCTCGTTGTTCACGCCCGCACGGCGGACGTTCTTCTCGATCAGGCGGGCGTGGCCCTCGTCGTCCTCGATCATGACGATGACGACGGACCGCTGGTTGCTGGCGCTCATGCCGCTCGGCTTTCGGATTGGACCCGGAACACGGCCGGGAAGGTGAGATGGAAGGTGGAGCCCTGGCCGGGGTTCGAGGTCAGGGTGATGACGCCGCCGAGACGGCGGACGCTTGCGCGCACGAAGGCGAGACCGAGCCCTTCGCCCGGCTGGTCCTGCGCGCCCGCCCGTCGGAACAGCTCGAACACCCGCTCGTGGTCCTTCGCGTCGATGCCGCGACCGTTGTCCTCGATCATATATTCGACCTGAGCCCCGACGCGACGGCCGCGGACGACGATCCGTCCGGGCCGCGAGCGATCGAGATACTTCACCGCGTTCTCTATCAGGTTCTGGAAGATCTGCTCGATCGAGAACCGGTCGGTGACGAGCGGCGGCGTGCCGGGCTCCACGACGATCTCGGCGTCCGCCGACTGGGTCTGCTGGTGGAGGGTGGCGGCGATCTGCTCCGCGACGTCCCTGATCGACACGCTCTCCGGCGTCACCACTCTCCGGCCCTCGCGCGACAGCTTGAGGATGGCGTTGATCAGCCGGTCCATCTTGGTCGTCGAGGCCCGGATGAAGCCGATCGCCTCCGGCAGATCCTCGTCGACCGCAAGCCGCGCCTCCTCGCCCACGCTGCCGGGCGAGGCTTCGATCAGGGCGTCGATCTGGTCCTTCAGCACCCGGCGCGCGGCGTCGAGCTCGCTGGTGAAGCCCATGACGTTGACGAGCGGCGCGCGCAGATCGTGGCTCACGATGTAGGCGAAGCGCTGGATCTCGTCGTTCGCGGTGGTGAGCTCGGAGGTGCGTTCGGCGACCGCCGCCTCCAGGCCGGCGTTCGCGCGGGACAGTTCGTCCTGCGCCGCCTTGAGCGTTCTGGTCTGGCGACGGACGATCACCTGCGCGCCGTAGGCGAGGGCCGCGGCGACCAGCAGTCCGATGATCACCACGGCGAGCTGAAGCTTCGCGCCCCAGGCGGCGTCCCCAGAGCGCTTCGCGAACTGGTCGTCTTCGTAAGCCCGCATCTCCGTCACGATGCGGCGCACCTCGAGCATCGCGTCGCGGCCCCTGTCGGTTTCGACGACCGCATGCGCCTCGCTGAACTTGCCGGCGCGCTGAAGGGCGACCGTCTCGGCGAGTTCGTCCATCTTGATCTTGAGCGCCGCCGCCAGCGCCGAGGCGCGGTCGTGCTGCGGCCCGGTCGGACCGACGAGCTCGGCGAGCCGTCTGATCCGGGGCTCCCAGGCGGCGAGCGCCGTCTCATAGGGCGTGAGGTAGCCCTCGTCGTTCGTGAGCAGAAACCCGCGCTGGCCGGTCTCGGCGTTCTGCGCGACGCTGAGCGTCAGCAGAATATGCGACTTCAGCTCGGACGTCTGGGCGAGCTGCGCGTTGAACACGGCGTTCCGGCCCGCGATCCAGACCGAAGAGGCTCCGACCACGACCAGCACGGCGAAGCCCAGGATCAGAAGCAGGATTTCATTGCGCGCGGACTTTGCGGCCGACAGCGGACCGATCATTTTTGCTCCACGCAAGCAGCGCCGTCGTTTGCGGACGGCGTGCAGCCTGACGTCTCCTTGATCCCCGGCCCTCACATGCCGCGCCGCGCGGGCTGCGTCCAGCCCCAGTTGCGAGCGACGCATGCTTTTTAGGGGTAATGGGCGGCAGTCCGTCACTCCGTGATCGACAGGCTGGCCTGGCCGGCCCGGTCGAGCGCGCGGCGGCGGCTGTCGACCGCGCCCCAGCTGAACCGCATCCGCACCCGGCCGTTCGCCAGCCGCCGTCCGCCGCGCAGGCCGAAGGCGGGGCCGGCCGGGTCGCCGAAGGTCGCGACCGGCACGACGCCCGTCACCGGGAAACCGCGGGCGACGAGCAGCGCCCGCACCCGCACGCAGTAGGCGACCGAACGCTGAGAGTAGCGCGTCTCGCCGTGGCCGGCCCGGTACTTCATGACGGTCGCGCAGATGTCCTCGCCGGTGATCCGCCACGCCTGGCCGAGGTAGCGGACGCCGTAGCGGATGTTGGTCTCCGGATCGAACAGCTTCGGCAGCGGGTCGGCGAAGCCCAGCATCCTCGCGGTCGAGGGCATCACCTGCATCAGGCCGATCTCTCCGACGCCGCCGACGGCGTTCGGGTTGAAGCCGCTCTCGACCTCGGCCACCGCCTCCGCGATCTCCGGCGGCAGCCCGTCGGCGAAGGCGGCGGCCCGGACCATGCCGCGCAGCCTGGTCTCCTCCGGCGAGGGCTCTGACCCAGCGGCCGGCGCCTCAGGCCTGGGGGCGTCGGGAGCCGCGGGCGACCCTGCGGCCTCCGCGGGCCTCGGCGCCGGAGCGGGCGCCGCCGCGGCCGGCGCCGAGGCGATCGCCCATCCGAGAAAACCTGCGACGATCAGGGACCGCATCGAATGGAGCTTCTCCCGGCGCCGAGGCCGTCGGCGCCATAATACAACTTGCAGGCGACGGCGTCGAAGCCGCACGCCGTCGTTAGCCATTCGCCAAGCCTTTGGCGCCATCGTGGGACTTCGAGCCCCGCCAACGGAGCTTTGGGGGATGACCGTGATGGAAGCCGTCAGGGGCCGTGCGCCCGGCCTGTCGTTCGACCGCTGGACGGCGGTCGCGATCGCGGCTTTCGGCCTGGCAGGGATGCTAATTCTGGCGCTCGTCTACCGCGCGCTCACCGAGCATGGCGGTGGCAACAGCTACGCGCTGCTCGCCGACGCGCTGCTGCACGGCCGCTTCGACAGCCCGACCTGCTTCGACAGCGACTGCGCGCGCTTCATGGAGCGCATCTACGTCATCTTCCCGCCGGTCCCGGCGCTGATCGCGGCGCCGCTGGTCGCGCTGTTCGGGCCGAACGCCTCCGGCTTCATCATCATCTCGGGCCTGCTCGCGATCGTCACCGGCTGGTCCTGGTGGAGCATCGCCGGCCGCCTCGGCCTCGACCGCGAGGCGCGCGCCTGGGCGACGCTCGCCTTCATGTTCGGCGCGCCAGCGATCTTCGTGACGCTGCGCGGCGACGGCGTGTGGTTCTTCGCGCAGGCGGTCGGGCTCTGCCTCGTCAGCCTCGCGATCCTTAGCGCGCTCGACCGCCGGGTGCTTCTCGCGGGCGTTCTCATCGGCCTCGCCTTTCTCTCCCGGCAGATGGCGCTGTTCCTCGCGCCCTTCATCTTCGTGCTGGCGCGCCCCAAAGGCGCCAAGCTGATCGCCTTCGACCGCGAGACCGTCGCGGACGCGGTCAAGCTCGCGGCGCCGATCCTGATCGCGATCGCGGCCTACTGCGCCTACAATTACGCCCGTTTCGGCGCGCCGTTCGAGACGGGCTACGCCCATATCGCGGCCTATCCCGCGGAGAACGACCGCAACTTCATCACCTGGCGGATCATCGACGGCGGCCTGTTCAACCGCGACTATTTCGTCTCGAACCTCGCCTACATGTTCCTGCAGGGCTTCCACATGGAGTTCGCCGGCAAGTACATGACGGAGATCGTGCGGATGGACCCGATGGGGACATCGATCCTCGCGGCGAGCCCCTTCGTGCTCTATGCCTTCTACGCCCGGGCCGACATGCGCCTGCTGGTCGGCCTGCCGGTCATTCTGGCGATAGCGGGGATCACGATGTTCTACCACTCGAACGGGTTCTCGCAGCAGAACGTGCAGCGTTACGCGCTCGACTGGCTGCCGGTGCTGTATGTGCTGCTGATGGCCGGCGCTTTCACCGGCGCGCCGGAAAAGGTCGCCGAGCGGCTGAATGTGTTCAAGCTGCTGACGACCTATGCGATCGGGCTCAACGTCGCGGCCTTCGCGATCGCGTCGCTGACCAAGGCGAGCGCGTAAGCCGCCTTCACTGCGCGATCCGTCGAGCCGACTCCCCCGCTTCAGCCATTGCGCGACCGAAGGCGTCATCGAAGAACGGGCTCAGCGCAAGGGCGGTCTGCCGGGTGATGTGGTCGGTGTCGCGGTAGAGCGGCAGGCCGTTTCTCTGGACGTCGCAATCGTCGTCGTCGCAGAACCATCGCGTCGGGTCGACGATCTCGGCGTTGTCGGCCTCGGCCGCCGCCGTGATGATCTCGCGGGCCCGCTCGACGCGCTCGCGATAGACCGCGCGCGTCGGGTCGACGTCGATCGACCGGCCCGCCATCTTCGCCCGCGCGAGTTCGTAGGGCACGTTGTAGCCGGCCTCCGGCACGTCCATCACGATGACCGGCCGGACGCCGATCTCCTGAAGCCTGGCGAGCGTCGCCTCGAGCGCCGCCTTGAATTTGAGGTCCTCGCCCGGGATCGGCGCCGCGATGTCGGCGGGATCGAAGAACAGTCCCTCGTCGCCATAACCGTTGCCGGCCGCGCTCCGCGGCCAGCGGGCCACCATGAAGACCAGCGGGATCTCCTTAGACTTCATCAGATCGAGCGCAGCCGCATTGATTTCGGCGCAGCGCCTGTTCGTGGCGTCGCGGGCGGTCAGCGTCCGGAAGTCGACGAGCGGCGGACAGGCGCCCGCCCCGACGATCAGTCCTCGCGCGCCGACCCTGTCGGCGGCCGCGAAGATGCCGGGCGCGATCGCCGGCGCATGGGAGTCGCCCCAGACGAGGAAGTCCGGGCGGCCGGTCGGCTTCGGACCCATCGAGCACAGCCGTCCCGCGCGGATGTCGTCCGGCTGCGGTCCGTGCGTGCCCTTGGTGTCGACGAAGCACTGCGCGTTTTCCGGCCAGTCGTCGCCGATCATCGAATAAATCTGGCGCACATCGGGCGGCAGGCGCTCCGGAAGCCCGTTCGTCACGACGAAGACCGCGCCCGCCGCGCAGCACAGCGCCGCCGCGGCGCCCGCCCCGCCGAACACCGCGAGCCGAGAGCCTCGGCCAGCCGGACGCCGGAACGGCTGCTCCACGACACGCCACGAGATCCAGGCCAGCGCGATCGAACCCGCGACGACCGCGGCGCCCTGCCAGGCGTCGAGCCGGGCGCCCTGCCGGTATTCCAGCAGCACGATCAGCGGCCAGTGCACGAGATAGAGCGAATAGGAAATCTTGCCGACGAAGGTGAACGGCCGCGACCCCAGCGTCCTCGCCGCGAGCGAAGCGCCCCGCGCGCCGTTGATGACGAGGGCCGCCCCGACCGTCGGCAGCAGCGCCGGCAGACCGGGGAACGGCGTCGTGGCGTCGAACACGGCGAAGGAGGCCGCGATCATCGCAAGCCCGATCCACGCGAACGGCGCCCGCTCTAGCGCCTTCATGGGGCGAAGCGCGATCAGGCCGCCGAGCGCGAGCTCCCAGAACCGGAACGGCGCGAGATAGAACGCAGTGGACGGCTCGTCGGCGGTCATCCAGGCCGCGGCGGCGAGCGACGCGACGAACATCGCGAGCAGCGCGGCGGTCAGCGCCGATCGCGCGCGCCGCCAGAGCCCGGAGACGAGCAGAGGGTAGAGCAGGTAGAACTGCTCCTCGATTCCCAGCGACCACGTGTGCAGCAACGGCTTGGTCTGGGCGGCGGCGTCGAAATAGCCGCTCTCGTTCCAGAACAGGATGTTGGAGACCATCAGCGCGGCCGCCGCCGCGCTCCGTCCCATCGACTTCAGGTCGATTGGCATCAGGATGAACGCGGAGGCGAGCGCCGTCGCGAGGATGGTCGCGACCAGCGCCGGCGCAATCCGCCGCACCCGCCGCTCGTAGAACCCCGCGACGCTGAACCGCCCGGCGTCGAGGTCGCCCGCGATCACGCAGGTGATCACGTAGCCCGAGATCACGAAGAACACGTCGACGCCGGCGAACCCGCCGGGCAGCGCGCCGGTCGCATGAAACAGCAGCACCGCAAGGACCGCGACCGCGCGCAACCCGTCGAGTTCTGGCCGGTAGGTCAACGCCGCTTCCGATCGCACCGCATTACGCTTCGCCGGAGCCAGGCTCCGGCGGCGGGTGCTACGCCATACGATCAGGGCCGGACGATGTCATGTTGCGTCGCCGCCCGGCTTGGCCGGAAGGACGCGCCTCGAAGCCGAGCGCGGCGCACGACACGGATGGTCCGGTCAAGCCGGACCGAGACAGCGCGTTTTGTGGTCGGCTCAGATCCCGCGGAACGTCAGGAGGCGGTGGCCGACATAGCTGGTCGCGGCGCCGATGCCGATGGCTGCGGCGTGGGCGATGGGCTCGACCCAGAGCGTCCAGCCGACCGCCGGCGCCAGCCAGTGCGCGAAGAACACCGCGAGCGCCCAGACCTCGGCCGCGCCGACCGCATTGACGAGGATGAACTTCCAGAGCTGCGAGCCGGCCGCGCCCTCATGCGCCTCGAACACGAAGAAGCGGTAGAGGAAGAAGCCGACCACCATGCCGACGACATAGGCGGCGATCACGGCGGCGCCGAACGGCATCACCGCGTTGAGCGGAAACCGCGCGCCCCAGTTGACCAGCGCCGCGAAGCCGCCGGCGAGCAGGAAGCGTCCGATGCGGCGCATCTCCTCCGGCGTCATCCGGGAGCGCAGCGCGGAGGGCACGAGGGCGAACGCCAGATCCTGCATCGGCCTCACCAGAAGACGAGCGCGCGCGGCGCCACGGCGACCATGAAGGCGAGCGCCATCACCGCGCCGAGCAGCAGGCTCGGCTTGTCGCGGACCGCGAAGGCGACGGGGTCGTCGTGCAGCTCGTTCCGGCCGGACAGCACCCACACCCGTCCGAGCCAGAGGAACAGCACGCAGGGGAACGCCCAAAGCGCGGCGGGCGTGGAGTAGAAGCCCGCGCGGAACGCCTCGTCGATCAGGTAGAGCACCATGACGAGCACCGCCGACATGCCGGTCGCAACCCCCATGCCGATCAGGAACGGAGCGTCCGCCGCCACATAGCCGCGCCCGTGCGCCTTGTCGGCGCCGGAGCGCGCGACGCGCACCATCTCGGTGTGGCGCTTGGCGAAGGACAGCGAGGAGAACACGAACATCGAGAACACCAGCAGCCACGGCGAACCCGGCACCGCCGCCAGCGCGATGCCGATGACCAGCCTCAGCGTGAACAGCGACGCGAGCGTGAAGACGTCGAGCACCGCGACCCGCTTGAGCCGGAAGGAATAGGCGAGCGTCACGACGAGATAGGCGACGAAGCTCGCGAACGCCGCGAGCCCGAGCATGGCCGCGCCGACGAGCGCGATCAGGATTCCGAGCGGCGCCGCCACCAGGCCGGCCGCGATCGGCAGGCGGCCGCTGGCGAAGGCCCGGTCGCGCTTCGACCAGTGCCTGCGGTCGTCGTCGAGGTCCCAGAGATCGTTGAGCGCGTAGGTCGAGGAGGCGAGCAGGCCAAGCAGCGCGAAGCCGATGGCGACGGTCGCCCACGCCGAGGGCTCGAAGGCCCGGCCGCCGAGGATCAGCGGCACCGCGACCAGCGCGTTCTTCGCCCATTGGTGGACGCGGGCGGCCCTGGCGAGCGTTCTGAGGCCGAGGGGTCTGCGCGGTATCACCGCGAGCGGCGGGCGGATCGCCTCGGCGGCCCTGAGCGTGGAGCGGGCGGCGTTGACGACGACGCTCTCCTTGGCCGCCCGCCAGACCGCGAGATCGGCCGCCGCGTCCCCGGCGTAGGCGAAGCCGTCCGGGAACAGCTCGGCCAGCGCCCGGGCCTTCGTCTCCCCCTTGAGGTTGGTGACGCCGTCGCTCGCGATCACCCCGTCGACGAAACCGAAGCGCTTCGCGAGCTTCGCCGCCGCCAGCGCGTCGGACGCGGTGGCGAGGTGTATCGTCCGGCCGCGGGCGTGTTCGGCCTCGACCAGCGCGACCAGCTCCTCGTTCACGGGCAGTTCGGAGACGTCGAGTTCGACGCGTTCGGCGAGCCTGCGCTTTAGCGCGGCCCGGCCGCCGGCGAGCCAGTACAGCAGCGTGAAAGCCCGGAAGGGGTTGCCGCGCAGATATTGCAGCGCAGATTCCGCCAGAAGGTCCCCCCGGATCAGCGTGCCGTCGACGTCGACGGCGAGCGGAGGCAGGCCTCCCTCACCGGCGCGGCGCGGCGCTTTTTCGACGGGTAGGGTGGCGAGCGACATGACGCTGCTCCAAAGTGATCGTCCGCGCAGGCTCCGGCGGGCGGATAGGGCGTCGTTTCGCCGCCGTCCGCGGCCCTTCACATCACCGTACGACAATCAGGTTAAAAACCGCCCTATGTCCGCCGCACTCCTTCGCTTGTGTCCGCGCGCCAGCGGACGACCGGCTTGCGCAGCCCGGCGCCGAATGACATCTCCTCACGGCTGACATGTCCCGACAGACCGACACGGCCACCGACCCCGAGAAGCCGCACGCCCGCGGCGCGCCCGCCGAACGGTTGGACGGCGAAGCCGAGCCCGTGCGCTTTCCCCGGCTGCGCGCCTGGGCCGAGACCGTGCCGTGGCGCGTCGTCGGCGCGGTCTGCTCGATCGCGATGTTCGCGGTCGTGCTGTTCGTCCTCCACCGCCTCGTCCAGGAGGTCAGCCTCTCCGACGTCAAGGCCGCCGCCTCCGCCACGCCGTGGCGGACGATCGGGATCGCGCTGCTCGGCACGGCGGCGAGCTATGTCGCGCTCACCGGCTACGACTGGTTCGGCATCGTCCACATCAAACGCCGCGAAGTCGGCTATCCGGTCGCCGCCCTCGCCTCCTTCACCGGCTATGCGCTCTCCTACACCATCGGCTTCCAGCTGGTGGTGGCCGGCGCGGTGCGCTACCGGATCTACGCCGGCGCGGGACTCGGCGCGGCGGAGGTCGCCGCGATCACCGCGATCTCGGCGCTGACGCTGTGGCTCGGCATCTTCTTCACGCTCGCGCTCGGCCTCGTCACGGAAGCCGACGACGTCGCGATGCTCGACGGCCTGTCGCCGGCGCTCAACATGACGATCGGCCTCGCCATCATCGCGGCGCTGGTCGCCTACCTCGTCTGGATCAGCCGACGCGAGCGCGCCGTCACCGTCGAGGGCTACCGGCTCGCTTTGCCCGGCCTGAAATCGACCGCCGTCCAGATCCTCATCGGCCTCGTCGATCTCCTGGGCGCGGCGTTCGCGCTCTGGACCCTGCTGCCGGCGGACGCGACCATCGCCTTCCCGACCTTCGCCGCGCTGTTCGTCGTCGCGATGACGCTCGGCATGCTGAGCCATGCGCCCGGCGGCGCCGGCGTGATCGAGGCGACGGTGCTGCTCGCGCTGCCGGACCTGTCGCCGGACGCGGTGCTCGCCAGCCTGCTGCTCTGGCGCGTGGTCTATTACCTCATCCCCTTCACCCTGGCGCTCGCTCTGCTCGGCGGCTCCGAGCTCACGCGCCGGCGCGGCTACCTGAACCGCGCGGGCGTGCTGCTCGCCGCCGTGATGCGGCCGGTCGCGCCGATCGTGCTGGCGGCCGCGGTGTTCCTCGGCGGCATCGTGCTGCTGGTCTCGGGCGCACTCCCCGCCGAGACCGACCGGCTGCATTATCTCCGCCACGTCGTGCCTCTGCCCTTCGTCGAGGCCTCCCATCTGCTCGGCAGCGTGGTCGGCGTCGTGCTCCTGGTGGTCGCGCGCGGATTGATGCGGCGGCTCGACAGCGCCTACAGGGTCGCGCAGGTGCTGCTCGCCGCCGGCCTTATCTTCTCGCTGACCAAGGGTTTCGACGTCGAGGAGGCCAGCGTTCTCGGCGTGGTGCTCGCTCTTCTCACCGTCAACCGCCGCGCCTTCTACCGGCGTGCGTCGCTCTGGGACCAGGACCTCGCGCCGGCCTGGATCGCGGCGGTCGCGATCGTGCTCGGAGGCTCGATCTGGCTCGGCTTCTTCGCCTATCAGGACGTCGATTACTCGAACGACCTGTGGTGGGACTTCGCCTATCGCAGCGACGCGCCGCGCTTCCTGCGCGCCTCGCTCGCCGCCTGCGTGGCGGCGCTCGCGATCGGCCTGCACGCGCTGCTGCACCGGCAGGGCCGGCCGAAAGCCGGCGCCCCCGAACCGACGGGCCGGATCGCCGCGATCGTCGCGACCTCGCCCCGCGCGGACTCCAACCTCGCCTTCCTCGGCGACAAGCGCTTCCTGTTCTGCGAGGCGGGCGACGCCTTCATCATGTACCAGGTGCAGGGCCGCGCCTGGATCGCGATGGGCGATCCGGTCGGCCCGACTGAGCGCACCTCGGAGCTGCTCTGGGCGTTCCGGGAGCTCGCCGACCAGCATGGCGGCTGGCCGGTGTTCTACCAGGCGAGCGTCGCCCGGCTGCCGACCTATCTCGACCTCGGCCTCTCGCTGCTCAAGCTCGGCGAGGAGGCGCGCGTCGACCTCGGCCGCTTCACGCTGGAGGGCAAGGCCGGCTACGAGTGGCGCTACATCGACCGCAAGGCGACCAAGGACGGCGTCGAGGTCTCCGTCGTTCCCGCCGCCGACGCGGTCGCGCTCTATCCCGAGCTGAAGCGCGTCTCCGACGGCTGGATGAACGCCAAGAAGAACGCCGAGAAGGGCTTTTCGCTCGGCTTCTGGTCGGAAGACTATCTCCGCCACTTCGACATCGCGGTGGTCCGCCATGGCGGCCGCATCGTGGGCTTCGCCAACATGTGGTACGGCGCGGACCATGAGGAGGCGACCGTCGACCTGATGCGCTACGCCCCCGACGCGCCCAAGGGCGTCATGGACGCGCTGTTCGTGCGCCTGATGCTGAAGGCGAAGGCGGAAGGCTACCGCTGGTTCAACCTCGGCATGGCGCCGCTCTCCGGTCTCGCCGACCATCCGCTCGGGCCGACGTGGAACCGGATCGGCGCCTTCCTGTTCCGCTACGGCGACAACTTCTACAATTTCGAAGGATTGCGGACATACAAAGCCAAGTTCCATCCGACATGGGAGCCGCGCTACCTCGCCTGTCCCGGCGGCTGGGTGCTGCCGCAGATCCTGCTCGACATCACTGCCCTGATCAGCGCCGCGCCGAAGCGGGCGGGCAGCGCGCCGCCGGACGTCGCGCTCGAAGCCCCGCAGGATTCCGCGGCATGACGCGCGCCCTTCTCGTCAGCCTCGCGCTGCTGACGCTCGCAGCCTCGCCCGCGGCGGCTGCGGACCTGCGCCGCATCACCGTGGAGAACGAGGTGATGAAGGACGTGCCCGTCATCGGCCCCGCCGACGAACCCAAGGCGATCGTGGCGCTGATCTCCGACGCCGACGGCTGGACGCCCGCCCGGGAGGCGGAGGCGGTCGCCCTCGCCAGCGAAGGCGCCCTCGTCATCGAGATCGACATGAAGCGCTACCTCGAGGTTTCGAACCTGCCGAACGAGGACTGCATCTTCTTCTCCGGCGACATCGAGGACTACGCCCGTCTCGCCGGCAAGACGCTGAACATGAAGACCTATCGCCTGCCCGCGCTGCTCGGCGTCGGCGCCGGCGGCGACCTCGCCTACGCCATGCTGTCCCAGGCGCCCGCCAACATGTTCTCGGGCGCGGTCTCGGTCGGCTTCACCGACAGGCTGAGCTTCCCGAAGCCGCTCTGCGACGGCCCGAAATCGACCCGCCGCGAGGGGGCGGACATCATGCTCGGCGCCGACCCGCCCGAGGGCCTGCAGGGCGAGTGGCGAATCCTGACGCCGACGCCGGCTCCGCAGGCGACGAAGGACTTCATCAAGGACCTCGACAACGCCGACATCGTCGAGCAGCCGGACGGCGCCGACATGGCGGCCGCCGCCCGCGACGCGGCCTTCGACATCGGCGGGGGCGACCAGGACGCGGTGAATTCCCTGCCGCTCGTTCTCTACGAACCGAAGGGTCCGAACCCCAAGGGCCTCGCGATCATCTACGCCGGCGACGGCGGCTGGCGCGATCTCGACAAGTCGATCGCCGGCTACTTCCAGCAGGAAGGCTATGGCGTCATCGGCGTCGACACGCTGCGCTACTTCTGGAACGAGAAGAGCCCGCGCGAGCTGGGCGACGACCTCGAGTCGATCGTCGCCCGCTACTCGACGCAATGGAAGACCAAGCGGCTGCTGCTCGCGGGCTATTCCTTCGGCGCCGACGTTATCCCTTTCGCGTGGCAGCACATCTCGCGATCGGTGAAGAACCAGGTGCAGCTGATGGCGCTGCTCGGGCTGTCAAAGACCGCGGATTTCGAGGTGAGCGTCGCAGGCTGGCTCGGCGTCGGCTCGGGCGATCACGACGTCCTGAAGCCCGCCTCCGCGCTCCCGATGGACCGCGTGCTCTGCATCTATGGCAAGGAAGAGCTCGAGGACGCCGACAACGACGTCGCCTGCGCGACTGACGCGATCCCACCTTCCGCCCGTCTCGAGCTCGCCGGCGGCCACCATTTCGACGAGGACTACGAGTCCCTCGCGAAACGCATCGACGCCGAGTTCGTCAAGCGCCAGGGGCTGGTGACGGGCAAATAGGCAAGCCTCCTCACGCTGAAGAGGCTGCGCAGCAGCCCTCCCGAAAGGCACGCACTCCTTCGCACCCCCTTCCCTAGCCTGCCCCGTGGTCCAGAATCACGGGACGACACGTGCAGAGCCTCGGGAGCCCCTATGTCCACGCCGGACGACAACGCGCCGCAGCCGACGCTCGGCCAACGCGTCACACGGATGCTGGGCGCGGTCTCTGGCGACCCGCTGGCGCGGGCCGAGCTCGACATGGCGCGGGTGCTCGAGGAACTGAAGCTGCTCGGCGCCGAGCCGATCGAGGACCTCACGCCCGAAGAGGCGCGCCGGCAGCCGAGCGCGGCGGACGCGGCGCGTTCGCTGCTCGCCAAGATGGGCGTCGCGCCCCACGACGACAGGGTCGCCTCGCACGACGTCACGTTTCCCGGCGCCGATGGCGAGCTCCCGGCGCGGATCTACCGCCCGGAGGGCGCGGGCGCGGGCCTGCCGACGATCGTTTATTTCCACGGCGGAGGCTGGGTCTATGGCGGGCTCGACGATTACGACGCGAGCCCGCGCGCGATCGCCGAGCGCACCGGCTCCCTTGTCCTCTCGGCGCATTACCGGCTGGCGCCGGAGCACAAGTTTCCCGCAGCCCATGACGACGCGGTGGCCGCGTGGCGCTGGGCGCTGCAGTCGGCGAAGGCGTTCGGCGGCGACGGCGAACGCTTCGCGGTGATGGGCGAGAGCGCCGGCGGCAACCTCGCGCTCAACGTGGCGATCGCCGCGCGCGACCGTATGCTGACGCCGCCGCTCCACATGGCGCTGGTCTATCCGATCGCGGGTTCCGATCTCGCGACGCCGTCCTACCGGGCGAACGAGACCGCAAGGCCGCTGAACAAGGCGATGATGCTCTGGTATTTCGGCCATGCCCTGCTGGGACCGGCCGAGCGCGACGACCCGAGGATCGATCTCGTCGGGCGCGCCGACCTGTCCCGCCTGCCGCCCGCGACCCTGGTCACCGCCGAGATCGACCCCCTCCGCTCGGAAGGCCATGCGCTGGCGGAAAAGCTGCGCGCTGCGGGCTCGGCCGTGACTGAGCTCGACGTCGAGGGCGTGACGCACGGCTTCTTCGGGCTCGGCGATATTGTCCGACACGCGCGCAGCGCGCAGGATCTGGTGGCGCGCGACCTCGCGGCCGCATTCGCCGGCTTGGCGTAGGCGATCCAAGCGGCTGTCGACGGACCGCTCGGCCGTCATCCCGGGCGGACCGCTGCGAAAGGCTAAGGAGGCCCGGCCGATGCGGCTCACTTCGCAGGCCTGCGTGGTCGGCGGAGGCCCCGCCGGTCTGGTGCTCGGCCTGCTGCTGGCGCGTCAGGGCGTCGACGTCGTCGTGCTGGAGAAGCACGCGGACTTCCTGCGGGATTTCCGCGGCGACACCATCCACCCCTCGACCCTCGACGTGCTCGGCGATCTCGGCCTGCTCGATCGCTTCCTCGCGCTGCCGCATCAGGAGGTGACCACGATGACGGGCTTCGTCGAGGACGAGCCGTTCCTGATTGGGGACTTCCGCCATCTCCCGACCCGCAAGCGCTTCATCGCAATGATGCCGCAGTGGGACTTTCTGGATTTCATCGCGGGCGAAGCCGAGCGCTATCCGGGCTTCCGGCTGATCCGCAACGCCGCGGCCAGCGGACTGATCCAGCGTGACGGCCGGGTCGTCGGCGTGGAGGCGTCGACGCCGGAAGGCGAACTATCGGTCGACGCCGACCTCGTCGTCGGCTGCGACGGGCGACGCTCGACGGTGCGTGAGGCGGCCGGCCTCGAGACGCTTACGATCGGCGCGCCGATGGACGTGATGTGGTTCCGCCTGTCGAGGAAGCTGAGCGACGGCGACGCGACCGCGGGCCGCTTCAGCGCGGGGGCCGTGTTGTTCACGATCAACCGCGGCGACTACTGGCAATGCGCCTACTTGATCCCGAAGGGCGGCGCGGACGCCGTCCGGGCGAGAGGCCTGGCGGCTTTTTGCGCGGCGGTCGACCGGCTCGCGCCGTTCGCGGCCGACCGGACGCACGAGCTCGAGAGCTGGGACGACGTCAGCCTGCTGACCGTCGCGGTCGACCGCCTGAAGCGCTGGAGCGCGCCCGGCGTGCTCTGCATCGGCGACGCGGCGCACGCCATGTCCCCGGTCGGCGGCGTCGGCATTAATCTGGCGATCCAGGATGCGGTCGCGACCGCCAACCTGCTCGGAGCGGCCCTGAGGGAGCGGCGGCTGACGGACGAGGACGTCGCAAAGGTGCAGTCCCGGAGGGAACTGCCGACGAAGCTCACCCAGAGGCTTCAGGTGGCCGTGCAGAACCGCATCATCACGCCATCGCTCGCAGGGGGGCTTCCGCTCTCCCCGCCGCTCGCGCTGCGGCTGATGCGGAGCTTTCCCATCCTCACCCGCCTGCCCGCCCGAATCGTCGGCGTCGGCTTCAGGCCGGAGCGCGTCACGGCGCCGGCCTTCGCCCAGCCGCGCTGACGCCTTTTCAGGGGCGCCCCGGCTCCTCCGGCGCCCGCGCGTCGATCGCGAGCGCGTGAACGGGGCCGGCGAGTTCGGCGGCGAGCAGCGCGTTGACCCGGCGGTGCCGGTCGACCCGGCTCATGCCCGAAAACGCCGCCGACACCACCCGGACGCGAAAATGCGTCTCTCCCTCCGGGCGCGCGCCGGCGTGGCCGGCGTGAAGGTGGCTCTCGTCGACGACCTCCAGCCGCTGGGGAGCGAGCGCGTCGGTCAGGGTTGTCTCGATGCGGGCTCGCACGGTCATTGTTTCGCTCCCACTTGGCGCGCAATTAACTCGCGATTAACCGTTGTTAACCGCCTGTTACCCCGATGAGGCGCGTCGCCTCGGCCGCCCGTCAAGCCCGCACAACGCCGTTCCGGGTTGCGGCGGACCGTTCTTGTTCACCCCGGGCCCGGCGCCCATAATGGGTCCGTGATGAAGCTCGACAGCCCATGGTTCGACCGGATTCGCGTTTCGCGCGGCGAGAAGACTCGCCCGGAAGCGCAGGCCTCTCATTGCGAACATCCGGGTTGCCGGCAGCCCGGACTCCACCGCGCGCCGAAGGGCCGCGGCAAGGAGGACGAGTATTGGCGCTTCTGCCTCGACCACGTTCGGCAGTACAACAACGCCTACAACTTCTTCGCCGGAATGTCTGACGACGACCTCCGAGCCTATGAGAAGGACGCCCATGTCGGCCACCGTCCGACCTGGGCGATGGGCCGTAACGGCGCGGCCAGCGCGGAGGAGCGCAAGCGGACCGCGAGCGCCCGCGGCCGCAAGCGCGGCTGGGCGAGCGAGTTCGTATTCGAGGACAGCTTCCGGATCTTCGGCGAGGAGACCGGCGCGAAGGCCGCCTCGGAGCCCGAACGCGAGCTCAAGAAGGTCGAGCGCAAGTCGCTGGAGGCGCTCAACCTCGGCGCCTCCGCCGGGGCCGACGAGATCAAGGCGCGCTACAAGGAGCTCGTGAAACGGCTGCACCCCGACGCCAACGGGGGCGATCGCGGCACCGAGGACAAATTGCGCGAGATCATCCAAGCCTATAACTATCTTCGATCCGCCGGCTTTTGCTGATCGACACGTTCCGCGCGCTGACCCTGGCGCGCCGCTGGGCCTGCCCCCGCACGGGTCGGCGAACGCCCGGCCAGGAGGCCTCATGACTGCTCTCATCGACGCGCCGTACGCCGACTCCCTGCTGCCGGACATGAAGGTCTCGGTCCGCCAGGTCTTCGGCATAGACAGCGATCTGGAGGTTCCGGCCTTCGGCGAAGCCCGCGGCGCGGTGCCGGATCTCGACCCCGATTACCTGTTCGACCACGACACCACGCTCGCGATTCTCGCAGGCTTCGCCCGCAATCGACGCGTGATGGTCACCGGCTATCACGGCACCGGAAAATCGACGCATATCGAGCAGGTCGCGGCCCGCCTCAATTGGCCTTGCGTGCGCGTCAATCTCGACAGCCACGTCAGCCGCATCGACCTGATCGGCAAGGACGCGATCGTCCTGAAGGAAGGCAAGCAGGTCACGGAGTTTCGAGACGGCATCCTGCCCTGGGCGCTGCAGAACAACGTCGCGCTGGTGTTCGACGAATACGACGCCGGCCGGCCCGACGTGATGTTCGTGATCCAGCGCGTGCTCGAGGTGTCGGGCAAGCTGACTTTGCTCGATCAGAGCCGCGTCATCCGCCCTCACCCTGCGTTCCGCCTGTTCGCGACCGCGAACACCGTGGGCCTTGGCGACACGTCCGGCCTTTATCACGGCACGCAGCAGATCAATCAGGGGCAGATGGACCGCTGGTCGATCGTGACCACGCTGAACTATCTGGCCCACGACCGCGAGGTCGACATCGTTCTCGCAAAGGCGCCGCATTACCGCGACTCGCCGACCGGGCGGGACACCGTGTCGAAGATGGTGCGGCTCGCCGACCTGACGCGGCAGGCCTTCATGAACGGCGATCTGTCGACCGTGATGAGCCCGCGCACCGTGCTGACATGGGCGGAGAACACCGACATCTTCGGCGACATCGGTTTCTCGTTCCGCCTGACCTTCCTCAACAAATGCGACGAGCTCGAGCGTTCGCTGGTCGCGGAATTCTACCAGCGCTGCTTCGGCAAGGAGTTGCCGGAGAGCGCGGTCAACGTCGCAATGAGCTGATCCCTTCAGGTGATCTCGAACCGCAAACCGGGCGAAAAGCCAGCGCCGCCATCGGAACCGCTCAAGCGGGCGGTGGCGGGCTGCCTGCGCGCGATCGCGGGGGATCCGGAGGTCGAGGTCGCCTTCGCGTCCGAGCGTCCGGCTTTGATGGGAACCAAGGCGCGTCTGCCGGAGCCGCCGCGAAGGCTGAGCCCGGCGGACGTCGCGGTTCTGCGCGGCTACGCCGACTCCATGGCGCTCCGCCTCGCCTGCCACGACGCCGCGACCCATTCGAAACTTGCGCCGCAGGGCAGCGAGGCCCGTGCGGTGTTCGACGCGGTCGAGCAGGCGCGCGTAGAGGCGATCGGCTCCCGCCGCATGACGGGCTCGGCCGCGAATCTCTCCGCGATGCTGGAGGACCGCTACCATCGCGGGCCCTACGCCGAGATCACCGACCGCGCCGACGCGCCGCTGCAGGACGCGGTGGCGCTGATGATCCGCGAAAGACTGACCGGCCAGAAGCCGCCCGAGGCCGCAAAGCGGCTGGTCGAGCTCTGGCGGCCATGGATCGAGGAGAAGGCCGGCCCCAACCTCGCCAAGCTGGATGGGCTGCTGGAAGACCAGAGGGCCTACGCCCGGACGATCCGCGACCTGCTGACCTCGCTGGACATGGGAGAGGAGCTGTCGTCGGATCGACAGGAGAACGAGGAGCAAGGCGAGTCGGAGGGCGAGGAGCCGCCGCCGCAGGAGGGCGAATCCTCCGACGCGCCGGAAGACCAAAGCGACGGCTCCGATCAGTCGGAGACCGAGGCCTCCGCCGAGATCGACGACGACGCCGAGCAGATGGAGGCGGCCGATGCGCCGCCGACCGATGCGCCGGACGAGGACGAACTCGGCGAAGCCGAGGAAGCGAGTGAGCCCTGGCGGCCCCACGACGACAAGCGCAACGAGCGCGAACGCCTGGAGTACCAGGCCTTCACGACCAAGTTCGACGAGGAGGCGCTGGCGGAGGAGCTTTGCGATCCCGAGGAGCTGGCGCGGCTCCGATCCTATCTCGACAAGCAGCTTTCGGCGCTTCAAGGCGTGGTCGGGAGGCTTGCGAACCGCCTGCAGCGCCGCCTGCTGGCCCAGCAGAGCCGCGCCTGGGAGTTCGACCTCGAGGAAGGCATGCTCGACCCTTCGCGCCTGTCGCGCGTGGTCATCGACCCGATGAGCGCGCTGACCTTCATGCGCGAGCGCGACACCGACTTCCGCGACACGGTCGTCACGTTGCTGCTCGACAATTCCGGCTCGATGCGCGGGCGGCCGATCACGGTCGCGGCGACCTGCGCCGACATCCTCGCTCGGACTCTGGAGCGTTGCGGCGTCAAGGTCGAGATCCTCGGCTTCACGACCCGCGCATGGAAGGGCGGCCAATCGCGCGAGCAGTGGCTCGCGGCCGGCAAGCCGATGGCCCCCGGCCGGCTGAACGACCTCCGCCACATCGTCTACAAGGCGGCTGACGCCCCCTGGAGACGGACCCGTAAGAACCTCGGGCTGATGATGCGCGAGGGACTGCTCAAGGAGAACATCGACGGCGAGGCGCTCGCCTGGGCGCATGAGCGGCTGCTCCGCCGGCCGGAGCAGCGCCGCATCCTGATGGTGATCTCCGATGGCGCGCCGGTCGACGACAGCACGCTCTCGGTCAATGTCGGCAATTACCTCGAGAAACATCTGAGGCGCGTGATCGCCGAGATCGAGCAGCGCTCGCCGGTCGAGCTGATCGCGATCGGCATCGGGCACGACGTCACCCGCTATTATCGGCGCGCAGTGACGATCGTGGACGCTGAAGAGCTGGGGGGCGCGATGACCGAGAAGCTGGCGGAGTTGTTCGAGGAGACGCCTGCCGCCGCTCCGAGGCGCGGTCGGGGTTGATCCGCGTTCTTTCCGCTCTTCTGATCGCCGCCTCCTTTTCCGTCGCGTCGGCGGCGATAGCGGATGACGCGGCGGCCGTCGACGTCTCGGTCAAGCCGATCGAGCGGTTCGATTCCCGCACGCCGATCGGGGGCGCCTATGGTCACCTTATTTTTCTCGGCGGTCTCCAGATCAGCTCCAGCGACCCGGACTTCGGCGGTCTGTCCGGCCTGCGGCTCGCGGGCGACGGGCGCAGCCTCACGGCGATCAGCGACCGGGGAAATTGGTTTCACGGCGCGCTCGCCTATGAGGGATCGAGGCTCGCGGGCGTATCGGACGTAACCCGCTCTCCGACGCCGGGACGCGACGGCAAGCCGCTTGCCGGACGCCGCGGCCTCGACACCGAGGCGCTGGAGATCCAGGGCCGGACGGCATGGGTGTCCTCGGAGCGCGTCACCTGGCTCACCCGCTACGCTCTGAGGCCTGACGGCCTTCCGCAGGGCCGCGGAGTCGCCGTGCCTCTGCCCGGCATAGCGACCAAGGCGCCTCGCAACGAAGGTTACGAGGCGATCGCGGCGCTGCCGTCCGGCGGCGTCGTTCTGGTCGGCGAAAAGTTCCTCGACGACAACGGCGACAACCGGGCTTTCGTGGTCGGCGTTGCGGCTCCATACGCATTCGCGGTACGCCGGACAGACGACTTCTCGCCCACCGACCTGACCCAGCTGCCGGGAGGCGGCTTCGCGGTGCTGGAACGGCGCTGGCGGCCACCCTTCTCGCTGACGGTCAGGATCAGGCGGCTCGCGGGCTCGGACATCAAGCCCGGGGCCGTCATCGACGGTCCCGTGCTGATGGAGGCCACGCTCGCTCAAGCGATCGATAATTTCGAGGGGATATCGGCGCATCGCGGCGAGGGCGGGCGCACCGTCCTCACGCTCGTATCCGACGATAATTTCTCGATCCTCCAGCGCACCCTGCTGATGCAGTTCGCGCTTCCGGACTAACGGCTTCCTAACCTTACTGGATCGTCGGCGCTGGCATGTCGCGCACATTGATCGTGCGGCCTCCGCCGAAGTCGATGTCGCCGGGCTTCGCCCCGGCGGTGCAATCGCCCGTGCGTTTCGCCTCGATCGTCGTCTCCTGCGTGTCCGGGCCCTGCGGCGCGACCTTGTCGACGTTCTGCGGCCCGTCGCGCTGGCCGGACATCTTGATCGACGTCTTCATCGTGTAGGCGTCATTGAAATCGCCGGTCACCACGCTGTGCGAGGACGAGCTCATCCCGCCGAGCTTGCATTCGCTGTCGAGGATGATCGCGTCGCCCTCGTTGCGCTGCTCCTGCTTGCTGCACATCGAAGACGCCATGCCGCCGAACCGATCGTTCAGCAGCTTGTCGGACTCGGCGTCGAGGCACATCGAGATGATCTGCGGCGGCATGGCCGCGGTGTCGACCTGGATTTTCATTTCCCACTGTCCGGGCTTGCGGGGCGGGAGGTGAAACCCTCCGTCCGCGAGAACCGGGGTGACGAACAGGACCGGAAGCAGAATTGCCAGGCGGCGCATGGGTTTTCTTCCCTTAAGTTTCATTTTGGCGATCCAGACCACGCCCTAACGAGGACGGCAAGCGGCGGTCAGCGCACGAGCGCGGCGATGCCTTCGCGATACGTCGGATACGTCAGTCGGACGCCGAGCCCCTCGCGCAACGTCCTGTTCCGGACGCGCTTGTTCGAGGAATAGAAGCTGCGGGCCATGGGCGAGAGTTCGGCTGTCTCGAACGCGATCTCGGGCGGCGGCTTCAGCCCGAGCAACCCGGCGGCGTAGGTGACGACGTCCTGCGGCGGGGCCGGCTCGTCGTCGGCGACGTTGATGACCGGACCGACGGTCGGCCGCTCGATCCCGGCCGCGACCGCCGCCGCGATGTCGTCCACGTGGATCCGGTTGAACACCTGTCCCTGCTTGACGAGCCGCTTGGCGGTTCCAGCCCGAAGGTTCTCGACTGCGCTGCGGCCGGGGCCGTAAATCCCGGCGAGCCTGAAGATCTGGACGGCGACGCCGCTGCGGGCTCCGAAGGTGAGCCAGTCTCGCTCGACGTCGATACGGCGTCGTCCCCGCTCGCTGTCGGCTTCGGGCGGCGTGGATTCGTCGACCCAGTCCCCGCCGGCGTCCGCATAGACCCCGATCGTGGAGAGGTAGCCGATCCATCGGAGCCCGGACGCCTGTTCCAGCGCCGAGCCCACGCCGCGCAGCGTGGGGTCGCCGGCGGGATCCGGCGGCGCCGAGACGAGGATGTGGCTGGCCTTGAGCACCGCCCGGGTAAGAGGCCCCGTCGCCTGTCCGCCGTCGAAGACATGCGCCGACAGGCCCTCGGCGTGGAGGCGATCGGCCGTTTCAGGGGAACGGGCGGTCACGTCGACCGCGTCGAACGCGGCGCCGTGGAGTTCAGCGAAGCGGCGGGCCGAATAACCGCAGCCGAATACAACGAGCCGTCTCACGCGTTCTCCAGGACCATCGCCGCGTCCCATTCCTCGCGAACCGAGATATCGGTTTCGGTCGGAGCACGGGCCGCCGCAAGGGCTGCGACTGTCGCAGGCGGGGCGAGACGGGCGAGCGCCCAAACCGCAGCGCCACGAACCAGCGGCGCGGCGTCGCCCGCGAGCGTCGCAGCCACGCCCGCGAGGGCGGGAACCCGCGAATTTCCGATGGCGATCGCCACGTTGCGTACGAAGCGGTCGCGGCCGATCCGCTTGATCGGGGACTTTGCGAACAGTGCGCGGAAGCCCGCGTCGTCAAGTTCGGCCAGCGCCCCCAGAGGCGGAGCGCGCAGTTCGTCGCGGGCCGAAAGTCGCGCCTCGCGCCCCGCCTGCGCGAACTTGTTCCAGGGACAGGCGGCGAGACAGTCGTCGCATCCATAGATCCGGTTCCCGATCGCCTCCCGGAATTCGAGTGGGATTGGCCCGGCGTGCTCGATCGTGAGGTAGGAGATGCACCTCCGCGCGTCGAGGCGGTATGGCGCGGGGAACGCATCCGTCGGACAAACGTCGAGACAAGCGCGGCAGGAGCCGCAGGCGTCCGCGGCCGGCTTGTCCGGCGGTAGTTCGGCTGTGGTGAAGATCGCCCCGAGAAACAGCCACGAGCCGAAGTCGCGCGAGACCAGATTGGTGTGCTTGCCCTGCCAGCCGAGGCCCGCGGCGGCGGCCAACGGCTTCTCCATCACCGGCGCGGTGTCGACGAAGACCTTGATCCCGGCGCCCGAAGAGGCGAGCGCGCCTGCGACCTGCTTCAGCCGCCCCTTGATCAACTCGTGGTAGTCGTCGCCCTGGGCGTAGACGGAGATCGCCGCGCGATCGCGCCGGTCGAGCACGGCGCGCGGGTCGTCCTGCGGCCCGTAGTTCATCGCGAGCATCACGACCGAGCGCGCCTCGGGCCACAACGCCGCGGGATCGCCGCGCCATTCCGCACGCGACGCCAGCCACTCCATCGTGCCGTGATGGCCTTCCGCGAGCGCCCGAGCGAGACGGGGGGCGGCCTCCGGGATCGCCGAAGGCGTCGTGACCGCGACCGCGCCGAAGCCGAGCGCCGTGGCGCGAGCAATGAGCGTGGCCTTGAGACTCGCAGGATCCATCATCGCGGGCCTCGCCCGCCGGGCGACAACGATCGAAGCGTCAGAAATCGAGATCGGCGTAATGCGGCGCGGCCGCGGTTCCCGGAACCGATTCGGCCAGCAGCGGCCGGAACGACGGCCGCGACTTCACCCGCGCATACCAGCCTCTCGCGGTTTCGTCCTCGTCCCACGGCACGTCGCCCAAATAGTCCACGACCGAGAAATGCGCGGCGGCGGCGAGGTCGGCGTAGGTCAGCCGGTCGCCCGCAAGCCATTTTCGCTGCCGGATCAGGTAGCCGACATATTTCAGATGGTAGCGGATATTGGCGCGTCCTGCGCGGATCGCGGCCATCTCGGGGGCTCCGCCGCCGAGATTGGTCGGCATGAAGCGCTTGTAGATCTTCTCCATGACGAGATGGCTCGACACCTCGTCGAAGAACTTGCGGTTGAACCAGTCGGTCAGACGCCGCGTCTCGACGCGCTCGCGCGGCGATTCCGGCAGCAGCCTGCGGTCGCCTAGGGCGAGCCCCCGTGTCTCGTCGAGATATTCCGCGATGACGTCCGCGCCGGGCACCGACGGCATGCTGGCCTCCACCAGCACGGGCGTGGCGCCCGCCGGATTGAGCGCAAGGAACGGCGCTCGGCGCTCCCACACCTTTTCTTCGACGAGGTCGGCCTCGAGGCCGTATTCGCTCATCGCAAGGCGCACGAAGCGCGAATGCGGGCAGAGCGGATGGTGATAGAGGATCGCCATATGTCGCCGAAAGGTCGCGCGGGCGGGGGGAATCGAGCCGGCGGGGAAGCGGCCCGTCGGAACGCCGGACTGTCGATGGCGCGGCGCAGGAGCCCCGTATAGAACCGCGTTCGCCGCGCGACAACTCCCGAATCGGCCGCGCATTTCCCCCCAGGAGCGAACCATGGACATCGCCAGCCTGCTTGAAGCCGCCCTGCTGGGCGTGGTCGAGGGTCTGACGGAGTTTCTGCCGGTGTCCTCGACCGGGCATCTGCTTCTGCTCGGCCACTTCCTCGGCTTCGAGTCGACGGGCAAGACCTTCGAGGTGCTGATCCAGCTCGGCGCGATCCTGGCGATCCTCGTCGTCTACGCCGGACGGCTGACCAGCGTCGCGACGCGGCTTCCGAATGATCCGGCGGCGCGGCGTTTCGTCCTCGGCGTGCTGGTCGCGTTCCTGCCCGCCGCCGTCATTGGGGCCGGCCTTCACGGCTTCATCAAGAACGTGCTGTTCGAGACGCCGTCCGTGGTGTGCGTCGCGCTGATCGTCGGCGGCGTCGTCCTACTCCTCGTGGACCGCCGATACGGGCCGCAGCCGGCGGCGGCTCAGCCACGGCCCGTCTTTTACTGGCACGACGACGCGATGCGCTTCCCGCCGCTCGTGTGCCTGATCGTCGGCTTCGCTCAGTGCCTCGCTCTGATTCCAGGCGTCTCGCGCTCGGGCTCGACGATCGTCGCCGCCCTGCTGCTCGGGTCGAGCAAGCGAGCGGCGGCGGAGTTCTCGTTCTTCCTCGCGATCCCCACCATGTCAGGCGCGTTCGCCTACGATCTCTACAAGAACCGTTCGGCGCTGAGCTTCGACGACGGCGCGCTGATCGTGGTGGGCTTCGTCTGCGCGTTCGTGACGGCGTTGATCGTCGTGCGCTATGTGCTTGATTTCATCTCCCGCCACGGCTTCGCGCCATTCGCCTGGTGGCGCATGATCGTCGGGGCCGCGGGTCTTATCGGCCTGCTGATCTATGGCTGACACCCAACGCCAGGAGCCGCATGGCCGCGATCACGCTGACCGACGTCACCAAGATCTATCGCGGCGAAATCGCCGCGGTCCGAAACATCACGCTCGACGTCCCGGACGGCGCATTCTGCGTGCTCGTCGGCCCGACCGGCTGCGGGAAGTCCACTCTGCTCCGCCTGATCGCCGGGGCTGAAGAACTGACGAGCGGCCTGATCGAGATCGGCGACGCAGCGCGCCAATCGTGGAGCGGCGGGCGCGCTGATGTGGCTGAACTGATCGACGCCTCCGCGCTCGATCCGTCTCGCAACGTCTATGATTCCCTCACACGCGGCCTGCGCAGCCGTGGCCTTCCAAAGAAGGAGATCGAGGAGCGCGCGCTGCGGGCCGCCGACACGCTTGCGCTCGGTTCTCTTCTGGCGCGGAAGGTGGGGCGGGCGTCATCCGGCGAACGCAGCCTTCTCGCGCTTGGCCGCGCCTTCGCGCACCAGCCGCGCGCCTTGCTGTTCGACGAACCCTTCGCAGGTCTCGATCCGGCCCGCCGCATCACGATGCGCCGTGAGCTACGCCGTCTCCAGCGGACGTCGCGGACGACCACTCTTTACGCCACGCACGACCATGAGGACGGGCTAGCGCTCGCTGACTTGCTGGTCGTCCTGGACGAAGGGCGTGTCCTGCAGGCAGGAAGGCCAGCCGAGATCTATGCGGCGCCCGTGACGGCGGCCGTGGCTTCGCTCGTTGGTCATTCCGCCATGAACCTTCTTCCGGTGCGCGCCAACCAGACCGGCCTGTCGCTTGAAGACGGAACACACCTCGGCGGCGCCAGCGTGATGACGACTGCGGTGTTCGCGACGCTTGGCGTGCGCCCGGAACACCTCTTCGCCGTGACGCCCGGTTGGGAAGGGCCCGCTCCGGCGGCGACGCTGCCGATGATGGTCGACGAGGTCGAGCACGCAGGCGCAGTCGTTATCGTGCATGGCAGCGTTGGGCCCCATAGGGTCGTCGCCCGGCTGGCAGCCGCGCCGCAGGTTCCAGCGGATGGCCGGCTTCGTCTAGGCGCGCTCAGGGAGCACCTGCATATGTTCGACGCGCAGAGCGGCGCCAGACTCTGACAGCGCGTTCGCTTGAAAGAACGTCCCCCTCAAACCATCTTCAGAGCCAGCCGATAAGGTTATCGGCTGAGCGGAGCGCTTTGTTTACGAGGCTCCGTCAAAGTCGCTTCTGGCGAGGACTTTGAACGATGTCGCGTTTGACGAGTCTGCAAAGCCCCTTTCTGCTCGGGTTCGACGGCCTGGAGCGGGCGCTCGACCGTGCTGCAAAAAGCGCGGACGGCTACCCGCCATACAACATCGAACGCTTGCCGCCGCTGGAGGGCGAGCCAGAGCGGCTGAGGATCACTCTGGCCGTAGCCGGGTTCGGCCCCGACCAGATCGACGTTACGCTCGAGAAGAACGAACTTGTCATTCGCGGGCGAGCACCTGCGGAGCGCGAGGACCGCGTCTTCCTTCACCGAGGCATCGCAGCGCGCCAGTTCACGCGCGCCTTCGTGCTTGCGGAGGGAATGGAGGTGCTCGGCGCGGATCTTGCGACGGGTCTGCTAGTCGTTGATCTCGTGCGTCCGGAACCGAAGCGATCCGTCCAGCGTATCGCCATAAGGGCGCGTGACGATAGTCGCCGCATCGCGGAGAAGGAGTAAAAGTCATGATGAACGAATCCGCAGCCATCCGCAGCCCTCTGAGCACCGCTGAGTTCGCGGCGATCGGCGATGGACACATTGCTTACGTGAAGCCGATCCTGTCGGAGGAGCTCAATGCGCTGTTCCCGCAGGCGCCGGAGCTTGAGCCCGGTCTTCGCCTGTTCGCCCTGCTCGGCGCCGACGGGTCCCCTATCGTCGTGGCGGACACCCGCGAGGCGCTCGTCGAGAGCGCGCGCGAACACGAGCTGGTGACAGTCAGCATCCATTGAGGTTCGGGGGCGCCCGCACTTTGGGCGCCCAAAACCCCATCCGCTTAGGCGGCGTTCGGTGCGGCGACCTGGGTAAGGACGGCGTGCAGCGCGGAAGCGTCCCGCGAGGCGCGCAGCTTCTGCGCCGTGAGGGGATCGCGCAGAACGCGCGCGACCCGCGCGAGCGCCTTCAGATGATCGGCGCCGGCCGTCTCCGGAGCGAGCAACAGAAAAGCGAGATCGACCGGCTCGCCGTCGAGGGCGTCAAAATCGATCGGCCGATCCAGCCGCGCGAACAGCCCAAACAGCCTGTCGAACTTCGGCAGCTTGCCGTGAGGGATTGCGATCCCGGCGCCGACGCCCGTCGAACCCAGCCGTTCCCGTTGGAGCAGCGTGTCGAACACGTCGCGCTCGGGCAAGCCTGTGAGCTCGGCGGCGCGCGCCGCGAGTTCCTGAATCGCCTGCTTCTTCGAATTCACTTTGAGCGCCGGCAATATGGCGTTCGGCGCGATAAGATCGCTGAGTGGCATCAGACGTTATAACCTCGGATGCGCGGGTGCAGGAAAGCGCGAGGCTCATCGCCTCAAGCCGTCGCAATTGACTCAGTGACCGTCCACGGCGCCCGACGGCGGCGGATCGATCCAACCGACGTTCCCGTCCGCTCGTCGATAAACGATGTTCACTCTTCCGTGGCTCGCATGGCGGAACACGACGACAGGCGCCCCCGTCATATCGAGCTCCATCACCGCAAAACCAACGGTCATGCGCCTTAGGGGTTTTGTCGACTCGGCGACGATCACCGGGCTCCACCCGTCAGACTCCTCGACCTCGTCGTCGGGCGCCTCGAACACGACATAAGACAGCGGATCTCCGCCGTCAGCGTCCGCATGGTGATCGCGAAGACGATTCTTGTAGCGCTTCAGCCGCGTCTCGATGCGGCCCGCCGCCTGGTCGAAGCTCGCATAGGCGTCCGGCGCGGCCCCGACGGACTGGAGGACGATGCCGCTGTCAAGATGCAGGGAGCACTCGGTCTTGAAGCCGGATCCGTCCTTCGCGACGGTCACGTGGCCGGAAAAACCTCCGCCAAAATATTTCGTCATGGCGTCGGAAATACGGTCCTCGACCTGTCCCCGAAGCGCCTCGCCAAGATCGAGGTTCTTACCGGAAACGCGCAAGGCCATTTAGTCCGCTCCATTCAAGACGTCCGGGGACCGCTCCGATCGGTGGGCCGATCCCCCGGGGTGCGACAAGCAGTACGAGCGGCCGGGCGCGAAGTCAATGAACCGCACCGCCCGGGCGGGATAGTCGATAGATCTTTGAAATATCAGCAAGAAATACCGCATCAGCTTCCCGCAGCGGCCCCCTTCTTCTCCCGCCGCCGCTGCACCGAGGAGGGGATCCGAAGGCTTTCACGGTATTTGGCTACCGTCCTCCGGGCGATCTCGACGCCGCCGTCGAGCAGGAGCTTGACGATCGTATCATCTGACAGCACGTCATCGGCGCTTTCAGCGTCGATCATCGTGCGTATGCGATGGCGGACGGCCTCGGCCGAGTGGGCGTCGCCGCCGCCGGAATTGGCGATCGCAGCGGTGAAGAAGTATTTGAGCTCGAACACGCCGCGCGGGGTCGCGAGGTACTTGTTGGCGGTGACCCGCGAGACGGTTGATTCGTGCATGCCGATCGCGTCGGCGATCATTCTAAGGTTGAGCGGTCGGAGATGCGCCACTCCGTGGGTCAGGAAGCCATCCTGCTGGCGGACGATCTCGGTTGCGACCTTCAGGATGGTGCGGGCGCGTTGCTCCAGACTGCGGGTTAGCCAGTTCGCCGTCTGCAGACACTCCGTCATGAAGGTCTTCTCAGTCTCGTTCTTCGCGGTGCGGACCACCTTCGCGTAGTAGGACTGATTGACGAGCACGCGGGGCAGCGAATCGGCCACGAGCTCCACGATCCACGATCCGTCGGACGCCGTCCGGACGGAGACGTCGGGCACAACCGGCTGCACGATCTCCGACCCGAAAGCATGTCCGGGCTTGGGATCGAGTCGGCGGATTTCCGCCAGCATGTCGGCGAGATCGTCGTCGTCGACGCCGCAGATCCTCTTCAGGGCGGCGAAGTCGCGCCGGGCGGCGAGCTCCAGATTCTCGACCAGAGCTTGCATCGCGGGATCGAAACGGTCCCGCTCCCGGAGCTGGATTGCAAGGCAGTCCTGGAGAGACCGCGCGGCGACGCCGGTCGGCTCGAACGTCTGGATCACCGACAGCACGCGTTCGACGTCGGCGAGGCTGGCGCCAAGGCGTTCGGCCACCATCTCCATCGGCTCGCGCAGATAGCCGCCCGCATCGACCATATCGATGAGATAGGAGCCGATCATCCTGTCGGTGGGGTCGGTGACGGCGAGCGAGAGCTGGCGTTCGAGGTGGTCGGCGAGCGTCAGACGTTCGGAGACGTAAGCTTCAAGATCCGCGCCTTCGCCTGAAAAGGCCCCTCCGACGCCAAGGCCCGACCAATCGCCGGGCTCCGGCGAGGCGACAGGTTTGACGCTCTCGGCGCCCTGAGGCGGGTCGTCGGGAAAGACGTTGCCGAAATCGGTGTCGAGGCGATCCTCGATGTTGGACCGCGACTCCGGCGGCGGGGCGGCGTCCCAGCGCTCCACGCCTTCGGCGGCCTCGCCTCCATTGTGCTCCGCGGCCTCGCTCGCCGGACGCTCGGAGGTTTCGATCCGGTGAGCGTCGGGCCCATCGAGGCGTTCGAGCAGCGGGTTCTGCTCCAGTTCCTTGTCGACATAGGCTGCAAGGTCGAGGCTCGACAGCTGAAGCAGCTTGATCGCCTGCATCAGTTGCGGGGTCATCACCAGAGACTGGGATTGCCGCAACATCAGCTTGGGGATCAGGGACATGAGGCGAAGCTCCAGCACGACGCTCGCCTACGCGACGGCGTAGTCTGTCGACGTTCAGGCCGAAGGCCTGTGGGCCGATTCTTGCATACGGATGTTTCCGTCCCCTTTTAAAGCCGAAATTCCTCCCCGAGGTAAAGCCGCCGCACGTCAGGGTTGGCGACGATCTGCTCCGGCGAGCCTTCCATCAGCACGCCGCCGGCGTGGATGATGTAGGCGCGGTCGATCAGTCCGAGCGTTTCGCGCACGTTATGGTCAGTGATCAGGACGCCGATGCCGCGGTTGGTCAGATGACGCACCAGGGCCTGGATGTCGCCGACCGCGATCGGGTCGATGCCCGCAAACGGTTCGTCGAGCAGCATGAAGCCCGGGCGGCTCGCGAGAGCCCTGGCGATCTCGACACGCCGGCGTTCGCCGCCCGAGAGCGCGATCGCGGGCGATTTACGAATGCCGCCGAGGCCGAACTCCTCAAGCAAGCCCTCGAGGTCATGGACACGGCGCTTCCGATCGGGCTCCACCACCTCGAGCACCGCTCGGATGTTGTCCTCGACCGTGAGGCCACGGAAGATCGAGGCCTCCTGCGGCAGATAGCCGACGCCAAGCCGCGCCCGCCGGAACATCGGCAGCCGCGTCACGTCCTTTCCGTCGAGCTCGATGCGGCCGCGGTCCGCGGGCACCAGACCGGTGATCATGTAAAACACCGTGGTCTTACCGGCGCCGTTCGGTCCGAGCAGGCCGACCGCTTCCCCGCGCCTCACGGACAGGCTCACGTCCTTCACGACGGCGCGGGAGCCATAGCTCTTCGCCAGCCCGCTCGCTACCAGCGAGCCGTTGGCGTCCTTGTCCGCGAAGGCGAAGTCATGCTCGCCGCCACGCCGGACGCCCGAGCCCACGCCTTCAGGCGCTGCGAGCGCCACGCCCGCATCCGTCCGCACGATGAAGTTCGTCACTCTAAACCCACTGAGATCGGACGGGATCAGTTCTTAGCGCCGCTTGCGGCCTGGTCGCGAGGCTTTGGCTTGAACACGCCCTGAACGCGACCGCCGCCGCCACTGCTTTCGATGCGCGATGTCTGCGTCGTGAGGTTCACGTGCAGACGATCGCCGCGGATGACGTTATCGCCCTGCGTGACGACCACGCCGCCCGTCAGATCGGCGGTGTTCGCCTGCGTGTCGAACACGCCGCGGGCTCCGGTCGCCTTCTGGTCGTTCTGGGTCACGACGACGTCGCCCTCCGCCTCCATCTTGCGAATGTCGCGGCCGCTTTCCGGCTTCGCACCGCCACTGGGGTTCTTCGTCTCGCCCTGTATGGGCTTCGGCGCGTTGCCGGCGGCGGGAGCGGGCTTGTCCTTGTCGTAATAGTAGATCGTGAGCTTCCGGGTCTGCAGGGTCGAGATGCCCTGCTTCATCACAACATTGCCGGAAAAGATCGCCGCATGCTCCTGGTCCCGGACCTCGAGATTGTCGGCTTCGACATTGGTGGGCTCATCGGAACGCACGGAGAAGCCGGAGAAGGCGCTCGTCACCGCCTGCTGCGCCGTCGCAGGAGCGGCGAGAGCGAGAACGGCGAAAGCGGCGATCGTCAGTCTCATCAGCGGCTCCTCGGCGGATCGGCGTTTCTTTGGCGTCGCCGCCATGGTTTCTTCTGCACCATGTTCCAACGCCAGCGTCGGCGAAGCTAAGCATTTCCCGGACGGGCGCAAAGGGGCGCCGGCTAGCGCGCTCGACCGCCGGCGACATTTCCACGCCGGCGCGTCTCAGGCATGGGCGAAAATGTCGTTGTCGGCCCAACCGGCGAGATCGAGCGCCGAGCGGACTGGCACGAAGGCGAAGCAGGCGTCGGCGAAGGCGGCGCGGCCTTCGCGCGCCAGCATCACGTCGAGCTTCGCCTTCAATCCGTGGAGATAGAGCACGTCGCTCGCGGCGTAGGCGAGTTGGGCGTCGCTCAGTTCCTCGGAGCCCCAATCGGAGGACTGCTGCTGCTTGGAGATCTCGACGCCGAGCTGCTCGCGGACCAGGTCCTTGAGGCCGTGGCGATCGGTGTAGGTGCGCACGAGCTTCGAGGCGATCTTGGTGCAGTAGACCGGCTCGGTCATCACCCCGAACGCCTTGTAGAGCGCCGCGACGTCGAAGCGGGCGAAATGGAACAGCTTGAGAACCGACCGATCGCGCAGCACACGCTCGAGATTGGGCGCGCTCTGCTGGCCCGGCGCGATTTTTACGAGATCGGCCGAACCGTCGCCCGTCGAGATCTGCACGAGGCAGAGCCGGTCGCGATTGGGGTTGAGGCCGAGCGTCTCGGTGTCGATCGCAACCGATGCGCCGGGTTCGTAATCGTCGGGAAGGTCGCCGCGATGAAGCCGGATCGTCAATGCCGCCTCGGGTCGGTCGGAGCAGGGACGCCGGAGGCCTCCCGGAAAACGCATCCGGGGCGCCGCGGATAGTTCCGCGGCGCCCCGGCGCGATCTGTGGTGCCCAGGAGAGGACTCGAACCTCCACGGTGTTACCCACACGGACCTGAACCGTGCGCGTCTACCAGTTCCGCCACCTGGGCTCGGAGGCGGGTCTTAGGGGTCCGCATGCCGCCGTGTCAATGGCGGCGCGCAGGGTTTCGCGCAGAGGCTTTACCGCGCTAGGGTTCCGCCTTAGGTCTCGGCCCTGTTCGAGACGGCATCGGAAGAGAGCACGGCATGGCGTTCGCCCCTGGGATGCGTCCGGTCGGTGACAAGCTTGTCACGGTGTTTGGCGGCTCCGGTTTCATCGGAAGGCATGTCGTTCGCGCTCTCGCGCGCGAGGGCTGGCGCATCCGTGTCGCCGTGCGGAATCCGTCGCTCGCCGGCCATCTGCAGCCGCTTGGCGGCGTCGGTCAGATCGTCGCGATCCAAGCGAACCTGCGGTTCCGCGAGTCGGTCGCCCAGGCGGCGCGAGGCTCGGACGCAGTCGTGAATCTCGTCGGCATCCTGGCGGAAAGCGGCAAGCAGAGCTTCGACGCGATACAGGGCGAGGGACCCCGGATCGTCGCCGAAGCCGCGCATGCGGCAGGCGCCGCGCGCTTCGTTCAAATGTCCGCCATCGGAGCGGATCGGGAAAGCAAGGGCCGTTATGGCCGCAGCAAAGCCGCGGGCGAGGAGGCGGCGCTTTCGGTCTATCCAGACGCCGTGATCCTTCGACCCTCGGTCGTCTTCGGCCCCGAAGATAACTTCTTCAACCGCTTCGCCGCCATGGCGCGGTTTTCCCCTGCTTTGCCGTTGATCGGCGGCGGGCGCACCCGCTTCCAGCCTGTCTTCGTCGGCGATGTCGCCCGCGTCGTCGCTCTTGCGGTCGGCGGCGAGGCTGAGGGCGGACCTGCCCCCTATGAACTCGGCGGCCCGAAGGTGCTCACCTTCGAGGAAATTCTGCGCTACGTGCTGAAGGAGACCGGTCGTCACCGCATGCTGCTGAATGTGCCGTTCGCGGTCGCAAGATTGCAGGCGAAGGTTCTGCAGCTGCTGCCGAACGCGCCGCTGACCGTCGACCAGGTTGCGATGCTGGAAAGCGACAACGTCGTCTCCGACGAGGCTCGCGCCACCGGCCATACGCTGGAAGGTCTCGGCGTGTCGCCCACGCCGATCGAGGCGGTCGCTCCGTCCTATCTGGTGCGCTTCCGCAAAGCTGGCCAGTTCGACAAGGTCAGGCAGGCCTAAGTCGAGTCATATGCTCCTGCTCCCGTTTGCCTCGCCCGAGCGATAGAGGTATCGGAAGCGCCCAGCCCCGTGAGCGCCCGGCGCCTCGGGGGCGCGCATGGAAGAAAGCCGGACGTGAAAGCTATCATCTTGAGCGCGGGGCAAGGTCGGCGGCTGCTGCCGCTGACGGCCGAAACGCCGAAGTGCCTTATCCCCTTCGCCGGTCGGACGCTGGTCGAGTGGCAGGTCCGTTCGCTCGCCCAGGCCGGCGTGACCGACATCATCGTCGTCACCGGCTTCGAGGCCGGTAAGGTCGAGGCGGTGCTGGAAGGGATCGACATCACCGGCGTGAACGTGCACGCCACCCACAACCCGTTCTTCGAGCTCGCCGACAACCTCGCCAGTTGTTGGATCGCGCGTCACGAGATGAAGGCGCCGTTCCTCATTCTCAACGGCGACACGCTGATCGAGCCGGAGATCGCACGGCGGGTGCTCGCCGATCCCGCCGTCGCTCCGATCACCGTCACGATCGACCGGAAGGGCGAGTATGACACCGACGACATGAAGGTGCGCACGCAGGGCGACCGCCTGCTCGCGATCGGCAAGACGCTGCCGAACGATCTGGTCACTGGCGAATCCATCGGCTTCCTGCGCTTCACCGACGAAGGCGGTCGGGCGTTCGTCAGCGAGATCGAACGGCTCATGCGTTCCGAGGAAGGCCTGAAGCGCTGGTACCTCTCGGCGATCGACGGCATCGCGCGCTACCAGAGCATCGTGGGCGTGCGGTCGATCGAGGGGCTCGAATGGAGCGAACTCGATTTTCCGGCCGATCTCGATCGGGGCGTCGAGATGACCAAGGGGTGGGTGAGCCGGGGGCTCTGACGAGCCTTTACTGGCTCGCCCAGACGATCCGGGCGATCCAGTCGATCTCGTTCGCTGGAAACGTGCGGTCGGCGTGCTCGGCGTTCAGCGAACGCAGCTCCACCTGCTTGGCGGTGCGTCGCGCCAGCTCCTTCGCCATCACCTCGCCGTCGGTCGTCTTCACTATCACGCGGTCTCCGCGCCTGACGGCGGCGCCGGGAGCGACGAGCACCACGTCGCCGTCGCGGAACACCGGGGCCATCGAGTCGCCGGATATCTCCAGCGCATAGACCTGACCGCGATCAGCGTCCGGAAACGGGATCTCGTCCCAGCCCTGCCCAGTCGGGAAGCCGGCGTCGTCGAAGAAACCACCCTCCCCCGCTTGCGCGAGGCCGATCAGCGGTACGTTGCGCGGAGACTGGGAGCCGCCTTCGACAAGCAAGCCCATGAAGTTGTCGAGGTTGGTCGCGGTGGCGTCGAGCGCCTTGGCGATCGACTCGGTCGACGGCCAGCGCGGCCGGCCATCGGCGGCGATGCGCTTGGAGCGATTGAAAGTCGTAGGGTCGAGCCCCGATTTTCGCGCAAGGCCGGAAGCGGATAAACCGTTCTTCGCCGCCAGCGCGTCGATCGCCGCCCAGATCTGGCCATGGCCGAGCATGTCGTCCGCCGTCTCCCTAGCCGCGTCCTCGCAAAACCGCGGATGTCAATAATAGGAATTAGTACCTTTTACCCCAGTTGTCCACCAAAGGAGGGCGCGGAAACTTGCTCCGACGTCGTTGCGGCTCTAAAGCTCGCGCCGCTTCGCGAATAACGCGCCGGGCCGGACTGCGTTCCGGATCGAACGGCATAGCGAAAGACCCAGAACCGATCATGGCCGCCGCAACGATCTACAAGATCGCGCCTTCCGCGCTGTGGCGCGCAGCCGAAGAGGCCGGGGCGTTCATCGGCGCACCGATCGACCTTTCGGACGGCTACATCCATTTTTCCAGCGCGGCCCAGGCGCGGGAGACGGCCGACAGGCATTTTGCGGGACAGGCCGACCTCGTTCTGGTCGCTGTCGACGTAAGGCTCCTTGGACCGGCGCTGAAATGGGAGGTCTCCCGTGGCGGCGCGCTGTTTCCCCATCTCTACGGTCCCCTGCCGCTCGCCGCGGTGATCTGGACGGCGCCGCTGCCTCTGGGTCCCGAGGGCCGTCATGCGTTCCCAGAGATGGCGCCGTGATCGGCCTGCTGTGGCCGTTGATCCGGCCCCTTCTGCACGCTCTCGATCCCGAGCGGGCGCATCAGGCGTCCCTCGCGGCGCTGGAGCTGCTGCCGCCCCGCACGCCGCTGGCTTCGGATTCCCGGCTCGCGGTCCAGGCCTTCGGCCTCGACTTCCCGAATCCGATCGGACTGGCTGCGGGATTCGACAAGGACGCCCGCGCGCCGGACGCGATGCTGGCGCTCGGCTTCGGTTTCGTCGAGATCGGCTCGGTGACGCCTCGGCCGCAGCCCGGGAACGCCAAGCCGCGGCTGTTCCGGCTGCCCGCCGACCGGGCGATCATAAACCGGATGGGCTTCAACAACGCCGGGGCCGAGGCGGCGCTGAAGCGGCTCGAACGCCGACGCGGGCGACCGGGCCTGATCGGCGTCAATGTCGGCGCCAACAAGGATTCGTCTAACCGCACCGCCGATTATGTGACCGGCGTCAGACTCTTCGCGTCGCACGCCGATTTCTTTGTCGTCAACGTCTCCTCCCCCAACACGCCGGGGTTACGGGACCTGCAGGCGATGGCGGCGCTCGACGACCTCGTCGCCAGGGTGATCGAGGCGCGGGACGCGGCGACGGCCGGGGGGCTTCACCGGAGGCCCGTGCTGCTCAAGATCGCTCCGGATCTCGACCTCGCCGGCATCGACGACGTCGTGTCGGTCGCTCTTGCGCGCGGGCTGGACGGCCTCGTCGTCTCGAACACCACGCTCGGCCGGCCGCCGTCGCTTAAGGAAGCCGCGCGCAGCGAGACCGGGGGGCTTTCAGGCGCCCCGCTGCTCCGGCGCGCGAACTGGGCGCTCGCCGAGACCTATCTGCGGCTTGAGGGCGCCATGCCCATCGTCGGCGTCGGGGGCGTGGCGTCCGGCGCGGACGCGCTGTCCAAGATCCGCGCCGGCGCAACGCTGATCGAGCTTTACAGCGCGTTGGTGTTCGAAGGGCCGAAACTCGTCTCCGAGATCGGGAAATTCCTCGCTGCGGCCGTGTCGAGCGAGGGCGCGACGTCGCTCGGCCCGCTCGTCGGGCGGGATGCGGCGGCGATCGCCGCCGCCGGACCAGGCGCGTAACCCTTAGACGAAGCGCCCGATCGAGAAAGGCGACAGGTCGATCACGCTGCGCCCGGTCACCGCTTGCTCGGCCACCGCGAAGCCGACGCCCGCCGAATGCTTGAACCCGTGCCCGGAGCATGCAGAGACCACGGTGATCCGGTCTTGCGACGGGTGTTCGTCGATGATGAAACCGAAGTCGGGCGTCACGGTGTAAACGCAGGCGGCGGCCTTCGCGACCTTGGATGTCACGCCCCGGATCCGTCCGCGGACATGGGCGGCGAACATCTCGACGGACTCCTGAGGACGAACGATCCTGTCGACCGAGCCGGCTGTGGTCGAGATCGCATATTGCTCGCTCGCGACCTTGATCCTGCCGCCGCTTGGAGGGAAGCCATAGAGGTAGTCGCTGTCGCCAGCCCCGTGCATCCAGATGAAGACCGGAGGCCGCTCTCCGAACGAGGCGTCCTCCTCGGTCTCGAACCAGTGCAGCGTCTGCCGCTTCACTTGCAACAGCCGGTTGAACGGCGGCCCGAGCAGCGGGCCGATCCAGGCGCCCGCCGTGACGATCACACGGTCGGCGCGGATCACTCCCCCATCGAGTCCGATCTCGACCCCATCTCCCGCCTGCGCGACAGAAGTCGCCATCTCGCCCAGACGGACGTCAGCGCCGAGCGCCCGTGCGAGCGTCAGCTGCGCGGCGATGCAGCGCTCGGGAATCACATAGCCGGCGCGCGGCTCGTAATAGGCTTGGACGTCCTCAGCCACTGCAAACTGGGGAAACCTTCTGCGCGCCTCGTCGGCGCCGAACGTCTCGTGCTCAATCCCGTAGTCGGTCGCAGCCTGCGCCGTGCGCGCGACGAAATCCGGTTTGCCGTGGTGCGAACTCGGCGCGCCGCCGGGATCCATGATCAGCGCGCCGCTCTCGACAAGCAGGGTCTCGCCGGTCTCCGCCTCGAGTTCGCGCCAGATTTCGTGTGATTTTGTGACGAACGGGACATAGGCGGCGCCTTCGCCGACCGCCTGCCGGGTGATCCGGGTCTCGCCATGGCTCGAACCCAACTGATGCGGCGGCGCGAACCGATCGATCCCGACCGCACGGACGCCCCGCCGCGCAAGCTGATAGAGCGCTGCGGCCCCCATGGCCCCGAGACCGACGACGGCGACATCGGCGTGTATGGCGTTCGACATATGCTGTTCCGGATGCGTCAGATCGCATGGACCATCAGCAGAATCCGAGAAACGGCAACAAGAACGTCGCTATATTAAAACAGCTTATATCAAGAATACGAATATCGCGCTGGTCAGCCCCGGCCCGACCCCATTCTGAAGATGCGAAGAAGTATCCAGATCGGGATCACCACCATCGCCCCGATCAGGAAGTAGCGACCGATGTGCCGCAGCAGATCCGCGCTGTTCGCGATCAGCTCCTCGATCGCGCGGGCGGCATGGCGCAGCACCTCGAAGGCGTTGAGATTCAACTGGTCCATCACCAGCCCCACGATCACGCAGAGCAGGACGAGCCGGAGGAGCACGCCGATCGGCGAGCCGCCGAACACGCGGGTCAGACTATTGGAGCCGGCGGCCATGGGTCGTATCTCCTCCTTCCGCTCGGCGTTCACGCCGCCTGCGCCAGTTCGCCGGCCAGCGCCCGGCCAATGAGCGCGCGGGTCTCATCTACGCCATAGAGCGAGACAAAAGAGCCGAAACGCGGGCCCTTCTCCTGCCCGATCAAGATGCGGTAGAGCGCGGAGAACCACTCCTGGCTGACGCCCGGTCGTTCGGGCGTCGCGCCCTTCGCGGAGAAATCCTGGTAGCGCGGCACGGCGCGCGCGACGTCGTAGAGCGCGGTCTGCACCTCCTCCGACGTCGCATCGACGGACAGGACGCCAAGCGCGGCGTCGAGGCTCTCCAGCGCCGCGCGCTCGACCTCGTCTGGCGCATGGAAGCGCTTGGTCGGCTTCACATGGTCTTCGTAGTAGCGCAGCGCATAACCCACGAGCTCGTCGAGTTTCGGGTGCGTCTCGGGCGTGACGCCCGGCGCGTAGCGACCGATGAAGCCCCACAGCACCGCGCGGTTCTCGGCGTTGGAGGCGGAGACCAGATTGAGCAGCAGCGCGAACGAAACCGGCAGGACCTCCTTCGGAGGATTGCCGCCGTGAATGTGCCAGACGGGATTGCCGAGCTTCTGCTTGGCCTCCTGACGCTCGAAGCCGCCGAGGAACTGGAAGTACTCGTCGACGGCGCGCGGAATGACGTCGAAGTGCAGCTTCTTCGCCTCGCGCGGCTTCTGGTACATGTAGAGCGACAGGCTCTCGGGGCTGGCGTAGGCCAGCCATTCGTCGATCGTCAGCCCGTTGCCCTTCGATTTCGAAATCTTCTGCCCCTTCTCGTCCAGGAACAGCTCGTAGTTGAAGCCCTCCGGGGGCTGACCGCCGAGCGCGCGGCAGATCTCGCCCGCGAGCTTCACGCTGTCGATCAGGTCCTTGCCCGCCATCTCGTAGTCGACCTCGAGCGCCGTCCAGCGCATCGCCCAGTCCGGCTTCCACTGCAGCTTGGCTTGGCCCCCGGTGACCTTGGTCTCGAAGCGCTCGCCGGTGTCGGGGTCGCGCCAGACGATCGTGCCTGCGGAGACGTTCCGTTCGTCGATCGGCACCTGCATGACGATCCCGGTCTTCGGATGAATCGGCAGGAAGGGAGAATAGGTCGAGGCGCGCTCGGCGCGGAGCGAGGGCAGCATGATCTCCATCACCGCATCGAAACGCTCGAGCATCCGCATCAGCACAGCGTCGAAGCGGCCGGACCGGTAATAGTCCGTCGCCGAGGCGAACTCGTACTCGAAGCCGAACCGATCCAGGAACGCCCTGAGCCGCGCGTTGTTCGCCGCCCCGAACGAGCCTTCGGGGCTGCCGAACGGGTCTGGAACCTCGGTCAACGGTTTGCCGAGATGTTTCGCCAGCATCTCCCGGTTCGGCACATTGTCCGGGACCTTCCGCAGCCCGTCCATGTCGTCGGAGAAACACAGCAGCCGCGTCTTTACGCGATCCTCGGTCAGCAGACGGAAGGCGTTGCGGACCATGGTCGTCCGCGCGACCTCTCCGAACGTGCCGATATGCGGCAGTCCCGACGGGCCGTAGCCGGTCTCGAACAGCACCGGTTCGTCCTTCGGCCGCTTTTTCAGCCGCTCGACCAGTTTTCGCGCCTCTTCGAACGGCCATGCGCTCGAAGTGCGGGCGAAATCGACGAGAGAGGAGTCCGTGGCGGCGAGGGTCGTCATGATGCGAAACAGGTTCCGAAGTCCGAAAGGACGCGCACGGTAGAGAGGCCTGGCGCGCCGCGCAAATTATCTCGAGCTCACCAGATCCCGACGGGGAAATGCTTGAGATAGATCTCGGCGAAAGCGCCGGACTCGTCGAGCCGCTGCAGCGCGTAATCGATCGCCTGCCGGAGCTTCTCGTCGCCGGGCCGCAGCAGCGCGCCAACCCCCTCGCCGAAATAACGCGCATCGATATAGGGGCCGCCGGCGAAGCTGCAGCAGCCTCCCGACGCCGTGCCGTTCAGCCAGAAGGCGAGCGAGACCGCGTCGCCGAAGGCGAGATCGGCTTGCCCGTCCTTCACGGCGGCGCGCGCCGCATCGGCCTTGTCGAACGGCTTCAGACGGCTCTGCGGAAAGTAAGCCTTCAGGAACGCTTCATGCGCCGAGCCCGCGACGACGGCGATCGTCTTGCCCCCCAAAGCTTCCGGAGTGACGTCCTTCGGCGCGGCCTCGTTGCGCGCGACGAAGCGCGCGGGGGTTTGATGCACGCGTTCCGACATCGCGAAGCGGGCGCGGATCTCGGGGGTAGGCTTCGCCATGGCGAGGATGACGTCGGCCTGCCGCTTGTCGATCGTGTCGAGCAGCGCGTCCCAGCGCCAGGCCTGCAGCGTGCAGGCGATCTTCAGCTCGGAGCAGATCGCGCGGGCGAGATCGACCGCGAACCCTGCAGGCTGACCGTCGGCGTCAATGTAGTGGAACGGCGGATAGTCGTCTCCCGTCGCCCATTTCACGATCCGCCCGGCCGGCAGGTCCGGCCGCTCGAGCCGCGCCTTGGGATCGGAATAGCGTGGGACCGCCACGGTCGGCGGGTCGATCGCCCCGGCGGGGGCCGGCTGCGCCACGGCGAACGACGCCACGGCGAGCATAACGCTCAGCGGCCCCCGAAAAATCTTGGCAGGTTGCAATAGACTCGACTCCTCGCTCGTCCCGATTCTACCCTTTCCGGGTTCGGTCGGGAATGAACGCGGCGGCGCCGCAGGTCTCCGGGGGGAGCGGCCTGCATGACATCCTGGAGTTCGGCCGGGCGCGAGACTGCCGCGCAGGTTTTCGCGGATGCGCAGCGCCCCGCTTTGCGGGCGCTTTCGACGGACCATTCTGTCGTTCCAGTCCTCCCGCCGGAACTGGCGGCGCTCGCCGCCACCGGCTTCGCCCCTGGCCCCCTGCTCGCAGCGCAGCGCGAGGCCGCGCGCGCTGGCGTGGCGCCGTTCGACGCGCTGTGTGGGATCGCCGGCCTGGGCGAGGATGAGCTCGTCCTGTTGCTGGCGCGCGGCATCGGCGTCGACGCCCTCGGGCCGGACGATTTCGAGGGCCCCGGCATCGACGCCGACGCCTGCGCCATGGCGCTGCGCACCGGCGCCGTCCGACTTCGCGATCGGCGCGGCCGCCCCCGCCTCTTCATCGCGGCGCGCGGCCCCCATGTCGGCCGGCTTGCGCTGGTGACGCGGAAGCGCCGCGGTCGACGGTCCGATTTCGTGCTTGCCGGCCCGCGCGCCTTCGCCGACCTCGTCGTGGCGCGAGCAGGATCGGCGCTCGCCGCGCGGGCTTGCGAGGGGCCCTCGCTGCTGTTCCCGAAGCTTACCGTCGCAGGAGGTCTCCCGGAAATCGGCGCGTTCTGGCGCTGGACGACGATCGTCGCCGTCATCGCCGGCGCGGTCTCTAGCTTCCTGTTCGAGGCGGCCGGCAGCGCCGCGCTCGCCCTCAGCAGCCTGATGTTCGCCGCGCTGAACAGTTTCAGGCTATGGGTCGCCTGCACGCCCGAAACCGACCTGCCGCCGCCCGCCCGCGGGCAGGACCGGGATCTGCCGATCTACACGGTGCTCGTCGCGCTGGCGAAGGAAGCCGCGGTGGTGCCGGACCTGCTGGACGCCCTCGAACGGCTCGACTATCCGGCGGCGAAACTCGACATCAAGCTTCTTGTCGAAGCCGACGACCGGAACACCCTCGGCGCGCTCGACCGGCGTCCGCCGCGACCGGGGATCGAGGTGCTCAAGCTGCCGCCCGGAGGGCCGAAGACCAAGCCGCGGGCGCTCAACGCCGGTCTGCTCGCCGCGCGCGGGCAGTATCTCGCCGTGTTCGACGCCGAGGATCACCCCGATCCCAGCCAGTTGCGCTTCGCCCTCGACGCCTTCCGTCGCGGCCCCGGGACGCTCGCCTGCGTGCAGGCGCGGCTCGCGATCGACAACCTTGCCGACGGCTGGCTCGCGCGCCAGTTCGCGATCGAATACGCCGCTCTTTTCGACGTCGTATTGCCGGCGCTCGCCTCGCTCGGTCTGCCGATCGCGCTCGGCGGCACGTCGAACCATTTTCGCACGGCGGCGCTCCGGAGCGTCGGCGGCTGGGACGCTGGCAATGTGACCGAAGACGCAGACCTCGGCCTGCGGCTCGCTCGGCTCGGCTGGACCACCCGCACGATCGCGTCCACCACATGGGAGGAGGCGCCGACGCGCGTCTGGCCGTGGCTCAAGCAACGCACCCGCTGGATGAAGGGTTTCATGGTGACGACGATCGTCCACGGCCGCGGCGTCAGGGGTCTTGCAGCGAAGCTCGACCCCCTCGCGCTCGGCGCCGCCCTGATGCTGGTCGGCGGGGTTGCGCTCACGGCGCTCGCCTATCCCGTCGTCATGCTCGCCATCCTGTGGCGGGCGGTCGACGGTTCGCTGCTGGCGCCGGCGACGAGCCTCGCGGACGCGACCTTTGCGGGCTTCTGCGTCGCAAGTCTGATCGTCGGTTATTCGACCGGACTCGCCTGCGGCTGGATGGGCGTCGAACGCCGCGGGCCGGCGACGCTATCGGCCGGTCTCTTCACCCTGCCGTTCTACTGGCTGCTGGTCGGCGCCGCGGCGTGGCGCGCGCTCTATCAGATCGCGCGCGGCCAGACGAGCCATTGGGAGAAGACCACGCACGGCGTCTCGACCCGGCGCGCCGCGCCGCCTCAGACCTGACGGAGACCGTTCAGGTGTAAGAGCGGACTTCCTCGGCGACTTCCTGGGGAGGACGCTTGAGGTTGAGCGGGGCGACGAACGCGCCGTTCTTGTCCATCAGATAGACCACCGCGGTGTGATCCATCGTGTAGTCGCCACCCTCAAGCGGCTGCTTTTTGGCGTAGACCTTGTATGCCTTCACCATCGCGTCGACCTGCTCCTGCGTGCCTGTCAGGCCGTGGATCAGCGGCGAGAAGGCGGAGAGATAGGCCTTCATGGCCTCTGGCGTGTCGCGACCCGGATCGACGGTCACGAACAGCGCGCCGGCTTTCGAAGCGTCCGGCCCCATCGCGTCGAGAACCTGGGTGATGTCGAACAGCGCCGTTGGGCAGATGTCGGGACAGTGCGTGAACCCGAAGAAGACGATATGCGGCTTGCCCTTGAGCGCCGCTTCCGTGACGGTCGCGCCGTCCTGATCGACAAGAGTGAAAGGCCCCCCGACGCTCGACGCCTGCGTGGCCGTCTGACCGGCGCCCTGAAGCTGAAAGAGGGCGGCGGCGAGTCCGGCGGCGCCGAGAACGAAAACGAAGGCGCCTGCGATGAAGGCCGTGCGGGAGGACATCGGGGAACTCCGTCTGGAACGCGACGCTTGCGACACTCTCCCGGCCGCGGCCGGCCACCGGGAGAGGCGCCTTCCTACGCCTGTCGCATCGTGGCGTCGACATCGACCTTGCCGCATCCCATCACGACCACGCGCACAGAGAGCCGACCCCGTCTTGTCCCCCGCCCCACGCCCGCTTATGCTCCCGCCCGCCGCGGGCGTAGTTCAATGGTAGAACGGCAGCTTCCCAAGCTGCACACACGGGTTCGATTCCCGTCGCCCGCTCCACGTTTTTCCCCTTAGAATTGAACGATTTTCCGGGTTCTGTGTCCTTCCGTTCGTCGGAGCGCAGCGGAACGGAAGGTATCAAACGAAGCGGTTTGGCGCGGAGCGGCGCAGAAACTCCGATGAAGTCCCAACGAGCGGTCGGGGAATGTGCCTGATCGGCGATCCCGGCGATCGGGTCGCCTTGAATAGCCACAACGCGACCTGCGCCGGCGTGCAGGCCGGCGGAGGTCGCGGGCTGACGTATCGGCGCATCACGCCTGCATCCCAGATGATGGTTCGCCGCCTGTGCGAACCGGAATTCCAGCCCGCTTCAGGCCGCGTTGGGCATCCGGGAGGTAAATGTCGCGCGGGTGATCGCCACGCTTGTGCCTGCATCGGTCGATGTGAGCGCGACTTGCGCATCGAGTTGCTGGGCTAGGGCCTTGATGATGAGAGAGCCAAGGCCGGAACCGGGTTCCGGCGGTGCGTTTGTCTCGATCTTGCCCCTCCCGTTGTCGGAAACGACAAGCTTCCAGTCCGTATCCTGGACCTCATAGCTGACGAGGATGCGGGCATCCAGTCTGGGGCTTGGAAAGGCGTATTTGATCGCGTTTATCACCAATTCGGTGACGATGAGGCCGAGACTGACGGCGTTCGCGGAAGGAATGGAACTCCGGTCGGCGGTAACGTCGATGGTCACCGGATTGCTATCCAGCACCATCGATTTGGCGAGCCCTTCACAGAGCTTCCTGAGATAGGCGGCGACCTCGATCTGATCGATCCCGTCGGTGAGGTGAAGATAGTTCTGAACCGCCGCCACGGACATTACTCGTTGATGGGCGTCCTCGAGATGATGGCGGGTCTCCTCTGAGGTTACAGCTCGAGCCTTGAGCATCAATATGCTCGCGATAATCTGAAGGCTGTTTGCGACCCTGTGCTGCATTTCCTGGAAGAGCACACGCTGTTGCTCCAGCAGCTTCTCGGTATGCTCCAGCAGGGCTTGCTTTTCCGCTTCGGCCTTTCTCGCCTCAGTGACGTCTCGGAACGCTAGCAAAGTGTTCGAACGATCGGACCCCTCATAACGCACTGTTCTGGCGCTCAGCAGCATGATCCGCCGACCGAGAGGTGGAACGTCGCGCTCGAATTCAAAATCCGCGATGGCTCTGTGCTGAGGAACGGCCAGTTCGAGAAACCCGCGCAACACGGGGATATCCCACTGCCGTTCATCAAGGTCGTAGAGCATGATCCCGAGCGAACGCGCGGGATCGATATCAAAGATCTTGTAGAAGGCGTCGTTAGCGGCGATCAGGCAGAGCGCGTCGTCCAAAACGACGAACGGCTCGGGAATGGTCTCGACGATAGCCATCGCGAGCGTCTGAGCGTCTTCGGGGGCCTCGTATTGCCTCATGACAGTTGGGGCCTTCAGCGAGACACGGCTCGGACCTTCGCCCAGCGATCATGTGAACGGCGACGTCACGCTATACCCTGCCCAGCGGCTCGTCGAATGAAATGGGATCAGCCATGGGTTCGACCAACGTGGTGTGGGGGAGCGGAATGAGCACGATCGACAGAGCGATCGAGATCGCGACCGAGGCGCACGCCGGCCAGACTGACAAGGCCGGCGAGCCTTACATCCTGCATCCGCTGAGGGTGGCGGCCTGTCTGCCGGAAGGCGACGCCCGCATCGTGGGCGTCCTGCACGACGTCATCGAGAACACGCCCTGGACGATCGAACAGCTTCGCGCAGAGGGCTTCTCTGAAGTGGCGCTTGCCGGGGTGGACGCGGTCACCCGTCGGGATGGCGAAAGCTATCGCGACTTCATCGTCCGCGCAGGCCACGACCCGATCGGGCGCGAGGTCATGATCGCCGACCTTGCCGACAACATGGACCTGTCGCGGCTGCCGGAGGTCACCGAGCGGGATAAGCGGCGGCTCGTGAAATATCGCGGCGCCCTCGCGCTGCTCACTTAGGGCCGCTTAGCCGCAACGCGAGCACGCCAGCGGCCCGCTGGCGCTTCGTCCGCTGTCGCGGCGGGGATCGTCGCGAACGTCCGCGCCTACAACCTCTATGATGAATGCAGTGAGCCGCATCCGCCGTCGCGCATCATCGACGCCGTGGCCTCGCGAGGTCGACGTCGCTGTGGTTTGGGATCCGCTCGCCGGCTATTTCGCGTCCCGCGAGACGCCGCCCCTCGTCATCATCAAGGTAACGCCGGCCTTCGATGGCGCGCGGCTGCCGATGGCGTTCAGCATCACCATGGGCGTGCGGCGCGACGTCAACACCGCCTTCGCCGACGAAATCGAGCCGCCTTGCGCCGCAACCGTCCACAGTCGACGCAATTCCCGCGGACTATGCGATCCTCCGGCTCGACGGACAGAATTCCGCGGAGGTCCAGCCATGACGCGGCGATGCGCCTGATCGGCGCTGATTCTGCCTTGCCTTGAGGTCATCTCCTATTCCGTTCGGCGCTCTCGTCGTTCTCGTGGCCGCGGCCTCACGTCCAGAACGGCTTCGCCTTGTTCAGCTTGGCGCGGCGGATCCTCGCCTTCTCGACGACCTCCGCCGTGCGGCTCTCGGCGCGACCGGCGAGCATGCCCGCGGCGAAGGCCGACGGGCCGTCGCGAGCGGCGCCCGCATCCTGGGCGATGCCATAGGTCAGCGTCTGCGCGGTCGCGATGTCATTCAGTTCGCCAAGCTGGTCCTGCAGCCCGACAAGACGCTTCATGAACCGCTCGTACCGCTTGCCGCTGCGGCCGCCATCATAGAGCGCGCCGAAGAACTCGCCGGCGTATCGCAGCTTCTTGGCCTCAAGGCGCGCCTCGTGCCGCTTCTCCGGCGCGAGTTTCACAAGCCCACGGGACCGCTTCAGCAGCCGGCGGAGCCGCCGGTCGAGCACCTCGACGGCGAAGCGCTCGATTTTCGTCTCCCGCGCGGCGGCGGTCTGCGGATCGGCGCGCCAGCGGCCGACCGCCGCCCATTCCGTAAGGTCGAGCATCAGGTCGAGCGCCCGGCGCGATTGCAGAGCGTCGAGCGCGTCGCCATAGGCTTTGGCGCGGCTCGCTAGCAGCCGCTCGGGCAGCGCTGAGGCGGCCTCGTCGGAGGTCTCGGCGACGGTCGCCTGCTTCTCGATCAGCACATCGAGATCGCGCGCGGCGCCGAGCGCGCCAGCGAGCCATTTCAGTTCGCTCACAAGGACAGGCGCCCGGTAGTCGGCGATCGCCGGCCTGAAGATGGCGAAGCCCGACCGCAGCCGCCTCAGCGCGACCCGCGCCTGATGGATCGCGGACCTCGTCGGCTGCGTCAGCAGCAGGTCCTCGTTCCGGCGGAACTGCGTGACGCAGTCCGCGGCTACCGCCAGGAACGCCTGCTCCACCGTCATGCCGCGCCGGATCGGGGATCCCTGGGCCTTGAAGGCGCGAGGCTCGCCATTCTCCAGCAGCGCATAGCCGCGGCTCGACTTCGCCTGAACGCTCACCCGCAGAGGCGCGACGTCGAGGAGCTCCCGCGCGACGCCGAACAGCTCGGCCGCGGCGCCTGCGCGCAGCTCAAGTTCCAGCTCGCAGAATTCGACTCGATGCTCGCCCGCTTCGATCGACGCCGTGTCGAGCGCAATCTCGATTGTGCTCTCGCCGTGCGCGATGTCGAAGACGGTGCGTTTGACCGTGGTCGCGAAGACGGCCGCGAGCTGATCGGCCGACGGCGGCGCGTTGATCAACCGGCCGAGCGCCTCGCTCTCCTCATCGGTGAAGGTGGGCGCGTCGCCGGTCGCGCGGCGTTCGATCTCCAGCCGGTCGAACAGGCCGAAACCCCCTTCGCCGTGCTTCAGCGTCTGGGTGCGCTTGCGCCCCTGCCGTCGGATGCGGAGCGTGACGCCCGCCTTGTGAAGATCTTGCTGCTCGGTGTCGAAGTAACCGCTGACGAGGGAGACGGCGCGGCGTCGCGACGCGTTCTCCTGCCCAGCCAACCGCTCGCCCACCGCCTTGAGCGCGGCGGCCGAAAGATCGAGCTTCAGCTCCAATTCGCGGCTGTCCGCGACCGGATTTCCGGCCGGCGCCGGGGCCGGGCTCTCCTCGGGTCCGCCGGCGAGGGCGTGGTCATGTTTCGCCGCCATGATGAGCCGTCGTCTCCCTAGGTCGTGCGCGGACGCCGGCTAGCCGACGCCGCATGAACGCCGTGTGGAAAGCGATATGGACGCCGGCAAATGTCACAAACAAGCCGTCGCCCACGCGGGCGCCGGGCAGCGAGGGTTTTGTGATGCAGCGAGCGCGTTTGTCGCAGCGACGCTCAACACCGCTGGAGCCACCAGGCCGCTTGCAGGCCTGCGGGCCTGCTACCGCGCCGGCGTGGCGTCCGCCGTCACGGGTCGGCCGCGGGGCGCGAGCCTGCGGACCGACGACGATGCGACCACCTCGCCGCGCGCGAAGAACGCCTCGTGGTTCGCTTCGATCTCGTCGAGTTCGTAGAGGTAGTTGACCATCATCCCGTGCGCCTGACGCCCGGCGCGCGCCGAGCGATCGGCAAGGAAGTTAACGCGTTCGAGCCGCGCTCCATTGCCGAGATGGAAGCGTGCGACGGGATCGGCCACCCCGCCACGCGGATTGCGCGCGTTGAGCAGATAGGACGCGCATGCGCGCGTCAGCACTGGCTTCAGCCGCTCGACCTTGGCCTCGTCGTCCACCCAGCCGCGGTCGTCCGCTTCGGCGAGCAAAGCGCGATCCTCGGCGCTCAGGGTCGGGGATCCGTCGCCCTGGGTCTCACGGGCGAGCCAGGCGGCGAAGCCGGGTACGGGCGACAGCGTGACGAAGGTGGAAAGTTCCGGCAGATCCCGCCTCAGATCCTCGACCACCTGCTTGATCAGGAAGTTGCCGAACGACACACCGCGCAGGCCGTGCTGGCAGTTCGAGATCGAATAAAACACCGCGGCGTTCGCCTCCTCAGCGCGGATCGGCGCCCGGGCGGGGTCGAGCACCTCCTCGACGGTCGCGGGCATCGTGGTCGTCAACGCGACCTCGACGAAGATCAGCGGCTCGTCGATCAGTCGAGGATGGAAGAATGCGAAACACCGCCGGTCGGTCGGCTCCACGCGACGGCGAAGCTCGTCCCAGTCGCGGATCTCGTGCACCGCCTCATAGCGGATGATCTTCTCTAGCACGTTCGCTGGAGTCGCCCAGTCGATCGGCCGCAGCACCAGGAAACCGCGGTTGAACCACGACGTGAAGAGATGCGCGAAATCGTCGTCGACCACGCCGAGCGCCGGCGCGTCGGCCTTCATCCGCAGAAGCGCCTCGCGCATCCGGACGAGCGTCGACATGCCCTCGGGCGCAAGGTTGAGACGGCGCAGAAGCTCAAGCCGGCGCGACTCCGACGCTCCATGCAGCGCCTGCGCCGTCGGTGGGGAAGGCGCCGCCTGGTAGGCCGCGATCGCCTGTCCCAGCGCCACCTCGTCCGGCCCGTATTGCTCCAGCAGCATCGTCATAAAGTCACGCCGCTCTTCTTCGCTCGCTCGCGTCCAGCGATCGAGCACAGCCTTCGCGAGCGCGATGCCCGACGCCTCGCCTCGGCTCGACAGCAGCGTGTCGCAGAGCGTGCGCATGTCCTGTGGACGCGCGCCGCCATCGCCCCCGCCGAGCGCGAGCAGCCGCCGGCCGCGTTCCGCGATGGTCTGGAGCAGATCGCCGAAAAAGCTCGCTTCGCTCATTCACGGTCTTCCCGCCCGAGGCGCCACCCGCGCAAGTATCGCGCGCCGACCCCGGGAATCTTGTGACGGACGCCGGCGACGCGAACGCGGGCCGACGCTCCGATTCTAAACCCTGCACGCTGCGGCGTAAGGAGAAAGCCTGACTTTCCTCGCATCGTGATCGGGCACATTGTGTCGCGGGCGCAAGGCCGCGCCCGCCGGGAACCACGATCGACGCGCATGGCCGAGCCAGCCTCCTTCGTTCATATCGCCCGCGGCGATCCGGCGCCCTGGTTCAGCCAGCGCGCCACCGGCAACCCACGTTACGCCTTCGACACGGCGGCGGGGCGCTACCTCGTGCTGTGCTTTTACGCCTCTTCCGCCGAACCGCAGGCGAAGGCGAGGCTCGAAGCGGTGGCCGCGAACCGGCGGTTGTTCGACGACCAGCGCGCGTGCTTCTTCGGCGTCACGCTCGATCCGCGCGACGAGACCGAGGGGCGGGTGCAGATGATGCTGCCTGGAGTCCGCCATTTCTTCGATACGGACGGCAAGGTCAGCCGGCTCTACGGAGCGATCGCGCGCGATTCTGCGCCCGATCGAGGGCCGATACAGGCGCGGCGCTTCTGGCTGGTGCTCGACCCGACAATGCGCGTGCTCGCCAACGTGCCCTTCGCGCCCGACGGCTCGGACATGAAGACTGTGTTCGAGCTGATCGAGCATCTGCCGGAGCCCGGCCGCTTCGCGGGAATCGAGCTGCAGGCGCCCGTGCTGTTCCTTCCGAACGTGTTCGAGCCCGAACTCTGCCGGCGCCTCATCGACCTCTACGAGGCGACCGGCGGCGTCGAATCCGGCTTCATGCGCCAGATTGACGGCAAGACGGTCGGGGTCCACGACCACGCCCACAAGCGCCGGCGTGACGTCGAGATCGAGGACAAGGAGCTGATCCGTCAGATCCAGATCCGCTTCCGCCGCCGCGTCGCGCCCGAGATCATGAAGGCGCATGCTTTCAACGCCACGCGGATGGAGCGCTACATCGTCGGCTGCTACTCGGCCGACGATGGCGGCCATTTCCGCGCCCATCGCGACAACACGACGTCCGGCACCGCGCATCGCCGCTTCGCGGTGTCGATCAACCTGAACGGCGACTTCAACGGCGGCGAGGTCAGCTTTCCGGAGTTCGGGCCGCGCTCCTTCAAGCCGCCGCCCGGCGGCGCCGTGGTGTTCTCGTGCTCGTTCCTGCACGCGGTGTCGAAGGTGACGAGCGGCGTGCGCTACGCCTTCCTCCCCTTCCTCTACGATGACGCGGCGGCGGCGGTCCGGGAGGCGAACCGTGCGACGCTTGCCGCCGTCAGCGTGTCGGAGGAAGGGGTCGGCGCGGCGTCGGTGGCCTGAACACTCACCTCAGCCGCCCTTCGCCTTGGCGAAGGGCTTCATGCCCTCGCGCGCGAGTTCGTCCGCGCGCTCGTTCTCGACGTGGCCTGCGTGACCCTTCACCCAGCGCCACTCGACCGTCTGGACCTTCAGCGCGTCGTCGAGCCGCATCCACAGATCCTGGTTCTTGACCTGCTTCTTGTCGGCGGTCTTCCAGCCGTTGCGCTTCCAACCGCCAAGCCACTTCATCACGCCGTCGCGCAGATACTGACTGTCGGTATGAACCACGACCACGCACGGCCGCTTCAGGGATTCGAGCGCGGTGATCGCGGCCGTCAGCTCCATCCGGTTGTTGGTGGTGAGCGCCTCGCCGCCGCAGATTTCCTTCTCCGCGTCGCCGAAGCGCAGGATTGCGCCCCAGCCGCCCGGGCCCGGATTTCCGGAGCACGCGCCGTCGGTGAAGATCTCGACCGCGCCGGGCGTCGTCGGCACGCCTTCGGGCGCCGCGCGCGGGGGCGTCCCGCTCAAGGCCGCCAGCCGAAGGCTGTGGCGTCGTTCGCCTGCTGATGGAAGCGTAGCTTCTTGAGGTATTCGAGCGGGTCGAGCTTCTTCACCAGCGCGCCCGCCGGCGTGTCGAGCCAGTCGACCAGCCGCGTCAGCAGGAAGCGGATCGCGGCGCCACGCGCGAGCGTGGGCAGCGCCGCCACCTCGTCCGGCTCGAGCGGCCGGGTCGCGTGATAGGCCGACAGCAGCGCGCGCCCCTTGGTGACGTTGAAAGACTGGTCCGGCTCGAAGCACCAGGCGTTCAGGCAGATCGCGACGTCGTAGGCGAAGGCGTCGTCGCAGGCGAAGTAGAAGTCGATCAGTCCCGACAGCCGGTCGCCGAGGAAAAACACGTTGTTGGGGAACAGGTCCGCATGGATCACGCCCTTCGGCAGGTCGAGCCGCGCAAAGGTCGCCTCAAGATGATCGAGTTCGGCCGCGACGATCGCATCGAGCTCCGGCGATACCGCTTGGCTGCGGCCCTTCGCGGCCTCCGCCATCGGCCGCCAGCCGGAGACAGAAAGCGCGTTTGGCCGCCTCAGCGCAAAGCCCTTGCCGGTCTCATGGAGCTCGGCGAGCGCCCGGCCGAGCTCCGCGCAGTGCCGAGCAGTCGGACGCCGCACAGACACGCCGTCGAGAAAGGTGACGAGCGCCGCCGGCCGGCCGCACAGCATTCGGAGCGCCTCGCCGTCGCGCCCGGCGACCGGCTGCGGACAGGTCAGGCCCTTCGCCGAGAGGTGCTCGAGCAGGCCGAGGAAGAATGGCAGGTCGTCGCGGTTCACCCGTTTCTCGTAGAGCGTCAGGATGAAGCGCGCCTTGGTGGTCGCGAGCAGATAGTTCGAGTTCTCGACGCCCTCGGCGATCCCCTTGAAAGAGACGACCTCGCCGATGTCGTATGCCTTCACGAAGGCTGCGAGTTCGTCGTCCGGAACTTCGGTGTAGACGGCCATTCGGGACGGACTCTGGGGCGCGAGCGATGGCGCCCCTCCTACGAACTCCCGCCCGCCCCTGCAATGGCGACGCGGCTGGGGGCGTCACTCGGCCGCCGGCCGAAGCTCCCGCGGCAGCGGGAAGAACACGTTCTCGTCCGCGGTCGACACCGTCTCGACCTCGACCTCGTAGCGTTCGGCGAAGGCGTCGATGATCTCGTCGACCAGCACCTCGGGCGCCGAGGCGCCCGCCGTCACTCCGAGGGTGCGGATGCCAGTGAACGCCGCCCAGTCGATGTCGACCGCGCGTGCGACGAGTTGGGCCACCGGGCAGCCCGCCCGTTCCGCGACCTCGCGCAGCCGCTGCGAGTTCGACGAGTTCGCCGCCCCCACCACGATCAGCGCGTCGCATTGGGGCGCCACCCGCTTCACCGCTTCCTGGCGGTTGGTGGTGGCGTAGCAGATGTCTTCCTTGTGCGGGCTGACCACGGCCGGGAAGCGCCGCTTCAGCGCGACGACGACCGCCGCCGTGTCGTCAACCGACAGCGTGGTCTGCGTGACATAGGCGAGCTCGCGGTCGGGTGAAATCTCAAGACGCTCGACGTCCGCCTCGGTCTCCACCAGCAGCACGGCGCCGTCCGGCAGCTGCCCCATCGTGCCGACGACCTCGGGGTGGCCGGCGTGGCCGATCAGCACGACGAGTCGCCCGCGGCGGAAATGGACCTCCGCCTCGCGATGCACCTTGGTGACCAGCGGACAGGTCGCGTCGATCGCGATCAGGTTCCTGGCGCGCGCCGCCTCGGGCACCGACTTCGCGACGCCGTGGGCGGAGAACACCACCGGCGCGTCGCCGTCCGGCGCCTCGTCGAGGTCCTCGACGAACACCGCGCCCTTGCGCTTCAGCGCGTCGACCACATAGCGATTGTGCACGATCTCGTGACGCACATAGACCGGCGGCCCGAAGCGCGCGAGCGCGGCCTCGACCACGTCGATCGCCCGCACCACCCCGGCGCAGAAGCCACGCGGCGCGCAGAGCAGGATGCGGAGTGGCGGCTTCGGAGCGGTCATCGAGCTCGGGGGATCGCGTTGCAGTCTCGGCGGCGGCGCGTGCGGCCGATGACGGCGGCCAGACGCCGAGATGGGGCGGCGGGGAGCGGGGTGTCAAGTCGCGGCGCCGCCTTCCCAAGCCCGGAAACCGGTTGCTATAACTCGCGCGCCGCCCATCGCGGAGCGGCCGAGGCCCGGGGATTTTGCGTATGCGTGGCGTCCACCCGATCCTGCCGAAGGCGATGCGCGTGCCAGTGGCCGCGGCGTTCATGGGCCTTCTCACAGCCTGCAGCACGGTCGGCGGCGACCAGGGCGCAGATGCGGGCGGCCCCCGGCAATCCGACTCGCTTGCGACCAAGCTGTTGCTTGGCAACGCCAACCCGCCGCCCGTCACCCCGCCGGTCGACCTCGCGATCAAGCGCGAATGCCCTCCGATCGACATCCTGACGGGCGCGGCCGCCTATCCGGTCTACGACGCCGCCGGCTCGACGGACCCGTTCCAGCTGCGCTACCAGGCGACGCTCGCCGACACCGCGCGGGAGTGTTCGAATCTCGGAGTCGAGGCGGGACTGCGGGTCGGCGTCGTCGGCCGCCTGATCCTTGGACCTAAGGGCGCACCGGGAACCTACCGCGTGCCGCTGCGCATCGCGGTCGTCGACGAGGCGGACAAGCCGGTCTATTCGCAGAGCCATCTGGTCGACGTGACGGTGCCCGCCGGCCAGGGCATGGCCGACTTCACGCATATCGAGGACAACATCGTGGTGCCGATCCCGGACAACCGGTTCCGAGGCTGGCGCATCCTCGTCGGCTATGACCCGTCCGGCGCGTCCGCGGCGAAGACGGCGCGTCCCAAGCGCTGAGGACCTCGGTCCATCCCGGACCGGCGCTGCTTGACACCGTCTCCGCCGCTTTCTTATATCCGCCCGCGCCGCGCCCGCCGATGTCGGGCCGCCGGGGCGGAGTAGCTCAGCTGGTTAGAGCAGCGGAATCATAATCCGCGTGTCGGGGGTTCGAGTCCCTCCTCCGCTACCAATTGATTTTATTACGCTTTTTCGGTCTCTCGACTTTAACTCTCGACGGTTAGTTGGGCGTTCAGTTGGGAGTTTTCGTTCCGGCTTCGTGCGCCTCGCGCTTACGGATAGCCGAGACGCCAAGGCCGGAATCACGCCGCAGATAGTGCGCGTCGAGGATCGCCCCGACATCTTTCAGGCTATGGCCGGTGATCGTCGCGATCTCCGCTTCCGAGCAATCCGCGAGGGCAAGTCGGGTCACGGCCGTGCCGCGAAGGTCGTGGAACGTCACCCCAACGACCCCAGCCTTTTTCACGGCGGTGCGCCATGACGCCCGAAAGCCGGACTCTGTCCACGCCGTTCCTGCTTCAGTCGTGAGGATCGTGACGGCACGCTTCTTCGTGGCGTCGAGCAGGATTTTTAGGGACGCGCCAATCGGGACGGACACGCGGGCTCCGGTCTTGCCCTGCTTCAGGCGGATGCGTTGGCCGTCATAGGCCGACCACGGCAGCCGCAAGAGGTCGCCTTGCCGCTGTCCGGTCCACAGCGCGAGCATGAAGGCGAGCCGCAGGTGAGCCGGCGCTTTCGCCATGAATGCCGCCTCGTCGTCGGCCGTCCAAACGTTCTCGACACGCTTTGACCGATAGACCTTGCCGGCGCGCTCGCACGGATTGGACAGAACGAGTCCGCGGTCGAACGACCATGCGAGAATGAGCGCGAGCACCGCATAGGCGTAGTCAGCTTGCCGACGCGACGATTTCGCCAGCCGGTCGCGCCACGCCATGAACTCCCCGCGCGTGCGGCGGTCCGCAAGCGCGGCGAGTGGGAAGTCTGAGAACTCGGCTTCGATGCGCTTGATCTGGCGCACGTAGTCCTTCTTGGACCGTTCGCCGAGCCCATCGAAGTTCGACGATGACTGATAGTCGCGTAGTACCTTCAGCAAGACTCCATCTGGAGCCGCCGTGCGCTTGGCGACCGCCTCGTTGTACGCCGCAACGAATTCTGCCGACCCGGGCTTCCCCGGCAGCGCCGGTCCACCCTTCCATGCGTAGTGGTAAGTCACGGTCCGCCCATCGGCGAGCCGCTTCGTAACCTTGTTAAGACCCTTCAGCCGCACGCGCATCGCGCTTCGCCTTCCACTCATCGAGCGGGCTCGCGGGAACCTTCTCGGCTTGACTGTGAACGATAATGCGCCCGTCCGGCGCGATCTCAATCCCACCCACGTCAAGACCCGATGCGCGAGCAGCTTTCACGGCTCTCACGACGTCGGCTTGTCTGAACATGGGCGGGCGACGGGACACGTCAGAAGGCGCCGTTGAGGCGGACAGCGACCGAGGCCGCGCCTGAGACCGACGCCGACACGGCCACGCCGATCTTGGCATTGCTGCCGACCGTCGATGTGGCGAGCTTGGACGTGTTGTTCCAGTAGACGGCCGCGCCGACGGCGAAGGCGTCCGCGCCAACCTTGGCGAGGTTGAAGACGCCCTTCGTCACGAGGTCGACTTCGCCATCTTGAGCCGCGTCTTCGGCCGCGATGCCGAAGATCAGGCCGACGAGAGCGCCGTCGCCGCCCTTCAGGGCGTAGGGGGCAGGAAGGGTCAGATTGACCCCGGCCTGAACGTAATTCTTCATCGGTCGAGTCCTTTCGAGGTCTGGAAGGTGAAGGCGTTGGGCCGCGGCCCCGCGAGGGCGGCGATCTCAGCGTCGGCAGCCGCGATGGCGCGAGCCATCTCGGAATCCGACTTGTAGGTGACGGCCTCACCGTTGGAGTCGCGGTACTCGCGGACCCCTTGGAGACGGGCTTGCATCAGCCCGTCCCGCCATTGGCGAAGCTGCTCGGCGGTCGCGGGCATTAGCTGACGCCTGAGCTGCGGACGGCGCCGCGCCAGTCGATCGCGCCCGCGCCGAAGTCCTCGAAGACGCGGAATTCGCGGCTCAAGACGTCCCAGCCCTCCCGTTCGGAGAGCTGCGGCCCCGGGGCGCTTGCGAGGTAGGAGTATTCGAGGACTGGGAGCTGTGCCGGATCGGCGAAGACGTACCAAGAAACGTCCGTGATCCGCGGCTCGACGAGCAGCGTGAGCTTGCCGGAGAAGGGGTTCACGCCGTCCGTCGTAGTGGCCGAGAGCGCCGCCAAGACCTGCTCGGCGAGCGTCTCCAGCTTCGGCCCGACGACGAGATACTTCGGCGTCGCCGCGATCCGTGTCTTGCCGTCAACGCCGGTCTGGAGGCGCAACGCGAGGCGGGCCGCGGACAGAGCGTCGATCGACAAAGCAGGACTCGACAGGGTGGCGGAAGTAACTGTGTTGCCGTGGTCCGCGTGGAAGAGCCTCTTCCCGTCGCTCATGGTCGGCCCCGCGCCCGAGCTCTGCGAGAGCAGCCCGTAGAGCAGGTTCGCCTCGGTCGTCGCGGCGGCCTGCCCGGCGGCGCGGGACCAGTCATTGAACGCACCGAGATCGTCGTTCACGAGCGCCTTGCGGCTGATCGAGAAGATTGCGCCATAAGTATCGATCGCGTAGCTCTCGGCCGTCTCCGCACGCGAAGTCGCCTTGATCTCGCCCGCCTCGCTCACACGCTGGAGAGCGCCCAGTTCGCCCAGGCGTATCGTCGAGCCCGAGCGGAAGTCGACCCGGCTGCCCTGCCGACTGATCGACTTGAGGACGCTCTGCGCGGCCTGATACGACGCCAGCAAGCTTCGCCGGCCCGCGCCCGTAAGGAGGTTCGGGAAATCCGTCGTCGTGTGCATGGCCGCACGGAACAGCTCGTCGGGGCTCATCCCCGTCGTCGAGACGCCGCGGAGGGTCAGGGCCTCACGGGCGAAGTCCCGGAGGCTATGGCCGACGAACGGCCGGGCGGCTTCGGCGCGGGCCGCGTCAATCGGCAGCGCTCCCGTCGTGCGGACGGCGAGAGCGTCTTCCATGGCGCGGAAGCGGACCTCGCCGTCGGCGACAGGGGCCGCGGTGCGGATTGCCGGCGTGCGCCGGGTCCGCGCCTGCATCGCCTCGAACGCGGCGGCGCGCGCTTCCGTGACGGTCGCCTCATTGTCGATCTGCTCATCGGCCCATGTCGTCGGCAGGCCCGCCGTCCGGGCGATCCCGCGGATGGCGGCTCGGGTTTCGACGATCGTCGGCTCAGCGGCCGCCGCGTCGATCACGTCAGTCTCGTCGTCCATTGCCCCGCTCCTTTTGCGTGCGTTGGGATCAGCCCCGATCGACACGACCGAGACCTCAAAAATTTCCCAGTCCTTTGCAGTGCGGACACGCGGGGCAGCGTTCGTGTCTTCCCAACGAGAGACGCGGTATCCAACCGAAAAGGAATTGAGAGTGCCGTCGCGAAAGCGATCCACGATGGGCTGGACGTCCGGCGCCGTGCTGAAGCGGATGTCGGCGAGGATGACGTCACCCTCGCGCCGGAAGTTGAAGGCGCGGCCGATCGTGGCCGCAGCCCGACCTTGATTGTGGGAGTCCAGCAAAGGCACGTCGATCGGCAGGCGAGCGCCGGCCACGTCGAGCACTTCGTTGAACCCGCTACGCGCATCGCGCCGACCGACGGGCGAACCGCTCGCCACGACGGCCGTGATCACCATGGCCTCGCTGTCGAAGCTGCCCTTCGTGGCGGCTCTACGGGTCATTACCTCGGGTTCGGGCTCGCGCCGATGCCCTGCGCTTAGCGTGATCATCAGGCGGTCCCCTGCGCTTCGACGACCCGAATAATCTGGCCGTCGATCTCCAGATCGAGATACGGGAGCCGCAACACGTCGAAGAGGCCGGCGAGGACCAGCTTCGCCGGGGCGTGCTTCATGGCGCGCACCAGGCGGCGCGGCGGGTTGCCGTGCCCCTTCATGAGGAGGATCGCGGCAGCCTTGAATTTGGCGGGGTCAATCTCGCGAAAATCGCGGACGGTCGCGGTCACGGCTTTGGCTCCTTCTCGGGGTCGGACTTGTCTTCGTTCGGAGTGACCGCGGCGGCCCCAAAGCTCAGCCCCAGAGCCTCTTCACGCGCCCGGTCGGCGACGATCTCGGCGTCCAGTTCCTCCACGCTCCAGCCGCGCTCCGCGACCTTCTGACGGCGCGAGGCGAGGCCGGCGGTGATCTCCGCCGTATCCGCTTCGAGGGCCTTCTGCGGGTCGACCTGCTGCCATGCCGGCGGGAGCCACTCAGCGCGTGCGTCGTGATCTCCGAACAGCAACTGGACGCGATCCCAGACGGGCCGGAGAAGCTGCGGCGCGAGCACGTGATATTGAATCTGCTCGACCCGCTGCCGGAACGGGATCAGGCCCGCCCGAAGGCTGCTGTAGTTCGCGCCGGAGAGGTCGCCGTCGAGCATGTGCGACGGCAGGCCAAGGCCCGCTGCGAGGCCGCGGAGCGAGTGTTTGACGAACTCGGCCGTCTGCTGCGTCTGAGGCGGCGTGTTGAACTTCATGTCGAAGCCGTTGGGCAGCCGTCGGACGGTGCCGGGCTCCAGAGAGACGTTCGTCAGGTCGCCGTCGAACGGCTCGCCAGCAACATTCAAGTCGACCAGAAACGCGGCATGCATCGCCGCGACCTTGGCCCCGACCAGAAGGGCGTCCGTGAGCTGGTCCAATTCGCTCGCGGGCAGGATCACGGGGGCGAGCCAGCTAATGCCGCGCACCTGTCCGGCCGCGAGCGGGGCGAAGATATGAAGGACGTCGGCCGCGTCGACCCGCACAGGCGCGGCGTAGGTCATGAATTGCTGCGTCGGGTTTTGGGGCGTCACGTAGTAGGCGACGCGCCGGCCGGCGGCGTCGAACTCCACGCCTTGGACGATGGCGCGGCCGTCGCCGAGATCGCGCGTCAACGTCTCGTCGACCTGTTCGGGAGGCAGAACCCGGACACGGAAGCCGCCGTCGTCATCCGCCCGGAGATGAACGAACGCTTCGCCGTCCTCGACGAGGTGGCGCGCAATCGCTGCTTGAAGGCCGAAGAAATCTGATCGACCGTCCGCGTCCGCGTCGAGGCTCCAGCGATCGAAGGTCGCGACCGCGTCCGGGCTGGGGCTCGTCGGACGGATGCCGCTGCCGACGAGCGCGGCCGTCCAGTTGGCGACGCCGTTCGCAAGCCAAGAGTTATTCCGAGCGAGGTATCTAGCGCGGCCGCGGACCGTTGCCGCCGCGCCGCCGATCTCAGGATTGATCGACCCGAACGAACCAATGCCTCCCGCACGCCGGCCGCCCGTCGCACCGTCGAAACGGCGGACGCTGCCCGGTGCGGCCGGGCGGATCATGTCGGCAACGAAGGCGCGGGCGCGGTCGAGCATCAGTGGGCCTGACGACGAGCGGTGATGCGGTCGAGGATGTCGATCAGGTCGATCGAGACGACGGCGCGGGAGTCATACCCGTCGGTTGGGACGTGCCAGAACGTTCCTTCGTTCCGGCGGGTCGAGTAGAGCCGGGCTGCATAGCGAATGGGGCCGCTGGCCTGCGGCGCAAGCGAATGGAGCTGAAGGCCGAACGAGCGCTCGCCTTGCTCGTGGCGGGCGATGACCTCGCCGAGTGGGGACACCCCCGGTCCGCCGAGAGCCTCGAAGTCCTCCGCCGTCCACGTGGTTGCGGCAAGGACGACAGCCCGAACGGCCTCGGCGTTCTTGATCCCTAGCTCGCAAAGCCTGAGCAGGATCGCCGCCAGCACGACGCCGCCGAGATCGAAGAGCCATGCGCCTTTGACGCCGGATTCCCGAGCGGCGGGGGTCAGGTGGCCCTCTTTCCTGTGATGGGCGAGTCGGTCTCGGAGAAGCGAAAGGTCATCGCCCGGCCGAGCGGTCAAAGCGGCCACGACCCCGAGGGGGAGGAGCGACGGGTCTCGCTCCTGAACTTCGGGCACGTAAAACAGTCCGCCGTAGTGCTCGACTTCGCTCACGGGAGGGCCCTCCTAGTTGACTTTCGCCAATCTATGAGGAGCCACGCTCCGTCGCAATAAGATTCAAATAACAAACACTACGCGGTAAAAATCATCTTGCCGTAAACATTATCTCACAATGCCTTGTCAGATGTCCTGCCTAGAAAATCTTGGGTTTTTGGTAACAAAGTTTCAAAGTAACGATCGTTCGTTTGATAAGAAATATTTTTTGGCGATTTTTACCCATCTAAACGCCTGTCGGATTCGTTGGCGTATCTCGCCCGCTGTTTGGGCGCTCTCCCCTGAGGCGTCCGCCCGATCAGCCGACCCGCAGGTCTTGGTCTCTCAGTCCTCTCCTGAGGCCCAAGCTGATCGTGACGGGTCCATCTCACCGTTTCGGCTGTGTGGAACGTCACTTGGGCTTCTTAGCGGCTAGGCTTCGCCGAGCGTTCAACTTATGCTCGTAGCTTCGCAGCCAAAGCACGACAAAACATGCCTCTCGATTTTCAGATTGCAGAAGACGATCTCGGGGGCTTTACGGCACCCGCACGGGAGCACTTGAAAAAGGCTGTCGAACAATACGCCGTCGATTTGATCAAAGAGGCAAATCGAATCGAAGCAACCCGAAACAGCACCGATGGCACAACTGAAATTACCCAAGGCATGGTCAATGACGCCGTGTCATCACAAAAACAAACTTTTGGCTCCCCCAAAATAACGATATGGCCCAAGATACTAAATGCTGTGTCTTCAGCTTTATCGTTCATAGTAGGAATGCTTTACGATCCCTCTAGTCTCACAAATCAAGTCAATATGCTCATATTCCTAGGCCTTGCCGCCCTTACTATTATAGTAACAACTATATCAATAATGAGGGGCTCCTAAGATGGCCGACGAAATCAAAAGCTCCGTCGAGAATATAAAAAGCATTGAGTCGGATTCTGTATTATCTCGCTCAAGGCGCGATTACATGTTCAATACTACAATGTACATTTATCAAGTATTTGGATTGACCGTTGCCATAGGATCGATTTTATATTTTCTTTTTGACTTCTATAAACTTGAAATTTCTTTCAGACAGCAGTTGATATTATTTACCGGAGCCAGTGGGCTGTTTTTCGCTGTCTTAGCAGCCGCCGTTGTCCGGTATAAGAAATCGAGAGACGATTTTGAAATCCAAGAGCGTCTTGCCGCAGGTTATACGCTGGAGCTGATCGATGCTTGGAACGCATTCGAGGAAGTTGCGAAACAGATATTAACCCAAGACGGAGAGAAATTTAATAGACTTTCGATTAGATCCGTTATCGATCGTCTTCATCGGGAAGACATATTGAACAACTATGATCTTTCGACTATTCAGGAAGCACTCGAAGTCAGAAATATAATAGTGCATGGGTCAGTTAGGATACCAGCGGAGAAGGCGCGGCAATACACGTCAAAGATACTCAATATCGTATCGAAAATTTCGAATTTGAGAGCCAAGCGCTTTTGATTACTGTCAGTCGTTCGGCCGGCATAGCCTCGCTCGAAAGCTCATTTTCCCGACGCCCTGGGTCCACCCCTACCATCTGGCGAGCAGCGAACGCATAGACCAGACAATCGAGAGCCTCCGATCGACGTCCGGGAATGCGCTCAAAGGCGCGGAAGGGCTGCCCTCGGGTGTACCGGACGACGCGCTTCTCCGAGGCGAGTTGCTCAAACCACGTCGCCGACAAGCCGGCCGAGAACCGGATCGACGTGCCCGACTGAAGGCGGTTCACGATCTGCGATTTGATCGCATCCACGCCCACGAGGACCAGCCGGAGCGCTCGCGCCTTGGAGACCTCCGCCATTGGCCGGGCGAAGCCGGGGACGCCCTTGCCGGCGAACACGCGCCGTGAGGTCCGCGGACGACAGAACGCGTAGACGGCGTCCGTATGGCCGCCGGAGCCGGAGTCGACGATCGCGGCGTCGACCCGAAGGAGCCCGCCGTTCGGATGCTTCCACGTGCGCCGGAGATGGTCATCGACCTCGCGCCATGTTTCCTCGTCGAGCGGGGAGCCCCAGACGACGCCATGACCGAGTGCGAGCGCCGCGCCGTCCTTGGTCCAGCCGACAGTCGTGATCTCGATCCGGTCGTCCTGCACGTCAACGCCAGCGGTCACGACGAGTACTTCCGGCGGAAGCTCGTCGAGACCAAAACCCTCCGCGCGACCCGCAAGGGCGCCTTCGTCCAGCTCTTCGCCGTCGTCGCGCCATGCCTCGCCCAGCACGGTGTTGACGAATGTCTGGAGCGTCTGAGGACTCTTCTTCGCCTCCAGAAATTCGCCCGCGAGACGACCCCAGCTCGCGTTCGGCAGGAGGCTCACGAGCGCCGAGACCCGGTAGCCGTGATGCCCCTTCACATGGGACGCCGTGGGCCGCCAGCGGCCGCCGGAGACGAACGTAGCCTTGTCGGCGTCTTCGACGACGCCACCGCACCCCGGACAGCTCCAGAAGGCCCGACCGGGCGCGTCGTCGGGCCAGCGGATGTCCTTCCAGCGCAGCTCGTGGCGCTCGCCGCAGGCGGGACAGGCGCACTCATACACGCGACGGTCGGACCGTTCATAGGCGCGAACGATCCGCGACGTCTGCTCGTGAACGGGCGTCGAACCCATGATTATTTTGCGGTTGCTGAAGGTCGTCGTGCGCCGCTCGGCGAGCGCGACAGGATCGCCTTCGCCGCGGACGTCGACTTCGAATGCGTCGACCTCGTCGAGGAACAGCACGCGAGCCGTATGGCCACGGAGGTTTCGAGGAGCCCGCGCGGAGACCAGCTTGAGCGAGCCGCCCGGGAAGCGCCGACTGAAAAGCGTGTCGCGATCTGAGGCGGTCGACGACAGCGCGGCCCTAAGCGCCGGCGACTCCGCGAAAGTCGGCTCGACATTGCCGACCATAAGATCGCGACAGTCCTGTTCGGCAGGCAGGACGACGAGGATTGGGCCGGGATCGTTCGCCACGAAGTTGCCGAGCGCCGCCACGCCGAGCTGCGTGTATCCGATACGCGCCGACTTCAGGATCGAGACCCGCTCGACGTCCCGCGCACCCATACTCCGGGCGATTTCGACCTGATGCGGCCACAGCCGCATTCGTCCGGGATGAGCTGCGAGGCTCGACGGCAGAAAGACGTTCGCGCTGACCCAGTCGGCTAGGTCGATCCTCGGCGGAGGCCGTAGCGCCTTCAGAGCGTCGCGTCGAAGATCAGCCAGCATCAGCGAGACCCTCCAGCGCTTCTCTGATCTCCCGGTCAAGCAACTCGATCGCGTGGCGATCGATACCCTGGACTCGGCTCGGGATCGCCAGCATCGCGGCGCGAACGTCCGCGAGGATGGTCGACCAAGCGGCGGCGACGTCGGCTGCGGAGACCAACTCGCCGGCGGCGACTGCATTCGCTGTTTCGATCTTTTCGGCTTGGGCCGCCGCAGCACGCGTCTTCGCGTCCCGATAAGCTTTGTCGACGTTGCCCCGCCCGGTCGCGCCAGCGCGGAGGAAATCACAATAGGCCCGGACAGAAGCGCGCTTGTCGAAACGCCCGACGCCGATCCGGAGGATCACTCCGTCGCTGGCGAGCTGTTCAATACGTCGACCCGTGACGCCGACGAGATCGCCGACGGCCGCCGCGTTGACGACCTCGATGGAGGGAGGGTCGTCGTCGTCGCCGAGAATGCTGGCGATGCGCGAGGTAAAAGCCGCTTTACTCATAACGACCGGCCTCCCGCGAAATCGCAGTAAAAACGTTTTCACCGAGTGATAGATCGCGGCTCAGCGCGCCCCGCGGCGTGGCGGCGCCCGGAGGGACCCGTCGTCCGGGCAAGACGCTTTTGCCCGATACCGGCATCCGGGCCATCTGGCCCAGCCCGTGGGCCAACTGAGCATCCTTGGCAGACCGTTGACCTTCTTGGGGTGGTCCAACTGGTCCAGCTGGTCCGGGCAGGTTCGTACCCCGTGTATGCGCGCATGCGCGTGGGCGTGCGCCTGCATGCGCATGTGCGTATGAGTTGATATTCAGTTGGACCGGTTGGACCAGTTGGACCATAGCTAGTAAATCCCTGAGAATGCTTGACAATTACTGGTCCAACTGAAGCTCTGTTTTCAGGGTGCAGCCGGACCAGTTGGACCGCTAAGCCCCCCAATCGACCGGCATCGTGATCCACGCCTCAAATTCTTCGCGGCATCGGTCGAGTATCGGCACAACATAGAGACGGAGACGCGCTCCGCGCTCCGAACGCGGGCGGATCGTCTGGACGCTCGGCAGCACCTGATTGAGTTTTTGACCGAACTGCGTGGCGTTGATCGCTGCGCCCTGAAACCGTTGGTCTCGAATGAAAGCGTCGTAGCTGTCCCGAAGCGCGTCACGCGGAACTTCGACCTCGCCGCTTTCCCAAGCGGCACGGTCTCCGGGCAAGACACCTTCATGAAGGATGTCGAACCACCAGCGGTCGAAACCCTGAAGCGAGGCGACCTTCTGGTCCCGCAGCGCCGCCGTCTGGGGCACGTCGCGCGGTTCGAAATCCGTAAGGTCGACGCCCAGCAAGTAGTTGAGGAAGGCCGCCGGCCCGTCGCCTTCGATCTCCGCGTAAAGCGCCGAAAAATACTTACGATCACCAATCCGGAAATCTGAGACGTCGAAGATCGCATATCGCCTCTCGTCGGCCGACGCTGGCACAGCCCAGTCTTCGTTCGTCGTCATGATGAGCCGCAGGAAAGAATCGACGACGATCGGGTCGATTCCCTTCCGCTCCAGCGTCATCGTCGGCGATGTGATCAACGCTTGAAGCGCTCCCTTTTTGGCCCGATCGCCTGCCCAAAACGCTTCTTCGACGTGGCCCACGATCGCGGTCGCAAATCCCGCATTGAAGCGGCTCGTGAGGCGCTCCGGGTTGTCGACGTGGGCGACGTGCCGCTGCCCGACGATCCGACGCACGACCTCCGCGAGCGTGTCCTTGCCCGCGCCCTTCCCGCCCTTCAGCACCAACGCCACGCCCGGTTTCTCAGCGGGTCGCTGGACTAGGTGCGCAAGCCATCCGATCACGTAGCCGAACTGCTTCGGCTTGCCGTCACAAACCACTTCGCGGACGTGCTCGACGATCCGCTCACATGTCGCGCCCGCCTCCGGCGCGACCGCCCAGCCCGTCCAGAGATTGAGGGCGGCCGGCGGCGCATGGCCGGACGGGTCGAAGACGATGCCCCGATACTGCCGCCTGTCAGGGTCGCGCATCCAATGCTTCGACGCGGGCTCCCGCGCCCGGCCGCCCGGTTCGAGGACGAGGTCGTTTTCGTGCCAGCGGTGGAGGTCGTCGACACTTCCGAGGTCGAACGACCCGTCGGGCTTCGACTCGGCGACGAGGGTCCGACCGCCCAGCCGGACCGCCGCGAAGCTCTTGTTCAGTCGCGCAGTCACAGGGTCGATCGCGACGTCGGAGGGCGGCATCGACTCCAGAGCGCGCTTCTTCGCCGGGTTGCGCCAGCCATGGTCGGAAGCGAGTCTCAGCACCTCCCAGCCAGTCACCGTCGCGCCGCCATTGCGACCGAAGGAGCCCCATCGGCGATCAAGGTCGTCCGCGTCGTACTTGGTCGACCGCTCCGACCATTCATGGGCCAGCGTCCGCCCCTCGTCCGAAGCGGCGCTTTCGTGGTGCACCGCCATTGCGATCTTGAGCCAGACGTCGAAGGAGGCGTCGTCGTTCGGGATCGCGCGGACGGCGTCGGCGAACTCGTCGAAAGGCAGATAGGTCCGATCACCTGCTACGCCCGCCGTGGCGCTCGACCCCCCGCTGGAGCGCCCCGGGCGGCCGATCGCCCCGGCGTCGAGGTCGTCGGCCTCGTCGAGGTAGCGGCGGCCCTTAACCAGCCGGACGCCGACGTCGGGCTTCCCCTCCACGTTGCCGGCGTAATAGGCCTGAGACAGCGTGAAGGACGCCGGGTCGAAGACGCCTCCGAAGAGGCCGTGTAAGCGGGCCATGGGGCGGTCGCGCTCGCCCGGCTCCAACTCTCGGGAGAACGGCGCCAGCACTCGCCACTTCGGCCGCTCCAGCGTACTGCCCGGCGTCTCATAGACGAGCGCGGTTATCCCGGCCTCCGTCAGCCGGTCGACTGCCTCAAGGGCCGAGAGCACGCCGTCGTCGTAATCGGCCTCGACGCCGGTCACTTCGACGACGTTCGCGTTGTGCCTCAGGCACCGCCGCTCGGTGCGGATGTCGCCGAAAACAGCAAGCTTAAACCACGGCAGGCCACTCTTTTCGGCCGCGCATGCTTCACGGATCGAAGTGCCCAACTCGCGTAGCGAGAGATTCAGATCAGTCTTGCTAGCCGCCGCCCGATCCGGGAACTGAGTGAGCCGCAGTTTGCGGTCCAGCGGATCGCCCGCGCCGAGGATACTGGCGGCGCGATCGCTTGAGTTTCGAACAGGTTCACTGTAATTTTGAAGCATCGTCGGGGTCCTTTCCCGCGGTATTCGCGCGGGCTGCAATCCCGCGTGGCAACGTCGATAGCGGTCGTTCCGAGGGGCAATCGGAGCGACCGTTTTCGTGCCGGGGGAGGACCAGTTTTAGTTGGCAGAACGCCGGTAAGGTACTGATGCAACACGATGCCTTTACTCCGTAGTTGGAGAAAAAGCGCAACAAAATCGGTAGCTTAACGTGGAATCATAATCCGCGTGTCGGGGGTTCGAGTCCCTCCTCCGCTACCACCGACCCCCCCGACACTTTGCGCGTAGGGAACAGGTCGTGATCAAGCAGCGCGCCGAGGCGTCCTTACACGTTCGCCACGACCTTCTCGCCGGCGACAGATGGGCTGAATCGTCACCGTCTCGACCAGTGAGCGGAAGGCGGCGATCGCGCAGCCTGTCGCTGTCGGCGAAGGTGCGGTTGAGGCTTTCCGAGAGTGCCGTGATGTCCCGCCGGTAGCTCTCGATCGCGGCCGGATGCACCCGACGACCTTTTCCACCGCGCCGGCGTCCGCCAGCTCGCCCTCGAGGCGGTCGCGCTCGGCCGTCGGCGCGTCCCTCGCGACGGACGGCATGGCCGGGCCGAAGACCCGCGCCGCAATCCACGGCCGGCTTGAGGCGCTCGAGGCGGCGCCAGTCGTTGCCCCGCCAGCCCGGTCAATGACGAATTCACCTTGCGCCTGACGAAGCTCGAGGCGCGCGTCGCAGCGATCGAGGCGGCGGCCTGACGTCGAAGATCAGGCCTCGCCCCAATCGTCCTCCTCGATCTCGTCGTCAGGCGAATGGTCGTGGCGGCTTTCCTTCCTGGCCTCTTCGCTGTGCGCGGCTGCGGCCTTGTCCCCACCGCCGACTTCGACCCCGGCCTTTTCGTCCGGCTTCGAAATGGACGTCCCGTATGGCGGCTTCGTCTTCTCGTCGCTCATCGCTTCGATCTCCTCGCGTCTGAACTGACGTCGGGCGGCGGCGGGCGCCGTACAGCCCTCCTTTCGAACTACTGGAGCACCTCCCATGAACCTGCTCGTCCGGGCCGGCGTCTGCTGCCTGCTCGCGCTTTCGCTCGCCTCCTACGCGCTCGACGTCTCGTCCGCCGTGGCGCCGGGTCCGTTCGTCGGCGACCTCTGGGCCGAGATGCGGCCTCAGGCGATCACCGCCATTGACGGGATCGGGCTCGGCCTCCTCTCGATCCTCGGCGCATGGGTCGCGGCGCGGGCGGCGAGCGCCCTGAAGGCGATCAAGGACGAGAAGCTCGCGCTCTCGCTCTATCGGACCATGGAGACGGGTCTGAAGGTGATCTTCGCCCGCAAGCTCGACGCAGGGCTTCTGCCAGCCGCGATCGTGCAGGGAACTGTCGTTTCCGAAACGCTTGAGTTCACCAAGGCGAACAACCCCGAGTCTGTCGCCGGCCTCAAACAATCCGACGGCGCTTGATCGACAAGATCGTGGCGCGGATCCCGGAGGCCAAAGCGGCAGTCGTCGAGGCGGCACCGGCGCGCTCTGGACCGCCGGCATCGGCCCTATCAAGGAGGCGAACGACAAGCAGACCGAGATCCTCGACCGGCTCTCCGAGAAGCTGGCGCTTGACAAGAAGCCCTGACCGTTCTCCCGCCCCGGCACTATGGCGCGCCTCGTCAGGGCTTTGCCCGGGCGCGCGCTACACCACCGTGAAATCCGCCTCCGTGATCGTGGCGTGGTTTTCGAACGTCGCGAACTGAACGGCCTGGACCGATCCCGTCCCATCTCTATCGAAGAACAGCGCGCCGGAATTTGCGTTGTAGATGATGCGGTCGGAGGCGTCGTGCGCGCCGGTCCCGATGTAAAACGCGTCGGATGATAATCCACCTGCCGACAGACCGGTGAATACTCCGTTTTCGAGCCGGATCGTGTCGTCGATCGCCTTGAAGTCGGCGACCACGTCGACATTGCTCGCGCTGAGCGCATTGGCGAACACGAATGTATCGCGGCCCGCGCCGCCCCCGATCCGGTCTGAGCCTTTGCCGCCGTCTATGACGTTATCGCCCGAGTTGCCGGCTATTATATTGCTCAGCGAGTTGCCGGTTCCGTTGACGTCTCCGTCGCCGGTCAGCCTCAACCGCTCGATATACTGGCCCGCCAACGAGTAGCTCACCGAACTGAGCACACGGTCGT
>NZ_BSFI01000003.1 GCF_027922265.1 Hansschlegelia plantiphila | reverse complement strand
GTCGAGCCGGTGAGTTCGTCGCTCGTCAGTCGCACATGCTTGCTGTGATCCATGGCTTCGCTCCGTGATTAGGTTGGTCTCTCCTAACCTCATCGAGCCGCCAGCGTTCCGCGAAGGGGTAGGGGGGGTCGAAAGTCCACAGCCCTAGGGGCCCCCGCCGCATCGGGTGGCATTCACACATTTTCCGTTTTGCAGGGAAAAAAATATATGGGCACCTCAGCGCCTCAGGCTCCGTCATTTCTCAAGGCTTCCGAGCGTCGACTATGGTCGAAAATCGCCTCTGAATTGGCTCAAAACGGGCTCGAAATCGGGCCGCGCGCGGAGCTCCTGACCGATTACGTCGGGATCGAGGCCCGCATCGCCGCGATGGAGAAAGAGACCAAGAGCGACGATGGGAAGATCCGCATGGCCGCGCATCGGGCGATCTCCGTCGCGACCGCGGAGCGGCGTCGGCTGCATGCGCGTCTGTTCGTGGGCGGTCGGAAGCCGAAGCCCGATCCGCGCGCGCCGGCGGAGGCTGTCGAGCAGGCGCCGGGCGTCGAGCTCGACGAGCTGTCGTGGGCGTTCCTGAACGACGCCGTGGGCGACGTCGACGAGGATCAGAAGTGGGCGCTGTTCGGCCTGTGCTGGGACGACGCCTGGTTCGCGCCAAGCCGGCGGAAGACGCGCGATCTATGGGCGGAGTTCGGGCCGGCGGTGCTGAAGCGGTGGATCGTCGACAAGCCGGGCACGCGGCCGTGGTGCTGGTGGAAGTACGAGGCGCCGGAGCAGCGGCGGCGGGTGGGCGGCACGGGCACGCTGAGGTGCGAGGCGCATGGAGGCAAGCCGCTGGTCCGGATGGGGCTACCCGAGGGCTGGATTATGCCGAACGATCTGCGGTGGCATCCCTTCGTCGGCCGCGGTTTCCAGGGCTTCGACGTGGACGACCCGCCGACGTTCGAGTCTCAGGCGGCGTTTCTCGAGCGGCATGGGCTGCTCGTGGCGGGCGAGCGGAAGAGGCTGAAGGCGGCGGACTTTGTGTCGGAAGCCATCCGGGCGCCGCTGGAGAAATCCTTCGCCTGAGGCTTCCACTCATCCACGGTGCCCAACCCGTTCCAGTGGCGTTGGAGGAGGCTCCGCTGCTGTTGATCCCTCTTGGCATTTCTCCGTCGGTACTCGGCTGCGAGCCTGGAGAGCGGAAGAGGTTGCCGCGCTGACCTCGTCTGCCTAGCATTGAGGCTTATAGCGATCTTAGCGAACGGGGTCTTTGAGGCGATGATCAATGACACGCCTTTTGGTTCTTCTCAGCAGATCAAGCAGAAAATTCAGGCCGCTTATAAGGCGGCGGTTCAGAATAGCTTCATGTCTAGGAGCAGGTCGCCAGGGATCGACCAGTTGTTTCGCGGGGTAAGACTCTATGGTCACGACGCCGGAGTAGACTTCGCCGAGACGCACTTGAGTTCGATAATCCAAGAGGCTCTTGAGGAGGCAGGCTGCAAGGAACCGTCGCTGACGCTTGAGACTTACGACTTTGGTGTCGCTGCCATCGCAGGCATGGCGGCAATCCTTCGGGAGCGGACTGCACTCAAGGTTGAGACCACTCGATCGGCTATCACGCTTATTTGGGCGGTGCCTAATCCGGGTCTGATTTGAAGGATCTTGCGCTTGTGCTCGTCATGCTACGGCGACGACTGGATCAACCGGCGCGGGCGTCTCTTCCGTCAGGCTAGCTACGTATTCAGTGATCATGAGGTTGAAATCGGCGAAAAGCAGCTCGTCGGGTGCCATATTCTTCTGACCGCTCAAGACAGGAAGGAGCGATCGAAAGGTTTCGTACTCGCCCAAGATAGCCTGGCCGCCTCCGGCGTGAACTCCTCCAGGCAGGTGCCGAAGCCACGCGGAGAGTTCGCTGATGAGCTTTGGGATGTCACCGTCGTGCGAGTGGATATCTTGGCCGCTGATATCCGAAATGAAGCGCAGGTAACGGTACTGCTCGCGGTCGAACACGATGCACTTCTTTCCAGCCTGGTCGTCTCGGCCAAGGTGATGGGCACCGAACCACAACCCGAGTTCTAACGGCATGTTAAAACGCGGCAGGGGCGGGTTGCCGCTTACTTCAGTACGCGAGATGTCGTGAACGCCGTAGCGACACTCACTGATGATCTTAATAATCTTTCCGAAGCGGTTTTCGGCCGCGTCGTCTGTTTCTAAAGCACACCGAGCCCGGTAGCCTGAACGAACTACAGTGTAGACGATCGCATTAAAGATTGCTTTATACTCGGCATCGAACGGACAGTTTATAAAAACATCGAGAGCCGTGGCTGCTCTCTTCAGTATAGATCGCTGTGCCTTTGTCAGGTTTTGCGCCATGTGCCCCTCTTGACACCGGGCCCTTTTCGAACGCGCTTGGCGATCGGAGCTTTATTTGGCTCGATCTCTTTCGCCCTGGCTATAGCCTCCGTCTGCGTGTCTGTAACCGCGCTCGCCCGCTTAGCGCCCGGCTTTTTCACCTCAAAGCGTCCATCTTTCCGCTTCTGGATTCTCGGGGAGTCGCTCTCTCGCAGTAGCGGCTTATCCGCTCTTGAGACCTCTTCAATCGCCTTCGCGATGGCGCGCCTCACCTCGGCCGCCGTAAAGGTCTTTGATTTCGTCTTGGGCGCCAGCACCTTCACGCCATCGTAGGTCCTGCCGACGGTCCTATAAGACGAAGGTGTCTTAGCGGGAGGCGATTTTGCCATCGCTCAGTTTCCGGCTGGAGTGAGAGGATTTCGGTTAGATCTCATGCCTCTTAGGCTATCGACATCGATGCCTGATGTCATGGCGGCAAAGCTTGATCCGAGGCTCGCGACAATCCTCATGCTGAACGAGACCGCGGCAACCGATAGCGGATGACAAGCGTCGCCCCGTCGCCTTTCGGAGGCGCCGACAGCTCGGCGTCGCCCGGCTCCATCGCCGCTCGCATGGCGCGGCAGCACATCGGCATGCGAGGATCCACACCGGGATAGCCGCCGACCTCACGATGCAGATCGCCGGACGTCACTTCTAGCTCGGTTTGGCCGTCTCGCTCCGCGTGCGCCAGGCGCTCGGCGAGAGCTCGGCGGAAGTCCTCCGTCTTAGGCGTTCGCGCGGCCGGCAGGGCTCCAGACATCATCGAAGCTCGAGCGCGTAGCCGCCAACGTGGCGCGCCACAACGTCGAGCGAAGGGTCAATGTCGGCGGGCTTCGCGCCCGAGCGCCTCATCGCCCGGACGATCCGCTCGCGGGTCTCGTATCGAGAAAAGCCGGGCGTCGCCGGCATTCGGAAGCTGGCCTGAGCGGCGCGGTCTAGGCCGTAAGCTGCAGCGTCCAAGTTCGCGCAGTCGACCACGCGCGGGATAGCCTTGCTGGCCGTCGCGTAGCAGGCATTGAGCATCGCCAGGACGCCCGCCATGCCTCGGCTGCGGTATGCAGCTTCAAGACGCGGATCGAGGTTCTGCGCGCGAGCTTCGAACGACGCCGTCAAAGCGGCGGCTAGAGCCAACGGGGCGACGAGGGCGGCGAACGAGCGCATGGGCACGACCGTAGCCTGCCTGAAAGCGCACGCAAGAGATCGCTGCTACCTTACGTAGAATCCCGTCTGCAAAGCTCCGCGGGCATGCGTTAAGCGTCGTCGGTCGATCAACCACTCGGGTTGCAGGCTTGGCGCGAGATCGTGGGCTCATCTTCTTCCTGGCAGCGGCCGCGGCGGTAGCGCTCGCGGTGCGAGGCGGCACGCCGGCGCCGCAGGCGGACCACGCGGCACCCGCGCCTGCCTCTACCCGCACGGCGGCCGCGCCGGTGCCAGCACCCGTCAAGAGCCAGGCGAGCGCGCCAGTCGCCGTCCGGCTCGCGGACTCGCCACAGCCTTCGTCCTCACCCGCTGAAGCCTCGCCGGCAGCGCCGAGCGCGGATGCCCAAAGGCCGCCGATCGCGCGGCGTGCCGATCGTCCGGCGAAGCGCGCTCCGGCGGTACGAGAAGCCGCGCTCGCGCCTGAAACGGCCGGTCGGAACAATCGCGCTACCGCCGAGCGCCCGGTCGAGATCCAGCCCCCTTCAGCGCGCTCGCTGGCGGCTGCAGCGGCAATCGCCGCGCTCATCGTGCGCGAGAGTCGCGCATCCTACCCAGGCTCTTGCGGGTGCCCGGATGATCGGGACCGCGGCGGCAGGCGATGCGGTGGTCGAAGCGCTTACTCCCGTGCCGGAGGCCGGAGCGTCTTCTGCTACGTCGCAGACGTGCCGGCGGGACTGATCGCAACGCGGGAGGCGAGCCGGTAGCGGTGAGTGCGATGATCGCGCGGCCGGTGCTGGCGGCGCTTAGGAGCTCAGAATCGCGTGGATCGTTTGGGCTTTTGGCGGTTTGATAGTCCGCTCGAGCCGTCCTGGGTTGATGAGACAATCACCGCGGCCGGCATGGCGCGCCGCACGCGCCGCGCGATGAACGGCGAGACGGGAGCTGCCGGTCGAGTTCGTGAAGGTGCCCTCGCGGGCCGAGCGGCGACGGATGAAGCGAGCGGCATAGGTGATGGCCGACGTCGCGGTCCTGCTTGCGCTACCGACCTGCGATCATCAATGAGATCGTCGCGTCGATAGCGAAAGACAGGAAGCAGTAGAGCAGGATGACGCCGGCTGTGAACATGACGAGCCGCGCCCGGCTCTCGGAGTTCGGCTCATCATCGACATGGAAAAGCTGCATTAAACCTAACTGCGCGTTGTTCAGGATGTACGCGCTGAGCACCACATATCCGACACTTCCTAAAACAAACGCGAACCAGCTGCCGGTTTTCTGGAAAACGTAGTGGAGCACGCCGAGAACGATGCAGCCCTCAAGAACGTTGAAGACGATCTCCCGCGCGACGGCGGTTCGCCTGACCATCTCCGTCTTCCGTTCATATCGATCCAAGCGATCCTCTTTACACTTGAGCGTGGACGCCCGCCAAAGGCGGAGCCGAGGTGCATCTGCGACGCTGTGTTTTGAAAGCGAGCGCCAAACAGGCCGCAGTCTCGCAACACCCACGCTCTCAAGGCACTCGATGATATAGAGGCACCGCGCCTTCGGTACTCTGATGAGCGTCGTTAGCCCAGATCTTCCACTCGGTGTAGATCACCGAATGATGATCCATCGGAACAAATGATCCGGAAGGCAGGTCGAGGAATCCAGGTCTTCCGCTTCCTTTGCTTGAAGAAATCCTGAGGCCGACGTGATCTTGATCTTTAATTATGACGCCAAATGCCTCGCGAAGAGCAAACTCGCTCGACACGTACGAGTCTTCATTCTCGATGAGTTCAACTACCCAGCCCTTGCCAAACGAATTCACATAGCCGTCAGGAAACTTCTTAAAGAAGAACGGTTCCAGTTCCTCAACGCCCGGCGTGTTCAACACCGCAATGTACATTCTTCCCGATTCGTCCGCATGCAGCTTAAGGCAGAATGCCTTTTTTCCCCCCAGCTCCAGAGAGAACAGCTCTCCGCTCTCTAAGGCTGTCATGCTCTTAAGCACGCCAAGTGAGCCAACAAACATGATTTGCCTCGTGCGTTAATGTATATCGTTGGTCATTTTCCGCCTTCGATGACGGTAAATGGTTCGTGAGGCGACGTATTATCGAAGTCGTCTATTTCAACAGTAATTTTCCCTTGGCCGCATACTATCTCGCACGGACGCCCTTCGCTAATAGTCAAGGTTATCCGCGTCTCGTCACCGGTAATGACCCTAAGCTGCGTTGGTCGCGGGCCGTTCTTCAAGAATGTCATCGCATCCCCCGGGTCCATCCGGTACGATGTACGCGCCCCAGTGGGAAGATCATCTGACATCAATGTCAACTCCGACGAGTTTGCAACTGAGAGTTTGCAACCTAATGTTTCCGAACTGAATAGGGCGATACTAAAATACCGCGATGATCCCACGAAAGATCCAGTAAAGAATTGTCATTAGCCCAACAAGCATTAGTGCCGCACTTGCATATGCGACCTTTTGAGGCCAGACCCGTTGAGGGAAAATAGGAATTTCCTTCACGGACCCCTCGTTATGCCCAATGTAAGTCAGATCGGGCGCGGTATTTCCGGCGTTTATGATCGCTATATTAACGCTCTCGGCGATGTTAATTCTCGGAACCTTTATAATAAAGCGGCCATCTTCGCGCTTAGACGTAGAGTACTCCTTGTGCGGCCAGACCTCGTAATGTTCTGGTTCCCAATTGAAGCTTACCTCGATCTCTTTTGCAGCGGCTCGTCCAGTATTGGAAATCGTATAATTTGCAGTCACAACTGCCGAAAGGCCTCCATCTTTATTCTTTATCATAAAATGGTTGTAGTGGACGCGTCCCCATCTCAAGCGTGCTCTTGCTGAAAGCAGTTTTCCTACGATAGCTAATAGGGTCGAGCTAACGACCGAGTAGATCGTCGCTTGGATTTTCGGATCGGCCGCGACATAGGCGAAGATCGTCTGAAACATCGTGAACCGCCTTTTTTGAGACGGTGTCATATGCGGGATGTCGGCTACAAGGCTGTACCTCCGGTCCTCCACAGTCAGCGCACGCGGACGCAGCGCCGGTCGGGTAGTCCGTTGTCAGCGAGCGGCCTGCGGCGGCCGCCCGTCGGAACGGAACGTTGCGGAGAACTCGCCCCGTGGCGTCTTTGCCGAGCACCATACGCCGGCTCGCCCCTTGAATGGGTCCTCGAAGCGGCAGACGCCGGAGGCGGGCGCCGTTTCCGTTTCACGGCCGGGCACCCCGACGTTTACGGTGCGGACAGCCCAGGCGGCGGACCCGCCGCCGGCGGGCACACCCTCTCCGCCGCGTCCAGCGAACGCCACCGTGTAGCCTGCGCCCTTGAACATCATGAGCGCGGTCCCGTCCGACAAGGTGAAGCTCGCCATCCGGCCGGTGCACGGCAGCCTCCGCCCCTCCGCCACAAGCGTCGAGCAGTTCCCCGACAACTCGAGCGCTCCAGCGGTGCCCTGCGAGAGAACAGGCGTGGTGCAAACGAGGACGGCGAGAGTAGCGAGGGCTGTTCTCATCGGAGCAAGCGTAGACGGTCCGCCGACGGGCGCAAGGCGCTCCGATCCACCGGATAATTCCGCGAAAACCTTCGCGAGAACGAACCTTGGCCGAGCGCGATCAAGGGCTTAGCCGTAGCCGGGCTATAGCAAACCGCTGGCAATTGCTTGAGCCGGGCGTTGAGCGATCAAAGGCTTAGCGACCCAGTGGGCGCCCATAGGCATATCCATTGGGCCCACCGGAAAAGGTCGCGGTCGCAGACCTTTAAGTGACGCGCGAGTTTACCGCTTCCGGCGTGGCCAGGGGTGTCGGTATTGACGACACCCTTTTCTTGCCGACGAAGGGTTCGCCAATTGGCGAAGGCTCGATTAGCGGGATCGCGCTGGTGGGACGAGCGCCGGGGTGCCTCGCGGGACACCGCGCGCGCCGGTTAAGTCATTGATTTTGTTCGGCACGAAATTGTGCCGCCGGCGCGGAGCGGGACACCGACCGGGACAGCCTGGGGGACGGCCTTTCGCCAATTGGCCAAGCCTCGCGACACGATCCGCGACGCTCGGCGCGACAGCCCGCCGGCTGAAAAGGAATGATAGGGCCGGGTCTTGTCCGGCGGCGGCTCGGCCAGGCGCGACAGCGATCGCGACACCGGGTGCGACGCGCGCGCAAGCTCGCGATCCTTGGCGGGGCCGGCGGCTTGTCAGCCCGGCTTCTGCGCCAGCGCCTGATCAACTAACCGCCGGATCGCTTCCGGCCGCGACGGCTTCGGATCGGGCTGCTGAGCGATCCAGGCGTCGAGGGGGTGCAGTAGATCCGGCGGAAGGCGGACCGTCACAGGTACGGCCCCGACGGGCGGCCGACCGCCTTTGCTCTTGGTTTCTAACATTGACAACCCCGAAGAGGGTTAATAATGTCAGAAACTGTCGAGCCGAGCAAGGGACTGGAACTCCCTGGCCCGGCTCTAACCCAAGGCAAGGAAGAGCCCCATGCCAAGAGCTAAAACGCTCAATAGCACAACTGCGCCTAGTGTTCTGTCCGCCCCTGTTCTCGCCCCCGAGCAGGGCAGGGCGCGCCCATGACGACCACCAGCACGAGAAGCGGCAAGCCGCTCCACTTCCCCGGCTCGCTCATCCTGGACGCGACGAGCGTTATCGCTCCGCCGGCGCCCGACGAGCTCGCGCGCATTGCCGAAGAGGTTGCCGCCGAGGGGCTCATGCTCTTCACCAAGCGGCTCGTGGACGGCGCCCGCAAGCGCCGCTTCGACGATCGCTGGCGGCTCGTGAACCGCAGCCGCCTCGAACTCGCGCGTCTCTGCATCGAACGCGCGCTCGTCGAGCAGTTCTGATCAACCGGCCCGGCTGCACGCGCGGCCGGGCCTCCTCACAATTGGAGAGGACAGATGGCGAGCGTGCGTCGACTCAACGCCAAAGACCCGAAGTCGCCCTGGATCTGCGAATACACCGACGCGGCCGGAAAGCGTCGCCGCGAGACGCCCAAGACCGGGCTGAAGAAGGATGCGGAGGCGATCAAACGCCGCGTGGAGACCGAGTTGCAGTCAGGGCAGCACGTCGCGATCAGCCAGACGATCGGCATACGCGACGCCGCCGACCTCTGGCTGAAGTCCGGCGAAGACAAGGTGAGGTCGGGGATCATCGGCGAGTGCACGTGGCGCGGTTTCCGCTCGATCATCGATTCATCGATCATCCCAAGGTTCGGCAACCGCCCGATCAAGGATCTGACCTTCACCGACGTTGAGGCTTGGCATTCCGATCTGTTGCGGCGCCTGAAGCCGGTGACGGCGAAGAACCATCTGCTCGCGCTGAAGCAGATCGAGGACTTCGCCGGAAAGCGCGGCTTCACAAAGCGGAACATCGTCAAGCAGGTGCTGGCCGAGGTGCGCTACGGCGGCAAGAGCCAGATCAAGACGTTCCGCATGGAGCAGGTTCAGCTCCTGCTCCGCCTTGTCGACGAGTTGAACATCACAAATCAGCGGAAGACGACGAACGTCCGCGGCTATTTCATGCTGAAGGCGGCGGTACAGCTCGCGGCCTTTTGCGGGCTGCGGATGGGAGAGATTTGGGGCCTAACCGTCGGGTGCGTCGACATGGAGCGGGGCGTGCTGAAGATCCGGCACAGCCTCACGCAGCTCGACCAGCTCAAGGGACCGAAGACTAAGGCGGGCAATCGGGACATCCCCATGCCTCGCCGGGTTCAGGAGACCGTCGCGGAGTGGTGCCGCAGGTTCTACGTCACGAACGAGCGGGGCCTCATTTTCCGCATGCCCGGAGGCTCCATGGTCACGCCGCGCAACTTCCGGTCCAACTATTGGGTGCCGCTGCTGCAGCGCGCCGGCCTCCACGACGCGGCCGACACAATGCACTTCCACGCTCTCCGGCACTTCGCGGCGAGCCTGATGATCGAACTCGGCCTCCCTTTGACCGACGTCGCGTCGCTGCTCGGGCACGAGAAGTTCGACATGACGCTGCAGGTCTACGCGCATCCGATCGTCGGCGGGAACCGCCGGCACGAAGCTTTCGAGCGGATCGCGTCGGCGCTCGCCGCGCCAGCTGAAAACGACGTAGATGCGACAATGCCGCCTAAACTATTGATTTCAGAGGCTCGCCCAATCGCTACGGCCTGATGAACGCCATCAAAACGGCTGAGCGGAAGCTCGTTCGAGGCACGCTTTGGCACTCTGGTTCAAGCCTGATGACCTGGGCGGTCGGCAACCTGAAGATCGAGCCGACCGCGACTGCGATCCGCGCGACCAAGCAGAACGCCGGCGACGACAAGATCGACCCCGTGATGGCGCTCTTCGACGCCGTGGTGCCGATGTCGCTGAACCCAGAACCGATCAATCTGCGCTCTGTGTACGAAGAGCGCGGCATCCGCTTCGCGTGAAGGATCGCCGCCATGGAAGACGCTGAAAGGCGGCCCGTCTCGCGGCCGATCGCGGTCGATCGCCAGACGTTCCGCGAGCTCGTCGGCATCGGCGGCGCTGCGCTCGCGGGTTACGGAGCGTGGCTGCACTACCCGCCGCTGGGTTTCATGGTCGGAGGGTTCATCCTCGTCGGGCTCGCAATCCTCGGCACGATGCGCGGCGAACCCTGATGGGTCTCTTTTCGGCGATGCTCGCCGCCAATCCGCGCGAGGAAGCGCCGTTCGTCGAAACCTGGTCGCCGAACTCGGACGAAATCCTCGGCGCCATAGGCCCGGAGAGTCGGGCCGGTCGCCGAGTGACGCCCGACATCGCGATGCAGTTCTCCGCGGTCTACGCCTGCGTGAACCTTCTCGCGAAGACGATCGCGTCGCTGCCGCTCCGCATGTATCGGACGGACCGGGCGACGGGGAAGAGCTTCGAGGCGCCCGAGCATCCGCTCAACGATCTTTTGGAGTTCGGGCCGAACCGATGGCAGACCGCCTGGGATTTCTGGGCGATGCTGGTGATGCACCTGCTTCTGCGCGGCAATGCCTATGCGGAGATCATCGCGGGTCCGCGAGGTTTCGCTGATCGACTCGAGCCGATCCATCCGGATCGCGTCGCGGTCGAGCGGCTCGACGATGGATCGCTGCGTTATCGGATCAACGACTACAAGGGCCGGACGCGCTTCCTGCTGCAGGACGAGATCCTGCACATCCGGACGAGCATCGCGCCGGGCCTAGTCGGCATCAGTCCGATCGCCTATGCGCGCGAAACGATCGGGCTTGCGCTTGCAACCGAGGAGCACGGCGCCCGGTTGTTCTCGAATGGGGCGCGGCCATCCGGCGTCGTCACCGTTCCGAAGACGATGTCGGATCCCGCGTTCGAGCGCTTCAAGAAGGAATGGACCGGGCTCTACTCGGGCCTGCAGAATTCGAGCAAGACGCCGATCCTCGAGGATGGCGCGAAGTTCGAAGCGATTAGCCTGACGGCCGAGGACGCGCAGTTCCTCGCGACGCGGCAGCATCAGATCGCCGAAATGTGCCGGTGGTACGACGTGCCGCCGGTGATGCTGCACCACATGACGGGGACGAGCGTCTGGGGGACCGGCGTTGAAGCCCTGATGCTCGCCTTCGTCAGGAACAACCTGAATCCCTGGCTCGCCTGCATCACGCAGGCCGTTCGCCGAGACCTCATACTTGCGCCGCAGATTTACTCGGCGCGTTTCGACATCGAGTCCCTGCAGCGCGGCGACTCGAAAGCCCAGGCGGAATTCTTCTCGCGCCTCGTCCTCAACGGAATCCTGACGCGAAACGAAGCGCGTGACGCGCTCGGCTACAACCCGCTCGCCGGCCTCGACGAGCCTCTGACCCCGACCAACACGACGACGTCCGACAACCTTCCCGGTAACGGCGGCGGAGGGTCGTCCGCAGCGCACGGCGACGACGCCGGCGACGTGCACGCCGACGCTCCCGACACGAGCGAGGAGATCGCAGCATGACGGCCCGGTTTCCCCACCTTCGGGCGGCCATCGTCCGCCATCCCTGGGCGATATTGCCGGATCGCCTCGAGGCGATCGCTGAAGTCATCGAACGCCGAATGGAAGGTGTCCGACTTCCTCCCGAAGAGATTGCGGCCATCAAGGGGTCGCGTGGACCGAACGGATCGGTTTCGCTCTACGCCATGAACGCGGCGGGCATGCCGGAGATAACAGCGGGCCCGCTGGTCGAAATGCGAGGGCAGCAGGCGTCCCCGGCTCAGGGAAGCGTGATCGCGGTCATCAGCATCATGGGCATCATCGCCCAGCATGCCAATCAGGTGGACGATATCAGCGGGCCCGGCGGCACTTCCACCGAACGGCTTGGCCAAAGCTTCCGATCGGCGCTCGCGGATCCCAGCGTCAAGGCGATCGTCTTCAATATCGATAGCCCGGGTGGCAACGTGCACGGCGTTCCCGAGCTCGCCGATGAGATTTTCGAGTCCCGCGGGAAGAAGCCGATCGTGGCGCAGGTGAACAGCACCGCCGCCTCTGGAGCATATTGGCTAGCCTGCGCGGCCGACGAAATCGTCGTAACGCCGAGCGGCGAAGTGGGCTCGATTGGCGTCTACTCCATGCACAGGGATCTATCGGTCGCGGCCGATAGGGAGGGCGTGAAGTTCACCTTCATCTCGGCAGGTAAATACAAGGTCGAGGGGAATTGCTACGAACCTCTTGGAGACGAGGCCGCCGCCGCCATTCAAAGAACAGTCGACGGATACTACGGGGATTTTCTGAACGGCGTGGCCCGCGGCCGCGGTGTGAAGGCCTCTGTGGTCCGTGAGAGCTTCGGCGAAGGGCGCATGGAGCGAGCGAAGGACGCGGTCCGCCTCGGCATGGCCGACAGGGTCGGCACCATGGACGATACGCTGCGTCGCCTCGCTCGGGCAAAGCCGTCGGCTGCTGTGAACGCAAGCGCCGATGAAGCATCGATTGTCGCACACGACGATAACGGATCGCCTCAGCAGGTAGAGGCTCCGGCGCAGGAGACAGACGTCAGCGTCGCGCAAGATCCGGGCGCAGACGCTGCGTTGATCAAGGCCAAAGCCGAGGCCGACGCCTTCCGCCGTCGCCGCCACGCGCACCGCCTTCGGGCCCGCTAACCCGCTCAACTTCTCTGTTCAGCGCCCCACGACCCGGCCGGGCACGTGGGCAGAGTTTCCGCGCCCGACGCAGCCCGGCCCGATCAAAGGAATATCGCTATGAGCATCAAGGCGCTTCGCCAGAAGCGTGCCGACCTCGTGCGCGAAGGTCAGGGCATCTTCGACGCGGCCTCGGCCGAAAATCGCGGACTTACGGAAACCGAGGCGGCTCGCGACGACGCCATCGCCGCCGAACTGACCGATCTCGACGCGCAGATCACGCGCGCTGAGCGTCAGATGGACCGCCAGCGGTCGATTGGCGCCGGAAGCGACGCCAACGAAGGAGCCGACGCCAACGATCGCGGCGGCCGTTCGGATGGCCGCCGGTTCTCCAGCCTCGGCGAGCAGCTGCGCGCGGTCGTTCTGGCCTCGGCGCCGGGCGCAAGCGTGATCGATCCCCGCCTGCAGGCGATCGGTTCGGTCTCGGCGGGCCCCACAGGCATGTCCGAAGGCGTCTCCTCGGAGGGCGGCTTCCTCGTCCAGACCGACTTCTCGAACGAGCTGCTGCAGCACACCTTCGAGGCCGGCGAGATCGCCAGCCGTATCCGCAAGATCCCGATCGGCCCCAATTCGAACGGCCTCAAGATCAACGGGGTGGACGAGACCAGCCGCGCCAACGGCTCCCGGTGGGGCGGCATCCGTTCGTTCTGGACGGGTGAGGCCGGACTGAAGAACGCCAGCATGCCGAAGTTCAAGCGCATCGGCATGGAGCTCGATAAGCTGACGGGCCTCTGCTACGCGACCGACGAACTTCTGCAGGACACCACGGCGCTGTCGTCGTGGATCGGCCAGGCGTTCCAGGACGAGTTCATCTTCAAAATCGAAGATGCCGTCGTCAACGGCACCGGAGCCGGCATGCCGCTCGGGTTCCTCAACGGCGGCGCGACCATCACCGTGCCGAAGGTGGCTGGCCAGGCCGCGGCCACGCTCAACGCGCAGAACATCTTCGACATGTACAGCCGCATGCCTGCGCGGTCGCGGAAGAACGCTGTCTGGCTGGTCAATCAGGACACCGAGCCGCAGCTGCTCGGCCTGTACGTTCCGATCAAGAACGTCGCCGGCACGGAGAACGTCGGGGGCTTCGCGGCGCCCGTGGTGACCTACACGCCGCCCGGTTTCAACGGAAACGAGTACGGGATGCTCATGGGCCGCCCCGTCATTCCGGTGGAGTATTGCGCCACCCTCGGAACGCCGGGCGACATCGTGTTCGCGGACCTGTCCCAGTACCTGGCGATCGACAAGGGTCCGACCCAGTCGGCGGCCTCGATCCACGTGCGCTTCATCTACGACGAGACGGTCTTCCGCTTCGTCTATCGCTTCAACGGCCAGCCGATCTGGCAGGCGCCGATGACGCCGTATCGGGGCGTGAAGACGCAGTCGCCCTTCGTGGTGCTCGCCGCGCGGACCTGATCTCCGCGAGCCCCTGCGTACGGGCCGGCCGAGCGCCGGCCCGTCCTTCTTCCCCCTTTGGCGCCCAATACGGGAGATCCCGATGAGCAAGACGACCCTCGCCGCCGCGATGAAGATCATCGAGGCTCTCGCGCCCGCGGCCGACGCCGGCGGACGTTCCTCCGACATCGTCAGCCTGAAGAACGCCGGGCGGGCGAACATCCTCGTGTCGATCGCGCAGGGCAACGCCGCCCCCGTCGCGCTCGCCGTCATGCAGGCGACAGACGTCTCCGGCGCCGGCGCGAAGGCGCTGGGCAACGCCGGGCGCATCTGGTCGAACGCGGACACGTCCCTCAGCGACACGCTTGTACGTCAGCCTGACGGCGTTGGGTTCACGACCTCCGCAGCGCTGAAGAACAAGCAGGTGCTCTTCGAGGTCGACGCGACTCTGCTCGATGTCGAGGGCGGATACGACTGCGTCTTCGTCACCACGGGAGCCTCGAACGCCGCGAACATCACCGCGGCGATCTTCCTGCTCGATGACCTCCGCTATCAGCAGGAGACGCCTCCGAGCGGCCTCGTCGACTGAACCCAATCGCCGGCCGCCATCACGCGGCCGGCTCCCTTTCTCGTCACGACGGAGCGCGCGATGTTCGTTCGCCAGCTGATCGGGCGCCAGTCCGGCGCCATTCTCGACATGCCGTATGAAGCGGCGACGTCGAACATCGCGGCGGGCACGTGCGCCCCCGTGACCGACCATGAACTGAGGGAGGCCGGGGTCGCACCGGAAGGCGGCCTCGAGGCTGCGCGGCCGGAGGGCATTCCGTCCGGTTTCCGGATCGAGCCGACCGAGGATGGCGGCTTTGACGTCTATGAGGCGGGCGGGATCCGGATCAACGATCAGCCGTTCCCGAACATTCCGGCGGCGCGCAGCGCGGTTCTCGACTACGCCGGGCTGGACCATGGGTCCGTCGTCCGGGCCGGAGCCGGGCCGCTCGTCTCCAAGGTCGAGGCGGCCGACGCATCCATCGCAAACGGGGACGTCGCGCCCGATCCGGAGGAAGCCCAGCTGGCGGACGACATCGTGGCCATCCTGATGTCGGGCAAGCTCGGACTGACGGTTCCCGACTGGTGGGCGCTGCCGAGCGGCGAGCGCGTCGGTCATCTCCGGGCGGGGCTCGACGAGATCGAGCGCGAGTTCGAGACTCCTCGCCCGCTTGGCGTTGAGCTCAACGCTCCCGATCCTTCGGCGCCGCCGGCTGGCGAAGGCACTGAAACGCTTGTGGGTGGCGCGGATCTCGACGGCAACAGTGAGACGTCCAGCGGAGAGGCTGAAACGCTCGCCGGCGGGGCGGACGCTGAGGATGATGGTGAGACGCACGACACGTCCAACATCCCGGAGAACTGGCGGTCCCTCCATCACGCGACCAAGCGAAAGCTCGCCCGCCAGATCACCGGCGCCGAGCCTGAAAGCACCGAAGCGGCTGAGACGATCATCGCCGACTTCGTCGCCAAGAAGCAGGGCTGATGCTGACCGTCGTCACGCCGGCCACGTCGAGGCGGCTGACGACGGTCGAGCATGTCCGTGCGGATCTCGGGCTCGGAGCGGCCAACCCGAGCGGTGACGTTTTGACCCGGATGATCGATCAGGCGTCGCAGGCGATCGTAACCTTCTGCCGCCGGGAGTTTGCGCGGGAGACAGTGCGCGAGGTGTTCCGCCGGCCGGGTTCGGCGGACATCCTGCTGGAGCGCGATCCCGTGATTTCGATCACGTCGGCGGCCGCCGATGGCGGCTTGCTTGACCCGCTTGCTTACGAGATCGAGCGCGGCGAGCTTTATCGCCTCCAGGGCGATCGCAGGATCGGGTGGCGGTTCCGATCGCTGACGATCGAGTACGTCGCCGGATATAAATTGCCAGGCGAAGAGGGAACGGACCTACCGGCGGACGTGGAGCTGGCCGCTATCCGTCTTGTCGGCGCCGCGCTCTCTACGCAGGGGCGTGATCCGCTGATCAAAAGCGAGGACGTCGACGGCGTCAGCGCCATTACATATTGGGTTCCGGGCTCGCAGAGCACGCTAGCCTCGCCCGAGGCCGAACTGCTGCTCAAGCCCTATCGTCGCATGCTGATTGGGTGACCGGATGACGCCCGAGCAAGCGCGCGCATCGTACCGCCGGCAGATCGGACGCCATGGCGGAATGGTGATCTTGAGGCGCGGATCTGGCGACGCCGCGCCTGCCGTCACGTTCAAGGCGCGCGTTACGGGGTATTCCCCGGAAGAGCAGAATGGAGACGTCCAGCAGGGCGACAGCAAGGTGATCTTCCTCGCGGAGGATCTCGGAGATTTCCCGCTGCCGATCAAATCGCAGTCGAACGACGCGATCTGGGTCGGCGGCGAAAAGCTGACGGTCCAGGCGGTCGACAATCGGACCCGCGCGATCGCCGGCGTCCTGATCGCCTATGAGCTGAGGGTGCGCGGGTGAGCGTGCGCTCGCGGATCGACGCGATCGATCTCGATGTGCGCGCGATCGTGGACGAGGAGCTTTCGCCCAAGGCGCAGAGCAGGCAGATCGCGAACTTCGCGCGGCAGCAGCTCGCCGAGGCGCAGGAGATCAACCGTCAGGCGCTCGGCCGCGTGCCCGACCACGTGACGATCGTCGATGGCCGCGCCAATGCTCCGGTCGACACCGTGCGGCCGGACGGCGTGATCGTGTTCGCGTTCGAGCTGCTCGACGATCTCTTCTCGTGGATCGCCGAGCAATTGGTGAGGCATGCGCCGGTGCTGACCGGGGCCTATCGGGAGAGCTTTGTGTTCCTCGCAGATGGAGTCGCCGTCCCGGCTGGCGTCATCGCTCCCGCGGCCGAGGAGTACGTCTTTCTGTCGCCGCTGCCCTACGCCCGGAAGATCGAACGCGGGTTGAGTTCCCAGGCGCCCGACGGCGTCTTTCAGGTGGTCGCGGATCTCGCGAAGCGCCGGTTCGGCAACATGGCGCATATCCGGTTCAGCTATCGCGCCTTCGGCGACGCCGGCTTCGTTCCCTATGCGCCGGCGCTCCGGCTTACGTCCCGGAATCGCAAGGGGCAGTTCGCGTCAGACGGGCGTGATCGCACCGCGCAGAAGCATGAACGGGATCTCAGGCGGCCCGCGATCGTCATCGCTCCTCGAGGCTGACCATGGCGCATCCGACTGTGATCTCCGCCGTGACGTCGCGGCTCGAGACCTATTGGGGCGAGCGTAGCGCCGTCTTCGCGCCGAACGTCGAGGGAGACGCTCCGGAGGACGGCTCACCCTACGTGAAGCTCCAGTTCCCGGCGTCCGATCAGGGCAGGCCGATCGTCAACCGCCGGCTCTACCGCGAGGAAGGTGGCTTCCGCGTCGTGATCGCAGTCGAGATCGGCGAAGGCCTCGCGAAGGCGTCCGCCTGGGCCGAGGACATCAAGTCGCTATTCCGCGACCGCAAGTTCTCGGGCGTCCGCACCTTCGTTCCGGGCGACATCTACGTCGGCGATGAGAATAGCGATGGCAATTACTTCGTCACCGCGCTGACCGTGCCCTACGCGTTCACTTTCACCGGCTGAGGACATCCGCACCATGCCGAAATACACCAACACCACGCGCCAGAGCCTCGATTTTGTCATCGGCGGCACGCCGGCCGACCCGAAATACGCCTCGTTCAAGGCCGGCGAGACCAAGGAAGTCGAGCTCAATCTCGATCATCCCGCGGTCGCGGGCGCGCTGAAGACCGGCGCGCTCCTGGCGGCCGACGCGTCCACCGCCAAGCGCGTGGCGAAGGCCGAGGCTCTTCCCCCTTCCTGACGGCGCCGCCGCGTCGCCAGTCGCCCATTCGGCCCTTGGGCAAGGCCGTTCGCCAGCGCCGTGAGGCGTCGGCCGTCCCGCAGAAGGAGCCCCATCCATGGGCGACATCATCACCGCGTCCGACGCTCGCCTGTACATCGGGCCGGTCGTCCTTCCCACCACCGAAACCAGCTCCGAGTTCGCCGCGCTCACCTTCACCGAGGTCGACATGATCGAGGACCTCGGCGAGTTCGGGGACGAGGCGAACATCGTCACCGGCACGACGCTGAAGGACGGCCGCGTCCGCAAGGCGAAGGGTGCGGCTGACGCCGGCACACTGGCGCTGCGATGCTTCCACGACCCGCTCGACGCTGGTCAGGCGGCGTTGATCGCGGCGTCGAAGACCAAGAAAAACTACGCCTTCAAGATCGTGCTGCCGGACGCTCCGGACGTGACCTATTCGGACACCACGATCTACTTCCGCGCTCTCGTGGCGTCTCGTCGCCTGAACGTCGGCGCGAACGACAACCTCATCCGCCGCGCCTACAGCCTCGCGATCAACTCCGATCTCGCGGAAGCGCTGGCGGCCCTCCTCACCCCGTAATCTTTGCGGCCGCCGCGGGCGGACCGCTCTCAGCGACCAGAAAGGCGCAAGTCATGAAGCTGTCCGCTCTCACGATCGATCCCGAGAAGCTCGAAAAGGGCGACTGGGTCGGGGACATCCCGGAGCTCGAAGGCGTCCGGTTCAAGGTCCGCGGCCTCGGCAACACCGACTACAAGCGGCTGCAGAACCGCCTGGTGTTGGCCGTGCCGCGCAAGAACCGCCGCAACGGGCTGAGCGTCGAGGACCAGACCCGGATCGAGAGCCGGTGCATCCTCGACGCCATCCTGCTCGACTGGGACGGCATCGAGGGCGAGGACGGCGCTCCGCTTCACTTCAGCAAGGAACTCGCGACCGACCTGCTTGCAGATCCGGCGATGGCGCGGCTGCGCGAGGGCATCCTGTACGCCGCGGCGATCGTCTCCGAACGCGAGGACGACGACGAGCGGGAACTGGAGGGAAACTTCGAGAATGCCTCCGCTGGCAGCTGAAATGGGGCGGGGAAGAGCGGGCGATCGCGAAGCTCGAGCGGAAGGGTCGCCCGCTCCCGGCCGGCTATCTCGACAAGCCCGACCTCTGGGACGAGGCGGTCCTGTTCTTCGACGCGTTCTTCGACCTCAGCCCGAGCCGCAGCGTCGGCTGCGGCGAAGGCGCCATCCCCTTCGAGGCGATCGACGCCTACGCCGATCGCCTCGGCGTCACCGATCCTGACGAGTTCGCCCGCTTCAAGCGGCTCATCCAGGCGATGGACGGCGAATACAGGTCGCGCTCGGTCGGCAAAAGCGAAGGCGGCGTGTCGATGAAGGACCCTGCGGCTGTCGTCGCGCTGCTGCAGAAGATGGCGGAGAAGACGGACGGGTGACGTCTTGGTTTCCTAAAGCGGAAGTCGATCGCACCGACTTCGTCCCGGCCTTCGATATTACGCCAGTTTCACCGCTGTCCCAGTCGCAACAACGAAGAACATGTTGCTCCCCGCGACTGCGCCCTGGAACTCGGAATAATCCAAGTCGACCGCTACCACCGCATTAGCGCCCAGTAAAAGTGCTTCTCGTCTAAGCTCTCTCAAACAGGCCTGACGAGCGTCCCGAAGTTCATTCTGAAGAGTTCCGCTTCGCCCGCCGTAGCCATCCTTCCATGCGATCGCGAGATCTTTGAAGAAGTTCATGCCAACGGCAACCTCAGCAGAGATGATGTCGATGACTTCGGCTGTCGGTGCGTAGGGAATATCTGGAGCGGTCGTCACAACAATGCTGCTGGCGGCGGCGTCGAGCGTGGCCGCTGGAACCTCTGAAAAGTCCCCGGTCTCCAACGCAGACCTAAGAGCGCCCTGACCTGCAGCGGCCTCGGCCGCTAACTCGTCCGCCTTCCTTTGGCGAAAACGTTCAACAGCGTGGTTGAATCCTTTTTCGCGACAGTCCCGGCATCGTCCGCCGTTAATTGAAAAAAACGACACGGACTTTCCGCATTCGGCGCACGTCGCCATTCTGAGGGTTTCCTTATGGCGACACTCACGGCGATCCGTGAGCTGACCGTGCGCGGTCGCTCGGTCGGATTGGACAAGCTCAAGTCCGACCTCGCGGCTGTCAAGGCGGAGCATATCGGCCTTGCGAGCGCCGCTGCGCAGTCGGGATCCGCGACCGACGCCGCGAGCCGCCAGCAGGAGCGGGCCCAGGCGACGTGGGCCAAGTCGCAGGCGCGCGTCGACGGCGTCGCGAAGGCCTATCTGCGGTTTGAGCAGGATCTGCAGCGGACGGTCCGCGCGATCGACAACGGCGCAATCTCGGCAGACACCGCCGCGCGCGAGATCGAGCGGATGCAGCGCGCGCTCGAGGCGGCGGGCGCGATCAGCCTGCCCGCGATCGACCAGTCGGGCCTGCATGCGTCGCTCGGTCTGATGGTCGACGAGGTGCGGAACTCGGCCCGCGAGAGCGCGGCCGCGTTCGAGGCGGAATTTGCTCGTCTCGACGACATTGCGCGGATGCGCGCGGAGGCGTCCGGACGCGCCTTCAGGCAAGCGTTCGAGCGCTCCGTCGGGATCGGCGCAGCGCCAGCGACATCTCAGGGCGCGACCTTTTCCGCATTGGAAGAACAGGTTCGCCGGCAGGAGGAGATCGAATCCGCCCGGCGCGCCCAGACGGCGGCGAGCGCGCAGCAGGGGATCGGCGACGCGTTCGGGATCGGACGGGCAGTCCCATCGGCGCGCCAATCTGCCGATGTCTTCATCGAAGCGGCGCGCGCCGAAGAGGAGATGGCCGCGAAGGCGGCGCTTCTGCGTGCACAGATTGACCCCCTCGGCGCCGCGACGGGCCGCCTCAACGCCGAGATCGAGGAATATCGCACCCTGGCGGCGGCCGGAGCGATCAGCACAGCCGAATTTGAGGCGGCGTCCGGGCTGGCGCAGCGTCGGTTCAATATGACGGCGAAGGGGATTGAGGCTTCCGGCAAGGTGTCCGGTTTCGCGGGCCACCAGCTGCAGAACCTGAGCTTCCAGCTCAATGACGTCGCCACCATGGCGCTTTCGGGCGCTTCGGCCTTTCAGATCCTCGCGACGCAGGGTGGTCAGGTCTTCCAGATCTTGACGATGGCGGAGGGCGGCGTCCTGGCGGGGCTCAAATCGCTCGCAGTCGGCGCATGGGGCTTCGTCACGCCCTTGACGGTGGCTGGCGCCGCCGCAACCGCGTTCGGCGTCTATTCGGCGGTCGCGTTCGCTCGCGCGGAGAAATCGGCGAAGCAGCTCGAAGATTCGTTGCAGGGGCTTGGGAGACTGAGCGGCACGACCGTGGCGGAGGCCGAGCAGGCTGCTCAGCGTGTTGCCGCCGGCGGGCACGTTTCAGCGAATGTCGCGCGCGAGAGGATGGCTGCGTTCCTATCGACCGGGAAGATATCGTCGGGCCTTGCGGAGAGCATTTCGGATGACACGGTCGACGCATTCGCGAAGGTCACCGGGCAGGAGCTGCCCGCGGCGCTCGATGACCTGAAGCGGGCCTTCGCGGACCCGACCAAGGGCGCGCAGGACCTCAACGACAAGCTGGCCTTCCTGGACGACGCCGCGCTTCAGAACATTCGCCATCTCGCCGCGATGGGCGACACGAGCGGGGCGGCCGCAGTGATGCAGCAGCGGCTTAGCGCCTCTTTGGCTGGATCGGTCGACAAGCTACGAGAGCAGGAAACCTGGTGGGATCGGCTGAAGAAGAGCATCAGCAACGCGACTGACGCGTACGGCCGATGGCTCGCTGGCTACGGAAGCGTCGCCAACACGGCGACCGACGAAACCGATCGCGCGCTGATCGGGACGGCCCGTGGCCGGATCGACTTTCGTGCGCGGCATCCGATCATCGGCTCCCTCTACGGCGATGACGCCGGCGACCAGTCGATGATCGCCGATGCAGAGGAGCGTATCCGTAAGCGTCGCGAGGCGTCGAACAAAAGCGCCCAGGAAGCCGCGGACCAAAAGGCGATCGCCGCCGGCGAGACTGCTCGCGGAATAGCGCCGAGTGCGGCGAACTATCAGGATCTCATCGCCAAGCAGGAGCAGTTGAAGCAGTCGATCGACGATCCTGCGATTGCGCGCGGCGCGAAGAACCTCGACGTCAATCGAGAGGCCCTCGCAAAGGTTACGGCTGCGATCAACAGCTATCTCGACCCGGCCGAGAAGGCTCGCCGGCTTCGCGAGCTCGACCTGCAGGCGATCAACGCCGTGACGCCCGCGCAGCGCGCCGAAATCGAGGCCGAGCGCGCACGCGTCGACGCCGCCGGCGATATCGAACGCGCGCTCTATTCGGAGGCGGATGCGAAGGCCGCGTCCGCGCGGGTCTACGCCGAGGCGAACAAGGCGATCGCCGACTCCGAACGCGAACGGTCGATCGCGACGACAGAGCGGTTCCAGGGCGCACAGCTCGAGCTTCAGTCCATCGGGCAGTCGGCGCAGGAGACCGAAAAGCTCCGCTACGTCATGGAGCAGACGAACGCCCTTCGCCGCGAGGCCTATCAACTGACGGGGGACCGGCACGCGTTCGACAGCCAGATCGCGGGGCTGAATGACGAGGCCGAGGCTTGGGCGCGGCTGCGGCAGCAGATCCGCCAAGCGACGCTCGCGCAGAAGCTTTCCGACGATCGCCGCCGCACCTTCATGACGGACGCCGAGGCGAGCATCGATCAGGAACTGACGGGCGCCGGGCTTCTGCAGAACGGCGAGCCGACGGAGGCCGGGCGTCAGCTTGTCGACTACAAGGGGGCGCGTGTCGCTGCGGCCGACGCCTATGCCGACATCATGCGCGTGAACGACGCGCTGAAGACCGTGAAGGAGACCGGACGCGGCGCGTGGCAGACGTTGGGCGAAGGCCTGCGCAGTGGCCAGGGCGTGGGCAAGTCGGTCGTCGGCGCGGGCCGGAAGCTGCTCGACGACGCGTCGGAGAAGGCGTGGAACGGCCTCTATGACAAGGCGTGGTCGGCGATCGGCCAGGCGACGGGGCTGGGCGACGTCCTCGGCGGCAAGCGCGATGGCTCGTCGCCGGCCTCCGCTCTGTTCGTCACGATGGCGGGGCCGGCCGGCGCACTGACCGGCGGCCTCCTGAACGACAACCAGCCCGGCGGCTGGAGCGGCCTGCTGAAGAGCGGCAGCATCGCCGACGCCAAGGGCACAATGACAGGCGGGGCGCCTGCGCTCGGCGCTGGCGATCTTTCTCCGCAGGCGAAGGGCTTGCTCGACACGATCGCCAGCACGGAAAGCCAGGGCCGTTACGACGTCCGCTTCGGCGGCGCGAAGGGCAACCAGACCTTCTCAGACTTCAGCAGGCATCCGAATATCCCCGAGGTGATCAATTACGGGTCGCACCGGGGCGAGCTCGCAACGTCGGCGGGCCGCTACCAGTTCACCAAGCCCACCTGGGACGACGTTTCGCGCAAGACGGGCCTTACCGACTTCACCCCGGCCTCGCAGGACAAGGGCGCTTGGTGGCAGGCGACGACCGACTATCGAAGCCGTTACGGCCGCGATCTGCAGGCCGACCTCAACGATCCCGCGATGCTCGGCCGCATCAAGACGTCGATCGGCGCGCGCTGGGAAGGCGTGAGCAACATGAGCGATTCCGCGTTCGCCGCGCGGATGCAGAAGTTCCGTGGACAGATCGAGCCTATGGGTCTGACGCGGGATGCACCGACGGCCCTCTCTGAGATCAGCGTTGTCGGATCCCGTAGCGCTGCCGTCCCGCTCCCCCCGGTCAACCCGATCCTCGCGGCGCAGAACATCGACAAGCTCGGCAAGAGCGCTGCCGACAGCGCGGGCCGCGTCGGCGACTTCGGCGAAGGTCTGGGCAAGGCGAGCATGTCGATGGGCGACCTGTTCGGCGGGATCGGCGGCGTCGCCGGCATGGCGATCGGAGGCAAGAAGAACGGCGCGCTTGGCGGCATTATCGGCATGCTCGGCGGGAAGCTGCTGGGCACGCTCCTGGGAGGCGCAGGCGGCGGCGCAGCGGCCGCTGGCGGCGGCGGACTGCTTGGGATCGTCGGGAAGCTGTTCGGCTTCGACGAAGGGGGCTTCACCGGCCATGGCGGCCGTCTTGAGCCTGCCGGCGTGGTTCATCGTGGGGAGTTCGTCTTCGACGCGGCGGCCACGAGCCGGATCGGCGTCGGGGCGCTTGAGGGCATCCGGCGCGGCCTGCCGGGCTTCGCGGAAGGCGGTTACGTCGGCAACGACAACTATCCCTCGGTCAACGACAACTGGGGTTCGGTGCGCTCGCTCCCGAACGCGTCGGCGGGAGATAGCGGCGCCGGCGGCGTGGGATCGGGCGGCGACACCACGATCCGGATCGAGCTCGACAACAAGGTGCTGCAGGCGCGCGTGGTGAAGGCCGCTCGTCCGATCGCGCAGCAGGAAAGCGCGCGCGCCGGGGCGCAGGCGGTGCAGATCAGTCATCAGAGCTTCGCGGCGACCCGCGCTCGCGAAGCCCGTAACGGGCATACCTACTGATGCTGACGGCGCTCGAATATCCGATCGATCTGCTTCAGTGCGGGACGATGGAGTGGCAGGTCGTGGGCGGCGCGGTCGAGGGCATGCGTTCGCTCGCGGCCGATACGCCGGACCGTCTGGCGATTGGCCGCGGCGGTCTCTGGAAATGCGAGATGGACCACATCTTCCTCGAGACCCGCGAGGAATATGCGGCGTGGCGCGCCATCCGCGGTCAGCTTCGCAACGGAACGGTGCGGATCGTGGTCCCGCTCGTCGAGCGGCCATGGTTCGCCCAGCCGCGACCCGCGGCGGCGGTCCCACACAGCGACGGGACTTTCTTCTCGGACGGCTCCGGCTATCAGAGCGGAGCAGTCGAGGCGCGGCTGCTTGAGGACGCAGCGCATGCGGCGACAACGCTCAGGCTGCGCGTCCTCGGAGCGGAGCCGTTCATCGGCGCCGAGCCCTTCACGATTGTGCATCCGAACGCCGCCGAGCGGGTCTATGAGGTCGTCGGCGTGGTCGAGAGCGTCGAGGTGACGAACGACGCCGGCGGCGTCGTCGGCTTCGATTACCGGCTCGACATCAACCCTCCGCTACGCGAGCGCGTCGCGGCGGGTGACGAGGCGGACTTCAACGCGCCACGCTGCGCGATGCGGCTTAGCGACAGCAACGGAATGGCTCTGCCGGAGGACATCGTGTCCTTCGGGACGGTCACCTTCATCGAAGACCTTCGCGCGCTTCGAGGGGAACTCCCGTGAGGCTGCCGCCCGATCCGCCGGTTGATTACAGCCTCGAGGAGGCGTCCGGCATGGACGCCCTCATGCGGATCGCCTGGGCGAACGGCGAGATCTCGCGGCTGACGACGTCGCTGATCGGCGTCGACATCCCCGCCGATCATGTCGAGACGGAACCCGGGGGCGCCTTCTATCAGGGTTTCCCGGGTCTCGGCTCCATGCCCGCGCTCAAGCAACTGATCGGCGGATTGTCCGACGACGTCGAGTTTTCGCTGCCCGGCCTCGACCGAGATCTCGCGCAGCTCTTCGACATCGAGGCTGACGTCGCCGAGGGGGCGGAGGTCTACATCGGCAAGGTTTTCTATGATGAGCGGCTCCAGATCGTCGGGGCCGCGCGCTGGATCTGGCTCGGCCAGGGCGGCGAGTTCACGCTGGAGCGATCGGGTGGGACTGCGCGCGACGGCGGCATCACTGACGCCACCCAGACCGTGACGCTCAAGGTCGGATCGGAACAGATCATCCGCGCCGGCGCCGAGCTTCAGGCCTGGGCCGACGCGCAGCATCAGAACCTGCATCCCGGCGACAAGATCTGCGATCAGACGAGTGAGCTGTCGCAGGGCGCCCGCAAGGCCTGGCCTCAGTTCTGATGGCCTCCGATCGCGCCGACCGCCTCGCCCTCTACCTGGACGAGGCGGAGGCGGATTCGCGCTTCTGGGAGCGCAGCCACTGCCTGCTGTTCCTCGCGCGGTGGGCTGCGCAGGAGCGGGCTGAGTTCGGCCTAGGGCCTTATCTCGGTCGATGCTCCGGACCGATCTCAGCGGCGCGCATCCTCAAGCTTGAGGGCGGCATCGACGCCTTCGTGTCGCGCGAGGCGGAGCGCAACGACCTTAGGCCTGTCGAGGCTGCTGCGGCGCGTCTCGGGTCGATCGGCCTTATCCGCGTCCAGCGGGAGAGGAAGCCAGGCTTCCTGACCTTCGGGTGCATTCGCACCCCGCAGAGCTGGGCGATCCGGGCAAGCGACGGTCTCGTGCGGCTTCACGCCGAGACGATCCGCGTGCAGCCGCATCTCGTGTGGGAAATCTGAACGATGCCTCAGGCGATCGGAGCCGCCATCTTCGCGATCGGCGGGACGGCCGGCGTCGCGGCGGGCGCGACCGCGGTGGCTGGCACGACGCTCGCGTCGATCGTCGGGTCGACGGTTCTGTCGGGCGTCCTGATCGGCGCTCAGCTGCTGCTCGCCCCGAAGCCCGACATCCCGAAGCCGCAGGACGGCGCGCTCGTCCTGAAGCAGAGCATTCCGCCGGCGATCTACGGCTACGGCAGGGCGCGCAACGGCGGCGCCTATCTCGCCTACAAGCTGAAGGGGTCGACCTCCTACGACATCATCGGTCTCCATCAGGGCCGGGTCGACGGCTTCGACCGCTGGTATCTGCACGATGATCCGGTGGCCTTCGAGGACGGCGCGGACGATGGAGCGGTCCACTACGGAACGACAAAGCGCTACCGCGGCGACCCGGGCGAGGAAGACGTCAAGATCTACTGGCGCAAGGGCCTGCCGACCGAGACGCCCTATGCCGAGATGATGGCGGCGTTCCCCGCCTTCTGGACGGCAGATCACCGCGGCGACGGCATGGCGACCGCGGAACTCCTGTCCCATTCGCCTGACGTCAAGGCTTACCCGCGGCGCTTTCCCTACGGCCTGCCGCAGCTCTCCGTCGTCGGGCGCTGGCAGCTCTGCTGGGATCCACGCGATCAGGCGCAGAGCCCGGATGACCCCGACAGCTGGACGTGGACGGTCAATCCGGTCCGCCAGCTGCTGCACTTCTATTGCCATTGCCCGGCCGGATACCGGCGGCCGGTGTCGCGCGTCTATCAGCCGGCGGCGGGCTGGTGGCTCGCCGCCATGGATCTCTGCGACGAGCCTGTGCAGAGGGCCGACGACACCTTCGAGCCGCGCTATGCGGCGGGCGGCATGTTCGACTCCGACACGCCGCGAAAGAGCGTCGTCGACGCGCTGCTTCGGTCTTTCGATGGCTGGATTGCAGAGCGTGGCGACGGCGCGATCGTCATCTACGGCGGCGCTTATTACGAACCTTCGATCACCGTCGAAGACCAGCACATCTACAACATCAGGACAAAGCGCGGCCGGCTCGCCGATGAGAGGATCACCCGGCTCAACCTGAAGGTCTCGTCGCCGGACCACAATTACAACGACGTCGACATCGACCCATGGATGAACCAGGCGGAGATCGACGCCGGCGCTAGGGTCGTCGCCCGGCCGGTTCAGGCGGAGTGGTGCCAGAGCTACACGCAAATGCGCCGGCTCGCGAAGATCGAGTTCGACAGGGCGCGCTGCAAGATCCGGGGCACGATGCTGTTGCGCGCGTTCGGCGAAAATCTGCGCGGCCGCCGCTTCTTCATGTTGAACTCGCGGGAGCAAATGTCGACGCGCATGATCCCGTGCGAGGTCGTCGACTTCCACGACAGCACCTTCGTCAACGGCGCCTACGAGGTTGAATTCCAGTCGGTCGATCCGGCCCGATACGACTGGGATCGGATGACCGAGGAAGGTCGCCGCCCGACGATCCCGGCGCGAACCGGCGATGACGATCTTCCGATCCCGCCGCTGCCGACGCTGCAGGTCGTACGGGAGACGGTGAGCGGCGCCACGGTCGCACGGATCTCGTCGACCAGCCCGCCCGTCGAGGGATGGTCCGAGCTCACGCTGACCGGCCGATATCGCAAAGTCGGGACCTCGTCATGGCAAGCGATGACGGCGCCGGATGAGGACCTCCAGGTGCTTTCCGACCCGATCGCCGACGGCGCCTACGAGGTCGAGAACGCCTATGTCGGCGGCAAGGGCTCCCGAGGCGACTGGTCGTCGAGCGAGACCATTTCTCTTGTGTCCGACAACATCGCGCCCGCCGCTCCGGTCTCGATCGCGGCCGTCGACATGAGCGACCGCGTCGCGGTCACGACGACGATGGCGGACAGCCTGAATATCCTGACGCAGAGGATCTACCGCGGCGTGCCCGGCGACGACGCGACGTCGGCGATCGACGTGTCCGGCGAGCTCGCGGCCACACCGGGACAGTCGCGGACCTGGCTCGACGCGGGCGTGTCTGACGGCGAGGCGCTGCAATATTGGGCGCGCGCCTTCAATGGCTCGGCCGTCGGCTCAGGGTTCGCCGGGCCGGCGCGGATCGCTCTCTCGTCGGCGGCCGACGACGCGATCGACAGGATGACCGTCAAGCCCTCGGCCGAGCGGGCGACCGCGCTGCGCTGGGCGGTGGCTCGCCTGCAGATGGCGGGCGTGTGGGACAAACTCGACGCGCTGTATTTTCTCGCGGCTCACGATGAACAAGCCGCCTATCTCAACCTCAGGCAGGACGCCTTCGACCTTACGAAGGTCGGGTCCGGCGGGTGGACCGCTGACCGCGGCTGGCAGGGCGACGGCGCGACGAACTACCTCGACACGGGGTTCACGCCGTCCACGGCTGGGGGCAAGTTCGCGCTGAATGACGCCCTGCTTGGCGTCTACGGCACGCCCCTGTCTCCTGGCGTCGCCAGCTCCTGGGATATCGGCGTCGGCACTGCCGCAGGGGGCACCACTTACGCCACCATCGGCCTCAGGAATAACCTCGACAAGATCACGCTATACCTGAACAGCGGCTCGACTTCGTCCGTCGCCATTGGCGCCGAGGCGACGCCGACATTCGTCGCGGTGAGCCGTTCTGCATCGAATTCGATGCTCACCTATAAGGACGGCGACCTGGTCTTCACGGACAACGACGCGAGCGTCATGCTGCCGGTCCAACCGATCTACATCGGAGCGCGCAGCAATTCGAGCGGCGCGGCGGTCGGTCTCACGAACCGGCCGATCCACGCGGCTGTCATCGGCGGCAACCTGTCGGCGCCGCAGCACGCCGAGCTCGCCGCCGCGCTGTCCGAATACATGCAGTCGGTCGGCGTCGCCTAAAGCCGCGGCCGCCAACTAGTTCCGATCCTTTCCGCCCTACCGCAGCCGCCCGGTCCCGTCCGAGGCGGCCTTTTCATGTTGAGGCAGCCGCATGGCGAGCATCGCAGACTTCAAAGCCGCGCTTCTCAATACATATCGGGACTTCGTCTCGGCGGGCATTCCGGCGACGCGACCGAAAAACCCCGAGAAATCGGACATCCGAAAGGTTCTCGGCTCCTATCTCGTCGATATTCTCACCGACCTCAAAAACTCCACCGTTCAGGGGGACGCGGTCCTGAAAGGATCGTGGGTCGACCTGGCGGCGACGCTAGGAACGCGCGACGGACAGATCGGCGAGGTCAACGGAGACGCAGGCTCGCATACCGACCCGATCACCGGCGCGACGGTCGCCAATTCCGGTCGGTTCACGTGGGACGCCGCTGCCTCGGCGTGGAAATGGATCGCCGCCGACACGCTGTCGTCGAAGGCTGACAAGTCAGAGCTCGACGAGGTGTCCGATGCGCTGGCCGAGGTCGAGCCCCGAGTAGCCGTCATTGAGCTTGACGAAGACGGCGAGGACATCGCTTTCAAGAACGCGGCGCGGCGGTTGCTCGCGCTTATGCGCGGCGATGGCGGGCTCCAGACAGCATTCTTCGAGACCGGCGACGGCGGGGACTCGCTCGTGGTCCATGGCCCCGGACGAAGGGCGCTGCTGCGTGTCGGCCCGGATGGCGTCTCGCTGCCGGGTTACGCCAAGGCAGCCGCCGTCGCCCGGCTCGCATCGCGGGTGAACCCCGCTGCGATGAGCGCGCCGATCTTCGGACCGCACCTGTTCTTCACCACGGGATCGACGCAGCTCGTCCATCCGCATTCGATCCAGCCGGTGCGAACCGATGGCCCGCAAGCCATCGTCACGATCGAAGCCGACGCCGTCCCACCTGCTGTCCCGCACCCGCCGCTTTCCTCGCGCGACGATCCCCTTGTTCTGACCGGCGATCTGCTGACAGGCAGCGCGACGCTCATCACCCGCGCCGTCGGCGGCGACCAGCTGTTGACGGCGCCGCTGACCGTCCTGCGCAAGGCGACGCCGGTGACTGGCTCGCCAGCGCCGAAGGTGCTGCTGCTCGGCGACAGCATCACCAATCGTCAGACCGGCTATTTTACGCGGGCATACCTGACCTCGTGGGGCTTCGCGCCGCTGTTCGTCGGCACCATGGGTGGCTCGACCACGACGTCGACGACCCAAGCCGCCGGACCGCTCGGCGAGGGGCGCGAGGGCTGGGCCTATGGCGACTATTTCGGCGTCGACACGGACGACGACTGCACCAGCGTCGTCGCGGCGGGCGGGGAGACCGCTTATCAGGCGCTGTCCAAGGCCGACAAGCTCCACGCCAACCCGTTCCTGCGCGCCGCTGTCGCCGGCGATCCCGCGAACCGTCAGTTCACAGGCCCCTACGGCACGTTCGTATTCGACTTCGCGTTCTATCTCTCGCGCTTCGCCCTCGCGACGCCAGACGTGGTCCTCTTCAACCTCGGCATGAACGACGTTCTGGAGAAGGGCGCCGCAGCCGTCGATCAGGTCGCCCGTTACCTGCCGATCATGCTGGAGAGCCTCCGCGCCGCGGCCCCTTCGGCGAAGATCGTGCTCTGGCAGACGATCGATCCGAAGAGCGCCGCGGGCGATACGCGCTGGTCGTCGGCGCACCGGGCGGTCATCGCAAAGACGCTCGAGGTCGTGCTCAGTCTTCGCGCGACCGACGCCAACATCTACTTCCTCAACGTCCACGCCGCCCAATCCGCCGAATGCGGGTTCGCGCGATCCGCGGCCGCCGCCGACGCCGTCACCGGCGTCTCAGCGGCGTCCTATTCCGACATCACCCATCCCACGGCCACGAACCGCACCCTGCACGCCAGGATGCTGGCCGACGCAATCGCCTGCCTCTCGGCCTGAAGGAGCGAGACCATGACCGTCACCGTGAAGTCCCCCGGCATGGCGAAGCAGCCCTGGATGCTTTGGGAGCCGAGGATTTCCACCGGCCTGCTCGGGTTCTACCTGCTCGGTAACGGCGCCGACTACGGACCCAAGAACCACGCCGGCGGGGGGCCTGATCTTGAGCCAATCGGCGCGCCCGTCTTTCGCGATGGATATGTGAGCTGCGTCGGCGGCTCGGCGTTCCTCGACACGCTCATCGCCGACAGGGCGGACGGATCATTCGCAATTGTCGCCCGGCGCACCTCCGCCAACACGGGCTCGGCAGACAGCCCGATCTACGTCGGCAACTATTCAGCAGGGACCAACCTGGGCGGCGCCAGCCTGTACGCGACCGCATCTGGCAGCAGCAAGACCACCCGTGGCGGCGCGCTCTACACGGACAGCGGCGGAACCGTCGAGACGACCACCGTCGCCGCGGCCGACGCGAAATGGCGGCTCCTCATTTTCCGTTGGAAAAGCGGGACCGGCCATAAGATCTTCGACCTCACTGATGGCGTCAGCGACGGCAAGTCGAAGACGACAGCGCGGCTTCTGTCACCCTTTTCGTTCCGCATCGGCGGAGGCGTCGACACCTTCCTCGGCTCTTGCGACGTCTGCTTCAGCGCGATCTACGGCCGATCGCTTGAAGACGCAGAGGTGGCGAGCACCGGCGGAATCGTACTCGACGCACGCCAGTACGCGTCGGAGTTCGGGATCACCGTTTGAGGGCGACGATACCGAATTCCATCCGACCGCCGCCCCCGGGCGGCTTCTTCATGTCCCACTGCCCGGCTCTCGGGCCCTCCTAGGCTGGCTGATCAGCGAGGCCGTAACTTGTTGAGTCGAACAGCTATGTCCGCTTGGATCGGACTAGCCAGTCGGTTTGGAGCGCAGCGCCCCGTGAACCCGATCTGCAGCAACCGAAGGCGCCTGGTGCGCTCCGAGCAATCCTCGGATGCGCTCGTCTCGAAAGCGTCGAGGATGGCGATGGAATCACCGAGCGCTTTGTCGTGTTCCACCGCCTGCGCCCGAAGCAAAGCTTCGAGCCACGTCGCGACATCTGTCATCGATTGATCACCTCACCCCGCTTCTACGCGCAACCGGTTGCAAAACCAATGCGTGCGGAGGGTTGATGATCTCAATGAAGGGGTGTGGTTGAGGCGATCAGGTGCGCGCTCGGCGCGACCACGTCAACCTGACCGCCTCGGGCCTCAGCCACGCGGGCAGCCTCATAGAGCCTGGTTAACGGGAAGTTAATTTCGTGGGGTCGCAGTCCAGTGCAGGAAGATCAGCCTGAGGCGTTGTCGGCGACGTCGGGATTCCCGTGATCCCGGTGGGGAAGCCAGCTCTTGAGGAGCCCAGCGGCAAGCTCGGCGGCGGCATCCGATACCTCATCTATCGAGGCTTCCTGGCCGATGTCGGTCCGCACGTGGATTGAATCAGCTCGATGAACCGTCAGAAATTCCAGTAAGTCGCGCGCTCTCATGGCGTCCTGGGGATCGGTGCAAACTTCGCAGGACTGAGTGCGCCAACACACGATGTAGCGCATAATCGACCTCCTAAAGCCTTCCAAATATTAACGGATAGAGATCGGATCCGGTTCCCTATAGATAACGTTTGTTCGTTCGTCACATCAAATAATCAAGAACGTTTAATTATTACCATACCGATTGTCCCAGGGCGCTAATTCACCAAAAGTTGCATCCATCTCGTAGAGAACTTTCGGAGCCCGGCCCTCGCGCCGGGCTTTTTCATGTCCGGAGCAACCCATGAAGATGTCGGACCGCGGGCTCGCCGAGCTCGCCGGGCACGAGGGCATTGTCTCTCGCCGCTACAAGGACAGCGTCGGCGTCTGGACGCTGGGCGTCGGACATACGGCCGCCGCCGGCGCGCCGGATCCGATCACGGTCACGAGCGACATGCTGATCGGCGACGTCATGGCGCTGTTCCGCAAGGACGTCGCGCAATATGAGGCTGCGGTCGACAAGGCGCTTTCGGTCGCCGTCACGCAGACCGAGTTCGATGCGCTGGTCTCGTTCCACTACAACACCGGCGCGATCGGGCGCGCCACGCTGGTCAAGTCGCTGAACGCGGGCGACCGCGACGCCGCGTCCGCGCAGTTCATGAGCTGGAAGACGCCCTCGTCAATCATCGGGCGCCGCACGAAGGAGATGATCCTCTTCCGCGACGGCGCCTACCAGAACGGCGGCAAGGCGAACGTCTATCCCGCGAGCGACGCCGGCGTCGTGCTCTGGGCGAAGGGCAAGACGATCGACGTCCTCGCGCTGCTCACGCAGTCCGCGCCGGCGGAGGCGGGCGTCGACGGAGCGTCGACGCCTCCCGTCACCCGCCCGACCATCCGCCTCGGCTCGAAAGGGCCAGACGTCGCCGCCTGGCAGGCGATCGTCGGCGCGAAGGCGGACGGCGATTTCGGCGAAAAGACCAAGGCTGCGACGAAAGCCTGGCAGAAGGCCCGCGGCCTCGTCGACGACGGCGTGGCCGGCCCAAAGACGTGGGCGGCCGGTTCCTGACTCTTCACCCGTCGTGGAAGGTCTCGAGGAGAGCCTTCAGATAACGTCTGTGACCTGGATAGGTCACGACCCATCCCTCGATCCCGTCCTCGCGGACCAGCTTGCGATCCCGCATCGCGGACAAAAGCTCGGGATTGCGGATTTCGGGCCCGCGCTCAGCCAGCAGAAGCCGGATCGCTTTGAACTCGTCGGGCGTAAACGCCGGTGGGCCAGAAGAATCGTCCATGGCGGAATTGTGTTCGGCCGGATGCGCCAGGTCGATGACCGTTTAGCCACATCCACCTTCAACTTTCTCTGGAGACTTCCATGAACCTGCTCATCCGGGCCGGCGTCTGCTGCCTGCTCGCGCTTTCGCTCGCCGCCTGCGCCCTCGACGTCTCGTCCGCCGTGGCGCCGGGTTCGTTCGTCGGCGACCTCTGGGCCGAGATGCGGCCTCAGGCGATCACCGCCATTGCCGGGATCGGGCTCGGCCTGCTCTCGATCCTCGGCGCATGGGTCGCGGCGCGGGCGGCGAGCGCCCTGAAGGCGATCAAGGACGAGAAGCTCGCGCTCTCGCTCTATCGGACCATGGAGACGGGTCTGAAGGTCATCTTCGCCCGCAAGCTCGACGCCGGGCTTCTGCCGGCCGCGATCGTGCAGGGAACTGTCGTTTCCGAAGCGCTCGAGTTCACCAAGGCGAACAACCCCGAGTCTGTCGCCGGCCTCAAACAGTCTGACGGCGCGCTGATCGACAAGATCGTGGCGCGGATCCCGGAGGCCAAAGCGGCGGTCGTCGAGGCGGCCGCCAAGGCTCAGAGCACGGCGCAGTAAGCGCTGGCAGAGAGGTCCGCATGTGGCCGAGTTCTGGAAGACGTTCGCCGACGTCTGGCCTGCGCTCAAGGACGCGATCCGGACCGCGGTCGACTATCTCGGCTTCTCCGGCGCGCTCGGCTTCGCAATCGCAATCTGGCGCGAGATCGAGAACCGGGCGCTCAGACGCCGGGTCGAAGAGCTGTCCGACAAGCTGATCGAGACCGGAGACCGCTCGACCGCGCGGCTTACGGACATCGCCAACGAGCGCGCCGACGTGCTGGGCCAGCTCGAGGCGCTGAGCGGGATCATCGAGAAAAACGCGCCGAAAGGTCGGGGGCGATGAGGCGCATCATCGGAGCTGCGAAAGCGATGCTGCGACAGATGCTGAGGCCGAAGGTGATGAAGCGCGCCGATCATGCGCTGCAGGTCGCGAACGCCAAGCTCGCGGAGATCGACCGGCTCGCCGCCCGCGAAACGTCCGGTTCGGGCCAGCTCCGCGACCAGCTCCGGCGTCTTCAGGAACTGATCGAACGAGGTGGACGCTGATGCATATCGGGCTGGATTACTGGAGCTATGCGTTCAGCAACGTCGCCCTGCTGCTCTCCTGCGGCGTCGCCGGCGTCGTCTTCGCCTTCCTGACGGCCTCGACCGGCCGGGACCGCGAGCCCGACCTGACGCTCTGGTACATCATCCCGTGGACGGTCGTGACCTGGGCTGTCGTGGCGCTGCTGCCCGCGAGCTGGATCTGGCCGCGCTTCAACGATCCCGGATTCTCGGTGAACGTGTTCCAGGCGATCTCGGAAAGCCAGTCCTTCGGGAGCTATCTGCTGAGGACCATCGCCCTGCTGATCGTGGTCTGGGGCAAGACGACGATCGTGTGGCGCGTCAGGCACTGGAGGTGGGACGCGCTGTTCGGGCTCGCGGCGATCATCGTCCTGCTGTCGATCCTCGCGACCGACTATCACTGGCGCCAGATCGAGGCCTATTGCGTCGAGAAGCCGGGACAGTGCGCCGTCCGACCGCCGCCCTGACCGTTCTCCCGCCTCATCGCTATGACGCGCCTCGTCTGGCGTTGGCCGGGCGCGCCTTAAACCACCGTGAAGTCCGCCTCGGTGATCGTGGCGTGGTTTTCGAGCGTCGCGAACTGAACGGCCTGGGNCGCCGGAATTTGCGTTGTAGATGATGCGGTCGGAGGCGTCGTGCGCGCCGGTCCCGATGTAAAACGCGTCGGATGATAATCCACCTGCCGACAGACCGGTGAATACTCCGTTTTCGAGCCGGATCGTGTCGTCGATCGCCTTGAAGTCGGTGACCACGTCGACATTGCTCGCGCTGAGCGCATTGGCGAACACGAATGTATCGCGGCCCGCGCCGCCCCCGATCCGGTCTGAGCCTTTGCCGCCGTCTATGACGTTATCGCCAGAGTTGCCGGCTATTATATTGCTCAGCGAGTTGCCGGTTCCGTTGACGTCTCCGTCGCCGGTCAGCCTCAACCGCTCGATATACTGGCCCGCCAACGAGTAGCTCACCGAACTGAGCACACGGTCGT
>NZ_BSFI01000002.1 GCF_027922265.1 Hansschlegelia plantiphila | reverse complement strand
CCCCGCCCGTCTCCGCCAAAACCTTCGTGATCGCAGCCGTCAAAGACGTCTTGCCATGGTCAACATGGCCAATCGTCCCGATGTTGCAATGCGGCTTCGTCCGCGCGAACTTTTCCTTGGCCATGGCTTTAAACCGGTTTCCCTGGGGTGTCGCAGAACCGGGCCTTACCGGCGCGGATCAATTACGGATGCGCCGCATACGGCGCCTTTGGCCTGCTTATCAAGCCCGACGCGTCGTGCCGCATCGCTATCGAGGTCGAAGAAGGCTGGAGCGGGTGAAGGGAATCGAACCCTCGTATTCAGCTTGGAAGGCTGCTGCTCTACCATTGAGCTACACCCGCGCGCCGCTGGTTATAGCGCAAGTCAGGCGGGATGGTGGAGGGGGTTGGATTCGAACCAACGTAGGCTGAGCCAACGGATTTACAGTCCGTCCCCTTTAACCACTCGGGCACCCCTCCATGCTGAGGTCCGGACCGGCTCGGCCGGGCTGGATCGGACATCGGCGCATGCGCCGACGACCGCCTTAGCGGGGGGTGCTTTAGGGGCCGCCTTGCCCCGGTGTCAACCGCAAAACCACGCAGGGGTTTGCCAAGCCCTCGGGCGCGTGACAGAACGCGCGCTCCCCGACAGCCTCCGACCACAAGACGCCAGCCGATGCGCCCGCCCCGTCCCCCACGCCCAGCCGGCGGCTCCGACGCAGGCCGATGGAAGCGGCGCGACGCCAAGCCGCGCGGCGGCGACCAGCATCGCGCCTTCCCGCGCGACCATGACGGCCCGGTCGTGCTTTACGGCCATCACAGCGTGGCGGAGGCGCTCGCCAACCCCCGCCGCAAGCTCATCCGCCTGATGGCGACCGAGAACGCCCTGGCGCGCCTCGCCGAAGCCGGCCTCGCCGACCGCATCACGCCCGAAATCGTACGGCCCGGGGCGATCGATCGTCTGCTCACGCCCGACGCCGTCCATCAGGGCCTCTACCTCGAGGCCGAGGCGCTGGACGGCCCGACGCTGGAGACCATTCCGGAGGACGGGCTCGTGCTCGTGCTCGACCAGATCACCGACCCGCACAATGTCGGCGCGATCGTCCGAACCGCCGCCGCCTTCGCGGTCGACGCGATCGTCACCACCGCGCGCCACAGCCCCGAGGCGACTGGGGTGCTGGCGAAGGCCGCGAGCGGCGGGCTCGAACATGCCCCGATCGTGCTGGTCCAGAACCTCGCCCGCGCGCTCGACAAGCTGGGCGAGCGTGGCTTCGTGAGGATCGGGCTCGATTCCGACGGCCCCGCCCCGCTCGACGAAGCCACGCTCGGCAAAGGCGGAGTCGCCCTGGTGCTCGGAGCGGAAGGCAAGGGCCTCCGGCAGCTCACGCGCGAAACCTGCGACCGCCTCGCCAGGCTCGACATGCCCGGCGAGATCCGCAGCCTCAACGTCTCGAACGCTGCGGCGATCGCGCTTTACGTCGCGCGTCGCGCTCGGACGGTCAGCGCGGCCGGCGCCGCGGCCCAAGGGCTGGAGTAAGCGCGAGCATCGCAGCGGCCACGGCCGCCATGAGAAAGATCGCCGGCCGGAAGTCGCCGGCGACGTCCCGAATTGCTCCGACAAGGAGGGGACCCGTCGTCGCGACGAGGTAGCCCACCGTGAGGACGAAGGCGTTCCAGACGTTCGCCTCGTCCACGGTGCGGGTGTTGTCGAGCGGGAGCGTCATGCCGAGGGTGAAGCCGCCCCCCAGTCCGACGGCGCAGATCGGCACGAACAGGAAGGGCGCCGCGCCCGGCCAGATCGCGAGCGGAAGCAGGCCGGCCAGGCTCAGCAGACCGCACAGGGCCAGGAACGGGCGCCGGTCTTCCGAGCGGCTGAGCCAGCCGAAAACCGGATTGGAGCACATGAAGACCGCCGTGAAGCTCGCCAGGATCAGCCCTGCGGTGGTCGCCGAATAGCCGAGCTCCTGATGGATCGGCGAGGTCCAGGACAGGATCGCGTAGAAAAGCCAGTTGTCGCAGGCGAAGAACAGGGCGACCAGCCAGGCCTTGGGGTCCCCCAGCGGCAGCGCCGTCCGCGGTTCGCCCGCGACTTTGACTTCGCCCATCCCGCGCTCACTGGCGACGACGACGCTCCACGCCAGGATCGCGACCACGCCCAGAACGCCCCACATGCCCGAAGCCAGCCTCCAGCCCGAGGCGGAAGCGGCCGCAACGGGGCCCGTAGCCGCCGCCGCGAGAGTGCTGCCCAGCGATAGCGCGGTCGCATAAATCCCCATCATCATCGCCGCCTTGGCGGGAAAGCGCGCCTTGACGAAGCCCGCGATGAGCGCGCCGACGACGGCGATCCCGGCGCCGACGCCGATTGTCGCGCCGAGGAGGGTGAAAGGACCGGCGGCGAAGGCGCGAATGACGATCGAGGCGCAAAGCAGCGCCAACGCCCCCAGAATGACCCTGTCTCGGCCGAAACGGCGCGCAAGCCATGGAGTCGGCAGGGCGAGGAGCCCCATCAGCAGATCGGGGATCGCGACAAGCAGCGCCGCCGCTGCGTGAGACAGACCGAATTCAGCGCTGACCGCGGGCAAAAGCGGCCCGGTGGAGACGATGCCCGGCCGCAGGCTGAGGGCCACCAAGACGACGCCCACGATCGCGAGGGTCGCGCTCGGCGCATCGAACACGGTCCGCGGACGGTCGGCGGCCGCGTCGACCTGCTCATCCAGCATGTTCGATTATCCCCGCAGCCCGCCGCACGACTTATGATTTTTCGCGCCGGCCCCCCGGCGGTCGCCAAAACCTGGCCGGCGAGGCTCCGCCGAGGCCACCGCGTCAGATCGTGATCGGTCTCTACGAAATAAAATGACGCGGGGTCAATGACCTAGCGCGGCGGGAACTGGTTGATCCGGGTCGCTGCGTCGGTACGCACCGTCGGACCGCTCTGGACGATCGGCTCTCGCTGCAGTCCGATTCGAGATCGGCCGAAAGCGTCGAGCGTGTCGGGCCTTCCCGGCACATTGACGCGCCGGCCGTTTGCGCCGTAGCGCGGCGGATCGAGGGGACGGATCGTGGTCTGGGGCGCAGTCACAATTTCGGGAGACCGCCTGCCCCGCCGCGCAGCGCGATCCGGCGCGCCGGCCGGCCGCGTCACGGCGCCGGGGCGTTGATCGCTCGGTTCCGCGATAATTGAGGGCGTGCGGTACTCGGCGCGGGCCGAAACCGCAAAACCAAGCGGGATCAAGGCCGAAGCCGCCAAAAGTCTCATAAACCAACGTCGCATCGCGGCTCCTGTCGACGAGTCGTCGTCCCTGCCTGTATCTATGGACCTGCGACATTCTGCGCCAGCCCTCCCCCGGAGACGGAGCGGCGCCGTCGGTTGCGGAAAGCCGTCCGTACGAGGCGGCGAGACAAGGCGAACGCCGCACTGCGCGGACGAGGCCGGAAGGACGTCGGGGGTAAAAAATTATGGCGGTGGCGAGCACGACTCTGGCGCCCGAGAGGGCGAAGCCGATGACGCGTGAGGAGAAGAAGGTCATCTTCGCCTCGTCGCTCGGCACAGTCTTCGAATGGTACGATTTCTACCTCTACGGGTCGCTCGCCGTGATCATCGGCGCGCAGTTCTTCAGCCAGTATCCGGAATCGACGCGCGGGATCTTCGCGCTGCTCGCCTTCGCTGCGGGCTTCCTCGTGCGCCCGTTCGGCGCCTTGGTGTTCGGCCGCGTCGGCGACCTTGTCGGCCGCAAATACACCTTCCTCGTCACGATCCTGATCATGGGCCTGTCGACCTTCGTCGTCGGCATTCTGCCCAACGCCGCGACGATCGGCATCGCGGCCCCGATCATCCTGATCGCTCTGCGGCTGCTGCAAGGGCTCGCGCTGGGCGGCGAGTACGGCGGAGCCGCGACCTACGTGGCGGAGCACGCTCCCCAGGGCCGCCGCGGCTTCTACACCTCGTGGATCCAGACCACCGCGACGCTCGGACTTTTCCTATCGCTTATCGTCATCCTGACCACCCGCACGATCATCGGCGAGGCGGCGTTCGCCGACTGGGGCTGGCGCGTGCCGTTCTTGATTTCGGTCGTGCTGCTCGGCATCTCGGTGTGGATCCGGATGTCGCTGAGCGAGTCCCCGGCCTTCCAGAAAATGAAGGAGGAAGGCACGCGTTCGAAAGCGCCGCTGACCGAGTCCTTCGGCCAGTGGCGGAACGCGAAGATCGCCCTCATCGCGCTGCTCGGCCTCACCGCCGGCCAAGGCGTCGTGTGGTACACGGGCCAGTTCTATGCGCTGTTCTTCCTGCAATCGATCCTCAAGGTCGACGGTTATACGGCGAACCTGCTGATCGCCTGGTCGCTGCTGCTCGGGACCGGCTTCTTCGTGTTCTTCGGGTGGCTCTCCGACAAAATCGGCCGCAAGCCGATCATCCTCGGCGGCTGCCTGATCGCCGCCCTCAGCTTCTTCCCGATCTTCACCCAGATCACCACGCTGGCGAACCCGACGCTCGAGCGCGCCATCGAGACCATCAAGGTTTCGGTGATCGCCGATCCGGCGGAATGCGGCAGCCTGTTCAACCCGGTCGGCACGCGCAAATACTCTGCGCCGTGCGACCTCGCCCGCGACTTCCTGTCCAAATCGTCGGTGCGGTACGCGACCGAAGCCGGAGCGGCCGGCGAACCGACCAGGGTCCGGATCAACGACCAGGAGATTCCCTACGTCGCGGGCGCCGCGACGGCGGAAACCAACAAGGCGGTGCTCGCAGGTCTCCAGAGCGCGGGCTATCCGAAGGCGGGCGACGCGCAGATCGTGAAGATGGCGCATCCGTTCGACATCTTCCGCGCGCAGACCGGCGGCATCATCGCGATGCTGTTCATCCTCGTGCTGTTCGTGACGATGGTCTACGGCCCGATAGCCGCGGCGCTGGTGGAGCTGTTTCCCACCCGCATCCGCTACACCTCGATGTCCCTGCCCTACCATATCGGCAACGGCTGGTTCGGCGGCCTGCTCCCGGCGACCGCCTTCGCCATGGTGGCCGCCACGGGCGACATCTATTACGGCCTCTGGTACCCAATCGTGTTCGCGCTCATGACGGTCGTCATCGGCCTGATCTTCGTGCCGGAGACCAAGGACCGCGACATCAACACCTACGAGCACGCCTGAACGAACGGGCGGCCGCGCGGCCGCCTGATCACGAAACAAAAGGGCCCTGCGCTTACGGCGTAGGGCCCTTTCATTTCCGCGTTCCGTCCTGACGCGCATATCGCGGGGAGGCCGGGCCGCAGATGGCTGAAACACCTCCCGAAGGGCGGTCAGGCGCCGTTGCGGAGAGATATGCGCTGGCGCTACACCACCGATTTGTCGCTCAAGCCACTTTCCAAGCGCCTCGCCGTAAAGCTCGCCTAAAGTTTCCCGCCGCCATGCTCTGAGACCGGTTCGCCGTCCAGTTCATGAGAAAGCGTCCAGGAGCGAGATGAGCACGTCCCTGATCCATCCGGTCCTCCTGTCGGGGGGCGCAGGCAGCCGTCTCTGGCCGCTGTCCCGCGAGACCTATCCGAAGCAGCTGCTGATGCTGAACGGCGAGGACACCATGCTGCAAGAAGCGGCTGTTCGGGCGACCGACGCCACGCGCTTCGCGCCGCTGGTGGTGGTGGCCAACACCGAACATCGCTTCGTGATCGCCGAGCAGCTTCGCGCAAAGAAGATCAACGACGCCCGCATCGTTCTCGAGCCGGAGGGCCGCAACACCGCGATGGCGACCGCCGTGGCGGCTCTGATCGCAAGCGACAGCGATCCGGACGCCCTCATGCTGCTGATGCCGGCCGATCACATCATCAGCGACCGCGCCGCCTTCCTCAGGGCGGTCGACGCCGGCGCGGCGGCCGCGCGCGCCGGACGCCTCGTTCTGTTCGGCGTGACGCCCACCGAGCCCGCGACCGGCTACGGCTACATCCAGCGCGGCGCAGCGCTCGACGGCGCGCCGGGCGTCGCCGACGTCGCACGTTTCGTCGAGAAGCCAAGCCTCAGCGTCGCGGAGGGCTACCTGCGCGCCGGCGACTATGCCTGGAACAGCGGCATCTTCCTGCTGAACTGCCGAACCTTCATCGCGGAGCTCGAACGCCACGCCCCGGACGTGCTGGCCTCCGCCAGGACGTCGATCGCCGACGCCACCGAGGACATGGACTTTCTGCGCCTGTCGCCCGCGGCCTTCGCCAGCGCGCCGTCGATCTCGATCGACTACGCGGTGATGGAGAAGACCGACAAAGCGGCCGTTGTGGAGGCGGGCTTCGCCTGGACCGACGTCGGCAGCTGGTCGGCGCTGTGGGGCCTAGGCGACAAGGACGCACAGGGCAATGTCCGCGTCGGCGACGCCTATGCGCTCAGCTCCTCCAACTGCTACCTGCGCAGCGAGGGTCCTGCGATCGCGGCCTATGGCGTCGATGACCTCATCGTCATCGCGACGCCTGACGCGGTCCTGGTGCTGCCCAAACATCATGACCAGCAGGTCAAGGCGCTGGTCGACCTTCTGAAGAAGGAAGGCGTCGCCTCGGCCACGCAGACGCCCCGCAACTACCGGCCTTGGGGCTTTTACCAATCGATCGAGGCGGGCGACCGCTTCCAGGTGAAACGCATCACCGTCAATCCGGGCGCGAAGCTCTCGCTGCAGAAGCATTTCCACCGGGCCGAGCACTGGGTGGTGGTCAACGGCACCGCCCTCGTCACCCGCGACGAAGAGAAGATCCTGCTGCGGGAAAACGAGTCCGTGTTCCTTCCGCTCGGCTGCGTGCACCGCCTCGAGAACCCTGGCAAACTGCCGCTCAATCTGATCGAGGTGCAGTCGGGGCCCTATCTCGGGGAAGACGACATCGTCCGCTTCGAGGACGTCTACGCCCGCGTCTGACGACATCGCGAAAGCCAAGCCCCAGCGTTTTGCGTGAGCCCCTCGGCGTCGCATCAAGAGGCGCCGCCTGCCTCCGGAGGATGCTAATCGAGGGCTTCTCCGCGCCGATTCCCGGCGCCAATAGAATGGGCTTGGAATGAAAGTTGGTATGCGCGCGCTTCTCGCCGCACTCGTCGGCGTCGCCGTCTATGTCGGAGCGATGCTCTACGATAAATCTCGCGGAGCTGAATGGGTCGTCTCCCCAGAGCAGATCGAAGCCGCGAAAGCCGAGGGCAAGGCCGGCGTCGAATCCCGGCCGGGCTCCATCACCGTTCTGCCAATCCGGTCGGAGACCGCCGACGCGCTTCCGCTCAAGTGGGCGCTGTGGGGGATCGGCGCGGCGGCCATGATGTTCTACTCGCTCCGGAAGCGGAAAGTGGCCTGACGGACAGACGGGACCCGACGCCAAGAAGGGCCGAGCGCGAGGCTTGACCAAAATGGCCGTTCGGGCGATGAGCGTTCGCCTTCAGCGGCGAGCGGGTAGTCACGAAATACGGCACAGGACAATCGGACTGCGATGTGCTGCATTGCTCCAAGTAGCTGACGCCGCTCGTAAATTAGAAGGTGCGCCGGATTAGCTCAGCGGTAGAGCAGCGGTTTTGTAAACCGAAGGTCGGGGGTTCAATCCCCTCATCCGGCACCAGTCCCGCGCGGGACGCCTGGATCGGGCGCCGCCTTCTCATGGCCGTCCGGCTGGCCCGATAGAAAACCGGATCTCGAACTCCATGGTCGCGCCGGGCTGAAGCCGGACGACGCCGGGCTTGTCCTCGAACGCGCCGTCCCAGCCGATCGGGCTCGCCATGCCGCGCCAGGGCTCGATGCACAGGAAGGACGCGCCGGACGGCTTGGACCAGACGCCGAGGTCGCCATAGCCACGCCAGGATACGGTGAGCGCCCGCACGACGCCGCCCTCCGGCGCCTTCGCCACATAACGGACCGACCGGCTGGCGACGTCGGGCAGCACCAGGGCGTCCTTGGCGAACAGGTCCGGCGAGAGCGCCAGCGTCACGCCGTCGAACGGCAGGGGCTCCTCCGGGCCGAGCAAGCCGTCCTCTACGGAGCGCGCGACGCCCCTCTCCTGGGTCGCGAACTCGAGCGCATGACCGTCTTTCGCAACGCCCTCCGCGAGCGGCCATCGAAAGGCCGGGTGCGCGCCGATGCAGAACGGCAGAGCCTCGGCGCCCGGGTTCGTCACGCGCGAGATCATCGACAGGATCCCTCCTTCGACCGCGTAGACGAGCTCCAGCCGGAAGGCGAACGGATAGGCCGCCCGGGTCGCGGCGCTGTCGGCAAGCGAAAGCGCAACACGGGATTCGGAGCGCTCCGTCCACTCGAACAGGCTGTCTCGGGCGAAGCCATGTTGGGTCATGCGGTAAGCGGCGCCGTCATGGCGCAGCAGGTCTCCCGAGAGTCGTCCGACGATCGGAAACAGGACCGGCGCATGGCGCGGCCATTCCGGGCCCGCCTGCCAGAGCAGCTCCTCGCCTGCGGCGTCTTTCAGGCTGACGAGCTCCGCGCCCTTCGCCGACACCTCGGCGGAGACGCTTGCGGCGCGGATGCGGCAGGTGTCGGTCATCGATGCATCCACATCCAGAAGCGCCAAGCGCCGGGAAACGCTAACGGAGCGCGCGCGGCGCGGCTTGGCAACCGATCTCCGTTCCGCTGACGGCCTTTTGGCTCGACCGCGATGCGCGTTCCAGACGATCCTGAACGCCGTTACGCTCGCAGACGATCGGTCAGCGCGCCAACCTGTGCGAAGCGGTTAGGCAGAGACCGGAACCGGCATGCCTAAAACATTCCCCGGCTGATAGAATTCAGCGATGGCGCCGCATGGCGGTCAAGGCTTGGTCTCGCCCTTGCTTTCGTCACAGGAAAGATCATCGTCTCACGATCTGACCCGGAACCTGCGCCACGCGCCGGCTCCGAACCGACCAGCGACGGAGAACGGCGCCAATGGCTGCTCTGACATGCGATCTCGGCGGCGATCGCTACGTCTTCGACGATCTTAAGGACGTTCTCGCCAAGGCGTCGTCCCGCAAGTCCGGCGATGAACTCGCGGAGATCGCGGCCGAGACCGACGCCGAGCGGATCGCGGCCCGCATGGCGCTCGCCGACCTTCCGCTGAAGACCTTCCTGAGCGAGACGGTCGTGCCTTATGAGGATGATGAGGTCACCCGCCTCATCATCGACAGCCACGACGCCGAGGCGTTCCGGCCGATCTCGCATCTGACGGTCGGCGGTTTGCGCGATTGGCTGCTCAGCCACGAGGCCGACAGCGCGGCGCTCGCCGCCGTCTCCCCCGGCCTCACGCCGGAGATGGCGGCGGCCGTCTCGAAGCTGATGCGGAATCAGGATCTGATCGCGGTCGCGAAGAAGCGACGGGTCGTCACCGCCTTCCGCACCACGCTGGGCCTCGAGGGCAGGCTGGGCTCGCGGCTGCAGCCGAACCATCCGACCGACGACCTGCGCGGCATCGCGGTCTCGGTGCTCGACGGACTGCTCTATGGCGTCGGCGACGCGGTGATCGGGATCAATCCGGCGACCGACAACGTGCCGAACGCAATCTCGCTGATGAAGATGCTCGACGACCTGCGCCTGCATTACGACATCCCCGCGCAGACCTGCGTTCTGACCCACGTCACCAACACCATCGAGATCATGAACCGGGGCGCGCCCGTCGACCTCGTGTTCCAATCGGTTGCGGGTTCGGAAGCCGCCAATAACGGCTTTGGCGTCGATCTCTCGGTCCTCAAGGAGGCCCATCAGGCGGGCCTCTCGCTGAAACGCGGCACGGTCGGCCAGAACGTCATGTATTTCGAAACCGGACAGGGCTCGGCGCTGTCGGCGGAGGCGCATCACGGCGTCGACCAGCAGACGATGGAGGCGCGCGCCTACGGCGTCGCCCGCGCCTACGATCCGATGATCGTCAACACCGTGGTCGGCTTCATCGGCCCGGAATATCTCTATGACGGCAAGCAGATCATCCGCGCAGGCCTGGAGGACCATTTCTGCGGCAAGCTGCTCGGCCTGCCGATGGGCGTCGACGTCTGCTACACGAACCACGCCGAAGCCGACCAGGACGACATGGACAGCCTGATGACGCTGCTCACTGTCGCGGGCTGCACGTTCCTGATCGCGGTGCCGGGCGCCGACGACATCATGCTGAACTACCAGAGCCTGTCGTTCCACGACATGCTGTACCTGCGCGGCGCGCTCGGGGTTAAGGCGGCGCCGGAGTTCGAGGCGTGGCTGGAGCGCATGGACATGGTGACGCCCGAGGGCCGCATCCGGGAGCTTGGCCTGCGCGACCCGCGCGTCGCCCGGCTCGTCGACCAGACCCGGCTGGTGGCCTGATGGCGCGCGACATGGCGAACGACGCGGTCCCCCCGCCCATCGACCTCTGGTCTTCGATGCGGCAGGCGACCAGCGCCCGCATTGGCCTTGGCCGCAGCGGAGACGCGATGCCGCTGAAGGCGGTCCTCGACTTCCAGCTCGCCCACGCCAAGGCGCGCGACGCCGTCCACGCGCCGCTCGACTTCGACGCTCTCGAAGAGCAGCTCGCCCCCTATGAGACCATCCGCGTCGCGAGCCTCGCGCCGGATCGCCCGACCTATCTCCGGCGCCCGGATCTCGGACGACGGCTCGACAAGGAATCCGCCGCAAAGCTCGACGCCGTGCAGCACGGCTACGACATCGTCTTCGTGCTGTCCGACGGGCTGTCGTCGATCGGCGTCCAGATGCACGCCGCTCCGATGATCCGCGCCTGCATGGAGCGGCTCGGCGACCTCAAGGTCGCGCCGATCGTCATCGCCCGTCAGGCCCGCGTCGCGCTCAGCGACGACGTCGGCGAGCGGCTCGGCGCGCGGCTCGCGGTCTCGCTGATCGGGGAGCGTCCGGGCCTCAGCGTGGCGGAGAGCCTTGGCGTCTACCTCACCTACGAGCCGCGGGTCGGTCGGCGCGACTCCGAGCGCAACTGCATCTCGAACGTCCACGGCCTCGGCGGCCTGTCCTACGACCTTGCCGCCGAGAAGCTCGCCTGGCTCGCTCGCACGGCGCTGAAGCTGCAGCTCACCGGCGTGAAGCTGAAGGACGACGTCGCCGCGATCGCTCCGCCGGAGATCGCGGGGGAAATCGGCTGAGGAGCGCTCAAGCCGCCGGCTTGTTCGCGACGGCGGGCGCCAGCACGCCGATGCGCCGCAGATGCTCGAGGATGGCGCGGGCCGCCTCGTCCGGCGTCGGCTGGACCAGGACGTTCGCGCCGGATGAAGCCATCCCCCCAGTCGCCGCCGCCAGCCGTTCGGCGGCGGAGCCGGTGCCCGGCGCGCTGCGCATCAGCTTCGGCCGAGGGCGGTAGGGGCGCTCCTCGACGGCGATCGGATTCGGCTCCGCAGCGGACCCTGCGACTCCCCAGATCGTGTCCACCCGGCCCCGGCGCGCGACGCCATAGGCATAGGCGCCCGGCGCCGGCGCGCCGGGATGCACCGTGACGAGCGCCGGCAGCCGTACGACGAGCCGTCGCCTGGCACCTTTGGGAAGGGCCTGCTCGACGACGAGCGAGCCCGGCGCAGCGCCGGGCGCAAGCGCGACGGCGTCGGCGACGATCGTCACGCCGAGCGCGGCGGCGACTGCATAGGGCGCCAAGCCGGTCTCCTCGCCGCCCTGCCCCCTGCGTCCGGCAAGCACCAGGTCCGGCGTCTCGGCCTTCAGCGCCGCGACGAGCGCGGGGATCGGATCGTCGCCCTCGCGCGTGGCGAGATGGGTCAGAAGCCCAAGACCGTGGCCGAGGGCGTCCGCGGCCGGCGCGGCGGAGGGTCCTGCGTGGAGGCCTGTGGTTTCGCCCAGGGCGAGCGCGAGGCGCAGCGCCTGCGCTTCGAGCCGCGGCAGGACCGGAGCGCTGGAAACCGGATGCGCGCCGGCCGACAGCAGGACGACGATCTTCATGACGCCCTCTCCGATTCGAGGGCTGCGATCAGCGCGGGCATCACGAGCTGCGCGTCCTGCACGATCGCGAGCCCCGCCCGTTCGATCATGGCGGCGTGGAGGTCCGTGTTGACGGCGACCACATGCTCGCAGCCCGCCACGCCCTGCAGGTGCTGCGGCGCGCCTGCGACGCCGAGCGCGAGATAGCATGTGGCGGTCAGCACCGAACCGGAAGCGCCCACCTGCGAGGCCCGCGGCATCAGTCCGGCGTCGCAGAGCACGCGGCTCGCGCCGGGCGTCGCCCCGAGCGCCTCGGCGAGCCGCCGGAAGGCTTCGATATCCGTCACGCCGTTTCCCGCCGACACCACAAAATCGGCGACCGTCAGCGGCGTCGTCGCCGGATCCGCCGGAATGCGCCGCGCGTCGGTGATCGCTGGCGCCGAAACCTCCGCTGTGGGAAGCGGCTCAGATCGCCCCTCACGGGCTGGGCCGCTGTAGGGCGCGACGACATCGGCGCCGAGCGTCATCAGCCGCGCCGGCGCCGCGCGCTGCGCGACGCGCTTGCCACGCGCGGCGCGCGAGACGGACGTCGCGGAAAGCTGCTCGACGTCCGGGAACAGAGGTTCGCCCGTCAGCAGCGCCAGGCGCCGCGCGAGGTCCCCGCCGTCCGGCGTCTCGGGGAACAGCAGATGGCGCGGCGACAACGCCGCGAAGGCCGAGGCGAGCGCTGCGGCGGTGACGTCCGGCGCATAGTTTTGCGTGCTGGCGAGCGCCGCGACCCGATCCGCGCCGATCGCGCCGAGGCCCTCGATCTCGCCCGCGACCAGCGCCGCCACCGCTCCGTGGGCGCCGGCGAGCGTGCGCGCCGCGCCGAACAGCTGCCGGTCGTGCTGGGTGAGGCGACCGCCGGGCGCATCGGGCACGACAGCGACGAGGAAGGCCGGCGCGTCGACCACGATGACATTCGGCGTGGAGGCGGCGGACACGACCTGCGCGACCGCGCCCTCGCCCCGGTGTTGTCGGTCGAAGCGCGGCCGGGCGGCGCCCGTCACGCGCAGCGCAGCGAATTCCGTGCGGGGGTTGCGTCTGGGGCGGCCGGGGCCACCGTCTGCGGCGCGGCCGGCGAGATCGAAACGCGGCCTGTCGAGCGAAGCGATCTGCGCCGCGCGGCGATCCGCACGCGGATCACGCCGTACGCGGGTCATGCGCCCAACTCCATAGATGCCAGAAGGAGTTCTGCGATGTCTTTAACGTCCGGTCTTACGCCTGTGACGCCTTCCAGCATGGCGGTGCAGGTGGGACACGCGACGGCGACGACCGCAGCGCCGGTCTCGATCGCCTGCCCCATCCGGATGTCGGGGATGCGCCTGTCGCCGGCCACGTCGGAGATCGGTGCCCCGCCCCCGCCGCCGCAGCACATCGAGCGCCGGCCCGAGCGCGCCATCTCCACACGCGACGCCCCGATCAGGTCGAGCACCTTGCGGGGCGCCTCCGTCTCACCGTTATAGCGGCCGAGATAGCACGGGTCGTGGTAGGTGACCGACAGTCCACCGAGGACTCCCGGCTTCAGCCGGCCCGCCTCAATCAGCTCCAGCAGCAGCGCTGTGTGGTGCACGACCGTCCACTCGCCCCCGAAGACCCGGTATTCGTTGCGCAACGCGTGCAGCGCATGCGGATCGGCGGTGACGATACGGCCGAAACGGTAGCGGCCGAGCGTCTCGACGTTGGCGCGAGCGAGCTGCTGATAGGTCGCCTCGTCGCCGAGACGCCGCGCGAGATCGCCGGTGTCCCGCTCCTCCGCGCCCAGCACTGCGAAGTCGACGCCAGCGTCCCGCATCAGGCGCACGAGCGCGCGAAGGGTGCGGCCATAGCGCAGGTCGTAGGCGCCCTCGCCCAGCCAGAGCAGGACGTCGGCCTCTCCGCGGGCGGAGATCACCGGCAGATCCAGGCCCGCCGCGAAATCCGTGCGCGCCGAGAGCGCCCGCCCGCCCGGCTCGCCGGCGCCGCGCAGGTCGGACAGGATGTCGGCGGCCTTTTCCGGGGGGCGGGCGAACTCCATCGTCTCGTTGCGGCGCAGCGAGACGATGGCGTCGACGTGCTCGATCATCATCGGGCATTCCTCGACGCAGGCGCGACAGGTGGTGCAGGCCCAGAGCGTGTCGGGGTGGATGCGCGCGTCCGGGCCGATGAGGCGGGCGAGCGGCGCGGCCGGGGGGTCGACCTCCCGGGCGTTCGGATAGGGACTGCCGGCGTAGGGCGGCTCGTCCGCCGTCATGCCGGCCACGAGGTCCTGGATCAGCCGCTTCGGGTTGAGCGGCTGCCCGGCCGCGAAGGCCGGGCATGCCGTCTCGCACCGGCCGCACTGGATGCACGAGTCGTAGCTGAGCAGCCGGTTCCAGGTGAAGTCCGCCGGTGTCTCGGCGCCGAGCCTTGCTGCGTCGAGGTCGAGCGGCGCCAGGGCCGTGTCGAGCCGGCTCCGGAAACGGCCGGGTCTGGGATGGGCGACGAGATGAAGCGCGCCAGCGACGGCATGGCGCATCGGCCCGCGCCGCACCTCGTAGGCGAGGCCGAGGCCGCCGACGCCCGAGAGCGCGAGCGCCGCGATCAGCGCCGGCGTCGAGGCCGCGCCGAGGGCGAGCAGCAGCGCGCCGGCGAGGCCGCCGAGCGCATAGGCCAGCAACAGAAAGGGCAGGATCTGAAAACGCCCGCCCGAGAGCCGTCGGGGCTTCGCCGGGTAGCGCCGCGCCCCGACGAGCAGCGAGCCGGCGGCAGTGACGCCGAAAGCGAGCGCGACGATCGCCCAATAGAGCCGCGAACCGCCGAGCGACGGCAGGATCGCGAGCCCCGCGAGGACCGTCGCCACGATCAGCCCGCCTGCAACCACCGCATGCATGCGCGAGGCGTATGCGTCGCGCGCGACGACGTGGTGGACGTCGACGAGATAGCGCCTGGGAAGCGCGAGCAGCCCTGGCCCCCAGGCGACCTCAGCGGCTGCGCCCTGCCGCCACCATGCTGCGCGCCGCAGCGCCTGAGCCGTCGCGAGCGCGACCATGACGAAGACCAGGACAGGAAGGGCGTAGGTCATGGCGCGCCGTCCGCCTTCAACCCGCAGCCGTCATGGTCCGGCCTGGCCGGACCATCCATGCCGGACGTGGCGCTCGACGCCGGACATGGGTCCTCCGGTCAAGCCGGAGGACGACGGCGAAAGCGGCCCGGACGGCGCGTTCGAGCGTCATGCCCGGCGCAGCCGGGTATCCACGACTTCGGCGTCGAGCGTCCCGACCGCCGGTAAAGGCGTGGATGCCCGCGAAGGCGGGCATGACGGCGGCGGTTCCGCGCCCGCTCGCCACGACGCTCACAGGTCCTTGCAGAGTCGGAGAGCGTCGTAGATCGCGGCGTGGATGTTACGGCCGGCGACAGCGTCACCGACGCGATAGAGCGCATAGCCCGCCGACAGGTCGTAGGGCTGCGGCTCGCCGCGCACGATCGCGCCCTGGTCCAGCACGCCCTTGTTAACCGAGGCGTTCTTGAGCCCGAAGAACAGCGCATCGACAGGCAGCGTTCCGTGTTCGACCACCACCCGGTCGACGACGCGCTCCTCCTCCGCGTCCGTCATGGTGTTGCGGAGCGCCGCCACCAGCCGGTTGCCTTCGGGGTAGATCTCGATCAGCTCCATGTTCGGCGTCATGACCACGCCGAGCTTGTAGAGCTCGCGCAGGTGGACCGGCTGGTTCGTGGCGCCGAGCTCCTCGCCGACCATCCGGTCATGCGTCGCGATCTCCACGAAGCAGCCGCGCTTCGCGAGCAGCTCGGCGGTGGAGGCGGCGTTGTGCTGGCCCATCTCGTCATAGAGCAGCACGGAGCCGGTGGGCTCGACGGCGCCGGTCAGCACGTCCCAGGTCGTGACGGCGTGCGCCTCGGCGCCCTTCGCGGGGCCGCGGCTGGGCAGGCCGCCGGTGGCGACGATCACGACGTCCGGCCGCTCGGCGAGGATCAGGGCCTCGGTCGCGGCGACGCCGAATCGGAGGTCGACGCCGAGCTTCGTGACCTGGCCGACGAGCCACCGCGTGATCCCCGACAGCGCCTCGCGCCAGCCAGCCTTTGCGGCGACGCCGATCTGCCCGCCTGCAAGCGCCTGCTTTTCGAACAGCACGACCTGATGTCCGCGCTCGGCCGCCACCCTCGCCGCCTCGAGCCCGGCCGGTCCGGCGCCGACCACGACCACCTTCCGCCGCACGTCCCCCTTGGCGATCACGTGCGGCATGGTCGCCTCGCGGCCGGTCGCGGCGTTCTGGATGCAGAGCGCGTCGCCGCCGACATAGATGCGGTCGATGCAGTAGCCGGCGCCGACGCATTGGCGGATGTCGTCCGCGCGGCCCTCGGAAAGCTTCTTCACCAGATGTGGGTCGGCGATGTGGGCGCGGGTCATCGCGACCATGTCGACATGGCCGTCGTGGACGGCCCGGGCGGCGGTCGCGAGGTCGGTCACGCGCTGGGCGTGGAAGACCGGCACGTCCACCTCGCGCTTAATCGCGGAGGGCAGGAACAGGAACGGCGCGACCGGGAAGCTCATGTTCGGCAGCGAGATCGCGTGGGCGATGTGGTCGCGCGCCTGGCCGCCGAGGATGTTGAGGAAATCGACCAGCCCACGACGGGCGTATTCCGACGCGATCGCGAGGCAGTCGTCATGCGAGAGCCCGTCGGCGATCATCTCGTCGCCGGACATGCGGATGCCGATGACGTAGTCGTCGCCGACTTCCGCGCGCATCGCCTCAAGGGCTTCGATACCGAAACGCATGCGGTTCTCGAGACTGCCGCCGTATCTGTCCGTGCGCTGGTTCACCCCGGGCGACCAGAACTGGTCGATCAGATGACCATGGGCCGCCGAGACCTCGCAGCCGTCGAGACCGCCCTGCTTGCAGCGCCGCGCGGCGGCTGCGAAATCGCGGACGACGCGGTCGATGTCCTCCTGCTCCATCTCCTTCGGGATGGTGCGCGAGGCCGGCTCTCGGCGAGGCGAGGCGGAGAGCGTCGGGAACCAGTTCTCGGTGTCGTATTTGGTGCGCCGGCCCATGTGGGTGAGCTGGATCATCAGCTTGGCGCCGTGCTTGTGCACGCGGTCCGAGAACTCCCGGAAGAACGGCACCACGCTGTCGTCGGCGACCGAGACCTGGTTCCAGGGCGCGGCCGGGCTGTCGAGCGCCACCGAGGACGAGCCGCCGAACATCGTGAGCCCGATGCCGCCCTTGGCCTTTTCCTCGTGATAGAGCTGATAGCGCTCCTGCGGCTTGCCGTCCTTGCCGTAGCCGGGCGCATGGCTCGTCGACATCACGCGGTTGCGGATCGTCAGGCCCTTGATTGTGAGCGGCTTCAGAAGCGCGTCGGCGTTTGCGATCATCGGTCGACCACGAGGTCGCTGGTGGGCTTCGAGCAGCACAGCAGCGCCATGCCGGCGTCGATCTCACGCTGGCGGATGCCGCCGCCATGGCTCATGTCGACCGTGCCAGAGACCAGCTTCGACTTGCAGGTGCCGCACAGACCCTTCGAGCAGGATGACGGCAGACGCACGCCGGCCCTACGCGCCGCGGCGAGCACCGTGGTGTCCTCCCCACACTCGATCACGCGCTTCGTCTTGGCGAACTCGACCTTGTAGGTCCGCACGGTCGGCCGAGAGTCCAGCTCCGCCTCGGCGACCACCGCGGCTTCCGTATCCTGCGCGGAGAGCGCGTCGAAATCGAAGCTCTCCTCATGGCGCCGCGCCATGTCGAAGCCGAGCTCGACCAGCATCGACTCGACCGCGGCCATATACGGCGCGGGTCCGCACACGAAAACCTCGCGGTCGCGTAAGTCGGGGACGAGGAGCTTCAGCGCCGGGCGGCTGAGCCTGCCCCGCACGCCCGGCCAGCGCTCGGCGGGACCGTCGGTCTTGCAGATCGCCGAAAACCGGAAGTCGGGGTTGTGGCGCGCCATCAGCTCGAGCTCGTCGCGAAACACGATGTCGGCCGGGGTGCGGGCGGAATGCACGAAGGCGACGTCGCGCGCCTCGCCCAGGTCGTGGAAGGTGCGCGCCATCGCCATCATCGGCGTGACCCCGCTCCCACCCGAAAGAAACAGATACTTTTCCGCCGGATGCCGGAAGCAGGTGAACTCGCCCATCGGGCCCATCGCGCGAACGACCGAGCCCGGCTTCATCGTGTCGTGCAGCCAGTTCGACACCGGGCCGCCGGGAACGCGCTTCACCGTGATCGCCACCGTATCCGGCGTCGTCGGCGCGGAGGCGATCGTGTAGCAGCGGTTGATGGTCTCGCCGCCGATCTCGAAGGCGAAGGTCAGGAACTGGCCGGGCTGGTGCGCGAAACGACGGGGACTTTTCGCCGAGAACACGAAGGTGCGGACGTCGTGCGTCTCCTCCCTCACGGTGCGGCAGATCAGTTCGTCGTCCGCGTCGGCGTCCCATGGCCGCGGATTCGCGAGCCGGGCCTCCGCGGGCTCCATTGGGCCGACGATCGCATCCATCGCGTCAGCGGCCGATGTGCTCGGCCATGCGGCCGGCGTACCAGTTGACGAACTTGTCGACGAGCATCTCGGTGTTCGGCGAGTACGGCCCTGGCCGGTAGGCCGGGCTGCGGGCCCCCTGCTGGCATAGGCCGACGAGCTCGCTGTCCTGGTCGTTGGTCGCGAGCCAGACGCTGGTCAGGTTCTCGAGGTCGTAGTCGACCCCTTCGACCGCGTCCTTGTGGACGAGCCATTTCGTGCGCAGCAGCGAGCGCTCCGCGTCGAGCGGCAGCACCGAGAAGGTCACGATGTGGTCGGCCAGGAAGTGGTGCCACGAGTTCGGCTGCGTCCAGAACGACAGGCCGCCGAGCTTCGCGCTCGTGAGGTCGCCAAGCAGCTTCCCGCAGGCGGCCTTGGTGTCGAGCGTGTGGGACTCGCCGTCGCCGTCGAGCGGCAGGCGCTCGGTGCGGAAGCCCGTCACCATCGTGTCGAGCTCGTCGATCTCGCGCGACGGCAGACCCTCGGCCTCCCAGTCCGCGTGGTTCTTCGCGATCAGGCAGCCGTAGCGCTCGGCGTTGGCGCGGTCGAACTCGTCCATCTCCTCCGGCGCGAAGCCGAATCCATAGGCGAACAGCGGAACCGTCAGCTCCGGATGGTTGGCGCCGCAGTGATAGCACTCACGATTGTTCTCCATCGTGAGCTTCCAGTTGCCGGGCTCGATGATGTCGCTCTGGAAGGCGACCTTGGTGTTCCGCACATTGTGGGGCGCGATGTAGGGACCCATGCGCTTCGCCATCTCGTCGAAGTCCGTTGGCGGCTCGTCGGCGAGGCAGACGAACAGCAGACCTTCGAGAGAGCGGACGTGGACCGGCTTCAGGCCGTGGCAGGAGCGATCGAACGCCGGGCCCATATGCTCGGCGTGGATCAGGTCGCCGCCGAGGTTGTAGGTCCAGGAGTGGTAGCGGCAGACGAGGTTGCCGACGGTGGTCTTCTCGTCGGTGACGAGCCGCGCGCCGCGATGGCGGCAGACGTTGTGAAAGGCGCGGACCTCGTTGTCGTCGTCGCGGACCACCGCGATCGACGCCTTGCCGATGTCGAAGATCGCGACGTCGCCCGGCTCCGGAACGTCGGGCTCGACGCCGACATAGATCCAGTGCTTGCCGAAAATGTGCTCCATGTCGGCCTCGAAGACGTCGGGGCTGAGATAGAACGCCGCCGGCAGGCTGTGCCCGGACTGACGCTGCCGCAGCAGGCTCCGGAGCGGCGTGGTCAGGACGTCGAGCATCGGGATCCTCCGAGGCCATCGCGGCGCGAGCGGCGCTGTCTGGAAGGATTATGATCGCGGGCCGCATGACCGCTGTTCCGCGAGCGACATTGTCTGAGGGAAACGCGACTTGGATCGCTCAGACGCTGCTGGGAACCAAGCCCGGGACCCGCGTTTGCTGCCTTGCTCGTAGCTGACCGCTCTGTGTCAGAGCCTTTCGGCCCAAGCCCTCAGCAGGCCGCGACGTTGACCGCGAGACCGCCCTGGGAGGTCTCCTTGTATTTCGCCTGCATGTCCGCGCCGGTCTGCTTCATCGTCTCGATCACCTCGTCGAGGGTCACGCGATGGATGCCGTCGCCGCGGAGCGACAGGGAGGCGGCGACGATCGCCTTGTTGGCGCCGAAGGCGTTGCGCTCGATGCACGGGATCTGCACCAGCCCGCCGATCGGGTCGCAGGTCATGCCGAGATGGTGCTCGATCGCGATCTCGGCGGCGTTCTCGATCTGCTCGGCGGTGCCCCCAAGCGCCGACGTCAGGCCCGCCGCGGCCATCGCGGCAGCCGAACCGACCTCGCCCTGACATCCGACCTCCGCGCCGGAGATCGACGCGCGGCGCTTGATCAGGCCGCCGATCGCGGCGGCGACCAGCAGGAACTCGCGGCCGCGCTCGGGCGTCCAGCCGGGACAGAAATCGCGGAGGTAGCGCAACACGGCGGGCACGATGCCAGCGGCCCCGTTGGTCGGCGCGGTCACGACCCGGCCGCCGGACGCGTTCTCCTCGTTCACGGCGAGAGCGAACAGGCTGACCCAGTCGACGATCTCATGCGGAGGTCGGCTGTTGATCAGGCTGCGCTCGTTCAGCGCCGCATGCATGCGCTTGGCGCGGCGGCGGACCTTCAGGCCGCCCGGCAGCATTCCGTCCTGCACCATGCCGCGGTCGATGCAGTCGAACATCGCCTGGATGATGGCGTCGAGGCCGTCATCGACTTCGGCCTGAGAGCGCGTCGCGAGCTCGTTGACGAGTTGGATTTCGGGGATGGTGCGGCCGGTCTCGGCGCAGAGCGTGAGAAGATCCTCGCCGCTGCCGAAGGGAAGCGGATAGGCGATCGGGTCCGCCGCGGCCGCATCCTGCTCGGTGACGACGAAGCCGCCACCGATCGAGTAGCAGACGTATTCGTCCAGCATTTCGCCGCAGCCGCCGTAGCTGCGGAAGCGCATGCCGTTGGTGTGCAGCGGCAGCATCTCGGTCCGATTGAAGACGAGGTCGGTCGCGGGGTCGAAGGAGACGCCAACGAGCATTCCTTCGAGCCGACGGGATTCCCTCAGCGCCGCGACATAACCCTCCATCGCATCGGGATCGACCGTCGCGGGCTCGTGCCCGAGCAGACCGAGGCACAAAGCGGCGTCGGTTCCATGCCCCTTCCCCGTCCAGGCGAGAGACCCGAAGATCTCGGCCGTGATCCGGGCCAGGCCGTCGAAGCCGGCCGCCCGCGCACGATAATCCCGTGCGGCGATCATCGGGCCGACAGTGTGGGAGCTCGACGGGCCGACGCCGATCTTGAAGAGGTCGAATGCGCTGATCATGAAATGCTTATGAGCAAGTGCGAGGCCAAGCGGCGCAGATGATCCGAACCGCCGCCGATCGTGAGGAATGACAGTCGCGAAGCGATCCGGCGCGCCATCTGATGAGACGGCCGTCTCTTCCGTGCGCCGCTTAGCGTCAGGCTTAAGACTCTCAGACGGCGACGGTGGAGTCCGCCGCTTCGACGAGGAAGCCGTGCACGTAAGCCGCGAAGGAACGCCAGCAGTCAACGCGATAGACCGGAGCGTCGGATGGACGCAGGAGCACGATCTCGACCTTGCCGAGCAGTGTGCGGGCGGCCGAGCCGGCGGGGAACGCGGCGTCGCCCAGATCAAGCGGGCAACCGGCGTTGAGCGCCTGGGCCGCGGCCGCGCCCGAGATTTCGAAGCCCACATCGCGATGCGAGACGTCGACCAGCGAATGGAAACAGCCCTCGAGCGCCTGCTCGATCTCGCCCTGAATCAGCTCGTTGTCGGCCTCGGGGGCGCCGGTGAGCCATTCGTCGGGACCAAGCCGGGCGCACCACCGCTCGCCGGTTCCGACCATGCGGTTGATCGCGAGGTCGAGGCCCGCAAGCTTGGGCTGCGCGTCGCCCAATCGGACACGGAAAGAAAGCCGGGTGGCTGGTCCAAGCGCACGAACCTCGACGCCGGAAGACGGCGACACGGCGCGCGCGGCCGTATCCAGCGCCCCGACGCGGCGGGCTAGGAAGCGGCTCTCAAGCATTGACGCGGCTCCCGTCGGGATCGAAGAACACTGGCTCTCTCACGGTGACTGCGGTGAAACCGTCCGGCGTCGTGACGTGGAGCGTCCGCCCGGTCAGCGCGCGGCCGTCTGCGACGAGCGCCATCGCGATCGAGCGGCCGCAGCTCGGGCTGAAGTAGCTCGACGTGACGTGCCCGAGCATCGTCATCGGGATCGGTTGGTTCGGATCGGCGACGATCTGCGCGCCCTCGTCGAGCACCAGCGACGGGTCACTTGTGGCGAGCCCCACGAGTTGCTTGCGGCCCGCCGCCAGGAGATCGGGCCTCGCCAATGAACGTTTGCCGACGAAGTCGGGCTTGGCCCTGGCGATCATGCCCGCGAGGCCGACGTCGTCCGGCGTCACGGTGCCGTCCGTCTCCTGGCCGACGATGATGTAGCCCTTCTCGGCGCGCAGCACGTGCATGGTCTCGGTGCCGTAGGGCGTGATCCCGAACGGCGCGCCGGCTTCGACCACCGCCTCCCAGACCGCGCGGCCGTAGTCGGACGGCACGTTGATCTCGTAGCCGAGGTCGCCCGTGAAGGAGACGCGGAACAGCCGGCACGGCGCGCCGCAGATGTGCCCCTCGCGCACCGACATGTGCGGGAAGGCCTCGTTCGAGAGGTCGATCCCGGCCACCAGCCCCGCGATCGTCTCGCGCGCCTTCGGGCCCTGGACGGCGATCACCGCCCACTGCTCGGTGGTGGAGGTCAGGAAGACGTCGAGCTCCGGCCACTCCGTCTGGAGGTAGTCCTCCATATGCGCCAGAACCCGCGGCGCGCGGCCGGTCGTGGTCGTGACGTGGAAGCGGTCGTCCGCGAGCCGTGCGACGACGCCGTCGTCGAGAATGTAGCCGTCCTCCTTCAGCATCAGCCCGTAGCGGCAACGGCCGACGCCGAGCTTGATCCACGCGTTGACGTAGAGCCGGTTCATGAACTCGGCGGCGTCGGGCCCGACGACCTCGATCTTGCCGAGCGTCGAGCCGTCGAACACGCCGACGCCCTCCCGCACAGCCCTGCATTCGCGCGCGACCGCGGTCTGCCGGTCCTCACCGGGGCGCGGAAAATACCAGGCGCGCCGCCAGAGGGCGACGTTCTCGAACGTCGCGCCATGCTCGGCGGCCCACTCGTGGATCGGCGTGGTGCGGATCGGATCGAACAGCGCGTGGCGAGCGGGACCGACCAGCGCGCCGAAGGTGACCGGCGTATAGGGCGGCCGGAACGTCGTCGTGCCGACCGACGGCAGCGGCCGGCCAAGCCCCTCGGCCACGATGCCGAGCGCGTTCATGTTCGACGTCTTGCCCTGATCCGTCGCCATGCCGGTCGTGGTGTAACGCTTCACATGCTCGATCGACTCGAAGCCCTCGCGCATGGCGAGCTTGAGGTCCTTCGCCGTCACGTCGTTCTGGAAGTCCACGAAGGCGCGGACCTTGGCCGGATTGGCGTCGGTCGGCAGCGCGCGCGCCGGCTTGAAGCCGATCCGGGTCTCGCTCGCGGCGAACGTCCGGCGCGCCGACGAGCCCGCCGCCCGCGTCCCGGCCGTGAAGCCGCTGTCGAGGCAGGCGGCGAGATCGTAGATCCCGCTCGCCGCGCCGGCGGAGCGCTCGGCCTGAGCCGAGACGCCCGGAACGAAAGCGTCGAGCGCGGCGTCGAAGGCGAGCTTCCCGCGGGACTGGGAGAACAGGTGAACGGCCGGGGTCCAGCCGCCGGACATGCCGACGCAGTCGCAGGCGATCACGCGCCGCGCGCCGACCCCGCCGTTGGAGAGGGGCGCGACGACGAGGCCCTCGACGCGTTTGCGGCCCTGCGTCCCAACGATCGTATGTCCGGTCAGCACGTCGACGCCCGCGGCGCGGAGCCAGGCCGCTTCCGGCCCGCATTCCCGCTCCTCACGGATGTCGACCAGCGCGACGTCGATCCCTGCGGCCTTTGCGTCCGCCGCCGCCACATAGGCCGATGCGCCGCTGGTGGCGAACACGGTCCTCCGGCCCGGCGCGACGCCATAGCGGTTGATGAACACGCGCACGCTCTCGGCCAGCATCACGCCCGGTCGGTCGTTGTCGGCGAACACAAGCGGGCGCTCGTGACTGCCGGTCGCGAGCACGACCTCGGCGGCCCGCACCTGCCACAGCCGTTCGCGCGGCGTCCCGGCGGGCGCGTCGGAGCGGTGGTCAGCGACGCGCTCCACCATCGCGACGTGATTGTGGTTGTAGTAGCCGAACACGGTGGTGCGCGGCAGCAGCACCACGTTCTCGCGCGCGTCGAGCTCGCCGATCGCAGCGGCGCGCCATGCTTCGGCGCCGCGACCGTCGATCAAGGCGTCCGGCTGATGCAGCAGCGCGCCGCCGGGCTCGGCCTGCTCGTCGGCGACGATCACCCGCTTGCCCGTCTCGGCGGCGGCCAGCGCCGCAGCGAGGCCGGCGGGTCCGGCGCCGACGACCAGCACGTCGCAATGGGCGTGGCGGTTGGCGTAGCGGTCCGGGTCGGCGACCTGTGGCGCGACGCCGAGGCCCGCGGCCGCGCGGATCACGGGCTCGTAGACCTTGTCCCAGAAGGAGCGCGGCCACATGAAGGTCTTGTAGTAGAAGCCCGCGACGAACACCGGCGACAGCAGGTCGTTCACCGCGCCGACATCGAAGGCGAGCGACGGCCAGCGGTTCTGCGAAACGATCTTCAGCCCGTCGCGCGCCTCGACGACGCTCGCGCGGTTGTTGGGGTCGACGCGCCCCGGCCCGCGATCGACCGACAGCAGCGCGCTCGGCTCGTCCGAGCCATGGCTCAGAATTCCGCGCGGCCGGTGATACTTGAACGAGCGGCCGACGAGGTGGACGCCGTTCGCGAGCAGCGCGGAGGCGACGGTGTCGCCGGTGAAGCCGTCGATCATGCGGCCGTCGAAGGTGAAGCGGATCGGTTTCGACCGGTCGATACGGCCGCCCATGGGGAGTCGGAACGCCTGCGCCATCACGCCCTCGTCTCGGTCAGCGGATGCTTCGGCTGTTCGCCGGCCTTGTAGGTCTCGACGAAGCGGTCGGTGTAGGTGTCACGCAGCGCGTTGAACCATTGGCCGCAGCCGTGGAGATGCCGCCAGCGCTCGGCGTGCAGACCGCGCGGGTTCTTCCGCACGAACAGGTGCTCGGCCCAGATCGCATCGTCCACCTGCGCGGGATCTGCGGGCCGCGCGATATGGGCCTCGCCGCCGCAGTGGAACTCGACCTCGGGGCGCTTTCCGCAGAACGGGCAGTCGATCAGCAGCATGGCCTCGGCCCCTCGTTCAGTGCGCGACGGCGGCGGCCGCCGCTTCGTCGATCAGGCGGCCCGTCCGGAAGCGGTCGAGCGTGAACGGCGCGTTGATCGGGTGCGGCTGTCCCGTCGCGAGCGTGTGCGCGAACACATGGCCGGAGCCCGGCGTCGCCTTGAAGCCGCCGGTGCCCCATCCACAGTTTACGAATAGGTTGTCCACAGGCGTCCGGCCGATGATCGGCGAGCGGTCCGGCGTCACGTCCACGATGCCGCCCCAGGAGCGCAGCATCCGCATGCGCGTGAACTGCGGGAAGATCTCGCAGATCGCGTCGAGCGTATGGGTGGTGATATGGAGGCCGCCCTGCTGGCTGTATGAGGTGTATTGGTCGGTGCCGGCGCCGATCACCAGTTCGCCCTTGTCAGACTGCGAGATGTAGGCGTGGACCGCGTTCGACATGACCACGCAGGGGAACACCGGCTTCACCGGCTCCGACACCAGCGCCTGAAGCGGATAGCTTTCGAGCGGCATGCGCACGTCCGCCATCGCCATGACCCGCGAGGTGTTGCCGGCCGCGACCACGCCGATGCGCCCCGCCCTGATGAAGCCGCGCGTGGTCTCGACGCCCGTCGCCGCGCCCGACGCGTCGCGGCGGACGCCGGTGACCTCGCAGTTCTGGATGATGTCGACGCCGCGCGCGTCCGCGCCGCGGGCGTAGCCCCAGGCGACCGCGTCGTGGCGCGCGGTGCCGGCCCGGCGCTGCAGCGCGCCGCCGACGACGGGGTAGCGGACGTCAGGCGAGATATCGAGCGGCGGGCAGAACGCCTTGCACTCCTCGGCCGACAGCCATTCATTGTCGATTCCGTTCAGCCGGTTGGCGTAGACGTGCCGCTTGAAGCTCTGAACGTCGTGGGCGTTATGCGCAAGCATCAGCACGCCGCGCTGCGAGAACATCACGTTGTAGTTCAGCTCCTGGGACAGGCCCTCCCAGAGCTTCAGCGCGTGCTCGTAAAGATGCGCGCTTTCGTCGTAGAGGTAATTCGAACGGATGATCGTGGTGTTGCGGCCGGTGTTGCCGCCGCCGATCCAGCCCTTCTCCAGCACCGCGACGTTGGTGATCCCGTGCACGGTCGCGAGATAGTAGGCGGTCGCGAGCCCGTGTCCGCCGCCGCCGACGATGACGACGTCATAGGCCGGCTTCGGATCGGGGGCGCGCCACTGCCGGCCCCACCCCTGATGACCGTCGACGGCTTCTTTCAGAAGGGACGCAAGTGAGAAGCGGCGCATTGGTCGACCTCTGAGGACGGCAGGATCGTGCCGTTGCGTGCGCCTGCAGGCTTGACCGACGGCGACCGCGATTTGGGGTTTTGCGACGGCGCGGCGAAGCAGGCTCCGATCCTTCATCTCATCGGCAATGAGGGACTCGGCGCGCCATCTTTTAACCGCTCCAATCCGCGATTGACCTCGTCGCCGCGGCTGCGAAAATAGATGCCGCATAGCGGCGCCCGAGGGCACGCGCGAGAGCCTGGACATGGACGCGACGACTGCTGCGAACCGCTCCGTCCCGGAGCGTCCGATGACCATCGGATTCATGCTGGTCGAGCGGTTCTCGATGATCGCCTTCGCCTCGGCCATCGAGCCGCTTCGGCTCGCAAACCGCGAGGCCGGGCGTGAGCTTTATGCGGTCTCGATCTATTCGGAGACGGGCGGCCCGTGCGCCGCCTCGAATGGCGTCGCCGTCGGCGTGGAGCGCAGCTTCGCTCAGGCGCCGGATCTCGACATGGCGCTCGTCTGCGGCGGGATCGACGTCCACCGCATCGACCATGGCGCGCTCACCACGGTCCTGCGTCGCCTGGCGTCCCGCGGCCGCGCGCTCGGCGCCCTCTGCACCGGGCCTTACGTGCTCGCACGCGCCGGCTTGCTCGACGGCTACCGCGCCACCATCCACTGGGAGAACATCCCGAGCCTGGCCTCCGAACACCCCGAGACCGAGGTCGAATCGGAGCTGTTCGAGATCGACCGCGATCGACTGACCTGCGGCGGGGGCTTCGCGGCGGCCGACATGATGCTGGCGCTGATAAGCCGCGATCACGGCAATGCGCTGGCGTCTGAAGTCGCCGAGCAGTTACTGCATCCGCGCATACGCGAGGCCGGGGAGCGCCAGCGGATGGACCTCCGCATGCGCCTTGGCGTGTCGCATCCGAAGCTGCTGAAGGTCGTCGCTCTGATGGAGAAGACCATCGAGGATCCGCTCAGCAGCCAGGAATTGGCTGACTCCGTTCGGCTCTCGACGCGTCAGCTGGAGCGACTGTTCTTTAAATATCTCGGCCAGTCGCCGGCCAAGCATTATCTGCGGATACGCCTCGAGCGCGCGCGCACGCTGATCCGCCAGACGTCGATGCCGATCCTCTCGGTCGCGCTTGAATGCGGGTTCTCCTCCGCCTCGCACTTCTCGCGCGCCTATCTCGACGGCTTCGGAAAGCCGCCGAGCGCGGAACGGAAAGCCCCGGTTCCGCAGGCAGCCGCGCGCGCCGCGGAGTGAGCGCGCGGCCTGAGCAGGGTCAGCCCTTCAGCGCCTGGGCGACGCTGTCTGCAAGCGGCGTCGACGCACGGCCGATCAGCCGGCGGAGATCGTCGCCGGAGCCGTCGAGCGCGCCCTTCGCCGCAGCGGCGTCGCTGTCGGCCAGCAGCCGCGCGACCGGCTCGGGGAGCCCGGCCTGCAGCAGCGCCGCGGCGTAGTCCGCCTCGCTCAGGTCGCGGTAGGGGATCGTCCGTCCGGTCTGGCGGCTGAGCTCGGCGGCGAAGTCCGCCAGCGTCCAGCTCGGCGCGCCGGCGAGCTCCCAGACCGCCCCGGCCTGGTCGTCCCGCGTCAGCACGGCGGCCGCGGCCGCCGCGTAATCCACGCGGGCGGCGCCGGCGATGCGGCCCTCGCCGGCCGCGCCGAAGACGGCGCCGTGCGCCAGCGCCGCCGGGACGCTCGCGAGATAGTTCTCGGCGTACCAGCCGTTGCGGAGCAGGGCGTGGGCGAGGCCCGATGCGCCGAGCGCCGCCTCGGTACGGCGGTGCTCCTCGGCGAGGCCGAGCTGCGAGGTGGGCGCGCGCAGGACGCTGGTGTAGGCGACGAAGCCGACGCCGGCCGCGCGGGCGGCGTCGATCGCGGCCTGATGCTGGGCGACGCGCCGGCCGATCTCGCTCGACGAGATCAGCAGCAGCTTTTCGACGCCTGCGAAGGCCGCGGCCAGGGTTTCGGGACGGTCGTAGTCGGCCTCGCGCACGACGACGCCCCGAGCGGCCAGATCCGCGGCCTTGGACGACGTGCGCACGGCGGCGACGATGCGTTCGGCGGGGATGGTGTTGGTCAGCGCGTCGATGACGAGGCGGCCGAGCTGGCCGGTGGCTCCGGTGATGGCGAACATGGCGGGTCCTTCCGTGGTTTGCCGTTGTGTTCGCTTAGGTACGGCATTAGCTTACTTTTCGTAAGTACGCACACAAAGGTAAGCGTCATGGCGACGGATCCCCTGACCGCGGGCGCGCCGCTCGAGGAGCGCATGGCGCGTGGCGACGTGTTTTCCCCGCGCTGCCCGTCGCGCAAGATCATGCAGCACGTGACGAGCCGTTGGGGGGTGCTGGCGCTGGTCGCGCTCCGGTCCGGAACGCTGCGCTTCAGCGCGTTGCGCCGCCGGGTGAACGGCGTCAGCGAGCGCATGCTCGCGCAGACGCTGAAGGCGCTGGAGGAGGACGGGCTGGTGGAGCGCCGCGCCCTGCCGGTGGTGCCGCCGCACGTGGAGTACAGCCTGACGCCGCTCGGCCGCGCGGCCGCCGAGAAGGTCAACGCGCTTGCGGACTGGATCGAGACCAACCTGTCGGAGATCCTCGCCGAGCGCGCGGGCCGCTGAACGACGCGTCGCCGTCAGGCCGCCCGCTGCGCCGGGCGCTTCGCCGGCGCGTCGCCGGCGACGAAGTAGGGCGCGTCGCTGCGGGGAAGGGGCGTCCGGCCGCGGATCCGGTCGGCGATCTTCTCCGCCATCATGATCGTCGTGGCGTTGAGGTTGCCGGTGATGATCAGCGGCATGATCGAGGCGTCGACCACGCGTAGACCGTCGATCCCGCGCACCCTGCCCTCGCCGTCCACCACCGCCATCTCGTCCTCGCCCATCTTGCAGGAGCAGGAGGGATGATAGGCGGTCTCGGCGTGAGAGCGCACGAAGCCGTCGAGATCGGCGTCGGTCTGCAGGTCGTCGCCTGGTCCGATCTCGCGGCCCCGATACGGGTCGAGGGCGGGCTGACGCATGATTTCGCGGGTGATGCGGATCGCGTCCCGGAACTCGCGCCAGTCCTGCGGCTCGCTCATGTAGTTGAACAGAATCGAAGGGTGCTCGCGCGGGTCCTTCGACTTGAGAGCGATCCGCCCGCGGCTCGGCGAGCGCATCGAACCGACATGCGCTTGAAAACCGTGCCCTTCGAAGGCGTTGGTCCCGTTGTAGCTGATCGCGACAGGCAGGAAATGGAACTGAATGTTCGGCCAGGCGAACTCGGAGCTCGACCGAATGAAACCGCCGGCCTCGAACTGGTTTGAGGCTCCGAGCCCGGTTCCCAGGAACATCCACTCCGCGCCGATTTTCGGCTGGTTCCACCACTTGAGCGCCGGCGCCAGCGAGACCGGCTTCTCGCACTCGTACTGCAGGTACATCTCGAGATGATCCTGCAAATTCCGCCCGACGCCGGGCAGGTCGAGCACGAGCTCGACGCCGACGTCGCGCAGCAGGTCGGCGGGGCCGACGCCCGAACGCTGAAGGATCTGCGGCGAGGCGATCGCTCCGGCGGACAGCAACACCTCACGCGTCGCATGAGCAGTCGCCGGCTCGTCGCTGGACCCGTGGAGATAGGCGACCCCGATCGCGCGCTTGCCAGAGAACAGGATCCTGTCGGTCGTCGCATGTGTGACGATGGTGAGGTTCGGGCGCGCCTTCGCAGGATCGAGATAGCCGCGGGCGGTCGAGGAACGGCGGCCTTTCGGCGTCACCGTCCTGTCCATCGGACCAAAGCCCTCCTGCTGGTAGCCGTTCAGGTCGTCGGTCCGCGGATAGCCGGCCTGCACGCCCGCGGATACCATCGCCTCGAACAGCTCGTTGTTGCCGGGCTTCGGCGTCGCCACGCTCACGGGTCCGTCGCCGCCGTGGTAGTCGTTCGCGCCGGCGTCTCGCGTTTCGGCCTTGCGGAAGTAAGGCAGGCAATCGGCGTAGGACCAGTTGCTGAGGCCCGGCGCCTGCGCCCACCCGTCGAAGTCCATGGCGTTGCCGCGGATGTAGCACATGCCGTTGATGAGCGAGGAGCCGCCCAGTCCCTTGCCGCGCCCGCACTCCATGCGGCGGCCGTCCATATGCGGCTCGGGATCGGTGTAATAGGCCCAGTTATAGCGTCGGCCTTGCAGCGGATAGGCGAGCGCCGCCGGCATCTGCGTGCGAAAGTCGAGCCGATAGTCCGGGCCGCCGGCCTCGAGCAGCAGGACGGAGACGTGCGGATCCTCGCTCAGCCGCGCGGCCAAGACAGCGCCCGCGGAGCCGGCGCCGATGACGATGTAGTCGTAGTCCTTGCGCTTATCGTTCTGGGCCATGCGGCTGGTCCGTTCGACGTTGGCCGGCGTGACGGCTGAGATGGCCTGCGCGCTTCGAGGCGGCCCAATGGGGCTTCTCAGCATAAGGCCCGTTGCGGAACTCCACGGCCTTTGCCGGGGAGCCTGCTTCAGCGGGCGTCTCGAAACACGCGCCGCTGCTCCGCCGCTCAAAACACCGGGGTGAAGTCGCCGAGCTCGACTTGGACTGACTTGGTCTGGGTGTAGCGCTCCAGCGTCTCGACGCCGTTCTCGCGGCCCACGCCGGAGTGCTTGTAGCCGCCGACCGGCATCTCGGCCGGCGACTCGCCCCAGGTGTTGATCCAGCAGATGCCGGCTTCGAGCTGGTGGATGACACGGTGGGCGCGGGCGACGTCGCGGGTCACGACGCCCGCCGCCAGGCCGTAGCTCGTGGCGTTGGCGCGAGCGACCGCCTCGTCCTCGCTGTCGTACGGCAGGATGCTCATGACGGGTCCGAAGATCTCGTCGCGCACGATCGCCATGTCGTCGGTGCAGTCGCTGAAGACCGTCGGGGCTACGTAGGAACCGAGGCCGAGAGCGCCTTCGGTCAGCCGCGAGCCGCCTGTCAGCAGCCGCGCGCCCTGCGCCTTGCCGCGTTCGATGTAGCCGAGCACCTTCTCCATATGGGGGATGCTCGAGAGCGGACCGAAATTGACGGTCTCGTCGAGCGGATCGCCGATCCGGATGCGCCGCGCACGCTCGACGATCCTGGCCTCGAAGCCCGCGAGCAGGGCTCGGGGGACGAAGACACGGGTGCCGTTGGTGCAGACCTGACCGTTGGAGAAGAAGTTCGCGGCGGCGGCGATGTCGGCTGCGCGTTCGAGGTCGGCGTCGTCGAAGATGATCAGCGGCGACTTGCCGCCGAGCTCCATCGTGACCTCCTTGAGCGTGGAGCCGGAAGCGCTCGCGATCACCTTCTTTCCAGTCACCGTTCCGCCGGTGAACGACACCTTGGCGATGCCGGGATGTTCGGTGAGCAGGGCGCCGACCGCTCCGCCGACGCCGTTGACGACATTGAACACGCCCGCCGGAAGGCCGGCCTCGGCGTAGATCTCGGCGAGCTTCAGCGCCGTGAGCGGAGTCACCTCGCTCGGCTTGAAGATCATCGCGTTGCCGGCGGCGAGCGCGGGCGCCGATTTCCATAGCGCGATCTGGATCGGGTAGTTCCACGCGCCGATGCCTGCGACCACGCCGAGCGGCTCGCGTCGCGTGTAGACGAAGGAGGTCTCGCGCAACGGCATGGAGCGGCCCTCGAGCCCCGGGATCAGGCCGGCGTAGTATTCGAGCACGTCCGCGCCGGTGACGACGTCGACCAGCCGCGTCTCGGAGAACGCCTTGCCGGTGTCCATCGTCTCGAGCCGGGACAGCTCGTCGTTCCTCTCGCGCAGGATGTCGACCGCGCGACGCAGGATGCGGGAGCGCGCCATCGCGGTCATCGAGGCCCAGACCTTCTGGGCTTCGGTCGCCGCCGCGACCGCACGGTCGACGTCGGCGGCGGACGCCTGCTGAACCTCGGCCAGAACCTCTCCGTTCGCGGGGTTCAGCGTGAGGAAGGTCTCGCCGCTCGTCGCGGCCACATAGGCTCCCCCGATGTGAAGCTTCTGCAGGCCGAAAAGCGAGGCGGGCGCCGTTTCGCGCTGGGCGTGCGATGCGGAGGCGGTCATGTCTTCTGCAGCAGTCCCTTGTAGATCTCGGAGTGGTCGCAAAGCCCGGCCAGACGGCCGAGCTGGTCGACCAGCGCGATCGGGTAGTCGGTGCCGCGGCGGACGTCGATCGCGGTCTTCAGCGGCAGCTCGGCGGGCGCGACCATGAGGTCTCCCGGCGACGAACAGGCTCCGTCGAGGCCGATCTGGCCGATCGGCGCATCGCGGCCGTCGATGCTGAGGCTGAGCGGCTTGCCGGCGCTGTCGAGCGTCAGGCGGGCCGAGCCGCCGTTCAGCACGACCTCGCCCCGGTCGCGGCGGAGATCTGCGAGCGGCGTCATGACGGCGTCGGCGCAGAGCACCTCGAGCGGGTTCATGCGCTTCACGAACTCGGCGACATAGGCGTCGGCCGGCCGCAGCATGATGTCGGCTGCGGTGCCGAACTGCACGACCCGGCCGCCCTCCATGATCGCGATCCGGTTGCCGAGCTTCAGCGCCTCGGAAAGGTCGTGGCTGACGAACACGATCGTTTTCTTCAGCCGCTGCTGCAGGCTGAGCAGGTCGTCCTGCAGCTTGTCGCGGATCAGCGGGTCGAGCGCGGAAAACGGCTCGTCCATCAGCAGGATGTCCGCGTCGGTCGCGAAGGCGCGCGCGAGGCCGACGCGCTGCTGCATGCCGCCGGACAGCTCCTGCACCTGTTTGTCGGCCCAACGGTCGAGGCCGACCATCGCGAGCTTTTCGTCGACGATGCGGGTGCGCTCGGCGACGGGCATGCCGCGTATCTCGAGCCCGAAGCCGACATTGTCGCGGACCGTGCGCCACGGCAGCAGGCCGAACTGCTGGAAGACCATCGACACCGTCGTGAGGCGGATCTCGCGCAGCGTCGCCGCATTGCAGGAGGCGACGTCGACCTGTTTGTCGCCGTGCCGCACGAGCACCTTGCCGCGAGCGGTCTTGTTGAGCCCGTTGATCGCGCGCAGCACGGTCGACTTGCCCGAGCCCGACAGCCCCATCAGCACGCAGATCTCGCCTTGCTTGATGTCGAGATCGACCTTGTAGGCGCCGAGGATCGCGCCGGTCTGATCGCGGATGGCGTCCCGGTCCCCGCCGGCGTCGGCGACGGCGAGCGCGGCCTTCGCCCTGCCGAAGACGATGGCGAGGTCCTGAAGCTCGACCGCGTTCATGCCGACCTCCTCCGGGCGCGCGCCTCGGGCCGCTTGCAGACGCGGTCGAGGATGATGGCGAGCACCACGATCGCGATGCCGGCCTCGAAGCCCATGGAGATGTTGACCGAGTTCAGCGCGCGCACGACCGGCTTGCCGAGCCCGTCCGCGCCGACCAGCGCGGCGATCACCACCATCGAGAGGCTGAGCATGATGCACTGGGTGACGCCCGCGAGGATGGTCGGCATCGCGCTCGGCAGCTCCACCTTGAAGAGCAGCTGACGCTTCGTCGCGCCGTAGGCGAGCGCCGCTTCCCTCAGGCTCTCCGGAACCGAAGAAATGCCGAGCTGCGTCAGGCGGATCGGAGCGGGGAGCGCGAAGATGACGGTCGAAATCACGCCGGGCACCGTTCCGAGGCCGAACAGCACCAGCGTCGGGATCAGATACACGAAGGTCGGGATCGTCTGCATCAGGTCGAGCACGGGACGGATGGCCTGGTAGAGCCAGGGCCTGTGCGCCGCCATGATGCCGACGGGCACGCCGATGACGATGCAGGTGGCCGTCGCCCAGATGATCAGCGAGAGCGTCTGCACCGTCGCTTCCCAGTAACCGAGGTTGATCACCAGGAGCAGCGACAGGACGATGAAGACGACAAGCCCGATTGACCTGTGCAGAAACCATGCGCCGGCGGCGAAGACGGCGATCAGCGCGAGCGGCGGGATGAAGAGCAGAAACGCGGTCAGACCGTCGATCATCGTCGACAGCGCGACCGAGATCAGGTCGAAGAAAGCCTGACCGTGATCGGTCAGCCATTCGATCCCGGTCGCAAGGACGGGTCCGAGCGGGATTTTGTGGGCCACCAGCCAGTCGTACATATGCCCTTGCCTCGATGCTGGAGTGACGGCACGGGCGAAGGCCGGGGCGCGCCGACCGTCGCGGATCGCTTGCGGACCTGAGGTCCCCTCGCCCGCCGCGGCGCGGACATGGCGGCAGCGGGACGCAGTGCGGGATGACGGCGGAGCGGGTCGCGCCCCGGCGGCCTGCTCAGTTCACTCCAAGGCTCTTCTGCACGACCGGCAGCGCCGGCTGCCCGTCGAGCGTCGTGACCCCGTCGAGCCAGCCCTTCCATTCCTCGGGCTCGGCCTTCAGCCACTTCTCGGCGGCCTTGTCGGCCTCCATCCCGTCGAACAGGATGTAGCCCATCACCTTGTTCTCGGTGTCGAGCTTGAACTTGAGGCCCGTGAAGAACGCTCCGAGGTTCGGGCATTCCTTGGCGTAGCCGGCGCGCAGATTGGTGAAGATCTCGGCGCCGCCGAAGTTCGCGCCGAACACGTCGTCGCCGCCGGCCAGGTACTTGATCGAATACTTGGTGTTCATCGGATGCGGCTCCCAGCCAAGGAACACGATCGGCTCCTTGCGCCGCTGAGCGCGATCGACCTGGGCCAGCATGCCCTGCTCGCTGGACTCGACGAGATCGAAGCCGGAGAGCCCGAACTTGCCGTCCTTGATCATGCCGAGGATCAGGCGGTTACCGTCGTTCCCGGGCTCGATGCCGTAGATCTTGTCCTTGAGCTTATCCTTGAACTTCGCAATGTCGGCGAAGCTCTTCAGGCCCTCGTCATAGAGCGTGGTCGGCACCGCGAGCGTGTATTTCGCGCCGGTGAGGTTCGGACCGACGACCTCGATCTGGCCGGCGTCCAGATAGGGCTTCCGGTCCGCCTCCATCGTCGGCATCCAGTTGCCGAGGAAGACGTCGATGTCCTTGCTCTTCAGCGAGGCGTAGGTCACCGGCACCGACAGAACCTGCGTCTTCGGCTCGTAACCGAGCGCAGACAGGATGCGGGAGGCGATCGCCGTCGTCGACGTGATGTCGGTCCAGCCGACGTCGGCGAAGCGAACGGGCTTGCAGGCGGCGGGCTCGGCGGCCGCAGCGGGACCGGCGGCGCCGAGCAGCGCAGCGAGAATAGCCGAAAAACCGATTGAACGCTTCACGGACAACCTCCAACACCGGGGCTTCATCTGGGCGCATCTGAGTCCATAGATCGCGTTGAATGAGTGTTCAATAGCAAAAATTAAGCTGTTGCGCTGCAAATTAGGCATCTTACTGATTTCATTGACGACAGTTCGGTAATTATTTGTGCAACGCACCTGCTTTTTGATCCCGTCGTGGAGCGCGCCACGATAGCGGTTGAACGCGCATTCAATAGCGAACTAATGTGAGGCGATGAACGCTCCTGAGCCCATCCAAACCTTCGAGGCGGCGCGGCGCCGCCAGTTGATCGAAGCGACGATCGAGACCGTTTCCGAAGTCGGCTTCCGAGCAGCTTCGCTCGGCGAGATCGCCCGGCGAGCCAACGTCTCTCCGGGTCTGTTCGCGCATTATTTCGGAGACAAGGACGGTCTGCTCGAAGCCACGCTCCGCTTTATGGCGGCCCGCCTCTCGCGCGCGACGGCGGCGCGGATGCGCGCGGCGCCCTCGCCGCTCGAACGGGTGATGGCGGTCCACGAGTCGGCGCTCGCCGAGGAGGAGTTCGAACCGCGGACAAGCGCCGTATGGCTCGCGTTCTGGGGGCAGATCATGCATTCGGAGCCCTATCGGCGCGTCCAGTCGATCTACCAGCGCCGCATGCGGTCAAACCTCCGTCACGGCCTGCGCAGCCTCGTGGCCGCCGACAAGGTCGCGAGCCATGCGGTGCTGATCGCGGCCACGATCGACGGGCTATGGCTGCAATCGCATGCGAGCCGCCGAACGCGCGACGACGGCAGCCGAGCCCGCGCCGCCGTCCGAAGCTTGATCGTCATCCTGGTGGGCGATCGTGACGAGGCGGACATCCGTATCTCGGCGGAGATCGAACGGGCGCAGATCACGAATGACGTCACCGGCGCTCTTCGCGACCAGCGGCGGGCGCTGGCCAGGCTCGAAGCAGCCGCGCGACGCCTCGCCGGCGGCGATTGACGCCGAGCGGCCCATGAGGGCCGACATCGGCAAGGCTCCGGCGATCCCGATCATCGCCGCCTTGCACGCCGGCGCGGGGCTGCGACCGGGAGGGCCGCGCAAGACGCCAGCTGCGTCGCGATCGTCGCGGAACGGAACGTGTTCCACGCGCGACCGGAGCTTCCTCATCGCTGCGTTGCACACGAGCATTTCTGCGCCCAAACTCAGAGATCCCGAGCGGTCGCCAGACTCGCCGCCGGCTTCACGTCCCCTCCCCGGCGGCCGCTTCTCCGCTTGTCGATCGAGCCATTGATGTTCCCCAAGCCGCACGCGTCCCTCAAGCCGAACACCTACGAATTCGAATCCGCGCCGATGGTGCGCCACACCGGCTTCCGGGAGTACGACGCGCGCTGGCTGTTCCCTGACGAGATCAACCTGATGGGCGTCCAGGCGCTCGGCATGGGTCTCGGGACGCTGATCCATAGGCTCGGCGTCGCGCCCGAGATCGTCGTGGGCCACGATTTCCGGAGCTATTCCTCCCAGATCAAGATGGCGCTGACGACCGGCCTGATGGCCGCGGGACTTAAGGTGCGCGACATCGGGCTTGCGTTGTCGCCGATGGCCTATTTCGCGCAGTTCGAGCTCGACACCCCGTGCGTCGCGATGGTCACCGCGTCGCACAACGACAATGGCTGGACCGGCGTGAAGATGGGTGTGCAGCGGCCGCTCACATTCGGACCGGAGGAGATGGGCCGCCTGAAGGAGATCGTGCTCGACGCCGACTTCGACCTGAGGGGCGGCGGCTCGTTCGAGTTCATCGAGAACTTCCCCGACCGCTATCTCGCCCGGCTGCTCGACCGCCCTAAGCTGACGCGCAAGATCAAGGTCGTGGCGGCATGCGGCAACGGCACGGCGGGCGCCTTCGCGCCGCGGGCGTTGGAGATGCTGGGCTGCGAGGTGATCCCGCTCGACGCCGAGCTCGACCACAGCTTCCCGAAATACAATCCGAACCCCGAAGACATGCATATGCTGCACGCGATCCGCGATGCGGTGCTGGAGCATGGCGCCGACGTCGGTCTCGGCTTCGACGGCGACGGCGACCGCTGCGGAGTGGTCGATGACGAGGGCGACGAGATCTTCGCCGACAAGGTCGGCGTGATGCTCGCCCGCGACCTGTCGGCGGTTCATCCGAATGCGCGGTTCGTGGTCGACGTGAAGTCGACGGGGCTGTTTGCGACCGACCCGGTGCTGATCGCGAACGGCGCGAAGACCGACTACTGGAAGACCGGCCACTCCTACATCAAGCGCCGCGTCAGCGAGCTCAACGCGCTGGTCGGCTTCGAGAAATCCGGACACTACTTCTTCAACGCGCCGATCGGCTACGGCTATGACGACGGCCTCGTCTCGGCGTTCGCGGTCTGCGACATGCTCGACCGCAACCCGGGGAAGTCCATGGCGGACCTCAAGCGCGCGCTGCCCAAGACCTGGGGCTCTCCCACCATGTCGCCGCATTGCGCGGACGAGGTGAAATATGACGTCGTCGCCGAGGTCACCGCGGCCTTCGAGACGCTTCAGGCGGAGGGCCGGACGATCGCGGGCCAGCCGATCCGCGACATCGTCACCGTCAACGGGGTGCGCGTCACCTGCGAGGACGGGACCTGGGGTCTCGTGCGGGCGTCGTCGAACAAGCCGGAGCTCGTCGTCGTGGTCGAGAGCCCGGTGTCGGAGGCCCGTCTGCGCGAGATGTTCAAGGCGGTCGACGAGACGCTCCGGCGCCGCCCCGAGGTCGGGGCCTATAACCAGACCATCTGAACGGGGGATAGTCTTCGGCCCATGACGAGCGGATCGAAAGCACACGACGTCATAACCAAGGCGACGAAGGCGTCGGGAGCCAGGGCCAAGCGGGCCACCGCCGCCGAGACCGACCGCCACGGCCCCGACCTCGAGTGGCGGCTGCGCGAATTGCAGGACCGGCCGGGCTTTCTGATCCGTCGTCTCCACCAGATCCACGTCGCGCTGTTCCTCGAGGAATGCGCGGCGGAGGGCGTGACGCCAGTGCAGTACAGCGTGCTGACCGCGCTCGACCAGATGGGCGGCGCGGAGCAGGTGGCGTTGTCGCTAGCGGTCGGGCTCGACCGGACCAACATCGCCGACGTCCTGAAACGGCTGGAGCAGCGCGCCCTCGTGGCCCGGCGTGTCGCGCCCGAGGATCGCCGCATGAAGATCGCGACCCTCACCGACGCCGGACGGGAGCTGCTCGGCCGCGTCGAGGCCGGCGCTGCGCGGGCGCATGACCGGACCATCGCCGCCCTGCCGCCGGCTGAGCAGGAACAGTTTCTCGGCCAGATGCGGATCCTGGTGCGAGCCTATGGCGAGCTCAGCCGCTCGCCGGTCAGCTTCGCTTAAGTTCCGGCTGGTGCCCGCGAAACCGGCAGACGGCGCCCATTCATCCAGCGTCGGGCCCTTGGGGGCGGCCGGCCGAAGCGGCTTCGCGTCGCGAGCGGCTCCAAATCCAACGCCTTCGCTCGCGCCTCAGCTCTGGCACGGAACGTGAATTGAATTGGGGGGCATGCTGACGAATTAGCGAGTCGGCGCACGCGAGAGAGAGGGTCGATCAGTGCAAGAGGCGTCGTTCGATCCGGCCGGGCGCTACGACGTCGTCGTCTGCGGCGGCGGAACCGCCGGCTGCGTGGTCGCCGGCAGGCTCGCCGCTGATCCTCATTTGAACGTCCTGCTTCTCGAAGCCGGCGGTTCCGACGACGTCGAGGACGTTCGGATCGCGAAGGTCTGGATGCGCAACATCGGCTCCGAGCGCGACTGGCGGTTCCAGTCCGAGCCCTGCGCGGCGCTCAACCGCCGCCGCGCGCCGCTGCCGATGGGGCGCGTGCTCGGCGGCGGGTCGAGCATCAACGGGCTGGTCTGGGCGCGCGGCCACAAATCCGACTTCGACCTCTGGGAGCGCGAGACGGGCGACGCCGGCTGGGGTTACGAAGCGGCGGTCGAGATCTACAAGCGGGTCGAGGACTGGGACGGGCCGTTCTCCGCGATGCGCGGCCGCGGCGGCCCGATGCGGATCACCCTGCCCCGCGATCCCGTTCCGGTGACTGAGGCGCTGCTGGAGGCGACCGCGTCGCTCGGCGTGCCTCGCGTCGAAGATCATAACGCCGAGGCGATGGCGGGCGACGGCTGCTGCGCGATCACCAACGTGAACGTCGCCGGCGATGGCTCGCGGATCTCCACCGCCACCGCCTATCTCGCTCCGCTTTCCGGCCAGCCCAACCTGACGATCGTCACCGGCGCGCATGTCCGCCGCGTCGTGATCGAGGCCGGTCGAGCGACGGCGGTCGAATTCGAACGGAACGGCCGGATCGAGACCGTCGCGGCCCGCCACGAGATCGTGCTGTCGCTTGGAGCGATCCACACGCCGAAGACGCTGATGCTGTCGGGCCTCGGGCCGGAGGCCGAACTCAAGCGCCATCGCCTCCCCGTCCTCGGCTGCCTGCCGGGCGTGGGCCAGAACTTCCAGGATCACATCCTCGTCGGCGGGTGCGTGTTCGAGTACCGCGAACCGGAGGCGCCGCGGAACAACTCGGCCGAGTTCACCTTCTTCGCGAAGAGCGATCCGAGCCTCCCGGCCCCGGACCTCCAGCCGATGCTGGAGGAATGCGCCTTCGGCTCCGAGGTCACCGGCCCCGCCTACAACCTGCCCGTCGATCCGTCGTGCGCTTTCACGCTGGCGCCCGGCCTGATCAGGCCCGAGAGCCGCGGCCATATCGAGCTGACCGGCGGGCGGCCGGAGGACCCTGTCCGGATTCACGCCAATTTCCTGAGCGCCGCGGCCGACGTGACCGCCTTGCTCCGCTGCGTCGAGATGTGCCGCGAGATCGGCCATTCCGAACCGCTACGCCCCTTCGTCAAGCGCGAGCTGATGCCGGGGCCGCTCGATCGCGAAGCGATGACGCGCTTCCTGCGCGACGCCGCCGGCACCTATTTCCACGAGACCTGCACGGCGAAGATGGGCCGCGACGCGATGTCGGTCGTCGACGGCTCGCTCAAGGTCTACGGCGTCGAGAACCTGCGGATCGCAGACGGCTCGGTGATGCCGGCGATCGCGGGCGGCAACACCATGGCGCCCTGCGTGCTGATCGGCGAGCGGGCGGCCGACATGATCGCCCGCGACCTCGGCGCCAGGACTTCCCTTCGCGAGCCGCAACTCCAGGAAGCAGCAGCATGAATCCCGCGTCCTACGACGTCGTCGACGGCGTCCGCACCTACAAGCTCTTCATCGGCGGCGCGTGGACGAGCTCCTCGCGCAACATCGTCGCCGACAGCCTGAACCCGGCCGACGGCGCCGTGTTCGCCCGCATCCAGCAGGCCGGCGCCGATGAGGTGCTGGAGGCGATCGGCGCCGCGCATGCGGCGTTCGGCAAATGGGGCTCGTCGCTCGCGAGCGAGCGGGAGATGATCCTGCTCAAGACCGCCGACGTCATCGAGCGCCGCACCGACGAGATCCGCGACATGCTGATCGACGAATGCGGCTCGGTCTTCAACAAGGCGTTGTGGGAGATCTCCTACGTCACCGACTGCCTGAGGAGCGCGGCGGGCGACGTCCGTCACGTCATGGGCGAGACCATGCCGGTGACGCAGCCCGGCCAGATCTCGATGTCGGTGCGCCGTCCGCTCGGCGTGGTGGCCGGCATCGCGCCGTTCAACTCGCCTTTCCTGCTGTCGATGAAGAAGATCGCCTTCGCGCTCGCGGCTGGAAACACCTTCGTGCTGAAGCCGTCCGAGGAGACGCCGATCTCCGGCGCGCTGATCGCCGACATCTTTGACGAGGCCGGCCTGCCGGCGGGCGTGCTGAACGTCGTCCCCGGCGTTCCGGCGGAAGTCGGCGACCTCATCATGGCCGATCCGCGGGTGCGGCTCGTCACCTTCACGGGCTCGACCCGAACGGGGCGCAAGCTCGCGGTCGAGGCGGCCAGACATCTCAAGAAGTTCACGCTGGAGATGGGCGGCAAGAGCCCGCTGATCGTGCTGAAGGACGCCGACCTCGACTATGCGGTCGACGCCGCGGCTTTCGGCGTGTTCCTGCACCAGGGCCAGGTCTGTATGGCGAACTCCAAGATCATCCTGGAGGCGCCGATCTTCGACGCGTTCTGCGAGCGCTTCGTCGCCAAGGCGAAGACCATTCCCGTCGGCCACCCGCGCGAGGCGACCAGCGTGATCGGCCCGCTGATCCGCGACAGCCAGTGCGCCTTCATCGACGCGCAGCTGGCGGAGGCGACCGACAAGGGTGCAACGATCGTGACAGGCGGCAAGCATGAGGGCCGCTACTTCCAGCCGACGGTGCTGACCGGCGTCACCCGCGACATGCGCATCTATCACGAGGAGAGCTTCGGGCCCGTCGTCTCGCTGATCCGCGTCGAGGACGCTGAAGAGGCGCTCGAAGTCGCGAACGACACCGAATACGGGCTCTCCGCCGCGGTGATCACCAACGATCTGCAGAAGGCGATGGACCTGTCGCTCCGGCTCGAGTCCGGCATGGTCCACGTCAACGACTGCACGATCACCGACGAGCCGCACGTGCCCTTCGGCGGCGTGAAGAACAGCGGCTTCGGCCGCGAGGGCGGGCGCTCGTCGTGGGAGGAACTGACCGAGCAGAAGTGGATCACGATCCAGCTCGGGAAGCGTGAGTTCCCGTTCTGAGCGGCGGACGGCGATGGAATTGATGGACCGATCGGCGCGCAGCTCGCGCGCCTTGGGCAAATGACGGGGGTCAAAATGTCGGGAACGGAACTACGCCTGGACGATCACGCGATCGAACCAATTCCTGATGCGGATCGGGACTCGACCGGGCCGCAGCAGATGTGGATATGGGCGGGCGCCAACATCGCGCCCATCAACTGGGCGCTCGGCGCCCTCGGCATCATTCTGAAGCTCGGCATCTGGGATACGATCGCGGTGATCGTGCTCGGCAACCTTGTGGGCTGCGCGCTCTTCGCATCCTTCACGGTCATGGGGCACAAGACCGGCGTCAACCAGATGGTGCTGAGCCGCGCGGCCTTCGGCCGGCGCGGCGCCTATCTGCCGGCGGCGCTCGTCTTTCTGATGACGCTCGGCTGGATCGGGGTGAACACCTACTTCCCCGTGAAGATCTCGATGGGCATCCTCGGCCAGTTCGGCGTTCCGGACACGGCGGGCCCGAACCTCGTCGTCATCACGATCATCATGGCGCTGCAGATCGCCATCGGCACGTACGGCTTCTATGCGATCCGGACCTTCGAGAAATATACCGTGCCCGCGACCATTGCGATCATGGCTGTGATCAGCGTCGGCGCCTGGACCCAGCCGGGCGTCGTAAACTGGGACCTGACCAGTTCCCTTCCGCCCGCCGAGCGTTTCGCCATGCTGACGCTTCTGATCGCCGCCATCGGAATCGGCTGGGGCATCTCCTGGGTCACCTGGGCGTCGGACTACTCGCGGTTCGTACGCAAGACGGAGTCCTCCACCTCCGTCTTCTGGCACAGCTTCTTCGGCATGTACGTCCCGGTGGTGTGGCTCGGCGTGCTCGGAGCGACGATCGCGAGCGTCACCAACGACGCCGATCCGGCGAAGATGGTGAGCGCGGTGTTCGGGGGACCGATGGCGGTGCTGGTGCTCGCTCTCGTGCTGCACGGGCCGATCGCGACCAACATCCTGAACGTCTACTCCGCAACGCTCGCCTTGCTGAGCATGGGCATCAAGATCCCGCGCATCGTGCTCGCCTTGCTGGTCGGCGCCGCGGGCTACGCCGTGACGTTCTACTTCGTCTTCGCGCCGAACTTCGCACAGGCCTTCGACCACTGGATGATCGGCCTCATCATGTGGCTGAGCCCGTTCGCGGGCGTGGCGCTGGCGGACTTCTACATAAAGCGGAAGGGCAAGATCGACGTCGCGGAGCTCTACCGCTCGCCGGAGACCAGCGCCTACGGCGACGTCAACTGGCCCGGCGTCATCGCTTTCCTGGTCGGGCTGGTCGCAGGCTGGTTGTTCCAGAACGGTCTTCTGCCCGTCTTCCAGGGGCCGATCTCCGTCAACCTGCTCGGGGGAGCCGATCTGAGCTGGCTTGCAGGCACGCTCGTCGCAGGCGGCGTCTATCTGGCGCTCAGCCGGAAACCCGCCATCGCCGGGGCCGTGGTCGCGCGCTGACAAAACGGACCTTAAGCTGGAGGCCGCCACGTCCGGCGGCCTCCAGCCGATTCTTACGATATCAAGGCTCGCGGCGTCCGCTGCCGACGTTCGATCCGTCGCGGGCGAACGCGCCTCCAGCCGAACGAGCGCCCCGATGCATCATGATCTCATCGTCCGCAACGCCAGGCTGCCCGACGGCCGCGACGGACTGGACATCGCCGTGCGCGGCGGCCGCATCGTCGCGATCGAGCGGGACATCGGCGGCGAGGCTGCGCGCGTCATCGACGCCGCTGGCCGTCTCGTCGCGCCCCCCTTCGTCGACGCGCACTTCCATATGGACGCGACGCTCTCGCTTGGCCTGCCGCGCCTCAACCAGTCTGGCACGCTGCTGGAGGGGATCGCGCTCTGGGGCGAGCTCAAGCCGCTTCTGACGGTCGACGCGATCATCGAACGCGCTCTGCGCTACTGCGACCTCGCGGTCTCCCAAGGGCTGCTCGCGATCCGATCGCATGTCGACATCTGCGACGACCGGTTGCTGGCGGTCGACGCGCTGCTCGAGGTCAAGCGCCGCGTCGCTCCCTATCTCGACCTGCAGCTCGTCGCCTTCCCGCAGGACGGCTATTACCGATCGCCGACCGCCGCGGCGAACCTCGTCCGCGCGCTCGACCGCGGCGTCGAGGTGGTCGGCGGCATTCCGCATTTCGAGCGCACGATGGCGGAAGGCGCGGCGTCCGTCCGCGCGGCCTGCGAGATCGCGGCGGAGCGGGGCCTTCGCGTCGACATCCATTGCGACGAAACGGACGACCCGCTCTCGCGCCACGTGGAGACGCTCGCTTACGAGACGCAGCGGCTGGGATTGCAGGGGCGGGTCGCCGGCTCGCACCTCACCTCCATGCACTCCATGGACAATTACTACGTCTCGAAGCTGATCCCGCTGATCGCCGAGGCTGGGATGGCCGTGATCGCCAATCCGCTCATCAACATCGTCATCCAGGGCCGGCACGACACCTATCCGAAGCGCCGCGGCATGACGCGCGTGCCGGAACTCCTCGCGGCCGGCGTGCCCTGCGCCTTCGGGCACGACTGCGTCATGGACCCCTGGTACGGGCTCGGCTCCGGCGACATGCTCGACGTCGCCCACATGGCGGTCCACGTCGCGCAGATGACCGGCCGCGATGCGATCCGATCCGCCTTCGAGGCGGTGACCGCGACGCCGGCCAAGATCATGGGTCTCGAGGGCTACGGGCTCGAGGTCGGCGCAAACGCCGATTTCGTCGTGCTCCAGGCGGCCGATCCCATCGAGGCGATCCGCCTGAAGGCGGCGCGGCTGTTTGTCGTGCGCAGAGGGCGCGTGATCGCCGAGACGCCGCCGCGGATCGCCACCCTCGATCTCCAGGGCCGTCCCGCGGAAGTCGATCCCGCGTCCTACGCTCCGGCGTTGCGGGAAGAGCGAGCATCGCTTTGAAGCGCCGAACCACAGCTTTCGCCAACGCGGTGACGCGGCGCAATCTGCACAGCAGGCGCGCAACGCGCGCCTAAGCCGAGGGCATTCCGCTCGCCTGGCGACCCTCGTGCGCGGCGACCGCGCGCTTCAGCAAGGCGATCAGCGTCGCCTGTTCCGTCGCGCTCAAGCTCTCCACGGTCGCCTCATGCGCGGCATGGGCGGCCGCCTCCATGGCTGCGAGCAGGGCTTCGCCTTCCGGCGTCATTCGGCAGGCCTGCGATCGGCGGTCGCGATCGGAGGTGACGCGGCGCAACAGGCCGCGGACCTCCAGGCGTTTCAGAGCGCCGGTCGTGGTCGTGCGGTCGATCGCGACCGCGCGCGCGAGCCTGGTTTGGTCGGCTTCTTCGAGTTCGGAAAGCGCCGAGAGCAGGCTGTATTGGAGCGGCGTGATGCGGAACTTCGCGCAACGCTCCGCAAAGAGGCTCACGTGGATCTGGTGCAGACGCCTGACAAGGAACCCGGGGCGCTCCAGGAGGGGCCAGCTGTCCTTGTAGGCATCTGATCCGACGGAATTTTCTGTCACGGTTTGCGCCTCTTGCGGATCTCGGTCAGTCGCTCGCTGCAGAGCTGCCCTCATCTTGGCATATGGCGTGCATGTGCAATTGCGAAGCATACTTCGCTTTTCAAACCGCTTAGGATGCCCGGCGGGTCTTGGCGATGGAGAACAAAAATGGCGGAAGCGAGCGGTTATGATCTGCTGTTGAAGGGCGGTCGCGTGATGTGTCCGGCTTCCGGCATCGACGCCGTGCGGGATGTGGCCGTCAAGGGCGGCAAGGTCGCGGCGATTGAGGAGGCGATCCTGCCGAGCAGCGCGCGAGAGGTGATCGACGTCTCGGGTAAGCTGGTGCTGCCGGGGCTGATCGACACCCACGGCCATGTCTATCAATACGTCACGGGCCGCTTCGGGCTCGACCCCGATATGGTCGGCGTGCGTTCGGGCGTCACCACTGTCGTCGACCAGGGCGGCCCCTCCTGCATGACTCTGCCGGGCTTCCGCAAGTTCATCGCCGAGCCCGCGAAGACCAACATCTACGCCTTCCTGTCGGCCTACCTCGTCGGCGGGCTCGAGGGGCATTTCTATCCGAACCTCTACAGCCCGGACGGCGTCGACATCGACGCCACGGTGCGCTCGGCGAACGCCAACAAGGACATCGTCCGCGGCATCAAGGGCCACGCCGAGATCGGCGGCTTCGCGCGCTGGGGCATCCGCGTGATGGAGATGGCGGCCGAGATCAGCCGCCAGACCGAGCTGCCGCTCTACGTCCATTTCGGCACGCTCTGGGGCCTGCCGGAGAGCGGCGCCAATGGCGAGGACGCCGACACCATCATCGAGCGCGTCATCCCGCTGCTGAAGGAAGGCGACGTGCTGGCCCACCCGTTCACGCGCCACCCCGGCGGCTTCGTGAATCGCGAGGGACAGGTGCACCACGTCATCCAGGCGGCGCTGGACAGGGGACTGAAGGTGGACGTCGGCCACGGCAGCCACTTCTCCTACCGGCTCGCGCGCAAGGCGCTCGACGCCGGCGTCGTTCCGCATACGCTCGGGGCCGACATGCACGGCTACAACACCGAGGTTCCCGCGCCCGCAGGCACCCCCGAGGAGCACTGCGACGACGAGAACCACCCCTTCAAGGGACAGGCGCGTTTCAGCCTGACGCAGGCGATGAGCTCGATGATGGCGCTGGGTCTGCCCCTGGAGCAGGTCGTGCCGATGGTGACGATCAACCCGGCGAAGATGCTCGGCCGCACGGACGAGATCGGTTCGCTGGCGATCGGTCGCGTCGCCGACATCTCGGTGTTGAACGACGACCGCGGCCGCTTCCTGCTGCGCGACAACGAGGATCACCGCGTCGTCGCCGAGCGGCTGCTGCGCCCGGCCTTCTGCCTGCGCGCCGGCGAGCGCTTCGACGCCGACAGCCCGATCCTGCCGCAGGCGATCGCGGCGTGAGCGACGCCGGCGCCGGCGGGCGCGCGCAGAAGCCCGATTGGCCTCAGGAGGTCTGGGAGACGCTCTCCCAGGCCGAGCGCGACGCCGCCTACAACAACAACCGGGCGGTCCGGAACAGCACGACGCTGATCCGCGAACGCGACGCTCTCGCCGCCGCCTATCGCGCCGCGAATCCCTCGGGGCTCGACATTCCTTACGGGACGGCGCCTCGGATGGCGTTCGATCTGTTTCCTGCGTCCGATCCGGCGGCGCCCTGTCTCGTCTTCATCCACGGCGGCTACTGGCAGCGGAACTCGCGGGAATCCTTCGCGCATTACGCCGAAGGGCTTCGCGCCGCCGGCTGGTCGGTCGCCATGCCGGGTTATTCGCTGGCGCCCGACGCGACGCTCGGCGAGATCGTCGCCGAGATCGGCGCGGCGTTGGACTGGCTCGGGCGCGAAGGGCCGAAACACGGTGTCGCCGGACCGATCGTGGTCTCGGGCTGGTCCGCCGGCGGCCATCTCGCCGCGATGGCGCTCGGGCACCCTGCCGTCGACGCCGGACTCGCGATCTCCGGGGTCTACGATCTCGGGCCGATCCGCGACACCTTCCTGAACGCGCCGCTCGGCCTGACGGACGACGAGATCGCGACGCTGTCGCCGCTCCGTCTCCCGCCGGTCCCGAAGCCGCTCGCGATCGCCTATGGCACGGCGGAGCTGCCCGCACTCGTGCGCGACTCCGAGCGGCTGTCCGAAATCCGCGCCGTCGGCGGCGCTCCGGGCGCCCTGATCCTGATCGACGGCGCCGACCACTTCACCATTCTCGACGAGTTCCGCTCGGCCCATGGCGCGCTGACGCGGGCGGCGCAGGACATCCTTGCGCAGGCGCTCGCCGCGAGGGCGGCCGCGTGACCGGCCCCGGCGCGCCGAAAAACCAGGAGGGCTATTCGAATCCCAGGACTATTGCCCGAGATCCGCACTATTTCCTCAGGCTCATATTATAGGCGGTAATTTTTCTTATCTCCTCGCGAGATTTTTCAATGTGCGTCCTGATAAGTTTTTCGGAGCTTTCGAAGTCGCCAGCGATCAGGGCTCTTACGATCCGGCAATGCTCGTCATAGGTCTCATCGATGCGTCTCTCGGAAATGAAATCGACCCGCCTTATTATCCGTATCCTGTCCGTAATCTCGGAAAACGTACGGAGCATGGATGTGTTGCCCGCAAGACCGACGATCGCCAGGTGAAACTTCTCATCGCTCTCGGCGACGAAATCCGAATCCCTTCGACGTTCGGCTTTTTGCGCGCACCAAAGCTCTGCGAGCGCGTCCAGTTGCGGAAATGGACCGGCCTTCGCTGCTAGCCGGATCGCCAGGGCTTCCAACTCTAGCCGGAAATCGTAAAGATCTTCATAGTAAGAAAAGTCGAGACCCCTTACCTGCCAGCAGTTGTGTCCCCCAACATTTTGTAGATAGCCTTCGTGCTCAAGTATATGAAGCGCGAGACGCAGCGGCGTTCTCGATACGGCCAGCATGTCGGCGAGCGCGGCTTCGGAATAGCGCTGCCCCGGCGGCAGGCTGAAATCGAAAATGCCGCGCTTCAGAGACGCATAGACCTCCTGAGAGAGCTTGCCGCGCTTGATCTCGCTCAACTCGTGGATTTCCACCGTCGACGGAGCCTTGATCACGTCCCGTCTCCCGGCGCGGACCCAAAGCTCGGGCTGCGCTGATGCGCGCACGCAATCAAGGCGCGGAATGGCTGCATCGCCGACGGCTCCATCGCTCGAGATCCTCGGGCGCCCTACGCGTACCGCGCCACGCCGAGATGGTCGCGGAGGTGCGGACCGGAATACTCTTTCCGGAAAATCCCGCGGCGCTGCAGCTCCGGCACCACAAGACCGGTGAAATCTTCCACGCCGCCCGGGAAATGGGTCGGCACGGCCAGGAAACCGTCGCAGGCGTCGCCCTCGAGCCATTCCTGCATGCTGTCGGCGATCGTGGACGGGGAGCCGACCAGCTTCATGTAGCTTCCTTCGGCGAAGAACCGGGCGGTCTGGAGGATCGAAAGGTTCCCGCGACGCGCCAGGGCCATGATCGCCTCCCGATGCGACTTGCCGGCATTGGTTTCCGGCAGATCCGGCATCGGCCCGTTGAGATCGAAATCCCGGAAGTTCAGGCCTCCCGAATGAGGCGCCAGATGGCTGATGGCGAGCTCTTCGGGGATGAGATCTCTCATCCTCTCACGATGGCCCTGCGCGTCCTCGTCGGTCCGGCCGACGATCGGCGTGATGCCGGGAAGCACCTTGATCGTGTCGGGATCGCGGCCGAAGCGGACGGCCCGGGCGCGAATATCGTCGCGGAACGCGCGGCTCTCGGCCAGATCGGTCTGCAGCGTGAAGACCACGTCGGCCGTGCGCGCCGCAAGTTCGCGCCCGGGCTCGGAAGACCCGGCCTGAAAGATCACCGGACGCACCTGCGGGCTTCGCCCCATGGGGAGCGGCCCGCGAACTTTGAAGAATTTCCCCTCGTGCTGAAGGAACCTCACTTTGTTGACGTCGAAATAGACGCCGCTTTCCTTGTCGCGCGTGACGGCGCCCGGCTCCCAGCTGTCCCACAGCCCGGTCACGACATCGATGAATTCGCTTGCGCGCTCATAGCGGAGTGCATGCTGGACATGCGTGTCGAGGCCAAAATTCTGAGCCTCGTTCTCGTTGAACGACGTGACGAGGTTCCAGCCGGCGCGCCCGTTGCTGATGAAGTCGATGGAGGCGAATTTGCGCGCGACGTTGTACGGCTCGTTATACGTCGCGGTCGAGGTCGCGGCCAGGCCGAGATGCTTGGTCTTCATGGCGAGAGCCGGAAGCAGCATCGTCGGATCGAAGTGGATCGCGCGCGGATGCGCGGCCCCGTAGGTGTCGCCCTTCAGCAAGTCGTTGGCGCGCGGAATCGCCGCCTGGTCCTCGAAAAAGATCGCGTCCATCTTGGCGGCTTCCGCAAGCTGCGCGGCCCGAACGTAATGCTCGACGCCGACGTCCAGTTCAGGGATCGCTTCGGGCAGTCGCCATGCGCCAAGGTGCTGTCCCGGAAACAGGAACAGGGCGAGACGCAGCATTTTGTCGGTCATCGGCGGCTCCTCGCCTGAGGACATGCGCCGTCATCCGGATGGCGCCCTCAGATGTGAACTCAGTTTGGGATCCCAATCGGGACTGCATTCAGCTACGGTCGGCCCGTCGGATCGTCAAGCGGAAATCCAACACCGGGGGACCCGCGCGGCATCATGGGACGATCGGGATGAAGGCGACCCCGGCACCCTGCCCGCGCTGCGCGTGTCGAGCCCAGCGAGGCGAGCCGCTTGCCGCCGATTTGAGCCCCGTGCCGCCTTTTCAGGCTCACGTTTCCGACCCGACGGATTGTATGGTTCAGGCACTGAGTTGGCGGCTAGGGTTCCGCGTCGGGTTCGACGGTCTGGTCCGAGAGCTGCCGCCCCGCCGGGAGAAATCCGGCAGGGACACGGCGGGACAAAATCCCGGGAGACCTCAACGGCCTTGAGCAGGCGCCGTGATGGTCCGCGCCCGTTCTCCAAGGTCCGACGACGTTTCGGAACGGAGCTCAGAATGCCTGCTCAGACCGACTCCCCTCTCCACCGGCGACCGATTCCGTCCGTCGTCCGGCTTCGACGCGCCGCTGCGTCGTGACTGTCCGCGCCGTCCTTGACCACGGCGGCGCGGCGACTTCCGTTCGCGCCGCGCCAACCGCGCAGGCGCCCTCCCCGGCCGGGACGCCCCGGCGCCCAAGAGGCACGTCCCCATGACGAGCGACGAAGACAAGGCCGCGCGCATCGCGGAGCACCGCAAGCGTTATCTCGAGCTGAAGGCCGCGGGCCAGACCGCGACGCCGAAGACCCTGCCGCCCCCGACGCCGCGGGACGCCGCCGCCATTGACCCGACCGCCGTACGCGAGCGCGAGACGTTGCCGGGCGGCTGGTACTGGGCGGGCAAGCTCATGCAGGGCGAGGCGCTTCGGGTGCTGAACGCTTCCGGCACGCCGGGCGTCTCGCTGTTCTTCTGGAACGCCGCCGATCCTTCGGAGCGCTACAACAGCGCTGACACGATCAAGGTCCAGTGGACCTCCGAACTCCGCAAGGGCCGCGTGCTGTTCTCCGATATGGGCCGTGCGCTGATGTCGATCGTCGAGGACACCTGCGGCGCGCATGACGCGATCGTCGGCGGCTCGACGCCAAGCTCCAACCTCAGGAAATATGGCGACGCGACGCTGCGCTCGACCCGCGAGAATCTGCTGCTCGCGGCGTCCAAGTTCGGCCTGGGATCGCGCGACGTCGCGCCGTCGCTCACTTTGTTCGCCCCGGTGTTCCACGACGAAAGCGGGCGCATGGCGTTCCGCCCTGGCGTGGTGCAGGCGGGCGATTTCGTGGATCTCCGCGCCGAGATGGACCTGCTGGTCGCCGTCTCGAACTGCCCGCATCCGCTGGCGCCAGACGAGCTCTTCGCCCCCGGCGAGGTCGAGCTGATCGTGCATCGCGTGGCCGAACCCGCCGACGACGACCTCTGCCGCACGGCGACGGCCGAGGCCGCCCGCGGCTTCGAGAACAACGCCCGCTATCTCCGCGTGAACTGAGGAGCGACGCCCATGCAACCATCGTTCTCCGCCGCCCCGTCCTCGACGGCCTTCGCAGCGCCCGTCACGCTCGAGCCCAAGGACGCGTTCTACGACTTCACGATCCCTGCGAACCGGCCATGGTCCGGACTGGTCGAAAAGGGGCAGATCCTGCGGATCATCGACCTCGAAGGCTGCCAGGCCGTCGACACCCTGTTCTACAACGCGCACGACCATGCCGAGCGCTACAGCGCTCAGGACACGATCCTCGCGCAGGGCGCGCCTTACGTGACGACCGGCACGCGGCTGATCTCGAACGAGGGCCGCCTGATGGGCGCCGTCATCGCAGACAGCTGCGGGCGACACGACACCTCGGCGGGCGCCTGCTCCTGCGAGGCGAACACGGTGCGCTTCGGTCAGCACACCCGCCATATGCATGCCTGTCGCGAGAACTTCGTCCTCGAGGTCTCGAAGCACGGCATGACGAAGCGGGACATCGTTCCGAACATCAATTTCTTCATGAACGTGCCGATCGAACCCACTGGCGCGCTTGCGATCGTCGATGGCGTCTCGTCGCCCGGCGATTACGTCGACGTGCTTGCGGCGACCGACCTGCTCTGCGTGATCTCGAACTGTCCGCAGATCAACAACCCCTGCAACGGCTTCGATCCCTCGCCCGTCAGGGTGCTGATCTTCGACCCTTCGAACGCCTGAGGGCTCGTCCTCCTCCGAAGAGCCCCCTCACCCGCTCGCTTTGCTCGCGACCTCTCCCCGCCGGGGAGAGGTCGCCATGGCTGACGCCATGGCGGGTGAAGGGGCGGCCCGTCTCCAAGTATCGATCTCACTCTCACCGGCGGGCGCCCCCCGATGTTCAACAAGGTCCTGATCGCGAACCGCGGCGAGATCGCGGGGCGCGTCATCGCCACGCTGAAGAAGCTCGGCGTCGCCTCCGTCGCGGTCTACTCCGACGCCGATCGGTTTTCGCGGCCAGCGCTTGACGCCGACGAGGCGGTTCGGATCGGGCCGGCCCCCGTTCGGGAAAGCTATCTCGACGTCGACGCGATCATCGACGCCTGCCTGAGGACCGGCGCGCAGGCGGTCCACCCCGGCTATGGCTTCCTGTCGGAGAACGCCGAATTCGCCGAGCGGCTGGCCTCGCACGGGATCGCCTTCGTCGGCCCGCGGCCGGAGCACCTGCGCGGGTTCGGCCTCAAGCACACCGCGCGCGAGATCGCCCGACAGGCGGGGGTCCCGCTGCTCGCCGGCTCCGGCCTGCTGGAGTCAGTCGACGAGGCGGCCGCTGCAGCGGAGAACGTGGGCTTCCCCGTGATGCTGAAGTCGACCGCCGGCGGAGGGGGCATCGGCATGCACCTCTGCCACGACGCCGATGAGCTCCGCGACCGCTTCGGCGCTGTGCAGCGCATGGCTGGCGCGAGCTTCGGCGACGCGCGGGTCTATCTCGAGCGCTTCGTCGCGGTCGCCCGCCATGTCGAGGTGCAGATCTTCGGCGACGGTAAAGGCGGCGTGGTGGCGCTTGGCGAGCGCGACTGCTCGCTCCAGCGCCGCAACCAGAAGGTCGTCGAGGAGACCCCGGCCCCCAACATGACGGACGCCGTCCGCGCGCGCCTGCATGCGGCTGCGATCGCGCTTGGGCAGGCCGCGAACTACGAATCCGCCGGCACGGTCGAGTTCATCTACGACGTCGCGCGCGAGGACTTCTCCTTCCTCGAGGTCAACACCCGCCTCCAGGTCGAGCACCCGGTGACGGAGGCTGTGTTCGGCGTCGACCTCGTGGAATGGATGCTGTTGCAGGCGGCGGGCGACTTCGTGCTGCCGGCGCAGGATAGTCTGGTTCCCACTGGCGCCGCCATGGAGGTCCGGATCTATGCCGAGACGCCGCAGGCGGACTTCCGGCCCTCGACCGGGCTGCTGACCCGCGTGGCCTACCCCGAGGACGTCCGGGTCGACGGCTGGGTCGAGACCGGGACCGAGATCACGCCCTGGTACGACCCGATGCTCGCCAAGGTGATCGTCCACGGCTCCGACCGGCCGGACGCGCTGGCGAAGCTGCGGGCGGCGCTCGCGGCAACGACCCTGCTCGGGATCGAAACCAATCTCGACTATCTCCGCGCGATCGCAGCCTCCGACGTGCTGGCGACGGGCGAGGTTTCGACCGCGGCGCTGAAGAGCTTTCCGTTCTCGGCGCGCGCGATCGAGGTGCTGGCGCCTGGCGCGCAGACCAGCGTGCAGGACTGGCCGGGCCGCATCGGCCTCTGGCATGTCGGCGTGCCGCCGTCGGGCCCGATGGACGACCGCTCGTTCCGGCTCGCGAACCGCATCGTCGGCAATCCCGAAGGCGCTCCCGCGCTCGAATGCGCCGTCAGCGGCCCCACGCTGAAATTTCACCGCGACGCGGTGATCGCGCTGACAGGCGCCGCGATGACGGCGACGCTCGACGGGGTGGAGGTCCCCTATTTTGCGCCCGTCAGGGTTCCTGCGGGTTCGACGGTCGCCGTCGGCCGTATCGAGGGGCCGGGACAGCGAACCTACCTCGCGGTCCGCGGCGGCTTCGAGGCGGCGGAGGCGTTCGGATCGAAGTCGACCTTCATGCTCGGCCGCTTCGGCGGTCACGCCACCGGCGCGCTGCGCGCCGGCGACATGCTGAAGATCGACGACGCCGCAGTCGCCGAGCCGAAGGCCGCGCGAGACGACGAGAAGACGAAGTTGACCAGCGCCTGGACGCTTGGGGTGCGCTCCGGACCCCACGGCGCGCCGGATTTCTTCGCCGACATGGACATCGTCGACATCTTCAATGCGGCTTACGAGGTGCACTTCAACAGCGACCGCACCGGGGTGCGGCTGGTCGGACCTCAGCCGAGATGGGCGCGGGCGGACGGCGGAGAGGCCGGGCTTCACCCCTCCAACATCCACGACAACGCCTATGCGGTCGGCTCGCTCGACTTCACCGGCGACATGCCCATCATCCTCGGGCCCGACGGGCCGAGCCTCGGCGGCTTCGTCTGCCCGGTCGTCGTCGCCCGCGACGAGATGTGGAAGATCGGCCAGCTCCGCCCCGGCGACACGGTGCGCTTCGCGCCTTACGGGCTCGCGGCGCCTGCGGTGAAGCGGGCGGCCGACGTGGCGAGCCCGATCCTCCGCTCAAGCGATTCAGGCCCGACGCCTGTGGTCTACCGCCGGGCGGGCGACGACAACCTGCTCGTCGAATATGGGGCGATGACCCTCGACATCGCTCTCCGCATGCGGGTGCATGTGCTGGCGGAGGCGCTCGCGAGCCTCAACTTGCCGGGCGTGATCGAGATGACGCCGGGCATCCGCTCTCTGCAGGTGCATTTCGACAGCGCGACGCTCTCCGCCGACCGCCTACTCGGCGCCCTCGCGGAGATCGAGCGGACGCTGCCGATCCCCGAGGACGTCACGGTCCCGAGCAGCACCGTGTATCTACCCCTGTCGTGGAACGACCCGTCGATCCGGCTTGCGATGCGCAAGTATCAGGAGCTGGTGCGGCCCGACGCGCCATGGTGCCCGGACAACATCGAGTTCATCCGCCGCATCAACGGGCTCGGCTCGATCGAGGACGTCAGGCGCATCGTGTTCGACGCGGAGTACCTCGTGCTCGGCCTCGGCGACGTCTATCTCGGCGCGCCGGTCGCGACCCCGGTCGACCCTCGTCACCGGCTCGTCACCACCAAGTACAATCCGGCCCGCACATGGACGCCGGAGAACGCCGTCGGCATCGGCGGCGCCTATATGTGCGTCTACGGGATGGAGGGACCGGGCGGCTACCAGCTGTTCGGCCGAACCATACAGATGTGGAACGCCTGGCGGACCACGAAGGCCTTCATGCCCGGCCACCCCTATCTGCTGCGCTTCTTCGACCGGGTTCGGTTCTTCCCCGTCGAGGAGGCCGAGCTCGCCGAGATGCGGGAAGCCTTCCCGCACGGGCGCTACGACGTGCGGATCGAGGACAGCGCGTTCTCCTACCGCGACTACGCCCGCTTCCTCGCCGACAACGCCGAGGGGATCGTTGCCTTCCAGACCCACCGACAGGCGGCGTTCGAAGCGGAGCGCGCCGACTGGAAGGCGCGCGGTCTCGACAGCTTCGTCAGCGATTCCGGCGGTCCGGCGGCCGACGACGAAGGCGCGGTCCCGGACGGCTGCACCGCCGCGCCGAGCCACATGACCGGAAACGTCTGGAAGCTGCTGGTGGAGGAAGGCGACCACGTCTCCGCCGGCCAGCCGATCGTCGTGGTCGAGGCGATGAAGATGGAGATGGAGATCTGCGCGCCGGTCTCCGGCAAGATCGTCGGCATGCGGGCGAAGCAGGGCCGGACGGTGCGGGCCGGCGACGTGGTGGCGGTGATCGAGGACGATTGAGGGCGTCGGGATCCGCGCTACGCCGGACGGCCCCGCTCGGCGATCCATTCGCGTCCCGCCTGCGCGACCGCCGCATAGACCGAGGCCGCGATCGCGACCCCGACATCGGTGTGAAGCCCCGCGAACGGCGCGCCGCCGGCCTCGTCAGGCGCAGCGACGACGATGCAGTCTGTCCCGGTCCCCGTGGCGACGGCGCCGTCGACCAGCCAGTTGAGATCCATCACGGCCGCGGTCCGCGCCTCGGCGGCTATCGAGAGAGCCTCGACCAGCGCAGACTGCGCAAGCGGCGCCGACACCGCGGCGAGCAGATTGATCGTGCCGAAGCCATGCCGTTCGGTCGCGGCGGAGCCGCCCGCCCGAACGGCGTTGTTAAGGCCGACGGTCGCAAGGCACTGCGCCGCCACGGCGCCCGATCTCGCCTCCGCCGACCGCGCCGACCGCACGTCGCGCGACGTCATCATGGCGACCGCATCTGTCAGATCGGCGCGCGCGATGCTGTCCGCCAACAGCGAATACGGATCGACCTCCAGCGTCAGGTCGGCGCGGCTCACTTCGAGCCAGGCGACGCGCGACATCGTCTGGAAGCCGGGGCGGGCCATCGCCCAGCTGAGCGCGGCCTGCGGGCGCTCGAAGGACGCGACCAGCAGCGGCCGCTCGCAGCGCCAATGGAACAGCGGCGCCGGTCCGATCGATCGGTTCGCCGCCGTGCTATCGTGCGCAGCAGTCCCCCCCATATTTCCCATCCCCGGCATGAAACTCACAAAGTCCTCGCGGCACTCGCAGATCCTAACGCAGATCACGCAGACGCCGAGCCTGCGCGTCGCGGAGCTCGCCGCGCGCATGGGCGTCTCGACCGAGACGATCCGGCGCGACCTCGACGAGCTCACCGGCCAGGGGCTCGTCAATCGCACCTATGGCGGCGCGGTCCGAACCCCGAGCACCGAGCCGTCGGTCGGAGAGCGCCATGCTCTGTTCGTCGCCGAGCGCGAACGAATCGCGCGCGCCGCCTCCGCGCTGATCCGGCCCGGCAGCCTGCTGATGATGGGGGCCGGCGCCACCACGACCCATGTCGCCCGCAGGATCGGCGTCGAGCACAAGGGCCTCACCGTCATCACCCACTCGTTCGGCGTCGCGACGGTGCTTGCGCTCAACCCGACCATCACCGTGCTGATGGCGCCGGGCGCCTATCTCCCCAGCGAAGGGGCGACGGTCGGCGCGCACACCACGCGCTTCCTCAATCAGTTTTCCGCCGACCTCGCGATCCTTGGCGCGAGCGGGCTGACGGAGGAAGGCGCGACCGACGCCCTGGTCGAGCCGGCCGCAGTCTATGGGGTGATCGCGAGCCGGGCCGCCGCGACCATGGTGGTCGCCGATCAGTCGAAGTTCGACCGCGTCTTCGCCGCGCGCTACGCCTCGTGGCGGGAGATCGGCGTGCTCGTCACCGACGCTGCTCCGACCGGCGGACTCGCGGAGGCGCTCGGCCGTCACAGGATCACCGTGGTCGAGGCCTGACCCAGCGCCCATGTGGCGGGTCGCTCATCTTCTGTTGCAATCGCCACATCGCCATGGGATGTCTCGTGCGGGACCTTGGCGGGGCTACGGATGTACGACGACGCGTTCCTGGAGCGGCTGGAGACGCGGCTGCGTGAGACGCTGCCGCAATGGGGGTTGTCGCCGGAGGCGCCGCTCCGGCTGCTGACGATCTCCGAGAACGCCACCTTCCTCGGCGAGGACCGAAACGGCGCGCCGATCGTGTTTCGGGTCCACCGGCCCGGCTATCATTCGCGCGACGAGATCCGCTCCGAGCTCGCCTGGATCCAGGGGCTGCGCGCCGATGGCGTCGCCGCGACGCCGGAGCCGCTTGCGATGACCGACGGCGATCTGCTCGGCGGCTTCGAGGACGGGGACGACTGGCGCGACGTCGTTGCGTTCGAATTTATGAGCGGGCGAGAGCCGACGCCCGGCGAGAACCTGCCGGCCTGGTTCCGAACGCTCGGCGCCATCACCGCCCGGCTTCATGGCCACGTGCGCGCATGGGCGCCGCCCGCGGCCTTCCGTCGGAAGAACTGGGACTTCGACGCGATGCTCGGCGACCGGCCGCTCTGGGGCGACTGGCGTGCGGGGATGGGCCTCGACGAGGCCGGCCGCGCGGTCATCCAGCGCGCATCGAACCTGCTCCGGGAGCGGACCGCGGCGTACGGCTCCGAGGGCCGGCGCTATGGCCTGATCCACGCCGATCTCAGGCTCGCGAACCTGCTGGTCGATGGCGACCGGCTGGGCGTCATCGACTTCGACGACTGCGGCTTCTCCTGGTTCATGTATGATTTTGCAGCGGCCGTGAGCTTCATGGAGCACGAGCCGTTCATTCCCGAACTTCAGGAAGCATGGCTCTCGGGCTACGCGACGGTGTCGCCGGTGAGCGCCGACGACGTGGCGATGATGCCGACCTTTCTGCTGCTCCGCCGGATCCTGCTCACGGCATGGGTCGCCTCGCGTTCCGAAGCGCCGATGGCCCAGGCGATGGGCGTCTCCTACAGCGTCGGAACGGTCGAACTCGCGGACCGCTACCTCATGGCCCACGGCTGAGGGGCCGCAGATCGAGATGAAAGCCAGCCAGAAGATTCTCGCGCTCAACGCCTTCGACGCCGCCCGACCCGGCGAGCTTCCGCCGGAGACCCAGGCGCTGGTGAAGCGCCGTCAGCAGTCTTTCGGGCCGACCTCCGTGCTGTTCCATGAAAAGCCGCTGCACGTCGTCTCGGCCGACGGCGTCTGGCTGCAGGAGGCGGACGGCTCGCGATATCTCGACGTCTACAACAACGTCCCCTCGGTCGGGCACTGCAACCCCCGCGTGGCGCAGGCGGTGTCCAGGCAGATCGCGACGCTGAACGTCCACACCCGCTATCTCTACGACATCGTCCATGACTATGCGGACCGGCTGCTTGCGACCTTCCCCGAGGGCCTCGACAAGATCGCCTTCACCTGCACGGGCAGCGAGAGCAACGACGTCGCGCTCCGCCTCGCGACGATCGCCACAGGCAAGCGCGGCTTCGTGGTGACCGACAACGCCTATCACGGCAACACCACGGCGGTGGCCGAAGTCTCGCCCTCCTCCCGGCCCGGCAAGCCGCTTAGCCCGCATGTGCGCGTTGTTCCCGCCCCGATCGGCGGCGCGGAGGTCGGCGCGAAGCTCGAAGCCGACGTGAAGGCCGCGATCGCGAGCCTCGAGAAGGATGGCCACGGCTTCGCCGGCTTCCTCGTCGACACGATCTTCTCAAGCGACGGCGTGGCGGCCGATCCCGCAGGCTTCCTCAAGGGGGCGGTCGACGCCACGCACGCGGCCGGCGGCCTGTTCATCGCCGACGAGGTGCAACCAGGCTTCGGCCGCACAGGCGCCGGCATGTGGGGTTTCCAGCGCCACGGCGTCCTGCCCGACGTCGTGACCATGGGCAAGCCGATGGGCAACGGCATCCCGATCGGCGGCGTCGTCTCGCGGCTCGACCTGATGCAGGGCTTCGCGGACAGCGTCGGCTACTTCAACACCTTCGGCGGCAACCCCGTGGCCTCGGCGGCCGGACTCGCCGTGCTCGCGGAGATCGAGGAGCGCGGGCTGGTCGCGAACGCGGCCGACGTCGGGGGATACATGATGGCGCGGCTTGGCGCGCTGATGCAGCGCCACGAGGCGGTCGGCGCGGTGCGCGGCGCCGGGCTCTATCTCGGCGTCGAGTTCGTCAGCGACCGCGACGCGATGACGCCCGCGCCGGAAATCGCAAGCCACATCATCAACGCGCTGCGCGATCGCCACATCCTGATCGGGGCCGCCGGCCGCTATGGCAACGTGCTGAAGATCCGCCCGCCGCTGATCTTCGGGCGGGACCATGCCGACCTGCTGGTCGAAACGCTCGACGCGTCCCTGACGCAGCTCTGAAGTCCTCTCCCGCCTTGCGCTGCGAGGACCGCCGGACACTTCAATCAGGCGTCCATCGCCTCCAGTGCGCCGGCGCTCTCGGGCAGCACCTGGCCGCCGTCGACCACAATGGTCTGGCCGGTGATGTAGCCCGCGGCGTCGCTTGCGAAGAACAGCGCAGCGGCGGCGATGTCGTCCACCGAGCCCAGCCGGCGCATCGGGATCGAGGCCGCCATTTTGGCGAGATACTCTTCGCCCAGTCCGTCGAGACCCTCGGTTAGGATATTGCCCGGCATGACCGCGTTGACGGTGATGCCGAACGGCGCGAGCTCGATTGCGGCGGTGCGCATGAAGCCGAGCTGTCCGGCCTTGCTCGCCCCGTAATGCGACCAGCCGGGATAACCGGTGATCGGCCCCGTGATCGACGACGTCAGCACGATGCGTCCGCGCTTCGCGGCCTTCATCGCCGGCAGCACGGCGGAAACCGAAAGGAATGTGCCCTTCAGGTTGATTCCGATGACGTGATCGAAATCGGCCGCGGTCATCTCGCCGAGCTTTGCGGCCGGGAAGACGCCCGCATTCGCGCACAGGACGTCGATCGAGCCGTAGCGCTCCACGGCCTTGGCCGCCATCGCCTCGACCGATTCCGGATCGGCGACGTCGACTGCGAGCCCGCTCGCGCCGCCACCGATCTCGGCTGCGATCGCGTCAGCCTCGGCCCCATTTCGCGAGACGACGAGCACCTTGTAGCCCGCCCGCGCGAAACCGTGCGCGATGCCTCGGCCGATGCCCTTGGTGCCGCCAGTCACGATCGCGGCGGGGGTCGTCTCGGATGCCATAGGGCGCCTCTCGAATGGATGATGCAGAAGCAAGCTTGCTCAGAAAAAGGGCGTTGTAAACCCAACAGAACGCGCGATACTCGACCACAGATTTTGACCGACTTGCAACGTTTCAGGCGCGCGGAGGCCTCGGCCGCCGCATGGACGGAGGACACGGACATGACGGGCATCAGCAAGCGCGACGTATTGAAGATCATGGGCGGCGCCGCGCTTGCGGGACCGTTCGTCAACATGCAGTCCGCCTTCGCGGCGCGCGACAAGGAGCTGAACATCCTCTGCTGGGAGGGATACAACTCCGCTCAGGTGCTCGATCCGTTCCGCAGCGAAAAGTCGGCCAACGTCAAGGCGGAAAGCCTGACGAACGATCCCACCATGATCAACCGCCTCCGCGCCGGCGAGACCAAGGTGTGGGACCTGATCAACGTCAACAATCCCTGGGCGCGGAAGATCATGTACCCCGAGGGGCTGATCAAGCCGCTGCCCAAGGACGAGTTCGAGCCCTTCTTCGAAAAGATGCTGCCGCAATTCAAGGCGCCGTACCGCTGGGCGATGAGCGACGACGGCAAGGAGCTGCTAGGCATGGCCCAGCGCTTCGGCCCCTACAGTTTCGTCGTCAACACCGACAAGGTCAGCCGCAAGACCGCCGAAGAGCAGGGCTGGGAGATCTTCAACGACCCCTCGCTCAAGGGCAAATACGGCATCCTCGAATCCGACGACTGGAACGTCTTCAACATCTTCCTGATCGCAGGCCTCAACCCGTTCAAGGAGCATGACGCCGCCGAACTGGAGAAGTTCACCGAGACTGCGAAGCGCATCTTCGGAGGCGCCAAGCTCGTCGGCGACATCGCGGCGATGAACCAGGCGCTGGTGTCCGGCGAGATCGATCTGCACATGACCGGCGGGACCTATTCGGTGTCGCCCGCCCGCGCCGACGGCCACCCCAACCTGCGCGCGGTGACGCCGCTCAAGGGGCCGATCGACGGCAAGGGTGGCGTCGCGTGGATCGAGATCACCTCCACGGTGAACAACCCGAACCTGTCGCCGCTCGCGACCGAGTTCCTGAAACATGTTCAGGACCCCGCGGTCGCCCACACCGTCGCCTTCGCCGAGGGCACGTTCAATCCGGTCGCCCAGATGGGGAATAAGGCGTGCTTCGACCTCTTCACCAAGGAGGAGCTCGACGCGATCCAGTACGACAGCCTCGAGGAGGAGATGTCGCGCTCGGCCGAATACGACATCGTGCCGGACTACGACAAGGCTCTCGAAATCCTGACCGCCGCCAAGCGCGCCAAGGGCTGAGTTCGGCCACGCGGGCGGTCCCGCCCGGACCGCTCGCGTCGGCAACAGACACGCATGACAGCAGGATTTAGATGATGACGGCCGCCGCCCATCCGCTCGCACGGGCCCAAGCGTCCGCGCCGCCGATCCTGCAACTCGTCGGCGTGCGCAAGACGTTCGGCGACTTCGCGGCCGTGGAGCGCATCGATCTCGACATCCGCGACGGCGAGTTCCTGACGATCGTCGGTCCGTCCGGCTCCGGCAAGACCACGCTGCTCAGGATGCTGGCCGGGATGGAGGCTCCGAGCGAAGGAGAAATCTCGCTACGCGGGCAGCGACTGAACGACGTTCCGTCGAACCGGCGTCCGACCTGCCTCGTGTTTCAGTCGCTCGCGCTGTTCCCCCACAAGTCGGTCGGCGAGAACATCGAGTTCCCGCTGAAGGTGAAGAAGATCGCGCCGGCGGCCCGCAAGGCTCGCGCGCTGGAGCTTCTCCGGATGGTGCGTCTGCCCGAGAGCTATTACGGCAAGAACGTCATGAAATGCTCCGGGGGCGAGCGGCAGCGCGTCGCGCTCGCCCGCGCGCTCGCCTACGACCCCGAGGTGCTGTTCTTCGACGAACCGCTCTCCGCGCTCGACTACAAGCTGCGCAAGGCGATGGAGAAGGAGCTGAAGGATCTGCACCGCGAGAGCGGCAAGACCTTCATCTACATCACCCACAGCCTCGAGGAGGCGATGGTGATGTCCGACCGCATCGGCGTGATGCAGGCCGGCCGTCTGGTGCAGGTCGGCACGCCGGAGGAGATCTACACCAGGCCATCGACGAAGTTCGTGTCCGAGTTCATGGGCGAAGTGAACGTCTTCGAGGCCGCCCGCGAGAACGGCGTCTGGCGCATCGAGGGGATCGAGGCGCCGATCAGGCTCGCGCTGCCCCCTTCCATGAGCGGCGCGGACAAGGCGGCGGTCGTCGTCCGCCCCGAGTTCATGCGCTTCGTCGACGCTCCCGGCGGCGCCGACAACTGCCTTTCCGGCGTCGTCTTCAACGAATATTCCCTGGGCTCGCGCATCCAGTATCAGGTGAGAGTGGGCGAGAAGACCTTCCTGCTCGAGCTCTCCCGCGCCAACGCCCGCAAGGGCGAGGGCGACGCCGCGCTGATCGGCTGGGACTCCGCGGACGCCATCGTGGTCGGGACCTGACGCGGTGGCCGACGTGACGCTGAACCGTTCGGCCGCGGTCGAGGCCGCCCGCGGCGACGCGCAGGGAAAGGCCGCAAACCCCGCCTCCCCGCGCAAGCTCTCGCGAGGCATGCTGTGCTCGCTGCCCGTCCTGCTGACGCTGCTGCTCGGCTTCGTCGCGCCGCTCGCCACCGTCGCGGCCTACGCCTTTGCGACGCCGCGAAGCTTCGACGTGTTCCGCTCCTTCACGCTCGAGAATTTCGAGACGATCTTCGATCCCGCGAACACGGTTTGGACGTCGTTCGTCTGGTCGCTCGCCCTCGCGACGGCGACCGTCGTGCTGCTCGCGATCATCGCCTACCCGATCGCGTGGGGGCTCGCCCGGGTGTTCGGCCGCTGGGCGGGCTTTGTGAGCGTCCTGTTCGTGTTCCCGCTCTTCGTATCGGAGAACGTGCGCCTCTACGGCTGGTCGCTATTCTTCATCAAGAACGGCGTGCTCGACGGCGCACTTAAGCTCATCGGCATGGCGGGCCCTGACGTGCTCTACACCCCCGGCGCCACGCTGTTCGGGATGGTCTACGTCTACCTGCCCTTCATGCTGTTCCCGATGGTGCTCGGGCTCGCGATGGTGCCGAAGGAGCTCGTCGAGGCGGCCCGCGACCTCGGCGCCTCGCGGCTGATGATCTGGCGCGAGATCGAGCTGCCGCTCGCGATGCCCGGCATCATGATCGGTATGCTGCTGACCTTCGTCCTCGCCGTCGGCGCCGTGGCGGAGTCGAAGATCCTCGGCGGCCAGTCGGTGATCGTCGCAACCCACGACATCGAGATCGCCTTCACCTATGCGCAGAACTGGCCGCTCGGCTCGGCGCTCGCGCTGATCCTCACGGTGATCGTCGGCGTGCTCTCGCTGGTCGCGATCTCGCGCCTCGACCTCGACCGCATTCTGGGGCGCCGGTGAGAGTTAGATCCAACCTATTAGGCGCCGCCGCCGCCCGCTCACCTTTAAAATTCGTATCATGGATTAGAATATATGACTTCAACTAGTGAACGCCATCAACGCGAGGCCTAAAACCGAGAGGACAATACCCGACATTCCGATCAGAGCGATTATCCTTCCGCCGTTACGATACGCTGGGAAGAAGATCACGACTAAAGCAAAATGAATACCGAGAGTGACGAGAAGCGAATTCCTCAGCGTGCCTGCATTCCAGTCTGGCCAACCGTTTATAAATCCGAACGTCTTCAGAACAAATGGATTAAGGGCGACGCTAGCGACGAGCACAAGGCTTGATTGAATAACAATGACTCTCAGGCGGGCACGATCAAATTGAACCATCTCAGCCATCCTCATCGAGAGATTGATATGACAATCTCTTTAGGCGAACTTAAAAAGCGGCTTTTTTCATCTCTGCCCTGGCGAGCGATGCGGGAGGGGGCAAGTCCCCTCGGTGAGGGGGCGGACGACTTCAGGACGCGCATGGCATGAACCAGTCCGTCCGGCGCTCGAACGCCTTCGTCTGGAGCTGGACTGCGCTCGCGCTGATCTTCATCTACCTGCCGATCGCCTGCGGCGCGCTCGCGGGGCTCTCGAAGAGCCGCTATTTCGCCTTCCCCGTGGCGGCGTGGTCGACCGACTGGTGGACGCGCGCGATCGCCTCCTTCGAGGTGCAGACGATCGTGAAGACCTCGATCGCGATCGCCTTCATCGTCACGATCGTCGCGGTCGTCGTCGCCTTTTTCGGCGCGCTCGCGTTCGCGCGCTATGACTGGCGCGGACGCCGGCTCTACCAGAAACTGGTGCTGCTGCCGATCTTCTTTCCGCAGCCGGTGCTCGGGCTCGCCTTGCTGCTATGGATGAACGCCGTCGGCATCCAGCCAACCTGGCAGACCGCGATCTTCGCTCATCTCGTCTGGATCGTGCCCGTCGTGACGCTCGTCATCTCGATCCAGGTCTACGGGTTCGATCCGACCCTCGAGGAGGCCGCGGCCGACCTCGGCGCCGGGCGGCTCTTCATCCTGCGCGAGGTCACGTTGCCGATCCTGTGGCCGGGAGTATGGTCCGGGGCGCTGTTCGCGTTCTTGTTGTCATGGGGCAACTTTCCTCTGTCGCTTTACACGACCGGCGCCGACTCTACTGTGCCGGAATGGCTGTACGCCAAGATGGTTGCGGGCTATACTCCAATGGTTCCGGCCATCGGCACGATGAGCACGCTTGCAGCCGCCGCCCTGCTTCTGACGGGCGGACTGATCGCAGCGTTTCTTCGATTGCGAGCCGCCGGCAAGGCAATGGATTGACCGACGGGGCGTTCGATGTGGCGTGAGAGCGAACCTGACGAGCGCATCGAGCTCGACGTCGACGGCTACACCATCGTTGCCTACAGCTTCGGCTTCGGCGACGAGACCGTGCTCTGCCTGAACGGCGGTCCGGGGCTGCCGTGCGACTATCTCCGCGAAGCGCATTGCTGCCTTGTCGATCACGGCTACAGGGTCGTCGCCTTCGACCAGCTCGGCTGCGGAGAATCGGATCGGCCGACCGATCCGTCGCTCTGGAACATCTCCCGCTACGTCGCGGAGACCGAGACGGTCCGGCAGTCCCTGAACCTCGGGAAGGTCCATCTGCTCGGCCACTCCTGGGGCGGCTGGCTCGGCATCGAGTACGCCCTCGCCTACCCCGACGAGCTGAAGAGCCTGATACTCGAGGACACGGTGGCCGACATGCCGGCCTCGATCGCCGAGCTTGACCGGCTCCGCGCAGCGCTCGGCTCCGAGACCGTCGCGATGATGCAGCGGCACGAGGCGGAAGGCTCCTACGACCACCCGGAATACCAGGCAGCGATAACCCTGCTGAACTATCGGCACGTCTGCCGCCTCGGCCAGTGGCCCGCGCCGGTCATGAGATCGCTGGCGGACTGGAACCAGGGCCCCTATCGCGAGATGCAGGGGCCGAACGAGTTCCACTACACCGGCAACCTGAAGGACTGGAGCAGGCTCGGCGACCTCTGGCGAATTCCCGTTCCGACGCTGATCACCTGCGGCGCGCACGACGAGTTCACCCCCGCCGGCGCGCTGAAGATGAAGCTTGCGCTGCAGAACGCGGAGCTGAAGGTCATCCCCAACGCGAGCCACATGCCGTTCTACGAGGCGCCGGAGACCTATTATCCCGCGCTGCTCGACTTCCTCAGCCGGGTGACCGGACCGCTTCCCTGAGCCGTCGAGCGATCAGAACGCCGAGGTCAGCGCGTAGCACGCCGCGGCGATCAGCGCGGCGGCGGGGAGCGTGACGACCCAGGCGACCACGATGTTGCTGGCCACCGCCCAGCGCACCGCCGAAGTGCGCCGCGCCGCGCCGACGCCGACGATCGCGCCCGTGATGGTGTGCGTGGTCGAGACCGGCACGCCGAGCCAGGTCGCTGCGAACAGCGTGATCGCGCCGCCGGCTTCCGCGCAGAAGCCCTGCATCGGGTTCAGCCGGGTGATCTTCGAGCCCATCGTGTGCACGATCCGCCAGCCGCCGCAGAGCGTGCCGAGCGCCATCGCCGCCTGGCAGGACAGCACAACCCACAGCGGAATGTGAAACTCGCCGCCGAGATAGCCCTGGCTGTAGAGCAGCACCGCGATGATCCCCATCGTCTTCTGCGCGTCGTTGCCGCCGTGGCCGAGCGAATAGAGCGACGCGGAAAAGAACTGGAGAATGCGGAACAAGCGGTCGACTGCGAACGGCGTCTGGCGCACGACGAGCCAAGAGACCAGCAGCACGAGCGTGAGCGCGAGCAGGAAACCGACCAGCGGCGACAGAACGATCGCGGCCGCCGTCTTCGAAAGGCCGCCCCACAGGATCACGCCGACGCCGCCCTTGGCGGTCGCAGCGCCCACAAGACCGCCGATCAACGCATGCGAGCTGCTCGACGGGATGCCGAGCATCCAGGTCGCGATGTTCCACCCGATCGCGCCGACGAGGGCCGAGAAGATCACGCGCGGATCGATCGCGCCGGCCTCGACGATTCCGGTGCCGATGGTCTGCGCGACGTGCAGGCCGAAGAACATGAAGGCGATGAAGTTGAAGAAAGCCGCCCACATCACGGCATAGCGCGGCGCAAGAACGCGGGTCGAGACGATCGTCGCGATCGAGTTCGCGGCGTCGTGCAGTCCGTTCAGGAAATCGAACGCCAGGGCGACGACGATCAGGCCGATAAGATACGGCAGCGCAAGGACGGCGACGTCGGTCATCGCGCTCAGACGTTCTCGATCACGATGCCGCTGATCTCGTTCGCGACGTCCTCGAACCGGTCCACGACGTCCTCAAGGTGGCCATAGATCTCGGCGCCGATGAAATATTCCATCGCGTTGGTGCGGCCACACTCCTGGAACAGCTTTTTCAGGCCCGCGTCGTGCAGGTCGTCGGATCGGCCCTCGACGCGCGTGATCTTCTCCGTAAGCTCGCCGATGCGTGTCTGGTGCTTGCTGATCGAACTGAGCAGAGGAATAGCCTCTGCGGTTAGTTTGGCGGCTTCCAGGACAGTGACGCCCATCTCGCGCATCAGCGGGTCGAAGGTTCTGACCTCATAGAGCGTGATCGCCTTGGCGGTCTTGTTCATCTGGTCGATCGCGTCGTCCATCGACTGGATCAGGTCCTTGATATCGCCGCGGTCGAAGGGCGTGATGAAGCTGCGCCGGACGGTCAGCAGCACCTCTCGGGTGATGTCGTCGGCCTCGTTCTCGCGCCGGACGATCTCCTCACAGAAGCTCGGAACGCGATCTCCGCCTTCGAGCAGACCCTGCATCGCCTCCGCGCCCGCGACGAGCGTGCGAGAATGCCGCTCGAACAGATCGAAGAAACCTTCCTCCTTCGGCATCAATCGCCGAAACAGTCCCAGCATCGCCGCCCGCCTCCGGTCGTCCTGTCTGCACGCGCCATCGTCGCGCCGTGCGCCCCGCCCGGCACGTGAAGAGCAAAAGTCAGGCGCTGTCCAGTGCTAAGCCCCAGGCCCGCGGCGGTCACGCCGCACGCGACGGCTCGCGCTCCCAGTAGCCGACCACCTGATGCCGGTCGCGCGCGAGCCCGCGTTCTGAACGCAAATACTGCCGGATCTCCTTGGCCGATCCGAACTCGCAGGCCACCCACGCATAGACGTCCTCAGCCGCGGGCATCGGCGCGGCCCGGATCGCATCGAGCAACAGCGAGGTCTCCCCCGCATGGGCAGGCGCCCGATGCAGCCATCGGAGGTCCATTCCAGACGGCGCGGCGAGCGGCAGTTCATCGGTGGCGTCCTGCACCTCGATCAGCGCAAGTCCGCGCGCGTCGGGCGGCATCCTCTCCAGCATGCGCGCGATCGCTGGCAGAGCGGTCTCGTCGCCAGCCAGCAGGGTCCATGACGCCTGCGGCGCCATTCGGCCGACGGGACCCGCCATGCCGCAGAGCGCGCCAGAAACGGCCTCGGCGGCGAAAGCCGCGCCCGGACCGGCGTCCTCATGCATCAGAAAATCGATTTCGATCTCGCCGACGTCGAGATCGACACGCCGCACGGTGTAATAGCGCACCGCCGGCCGGCGCTCCTCCGCGGGCCAGACGATTCGGCCGTCATCTCCCGGTCGCGGCCATTCGGGAACGGCCAGTCCAGCCGGGGGAAAATACAGCCGGACATGGATCTCCTCGTCGGAGGCGAAGCGGGCGACGTCGTCGCCCGCGAAAGTCAGCCGCTTCATTCGCGGCGTAAGGTCGACGGCGGATTTCAGACGCACCTCGCGGAAATTCGCCAGCGTCGGTCCGTTCGTCAGGTTCCCGCGCCAGACGATCGCCGGCTCCGGCTCGTCCGCGAACTCAAGAACATGCGAGGAAATGAACAAGCGCAGCGACTCCAGCGCGCCGAGGTCCGCGGCCTCGACGCGGATCTTGAGCACGGTTTCCGTCGGCTCAAGCACGCCGGATCCGATGCCGAGGTCGGCGAAGGTGCAGGCGTCACGGGTTTCGCACACCACGTCGTGTTCGAGCATGTGGCCGATAAGCGCCGAGGCGAGCGCGGACGGGTCGTCGAGCGCTATGTCGGCTTCCGATACGAGTCGCGTCATCAAGCGTCTCCCGACGCGCCGGGCTTTACACGGTTCCGGCCGAGGGGAGGACGTCTAAACTCGACGTTCATGGACCGCAATCAACCATCGAAAGATTAGATTCGTTCGAACATCAACTGTCGGCGAGCGTTGATAGGTCTCATCCTAGCCAGGAACGTCGGCTGCTTCGCCGAGGTTTAGGGCGGAACGCCTCGTCGTGGCGATAGCCGGGCGTCGCCCGAGCGAAGTCCGACGGTCGTCCATCAAGATCCACTGCAATCTCTGAGAGGTCCACGAAATGATTGTCGCGATGACCGGCCGGAACGGTCTGCGCGAAGGTCTCGAAAGCTGCGACTTGAGCGCCGCGGATCACGCTCTCGCATTGACAGCCACGGTCGCGAACCCCACTGTTTCGGCAGTCCGAGGGGTGCCTGAAAGGGCTGAGACGGCTTAACAAGCCGAACCCTTTGAACCTGATCCGGGTCATGCCGGCGAAGGAACGGGGCTTTCCGCGGGCGTCCCCGACGCCGCAGCCGTTCGTTCAGCCATCATCTCCGGACCGTCTCGCGGCGTTGGCCGAGGGAGGATTTGGGCATGCGCGTCACCATCGTCGGCGCCGGCGTCGCCGGCCTCGTCGCAGCAGTCGAACTCGCCGAACGGGGCGTCGCGGTCGAGATTCTCGAACGCGGCTTGGCGATCGGCGAACGCGCATGCTCGTGGGCGGCCGGCGGCATGCTGGCGCCATGGTGCGAGCGCGAGAGCGCAGAGCAGGACGTCGCGGTCCGCGGGGAGGCCGCGCTGGTTTGGTGGCCGAAGCATATCGGCGGGGTCGAGCAAAACGGCACGCTTGTCGTCGCTCCGCGCCGCGATGCCGCCGAGCTCGCCCGTTTCGCCCAGCGCACCGAACGCTTCGAGCGCATCGATGGAGCGGAGATCGGGGCGCTCGAACCCGACCTCGAAGGCCGCTTCGACGCCGGCCTGTTCTTTCGCGAGGAAGGCCATCTCGACCCGCGGAGAGCGCTCCAGGCCCTCGCCGCCCGGCTCGGCGAACTCGGCGTTCCCATCCGTTTCGGCGTGACGGCCAACCCCGAGGAGATCGACTCCGACGCGGTTCTCGACTGTCGGGGGTTCGTCGCCCGCCGCGACCTCGATGACCTGCGCGGCGTCCGCGGCGAGATGCTGCTGCTGCGGACGAGCGAAGTCTCGCTCTCCCGCCCGGTCCGTCTGCTGCATCCGCGCATCCCGCTCTATGTCGTGCCGAGGGCCGACGGCCTGTTCATGGTCGGCGCCACGATGATCGAAAGCGCCGCGCGCGGCGGCGTGACGGCCCGCTCCGCGGTCGATCTGCTGAACGGCGCCTATGCCCTGCATCCCGCCTTTGGCGAAGCCGAGATCGTCGAGACCCGCGCCGATGTCCGCCCGGCTTTCCCAGACAACCTGCCGCGCGTCGTCCGGGACGGCCGCGTGCTCCGCCTGAACGGGCTATACCGTCACGGATTCCTGCTCTCGCCGGCGTTGGCCGGCGAGGCGGCGGCGGCCGTGTTCGACATGCTGGAGACCCCTGATGAAGCTGATCGTCAACGGCTCACCGCTTGAGGTGGAGGCGAGCGATCTCGCAGGAGCTCTCGCAGTCCTCGATTACGCAGACGCGGTCGTCGCGACCGCGGTGAACGGCGCCTTCGTGCCCGCCGGGGCGCGGCCGCTTCAAACGCTGCATGACGGCGACCGGATCGAAATCGTCGCGCCCCGGCAGGGAGGCTGACCCCATGGATTTCTATGGCGTTCCCATTCGCTCGCGGCTGCTGATCGGCACCGCGCAGTACCCGTCGCCCGCCATTCTCGCCGACGCCGTCCGCGCCGCCGGCTCCGACATCGTCACGGCCTCGCTCCGGCGCGAATCCGGCCGGCTGCGCGAGGGCCAGGACTTCTGGACACTGATCCGCGACCTCGGCGCCCGCGTGCTTCCGAACACCGCCGGCTGTCATTCCGCGAAAGAGGCGGTGACGACCGCACAGATGGCGCGCGAAGTGTTCGGCACGCCCTGGATCAAGCTCGAAGTCATCGGCGACGCCGACACGTTGCAGCCCGACGTGTTCGGCCTCGTCGAGGCTGCGCGTATCCTGACCTCCGACGGCTTCGAGGTGTTTCCCTACACGACCACCGATCTCGTGGTCGCCGAACGGCTGCTCGGCGCCGGCTGCAAGGTGTTGATGCCCTGGGGCGCCCCGATCGGCACGGGACTTGGTCTGAACGACGTCTATGCGCTCCGCTCCCTCCGGGCGCATTTCCCCGACGTGCCGCTCGTCGTCGACGCCGGGATCGGCAAGCCGAGCCACGCGGCGGCCGCGATGGAGCTCGGTTACGACGCCGTGCTGCTCAACACGGCCATCGCGAAGGCCGGCGATCCCGTGGCGATGGCCGGCGCCTTCGCCCACGCGATCGAGGCGGGCCGTGCAGGATATCTCGCGGGGCCAATCGAACCGCGCGACATGGCCGCGCCTTCGACTCCCGTCTTCGGCCGCGCGAGCCTCGCATGAGCGCGCGTCTTGATCCGTTCTACCCGGTCGTCGACAGCGCGGATTGGGTGCGCCGGCTCGTCGGCGCCGGCGCGAGGCTGATCCAGCTCCGCATCAAGGACCGTCCAGAGGCCGACATCCGCGAGCAGGTGCGGGCGTCGCTCGCGATCTGCGCGGCGGCTTCGGCGCGGCTCGTCGTCAACGACTACTGGGAAATCGCAATCGACGAGGGCGCGTCCCATGTCCATCTCGGCCAGGAGGATCTGGACGCCGCGGACGTCAAGGCGATCCGCGCGGCGGGCCTGCGCATCGACGTCAGCACGCACACCTATGACGAGCTGGACCGGGCGCTGACGATCAACCCCGACGCGATCGCCCTGGGGCCGATCTGGCCGACGATCCTGAAGCAGATGCCGTTTGCGCCGCAGGGACTGGAGCGCATCGGCGAATGGAAGCGGTCGATCGGCGATCGGCCCCTGATCGCGATCGGCGGCCTCACCCCCGAGCGCGCCCGCGCCTGCCTCGACGCAGGCGCCGACATCGTCGCAGTCGTGAACGACGTGCTGGGAGCCGCCGATCCGGAAGCACGGGCCGCCGAATGGATCGCGGCGACGCGCAGCGCGGCGTGACTCCCGCAGGTCGTCGGTAAAGCCCGACAGATCGACGTCAGGAAGCCCCGTCGTCGTTCTCTGTGTTCAGATCGCCCGGCGCGATCGCGCCGGGCGCCGGCTTCCCGGCGTCATGATCGTTTTCCCGATCGCCCTTCGACCGGGCGTCGCCGGCGCCAGGAGCGTCTCCAGCGCCTCCGGTCGCGCCGGCCTTGTCGGGGCCCGCGTCGGGCCGTTTCTCTAACCTGACCGGATGGGCGGCGTCCGCTTCGGACTTCCCGGCGCCGGGCAGAGCATTGTCGGTTTTAGGCGAACCCGGCCCCATGGCGTCCTCGTATGAAACAGCGTCTTCTCCGGAAAGCGCCGGAGAGGCTCCGGGGTTCCGCGGCCGTCGCCAAAATGCTTGACGGCCCAACGCGCAGGCCCGCATGAACCCGAAAGCCGGCAGGCCCAGCGAGGTTTTCAAGCATGGCGACCCCGACAGTTCGAAAATTCGGCTCGATGACTGACCTCGTCCTCGGGGGACGCGATCCCGGAGCTCAGTTCGGATTCGTGAATCCACCGATCGTCCGCGGCTCGACGGTGCTGTGGCAGACCGTCGAGGATTATCGCGCCGTCACGGGTCGCTACACTTACGGCCGCCGGGGAACCCCCACATCCGACGCGCTTTGCGACGCGCTCAAGCGGATCGAGGGCGGGGCCGAGGTGGCGCTTGCGCCATCGGGCCTCGCCGCGGTGACGCTCGCCCTGCTCGCCACGCTCGGCACCGGCGACCACCTGCTGATGGTCGACAGCGTCTACGAGCCGACCCGCAGGTTCTGCGAGGGCATGCTGCGCCGCCTGGGCGTCGAGACCACCTATTACGATCCCTCCATCGGCGGCCAAATCGCCGACCTGATGAGGCCGAACACCAAGGCGGTCTATGTCGAGAGTCCCGGCTCGCTGACTTTCGAAGTTCAGGATGTGCCGGCGATCGCGGGTGCGGCGCATGCGCGGGCGGCCGCCGTGATCATGGACAACACCTGGGCGACGCCGCTCTATTTCAACGCCCACGATCACGGCGTCGACATCGCCGTCTCCGCAGGCACGAAATATCTCGGCGGCCACGCCGACGTCATGATCGGCTGGGCCTCGGCGAACGGCGCCTATGCCGGCGCGCTCAAGGAGACGCACGGGGCGCTCGGGCTCTGCGTCGGGCCGGATGACATCTTCCTCGCGCTGCGGGGACTAAGGACGCTCGCAGTCCGGCTCGCGCATCATCAGGCGGCCGGATTGCGCGTGGCGCGTTGGCTGGAATCACGACCGGAGGTCGCCCGCGTCATGCACCCCGCTCTGGAGAGCGATCCCGGCTATGCGCTCTGGCGGCGGGACTTCTCCGGCGCATCGGGCCTTTTCGCGATCGAACTGAAGCCGGGCGCGACTGGCGCGGTCGCCGCCATGCTGAACGGGTTGGAGCTGTTCGGGCTGGGCTACTCCTGGGGCGGCTTTGAGAGCCTCGCGATCCCCTTCGACGCCAGAAACATCCGCACCGCGACCCGCTGGGCGCCCGAGGGGCCTACGATCCGCCTGCATATCGGCCTTGAGGACGTCGGCGATCTGCTGGCCGACCTCGAAGCCGGGCTCGCGCGATACGCCGCGGCCGCGGGCTGATCCGGCAGGCGTTCAGACAAAGAGAAACCCCGCCCGGCTTTCGCCGGACGGGGTTCCGAATTCGTTCAGGACTGAGCGTTAGAGCTCAGAGCTCAGCCGGGCTGTACGAGGTGACCTCGAGGCCGACGGGGGTCTCTTCGACGATCGGAGCGGTCCAGATGGCCATGATAGCCTCCATAGATCAGCGCGGTAAGCGCACCGCGTTTGCGTCGGATCGCTGTATGCGTCCTGTAGGAGATAATATGGATCCCCACGCCGAGGATGACGAGTTAATTCTCTGTCATGTTTCCGGCGTTTCTGACGTCTTCTGTATAAGAGATTGATAAGTCCCCTCGCCGCGCCGGGCGGGCCTCCGCACTCCGTGTGGTTGCCGACGCCGGTGCGCTGCCGGTATCCTGAGGCGTCGACTTAAGTCGCAGCCCTTCCTCGTTGCGACAGCGCCCTCAAGCCAAATGCGTTAGACCCCGCCCGTGAGATGGCCAACCTGGAGCCCTCGACAGGATGACTCGATGAAGCTGAAGCGCGGCCCTGACCTCGTCGCCTTGTTCAAAGCGATGCCCGGCCTTCTGGACTACTATCCTAACGGAGTGACGGCGCCGCTGCCCGAGCAGCTCACGCATATCAGGATATATCTGGCGAATAAGGGGGTTCTGGCCTTTTCGGCGATCGAGGCCGAGGGCGTAGGGTCGCTCGACGCCCTGGCGAGCGCCATCAACTCATCCGAAGTCGGCCGCCGCTCGCCGTCGGCGGCGGCCGCGGCTCGCCTCGGCATCAGAACGAAGCGCGTCGCAGCTCCCTTCTGGCAGATCGGTTTCGCCGACGCGCAGAGCCTAAAGTCCCTGAAGGTCCGGCTTCAGCGCGGGGTGAAGGGCTCAAACCCCGCCGCTCTAAAGATCGAACTTCAGACGCAAACCGGCGAAAGAACAGAGTTTTCGCCCGGATCGCCGGCCGCGCTCAAAGGTCAGCTTGAGACGTTTCGCTCGCAATGGAGACGGTTCTCAAAAGGCTACCCCAGGCTGGCGGCGCTTGGCGACGGCTTCGCCGACGCCGTTGCGAGGGCGCTCGACGGCCGGCGCGGCGCGCTCAAGGCCGCGTCTCGCGCCGCGTTCATAACGCAGCTCTTTAGCTACATGCAGGACAAACAGGGCGACGAACTCCGCCGCTATCTCGCGGCGTGCAGGCGGATATTGCCTTGGTTGATAGACTGCCGATCGAAGCGGGCCCCCGGCGAGGTCGAGATTCACGACCTGCAGGCCATTGCGATGATCTTCACGTCGATGATCCTGACCAAGGGACGTGTGCCCCGCCGGAAGGTGCTCAACGTCTATCTCGCGCTGCTCATTGGATCGCAGGAGCACCTTTTCGTCGAGCGTCTCGTCGGAGAGCTTTACCGCCGCGCGGGCGGCGATGCTTCGGCGGAACCGATCATGTTCCGCAAACACGGATTGCGCGGCAGCAGCCTCATCCGCGAGGCGCCGATCTACCTCAACGCCATGCAGGAGATCGAGGAGCTGTTCCGCAAGCTCGGATACGACGCCTGCCTGCATTACGGCACGCTGCTGGGCGCTGTCCGCGAACATGCTTTCATTCCCCATGACGACGACGTCGACATGGCCATCGTGCTGCGATCGGTGACGGCCGCCGATATCGCGACCGAGGCGGGTTCGATCGTCAAGGGTCTGGCCAAGGCCGGGATTCGCGCAAAGAACGCGCTGCATGGCGGCCTGCCGCTCATCCAGGTCAAGTGCCCGGAGGCGAAGAAGGTCATCGACGTCTTTTGCATGGCCCCGACGTCGGACGATGGCGTGCGCATGCATATGGAACGGCTGAAGCCTCGCAGCCTTCCCGCCCGCATGGTGATCCCGTTCGGAAGCCTCACGTTTTACGGCCGCACGTTCAAGTGTCCGGCGGACAGTCCCGGCGTGCTCGCAGAGCGTTACGGCGCCGACTGGATGACCCCACGGCGGTGGGTCAGCAGATCGAAGTCGATCGACGCCGCTCCCCCTGCGAGCGCTGTTCGGGCCAGAGTCGACGCCTGAGGCCGCGGACGCCCCTCAGCACTTCCTGATCGGGCGGGCGGCTTTGGCTGCGAGCGTCGGGCGGGCGGCGGCCCAGCAGCGGAAGATGGCCTCGTGGCAGGCCCAGGCTTCGGTGGCGAGGATTCGGCAGACGATGGCGTTTCCGCTGCGGCTCGCGCCGCTGGCCACGACGGCGGGGCCCGAAAGCTGAAGCTCGATCTCCTCTTCGAGCCCCTTCGGCAGGTCTGGCGCATGGATCACGACGGTGGCGGCGTGGGTGGCGCCGTCCCAGAGCCGGGCGAGCGCGGCGACCTCCTCTCCTTCGCAGACCAGCCGGTCGGTGAGCAGCGGCCTGCCCTTCGCCACCACCTCGAACTCGGAGAACAGCTCGTCGAACGCGAAGGCCTCGCCGGCGCCGTAATGGATCCGACCGGCGGCGATCATGTCGGTCGCGAACAGCCGCGAGCTGTCGTGCAGCTCGATGCGGGTGCGCCGCTCGACGCGCGAGCGCGCGAAGGGGATCGACTCGTCAGGATAGTATTCGAGCAGCGCGTCGGGGCCGACCCGGATGTCCACGAGTTCGCGCGAGGTCGCTCCGTCCGGGCACTTGTAGAACTTGCTCGCCGCCGTGGTGGTGATCAGCGTCCGCGTGCCCGCGTCGAGCGTGGCGTGCAGCTCCGCCACGTCGCCCTCGACGAAGCCGCCGCCGCTGTTGATGAGCAGCAGGAACGGCTGATCGTCATTGTCCTGATAATGGCCGCCCTGCCACTGATAGGGGATCCGCCAGGAATGCGGGTCGATCTCGGTGCGGCCGTTCCGGCGCATCGCCCTCAGGTTCATCAAGCCGTGTTTGCCGATGATCCAGTCCGGCTGGGGGAGGACGATCGCCATCAGGCGGCGTCCTCGAACAGCACGTCGGTCTCGATCCAGGCGACGACCTCGTCGAGGCCCTTGCCGCTCTTCATGTCGGTGAAAAGATAAGGCTTGCCGGGCCGCATGCGCTTGGCGTCGCGGTCCATCACGCCGAGGTCGGCGTCGACATATTGCGCGATGTCGATCTTGTTGATGATCAGCAGCGGAGACCGAGTGACGCCGGGGCCGCCCTTGCGCGGGATCTTCTCGCCCTCGCCGACGTCGATGACGTAGATGTGGCTGTCGGCGAGCTCGGGGCTGAAGGTGGCCGCCAGATTGTCGCCGCCGCTCTCGATGAAGATGATGTCGAGGTCCGGAAACCTGCGGACGAGTCCCTCGACCGCGACCATGTTCATCGAGACGTCCTCGCGGATCGCCGTGTGCGGGCACCCGCCGGTCTCGACGCCGACCACTCGCGCAGGGTCGATCGCCCCGCTCTTCGTCACGAACTCCGCGTCCTCGCGGGTGAAGATGTCGTTGGTGATCACGCCGATCGAACGGCGCGGCCCCATCGCGCGGCACAGCTGGACGAGGAGCGCCGTCTTCCCCGAGCCGACGGGGCCGCCGATGCCGATCCGGACGGGCTTTCGCATGGGTGAACTCCGCTGCGTCGAGGCGGTGGGCCTCAGGAAATGCAAAGGCGAGTGGGCAGACGCTCGTGGCGCATCGCGGCCGCGTCGAGCGCCGCGCATGCCGAACACATCCGTTCCGCCGGACGGCTGCGCGCGATCGCGGAGCATTCGTCGATCAGCGGCCCGGCTGCTTTTACGATGCGCTGGGCGTCCACCTGGCCGAGCGGGACGAGGCGCTGGGTCACCGCGACGAGGTTGGCGATCGAGCTCCAGAGATAGCTCGTGACCGTCTCGGCCTCGCCGAGCGCGAGGCCGGCGCCGGCGATCCCGTAGAGCACGGCGTGGTGGCCCTCGCAGGCGCCGTCCGCGACGATCGCCTCGAAGCGCCGCGTGCCCTCGAGCTCGAAGATGTCCCGGCAGGCGGCGAGCAGCGCCTTGCCCGTCATGACGGAGGCCGAGCGGGTCTCGCGGCTGAGCTTCAGCGCGCCGACCTGAGCGTCGAGCGCCACGAGCGCGTCGACGTCGCCGTCGAGCGCGGCCCGGTATGAGAGCGCGACCGCGACCGCGTCGCCGGTCGCGATGGCGTAGCGCAGCCAGTCGCGGCTGCGCCGCTCGGCTTCGGCGGCGTCGGCCACGACCTGCGCGTCGATCCAGGTCTCGAAGCCGAAGGAGTGGGTGAACGCGCCCGTCGGGAACGAGGCGTTGGTGAGCTGCAGCAGGGCGAGCAGCTGGTCTCCGCCGTTGCCCTGCGGACGGAACGCGGCCCGCGCCTTATCCGTGGCGGTGGGCCGCTTGGCCATGAGCCGCATCGTGGTCATGGTCGTGGCCTGCTCCGTGATCATGGTCATGGTGATGATGGGCGCCCGCGGCGCCGAAGCGCCGGCCGACGAAGGGGCGCGTCACGCGCTCGACCTCGATGTCGAGGCCGTGGAGCATCTGCGTCACCAGCGGATCGCGCGGGGTGAGCACCCCGTCCTCAAGAAAGCGCGCAGGGCGATGCAGGTTGCCGAGCTGATAGCAGGCCGCCGACCATTCGACGGCGTTTCCGCGCGGGCGAAGCCAGAGCAGATCCTCGGCCGCGGCGCGGACCACCACCGCCGCCTCGCCGTCGCGCAGCAGGACGTCGCCGTCCTGCAGCTCGACGCCCCGCGGCAGCGAGACCCGGACGAGCCGGCCACCCGGCGTGCGGGCCGAGAAGTGCGCGCTCGCGCGCTCCTCGGAGGTGAGCTCAAGCGGGTCGATCTCGACGCCCGCCGCATCTTCGGGGAGCCTCGCCGCGAGTTCCGTGACGATCTCCGGGGACGGGCTCACCGGAAGTAGAACAGCTGCGTCAGCGGCAGCGTCTTCGCCGGCTTCACCGTGATCCGCTCGCCGTCGACATAGACGTTGTAGGTCTCCGGATCGATCTCGATGTTCGGCATGGCGTTGTTGTGGATCATGTCGCGCTTCGAGATCGTGCGGGTGCGCTTCACCGGCTTCAGCGTCTGGTGGCTGCGCAGCCGGCCCTCGAGGCCTGCGTCGAGCGCCGCCTGGGTGACGAAGGAATAGCTGAGGCGGCCCGGGTTCGCGCCCATCGAGCCGTATTGCGGCCGGTACTTCAGCGGTTGGCAGGTCATCAGCGAGCCGGCCGGATCGCCCATCGCGCCGTGGGTGATGAAGCCCCCCTTCACGGTCACCTCGGGCTTGGCGATGAAGAACTTCGGCCGCCAGAACACGAGGTCGGCGAGCTTGCCGGGGGTGATCGAGCCCACATAGGAATCGACGCCGAAGGTGATCGCCGGATTGATCGTGACCTTCGCGAGGTAGCGCTTGATCCGGAAGTTGTCGTTGCCGGAGCCGTCCTCGGACAGCCGTCCGAACCGCGCCTTGTTGACGGCGGCGAGCTGGAAGGAGCGCTGCGCGCTTTCCGCCGCGCGGCCGACGCCCTGGCTGTCGGAGCCGATCATCGAGATCGCCCCCATGTCGTGCAGCACGTCCTCGGCCCGCATGGTCTCGGCGCGCGCGCGGCCCTGGATGAAGGCCATGTCGGTCGGTACGTTCTTGTTCAGGTTGTGACATGTGATCAGCATGTCGATTTCTTCGTCGTAGGTGTTGATCGAGAACGGATTGGTCGGGTTGGTGGAGCTCGGCAGGCAGTTCGGCTCCATCACGCAGCGCATGATGTCCGGCGCGTTGCCGCCGCCCGCGCCTTCCGCGTGATAGATGTGCATGACGCGGCCGTTGATCGCCGCCAGCGTGTCCTCGTAGTAGCCGGTCTCGTTCAGCGTGTCGGCGTGCACCTGCACCTGGAAGTCAAGCTCGTCGGCGAGATCCATGCAGGTCTCGATCGAGGCCGGCGACGACGACCAGTCCTCGTGGATCTTCAGACCCGTCGCGCCGCCGATCACGACCTGTTCGATCAGCGCGCCCTTGGTGGCGGCGTTGCCCTTGCCGAAGTTGCCGAAGTTCAGTGGGAAGTCCGCCATCGCCTCGAGCATGCGGTGGAGGTTGAACACGCCGGGGCATTCGATGCCGACAGTCTTCGGCCCGGAGCCGCCGCCGATCACGGTGGTGAAGCCGGCGTTCTGGTATTCGTAGAGCTGCTGGACGCTGTCGAAATGCGGATGGATGTCGACGAAGCCCGGCGTCACGATCATGCCCTCGACCGACAGGATGTCGGTGTTGGGGGAGACGATCAGGCCCGGGGTGATGTTCATCGTGTCCGGGTTGCCCGACTTGCCGACGCCCACGATGAAGCCGTCCTTGATGCCGATGTCGCCCTTCACGACGCCGAGCACGGGATCGATGATCACCGCGTTGGTGACCACGAGGTCGAGCGCGCCGTCGCTCGCCTTCCACTTCGAGGCCTGGCCCATGCCGTCGCGGATGGTCTTGCCGCCGCCGAACACCAGCTCGTCGCCATAGGTCGTGTAGTCGTGCTCGATCTCCGCCACGAGCCCGGTGTCGGCCAGGTGGATCTTGTCGCCGGTCGTCGGGCCGTACTGAACCGCGTAGTCGGGCCGGGTGATCTTCATGCTCATGGTGTCTGTCCGGGCTCGGTTTGCGGGCGGCTAATCACGACTTCTTCTTCGTCGACGCGAAGCGGTCGTCCGGCTTCGGGCGGACCTTGTAGCGCTCGCCTTCGAAGCAGTAGCCGTGGGCGCGGAGCTTCTGCATCGTCAGATCCTTGATGATCTCGGAGCGGACGGTGCCGTTGGTCATGTTGTTCATGCCGTAGGCCACCTCGCGGCCCGCATAGGTCGTGAGCTGGACCTTGCGGCTCTGGCCCGGCTCGAAGCGCACCGCCGTGCCGCTCGCGATGTCGAGCCGCATGCCGAAGGCCGCCTCGCGGTCGAACGCCATCGCCTTGTTGCATTCGGCGAGGTGATAGTGCGCGCCGATCTGGACCGGCCGGTCGCCGGTGTTCACGAGAACGAGCTCGATCGAGCGCCGGCCCTCGTTGATCTCGATGTCGTCGTCAGCGAAGTCGATCGCTCCGCACTTCTCCGGCTCGCCCACCTCGAAGGCCTCGGACGGGACGACGGATTTCGGAAGCGGCGGGCGCGTCCACTTGGCGGTCATGGGAGTCTCCGGAAGGCGTGCAAGCGACCGGTCAGTCGCGAATGGGGTTCATCACCGTCACGAGCTTGGTGCCGTCCGGGAACAGCGCCTCCACCTGCAGGATCGTCAGCATCTCCGGCACGCCGGTCATCACGTGCTCGCGCTTCAGGATGGTCGCGCCGTACTCCATCATGTCGGTGAGCATCGGGATGACGCCCTCGCGGGCCCGCTCCAGGATCTCGTCGCTGATCACGGCGATCGCCTCCGGGTAGTTGAGGGCGACGCCCTTCTCCAGGCGCCTGCGCGCCATCTCGGCGGCGGCCCAGAGCTGGATGCGTTCTTCTTCGCGGAGAGTGAGATGCATTGGTCCGCCAATCCTGCGCTTGGGCGGCGAAGCCCGCCGGCGTTGGGCAATCGAAGGGTGAATAGAGCCCGTTGGAGACGGGTTTGGGCGCCTACCCGTCCGGGTAGGATGCGGCCGCGAGGGTCCCCGGGCGAACGCATGACCCGTCATCCGGAAGCGGGCGAGCCCCCGGCCGTGGGTCGTCGCGTTCGCCCGAAGTCTGGTTGGCGAGCGACCGTCAGAGCGCCCCGCCAAGAATGGCCGCGCCCGCCGCCGCGAACGCCGCGCCGGCGACGCGGAAGACCCTCGGCCTGAGGCCGGAGCGAAGTCGGCGCGCGCCGAGCCCGATCGCAATTCCGGTGAGGTGCAGCAGGCCGGTGGCGGCTATGAAGCCCGCGCCGTAAGCGAGGCCCGCCGCCGTGTCCGGCATTTCGGCGCCGTGCGCATGGCCGTGGAAGATCGCGAAGAAGCCGACCAGCGCCGCCGCGGCGGGCGCCGGGAGGCCGACGCCGAAGGCGAGGACGAGCCCGAGCACGACGACCGACAGCCCGATCCCGAGCTCCACGAACGGCACGTCCACATGCGCGACGCCCAGCGCGCCGCCGACCACCATCATGCCCATGAAGGCCAGCGGCGTCGCCCAGAGCGCTCGTCCGCCTTGCCGGGCCGCCAGCAGCCCGACGGCGACCATTGCGAGGACGTGGTCGGCGCCGCCGATGGGGTGTTCGAAGCCATGGGCGAACCCGTCGACATGGCCGAGGCCGACATGCGCGAACGCCGCGGTCGGCAGCATCGCGAGAGCGACGCCGAGCAGAGCTTTCTTCATCTCAAGGCCTCCGAACAAGATCGACAGGCGGCGGAGCGAAGCGCGGACAGCCTACGCCGCTTCGCTGGACGCCCCGAAAACGCTCTTCCGAGCGCCGCCCGCGTCGGGCGTGTCCAATTGATGGCTCGACGAAGCCGGCGCTCGCATCCCCCCTTTTTGGGTAGCGTGTCCGGCCGAGACTGCGTCGTTAGGCTCGGGGTGCAAGGTCCAGCTCCCCGCTCCCCGGAAGGCAGTCCCGATGAAGATTTCAACCAGACGCGGCCTTTCCCTGTCGGTGCTGACTCTTGGCCTGCTCGCAAGCGCGGCGGGGGCGACGCCGGCGATGGCCAAGGACAAGATCGTGGTCTGCACGATCGACGACCTCTCGGGCGACTTTTCGATCATGTCGACGCCGAAGACCTACGGCTACAGGCTCGCCGTGAAGGAGATCAACGACGCCGGCGGCGTCGAGGTCGACGGCAAGAAGAAGCTCATCGATCTCGTCCAGTTCGACGGTCAGTCCGACGTCAAGCGCTACCAGGAGCTCGCCCAGCGCTGCGTGTTCGACAAGGAGGCCGATGTCGTGATGGCCGGCTACACCGGCGCCGAGCGCGAGGCGGCCCGCCGCGAGGTGGTGCGCAACAAGACGATCTACTGGCACAACAACCAGGGCGAAGGCGGCATCGCCGACCATTACTCGTTCTTTTCCGGGCCGACGCCGGAGCAGCAGGTCCTTCCCGCCATCAAGCAGATGATCGAGAAGTTCGGCCCGCGCATGACCTTCATCGGCGCCGACTACAATTTCTGCCGCGCGATCGGCCAGTGGGTGCGCGTCGCGGCCGGCCTCGCCGGCGGCAAGATCGAGATGGAGGAATACTTCCCCTTCGGCGTCTCGCAATGGCAGGCGACGATCGACAAGATCAAGGGCGTCAATCCCGACTTCCAAGTGCATTGCCTCGTCGGGGCCGAGCAGGTGCAGTTCTATCCGCAAGCGCAGGCGGCCGGGCTGAAGACTCCGGTCTGGTCGAACGTCACCATCACCGACGGTTACGAGCACAAGCGCTTCGCGCCGCCCTCCCTCGCCAACATCTTCGTGCCGCCGGGCTATATCGAGGATGTGCCGGGCGAGGCGAGCAAGACATTCGCGAGCAAGATCCGCGCGATGTTCCCCGAGACGGTCTACGTCAACGAGCATGCGGCCTTCGGCTATGTCGCGGTCAAGGCGATGGCGGAGGCCTGGAAGAAGGCCGGCACGACCGACACCGAGAAGACCATCGCGGCGCTCGAGAGCGACATCTCGATCCCCGACGCGCCCGGCGGCCCCTGGTCCATGCGCGGCTCGCAGCATCATGCGGCGATGCACACCTACCTCTTCAAGGTGAACGACGACCATACGCTCTCGCTGGTCTCCGATCTCGGCATGACGGAGCCGACCTTCCTGACGGACATCGGCGTCGACATGCGCAAGAAGGCGCCGAACCGCCAGTTCCTCCCGGCCGACAACCCGGCCTGGAAGCAATACCTCTCGCAGTCGAACTGACGATCCGAACCTGATGGTCCTGCGCCGCGCTCCGGCGCAGGACTTGCCTCTCCGGAGGCGAAGCATGCGCCGTCGCAGGCGCGCAGGAGTCCCAGATGGAACTGTCCGGCCAGATCTTCAGCTGGGTCTACCAGTACTTCGACAACATGGCGTTCCTGTTGCTTGCGGCGTCCGGACTGATCCTGATCTACGGGATGATGGGCGTGATCAACATGGCCCATGGCGAGATCATGATGATCGGCGCCTATATCGCCGCCAGCGCCTTCCACGCCGGCGCTCCCGCTCCGGTCGCGATCGTCGCAGCGGGGGTGGGCGCGGGCCTCGCGGGGGTGGTTCTGGAGCGGCTCGTCATCCGCCATTTCTACAACCAGCTGCTCTCATCGCTGGTCGTGACCTGGGGCCTCAGCCTCATCATCAGCCAGGCCGCCCTCCTCATCCTCGGACCGTCGATCATGAACATGCCGACGCCGTTCGGCAGTTTCAGCGTCGGCGGCTTCTCGTTCGGCGTGTACCGCATGGTGCTGTTCGCGGTCGCCGTCGCCCTGATCGTCGCGGTCTGGGCGCTGTTTCGCTTCACGGCTTTCGGGATCGCCGCCCGCGCCGCGATGGAGAATCCCCGCATGGCGGCGGCGCTCGGGGTCGACACCAAGCGGATCTACACGCTGACCTTCGCCATCGGGTGCGCGCTCGGCGGGATCGCGGGCGGCATGTTCGCCCAGACCGCGACGATCTCGCCGTTCTTCGGGCAGAACTACACGCCGATGGCGTTCATCACCGTGGTCATGGGCGGCAGCGCCAATGCGATCCTGGGGCTGATCTACGCCGCGCTCTACCTCGCCGGCGTCCAGACCGTCGCTTCGAACGTCTTCAACCCCTATGTCGGCTATGTCTCGATCATGGCGTCGGCGCTCATCGCTCTGCTCGTGATGCCGGCCGGCATCTCCGACTTCATCCAGCGCCGCCGGGCGCGGGCGATGGAGCGCTGAGGGCGATGCCGCAGTCCCCCAGAGCCGCCCTGCCCGTCCGGATACTGGCGTCCTTCAACGGCCCGCAGACGCTCGGCAATTCGCGTTTCTTCTGGTGCTGTTGGCTCGTCGCCATCCTCGCGCTCGCGCTGCTTCCTTGCTTCGCCTCGCGCTATCACGTGCTGACCGCAAGCAACTTCCTGATCTCGTCGATCCTCGCGCTCAGCCTCTGCCTGATCTGGGGCTATTGCGGCATTCTGAGCCTCGGCCAGGCGGCGTTTTTCGGCGTGGGCGGCTACGCCTACGGCATCGTCGGCATCAATCTGATCGAGCCGATGGGCAACACCGATCTCGCGCTGCTGGCGGGCGTTCTGGCGCCGGCCGCCTTCGCCGCCTGCATTGGCGGCCTGATGTTCTACAGTCGCCTCAAGGGCGTCTATGTCGCGATCCTTATGCTGGTGGTTTCGCTGCTGCTCGGGCTGTTCATGCGGCAGACGGCGGATCCGAGCTACACGATCGGCGGGGCCTATCTCGGCGGCATGAACGGGCTCGGCCCTGCGACAGCGTCCGATCCCGCGCTGCCGAGCCTCACGCTCGGGCTCGCGGGCTATGCGGTCGAGTTCGACGGCCGGGGGCGGGACTTCTACTGGTTCGTGCTGGGCGTTGGAATCGCGGTCTATCTCGGCCTGCGCTGGCTGGTGAATTCGAGCTTCGGCTATTTGCTCGTCGCCTGCCGGGAAGACCTGCAGCGCACCGAGACGTTCGGCTATGACGTGCGGCTCGTGCAGCTCGGAGTGTTCTGCCTGTCGGCTGCGCTCGCGGGGCTCTCGGGCGCGCTCTATACCGCCTGGGGCGCCTACATCCACCCGGACGGTTTCAGCGTCGCTCCCAACATCCTTGTGGTGATCTGGGTGGCGGTCGGGGGCCGCAAGGACCTGACGTCGGTCGTCGTCAGCACGCTCGCCCTGAACGCCATCTCGATCGAGCTTGCCGCATGGGGCGAAATCTCGCTGCTTGCGCTCGGCGTCATCCTGGTGACCGCGATGCTGGCCGCGCCGGAGGGCGTCGCCGCGACGCTCGGGGCATGGATCGGCGGGATCGTCGGCCGGAAACGCGCGGGATCCGCGACGTCATCGGTCCCGGCGAGACTCGGGGCCGCGCTGTGACCGCGACCGTAGCGGCGGAGGACGGCGCCATCCTCTCGGTGCGCGACGTCTACAAGGTCTATGGCGGCGTTCGCGCGCTGAACGGTCTCTCGCTCGAGGTGGCGCGGGGCGAGGTGCATTGCGTGGTCGGCCCGAACGGCGCCGGCAAGAGCACGTTCTTCAAGACGCTGATCGGCGTGGAGACGCCGACCTCGGGGAAGGTGTTCTACAGGGGCCGGGACGTGACGCGGATGCCCGCGTTCCGCCGCGCGCGGCTCGGCCTCTCGGTGAAGTTCCAGAACATCAGCGCGTTCGGCGAACTGACGGCGCTGCAGAACCTGTTCGTTCCGCTGCGCCGCAACCATCGCAAGGCCGATATTCCGGACCGCGCCGCGGCTGTGCTCGCACGCGTCGGACTCGCGGGCCTTGAGCACCAGGAGGTGCGGCGGCTCTCACACGGTCAGCAGCAATGGCTCTCGATCGGGCTTTCGATCGCCGCCGAACCCGACCTGCTGCTGCTCGACGAGCCGGCGGCCGGCCTCTCGGCGGAGGAGACGACCAAGACCGCGAGTCTCATTCGCGAACTGAACAGGCAGGGCATGACGATCATCGTCATCGAGCACGACATGGGCTTCATCCGCAGCCTGAAGGCCCGCACCAGCGTGCTGCATTACGGGCGGTTGTTCGCCCAGGGCGAATTCGACGAGATCGCCGCGAACGAGGACGTCCGCCGCATCTATCTCGGGACCGCGTGATGGCCGCAGCGGCGCAGCTTTCGCTCAGTTCTGTGAAGTCCGGCTACGGCCGGGTGAAAGTAATCGACGACGTCTCGCTGACCGTCGCCACCGGCGAGATCGTCGCCGTCATCGGCCGGAACGGGGTGGGCAAGACCACCCTTATGAAAACCGTGATCGGCGCAGTCCCCGCGCTCTCGGGCGCCATCACGTTCCGTGGCGTCGACGTCACGCGCCTCGACGCCACGCGGCGCGCCCGGCTCGGCGTCGGATATGTGCCGCAGGGTCGCGAAGTGTTCGCCCGCATGACGGTCGCCGAGAACCTCGCCCTCGGCATGCGCGTCGGCGACGCGGGCCGAACGAACCTCGACCGCGTCTTCGGCTTTTTCCCGATCCTCGCAAAACGCCTGTCGCAGCAGGCCGGATCGATGAGTGGCGGGGAGCAACAGCAACTCGCGATCGGGCGCATCCTCGCCGGGCGGCCTGACGTCATCCTGCTCGACGAGCCGTCCGAGGGCGTGCAGCCGAACATCGTCCAGGAGATCGGCCGCATCATCCGCCGTCTGCAGGCGGAAGAGAAGCTGACTGTGCTGATCGTGGAGCAGAACCTCGCTCTGATCCGCGCGGTCGCAGACCGCTGCCTGATCATGGATAAGGGCCGCGTCGTCGCGGAGATCGCCCCTCAGGAACTCGACGACCCGGAGACTGCGGCGCGCCACCTCTCGATCTGAGCCGCCCGCCGCGCTGTCAGATCAGGCCCATCTGGACCGCCGCCGCCACCGCCTGCGCGCGGTTGCAGGCGTCGAGCTTGCGGATGGCGTTCTTCAAATGGAGCCGAACCGTCTCGACCGACCGCCCGATGATGATGGCGGTGTCGGCCGACGTCTTTCCCGCGGAAGCCCACTGCAGGCATTCGAGTTCGCGCGGCGTCAGCCTGACCGGCTGGATGGTGTCGATCTGGTCCTCGAAGCCGCGGTCGAGGACGCTGCGCGTGAAGGCGTGGGTCAGCCAGAACAGCCGATCGCGAGAGGTCGCGCGGATGTTGATCCAGTTCGCGCAGCTGCGGTCGACGATCGCGCTCACCACGGCGAAGCGGCCGAACGGCAGATGCACCGGCACGGTGATGCCGCGGGACAGGCCGAAATCGTTGAGATAGGCGCACGCCGCCTTTTGCTGCGTCGAGAGCTGCGGCCTACGCTGGACCTCAGTCCACTCGATCGGCATCGTCCCTTCGAAACAGGCGCGATAATAGGGGTCGACGCTCATGAACTGCCGCCAGTCGTCCTCCCAATCGTCGGGGAAGTTCCGGACGTTCAGCTTGAGGGGCGACCACTCGCCGTTCGGGCGGCGGGCCGGACTGGCCAGATAGGCGTAAAGCACCTGGGTGAATCCCAGATCGGCCGTGACCTCCATAAGACAGTCGAGCGCCGAGGCGAAGTTTTCCGTCCGGCCGATCTTCTCGGTCAGGCCGTCGCAGATCGACTCTGTGGCCAGCGCGCTCATCAAGGAATCCGATCGTCGCCTCTTGCGTTCGCTTGACGTCTTCGCGCGGGCGTTCGCAACGCGCCGCTCGCCGGCGTCAAGGGCGCCGCCGACTCCTATGCAGGAGTCATGCCAGGCTTTGCGAATAGGATTACTACGGAGAGCCGCATGAGGGTCTTCCGAAGAGACGCGCTCTACATATCCGCGGCGCACAGCGCGGCTGAGGACTTGACGCTGATTGGCTGCGTCTTCGAGACGACGGCGTAAGGTCGCGTGCTTTAAGGCGCCTACCAACTAAGCAAATGACCAGCTGGCCGTCGCCACGCTGCCAGCCGCATTCATCTCCAAGCCAGCCTTGGGCGGAGAACGCGACAAAAAGTTACGCCGCGCTCTCCGAAGAGAAGCGCGGCGTCATGCTCCCAGCAGGGATGCGGAGATTACTTGATCTTGCTGAGCGACGTGTCGAACGAGATGCTGGCCATGTAGCGCGAGCCGCACGAGCTGCGCTGACCGATGAAGAGATTGCACTCGCGGCGCGACAGATCGCTGTCCGTGTAGCGCAGGTCGACCGTCATCGCCTTGTAGGTCACGCCGACGCCGGCGTTCCAGAACACGTAGTCAGGCGCGAAATTCTTGCTGACCCACTGCTTGCCGACTTCGCCCGAGACGTAGAAGCCGATGTCGGACGGAATGCCGTTGATCGGGGGCAGCGTGTACTTGCCGAACAGCGAGGAGTGCGTGCCATCGATCTTCGAGTAACCGATGAAATCGCTGGTCCAATAGAGGTTGGCGCCGATCGTCAGGTTTTCATTGAACGCATACTTGACGGAGCCGTAGACCTTCCAGAAGTCGAGCTCATGGAGACCCGACTTCTCGCCGACATAGTCGATGTAGAGGAAGCCGCCGTCGAGGGTCAGGCCATCCCAGGTGTGACGCAGACCGGCGTAGTAATCGACCTCAGCAGAAGGATCAGTGCCTCCGAAATCGACGTTCGACGCCCAGACGCCAGCGTAAGCCCAGTCATAGAACGAAATTTCCGCATAACCCTGGACCGCCGGATGACCCTTGGTCTGGCTCACGCTGCGGAGGTTATATTCGGTAGCGAGCTTCACGCCGAACGAGACGTCGATCGGCGACTTGGTGACGTCTATGACTTCCGGGGCGGCAAGGTCGGCCGCAGAAGCCTGATTGAGCGCCGGCGCGCTGGCCGCCGCCGCGATGAGGGCCCCGCAGGCCATCTTCAACATCAGTTTCATTTCAGTCCCCCGAACGGTTGATTACTGACTCTAAAATACATCTAGACACAAAGCCTAGGGTAAAATTGCTGCATTGCGACGACAGCGTGACGGCTGTTGCCAAATTACCTCATAATCTCCGATAGATAGATTGATTTTTACAACCCGCGCTTGCACGTAAATGCGCGCAGGGTCGGACGTGCCTATACTGCAACTCTTCGTTAACGCGTCTAGACGCCAGAGGGTGCCACGGTCGTCCGCTTGTAGAGATAGATCGACGAACCGCCGCCCTGCCCTTCAGCCGCGGGAACGCGGAACTGCTCGGTCATGTATTTCAAAACCGTGTTCGCCGCGGCCGGCGACAAGGCAGGCTTCCACAGCCAGATGTCGCTGACTTCATCGACGGACTGCTCGTTGAACAGCGCCTGGGGCGCGTCGGTCGCGACGCCTACCCGCCAATCGCTTCGCTCTCCGCCGAACTCCTTGATGTACATAAGGAATTCGAACTTGATCTGCTGCACGCTGTAGACCATCTCATTCACCCCGGGGTCGGCATGAGACGGGCGTGCTGCGAGGAGTCGGCGGTGCGGGAGCGCCAACGGTCGAACATGGCGGCGCCGCGCCGCTTCTCATCGGAAGACATCTGCGAGACCACGCCCTCGAGCGCGTTCAGCGCATTGCCGACGCCATGTTGCGCCGCGAGCGACAGCCAGACATAGGCCTCGACCCTGTCTTTCTCGACGCCGACGCCGTTTGCGTAAAGGAAACCGAGGCGCGCCTGCGACGGATAATGCCCGCCTTCCGCAGCCTTGCGGTACCAGCCCGCGGCGATCGCCTCGTCATGCGGAACGCCCTGGCCTTTCGAATAGAGCGTCGCGAGATTGTACTGGGCGAACAGATCGCCCTGCTCGGCCGCCCGGGTCAACCATTCGGCGCCCGCGGCGGCGTTCTGCTCGACACCCTGTCCCATCACGAGCATCGCGCCGACATTGGTCTGCGCCAGCACGTTGCCCGCTTCGGCGCCCTCGAGATAGAGCGCAAACGCCCTGGGAAGCGAGGCCTTCACCCCTTCGCCATGCGCAAACAGCGCCCCGAGCCAAGTCTTGGCGTCGGGATCGCCCGTCTCCGCGAGCGTGGAAAACCGCTCGAAGGCGTCCTCGAACGCGCCCCGGTTATATGCGGACACAGCGCCGGCGATTGCAGAGCGGTCGTCGACGTCGATGCGAAGCGAAAGCATTCGGTCAGCCTCTCGGGTTGTTGAACAGCGGCTGTTCGATGTCGTCCTGCGGGATGCGTGCGACGCGACGGGCGAGCGCCTGCTGCATCCAGGCGCCGTGAACGTCGCTCTGCAGAGGACGCGGCGCGCCGATCGTTTCGGGCCGGAAGCTCGTCGCCCAACGCGCGAGATCGAGATGCCCGGCCTCGGCGAGCGCCGCCCTCGTCTCGACCTCCGCCGTCCAGCGGCCGTCATCGAGCCGATCGCTCTCGCCGTAGACGCAGAGCCGGCACAGCGTCCGGCCGATCGCCGTCTGCTGAAGCACGATCGCGCAGGTTTCGCTTTCCGTCGCAATCAACACGAGGTTTGGAAAGAGCCACGCGGTCACAGCCGGCGCGCCGTCGGCGAGCGTCGTTTCGGCGAAGATCCAGTTCCCTTCGCCCTCCTCGCCGGCCGGCGTTCCGCCCGCCAGCGCTTGGCCGAGCAGTTTCCAGTTCGCTGAAAACTCCAGCCAGCGTTCGGCGGAACGGGTCGGCTTGTGGTTTCCGAAGAAGCGGCCGGCCTTATTCAGCGCGGCGAATCCGGGCTCCGGCGCGGTGGGCGCGACATCGAGATTGACAAAGATCAGCGGGCCCCAGCTGCGAACATGCGCCGTCAGCAGCCGCTCCGGCCGAAGCCCGAGATATTGGTGCATCTCGGGCGTGCCGTCACCGAGTTCGCCCGCGGGGATCGCTCCACGGTCGCGGCTGTAACCGCATGACGTGAAGGAGCAGCGCGTCTTCGCACCGGTCTGGCACTGAAGCGGCACCGTCCGGCAACCGCCATGCTGCGCCTTGTTGAAGCGGGCCTGCAATCCGTCTTCGGCGCGCTGGACGTGGATTCCATGAGTGCCGACCGTGAACGGCAGCAGATCGCCGACGGCCGGGATCGATTCATGCGAGCCGACGCAGATCCAGTCGCGCGTCCAGATCGCCTCGTCCTCGAGCCGCGTGAAGTTGAGCGACCGGAAGGCCGCGGGCGGCAGCACCCTGGCGGCGTCGGAATAAAAATCGGGATCTGCGAGATCCCATCCTTCGTCGCGGTAGCCGAGATCCGGTCGATGCGACATTGGCGCGGCCTTTCGATCTACCCCTGCGAGAAGGCGTCCGCGGCGGAAACCGCGGACGCAAGGAGCGGGACTAGCCGCTCAGTTCGCTGCGACCGAAGGCGACTCGTAGTCTGCGCGTCCACGATGCTTGATCGCGTCGGCCGGCGGGGGCGGCAACGGGCCGTCCTGCATGAAGTGGTTCAGCACGTTGCCGACCAGCTTCGAGATGTTGTTGTCGCCGTTGTTCCAGGGCAGCGAGCCGCAGAACGCGATCGACGAGAACGAGAAGCAGGCGCCACCGTTCGGCGTCTCGTGGAAGGCCACGTCGCCGCGCACGCGCGGATGCGTGGTGCCGTCGAGGCCCTGCTGGTTGAAGCCGAAGTCCTCCATGACGAGCAGATAGGCTTCGGTGTGGCGCCCCGCCGAAGTCGCGACCGCGAGCGTGTGCGGCGGCGACCCCAGCGTGACGTCGACGATGTCGAGCTCGAGACCCGCGCAGCCGCCGCCGACGAGGCCGAAATTGCCGAGCTTCTCGTCGTAATCGAGACCCTCGAACGCGAAGGCGACCCGGGGATCGAGGCTGTCCGGCGTGCGCGAGTAGTAGGTCGAGATGTCGAAGCCTTCGTTCGTCATGCCGACGCCGGCGACCGAGTACAGCGAACGGCCGCGATAGCGCCACATGCCGCCGAGTTCGCCGGTGCCCTGATGGTAGTACTCGCCAGGCTCCGCGCGCCAGGTGCGGATGCCGGACTCGCAGCGCCGCATCTCGGTGATGACGCCGCGGCCCTTGTCGTCATAAGCGGGGTGGAACGAGTGCACCCAATACCAGGCGTCGGCGCCCATATACATCAAGCGGCCGCCGCGCTGGGTGTAGTTGTGGATGGCGTCGAGCTGGGTTCCAGAATTGTGCTCGGGATGCGAGCCCGTGATCACGACGTTGTAGTTTTCGAGCCGGGCCACGCCGTCATAGGTGACGTCCTCGTCAGTGATGACGTCGTATTCGTAGCCCATCTGCTCCAGCCAATAGATCAGATGGAGGTCGGCGGGGTACTGCCACGGCGCCTGGGCGAGGAAGTGGTCGTATTTCGGACGGATGCTCAGGATCGGGCGCAGCCGCGACGACAGGCAGATGCCCGAGCCGTCGGTGTGGGTGTCGTAGATCGAGCCGCCATATTCGCGGTGCTCGGCCAGGAACATGTTCTGGTGCTGCATGATCGGCACGCGGTAGACGAACAGCTCCGCCCCGCCGGCGTTGCAGGCGACATGCTCGTTGGCGTAGGCCATGTAGCTGATCGTCGGCACCATGACCGCGATCTTCGACTGTTCCTTGCCGATCTCCGGCACGACCCAGAACGGGATGTAGTCCTCGTCGCCTTCGGTCGTGGTGAGCTTGAGCGCGTAGAAGCGGCTCTTGATCTCTTCCGGGACGGTCCATTCGACGCCGGCTTCCCAGCGCGCGTCGTCGACGTCGTCGTCGTGGAAGTGAATCCCGCCATATTCTTTCTTGGCGTATTTCCAGTCGAAGTTCTGGCCGGCCCAGTTGTAGCCGGTAAGCGCCCGGGTCGGGCAGTTCACCAGGCGGGCGTCGAGCCGATAGGGGCCATTGTCCTTGGCGACGATCGTGTCGATGCCGTCCCAGAAGTCCCAAGCCGCGACGATGACTTCCGACAGAGCGCCGGTCGGGCCGGAGTTGCGGCGTTCGGTGAGGCCCGGCTGGGCGCCGAGCTTCATCTGCTCGATCTCCAGACGGCTGAGCGCCTTCTTCGAGATGCGCGGGCTGTCGATCTTGCCGTTGTACTTGCCGGCGAACACGACGCCGGCCGGCAGCGAAGACTGCGCGAGCGGGCCGTCGTCAAGCTTCTCGACATAGGCGGCGAGCGCGACCGGAATCGCGGAGTGCTCGATCCTGGTCTTGATCGTGGCCTTGACCGGCTCGATCACGGGATCAAGCGCATAGACGACCTGAGGCTCGTGATAGAGCACGACCTCGCCAGTCGCGGCGTCGAAGGACGCGGCGACGAAGTGCCAGGCGTGGTCGCGGATCGGAACGCCCGTCGTGACCTTGTGCTCGTTGATGCGGAGCTCGACGAAACCCTCTTCGTTGATGAAGAGGCCGTAGCCCTTGCCGTCGGACCACTTGGTCACGAGGCCCTGCGCGCCGTGCTTCCAGTAGCGCGGGTGCGTCTTCGGCGTCGTCGGCCAGATCCAGCACTGCAGCGTGAAGCTCTCGACGTGGAACGGCTTGGCGTCCGGCGCGAAGCCATAGGAGCCACCATGGATGATCTGCTTGCGGCCCTTGTAAGTACCGTTGACGTCGGCCTCGATGAGCTTCTCGATGAAGCCAGGGCCACGCGGGTTGGTGTCGCCGTGGATCATCTGGACGATCTCGGCCTTGTATTCGGCCGGGCCGTCGCAATTCACGTAGAACTTGATCTTGTCGCCGGGGTGGACGCCGAACTTATCGGCATATCCAGTCAACCGCATGGCGCACATCTGACTCTCCAGGGATAAAAGCTTTTCGCAGGCAAAGACCAGCGGTTCGCGATCCTTGACAGGATCGCGTCTCGGAGCGGCTTCGCGATGTCTGATCCGTTCCGAAGGGTCGCTTCAGGAACGGGAAGGTCGTCTGGTCAGGTGACCGGCCAGTTGTCGTCCCTGTGCTTCCAGCCCTCTTCGAAATTCTCGGGATTGCCGGCAGTCTCGGGCAGTTCGTCCAGCCGCATCAGGAAGATGTCGTGCTGGATTTCCTGCTCGTCGGTGTAGATCTTGTCGTTGACGAACTCCGGCGGCACGCCGCGGACGCCCGACAGCCGGCCGATGCGCCACTCGGCGTCGATCTTGGTGCAGATCACGATGAGCTTGCCCTTCGGGGATTCGCCGCGCATGCGCAGCAGAACCCGGCGGAGCACCGGGTGCTCGTGAACGCCGCCAGTCACGACCGTGGTGTCGCCGGGCGTCTCGCATTTGAGCACGGAGAAGCCTGCGACGCCCTTCATGGACTCGACGCACTCCTTGTGCAGCCTGATAAGCTCGTCGCGCTCCGGAGTGCCTTTTTTCGGAATCGAGATCATCGTGGTCCTCTTTGAAGCAACGACCGAATTCAAGCGCAGTTTCTCAATCAACGCGCAGAGGCGCATCCATTGAATACAGTCAACGGTGACACCGTTGCTTAATTTTTCTAGTTAAAGACTACACCGCGCGGCTGCGGGACGTCAACTTCTGAAAACAATTTTTCTAGATAGGAAACACGCGATCATCTAGATCGTCATGTGTTTCTCGACGAGTTCGTCCGTCATCTCGGCGATGGGGCCGCGCGCGACCACGCGGCCGTTGTCGACCATCAGGAAGGCGTCCCCGAGCTTGCGGGCGACCTTGATGTGCTGCTCGGTCAGGATCAGGCTGATGCCGAGCTCCTTGTTGAGCATTTTCAGGATTTCGCCGATCTCGTTGACGATGTTCGGCTGGATTCCTTCGGTCGGCTCGTCGAGGAGCAGGATCTGCGGACCGACGGCGAGCGCCCTGGCGATCGCGAGCTGCTGCTTCTGGCCGCCGGACAGGAGTCCCGCGCGCTTGTCGAGATTCTCTTTCAGGTAAGGGAAAATCCTCAGGCAGAGCTCAGGGATTTCGGGCGCCTTGTCGGCGCGCGCGAAGGTGCCGAGCAGGATGTTCTCCCGGACCGTGAAGTCCGAGAGGATGCCGCGGCCCTGCGGAACGTAGCCGAGGCCGTAAGTGGCGCGGATATGCGGGGGCTTGCCGGAGATCTCGGTCCCGTTGACGCGGATCGCGCCCGTCGACTTGTCGGTCAACCCCATGATGGTGCGCATCAGCGTCGTCTTGCCGACGCCGTTGCGGCCGAGCACGCAGAGGCACTGGCCCTTCTCCATCTCGAAGGTGAAATCCTTCAGGATCTTCGTCGCGCCGTAGTACGACGCCACATTGTCGAAGTTGAGCAGCATGGTTAGGCCGCCTCCTGCTCGCCGAGATAAACGTCGCGGACGCGCGGGTCGGATTCGACCTGCTTGATCGTGCCCTGCGCGAGCAGCGACCCCATATGCATGACCGTGACGACGTCGGCGATCTCGCGGACGAAGCCCATGTCGTGCTCGACGACGATCAGCGTCGCCGTCTTGCGCAAATCCTTGAAAATTCTGGCGGTTTTCTCGATCTCGCCTTCCGTCATGCCGGCGATCGGCTCGTCCATCAGCAGGAGGCGCGGCTCCTGCATCAGGACCATGCCGATCTCGAGCCACTGGGTTTCGCCATGGGACAGGATCCCGGCGCGCTCGCCGAGCCTGTCCTTCAGGCCGGCCAGCGTCGCGATCTCGTCGAGCTTCTCCTTCAGTCCGGCGTTCCGAAACTTGAACAGGTTCCAGAACGGGTTGGTCTGACGGCTGTAGGAGACCTCGAGGTTTTGGCGCACCGTGAGGTCGCGGAGCACGGCGGGGACCTGGAACTTCCGCCCGATGCCGGCCCGCGCGATCACGTGCTCATGCTTGGCCGTGATGTCCTCGCCGGCGAAGATGATCTTGCCCGATGTCGGCTTGATGCGGCCGGTGATCAGGTCGAGCGTCGTCGTCTTGCCGGCGCCGTTCGGCCCGACGAGGCAGCACAGCGTGCCCTCCACGACCTCAAGGCTGAAATCGTTGATCACCTTGGTCGCGTCGAAGCTCTTGGAGAGATTGTGAATCTCGAGAAGGCCTGCCATCCGCCTCACTCCGCAGGCATGGGATTGGCGTCGCCGTTCCGCTCGACCGCCGCGGAGGACGACCGCCGCTTGGCGGCGAGCAGCCCCAGTCCGGACTCGAGCAGGCTGGCGAGGCCATTGGGAAGGAAACGGACGACTATGATGAAGAAGCCGCCGAGGATGAGCAGCCAGGTCGCGAGGAACGTGTCGCCCAGATAGCTCTGCGCGCCCTGGATGATGAAGGCGCCGAAGATCGAGCCGAGCAGAGAATGCCGGCCGCCGATCGCCGCCCAGATCACCATCGAGAGGCTGAAGCTGACGTCGAGCTGCGCCGGCGAGACGTACTGGACCAGCATGACCCAGCAGCAGCCCGCGATTGCGGCGATCAGGCCCGCCACGGTGTAGATCACGGTCTCATAGCCCGCGACGCTGTAGCCGAGGAAACGCACGCGCTCGGCGTCGTCGCGGATCGCCTGGGTGACGAGGCCGAACGAGCTTTGCGTGATGAGCTTCGCGACGACCGTGGCGCCCATAAGGAAGCAGAACACCACCCAGTAAGCGGTCGGGCTGTACGGATCGACCTCAACGCCAGCGAACTGGAACGCCGAGGGCGGCGTCAGGCCGTTCACGCCGCCGGTGTAGGGCTGACGGTCGATGATGATGGTGTAGAAGGCGCTTAGCATTGCGAGCGTCATGATCGCGAAGAACGGTCCCGAGACGCGGGCGCGGAACATGATGCCGCCGAACACCGCGCAGAACAGGGTCGGAACAGCGACCGAGAGGATCAGCCCGGCTGTCGTGTTCTGGAACGGCTGCCAGAGTAGCGGCAGGTGATCCAGGCTGTTGTTCAGCATGAAGGGCGGGATCGGGTTGGACGCGTCCTGCGACTGCATCTGCATGGTCATCGCCATGCCGTAGGCGCCGAGGCCGAATGCGATGCCCTGGCCGAGGTTCAGGATGCCCCCGAACCCCCAGCACAGGCTGATCGACAGAGCCAACATGCCGTAGACGCCGTAGGTGGCGAGCTGGTTCAGCAGGAAGGAGTCGTCGATCTTTATCGGAATGACCGCAAGGATCGCGAAGAAGACAGCGTAGACGATCCACTGCGCTGTTTTGTTGTGATAAATATTGCCCATCGTCTCAGCGCGCTCTGTTCTTGTGGTTCCCGGCGGATGCGAACGGGCTCATCGCCGCGCCCCCGCCTGGGCGAAGAGGCCCTGAGGCCTGAACCTGAGGAACACGACGATCAGAACGAAGATGATGAAGCGGGCGAAGGTGTCGTTGGTGAAGAAGGCCAGCACCGACTGGAGCTCGCCCGTCGCTCCGCTCGCCGCGACGCTGCCCGCGAGCGATCCGCCGCCGACCACGACCATCAGGAACGCCTGGACGACATAGCTTGCTCCCATGGTGGGGAGCACGATCGCGAGCACCCCGAACAGCGAGCCCGCGACGCCGGCGAGGCCCGCGCCGAGCGCGAAGGTCAGCATGTAGATCCGGCCCGAATTGATGCCGAAGGAGGCCGCCATCTCCTTGTTCTGCATCACGGCGCGAACCTGGACGCCGAAGCGGGTCTTGTAGAACAGCAGCCACAATCCGAAGACGAGCAGCGCCGTAACGCCCAGGATGACGACGCGGAACGTCGAGATCGAGGCGAAGCCAAGCGAGATGTTGCTCGAAAACGCCGCGGGCGCCGCAATGTATTTCGGGTCGCTGCCGAATATCAGCCGAACGCCCTGCATCAGGACCAACGAGACGCCATAGGTCGCGAGCAGCGTGTCCAGCGGTCTGTTGTAGAGATAACGGATCAGCCCCCTTTCCAGCACCAACCCGACAAACGCCACGATGAAGAACGAGGCCGGGATGCACAGCAGGTAAGGCAGGCCGAGATAAAACTGCAGCATGTAGGAGCTGTAGGCGCCAAGCATGATCAGCTCGCCATGCGCCATGTTGATCACGCCGGCCGTGCCGTAGATGATCGTGAGGCCGAGGGCTGCGATCAGCCAGATGCTGGCGATGCTGACGCCAAGAATAAGCGCGTTGAGTAGCGAGCCGAGATCCATCGTTTTTCGTCCATCGCCGCTTGTTCGCGGGGTACGCCATATCTGCGGAACCGTGGCCGGCCGACCTGATCCGGCCGGACGGCGACGATTCCGCATTGCAATAAACGGGCCTGCGGCGCCGAAGCGCCGCAGGGAGGCGGCGTCAGATGACGTTCTTGCGGACCTTGCCGTCGGGGCCTTTCAGGCCGTCCTTGGTGCAGGTGCCGGCGTCCGGATAGATCGAGTACGGGTCCGGAGCGACCTGCTTGTCGGCGGCCTTGACGATCTTGAAGGTGCCGTCCGCCTGGCACTGGCCGATCTTCGGCTTCAGCCAGGTGTTGAAGTTGTTCTCGTCGATCCAGATCAGACCTTCCGGCGAGACGGCGTCCTCGATGCGGATGCCGCCGGAGTTGTCGCGGATCGAGCGCGGCGTGACGTTCTCGACGCCGACCGCCGCTGCGGCCTTCTCGAGTCCGGCCTTGAACACATAGGCGGAGAGATAGGTCTCCTCCATGTTGTAGTGGGTCGTGCCGTTCTTGCCATACTTGCTCTTGAGGAAGCCCTCGACGAACTTCTGGTTCGTCGGGTTATCGAGCGTCTGGAAATACGGCGCGGACAGGAAGTGGCCGGCGCCGAAGTCGGCGCCCATGGCGCGGGTCTCGATCTCGCCCGTGGTGAGCGAGGCGATCGGCATCGAGTCGACCTTGAAGCCTTCCTGCTTGAACTGCTTGTGGAAGGCGATGTCGGACGCGCCGACCACCGTCGAGAAGATGAAGTCCGGCTTGGCGTCACGGATCTTGCCGAGAACCGGTCCGAACTCCGAGCTGCCGAGCGGGATGTACTCTTCGCCGAGCAGCTCGCCGCCGGCCTTCTCGAGCCAGACCTTGGCGTTCTTGTTCGACTCCTTCGGCCACACGTAGTTCGAGCCGACGAAGAAGACCTTCTTGCCGAACTTCTCCACCATGAAGGGGATCAGGTCCTGCGAATGCTGGTTGGCGAGCGGGCCGGTGCAGATCGTGTTCTGCGTGCACTCCGCGCCTTCGTAACAGGTCGGATAGTACAGCAGATGGTCGCGCTGCATGACGGTCGGCAGGATCGCCTTGCGGCTCGCCGAAGTATAGCAGCCGAACAGCGCGATGACCTTCTCGCGAAGGATGAGCTCCTTGGTCTTCTCGGAATAGACGTTGAAGTCCGACTTCGCGTCGACAATCACGGGCTCGACGGGGACGCCGTTGACGCCGCCGTTCTTGTTGATCTCGTCGAAAGCATACTGCAGGACGAGGGTCGAATCTTCCTCCGGCACGGCGAGGGCGCCGGTCAGCGAGAACAGCAGGCCGACCTTGATCGGCTCGCCCTTCTTAAGGGTCGCGGCATGCGCCTCGCTGGGAAGCCAAAGGTGCGGCGCAGCGATAGCGACGGAGGCCGCCGCCGTGGTCTTGAGCAAGTTCCGGCGTGTAAACTGCATGCTGACGGCTCCTGAAAGACAAAACCATGGGGCTCGCCTAGATTATAAATCTAGTCGATAAAACTTGGGCGCCATTGCCGGTGTAGCTAGATGCTATGTTGCGACGCCAAAGGACGTCAAGAATTTTCGTGGCAGGCAGAAAACTTTCTCCCCGATGGGAGAGAATTGCCGCTTCGCCACGCAAATGCCGACTAATTACTCATCTTTGTGCCGCCGAATTGAGCGGCTCGCTGGATTCCAGCGCTTGCGATCAGCGTCGCGGCGCGCGGCGCGATAGGCGGTTCGGCGCAGGCGGCCGATGGCCGTCGGGGAGGCGCGCAGCCGTCGGGACGGACGGCCTCACTTCCACTGCTTCTCTTCGTTGACCCAGTAGGAGCCGGGCAGCGCGCCGGGCTTTATGAAGGCGTCGACGAGATTGCCGAGCAGTCTGGAGATGTTGTTGTCGAAGCCGTTCGCCGGCAGCGCCTGGCCGAAGGCGATCGAGCCCGTGCTGAACACCGCGCCGTCGTTCGGAGCGGTGAAATAGACGAGGTCGGCGCGCAGCCGGTAGTCCTGCGAACCCGCGAGGCCGGGATAGGGATAGAGAATCTCCTCGATCGACAGCATGTAGTTGTCGCTGTGGCCGCCGGACGAGGCGATGATCCGCGCGTGGGGGGGCGTGCCGTAGCGCAGGTCGTAGCGATCGAGCTCGAGTCCGGCCGCGCCGCCATAGGCCAGCCCGAAGTCGCCGATGATCTCTCCCTCGATGCCGTTCATCATCCACGACACGGTGCGGTGGTAGCTGTCGGGCATGCGCCGGTAGGGCCGGCTGGTCTCGAAGCCCTCGCCGATGAAGCCGACGCCGACGGTCTTCTGCGGCGGCCGGCCGAGGTTCTTCCAGAGGCCGCTTTTCTGGCCGGTGGTCGCGAGATAGTGCTCGCCCGGCCGCGCGGCCCAGGCCCGCATCCCGGAGTCGAGCTTGCGGACTTCCATCGTCCAGGGCTCGTCGTCGCGGAACGCCACGTTCCAGTAAAGTCCGTTGCCGCCCATGTAGATGAAACGGCCGCCGCCCGCGATGTAGTCCTCGGTCGCGTCCAGCATCCGCTCGGAGAAGTATTCGGGGTGGGTTCCCGTCAGGACGCAGGCGTAAGGCTTGACCGCGTCGACGCCTTCGAGGTGCAGGTCTTCGTCCGTCAGCACGTCGTAGTCGTAGTTCTTGTGCTCGAGCCAGGCGAGGATCGAGAGATCCGCCGGAAACGCCCATGTCACGCCCATGCTGGACATGCGATGCTTCGGACGCATGTTCAGGATCGGCCGGCGGTAGGAGCTGTAGCAAACGCCGGCGCCGTCCGCCCAGCAGTCGTAGGTCGAGAGGCCGAACTCCCAGTTCTTGTACATCTCGATGTCGACTTCGGAGACGATCGGCGGCTGGCCGGTCATCGGCTGGATGATCTCGGCGTCGAAGCTCAGATGCTCGTTGGCGTAGGCGAGATAGCTCGCCGTCGGAAACAGGAGGGCGACCTTGCCCTTCGGCGTCTTCGGCCGGACGAAGAACACGACATATTCCTCGGCGAGCCCGACCCCGGGCCCCGCCCGAAGGCGGATCGCGTAGCAGCCGCTGCGCAGCGTGTCCGGAAGCCGCACGCTGCGGGTCTTCCGCCAGTGCGATTCGATCACCGCGTCGTAGTGGAACTCGACGCCGCCATACTCCTCGGGGGCGAGACGGAAGCAGTCGTTACGGCCGCTCCAGTTCCATCCGGTCTGGGCGCGCACCGGCCTGTTGAAGCCGCGCGCGTTCAGCCGGTAGGGCCCGACGTCGATCACGTCGTCCCCGATCCCGCGATCGGTGTAGCCGGCGGCGGTGTCCCAATAGGCCACGAGGCCGTCCGGAGCGGGGGGCTTGCCGCTCTTGATCTCCGCAAGCTCATCCCACGACAGCGCGCGGCCATAGACGCCCGGCCGGTCGATCTTCCCGCAGAAGGTTTCGGAGACGAAGTGGCCGCGGGTTTCATGGAAGTCGCGCGAGCCCGCCATCAGGAACGGCGTGTCCGGCAGATGCCTTGGCGTGAACCGGAAGGTCTCGGCGACATGCGAGCGATAGTCGATAGGGCAGACCCGGCCGAGCAGGCTGTTGTAGCGGTTCGCGACGCTCTCCTGGTGGATCGTCCCTCGCTTCGTCACGGGGTCGTAGGTCGCGGCGACGAAATACCAGTGCTGCGCGAGGATCGGCGGTTCGGCCTGAACGTAGTCGACTTCGTCGCCCTGCCCCGTCCAGAACTCGAAATGCCCGCGCTGGTTGATCCCGAGCGCGTAGCCGAGGTCCCGGACATTGTCCCAACGCGACAGGATGCACTGGCGCAGGCCGGCTTCGGGCAAGCCGACGTAAACGAAGGCGAACAACGTGATCGCGCCTTCAAGGGCGAGCCGCCCCTCGGGATCGGCGACCTCCAGGAACGACCCGACCTGGGTGTACTGCTTCCGGACCGCCCATGGCCCGTCCGCCTCGCAAGGCACCTCCTCCTCGATGAAGCCCGGCCCGTCCGGATGAGCGTCGCCGTGGATCAGGCGGACGAGCTTCGCGTCGGCCTCGGCGACGCCGTCGGCGGAGACGTGGATGTCGATCGTTTCGCCGGGTTTGATCGAGATCTTGTCGGCGTATCCGAAGATTTTTATCTGGGCCATGCCACGCTCCGACGAATGCCGCGCTCCCGCTCAGGCGTCCGTTTACGATTCAAGAAGGTCCTGGATCCGCCGCATGAAGACGCCGTGATACGCTTCGTTCTGCGAGGCGTAGATCTTGTCTTCGACGATGCGCGGGGCCACGCCGCGCTGCCCCGACATCGCGACGATGCGGTAGGCCTTGAACGGCTCGACCACCGTGATGGCGTACTTGTCGCCCTGCGGCGCACGGCGGAAATACAGCAGGAGACGCTCCAGCGGCTCGCTATGCTGGCCGAGCGGTTGCTTGCGATGCTCCTCGATGATCTCCTGCGTGACCAGCGTCTTCAGGAAGTCGCGCTGCATCTTGTCGTAGCGCCGCCAGTACAGCAGATCTTTGTTCTTCGTCTCGGTGGCTTCTTCGGGCAGCATCTCGCCCCCTTTCTCCGATCGCATGGACCGACGCTCGCTCTTCTTCTTGTCCCGCCAGCTGCGGAACTGCGCTTTCACGCCGAACAGGCCGCCTTTCAGGAACAGCACGACGCCCAGCATGATCGCGCCGATCAGCACGAGCCTCAGCGGGCCCGTGGAGATCATGACCTTGTCCAGGAAGATGACGATCGCGGTGCCGACGACCGCGCCCTCGGCGCGGCCGATGCCGCCGATGACCAGCATGGCGAGACCGAGCAGCACCGTGTCGAAGCCGAAGATCGAGAACGACACGCCGCGGTAGTGGGCGGCGTAGAAGCCGCCGATGAACCCGAGGCCGACCGAGGAGATCACGAACACCCAGACGCGGGCGCGGCGATAGTCGACGCCGGTCGCCTCGGCGAAGGCCTCGCGCTTCTCCGGCGCCATCTTCAGGATCCGCCCGAGCCTGCGCCCGTCGACGATGCGGTACAGCGCGAGCGCGAGCAGCAGCACGACGAAGCAGGCGTAATAGGCGAGCAGCGACTGGTCGAACGAACTCCAGTCCTGCGGGATGTAGGTGTCGGCGCCGTAGAGGCCGCCGGTCGAGGAGCCGAACTGCTTGGATTGCAGGGTGTAGACGCGGCAGAGCTCGTTCAGCCCGATCGTCAGCAGGGCGTAATAGAATCCATCGAGCCTGATCGCGGGGATCGCGATGATCACGCCGAACACCAGCCCGATCACGGCGCCGGCGAAGGGCAGCAGCCACCATGGCAACCCGAGATTGATGGAAAGCCAGGAGACCCCGAAGGCCGCCGCGCCGACCACGGCGTAGCTCGCCAGCGAATAGATCCCGGCCGTGCCGAGGATCAGCATCCAGCACAGATTGATCGCGGCGTAGATCGAGAAGGTCGCGCCGGCCGCGAGCAGCGTGTTCTGGTACGCCCCCGGCATCACCAGGGGCCCGAGCATGAAGGCGAACAGCCCGAGCGCCCACCAGATCGGGCGCTTGTCGACGATCGTCTTCTCGCGCCGAAGCGTCTTGGGATTGTATTCGCCGCGGATCTCGAGCACGCGGCGGCGTGTCGGCCAGTAGCGCAGGCGGCTCCAGAGCGCGCCGCCATGGCCCGGCCATTTGTAGTAATAGCGCAGCCGGCCGACCGGCAGCATCGGCGTCTTGGACTGGCGCGTCTTCGTCCAGACCTCTTGCGGGTCGCGGTGCGGATTGGCGGGGATCGCCTCCTCGGCGCCTTCGACGTCCCAGAGATAGAGCGGGTTGCGCCACGTGCTGTCCGACATGGCTCAGGCCTCCCGCGCGCGGTCGAGGATGCCGGCGATGCCGCGGGGGCGGATGAGCAGGATGACGATGATCAGCGCGAACTGGGTGATCAGCACGTACTGGCCGCCCAGCAGACGGCTCGTCAGCGCCTCGTTGAGGCCGAGCACCATCGCCGCGATGACGGCGCCGCGCACGCTGCCGAGGCCGCCGCAGAGCGCGATGCTGACGCCCTTGATCATCGGCGCGAGACCGCCGAAGGGCGAGATGTAATAGGTCTGCGACAGCAGCACAGCGGCGAGGCCCGCGAGCCCTCCGGTGATCGACATCACGTAGAAGCCGGTCTTGCGCACGCCGATGCCGACGATCGCGGCCGCGTGCGGGTTCATCATCATGGCCCGGATCTCCAGGCCGCGCCGGCTCGACCGCATCCAGAGCAGCACCGCGGTCACCACCATGATCGAGACCGCGACGTTGCCGATCTTGTCGGACGTCAGCACCACGCCGCCGAGGTTGATCTTCCAGAAGCCGAAGATCTCCGGGAGGTTCTTCGAGCGCGGTCCGAACGCCCAGAGCAGCGTCTGCGTCCCGATCAGGCTGATCGCGAGCGTCGCGATCAGCCCCCGCACGGTGAAGTTCGGCTTGTCATGGATCGGGATGAAGGCGAGCGCGCAGACCAGGACGCCGCCGACCGCGCCGGTGAGCACGCCGGCGCAGAGCACCAGCACCCCGTTGGTCGAGACGTACTGCGCGGCGAGCCACGCGCCGTATCCCGACAGCGCGAAGATGAAACCGTAGGCGAGGTTGATCAGGCCGACGCTCGACCAGGTTATGGAGAGCCCGATCGCCAGTGTGCCGTAGATGCAGGCCAGCACGATGGCGTTGGTCGCGATGAAGCCGATGTCCGTCATGTCAGATCTCCCGGCGCGTCTGGAAGCCCATCGCGACCGACGCCTCGCCCTTGAGCTTGCCGACATGCATGCCGATGATCCGCTCGACGCGGCCTTCGAGCAGGGCGACGTTCTGCTCGGCGATCACCATCGCGGAGTCGCCGAGCTCGACGCTCATCAGCGCCTCCATCACGCTCTTGCCGATCTTCGGAGCGAGACCGAGCGACGGCTCGTCGACGAGGAACAGGGAGGCGTCGGCCATCAGACCGCGTCCGATCGAGACCATGCGGCGCTCGCCGCCGGACAGGCGGCCGACAGGCGTCTTCAGCAGCTTGACGAGCGGCGGAAAGATCGCGAGCACGCGGTCCTTGCGCGGCTTGCGCTCCTTCCAGGCGCGCGGCGTGAAGGCGCCGGAGTCGAGATGCTCCTCCACCGTCAGGCCATGGAAGATCTCGTCGCCTTGCGGGATCAGCGCGAGCCCGCGCCGCACGACGAGGTGGGTGTAGCGTCCCGGCCCCTGGCTTCGCGTGCCGCCCACCTCCGCGCCGTTCAGCCGGATCGAACCGCGCTGCCAGCCGGTGAGGCCGGCGATCGCATAGAACAGCGTCGACTTGCCATGACCGTTCAGCCCGACCAGACCGACGCGCTCGCCGGAATAGACGGTGAGGTCGAGGTCGTGGATGACGCGCATCGGGCCATAGCCGGCGGAGAGCCCCTGCACCTTGAGGATCTCGCGCTTCTCGGGGCGCGGCGCGGCGGAGGCCGCGGTCATGCCGCGGCCTCATCGTCCATGGTCTCGAAATAGGCGGCGTGGACCTTGGGATCCCGCAGAATATCGGTCAGAGACCCGCTGGCGATGACCTCGCCGGCGTCCATCACCATCACCCGGTCCGCGATCGTCTCCAGCAGTTCGATCCGGTGCTCGACGATGACGACCGCGACGTTCATCTCCTTGGAGAGCATGCGGATCAGGTGGTCGATCTCGTCGACCTCCGAGTTGATGAGGCCGGCCGCAGGCTCGTCCATCAGCAGGATCGGCGGCCGGCGCATCAGCAAACAGGCGAGCAGGAGCTTGCGCCGGTTCATCGTTTCGAGCCGCGAGGTCGGCTCGTCATGGTCGACGTTGAGGTGAACGAGCTCGGCGCCGTACTCGGCGTCGAAACGCGTGAGATAGGGACGATACGCCTGCCGGGCCGCCTTGAAGGTCTGACCGACCGTGAGTTCGTCCGGCACCACCGGCGTCTGGTAAGTGCGGCCCACCCCCATGCGTGCGCGGACGTGCAACGGCAGACGGGTGACGTCCTCGCCCCTGAACAGAACGCGGCCGCTCTTCGGCTGAATGCGTCCGGACAGAACCTCGAACAGGCTGGTCTTTCCGGCGCCGTTCGGCCCGATGATCCCGAGGACCTCGCCGGGCCGGACCTCGAGGCTGATGCCGTGAAGGATCGAGCGGCCGCCGAGCTCAAGTCGGATGTCTTCGCAGGCGAACAGCGGCGGGTCGTCTGACCGCGCCGCCCCTCCGCCCGCCATCAGCTCCACCAGGGCGCGGGCTTGAGGGCGGACTCCTTGATCTCGTATGGGTAGATGATCTTGTGCTCGACGTCCTGGACCTGGACGTAAAGCTGGCTCACGCCCTTCTCGAGTTCGGTGGCCGTGATCTCGTAGCCGTTGTCAGGGAAGTGAGCCGATTCCTGATATTCGTTGTTCATGTTCATGTAGCCGCAGACGCCCCTGTAGGGGTTGGCGCGGATCCAGTCGCACACCGCCTTGAAGTTCTGCGGGTCGCCGGTCGCCTCCCAGGCCGCCTTCAGGTAGTGGGCGATGTCATAGCCATTGCCCGTGTAGACGAGCCCCATGACGCCGGGGAAGCGCTGCTTGTACTTGGCGCGGAAGGCGTTGCCTTTTTCATCCGCATAGACGCCGAGCACCGTCGACCAGCAGAAGCCGTTGGCGGCCTCGCCCGCGAGCGTCAGAAACTCCGGCTGCGATGGGCCGTACTGTAGATAGACCAGCGAGTCCGGCACGGGATCGGCCTGAAACTGCTTGCAGAAGGCTGCGTATTCGGCGGCCACCCAGTGGTCGATCATGATCGCGCCGGCGTCGACCTCCTTGAGCTCCTGGATGACCGGACCCCAGTCCTGAACCGGGAACTGGATGTCGGTGACCTTCGCAACCTCGAACGAACTCTTCTTGAGGGCCTCCTGAGCGGCGCGCGAGATCGTCTGGCAGTAGGCGACCTGCTCCTGGACGATGTGAACCTTGCGGTTCTTCGGCTTCCAGGTTCCGGTCTTCTCCATCGCGTCGAGCCAGATCGGATAGGTGTAGCCGTAGTGAACTTCCGAGGGATCAGTCTGGAAGACGTGGCTGTACTTGACCGGATCCTTCTTGAACGCCTCGGTCGCGGCGCGCTGGGTGTTGCCCTGCAGATAGGGACACTTGTACTTGGCGGAGACGTCCATCGCCGGGATCGGCACGAACACGAAGGCGTTCGAGATCGCATGCACCTTGGCGTCGATGCAGGCCGCGATCGCCTGCTGGCAGCTTTCGGGCGACAGCTTGTCGACGTCGGTGACGAACAGCTTCAAGGGCCGGCCGAGGATGCCGCCCGCGGCGTTGATCTCCTCCATCGCCAGCGTGGTGCCGTTGAGATGATCGAGATCGTCCGCGACGCCCGCCGCGGCGGTCTGCGAGGTCGGCACGCCGAGCACGATCGGCTCGGCGGCCCATGCGCGCGACACGAAGGGGCTGGGAAAGGCGGCGGCGACGCCGCCAGCGGCGGCGGCCTGCACGAGCGTGCGGCGTGTGAGCTTGGTCATGCAGCCGTCCCCCTGTCGTTCGCGCCGCCCCCGGTCGCCACTGTCTGGCGGGGCGTCGGGCCTACTGCCCGCCCGATGTGTCTAGATGATTCATCTAGTACGTATGAAAGGCTAAGGGGCCGCCTGACGGCCGGTCAAGAGGCAGGACGCTTGCCGAGAAACTTTATTTCTCGCTGATAACCTCGACCTCTCCCCCGCCGGCTAAGCCTGGGACGGCGCGCTTCCCCGAGCGCTATGACGTTATCGCTAGACAATTTAGCCATTCGTCTAAAGAGCGGTTGGTCCGCAGAGCAAGCGGCTTGGAAACCGGCGAGGGGCATGAGACAACTTCGTCAATCCCCAGGCGGATCGCCGCGGCCTGAGGCGAGCTAAACGAGAAAAAGCGGCGATCGGGCGAAACGTCGGGTTCAGCTCAGATGAAAGTATTGATCGCCGACGACCATTGGGTGGTTCGGGAGTCGCTCAAGCAGGTGATGCGACGACTTCGACAGACGCTCGAGGCCTATGAAGCGGAAACCTTCGAGGAAGCGGCGACGATCCTGACACAGCACGACGACTTCGATCTCATGCTCGTGGACCTCGTGATGCCGGGCTTCGAGGAGTTCGCGGGCCTCCGGCGGCTTCGCGCGCAGTTTCCTGATGTTCCGGTCGTCGTGGTGTCCGTCCACGAGGACGTCGAGCACGTGCTCCGGTCGGTCGAGCAGGGCGTTATCGGCTACATCCCCAAATCGGCCGGCGGCCTGGAGATCGAACGCGCGTTGGAGCGGGTGCTGGCGGGCGAGGTCTCGTTCCCGCGCCGGATCATCGAGCGGTCGGCCTCGAGCGGCGAACCGAGGCCGGCGCCCTCCCCGCCGATCCAGATGGAGCGCGACGTCGACGCCCTGACCGTCCGCGAGCGGGACGTGCTGTCCCTGCTCGGCCGCGGCTATTCGATAAAACGGATCGCTGAGGAGCTCGAGCTCAGCACCCAGACGATCCGGGTCCATCTCGGCAACATCATGAAGAAGCTGAACCTGAGGGATCGCTCGGCGGCGATCCACTACGCCATCAGTTCGTTCGGCGGCGTCGCGACTGTCGGGCGTGGCTGACGACGCATTCGCCGCCGACGAGCGGGAGACGCTCGAAGCCATCCGCGCGGGGCTCGACGCCGTCACGACGGGGATCGTGCTCTGGGCGAAGGACCGCACCCTCTCCTACTTCAATCTCCGCTTCCGGCGGACGTTCGAGTTTCCGATCAGAATCGGAATGCCGTTCGAGGAGTTCGTATCGGTTCTGGCGAATTCGCGCGAATGCCTGCAGCCCTGCGCCATCGGCGAATGGGAGCGGACCGAAGCCGAGCAGTTCGGTCTCGAGAAGGACTGCGACTACGTCTTCGCCGACGGACACGTCGTCAACATGTCCCAGCGTCCGGTCGAAGGCGGCGGCATGGTCGTGACCTTGACCGACGTCACGACCATCAAGCGCAACGAGCGCGCGCTGCGCGAGGCGAAGGAGGCGGCGGAGGCGACCGACGAGGCCAAGTCGCGTTTCCTGCGCGCGGCCAACCACGACCTGCGTCAGCCTCTCGCATCGCTCAAGATACTGATCTACAACTGCATTCACGAAGAGGATCCCGAACACCGCGGCGACATGCTGCACGCGATGGATATCGCGGCGGCGGTCATGGAAGATCTTCTCGGCGCCCTCCTGCAGATCGGACAGCTCGACGCCGGCCGCATCCAGCCGCGGATCTCCACGTTCCAGTTGCGGCAGCTCTTCGAGCGCCTCGACATCCAGTTCCGGCATCAGGCGGAGGAAAAGGGTCTACGGCTCAGATTCGTGGAGACGCGAAGCACGATCACCACCGACAGAGCGCTTCTGGAGCGGATACTGAGCAATTTCGTCGCAAACGCGGTCCGGTTCACGGAAGTCGGCGGCATCGTCGTCGGTTGCAGGAGAGACGGAAGGTCGCTTCGCATCGAAGTCGCCGACACCGGAAAGGGCGTGAGAGAGCCTGAGCGCGCCGTCATCTTCGACGAATTCTACCGATCGCCCGACTCGCGGCGCGGGGCCGGCGGCGGGCTCGGACTCGGGCTCAACATCGTGAAGCGTCTCGCCCAGCTCCTGGAGCATCCGATCGGTCTGACGTCGCGCGAAGACCGCGGCTCGATCTTCTCGATCTCCGTTCCGTTCGGGAACGTCTGGCACAGCGACGTCGGGGAGGCCGAGATCACCGAAACGGTCGCGGGCGAATTCGTCGGCACCCCGGTCCTTCTCGTCGAAGACGACGACATCCTGCGGCGGACGATGCGGAGCCTGCTCGAACGCTGGGGCATCGAGGTGTTCGACGCGGCGAACGAGGCCGAAGCTCTGCGCCTCATCGAAGGCGGCGCCGCGCCGCGCCTCATCATCGCCGACTACAATCTCAAGGCTCGCACCGGCGTCGACGTCGTGTCCGCCGTCCGCGAACGCGCCGGCCGTAAGATTCCTGCGATGATCGTCACCGCCGACGCCGAGCCGAAGGTTCTCGAGGGCATTCGCGCCGCCGACATTCCCGTGCTGGTGAAGCCGGTCAGTCCGCCACGGCTGCGGGTCTTCATGCATAATCTGCTGTTCGAGCCCTCGCTCGTCGGCGGCGGCCAGTAAGCGCCAGATCGGGAATCCGCGACGTGTCTCCCACAGCCGCTCCCATACCCATCGGCAGCATGGTTCCGCTCACCGGTCCTTCGGCTGCGGACGGCGCCGAATTCCGCAAGGGCGTCATCCTCGCGATCGAGGAGATCAACGTCCGCGGCGGGCTGCTCGGTCGTCGCCTGGAGCCGGTGTTCGCCGACACCTGCCGCCAGACCGCGGAGGAAGTCGTCGCGGCTGCGCGCTGGCTCATCGAGAAGCACGACGTCCACGCCATCATCAACGGCTACAATATCGGGCCGCAGAACTCGGAATACGAACCGATAGCTGACGCCGGCATCCTCTACGTCCACGCCAATACGCTGCTTCAGCACCACGATACGGTGATGAATGACCCTGACCGCTATTTCGGCTGCTTCATGACGGACCCGGCCGACTACTGGTATGGGCCGGGCTTCATCAAGTTCATCTCATGGCTGCGCGACACCGGCCAATGGACGCCCGAGTCCGACCGGATCGCGATCGTCTCGGGATCGAAGCCCTACAGCATCGTCATCGCGCACGCGATGGCCGCCGCGGCGGCGGGCTTCGGCTGGCGCGTCTGCTTCGGACCGCGGATCGTGCAGACGCCGACCAGTCAATGGCGCGACGTGCTCGACGAGGTCCGCGCCACCGATCCCGCGGTCATCGCGAACACCCACTTCTATTCGGGCGACCTCGCCCACTTCCAACTCCAGTTCATGGAGAAGCCGACCAACAGCATCGTCTACCTGCAATATGGCGCGATGCATCAGTCGTTCAGCGACATCGCCCAGAAGAAGGGCGTCGGCGTCATCGTCAGCACCGTGATCGGACTGCTGCGCGACGACATCGGCAAGCGGTTCGCCGCCCGCTACCTCGCCCGGTTCGGCGAGGGCTCGACGCCGCAGATCGGGTGCCAGTCCTACAGCGCCATGCACCACTACGCGCTCGCGGCGTCGCTCGCCGGCGGCTCGGGCGGCCCCGGCTCGTTCGAGCAGAACCGGAAGGTAGCTCAGGCGCTGAAAGGCTCGATCTACCGCAGCGTGAACGGCATCGTGCGCTACCATCCGGAATGGCAGGCGGCCGTGCCCTATCCGGACGTGACGCACGATCCGTCGCTCGGCCTGCCGCATCTGTTCTTCCAGATCCAGGCCGAGCGGAAGCCGCTCGCCCTGATCGCACCGGATCCGTTCAACACCGAGCGCTTCGTCAAGCCGCCATGGATGGACAGGCGCGCTCCGACGGTCGTCGAAAGCGGGCGCCGGCGAAGCTGACGCACCGACGGGCTTGCGGGCGGCCGAAAACCGAGCCCTAATGATCGCGCGACGCGCGCGTCGCTGGTTCCGGCCGACAGGATGGTCGCCGGACGCTTCCGGCAGTGACGCCGGGCGGGAGGCTTGTCCGGCCTCGCCGCGCGTCTGCCCCTTCAGCACAGCAGAACCGGAGACCGCGATGGCCCTTTCACCGGCCGCAGGCCGCCTGTCCGCCCACGAGATAGCCGACGAGCCGTACTACCGCGCCGTCGGCGACGAGGTCGAGATTTTCGCGGCGTCCTACGCTTGCCGCCTGCCGGTCATGCTCAAGGGCCCGACCGGCTGCGGCAAGACGCGCTTCGTCGAGCACATGGCCTGGCGGCTCGGCCGTCCGCTCGTGACCGTCGCGGCGCATGAGGACCTGACCGCGGCCGACCTCGCCGGCCGCTTCCTGCTCGCCCCAGAGGGCACCGTCTGGCACGACGGCCCCCTCACCACCGCCGTCCGGGAAGGCGCGATCTGCTATCTCGACGAGATCGTCGAAGCCCGCCAGGACACAACCGTCGTCATTCATCCGCTGACCGACGCCCGGCGCGCCCTGCCGCTCGAGAAGAAGGGAGAGCTGGTCGCGGCGCACCCCGACTTCCAGCTCACCATCTCCTACAACCCGGGCTATCAGAGCGCCGTCAAGGATCTCAAGGAGTCGACCAAGCAGCGCTTCGTGGCGATCGAGTTCGACTATCCAGAGCCGAGCGTTGAGGCCGAGATCGTCGCGCGCGAGGCGGGCGCCGAGCCGGAGCTTGCGCGCAGCCTCGTCGAGGTCGGCTTGCGCTCGCGCAACCTGCGAGGCCGCGGCCTCGCCGAAGGCGCATCGACGCGGATGCTGATCCACGCCGCCAAGCTGGTGGGCGGCGGCGCGGCGCTGGACGCCGCCATTCGCGCGGCGATCGTGCTGCCGATCACCGATGAGCCTGACATGCGCGAGGCGCTGGGAGCCGCAATCGCCGCGACCTTGCCGCAGGCGCTGCGTCTGCAATGACGGTCGAGGCGCCTGCTCGCGCCGTTCGCCTCGTCGGGCCGCGCGCGGAGCTCGCCGGCCTCGTCGGCGGCCGGGCCGACGTCGGGCCGGCCTTCCTGCGCGCCATCGGTCGCCTCGACGCGCGCTGGAGCGACGAGGAGATCGAGGCTTGGGCGGGTGGAGCGCTCGCGCTTGCGCACGCCAATCTCGGCGGCCGGTGCCTGGACACGTTCTTCCGCCTCGCCGGCAGGCTTCCTCACCAGTCGGCGGCGGCGTTGGCGGGCGATGCGCGCGGCGCAGCGGAAATCGGCCGCCGCGCCGGGGCCAAGGCTGCGCTCGCCGCGTTGGAGGCGGTCCCCGCCGCGGCGCTGCGGCTGCCAGGCCATCGCGATCGCGCCTGCTGGTGGGCGGGACTTGCAAGGCTCGCCCGCGAGGCGCCCGACTGCGTGGTGCTGATCGCTGGCCAGACCGTCGCCGCGCTCGCCGCCGCCGACGGGGCGGCCTTCGAGAGCTTCGTGGCGGCGGGGCTGAAGGCTGGCGGGCGCAGCCGCGAACGGTTGCGGGCGTTCTTCTCGCTTGAAGACCCCGCGGCGCGCCGCATGCTCGAGCGTGCGGGAGGCGCCGTCGGCTTTCAGGATCTGGAGCGACCGCTGCGGCTGTTCGGGCTCGCATTGTGGGGAAGCCCGCCGCGCCTCATAGCGCTCGATGGCGTGGGGGCCGCACCTGCCTCGCAGCGGGTCTCGATTGTCGGCGGCCTGATCCGAATGCCGCACGTCTACCGTGGCGCGCCTGCGCGGGAGACGCCCGCGCTCTACCGCGCGGCGCTCGCGCACGCGATGGCGCACCGCGCGTTCAGCGGCGACCCGCGCGCCGTGGGCCGGCTCAGGCCGCTCCAGATCGCGATGACCGGGCTCGTCGAGGACGCGCGGGTCGAGGCGCTCGCCATGCGGCGTTTCCCCGGCCTTCGATCGCTTTGGGCGCCATGGCACGTCGCGCGGCCGGGCGACGCGATGACCGCCGCCATGCTGATGGCGCGGCTTTCGCGCGCATTGTTCGACCCCGACTATGACGATCCGGACGGCTTCGTGGCGAAGGGCCGCGACCTGTTCTCCCGAGCCGCCGACCGGCTGGAAGACCTGACGCTGTCACGCGCCATCGGCGGGCTGCTCGGCCACGACCTCGGCCAGATGCGGCTGCGGTTCGACGCCAAGAGCTATGCCGTCGAGCCGCTCTATCGCGACGACAACATGGCGCTGTGGGATTTCGACGAGCCGCCGGACGCGACGGCCGAGGAGATCGAGCAGGCGGTCGAGGCCGCGCGCCCGACGCCGAAGGACAGCGACGACGGCCGCAGCGAGGGCGAGCCGCAGGAGCAGCGGTCCGGGCGCGCCCGCGAGGCCGCGCCGGACGACCGCGGCGTCGCGATCGCGAGCTATCCCGAATGGGACCGTGCGGCCGGCGTCGAGCGGCAGGGCTGGACGACGGTCCGAGACGCGCCTGCGGCGGTCGGCGACCCGCGCGCGCTCGACGAGGCCCTCGACCGGCTGGGCGGATTCCGCGAGCGCATCGCCCGGCTGGTGCGCGGGGCGCGGGTCGGCCGCGCGCCGCGACTGAAGCGCCAGCCGGAAGGATTCGACCTCGATCTCGACGCCGCCATCGACGCCGCCATCGCGCTCAGGACCGGCGAACTGCCCGACGAACGCATCTACCGGGCGTCCGGCGTCCGAGCCCGCGACGTCGCAACGGTCGTGCTGGTCGACGTGTCGGAATCGACGCGTGAGCGCGTGGGGGCGTCCTCCGTTCTGGACATCGAAAAGCTCGCGGTGGCGGCTCTGGCGTCGGCGATGGACGCGCTGGGCGACGCCTTTGCGGTGCGGGCCTTCGCGTCCTGCGGACGCGAAGACGTGCGTCTGATCCGGGTGAAGGATTTCGGCGACCGGCTGGACGCCGCCGCGATGGGGCGTCTCGCGGGTCTCTCGTCCGGCCTCTCGACGCGGCTCGGCGCGGCGCTGCGCCATGCCGGCGCGGAACTCGGGCCGATCCGCTCCCAGCGCAAACTGGTGCTCGCGCTCACCGACGGCGAGCCCTCGGACATCGACGTCGCCGATCCTCTCGACCTTGTGGAGGACGCCCGCCGGGCGACGCTCTCGCTGCGCGCGCAAGGCGTCGACGTGTTCGGGGTCACGCTCGGCGCCGCTGGGTCGTACGGCGTTTTCGGCCGCGCCAACACGATGCCCGCGCGCCGGCTCGAAGATCTGCCGGACCGGCTCTCCGAGCTGTATTTCCGGCTGGCCAGGCTCTAGCCGGCGCCTGTCACTTCCGGCGACGCGCGGGCGTGAAGCCGAGCATCGCCTCGACGGCGATCGCGAAGATCGCCTCGACCCCCGCCGTTATACGCCCGCCGTTCGCCGCGACCATCCGCACGCCGAGCCCCGCGCCGTTCGGCAAGGGGCTGGAGGCCGCGTGGCATCCGAGCGCGTCGAGAGCGTCCTCGATCGCAGCGGGATCCGGGAGGCGTTCCGCCACGCCCAGCAACAGGGCTGAACCGTAGGCTCCGCGCTCCGGGCCCAGCAGCCCGGACGCCGCCGACAGCTCCTCGCCCGTGATGGACGAGCGATCGGCGAGCAGAAGCCGGCCGGCCGGATCGTGGACGGTCGTCTCCGTGACCAGCGAGCCGAAGGGTCGGCCCTCGCCGGTGAAATCGTGCCATGCGACGCCGTCGATGAGGATCGCGAGCGCGCCGTCCGCGATCTCGATGGCGGTTTCGACGGTCAGCGCCGCGCCGGGGAACAGGATCAGCGGGTCGAGCGTGAGCGCAGCGAAGGCGTCCGGCCCGACCACGATCCGCGTCGACTGCCGGGCGCGTTCGGCGCCGGTGTCGTGCACCACGGTCGCCGCCTGGCTGGTGACGTGCGCGGCCGCCCCGGCGCGGACCTCAAGGCTGAGGTCGAGCCTGTCGCCCCGATAGATCCCGCCCGATGCGGACTGAAGATAGAGCGTCGCGAGGTCGGACCTCGCGGCGTCGAGCGCGAACGGCCGCGTGACGTGGAAGGGATAGGGCGCGATCTGGCGCATGAGCGCCGAGCGCCCGCCGCCTCGCCCGAAGACCAGCTCGGCGCGGCGCGACCGCCCGACCACGCCCGGCCCCTCCGCATAGTCCGCTGGCTTCATTCGCTGAACAGCACCGCCCGGCCGATCATGTCGGCGACGGCCTCCACTCCCTCGCCGCTCCGGGCGTTGGTGGCGATGACCGGGCGATCGCCGCGCACCGCTATCGCCTCGCCCAGCATCGCCTCGAGGTCGACGCCGACATGCGGGGCGAGATCGGTCTTGTTAACGACCAGCAGATCGCATTTCAGTACGCCCGGCCCCCTTTTGCGGGGGATGTCGTCGCCGCCCGCGACGTCGATGACGAACATCCACCAGTCGACGAGGTCGAGCGAGAAGGTCGAGGCTAGGTTGTCGCCGCCGGATTCGAACACGACGAGTTCGAGGCCGGGGAAGCGGGCTTCGAGGTCGTCGCCCGCCGCCATGTTGAGCGTCGGATCTTCTCGGATGACGGTGTGCGGACAGGCGCCGGCCTCGACCGCGGACACCCGCTCGGGCTCGATCAGGCCGGAGCGGCGCAACCGCTCGGCGTCCTCCTTGGTGACGAGATCGTTCGTCACCACCGCGAGGTCGACGCCGCGGCCGCGCAGAACCGGGATCAGCCGCTCGATCAGCGCCGTCTTGCCGGAGCCGACCGGTCCGCCGACCCCGATCCGGGCCGCGGAAGCGGTCTGGCGGCGAACGTCGGCGCCGGGCGCGAATTCAAGCATCTCCGGTCACCTCAGCATGTAGCGTTGGGCGAGCGGCAGCACCGTCGAGGGCTCGCAGGTCGCCAGTTCCCCGTCGACGAAGACGTCGAAGGTCTGGGGGTCGACGCGAATGTTCGGGCAGGCGTCGTTGTGCAGCATGTCGGCCTTGGTCAGCGAGCGGACTCCGCCGGCGGCCAGCAGACGCTTCGATATCCCGAGCTCCTCCCGCAGTCCGCGGGCGATCGCGAGCGGGTGGACGAAGCAGGCCGAAAGCGCCGGCGCGGCCTTCCCGTAGGCCCCCCATTGCGGGCGCAGCAGCACGGGCTCGCAGGTCATCAGGGATGCGGCGCTGTCGCCCATCGCGCCCCAGGCGATGAAGCCGCCCTTGACCACCAGCTCCGGCTTGATCCCGAAGAACGCCGGACGCCAGATCACGATGTCGGCCATCTTGCCGTCCTCGAGCGAGCCGACATGCTCGGCGATGCCGAACGTGCGGGCGGCGTTGACGGTGTATTTCGCAATGTAGCGCTTGATGCGCTCGTTGTCGCCGAAGCCCGCCTTCTCCTCCGGCAGCAGGCCGCGCTGGTCCTTCATCTTGGAGGCGAGCTGCCACGTCCGGCAGACCACCTCATGGATGCGGCCCATGCCCTGGCTGTCGGAGCCGAGCATCGAGATCGCGCCGATGTCGTGCAGCACGTCCTCGGCGGCGATGGTCTGGGCGCGGATCCGGCTTTCCGCGAACGCCACATCCTCCGGGATCGCCGGGTTGAGATGATGGCAGGTCATCGTCATGTCGAGGTGTTCGTCGAACGTATTGACCGTGTAGGGATTGGTCGGGTTCGTCGACGACGGAAGGCAGTTCGCGAGGCCTGCGACGCGGATGATGTCCGGCGCGTGGCCGCCGCCGGCGCCCTCGGTGTGATACATGTGGATCGTCCGGCCGCCGATCGCGGCGACCGTGTCCTCAAGGAATCCGCTCTCGTTCAGCGTGTCGGTGTGCAGCTGCACCTGATAGTCGAGCTCGTCCGCCGAGCGCAGGCAGGCGTCGATCGTCGCCGGCATCGCGCCCCAGTCCTCGTGGATCTTGAGGCCGAGGCATCCGGTCTCGAGCTGCTCCCTGAGGGAGCCCGGGATGTGGCTGTTGCCGCGGCCGAGAAAGCCGAAATTCATCGGCCAGGCCTCGGACGCCTGCAGCATCTTGCCGGTGTTGAACGGTCCCCCGGAATCGATCCCGACCGTGATCGGCCCGAGCGACCCGCCAAGCATGGTGGTGACGCCGCTTGCGATCGCGTGATCGACCAGGCCTGCGCTGTCGAAATGGACATGCACGTCGATGGCGCCCGCCGTCGCGATCAGGCCTTCGCAGTCACGCACCGTGGTCCCGGCGCCGACGATGAGGCGCGGGTCGACGCCGTCCATGATCGCGGGATTGCCGGCCTTGCCGATCCCGACGATCAGTCCGTCCTTTATGCCGATGTCGCCCTTCACGACTCCGAGCACCGCGTCGATCACGGTGGCGTTGCAGAGCAGGAAGTCGAGCGCGCCGTCGGCGTTGGTGACGCCAGCGGCCAGCCCCAGCCCGTCGCGCAGCGTCTTGCCGCCGCCGTGCAGACACTCGTCGCCGTAGACGGCGTAATCCTTCTCCACCACCGCGACGAGCGAGGTGTCCCCGAGCCGGACGCCATCGCCGACGGTCGGACCATAATGGGCGGCATAGTCTTTGCGGGCGATCTTGACCATTGTTCCCTCAGGCGCCGCGGAAGCCGGCCGCACGGGCCTTGGCGAGGGCGGCGTCCTTCGCCGCCTCGGTCGTTGTGTCGCCGTCCGACAGGCCGTTGAGGCCGCCGACGAACCGTGCGCCCCCGAAGGCGACCAGCGTCACGTCCTTGCCCTGCCCCGGCTCGAAGCGGACCGCCGTGCCGGCAGGAATGTCGAGCCGCATGCCGAAAGCGGCCGCCCGGTCGAACTCCATCGCCCTGTTCACCTCGAAGAAGTGGAAGTGGGAGCCGATCTGGATCGGCCGGTCCCCGGTGTTGACGGCTGTGAGCGAGACGCGGGCGCGGCCCTCGTTCAGTTCGATCTCGCCCTCGAGCGGCAGGGATTCGCCGGGCTGGACGGGATCGGGCGCCGAGTTCTCGGCAGGACGGATCGGCTCGTGGACCGTGACGAGCTTGGTGCCGTCCGGGAACATGCATTCGACCTGGAGGATCTGGACCATCGCCGGCACGCCCGGCATCACGTCGTCTCCGTTCAGCACGGTCGCGCCGAAGCCGATCAGGTCCGCGACCGATCGGCCCTCGCGCGCGCCTTCCAGGATCTCGTCGGTGATCAGCGCGATCGCCTCCGGATGGTTCAGCTTGAGCCCCTTCGCCCGCCGTTTCCGAGCGAGCTCGGCGGCGGTGTAGATCGTCAGGCGTTCGAGTTCGGTCGGCGTCAACAGCATGCGGATTCCTCGCGTTCAGTTCGCAAACAGGCGAAGGTCGCCACGCGCGTGTCGGGTCGCCGCGATGTCCAGCCGAAAGCTGAAGCTTTCGATCCGGCCGGGCAAAGGCGTCGCGGCCAATTCGGCGACCACCGGCAGCAACTTGCGGACCGTCGACTGCGCCGCGATCGCGCCGATCACCCCGAGCCGCACTGCGGCGGTCATGAAACCGGAGACCGCCATGTAGCCGGACGCAAGCACGGCGCCTGAGCGATCGAGCCCTGCCCCGCTCCACACCACCGCTTGCGTCGTGGCGAGATGGCCGAGCGCGCGGCCCGCGCGGACCCGCGCCTGCCAATCCCGAGCCCCGGGCGTGCCGATCCTGGCGTGCGCCGCCAGCAGGCCTGCGCCGTTGCGGCGTGAGCCGAGACGGAACGGCTCCGCCAGCATGGTGGCCTCAACCTCCCGGTCGATCTCGGCGACGGCATCGAGGTCGTTCGCCGCTTCGAAGGCCCGCGCGAGGGCGACGCGGTCGGCCGTCGCCCAGCGGCGGCGCAGCGCGGCCTCGACGACCGCTTCGAGCTCGTCTGAGGAAAGCCGGTCTCCCGCCGCCGCCAGACCCTCGAGCCCGTTCGAGAATGCGAAGCCGCCGCTCGGAAACGCCGCGTCCGCCTGCCAGATCGCCAGCAGCTGGCTGATCACGCGGCGATGTCCCCCGTGACGATCGAGCCCTTGATCGAGCGGCCCGAGAAAAGCGTGTCCAGCCGGGCGTAGTAGGCGTCGGCCGGGCCTTCGAGCGCGACCAGCAGGCATTCGCTTTCGAAACGCACGCGCCAGTGCAGATTGCCGGCGTGATAGCCGAGCTCGATCGCCTCCGCGATCGATCGAGGCTGCAGCCGGAGCCAGCGCTCGACCTCCGCCCGCACCACGATGGCGCGATTGTCGTCGGCCAGCAGCACCGCGCCATCGAACAGCTTCTGGTCGCGCGGCAGCGCGATGGCGAGGTCCTCGCCCTTCGGCGTGGTGATGCGCAGCCGTCGGCGGGCCATGTCGGCGTTCGGGATCGTCACTTCATCAACCGCGCCGTGATGCTCGAGATGGTGAATGCGCTCCCGCCACGCCGGGTCGGCGCGATCCCCGGCGATACGATCGATATGCAGCATGTCAGGCCGGTCCTCTGCCCTGAAACGGAAGGCGCCGCCCAGGCGGGCGGCGCCGAAGCGCCCGCCTGGGCGGGCGAAGGTCAGCGATGGACGGTCGTCGCGTCCGGCAGCCCCTCGATCGGACACTCGTCGACGCCGACGGTCGGTCGCGTCATCGCCTCGACCATCTCGCGCGTGCCCTCTGGATCCGCGATCCAGCGCTTGTAGAAGTCGTACGGGCAGCTCGCCTCGCCCTTGTCGCCATCGCCGGAGTTGATCATGCCGGTGTAGCCGCGGTGGACCAGCTTGAACAGGTGGTTGTTCGACTGGCCCGTGCGGCGGTGGTCGCGGATCAGCGAAACCGAGAGCTGCGAGTAGTTGATCCCGTATTCTTCCGTTCCGCATTCGCCGAGCGTGCGGCCGTCGAAGCCAACGATGGCGGAGTGGCCGAAGTAGGAGTAGACGCCGTCGAAGCCGGTGGCGTTGGCGACCGCGACATAGGTGTTGTTGGCCCAGGCCATCGCCTTCGCCATGATGATCTGCTGTTCCTTGGCCGGATACATGTAGCCCTGGCAGCGCACGATGAGCTCGGCGCCGCGCATCGCGCAGTCGCGCCAGATCTCGGGATAGTTGCCGTCGTCGCAGATGATCAGGCTGATCTTCATGCCCTTCGGCCCGTCGGACACGTAGGTGCAGTCGCCGGGATACCAGCCCTCGATCGGCACCCAGGGCATGATCTTGCGGTACTTCTGCACGATCTCGCCCTGGTCGTTCATCAGGATCAGGGTGTTGTAGGGCGCCTTGTTGGGGTGCTCCTCGTGGCGTTCGCCGGTCAGCGAGAACACGCCCCACGTCTTCGCCTTGCGGCACGCCTCGGCGAAGATCTCGGTCTCCTCGCCCGGTATCACCGAGGCGGTCTCGTACATCTCCTTGGAGTCGTACATGATGCCGTGCGTCGAATACTCCGGGAAGATCACGAGATCCATTCCCGGCAGACCGGACTTCATGCCCACCACCATGTCGGCGATCTTCTGCGCGTTGGCGAGCACTTCAGCCTTGGTGTGAAGCCGCGGCATCTTGTAGTTCACGACGGCGACGCCGACGGTGTCGTTGCTCGAGCCGATGTCTCCGTGGATCATTCAGGTCTCTCCTAATGTTCGCAGGGCGGTCGCGGGGGACAGAACGGACGCTTCGGGTCGCGGACGGCGATACTGCTGCGGCGCAGTCCGGGCGTTCTCAAGAATTATGGCCGACCGGCCCGTGGCGTCTGTCGCGCGGCGGATGTCCGGACGTGTTCGACTGTGGACGCGGACGACAGCGCTGTCGTTAGCGTCAGAAAAAACAAAAAAGCCCGCCAAATCCTGCAAGAGGACTTGTCGGGCTACATCGCCGCGCCGGATCAACATCATTGATGATCTGGCAAAGTCACCGACCGCTACGCCGCAGCCAAGCAACGCAGCGAGCTAAGCATCATCCGGTCGAAAGTTCAATAGCTCGTTCGCGCGGATGATGGCCGTCGCCATCTCCTCCATCGAGACGCGCTTGGCCATCGCCTGGCGGCGGATCGAGCTGTAGGCCTCCTCCTCCGAGATGCCCTGTCCCGCGATCAGGATCGACTTGGCTTTCTGGATCTGCTGGATGCTTGTGAGCTTGCGCTCAAGCTTGCGGATTCGTTTGTCCTGGTCCTTGCGTTCGGACCAGAGCGTCCGGGCGAGCGCGATCTGCGTCAGCAGTCCGAACGGCTTGACCGGCCGCTCGACCACGGCGAAGGCGCCGCTTTCCAGCACGATCGCGAGCGTCGAGGGGTTCTCGTAGCCCACGATCGCGATCAGCGTCGGCGACGCGTCGGACCGCGACTTGAAAAGCTTGCGCAGCGCGTCGCGGTCCTCCTGCTCGATTGCGAGCAGGACGAGGTCAACGTTTTCGGCGAAGACCTCCGGCGCGGGCCATGTCGTCTCGACGAAGCAGCCGATGCGCTTCAGATGATCGACGAGCTCCTGGCCTTCCGCGTCGTTGGCGTGGATCACCTGGACTCTGAGTCCCTTGATGTCCCGAAGGATCTGAATGGCCATCCCTGGTCAAAGCCCCGTGCGGGTCTCTGGAGCCGGGTCCACGAAGTCGGCTGACCAGTCGTCCAGTCTCTGAGAGACGCAATAGGGGTCGGGCTTCACCCGCACGCCGGGATTCCAGACGATCTGGAACCTGCCTTCGGAGTCGAGGCGGGCGACCCGCGGCCAGAGATAGGTGTGGTGATTGTCGGCGTCGATCCGCACCCGCCCCTGGGGGGCGTCGAACTCGATCTCCTTGACCTCGGCCAGCACGCGCCTTGGATCGTCGGTGCCGGCCCGCTCCAACGCCGCCGCGGCGAGGTGGGTCTGGAAATAGGCGGCCTCGGCGGCCGAAGGGATCGGCGCATCGGCGCCGAAGCGCAGCCTGTAGGCCGAAACGAATTTGCGGGCGGCGGGCGTCCCGAGGGTCGCGAAGAAGGTCGCAGCGGAGATGTGCCCCTCGGCGACGCCGGCAGGCATCTCGACGACGTCCGCTTCCGAGGTGGTCAGGCTCGCGATAGGCATCGTCGCGGGAGAGAAACCCGCCTCGGCGTAGGCCGCATAGAACGGGGCCGTCGCCTGGCCGACGATGGTCGAGAACACGACGTCGGGCCGCAGATCGCCGATCCGCTTGATCGTGCGCTTCAGGTCGCCTGCGTCCGCGTTGAGCGGGAGATAGATCTCGTCCACGACCTTGCCGCGCGATTGCACGACGAAATCGCTCATGATGCGATTTGTCTCGTAGGGGTAGATGTAGTTCGACCCCACGAAGAGGAATCTCTGACCGTGCTTCTCCAGCAGGTACTTTGCGAGCTGGAAAGCGTTCTGGTTGGGCGCCGCGCCGGTATAGATCGTCTGCTGCGAAAACTCGAAGCCTTCGTAGAAGGTCGGATAGAATAGAGCGCCGCGAAAGCCGTCGATGACGGGCAGCACCGCCTTCCTGACGCTCGACATGTAGCAGCCGAACAGCAGCCTGACGCCGTCAGACATCGTCAGGCGCTCGGCGAGCGCCCGGGACTGGCGCGGGTCGGACGCGCCGTCGCAGACGATCGGCCTTATCTCGCGGCCGAGGACGCCGCCGGCCGCGTTGATCTCGTCGACGGCGAGCAACGTGGCGTTCAGCTGCGTCCGCTCGATGTTCGCCGTCACCCCCGTCGTCGAGAACAGGACGCCTATGCGCCAAGGCTCTGTCGTCACATTCGGCTCCGGACTCGCGTGACCTCTTCGACCGCTCCCCGAACGGCGAGGCCCGTAGATAGCCGGAAAGCGGCGGGCGCCAAAGTCCTCCTGCCGCTGCCGGGCTGTGGAGGCGTCGCATGCGGGAGGCCGGGAGGCGCAGGCGCCGATCAGGGGAAGCCCACTTCGCCGATGACGGTTGCCGAACCGCCGGCGATCCAGCATAACCCGAAGCGTCGGTTGGTCTCGGGGCGTAGCTCAGCCTGGTAGAGCACCTGCTTTGGGAGCAGGGGGTCGCATGTTCGAATCGTGTCGCCCCGACCAGCGTCCCCGAACGCGAGAGAGACGCCCATGACGGCGCGCATCTTCAAGCCCGCCCGCACCGCGATGCAGTCCGGCGTCGCCAAGACGAAGCGGTGGATTCTTGAGCATGAGCTCGCCGAGCCTCGGCGTGTCGAGCCATTGATGGGCTGGACCTCGTCGGCCGACATGCGCCAGCAGGTCCGGCTGTTCTTCGACACCAAGGAGGAGGCGATCGCCTACGCGACGCGCGAGGGGCTCGCCTACCGCGTCGAGGAGCCGAAGAAAGCCGCGCCGCGGGTGATGGCCTACGCCGACAATTTCCGCTCGAACATTCCCGAACCCTGGACGCACTGAGCGTCCGCCGCGGCCCCGTAGCTCAGCCGGATAGAGCACCAGCCTTCTAAGCTGATGGTCGGTGGTTCGAATCCACCCGGGGTCGCCAGAATTCCCTAACAGCTTGAGCCCGCGAGCGATCACACGGCGGGCGCTCGTTCCGGACGACAGGGCGGCGGCGACTGCTCTATCATCGGTCCGCGCTCTCAGGAGATTCCCGGCCATGTCCCGCCGCCCAACCGATCATCGCGCCGCGGCGGAAGCCGCGTTCCGGCCGAAGCAGCCGGCTCCCCCCGCGCCGTCGCCCCAGGCGCGCCCCGGGATTCCGGGCGCCCGCGAACTCGTGTCGCTGAGACTCGACAAGGACGTGCTCGAAATCTTCCAGGGCGACGGCCCCGGCTGGCAGGATCGCATCAACGCCGCCTTGCGGGAGTCCGTCAGCGGCCAGCTCGCCATCGCCTCCGGAGGGGGGTCGATCCCGGTGGACCGGCTGAGCAGCGAGAACGACGATGGCGCAGGCTGAACCCCGGGAGACCGCAAACTCATGACCGCGACGCCCGTCGACCCCAAAGCCCCCGCCGGATGGCGCCTGACGCTGCCGCTCGCGAACCTCAAAGGCGACGAGCGCGCCAAGAGCGGTTCGTGGGCGGCGGCGATCCCCGACCGTGCGGCCGCGCGCAAGGCGATTCCCTACGGCGCCTCGGTGCCGAGCGCGCCATTGCAGCCGCTGACCGCCGCGGATCTCGAGCGACTCGGCGTGCCGAGCGGCGGCGTGAAGCAGATCTGAGGCTCAGGCCGCCGTCAGAGCCTTCGCGATGAGGAACCCCGCCGTCGCCGAGACCGCCGTCAGCAGGGCGCCCCACGCCATGTCGACGACGCTGAGCGCCGCCGGCCAATCGCGGAGGGTCGCGAGATTCGTGAGGTCGTAGGTCGCGTAGGCGATCAGGCCGAAAAACAGCCCCGTGAGCAGCGCGGTGCTCCACGCGCCGGTCGCGAACGCCGGGCCGATCGCGAAATAGACGACGCCGAGGACGTAGAGGGCGTAGAAAGCGACCGCTGCCGCGATGTTCGGCTGCGGGGCCATCAGCCCGCCAAGTTGAGCGCGATAAAAGCCTCGAGCCACGAAGCCGAGCCACAGGAAATCGCCGGCGAGAAAAACCGCGGCGGCGGCGAAATAGGCGACTATCCAGCGCGTCATGTCAGGCTTTACGCGCCGACCTTCGGGTGGATCACCCTGTCTCCCGGTTTGAGCCCGATGCGCTTCGCGGTGCCCGCCAGCAATTCGACGACGTATTTCACCGGCCCGCCGGATGAGATGATGCGCGTCGACAGCGGCTCGGCGTTCTCCTCGATCCGCGTGACCTTTCCGTCCGCCCCGACGAAGGCCATGTCGAGCGCGACATAGGTGTTCTCCATCCACATCGCGACGTCGTCGACCTTGCCGAAATCGAACAGCATGCCGTGGTCGGGCGCGAGCGAGCGGCGATACATCAGCCCGACCTCGCGCTCCTCCGGGGTGGTCGCGACCTCGACCATGAAGTCATGCGCGCCGGTCGCGGTCTCGAAGGTCAGCTTCTCCGCCGGCGCTGCGAAAGCCGGGGCTGCGAAGAGGAGCGCCACGAGAGCGAGCGCGATCGGGTAACGCCTGAAAATCGTCATGGACTATCAGGTGACGCGCGCGGGATGCGGCGTCAATGCGACGCCGGAGCGCCGCCCGGACCGTCGGGCCGGACTTCGGCCGCCATCAGACCCTTGGGTCCCGGCCCGTAGCGCACGAACACCTTCTGTCCGGGCTTCAGCTCCATGATGCCGAAGCGGCGCAACGTCTCCATGTGCACGAAAATATCGGGCGACCCGTCCCCGCGCGTCAGGAAGCCGAAGCCCCGCAGCCGGTTGAACCACTTCACCTCGACGAGCTCCATCGCGCTCGTCGCCGTCACCGAGACGTGGGTGCGCGGCGGCGGCAGCTCGCCCGGATGCCGTGCGGTGCTGTCGTCGATCGAGAGCACGCGGAACGCCTGGGCGCCCTTCGAGCGCAGCTGCGCCTCGCAGACGATGCGGGCGCCTTCGTTCGCGGTCTGAAAGCCGTCGCGGCGCATGCAGGTGACGTGAAGCAGAACGTCGGGGCCGCCATTGTCGGGCACGACAAAGCCGTAGCCCTTGGCCACGTCAAACCATTTGATGGTCCCCGAGACCTCGTACAGGTCTACGGCCCCGGCCTCCGACAGAGCGTCGGGCCGATCGTCTGCGTCAGGAGACTCGCTCCTGGCCCTGTCAGCACACATACGAATCGCCCGCCCGGATACACCACCAAACGAGAGTCGTGGCCTCGACTCGTTCGCCCAGACGATAGCACCCGATCCCCGCGGGGGAAGCGAAAAATGGCCCAATCAAGGCGCTCGGCCGTCTTTAGGGCGAAGATCGGGTTAAGCCGCGTCAGGCGAACGGCGCGAGCAGCGCGACCAGATCTGTCCGAAGCACGAGATCGGCGATAGGGTCGAGGTCGGTCGGCTCGCGGTTCGCTATGACCAGCGCGGCGCCCGCCTGCTTGGCCGAAACCGGAAGCGCCGCAGCGGGATAGACCACGAGCGAAGAGCCCAGCACGAGGAACACGTCCGCCTCGCGCGCCGCGTCCTGCGCGCGCCGCATCGCCTCCGCCGGCATCGGCTGGCCGAAGGAGATCGTGGCGCTTTTGACGAACCCGCCGCAGATGCGACACGCTGGAGGTTCGCCCGTCGCCTCGAAGCCGGGCCGGATTTCGGCGAGCTCATGACGCGCGCCGCAGTCGAGGCAGGTCGCGTAGGTTCCGTTGCCGTGAAGCTCGATCAGCTTCTCTCCGGTCACGCCGGACGCCTGGTGAAGCCCATCGATATTCTGCGTGACGACAGTCGCGATCCCGCCCTGCTCCACCAGACGCGCGACGGCGCGATGGGCGGCGTTCGGCGCCGCGCCGTTCGTCGCGTCGTCGATCGCGAACTTTCGGCGCCACGCCTCTCGCCGCGACTCGGCGGAGGACAGAAACGAGTCGAAGTCGATCGGCCGATGCCGGGTCCAGAGCCCACCCGGGCTCCTGAAGTCCGGAATGCCGGATCCCGTCGACAAGCCTGCTCCGGTGAAGGCGACGCCCCGGCGCATGCTGCGAAGCAGCGTCCCGAGGCGCTCGATCTTGCGCTGGTCGTCCCGCTCCATAGCTACCTCAGCGGCGCCCCGTCCGGAGATCGACGATGAAATACCTCCACACCATGGTCCGCGTGAGCGACATCGACGCCTCGCTCGATTTCTATTGCGCCAAGCTCGGGCTGGAAGAGGTGCGGCGCACCGAAAGCGAGCAGGGTCGCTTCACGCTGATCTTTCTCGCAGCGCCCGGGCAACGCGACGCGCAGATCGAACTGACCTACAACTGGGACCCGGAGGTCTATGGCGAGGGCCGCAATTTCGGCCACCTCGCCTATGAGGTCGAGGATATCTATGCGCTCTGCGAGGCGTTGATGGCCGCCGGCGTCACCATCAACCGCCCTCCCCGCGACGGCCGCATGGCCTTCGTCCGCTCCCCCGACAACGTCTCGATCGAGCTGCTGCAGAAGGGGGAGGCTAAACCGCCGGCCGAGCCTTGGGCGTCGATGGCCAATACCGGCAAATGGTGAGGGTCGGCCTCCCCGCTCCTGCCGCGGTGAGCCGGCAGCTGGCGGCGCCGCGCTTGAGATAGGGCGCCCGTCAGTTCGTCGCTGACCTGCCCGGTCTGCGCGTCTCCTTTTTGGCCCGCGGCCGGGACGCCGGGCTCATCACCGACGCGCCACTGGCGGAGCGGCGGCCGTGACCGTGCCCGCCTTCCGCCACGGGCTGCGGCCGAGGCCGAACCGCTCCAACCGGTCGAGCAGGCCCCAGACCAGCGGCGCCTGCCGGCGACGCAGCGGCTTGAGTGACCAGAGGTCGCCGCCCGCCCAGGGCAGGAACGGGTTGCGGCGCGAATAGGCCCAGATCTCGACGCGCGTCGATGGCCGCACGCTCTTGCCGCGCGCGTGGAAGCCGGACGTGTCTCCCACGATCAGCGTGTTGGCCGGCACCGCGAACTTCTTCGGCTCGGGCAGACGCATGCGCTTCAGGTCTTCCGGCGCGACGCGGAACGAGCCGCGCGAAGACAGCCGGTCAAGCGACGAGGCCTGCACGCTCATCCGCCGCTCCCAGGCGAGCTTGCGGGGCGTCGGCCGGTGCGAGCCGGGGACATAGACGAAGGGGCCGAGATCCTCCTCGACGTCGTGCAGAAACAGCCAGGCCTTCATCGTCGGGTGAAAGCAGTCGGCATGCACCGCCGTCTGCGGATCGGTCGCGGACCGATCGACCTGCGCGAACACCGTCTGCACGTAGACGACGGGCTCCGCGTCGAAGCTCGCGACGTAGCGCGTGAGATTTTGGAACTCAGGCATGTCGAGGACGGCGGCGCAGGCGGGCATCCGCTTCAGATTCTGCGGATCGAGCGCGATGCGACGGGTGACGGCGTCGCCCTGCTTCATCTCGCGCGCCGGCGCGTCGACGCTCTCGAGCTCAGCGGCGAGGTCTTGAAACAGGCCCTCCGGCAGAAAGTCATGCTTGACGATGAAGCCGTCGCGCTCAAAGGCGGCCCGGTCGGACGCCGCGACCCTGTGCGCGAGACTTGCGCGGCGGCGAGCCGCCATGCGATTGGCGAGCCGCACGCGCCAGACGTGGAGACCGCGCCGATTCAGCGCCGCGCTTCCGAGAATGCGGTTGTCGGCGAAAGATTTTGCGCCCGTGAAGATCTGGGCGGCCCACAGCGGAGCGAGCAGCCACCGGAGAAATGCCATCGTAATCGAAGCCCTGCTTTTGCGCTGGAGCGGAGGATCACAGTTCTGGACTGCGGCATACCGTCGCGCCACTTTCGTTGATTATATCATGTCTGTCGCGGTTCCCACCCGTTGCATAGCAGTCCTGAAGCGCATCGCACGGTCAACAGGATCGTCCGTCGGCAAACAACCCAGGGGCCTGCCGCGTTGCGGCAAACCGGACTGCGCCTTCGGGCGCGCCGAAAACTCCCTCGCGGGTCGCCAATATCCTTGTCCGACGCGCTCAGATCCTGACGCTGTTCTTCAGAATTCAACAAATCCCAAGTTGGAACAGCATTTCTACGACGCTTTCGACATCTCGCGGTTGAGTAGGACTCGCGCCGCCACACGTCAGTACTAGCGTTCGCCGCCGCCTGGATTTGAAATGGGTAAATAAAACGTTAATATCCAGTTGAGGGGGGCGGTATACGCCTCTGGGTTGTGTGCATCTGGAGTGCGCAATGTCGGCGACGATCGATCTGCGCGGACGTCCCTCATTCCCGCTCGGGTTCGCTCGCCGAAAGTTTCGTTTGGGATCGGGGAGCGCCCAAGCGGGAGTTCGCGGGGCCCCGCATCATGCGCCCCGCGGAGCGGCGATCCTAAGCGATCTGTCCTGCACGGAGGTCGACCTCGAGTATGACGCCGGGCTTCGTACGGCCTGGTGCTGGATGAATCCCGCCGACGCGCCGAGCTTTACGCCCGGCCTTTTGCGGGACCTCAAGAGTTACACGGACGCCATCCACGAAAGTTTCCGGACCGCGGACGCCGACGAGCCGGCGCCGCTCACCCATTCCGTGCTGTGCTCCCGCCTGCCGGGCGTCTTCAATCTGGGCGGAGATCTCGACCGGTTCGCGCACTGGATCCGCGAGCGGGACCGCGAGGCGCTGCGAACCTACGCCTACGCCTGCATCGACGTCCTGCACGACAACGCGATCGGGTTCGGCCACTCGGTGCTGACCATCGCGCTGGTGCAGGGCGACGCGCTCGGCGGCGGGTTCGAGACGGCGCTGTCCTGCCAGATGATCGTGGCGGAGCGGGGCGTGAAGTTCGGCCTGCCCGAAATCCTCTTCAACCTGTTCCCCGGGATGGGAGCGCTCAGCCTGCTCGCGCGCCGGATCGGGCTCGGCCAGGCCGAGAAGCTCGTCATGAGCGGCCAGATCTTCACCGCCGAGGAGCTGCACGCCATGGGCGTCGTCCAGGTGCTGGCCGAGCCGGGCGACGGCGTCGCAGAGACCCATCGTCTGATCGCGCGGAACATGAGGCGCCGGAACGGTCTCTCCGCCATCTACAAGGCGAGCCAGCGGGTGTGGCCGCTGCCTTATGAGGAACTGCGGGACATCGTCGACATCTGGGTCGACGCGGCGCTCGCGGTCGATCCCGCGGACCTGCGAAAGATGGAGCGCCTGAGCTCGGCGCAGGACAAGCGCATGAGCGTCAAGGTCGCCGCGGAGGCTTAGGCGCCGCGGCTCTCCTCGCGCTCGGGGAAGTGGTGGCGCAGGATCTTGCAGGCGCGGTTGAACTCGGCCTCCAACTGCCGGACGTGGTCTATGCCGTTGGTGGCGAGATCGCGGGCGTCGATGTTCCTGTAGGCCAGGCAGAGCTCGTACATCCCGCGCACGCCGATATTTGCGGCGCCGCTCCTCAGAGCGTGAGCCTGCTCGCGGAAGGTCGCGGCCTCGCCGCTCTCGGCCGCCTCGTGCAGGGTTCGCAGGGACGCCGCGGCGTCGTCGATGAAGGCGTCGACAAGATCGCGCAGGAACTCGCGCCCCCCAAGCTCCTCGAGCTCGCTCAGCGCGCCGCGATCGACCACCGTGCGGCGGGCGGAGCGGAAGTTCGGATGGTTCGCGATGTTCGAGACGATCTCGTCGTCGGCCGCCTGCTGCTGCGCCGTCGCGCGCTCCGCCTCCTCCAGCGCGGAGCCGGTCGCGACGCCCGTGAGTTCATAGATCGTGGCGAGCAGATGCGCGGGTTCGATCGGCTTGGTCAGGCAGGCGTCCATGCCAGCCGCAAGGCAGCGGTCCCGCACGGTGGGGGTCGCGTCCGCGGTGAGCGCGACGATCGGCGTCCTCTTCTTCCCGATCGAGGCGAAGCGATAGAGCTTGGCGCATTCGATCCCGTCGAGCACCGGCATGTTGACGTCCATCAGGACGATGTCGAAGGTCCGCTCGGTCAGAGCGTCGAGCGCGAATTCGCCGTTCTCGGCGATGCGGACATCGTGACCGGCCCGCTCCAGCACCTTGGTGATGACCTTCTGGTTGGTCCGGTTGTCTTCGGCGACGAGAATCGCGAGGCGATGCGTCGTTTGCGCGGCGATGGGCGTCGCCTGGGCTGCGATGCGTCCCGCCGAGCCGACGCTTGCGATCCGCACCATTGCGGCGAGCGCCTCCGCATTGGGCGCGGCGGCGGCTGACGCGCAGAGCAGGCGAAGCTCCACATCCGGAAGGCCCAAGGGCATGCGCGGGCTGACGAGCACGACTTCGATACGCTCCTCACGGTCGGCGGCGCGGATCGCGCGGGCGAGCGCCTCCCCGTCGAGACTTGTCTCCTCGCCGTCGATCACCACGACGCATCGTCCCTGATACGCCTCGGCGCGCAGCAGACGCAGCGCGGAGCGGATGTCGACTGCGGCCGACGCGGCGACCCCCGCGGAGGCGAGCGAGCGGACCAACGCCTCGGCGCGCTCCTCGGTCGCGGCGAGCGCGACGGTCGCCGCCGCCCGCGGCTCCTCCGCGGCGGCGTCCAGATCGAGTTCGAGATCGAGCTCGAACCAGAACACGCTGCCGACCCCCGGCTCGCTCTCCACGTCGATGCGGCCGCCCTGCAGCTCGATCAGTTGTCGGCAGATCGCGAGGCCGAGGCCGGTGCCGCCATGGCTGTTGATGATCGTTTCGTCCGCCTGGGTGAAGCTCTCGAAGATCCGCGCGCGCGCCTCGGGCGCCACGCCGATGCCGGTGTCGGAGACCTCGAAGCGCAACCGCGGGCGCTCCTCCGGGCCGCTGATCATGTCGACGCTCGCGACCACTCCCCCGGTCGCCGTGAACTTCACGGCGTTGCTCATAAGGTTGACGAGCACGTCGCGGATCTTTCGGGCGTCGCCGCGCAGCCGGTAAGGCGTCCGCGGCGTCACGTGCAGGCCGAGCCGGAGGCCCTTGGCGTGCGCCTGGGTGGCCAGCATGCCGCGCGCCGAGGCGAGCATGTCGTGCAGGTCGAAAGCGCCGATGTTGGTCGGCATGAGGCCCGCCTCGAGGCGGCTGAAGTTCAGCAGGTCGTCGATCAGGCCGAGCAGCGCCCGTCCGGCGTCGCCTGCGGTGCGGGCCATGTCGCGCTGCTCGTCGCCGAGCTCCGTCTCCTCGAGCAGGCCCGTCATGCCGATCACGGCGTTGAGCGGGGTCCTCAGCTCGTGGCTCACGCTTGCGAGGAACTGGCTCTTGGCGCGGCTGGCCTCCTCGGCGACGTCCTTGGCGTCCTGCAGCTTCTTGATCAGCGTTCCAGCATAGAGCGGCAGCACGACAAGCCCGGAGAGCAGGCCCAGCGACAGACGCAGGTTGTCGCTCCAGAATGGCGTCGTGGCGATCATGACCGCGAAACCGATCACTCCCGCCGCGGTGCCGAAGCGCAGCGCGGAGAGGCCGAAGCGGAAGCCGTTGCCGAAGATGACCCAGAGATAGAGCGGATAGAGGATCGCAGTCGTCGCGTCGCCGAGATGCATCCCGTAGGACAAAACCTCGAGATCGACGACGATGCCGATGCGCTGGCGGATCACCGAGGTTCCGGGGCGCAACAGCATGTGAACGAAAAAAAGCGCCGCTGAGCCGGCGAACAGGCTCGCGAGCTGGACGACCGACGGGTTGGAGCCCGCGAGCGAGACATAGCCGAGCACCAGCATCGCGATGACGAAGCGGTTCAGGACGATCTCGTGCTCGCGGTCCGGCCGGCCGGCGAGACGGGCCCGGATCGAAGACTTGGCGCGATCAAGGGTCCGCAGCGCGGTCTTCGCGGCGCCCGAGGACGTCATGCGCTGCGGACCAGCAGCGTCTCCCGGCGCACCAGGTCGACGAAGTCCGCGGCCGGCATCGGGCGTCCGAAGTAGTAGCCCTGCACCTCGTCGCAGCCCTCGGCGCGAAGATGGGCCACCTGCGCCGCGGTCTCGACGCCCTCGGCGATGACGTCGAGGTCGAGGCTGTGCCCGAGGCTGACGATGGCGCGCACGATCGCCGCGTCGTTCACGTCGTTGCGCAGGTTGTCGATGAAGCTGCGGTCGATCTTCAGCCGGTCGACGGGGAAGTTCTTGACGTAGGCGAGCGACGAATAGCCCGTCCCGAAATCGTCGATCGAGAAGGTCACGCCTCGCCGCTGCAGCGATTTGAGCTGCGACACCACGAGGTCAGTGTCCTGCAGCAGGATCGTCTCGGTCAGCTCGAGCTCAAGGCGCTTCGGATCGAGCCCGGATTCGTCGAGCGCGGCGCACACCACCTTCTCGACGTCGACCTTGCGGAACTGGACGCCGGAGAGGTTCACCGCGATCCGCAGCGCCGGCAGGCCGGCGGCCGGCCATGAGGCGGCCTGCGAACAGGCCTCGCGCAGCACCCACTCGTTGATCGGAACGATGAGGCCGTTCTCTTCGGCTGGCGGCAGGAAGTCGGCGGGGCTGATCAGATCGCCGCTCTCGCGCCGCCAGCGAATCAGGGCCTCGGCGCCGACGATGCGGCCGGTCGAGAGCGCCACCTGCGGCTGGTAGTGCAGTTCGAACTCCTGCCGGAGAAGCGCGCGGCGAAGGTCGCTCTCCAGCACCGTGATCGCGCGCGCGGTCGTGTCCATGTCGGCGACGAAGGCGCGGTAGCCGTCGCGCCCGTCGGCCTTGGCGCGGTACATCGCGAGATCGGCGTTCTTCAGCAGATCGTCGACATCGAAGCCGTTGTCGGGGAACAGCGCGATGCCGATGCTGGCCGACGTCGAGACCTCCTTGCCTTCGAAGAGGAACGGAACGGCGAGCGCCTCACGTACGCGGCCCGCGAGCTCGGCGGTGTCCTCGACGGCCATGACATTGGTCTGGAGGATAGCGAACTCGTCGCCGCCAAGCCGGGCGACGGTGTCGGTCTCGCGCACCGTGGCCCGCAACCGGTCGGCGACCGCCTTCAGCAGCCGATCGCCGACGTGGTGGCCGAGCACGTCGTTGATGCCCTTGAAGCGGTCGAGGTCGAACAGGTGAACCGCGAATTTGCAATCGTTGCGGCGAGCGTTTGCGATCTCGTGGCGGACCCGTTCGTTCAGCAGGGCGCGGTTGGCGAGATCGGTCAGCGCGTCGTGATGGGCGAGATGCCTCAGATGCCGCTCGGCGCGCTTGCGATCGGAGATGTCGAGCGAGGTCGTGAGCACTGCGACGATCTCGCCCGTGGCGTCACGCAGCGGCGCCTTGGTGGTGAGGAAATAGCGCCGCTCGCCGCCGCGGGTGACCATCTCCTCCTCGAAGCTCGGCATCGGCGCGCCGCTCTCGCAGATCAGGCGATCCAACGCGGCGCTGCGGCCGCCATGTTCGGGGCCGAAGATGTCCACGGCCGTGCGGCCGAGCAGCACGGAAGGCTCCAGCCCCTTCATCGCAGCCTGGTAGGCGTTGACGAAAATGCACCGGCCCGAACGATCCGACGCGCTGATCATGGCGGGAACGGTGTCGATCACCTGCGCAAGGCGTTCCGAGGAATCCCGCAGCGCCTGCTCCCGGGAGCGTTCGCTCGAACGAAGCTCGTTCTCCAGCGAGACCGCGCGGCTCGCGATCACGAGCTGCTGGCGGCGCATCTTCAGTAGATTGCGGGCGCGGGTGAGGAATTCGTGGTGGTCGACCGGGCTCTGCAGGAAGTCCGTGGCGCCGGCCTCGAGCGCGCTCAGACGAAAGCTGCGTTCCTCGTAAACCGTCAGCACGACGACGGGCACGTCCTCGCAGCCCTTGAGCGCGCGGAAGCGGCGCGTGAACTCCGCTCCGTCGAGGTCCGGCATCTTGAAGTCGGTGACCACCAGGTCGGGCGTGTTATCGGCGAGCCAGGCGAGCGCCTCGATCGGATTGCCGAAAGTCCGCACCACGACGTTCGGCTCGATCGACGCAGCGAGCTTCCCGAAAATATTCCGGTTGGTGATCCGGTCGTCGAGGATGCAGATCAGCGCCATGTCGTTCCGGACACCTCGTGGCCGCGGCCTTAGAAAGCGCGTCGACCTTGCCGTCAGCAGCCGCGGAGCGGACATCGGACCCGGTCGATCCAACATCCCCGTTTAGCAAGCGCGGCTTAAGGAATAGAGAATCGCCACGGTGACACTTGGTCCTATGCCGGCTGGAACTACGAAAATAGAAAGGGCGCATGTGCTTCATTCGTTGGACGGGGACGATCTTCGTCCGGACGTCGCGCCCGAGGTCGCCGTCGTCGGGGCGGGTCCCGCGGGATTGATGGCCGCCGAACGGCTGGCGGCCTCCGGCTGCGCGGTCACGGTCTTCGAGGCGATGCCCTCGGTTGCGCGCAAGTTCCTGCTCGCCGGGCGAGGCGGGCTGAACCTCACCCATTCCGAACCCGCCGAGCGCATGCTCGGGCGTTACGGCGAGGCCGCGGCCGCGCTTCGCGCCGCGCTCGACGCCTTCTCTGCGCAGGCGCTCACGCGCTGGTGCGAGGGGCTCGGCGTCGAGACCTTCGTCGGCACGAGCGGACGGGTGTTCCCGAAGAGCCTGAAGACCTCGCCGCTGCTGCGCGCCTGGCTCGGGCGGCTCGGAGAGCAAGGCGTCGAGATCGAAACCAGGCGACGCTGGACCGGCTTCGCCGACGATGGCGGCCTCGTGTTCGACACGCCCGACGGGCCGCTGCGCGTCCGACCGGCCGCCACCGTGATCGCGCTCGGCGGCGCAAGCTGGCCCCGTCTTGGATCGGACGCCGGCTGGGTCGAGCCGCTCGGCGAACTCGGAGTCGATATCGCGCCGCTGCGGCCCGCGAATTGCGGATTCCTCGCGCGGTGGTCCGAACATTTCGTCGAGCGCTTCGCCGGCGAGCCGATCAAGCGCGCGGCGTTGAGCTTCGAGGGCGAGACGGCCCGCGGCGAGGCGATGGTCACCCGCGCCGGGATCGAGGGCGGGCTCATCTACGCGCTCTCGCGCCGGCTGCGCGAGGCGATCGACCGCGACGGCGAGGCGACCCCGCTGCTCGACCTGCGGCCGGATCTGAGCCTCGACGCGCTCTCGACGAAGCTCGCCGCGGCGCGCGGCAGCCGCTCGCTCTCCACTCATCTCCGCAAGGCGGCGTATCTCTCGCCGGTCGCGATTGCGCTGCTCCGGGAGCTTGGTCCGCGCGAGGCGGTGCCGGAGGCGCTGGCGCGCGCCATCAAGGCGCTTCCCTTGCGTCTGACGGGCGTCCAGGGGCTCGACCGGGCGATCTCGACGGCCGGCGGCGTGCGCTTCGCCGAGCTCGACGAGCGCTTCATGTTGAAGCGGCGGCCGGGGGTGTTCCTCGCCGGCGAGATGCTGGACTGGGAGGCGCCGACCGGCGGCTACCTGCTTCAGGCGACGTTCGCGACAGCGGTCGCAGCGGCCCAAGGCGCGGCGGCCTGGGCCGGGGCCGCCGTCATGGCGCGCCCTTGAGTCCCGTCAGTCGCGGGCCTTCGCGGCCTTCAGGGCGGCCTTGAGCCTCGCGGCGCGACCGGGCTTGGTGACCTGGCGGGCGCGCGCGATGGCGAGGCCGTCGGCCGGCACGTCGTCGGTCACCACGCTGCCTGTGCCGACATAGGCCCCCTCCCCGATCGTCACCGGCGCGACGAGCGAGGAGTTGGTGCCGATGAAGACACCGGCCCCGATCGTGGTGCGGTGCTTGGCGAAGCCGTCATAGTTGCAGGTGATCGTGCCCGCTCCGAGATTGGCGCGCGGGCCGACGCTGGCGTCGCCGACATAGGCGAGGTGGTTGACCTTTGCGCCCTCGCCGACTTCGGCGTTCTTGATCTCGACGAAATTTCCGACGCGCGCGCCTGCCGCGAGCTGCGTCCCCGGCCTCAGCCGGGCGAAGGGGCCGACCGAGACGCCCGGGCCGACATAGGCGCCGTCTAGGTGGCTGAAGGCGTGGATCACGGCGCCTTCAGCCACCACCACCCCGGGACCGAACACGACGTTGGGCTCCACCGTGACGTCGGGCCCGAGAACGGTGTCGTGGGAGAAAAACACGGTCTCCGGCGCGATCAGCGTGGCGCCCTCGTCCATCGCGGCCGCGCGCAGGCGGCGCTGGAAGGCGGCCTCGACCGCCGCGAGCTGCGCGCGGGTGTTGACGCCCTGCACCTCGGCCTCGGGCGCCGCCTCGGCGGCGACCGCGAGCCCGCTCATCACGGCGACCTCGACGATGTCGGTGAGGTAGAATTCACGCTTGGCGTTGTCGTCTCCGATCCTGTCGAGCAGGTCGAGCGCGTGCGCGCCGGAGATCGCGATGATGCCCGCGTTGGAGAGCTTGATCGCGCGCTCCTCGTCGCTGGCGTCCTTCTCTTCGCGGATCGCCACGAGGCTCTCGCCCCGCGAGATCAGCCTGCCGTAGCCGGTCGGGTCTTCCGCCTCGAAGCCGAGCACCACGACCGACGCCCCGTGGGCGAGCGGGGCGCGGAGACGTTCAAGGGTCTCGGTCCGCACAAGCGGGGTGTCGCCATAGACCACCAGCACGTCGTCGAAGCCCTGCCGCAGCGCTTCCCGTGCGGCGAGCACGGCGTGCGCCGTTCCGCGGCGCTGCTCCTGCACGAACACGCTGGCGCCCGGCGCGACCTTGGCGGCCTCCGCGGCCACGTCCTCGCGATCGGGACCCACGACCACCGCGAGCGCATCTGCGCCAGCCGCCCGCGCGGTCGCGAGCACATGGGCGAGAAGGCTTCTGCCGGCGGCCTGATGCAGCACCTTCGGCGTCGTCGAGCGCATCCGCGTCCCCTCGCCGGCGGCGAGCACGACGGTGAGGCAGCTGCGAGCGGATGCGGACATGTCGGACTCTGGCGATAAGGACGAAGAGCAGCGGAGGGGACCGAAGCGGCGGGAAGACAGTGGCGGCTCGAGCCGCCGGCCGCAACCCGTCGGGCGCGCCTCGACACGCTGTGAAAGCCGCGACTCAAGCTATCCTCTCTTTGATTCTCCCGGCGCGCAGGAGCGGGCTTGAACCATCGCAGCATCGACGACCGTCCGGCCGCCGTCACCCATCTTTCGCCGGTCGCTCCCACCGTGATCTGGGGCGCGCTGATGACCGTCGCGCTCGCCGCCGCCGCGGCGACCGCCTGGAGCGCCCGGGGCGAAATCCGCGAGCGGATGGTCGCCTCGGATCAGGGTCTGCAGCTCAAGCGCGAGATGGCGGCGCTGGCGGCCGAGCGGGCCGAGCTCGCCGAGCGCCTCGGCAGGCTTGAGCGCGGCCTCGGCGAACTCAAGCTCGCCGCCCGCGCGTCCACCCGGGGCGACGTCACCGGCTCCATAGGTCATACGCCGGAGACCCGGACCGGAGCCTTCGCCGTCTCGCTCGGACCGGACGTTTCGATGGACGCCGTCCGGCGTCGGTGGAGCGCGCTCGTCGCGCGCTATCCGCAGGCGCTCGCGCGGCTCACTGGCCGCGCCGTCAAGTCGGACGACGACGGCGGGGTGTATGATCTGGTCGCTGGCCCCTTCACCACACGGGCCGAGGCCGACGGCGCATGCGCGACGCTTGCAGATCAGGGCTTCGCCTGCGATACGACGGTCTTCGCCGGCGAGCCGCTGGCGCGGCCCTAAGGTCCCGTCATCGGGGGGTTCTGGCCGGTCGCCCCGCTCGCGCTCTGGACTTGCCGTGGGAGCGCAACATCATCGGTTCGTCACGATCCTCCGTTTTCCATCGCGGGCCAGCGCGGCCCGCGGCATGCGTGCTGCGTCCATGAACCGTCGAGAGTTCGTCACGGGAGCCGTCGCGGTTCCGCTGCTCGCTTCAGCCGCTCAGGCTCAGGCTCCAGCCGATCCGGCGTCCGCCCCCGCTCCGTCGCCCGCTCCTCCTCCCGACCTTTACGCCGACGGCGCGCCGTTCAGCCGGGAGGCGCTTGAGGAGCATGCCCGACTGCTGTCGACCCGCGCCTACGAGGCGCCGGCGTCGACCCTGCCAAACAGTTTCGCCGAATTGCCGCGCGACGTGTTCAGCACGATCAGGATGATCCCCGATCGGGCGCTGTGGCTGAACGACAACCGCGGCTTCGCCCTGAACGTGCTGCCGGGCGGCTTCATCTACCGCTCGCCCATGCGCATCGCGACCGTCGAGGACGACCGGGTGCGGATGCTGCCCGAAGACAGCTCATGGTTCGATTTCGGTCGCGCCCCCAAGCCCCCGGCTGACAAACCTTTTCCGTTTTCAGGGTTCACCGCCCGCTCGGCCCTCGACAAGCCCGACGAGTTCCGGGAGTTCGCGACTTTCCAGGGCGCGACGATCTACCGGGCGCTCGCCCGCGGCCAGATCTTCGGCACCTCGTCGCGCGGCCTCGCGGTCGACACCGGCGAGCCGGACGGCGAGGAGTTCCCGCTGTTCCGCGCCTTCTGGATCGAGCGTCCGGCGGCGGGGTCCGGCAATCTCGTCGTCCATGCGCTGCTGGACAGCCGGCGGCTGACCGGGGCGTACCGCTTCACGCTGAGACCGGGCGAGATAACGGTCGTCGACGTCGAGCTGACGCTGTTCCCGCGCGAGACGCTCAATCATGTCGGCGTCGGGCCGATGACCTCGATGTTCCTGTTCGGGCCGAACGATCGCGCGGGCGTCGACGACATCCGCGGTCAGGTGCACCGCGCGGACGGCTTGCAGATCTGGAACGGGGCCGGGGAGTGGATCTGGCGTCCGCTCAGCAATCCGAGCGACCTGCAGATCAGCGTGTTCACCGACGAGAATCCGAAGGGCTTCGGCCTGCTGCAGCGCGAGCGCTCGTTCGCCGCCTACAACGACCTCGGCCGCCGCTATGACCGCATGCCGAGCGCCTGGATCGAGCCGATAGGAGACTGGGGCAAAGGCCAGCTCCAGCTGCTCGAGATCCCGACCGACACCGACATCAACGAGAACATCGTCGCCTACTGGCGGCCCAAGGAGCCGCTCGCGGCCGGGCAGCGGCTGTCGATGGCTTACCGTATGAATTGGTGCTGGACGCCGCCGGACCGCTCGACCGGAGCGATCGTGGCCGCGACCGTCACCGGAGCGGCAGGCGGCAGGCGTCGGCGTTTCGTGGTCGATTTCGCAGGCGACGCCGTGGCCGATCCCGCCCGCCAGATCCGGGCGAACGTCACGACGTCGGTCGGCCAGATCCGTGAACCGGTCGGCCGCCCGAACCCCGAACTCAAGGGCTATCGCGTCACTTTCGACCTCGACCCGGGCGACGAGGAGCTTTGCGAGCTGCGCATGGCGCTCGAGGCGGACGGAGGTCCCATCAGCGAAACGTGGCTGTATCGATGGACCCCGTGACCGAACAGACAGCCGCGCTTCCCGGCGTGAACACGCCCGACGCGATGCCGCCCGAACGGCCGATCGCGATGCCGCAGCAGCCTCTGAAGAGTTGGTCGCGCTCCGACGAACGCAAGCCGCTGCGCCCGGAGGCGTGGACGACGCCTTGGGCCAGCCGTATCCTGGTCTGGACCGGCGCGATCGTCGCGACCGGCTTCGGCGCGCGCGAGATGTACCGCGTGGTCGAGGTCGGCGGCGTCACCGCGCTCGAATGGGCGCTGCTCGCGCTGTTCGTCGTCAACTTCGCATGGATCGCGCTCGCCTTCGCGAGCGGCGTCATCGGCTTCTTCGCGCTCGTCGGCCGTCCCGCCCTAGTGCAGCCGGCCCTGCCGGACAGGCTCACCACGCGGACCGCGCTCGTCATGCCGATCTACAACGAGCAGCCGAGCCGGGTGTTCGGAGCCGTGCAGGCCGCCTACGAAGATGTGCAGAAGCTCGGATTCGGCGCGCATTTCGACTGCTTCCTGCTCTCCGACACCACCGATCCGGACGTCTGGATCGCCGAGGAGCGCGCCTTTCTAGAGCTGCGTCAGTCGCTCGGACCTGACGCTCGGATCTACTACCGCCACCGCGCCAAGAACCACCGCCGCAAGGCCGGCAACATCGAGGATTTCGTAAAGCGCTGGGGAGGCGGCTACGACCACATGCTGGTCCTGGACGCCGACAGCCTGATGACCGGCCACGCCGTGATCGCGCTCGCAGCCGCCATGGAGGCCGACCCCGACGCCGGGATCATCCAGACGCTGCCGCTCGTCATCAACCGCAACACGCTGTTCGCGCGGCTCCAGCAGTTCGCGAGCCGCGTCTATGGCCCGGTGATCGCCTCCGGCATCGCCGTTTGGTACGGACGCGACGGCAATTACTGGGGCCATAACGCGATCATCCGCACCGAGGCGTTCGCGGAAGGAGCTGGCCTACCCGACCTTCCCGGCAAGCCCCCTTTCGGCGGGCTGATCCTCAGCCACGACTTCGTCGAGGCCGCCCTCATCCGGCGCAAGGGTTGGGCGGTCTACATGCTGCCGCGGATCGAGGGCTCCTACGAGGAGAGCCCGCCCTCTCTGATCGACGTCGGCCAGCGCGACCGGCGGTGGTGCCAGGGCAACCTGCAGCACAGCGGCCTGCTCGGAACCCGCGGCCTGCATCCGCTTAGCCGCCACCACTTCCTCAACGGCATCTTCTCCTACCTCGCCTCGCCGTTCTGGATGTTCATGCTCCTGTGCGGCATCGCGCTCGCGCTGCAGTCGAAGTTCATCCGGCCGGAATATTTCACCGACGAATTCTCGCTGTTTCCCGCCTGGCCGCGCTTCGACGCCGAGCGGGCGCTCACGCTGTTCGGCGTGACGATGGTGATCCTGATCGCGCCCAAGGTGTTCGGGCTGATCGTCTATCTGCTGCACGGGCCGTCGCGGCGGGCGGGCGGCGGGGCGATACGCATCGTGATCTCGGCGATCCTCGAGATCATCCTGTCCTCGCTGTTCGCGCCGATCATGATGCTCGTCCAGTCGGGCTCGGTGTTCCAGATTCTAGCCGGCGGCGCGACGGGCTGGAACCCGCAGCGCCGCGACGACGGCTCGATCCCGTTCGCCGACATCGTCCGTCGTCACAAATGGCACACCGCCCTCGGGGTCGTGACGCTTGGCGCGGGCGCCGCGATCGCGCCCTCGCTGGTGGCGTGGATGTCTCCGACGATCGCCGGCCTTCTGCTCGCGATACCGCTGTCGTGGCTCTCGGGGCATCTCGGCACGGGACTGGCGCTGAAGCGGCTCGGACTGATGCTGATCCCCGAGGAGACCCATGTTCCGGAGATCGCGACCGCCGCCAAGGCGAACGGTCAGCGGCTCGCCGCAGCCGGCGTCGACGGAGCCGACGCTCTGGTCACGCTCCATGACGATCAGCGCTTCTTCGTCGAGCATGAACGCATGCTGCCGGTGGCCCCGCGCCGGCAGAAGGGGGCCATCGAACCGGACCGTGTCATGGCGGCGGCCAAGCTTTCCGAGGCGGAGACGCTCGGCGATGCGATCGTCTGGCTCAACCAGAAGGAACGGACGGTCGTGCTGCACGATCGCGCGCTCCTCGGGCTGCTCGCCCGCCTGCCGAAGGACGCGCCTTCGCCTGCCGAGTGACGCATCCGCGCCAGGTGGATCGAAAATAATAAATGCGCAAAACGCCGGAACTCGGCCGCAATCGTCCTGTTATGTAGACAATCCTCTCGCGTCGGCGCCGTTTTCGTAAGCCGACGGAGCGCACCGTCCGGCCGCCCGTTCCCCTGCGGGCGGCCTTTTTTTGCCTTTTGGATCAGAGCTCGAGCGCGGCCTCGAACGGCAGGAAGCCGATCGCGTCGCCTGGCTTCACCTCATCCCTTCCGGCGGGAATGACGGCCAGACCGTCCGCCGCAATCAGCGGCGCGAGCCGCGCCGAGCCGCCGCGACCGAGCTTTTCGACCCGCAGGACGCCCCGCTCGTCGACGCCCCGCAGCGCCGCGGGCGCGAATTCGGTGCGGGTCCCCGGACCTTTCTGCGAAAATCCCGCCGCCGCCGGCAGCGGCCGGAACGGCCTCGGCGACAGGCCGGCAAGCCTCTCGAGCGCGACCCGGCCGATCAGCATATGCGCGACCAGGGCCGCGAACGGGTTTCCGGGAAGGCCGATCAGGGCCGCCCTCCCGAGACGGCCCGCGACCACGGGCTTGCCGGGCTTGAGCGCGACCCGCGCCAGTTCGAGCCGCCCGCCGCCTGCGAGCACGGCCGCCGCCAGATGGTCCTCGTCGCCGACCGACGTCGCGCCGCTTGTCACGATCGCGTCGCAGCGCGCGGCCGCGTCCAGAAGCAGGCGCCGCAGAGCCTCGGGGTCGTCGGGCGCGACGCCGAGGTCGACGACCTCATGAGATGGCCTGTCCAGAATGGCGGCCAGCATGGGGCGGTTGGCGTCGTGGATCTTGCCGGGCCTCAGCGCCTCGCCCGCCCGTAACAGCTCGTCGCCGGTCGACAACAGCCCGATCACGACGCGGCGGCGCACGCGCGCCTCGGCGACGCCGGCGGCCGCAAGGATCGCGATATGCCGCGCGTCGAGCCTGACCCCCGCCGGCACGATGACCTCGCCGACGCACACGTCCTCGCCGCGTCGGCGGATGTTGGCGCCGGGCTCAGGCGTGGCGCGGAGCCGGATATGATCGCCGCTCCGTTCCGCCCGTTCCTGCATGACGACCGTGACGGCGCCGGGCGGCAGCGGCGCTCCGGTGAGGATGCGGGCGGCTTCGCCGGGATTGAGCGGCGCGCCCCCGCCAGGCGCTCCGGCGGCCAGCCGGGCGCGCACGACGTGCTCGCGTCCGAGGTCCGCGAGCGCGAAGCCGTCCATCGCGGAATGGTCGAACGGAGGCAGCGGCGTCGGGCTGACCACCGGCCCGGACGAGATGCGGCCCGCGAGCTTCGCCAGACCGACGATCTCCTCGCCGACCGGGTGATCGATCATTGAGGCCGCACGCTCCTGGGCGGCGACGACCGACAGAAGCGCGGGATCGGCGCAGAGGTCGCCGGCCAGAACTGCGTGATCGTGGCGGGCCCCGCCGATCAACCCTCCCGCTCCGGATCGGACGGCTCTTCGGCTCCCTGCTGTTGTCGGGCGACCGCCTCCGCCGCCGCGATCTCCTCGCCGCTGAGAGCGCCGCGAACGGCGTCGAGGAACGTCGCCGCGAGCGGGCTGCCGCCATCGTCTGCGCGCGTCAGCCAGACGAGCGCCGCGCGATCGTCCCGTTCGACGCCTGACCCGAGATGGAGAGCGCCGCCGAGCATGGCCTGGGCGTCGGGCTCGCCGCGCCGCGCCGCCTCGTACCACCAGCGCGCGGCCTCCTCGGGATCACGCTCCATGCCGAGCGCGTCGTGCGCGATGAGGCCGAGCCGGGTCATGCTGGTCGCGACCTCCTGCTCGGCGGCGGCGAGCGCCCAGCGTCGCGATTCGACCGGATCGGCCTCGACGCCCTGCCCCTCCAGCAGCATCCAGCTCAACATGTCCTGCGCCGCGGCGTCGCCGCCCTCCGCCGCCAGCCGGTAGAGCTCGAAGGCCGCGACGTCGTCTTGCGCGGCGCCGCCCTCCCCTTTGAAGCAGAGCGCGGCGAGGTTGCGCTGACCCAAGGCGTCCCCCGCCTCCGCCGCCCGGCGGAACCAGTCGACCGCCTCGTAGAGATCCCGCTCGACGCCGAGCCCGTCCGCGTAGCAGGCGCCGAGATTGCTCTGCGCGCGCGGAACGCCGCCCTCGGCGAGCGGCCGCCACATGGCGACAGCCATCTCGTAGTCGCCCCGCCCGGCTGCTTTTGCAGCCGAGGCCAGCAGCGCCTCGATGTCGCCGTCCTCCTGCTCCTGGTCGGTCTCGGAGCCGCCGCCTCGGAATATGCGGCCGAACCAGCTCATCACGCGCGCTCCAGACGCAAGCGTCGCGCGGCCGCGCATCGCCCAAGGAGCCATGCCGGGATGGGTTCGGGAACGGTCGTTCTCGTCACGGCTTTCTGGCGACCCCGCTGGACGTGGCACGCATCAATAGCGAAGAAGAGGACGATTGAAAGCCGTCAGCGTGCGGCTGATCACGAACGACCCGCCGAACGTCGGCGCAGTCCCGGGAGCGAGGTTCGCGATGGACGGTCCCGAACAGCCGCGTCTGCTCGACCTTCGGGGACTGCGCTGCCCGCTGCCGGCGCTGAAGACGAAGAGGGCTCTGCGGTTCGCCGGGCCCAGTCGGAGACTTTTGGTGCTCTCTGACGACCCGCTCGCCCTCGTCGACATCCCGAACGCCGTGCGGGAGGCGGGCGACGCCGTGCTCTCCGCCGGTCGCGAAGGCGACGCGGCGACTTTTCTCGTGATGAAGCGAAGCCCTTGATCTATCGACGATATGACTATCGTCGTCTTCTGCGCCGCAGCAAGGTTTCGAATGGCGCGTTTTCGGAAATCGCGTTAGCTTTCCAATAGATCGCATCGGCCTCACAAGGTGCGAAGGGAGGATTGCTATGCAGTGGCTGCAGCTGACGACCCCCGGCAAGCACGAGATTTTCGTCAATATGGCGCTTGCGGTGCATATGCGCCGCTATGGCGACAAGACCACGATCGACATGCTGACAAGCTCAATGGACCGCACGCATTGCGTCGGCGTGACCGAGACGCCGGAAGAGATCCTGCAGAAAATGTGCGACTGCGGCTGGGTATCGCGTCAGGCCGGCCAGGACACGGCCTCTCCGCCAGTTCCGCATTAGCGGATCAGCGTTTCAGCCCCTTGGCGGCGAGAGCGTCCTCGTAATCCGAGAACATCTCTTCGCCCTCCTCGCCGAAGCGGCGCAGCGCCGGCCAGGTGTAGATGCCGGTGTCGTGGCCGTCGTCGAACACCAGGCGCACCGCGTAGGAGCCGACCTCCTGCACGTCGCGGATCTTCACGTCGCGCTTCCCCGGAACGGTCGTCTTCTGCTCGGCGGAATGACCCTGCACTTCGGCGCTGGGGCTTTCGACGCGCAGCAGCTCCGCCGCGATCGCGTGGCGCGCACCGTCGCCCCATACGACCGTCAGCGTCCGGCCATCGCCGGACAGCCGCAGTTCGGTCGGCCATTCATCCGCCATCACATACCTCTTCAGGCGTTCGGGCCTTTACGCACGCCCATCGGGCGCCTAGCTTGTGGTCGACGCTCTCTCCCGACGCAAGCGCCTGACGCGCCGTCACCGAAACCGTCGTGAACACGCCGGAACCGCGAGGCTTTCTTCGCTCAATGGCCGTGCCGCCGAACGCCCTGCCAGCCTCCCTCGTAGACCCTTTCCAGAGGGCGATCACCTATCTGCGCGTGTCGGTCACGGATCGGTGCGACTTCCGCTGCGTCTACTGCATGTCTGAGCACATGACGTTCCTGCCGAAGCGGGACCTTCTCTCGCTGGAGGAGCTCGACCGACTGTGCTCCGCCTTCGTGCGTCTCGGCGTGCGCAAGCTCCGCCTGACCGGTGGCGAGCCGCTCGTTCGCAGGGATCTGACGACGCTGATCCGTTCGCTCGGCCGCCATCTCGAGTCCGGGGCACTCGAGGAGCTGACGCTGACCACCAACGGCAGCCAACTCACGAAGCACGCCTGCGACCTCTATGCGGCCGGCGTCCGCCGCATCAACGTCTCGCTCGACACGCTGGACGCGACGAAGTTCAGGGCGGTGACGCGCTGGGGCGATCTCAACCAGGTGCTTCGCGGGATCGACGCCGCGCTTGCGGCCGGCCTCAAGATCAAGATCAACACCGTGGCGTTGCGGGACGTGAACGAGGACGAGATCTCTTCGATCGCGGAATGGGCGCATGGCAAGGGCATGGACCTCTCGCTGATCGAGACCATGCCGCTCGGCGACATCGAAGAGGACCGCACCGACCAGTATCTGCCCCTCAGCCTCGTGCGCGCCCGTCTCTCGCAACGCTACACGCTGACCGACAGCCCTTACCGGACCGGCGGGCCCGCCCGCTATGTCTCGGTCGCGGAGACCGGCGGGCGCATCGGCTTCATCACGCCGATGACCCACAATTTCTGCGAGAGCTGCAACCGCGTGCGCGTCACCTGTACGGGCACGCTGTTCATGTGCCTCGGTCAGGAAGACGCCGCCGACCTGCGCGAGCCGCTTCGCGCGAGCCGCAACGACGACCTGCTGGTCGACGCGATCCGCGAGGCGATCACGCGCAAGCCCAAGGGCCACGACTTCATCATCGACCGTCGAAGCGCCAAGCCCGCCGTGGGCCGCCACATGTCGATGACGGGCGGCTGAACCAGGCGGCGCTCCGGCCTCACCTCACCACGGCGATCTGCGGACGATCGGCCACGGCTGCGTCTTTCTCCTCGAGCGCGTCGAGGAAGCTCTTGCGCCACCAGTTCACGTCGCGCGCCTCGATCCGCTGATACATGCGCTTCCATCGGTCCAGGCGCTCATCGAGCGGCATGTCGAGCGCGCGCGCAAGCGCGCCGGCGGTGCCGTCGACGTCGTAAGGGTTGGTGATCAGCGCCCCGTCGAGCTCGTGCGCCGCGCCTGCGAACCGCGACAGCATCAGGACGCCGGGATCCTCGGGATCCTGGGCTGCGACATATTCCTTGGCGACGAGGTTCATGCCGTCGCGCAGCGGCGTCACGAGGCCGACGCGCGCGAGCCTGTAGAGCCCCGCCAGCGTGTTGCGGCCGATGGTGCGGTTGACGTAGCGGATGGGCGTCCAGTCGAGATCGGCGTGGGCGCCGTTGACGCGGCCGGCGAGCTCCGCGACCTCCCGCTCCATCGCGGCGTATTCCGGAACGTCGCCGCGTGACTTGGGCGTCACCTGAAGCAGCGTGCAGCGGCCACGCCAGCTCTCGTCGAGCGTCAGGAACGTCTCGTAGGCCTGGATGCGTTCGGCGATGCCCTTGGAATAGTCGAGCCGGTCGACGCCGATGATCAGCTCTCGCCCGACCATGCTCTCGCGCATCCGCTTGACGAGCGGATGCCGGCCGGCCAACGCGGCCGTCGCCGCGAAGCTCTTGGTCTCGATGCCGACGGGGAAGTCCGCGACCCTGATCGAGCGGCCGTGCACGACGAAACGTCCCGCCGACACGCGCCGGCCGACGCCTTCGCGGCGGACATAGGTCTCGAAGTTCTCGACGTCGTTCGGTGTCTGGAAGCCGACAACGTCGTAGGCGGCGAGCCCGCGCACGAGGTCGGCGTGATTCGGCAGCACGGTGAGGATGTCGGGCGGCGGGAACGGGATGTGGAGGAAGAAGCCCAGGCGGTTCTTCAGCCCCGAGGCCCTGAGCTCCGCCGCCATCGGGATCAGATGGTAGTCGTGCACCCAGATCGCGTCGTCGGGCTCGATCTTCGGGGCGAGCAGCCGGGCGAACAGTTTGTTGACCCGGTAGTAGCCTCCAAGCGCGACGCGGGTGAACTCGGTCAGGTCCATCCGGTAGTGCAGCAGCGGCCACAGCATCCGGTTGGAGAAGCCGGCGTAATAGTCCTGGAGATCACGTTCGGAGAGATCGACGAGCGCGTAGGTGACGCCGCCGTTTTCGACCATCTCCGGCTCTTCGGGCTCCGGAGCGCTCGGCGGCAGCGTGCGTCCGCTCCAGCCGAACCAGATGCCGCCGCGCTCCTGCATCGCGCCGGCGAGCGCGACCGCGAGGCCGCCCGCTGGAGGGGTGCCGGGCTTCGGAGCGGGGACGCGATTCGAGACGACGACGAGGCGGCCCATCAGCCGGACTCCCCGGTTCGAGCGCCGAGCCGGGTTTTCCGGGGCGCTGGGATCGTATTGATTCTTGTCATCGCTCGACAGACTAACGTCGAATGCGCCGGGATGTTCCGTTTTCTCAGGGGGCGAACCGCAGCGGGGCGCGGTCCGCGCGGCGCGGAAGATCCGCAGGCGGTCGGAACGCCTGCGTCACCCGGAAGCGCCCTCGCCCACCCGCTCCAGCCATTCGTCCTCGGTCAGCGTCTCGATCCCGAGCTCCGCCGCCTTCGCGAGCTTGGAGCCCGCGCCCGGCCCCGCCACCACGATGTCGGTCTTTTTCGAGACCGAACCCGACGTCTTCGCGCCGAGCCGTTCGGCCATCGCCTTGGCTTCCTCGCGCGTCATCCGTTCGAGCGAGCCGGTGAAGACGACGGTGAGGCCGGCGACCGGCGAATCCTGCGCGGCCTCCATCGGCTCGGGAGCGACTTCGGCCAGCAGCGCGTCGATCGGCGCGTCGTTCTTCGGCTCCTGGAAGAAGTCCACGACGGCGCGCGCGACGACCGATCCGACGCCCTCGATGCCGGTCATCTCCTGCCAGTCGTCATTACCCTTGTCCTTCTTGATTTCGGGATCGGGCGGCGTCGCGGCGCGCGAGGCGGCGCGGAGCGCATCGATCGTCCCGTAATGGCGCATCAGGCGCTTGGCGTTGATCTCGCCGACATGGCGGATGCCGAGCCCGTAGAGCAGCCGGTTCACCGTCCGCGTCCTCGCATCCTCGATCGCCGCGAAGAGATTGGCGGCCGAGGTCTCTCCCCAGCCTTCGCGGTTCTTGAGGAAGGTCATCCTGCCGGCCGTCTCCTCCCGCGCCTTCAGCGTGAAGATGTCGGCGGGCTCCCGGATCTCGCCCCACTCGTAGAAGGCCTGGATCTGCTTCTCGCCGAGCCCTTCGATGTCCATGGCGTTTCGCGAGACGAAATGGCGGAGCCGCTCGACCTGCTGCGCGCGGCAGATCAGGCCGCCGGTGCAGCGCCAGACCACCTCGCCTTCGTCACGCGCGGCGTGGCTGTGGCAGACGGGACATTTGTGGGGGAAGACGTAGGGCTCCGCCCCCTCCGGCCGGTGGTCCATCACCACGGCGACGATCTGCGGGATCACGTCGCCGGCGCGCTGCACGATCACCGTGTCGCCGACGCGGATGTCCTTGCGGGCGATCTCGTCCTCGTTGTGTAGCGTGGCGTTCGCCACCACCACGCCGCCGACGGTGACGGGCTTCAGCTTCGCCACCGGGGTGAGCGCGCCGGTGCGGCCGACCTGGATCTCGATCCCCTCGAGCACCGTCGTCGCCTGCTCCGCCGGGAACTTGTGAGCGATCGCCCAGCGGGGACTCCGCGAGACGAAGCCGAGGCGGCGCTGCAGGTCGAGGCGATCGACCTTGTAGACGACGCCGTCGATGTCGTAGCCGAGCTCGGAGCGCTCGGTCTCGATGACGTGGTAGTGCGCGATCAGCTCGTCCGTGGTCGCGAACGCCTGCATCAGCGGATTGATCGGGAAACCCCAGCGGCCGAGTGTTTGCACCATCCCGGTCTGGGTGTCTGACGGGACGGCGCTCGCCTCTCCCCAAGCATAGGCGAAGAACCGGAGCGGCCGGTCCTGGGTGACCTTCGGGTCGAGCTGGCGGAGGCTGCCGGCCGCGGCGTTACGAGGATTGGCGAACAGCGGCTTGCCTGCCTCGGCCTGACGTTTGTTGAGCTCGGCGAAGTCGGCGTGGGACATGTAGACCTCGCCGCGCACCTCCAGCACCTCCGGGACGTCCGCGCCCTTCAGGCGCATCGGCACGTCGGCGATCGTCTTCAGGTTCGGCGTCACGTCCTCGCCAACCGCGCCGTCGCCCCGGGTCGCGCCGCGGACGAAGCGGCCGTTCTCGTAGCGGAGCGAAGCCGAGAGACCGTCGATCTTGGGCTCGGCCGAGATCGCCAGCGGCTGTTCCGGCTTCAGGTCGAGGAAGCGGCGCACGCGCGCGGCGAACTCGACGACCTCCGCGTCGGTGAACGCCTTCTCGAGCGAGAGCATCGGAACCGCGTGGCGGACCTTGGCGAATGCCTCCGAGGGCGCGGCGCCGACCTCTTCGGTCGGGCTGTCCGGGGTCCTGAGTTCGGGATACGCGGTCTCCAGCGCTTCGAGCTTGCGACGCAGAGCGTCATAGTCGGCGTCCGAGATCGTCGGCGCGTCCTGCTGATAGTAACGCTTGTCGTGCTCGCGGATTTCCGCCGCGAGCGCCTCATGCTCCTTGGCGGCGTCCTCCAGAGACAGCGGAAGCTCGGCGCTCACGCCGCCCCCTCCAGCAACCTCGCGGCGGCGGCCCGGGCCTCCTCCGTGACCGAGGCGCCGGCCAGCATGCGGGCGATCTCCTCGCGCCGCTCGCCCGAGCCCAGGGACTCGACCCGGGTCGCGACCCTGGTCTCACCGGCGGCCTGCGCCTTGCTGATCAGGAAGTGCCGGGCGGCGCGCGCCGCGACCTGCGGCGCATGGGTGACCGAGAGCACCTGCACCCTGCCCGCGAGCCGCGCCAGCCGCGCCCCGATCGCGTCCGCGACGGCGCCGCCGACGCCGGTGTCGATCTCGTCGAAGACCAGCGTCGGCGCCGAACCGCGGTCGGCGAGCGCCACCTTGAGCGCCAGCATGAAGCGCGACAGTTCGCCGCCCGACGCGATCTTCGCGAGCGGGCCGGCCCGCGTGCCGGGGTTGGTCTGGACCCAGAACTCGACGCGGTCGACGCCGTCCGGCCCGGCGGCGCCTGCGTCGGTTTCGATCTCGGTCATGAAACGCGCGCGCTCGAGCTTGAGGTCGGGCAGCTCCGCCATGACGCTGGCGTCGAGCGTGGCGGCGACCGCGCGGCGCGCCGCGCTGAGCCTCAGAGCGGCGACGTCGTAGGTCTGGGCCGCCTCGGCGGCCTCCTGTGCGAGAACGCCGAGCTTGACCTCGCCCGCGTCGATCTCGGCCAGATCCATGGCGTATTTCCGGGCGAGCGCGGCGAGCTGGTCGGCCGGGACGCCGTATTTGCGCGACGCGGCGCGGAGCGCGAACAGGCGCTCCTCGATCCGCTCGAGCTCGCGGGGATCGAAGGCCGCGGCGTCGAGCGCGGCTTTCAGGTGGCTCGCCCCCTCGTCGAGCGAGACCAGCGCCGCGTCGAGCGCCCTGATCGCGGGTTCGACCAGTTCGGGCGACGCAGCCGCCCGTCGCTCCAACCGACGGATGGCGTTGGCTATTCCGGTCGCGGGCGAGGCGTTGCCCGCGACTGCCTCGTAGGCCTCGTTCAGATCCTCGGCGGCCTTTTCGGCCCGCATCATCGCCTGCCGGGCGGCGGCGAGCGCCTCCTCCTCGCCGTGCTCGACGGCGAGCGTCGAGAGCTCTTCGCTGGCGTGGCGGAGGTAGTCCGCCTCCTTGCGGGCGGCCTCGACGCGGGCCTCGTGATCGCGCAGCGCGCGGGCCGCCGCGCGGCGACGCTCCCAGGCTGAAGAGACGGCGGCCGCGTCTCCCCCCAGTCCGCCATAGGCGTCGAGCAGCGTGCGGTGGGCGGCGGGGTCGACCAGCGCCCGGTCGTCGTGCTGGCCGTGAATCTCGACCAGCGTCGCGCCGAGGCTGCGCAAGGCCTGCACGCTCACCGGCTGGTCGTTGACGAAAGCGCGGGTGCGCCCATCCCGCGCCTGGACGCGCCGGAGGAACAGGTCGCCGTCGTCGGGAATGTCCTGCGCCTTGAGCAGCGCGCGGGCGGGATGGTCGAGGGCGAGGTCGAACACCGCCGTCACCTGCCCCTGCGCCTCGCCCTCACGGACAAGGCCGCCGTCGCCGCGCCCGCCGAGGGCCAGCGACACCGCATCGAGCACGATCGACTTGCCGGCGCCGGTCTCGCCCGTGAGCACGGAGAGGCCGTCGCCGAACTCGAGATCGAGCCGGTCGATCAGAACGATGTTGCGGATCGCGAGTCTTGCGAGCACGGGGCCTCCCGCGCCGGAACTCTTATGGAGCCTTGGTCGTCATGCCCGGCGTAGCCGGGTATCCACGACTTGATCGCAGAGCGCTACGTCGAAGTCGTGGATGCCCGCAAAAACGGGCATGACGGAGTTTTCCCGGCACATCCGATTAAGCGTCGTCAGCCGATGACGCCGTGGAAGGCGCGGCTGATCCAGGAGCCGGTGTTCTCCTGCGGCTTGAGGCCGTTGGAGGTCATCAGCGCGTAGCTCGCCTTGTACCACTCGCTGTCCGGATAGTTGTGGCCGAGAATGGCGGCCGCCGTCTGCGCCTCGTCGACGATGCCGAGCGCCATATAGGCCTCGACGAGCCGGTGCAGCGCCTCCTCGACGTGGCGGGTCTTCTGGTACTGGCTGACGACGACGCGGAACCGGTTGATCGCGCCGGTGTAGTCGCGCCGCTGGAGATAGAACCGTCCGACCTGCATCTCCTTGCCGGCGAGCTGGTCGCGCGCGACCGCCACGCGACGGCGCGCGGTGTCGGCGTATTCGCTGGTCGGCCAGCGGCGGATCAACTCCTCGAAGGCGTCGACGGACTTGCGGGTGCGCTCCTGGTCGCGGCTGACGTCCGGAACCTGATTGTAATAGGACATCGCCACGAGATATTGCGCATAGGCCGCGTCCGGGCTCGTCGGATGCTGCTGGACGTAGCGGTTTCCGCTGCTGATCGCGTCTTCGTATTTGCCGCTGCGATAGCTGGCGTAGGTCGTCATCAAAATCGATTTGCGACCCCAGTCGGTATAGGGGTGCTGACGGTCGACCTCGGCGAACTTCTTGTTGGCGGCGGCGTAATCGCCGCCGTCCAGGCCGCTGAGGCCCTCATTGTAAAGCTTGTCGGCCGGCTCGTCGGGCGCGACGTCGTCCTTCTTGTCGCTGAACATCGAGCACCCGGCGATCGGCAGCGCCGCGGATAGCGCAAGCGCGAGGCGGAACGCGCGGCGTGCTCCCGCGGGAGCCGATCGAGAGGGCGTACGCACCACCATCGGGGAGCCTCATAATCCGATTCAACAGACGTCGGACCAGCTCGCGCCGACCCACGGCGCGAAGATGCAGACGCCGACGCGGATGTCTATAGCCGAAAGCCCGGTTGGGCGCCACGCGGACGGCGGACGCGTTCACAAGCGCAAGCCCCGAGCGCCACAACCCAGATGTCCGCCGTCCTCGCGTGTGACCAGCAATCAGATGGGCTCAACCGTCGAAGCGCTTGTCGTCCCCGACCAGAATATCCCTGTCGTTGCGCGGCACGGGAAACCCATATCCCGCTACGACCGTCGACCATGCGAGCTCGCCCGAGGCGTGGTGCTCGCTCATATAGATTTCATGGCCGATTTTCTGCAGCGTCAGATAAATCGCCTGCATCGAGTCTACGCCAAAACCTGAACTTGCGCGCATTTCATCAGGCCATTCAATTTCATAACTGCAGCTCCAATGCCCGTCCTGAAATACAGGAAGAAAAATCCGCACATTGACATCCACACTATTCGAAAGTTTGAGAATTCTATGGCCAATTATCATATTATCCTCAATAGTTTAACGACGGAATTGTATGGCCTCTTTCACAAGCGACGAGCCTCACCATAGCCTGAGCATAACACGAACTGAGACCGACCATCTTACAGTGGAATACATCTCTCTTATACTGTTCGTCGCAATCAGCTTGGGACGCCATTGCTGTCCGCAAACGACTTTGCCGGGTACGCTGCGCCGAGATAGGCGGATCTTGGACGAGATTGATGGTCGACCGCTCGCCTGCCCACTGACCCGCTGTTGATTCTCCACGTGGGACCCGGGGCTGATTTGGATCGAAACCGCCTTTGAACCGGAGCCGGTAGACTAAGAATTTGTGCCTAAGCCGATCGGAAGCGACATCCGATCTCAGACCCGTGAACCGCTGTCCAATCATGGACGTTCCCCTCCTCGATCGCTTTGAAGTCGGAGGGCAATTCTATAGGATTATATACTTAAAATCAAGCTGACTCTCTCGCTGTATGCGATGGGCAGTTCGACCCCCGAGGATCTTGCGACGAAAACACCCGGACCGCTGGCGCGATCCGGGTGTTTCAGGGGTGTTCAGTCCAGTTCAGTTCGCCTGGCGGCGGAGGAACGCCGGGATCTCGAGCTGATCGTCCTCGAGGCCGCGGGGATGCGGGGCCGGAGCGCGGCCCTGCTGGTCATACTGACCGGCCGACTGACGATGGACCGGAGCCTGCGGGCGACGGGCGAGGTCCGGATGCGGCGCCTGCGGACGCTGCTGAACCGGCGGCTGCTGCGGCGCCTGGTAGGCCTGCTGCGGAGCGTGCTGAGCGTGCTCTTCCTCCTGGTGGCGGCCGAGGCCGTTGGCCAGGCGCTGCAGCAGGGTCATGCGCTTGCGGTCAGGAGCGGCCGCGGCTTCCGCCTGCTCGCGATTCGCGCGGAGCTGCTGCTGGACCGGCATCGGCAGGTCTTCGATCTGCGGCATGCGCGGCGCGCGGGAGGCCGGGCGCTCGGCGTGCGGCGGGATGAAGGGCTGCTCGTGGCCGTGGTCTTCCTCGATCTGCTCTTCCTCGTGGTGATGCTGCTCCATCATCACCGGCTGCTTCGGAGCGGCGGCGCGGATGGTGACGTCCTCGATCGCGGCGACGACCTGGGCGTCGTAGTGGTTGGCCTCGGGCTGGGCTTCCGCGGACTGCGTCGGCGCGCGGAAGGTCGGAAGCGGGGCCGGCTCGGGGCTGCGGGTCGCGGGCGCCGGCTGCTTGAAGCGGCCGGCGAGCTCGGCGATGCGCTGCTCGGCGGGGCTCTGCTGGCCCTGCTCGAAGATGTGGTCGATGCCGGTCGCGACGACCGAAACCCGGATGATGCCGTCGAGGCTCTCGTCGAAGGTGGCGCCGAGGATGATGTTGGCCTCCGAATCGACCTCCTCGCGGATGCGGGTGGCGGCTTCGTCGACTTCGTAGAGCGTCAGGTCGTTGCCGCCGGTGATCGAGATCAGCAGGCCGCGGGCGCCCTTCATCGAGACGTCGTCGAGCAGCGGGTTGGCGATCGCGGCTTCGGCGGCCTGGACGGCGCGCTTGTCGCCGGAGGCTTCGCCCGTGCCCATCATCGCCTTGCCCATCTCGCGCATGATCGCGCGGACGTCGGCGAAGTCGAGGTTGATGAGGCCTTCCTTGACCATCAGGTCCGTGATGCAGGCGACGCCCGAGTAGAGCACCTGGTCGGCCATCGCGAAGGCGTCGGCGAAGGTGGTGCGCTCGTTCGCGACCCGGAACAGGTTCTGGTTCGGAATGACGATGAGGGTGTCGACCGCCTTCTGCAGCTCCTCGATGCCGGCTTCCGCCGTCTTCATCCGGCGCATGCCTTCGAAGTGGAACGGCTTGGTGACGACGCCGACGGTGAGGATGCCGGCCTCGCGCGCGGCGCGGGCGATGACGGGCGCGGCGCCCGTGCCGGTGCCGCCGCCCATGCCCGCGGTGATGAAGGCCATGTGCGCGCCGGAGAGGTGGTCGCGGATCTCGTCGATGACTTCTTCGGCCGCGGCGCGGCCGACTTCCGGCTGCGACCCGGCGCCGAGACCCTCGGTGACCTGCACGCCCATCTGGATGATGCGCTCGGCCTTCGACAGGGTCAGCGCCTGCGCGTCGGTGTTGGCGACCACGAAGTCGACGCCAACGAGGCCGGCCTCGATCATGTTGTTGACGGCGTTGCCGCCGGCTCCGCCGCAGCCGAACACGGTGATGCGGGGCTTGAGCTCCCGGATGTCCGGCATCTTCAGGTTGATCGTCATCGCATGCCTCTAAGGTTGTCGCGCCATCCCGGCGAGTGCCACTTCAGTTTCGGCGTTCGGGGGGCGCGCAAGGCCCCATCCCGACCGTCGGCCGCCGCGCCGCCGGTCAGAAACTCTCTTTCAGCCACCGCCCGACGCGGTGGATGTATGTGTTCTTCTGCGTCGAGCCGCCTCGCCGCATGCGCCGCGGATCGACATGTTCGAGCGCCGCCACCTGCGGGAAGACCAGCAGCCCGAGCCCGGCCGCGAAGGCCGGCCCCTTCGCCGCTTCGGGCAGCCCGCGGACGCCCAGCGGGCGACCGATGCGGACCGGCCTGTCCAGAATTCGTCTCGCGAGCTCCGGCAGACCGGTAAGCTGACAGGCGCCGCCCGTCAGCACCACGCGGCGCGCCTCGGCGCCGTAGCCGGACGCCCTGAGACGGTCCCTTACCAGCTCCAGCGTCTCCTCGACGCGGGGCTTCACGATCTTCACGATCATCGACTTCGGCAGATAGGTCGCGGCTTCCGGCTCGTTTTCTCCGACCGGAGTGACCGCAATCTGCTCGCGCTCGTCGGCGATCGAGGGGAACACGCTGGCGTGCAGCGTCTTCAGACGCTCGGCCTCGTCGATCGAGGTCGACAGGCCGCGGGCGAGATCGAGCGTGACGTGGTGCCCGCCGAGCGCGATCGCGTCGCAATGAACGAGGTTGCCGCCCTGAAAGACCGCGACCGATGTCGCGCCGCCGCCCATGTCGACCAGCGTCACGCCCATTTCGCTCTCGTCGTCGACCAGCGAGGCGAGACCTGCGGCGTAGGGCGCCGCGACCATCGTCTCGACGTTGAGATGCGAGCGCTCGACGCACAGCATCAGGTTGCGGAGCGGCGCCCCCTCGGCTGTGACGATGTGCATGTCGACGCCGAGATGCTGGCCCACCATGCCGCGGGGATCCCTGACGCCGCGCGTGGCGTCGAGCCCGAAGCCGGTCGCGATCGAATGCACCACCGCCCTGTTCGGACGCACCGAGTGGGCGCAGCCGGCCTGGAGCACGCGACGGATGTCGCGGTCCTCGACCGGATGCCCGGCGATGCCGACCTCGGCGTGGAAGGTCTCGCTCGCGAGCCGCCCGGCCGAGACCGAAAGGATCACGCTTTCGATCTGGACGCCCGCCATGCGTTCGGCGGCGTCGACCGCGAGGCGGATCGCCTGTTCGGCGGCCTCCATATCGACGACCTGGCCGCCCTTCACGCCGCGCGAGCGCTGATGGCCGATGCCGATCAGCTCCACCATGTGGCTGCGGTCCGGCAGCGCGTCGCCGGCTTCGGTCGGGCGCAGACGCGCCACGAGGCAGGCGATCTTCGAGGTGCCGACGTCGAGCGCCGACACCACCACCGCGCGGCGGGCCGGCAGCGGACGCATTTTCGGCACGACGCCGTATGGAAAGGCTTCGCTCATGTCTGGCCGGCCTTCTTTCTGGCCTTTGCGGCGGCCTTGTCGGCGTCGGCCATGATGCTGGCGGCCTCCGGAGAGAGCTGGACGACGGTGCGGGCGGGCGAGCGCAGATCGACGACCGCGATCCACCTGGAGAGGATGTCGTCGCGCTCCTGCAGCACCTCGAGACGGGCGAGCGCCGGGGCGAAGCCGGACTCCGGCAGCTTGACCTCGACCCCCGAACGCAGCCGCAGATTCCAGCGCCGCTCGGCGACGAGCACGGCGGCGTAGGTCTGCGCCTTGATCTTCGGAGCCGCGTCGAGCGCGTCGAGCAGCGCCTGGGCCTTCTCGTTCGCGGCGGGACCGACCACCAGCGGCAGATGCGCAAAGCGCGAATCACGGAACTCGTCGATCGCGGTGCCGTCGGCGGCGAGGATCTGGACCTTGCCGTCGTGCTGCCACAGCGCGAACGGCTTGCGCTCGACGAGATGGACGGTGACGCGGTCGGGATAGAGCTTGCGGACCGCCGCGTCCTCGACGAGCGGGTTCTCCATCAGCCGTTCGCGGGCGGCCTTGACGTCGAGGAAAGGCAGCGCGGTGTCGTCCTTGACGCCGAGCGCGAGCAGCACCTCGTCGTCGGTCAGCGCGCTCTGCCCCTCGGTCTGGACCGCGACGACGCGGAAACCGAAGGCGTTCGCGGCCGTGACATGGAGATTCAGGAGTTCTGCGCGGACCACGGGCCAATGCCCGCCGTCGATCATGCCGAGGACGCCGGTTCCCGCGAAAAAGGCCGCGGTGAGAGCGAGGCCGACGCGGCGCTTGCGGGCGACGCGCTCGAGCTTGAAGCGAAAGCTGGACCAGCGGCTCGCGCCGATAACCTCGTCGACGTCGTCGAGGTCCGGGCGGGGCTGCCGGACGCTGTCATGCGTCGCCCGCATATTCGGGTCGGTCTTGTAGACCAGCGTCGGGCGGTCGCGCTCGGCGCGGATCCGCACGGCCGGAGCGAGCGGCTCTTCTAGCGATCTAAGGAGGCGTCCTCCACTAGCCATCGAACGAGCTCACCAAACCCCATGCCGACAAAAGCGGCGAGTTCCGGCACGAGCGACGTCTCCGTCATGCCGGGCTGCGTGTTCACTTCGAGGCAGACGAGTTCGCCCGTTCCGCCCTTGCGGTCGTCGAAACGGAAATCGGCTCTGCTGACCCCGCGGCACCCGAGAGCGTTGTGCGCCGCTACCGCCAGTTTTCGGACCTGTTGGTAAACAAAGGGTGAAATTTCGGCCGGAAGAACGTGCCGCGAGCCACCTTTGGCGTACTTCGCTTCGAAGTCGTACCAGCCCTCGCCGGGCACGATCTCGATCACGTCGAGCGGTTCGCCATTCAGGACGGCGCAGGTAAGCTCTTTTCCTGCAACGAAATTTTCGGCGAGCAGGTTCTCGCCATGCGGCCAGTCGGAGCGGGTGAGCTCCTGCGGCGGTCGCTCATGGTCTTCGTTAACAATCAGCACACCGACAGAGGATCCCCCATCGACGGGCTTGAGAACGTAAGGCGGAGGCAGGACATGGGCCTTGGCCGCTTCCGCTCGTGTGACCACTTTGCCGCGGGGCACGGCGACGCCCGCCGCCGCCATCACCGTCTTCGCCCTCTCCTTGTGCATCGCGAGCGACGAGGCCAGCACGCCGGAGTGGGTGTAGGGAATTCCCATCACCTCCAGCAGGCCCTGAACCGTGCCGTCCTCGCCGAAGCGGCCGTGCAGCGCGTTGAACGCGACGTCGGGCTTGAGAGCGTGCAGCACCTCAGGCAGGTCGCGTCCGGCGTCCACCCGCGTGACCCGGAATCCCTCGCCTTCCAGCGCCTTGGCGCAGGCCTCTCCCGACCAGAGCGAAACCTGCCGCTCGGAGGACAGGCCCCCCATCAGGACGGCGACGTGCTTGGACATCTCAGTTCCCCCAGGAGGCGGTCGTCATCCCGAGGCCAAATGGTCGCGCCGGGATCGTTCGCAGAATTTAGCGCCGTCGTGGTCCGGCTTGACCGGACCACCCAAGTTGAGCCCGAGCTCTACGTCGCAGGTGGGTCCTCCGGTCAAGCCGGAGGACGACGAGCTTTGTGAAGCAGCAGAAGCTGACACGTTGCAGCGCCTAAGCCGCCACCCCTATGCGCTTGATTTCCCATTCCAATTCGACGCCGGACGTCTCCTTCACGCGGCGTCGGACTTCCTCGCCCAGCGCCTCGATGTCGGCCGCGGTGGCGCCCCCGACGTTCAGCAGGAAGTTCGTGTGCAGCTCCGACACCTGCGCCCCGCCGATCCGCAGCCCGCGGCAACCCGCCTCGTCGATCAGCTTCCACGCGGATTGGCCAGGCGGGTTCTTGAAGGTGGAGCCGCCCGTGCGGCTCTTGGTCGGCTGGCTCGCCTCGCGATGCGCGACGACGGCGTCGATCTCGGCCTTGACGGCGTCTCGATCGCGCGGCTCGCCCTGCATCAGCGCGCCGGTGAAGATCACGCCTTCGGGCGCCGAGGAGCGGCGGTAGGAGTATCCCATCTCGGCGTTCGACAGCGTCACCGCGTCGCCGGCCCGGTCGAAGCCGAACACCTCGACGACGCGGTCGGAGGTCTCGGTCCCGTTCGCGCCGGCGTTCATGGCGAGCGCGCCGCCGATCGCCCCGGGGACGCCGGCGAAAAAGGCGAAACCGCCGATCCCCGCCTCCATGGCCTCCAGCGCCACGCGCTTGTCGGCCGCCGCGGCTCCCGCCCAGAGCGCACCGTCCCTGCCCGGCGCGATTGTGGCGAAGGGGCGACCGAGCCGTATCGTGACGCCCGGAAGCCCGCCGTCGCGGACCAGCAGGTTCGAGCCGAGGCCGACGACCGTGTAGGGAATCCCATCCGGCAGGCGGCTCAGGAAATAGGCGAGATCGTCCTCGTCGGCAGGCGCGAACAGCGCTTCCGCCTTGCCGCCGACGCGGAACCAGAGCGATTCCGCGAGGCTCTGCGCGGCCGACAGCCTGCCGCGGAGCTTCGGCATGGCGGACGATAGGCGATCGGAGAGAGACGTCATGTCAGATCGCGTTCAGGCGCATGCTTGACGAGCATGTCGTCCACGGCCGCTTCCAGCGCTCCGAGATGATCCTCGTAGACGTTCCACAAAAGCTCGGCGTCCAGCTTGTGGTAGGCGTGACGAATATGATTTCCGAGGTCAGCGATCCTTCTCCACGGGATTTCGGGCGCTGCAGCTTTCTTCCAGTCGTCGGGGACGCTGCGCGAGGCCTCGCTCAAGATCTCCAAAAAGCGTTCGAACGCCGCTCGAACCACCTTGTCGCCGTACATGACGTCGAACGTGCGCCCGCTCAAGAGAGCGTCGATCTCCTGAATGGCGGCCTTCATGTCCTGAAGGCGGTATATCGCACGGTCAGCCATCAGAAGATCTTGATTTCGTCTTCCGCCAGCGTCTTCGAAAAGTTGGAGTTGAGGCTTCGGCGCATGAAGACGTTCGCAGGAAGTCCGGTCCTGCCTTCGATCTCGTGCGCGACGCCGATCAGATCGAGCAATGAGAACCGATGCCCGGGTCGCACGTCGATAACGACGTCGACATCGCTGTCCGGACGGTGGTCTGCGCGAGCGCGTGATCCGAACAGAGCCAGATGCGTGACGCCCTCGGCCTGAAGCGCCGGCTCCAGGGCGGAAAGAGAACGGACCAGAAACTCGCGCGACATCGTCATGGGAGACATGTTTATCACGCCGCGGCCTCCGGGCCGATGGCGGCGAGCTCCTCCGGCAGCGCGGCCGCCCAGTAGGTGCTGGTGCCCGCGCCGAGCAGCACGACATAGTCGCCCGGCCGCGCGACGCTCGCGACGACGCCTGCAAGAGCCTGCGGGCTTTCCAGCGCGATGACGTGGCGGTGACCGCGGGCGCGCAGGCCCGCCACCAGCCCGTCCTTGTCGGCTCCCTCGATCGGCGCTTCGCCTGCGGCGTACACGTCCGCGACGATCACCGTGTCGGCGTCGTTGAAGCAGCTCGAGAAACCCTCGAACAGCGCGTGCAGGCGGGAGTAGCGGTGCGGCTGCACGACGGCGATCACCCGTGCGTCGGTCGAGGCGCGGGCGGCCTTCAACACCGCCGCGATCTCCACGGGATGGTGGCCGTAGTCGTCGAAGATGGTGACGCCGTTCCACTCGCCGGTGCGGGTGAACCGGCGCTTCACACCGCCGAACTTGGCCAAGCCGGCGCGGATCTGGTCGACGGAGATGCCGAGCTCGTGGGCGACGGCGATGGCGGCGGTCGCGTTCAGCGCGTTGTGGCGTCCGGCCATGGGGAGCTCGAGCCCGTCGAGCGAAGTCACGGCCCCGGTCTTGCGGTCGCGCACCGTCACGCGGAACTTGCAGACGCCTCCGCGCAGGTCGAGGTCGAGCAGCCGCACATCGGCCTGAGGCGTCTCGCCGTAGGTCACGACGCGGCGGTCCTCGATCAGGCCGACCATCTCCTGCACGGTCGGATGGTCGAGGCACATCACCGCGAAGCCGTAGAACGGCACGTTCTCGACGAAGGACCGGAACGCCGTCTTGATCGCGTCGAAGGTACCGAAATGGTCGAGATGCTCGGGGTCGATGTTGGTGACGACCGCGACGGCCGCGGGCAGCTTGAGGAAGGTGCCGTCGCTCTCGTCGGCCTCCACCACCATCCAGTCGCCCTCGCCCATGCGGGCGTTGGTGCCGTAGGCGTTGATGATGCCGCCATTGATCACGGTCGGGTCCATCCCGCCGGCGTCGAGCAGGGTCGCGACGAGCGACGTCGTCGTGGTCTTGCCATGGGTGCCGGCGACGGCGACGCAGGTCTTGAACCGCATCAGCTCGGCCAGCATCTCGGCGCGCCGCACCACGGGCAGGCGCCGCTCGCGCGCGGCGGCGAGCTCGGGATTGTCGCGCTTGATCGCGGAAGAGACGACGACGACTTCGGCGTCGCCGAGGTTCCCGGCGGCGTGGCCGATCGTGACCGCTATGCCGTTCTCGCGCAGGCGCTTCACATTGGCGCTCTCCGCGGCGTCCGTTCCCTGAACCCTGTAGCCATGGTTCGCCAGCACCTCGGCGATGCCGGACATGCCGATGCCGCCGATGCCGATGAAGTGGATGGGGCCGATATCGCGGGGAAGCTTCATGGGAGTCCGGCTATCAGAAAACGGGCGTCGAGACGGGGGTGCGGGCGGACGCCCGCCCTTTGGCCGCCGCCAATACCACATCGGCGAGCCTTGAGGCTGCATCCGGAGCGCCGACACGCTTGGCGGCCTCGGCTGCGGCTTCCAGCGCTTGCGGATCGGCGAGCCGGGCGTTCAGATCATCGGCCAGCGCCTGCGGCGTGAAGCGGTCCTGCGCCGTCACCACCGCCCCGCCCGCGAGCGCCAGGGCGTTCGCGTTGGCGAGTTGGTCGTTGTCGAGCGCATGCGGAAGCGGGACGAGGATCGACGGACGGCCGATCACCGCAAGTTCGGCGACCGTGGAGGCCCCTGCGCGGGCGATCACGAAATGCGCGAGCGCCATGCGCATCGGCATGTCGCCGAAGAAGGACGACAGCTCGGCTTCGACCCCAGCCTCGTCATAGGCCCGGCGGACCTCCTCGATGTCCTCCGGGCGCGCCTGCTGCGTCACATGCAGCCGTTCCCGAAGCTCCCTCGGCAGCAGCGCGACCGCGGCGGGGACGACCTCGGACATGATGCGGGCCCCCTGGCTGCCGCCGAACACCAGCAGCCGGACGGCCTGGCCGGCGGTCGGCGCGTGGTAGGGCACGCCGCTTGCGGACAGCACCTGCGGGCGGACCGGATTGCCGACATGCGTCGCCGGCGCTCCCTTCGGCAGATGAGCGACCGAGGGAAAGCCGGCGCCGATCGCGGAGGCGAGCTTCGCCAGCATGCGGTTGGCCCGGCCCATCACGGCGTTCTGCTCGTGCAAGACGACCGGGATGCGAAGGATCCAGGCCGCGACCAGCGGAGGAAACGTCGGATAGCCCCCGAAGCCGACGACCGCCGCGGGGTTCACGCGGCGCAGCACCCGAAGGCTGCCGACGACGCCGCGCGCAAGCGTGGCGGCGAGCTTGGCGTAGGCCTTGAGGCCGCCGCCGCGGAGCGTGTCGGCCGGCGCCGCATGCACGGCGCGCGCGGGGAAATGGCCGGCGTAGGCGAGCGCGCGTTCGTCGGTGATCAGCTCGACCGCCACGCCGCGCCGGGCGAGTTCGACGGCGAGCGCCTCGGCCGGGAAGAGATGGCCGCCGGTGCCGCCGGCCGCCAGCAGGATCGGCCGTTCGACCGTCACGCCATCGCCTCCGCGCCCTCGCTCCGCTCATGCCTGCGGGCGTGACGGGCGATCTCGGCGGCGAGCGTGTCGGTGCGCGGGCGGCGGCGGGTCAGCGCAAGCAGCATGCCCATGCCGAGCGCAAGCGCGAACATCGACGATCCGCCGTAGGACACGAAGGGCAGCGTCATGCCCTTGGCCGGCATCATGTGGAGGTTGACCGACATGTTGATGGCGGACTGCAGCCCGAACAGCATGGAGAGGCCGGCGATCGCCAGGCGGACATAGCCGTCCTGCTCGCGGCGGGCGTGCATCAGACCGCGCATCACGATGAAGGCGTAGATCGTGACGATGCAGATGCAGAACAGCACGCCGAACTCCTCCGCCGTGACCGCGAAGATGAAGTCGGTGTGGCCGTCCGGGATGATGCGCTTGACCGTGCCCTCTCCCGGACCCTTGCCGAACCAGCCGGCGGAGGTGAACGCCTCGGTGGCCTTCTCGATCTGGAAGTTGTCGCCGGTCTCGGGATCCATGAAGCGGTCGATGCGGCGGGCGACGTGCGGCAGCAGCTCGTAGGCGGCGGTGAGGCCGACCACGCCGCAGCCGCCGAGGCCGACGACCCAGATCCACGGCAGGCCGGCGAGAAAGAACAGCGCGCCCCAGACCGTAGTGGTCAGGATCGTCTGGCCGAGGTCCGGCTGCAGGACGAGCAGGCTGAGCACCGATCCGAGAAGCGCCGTCGCCATGATGTGGCCAGGCATGTCGCGGCGCTCCGAGCCCTCGGCAAACAGCCATGCGGCGAGCACGACGAAGGCCGGCTTCACGAACTCGGAGGGCTGGATGACGACGCCGGCGAAGCTCACCCAGCGCCGCGCGCCCTTGATCTCCGTGCCGGCGAAGAGCGTGACGGCGAGCAGCAGCATGCCGATCGCGAACACGATCCACGCCAGCCGCCGGACCTGACGGGGACTGAGGAACGACACGCCGATCATGATCGCGATCGCCGGCGGCAGGAACAGCGCCTGGCGGTTCACGAAGTGGAACAGGTCGAGCCCTATGCGTTCGGCGACCGGGGGCGACGCCGCGAGCGAGAGCACGACGCCGAGCACCATCAGCGCGCCGACCGCGAACAGAAGAGCGCGGTCGATCGTCCACCACCATTCGCCAAAGACGGTGCGTTCAGCGCGGGAGATCATGTGGCGTGACCCTGTCGGCGATTGCGATCGCGTCGGTTCGCCGGCGACAGGCGGCGACGCGGCAGCATGGCGGATTTAGGGTTAACGGTTCGTCGCCGTCGCGCCGCCCAGGGCGAGCACGGCCGTCCGGAACGCTTCGCCGCGCTGTTCGAAATTGCGGAACTGGTCGAAGGAGGCGCAGGCCGGCGAGAACAGCACCACGGGCTCCGCGGCCTCCGCCTTCCCGGCGTCTGAGGCCGCCGCCGCGACCGCCCGGTCGATCGTGCCGAGCACCGCATGCGGCACGTCGTGGGCTGCGAGCGTCGCTGCGAACGCCTCGGCGGCCTCGCCGATCAGGTATGCGCGCTCGACGCGGGAGAAGAATGGCGCGAGCGCATCGATCCCGCCGGTCTTCGGTTTGCCGCCCAGGATCCAGAACACCTTCGGGAACGACGCCAGCGCCTTGGCGGCGCTATCGGCGTTGGTGGCCTTCGAGTCGTTGATGAAGGTGACGCGGCCCGGCGCCGCGATCTCCTCCATGCGGTGCGCGAGGCCCGGGAAGGTTTCGAGCGCGGCGTGCGCCGTCGCGTCTGAGACGCCAAGCGCCCGCGCCACCGCGAGAGCCGCGTTGGCGTTCTGCGCGTTGTGGGCTCCGCGAAGCGCGCGCGCCGCGGAGAGGTCGACAGGGTCGTTTTCGGAGATCGTGACGACCTTTACGCCGTCGAGCTCCAGCGACGTCGCGATCGCCGCCGAGAGCGCGTCGTCGCGCCCGACCACGGCCGTTCGCGAGCCTGCGACCAGCCGGCGCTTGATGGCCGCGTAGTTCTCCATCGCGCCGTGCCGCTCGAGGTGGTCTTCGGAGAGGTTCAACATCACGCCCACCGTCGGGTCGAGCGTGGGGGCGAGATCGATCTGGTAGGAGGAGCATTCGACGACGTGGACGCGCGCGGCGGACGGCGGTTCGAGATCGAGGATCGCGACCCCGATATTGCCGCCCATCTGGACGTCGCGCCCGGCCTGGCGGAGGACATGGGCGATCAGCGCCGTCGTGGTCGATTTGCCGTTGGTGCCGGTGATCGCGACGAAGGCCGCGTCCGGCGCGACGGCGCGGCGCTCGCGGCAGAAGATCTCGACGTCGCCGATGATCTCGACGCCCGCCGCATGCGCGCGCCCGACCGTCCAGTGCGGAGCCGGATGCGTCAGCGGCACGCCCGGGGCGAGCACGAGCGAATCGAACCGGGAGAAATCGGCGTCGCGCAGATCGCCGGTCGGCAGGCCCTGGGCGGCGGCCTTCGCCACGCTCGGCTCGGAATCGTCGAAGGCCAGGACCTCCGCGCCCCCGGCGACCAGGCTGCGGACGGTCGCGAGCCCCGAGCCGCCGAGGCCGAACACGGCGACGCGCTTGCCCCTGAAGGACGTCGCAGGCGTCACGAGACGCGCGCCCGCCTCTGCGCCAGGTTGATCCAGAAGAACGCGGCGCCCCGGTCCAGCGAAGCGCGCGCTTCGAGACCCGCCGCCAAACGTCGCTCCTCGGCATGAGGAACCGGAAGTTCTACGGAAACGCCACCGCCCTCATGCCGCGGAGCCGTCCAAAGGACGGCGTCCCGAAGCACGGCGGACTGCGCCGCTGCGAAATCTCTGGATCCGTTCGCGCCGTCCATTGCTCACCTCAGCTTGAGCGTCGCGAGCCCGACGAGGGCGAGCACGACGGCGATGATCCAGAAGCGCACCACGACCTGCGGCTCCGACCAGCCGAGATGCTCGAAATGGTGGTGGATCGGGGCCATGCGGAACACCCGCCGGCCCGTCAGCTTGAAGGACGCGACCTGAACGATCACCGAGACGGCTTCGAGCACGAACAGGCCTCCGATGATCGCGAGCACGATCTCGTGCTTGGTGGCGACCGCGACGGCGCCCAGCATGCCGCCCAGCGCGAGCGAGCCGGTGTCGCCCATGAAGATCGAGGCCGGCGGCGCGTTGAACCACAGGAAGCCGAGCCCCGCCCCCAAAACCGCGCCGCAGAGCACGGCGAGTTCGCCGGTGCCTTGCGTGAAGTGGATCTGCAGATAGTCCGCGAACACGGCGTTGCCGGCGAGGTAGGCGATGAAGCCGAAGCTCGCGCAGGCGATCATGACGGGAACGATCGCGAGCCCGTCGAGCCCGTCGGTGAGGTTTACCGCATTGCCCGCGCCGACGATCACGATCGCGCCGAACAGCAGGAACAGGTAGCCGAGGTCGAGCAGGACGTTCTTCAGGAACGGAAAGGCGAGCGAGGTCGAGAAGCCGAGATCGAGCAGCGGCAGGCCGGCCGAGTGGAACGAGCCGGGCTGCGCCGCGATCGCCATCAGATAGACCGCGATCACCGCTATGCCGGCCTCGATCGCGAGCCTCATCCGCCCGGAATAGCCGACATGGTTCTGCTTCGTGACCTTGAGATAGTCGTCGTAGAAGCCGATCGCCCCGAAGCCGACCGTCACGAACATGACGATCCAGACATAGGGGTTGCTCAGGTTCCCCCACAGCAACGTGGTAACGATCAGGCTCGACAGGATCATCAGCCCGCCCATGGTCGGCGTGCCGCGCTTGAGCAGATGCGACTGCGGCCCGTCGGAACGGATCGGCTGCCCCTTGCCCTGCTTGAGCCTGAGCTGGTCGATGATCCAGGGACCGAACAGAAATACGAACAGCGTCGCCGTCATCACCGCGCCGCCCGTGCGGAAGGTGATGTAGCGGAAGACGTTGAAGCCGGGGACATGGCCCGACAGATCGGCGAGGAAATAAAGCATGGGGCGCGCTATCCGGCCGTGACCGTCTCGTCAACAGCGACGGCGGCGAAGCGACCACGAAGCGCAGCCACCAGCGGCGCCATGCGTGATCCGTTGGAACCCTTGACCATGACGGCGTCGCCGCCGCGGACACGCTCGATGAGCGGAGTCTCGAGGGCTGCGGCGCTCGCCGCCCAGCCGCCGCGCGTCTGCGCGGGAAGCGAGTCGTAGAGCGACTTCATCAGCGGGCCGGCGGCGAAGACGAGGTCGATCTTGGCGGCCGCGACCGCCTCGGAGACGCGAGCGTGCAGCTCTTCCGCCGTCGCTCCCAGCTCCAGCATGTCGCCGAGCGCCGCGATCCGCCGTCCGCCGGCGCCGATCGGCGTCTGGCCGAGCAGAGCGAGCGCCGCGCGCATCGAGGCCGGATTGGCGTTGTAGCTCTCGTCGATGACGAGCAGCGGACCGGTCGGCGTCTCCAGCTCGTAGCGCTGGCCGCGCCCCGAAGGCGGCGTGAAACGGGCGAGCGCGAGCGCGGCGAGCGCGAGGTCGGCCCCGGCGAGCTTCGCCGCCAGCAGCACCGCGAGCGCGTTCTGCACGAGATGGCGGCCAGCCGCGCCCACCTTGAAGGTCACGGGCTCGCCAAGAATCGTGGCCGCGACGCACGAGCTCCGCTCCTTCAGCGCGAGCCGGTCGAGCCGGGCGTCCGATGCGATATGCTCGCCGAAACTCGCGACTTCCGCCCCGCAGGCGCGGGCGGCCGCGGCCAGCCGCTCATAATGCGGGTTGTCACGGTTGACGACCGCGTGGCCGCCGGGAACGAGGCCCTCGAATATCTCGGCCTTGGCGTCGGCGATCGCCTCGACGCTCTCGAACGCCGCCAGGTGCACCGGCTCGACATTGGTCACGATCGCGACGTGCGGGCGCACCATCTTCACCAGCGGCCGGATCTCGTCCGGGTGGTTCATGCCGATCTCGAACACGCCATAGGCGGCCGATTTCGGCAGCCGGGCGAGCGTGAGCGGCACGCCCCAATGATTGTTGTACGAGGCGGCCGACGCATGCGTCGGCCCGTCTCCGGCGAGCGCGACCTTGAGCGCCTCCTTGGTGCTGGTCTTGCCGACCGAGCCGGTCACCGCGAGGATCTTCGCGTCCGACCGGTCGCGCGCGGCCCGGCCTGCGGCCACCAGCGCGGCCAGAACGTCCTCGACCACCAGTAGAGGGCCGGCCTGCGCCAGTTCGCCGGCGTGGGCCTCGTCGACCACCGCGATCCCCGCCCCGCGCGCGAGCGCGTCGGCGACGAACAGGTGACCGTCATGCACGTCGCCCTTGATGGCGAAGAACACGTCGTCGCGTGCGACCGTACGGCTGTCGATCGACACGCCGAGCAGCGCGGCCGCCGGCTCGCCGACGATCCGGCCGGAGGTCGCGACCGCGAGCTCGTCCGGCGACCAGAGCGGTTCGACGACGCTGCTTGGAGCGCTCACGCGGCGTCCCCCTGGCTTGTGAGCGTCGCGCGAACGACCTCGTGATCCGAAAACGGCAGCGTCCGATCGCCCACGATCTGGCCCGTTTCGTGTCCCTTGCCCGCGATCACGACCACGTCGCCGGTTTTGGCCTCCGCGATCGCCGTCTCGATCGCGCGCCTGCGGTCCCCGATCTCGCGGGCCGACGGCGCCGCGGCGAGGATGGCGGCGCGGATCTCGGCGGGGTCTTCGCCGCGAGGATTGTCGTCGGTGACGATGACGAGGTCGGCGCCCCGGGCCGCGACCTCGCCCATCAGCGGGCGCTTGCCGGGGTCGCGATCGCCGCCTGCGCCGAACACCACGATCAGCCGTCCGGTCGCGAAGGGCCGCAGCGCGCCGAGCACGGAGGCGAGCGCGTCGGGCTTGTGGGCGTAGTCGACGAACACGGCGGCGCCGTTCGTCTCGCCCACGAGTTCAAGCCGTCCCGGCACGCCCTGCAGATGCTCGAGAGCGTCGAAAGCGACGTCCGGCGCGACGCCCGTCGCTATCGCGAGCCCCGCCGCGACCAGCGCGTTCTCCGCCTGGAAGGCGCCCGCGAGCGGCAGCCGGACGGCGCGCGCGGCGCCGCCGAAAGTGATCGAGAGCGTCTGCGCCAGTCCGTCATAGGCGACATGGTCGAGGCGGATGGTCTCGCCCTTGCGGCCGACGGTGAGCAGCCTCATCCCCCTGCCCCGCGCCGCCTCGATGAAATAGGAGGCGTCCGCCGCGTCAGCCCAGACCACCGCTGCGGCCCCGGCGGGCGCGAGCTCGCCGAACAGCCTGAGCTTGGCGTCGCGGTAATGGGCGACCGTCGGATGATAATCCATGTGGTCGCGTGAGAGATTAAGGAAGCCGACGGCGTTAAGGTTAACGCCATCCAGCCTTTTTTGATCGAGCCCGTGCGACGAGGCTTCCATCGCGAGATGGGTGACGCCTTCGCCCGCCAGACTGTCGAGCGTCCGGTGCAGCGAGACCGGGTCCGGCGTCGTCAGCGAGCCATAGGTCGCGCCCGACGGCCCCGTGACGCCGAGCGTTCCGAGGCTGGCGGCGGAAAAGCCCGCCTGCGTCCAGATCTGGCGGAGGAAGGTGACCGTCGAGCTCTTGCCGCTCGTGCCCGTCACCGCCGCGATCGTCGCGGGCTGGCGCGGGTGCAGGCGGGCCGCGGCCCTGGCCAGGTCGCGGCGGGCGTCGCGGCTGCGCACGACCGGAACCGAGGTCGGCAGCTCCGCTTCCGAGAGGATCGCGACCGCGCCGGCCGCCACCGCCGCCTCGACGAAGCGCGCGCCGTCGGTCCTTGCGCCCGCCAGGGCCGCGAACACGAAGCCGGGCTCGACGGCGCGGCTGTCGGCGGTCAGCCCCCGGATCGGGAGCGCCGCCGCGGCGGCGGCGAGACGTGTGTCCGGGAACAGCGCCCCAAGCGTATGGGCGGCTTCGCTCACTCGCCGATCACCGTGCCGACGGGGATGTTGCCGAGCAGCTCCGTCGCGCTCGGAGCGTCGTATTTCGGCTCGACGCCGAGCAGCGGCGCGACGCGCTCGACAATCTGGCCGCCGACCGGCACGGCGTTCCAGCCGGAGGTCGAGAAGCCGTGCGTCTCGGAGGTCGCCTTCGGTTCGTCGAGCACGACGAGCAGCATGTATTTCGGCGCGTCCATCGGGAACACGGCGGTGAAGGCGGTCAGGTTCTTCGTCTTCGAATACCGGCCGCCGATCACCTTTTCAGCGGTGCCCGTCTTGCCGCCGACGCGATAGCCGGGGATGTCGGCCTTCTTGGCCGATCCCTTCTCCGCGTTCAGCTTCATCAGATAGCGCATCTCGACGCTGGTCGACGGCTTGAGCACGATGGGGGACTCCGCGCGCGCCTCTTCGACCGTGCGGCGCAGGAAGGTCGGCTTCACGAGGTAGCCTCCGTTCACCAGCGCGCTGACGCCCATCACCGACTGGATCGGCGCGATCGCGATGCCGTGGCCGAAGGCGATGGTGATGGTGTTCAGTTCGCCCCAGTGGGCGGGGACGATCGGTCGCGCGCTCTCCGGGAGCTCGGTCTGCAGCCGGTCGAGCTGACCCATCTTCTTGAGGAACGCCTTGTGGGCGTCGACGCCCATCGCGAGCGCGATGCGGGCGGTGCCGATGTTCGAGGAGTGCACGAACACTTCCGGCACGTTGAGGATGCGGTGCGTGGCGTGGAAGTCATGGATCAGGAAGCGGCCGTATTTCAGCGGCGCACGGGCGTCGAAGCGGCTCTGCAGATTGACCTTGCCGGAGTCGAGCGCCATCGCAAGCGTCATCGCCTTGAACGTCGAGCCCATCTCGAACACGCCGACGTTGACGCGGTTGATGGCCTCCGGCTTCAGCGCGTCGGAGGGGCTGTTCGGGTCGTAGTCAGGCAGCGAGACGAGGCTCAGGATCTCCCCGGTGTTGACGTCGGCGATCGCGGCCGACGCGGCGATCGCCCTGAACTTCTGCATGCCGGCGACGAGTTCGTCGTGCACCGCATGCTGGACCTTGAGGTCTAGGGCGAGATGGATCGGCGCGAGGCGCTCGCCGTGGGCGGCCGCGGCCGCCGCCTCGGCGGTCTTGCCGGACGTGTCGAGATACTTCTCGATCCCGGCGATGCCCTTGTTGTCGACGTCGGCGAAGCCGAGGATGTGAGAGACCTCGGAGCCATTCGGATAGACGCGCTTGTTCTCCTGGACGAAGCCGACGCCCGGAATGCCAAGGCGGAAGATCGCGACCTGCTCGCCCGGCGAGATCTCGCGCTTGATCCAGACGAAGCCTCGCTTCGTCGACAGCTTGGCGCGCAGCTCCTTGGGGTCGAGCCCCGGCAGCGCCTTGGACAGAAGCTCGGTCGCGTCGTCGACGTCGATGATGTTCTTCGGCTCGGCGTAGAGCGACGAGACCTTGACGTCGGTCGCCAGCACCTGGCCGTTGCGGTCGACGATGTCGGGCCTCGAGATCGCCGCGACCGTCTGCGCGACCTCGTCGGCGGTCTGCTGGGCGGGATCGACGGCGTATTGCACGAGGCGCCCGACGATCGCGAGATAGACGAGGCCGAACGCGATGGCGGCGAGACGCAGACGGCCGGTCGTCAGCCCAAGCCCCTCGCCCGAGCCGATCAGGAGCCGGACGACGCGGCGCGAAGCGCGCCAGGCGATCACGGACCAGGCGCCGAGACGTCGCGCGGTCGCAAGCGATGCGCGGCCGATCACGACGCCGGCGACGGCGCCGCCGCGAAACGCTCCGTCGAGGACGTCCTGCCCCGTCATCGCACGAGCCCCATTTTCTTGAGGAAGTCGGTGATGTTCATCGGCGCGCCCTGCTTCGGCGTCGCCAGCGGCTTGGGCTGCGGCCGCGATGCGGGCGCCTTGAGTTCGGCGACCGGCTTGACGGCGATGGTCGCCTTCTTGGCCGGCGCCGGCGGTTTCTTGACGGCCGGCGTCGCCGGCGGCGGCGCCTCCACGGCGATGCTCGCGTCCTCGGCGCTCAGCCCGAGCGCCGCCAGCTTGTTGCCGATCTCGTCGACCGGCGCCGGGCGCGCGGGCAGCGAAGCGAGCAGCACCGTCTGGTCGCGGCCGAGCGGCTGGAGCGCGAGGTGCTGCTTGGCGAAGGCCTGCACGCGGTCGGGACGCGCGAGATAGGCCCATTCCGCCTTCAGCGTGGCGATCGCATCGGTTTCGAGCGTGATCTCGCGCTTCAGCTTCTGCGCGTGCTCGGCGTGGAGCGTGGCGTCGTATTTGATGCGGTAGACGGTGACGGCGGCGCCCACCAGCGCGCCGAGGGCGACCACATTGAGGATGCGGGCGATCTTCACGACGCGTCCCCCATGAGGCTCGGAATCGGCAGTCGCGGCGCGCCGAAGGCGAACGGGTCGCCGCCCCGCGCAGGGGCCGCAGTCCGGAGAGCCGCGCGCAGCCGCGCAGAGCGCGCCCGCGGATTGGTTGCGGTCTCCGCGTCGCCCGGCTTTTCGACGCCGCGGGTCATCGCCTCGAAGGTCGCGGGCGGCACGGGAGCCGCAGGCGCATGACGCGAACCTCCCGAGAGCGTGCGCGTCCGGTCGGCGAGGAACGTCTTGACGATGCGGTCTTCGAGCGAATGGAAAGACACCACCACCAGCCGGCCGCCCGGCTTGAGGCGACGCTCCGCCGCGAACAGCGCGAGGGCGAGCTGGCGCAGTTCGTCGTTGACGGCGATTCTCAGCGCCTGGAACGTCCGGGTCGCAGGATGGATGGCGTTGGGCGCCTGGCCGAGCACCCGCTCGACGATCCGCGCAAGCCGAAGCGTATCGAGGATCGGCTCCTTCTCGCGCTCCGCGCAGATCGCGCGGGCGATCGCGCCGGCGCGGCGCTCCTCGCCGAGCGTGCGCAGGATGGCGGCGAGCTCCTTATCCTCGAGGGTTGCGACCAGATCGGCGGCGGTCGGGCCGTCGCCGCCCATCCGCATGTCGAGCGGACCTTCGTTGCGGAACGAGAAACCGCGCTCGGCGCGGTCGAGCTGCATAGAAGACACGCCGACGTCGAGCACGACGCCGTCGAGCGCGGCGACGCCGAGATCGTCGATCGCGCCGGAGAGCTCCGAGAAACGCTCCTCGACCAGCGTCAGCCGGCCCTTGAACTCCGAAACCATGTCGAAGCCGCCGGCGATCGCCGTCGGATCGCGGTCGAGACCTATGACGGTGCAGTCGGCGGCTTCGAGGATCCCGCGGGAGTAGCCGCCTGCGCCGAAGGTCCCGTCGAGGAAGACCTCGCCGTCCTGCGGCTGCAACGCGGCGACCACCTCCGCGAGCATCACCGGCCGGTGACGGTCGTAAGGCTCGCCGCCGCCGCGCGGCCGTTCCTTGCGCGAGCTCACGACGCGCTGTCCGCCGCGGCGCTCATCCCGAGCCGCCGGCGAAAGGCGCGCAGGCTGTCCCGCGAGGCCGCGAGATGCGCGCGGAAGCGCTCCGGCTCCCAGATCTGGAATTTCACCCCGTGACCGACGAACGTCGCCTGATCCGTGATCCCCGCGTAGGACTTCAGGCTCTCGGTCAGGATGACGCGCCCCTCTCCGTCCACCTTCAGCGCCTCGCTCACCCCGAGCAACGCGGTCGAGAGGCTGTCCCGCTCGTCCGAATAGGGCGAGAGTCCCCCGAGCAGCTGATCGATCTCCGCCAGCAGCGCCGTCCCGCCGCAGTCGAGCGCCGGCTGGTCGAGGGCGGGATGCAGGAACAGGCCCTCGAACCCGTCCCGCACGAGCGTCGCCCGGTAGGGCGCGGGGATCGAAACGCGACCCTTCGCGTCCAGCCGATTGGTGAAATTGGATACGAACCGGTCCATGCGCCCCCGCATCCAGCACGCCGTCCCCCGTGAACGGCTCCGCCAGGAAGCGGACGTCGAACGTCGAGCCCGCAGCCTTTTCGGCCGCTGACCAGAACGACCGGCATCCTACTCGGAAGCCGTCGTTACGCCGTCTCGACGGGATGATTTGGGTTAACATGGGGCCCTATGGGCGTCAACGAGACACTCGACCGTTCGCGCCGCGATGCGGTCCAGGACGCATGACCTGACAAGGACCGCTTCGCGACCGGCGCGACGACAGGAGTAGAACTTCCTTAGGGTTAAGAAGGCGTTTCGACGGCCCACGCGGGAGCCGTCCGAAACGCCGCGCTAATGGGTACCGAAGCCCCGAACGGAAAACGGCCGCCCGCCGCAAAGCGCCGGAAGCGGCCGGTCTCGTCGAAGTCAGCGCCAGCCGGCCTGTAAGCCGGGTTCTGTATGGCGAGCGCGCCGGGGTCGCCCCCGATCCGCCCACGTGACGGCCATTCCTCTGGGACGTCCGTCGCCGGACGCCTCTAGCAACCAACCCGGGCGACCACCCGGAAGCGGGCTGGCTTTCCTCGCTTGCGCGCGAAAAACCGTGTCGCCCCTATTCGGTCTTGCTCCCGGCGGGGTTTGCCGTGCCGCTTCCGTTGCCGGTCGCGCGGTGCGCTCTTACCGCACCCTTTCACCCTTACCTGCGGCCGAAGCCGAAGGCGGTCTGCTCTCTGTGGCACTTTCCCTGGGGTCGCCCCCGCCGGACGTTATCCGGCGCCGTGCTTCCGTGGAGCCCGGACTTTCCTCCCCGGCGTAAACCGGAGCGGCCGTCCAGCCGACTGGCGGGCGTCTTGTGCGGGCGGCGGCGCTTCAGGTCAAGCGCCGCCGCCCCGGGGCTCAGTTCGAGGCGAGCTTGCCGGAGGACGGCACGCCCTCGGCCATGAAGCGCTTCACCTTGGCGCAATAGACGGCGCCGGCGCGGGTCACGCCTTTGACGCCGTGGCCGCCCTGATATTTCGAGACGGCCGCGCAGGTGTTGCCCGCGGAGAGCCGGACCGCCTGCGCGAGGTAGCGCATGCCGTAGGTCAGGTTGTTTGACGGTTCGTAGAGAGCCTGCCGGCTGCCGCGGAAGCCCATGCCCTGGGCGGTGCGGTAGCTGAGCTGCATCAGGCCGACATAGCCGCCGCGGCCGGTGGCGCGCGGCTGGTAGCGAGACTCGACCTTGACGACCGCATGGGCGAGCGCGGGATTGACGCCCTGACGGCGCGCCTCCGCCGTCACCATCGCCGGAATGGAGCCGGACGGCGCGACGGAAGCAGTCGGAGCGGGGATGTCGATATCGCGCTGGAGCGAAACCGGACGGCTGATCGCCGCGAGACGGCGGGCCGCCGCGCGGCGCTCGGCGCCGCGATCCGAGACGTGGGCGGGCGACGCGCGCTTAACGGCGGCGTACCGGGCGTGGCGGACCACCGGGCGCAGCTTCGAAGGCGTCGCTACGGCCGCCTGCCGGGCCGGCTGCGGCTGAAGCGCGGGCTGGGCGTTGCGGGCCGAAGTGAAGGCTGCGGCGCCCATGTGGGCGGGGCTGCCGCCAATCTGCGGAACCGGACGGGCGACGGGCGCGTTAACTGCATGTTTAGAATTGGCGAGGTTCGCCGAAGTAGTCGCTTTCACTGGTTGGGTCTTGGACTGAACGCTGGTCCCCCGGACAAGTCGTTCCTGGTTCGGCGCAGCTGACGCCGAGGCGATGGTCGCCGCTAGAAACGCGACGACGACCGTCGATCTACGCATGTGTACACTCCCGAAAGGCATTTCACAGGCCGGGACCAAAGCCTGTCGAAAATGACCATCGCTCGACCATGATTAGGTCGCTTCTTGACTGTCGCGTGTCGAGAAAGAGGCGGCGGGCCTCAGCGGTCGGGCAGCGAGCGCAGCAGGTTGCGGAGCGTATCTGCGGTGGAGAAGTCCGCGACGCCGTCAACTCTGGCGGGTCGGAAATGGCGCTGGAACGCCCGCACGACGGCCGTCAGGGCGGCGTCATAGCGGCCATGGATCTCCAGACCATATCCGTAAAGCGACAGAAGGGTTTGCAGCTCCTCGACGGGGTCGCCTTCGTCCCCTTCCCGTAGGCTCGCGCCAGCGTGATCGATCCGAGTAGGTCCGGTCCAATGACCGACGCCGCACGACGCCAGACGAGCCCACGGGAACTTCTCGCCGGGGTCGTCTTTCCGGCGCGGCGCGACGTCCGAATGAGCGAGCACACGCTGAGGTTGAATCGACCGTCGTGCGCAAATGTCGCGGCACAGCTCGATCACCGACTCCAATTGGGCTTCGGGAAAATCCGGATAGCCGAATTCATGGCCGGGATTGGCGATTTCGACGCCGATCGAGCGTGAATTGACGTCGGTCTCGTCCTCCCAGGACGACAGTCCGGCGTGCCACGCTCTTAGCGTTTCAGGCACAAGTTGCAGGACGCCGCCGTCTTCCAGCACGACGTAATGGCACGATACGCCGCTCTCGACAGCGCAGAGCCGGCGGCAGGCCTCCTCGGTCGATTCCATGCCGGTATAGTGCAGCAACAGGATATCCGGCTGCCGACCGTCGCGCCGCTCGTCGTGGTTGGCGGCGGACCGGACCTCCCGGACGAATCGGCTGTCGGCCGCAAAAACCGTCACGCGAGACCCCGCTCGGCCCGGATCGCGTCCCACGCGGCGTTGATGGAGGCGAGCTTGGAGGTCGCGATCTTGACCGCTTCCGCCGGAAGGCCTCGGGCCATCGCCCGGTCCGGGTGATTCTCGGAAACGAGCGCGCGGTGGCGCTGCTTGAGCTCTTCGTCCGAAGCCGCGGCGTCCGCGCCCAGAACCTCATAGGGGTCAGTTTCGGGAAACTGCACGTAGCGGCCGAGCGCGCGCCGGAATCTCGCACGATCGAGTCCGAAGATGCGGCCGACCTCCTCGAGGTATTGGATCTCCGCCTCGTGCATCGCCCCGTCGGCGGCGGCGATCTGCGCGAGGCTGTGCAGCACGTCCTCGAGCGTCGCGGGCTCGTCGGCGAAGGTCTCCGCTAGCTGGGTCGCATAGGCGTCGAAGCCCGCGACGTCCTTGCTGGCGACGTCGAAGGCGTGGCGCACCTCGTGCACGTCCTTCTCGGCGATCGAGAAGATTTTCTGGAACGCCTCGATCTCCTGCGGGGCGACGACGCCGTCGGCTTTCGCCATCTTCGCGGAAAGCGCGATCACCCCGATGGTGAAGGCGAGGCTCTTGTGATCGCGCTCTTCCGCCGCGATCGCCGCAGGATCGGTTTCGCGGTCGAGCAGATAGTGGCCGACAAGAGCGCCGGCGATGGCGCCGAGGGGCCCGCCGAGCGCGAAGCCGCCCGCGGCGCCGGCGAGCTTTCCCCAAAACGACATGGGAGTCCTCCGATTCGGATGGCGATCCTAACGGCGCCGGGCCAAGGGCGCGACCGGACAGGATTGGCCCTCAGGCGATCGCGCGCGCAGGTCCGAAAGACGGTATGGAAGATGCTCCGGCGCGCGACCACTTGATTGTCGCGCCCGCGTCGCGATCGTCATAGAAACGCGGCCGGGTGGGGATGCGCCCCTAGGAGTCATGGCGTCATGAGCGCACGTCGACCGGCCCCCGAGCAGGGAGCCAAGGCCTCGAAGCCTATTACGGTTTCCTCCGTCCGCAACGCCAAGGGCGTCGAGCCGCTGGTGTGCCTCACCGCCTACACCGCGCCGGTGGCCCAGGCGCTCGACGAGGCGTGCGATCTGCTGCTCGTCGGCGATTCCCTCGGCATGGTGATCTACGGTCTGGAGAGCACCATTCCCGTGACGCTCGACATGATGTCGGCGCATGGCGCGGCAGTGGCGCGCGGCGCGCGGCACGCGCTCGTCGTCGTCGATCTGCCGTTCGGCTCCTATCAGGAGAGCCCCGCGCAGGCGTTCCGCAGCGCCTCGCGCCTGCTCGCGGAGACCGGCTGCGGCGCGGTGAAGCTCGAGGGCGGCGCCGTGATGGCCGAGACCATCAACTTCCTCACGCAGCGCGGCGTGCCCGTGCTCGCCCATATCGGCCTGCAGCCCCAGTCGGTGAACGCGCTCGGCGGCTACGCCGCCCGCGGCAAGGCGGCGGCCGAGGCCGAGGCCATCGTCGCCGACGCCCGTGCGGTCGCCGACGCCGGCGCCTTCGCGATGGTCGTCGAGGGCGTCGTCGCGCCGCTCGCCGCCCGGATCACCGCGACGGTCCGCGTGCCCACCATCGGCATCGGCGCCTCGGCCGAGTGCGACGGCCAGATCCTCGTCACGGAAGACATGATGGGCGCCACGTTCGGCCACGTGCCGAAATTCGTGCGCCGCTACGCCGACGTGGGCGGGACGATGCGCGCGGCCGCCGAGGCCTACGCCGCGGATGTCCGTGCGCGCCGCTTCCCCGCCGAGGAGCACCTCTACGGCATGCCGAAGCCCAAGATCGCTGCGGGATAAGGCGGAGCGGACAGCTCGTCCCGGTCTCTCGACCGGAGACGGGCGACGCTCACTCGTCCGGTTCGTAGTCCGCAGGCGCGTCGTCGTGGGCCGCATCAGGGCGGCCGACCGAGCCGGTGGGAATGTCGGCGTCGCGGCCGCCGGGGGCATAGCTCATCAGCAGATCGCCCGCGCCGGACGGCGGCGCGGCCTTGCCGGGAAGAGAAGGTCTGGGCCGGCAGTAGGTGCGCTCGCCGGTCAGGTCGTGGTGGGCGAGGTCGAGATGGATATGGGTCTCGCGGCGGCCCTCGGCGCCCGGCCCCAACACCGTCTTGAACACGCCGCAAGCGCCGGCCATGACCTCGCTCAGGAAGGCCCGCGCCTCCGGGGTCGCCGTGCGCGCATCGGCCGGCACCGCAATCTCGCGTCCGTCGACCAGCGTGAACCCACCGATGTCGAGCCCATTGCCGAAGGCGTGCTCGGAGAGCGTCGCGCCCGGCTTGTCGTTGCGGGTTCGGCAGCCGTAGGACGCCGTGTTGCGGATTTCCGCGACCTCGGAGCCGAAGCGGGCTTTGGCGGCGGGCTGCACCGTGTCGCGCATCCACGTCTCGAGCGCCGCGGTCATCGAGCAGCCGATCCGGGCGCTCGGTTGCACGCCGACCGTGCCGTCGGCGATTGCAAAGACGCGGAACGGATTTTCGACGCCGCAGGTCCCGGGGCCCTCCAGCTCGGCGATCGGCCGGATGAATTTGGTCGGCTTCACGATGCGACCGGCGAGACAGACCTGCTCGGCCTGGCCGCGCCAGGCGTCGCGCTCCTCATGTTCGAGGAAGCCGCAACCGGCGAGCGCCGCCACGCCGGCGAGGAATATGAGGCTGCACACCACCCGGATCTTCATGATCGTTAGAATGCGGGCGATACGGTTAATACGCGCTTGACGATCAGACGGAGCGAAGAGGGCTTATTGTGCAGCGCGGAGGTGGAATGTGCGCCGCAAATGCGCTGCCTCCCGCGTCGAAGCCACGCCGCCGCGCATTTTCGACAGATGCATGAATTTTTTATCACATTGATATTCTTATACTTTTTTCCGTATCGCCCCTCCGGACCCAACAAATCTCCGCGCGCCCTCTTGTCTACCGGATCACTCTAAATAATGTCCGGCGGAGCTCATTCGCCGGGAGGCGTCCGTGGACGCGACGCAAAAACTGAATGTTGTCGCCATCTGCGCGGCCTTCGCGTTCATCGCCGCGATCGTGCTCGGCGTCTTCTGATCGATCCCTCACGGTCGCCGCCAGGCCTGTCGCCGCCTGAGGCGGGCGCCGGAACGCGCACGGCTTTCCGGCGCTCTTCGTTTGGGCGAGGATGCGGCCGCCGCGCCTGTCGCGCGCGATGTGAGGAAAACGCATGACCGACAGCCCCAAGACACTGCTCGAGCTTTCCGGCCTCGCTCCTGATCCCGCCTCGCTCGACGACGCGATCCTGGTCGTGATCGACGCGCAGAACGAATATGTCCGCGGGCCGATCGCGCTGCCGGGCGTTCAGCCGGCGCTGGCCGCGATCGAGAGCCTGCTGGCGGAGGCGCGCGCGGCAGGCACGCCGATCGTCCACGTCGCGCACACGTCGTCGGAAGGGGTGTTCGTCGAAGGCACGGAGGGCGCCGAGATCGCACCGCAGGCGGCGCCTGCGAACGGCGAGCCGGTGTTCAAGAAAGAGCTGCCCAACGGCTTCACCAACCCCGACCTCGCGCCGGCGCTGGAGAAGCTCGGCCGCAAGAACCTGATCCTGACCGGCTTCATGACGCATATGTGCGTCGACTCGACCGCGCGCGCCGCCGTCGACCTTGGCTACGGCGTCACGATCGTCGAGAACGCGACCGCGACCCGGCCGCTTCCCGGCGTGCTCGGCCGACCGGCGCGCTCGGCGCAGGAGGTCCACGACGGCGCGCTCGCCGGGCTTGCGGATCTGTTCGCCGTGGTGGTCCCCGACGCGACCGCGCTCGGAAAGCGCTGATCGCGCGATCGCGCGTCGGCCGAAGCGAATGGGCGGGCTTAGAGTCCGCCCGCCCTCCACTTGGGAGTTTCACGGGACGCCCAGGCGAGCGTCCCCGCAAAGACGCCGAACATCGCGATGACGGCGGCGACGAAGACGATGCTTTCAAGCGGCATTGGGCCTCTCCCTCTGGACAGGAGAGCCACTGACCATGGCTGCTGCGGCGCCGCCTTGATCTCGCTCAACGACGAGCGCCAGCGCGGCGGCGTCGCCGACGCGCCTAACCGGCGAGCTTCGCCTTCACGGCCCCGTTCGCCGCGCCGAAATCCATGACGCCGGCGTATTTGCCCTTCAGCGCCGCCATCACGCGTCCCATGTCCTTGATCGAGGCCGCGCCGGTCTCCGCAATGGCGGCGTCGATCGCGGCGGCGACGTCGGCTTCCGACATCTGCTGGGGCAGGAACTCCTGGATCACGGCGATCTCGGCGCGCTCCTTGGCGGCGAGCTCCGGCCGGGCGTTGTCCTCGTAGATCGAGGCCGATTCCTGGCGCTGCTTGATCATCTTGGCGAGCAATTGCTTCAGCTCGTCCTCGGTCGCGGTCCCCTTGCCGAGGCCGCGGGCCTCGATGTCCTTGTCCTTGATTGCTGCGCCCATCATGCGCAGCGTTCCGGTCCGGTCCGCGTCGCGGGCCTTCATGGACTCCTTCAGGGCGGCGTTGATCGCCTCGCGCATGGTCTTCGCTTCCTTTGAACGTGCAGGTCGGGCGCGCGCCGCGGATCGGTTGACGCGTCGTCGGGCGGCGCCTAGTTTCCGGCCGCATCGGCGCGGAGCGCGCGCCGGCGCTTCATGCGCTTCGGTTAAGGCAATCGCCATGACGGGACAAGACACGGCCGCCCGCGGCTGGGATGAGACGCGCCCCACAGCCCGGCTTCTGCTGGCGGACGGCACGCTGATCGAGGGCGAGGGCCTCGGCGCCGAAGGCGTCGCCGCCGGCGAAATCTGCTTCAACACTGCGATGACTGGCTATCAGGAGATCCTGACCGACCCGTCCTACGCCGGCCAGATCATCACCTTCACCTTCCCGCACATCGGCAATGTCGGCGTCAACGACGACGACGTCGAGACCGTCAATATGGCGGCCTCCTCCGGCGTCCGCGGCGCGGTGTTCGCAGCCGACGTCACCGCCCCGTCGAACTGGCGTGCGACGCGCGACCTTCACGAATGGCTGAAGGCCCGCGGGATCGTCGCGATCACCGGCGTCGACACCCGCGCGCTCACGGCTCTCGTCCGGGACAAGGGCGCGCAGAACGCCGTGATCGGCTACGCCGCCGACGGAGATATCGAGGAGAACGCCCTCAGGGCCGAGCTCGAGGGCTTTGCGGGCCTCGAAGGCGAGGACCTCGTGCCGCTTGTCGCCGCCACCCAGCGCTACGGCTGGGACGAGGCCGGCTGGACCTGGCCCGGCGCCTATGGCGTGCGCCCCGACGGCGCCCCGAAGCGCGTCGTCGCGATCGACTACGGCCTCAAGCGCAACATCCTTCGCATGCTCACCACCGCGGGCTGCGAGGTCACGGTGCTGCCGCCGACCGCGACCGCAGAGGAGGTTCTGGCGCTATCGCCCGACGGCGTGTTCCTGTCGAACGGCCCCGGCGACCCCGCCGCGACCGGCGTCTACGCCGTGCCGATGATCCAGGGCGTGCTTGAGAAGAAGGTGCCCACCTTCGGCATTTGCCTCGGCCACCAGATGCTGGCGCTCGCCGTCGGCGCGACGACCACCAAGATGCATCAGGGCCATCACGGCGCGAACCATCCGGTGAAGGACATGATCACCGGCAAGGTCGAGATCACCTCGATGAACCACGGCTTCGCGGTGGATCGCACGACGCTGCCGGAGACCGCTCGCGAGACCCATGTCTCGCTGTTCGACGGCTCGAACTGCGGCATCGAACTCACCGATCGCCCTGCGTTTTCGGTTCAGCACCATCCGGAAGCCTCGCCCGGCCCGCAGGACAGCCACTATCTGTTCAAGCGGTTCGTCGACATGATGGACGCGCCGAAGGGCTGAGTGAGGATGGCGCGCATGACGGCGAGGACGATCCTTCCCGTCGCCGCGCTATGCGCCGTGGTCCTCGCCGGTGGGGCCTATGTCGTCCTGAAGCCGCAGGGCGCCGCCGAGCATGCTTCAGTCGCGGAGAAGGCCGAAAGCACGTCGGCGCCAATCCAGCAGACGACCACCGGCTCCACGGCCTCGCCCAAGCTCTACTGCCAGTTCTACGTCTTCACCGAGCAGCGCCCCCGCGTCGCGTTCTATTTCGACGTCGTGCGCCGCGACGAGTCCCACGCCTTCCAGCAGGTCTATGTCGCCGAGGACACCGGCCAGCGGACCGATTTCGGCGCCGACGGTTCGCTGCGCCCGGAATGGCGGTTCGACCGGACGGCCGAACCGCCGCGCATCGCTTCGACGATCGCCGTTCCCGACAATTCGCAGGCCGCGAGCCACGACGAGGACATCGCGATCGACATCTACAGCTACGATCCCGAACGAGCCGGGACGGCGTGGTTCGAGGCCAGCCTCAAGAACATCCACTTCCAGAACCTGCCGGGAAAATGCCGGCAGAGCCCGGCGTGAGACGCGGCTGATGGCCCCCGCTCCCGAACCCTGGACCCTCGTGCTCCGCGACGCCACGGAGGCCGACATGGACGCCGTCCAGCGCATCTATGCGCCCGAGGTGCTGACGGGCCTCGCGAGCTTCGAGGAAATTCCGCCGACCCTGCCCGAGATGATTACTCGACGCGCGAACGTTCTGGCGCTCGGCCTGCCCTTCATCGTCGCGGAAGCCGACGGCGCCGTCGTCGGCTACGCCTATGCCGGCAGCTATCGGGCGCGCCCCGCCTATCGCCATACCGTCGAGAATTCCGTCTACGTCGCCCGGGACGCCCAAGGCAGAGGCGTCGGCCGCGCATTGCTCGCCGAGCTGATCGCGCGCTGCGAAGCCGGGCCGTGGCGCCAGATGATCGCCGTCATCGGCGACAGCGCGAACCATGGCTCGGTGGCGCTCCACGCGAGCCTGGGCTTCCGCCACGCCGGCACGCTCGAGGCGGTTGGCTTCAAGCTCGGGCGGTGGCTCGACACCGTGGTGATGCAGCGTGCGCTCGGTCCGGGCGCCGGCGCCGATCCCATGGATCGGCTCGAAATGTGATCGACCGCGCGACCGTCCTGCGGCTCGGCGTCGGGCAACTCGTCTGCTGGGGCGTCACCTTTTACCTCGTCGGCGCCTTTGGCGACCGGATCGCGGCCGACTTCGGCTGGAGCCTCGCGCAGGTTCAGGGCGGCTTCTCCGCGGCGCTTCTCGTGATGGGGCTCACCTCGCCGCTCGCGGGGCGACTGATCGACCGCCATGGCGGTCGCTCGGTGATGGTCTGCGGCTCGCTGCTGAGCGCGCTCGGCTGCACGGGGCTCGCCGCCGCGCAGGGATTCGTGAGCTACTACGCCGCCTGGATCTGCATCGGCCTCGCGATGCGGCTTTGCCTCTATGACGCGGCGTTCGCGGCGCTCGCCCGCATCGGCGGCCCGGGCGCGAAGACCGCGATGGCGCAGATCACCCTGCTTGGGGGCCTCGCCTCCACGGTGTTCTGGCCGTTCGGCGCCGAGCTTGCCGACCTGTTCGGATGGCGGATCGCGGCGCTCGCCTTCGGCGGCTTCGCCCTGCTCACCGCGCCGCTTCACTGGGGGCTTCCGGACGCCCGTTTAGTCTCGCTTCCGACCGATGATCCGTCCATTGCGGCGCTCGCGCCGCAGTCCGCGCCGAAAAGCCATCGCATCCTCGCGGCGGCGCTCTACGCCATGGTCGTCGCATTCACCAACACCCTGCATTCCGGCATGTCCGCCCATATGGTCTGGGTGCTGGCGGGCCTCGGCGTCGCCGCCGGCGCAGCCGCCTGGATCGCGGCGCTGCGCGGCGTCGGCCAGTCCTCGGCGCGGCTCTGCGAGGTGCTGTTCGGCAGACGGCTCGCCGCGGTCGATCTCAATCTCGGCGCGGCGGCCGGCCTGACGGCGGCCTTCCTGTTCGGCGTGTGGAGCGGGATCTCGCTCCCGGTCGCGGTCGCTTTCTCGCTGCTTTACGGCGGAGCGACCGGGCTGCTGACCATCACCCGCGGCACGCTTCCGCTGGCCTTCCTCGACCCGGCGACCTACGGGACGCTTGTCGGGCGGCTGATCGTTCCGAGCTTCGCGCTCTCCGCGGTCGCGCCGGTCGGGTATGCGCTCGTCATCGAACGCTTCGGAGCGGCCGGCGCCATCTGGCTGTCGGCTTCTCTGGCGCTGGCCACGCTCGCCGCCGCTTGCGGCCTCAAGATCCTGTCGGCCCGGCCGGCTTAGCCGGCCTTCCGCCAGCGCGTCCGCAAGCCGCCTTCCGGCCCGAACACAGGGTCGGTCGCCGGCAGCGGCACCTCGGCGATGCGCCTCACGGCCGCGTCATGTTCAGCGGCGCTGGCGCGGATCAGATCGAACGGCTGATCGGGAGGATAGGCGCCGACGATCAGGAAGTCGTCGCTGGCGTCGAGCCGCTTGTGGCCGGAGCCCGCCGGCAGCACGGCGACGTCGCCGGCCTCGATCCGGACGGTTTCGCCGTGCTCGCCGCCGAAGCGGATGTCGGCCCATCCCGACGCCACGCCGAGCGCTTCGTGGCAGGTCGAGTGATAATGGTGGAAGTCGTAGACGCCGTCGCGCCAGAACCCGCCCCAGCCGTTCGCGCCGAACAGGGCCTCGGCCGTGATCGCCGGTTGCGGCGTCGCGGCGTCAAAAGCTTTGCGGTGAAGAAGCAGGGACAGCGCGGGGTTGTTTGGAACCTGCCCGTCGGAGGCGAACCTGAACTCGGCGGTCGTTATGCTCTCGCCCGTTGACGCCAATGCAGTCGCCTCCCCTGGCGCGCCCATATCGGCCGCCGGATTCACAACGGTCCCGGGCCTTGCGGGTTCCTCCATGGGGATGCGAGCCCGTCTTGACGAGACCCGCCCCCTATGCGCCATAGTCGCATCTGCAATCAGATTTTTGGACGCACTGTCTGGCCTGTCTGCGGTGACGAACCGAAGCTTCCGCCTCTACGACACGCACCAAAGTTCGGATTGTGCCCGACCACTCGCTCATGAGATTGGGTGGTCAAATGCGCACACGCGCTTGTCTTAGGGAAAGCAGAAATGGCTAGCGGCACCGTAAAGTTCTTCAACACCCAGAAAGGGTACGGGTTCATCCAGCCGGCCGACGGCTCCAAGGATGTGTTCGTCCACATTTCCGACGTCGAGCGCTCGGGCCTCCACACCCTCGTCGAGGGCCAGAAGGTTGCGTTCGAGGTCGTCATGGACCGCGGCAAGACCAAGGCGTCCAACCTCCGCGCAGAGTGATCCGCGCCGGCCTACGGCTGTCGACTCGCATGAAACGGGGCGCCCTTCACAGGGCGCCCCGTTTTCGTTCGGGATGCTGAAACCGTCAGTCCTTCACACGCTGCATCTCGTGGGCGAGACGGCGCGTCAGGCCGCGTGAGCCGAGGCGGGTCATGAAGGCGCCGATCTTCGGAAGCGCGCCGGGGATGACGATCGCCTTGCCGGCCTGAAAACCGTCGAAGCCAGCCTTGGCGACCGCCTCGGCGGAGACGACGCCCGTCTTGAACAGCAACGCGTCGCCCATGCCGGCGACCTCGCCGAACTCGGTCGGCACGGGACCGGGGCAAAGCGCCGTCACCGTCACCCCCTTGCGCTTGGATTCCTCGAACAAAGCCTCGGAGAACGACAGCAGGTAGGCCTTGGTGGCGTAGTAGACCGCCATCTCCGGCCCGGCCTGGAAGGCTGCGAGCGAGGCGACGTTGAGGATCCCTCCCCGCCCCCGCGCCAGCATGCCCGGCAGGAAGAGGCCGGAGAGCGCCGTCGGCGCGGCGACGTTCACCTGGATCATCTCGAGCTGTTTGTCGAAGGAGAGCTGGGCGAACCGGCCGCGCAGGCCGAAGCCCGCATTGTTCACCAGCACGTCGACGACATGGCCCTTGCGGCCGACCTCGATCGCGAAGTCCTTGACGCCGTCCGGGGTGGAGAGGTCGCCTCGCACGACGTCGGCCGCCACGCCATGTTTTGAGGAGAGCTCCGCCGCGAGCGCCTTCAGCCGGTCCTCCCGCCGGGCGGAGAGCACCACGCGGTCGCCGTTCGCGGCGAACAGCCGGGCCAGTTCGACCCCGATTCCCGACGAGGCGCCGGTGACAAGGACTGTGCGTCCGGTCGTCGTCATGGTCTCATTCTCCCCATGTGAACCGCGGAGGGCGGCCTCGCCGGCGCAAGGGCGCTTCCCTGCCCGGCGATGACTGTGTAAGGAACGCCTTCAGCCACGCAATCGATCTCGACGAGCCGCGCGCCATACGCGCGGAACCACGTTTCACGCCCCCGCGCGGACCTGGAAAGCAGCATCACATGCCCAAACGCACCGATATCGCGACGATCCTCATCATCGGAGCGGGACCGATCGTCATCGGGCAGGCCTGCGAGTTCGACTATTCCGGCACCCAGGCGTGCAAGGCGCTGCGCGAGGAGGGCTACCGCATCGTCCTCGTGAATTCGAATCCGGCGACCATCATGACCGATCCGGACATGGCGGACGCCACCTATATCGAGCCGATCACGCCGGAGATCGTCGAGAAGATCATCGCCAAGGAGCGCTACGCAATCCCGGGCGGCTTCGCTTTGCTGCCGACCATGGGCGGCCAGACCGCGCTCAACTGCGCGCTTTCTCTCCGCAAGATGGGCGCGCTCGCGAAATACGACGTCGAGATGATCGGCGCGACGGCGGAGGCGATCGACAAGGCAGAGGACCGCCTGCTGTTCCGCGAGGCGATGCACCGGATCGGGCTCGAGACGCCGCGCTCGATGCTCGCCCACAACCTGACCGAGGCGCTCGTCGCCTTCGAGGCGATCGGGTTGCCGGCGATCATCCGGCCCTCCTTTACGATGGGCGGAACGGGCGGCGGCATCGCCTACAACCGCGAGGAGTTCCTCGAGATCGTCGAGCGTGGCGTCGACGCCTCGCCGACCGACGAGGTCCTCATCGAGGAGAGCGTGCTCGGCTGGAAGGAGTACGAGATGGAGGTCGTCCGCGACAAGGCGGACAACTGCATCATCATCTGCTCGATCGAGAACATCGACCCGATGGGCATCCACACCGGGGATTCGATCACCGTGGCTCCGGCGCTGACGCTGACCGACAAGGAATACCAGCGGATGCGCGACGCCTCGCTCGCCGTGCTGCGCGAGATCGGCGTCGAGACCGGCGGCTCCAACGTGCAGTTCGCGATCGATCCCGCCACCGGCCGCATGATCGTGATCGAGATGAACCCGCGGGTGTCGCGGTCGTCGGCTCTCGCCTCGAAGGCCACCGGCTTCCCGATCGCCAAGGTCGCGGCCAAGCTCGCCGTCGGCTACACGCTCGACGAGATCGAGAACGACATCACCGGAGGCGCGACGCCGGCCTCGTTCGAGCCGACGATCGACTACGTCGTCACCAAGATCCCGCGCTTCGCCTTCGAGAAGTTTCCCGGCGCCGAGCCCACGCTGACCACCTCGATGAAGTCGGTCGGCGAAGCGATGGCGATCGGACGCACCTTCGGCGAGAGCCTCCAGAAGGCGCTGCGCTCGATGGAGACGGGGCTGACCGGCCTCGACGAGATCGAGATCGAGGGCCTCGGCTTCGGCGACGACCGCAACGCCATCCGCGGCGCGCTCGGCCGGCCGACGCCGGACCGGCTGCTGAAGGTGGCCCAGGCGCTGCGCCTCGGCTTCTCGCCGGACGAGATCCACGAGGCCTGCAAGATCGACCCGTGGTTCATCGCCCAGATCGAAGGCCTGGTCGCGACCGAGGAGAAGGTGCGCCGCTTCGGCCTGCCCGTGACCGAGAGCGCGCTCCGCAAGCTGAAGGCGCAAGGGTTTTCCGACGCGCGGCTTGCGACGCTCGCCAAGCTCACGCCCGAGCAGGTCGCCGCGCGCCGTCACGCGCTCGGCGTCCGCCCGGTCTACAAGCGCATCGACACCTGCGCGGCCGAGTTCGCCTCGCCCACCGCCTACATGTACTCGACCTACGCCCCGCCCTTCGCCGGCGCGCCCGTCGACGAGGCCCGGCCTTCGGATGCGAAGAAGATCGTCATCCTCGGCGGCGGGCCGAACCGGATCGGCCAGGGCATCGAATTCGACTACTGCTGCGTCCACGCATGCTACGCGCTGAGCGAGGCGGGCTACGAGACCATCATGGTCAACTGCAACCCCGAGACCGTCTCGACTGACTACGACACCTCCGACCGGCTGTATTTCGAGCCGCTGACGGAGGAGGACGTGCTCGAGATCATCACGACCGAGAAACAGAACGGGACGCTGCACGGCGTGATCGTGCAGTTCGGCGGCCAGACCCCGCTCAAGCTCGCCAACGCGCTCGAGAAGGCCGGCGTGCCGATCCTCGGCACCAGCCCGGACGCGATCGACCACGCCGAGGACCGCGACCGGTTCAAGCGGCTGCTGGACAAGCTGAAGCTCGTTCAGCCCGACAACGGCATCGCCTATTCGGTCGAGCAGTCGCGCATCGTCGCGAGCGACCTCGGCTTCCCGCTCGTCGTGCGCCCGTCCTACGTGCTCGGCGGCCGCGCGATGGCGATCCTGCACGAGGAGAAGGCGCTCTCGGACTACCTGCTCGGCACCCTGCCCGATCTCGTCCCCGAGGACGTCAAGCAACGCTATCCGAACGATAAGACCGGCCAGATCAACACCGTTCTGTCGAAGAACCCGCTGCTGTTCGACCGCTATCTGTCGGACGCGATCGAGGTCGACGTCGATGCGCTCTGCGACGGAGAGGACGTCTTCGTCTGCGGGATCATGGAGCACATCGAGGAGGCCGGCGTGCATTCCGGCGACTCGGCCTGCTCGCTGCCGCCGCATTCGCTGGACGCCGAGATGATCGCCAAGCTCGAGGAGCAGACCCGGAAGCTCGCGCTCGCGCTCGACGTCGGCGGCCTGATGAACGTGCAGTACGCGATCAAGGACGGGGTGATCCACATCCTCGAAGTGAACCCGCGCGCCTCGCGCACCGTTCCCTTCGTCGCCAAGGTGGTCGGCGAGCCGTTCGCCAAGATCGCGGCCCGCATCATGGCCGGCGAGAAGCTCGCTTCGTTCGGCCTGACCAAGAAGCCGCTGCGCCATATCGGCGTGAAGGAGGCGGTGTTCCCCTTCGCCCGCTTCCCCGGCGTCGACACCGTGCTCGGGCCGGAGATGCGCTCGACCGGCGAGGTCATGGGCCTCGACTACGACTACGGCGTGGCCTTCGCGAAGAGCCAGCTCGGCGGCGGCACCCGCGTGCCGCGCGAGGGCACGCTGTTCGTCTCGGTCCGCGAAGCCGACAAGGAGCGCGTGCTGGCGCCGGTCCGGATGCTGTCCGAGCTCGGCTTCAAGATCATCGCGACCTCGGGCACCGCCCGCCATCTGGTCGCGAACGGCATCGACGCGCAGAAGATCAACAAGGTGCTGGAAGGCCGGCCGCACGTCGTCGACGCGATCAAGAACGGCGGCGTGCAGCTCGTGTTCAACACCACCGAGGGCGCGCAGGCGCTGGCCGACAGCCGGTCGCTCCGCCGCGCGGCCCTCTTGCACAAAGTGCCTTACTATACGACCCTGTCGGGGGCGGTCGCGGCGGCCCAGGGGATCAAGGCCTATCTTGGCGGCGATCTCGAGGTCCGCTCGCTTCAGTCCTATTTCGGCTGAGACCGATCGCTCGCCGGAACTGATGGAACGACGACGGATCCTCCGGCGTTGAAGAGTTCGCTTTCGCGCCCCGCCGCTTTCGACGGGGCGTCGTCTTTTGTGTCGAGAGAGACTGGAATGGACAAGATCCCGATGACGGCCGCCGGTCATGCGGCGCTGGAAGAGGAGCTGCGGCGCCGCGCTTCGAGCGAACGCCCGCGCATCATCGCGGCGATCTCCGAAGCGCGATCGCATGGCGATCTCTCGGAGAACGCCGAGTATCACGCGGCCAAGGAACAGCAGAGCCTCAACGAGGGGCGCATCGCCGACCTCGAAAACATGATCGCGCGCGCCGACGTCATCGACCTGTCGAAGCTCACGGGCGACATCATCACCTTCGGCGCGACCGTCACGCTGGTCGACGAGGACACCGACGAGGAGAAGGTCTACCAGATCGTCGGCGAGCCCGAATCCGACGTGAAGCAGGGCCGGGTCTCGATCGGCTCCCCGATCGCGCGCGCGCTGGTCGGCAAGAAGGTCGGCGACACGGTCGAGGTCGTGACCCCCGGCGGCGGCAAGAGCTACGAAGTGCTCAAGGTCCGCTTCGCCTGAGGGCGGCGCCCCCTCGTCCCGGAACGAAAAATGCCCGCGCATCGCGGGCATTTTTATGTCAGGCGGCCCGCCGACGCGGGACGCCTCGTCAGAACATCAGGCTCCAGGCGACCCACATCGCCACCGCCGCGCCCACGGTGCTGACGATCAGGACGATCGGCATGCCCTTCGGCTTGTCGGTGCCCTGCTTGGCTTCGACGGGGGTGACCTTCTCGGTGATCTCGCCTGGCGGGGGCGTGTGCGTTCGCGCTTCCATGGAGTTCTCCTGGGTGTAGGCGCGCTTAGGAAGCGCGTCCGTTCAGGACACAACGATCAAAGCGTCGAACCGATCCCTCCGAAGATCGGAACGTGTCCCCCCTGCGCCCGGATCGACGCGACGCCTCAGAACTTCCAGCGCTGCGCCTTCTCGATGAGGAAGTCGCGGAAGACGTTGATGCGCGCCACGTTCTTGAGCTCTTCCGGATAGACGAAATACGCCTCCAGCGTCGGCATTTCGGCGTCGTCGAGCACCCGCTGCAGCGTGGAGTCCTCCTCGACGAAATAGTCCGGCAGCACCGCGAGGCCGACGCCGGTCTCCGCCGCCCGCTTGCTCGCCGCCACGCTGTTGATGACGAGGCTGGCGAGCCGCGGATTGGCGGGCGTGCGAGCCGCGGTCTTCAACCAGTTTATGCTCTGCAGGAAGGGCGGGACCGGGCCGCCGAACTCGATGATCCGGTGCTGGTCGAGTTCGTCGAGGCTCGCGGGGCTGCCGTGGCGCTTCAGATATTCCGGGGCCGCGTAGACGTGATAGTGCACCGTGAACAGCCGGCGCTGGATCAGGTCCGGCTGGGTCGGCGCGCGCAGCCGGATCGCGACGTCGGCCTCGCGCATCGCGAGGTCGAGCTCGTCGTCGGTCAGGATGAGCTGCACCTGGATGTCGGGATAGGCGTCCATGAACTCGAGCAGCCGTGGCGTAAGCCAGCCTGTCCCGAGGCCGATCGTCGTCGTGAGCTTCAGCACGCCGTGCGGCCGCTCGCGGCTGTCGCTCAGCATCGAGCGCGCCGATTCGAGCTTGGCGAAAACCTCCTGCGTGGTCCGGAACAGCAGCTCGCCCTGTTCGGTCAGGATGAGCCCTCGGGCGTGGCGATGGAACAGAGGCGTTTTCAGCTCGTGTTCGAGCGCCGAGACCTGCCGGCTCACCGCTGACTGGCTCAGCGCGAGGCTTTCGCCGGCGCGCGTGAAGCTGCCGGCGTCCGCCGCCGCGTGAAAGATCCGCAGCTTGTCCCAGTCCATGCCTTCCCCCCGGGCGCTCCCTGTCGCGCCGAACCCGTGCCTCCCCGCTTCAGGCCGCGCGCTGCGCCGCCTCCTCCGCGGCGAGATATCGTTCCGCGTCGAGCGCGGCCATGCAGCCCATGCCGGCGGCGGTGACCGCCTGGCGGTAGTGCTCGTCGGCGACGTCGCCCGCGGCGAACACGCCGGCGACGTTGGTGAGCGTCGTGCCCGGCTTCACCGCGAGATAGCCGGAGGGCTTCATCTCCAGCTGGCCACGGAACAATTCGGTCGCGGGCGCGTGGCCGATCGCCACGAACACGCCGTCGCAGGCCCGGACCGTCGGCGCGCCCGTGCGCGTGTCGACCAGCTTGACGCCCGTCACCTTGAGCGGGGCGCCGGAGCCTAGCACCTCCCCAATCGTGGCGTTCCACACCACCTCGATCTTCGGATTGGCGAACACGCGGTCCTGCAGGATGCGCTCGCCGCGGAAGCCCTCGCGGCGATGGACCAGCACCACCTTCGACGCGAAGTTCGTGAGGAACAGCGCCTCCTCGAGCGCCGTGTTGCCGCCGCCGACGACCACGACCTCCTTGCCGCGGAAGAAGAAGCCGTCGCAGGTGGCGCAGGCCGAAACCCCGTAGCCCTTGAACGTCTCCTCGCTCTCCAGCCCGAGCCATTTGGCCTGCGCGCCGGTCGCGACCACGATCGCGTCCGCGGTGATCTGGCCGGACGACTCGGTGTCGATCACGAAGGGCCGGCGGTTGAGGTCGACCCTCGAGACGTGGTCGGCCAGCGTCCGCGCGCCCATGCGCTCCGCCTGGAGTTGCATCTGCTCCATCAGCCAGGGACCCTGGATCGGATCGGCGAAGCCCGGATAGTTCTCGACATCGGTCGTGATGGTGAGCTGGCCGCCCGGCTGCAGGCCCGAGATCACCACCGGCTCCAGCATGGCGCGCGCGGCATAGACGGCGGCCGTCCAGCCGGCGGGGCCGGAGCCGATGATCGCGAGGCGGACGTGGCGGATCGGTTCGGAAGTCATCGTGCGGCGGGTCCGTTGGTTTCTCTCGCCCGCGTCCGGGCCGTCCGTCCGGCGTCGGGGCGCAGCACCGCCCTGGTCGCGGCGAGGGCGTGGATTGCATGCGCGACGTCTCGCGTCGAGTCGACCGGCGCGTGGGGGTAGGATTCGATCCGACCGACGAACGGCCGGATCAGGCCGCGCCGCGCGAGGCTGTCGACGAACGCCCTGACCCTGCGCGGCGCCGTGGCCGGCAGGAAGGTCATGACCGGACATCCGACGCTGAGCGCCTCGCTGATCACACGCGTCGATGTCGCCACCACGACGAGGGCCTCCACATGGGCGAGGACCGAGATATAGGGGTCCGCGCCTTCGCCGTCCCATAGATAGTGTGTGACGTCTCTCATCGCCAAGCGGAACGTCGCGGGGGCGTCGCGCGCCGGGCGGGCGACCAGCGAGACGCCGTTGTCGCTCAGCCGCGTGAGGCCGGCGAGCAGGCGCGCGAGATCCTCGCCCGACAACGCCCGTCCGTCGCCCAGCATCACCCCGACGCGGACGCCTGCGCCCCCCACGCCGAATGGCGCCGGCCCGCCCCGCGCCGCGGCGAGACGCACCGGACCGATGCGATGCGGCGGAGCGGCCGCCACCACGACGTTGGGGCCGCTGAAACGGTCCTGCTCCAGCGCGACGACCAGATCGGCCGTGGCCGGCGCTCCGCGCGCGCCGATATAGACCGCGAGCGAGCGGCCCCCGGAGGCGGCCTTGGCGCGGGCGAGATAGGGCGCCGCCGTCGGACCCGCCGCGACGATCAGCTCCGGCCAGGTCTCGTCCCCCCGCGGGGCGATGGGTCCCGCCCCGCCCTCCGGGGCGTCGCGCGGATCGATCGAGCCGAAAACGCCCAGCCAGCGCCACAGCGCGCGCGGCGCGACGCGCCGCCGCTCGACGCGGTCGGCGACCGCCTCGGCCACGCCGAGGCACTGCTCCTCGAGATCGATGTCGCCGTCAGTCAAGCTCCATGCGCGCATGCCATGGTTGTCGGACGCGCAGCGCCGGCATGCAAGGGTCTGACGCGAGTTGTCCTTTGGCTATCCGCCGGACGCCATCGCCTGCAGAAGCTCGGGGCTTGGATAGCCGTCCGCCGGCAGGCCGTATTTCTGCTGGGCCTTGCGCGCCGCGCGGCGCGTGTCGAAGCCGAGCTTGCCGTCGACCTCGTCGGCCGGAAGCAGACCGTCACGCGCCAGAAACGTCTGAAGCCGCCGGAGCTCCTCGCCGTCGAGAGCGCGCACCGGCGCGGCGCCGTCGGAGACGACCGGCGCACCGTCGATACGCGTCGCGAGATAGGCTGCGGTCAGCGCGTAGACGAAGGAGCTGTTCCAGGTGCGGTAGACGTCGAAATTGCGGTAGGCGAGAAAGGCCGGGCCGTTGCGCCCCATGGGCAGCAGCAGCGCCGCCTGTGAATCGTCCGGCATCAGCGCGCCCGTGCGGGCCTTCACGCCCCAGCCGCGCCACTCGCCGACCGAATGCTTGATATCGATGTCGGCTTCCTGCCACGGCATGTCGGCGGGAACGGTGACCTCCTGGATCCACTTCTCGCCCCGCTTCCACCCGAGGTCAGAGACGTACTTGCCGGCCGAGGTCAGGGCGTCGGGCACGGAGCGCATCAGGTCGCGCTTGCCGTCTCCGTCGGCGTCGACGCCCGAGCGCATGTAGTCGACCGGCATCATCTGCGTCTGGCCGAGCTCGCCGGCCCAGGCGCCGCGCATGTCGGTCGGCGCCAGGTCGCCGCGGTCGACGATCTGGAGGGCCGCGATCAGCTGCGGGCGGAAGAAGTCCGGACGCCGGCAGTCGTGGGAGAGCGTCGCCAGCGCGTTGCGGGTGTCGAACTTGCCAAGATTGGCGCCGAAGTCGGTCTCGAGGCCCCAGAACGAGACGATGACCGAGGCCGGCACGCCGTACTGCTGCTCGATCCCGGCGAAAAGATCGGCGCGCTGCTTGAGCAGCTGCACGCCCTTGTTGGGCCGCGGCGCCCCGGCCATGCGGGTCGCGAACTGGAGGAAGGTCTGCTGGAAGACGGACTGGGCGCGGTCCGCGGCGAGCACTTTCGGCTCGATCCTGACGCCGTCGAGCCCTTCCGCAATCGCCCGCTCCGAGACCCCCGCCGCCCGCGCCTCGGCCCGGACGCCGTCGAGCCAGGCCTCGAAATCGCCGCCGCATGGCGCCTGAGCCGGCGCGGGTTGGGCTGCGCTTTCGGCGACCGACGCCCCAAGCAGAAGCGCGGCGAGAGCGCCGCAAAGCATAAGGTTCATCGAAACCGTTCCGGAACGCTTGGCCGAGGCCGCCACAGACGCCAAGCTGAATGGCGCGTCAAGCAGGCGAAGAGATGGCGCCGAACGCCGTTCAACCGTCGCGCCTCAGGCGCAGCACCAGTCGTTCGAGCGCCTTCTCGGCCCGCCTCATGCCCTGTCTGCCGCGGGCGCCGTCATAAGCCTTCTTCAGCGCGCCGCTGGCGAAGGCCTCCACCACGACTGCGTGAACGTAGGACTTGCGCACCACGGCCGGGGTGTTGGAGAGCCGATCGGACACCGCGCGCATCACCGCCGCCAGCTGGCGCTTGCGGCCAGACTCGCTCGGCGCCGGCTCGAGCGCGACGAGCTGTTCGGCGGCGGTCGCGCTGGCGCCGAGCTGGCGCAGGTCCTTCGCCGTGATCGGCAGGCCCGTCACTTCGCGGAGATATTGGTTCACGTCGACCGAGGTGATGCGGCGCACCTTGCCGTCGTCGTCCCGGAACTGGAACAGCCGCTTGCCCGGCAGCGAGCCGACGCGGGCGAGCGCGCGCGCGAGCCGGCCCGAGCGCATGCTGACGCTGATGTCCTTGCCGCCCTTGCCGCGGAAGCCGAGCGAGACGGTCTCGCCGGTCACCGTCACGTGACGCTTCAGAAGCGTCGAGGCGCCGTGCGCCTTGTTCGAGCGGACATAGGTCTCGCAGCCGACGCGGATATGCGTTTCGTCGATCAGCGCGACGGCGGAGGCCAGCGCCTTCGTCCTGCTGAGCTTGGGGCTCGCCATATCGCGCGCGACCGCGCGGCGGAGCTTCGGCAGCGCCTCGATGACACGATCGAGCCGCCCGACCTTGCGCATCTCCCGGACGACGTCCCAGTCCGGATGGTAGCGGTACTGCGTCCGGCCGGCCTCGTCGCGGCCGATGGCCTGCATATGATGACGGTCGGAGGCCGCGATCCTGACCTCCTCGTAGGCGGGAGGAATCGCGAGCGACCGGATGCGGGCGAGCACCGCCTCGTCGGAGATCCGCCTGCCCTTCGCGTCGAGATAGCGGAAGCCCTTGCCGGACCGCTTTCGCAGGATCGACAAATCGCGCGGGGCCGTGAGCGTGAGGCCGGCCTCGGTCGCGATCTCCTCGACGCTCGGGCCCTCGTCGTCCGCCTGCGCCATCACTGCGGCCCCGACGCTTCGATGAGTTTCGGCTTCGACGTCTTCGGCATGCCGCGCCTTTCCGGGGATACCACGTTCGCAGAACAGCCGCGGAGCGGCGGCGGTTCCAAGTGTTGCGCAGCCGCCGCGCTCGGGCGTTTATGCCTGCCGGGCGCAGCCTCGCTTTCCGCCCACGAGGTCCTGGCGAATGACGGCTTCCGCGGTGCTGGTCGAGGTGACGCGCGGGCTTAGCGTCGAGAGCCGCCATCTCGGCGCGGTCGCGGTGAGCGACGCGGCGGGCGGCCTGCTGCTGTCGATCGGCGACGTGGAGCGGCCGGTGTTTCCGCGGTCGGCCGTCAAGGCGATCCAGGCGCTCCCGCTGGTCGAAAGCGGCGCGGCGGCGCGCTTCGGTCTCACCGATCAGGAGCTCGCGCTCGCCTGCGCCTCGCATGGCGGCGAGCCGGAGCACGTCGCGACCGCAGCGGGCGTGATCGCCCGGCTCGGGCTTAGCGCCGACGCGCTCGAATGCGGCGCGCACTGGCCCCTGAACGAGGCGGCGGCGCGGGCGCTGGCTGCAAGCGGCGCCGGACCGAGCGCGCTTCACAATAACTGTTCCGGCAAGCACGCCGGCTTCCTTTGCCTCGCCTGCGCCATGGAGACCGATTCCGCCGGCTATATCGACCCCGAACATCCCGTCCAGCGCGAGGTGAAGGCCGCGCTCGAGGGCATGACCGGCGTCAGGATCGACGAGGCGGCCGCCGGCGTCGACGGCTGCGGCATCCCGACCTACGCCGCGCCGTTGAAATCGCTCGCGACTGCGTTCGCCCGGTTCGGGACCGGCGAGCGGCTGGGGGACGTCCGCGCTGCGGCGGCCCGGACGTTGATGGCGGCGGCGTGGTCGGCGCCGTTCCACGTCGGCGGGTCCGGCCGGTTCGACACCGAGGCGATGCAGCTCGGCGCTTTCCGGATCTTCGTGAAATTCGGCGCCGAGGGCGTGCATCTCGCGGCCTTGCCCGAGCTCGGGCTCGGCGTCGCGATCAAGATCGACGACGGCGCGAGCCGCGCGGCGGAAGCGGCGATGGCGGCCGTGCTGCGCCGCCTGTCGCCTGCGGAAGGCGATCTCGCAGCCTGGCTCGACCTTCGCGCGGCCCAGCCGCTGACGAACTGGGCCGGCGTCGAGGTGGGCGTCGTGCGGGCCGCGGAGAGCCTGTCGAGCTAGCCGGCCCTGGCCGCAGCTGCGGCGGGGTCGAGCACGGCCTGCGCGACCAGCAGCGCGTCCCGGTTGGCGCGGACGTCGTGGACGCGGAACATGGTCGCGCCCGCAGCCCATCCGAGCACCGAGGTCGCGACGGTGCCGAAGATGCGCTCCTTCGGCGTGCGCTGGATGATGTGGCCGATCAGGGATTTGCGCGACGTGCCGAGCAGCACGGGGAAACCCATGGCGGCGAGCGCGTCGACGCGTTTGATGGCGGTGAGGTTCTGCTCGACCGTCTTGCCGAAGCCGACGCCGGGATCGAGCGCGATCGCGCGCTCGGGCACCCCCGCCCGAAGCGCGATCTCGATGGAGCGGGCGAGGAAAGCCTTCATGTCCTCGACCACGTCGAGCGACGCGTCGACTTCCGTCCTGTGGTGCATGACGACCACGGGCGCGCCGTGCTCGGCCGCGACGCGGGCGATGTCGGGGTCGCGCTGCAGGCCCCAGACGTCGTTGACGATCCGCGCCCCGGCTTCGAGCGCCGCGGCGGCCACCTCGGCCTTCATCGTGTCGATCGAGATCGGCGCCGCGACGGCGGCCCGCACCGCCCGGATCGCCGGGACGACCCGCCGGATCTCCTCGTCGGCGTCGACAGCCTGATAGCCCGGCCTCGTCGATTCGCCGCCGATGTCGATGACGTCGGCGCCCTCCTCCGCCATGACGAGCGCATGGGCGACCGCCGCCTCGACCGCCGCGAACCGGCCGCCGTCGGAAAACGAATCCGGCGTGACGTTGAGGATGCCCATCACGCGCGGCCCCCCCGCACGATCGAACAGGCGGGCTGCGGCGAAGGGGCTGGCGGGAGAGTCGGACATTGAGATGCTCGGCGGCTGGGAGAACCCTACCGCAGCATCAGCACGATTTTGCGGGGTTGGGGAAGCTTCGGAAACCCCGCCCTCATGTCCCGGCCTTGAGCCGGAACCCGGACGCCCCCGGCTGCTGAACGACGCTCGCCCGGCCTTGAGCCGTGACATCAGGACCGAGCTCCGCGCTCAATAAGTCATCATCGGCGGCATGGTCTTCGCCTGCGATATCCACTTTGAGACCGTCTTCGTCGAAGGCGGCAGGCGGACGAGCTGTCTGGCCGCGTTCAGCTCCAGGATCGCCTTTGTGAGGTTCGCAGGGTTGCGGTTCTTGAGCTCCTTGACCGTGTCGACGCCGGCGGCCTCGAGCAGCTCGGAATACTCAGCTCCGACCCCGCGAATCCGCATCAGGTCCGCGATGTTGGCGAACTGCAGGATCTTGGACTCGGCGATGCCGGACGCCGCCGCCAGCGTCTTGCGGCCCTTGGGATCCTTCGCCCTCTCGAGCAGCGTCGCGGTGGTGCGCACCCCGACGGCCTTCAGCTTCGCCGCAATCTGGGGGCCGACGCCTTCGATGCTGAGGATCGGATAGGACAAGCGTCGCCTCCCGGGTGGTTCGAACGGCTTCGAACGCGCCCCAGGGACTACGCGGGGCCAAGCTCAACGCGCATGCAAGGACGCCGCCATGACAAGCGGCGCGGAAGTCACACGAACGCTTCGAGACCCGGCACGGCGCCGACGATGCGGCCGGTGGTTTCTTCGCCCACCGTCTCCCGCGAATAGGCGAGCAGCTCCTTCGTCACGACCTGGACCTCGCCGCCGGAAAGACCGGCGGCCGTCAGCGCGTGATAGGCCGCCATCGCGCCGAAACCGGGGTAGCCCGGCGCGCCGGCGGACTCCGCCTTACCCTCGTCGAGCACGGGGCGCGCGCCGCTCATGGCGTCGACGAGCTCGTTGATGGCGTCGGCCGGCGCTTCCTTGTCGAGGAACACGAGGATGGTCTTCACGGCCGCGGACGCCTTCGCGCGATCGATATGCGCGGCGTTCGAAAGCCGCGTCACGAGTTCGTCCATCCCCGTCGTCTCCCGTCCGGTCTTCTTTTTGGAGCGCGCATACTACGGGCGGCGAACACGAACACAAGCGAGTGAGCAGGCGACCGACCGAACGGCCGGCTTGGTTCGGCGTCGGCGCCGTGGCAGTTTCGCGGGACGGCCCGAGACGCGGCCGGAAGCGGTGGGGATGCGCATGCTCGAGGACGGCGAGATCTTCATCGGCACGAGCTTCGACGCCGAAGGCGCGCGGGTGAAGGGCGAATATCTCGACCTCAAGCTCGCGAACCGCCACGGGCTCGTCACCGGCGCGACCGGCACGGGCAAGACCGTGACCCTGCAGGTGCTCGCCGAAGGGTTTTCCGCCGCGGGCGTGCCGGTGTTCGCGGCCGACATCAAGGGCGACCTTTCGGGCGTCGCCGCAAAGGGCGAGCCCAAGGACTTCCTGGTGAAGCGCGCCCAGGAGATCGGGCTCGACCCCTACGTCAACGACAAATTCCCGGTCGTGTTCTGGGACCTGTTCGGCGAGCAGGGCCACCCGATCCGCGCCACCGTCTCGGAGATGGGGCCGCTGCTGCTGTCGCGCCTGATGGGGCTGAACGACACGCAGGAAGGCGTGCTCAACATCGTCTTCCGCGTCGCCGACGAACAGGGCCTGCTGCTGCTCGACCTGAAGGACCTGCAGGCGCTGCTGGGCTACGTCGCGGACAACGCTGCGACGCTGACGACCCAGTACGGCAACGTCGCCAAGGCGACCATCGGCGCGGTGCAGCGCCAGCTGCTGGTGATCGAGCAACAGGGCGGCGCGAAGTTCTTTGGGGAGCCGGCTCTGTCGCTGAGCGACCTGATGCGCAAGGATCCGACGGGCCGCGGCGTCATCAACATCCTCGCCGCCGACAAGCTGATGGGCAGTCCCCGGCTCTACGCGACCTTCCTGCTCTGGCTGATGTCCGAGCTGTTCGAGCAGTTGCCGGAGATCGGCGACCCGGACAAGCCGCAACTCGTGTTCTTCTTCGACGAGGCGCACCTGTTGTTCGACGAGGCGCCGAAGGCGCTGATCGACAAGGTCGAGCAGGTGGTGCGCCTGATCCGCTCGAAGGGCGTCGGCGTGTATTTCGTCACCCAGAACCCGATCGACGTGCCGGAGACTGTCGCCGGGCAACTCGGCAACCGGGTGCAGCATGCGCTTCGCGCCTACACCCCGCGCGACCAGAAGGCGGTGCGCGCGGCGGCGGAGACCTTCCGTCCGAACCCGAAGCTCAACACGGCGCAGGTGATCTCCGAGCTCGGGGTCGGCGAGGCGCTGGTCTCCACGCTCGAAGGCAAGGGCGCGCCCACCGTCGTGCAGCGGACGATGATCGCCCCGCCCGCCGCCCGCATCGGTCCGGTGACGCCCGCCGAGCGGCAGGCGCTGATGGCGAGCTCGCCGGTCGCAGGACGCTACGACGTCACGATCGACCGCCAATCGGCCTTCGAGATGCTGGCGAACAAGGCTGAGGGCGCGGTCGTCGCCGCGCCGGGCGGGCCGGCGCCGCAGCAGGCCGACGCAGGCGCGCTCGACAGCATCGGCGGAATCTTCAAATCGGTGTTCGGCGGCTCGGTGTCCGGGCGCAGCGGCACGCTGAATCCCGGCCAGCGCGTCGCGCGGGAGGTCACGCGCACCATCGTCAACCAGACCGCCGGCAACGTCGCGGCGTCGATCGGCAAATCCATTGCGGGATCGGTGGGCGGCTCGGTCGGACGCGCGCTGGTGCGCGGCGTGCTGGGCAGCCTGCTCAGGCGGTGAAGGTCTCGACCGCGTCAGGCGCGGCCGCGGCGCTCGCCCTGACGCTTGCGCTCGGCGGCGACGCGAGCGAGGAGCGGCCCATGGCGCTCGAAACGGTCGGCCCCGTCGAGCTCCGCGTCGCCCCCGACGGCGGCGCGCCGGGACGCGGGACCCTCGCCGCCGGGACGCCCGTGACGGTGGCCGTCCGACAGGGAGGCTGGACGCTGCTGCGCTCGGGCGCGCAATGGGGCTGGGCGGTCGAGCCGGAGCTGCGGGCGACGAGCAAGCGGTAAGCCGCTTGAAGGGCGCGGCCGCCATTGTAACCTAAAGGGGAAAGCTATCCGATGTCCGATCTCGACCGCGCGCTCGCATCTGCCGACGCCGCCCTCGACGCCAGCCTCGAGCGCCTGTTCGCCTGGCTGAAGATTCCCTCGATCTCGACCGACCCGGCCTACCGGCACGGTTGCCGGGAGGCCGCCGACTGGCTCAAGCGCGACCTCGCCTCGATCGGCTTCGCAGCGGAACTGCGCGAGACCGCGGGCCACCCCATCGTGCTGGCGAAGCGCCCGAAGCCCGGCGCCCCGCACGTGCTGTTCTACGGTCATTACGACGTCCAGCCGGTCGATCCACTCGACAAATGGGAGACGCCGCCCTTCGAGCCGCGCATCGCCGCGGGGCCGGGAGGCAAGAAGATCATCGTCGCGCGCGGCTCGAGCGACGACAAAGGTCAGGTGATGACCTTCGTCGAGGCCTGCCGCGCCTGGATCGCTGCGACCGGCGCGCTGCCCATCGGCGTCACGCTGATGATCGAGGGCGAGGAGGAGTCCGGCTCGATCAACCTCCCCGGCTTCCTCGAGGAGGCGAAGGACGAACTCGCCGCCGACGTCGCGCTGGTCTGCGACACCACGATGTGGGGCGAAGGCCGGCCTGCGATCACCTCGTCGCTGCGGGGACTGGTGTTCGAGGAGATCGTCATCCGGGCGGCGAACCGCGACCTGCATTCGGGCATGTATGGCGGCGCGGCGCGCAACCCTCTGCATGTGCTGGCGAAGATCGTCGCCGATCTGCATGACGAGGCCGGAAGGGTCGCCCTTCCCGGCTTCTACGACGGCGTCGCCGAGACGCCGGACGACGTGCGCGCGCAATGGAGCACGCTCGGGCTCGACGCCGGCTCCTTCCTCGGCCCGATCGGCCTCTCGCTGCCCGCCGGCGAAACCGACCGCATGATCATCGAGCAGATCCAGTCGCGCCCGACCTGCGACGTCAACGGCATGTGGGGCGGCTATCTCGGCGCCGGCGCGAAGACCGTCATCGCGGCCGAGGCCCACGCGAAGATCTCGTTCCGGCTCGTCGGAGAACAGGACCCGGCCGCGATCCGCCAGGCGTTTCGCGCCTTCGTGAAGGAGCGGCTTCCCGCGGACTGCACGGTCGAGTTCATCGGGCACAAGGGCTCGCGCGCCATCCAGCTTCCTTACGACAGCGCCGCCCTGGCGAAGACCCGCGGCGCGCTTCAGGCCGAATGGGGCGCGGTGCCGATAACGATCGGGTCTGGGGGATCGATACCCGTGGTCGGCGACTTCAAGCGAACTCTCGGGCTCGACACGCTGCTGGTGGGTTTTGCGCTCGACGACGACCGGATCCATTCCCCGAACGAGAAATACGACCTCGAAAGCTTTCGGAAGGGCGCGCGCTCTTGGATCAGGATTCTGGCGGCGCTCGCCCAATGATCAAAGAGTATTGCGCTGCAGCGTGATCAACTGACCATCACTGGGCTTACCCGACTAAAGGCGCGAAACGCCTCCGCTAAATACCTCTAACGGGCTTGTGACTGGGCCCCGGGGTGATTTTCCTGAACAGGCGTTCATACTGCGACTGCGAATGAATCGTGTCGGGCCTCCGTGCGGGCGGGCCGGCCGAGATCTTCGGAGTGGCGATGATGGCGTTCATCAAACCCGGCGCCGGGCTTGTGCTCGGCGCGATAGCTGCGCTTTGCGCAGCGCCGGCGCTGGCGGACGATCTGCGCTCGACGCAGGTTCTGGTCGAGGGCGGGATATTCCTCGCGCATTCCGAAACCGAGGCCGCTTTCGCGCGTCTCGACGCGCCGCGCCCGACCGACGCCGCTCTGATCCCGAAGCCGACGGCCTATTGGGAGACCGGCGGCGCATCGTTCGGCCAGGCCGAGCGCACGCGCCGCATCGGCTCGAGCGGCTCGACCACCCAGTTGCGCCTCGGCGTCGACCGCGACCTCGGCGGCGGCCTGATCGTCGGGGCGGCGACGAGCGCGGGGTTCGGCAGCGTCGGGTCCGGCGACCTCGGCGCGCAGGCGATCGGACAGCACGCGGACGTCTACGGACGGATCGACCGCGGACGATTCTTCACGAAGGTTCTGTTCGGCGGATCCCTGTTCGACTTCTCGGCGATCGACCGCGGCTCCGACGGCGCCAAGAGCAGCGCAGACGCGCTCTCCATGGGCGCGCGGACCGCGGCCCAGCTCGGCGCGAACTTCACGCTGCGCGGGGTGAAGCTGACGCCGACGGTCGCGCTCGCGGCCTACGCCAACCGGCTCGGCGCCTACGACGAATGCGGCGGCGGACAGCCGCTGTCGTTCGACGCGCGCACCGCGACGGCCGCGATCGGTTCGTTCCGGCTGACCGGCCAGCGCAACTTCCGCCTCGACCCCCGCCACACGGTCGACCTCCACGGCTTCGTCGGGGCGGAGGACGTGCTCGGCTACGGGTCGAGCCGCGCCGTCGCCGTCGACCAGACCGGCGCCCGGCAGCGGCTCGCGCGCGAGATCGCGCCGACCGGCCGCGGGCTGGTCAGCGGCGTCGGCGTCGGAACCACGCTTGCCCCGGGCGTGAGCATGACGGTCGACTACGACTACGGCCGCCGCGACAGCATCGCGACCCACGCCAGCCGCGCCCGCCTCGGCGTGTCGTTCTGACGCGAAGGGCCTGAACGGGCTCGCCGCTCATGTCCCGGCCGTGAGTCCGGACCCGGAACCGGTACGGCTTCGGAATGAAGCGATGACGCCTCGACCTTCGGGCGAGGCGCGTCTGGGTTCCGGCTCTTCGGTCCGACATGAAGCCGGAGCGTGCGGCCTGCGCTGCTGCAACGCACCCTAGTCCCAATGTCCATAATGGCTGAGGGGTCCCTCTGTGGCAGGGTCGCCCGGACCCCTCGACCGAGAACCGATGACAACCGAACCGATTCAGCCGGCGACCGGCTTCGCCGCAGATTTCACTTCGACCGAGGAGGCCTGGCGCAAGGCCGCCGAGGCTGCGCTCAAGGGCCGGCCGCTTTCCTCCGTGCTGTCGCATCGCACCATCGACGGCGTTCCCGCCGATGCGATCGCGCCGCGCGCCGAGCCGCGCACGATCGCCGGCCGGGACGCCGGCGCGCGGTGGATCGCGATGACCCGCATCGACCTCGCGGACCCCGCCGCCGCCAACGCACAGGCGCTCGAGGATCTGAACAACGGAGCCTCCGGCCTCTCGCTGTTCCTGGCGCACGCCCATGGTCCCTATGGCCTGCTTGCCGACACGCTCGCCCGCGTGGAGCGCGCGCTCGATGGCGTGATGCTCGACCTCGCGCCGATCCATCTCGACGCGCCTCCTTTCGACGACCGGACCACCGCCGCCCTGTTCGCCGCCGTCGTCGAAAATCGGAAGCTCGACCCCGGCGCCGTGCGCATCCTGTTCGGGTTGGACTACACCCGCGACCTCCTGCAGATGGGAACCTGCGCGCTGCCGTGGGACCGGACGGGGGCGCGGGCGTCGGCCACGCTGAAGAGCCTTCTCGACCGTGGCTTCACCGCCCCCGCTCTGATGATGGATCAGCGGCTCGCCCACGATTCCGGGGCGAGCGAAGCGCAGGAGCTCGCGGGCGCGCTGTCGTCCGCCGTCGAGCACATCAGGATGATGACGGCGAACGGCCTCGACGTGGAGACGGTCGCCGACTCGATGTCCTTCGCCTTCGCCTGCGACGCCGACCAGTTCGCGACGATCGCGAAGCTCCGCGCGGCGCGGCTGCTGTGGTCCGCCGCGCGCCGCGAGCTCGGGCTGGCTGACAGGCCGGTCCACATCCACGCGCAGACATCGCGGCGGATGATGACGCGCAAGGACCCGCAGACCAACATGATCCGCACGACCATCGCGGCCTTCGCCGCCGGCGTCGGCGGGGCGGATTCGGTGACGGTGCTGCCCTACACCTTCGCTCTGGCGGAGGCCGACGCCGATGCGCGGCGCCTCGCGCGCAACGCGCAGTCGATCGTGCTGGAGGAAAGCAACGCCTACCGCGTCGCGGATCCGGCCGCCGGCGCCGGCGCGATCGAGCGCCTGACGGACGGCCTGGCCGAACGCGCGTGGGAGCTGTTCCGCGAGATCGAGCGGGAGGGCGGTATGTTCGCCGCGCTGACGACGGGCGTCTGGCAAAGCGGCGTGAAGGAGACGTGGGCGAAGCGCGCCAGGGAGGTCGCGACCCGCAAGAGCGCGATCGTCGGCGTCAGCGAATTCCCCCGGGCCGGCGAGGTCACGCCGTCCGCAGCCGCGGCGGTCCGGCCCGAGCCGGCGCCGCGGACCCATCCGTTGCCTCCGCTCGACGACGACGACGCCGCGACCTTCACCGCGATCGTCGACGGCTTTCTGGCCGGCGCCTCGGTCGCGGACGTCAACGCCGCCTGGAAGGCGAATCCGAGCCTGTCCGCGACGCCGCTCGAGGTCGAGAGGCTCGCCGATCCCTTTGAATCGCTGCGCGACCTCAATGAGGCGCGCGAGCCCCGGCCAAAGGCGTTTCTGGCCGTCGTCGGCCCGATAGCCCGTCACGCGGCCCGCGCGGGCTTCGTGCGCAACCTCCTGACCGCCGGCGGCGTTCAGGCGGTGGAAGGCCCGGTTGGCGCGACCGACGACGACGTCGCGGCGGCCTACGCCGCCTCGGGCGCAGCGCTCGCCGTCGTCTGCGGCGCCGACGCCGATTATGCGGAGGCGGGCGCGGGCGTCGTGGTTGCGTTGAAACGGCAAGGCGCTACCGTCTGGCTGGCCGGTCGGCCGAAGGAGGGCCGCGAGGCGCTGGAGACCGCGGGCGTCGGTCGGTTCGTCGCCGCGGGAGACGACGCGATCGACGTTCTGACTGCGGCGTCGGACCTTTCGGCGCGGACGGCGAAGACCGGAGGCGCATCATGAGCGCGACCATTCCCGATTTCGGCGCGATCGACTGGCGCAGGCCCGAAACGGGGGCCCCGCGCGCGGCCGCCGACGCCTGGATGACGCCGGAAGGCGTGCCCGTGCAGCCGAGCTATGGCGCGAAGGATCTCACCGGACTCGAAGGGCTCGACACCTGGCCCGGCCTCGCGCCGTTCATCCGCGGCCCCTACCCCACGATGTACGCCTCGCAGCCCTGGACGATCCGGCAGTACGCCGGCTTCTCCACCGCCGAGGACTCCAACGAGTTCTACCGTGCAAACCTCGCTTCCGGGCAGACCGGCGTCTCCGTCGCCTTCGACCTCGCGACCCACCGCGGCTACGACAGCGACCATCCGCGGGTCGCCGGCGACGTCGGCATGGCGGGCGTCGCGATCGACTCGATCTACGACATGCGCACGCTGTTCGACCGCATCCCGCTCGAGAAGATGTCGGTGTCGATGACGATGAACGGCGCCGTGCTCCCGGTGCTCGCGCTGTTCATCGTGGCGGGCGAGGAGCAGGGCGTCGGACAGGACAAGCTGTCCGGCACCATCCAGAACGACATCCTCAAGGAGTTCATGGTCCGGAACACCTACATCTATCCGCCCGGACCCTCGATGCGGATCGTCTCGGACATCTTCGCGCACACCTCGCAGCACATGCCGAAGTTCAACTCGATCTCGATCTCCGGCTACCACATGCAGGAGGCCGGGGCGACGGCCGACCTCGAGCTCGCCTACACGCTGGCCGACGGCGCGGAATACGTGAAGGCCGGCCTCGCAGCCGGCCTCGACATCGACCGCTTCGCGCCGCGGCTGTCGTTCTTCTGGGCGATCGGCATGAACGTGTTCATGGAGATCGCCAAGATGCGGGCCGCGCGCCTGATCTGGACGAAGCTCATGACGGATCTCGGGGCGAAGAACCCGAAGTCCCTGCCCCTGCGCACCCACAGCCAGACGTCAGGCTGGTCGCTGACCGCCCAGGACGTCTACAACAACGTCATCCGCACCACGCTCGAGGCGATCGCCGCGACGCAGGGCGGCACGCAGTCGCTTCACACCAACTCCTTCGACGAAGCCCTCGCCTTGCCGACGGATTTCTCCGCCCGCATCGCCCGCAACACCCAGCTCGTGCTGCAGATGGAGAGCGGCACGACGCGCTTCATCGACCCGTGGGGCGGCTCGGCCTATGTCGAGCGCCTGACCCACGACCTCGCGACCAGGGCGCTCGCGCACATCGCCGAGATCGACCGTCTCGGCGGCATGGCGAAGGCGATCGAGGCCGGGGTGCCGAAGCTCAGGATCGAGGAGGCCGCCGCCACCACGCAGGCGCGGATCGACAGCGGCGAGCAGATCGTCGTCGGCGTCAACGCCTACAAGGTTCTGAAGAACGAGACGCTCGACGTCCGCCAGATCAAGAACGCCGAGGTCCGCGCCGCGCAGGCCGCCAAGCTCGAGCGCCTGCGCGCCGAGCGCGATCCGGCGGCGGTCGAAGCGGCCCTCGCAGCTCTGGAGAACGGCGCGCGCGGAAATGGTAATCTTCTCGCGCTCTCGATCGAGGCGGCTCGCGCCAAGGCGACGGTCGGCGAGATCACGGCCGCGATCGAGACTGTGTTTGGCCGGCACCGCGCGGAGATCCGATCGATCTCCGGCGTCTACAAGCGGGAGGCGCGCAACATGGGCGCGATCGAAGAGGTGCAGACGCTGGTGACGGCCTTCGAGCGCGCCGACGGACGCCGTCCGCGCATCCTGGTCGCCAAGGTCGGTCAGGACGGCCACGACCGCGGCCAGAAGATCATCGCCTCGGCCTTCGCCGACCTCGGCTTCGACGTCGACATCGGGCCGCTGTTCGCGACTCCGGAGGAATGCGCCCGGCAGGCGATCGAGAACGACGTCCACATCGTCGGCATCTCGACCATGACCGCGGGGCACCTGACGCTGGTTCCGGCGCTGCGGGATGCGCTGAAGGCGGAAGGCCGCGAGGACATCATGATCGTGGTCGGCGGCGTCATCCCGCCGGTCGACTACCCCGCCCTCAAGGACGCCGGCGCGAGCGCGATCTTCCCGCCCGGCACAGTCGTCGCCCACGCGGCGAAGGATCTCGTCACGCAGCTCAGCGAGCGGCTTGGCTACACCGGCGCAAAGGCGGCTGCGGAATGAGCGACGTGTATGACGTGAACGAGCCCGAGGAGCCCGCGCCGGAGATGGTCGAGGCCTTCGCGAAGCAGCTTTTCCGGAGCGAGAATCCGCCGGACCTGTTGTGGGACACGAAGATCTTCGAAAGCGCCGGACGCTCAACCGAGGGGCTCAGGGTCGTCGACGCCGCGGCGAAGGACGAGTACCTGCGCCGCGCTCATGAGCTGCTGCTCGACGCGGCGCGCGATCAATCCGCCGGTTCGGACTAGATCGCAGCCGTCACCGTAAGGCCCGGCTCAGCCGTGCATCGAGGACTGAACGTCGGCGGAGCTGTGGTCGCGCTCGTGGACGCCCAACGGGCGAGCGTCATGGCAGGGCCAGCCCCTCAGATGTGCAGCTTCACACCCCGAGGCGGCGGCGGAAACCGAAATGGCGGGTCGCGCCCATCGCGCGGCCGAAGCTGGCCTGCGCCGCGCCCGCGAACTCGGTCGCCTTGCCGCGCATCACCAGAGCCCGGTCGCCGATCGTCCGGCCCCAGACCTGCTGCAGCCGTCCCTTGATCTGGCGATAGAGACCTTCCATGCGATCCGCGTTCATCGGGCCCTCCCAGGGCATGAAACATTCTGTAACATCTTATCCGCCTCAACGCTGAACGTGAGATGACAGTTCGGCGGTGGCGAACAGATTTTCGTGACGCGGTGAATAAGGGGTGGCGCAGCGGCTTCGCCCTGGCTCGCGTGACCTGCTAGCCTTTCTCCAAACCTCGGAACTCCAGCGATTCAGACCCGATTGTCCCCCGCCCGCCCCGAGATCGACGTGCCCGCGGTCGCAGCCCGCATCCGCCTAGGCGACCGCGCGGCGCTCGCGCGCGCCATCACGCTGGCGGAATCCCGCCGCGCGGACCATCAGGCCGCCGCCCGGGCGCTGGTTCAGGAACTGCTGCCCGACACCGGCAAGGCGGTGCGCGTCGGGATCACCGGGGTGCCCGGCGTCGGCAAGTCGACGACGATCGACGCGCTCGGCAGCCGGCTCACCGCCGCCGGCCACAAGGTCGCGGTGCTCGCGGTCGATCCGTCCTCGACGCGCACCGGCGGCTCGATCCTCGGCGACAAGACGCGGATGAACCGTCTCGCGCTCGACCGCTCGGCCTATGTGCGCCCCTCCCCCTCCGCCGGCACGCTCGGCGGGGTCGCGGCGCGCACCCGCGAGACCATGCTGCTGATGGAGGCGGCGGGCTTCGACGTGGTGCTGGTCGAGACCGTGGGCATCGGCCAGTCCGAGATCACGGTCGCCGACATGACGGACGTGTTCGTGGTGCTGATGCTGCCCGGCGGCGGCGACGAACTGCAGGGCATCAAGAAGGGCGTGATCGAGATCGCCGACATCATCGCCGTCAACAAGGCCGACGGCGACGGCGAGACCCGCGCCAAGGCGGCGGCGGCCGACTACTCCGCGGCGCTGCGCATTCTGGCGGCTCATGGCGGCGCCTGGACGCCCGAGGTGCTCACCGTATCCGGCCGCGACGACCTTCGCCTCGACACGCTGTGGACCCGCATCCTGGCCTGCCACGCCGCGCGGGACCGTTCGGGGGAACTGAAGGCGCGCCGCGAGAAGCAGCAGGTGCGCTGGATGTGGACCATGGTCGAGGCCCGTTTCCGCGAACGCCTGGCCGACGATCCGCGGCTGGCGAGCCGCGTGCCGGAGCTCGAGCGGGAGGTCGCCGACGGCGAGATCGCGCCGACGACGGCCGCCGACGAGATCGCGCGGATGCTTGGGCTTTAGGAGCGTTGCGTGGCGGGCTGATCTAACGCGCGGCCGCAACAGGCGCGGGACTCTTCGGCGCCGGCGTCTCGTAGAGCGGCCGGCCGGTCTTTTCGAAGGCGTCGATATTGGCGATCGTCGTCTCGGCGATCGCGGTCAGCGCTTCGGTGGTGAAGAAGCCCTGATGGCCGGTGACGAGCACGTTCGGGAAGGTCAGCAGACGCGCGAAGACGTCGTCCTCGATCAGCTGGTCGGACATGTCCTCGAAGAACAGGTCAGCCTCCTCCTCGTAGACGTCGAGGCCGAGACGCCCGATCGCGCCGCTCTTCAGTCCGGCGATCACGGCCTGCGTGTCGATGATCCCGCCGCGGCTGGTGTTGATCAGCATGGCGCCGTGCTTCATGCCGGCGATCGCCGCGGCGTCGATCAAATGGCGGGTGTCCGGCGTCAGCGGGCAGTGCAGCGTGACGATGTCGGAGACCGCGAGCAGTTCGGGGAGCGGCATGTACGCGACGCCGAGCTTGACCGACTCCGGGTCGGGGACCGGATCGTAGGCCACGACCTTGCAGCCGAACCCGAGCATGATGCGCGCGACGCCTGCGCCGATCTTGCCGGTGCCGACCACGCCCACGGTCCGGCCGTGGAGGTTGAAGCCGATCAGGCCGTCGAGCGCGAAGTTGCCCTCCCGCACCCGCGCATAGGCGCGGTGGATGTTGCGGTCGAGAGAGAGCATCAGCGCGACGGCGTGCTCCGAGACAGCTTCCGGCGAATAGGCCGGAACACGGGCGACGACGATCCCGTTCCGGGTGGCGGCCGCCAGATCGACGTTGTTGAAGCCGGCGGAGCGCAGGGCGACGAGCCCGACGCCGAGCTGCTTGAACGTGTCGAGCACGGCGGCGTCGACCTGATCGTTCACGAAGGCGCAGACCGCGCCGGCGCCTTTGGCCAACGCGGCGGTCTTCGGCGACAGATGCGCCTCCAGATAGGTCAGGCGATGGCGGCCCGCCGCCGCGTCGAAGAACTGGCGGTCATAGGGCTTGGTGCTGAAGACGGTCACGTCCATGGGGCTGCTTTCCGCGTCATCGCGCAAGGTTTGTAGATGGTCCTCAGGCGCGCTGCGCCCTGAAGCTCGTGTCCTTCGCCGCCGGGGCCACAGCCGCGGCTCCGGTCTCGCGCAGGAATAGGCTGAGCACGATCGCGGCCACGACGCCGAAGACGAGCGGCAGGAAGGCGGTCTGGAAGCCCTGCAACGTCAGCGGGGCGTCGCCGGTCGGGACCATCAGGCGCGAGATGAACGGCGACATCACGCCGGTCGTCAGGAACACCAGGAAGTTCATCACGCCCGCCGCCGTGCCTTTGACCTCGGAGGGATTGACCTCCTTCATCATCGAAAACGGGATCATCGCGGCGCCGGAGGCGACGCCGAGGACCAGCGCCACGGAATAGCGCGGGAAGGTTCCGGCAGGCACGTAGATCGCGGCGAGTCCCGCGGCGAGCATGACGAGCGCGCCGCCGATCAGCACGGGCTTCCGCCGGCCGATCCGGTCGGAGATGAAGCCGAGCAGCGGGCAGCCGATCACCCAGCCGATCGGCACCATGGCCGCGTCGGAGGCGGCCGCCGCCATCGGCATCTGCTGGCCGTCGTGCAGGAAGGCGGTGGCCCACACCAGCGCGCCGATCGTGGTGGGAATGAACAGCAAGCCGCCGACCACCCCTGCTATCCAGCTCTGCGGATTGGAGAACACGACCCTGAAGGGATGCAGCACGCCGGCGACCGACAGCTCCGCGTGATGGCTCGGGCTATCGCCCTTTTCCCGCGGCATGATGAGCCAGACGGCGACCGCGAGCACAAAGCCCGCCACGCCGAAGGCGGCCCAGACGTGCTGCCAGCCGATCTGGAAGGATCCCGCCGGGTCGATGGCCATGTGGACAGGCTTCGAGCCGAACGCCGCGCCCGCCATGCCGAGGCACTGCGTCAGCCCGACGAAGGCCGCCAGCATCCGCGACGGCAGGTAGCGCGCCGCCACATAGGACGAGCCGATGAAGGCGAAGATGGCGCCGATCGCCTGCATCACGAAGCCGATCATGCCGGCGGCGGCGCTGCCTTGCGCAAACACCAGGCAACCGACGCCGACGACCAGGATGCCGAACGGGATGGTGCGCCGCGCGCCGTAGCGGTCGAGCAGGACGCCGGCGACGAGCGCCATCAGCGCATAGGCCACGTAATAGGCCGAGATCATCGCGCCGATGTCGTTGCCGCCCCAGGCGGCCGTCAGCTCGTCCCTCATGACGCCGAGCGCCGAGCGCACCACGTACTGGTAGAAATAGAAGATCGCGCACAGCAGCCACGCGAGGAAGAAGATCGGCTTCAGATCCGTCGGCGGCGAACCGGGCGTGTCGGATGACGATCTGGAGGGCGCAACGTACGGAGCGGACATGGAGGGGCCTTCAATGGCGAGACGCGAGAACGCGCCGACGCGACGCCTCCGGTCGGGACGCCGCTTCTGCGTATTCCTGAAATTGCCGCGGATCAGGGGTTCCGTCGCATCAACGCAAGACCGCGCGACTCGAACATTCAGTGGGCCGCAAGGACCGGATAGCGCTGGCGCGGTCAATCCGCTCAGCTCGAGGACCATCCCCCAGCCGTAAATTTAGGCTGGTCCCCGCGATGCCCGATGGCAATGCATATCTCGTCCGGTCAGCGCCGCGCAAAGAGAGGGGCTCGGCGTCCGACGTCAGACGGCCTCGCCCGAATATCCGCTCCGCCGGATCAGCAAGGCGACTTTCAGGAGTGGTGACCGGACGAGGACGGCTCGTCCACGCTCGCGCCCAGGCCCATTCCGCCGCCAAGACCCATGCCGCCGTCTCCCGCCTCTCCCTGCTTGGCCTGCTGCTTTCCGCGCTCGCTCTTGCCTCCCCCGCCTGTGGGCGACGGCCGGGCCGGGCCCTGCATCGGGATCGCGAGATGACGCGGGATCGGGTCGAGATCGAGCGCTTCGCGGATGAAATCGCGGAGCGACACGACCAGCTCATGGGTGTGAACGGGACGCCCCGCCACCAGTTCGCGCACGGCGTGCTCCGCCAGACGGACGTGCTCTTCGGTTCCCAGGAGCAGGATGTCCGATAAGGCTGATTCGACGATGTCGCGGATGCGCCGCGTCCTGTCCGACGCCGCTCCTGCCTCGACGGTCGGGTCGAGCGCGCCGGCGACGGGCTGGCCACGTTTCAGATCGCGGAGATGCCTCGGATCGACGACCAGGTCGCCGGTGAACGAGCCGCCCAGGGCCTTGTAGGCCGCGATCAGCACACGGAGCCGCTCGTTGATCTGGCGGTTCATGCGCTCGCGACGCTGCTGAATGGTGGCCATCATCAACAGGCGGACGCCGACGCCGATGAGCGTGACCAGCCCGAGGCCCGCCAACGTGGCCAGCACGCTCTGCCACGAGCTGAAGTCAAAGCCCCGCAAGTGTCTCTCCACGGCCCGTCATGTCAGCGCAAATGCGGCGGACGGGAGCCGAAACAAGCGACCGGAGAGGTACAAGCCTCGCAGATCCGCGCGCCCTAGGCCCTGAGCGCCCATCCCTCGCGTCCCAGAGCGGAGAGCGCCGTCGCGGCGATCGCCCTGGCGTCCAGCCCCGCTTCCGCCAGCTGGCGGTCGGGCCGGTCGTGGTCGATGAAGCGGTCGGGGAGCGCGAGGGCGCGGATCTTCAGGCCGCGGTCGAGCACGCCCTCGGTCGCAAGCAGCTGGAGCACGGTCGCGCCGAAGCCGCCGGTGGGGGCGGCCTCCTCGATGGTGATCAGCACCTCATGGCTCCGCGCGAGGCGCAGGATCAGGTCGCGGTCGAGCGGCTTTGCGAAGCGCGCGTCGGCGACGGTGGTCGAAACGCCCTTGAGCGCAAGCTCCTCCGCCGCCTCCTGGGCGGCGGCGAGCCGCGTGCCGAGCGACAGCAGCGCGACGCTCGCGCCCTCCCGCAAGACCCGCCCGCGGCCGATCTGCAGCACCCGGCCGCGCATCGGCAGCTCGACGCCGACGCCTTCGCCGCGCGGATAACGGAAGGCGCTCGGCCCCTCGTCATAGGCCGCTGCGGTCGCGACCATATGGGCCAACTCGGCCTCGTCGGCCGGCGCCATCAGCACGAAGTCCGGCAGGCAGCCGAGATAAGCGAGGTCGTAGGCGCCGGCGTGCGTCGCGCCGTCGGCGCCGACCAGCCCGGCGCGGTCGAGCGCGAAGCGGACGGGCAGCTTCTGGATCGCGACGTCGTGGACCACCTGGTCGTAGGCGCGCTGCAGGAAGGTCGAGTAGATCGCGCAGAACGGCTTCAGGCCTTCCGTCGCCAGTCCGGCGGCGAAGGCGACGGCGTGCTGCTCGGCGATGCCGACGTCGAAGGTGCGGTCGGGGAAGGCGCGGCCGAACAGATCGAGCCCGGTGCCGCCGGGCATGGCGGCGGTGATGGCGACGATCCGATCGTCCGCTTCCGCCTCGCGGATCAGGCTCTCGGCGAACACCTTGGTGTAACTTGGCGCGTTCGCCTTCGGCTTGGCCTGCGCGCCCGAAACGACGTCGAAGGCGCTGACGCCATGATATTTGTCGGCCGAGGCTTCCGCCGGCGCGTAGCCCTTGCCCTTCTGCGTGACGACGTGGACGAGGATCGGGCCGCCGAGCTCGGCGTCGCGCACGTTCTTGAGCACCGGCAGCAGGTGGTCGAGATTGTGGCCGTCGATCGGCCCGACATAGAAGAAGCCGAGCTCCTCGAACAGCGTGCCGCCCATGGCGAGCCCGCGCGCGTATTCCTCCGCCTTCTGCGCCCCGCGTTCGACGAATTTCGGGAGCTTCTTCGCCAGCACCCGGCCGATGTCGCGCAGGGACAGATAGGTGCGGCTGGAGACGAGCCGCGCGAGATAGGCCGACATCGCGCCGGTCGGAGGCGCGATCGACATGTCGTTGTCGTTGAGGATGACGATGAGCCGGGAGCCCAGCGCGCCGGCGTTGTTCATGGCCTCGTAGGCCATGCCGGCCGACATCGCCCCGTCGCCGATCACGCAGACGACGTGGTTGTCGCCGCCGGTCAGATCGCGCGCCACCGCCATGCCGAGGCCGGCGGAGATCGACGTCGAGGAGTGGCCGGCGCCGAACGGGTCATACTCGCTCTCGGCGCGACGGGTGAAGCCGGACAGCCCGCCGCCGCGCCGCAGGGTGCGGATGCGGTCGCGCCGCCCGGTCAGGATCTTGTGCGGGTACGCCTGGTGGCCGACGTCCCAGATCACGCGGTCGTCGGGCGTGTCGAACACGTGGTGGATCGCCACCGTCAGCTCGACCACGCCGAGCCCGGCGCCGAGATGGCCGCCCGTCTCCGAGACGGCGTCGATCGTCTCGCGGCGGAGCTCATCGGCGAGCTCGGCGAGGCGGTCTTCGGGAAGCGCGCGCAGATCCGACGGCAAGCGGACCGTGTCGAGCAGCGGCGTTGCAGACGGAGATGTCACGGGTTCTGCGTCGAAACTCAGGATTGAGACATCACGGTTACAGCACCGTCATGGTCGGCGCAAACCGGGCGGGGGCGGCTGCCGGGAACGGGTCCATCGGTTCTCCCGGCGGGCGCGAGAACTGTTCGGCGGCGGTGCGCGCTCCGCACATCAACGAGAAGAAGTCGTATCCGGCCTTCCGCTCGTTCGCCATGACGAACTGGAAATGCAGACGGAAGACTTTCAGCCTGGTCGCCAGCCGGAGCACGGTGGGACGGTTGAGCAGCGCGTTGATCTTGACGCGGCGGAAGCGCGGATTGGGCCTCTCGTCGCCGCCGGCGAGGCCGAGCTCCTCCGCCGGGCTGCGGCGGGCGAAGTTGAGCACGTCGAAATAGCCCGCGACCTCCGCCCAGTAGAGCGAGCGCTCGCGCGCGAGCCGGGCGAGCCGCTGGCGGAACCAGCCTGCGCCGGGATGGAAGGCGACCAGCAGCTCGGCGGTTCCGACCGTCAGCAGCGTGATCGCCGGCCCGCGGCGGCCGAGTTCGGGATCGGCCTCGAAGGCGCGCGCCATCACGTCGATCGCAAGAAAGCTGCCGGAGCTGTGGCCGACAACGACGATCTCGTCGTCCGTCCGCTCCGCCGCCGCACGCACGATGCGCTCGGCGAACCCGTCGAGCCGGTCGTCCAGCGCGGGGTCCGCGCGTCGGCGATAGCGGCGCTGGGCGATCCAGTCGTCCAGCAGGTGGATGGCGTAGAGCGTCGACGACGCGTGCAGCGCCTTCAGCGCGCCATAGGCGACGGCGGCGCCGGCGGCCAGGCCGAGCGCGAAGCCGAACCCGGCGGGCGCAAGCCAGGAGGCGGCGACGCCGGCCGCGGCGCCCGCGGCGACGCAGCCCAGCAGCCAGAGATAAGGATAGAGGTATCCGAAGGCGAACCACGGCGCGGCGCGGGCGACGCGGAACAGCGTGCCGGAAACCAGCGAGTCGAGCAGCGCGGCGAAGCCCTTCGCGAGCTTCGCGACGAGCGGCTCGCGGAAATCGGCCGCGACCAGATCATCCCAGGCCAGGGTCTCGACCACGGTTTCGACCTCGGCGGAAGACATCCGCGTCCGCGCGCGCCACTCGCAGGCGGCGACCCCGCCGGTTCCCGGCTGAAGCGCCGAAACCTGCACGTCGACCTTCCAGAGCGAGGCGAAGCGCGCGGCCTCGCGCGCGAACAGATCCCTGTGCCGCGCGGCGCCTTCGGGCGCGTAGCCCGGAACGTAGAAGACCCGCCTGACGAGGCGGGCCCGCGAGGGCGGCGTCTGAAACGACGCGGGATTGAAAACGGACACGGACCGGCTTCTAGCACGAAGCGCGCCTTGCGCCAGACCAAGGCCGGGCTCGCCCCGGGGGCCTTCGCGCCCCAGATGATGACCGGATGACAATCCCTTTCGTACGGCGTCTTGCTCAGCTGCTCGCAGCCGGCCTTATCGTCGCAGCCGTCCCGGCGGCGCCGATTCCCGTGGCGGCGCGCGAGGCGAAGTCCGCGACGCCGTGGCCGCAGTTGCGGCTTCCCTGGCAAAGCGAGCGCAAGCCGGCCCGCCGGACCAAGCGTTCCCCGAAGCCGGCGAAGACCGCCAAGCCCGGCCTTCAGCAGGGCAAGCGGCCGGTCGCAGCTCCGGCCAGCCCGGCGAAGCCGGCAGCCGCGGACGCGCTGCCCCATCTCGACCGTCCGCCCACGCTCGCGCCCTTCGCGCGCTCCGAGGCGACGCAGGCCGAGTGGCGCGCGGTCGCGGCCCAGTTGCCGCCGCCGGACGCCGCGCCGGCGCTTTCGCCCGATGGCCCAGCGCCGGCGCCGGCCTTCGTGGTCGCGCTGATTCCTCATCCGATCCCGGCCGACGAGCCCGACCCGGACGTCGAGCAGGACGGGCCGCCCCTGCCTCCGCAACGGCCCGTGGTCGAAGCGCAAGCCGCGGCGCCGACGGACGGGGAGATCCCGCTGCCGCCGAAGAAGCCCGGCGACATGCAGACCGCCGCGCTGATCCCGAAGGCCCCGCTGCCGACGCTGCCGCCCGAGCCTGGACCGCCCGACGTCGCTCTCCCGGAGGTCGCGCGTGAGGACGATCCGGACTGCAAGGCGCTCGACGCCGAGGCGGTCGCCGTCCAGAAGCCTCTGTCCTCGATCGATGGCCCGGGGGTCTGCAGCGCGGGGCCGCTGGTGGAGTTGACCGGCGTGCGTCGCAAGAACGGCGGCGTGGTCGAGATCAAGCCGGCCGCGACCCTGCGCTGCGCGATGGCGCGCACCGTGGCGGCCTACGTCCGCGACGACCTCGCGCCGGCGGCCGAAGCTGCGGGAGCCTCGCTCGCGAAGCTCGAGATCGCCGGCTCCTATGTCTGCCGCGGACGCAACAATGTCGCCGGCGGCAAGCTCAGCGAGCACGGCCGGGCCAATGCGATGGACATTTCGGGGCTGGCGCTCGCCGACGGCCGCAGTTTCGGGATCTACGCCAAGGAGATGCCCGACGCGCTCGCCTCGGTGGTGAAGGGCGCCGCCTGCGGACGCTTCAGCACGGTGCTTGGCCCCGGCTCGGACAGCCACCACGAGGACCACCTCCACGTCGACCTCCAGCCGCGCCGGGGAAATGGCAAGCTGTGCCAGTGGGCCGTGGACGAACCCGCGGATCCGACTGATGAGGCGCCGAAGCAGGCCGGGGATAAGTCCGGAGCGGAGCGCTAGGCCTCTTCGTCAGCCCAGCGCTTCAGCCGGATGACCAGGACGAGAACGGCGGTTCAGGGCGCCGTCGGCGCAGCCGCGGCGCTCGCGACCGCCTGACCTCCGAGCACAGCCAGCGCGACGCCGCCGACGCCGTCGCGATCATAGGCCGCGCGGGTCAGGTTGGCCCAGTGGCGCCAGCGCGGCACGCCCTCGCAGCGCAGGCCATGGCTCTCGCCAAGCGTTCGCTCGGCGCGGCCGAGCAAAGCGGCGCAGTCCTGCGGGGAGACGACCGCGATGCGGCGATATTCCGGCCAGTCCGCGGAGTAGCCGCCGGTGTTGAGATAGGTGACGTGAGTCATCGTCGCGTAGGCGGCGAGCATGATGGAGGCGCCGAACAGGGCGAGCCGCATCGTCATTGCACCGGGCGGAATTTGGCGGACCGCCGCATTAACGGCGACTTCGCCTTAATGTTCCACCAAAGACTCATCGCCGACGCCATTATTTATTGCTGCGGCGCACGCGCCAAAGCCGGCCGGGAGGCTTCCCCGCCGGCTTTGATCCGCCCTAAGGTCTGTTCGCCGGACCGGCCCGAACGAGGCGATTTCCCGATGGTGACCAATCTGCAGGCGCGCGACGCCGCCACCGTGCTCCACCCCTACAGCAACCTCTCGACGCTGCCGGCGCAGGGATCGCTCATCCTCGAGCGCGGCGAGGGCGTGTTCGTCTACGACGTCGACGGCAAGCCCTATCTCGAGGGCATGGCCGGCCTCTGGTGCAACGCGCTCGGCCATGGACGCGAGGAGCTGGTGCAGGCCGCCGCCGAACAGATGCGCAAGCTGCCCTTCGCGCATCTCTTCACCGGCAAGAGCCACGATCCCGCGATCGCCCTCGCCGAGAAGCTGAAGGAGCTGGCGCCGACCCAGGCCGCCAAGGTGTTCTTCTGCAATTCGGGCTCGGAGGCCAACGACACCCAGGTCAAGCTCGTCTGGTACGTCAACAACGCGCTGGGGCGGCCGCAGAAGAAGAAGATCATCAGCCGGATCAAGGCCTATCATGGCGTGACGGTGGCGAGCGCCAGCCTCACCGGCCTGCCGAACAACCACATCGACTTCGACCTGCCGATCGCAGGGATCAGGCACGCCGCCTGCCCGCACCACTATCGCTTCGCGCTCGACGGCGAGAGCGAGGAGCAGTTCGCGACGCGGCTCGCCGACGACCTCGACGCCATGATCCAGGCCGAGGGTCCCGAGACGGTGGCGGCCTTCATCGCCGAGCCCGTGATGGGCGCGGGCGGCGTGATCGTGCCGCCAAAGACCTATTTCGAGAAGATCCAGCAGGTGCTCGAGAAGCACGACGTCATGCTGATCGCCGACGAGGTGATCTGCGGCTTCGGGCGGCTCGGCGAATGGTTCGGCTCGACCGCGCTCGGCATGAAGCCGGACACGATCTCGATCGCGAAGCAGCTGTCGTCGTCCTATGCGCCGATCGCCGGCGTCATCATCCCCGACTGGATCGACGACGCGCTGACATCGCAGAGCGCGAAGATCGGCGTCTTCGGCCACGGCTTCACCTATTCCGGCCACCCGGTCGCAGCCGCCGTCGCGCTCAAGACGCTGGAGATCTACGAGCGCGAGAACATCCTCGGCCATGTCAGGAGCATCGTACCGCACTTCCAGAAGCGGCTGACGGCCTTCGCCGATCATCCGCTGGTGGGCGAGGCTCGCGGCGTCGGGCTGGTCGGCGCGCTGGAGGCGGTCGCGGACAAGGCGACCAAGCGCTCCTTCGATCCCAAGCGCGCGGTCGCAGCCAAGATCGTGGCCTTCGCTGAGGAGGAAGGCCTGATCGTGCGCGCCATCGGCGACGCGGTGTCGATCTGCCCGCCACTGGTGATCACGGAAGCCGAGATCGACCTGCTGTTCGATCGCCTCGGCCGCGCGCTCGACCGCGCTGAAGGCTGGGCGTCGAGCGAGAACGTCCGACACGCGGCCTGAGGGGCTCTCCCACGCAGGCCGGCGGCTGCCGGAGCCGGTCGATGCTTCGACTACCACCGCCGTCGTCCTCCGGCTCGACCGGAGGACCCATGTTCAAGCGTGGCGCTCAGCGCCCGGCATGGGTGGTCCGGTCAAGCCGGACCACGACGAGCTATGGGTCGAAGCGCAAAGCGCTCGCTGCGATCGTCGATCTCGCCACCCCGCATCGACTCGTGGTTTGATCGCGCCTGAGCGGTTCCGGCCGCGGCGGGGGCGGCGACTGGCATGAACGAGACCGGCTGGAGCGTCGGCCCGGCGGAAGCGCGGCCCCGCTTCCACGGGACGGCGGGCGCCATGGCGCCGGTCGTGCTGAAGGGTCTCGCGCTCACGCTTCTCACGCTCGGCGTCTACCGGTTCTGGTTCGTGACGAACGTCCGGCGCTTCCTGTGGGGCGGGACCGAGATCGACGGCGACAGGCTGGAGTACGCCGGCCGCGGGATCGAGCTGTTCCTCGGCTTCCTCGTGGCGCTTGCGGTCGTCGCGCCGCTTTCGGCCGCGATCCAGTTCGGCGCGCTCGTCGCGGGTCCCTCGGCGCAGGCGGTCCTTCAGCCGCTGTTCTCGCTCGGCTTCGTCGTGCTCGCGCAGTTCGCGCTGTTCCGCGCCCGTCGCTATCGCCTCACCCGGACCGTCTGGCGCGGCGTGCGGTTCCAGCAGAGCGGCTCGGGCTTCGTCTACGCCGCGCGCTCGATCGGCTGGGGACTGCTCGCGATCGTGAGCATCGGCCTGCTCTACCCGTTCATGCGGGCGAGCCTCGAACGCTACAAGATGGAGAACACCTGGTTCGGGGACCAGAAGGCTTCGTTCGACGCGACCGGCCGGCAGCTGTTCCGCCGCGGGGTCCTGCTCTGGCTCATCGCGATGGTCACGGTGCTCGGGCCGCTGGCGCTTGTCGGCCGGGTCGTCAGCCAGCATCAGTCGGGCGACGCTCCGTCCGGCGACGTCATGATCGGGATGGCTGCGGTCGGCGCGGGACTGGCGATCGCGATCGCGCTCGTCGTCATCCTGCCGCTCTATCAGGCGATCGAGTTCCGCTGGTGGGCGCAGGGGTCCCGCATCGGCGAAACGCGCGTGACGACCGACCTTGGCCTGTTCGCGTTCCTGCGCATCTATCTCGGCTTCGGCCTGCTGGCGGTGGTGTGCCTCGTCGCGATCGGCGCGGTCGCGGCCGCGCTGGGCTACGCGTCGGGCGCGAAGGCGGGCGGCGTCGAGGCCGGTCCGGCGTTCGCCATCCTGTTCGCGCTGTCCTATTTCGCCGCCGGCGTCGCGGTCGCCGCCGTCTGGCAGATCTTCGGCGCAAGACTGATCTGGAAGCGGTCCTTCGAGAGCGTGACGATCGCGGGGCTCGGACGGCTGATGGCCGCGCAGTCGACGACTCCGCCGGCGAACGCGTTCGGCGAAGGCGTCGCCGATGCGCTCGATTTCGGCGGGTTCTGACCGGATGAGCAGCGGCCTCGGCGTCTATTTCGACGGGCGGACGGCCAGGCGGCAGGACGTCCATGTCGAGCTCGGCGTGACGGCGCTTCGCATCATAGCGCCCGACGGCCGTCCGATCCTCGACTGGCCGTTTGGCGAGCTGCGCGAAGTCGCTGATCCCAGCGGCGGCCTGCGGCTGACGCGCGACGGCGGCGCGGCGCTCGCGCGACTCGAAATCCGCGACGCGGCGCTCGCCCGCGAGATCCGCGCCCGCGCGCCGAACCTGTCGAACGGTTCCGACAGGAGCGTCGACCGCAAGGTGGTCGCCTGGAGCCTGGCCGCGGTGGTCTCGTTCGTCGTGTTCGGCCTCTATGGCCTGCCCGCTCTGATCGACCGCGTCGCGCCCGCCTTGCCGTGGAGCGTCGACCGGCGGATGGGCGAGGCCCTCGACGGCCAGATCCGCCTGATCCTGCCGGTGCGCCGCGGCAGCTTCGCCTGCGGCGATGGTCCGGACGAGCGCGACGGCCGCGCGGCGCTCGACGCTCTCGGCGAACGGCTGTCGGGCGCAGCCTCGCTCCCCTTCCCCGTGACCATCGTCGCGGTGCGGAGCGACATCCCCAACGCCCTCGCCTTGCCCGGAGGCCCGGTCTACCTGTTCGACGGCCTGATCGCGCGCGCCCAAAGCGGCGACGAGATTGCGGGCGTGCTCGCCCACGAGATCGGCCACGTCGCCGCCCGCGACGGCGCGCGGCGGGTGTTGCAGGCCGGCGGCCTGTCCTTCCTGTTCGGCTTCGTGCTCGGCGATTTCGTCGGCGGCGGCGCGGCGGTCGCAGTTGTGCGGGCTCTTTCCGAGGCGTCCTACTCCCGGGGAGCGGAGAGCGACGCCGACGCCTATTCGGTGCGCCTAATGCGCAAGCTCGGCGCGGATCCCAAGGCGCTCGGCGCGCTGCTGACGCGGCTGGCCGGCGAGGACAAGGCTGACGGCGGCATGGTGTTCGGATATCTGGCCTCGCATCCCGACGCCCAGGCGCGGCGGCGGGCGATCGACGACGCGGCGGCCGGCGCGCCGCCGGCGCGCCCGCTGATGGACGGGCCGGCCTTCGCCGCCCTCAAACGCATCTGCGGCGCACGCGCATGACCCTCGACCTCCGACTTCCGCCTCGCGGCCGCTCGCGGCTCGCAGGACTGGCGCTCGCTCTCGCGTGGTTCTCGATCCTGGTGACGGGCTGTTCGGCGGTCCTGCTGCGCACCCACGCGGTCGAGGCGGCCGCGGGCTTCAGCGTCTTCCTCGCGGGCCTGACGCTCGCGGCGCTCGCGGCGCTCGTCGGCGTCGCCGCCATGGTCTCGGTGTGGGTGGGCGGCCGGCGCGGCGGCGTGCGCGCCTTCTTCGCCGTCGTGCTGGCCGGCGCCGTGCTCGCCGGCCCCGCCTATGTCGCGGCGCGCAACCTCACAGGACGCGCGACCGACGACGTCTCGACCGACCTCGCCGACCCGCCGCGCTTCGACCGGGCCGGCGCCCAGCGCGATCCCGGCGACCGCCCCGCCCCCGGACCTGCGATCGCGCCGGAGATGGCGGCGCTGCAGCGCGCCGCCTATCCCGACCTTGCGCCGCTGCGGATTGCGCTCGCCCCCGAGGACGTCGCCAATCTCGCGCTCGGCCTCGTGGAATCCCGCGGCTGGCGCATCGTCGGGCCGACCGCCTTTCCGCGCGGCGGTCCGCCGACCGGCCGCATCGAGGCGGTCGCCCCGACGCCGCTGCTGCGGCTGCGCGACGTCGTGACGATCCGCGTGCGTCCCGACGGCGACGGCGCGAAGGTCGACATGCGCTCGGCCTCGCGGCTCGCCGGGATCGACTTCGGCGCCAACGCCGATCGCATCCGCCTGTTCCTGGCCGACCTCGCCGCCGCCGCCGCGAACGCCGCCCCCTGACCTGCCCTCACCCTGCTGCGCGATAGATCCCGTCGAGCCGGGGAACGCCGTCGGTCGCGGCTTCCCCGCGCGCGACGAGCTCCTCGAGATGGGCGAACACCGACAGCCCGGCGGCGCCGGCGAGCCGCGGATCGAGACCGCGATAGAGCTCGGCGACGATCTCCGGGATACGCCGCGCGCCCTGTTCGAGCCGCCCGCGGATCGCGGATTCGCGCATCAGCCGGTGGCCGAGCAGATGACGGGTGAATTGCCGGGCGTTCCTGAGCGCCGGGCCGTGCCCGGGCAGATAGACGTCTTCCGGCCGCGCGATCAGCTTGCGGAGCGAGGCGACATAGGGGCCCATCGCGCCGTCGGGCGGGGCGACCACGCTCGTCGACCACGCCATCACATGGTCGCCCGACAGCAGGACGTCGGCTTCCGGCAGGGAGAAGGCGAGATGGTTGGCGGTGTGGCCGGGCGTCGCGACGGCGACCAGCGACCAGCCCGGGCCTGTGACGGCGTCGCCGTCCGCGAGTTCGATATCCGGCCGGTAGACGTGATCGGCGCCCGCCTCCAGGCGGTTCGTCTCGCCCTCGTGCAGCGGACGGAAGGTGCGGTGCGCGCCGGCGCCGACCAGCGGCGCGCCGAGCGCCTCGGCCATCGCCGCGGCCCCGCCGGTGTGGTCGAGATGGGTGTGGGTGACGACGATATGCGTGACCGTTTCGCCATCGAGCGCCGCAAGCACCGCGCGGCGATGGCGGGCGTCCTCCGGCCCCGGATCGACCAGCGCGACTTTACCCTTTCCGATAAGGTAGCTCGCGGTTCCGGTGAAGGTGAAAGGCGAAGCGTTCGGCGCGATGATGCGGCGCACGAGCGGCGCGACCTCGACGACCGCGCCGGCCACTGCGTCGCGCGACCTGTCGAATTCGATGTCTTCGCTCATGCGCTCCGCTTCATCCGGCGGCCCTCGGGCCGCGCGGCGCTGTTGCGGGGGCCGCTCGACCCCGCTATCCATCGCCGCGTCCGGCCATAGTCGGTCGATGGGGCGTAGCCAAGTGGTAAGGCAGGGGATTTTGATTCCCCCATTCGGAGGTTCGAATCCTCCCGCCCCAGCCAGACTTGCCAAGTTATCGCCAGATTGGCGATCAGTCGAAGCGGCCCCGGCGTCAGTTGACTCGCGCCACATTTCCGCCATAGCGTCCGTCGCGACGGTTCCCCTCGGGGATCAAAAGGGAACGCGGTGCCGGTCTCACGACCCCATGCCGCGGCAGCCCCCGCTACTGTGAGCGGCGAGCGACTTCGTCATCGGCCACTGGACTTCGGTCTGGGAAGGCGACGGAGCCGCAGCGACCCGCGAGCCAGGAGACCTGCCGTCAGTCGTGTGGTCACACGCGAACGCGTCGGGCGGGGTGCACCGATGGTGGGCGAGCCATCGGGCGTGGGCGACCGCGCGTGACGGGTGAGACCTCGAGTTCGCGGTGACGTGCCACTCGTCCCGCTCGGGGTCCCGATGTCCAGCCTTCCTCACCGCTCACAGGGCGCCTGCGCGCGCCTCGCCGCATCCGCGGCCCTTTCCGCCTGCCTGATCTCCTCCGCCGCGGCCCAGACGGCGCCGGCCGACGGCCCCACGGAGCTCGAGGAGATCTCCGTCACCGCCAACCGCGTCGAGGGCCCGCCAGCCGCGATCGGCAGCGCGGTCTCCTCGATCTCCGGCGAGGAGCTGGAGCAGCGCCAGATCCGCGTCGTCTCTGACGTGCTGCGCGAGCTGCCCGGCGTCGCGGTGAACCGCACCGGGCCGGTCGGCGCGCTCACCCAGATCCGCATCCGCGGTTCGGAGGGCAACCAGACCCTCGTCCTGGTCGACGGCGTCCGCATGAACGACCCCGGCACGAGCGCGGAGTTCGACTTCGCGAACCTGCTCAACCTCGAGGTCGAGCGCGTCGACGTGCTGCGGGGTCCGCAAAGCGCGCTTTACGGCTCGGACGCGATCGGCGGCGTGATCAACATCGTGACTCGCAAGGGTGAGCCGGGGCCGACGCGCTTCCGCGCCAGCATCGAGGGCGGCTCGTTCAACACGGCGACCGGGACGGCCTCGGTGTCCGGCGGAACCGCGGCCTACGACTACCTGATCGCCGGCCAGGGCTTCAGCACCCGCGGCGTCTCGACCGCGACGCGGTTCGACGCCTACGCGCCGACCAGCTCTCTCGACCGTGACCGCTACAGGAGCGGAACCGGCCTCGCCAAGGTCTCGGTCAGGCCGACGGAGAACCTCGAATTCTCGGGCGTCGCCCGCTACACGGAGTTCGACGCCGATCGCGACGGCTTCGGGGCGGCGTCAGACGGCTATCCGTTCGCCGCCTCGGTCGACAATCGCGACACCGAGACGGGCAAGCAGTTCTTCGGCCGCGCGCAGGCCAAGGCGACGCTGCTCGACGGCGCGTGGGACCATGTGCTCGGCCTGTCCTACACGAACCAGGACCGGCGCAGCTTCGACGGGACGGGCCTGAAGACCTACGCCTCGCTCGGCGAGATGACGCGGTTCGACTACCAGACCAATCTCCGTTTCCGGACCGAAGGCGCGCTTCCGGCGAGCCATGTGCTCACCTTCGGCGCGGATCACACGCGCGACGCCGTGAAGAGCTTCACGGCGTTTCCGTATCCCGAAGACGCGGCGAACCCGCTCCGCAGGCACATCGACGACGCAGGCCTCGTCGGCCAATACCAGATCGGCTTTTTCGAGAAGCTGTTCGTCACGGGAAGCGTCCGCCAGGACTTCAACGACCGCTTCAAGGAGGCGACGACCTACCGCCTCGCGAGCGCCTACACCTTCGACCAGACCGGGACCAAGTTGCGCGCGTCCTGGGGCACGGGCGTCAAGAACCCGACGACCTTCGAGCTGTTCGGCTTCTCGGGGAACTACATCCCGAACGGCGACCTGAAGCCCGAGCGCGGCGAGGGCTGGGACGCCGGCTTCGACCAGCCGCTCTGGAGCGACCGGGTCGTCTTCGACGCCACCTACTTCCAGCAGCGCGTCAGGGACCTGATCTCGAGCGAGACGGTCGCCGATCCGGGCGACCCGACCGGCTTCGTCAACCGCCCGATCAATCTGGCCGGCACGACCAGGATCGACGGCGTCGAAGTCGGGCTGACCGTCAGGCCGCTCGATGGCCTCACGCTGCGCGGCGCCTACACCTTCACGGACGGCGAAGACGCCACCGGGGCCACGCTGGTGCGCCGGCCGCGGCACGTCGCGAGCTTCAACGCCAACTACGCCTTCCTCGAGGGCAAGGCGAACGTGAACCTCGGCGTGGTCTACAACGGTCGCCAGCGCGACTTCGCCTACGACGCGAAGACCTACGCCCGGACCAGCGCGCCCTTGAAGGCCTACACGCTCGTCAACCTCGCGGGCTCCTACAAGGTCCACGAGAACGCCGAGGTCTACGGGCGGATCGAGAACCTCTTCGACCGGAAATACGAGGAGGTCCTCACCTACAACACGCCGGGCCGCGCGGCCTATGGCGGCGTCAAGGTCTCGTTCTGACGACGCCGGCCGCCGACGCCGGCCTCCTGCTCCGAAACAAGGGGGGCGCAATGCCCGACGAGACCATCGTCCCGCGAGGGCCGACCGAGACGATCTGCGGCGCGGACGGCGCCGTGAGGCGAGCGACGACCAGCGGTGCGGCTTCGGCGATCGGTGTGCGCGGCGCGCTGCTCGCCTTCGCCGTGACGCTCGCCTTCACGGCCCATCCGGCGCGCGCGGCCGGGACGCCCCCCGCCCGCGTCGCGTCGATCAATCTGTGCACCGACGAGCTGCTGGTCCGGCTCGGCGACCCCTCGCAGGTCGCGACCGTCACATGGCTATCGGCGGTCTCGGCCGGCTCGAACGTCGCCGCCGAAGTCATAGGCGTTCCGGCCAACAGGGGCCTCGCCGAGGAGGTCGTGGCGGCGCGGCCCGACCTCGTGCTCGCGGGCCGCTACACCGCACGGCAGGCCGCCTCGGTGCTGAGGCGCATCGGCTTCAGGGTCGTGGAGGCCGAAGCGCCGCGCACGCTGGACGGGGTGCGGGCGGAGATCCGCCGCGTCGCGGAGGCGATCGGGCATCCCGACCGCGGGGAGGCGATGATCGCCGAGCTCGAGCGGCGCCTGTCGCGGCCCGCGCCCGTCCGCGAGCCGAAGCTGCGTGCGGCGGTGTTGCGGCCGAACGGCTTCACCGCCGGCCCCGGCTCGCTCTCGGACGAGCTGATGCGGCGGGCCGGGCTGGTGAACGTCGCGGCGGAGCTGAAGCTCGACAATTACGGCCAGCTTCCGCTGGAGACGATCCTGACGTCGGGCGTCGACCTGCTGATCGTCGACGGCGAACGCGCCGGCCCGCCCGCGATGGCGACCGAAATCCTGAATCACCCGGCGTTGAAGCGGCTCGGGGACCGCGTGCGCGTGGTGGCGATCCCGCCGAAATTCTGGACCTGCTACGGCCCCGAGATCGCGAACGCCTACGACGCGCTGGTCGACGCCGCGGCGGGGATCGCTCGATGACGGCCTGGCCCGTCGAAGGCTCGGTCTCCGGCCCGCCACGCTACGGCGCGCTGGTCGCGGCGCTGTCCGGGATTGTCGTCGCTGCGCTCGGCGTGTCCATCGTCGTCGGCTACGCGCCGATCGATCTCGGCGAGGCGATCGCCGACGCGTTGGCCGGCCGGCCGTCGCTGGACGCCCTGGTGCTGATCGAGCTCAGACTGCCGCGCGCGCTGATCGGCGCGCTGGTCGGCTTCAGCCTTGGGCTCGCCGGCGCCGCCATGCAGGGCCTGCTGCGCAACCCGCTGGCCGACGCCGGCGTGATCGGCGTCTCGGGCGCCGCGGCCTTCGGCGCCGTGATGGCGTTCTACTCCGGCCTTTCGGCCTCCTTCGGCCTCGCGCTCCCGATCGGGGGCGTTCTGGGCGCCGGCGCCGCGGTCGCGGCTCTCTACGCGCTCGCCGGCCGGGGCCCGGCGACCATGACGCTGATCCTCGCAGGCGTCGCCATCAACAGCCTCGCCGGCGCGCTGACCGCGCTCGCGCTCAACCTCTCGCCGAACCCCTACGCGGCGATGGAGGTCATGTTCTGGCTGATGGGCTCGCTCGCCGACCGCAGCATGACCCATGTCCAGCTCGCCGCCCCGCTGCTCGCCGCCGGCTGGTTGATGATCCTCGCCTCCGGCCCCGCGCTCGACGCGCTGACGCTCGGCGAGGACACGGCGACGAGCCTCGGCTTCGACATGAGCCGGGTGCGCGGGCTGTTGATCGTCGGAACCGCGCTCGCGGTCGGCGCGTCGGTTGCGGTCGCGGGCGCGATCGGCTTCGTCGGGCTGGTGGCGCCGCACCTGCTGCGGCCGCTGGTCGGCGGAAGGCCCGGACGGCTGCTGCTGGTCTCCGGCCTCGGCGGCGCGGCGCTCGTGCTCGCAGCCGACATCGGCGTCCGGCTGGTCGGGGTGCGGCCCGAGCTCAAGCTCGGCGTCGTCACGGCGCTGATCGGCGCGCCCTTCTTCCTGTCGCTGCTCTGGCGGCTGAGGCGGGAGGCGTGATGGAGATCGCGGCCGAAAACCTCACCGTCCTTATCGGCGGGAGACCGCGCGTCGACCACGTCTCGCTGACGCTCCGACCCGGCCGGCTCGTCGGTCTCATCGGTCCCAACGGCGCCGGCAAGACGACGCTGTTCCGCGCGCTTGCAGGGCTGAGGCCGCCCGACGAGGGCGTGGTCCGCTACGACGGACGGTCGCTGGCGGAGCTCGGGCGGCGCACGCTCGCGAGGAAGCTCGCCTACCTCGAGCAGTCGTCGGAGGGCCATTGGCCGCTCAGGGCCGACCACGTCGTCGCGCTCGGCCGCCTTCCGCATCGCCGCTTCGGCCGCGCTGCGCTTCCCGGCGACGCGGAAGCGGTCGAGCGCGCCATTGAGGCGGCCGACGCGCAGGGCTTCCGGGATCGCCCGATCGACGGGCTCTCCGGCGGCGAGCGCGCGCGCATCCTGCTCGCGCGCGCCTTCGCGGTCGAAGGCGAATGGCTGCTCGCCGACGAACCGGTCGCGGCGCTCGATCCGTTCCACCAGCTCGGCGTCATGGAGCGCCTCGCCGAGGCGGCGCGTCGGGGCATGGGCGTCGTGGTCGTGCTCCACGACCTCACGCTCGCGAGCCGCTTCTGCGACCGCCTCGTGCTGATGGCGGACGGCCGCGTGATCGGCGACGGCGCGCCCGCCGAGGTCCTGACCGATGCGGCGGCCGCGGCCGCCTACGGCGTGAGGCTCGCCCGCGCCGAAGCCGATGGCGAGCCGCTGGTCGCGCCCTGGCGCCGGATCGATCCAACCGAGAGGGAACGATGAACGAGGTCGCGGCGGCGCTGGAGGCGCAGATCCGATCAGCCGAGACGCACTGGCATCTCGGGAGCTTCGGCGTCGTCGCCGAATTCATGCGCGACGTCGACGAGCCGGCGGCGTTTCCCGGCGACCGCGGCCTCGCGGCTTTCACCGCCCGCGGCGCGATGCGGCTCGAACCGATGCAGGACCTGACGCTCTTCGCCTACGAGACGGCGATGAGCCGGGCGGCCACCTGGAGCCAGCGGGTCGCGCTCTGCCTGCCGCACGAGGCCTGCCACATGAACCGCCGCCGCGTCGTCACCGAGCTCGGCCTCGACCTCGCCGCCGTGCGCGCCGACGACCGCCGCGCCATCCTGTTCGACCTCGGCCTCGACCGGCTGCAGGTCGACGCCTGCGTCCGGACCAGCGACGTCCGGCTGATCGACGCTCTCAGAAAGAGCGAGGGGCGGTCGCTGTTCGACGTCTCCAACGGCGCCATGATGGCCGTCATGACGGCGAGCCCGCACCGCGTCTTCGTCGCCCGTTTCGGCCGGGTCGAGGTGTTCCAGCCGATCCCCGCCCCAGGCGGCGAGAGCCCGCGCGGCCCGCACACCCATGTTCTGCCGAAGCTGATGAGAACCGGCCGCACCCACGCCGCCGACGCGCCGATCCCGAAAGGTCTCACGCCCTGCGGCGGCTTCGCTCCCCCTCACCCGCTCCGCGACGCGCGGGGCCGCCCGACGCCCTTCGATCCGGCGCGCCACGCCGCCTTTCAGGCGATGCTGGACCGCTTCGGCGACGGACGCCTCGTCTCTGTGAAGCGCGCCGCGGCGTATGAGGAGCATGGCGCCGGCCTAAAGCCCCTCACCCGGCACGAGCGCGCGGCCGCCCGCGTCGGCGCGCTGCAAAGAGGCCTTCCCGCCTGATCGCCGAGAGGAGACGTCGATGCGCAGCTTCCCGCCGGACCGGATCGTCTGCCTCACCGAGGAGACCGTCGAGACGCTCTATCTGCTCGGCGAGGACGCCCGGATCGTCGGCGTCTCCGGCTACGCCGTGCGGCCTGCGCGCGTACGCCGGGAAAAGCCGCGCATCTCGGCCTTCACCACGGCGGACATCCCGAAGATCCTCGCGCTGAAGCCGGACCTGGTCCTCGCCTTCTCCGACCTCCAGGCGGAGATCGCGGCCGAGCTGATCCGCGCCGGCGTCCATGTCCACGCGTTCAATCAGCGCGACGTCGCCGGCGTCCTCGCGATGATCCGCTGCGTCGGCGCGCTGGTCGGCGCCCCCCAGCGCGCGGAATGGCTCGCAGCCTCCTACGAGGCGCGGATCGAGGAGATCCGCGAGGCGAGCGCGGGGCTGCCGCGCCCCCGCGTGTATTTCGAGGAGTGGGACGGCCCGCTCATCAGCGGCGTCGGCTGGGTCTCGGAGCTGATCGACATCGCGGGCGGCGACGACGTTTTCGCCGAGCTCTCCGTTTGCGCCGCCGCGAAGGACCGCATCGTCGCGCCGGAGCGGGTCCTCGCCGCGGCGCCCGAGATCATCCTCGCCTCCTGGTGCGGGAAGAAGGTCGCAAAGGACAGGATCTGCAGCCGCGCCGGCTGGGATGCGATCCCCGCCGTCAGGGACGGAAGGGTCCATGAGATCAAGTCGCCTCTGATCCTGCAGCCGGGTCCCGCTGCGCTGACGGACGGTCTGGACGCCATCCGTCTCATCCTTCGCCGCCAGACCACGACGGACTAGAGACAGGGCGACCGCCGTCCCGCCTGGCGCCGAGATCGGGCCGATCTCCTGTCCGGCGGCTAGGGAACGGCGATCAGAAACAGGTAGGAGACGAACACCACCAGATGGACGAGACCCGTGAGCACCGTCGTCCGGCCGGTGCCGAAGCTCAGGACGCTGGTCGCGAGCGCGAGAACCAGCAGGACGCTGTCGCCCGGCCCGAGCCCGAGCATGAGCTGTCGCCCCGAGATGAGGCTCGCCGCGGCGACGCCGGGGATCGTGAGCCCGATCGTCGCGCAGGCCGAGCCAAGCGCCACGTTCAGGCTTCGCTGAAGCTCGTTGTTGGAGGCCGCCCGTATCGCCGACAGGGCCTCCGGCATCAGCACGAGCGACGCGATCAGCGCGCCCATGATCGCGTCGGCCTGACGGACCTGGAGCGCCGCCAGTCCGTTCTCGACGCCGGCGGCGACCTGCTCGGCGAGCAGCACGACGCCCAGCAATCCGGAAACGAGAAGCAGGGCGTTGACGCCCACCCGCCGCCCATCGGCCGACCGCTCCACTCTCTCGGCGGGAGACGACAGGTTCTCGACGAAGTCCTCTCGGCTGCTCACCGTCTGCGCGAACACGAACGCCGCGTAGAGCAGAACCGCAAGACCGCTCACGAACGCCAGCTGCGCCGTCGAGAACGCTCCCGGAACCGTCCCGAGGGTGTAGTTCGGCAGGACCAATGTGAGAACGCTGAGCGCGACCAGGACGGAGAGGAAGGCGCTCGTACCCTGCCGCTTCAGGTCCTGGTGCCCATGTCGCAGGCCCCCCAGCGTCAGGCAGGCGCCCACGAGGCCGGAGCAGACGATCATCACTGTCGAGAACACCGACTCCCGCGCCAGCGTGGGGTTGTTCTCGCCGTGCAGCATCGCCGCGACGATGATCGAGACCTCAATCGCCGTGACGGCGAGCGTCAGAAGCAGCGTTCCATAGGGCTCGCCGACATGGTCAGCCACCTCCTCGGCGTGGTGCAGCACGGCGAACACGGTCGAAAGCAGCAGCGCCGTTACGACCGCCGAAGCGAGGATCTCGAAAAGGAACGGCATGTCTTCGACGGGCGGCGCGGCGAAGCGCGTCGCGAGCCCGGCCATGAGCGACACGACGGGCAACGCATAGAACAAGGCGGACTTCCCGCCGGAAACCGCCGTCGCCTGATGAGACATCGTCTCGACCTTTCGTCACGGAGCACGCGCCGCTCCGCCCCCCGCGGCCCGCGAACCGCTCGTCGCCATTATGGCGTCCATCGTTTCACAATCGGTTGCCGCGCGCTGGCGAGAGGCCGAGGCCGGTCATGATCGACGCGACGCGACGCGACGCCGCCCCCCCCCTTGCTCCACCGCAAAACCGCGCGCGGATCGCCGGTCAGCCCATCAGCGAGAGCGTCCGCTCGCAGGCCGCGCCGCCGCATAAACGGTCGAGCGCCTCGCCGAACGGACCCCCGCCCCCGGCGTCCGCCAGCGAGAACAGCGTCATCGAGGAGCGGAACTTCATGTCGTCTGGCGACCCGAAGATGGCGCGCAACGAGCGTCCCTCGATCGCCAGGACCGCCCGAACGCAGAGCGCGAGGCGCGGCGCGAGGACGGGGTGAGCGAGATAGGCGCGGGCCTCATCGAGCGATCCGAGGCCGAAGCGGACCGCCATCGGCGAGGCGCCGAGCCCGCGCGCCTGTGGAAACACGAACCACATCCAGTGGCTTCGTTTCTCGCCGGCCCGGAGTTCGCCGAGCGCACGGTCGAACGCCGGCGCCTGCGCCTGCACGAAGCGCTCGAGGTCGTAGGGATCGGCGTCGGGCACTGTCGGACCTCGCTTTTCAAGCAGGAACGTCATGCGCGCCGGATGGTCCCCTCGCAGCCCGACGAAAGCGCCCGGCTCCGCATCATTCACGACACGTCGCGTCGGCGTCTAGTATGCCCGCGATGCGCGGCGCGCTCCTCCATCGCCGCCGGAGACCCTTCGCTGCGATGAAACGCGCCTTGCTCCTTGCGCTGCTCGCCACGCCGGCCGCGGCCGAACCGGATATCCTGAGGGAGCGCTTCGAATATCTCGGCCAGTTCGCGGGCTACGTCGTCGCCTGCGGCGTCGCGAGCGAGGACGAGGCCTCGGAGATGGTGCGCACGCTGGGGGCGGGCCTCGGCGACTCCTGGCCCGAGGCCGACGCCGCCCGAATGCGCGCCGCCCGCGACGCCGCGCGAACCGCCCATTGCCCGGACGGGCCGCAGCGCGACGCCATCAGGCGCCGCTGGGCGAATTATCTCGACGCCAGAGCGGGCCTGAACCGCGCGCCGTGAGCGCCCCCGCGGGGACGGTCTGCGTCGCCGCCTCAGGCGTCGCCATTGATGAGGCCCCGCGCCAGAACGGCATGGCGGCGAAGCGCGTCCTCGCGGGGAATGGTGGCGCACCGCCCGTCCTTCACCACCACCCTGCCGCCGACGATCGTCGCCGCCGCCTTCACCGGACCGCAGAACACCAGAGCCGCGACCGGGTCCCACTGCGCGCCGGCGAATTCGATCGCCGACATGTCGAAGGCGGCGACGTCCGCGGCCTTGCCGGGCTCGAGCGAGCCGATGTCCGACCGGTTCAGCACCGCCGCGCCGCCGCGGGTCGCGATCTCCAGCGCCCGCCGGGCCGAGAGCGCGGCCCCGCCCTTCGCGACGCGCTGCAGCAGCATGGCCTGCCGCGCCTCGTTCAGAATGTGTCCGCTGTCGTTCGAGGCCGAGCCGTCGACGCCGAGCCCGACCTTCACGCCCGCCGCCAGCATCTCGCGCACCGGCGCGATCCCGCTGCCGAGCCGCATGTTGGAGCATGGGCAATGCGCGACTCCGGTCCCGGTGCGGGCGAACAGGTCGATCTCCTGCGGGTCGAGCTGCACGCAGTGGGCGTGCCAGACGTCGTGGCCGCACCAGCCGAGATCCGCGGCGTAGGCGCCCGGCCGCACGCCGAACCTCTCCATGGAATAGGCGACGTCCTCGACGTTCTCGGCGAGATGGGTGTGCAGGCCGACGCCGTAGGCGCGCGCGAGTTCGGCGGAATCACGCATCAGCTCGCGGCTGACCGAGAACGGCGAGCAGGGCGCGACGCCGATCCGCGTCATCGCGAAGGGCTCTGGGTCGTGGAACATCTCGATGACGCGCCGGCAGTCGGCGAGGATCGCGCCTTCCGGCTCGGTCAGCGCATCCGGAGGCAGCCCCCCGTCGGATTCGCCGATGCTCATGCTGCCGCGCGTGGCGTGGAAGCGCACGCCGACCTCCGCCGCGGCCTCGATCGAATCGTCGAGGCGGGCACCGTTCGGGTAGAGGTAGAGGTGGTCCGAGCTCGTGGTGCAGCCGCTCTCGGCGAGTTCGGCGAGGCCGACCAGCGTGGAGACCCGGATATGCTCCGGCCCCATGCGCGCGAAGATCGGATAGAGCGTCCGCAGCCAGTCGAACAGCAGCTCGTCCTGGGCCACGACCCGGGTCAGGTTCTGGAACAGATGATGGTGGGTGTTGACGAAGCCCGGCGTCACGACGTGGCCGGTCATGTCGAGCACGACGTCCGCGGTCGCGGGAAGCTCCGGCGTCGCGCCGACCTGCTCGATCACCCCGTCGCGGGCGAACAGCCCGCCGTCCGGAAGCTCGCGCCGCGCGTCGTCCATGGCGACGAGGATCTCGGCGTGTTTGATCAGCAGCGTGGACAAGACCGGCTCCGTCGTTCTGGGGCTGAGGCGTCAGCTTAGATCAGGCGCAGCCCTCCCCGTCATGGTCCGGCCTGGCCGGACCATCCATCTCGGACGCAGAGTCGTCGCAGACCGGCGCGGACCGACGGCGTCAGATCCGCCGGTCGGGCGGAGACGCCGCCGCGCCTCAGTAGCGCTTGTAGCCGAGGAACTTGCCGGACATCGCGAGCTTCACGCGGTCGCCCTTCTGATCGGGCTGGCGCTCCAGCGTCATGTCGAAGTCGATCGCCGACATGATGCCGTCGCCGAACTCCTCCTGGATGAGCTCCTTCCAGGTCGTGCCGTAGACCTGGACCAGCTCGTAGAAGCGGTAGATCAGCGGATCGGTCGGCGGGACCTGCGGGAGCGAGCCGCGATAGGGGACCTCGGTCAGCAGGATCTCGGCCTCCTTCGGCAAGTCGAGCAATTCGGCCGCTTTCGCCGCCTCGTTCGGCTCCAGCCTCATCTGGCCGAGCATCGCCGCGGTGATCACCACGGGCGAGGTCGAGACCGAGACCTTTTCGTGGATCTCCTTCCAGGTGAGGCCCTTCAGGCGCTTGGCGCAGAGGACGAGTTCGGTGACTTCGGCGCGTGTCATTTGCGAGATCGCTCCTGTTGCTGGCGGTCGGCCAGATGACGGGCGAATGCGAGACGCATGCCAGACGGTCGTCTAGTCGCTTTCCTGCATCTGCACGAGCGAGGCTTCCAGCACGCAGCGGAGGCCGGCCGGCTGGAAGTCGAGGCTCACGTTCGCGCCGACCTGGCCGGCGAGGCCGCGCTCGATCAGGCGGGTTCCGAAGCCCTTCTTCGTGGGCGGCGAGACCGGCGGACCGCCATGCTCGGCCCAGACCAGCCGCAGCATCCGCGCGCCCGGCTCGCCCGAGACGCTCCACTCGATCGCGACGCGGCCGTCGGCGGCTGACAGCGCGCCGTACTTCGCGGCGTTGGTGGCGAGTTCGTGCATCATCAGGATCAGCGGCAGCGCGGCTTTCGAGCCGATCTCCACGTCCGGCCCGTCCAGCACGAAGCGGCCCGGCCGGTCGGCGTGGGGCTTCAGCGCCTCCTCGACGATCGCCCGCAGCCCGGCCGCCTCATACTCGCCGCCGAGCAGGATGTCGTGCGCCTTGCCGAGCGCGATCAGGCGGCTCGACAGCACGTCGCCGGCGGCCGCGAGGTCCGGGGCGCTCCGCAGCGTCTGCGCCGCGACCGCCTGCACCATGGTCAGCAGGTTTTTCATGCGGTGGCTGAGTTCGTGGTTCAGCAGCCGCTGGCGCTCCTCCGCACGGGCGCGGGCGATCGCGGCCCGCGTGCGATCCGCGATCGACTGGACGAAGGCGACGGCCTCCGGCGGCCATTCTCGCGGCGCGGCGACGTGCAGGAAGAACAGCGAGATCAGGGCGCCCCGTTCGACCAGCGGGACATGCAGCATCGCGCGGATCCCGACCGCCTCGTAGGCGTCGCTGTGGTCGGCCGTGCGGCTGTCACGGCGCACGTCCGAGATCGCGAACACCTCGCCCCGCGTCGCGGTCGCCAGCAGGTCGCCGAAGCGGTCGAGCGGGTGGCGTCCGACCGCGCTCGCCGCGTCGCCGCGCCGCCAGTCGACCTCGATGTCGACGACCGCCGCGCCGGGCTCGACCGCGCCGAAGCTCACCCGGTCGAGCGAAAGGTTGCGGCCGAGGATCTCGCACGCCACCGTCGCGATCGCGCGCGCATCGTCGAGGTCGCGGAGCCGCGCGCCGAACTCGACGAGAGCGTCCCGACGCTCCCGCGCCTCCCGCTCGGCGGTGACGTCCTCGATCATCGCCGTGGTCTGGATCGCGCCGCGAACCTTGCGCGAGACAAGGTTGACGCGCGCCCAGACGATCCTGCCGTCAGCGCGGCGATAGCGCTTTTCGAGCAGCGTGTTCATCAGCTCGCCGCGCGCGAGACGGGCGTGCAGCGCGGCGCGGGCCTCGTCGTCCTCTTCCGGCGTCCATTTCGCGACCGAATGTCCGATCACGGAATCCCGCGTCGCGCCCCAGATCTCGCAGAGCTTGTCGTTGACGCGGATCGCCCTGGCGGTCAACGGGTCGATCTGGACCATGCCGATGTTCGCGCCCTCGAACACGGCGCGGAACTGCTCCTCGGCCGCCTTGCGCTCGGTCAGGTCGAGCATGGCGCCGATCAGCCGGATCGGCAGGCCGTCCGGGTTGCGGGCGAGATGGCCGCGGTCGAGCACGTCGGCGTAGCGGCCATCGGCGCAGCGGAAGCGGTATTCGTGGGACCACTCGTTCTCGTCGCCGTCGATGACGGCGCGGATCTCGGCATAGACGCGAGCGCGGTCGTCCGGATGGATCTGGTCGATCCGCCACTCTCCTGTCGGCTTGATCTCGTCGAGCGCGTGGCCGTAGGCCTGCGTGAGGGCGTCGTTCCAGACGATGTGGTTGCGGCGCAGGTCCCAGTCCCAGACGGCGTCGTTGGTGGCGAGGCCGACGAGCCGGTAGCGCTCGAGCGCCGCCGCGACCTGCTCGTCGCTCTCCCGGCGGGCGGTGACGTCCTGCATCGTGCCGATCAGGCGGGGGCCGTCGTCGCCGCCGACCAGCCGGCCGCGCGCCGAAATCCACCGCGTCTCGGACCCGTCCGGGCTGACGACGCGGTGCTCGTGCTCGAACACCCCGCTCCCGGCGGGATCGAGCGCCGCCCGTACGGCGGCGTCGACGGCGTCCCGGTCGTCCGGATGAAGGCTCGCGAGGAAGTTGTCGGCGTAGGTGACGACCGTGTCCTCGGGCTCCCAGAACAGTTCGCGCGTGCGGGCGTCCCAGTCCAAGCGGCCGGCGCGGACGTCGTAGTCGAACAGGCCGACCCGCGTCGCCTCGAGCGCGAGGCGAAGCTTGACCGCCTGGTCGCGGATGACGGCGGACGCCGCCTGTTCGGCGCGCTGCGCGAGCGACTGGGCGACGATCGCATCGTCACGCCGGTCGACCGCGCGGCGCAGCTCGAGATGGCCCATGACCTGGCGGGCGAGCGCGCGCAGGATGCTGGCCTGCGCCGGCGTCAGTCCTTCCGGGCGAGGCTCGACGTCGATGACGCAGAGGGAGCCGAGCGGCTGCCCTTCGGGGCTCACCAGCGGCGCGCCGGCGTAGAAGCGGATGAACGGGCTTTCGGTGACGAGCGTATTGCCGTCGGTGCGCGGGTCGAGCGTCAGGTCGGGAATCACGAGCAGGTCGGACTCCTGCATCGCATAGACGCAGACCGACTGCTCGAGCGGCGTCTCGCAGGCTTCGAAGCCGGTGCGCGCCTTGAACCATTGCCGGTCGGCGCCGACGAAGCTGACCAGCGCGACCGGCGCGCCGCACGCCTCCGCCGCCACCGCCACGATATCCTCGAAGCTCGCCTCGGGAGGCGAGCCTATGACGTCGTAGCTCTCGAGCGCCGCAAGCCGGATCGGGTCTGTCGCAGCGGCGTGAGGATCGGAGATCGGAAAAACCATCTGCAAATACGGCGGCCGGGTCGCTTGGAGGCAGCGACCGGAACGGCGACCGTGACGCCAATCTAGCGGGAGACGACAGCTCCGCAACGTCGTTCGACGCCGCTGCGCTTGTTAACGCCGCGACGTCGCCGCGCCAAGCGGCCCCGCCATGGCCCGCGCCCTTCGCCGGGCTTCGAAAGGCTGACGTCCCGCGTCACGTTCGAGGATCGACGGACGCCCGCGACGCGCTGACCGCCGCCAGGACGCCAGGCGGGCCGGAAAATCATTCAGCGCCGGGCGCTTGCGCGGAAGGTCGATGTCGACGATCTGATCGCCGTCGGGCGCGTTCCCGCCGCAGCCGGCGGATGTCGCGTCGGACGGCCCTGCGCGGAGCCCGACGGCCTTGCGCCGCAGTCCTGAAGGGATCCGAGATGCGCGTACTGGTGCTTGGAAGCGGCGTCGTCGGCGTGACCTCGGCCTATTACCTCGCAAAGGCCGGCCACGAGGTCACGGTGCTCGACCGCCAGCCGGCCGCAGGTCTTGAGACCAGCTTCGCCAACGCAGGCCAGGTCTCGCCGGGCTATTCCTCGCCATGGGCCGCTCCCGGAATTCCGGTGAAGGCGCTGCGCTGGCTGATGATGCGCCACCGCCCGCTGGTGATCCGCCCGAGCGTCGACATGCGCTTCTACGGCTGGCTGGCGCGCATGCTCGCGAACTGCACGGAGGACGCCTATCGCCGCAACAAGGCGCGGATGGTGCGCGTCGCCGAATACAGCCGCGACGCGCTGATCGCGCTGCGCGGCGAGACCGGCATCGAATACGACCACCGCGAGCGCGGCACGCTCCAGCTGTTCCGCACGCAGAAGCAGCTCGACCATGTCGGCGACGACACCGTGGTGCTAAACCAGTACGGCGTGCCCTACACCGTGCTCGACCCTGCCGGTTGCATCGCGGCGGAGCCAGCGCTCGCGCGCGTCTCGAACAAGTTCGTCGGAGGCTTGCGGCTGCCCGGCGACGAGACTGGCGACGCCCACCTCTTCACCCAGCGCCTCGCCGCGATCTGCGCCGGGCTCGGCGTGACGTTCCGCTACGGCTCCGCGATCTCCGGCCTCTCGGCCGCCGGCGGCGCGATTTCCGGCGTCGTGCTCGCCAACGGCGAGAGCGTGACGGCCGACGCCTATGTCGCGGCGCTCGGCAGCTTCACGCCTGCGCTGCTGAAGCCGCTCGGAATCGACCTGCCGGTCTATCCGGTGAAGGGCTATTCGCTGACCATCCCTGTCGTGGAGCCCGAGGCCGCGCCGGTCTCCACCGTGATGGACGAGAGCTACAAGATCGCGATCACCCGGCTCGGCGACCGCATCCGCGTCGGCGGCACGGCGGAGCTGGCCGGCTTCAGCGCGCTGCTGCGCGAGCCGCGGCGCTCGACGCTGCTGCATTCCGTCGGCGATCTCTTCCCCGACGGCGGCGACGTCTCGCGCGCGACCTTCTGGACGGGCCTGCGGCCCATGACGCCGGACGGAACGCCAATCGTGGGCGCCACGCGCTACGCCAACCTGTTCACCAACACCGGCCATGGCACGCTCGGCTGGACCATGGCCTGCGGCTCGGGCCGCTTGCTCGCCGACCTCATCAGCGGCGTCGCGCCCGAGATCGACGGCGCCGACCTTTCGGTCGCCCGCTACGCCGGAGCCGCATGAAGCCGGGCGGGCATGCCGGATAAGGGAGTGGCAGCCGCCGCCGGTTTTGCGTAAGCGACAGAGCGCCAACCGGTGGCGCAGGGGTTCAGGCGGCTCGATGGACTACGTTCGCAAGATTCTCGACGCGCGGGTCTACGACGTCGCGGTCAACACGCCGCTCGACCCGATGGTGCGGCTGAGCGCCCGGCTCGGCCGGCACACGCTGCTCAAGCGCGAAGACCTGCAGCCGGTGTTCTCGTTCAAGATCCGCGGCGCCTACAACAAGATCTCGGGACTGTCGCAGAGCGACCGGCTGGCGGGCGTGATCTGCGCCTCGGCCGGCAACCACGCGCAAGGCGTCGCGCTCTCGGCGACCCGGCTCGGGATCGCCTCCACGATCGTGATGCCGGTGACGACGCCGCCCATCAAGATCGAGGCCGTGCGCCACTTCGGCGGAACCGTCGTGCTGTTCGGCGACACGTTCGACGACGCCTACGCGCACGCCCGCGAACTCGGCGACCGCGACGGCCTGACCTTCGTGCACCCTTACGACGACCCGGACGTGATCGCGGGCCAGGGCACGATCGCGGTCGAGATGCTGCAGCAGCACGGCGGGCCGATCGACGCGATCTTCGTTCCCATCGGAGGCGGAGGACTTGCCGCTGGCATAGCCTCTTACGTCAAGTTCCTGAGACCTGACGTTAAGGTGATCGGGGTCGAGCCCGCCGACGCCGCCTCGATGAAGGCTGCGATCGACGCCGGATCGCGCGTCACGCTCGACCGCGTCGGCCTGTTCGCCGACGGCGTCGCGGTGCGGCAGGCCGGCGAGGAGACCTTCCGCATCTGCCGGGAGCTGCTCGACGAGGTGATCACCGCCGACACCGACGAGATGTGCGCGGCGGTGAAGGATATCTTCGAGGACACCCGCATCCTCGCCGAGCCCGCCGGCGCGCTGTCACTCGCGGGCCTCAAGACCTACGCCGCGCGCGGCGGCGACCGCGAGGGCGCGCTGATCGCGATCAACAGCGGCGCCAACATGAACTTCGACCGGCTGCGCCATGTCGCGGAGCGCGCGGAGCTGGGCGAGGCGCGCGAGATCCTGCTCGCCGTCACCATCCCCGAGGAGCGCGGCAGCTATCGCCGCTTCATCGAGGTGATCGGCGGGCGCACCATCACCGAGTTCAACTACCGCTACGCCGACGGATCGGACGCGCATGTCTTCGTCGGGCTGAAGCTCGGCGACTCCAGGCGCGAAAAGGCCGAGCTCGTGGAGCGCATGGAGGCGCTTGGCTACGACGTGCTCGACATCACCGCCAACGAGACCGCGAAGCTCCACATCCGCTATATGGTCGGCGGCCGGACGCCTGGCCTCGTCGACGAGGTGGTGCTGCGCTGCGAGTTTCCCGAGCGGCCCGGCGCGCTGATGAAGTTCCTGTCTGGCGTCGGACAGGACTGGACGATCACCCTGTTCCATTACCGCAACCACGGCGCGGACTATGGCCGGGTGCTGGTCGGCCTCCAGGTTCCCCAGGCCGACCGGCCGCGCTTTCAGGAGCGGCTCTCGGCGCTCGGCTACCCCTATGAGGACGAGACCGACAACCCGGCCTACCGGATGTTCCTGAGCGAGGCCTGAGGGCCCCCGCCCCTACCCCCGCTCCGGCGGGACCTGCGCGATGAACGCCCGCGCGATGTCGATCCGGCGCGCGATCCACACCCCGTCATGCCGCGTCACATGATCGAGGAACCGCGCCAGCGCGCCAATCCGGCCGGGGCGGCCGATAATCCGGCAATGCAGCCCGACCGACATCATGCGCGGCGTCGTCCCACCCTCGGCGTGGAGCGCGTCGAAGGAATCCCGGAGATAACGGTAGAAGTCCTCGCCGGTGTTGAAGCCCTGCGGCGTGGCGAAGCGCATGTCGTTGGCGTCGAGCGTGTAGGGCACGACGAGGTGGGGCTTGTCGACGACCCGGCTCCAGAACGGCAGGTCGTCGCTGTAGTCGTCGGAATCGTAGACGAAGCCGCCCTCCTCCGCGACCAGCCGGCGGGTGTTCTCGGAGGTGCGCCCGGTGTACCAGCCCAGCGGCCGGGCGCCGGCGATGCGGGTCTGAATCTCGATCGCGCGCGCCATGTGCTCGCGCTCGATCTGCTCGGGAACGCCGTGGTAGTTGATCCACCGCAGGCCATGCGAGCAGATCTCGTGGCCGTCCTTCAGCGCGACCTCGGCGACCAGCGGGTTGCGCTCGAGCGCCATGGCGACCGCGAACATCGTGAGCGGCAGGCGGCGCGCGCGGAAGGTCTCCAGCACGCGCCAGACGCCGACCCGCGAGCCGTATTCGTAGAGCGACTCCATGCTCATGTGCCGCGCACCGGGATAGGGCGCCGCGCCGACGATCTCGGACAGGAAGGTCTCGGACGCCTGATCGCCGTGGAGCACGCTGTTCTCCGCGCCCTCCTCGTAGTTCAGCACGAACTGCACCGCGATCCGCGCGTCGCCCGGCCAGCGCAGACGCGGCGGGGTCGGACCGTAGCCCAGCATGTCGCGGGGATAGTCGGCGGGAGACGTCATCGGGCGGCGGTGATCGTGCGGCTTCGGCGGTTCATGCCCCTCACTCCACGCTGTCCAGCCACTGGCGAACCGTCTCACGCTCCTCAGCGGTCATCCGGGTCATGTTGCCCGGCGGCATCGAATGGGTGAGCACGGCGACCATGCGGACTTCGTCCGCGTGCGTCGTCATCTGTGTGAGGTCCTCGAGCTTCACGCCTTTCGGAGGCGAACCCAGACCGGGCATCAGCGGCTTGCCGGCGTGGCACATGCCGCAGCGGCTCTGGATCACCCCCTCCGCCTCCTCGGCGAGCTGCGTCGGCGGAGCCGCGGCTGCGGCCTCGCGCGTGACGGCGGGGCCGAGGCTCGACAGCCACATGATGGCGAGGCCGCAGAGCGCCGTCAGCCCCCATGTCCACCACGGCGACGGCAGGCCGCGGTGGCGGGTGTTGTAGAAGTGCCGGATCGACGCGCCCATCACCATGACGAGCGCGATGATCGCCCACGAGAACCGCGTGGCGAAGGCCAGCGGATAGTGGTTGCCGATCATGATGAAGACGACCGGCAGGGTGAGATAATTGTTGTGCAGCGAGCGTTGCTTGCCCTTGGCGCCGAGCGAGGGGTCGGGGCTCCTCCCCGCCCTCAGGTCCGCGACCACGATCCGCTGGTTCGGGATGATGATCATGAACACGTTGGCGACCATGATGGTGCCCATCACCGCGCCCATCTGCATGAAGGCGCCGCGGCCGCTGAAGGCGAGCGAATAGCCGAAGCTCATCGCGACGAGGAAGACGAACCCGGCGATCGCAAGATGGAGGTTGCTCGCGGCCAACGGCGACCTGCACAGCCCGTCATAGACCAGCCAGCCCGCCGCGATCCCGGCGAAGCTGAGCGTGATCGCCGCTTTCGGCCCGATGTCGAGCACGCCGGGGTCGATCAGATAGAGGCGCGCGCCGAAATAATACACGATGGCGAGCAGCGCGAAGCCGCTCAGCCATGTGGCGTAGGCCTCCCATTTGAACCAGGTGACGTGTTCCGGCAGCTCGGGCGGCGCCACCAGGTATTTGACCATGTGGTAGAAGCCGCCGCCGTGGACCTGCCACGCGTCGCCGTGGGCGCCCTTCGGCAGGCTGGCGTTCTGCTTCAGGCTCTGGTCGAGATGCACGAAGTAGAACGAGCCGCCGATCCACGCGACGCCCGCGATCACATGCGTCCACCGGACGAAGACGCTCAGCCACTCCCAGAGGATCGGTTCCAAAGGCTGGACTCCTAGAGCTCGAACGTTTCGAGAGGCTCCGCCGCAGTCATGCCGCCTTCGCCGGGCATGACGGCGGCGCTCGGCGCCTCCCTGACCGGATGGGAGCGCCCGCCCCGCCCTACTTCGGCAGGCCGCCTTCGACGCCCTCGACGTAGAAGTTCATCGACAGCAGGTCCTTGTCGGGGGCGCTCTCGCCCTGCTTCAGCCAGACCGAGCCGTCCTGCTTGTTCAGCGGTCCCGTGAACGGCTTCAGCCTGCCGTCGACGATCGCCTGCTTGGTCTCGTCGGCGAGCCTGGCGACGTCCTCGGGCACGGCCTTGCCGTAGGGCGCGAGCACGACCATGCCGTCCTTGAGGCCGCCCCAGGTGTCGGTCGAGGTCCAGGTTCCGTCCATCACCGCCTTGACGCGCGCGATGTAATATTCGTCCCAGTGGTCCTCGACCGACGTCAGCTGCGCCCTGGGGCCGAAATCGGCCATGTCGGAGGACTGGCCGATCGCATAGACGCCGCGCTCCTCGGCGAGCTTCATGGCGGCGGGGCTGTCGGTGTGCTGCATCAGCACGTCCGCGCCCTGATTGATCAGCGCCTTGGCGGCGTCGGCCTCCTTGCCCGGATCGAACCAGCTCGACACCCAGATGATCTTGATCTTGATGTTCGGGTTGACGGTCTTCGCGCCGAGATAGGCGGCGTTGACGCCCATCACCACTTCGGGGATCGGGAACGAGGCGATGTAGCCGATCGTGCCGGACTTGCTCATCTTGGCGGCGACGACGCCGGCGACGTAGCGGCCCTCGTAGAAGCGGGCGTTGTAGGTCGCGAGGTTGTCGGCGCGCTTGAAGCCGGTGGCGTGCTCGAACTTCACCTCCGGATGGCGCTTCGCGACCTTCAGCGTGGGGTTCATGAAGCCGAACGACGTCGTGAAGATCAGCTTGGCGCCGCCCGCCGCGAGCTGCTCGATCACGCGCTCGGCGTCCGGCCCGTCCGAGACGTTCTCGACATAGGTGGTCTTCACCTTGTCCCCGAACGCCTTCTCGACCGCCTGCCGGCCGACATTGTGCTGGTAGGACCAGCCATGATCGCCGACCGGACCGGTGTAGACGAAGGCGACCTTGAGCGGGTCGTCGGCGCGCACGGCGCCCGAGGCGGCGAGCCCCAGGGCGAGCGCCGCGCCGAGGCCGGCGAACAGGCGGGATACGCGGTTCATTGCTCTCTCCATCTCCAGAAGACCGGCGGGCGGGCGGCTCAGCTCGAGGCGTGGAACGCCCTGCCGAGGCAGGCCGGCGCGTTGAGCGTCATCGTCATGCGGTCGCGCGAGATCACGACCAGCACCACGATCGTCGCGAGGTAGGGCAGCATCGACAGGATCTGAGGATCGACCCTGAGGCCGAGCGCCTGGCTGTGCAGTTGGAGGATGGCGACGCCGCCGAACAGGTAGGCGCCGCCCAGCACGCGCGTGGGCTTCCACGAGGCGAACACCACCAGCGCGAGCGCGATCCAGCCGCGTCCGGCGCTCATGTTCTCGACCCAGAGCGGCGTCTGGACCAGCGAAAGATAGGCCCCGCCGAGGCCCGCGCAGGCGCCGCCGAACATCACCGCGAGGTAGCGGATGCCGATCACCGGATAGCCGATGGCGTGCGCCGCGTCGTGGTTCTCGCCCGCCGCCCGCAGGATCAGCCCGGCGCGCGTGCTGGCGAGGAACCACGAGACCCCGGCGACCAGCGCGATCGACAGGTAGACCAGCCCGTCCTGCCCGAACAGCAGCGGCCCGACGAAGGGGATGTCGGTGAGGATCGGGATATGGACCTGCGGGAACCGCGGCAGCGAGACGCCGGAATAGGACTGCCCGATCAGCGCCGAGAGCCCCAGGCCGAACAGAGTGAGGGCCAGGCCCGTCGCGACCTGGTTCGACATCAGCGACAGCGTCAGGACGCCGAACAGCGCGCCCATCGCGGCGCCCGCAAGCGCGCCGGCGAGGCTGCCGATAATGTAGCTGCCCGTGCCGTAGGTGGCGGCGAAGGCTGCGATCGCGCCGATGATCATCATGCCCTCGACGCCGAGGTTCAGCACGCCGGAGCGCTCCGTCACCAGTTCGCCGATCGCGGCGAACGCCAGCGGGGTCGCGGCCACCACGACGCCGAGCAGGATGCTGAGGACGAGATCCATCGCGTCGCTCTCCTTATGCGGCCGGGGTGAGCCGGGCCGCGGCCGGCGCGGACGCCGGCGCGAGCGGCTTGCCGGCGCGCACGATCCTGAAGTTCACCAGCACGTCGCTCGCGAGCAGGAAGAACAGCAGCATCCCCTGGAACACGCCGGTGGTCGCGCTCGGCAGGCTCATCTCGATCTGCGCGGTCTCGCCGCCGATATAGGTGAGCGCCATCAGCATGCCGGCGAACACCACGCCGACCGGGTGCAGCCGGCCGAGGAAGGCGACGATGATGGCCGTGAAGCCGTAGCCGACGGGAAGCGACGGCACGAGCTGGCCGACCGGGCCGGCCGCCTCGAACAGGCCGGCGAGCCCCGCCAGCCCTCCCGAGATCATGAAGCTCGACCAGACGATGCGGCGTTCGGAATAGCCGGCGAATCTGGCGGCGCGCGGCGCCTGGCCCAGCACCCTCGCCTGAAAACCCAGCATCAGCCGCTCGAGATAGACATAGGCTGCGGCGGCCGCGAACAGCGCGACGAGGAAGCCGATGTTGGCGCGCGACCCCGGCAGCAGCTTCGGCAGCAGCGCGTCGTCCTGGAACAGCCGGCTCTCGGGGAAATTGAAGCCGTCCGGGTCCCTCAGCGCCCCATGCACGAGGAAGCCCAGAAGCAGCGTCGCGACATAGGTGAGCATCAGGCTCACGAGGATCTCGTTGGCGTGGAACTTGGTGCGCAGCAGCGCGGGGATCGCGGCCCAGGCCATGCCGCCAAGCGCCCCCGCGAGCGCCATCAGCGGCAGCAGCCAGAAGCCCCCGCCGGGATAGAAGCCGAGCGCGACCGAACCGCCGCAGATGGCGCCGATCGTGAACTGGCCTTCCGCGCCGATGTTCCAGACGCCAGCCCGGAAGCCGATCGACAGCCCGACGCCGATCAGGATCAGCGGCGCGCCCTTCACAAGCAGTTCGGCGAGGCTGTTGTAGGAGGCGAGCGGCTTGATGAAGATCAGGCCCATCGCCTGGACCGGATCCTTGCCGAGGATCGTGAACAGCCCGAAACCGGCGATCAGCGTCAGCGCGACGGCGATGAACGGCGTCGCATAGAGCATCGGCGCGTTCGGCTCCCTGCGGGGGACGAGCTTAAACATGCGCCGCCTCCCTCGCCGCCCGGATCTCCTTGCTGCGGCCGCCCATGGCGAGGCCGAGCGTCTCCACCGTCAATTCCTCTGTAGGCTGGCTCGCGAACAGATGGCCTCCGGCGATGACCGAGATGCGGGTCGAGATCGTGAAAAGCTCGTCGAGGTCCTGGCTGATGATCAGCACGGCGGCGCCGGACTTCGCGAGCTCGAGCAGCACGCGGTGGATGGCGGCGGCGGCCCCGGCGTCGACGCCCCATGTCGGCTGCGAGGCGATCAGAACCTTGGGGTTCTGCAGGATCTCGCGACCCATGATGAATTTCTGCAGGTTGCCGCCGGAGAGCGAGCGGGCGGCGGAGCGCACGCTCGCCGTCTTGACGTTGAGCGCGCCGACGATCTCCCCCGCGAACCTGCTGGCGTTCGCTATGCTGATGATCCCGCCGGGCGCGAGATCGTTGGACGCGCCGGCCGAGAGCAGCGTGTTCTCCCATAGCGACATGCCGGGGACGGAGGCGTGTCCCAGCCGCTCCTCCGGCGCGAAGCACATGCCGCGCGAGCGCCGGGCCTTCGGCCCCTCATGGCCGATCGGAACGCCGTCGAGCTGGATCTGCCGGGGAAAGCGCAAGGTTCGCTCGCCGATCAGCGCCTCCATCAGCTCGGTCTGGCCGTTCCCGGCGACGCCCGCGACGCCGAGGATCTCGCCCGCCCGGACGTTGAAGCTGACGTTCTCGAGGTCGACGCCGAACTGCTCGTCGCTTGTGAGCGAGAGTTCGGCGACCTGCAGGCGGATCGCGCCCGGCTCGACCGGCTCGCGCCTCGGCGTGTTCAGGGTCGCGCCGATCATCATCTCCGCGAGGCTGCGGGTGGTCTCTTGGCCAGGGTCGCAGCTGCCGACGACGCGCCCGCCGCGCAGCACCGTGGCGCGGTCGCAGAGCGAGCGGATCTCCTCGAGCTTGTGGGAGATGTAGAGGATCGAGCAGCCTTCGGACGCCAGCCGCCTGAGCGTCTGGAACAGCACGCCGACCTCCTGCGGGGTCAGCACCGAGGTCGGCTCGTCCATGATCAGCAGCTTCGGCCCGGTCAGCAGGCAGCGCACGATCTCGACGCGCTGCCGCTCGCCGACCGAGAGCGTCCCGACCAGCCGCGCGGGGTCGACCTTGAGGCCGTAAGCGGCGGAGACGTCGATGATCCGCCGCCTGAGGTCGCCCCTCGCGGCCTCCGCCTTGCTGAGGCCGAGCGCGATGTTCTCGTGAACCGTCAGCGTCTCGAACAGGCTGAAATGCTGGAACACCATGCCGACGCCTTCGGCGCGGGCGTCGAAGGGCCGCGCCGGCGCATAGGGCTTGCCGCGGAACGTCATCTCGCCGGAATCCGGCTTCTGGACGCCATAGATCATCTTGACCAGCGTCGACTTGCCCGCGCCGTTCTCGCCGAGCAGGGCGTGGATCTCGCCCTCGCCCACCGCGAACGAGACGTTGTCGTTCGCGATCACGCCGGGGAAGGTCTTGGTGACGCCCTGCAGCTTCAGGATCGGCGCGTCGGTCATCGCATCGCCTTGTTTCCCCGCGTCCCACGCAAATGCCGGACCGCCTGTCGTCGTCCGCCGGATCGTCCGTCTCTCTTCCGAAGACCCGCCAGTTCCTGAAGCGCGGGACGGCGCCGAGACCGGCGCCCTCAGCTGCCGCGATAGATCGAATAGCCGTTGGCCTGAAGCAGCAGCGGCACGTGGTGGTCCTCGCCGCCGGAGGCCACGCCGAAGCGGACGACCACCGTGTCGAGGAAACCGCCCGAGCCGCGGCCGGTCCGGGCGAGATAGGGCCCGACATGGAAGTGAAGCTCGTAGAGTCCGGCTGCGAAGGCTTCGCCCTCGAGCAGCGGCGCGGGCGTCCGGCCGTCCTCGTTCGTCACGGCGCTCGCGAGCCGGACCGCGCCGCCTTGCGCGACGCTCAGCAGGTCGATCGCCACGCCGTTCGCCGGGCGTCCGCGTTCGGTGTCGAGGATATGCGTCGTCAGCCGACCCATCGTCAGGCCGCTCTCCCCGTCCGGGGACCGCCGGCGATCTGATCGAGCGGCGAAGCGGAGCGCGCGGGCTGCGGTCGGCGGGTCACGCGGCGGACGGCGCTCCGGTCTGTCTCGGGCGCGCCCGCCATATGGGCCGACGCCCGCCAAAGGTGGAGCCAAACCATCCGGGCGCGCAATGCTGTCACGGGGCAAAAATTCGGCAATGAACCGGCGTCCTGCCGACGAATTCGGCACGCGCCGCGCTGGATGCCGCCGCCTGCGAGCGGCTAGAACAACGCTCCGCAGACCACCGCCGACGAGGCGCGGATGACCATCGCCGATCTCCCGCCCTCGCGGCTGTCCGTGGCGGACTTCGTCGCGACCTATGGCGGCGTCTACGAGCGCTCCCCGTGGGTCGCCGAAGCGGTCGCGGCGGAGGGTCTGAGCGAGGCGGACGACGACCCGGATCGCCTCGCGGCGCGGATGGCCGCGGTGGTCGAGACAGCCGGCCCGGCGCGCCAGCTCGCGCTGCTGCAGCTTCACCCGGAACTGGTCGGTCGGCTCGAGGTCGGCGAGCCGCTCAGCGAAAGCTCGCGGTCCGAGCAGGCCGCCGCCCGCCTCGACCAGTGCGCGCCGGAGGAATACGCCCGCTTCCAGCAGCTCAACGAGATCTACCGCGCCCGCTTCGGCTTTCCGTTCATCATCGCCGTGACGGGCATGTCGCGCGGCCAGATCCTGCGCGCTTTCGGGGCGCGCGTCGGCCACGGCGTCGAGATCGAATTCCGCGGCGCGCTCGACGAAGCGCACAAGATAGCCCGCATCCGGCTCGACGCGCTGGCGCGGCGGCGGCTCGAGACCGGCCCTGAAAGCGGCGGCGATTGAGCGTGATCCGATGATGCTTTAGGCCGGATGGCGCCGTCCTCAATCCGCGAGACGCAATCTCCCGAGGCCACGCCGATGCACCGCGACCCGGACGCTCCCGACTTCGTCCACGACTACGTCAACCTCGCATCCCCGCTGCTCGGCTCGACGGCGGAGCTCGCGTCGGACGAGTTCTTCGCGCCGAAGGAGCGGCTGCTGCAGGACGCGGCGCCGGTGTTCCTGCCGGACGAGTTCGACGCCAACGGCAAGTGGATGGACGGCTGGGAGACCAGGCGTCGCCGTTCCGGCGGCAACGACTGGTGCCTGATCCGTCTCGGCGTGCCCGGCGTGGTGAAGGGCGTCGACATCGACACCTCGCATTTCACCGGCAACTATCCGCCGGCGGCCTCCATCGAGGGCCTCTACAGCGACACGGCGCCGGACGCGGACGCGGGCGCGCGCTGGCGGCCGCTCGTGCGCGCCACGCCGCTGAAGGGGAACGCCCACCGCTATGAGGCGGTGACCGAGAACGATCCCGTCAATTGGCTCAGGCTGCAGATCTTCCCGGACGGCGGGATCGCGCGGCTGCGGGTCCACGGGATCCCGTTCCGCGAGTGGACGGCGCAGGAGCGGGCCGGCGAGGTCGAGCTGTCGGCGGCCAAGAACGGCGGGCGGATCATCGCCTACAACGACGCCCATTACGGCGCGGTTCTGCGCCTGCTGTCGGAGGGCCGCGGCGTCAACATGGGCGACGGCTGGGAGACGCGGCGGCGGCGCGAGCCCGGCAATGACTGGATCATCGTCGCGCTGGCCTCCCCCGGCGCGGTCGAGCGGATCGAGGTCGACACCGCGCATTTCAAGGGCAACTTTCCCGACAGCTGCTCGATCCAGGCGGCCCGCGTCGAGCACGGCGCGCGGGGGTCGCTGATCACCCAGTCGATGTTCTGGCCGGAGTTGCTGCCGTCGAAGAAGCTGCAGGCCGACCACATCCACATGTTCGGCGGCGAAGACGTCGCGAAGCTCGGACCGATCAGCCACGTCCGCTTCAACATCTTCCCCGACGGCGGCGTCTCGCGGCTCCGCCTGTTCGGAACGCTCATGTGAGGACCCTTCGGCCCGAGCCGCTGACGAAGGCCGCCTTCGGGCCGTTCGGCGACGTGATCGAGATCGACGGCGCCGAGACCCGCGCCATCAACCAGGGCTTTGCGCGCCGCTTCCACGATCTCGCCGCGCTCGACGTCGCGACCGGCGGCGGCCGGGCGATCCTGTCGATCTTCCGCGCGACGCGCCGCCCCTCGCCGATCGCGATCGACATGCTGGAGCGGCATCCCCTGGGAAGCCAGGCGTTCTTCCCGCTGTCGCCGCACGACTGGCTGGCGGTGGTGGCGGAAGGCGGGCGCGCGCCTGACCTCGCGACGCTGCGCTGCTTCCGCGTCCGCGGCGACCAGGGCGTGAACTACGCCGCCGGCGCCTGGCACTTCCCGGTGCTGACGCTGGCCGAGACGCAGGACTTTGTCGTCGTCGACCGGGAGGGGCCGGGGGCGAACCTCGAGGAGATCGCGTTCGCGCCCGGGAGCGTCGCGACGATCGCCGCGGACTGAGGCGCGGCGGCGGGACATGGCATGCTGATTGCCACCCGAGGCCGAAGCCCGCGGAGCTCCGCCGCGCGGCTTGAGGGGAGCAGTCCTTGGACCTCGACACCATCGCCGAGATCGTCACGCGCCCCGACGCGTCGTCCTTGTCGGAGTGGCGCGACGGCGACGGCTGGCTCGGCGGCGGCACCTGGTTGTTCTCCGAGCCGCAGCTCGACCTCGTCAGGCTGATCGACCTCGACGGCTTCGGCTGGACGCCGCTCGAACTGACCGGCGACGCGCTTCGGGTCGCGGCCACCTGCAAGCTGCGCGAGCTTCACGCCTTCCCCCGTCCCGACGACTGGACGGCGGGCGCGCTCATCGACCAGTGCTGCGACGCGCTGCTCGGCTCGTTCAAGATCTGGAACATGGCGACGGTCGGCGGCAACCTCTGCCTGTCGCTGCCGGCGGGACCGATGACGGCGCTCGCCGCCGCGCTCGGCGGGACCTGCGTGATCTGGGCGCCGGACGGGACCGGGCGTCGCGTCGCCGCCGCCGATTTCGTCACCGGCGACCGGCGCAACGTGCTGACGCGCGGCGAGCTGCTGCGCTCGATCGAGCTGCCGCTCGCGGGCCTCCGGTCCCGCTCCGCCTTCCGCCAGGCCTCGCTCACCCCCGGCGGCCGCTCCGCCGCGCTGCTGATCGGGCTGAAGGCGCCGGACGGCGGCTTCGCGCTGACCGTGACCGCCGCGACCGTCCGCCCCGTGCGGCTTGTGTTCGAAACGCTTCCGGAGAGCGGGGCGCTGGGCGCGGCGATCGAACGGGCGATCCCGGACACGCTCTATCACGACGACATACACGGCCATCCTGACTGGCGGCGGCGCCTGACCTTCCACCTCGCGGAGGAGATCCGCCGCGAGCTCGCCTCGTGACGTTCCACGTCAACGGCGAGGATTTTCATGAAACCCCGCGTCCCGGCCAGTGCCTCAGGACCTTCCTGCGGGGGCTCGGCTGGTTCGGGGTGAAGAAGGGCTGCGACGCCGGCGACTGCGGGGCCTGCACGGTGCAGGTCGACGGGCGGCCCGTGCACAGCTGCGTCTACCCTGCGTTCCGCGCCGACGACCGGGAGGTCACGACGATCGAAGGCTTCGCCCGCGGCGACGCGCTGTCGCCGGTTCAGGAGCGCTTCGTCGCGGCGCAGGGATTCCAGTGCGGCTTCTGCACGCCCGGAATGATCGCGACCGTCGCAGCGCTCTCGCCCGAACAGCTCGACGACCTGCCGCGCGCGCTGAAAGGCAATCTGTGCAGGTGCACGGGCTACCGTTCGATCGCGGACGCCGTCCGTGGGGTCCGCAATGTCGCGGCGCCGGCCGCCGGTCGGGGCGCGGGCGCCGACGCGCCGGCGCCCGCAAGCCGGCGCATCGTGACAGGCGCCGAGCCCTACACCTTCGACGTCGACATGCCCGGCCTGCTGCACCTCAAGCTGCTGCGCTCGCCTCACGCCCACGCCCGCATCGTCTCGATCGACGTCGCGGCGGCGATGGCCGTTCCCGGCGTCCGGCTGGTGCTGACCCATGAGGACGCGCCGGAGACGCTGTTCTCCACCGGCCTGCACGAGCTCGACGCCGACGACCCGCCGGACACGCGCGTGCTCGACGACGTCGCCCGCTTCGTCGGACAGCGCGTCGCGGCGGTGGTCGCCGAAACGGAAGCCGCCGCCGAACTCGGCTGCCGGCTGCTCCGGGTCGACTATGACGTCCTCCCGGCCGTGTTCGCTCCGCTCGAGGCCATGCGCCCCGGCGCGCCCCTGCTGCACGACGACCCGGCCAAGACCGGCGCGGCGCGGCCCGAGCGCAACGTCTGCGCCGAGGTCCATGGCGCGGTCGGCGACCCGGACGCGGGATTTGCGGCCGCCGACGTCGTCCATGAGGGCGTGTACGAGACCCATCGCGTCCAGCACGCCCATCTCGAGACCCACGGCTCGATCGCCTGGATCGATGAGCGCGGCCGGCTGAACCTCCGCACGGGTTCGCAGACGCCCTTCCTCACCCGCCGCCGGCTTGCGACAGTCTTCGGCATGGACGTCGCCGATGTCCGCGTGATGTGCGCCCGCCTCGGCGGCGGCTTCGGCGGCAAGCAGGAGATGCTGACGGAGGACGTCGCCGCGCTGGCGGCGCTGAAGCTCGGCCGGCCGGTGAAGCTGGAGTTCACGCGCGAGGAGCAGTTCACCGGCGCCACCACCCGCCACCCGATGCGGGTCGGCGTGAAGCTCGGCGCGACCCTTGACGGCCGGCTCACCGCGATCGCAATCGACGTCGTCTCCAACACCGGCGCCTACGGCAATCACGGCCCCGGCGTCCTGTTCCACGGCTGCAACGAATCCGTCGCGCTCTATCGCTGCGCCAACAAGCGGGTCGACGGCGTCGCGGTCTACACCAACACCGTGCCCGCCGGCGCCTTCCGCGGCTACGGCCTCAGCCAGACGAGCTTCGCCATCGAATCCGCGATGGATGAACTCGCCCGCCGGCTGGGGATCGACCCGTTCGAGATGCGCCGGATCAACATGATCCGGTCCGACGACGCGCTCGTCGCCTTCGACGACGAGCCGCACGACGTCGAGATCGGCAGCTACGGCCTCGACCAATGCCTCGACCTGGTGGAGGCGGCGCTGGCGCGCCGCGATGGCGAGCCGCGCCTTCCGCCGGACTGGCTGATCGGCGAAGGCGTGGCGATCGCCATGCTCGACACCGTGCCGCCGCGCGGCCACTTCTCGCACGCCGAGGCGAGGCTGAGCGCGGACGGCGGTTACGAGCTCGCGGTGGGCACGGCGGAGTTCGGCTCCGGCTCGACCACCGTCCACGGCCAGTTCGCGGCCTCCGCGCTCGGCACGACGCCGGACCGCATCCGCATCGTGCAGTCGGACACCGACGCATCGGGCTATGACACTGGCGCCTTCGGCTCGACGGGGACGATGATCGCGGGCAAGGCCTGCTTCGACGCAGCGAACGCGCTGCGCGAGCGCATCCTGATCGTCGCGGCCGCCCTGCTGAACGCCCCCCTCGCCTCCTGCGCGCTGACGGCCGAAGGCGTCGTCGCCGGCAACGCCTCGGTCTCCCTCGCCGAGATCGCAGGCCAGTCGCCGCTGTCGGCCGCCGGCGAGGCCAACGGCTCGCTCCGATCCGTCGCGTTCAACGTTCAGGCGTTCCGCGTCGCGGTCCACCGCGTCACCGGCGCGATCCGCATTCTTCGCAGCGTCCATGCGGCGGACGCCGGAACCGTGATCAACCCGATGCAGTGCCGCGGCCAGATCGAGGGCGGCGTCGCGCAGGCGGTCGGCGCCGCGCTCTACGAGCACGTCGACGTCGGACCCGGCGGCGCGGTCGAGACGAAGAGCCTGCGCGCCTACCACATCCCGGCTTTCGCCGACGCGCCGCGCACCGAGGTGATGTTCGCCGAGACCTGCGACGCGATCGGCCCGATGGGCGCCAAGTCGATGAGCGAGAGCCCGTTCAACCCGGTCGCCGCGGCGCTGGCCAACGCGGTCCACGACGCAACCGGAGAGCGCTTCCGGACGCTTCCGCTGGCGGCCGACAGGATTTTCGCAAGGGTCGCCGCGCGCAACGGGCAAGGATCGCGCTGTTCTGAGAAATCACCGCCTTCCGGGACGGCGCCGGCGTAGCCTCAAGCTCCGCCGTCGTGGTTCCGGCTCGACCCGGACCAGCCATGCCGGGCGTGGGGCGCCTGCCCGAACAGGGGTCCTCCGGTCAAGCCAGAGGACGACGCGCTCCGTCTTGCTCCGTGGCGGCGCGCTACCCCGCCTTCGCGCGCGTCTCGCACTGCTGTTTGGCGTGCGCCTGCATGATCGCCTCGATCAGCGGGCCGAAACGCTCGCGAAGCTCACCCAGGCGAGCCGTGTTGCGGACTTCGACCCCGTGGCGCTCGCTGCGGACGAGCCCCGCCTCGCGCAGCACCTTGAAGTGCTGCGACAGCGTCGACTTCGGCACCGGCCGGTCGCTGACGTCCGCGAACGCCGAGCAGATCTGCGCGCAATCCGCCGATGCGACGCCCGCAAAGATCTGCGCGCGCACGGGGTCCGACAGCGCGTGGAGGATCGCCTCCACGGTGACGTCCTCCGGAGATGGGTGAAACAGCGGCCTCATGACAATCGATATAGGGCGCGCTTGACAGATCGTCCATTAGTTCACAATTTCTGAACTATCGAACGAAGCGACGCCGCCATAAGGCCTCGCCGCTCGCTCGGAAGCGAAACCAGAGCAGGGAATTCAGGTCATGGGTAAGCTCGAAGGCAAGGTCGCCGTCGTGACCGGCGCCTCGAAGGGCATCGGCGCCGGGATCGCCAAGGCGTTGGCGGCCGAAGGCGCCTCCGTCGTCGTCAACTACGCCTCCAGCCGCGAAGGCGCCGAGCGCGTCGTCTCGGAGATCGCCAGCAAGGGCGGCAAGGCCGTCGCGGTCCACGGCGACGTCGCGGTCGCAGCCGACGTGAAGCGCATCTTCGCCGAGACGAAGTCGGCGTTCGGCCGGCTCGACGTCCTCGTCAACAACGCCGGCGTCTACAAATTCGGCTCGCTCGAGGAGTTCGCCGAGGAGGAGTTCCACCGCCAGTACAACATCAACGTGCTCGGCACGATCCTGAGCGCGCAGGAGGCGCTGAAACACTTCGGCCCTGAGGGCGGCAATATCATCAACATAAGTTCGGTGGTCGGGTCGAATCCTGCGCCCAACTCCGTGATCTATTCCTCCACCAAGGGCGCAGTCGACAACATCACCGTGTCGCTGTCGCGCGAGCTCGGCGCGCGCAACATCCGCGTCAACGCGATCGCTCCGGGCGCCACGGAGTCCGAGGGCTTCACCGCCGTCGGCATCGCCGGCACCGACTTCGAAAAGACGATCATCAGCGCAACGCCGCTCGGTCGCCTCGGCCGTCCCGACGACATCGGCAAGATCGCCGTGTTCCTCGCCTCCGACGAGTCGTCCTGGCTGACCGGAGAAATCGTCAGCGCCTCCGGCGGCTGGCGCTGAGGCGAAGCGCGCTTCGACCGGGCGGCCGAGCGGGCCGCCCGCGCCTCCGGGAGCCCGGGCGTGCTCCTTATTGCGTCCCGGCCTTGAGCCGGGGCGCAAACGCTGCAATGCCCCCGAGCATGGCGGCGCCGGCGCCCGACTTCCCTGGCGCTTCGCGGTTTCGCGTCCCCGCCTGAGGGCCGGGAGGCAGCGACGACGGGTTAATCGCCCTGAATCATCGCGGAATTAACCCGGATTAACCCGCGATCAACTCGTTGGGCGCGCGATTAACTCGCGCTTCCCTCACGATCGCATTTCACAAACGTGAATTTCTGGATATCGTTTTCAGACGGCTTTCAGCCCTTAAGGCGGCCCGATGAAACGCAGCGCCCCTCCCCCGGTCTGGACGCGGCCCACCGGCTACGCCCTGAAGCAGGACCCGGTGTCCGGCGTCGAGCGGGCGGATCTTGCGATCGTCGGCGGCGGATTCCTCGGCCTGTCCGCGGCCCTCCACGCCGCCCGGCGCGGGCTTTCCGTGCGCGTCGTCGAAGCCGGCCGCGTCGGCGACGGCGCCTCGGGACTGAACGGCGGCCAGGTCATCCCCGGCCTCAAGCTCGAGCCCGAGCAGATCATCGAGCGTTTCGGACCGGCGCGGGGCGAGCGGCTCGTCGGCTTTGTCTCGACGCTGGCCGACCGGGTGTTCGAAACGATCGCGCGCGAGCAGCTCGACGTCGACCACGCCCGCAACGGCTGGATCTACGCGTGCCACACCAGGGCGGCGCTCGATTTCGCGGCGGAACGCGACCGCCAGTGGCGGGGTCTCGGCGCGGACGTTTCGCTGCTCGACCGCGCGGAGATCGCGCGCCTGACGGGGGCCGAGGGCTATCTCGGCGGCTGGATCGACCGCCGCGGAGGCGTGATCAATCCGCTCGCATTCATCTCCGAACTCGCGCGTGTCTGCGCGGCGGCCGGCGTCAGGATCGCCGAAAACGAGCGCGCCGCGGCGCTGCGGCGAGAAGGCGGAGGCTGGCGGATCGCTCTAAACTCAGGGGGCGAGATTCAGACGCCGATGGTGATCGTCGGCGCCAACGCCTATTCCGACGGGCTCATCCCGGGCCTCGCGCGCAGCATCGTGCCGCTGCACTCCTTCCAGATCGCGACCGCTCCTCTCGCCCCCGAGCAACTCGCGGCGGCGTTGCCCGGGGGGCAATCCGTCTCCGACTCCCGGCGCATCGTGATCTATTACCGCCGGACTGCGGACGGGCGGCTCGCGCTCGGCGGCCGCGGCAGCATGGCCGAGCCGACGGCGGAGGCCGACTGGGCGCATCTCGATCGCGCGCTTGGCCGGCTTTACCCGGCGCTGACCGGAACGACGATCGAGCGCCGCTGGTTCGGCCGGGTGGCGATGACGCCCGATCATCTGCCCCATGTCCACGAGCCGGAGACCGGCCTCGTCACCGCCGTCGGCTGCCAGGGGCGCGGCGTCGGGCTGATGACGGCGCTGGGTCCGGAGCTCGTCGACTACCTCGTCGACCGAGACCGCGAGCGGCTTCCGTTTCCGCTGTCGCCGATCCGGCCGATCCCGCTGCATGGCTTCCGCGCGCTCGGCGTCGCAGCGGCGATCGCCTGGTATCGAACGCTCGACGCGCTCGAGCGCTGAGAATGCCATTGCAGGTTTCATATTCGTGAAATAGGCTCGTCCTGTTTCAAGCATGCGAACGGGACTTCGATGACCCGCGATGCGACGACAGCCGGCGCCTTAAGCGCCAAGCGCGACACGGTATTCACGGCGGCGATGCTGCTTCCGGGCGCGCTCGCCACAGTCGTCCTGATCCTGTTCGCGCTGTCTCTTGTCCTGTTTCTGAGCCTACGCAACAATGCCGGGCCGTTATTGGGCGAAGGCTTTACGATCGAAAACTTCGTTTCGATCGCAATCGATCCGCTTTATTGGACGGTCATAATCCGATCTCTGTCGATCGCCGGCCTCGTTACGGCCGCGACCGTCGTCACCGCCTATCCCGTCGCCTATTATCTCGCCTTCCACGCCGGCTCCCGCCGCGGACTGATCCTGTTCCTCGTCACCCTGCCGTTCTGGACGAGTTATCTGCTCCGCGTCTTCGCGTGGAAGATCGTGCTCGCGTATAACGGCGTCCTGAACTCGGCCCTTATAGTAACAGGCCTGCAGAACGAGCCGGCGATCGCGCTTCTCAACACGCCGGCTGCGGTCGTCATCACGCTCGCTCACGCCTATGCGCCGTTCGCGATACTTCCGATCTATGTGTCTCTTCAGACGATCCCGACATCACTTCTCGAAGCTGCGTCCGATCTCGGCGCCCGGCCGTTCACCAGCTTCCGCCGGATCGTGCTCCCCAACTCCATGCCCGGCGTCCTCGCCGCAGCCCTTGTCGTCTTCGTTCCGACGGTCGGCGACTACGTCACCCCGGCCCTCGTCGGCGGTCCCTCGAGCACGATGATCGGCTCGCTGATCCAGTCACAGTTCGGCAAGGCCAACGACTGGCCGTTCGGCTCGGCGCTCGCGGTCGTCGTGATGTTGGTGATCCTCGCCGTCATTCTGCTCGCCCGCCACGCCGATCGTGCGTTCGGGAGCCGGACGTGAGCGCCGCCGGACGCAGCGCCGACGGCCGTCTCCTCGGCGGCTACGTCGTGCTGTACCTCGTGTTCCTGTACCTTCCCGTCGCCCTCATCCCACTGTTTTCGTTCAACGATTCAATCCAGGCCGCATTTCCGCTGAAGGGCTTCACGCTCGGCTGGTATCAGTCGCTCGCCGATAACGAGGCCCTTTACGGCGCGCTGCTGACGAGCCTGTTCGTCGCCATGATCGCGGCGAGCGTCGCCACTCTCTGCGGCGTCACCATCGCCTATATGGAGATGCGCGGCGGCTCACGCGCAGCCTCGGTGATCTCGGGGCTGGCGCGGCTGCCGATCCTGATCCCGGGCGTGGTCGCGGGCATCGCGCTGCTGATCCTGGTCAATCTCGCCGGCCTCGGGCCCTCTCGCTCGGCCGTCGTCCTCGGCCACGTGCTGGTCGCGCTCCCGACCACCGTCGTCGTGATGCGAAGCCGCTTCGCCGCGATCCCCAAAAGCATCGCGGAAGCCGCGGCCGACCTGGGCGCGACCGGCTGGCCGACCTTCGCGCGGATCATGCTGCCGCTCGCCGCGCCCGCCATCGGCTCGGCCTTCATGCTGGCGTTCCTGACCTCGTTCGACGAGTTCATCGTCGCCTTCTTCCTCGCCGGCGCCGAGCCGACCCTGCCGTTGTTCATCTGGGGGCAGCTCCGCTTTCCGAAGGCGCTGCCATCGGTGATGGCGCTCGGCACGACGATCCTCGTCGCCTCGATCGCGATCGCCGCGCTCGCCGAGGCGCTGCGCCGGCGCGGCCTTTCCGTCACCCGGCCCGCTCCGGGCCGCATCCCCGCCTCCCCCGTCACGGCCACCCGATGACCACCACAGAGGGCACTGCGATGACATGCTCGACGAAAAGGATTTCCGCCGGCCTCGCCGCCGCGGCGCTTGCGTTCGCGTTCTCCGCTGCGCCGTCCATGGCGGCCGACAAACTGAAATACTTCACGTGGTCGGGCTATGAGCTGCCCGAATTCAACCAGAGCTTCAACACAGCGCATCCGGACGCGGTCGAGACAACGACCTTTGGCGACGACGACGACGCCTTCTCCAAGGTGAAGGCGGGCTTCCACCCGGACCTTGCGCACCCCTGCTATGACAAGATCGCGCGGTGGAACAAGGAGGGCCTGCTCCAGCCCATCGACACCGCGAGGATAAAGAACTGGGACGCGATCTTCCCGATCTTCCGGAACCTGCCGGATCTGAAGGCGGGCGACGGGAAAGTCTGGATGGTGCCCTGGGACTGGGGAAACACCTCGATCCTCTACCGCAGCGACATCGTGAAGGATCCGGAGCAGAGCTGGAATCTGCTGTGGGACAAGAAGTACGCCGGCAAGATCGCGACCATCGACGCTGTTCACGATACGCCCGTCGTCGCCGCGCTGCTCGCGGGCGTCAGCCCCTTCGACATGACGCCGGAGGAGATGGACAAGGTCGCGGCGAAGCTCCGCGAGCAGCGGCCGCTGCTCAGCAGCTACACCACCGACATGACGTCGGTGGAGCAGGCGCTTTCGAGCGGCGAACTCGTCGCCGCCATGACGTGGAACGCGTCGGCCACTTCACTCAGGAAGCAGGGGGTTCCGGTCGAGTTCATGAAGCCCAAGGAAGGGATGCTGACCTGGGCGTGCGGCTTCGTGCTCCTGAAGGATTCCGCCAACGTCGATCTCGCCTACGACTTCATCAACAGCCGCCTGGAGGCGGCGTCCGGCCAGCACCTGATCCAGAGCTACGGCTACGGCGCCTCGACCAAGGCCGCCTTCGATCTGGTCTCGAAGGAAGAGCTCAAGACGCTTCAGCTGCCGGCCGACCCCGAGGAGGTGCTGAAGGAGACCGTCTTCACCGGGCCGATGAAACAGAACGACGAGCTCGCCAAGATGTTCGAGAAGGTCAAGGCGGGGGGCTGAGCGGCCCCCCACCGAACGCAGGACCAGACGCATGCGGAAGCTCGATGACGCGCTGGCGGAAAAGCCGGCGCGGGAACTGGACGAGGCGGACGTCCGCGTCGGACGGCGGGTGCGGGCGATGAGGCTCGCCCGCAACCTGTCGCTCGCCGACCTTGCGACGCGCGCCGGCATCTCGATTGGCGCGCTCAGCCAGATCGAGCGCGGTATGACCTCGCTCAGAGTGCGAGTGATCTGGCCGCTTGCGGCGGCGCTCGACTGCGAGCCCTCGGCACTTATCGCCGACGGCGAGGAGCAGGCGAGCGACCTCTATTGCGTGCGTCCTCGCGACCGGCGCTCGCTGCCGGTTCGGTCGGAGGGCATCGCCAAGGCGTTGCTCTCCCCTCCCGGCGCCACGCTCACAGGCCTGCTCGTCACGGTCGAACCTGGCGGCGGCACGGCGGAAGCCTATGCCCACGCCGGTCACGAATTCGGCTTCGTCAGCGCCGGCGAGGTCGAGCTCACGATCGACTCCGCCCGCTATCAGCTCAGGGCAGGTGACAGCTTCGCGTTCAAGAGCACCCTGACCCACGCCTTCCGCAACACGAGCGACGAGCGCTGCGAGATTCTCTGGGTCAACACCACCAAGCCCTCGAAAGTCCGCGATGGCGATTGATCCGCTGTTGCGGCTTGATGGCGTTTCGAAGCGTTTTGCAGGAGACGTCGTCGGCCTGGACGGCGTCGACCTCGACATCGCCTCCGGCGAATTCCTGACGCTGCTCGGTCCGTCCGGTTGCGGCAAAACCACGACGCTCCGGGTGATCGCGGGCTTCGAGAGCCCGACCGCAGGCCGGGTGCTGCTGGACGGGCGCGACATCACCGCTCTCCGGCCGCACGAGCGCCCGCTTAACACGGTGTTTCAGGACTACGCTCTGTTCCCGAACATGACCGTCGCCGAAAACGTCGGCTTCGGCCTGTCGCTTCGCAGGACGCCGAAAGCCGAGCAGCGGCGCCGCGCGGCAGAAGCCCTGGAGCTCGTCGGACTTGCCGACAAAATCGGGGCGCGCGTCCAGGAGCTGTCCGGCGGACAACGACAGCGCGTGGCGCTCGCCCGCGCTATCGTCTGCGAACCTCGCTTGCTCCTGCTCGACGAGCCGCTCTCCGCGCTCGACGCGCATCTTCGCGAGCAGATGCAGGTCGAACTGAAGCGCCTGCAATCGCGCCTCGGCACGACCTTCGTGATGGTGACCCATGATCAGACCGAGGCGATGTCGATCTCCGACCGCATCGTTGTGATGAACAAAGCGAAGATCGAGCAGATCGCCGAACCCGCGACGCTCTATGACCGGCCCGAGACCGCCTTCGTGGCGCGCTTTATCGGCGCGATGAACTTGCTGCGCGCAACGGCCGAGGGGGCCCGAGAGAACAGTCGGCCCCCGTTTTCCGCGGGTGGCCTCGCGCTCGATGTGGCCGCCGATGACGGCGCCGGCCGCCTTGCCGGGACGGAGCGGACGATCTGCGTCCGGCCGGAGGACCTCATCGTCTGTACAGCCGGAGCGGCGGGAGCGGCGCCGGCGCGCATCACGAGCGTGGTGTTCCACGGCCGCGCGCTGCGCCTTCACGCCGACCTCGCAGACGGGCAGACCATCATCATCGACGCCCCACGCCAGGCCGGAGCGTCGCCGTTTTCGGCCGGCGATATCGTGCATGTAGCGCTGCGCGCGGGCGCCAATTGCCAGGCGCTGCCGAACTGACCTCATCCTTGGCCGACGACGTTCACTGTGCGGCGGGCGGCGAAGAAAATACTGTGCAAGACGCAGACTTTTCGGCCTCTCGCACGTTCCCCGTCCATGGCTGGCCTTGCGGCTCGACAGGGACCTTGCGCGACATGACCGTGACGCCTCTCCGCCGCACCGATCGCCGACCAGCCGCGGACCCTGCGGCGGAGGTCGTGGAACGGGCCAAACGGAGCGCCGCAGCTCTTGATAGAGCGGGACGCGATGCGGACGCCGCGCCGTCGTTTCCCCGGGACGGCGTCGAGGCGCTGCATGAAGCCGGGTTGCTCACCGCGTTCGCGCCCCGCGAGAGCGGCGGAGCGGCTTTGACCAAAGCCCAGCGGGCAGACGCCCTGATGGACGCGCTCCGCATCGTCGGACGTGCGGACCTCAGTCTCGGCCGCATCTTCGAGGGCCATGTCAACGCGCTTGCTCTGTTCGATTGGTATGGCTCGGCCGCCCAGAAGGCGGAGCTCGCGACGCGCCTTGTCGAAGGGAGGGTCTACGGGGTCTGGGCGACGGAACCCGCGCCGGGGGTCCGAATAACCGTCGACGACGCGCTCGAAGGTGCGAAAAGTTTTGCGACCGGCGCCGGCGAGATCGACTATGCGATCGTCACTGCGGCCCGCGATGAAACGCGCCGTCTCGTCATCGCGCCGGCGAAGGATGCCCCGCGCGCCGATGTGTCCGGCTGGACGGTGCGCGGCATGCGCGCGACGATGAGCGGTCGCTATGATCTGTCCGGTCTCGCGGTCGCGCCGGACATGCTGCTGGGGGGGCCCGGCGACTATGACCTCGAGCCCCGCTTCACTGGCGGCGCCTGGCGTTTCGCCGCCGTGCAGCTTGGCGGCGTCGAGCGCATCCTGACGCTGATGCGCGAGGCCCTGAACAAGGCGGCCCGCGAAGACCCTCTCGTCCGCTCCCAGTTCGGCGCGGCGGTCGTCGCCGCCCGGTCAGCCTATCTCTGGGTGCGCGAGGCCGGCCTCCGGTCTGAAAGCGAGGCGCCGGACGCGAACTCCTTCGCCCTGATGACGCGGGGCGTCGTCGAGCGCGCCGGCCTCGACGTCATCGAACTCGCAAGCCGGGCCGTTGGCACGCGCGCTTTCTTCACCGGCGGCGATCTCGACCGGTTCTGCCGCGATCTCGGGCTCTATCTGAGGCAGGCCGCGCCCGATCATGCGAGGGATCGCGCCGCGGCCGCCTGGCTTGAGCGCGATTGCTGGGGCGCGGGGGACGAACTGTGGTGACCGCTCCCCCGTCGCTCATCGCGCGCGCCTCGCGTTTCGGCGGACGCCTCGCCAAGGCACGCTGGCTGGTGCTCGCGCCGCATCCCGACGACGAGACGCTGGGCGCCGGCGCGCTGATTGCGGAGGCGAGCGACAGCGGGAGGCTCGCCGGCGTCGTTTTCGTGACCGACGGCTCCGGGTCGCATCCATGCGTGGACGCATCCGCTCGACGTCGGCTGGCGGAGCTTCGCCGCCGGGAGGCTCGCGAGGCCCTGCGGGCGCTGACGCGGCGCGCCGATACGCCCATCGAGTTCCTCGATTGGCGTGATGCGCGCCCGCCCGACCTGGGGTCGCCCACTTTCTTGGCGGCGGCGCGGCGCCTCGCGGGACTCTGCCGCCGGGACCGGGTCGACGCCATAGCGGTCACTGCGCTCCGAGACGCGCATTGCGACCATGTCGCCTCGGCGAAGCTGGCCTACGCCGTGGCCCGTGACGCCCGGCGGCGCATCGACGTGCTGCAATACGCCGTCTGGAGCGACCCGGCCGACCTGCGCGACGGCCGGTTTCTCGCGATCGACGCCCGAAGCAGCCTGCCGCGCCGGACCGCGGCGCTCGCCCGCCACCGCAGCCAGCTGACGCCGAGCGCCGGCCAGGGCTTCCGCCTGTCGCCGGAACAGCGCGACCTGCGCCGCCGTCCCTTCGAATTCTTTCTCCGGAGCGCGCCGCGCCATGCGCCATGAGGGCAGCCTGCCGTCGGACTATTTCGAGCGGATGTTCGAAGATTCAGCCGATCCGTGGGCCTTCGAGACCAGCGACTACGAGCGCGCCAAATACAACGCCACGATCGCCGCCCTCGAAGGCCGGCGCTACGAAGCGGCGCTCGAGGTGGGCTGCGCGAACGGCGTGATGACGCAGCGGCTCGCGGGCTGCTGCGACGCGCTGGTCGCCGTCGACGTCAGCGAGACGGCGCTGCAGCGCGCCCGCGCCCGACTGAAATCCAATGCTCACGTCACTTTCGAGCGGCGGGCCCTTCCAAATGAGCGTCCGGACGGAGGGCCGTTCGATCTGATCCTGTTGTCCGAGGTCGCCTATTATTGGGATCGCGGCGATCTCTCTAAAGCGGCCGATTACCTCGCATCGGCGTCGCGCGAGGGGGCGGACCTGCTTCTGGTGCACTGGACGGGCGAGACCGACTATCCGCTGACCGGCGACGAGGCGGCGGAAGGCCTGATCGAGCGGCTGAGCGGCGTATTCAGGATCGAGCGGCAGCGCGCCGAGCCCGAGTACCGCCTCGACCTGCTGCGGCGCGGATGACTTCTGACGTCAGCGTCCTGACGCTGGTCGGAGATCGACAGGACCATTTCGACCGGCTGGTGGCGGGTCTCGCTCGCTCCACAGTGCAGCCGGGCGAGCTGGTCGTCTCTGACATCGGCGAGACGCCGGTCCGCCTGCCGGCGGCCCCTTTCCCGATCCGGCGCATCGCAGTCGCCGGATCGCCTCCCAGGCTTGCGGCGGCCCGCAACCGGACCGCGGAGGCCGCGTATGGCCGCCGCCTGCTCTTCCTCGACGTCGACTGCATCCCCGGGCGCCATTTCGTCGAACGCCTTTCGGCGGCGATCGAGACGACCGATGGTCTGTTTTGCAGCGAGGTGTTCTATCTGCCGCAGGGCGCCGTTTCGGACGGATGGAGCGAACATGACCTCGCGACCGCCGGCCGGGCGCATCCCGTCCGACGTTTTCCATCCGCTGGCATGCGGCGTGAGGACAATCCTGGCCTGTTCTGGTCGCTAGCATTCGGCGTCATGAGAAGCGCTTTCGAACGCATCGGCGGCTTCGACGAGCGGTTCGTCGGTTATGGCGCGGAGGATACGGACTTCGGCTTCGCCGCGCGAAAAAATGGCGTGCCGCTGTTCATGCTGGCCGGCGCGCCGGCGTTCCATCAGCATCACCGGACGTTCGATCCTCCGCTTCAGCATTTCGACGCCATCCTGCGCAACGCCGAACGTTTCCATACAAAGTGGGACGTCTGGCCGATGAGCGGCTGGCTCGACGCCTTCGCCGATCTCGGTCTGATCGACCGGCCAGCGACCGGACCGATCGTCGTGCGCCGCCAGCCTACCGCGGACGAAATCAGCACCGCGGCGCGGCCGCCCGGCGAGCCCTTCTAGCGGTCGGCGATCGCCTCGATCCATGCGGCCGCCTTTGCGGCGCCATGAGGATCGGCCAGGGGCCTGAGCGCATCGCGGTCCAGGCTGGCCAGATGCGCCCGCAAAGCCGGCCACGAACCCGGCTCCGGCCATCGATCGACGACCACCGCAGCGCCGGCGCGCTCCAGCACGCGGGCCTTGTCGGTCTGCTCCCGATAGGGCCGCTGTTCGGGAATGCAGAGAAACGGCCTCCGTGCGGCCGCTACATCGGCGACCGCGCCATCGCCCGCTCCCGCAACGACGAACTCGGCCCCCGCGATCCAGGCCGGCGCGTCGGGAACCCAGCCCGCGAAGCGCAGGTTGTCCGGCCGGCGAACAGGCTCTCCCTGAATCTCGCCGAGGACGACCCAGTCCAGATCGGGCGTCGCCTCCGCCGCCTGCTCGACGGCCGCCAAGCGCCCGCCGCCGCCGCCATAGACGACCACCGCCGTCGGCCGACCGAACTGGCGCGTTGGACCCGCGAAGGCAGGCGTCACGCCGGGGAAATAACTGGTCCGCCGGCGCAGATCGGGAGGCGCGCTTTCGTGCTCCCAGATCTCCGGCCACGGTGCGAGCAGCGCCTCGGCGCTGCGGAAGGCCTCCAGATGAGGAGCGTCGTCACGGCTGCCGAACAGCCGGACATAGACGGTGGGCGTCGCGCACAGGCGCGCCAGCAGCGCGACCTCGACGGAGACGTCGACGACCATCAGCGCCGGCTGCTCCCGTGCGATCCAGCCGGAGATGATCGCCGCGCGCTGGCGCACGCCGTCGTGCCGGAGCGGCGCGTAATGCAGGGCAGCTGGCCGCAGGCTCGTTCCGTCCTCCCCGTCGAAGCCGGCGTCGATCCGGTCGTCCGGCAGATCGATCCCCGCGTCGCCAAGACCGGTTCCGAGCATCGTCATGCGCCCGCCAAGCTGCGCCGCGATCGCCTCGGCGCGACGCCGGTGCCCGGCGCCGTGGTGGTGGACGTAGTAGCCGATCGGACGCTTCATGCGGCGCGCGGCGCGGTCGCGACCTCTCTGGCCGCGGCGACGAGCGAGGCGGCGGCCTCCTCGATGGGCGTATCGGAGGCGAGCGGCGGCAGCTCCGACTCAAGCTTCGCCACTGAGGCCGGGCCGCCCTCGGCCCGCGCCGCCTTTCGCCATGCGATGCGGTCGATCCACGCGGCGGCCGCGGGCATGCGAACCGCCCCCTCCCGCTCCACCGCCTCACGCGTCGCGCGCATCGCCTGCGCCATGCCGCCCGCCGCGCGTCCGTCCTCGCGCGGGGAGACCAGCACCCAGACTTCGGGGGGATGCCGAAGCCGCGCGCCGAGGGCCTGAGCGGCGCGCACAAAAGCGATGTCCTCGGCGTGCGGCAAGGCTGGAACGCCGCCTACGGCGTCGTGAAGAGCCACGCGCAGGCCAAGGCTCGCGCCGGTATGATCGCCGTGACGAGGCGCGGGATCCCAGGGCGTCGGATCGAGCAGATCCTCCAGCGCACGCACCGCGGTCCAGTACTCAGCGATGTGGGCGTGCGTCGCACGGAGCGTCGGCGGCCATCCCTGCGTCTCGTTGGCGTCGACCTCCAGCCGACCGCCGACCAGATCGGCCCCCGCCGCGAGCGCTGCGAGATTGGCCTCGACCCAATTCGGGGGCGGCAGAGCGTCGGCGTCGGTCGAGATGAGCGCCCCATCGCCGTGCCCCGCGTCCTGCAGAACCCGGGCGCCGAGCGCCATGGCGCGCCGACGCGCTGAACCGGCGTGCCGAAGATCCGGCGCGAAGTCGATGATATCGGCATGCACGTCCAGCGCCTTCGCGTGGACGCGCGCGAGCTTCTGAAGCGCGGTCTCCGATCCGTCGTCGGAATTGTTCACGACCACCACGACCGACAGAGGTCGCGCCTTCGCCACCGTCTGGGCCGCCAGCGAGGCGATCAAGGCCGGCAGGCGCCGCGCCTCGTTTCGCGCAGGGATGCAGACGCAGGCGGCTGACGGTTCGCCGGTCTCAGTTCGCCAGGCGGGCATAGAGCTGCTCATAGGCGTTGATCATCACGTCCGCGTCGCAGATCGCCTCGGCGCGACGGCGGCATGCGCTGCGATCCAGGCCGATCGCGATCTTGGCGGCGGCGGCGAGCGAGCCGGCCTCGTCGGGACGGGCGAGCACGCCGCAGGACTCGTCGAGGATCTCGGCGAGCGCGCCACGCTCGAAGGCCGCGACCGGGGTTCCGCAGGCGAGCGCCTCAGCGACGACGAGCCCATAAGGCTCTTCCCAGCATGGCGTGCAGAGGGACGTGCGCGCGCCGCCGACGAGTTCGGCCAGTTCGCAGTGGCCCAGGTGACCGATATAAACCGCGCCGTCATTGAGTTCCGGCGCGATGCGTTCGGCGAAATAGCCTTGGTCCCAGATCGGACCGGCGAAACGTAACTGCAGCCCGACCGTCCGGGCCGCGGCGATCGCGTGATGCAGGCCTTTCTCAGGCACGATCCGGCCGCACCAGACCAGATAGGGCTCGACGTCCGGCTCCGGCCTGAACTGGAAGCGATCGAGGTCGATGCCGTTCAGGATGACCTGGTCGATCGGCCTGACGCGCGACCACAGGAGCCGCATCTTTTCGGAAACCGCGACGAACTGAGCGTCCGGCTCGGAGCACAAGCGGACGCCACTTTCCAGCCAGCAGAACGGCGGCGTGTGCAACGTCGTGACCACCGGCGCACCCACATCCGCGCTCATCGCCACCGGGAGGTAATGCAGCGAGTTGTTGTGGATCACGTCGAAGCCGCGCCCTTTCAGAGATCGCATCAGCTTGAGATAGGCATGATGCTCCCGGAAGAACGCAACGTCCGTCGCTTCCTCGAGACCGAGGGCGGACAGCGAGGTCTCGTCGCAGATTGGCTCGACGCCCAGCGTGGCGTCCGAACGGGTCGAGGCGAACACCGTGACGTCGTGGCCCCGGGTTCGCAGGCCGCGCGCGAGCTGGTGGGTATGCATCTCGAGACCGCCCGCAAAAGGCTCGCCGATCGGATGCTTGAGATGCGCGATGACGCCGATCTTCATGGCCGGCGCCGCAGCGTCAGTGGTGAGATTAACGCCCCGGCGCTCCTCCAGGAGAGGCGATGATCTCTACGCACGTCTTGAGCTCCTCGGCGCTCGGGGTCCGCCGAGGAGACGCCGCTGACCGGGGAAACGTTCCTCGGATTCGTCGCAGCGATCACGAATCCCCGAAGATTCCTCTTCGAGGCCCTAAATTCGGCGGCTTATCGGCGTGCGCGCATCTCGACGACCTCGCTGTGCGAGACGATGCGGGCAGGCTGATCCTCGATCGTCCGCAGCAGGAAGAGCCTGCCGGCCTCCTTGAGGAAGGCGTCCACCCCGAACTCCTTCTCATAGAAGTGGAAGGCCTTCGAAAGCAGGGCGAACTCCCCGCCTGTGTAATATTTCACGATCAGCTTCTGCCAGTGCAGCCGCGTCAGACCACGGTTACGGATGCGCCTGTTGGGCGCCTCGAGCGAGGCGTCGTAGTCCGCCTTCGGCGTCCTCCAGTCGCCGTAGTTGTCGGTCAGATACCGATCCGGATCGGACGGGATCAGAAATTCGCGGTTTTGGAACTTGATCTTGGACAGGGGCTGGCCGCCCTCACTCCACCAGACGGCGTTGTCCCAGGCGTGCAGGTGGCTGCCGTGCCAGACCGTGTCGCCGTGGTGATGATGGAAGAACAGGTCGACCTTCACGCCGTTCTTGTGCTTCATTTTCACGAGGTCGACGGAGGGGACGAACACCTCCTCGAACTTGGCGCTGGCGGTGATCGCGCGCTTGATCTCGTCGCGCTGGGCGTGACCCATCACGCCGACGTCGATGTCCTTGTCAGCGCCGAGCAGCTTGCCCTCACGCACCACGCCGAGCAGCGTGCCGCTGATCAGGAAGAACGGCGTCGCCGGCATCAGCAGATCGTGAAGATCGACGAGCGCCGCGTTGCCCGCAGCAGCCTTCATGAAGGTCTTCGCCTTGGGCGCGCTGGTGAAATGCGTTTCGCCGATCCAGCGGAGGATCTCCATCATCATGTAGTAAGCGCGGTCGATCTCGTTCGCCGCGATGGCGATGTCGACGAGGTTGATCGCCTGCGTGGCCTTCGTGACGTTCGCCCTGCGGCTGCGAGTGAAGGCCGCGACCGCCATGTCGACGCTCTCTGCGTCGCTCGGCAGGCGGCGGTAGAGCTGGAGCGGCACCACGAAATTATGTTCGAGGATAAGCGACAGAAGCAGCGGCCGGGCGCGGGCGACGTCGCCGGTCTCCACAAGCGCTGTCGCGAGGATGGCTTGAAGCGGATAGGTCGCAAGCGACTTGTCGCCGGCATGTTTTTCGAACAGCGCGATCACCGCCTGGTGGCGGCCGGTCGACGAATAATGCTCGAGCAACTTCCTAAGATAGAATCCGCGGCGGCTCCCGCTTTCGATATGGTCGAGCGCAAGGCGTTCGGCCTCGTCGGCTCGGCCGGCGTCCGCCAGCGTCGCGAACCTGCTCGAGTCGAACCCCGCCACCTTGAGAACTTGTTTGACCAGCGATCGCATCAGGAACCTCGCGCAACTCTTCGTCTGACGGATAACGCCGCGCGCTCGCATTATCCAGCATGCGGAAACGCCGGATGGGCCGCGTTAGGCCGTATCAGCGACAAGGGCCCATCGCAAAATGACCACACGACCACGATTGAGATTGGTTCGAACGTCGTCCGTGCGGGTCGCGCGGCGAGTCTGGCTTGGTAACCGTCCCGGGCGGCAACCGCACGTCCGGCCCTTCAGCACGATCGAGCACGCCCGATGAAGTCATTGAAACAGTTAGTTTTTATCGTCATTACGCTGTCGAGCGCGCCCGCGTGGGCCCAGCCAGCGCCAGCGCCGACGCCTGATTCGGTCGTGACCCCGATGCAGGCGCCTGCGAAACTCAGCGTCTGTTTCACCCCCGACCATTCCTGCGCGCCCGTCCTGCTGCAGCAGATCGCGGCGGCGCAGAAGGAGATCCTGGTCCACGCCCATAATTTCACGAATCGGTCGATCATGAAGGCGCTGATCGAGGCCAAGAAACGAGGCGTCGACGTGAGGGTCATCATGACCTCGCGCCATGAGCGCGTTCAGTCCAATGCGCTGCTGACGCTCGCGAAGGCCGGCCTCCCGATCTTCATCGACGACAAGGCGCGGGTCGCGCACAACAAAGTGATGATTTTCGACCGCAAGGCCGTGACGACCGGGAGTTACAACCTGACTTATGCGGCGGATCGAAAAAATGCCGAAAACCTGCTGCTGATCCAGGATTCTCCGGTCATCGTGAACGCCTACGTCTCCAACTGGCAGCACCGGCTTGATCTCTCCCGGCCCGCCCGCGTCACGGGTCACGCCGCGAACGACAACAAGAGCAAGCCTGACAGTGACGACGATGATGACAACTGAAACGAGGCCGTCCAGACTAGGCGACTAAATGATGGAGATGCGGTATCGATGACGCTATTGGTGCAAACCCCGCGCAACGACGCCGTTATTCGCAAATTTGGCTCTTACAGAAGCCGGATGAACGCTCTCACCGGAGCTGGCACGAACATCCAGCGCCGGTTAAGCCGTGGAGGACTGGCGAACTACGAGCCGGATCTACAGGCCACGCTCCTCACACTCGCTCAAAGCGATCGTCAGCGCGTATTCTACGATGTTGGCGCGCATATCGGCCTGTTCTCGGCGTTGCTTTCGACCGTCTACCGCGGGACCGGGCTTCAAGCCTACGCCTTCGAGCCAACCCCTTCGACATTCGCGCGGGCGGTGAAGCTGCGGGACAGAAACCGGCTTGGCTATATGGTCATGCCGATCGCCGTCTCCGACAGCGTCGGCGAGGCGCATCTCTATCTGTCGACCAAGGCGGAAACGTCGAATTCTCTCAATTCGGGCTTCCGCCCTGGCTCCACGGCGGTCTCCGTCCGGTGCGAGACCATCGACAGCGTGGTCGCCGGCGGCGCTCCTGCGCCGACGCTGATGAAGATCGACGTCGAGACCTTCGAACCCCAGGTGCTCTCGGGCGCGATGGACACGATCACGCGCCACACGCCGTGGATCACGTGCGAATTTCTCGCGAGCGCCGACGAAGGGCGACTCCGTGTCGCGCTGCAGCGCCTAGAACGAGTCGGATACCTGTTCTACAGGATCGTTCCCGAGACGCCGTGGAGCCCGTGCACGCCGGCGCAGGTTCTCGCCAAGCGCAGCAGCGCCAGCGGATCTCGCGACTGGCTTGCGGCGCCGAAGCCGTTGTCGAATGCATTCTTTACGCGCTTCCAAGCTTGGCTGGAGGCTGTCAAGAAATGTACGTTAGCCACCAACACAGTGACAGATGACCGCGCCGCAGTGAAGGTGCTAACCCAGGAGACTTGGAACTCTGATAATTCTTCAAGCCCCAGAACGGGCGCCAACGAGTTGCTGAACGTGAGCCGATAGCAACCCCTGGGAAGTGGTCTGCGACGTTTCTGCCCTCCGCCTGCGCGATTTTGCAATTGCCGCACGCCTAAAATAGCTTAAACTGACGTCAGATTGTCATTATCAGATTGTCGCTTGCTAAGTTCGTTTTTGCGCTTCTCTTCACCTCGCGAGAGCGTGGAAAATGAATGGGAAGCGCGAGGTCGTGCGTTTAGTGTGGGGGATTGCTTAGAATGGAGATGGCTGCGCTGGTTTCGCCGGCGGTTGATACGCCGCAACCTAAGCTCGACGTAGATTTTCTTAAGGTCGACTATACGCACGTTTGCACGGGCGTAAAAAAGGTCAGCGGGGGCATAGAGATCTCCGCGCTGTGCCAGCCGGCGTATCGCAAGATTATCGCTGCGGTGCATGCGGTCAGCGAGACCGGTAGCGTTCCGCTGTTTTTCCAGAACGCGCCCAAGGTTGAAGGCTCGGATCTGGTCGGTTACACGGCCCTGGTGCCGCGAGCGCTGCTCAATAGAAAGCTGTCTTTTCAAATTGTGAACCAGAATGGCGACACTTTCCCAGCATTCGTGGCTGGACGACGGAAGATGAAGCTTCCGGTCAATTGGCAGTTCGCACCCTATTATCTAACCCTGTCCTACGATCCGGCGGCGCAAGGCAAGTCGGCGCCCGAATCACCAGTTGGGGCGTTCGTTCGCTCCATATCGGTGCTGCAGGACAAGCTGCAGATCGACGTCTCTCTTTTTGTCAGCGAAGGGGCGAATCCTCCGACTCGCGGGCAATTTGTCATCAACCGCGACGGAATCGAGGTGTTCGAGACGGATTTTGAGTTGCAGCCTGCGAAGAAGGTCTTCCGCCTCGCGGCCGGCCTTCACAAGCAGTTCTCCAGCGTCGAACCTTTTCACGCGGAACTCAGCGTTCCGATCATGATAGCTTTCGCGGAGCGGGGGCTGCATAATCTCGAGATCCGCATCGGCGACGACGTGAGCCCGATACGGCCATACAACCGCTATTATTATCAGAAGCCTTCTGTGCTCATGACCGAGAGCGACATGGGGCCTCACATCGTCCGGCATTTCGCCGACCCGATAAGCGGCGACATCCGGATTTATCTCGAATAGCCGTCGCGCTCAGTGTGCGGGCACCCACTGAAGGAGAAGACCGTCGCGCGTATCGCGAGCCCAGGAGATTTCGCCGACCCGACCCCAAATGCCCGCGCGCTTGAGCTCCTTCACCAACGCTTCGAGCACGTCGGCCGCGCCGACCGGCTCGGTCATCGCCGAAACGATTTCGGCGGCGTCCGGGCATGTGTGCGGGGGGAAGCCGCCGACCCGTTGGGCGTCAGCCAGATTGTTCATGCCGCACTCTCTCTGCTTCTGTTTCATCGTTGCCATACGCTCACTATAGCCCGTCGGCATGACAGTTTTTTGTCTGTCCGCGGGCGGCGCGGACCGCCCGTGTGGAAGCTGGGCGTAGCGACCTCGTCCTCTGGACTCAAAAATGGCGTTTGTCATAACGGCCCTGATGTAGCCTAGAATGAATGCCTTTTTAAAAGAATGGGTTACGTCGAAACCACGTAGTAGCGTTGCATATGACAACATTGTCAAATATCAATTGCTGCACTGCACACGAGGCTTGAATGCATGAGTAACGGCGTTGCGCTGGAGATCGCCGACATCCACGATTTGCGCGTGATGCCTCCGCGTGATCGGCGTGCGGCCGCCGAGGTCATCGCAAAAGCGTTCACGGAGTGCGCGGCCTATGTCGAGGAAGGCCGCGACGAGGACGTCGTCGCGACCGCCGACAGCCTGGCCTTGTTTGTCGGAGCGGCGCACTCGGCCAACACGCAGTTGCTGGCCATCCGGATGTGGAAGGTCAATGCGCTCTCCAACCTCGGGCGCGGACGCGAGGCCGTCGAGCTGCTGGAGTGGATCGAGCGTTTCAACGGCGTCTCGTTCCGGACGCGTGAGCGGATGGCGACGCTGCGCTCCTATGTTGGTGATTACAAAGGTTGCATCGACGCCTGCACCGACGCTCTGATGTCGGCGCCCCTAGATAAGAGCAGGACTCCGTCGCGCGACGTTCGCCTGATCGGGCAGATGCGGGCCGAGGCCATGTGCCTCGACGGACAATACGACGCGGCGTTGCGCTTCCTGATCGACACGCTGAAGGACGTCGTCCCGAGCTATGACGAACTCGCCGTCATGCGCCGGGCCGTCAAGACGCCGGAAGCGCTTGAGACGATGTTCCGGTTTCTCGCGCCGCATTTCAGCTATCCCGGTCACCGGGCGCGGCACGCGCTGTTCCATTATTCCATCGCTTGCCGCGACCTCGGACAAATCGACAGAGCGATCTTCGCAGCGCGTCAGCGCTTCCTGATCGGCCTGCAGATCGTGAAATACGGCGAGCGTGAAACCCCCGTGAAACAGGACTGGAGCAAGCAGGCCGCGACCTCGCTCGCTCACCTGCGATCGGACCTCGGAGCTCTCGGCGTCGACTTCTTTCTTATCAGCGGCACGTTGCTCGGCTGCATCCGAGAAGGCGCCGTGATGAGCCATGACAAGGACATCGACGTCGGCGTCCTTACCGACGTGCCGGCTGAAGACATCCGCAAGGCTCTCGCCACCAGCGGGCGGTTCAAGGTTCGCGCTTTGACCACGGACAAGCTCGTTCAGATTCGTCACTCGAACGGCGTCGTCATCGACGTATTTCTCCACTGGAGAGAGAACGGGCTCATTCTGCACGAGGGCCAGAAGACGCGGTGGTGGAACTCGGATTTCGGACTCAATCTCGTCGATTTCTTGGGCGACAAGTTTTATATTCCGACCAATCCGGACCAGTACCTGATCGAGAATTACGGGGACACCTGGACGATTCCGCAGCCAGAATTTGAAACGTTCGTCGACACGCCGAATATGATCATCCAGGATAACGATCATATGATTTGGTACTACTATAGTAAACTCCACGATTATTATGCGTCTGGGAAAGAGGCTCAGCTTCAGAAAGTCTGGTCTGCTCTTCAGGATCTGGTCGGAAACGATAGCGCGGTGAGCGTGGCCGTTAACCGGATAAAGATCGACGCGATACAACAGGGAGCGAAGCAGTGACGCGAGTTCTTACCTACGGCACCTTCGATCTGCTTCATATCGGCCACCTGAACCTGCTCGAGCGCCTCAGGGCGTTGGGCGACGAGCTGATCGTCGCGGTGTCGACCGACGAGTTCAACGCCGAGAAGGGCAAGAGATGCGTCGTTTCCTTCGAGGATAGAGTTCGGCTGGTGAGCGCGCTCAAATGCGTCACCGACGTGATTCCGGAGATGAATTGGGCTCAGAAGCCGCACGACATCAAGCGTCTGAACGCTGACATCCTCGGCATGGGCAACGACTGGCACGGCAAGTTCGACTCGATGAACCTCTATTGCAAGGTCGTCTACCTGCCCCGGACCGAAGGGATCAGCACGACCTTCCTTCGTCAGGAAATTTCGCGGCGCGAGACCACCCCGGTTCTGATGGCGGACCGCGCCGCCCGCGCCTGAGCGATCGCCTGATCGACGCGGGCGCTTCCCCGGTGGCGCCAAAAGCGCTTTGCCGAACGCCTCAAAGGTCATAAATGACTGCTAGCCGGTCGCGGGGGCGCCATTGCAGCTTGCGCCGTCATTGAGCGTCGCGCCACAGTTGAGAGTCTGATCGTGCCGGATACCGACATCGTCATTGCGTGGGTGAATGGGCAGGATCCCAAACACGCCAAGAAGCGGGCCAAATTCCTTCAGGAAGGTCCGGCGCAGGAGACCCTCGCGACCAAGGCCCGCAGGTTCAGCGACAACGAAGAGATCCGCTATAATCTGAGATCGATCCGCAACCATGCGCCGTGGGTGCGAAAGATCTGGATCATAACGGACGACCAGTTCCCACCCAGCATCGACCAGGAGCTCGCCCGCGAGCACAACATATTCACGGTCGATCATCGGGTGATCTACCGGGGCTTCGAAGGTTGCCTGCCGGTCTTCAACTCGCTCGCGATCGAGACCATGCTGTGGCGAATTCCGGAGCTCGCCGAGCAGTTCATCTATTGCAACGACGACATGCTGCTGAGCGGCATGACCAAGGAGACCGACTTCTTCGTCGACGGAAAGGTCGTGCTGCGGGGAAACTGGGCGGATCTCACCGACAAAGAGATCAGCTTCCACGCAAGCAACCAGCTCGCCGCGGCTCAGCTCTACGGCTACGACCTTACACGCTTCTTCGGAACGCCCCACGTCCACTACCCCATGCTCCGATCGGTGCTTGAAGAAGCGTTCGAGAGCCTGAAGCCCGAATTTGCGCGGAACATGGCCTTCCGCTTCCGCAACCGCTCGCAGTTCTGGCCGATATCGGTTCACGCCTACCAGGCGATGAGGACCGACCGGGCGGTCGGCTACAGTGGAAAGCCGGACTGGCGGCACTTTTCCGTCCGCTTCTGCAAGACCGCAAGCGCCGAGGATCTGATCACCCGCCTCGAAATTATCCGCGACCACAAGGTCAAGATGACCTGCGTCAACTATTTCGAGGCGGTCCAAGCCAAGGTGCCCGACGCCCTCTCGTACATCTCCGAGGCCACCGGCCCGATGGCGCCGTTTGAGCGCCCCGACAAGGTCGCAGACGTCAAGGGCGGCGGACTGCTCGCTGCGGTCTAAGCGCGACGAGCTCTAGTGGCTCGCTGAGAGACGCGCGGCCGGCTTAGGTGTCGGCGGCGAGCCGCGGGCGCCTGTCGAGCGCCGCGATGGGATGAGCTTCGGCGACGGCGTCTCCCAGCATCACCCGCCTTGCGCCGAGAAGAAAGTCGTCGGCCCCGTATTCGCTCTCATAGAGCGACATCACGCCGATCAGCATGTCGAAGTCGGCGCGGTGGTGCCACTTCACGAAGTTCTGCCGCGAATAGAGCTTGGCGAGCGTGGCGTCCCTGATCCGGCGATTGGGCGCCTGAAGCGACGCGTTGTAGCGTTTCTGCGGCGATTTCCAATCGCCGTAGTTCTCGGTGAGGTAGACCTCCCAAGCGGACGGGATCAGGAATTCGCGCCCGCGGTAGGTCGTCCTGCCATATCGCGTGGCGTCGTCCGACCACCATTTTGAATTTTCCCAGGCATGCGCCGGCCCGCCGTGCCACACGACGTCGCCTTCGACATGGTGGATGAAGACGTCGATCACCACGCCGTTGCGGTGCTTGACCTTCAGGCCGTCGATGTTCGTAGAGATGTCGGGCGAGAAGGCGAAGGACGACCCGACGGCCTCACGCAGCCGTCCGATCACGGACGGCTCGAGCACGCCGACGTCGATATCCTTGTCGTAGGAGAGCAGCTTGTTCTCCCTCATCACGCCGAGCAGGGTGCCGCTGATGAGGAAGAATTCTCCGACGCCCTCCATCAGTTGGTGGAAATCGAGGAGCGCCTTGTCGAGTTCGTCCGTGCGGTCCGATTCTGAATAGGTCACGCGCTCGGGCTTCGCGCCGTCGAGCCAGCGCAGCGACTGGCTGGTCAATTCGAAGCCGCGCTCCGGAACGCCGGCTGCGACAGCGACCTCGACGAGATGCGACGCCTGGATCGCCTTGCGGTAGGGCGTGCGCTCGCTCCGCTGAAACGCGGCGCAGGCCTTGTCCAGCAGACTTTCGCTGGCCGGCAGCATGCGCAGCAGCCGCAGCGGCTCGGGCGACTGGACCTTGAGAATGAGTTGAAGGATCAGCGCCTCCGCGGCTTCGAACTCTCCGGCCATGATCAGCGCGCGCGCCAGGAGCCCCTGGCCGTCCTGCGTTTTCAGCAGGCTTCCCTCGCCCTCCGCCAGCTTGCGGACATAGGCGTGGTCGCCGAGGTCGAGCCTGATCTCGGCCAGCCTGCAGGCGAACCAGTCGCCGCCGATGGCGGAGCGGACGCCGCGTTCGGCGAGCCGGACGCTCTCCTTCTCCCAGCCCTGCCTCATCGCCGACTTCAGCTGCTCGCGCCGTCGCTGCGTCCGCCCGCTCGAGGAGACGAACTTGCTGATAAGCGAGGCGTACGACATGAGGCGCTGGTTCCAAGCGGAGGATGCGGCGGCGGCCGGGGGCGCGCCGAGGGGCGGACGCCCACACGGCGACTTTGCCCTGTTCCGTGATCATGTTCCAGAGCCGAGGCGCCATGATGACGGAGAAGGCCTGGACGCGCCGTCCTCAGATTGCGAGGTCGAGCGGCCGCCCCGCCCTCGCCAGCCGCCGCACCGCCGCATCCGCCACATGTTCGGCGTCGCGTCCGACGCCTGCGAAACGCCCCGAGCCCCAGGTGTGAAGCCAGGGCAGCCCGATGACGAACAGGCCGTCGACGCTCGTGACGCCTCGCCGGTGGCGGGGATAGCCGTCCTCATCGAGGAACGGCGCGTCCACGAACGACCAATCGGCCATGAACCCAGTGGCCCACACGACGCTCGTGACGCCGGCCTCGCCCAGATCGAACCGGTCTTCGCCTTCCCCCGCCGGCGGCGCCCAGACCGGCGCGTAGCGGCCTCCTGGAGGCGCCTTGAGGTCAGCCTCCACGATGTGGTTGTCGATCAGTTCGCAGATGCCGTTATAGACCTCGTCGGCCGCGTCGAGATTGCGGGCGAGGTCGTCGGCGAACGTCACATGGCCGCCCTCCGCCTCGACGAGCCGGCCATGCAGCGCCATGCCCTCGGTCGCGAAGCGGCGCAGATCGATCTCGTGACCGCCGGAGCGGCCCGTCAGGTAATGGTTCGCCTGGCGGCGGACCGCTGCGCCCTTGGGGTGGCGGTCGATCGGCAGATCGTACTGGCCAAGATCGTCGAGCCACTCGACCGCGTCCCGACCGCGATAGACACGCGGGCACCGTGGAGCGGAGCCGACCGCAAGATGAACCTTGCGGCCAGCGACATGCAGGTCCTCGGCGATCTGTGCGCCGGACTGTCCGGAGCCGACGACCAGAACTGCGCCGGCCGGCAATTGATCGGGGCTCTTGTAGTCGGACGTATGAATCTGGGTGATCGAAGGGTTAAGACGTTGGGCGACCGGCGGAATGCGGCGCTCGTGATAGCCGCTGATCGCGAGCACTACGGCGTCCGCCGTCACCCGTCCCTCGCTGGTTTCGACCTCGAACCAGCCCATCGCGTCGGCGGCGATCCGCGTCACGGCAACGCCCTCGCGCACCGGCGCCCTTACACGGCGGGCGAAGGCCTCGACATAGCCGGCGACGTCGTCACGCCCCATGAACCCGTAAGGGTCGCCGCCGCGATAGGGAAAGCCGGGGAGTCGGCACTGCCAGTTCGGCGTGACGAGGCGGAAGCTGTCCCACCGCTGAGCCCGCCATGAATGGGCGATCGCGTGCTTCTCGAACACCACGTGGTCGACGCCCCGGCCCGAGAGATAGGCGCTGACCGAAAGCCCCGCTTGGCCCCCGCCGACGATGACCACGGGGTGGTGAGGAACGCGGAGCCCTGACGGAAAGATGTCCATGCCGTCATTCCTCGAAGGATTCCACGGCGACGCGAGCCTCCGGCGCCCCGCCGAACCGGGCGGCGACGGCCTCGATGCGGGCGAGCTGGCCCAGCGCCCGCGAGCAGGGAAACCCGTAGCGGGCAGCGACCCTGTCGCTCGCGATGGTCAGGGCCTCCCGCGCCGAGGTCACGAAGGCCTCCAGGCTGTAGCTGAGGCCTGGACTGAAGAAGTCCTTGATCACGAGCGAAGGCGAGTAGCAGCTCTCGATCGCGCCGTCGGGCCAGCGGATGACGAAGCGCATTTCAGGCATGGACCCGCTCCGTAAGTCGCTCGTATACAGGCAAGTGGCGTGCCGCGACCTCGCGCCAGCTATGGCGCGCGGCGACTTTGCTTCCCCGTTCGGCGAAGCGCGAGCGCAACGGCTCGGACAGCGCGGCCATCAGCGCGTTCGCGATCGAGCCCGCGCTGCCCGGATCGCACCACGCTGCGTCATCGTCGCCGAGATATTCCGTGAAGGGCGGGATATGTGAAACCGCCACCGGCAACCCGCTCGCCATGGCCTCCAGCACAGCGAGCCCGAAGCCTTCTGCGATCGATGGGAACGCCAGAACGTCGGCGATCCGATAGAGCGCCGGCATGTCGGCGTCGTCGACAGCGCCGGCAAGAATCACGGCCTCGACAGGGAGATCGCTCGACGCGATATCCCGAGCGAATTCCGCATGATAGTCGGAATGGTCGAGCAGCGAGACGCCGCCCGCGATCACCAGCCGAGCGGCGGGCATGATCCGCTCGATCTGACGGAACGCCTCGAGGATCGCTCGAGTGTTCTTGCGCCGCTCCACGCCGCCGACCGCGAGAACGACAGGTCCTGCGCCGAGCCCCAGCCGTTCTCTGAGCGCGGCCTCGCGGCCATCCTCCTTCGGCGAGAAGCGGCCGACGTCCACCCCGTTGCCGACGACGTCGGGACTGACGCCGTATTCCGCCGCAAGCCGCGAGCGCCACATGGCGCTGACCACGAAATGGGCGTCGGCGGCGACGATCGCCCGCCTTTGCAGCGCTTCAAGGCGCGCGTCTTCGAACCGGTCGACGTGATGCACCGTGCGGGCGAAGCGTTCTATGCGACGATCCTGCTTCAGTCGGGCGAGCGCATTCGCCGAGATGCTGTCCTGGGCGTGGAAGACGTCGAAGCGCCGACGGCGCGGATCGTCGAAATAAGCGAGATAGTCCGCGACGCGCGCTTCCACCATTTCGACGACGCCGCCTTCGTAGCGTCGCGCGGAGACGCTTTCGGTGCTGCACGCGGATTCCCGGAAGAAACCTGCGGACCGAGGATCGGGGGCCAGCACGGTCGGCTCGTGGCCGAGTTCGAGCAGCGACGCGGCGAGATCCAAAGCGTGGGCCACGCCGCCGCGGGGATTGGTCGAATGGCAGAGGATCGCGATTCTGAGAGGAGTCACGCCGGCGCACTCGCCCGGGCGCATCCGATGAAGGGCTTTCGGGCCAGGTCCCAGATCAGCTCCCGCGAGGCGCCGCTCCTGAGAGCGACTTCGGAACCCCGCGTGATCGAACCGCAGTCGGCCGCTGCTATGCCCCGCGCTTCGAACCGCGCGACGACCGCGTCGACATCGCTCGGTTTCACCGCGAGCAGGTAGCCGAAGCTCGGAAAGCTCGTCAGCCACCGGTCGAGCGCGATCCCCTCCGGCCGAGGCGCGGCCTTGACGTCGATCTCGATCGCGACGCCGGAGCATTCCGCCAACATGATCGCGGTGCCGACCAGGCCGCCCTGGCTGATGTCCTTGGCCGCCTTCGACAGCCCGGCCTCAGAGATCCGCGGCAGCAGCTCGATGTCGCCGCGGAGCCGGCCGCCGGGCGCCTCGGTCGCGGCCTCCCAGTTCGAGAACGGCTCGCGGTAGCGGCCGCGAAGATCGATCGCTGCGACCAGCCGATCGCCGGGCTCGGCGTCGAAGCTCGTCAGCAGCTTTTCGGCGCGCCCGAGAATGGCGACGGAGAGCCGCCGTCCGTCGGAAGCGAGATTGGTGTGGCCGCCGACGACCGGCACGCCGAAGCGTTCGGAGGCCGCGCGCAAGCCCTCGAGCACCGGCGCGGCGGAGGCCTCGCCGTCCGCCCAGAGCGCGTCGACGACCGCTATCGGCCGCCCCCCCATTGCGGCGACGTCCGAGACGTTCACCATCACCCCGCACCAGCCGGCGAACCAGGGGTCCTGGTCGACGAAGGCGTCGATGAAGCCCTCCTGCGCGAGCAACAGCCAGCCGTCTCCCTGGGGGATGGCGGCGCAATCGTCCCCGACGGCGATCGCCGAGCCGCCCTCCAGCCCGAGCCGCGACGCGGCGAATGCGATCTCCTGCTTTGCGCCCAGCGACCGGCTGGAGCGGAGCCGCGCAGCGAGCGCCTCGAGATCGTCGGTCACGCCGCCCGCCGCGTCAGCGCGAGAAAACCGGCCTCCGGCGTCGCGAAAGGCGGATAGAAGGCGAGATCGGCCTCCATCCTCAGATGCCGGACGCCACGGAGCTCGATCTCATCCAGAGTCCGCCAGTGCAGCCGTCGGAACAGCGGGGCGTTCTGGGCCTGCACATGGGCGAGGAACCGGACACAGCCGCGAGCATGCGCCGACGACACAGCGAGCCGTATGAGCGACGCGCCGAGCGCGCCGACCCTGCGGTGGCCGGCCGCAACCGCGAGTCGCGACCCCCACCACAGCCCCGGCGCTTCCTCATGGATCCTGACGGTGCCGACCACCGCGTCAGGCGCGACGACGTAGGACGACAGCGCCACGATCGGCGTCGCGCTGTCGTCGATCGCGTCGCGGTCGGAACCATCGAACAGACCCTGCTCTTCGCAGAACACCTCGCGGCGCACCGCCATCGCGCCGCGCAGCTCCCACGGCTCGGTCGCCCATTTCACCCGGTAGCCTCCGGGCACGAACGGGCGGATAGGTTCGAAGATCATCCAGAGGCTCGCTTTGCGAACGCGGCGATCACCCGCCCAAGCGGGGGGCCATCGTCAATCGAGCAAGCGACATGCCATTCGCAACGCTCGTTCTGGTCTCAACGATTCAATCAATCAACAATCAATTTTACATTCAATTTACATGCAACGGCGCGCCCGATTATCAGGCGCCGTCTGCTCACAACGCATGCTGCCATAAAAACTGGGACGAATGACCTCGTTTTGGCGCACCAATGACGACCGTCGCATGCAACAATATGCAGTCAATGCAGCCTGCGCATGCCCGCCGGTCGTCAGGCGTCGGCGAGCGCGGCCAGCCAATCCCGGACCGCCGCCGGATCCGGCAGCTCGTAGATCGCGGCGGAGGGCCGCGACACCGCCCCGACAAGCGCCGCAGCCCCCCCGTAGGCGGCGGCGGCCTCGAATGCGAACTCGTCGGTGAGGTCGTCGCCGAGCACGAACGGAATGCGGCCCGCGAACGGCGCGTCGGCCATCAGCGTGACAAGCGCAGAGCCTTTGTCGCAGCCGCGCGGACGCACCTCGACCACCATCTTGCCGGGTTGAAGCTCATGGGCCGGCGCGAGTTGGGCGACGAGGCCCGCGACCCGCTCGCGCACCTCTCCCTCGCGCTCCGGCGTCGAGCGGTAATGAACGGCGACGCTCGCGCCCTTGTCCTCGAGCGCAAGACCGGGGCGGGCGTCGACGAAGGCTCCAAGCGCCGCCGTCAGCCGTTGCGGCGGCGGCGAGCCTCCGTCCTCCACACGGCCGCCACCGCGCCGGCGAAGCTCGGCGCCGTGAAGCGCAGCGGCCGGCAGGCGAAGCGGCGCAAGAATGTGATCGACGTCGGCGAGGCTCCTGCCGGTGATCACGGCGAGCGCGCCGCCGAGCCGCGAGACCAGGCGCGCGATCGCGACGATGGTTTCCTGGGGGATGCTGACGGCGCCCGGCGAGGCCGCGAGGTCGAGCACCGTCCCGTCGAGGTCGAGGAACAGCGCGATACGGTCCGGGAAGCCTTCGGGCTTCGCCGGCAGCGGCGCGCGGAGCGGTAGTCGCTTGTTCGCTGCGTTCGCCATGGTTGTCTCCGGACGCGAGAGCGGACGCGTTGCGCCAAACGCTCATTTCGCAAGCGCCTTAGATAGGTCTCCTGCCTGCAATCGATAGCCCCGGCAAGGCTTATCGAGAGGTCGTGAAGCTCAGCCGCGGCTCTGCATCTGCGCCATGAACACGTCGAACGGCAGCTCCGCGACCCGGAACCACAGCACGTCCTCGTTGCGGAACGCGGCCTGCGCCTCGTGGATCTTCTTGAAGGCGGGGCTCTTCTGGTAGAGCTCGGCGTAGACCTCCTGGCTCGCTTTGTAGGCGGCCTCCATGACGTCCTTCGGATACGGCTTCAGCTTCACGCCGGCGGCCACAAGCTCGCGCAGCGCCCTGGGGTTCTGCGCGTCGTAGCGGGCGAGCATTGTCTCGTTCGCGATCGCGGCGGCGCCCGTGGCGATCGCCTTGTACCGCGCCGGGAGCGCCTCCCACTTCGCCTTGCCGATGAGCAGCTGGACGGATGGCCCGCCCGCCTGCCAGCCGGGATAGTAATAGTTCTTGGCGACCTGATAGAGCCCGAGCTTCTGGTCGTCATAGGGACCAATCCATTCGGCCGCGTCGATCTCGCCTTTTTCGAGCGCGGGATAGACGTCTCCGCCCCCAAGCGGCTGAGGCGCGGCGCCGAGCTTGGCGAACACCTGCGCGCCGAGCCCCGAAACGCGGATCTTGAGGCCCTGGAGGTCGCCGACCGCGTTGACGTCCTTGCGAAACCAGCCGCCCATCTGCGCGCCGGTGTTGCCACAGGCCAGGCCGACAAGATCGAAGCGCGCGTAGAGCTCGTCGAGCATCTCCGCGCCGCCGGAACGAAGCCAGGCGTTCGTCTGCCGCGCGTTCGGGCCGAACGGGGTCGCGGCGCCAAGCGCGAATGCTGGGTCCTTGTCGAGGTAGTAGGCGGACGATGTGTGGCAGGCGTCCGCCCTGCCCCTGGCGACGGCGTCCGCGGCTTGCAGGCCCGGCGCGAGTTCCCCCGCCGGTGAGATCTGGGCGGTGAAAGCCCCGTCAGTCATCTCCGAAATCGCCTTGGCGAACACCTCCGCCCCGCCGTAGAGCGTGTCGAGAGACTTCGGGAAGCTGGAGGCGATCCGCCATTTGATCTGCGGCGCGCTCTGAGCGACCGCTGGGGCGGCGAGAGCGCCGGTCGCCGCTACGCCCGCGCCGACGGTCAGGAACCTGCGTCGTTGCATTGTAATGAACGGCCTCCGTTCGCTTCATGGCGGACCAACCCCGTCGCGGGCCCGGCCCGTATCACCTAGGGCGGGGAGCGGCCACGGCGCGCGAAAACGCGGTCAGACCGGCAGAAGCGCCAGATGGTTGTCCCAGCGCAGCCTCCCCATCCGGCGGTCGACGATCGCCGCTCCCCCGTCATGCGCCGCGATCCGGATGATCTCGCCAAGGCCGTTGCTCGCGACAAACCGGCCGGGCTCCGCCTCCGCGACCAATCCGCAGCAGTCCGGGATCGCAACGATCCCAAGGACGTCCTCGGTCCAGATGTCGAACACGGCGACGATGCCGCCCTTCGGGCTCGACGCCGCGACGTAGCGGCCGGAGCGGTCGATCGCAAGCGTCCCGACATAGCCCCCGAAGCGGGCGTTGATCGCATAGCCCGGATCGAGCCATCGGAGCCTGTCGCCGTCGAGCCGCGCGATCAACGGGTGGTCATGCGCGCCAGCCTGCGCGTCCTGCGCTGCGACCAGCACGTCTCCCGACGGCGTAAGCGCGAGATGGCGCAGCGACAACGTCGCCGAGTCGTCGCCGACCTCCGCCACCCGGTCGACGGCGCCGGTGAGCGGATCGAGCAGCGCGAGGTTCGAGCGCGCGCGGGTGCGCCCGAGCGCCGCGATTCCCGGCTCGCTCTTGGGCTCCTTCGCGCCGTTCGCCACCGCCACGAAGCGACCGGTCGGGAGCAGTTCGTGCGGCCCGACGCCCGCGGAGCGGCACTCGGCGCTCGCCCGGTAACCTCCCGCCACGTCGCGCGTCACGACCACGCCGTCGCCGGTCTCAGCGTCGATCTCGGCGGAGAGAAAGATGCGCCCGTCCGCGCTGTAGGCGCCGTGACCTGAGAAGCGACGTCCGGGGGTCGCGTTGAAGGTCGTGCGGACGGCGCGGCCCTGCCCGTCGAGCACCATGGCGATGTCGGAGGGGCGGCGGCCGACGCCGACGGCCTCGCGTCCGTCCGGCCGCGCGCTCAACGCGTGCATCCGCACCGGCGTGATCGCGCCCGGCGTCTCCTCCAGCGCTTCGTCCAGCAGGCCGACCCGGAAGGCGCCCGATATGTCGACCGATGAGCCGAGCAGCCGCGGGACGGCCTCGTCGGCTCGCGTCCGGAACGGCGCGAAGCCCGCGAGGGCCGCCGCCCCGAGCCCGTGAAGGACGTGACGCCGCGTCAAGCTCATGGCCGTCAGTCCCCGTCGAGCGCGTTGAAGCCGAGCGGGACTCCAAGCGCAGGAGCAAGGTTCTTCACGAGATCGTTCTGCGCCACTTTCAGCGCCGCGACCGCGGCTTCCAACGTCTTGCGGCGCTTCGGATCGGCGGCCGCGTCGCCGAGATCGTCCGGCAGCTTCGCGACCGCGGCCTCGGCCGCCGCGAACGCCTTGCCGTCGACCGCCGCCACGTCCTTCGGGGCGGCGGCGGCGAAGGCCTTCGCCATGGCCGCGAGGCTCGCGGTCGAAACCTTGATCGCCCGCGCCGAGCGTCCGGAGCGCCAGCCTTCGGCGGCCTTCGGCCGCGCCATGTCGGGCGCGCCGCCCATCACGGGGAGGATCTTGAGGTCGTTCACCCGCTGGATGCCGCCGGCGAGATCCGTCATCAGCCGGGCCGCGGCCTGCGCCGGGTCGGCGAAGTGGACGGGGTCGCCCTCGCCTTTCTTCAGCCGAGCCAGCGGGCCGGTGTCGGAGCGCCATTCGTCCACGACGCCGCTCGCGATCGAGGCCAGATTTCCCGCGATGGCGACGCCGACCCGGCAGCGGGTCTTCGCGTCCGCGTCGTCGGTCTCGTAGAGCAGGCGCTCGAGCGCCGGAAACCCCTGTCCCGCGACGCTGACGCCTTGGATCGTCTCGACGGAAATGTCGCCATTTTTCGCGCGACCTTCGAGTTCGGCGAGGGATTTCGCGACGACGTTGCGACGATCGGGCGCGAAGAAAATGCGATCTGCGCGCAGGCCGACGCTCATCGGTCCCGTGGTGACATGCTCGATCGTCGCCCAGCCGTCCGCGGCCGCGGCGTAGCGCTCGCGCAAGGTCTTCAGATCCGGCGCAAAGTCGCCGTCGGCGCAGGCCTCGCCCCAAGCCTTCGCCTGGTCCGCGGTAGAGCGCTGGAAGCTTTCATAGCGCGGCATCAGGTAGGTTTCGATGATGCCGATCGCGAGCGGGCCGGGCGGCGGAGGTTCCGTCAGCGCGAGCGCCGCAGGCGCGGTCGACAGCATGGCGATAACAGCGAGACCGAGCCTCATGGAGCGCTTCCTGCCAGACAGGGTCAAAGACGGTTAACGAATTCGAGCAAGGCGTTACGCTCGCTTTCGGACAATTCTGCGAAACGTGATCGCGCGCCCGCCGCCTCGCCTCCATGCCACGCCACGGCGTCTCGCACAGACGCAGCACGGCCGTCATGCAGCAAACCCGACCCTTGCGCCAGAGCGCGCGACAGACCCCAGAGCGGCGCCGTGCGCCACTCGGAGGGGGCTGCGGAGCCCTCTCCCATGCCGCCGTCGAGATCCGGCCCCATGTCGTGCAGCAGCAGGTCGGTATAGGCGTTCGCCTCGCCGCCGCCCTTCAACGCGAGCGACGGCGCGTGGCAGGCCCCGCAGCCCACGGAGGCGAACAATCTCGCGCCGCGCGGATTGTAAGACGCCGCCGGCGGCGGAGCCAGATGGTCGAGATAGGCGACGAGCCGGGTCATCAGGGGCTCAGCGACCTCGGTTTCACCGGGGTCCGCCCCCATCGGGGCCGCGCGGCAGGCGGTTTGCTCCGGCGTGCAATCGCCGGCGGAATCGGGACGGAGCGCGGTCGACAGGCCGATGTCGAGCGCGAAGGCGCTCGCCGCCTGCGCCTCCAGCGTCGGCTCGGCCGCCTTCCAGCCGAAGCGGCCGATCGCCGGCCCCGCAGGCATGACGATCCTGTTGGCGCGGCCCGAAACGCCGTCGCCGTCACGATCGTCGGCGTCCTCGCGGGCGAGGATCGCGGCTTCGTCAACCCGCTCGATCAACCCGACGCCTGCGAGCGACGGCGCGACGCGCGGCGACAGTCGGGTCGTGGCCGCGGGCTGGCCGTAACCCCAGTCGGCGACGCTCCATTCGGGCGTCGCGATCCTGCCGATCGACGCCGTTGCGAAGCTGACGACCGCCCGGCCCTCCCCGGCGGCGCCACTCACGCCCTGCGGCTGGAGCTCCGCGCCATAGACCGGGTCGGGCGCGCCCGCCGCGTCGCCGAACCGCACCACGAGGCCCGGATGGCTCGCCGGATCGTCGCGGCCGAGACGGAATGTCGTGCGCCCGCCGCTGCCGGCATGGCAGCTCGCGCAGGAGCGCGCGGCGAACAGCGGGCCGAGCCCGTCGGCATGTTTGGTGGAGGCCGGCGCCTGCACCCACATCCGGTCGAACACCGCTTTGCCGATCGCGATGTCGAGCCCGCCGGTCGCGGCGGCGCCGGCCGTGGCGGTCAGCGCTCCGGCGAGCAGCGAAAACGCTGCGAGCGCAGGCAAACTTCTCTCCCGCTTGCGAAGAAGGGTTGGGATCGGGCGTGGTTCAGAAAGGGATGCGGTGGTTTGGCGTCGAGCGGGCGGCGGCATCACACGACCCTGATGTAGCCCATCATGCCGGTCTCCTGATGCTCGATCAGGTGGCAGTGGACCATCCACGCGCCGACGCGGTCTGCGACGAAGGCGATGGTGATGCGGTCGTTGGGGGTGAGCAGGACGGTGTCGGCGAAATGCACTGGCAGGTCCGCGCGCGTCGACTTGATCACCTTGAAGGTGAAGCCATGCAGATGGATCGGATGGACGTGCGGCGTCTCGTTGGTGAGCTCCGCGACGTAGGTGCGGCCCTCGCGCAGCGTGAACAGCGGCGGCGGCACGCGGCTGTGGTCGCCGCCCGGCCAGGACTGCCCGTTGATGCTCCAGTTGGTCTTCGAGGCCGCGCACAGGCTGTCGAGCATGGCTTCCGCCAGCGGATCGCCGGAGTCGGCGGAGGTCGCGAGCGCCGCCTTGCCGCCGGATGCGGTCGCGAAGGCGAAGCTGAGGCGATCCGCGCCCTTCAGCTTGGGCTCTGGCACGGAGCTCCGGCTCAGCGGCGCCGGGTCGAACGCGCGGGCCTTCCTGGCGTCGCCCTTGCCCACGAAGGTCGCGAGCGTCACGGGATCGGCCGCGAAGAAATCCATCAGCCGCCCCTCGGCGCCGGCGGCGGGCGCCCGCACGACGACGTCGAGCCGCATAGCGGGGCCGAAGCGCCATTCGCGCAGCGGAAACGGCGCGATCGGATTACCGTCGATTGCGATGATCGCGGCCTCCATGCCCTCGAAGCCGACGCTGCCGACGCGGGTCGAATCAAGGTTCAGCAGGCGCAGCCGCACGTCGCCGCCGGCCGGAAGCTCCATTCGGGGCGCGATCTCGGCGTTCGCGGTGCGCACCGTTCCGAAGGTGCCTGCGCGAAGCTCGCCGCGCGTGGTCGTGAACGGCAGGTAGCCGCCCGTCTCCACGTCTAGCCGCCAGTCTTTCAGCACGATCGCGATGTCGGCGTCGTAGGCCCTGGTCTCGTCGCCTTCGACAATCATGACGCCCGCGAGCCCGCGTCCGAGTTGCGCGGCGGTGTCGCAATGTGGATGGAACCAGAAGGTGCCGGTGTCCGGCGGCGTGAAACTGTAGGCGTGGCGCTCACCCGGCTTCACCGGGGCCTGTGTGATGTAAGGCACGCCGTCCTGGTCGTTCGGGATGCGCAGGCCGTGCCAGTGGATCGAGGTGTGCTCGGGCAGCTGGTTCTCGAACTCGATCGCGAGGCTCTCGCCCTGGGCGAGCCGCACGAGGTCGAACGGCGCGTCGCCATAGGTCCAGACCCGGCTCGCCGGGCGGTCGGCGCCCATCAGTCTCAGCGTGCGCTCGGCCGCGACCAGCGACACGCGCTTTTCGCCGGAGGCGGCCGCAACCGTGCGCGCGGGAAGCCCGGCTGGCGCCTTGGCCTGCCCGCGAACCGACAGCAGCGCCGCCCCCGCGACGGCGAGGCCGCCGCCGAGGACGACTCTACGGGAGATGGCGGTGTTCGGCATGGTCTTCACGCTGGCACGTCGCCCGGTCCGCGGCGCCGTGTCCCGGCCTTGAGCCAGGACCCGGAACCGCCAAGTCGGGACTTATGAAGCAGCAAGGCCGCCGCGTTCATCGCGGCGACCTCAGCGTGTCCGGGTCCCGGCTCGAGGCCGGGACGCACGCAGAGACCAAGCGGTCGCGGAGCCGTTACTGCGTCACCTTGTCCGGCGCGTCGAGGCTGTCGGATCCCTCGACGGTGATCTTCACGCCAAGCTTCGCCACCACCGCTTCGATGCCGTGGGTCTGCGCGACGAGGCCGTCGATCACGTCCTGGACGACCTTGTTGCCGTCCGCGTTGCCCTCGCCGATCATCTGGTCGTAGGCCTCGACGGTCTCGCCGCGGGTCTTCATGACCTGAGCCTTGGCCAAGGTGTCGGCGAACAGGTCGTCGAGCTTCTTCGCCTCGTCCGGCGACTTCGCCTCGGCGTAGGTCTTCGGCGACGGGCCCTCGACGACCGTACCGTCGAGACGGGTGTACTTGCCCGCCCAGATCTCGGTCATGCCGACGATGTCGTAATAGTGCGAGTTGAAGGTGTTGTCGGAGAAGCAATCGTGCTCTTCCTCGGGGTCGTGCAGGATGAGGCCGAGCTTCATCCGCTCGCCGCCAAGCTCGCCGTAGGAGAGGCTGCCGAGGCCGGTGAAGATCGGGGCGAGCGCGCCAGCGCCCTTGCGCTTCAGCAGCGCGGTGCGGGCCTTGCCCTTGGGCTCCCAGAGCTTCTCCATGTCGGTCAGGTCGTCGACCAGAAGGTCGGTCGCGACCTTGAGATAGGCTGAGCGGCGGTCGCAGTTGCCGTGGGTGCAGCCGTCGCCCTTCACGTAGTCGGTGGCGGGACGGTTTCCGGCGCCGGGGCCGGTTCCGTTCAGGTCCTGGCCCCACAGCAGGAACTCGATCGCGTGGTACCCGATCGCGACATTGGACTCGACCTCGCCCGCCTCGTTCAGCGACTCGAGCAGCTTCTTGTCGATCTTGGACGCGTCGATCGTCTTGCGGCCGATCTTGATCTTCGGGTTCGCGATGACGTTCAGCGTGTAATAGGGGTTCTCGTCCGAGGTCTTGCCGTACTTGTCGTCGACGTAATCGATCAGGCCCTCGTCGAGCGGCCAGGCGTTGACCGTGCCCTCGAGGTCATCGACCGTCTTGTTGCCGAAGCGGTAGCCCTCGGTCTGCTGATAGGGCACGCGCGCCGCCTTCCAGGCCTCGCGGGCGTCCTTCAGCGTCGCGTCGGTCGGGTCGGCGAGGAACGCGTCGACCTTGCCCTGAAGGGTCTTGGCCGTCGTCACCGCGTCGCCATACATCGCCTGCGCGATGTCGGCGTAGGTCTTGGCGACGTCCTTAGGCGACGGCGCGTCGGCGTAGGCGCCTCCGGCGGCGAGCACGGCGAAGCCCGCCCCCGCGAGCGCCGCGATCCATCTGCTGGTCATTATTTTGTCTCCCTGGGCCCCATCGGAGCGCGTAGCCCGTCGCGCCGGCGCGGCCACTGGCCGCCGCCTGCATCGCGACGACCGCACGGAGAACCTGCATCACGCGGATGTCAATTGGACCCTAAGGCTCTTTGAATGAACGGCTTTTTCTGAGCCATCATCGAGTTGGAATAAATCCAGTCTGCGTGGATCCCGGGCGGAGCAAAGCATTTGGCCCAGCGTCACGACACCCACCTGCACCGGTCCTCGGGCCGGCTCTCCCCGCGAAGGAAAGCGTCATCGTTCGATAACGATCCGCGGCGCGGCGCGGGGCGGGGCGCCGGTCGAGAGCCGCGTCCACAGCGCTTCGGCGATGCGGCCATAGGCTTTTGCGTATTCGGACTCCGGCGCCGACGCCACGATCGGCGCGCCGGAATCCGAGGTTGAGCGGATGTCGAGCGCGAGCGGCACTTCTCCGAGGAACGGCGTCCCCATAGCCTGCGCCTCGGCGCGGGCGCCCCCATGTCCGAACAGATGCGCGTGGTGGCCGCAGTTCGGGCAGTCGTAATAGCTCATGTTCTCGACGATCCCGAGGATCGGCACGTCGACCTTCCGGAACATGGCGACGCCGCGCCGGGCGTCCGCGAGCGCAAGATCCTGCGGGGTCGAGACGATCACGGCCCCCGCGAGCTTCACCCGCTGCGCCATGGTGAGCTGCGCGTCGCCGGTGCCCGGCGGCATGTCGACGACGAGGATGTCGAGCTCGCCCCAGGAGACCTCGGTCAGCATCTGGGTCAGTGCCGACATCACCATCGGGCCGCGCCAGATCATCGCCGTGCCGGCGTCGACGAGGAAGCCGATCGACATGATCTTGAGGCCCTGAGCCTCAAGCGGCTTCATCATCCGACCCTCGACCTCGGGCTTCGAATGCAGGTTGAACAGGGTCGGCACAGATGGGCCGTAGACGTCGGCGTCCATGAGCCCGACGCGTAGGCCTTGAGCCTTCAACGCCAGCGCGACGTTCGCGGCGGTGGTCGACTTGCCGACGCCGCCCTTGCCGGACGCGACGGCGACGATGTGCTTGACGCCGGGAATTCCGGCGCCGCTGGAGCCTGCAGGCCGCGCCGGAGCAGCGGCCCCCGCCGGCGCATCGCGCGCGCCGCGGGACATCATCGGCGACTGATGCCGCGTCGTCGGCGGGGGCGGCGTGGAAGAGCCCGGCGCGCGTTCCGCTGTGAGCGCCACCAGCACGTCGGAGACGCCCGGCACCGCTTTCACTGCAGCCTCCGCCGCCCGGCGGATGCTCTCGACCGATCCGGCGCGCTCGGGCGTGGTCTCGATCGAGAAGATCACGCGAGCGCCGACGACCGAGATTTTCGACAGCGCGGGAGAGGCCGCGAGGCTCGGCGCGTCGTCGGGCGCGGGAACCGTGCTCAGGGCCCGCCGCACGTCCTCCTCGGTCACCGCCATCACTCGTCTCCTCGCATGTCCGCCGCGCTATGGACCTTCCGGCGCGGCGCGGTCAAATGACTTGAGGCGCCGCCGTCCGAAGGACAATGGCGCCCAACGCGGAATGCGGGTGAAGGACCGGAACTTGACGCCAGCCCCCCTCCTCCCACAGCCGGTCGCCTCGATCGCCGGCCTCGTGCTGATGGGCGGTCGCGCCACCCGCATGGGCGGCGGCGACAAGGCTTTGCTGATGCTTGGAGACAAGCCGATCCTAGCCTACGCGCTGGCGCGCTTCGGTCCGCAGGTCGGTCCGCTCGCGCTCTCCGCCAACGGCGATCCCGCCCGGCTCGAGGCTTTCGCCCTCCCGGTGCTCCCCGACCTCCCGGATGGTCCGGAAGGCCCGCTCGGCGGTGTCTGGACGGCGCTCGCCTGGGCCGCTTCGCTGCCGGGCGTCACGCATCTCGCCACCATCCCCGGCGACGCGCCGTCTCCGCCGGGCGATCTCGTCGTCCGCCTCGCGCGGGCCGCGGGGGGCGACGCGGCCATCGCGGCCAGCGCGCGCGGCGTCGAGCCGCTGCATGCGCTATGGCCGGTCGCGAGCCGGGGGCTCCTCGAAAGGCTGATCGCCGACGGCGTCCACTCGCCGAAACGTGCGCTCGAGCTCGTCGGGGCCACGACGGTCGCTTTCGACGAACCGGATGCTTTCCTCGACGTCGATACGCCCAATGATCTTGCACGCGTAAAAAAGCTGCACGGGATGGCGTAACGTCGCCTTGCCGCCGCTTTCCGCGAGTGGAATGGTCGTCAGAGGCCTCAGGGGAACGGACCGTTTCGGCGCCCCGCCGGGCTTGGGGAGAAACCACAGCATGCGCCTGGCCCTGGGTGTTTCGCGGCGCGCGCTCTGCGCGACCCTCCTTGCTCTGATCGCGGCGAGCCTCGCGCCGCCCTCGCTGCAGGCCAAGGAATGGACGACGATCAGGATCGGGACGGAGGGCGCCTATCCGCCATTCAATTTCGTCGATTCCAACCAGCAGCTCCAGGGCTTCGACATCGATATCGCCAAGGCGATCTGCGACGAGGAGAAAGTCACCTGCGAATTCGTGGCGCAGGATTGGGATGGGCTGATCCCGGCGCTTCTCGCAGGCAAGTACGACGCGATCTTCGCCTCGATGTCGATCACCGAAGAGCGAAAGAACGCGATCGCCTTCTCCAACAAATACTATCAATCCCCGGCTCTCTTCGTCGCCGACAAGAAGAACGCCGCGCTTGTGCCGACCCCGCAAGCGATGGCCGGCAAGACCATCGGCGCGCAGAGCGCGACGGTCAGCGCCAAATATCTCGACGGAGTGTTCGCCCCCGCCGGCGCCGAGATCAAACTCTACGCCACCCAGGACGAAGCCAATCTCGATCTCGCCTCGGGCCGGGTCGACGCCGTTCTCGCCGACAAGGTGGTGATGCTGCCCTGGCTCGAGAAATCGCCCGACGGCCGATGCTGCCAGATGATCGGCGCGGACGTGAACGATCCGAAATATTTCGGCGAGGGCATCGGCGCCGGTCTGCGTAAGGACGACCCGGATCTCAAGGCTCTGATCGACAAGGGCATCGCCGACATCCGGGCCAACGGCGCCTATGCCAAGATAAACGCCAAATACTTTCCCTTCAGCCTGTATTGAGGAGGGGGTAGCGCGCGGGAGAGCGACGGCGGGTGAGCGAGGCGCTGGCGTCTCTCGCCTATGGGCCGGACGGCTGGGGGGACGAACTTCTCTCCGGGCTCTGGCTCACTGTCCGCCTCGCGCTGACCGCCCTGCCCTTCGGGCTCGGGATCGGGCTTGGCGTCGCGCTCCTGAAGGATTCGCGCTCCTGGACCGGCCGTCTGTTCGGCGAAGCCTACACCACCGTCTTCCGCGGCCTGCCTGAACTGCTCACGATCTTCATCGTCTATTTCGGGGCGCCGCGCCTGCTGAGCGCGTCGGTCGCGTGGACGGAGCGGCTGACGGGGCGCGAGCCGTCGGGCTTCGCCGCGGCGGTCGACGGCTTCACCGCCGGCGTCGTCGCGCTCGCGCTCGTCTTCGGAGCGTTTTCGAGCGAGGTCTTCCTCGGCGCCATCCGCGGCGTTCCCGGAAGCCAGCGGGAAGCGGCGGAATCCCTCGGCCTGTCGCGCTTCGCGACGTTCCGGCTGGTGATCCTGCCCCAGGTCTGGCGGCTGGCGCTGCCGGGCCTCACCAACAACTGGCTGGTGATGCTCAAGGACACCTCTCTGGTCTCCGTCATCGCGCTCGCCGAGCTCATGCGCCAGTCCGACGTCGCGGCGCGCGCGACGCATGAGCCGTTCCTGTTCTACCTCGTCGCCTGCCTGCTCTATCTGGGGCTCTCCGGTCTCTCGACCGCCGGCGCCCTCTGGCTCGAACGCCGGGCCGGCCGCAGCTTCGCCTCCGCGGCTCGCCAAGGATGACGGCGGCGGATTTTCTGGGCTCGGCGGGGTTCGACCCCGTCCTGCTCGATCAGTACGGCCCAAGCTTGCTGCGGGGCCTCAGGACGACGCTGGCGTTGGTCGCGATCTCCGTCCCGCTCGGCTTCGCCCTTGCTTTGCCGCTCGCTTTCGTCCGCGTCGAAGGCGGCCCGCTGCTCCGCGCCGCGGCGACCGGCTTCACCGGTTTCTTCCGGGGCACGCCCCTGCTCGCGCAGCTCTTCCTGCTCTATTACGGCGCGGCCCAGTTCCACGGCGCGCTTCAGGCGGCGGGAGTCTGGTGGATGTTCCGCGACGCGTTCTGGTGCGCGATCCTGACCTTCACCCTCAACACCGCGTCCTATCAGGCGGAGATCCTGCGCGGCGCGGCGCAGGCGATCCCCGCTGGCCAGATCGAGGCCGGCCGCGCGCTCGGCTTCGGGCAGTTCGGGATCTACCGGGCGATCGTGGGTCCGCAGGCGCTCATCCTCGCGCTTCGCCCGCTTGGCAACGAACTCATCCTGATGATCAAGGCGAGCTCGCTCGCGAGCGTCGTCACGGTCGTCGACCTGATGGGCGCGAGCAAGCGGGCGTTCTCCGGCTCGCTCGATTTCGAGGTCTATCTCTGGGCCGCGCTGATCTATCTCGCGCTGGTCGAGATCGTGCGCCGCATCTGGAACGCTCTGGAGCGGCGGATGACGCGCCACCTGCGAACCGCCTGACCACCAAGCCCGAAGATCCGGCGCGTCAGTCGCCGCCTTCGGATCTGTCAATCTTGGCGCGGTCGCCCTCCGCCACGTCGGGCAGCGCCTCGATGATCGCGGAGTGGATCACCTTCTGGAAATCTGCAGCCTTTGCGCGCGCGTCGGCGAATGCGGCGTCGACGCGGGCGGCGTCGAACGGGACGTCGCTCATCGCATCGCGTGTCGCGCGACGGGCGATCTTCATCTCGTCGAGGGCGTTCTTGAGTTCGTCGCGCCGCGCCTCGAGCTTCTCCCGCACGGCCTTGGCGACCGTCGGCGGATAGCGGCCCGAAACGAAGTTGATCGTGGTCTCGACCGTCCGCGGCGGCGGCTTCGGCCGAAAGCCGACGAAGCCCAAATAGCCCGCGCCGATCAGATTCGCCGCCAGCGAAACCGCAAGCAGCGCATAGAGGAGGCTGTTTGGGCGACGCGTCATCGTCACAGGTCGCCGTCCACCAGCGAGACCTCGAAGGCGGCGCCGAGATCGAGATTGGCCACGGTGGCGCCTGTCTGCTGGGGTTCGGCGAACGCGCCGAGCGCAACCCCGACCGCGAGCGCCGCGACGCAGAAGCTCGCGCCGGCGAAACCAAAGCGACCAGGCGACCCCATCAGCCATGAAAACCTGTCGGCCCGGCGTGCGGCGACCTCTCCGACGATGCGGAACGCCAGCCCGTTCGGCGCCTCGGCCTCAGCCGCGCGCTCGACGAGCTCCGCGAGCAGGTTCGCCTGTTTCTGGATGCGCCGCGCCTCGGCCGAGCGGGCGAACAGCGCGCGCGCCTCGGCGGCCTCGCGCTCCGGCCAGTGCGAGAGAGCGGGCCCGTAGGCGTCGAAGCGGAGGCTAAGCGTCTCTAGAGCCGCTGAATCAGTCATCTCACATCTCCCCACGCGCGGCGAGCTTGCCGCGCAGCGTTCGCCGCGCGCGCACCAGCATGGATTCGACAGCCTTTTCGGTCGTTTGCAACACGGTCGCGATCTCGGCGTTGGAGCGTTCGCCGTCTGCCGACAGCAGCAGCGCGGCGCGCTGGCGGGCGGGCAACTTGCCGATATCGATCCTCAGCGCCGCCATCTCGCCGCGACCCACGATCGTGCGCTCCGGCCCGACATCGTCCGACGGCGGATCGAACGCGTCGGCGAAGGGCAGAAGACGGCGGATCCGCCGCCTGCGGTCGTGGTCGACGCAGAGATTCACGACGATGCGGTGGAGCCAGGTCGAGAACCGCGCGCCGCCCGGGGTCCAGCGGCCGGCGGACCGCCACACTCTCCAGAACGCCTCCTGGACGATATCCTCGGCCTCGCCGGCCGCGCCGGTGAAGCGGTGGGCGAGCGCCTGGGCGCGGGGCGAGTGCCGGGCGACGAGCCGCGCGAAGGCCCGTTGGTCGCCCTCCGCGACGCGCGCCATCAGCGCATCGTCCTCATCCGCCGCGGCCCTCTCAGGCCGCGCCGGATCAAATCCCGGCACCCGGCGTACGCCGGGAGCGGAACTGATGAGGCTGATCGCCGCCGTCATGCCGCACTCCCGCCCCCTGCGCATCCCATCAGTTCGCGGAGTCGCCGGCCTTGCCGGCCCCCGTCTCCGCCCGCTTCTCGCGATGCGCGAGGAAAGCGTCAAGCTCGGCCTTCGTCACCGTCTCGTTCTTGTCCTTGTCGGCGCGGGCGAGCCAGCGGGGCTCGGCGTCGGAGAACTCTTCCTTCGTCACCTTGCCGTCGCCGTTCTTGTCGGCGCGCTTCAGCCGGGCTTCGGCCATCTCGCCTGCCTTGCCGCCGCGCTGGGAGGCCCTCTCGGTCATCGCCTTGATCTCGTCGGCGTCAAGCACGCCGTCATGGTTCTTGTCCATGCGGTCGAAGGCCTTGCCGAGCGTCGCCTGAATCTCCGCGCGGTCGAGCGACCCGTCCTTGTTCTTGTCGAGGGCGGTGAAGCGCTTCTCGATTCGCGCGTTTAACTTCTCGACGCGCTCCTTGCGGGCGGTCGCGTCCTGATCGTCGGCCGCCTTGGCGGCGACCGATCCGGCGGTGGTCGCCAGAAGCGCGGCGACGAGCGAAGCTGCGATGGTGCGGACCATGTTGAACTCTCCTGTCTCGCATGTCCCCATGTCACGCCCGGGGTCCCCCGGCCCTGCGCGGCGCGGTTCAAAACGAATCAGGCGTCGAGCAGCGCCCGCACCATCCGGCGGAGCTCAGGCGCGGTCTCAGCCTCGAACCAGGGATTGCGCTTCAGCCAGACATTGTTGCGCCAGGAGGGATGCGGCAACGGCGCGACGACCGGCAGCCCGGGCCGCGCGATCAGCCGGCGCCAATCCGCAACGGCGGCGCCGAGGCTGGGTCCCGCCTCGCGCCCGAGATGCCAGATCTGCGCCGGGCGGCCGACCGCCAGCACCAGCTCGACCTTGGGGAGCTCCGCGAACAGGGCCGCCCTCCACGCCGGCGCGCATTCCTTGCGGGGCGGAAGGTCAGATCCATCTGGCGTCTGGCCGGGAAAGCAGAAGCCCATCGGCGCGATCGCGATCCGCCCCTCGTCATAGAACTCCTCGGGCGTCAGCCCGAGCCACGCCCGCAGCCTGACTCCCGATGGGTCGGAGAACGGCACGCCGCTCGCATGCACCCGCGTCCCCGGCGCCTGCCCGCAGATCGCGATCCGGGCCGTCGCTCGCGCGCGCACGACCGGTCGCGGCGGATGCGGCAGAGGACGGCCCCTCGGCTGGTCGCGGCAGATCGTGCAAGCGTGGATGCGCGAGAGCAGCGCCTGGAGCCGGTCGCCCTCTGCGTCCTCAGGTTGATCGACAGCATTCAATTCGACCGGATCCGTCAGCACGGTCTTAATCGTTTCGCAGCCATGGTCGGAGTTCGACGCGGACTCCCGGCAGGACAGGCTGACACGTGGACATGTTCGACCTTCCGGCGGACCGGATGTCCGAGCGACGGCCGAACGAAACCTCCGACCGCCGGCGGTCGGTGACGGCGAAGGTGCGCGCCGCGCGCGAGCGACTGACTTCGACCAGCGGCACGCGCCCGGCTTTCGACCTCGAACTTGCCCGCATCTACGCGCATAACCGGCTCTCCGCCTTGGCCGTGGTGCTCGCGCTCGCCGCGGCTATAACCGCGGTCGCGACCATCTGGATCGAGCCGCGGGTCGCCCTCACCTGGCTCGCGGTCGTGCTGGCGGGGCATGCGGTCGTCGTGTTCTTCGCCCGCCGCTTCCAGCGCGCCGAGCGCAACGCGGCCGACATTCGCATCTGGCGCCTGCGGTTCGCCGCCGCCGAACTCGTCAACGGTCTCGCCTGGGCGTCGATCGTCATCCTGCTCGGCCAGGCCGAGATCGCCAGCGAAGCGGCCCAGGTCGTGTCGCTCTTCGTCATGCTTGTCGGCGTCGCGGTCGCCACCATGCTCGCGGCCAGCATTCCCGCCGCAGTCTTCGCCGGCACCCTTCCGATCGCCGCCATCGTCATCGTCGTCTACTCGCTTCGCGGCGGGGCCGCCTCGAGCGCCGTCGCCGCCATGACCGCCGGAGCGGAGATCTACTTCCTCCTGCTCGCCCACAGGCTCTACCGCAACACCCTCGAGACGCTTGAGTTCCGCGCCGAGAAGGACGCGCTGATCGGCGAGCTCGAACAGGCCAAGGCGAACTCCGACGACGCCCGTCGCCGCGCCGAGGAGGCCAACCTCGCCAAGTCGCGCTTCCTCGCCACCATGAGCCACGAGCTCCGAACACCGCTCAACGCCATCCTCGGCTTCTCCGAGGTTATGAAGTCGGAGATTTTCGGCGCTCACGTGACGCCGACCTACAAGGAATACGCCGGCGATATCCACGACAGCGGCCAGCACCTGCTGAACCTCATCAACGAGATCCTCGACCTGTCGCGCATCGAGGCCGGCCGCTACGAGCTGAACGAGGAAAGCGTCAATCTTGCCTACGTGGTCGAGGATTGCCGCCATCTGCTCACGTTACGCGCGAAGAATCGCGGCATCACAATCCGCGAATCTGTCGAACCTGGCCTTCCGCCGGTCTGGGCGGACGAGCGGGCGATGCGCCAGATCACGCTCAACCTGCTGTCGAACGCCATCAAGTTCACCCCGCAAGGCGGCGAAATTCGCCTGAAGGTCGGCTGGACCGCGTCCGGCGGTCAGTATGTTTCGGTCGCCGACACCGGACCCGGCATCCCGGAGAACGAGATTCCGACCGTGCTCGCCTCTTTCGGGCAGGGGTCGCTCGCCATGAAGAGCGCCGAACAGGGAGCGGGCCTCGGCCTACCTATCGTGAAGGGCCTGATCGACCTGCATGGCGGCTCGTTCTCGCTGAAGAGCAAGCTGCGCGAGGGCACTGAGGTGATCGTCGCCCTGCCCGCGAGCCGCATCATCAGCGCGCTCGCCCCGGTGCCGGAGAAGGCCACCCCCGCCCGCAACCGCGCCGAGACGCCGGCTGCGGCGCTGAGGCGTGCGGGCTGACGCTCAGGCGTCGAGCTTGGCCATGATCTCGTCGGAGATCTCGTAATTGCCGTAGACGTTCTGGACGTCGTCGTCGTCGTCGAGCGTGTCGATCAGCTTCAACAGCGAGATCGCCTTCTCCTCGTCGAGCGCGGTGGTGACGTTCGGCCGCCACGTGGCCTTTACCGACTCCGCCTCGCCGAGCGCCGCTTCGAGCGCCTTGGAGACCTCGCCGAGATCCTCGAAGGCGCAGGTCACGACGTGGTTCTCGTCGTCCGATTCGACGTCCTCGGCGCCCGCTTCGATCGCAGCTTCGAGCACAGCGTCCGCCGTGCCGGCCTTCGCCGGATAGACGATCTCGCCGACACGGTTGAACATGAAGCCGACCGAGCCCGTCTCGCCCAACGCCCCGCCGGACTTCGTAAAGTAGGATCGAACGGCCGAGGCCGTGCGGTTGCGGTTGTCGGTCAGCGCCTCGACGATCACGGCGACGCCGCCGGGCCCATAGCCCTCGTAGCGGACCTCTTCATAGTTGTCGCCGTCGGCGCCGGACGCCTTGGTGATGGCGCGCTGGATGTTGTCCTTGGGCATGGACTGGGCCTTCGCGGCCTGGATGGCGAGGCGCAGGCGCGCATTCATCGCCGGGTCGGGCAGGCCCGCCTTGGCGGCCACCGTGATCTCGCGGGCGAGCTTTGAGAACAGCTTCGCCCGGACCGCGTCCTGGCGGCCCTTGCGGTGCATGATGTTCTTGAACTGCGAATGCCCGGCCACGGGTCGCCTCCGACGGGGTGCGGACGCGCTCGGGTCGCCAGATCGGCGCGCGCGGCGAGCGTCCGGCGCATGGGAAAGGCGGCCTTATAGGACCCGCCCCGGCCGAAAGGAAGAGCGGCTGCACCGCGAGGCCTTCAGGTTCGGCTGAAGACCGTGGCGGATCTCTTCTGAAAACACAGTGCGCCGCAACGCGACGGCGGAACGAGCGCTCTTCCGACCTCGGCTGGTGACGATCAAACGATAGAGATCTTCAATCGAATGCGCCCTACCCATCGATATAAAATCCCGATCGAGCCATCGAACCATTTCATTTCCAATTGCGTCACTTTTCGGCCTTTTATCTTGAAAGACAGCGGCTTCGCGCGTACATCGCGAACACCGTTGGTCAGTTTGGCCCGATCCTCGATTATCGGAAAATGCTATGACGAATGTCGCCCCTCCTCTGAAGCGGTCTCACGCTGCGGGCGGCTGGGGCGCCCTTCGCAGTTGCGGTAAGCATCTGTTGAGGAGCGGCTCGGCCATCACCGGCGCGATGACGCTTCTCAAGGCGAACCAGGCCGACGGCTTCGACTGCCCGGGCTGCGCCTGGGGCGATCCGGAGCACGGCTCGTCGTTCGAGTTCTGCGAGAACGGCGTGAAGGCGGTCTCCTGGGAGGCCACCGCCCGCCGCGCGACGCCGGCTTTCTTCGCCGAGCATACGGTGAGCGCGCTGCGTGGCTGGACCGACTACGACCTCGAGAACGTCGGCCGGCTGACCGAGCCGATGCGCTATGATCCCATGACCGACCGCTACGTCGCGGTGACCTGGGACGAGGCCTTCGCCGGCATCGCGACCGAGCTTCGCGCGCTGAACAGCCCGAACGAGGCGGAGTTCTACACCTCGGGCCGCGCCTCGAACGAGGCGGCGTTTCTCTACCAGCTGTTCGCCCGCGCCTACGGAACCAACAATTTCCCCGACTGCTCGAACATGTGCCACGAGGCGAGCGGCGTCGGGCTCATCCAGTCGATCGGCATCGGCAAGGGCACGGTGCTGCTGGAGGACTTCCACCACGCCGATGCGATCATTGTGATCGGCCAGAACCCCGGCACCAACCATCCGCGCATGCTGGGCGACCTGCGCAAGGCCGCGATGCGCGGCGCGCGGGTCGCCGTGCTGAACCCGGTTCGCGAGCGCGGCCTCGAGCGCTTCGCCGATCCCCAGGACAAGATCGAGATGATTCGCGGCGGCGCGACCTCGATCGCGAGCCACTATTTCCAGCCGAAGCTCGGCGGCGACATGGCCGCGATCCGCGGCGTCGCCAAGATCGTGTTCGCCCGCGACGACGCGGAGCGGGCAGCCGGCCGTCCCACGCTGCTGGACGAGGCGTTCCTCGCCGAACACACGGTCGGCCTGGACGCCTGGCGCGCGGAGGTCGAGGCGACCGCCTGGGGCCACATCGAGGACCAGTCCGGCCTGACCTATGACGAGATCGAGACGCTGGCGGAGGTCTATCTCGGCGCCGAGCGCGTCATCGCCACCTGGGCTATGGGCGTCACCCAGCACAAGCACTCGGTCGCGACCGTTCGCGAGATCGCGAACCTGCTGTTCCTGCGCGGGCATGTCGGCCGCGAGGGCGCGGGGCTCTGCCCGGTGCGCGGCCACTCCAACGTGCAGGGCGACCGCACGGTCGGCATCAACGAGAACCCGCCGGCCTGGCTGCTCGACAATCTCGACCGCGAGTTCGGCATCGTCAGCCCGCGCGCGCCCGGCCACAACGTGCTGCACGCGATCCACGCGATGGTCGAGGGCCGCTCCAAAGCCTTCATCGGCCTCGGCGGCAATTTCGCCCGCGCGACCCCGGACACCGAGATCGTCACAGCGGCGCTCCGCAGCTGCCGGCTGACCGTCCAGATCGCGACCAAGCCGAACCTCGGCCACATGGCGGTCGGCGAAGTCGCCTATCTCCTGCCGTGCCTCGGCCGCACCGAGATCGACCGCAATCTCGCCGGCAAGACGCAGATCGTGACCGTCGAGGATTCGATGAGCATGGTCCACGGTTCCGGCGGCATCAACAAGCCGGCGTCGCCCCACCTCAAATCCGAAGTCGCGATCATCGCCGGCATCGCGGCCGCGACCCTGGGCGACGCGATCGACTGGGCCGCGATGGCCGAGGATCACGACATCATCCGCGACCGGCTTTCGCGCGTAATCCCCGGTTTCGAGGATTACAACGAGCGGGTCCGCAGGCCGCGCGGCTTCCATCTCCGCAACTCCGCCGCCGAGCGCGACTGGAAGACGCCGTCGGGCAAGGCGGAGTTTTCGCCGGCCCCCCTGCCCGTCGAGATCGAACACCAGGCCGCGCGCAAGCGGAAAGGCCAGTACGTGCTGCAGACGTTCCGCAGCCACGACCAGTACAACACCACGATCTACGGCCTCGACGACCGCTATCGCGGCGTCTACGGCGAGCGCCGCGTGGTGTTCGCCCATCCCGACGACATCGCCGCGATGGGCGCCGAGCCGAACGCGCGGGTCGACGTCATCGGCTCCGCAGACGACGGCCGGACCCGCGTCGCCGAGGACTTCCGCCTCGTCGCCTACGACATCCCGCGCGGCTGCGTGGCCGGCTACTATCCTGAGCTGAACTCGGTCGTGCCTTTCAACAAGGCTGGCGACGGCAGCGACACGCCGCTGTCGAAGTCGGTGATGGTGACCTTCCGTCAGCGGGCCGCGGCGTGATGGACGAGGCGGACGCCTTCATGGCCGAGGTCGAGGCGATCGTCGCCCGCGCGCCGGAACTGTCGCCGCTGCACGCCGCGGTTATCGCCGCGCTCGACCAGGGCGTAGCCTCGGACAGCAGGACCTTCGCGAAGGTGTTCGGCGTGGCGCACGCGCTGACGCTGCGGGCGATATCGGATCTCAGCGACGGCTTTGGTCTGATCGAGGAGACCGCCCGGGACCCTCGCACCCAGCGCGCGCGATTGGCGCTGACCGAGGCCGGGCGCAGGCTCGTGCCTCACCCGGCGCCGATCGCGGCGTAAGGCGTTAACGCCCAGTATAAAACGCGACGTCGTCCTCCGGCTTGACCGGAGGACCCATCTCGGGCGTCGAGCGCTACGCTCGGGCATGGGTGGTCCGGTCAAGCCGGACCACGACGAGCTCTATTCGGAAAAGGGTGGCGGCCGCGACCTACCTCTCCCAGAACTCCGGGATCGCCTCGCTCAGGACTCCGCCGACGCGCACCGGCGCGCACTTCGTCGCGAGCCCCCGCCCGTCGATCTCGACGGCCAGCCCCGACAGCGTCCCCTCTCCCTCCGCAGGCTCGAAGCGGCCGGAGGGCAGCTTGGTGAGAAAGCGGTGGATCGGCTCGTCCTTCTTCATGCCAAGCACCCCGTCATAGGCGCCGCACATGCCGGCGTCGGACATGTAGGCGGTGCCGCCGGGCAGGATGCGGTGGTCGGCCGTCGGGGTATGGGTGTGGGTTCCGATCACCAGGCTGGCGCGGCCGTCGAGGAAATGGCCGAACGCCTGCTTCTCGCTCGTCGCCTCGGCGTGGAAGTCGACCACCACGGCGTCGGCGCCCTGGCCCAGCGGGCAGGCCTCGAGCTCGGCGTCGATCTTGCGGAACGGATCGTCGAGCGAGGTCCCCATGAAGACGTTGCCCATGACGTTGACGACCAGCACCTGAGCGCCGTTCCTCGCCTCCACCATCGTCGCGCCGCGTCCGGGCGTGCCCGTGGGGAAGTTGACGGGGCGCACCAGCCGCTCGGCGCGCTCGGAGAACACCAGCGCCTCGCGCTGGTCGAAGGCGTGGTTGCCGAGCGTGACGGCGTCGCAGCCGGCGTTGAGCAGATCGTCGTAGATCGCCTCGGTGATGCCGAAGCCGCCAGCGGCGTTTTCGCCATTGATGACGACGAGGTCGAGCTTCCAGCGCTCGCGGAGCGCAGGCAGCCGCTCGGAGACCGCGATGCGGCCGGCGCGGCCGACGACGTCGCCCAGGAACAGAAGACGCATCAGGCGGTGGCTCCGGGGGTCGCGAGGAAACCGTTCTCGGTAAGGACGCCGTCGAGCGGCTGGTCGAAGGCGTCGGTCGGGACTTCGTCGACCTCCTGCAAGGCGAAGGCGAGGCCGATGGCGCGCGCAGGGGCCGTGGCGCGCAGCTTCTCGAGCGTACGATCGTAAAAGCCGCCGCCATAGCCGAGCCGGAAGCCGCGGCGGTCGAAGGCGGCGAGCGGCACGAACAGGATGTCAGGGATGAGTTCCGGCGCGCTCGGCGGCGGCTCGAGCAGGCCGAACCGCTTCTCCTCCAGCGGTTCGCCCGGCCGCCAGCCGCGGAAGACCAGCGGCTCGGCCTTGGCCATGATCACGGGCAGGCAAAGCCGCGCGCCGGCCTCGTGAAGGCGCCGCAGCAGCGGCGCCGTGTCGATCTCGCCCCTGATCGAGACGAAGGCGGAGACGACCGCGCCAGGCGCGCGTCCAGCGATGTCGGCCGCCGCGTCAGCGATGGCGGCGCCTGCAGAGCGACGCGTATCGTCGGGAACTGCCGCCCTCCGCGCGAGCACGTCGCGGCGAAGGGCCGCCTTCTGGGCGGCGGCGGCAGGCGGCTGAAACGTCGGCTGGTTCATGAAGTGAAAAGAGTGCGGAGCCACGATGGCCGTTGGAGTTTTTGATCCCGGGACACCTACAGAGTAGGTGGGCGCCGTAAATGACCAAGACCACGGTCGAGGCCAGGGACAGCTCCCGTTCGGAATCGTAAGGGCCCGGGGATTCTAGTATCCTGACGCACCCCGCAGCACCGCGGGCGAAAGATAGGCGACGGGAGGCGTGGGCGCTAGTGGCCCGCGCGGCCATTCCGTCGCGGCCCGGGCCGGAGCTTGCGAGGTATGAAAGCCATGCTGATCGCCGCCGCAAGCCTGCTGGTCGTCTCGGCCGCAGCCGCCGTTCCGATCGAGCCGCAGCCGCGCGGCGTCGAGGCCGATGCGCCGATCATTGTGCGCTTCGACACCCACAAGATGGGGATCGACCACCGAACATACGAAAAGGTCGAGCGCTACGTCACGGCGTCCTCGCTGTTCGAGCGGGCGACGTCGCATATCTGGGGGCTGGAAGGCGAAGTCGACCTGGCGTTGCACCCCAAGCTCGGCAAGGCCGACGAGGCGATTGCGGCGCTCAAGGCGATGATTCCGCCGGATAACGGAATCTACTGGACGACGGTCACGGACCGGCGCTGATCGCCGCCATGTCCCGCAGGGATATCAGTGTGAACCCTTCAGCGCAGCGTTCTCACTCCCGCCGGAACCCGTCCGCCAAGTCCTCGGCGAGCCGCTCCAGCCGCCCGGCCGCTTCCGTGATCTGGTTCGCGACGTCGGAATGGCGGGCGTCGAAGGCTGCGACCGCGTCCTGGTCGGCCGCGCGCAGCTGCTCGATCTCGGCGTTCAGCCGGTCGTGGCGGCGCTTCGCCTCGTTGAGCTCGTCGGCCATCATGATCGCGGTCATGATCGACAGCCGGATGTCGCCGACTTCGCCGAACTGGCTCTTCAGCTGGTCGTGACGCTCGTCGACCGAGCGCGCGAGCTCGAGCAGATGCTCCTCCTCGCCCTCGCCGCAGGCCATCTTGTAGTCGCGTCCGCCGATGTGCACCGTCACCTGCGCCATCGGCTAATCCGTCGCCTCCGCCAGAACGCCTTCGACCGCGGCGATCGCCGCGTCCAAACGTCTGCCGATCTCCTCTCGCGAGGCTTGCGCCGTCTCGGCTTGCGCGGCCGATACGTCCAAAAGTTCGGACAGCCGGATGCGATCGTCTGCGAAGGCGGTCAGCTCCTGCTCCTTGGCGCGGGCGGCGTCGGCGGCGTCCAGCGCGCGGCCGATCGCGGCCTCCGCGGTGTCGAGCGCCTGTTCGAGGCGCCGCAGCGCCACGTCGAGCTCGCTCACGCCATTCTCCCCCAACTGACTGCCCCGCCGGCGAATTTTCCGCTGCAGCAACGTGTTGCGCTGGACAGTTTAAGGGGCCTGCCAAAAGCGCGTCAATCGCCGCAGCCTGTCATCCACCGCACATTGCTGGGTTGCGGGGGCTTTCGCTCGTATTGACATGCCCCGGCGCCCCTTTAAACGTCCCGCCGGACGACGCGGGCGGCCTCAGCCCCCTGCAGAACGCGACGCCAGCGCCTAAGTTTGAGGAATAACCCGTCTCGACCGCCGCCCTGAAGGATTGGACATCTCGATGACCGACGCCATGACGACCCGCCGGATGGCGAACGCGATCCGCGCGCTCTCCATGGACGCGGTCGAGAAGGCGCAGTCCGGCCACCCCGGCATGCCGATGGGCATGGCCGACGTGGCGACCGTGCTGTTCACCAAGATCCTGAAATACGACGCGACCGACCCGCACTGGATCGACCGCGACCGCTTCATCCTTTCGGCCGGCCACGGCTCGATGCTGCTCTATTCGATCCTGCATCTCACGGGCTCGAAGGAGATGACGATCGATCAGCTGAAGCGCTTCCGGCAGGTCGGCTCCAAGACGCCGGGCCACCCCGAGCGCGGCCACACCGAGAGCATCGAGACCACCACCGGCCCGCTCGGCGCCGGCATTTCGAATTCCGTCGGCCTCGCGCTCGCCGAGCGCATCCTGGCCGCCGAATACCCGACGATCATCGACCACCGCACCTTCGCGCTCTGCTCCGACGGCGACCTCATGGAGGGAATAAGCCAGGAAGCGATCGCCATCGCCGGCCACTACAAGCTGAACAAGCTCGTCTTCCTCTACGACGACAACGGCATCTCGATCGACGGCCACACCACGCTGTCGGATTCGGTCGATCAGGTCGCACGCTTCAAGGCCTGCGGCTGGAACGCCGTGCATGTCGACGGCCACGACGCCGACGCGGTCGAGGCCGCGATCAAGGCGACCGAAGGCTCGGACAAGCCGACGCTGATCGCCTGCAAGACCACGATCGGCTTCGGCGCTCCGAAAAAGGCCGGCACGGAGAAGGCCCACGGCTCGCCGCTCGGCGCGGAAGAGATCGAAGGCGCCCGCAAGGCGCTCGGTTGGGAATACCCGCCCTTCGTCATCCCGGACGACATCAAGCACGCCTGGGAAGAGGCCGGCGCCCGCGGCTCCGGCCGGCGCAAGGAGTGGGAGACGCGCTACGCCGCGCTCGACGCCGCAGTCCGCGAAGACTTCGAGCGTCGCCTGAAGGGCGAGCTGCCGACGTCGTTCGCGCCGGCGATGGCCGCCTACAAGGCCAAGCTCTACGCCGAGCCCAAGGAGATGGCGACGCGCAAGGCCGGCGAGGCCGCGCTCACCGTCGTCAAGGGCGAGCTGCCGGAGCTGGTCTCCGGCTCGGCCGACCTGACCCCGTCGAACAACACGCTCACCAAGAACATGAAGGTCATCACGCCGGACGACTATGCCGGCAGCTTCATGCATTGGGGCATCCGCGAGCACGGCATGTGCGGGGCGATCAACGGCATGGCGATCCACGGCGGAATCCTGCCGGTCGGCTCGACCTTCCTGGTGTTCTCCGACTACTGCCGCCCGCCGCTTCGCCTCGCGGCGCTTATGAAGATCCGCGTCATCCAGGTCTTCACGCACGACTCGATCGGCGTCGGCGAGGATGGCCCCACCCATCAGCCGGTCGAGCAGATCGCGGCGCTGCGCGCGATCCCGAACCTCAACGTCTTCCGCCCCTGCGACACAATCGAGACGGCGGAAGCCTGGGAAGTCGCGGTCGCGAGCCTGAAGCGCCCGAGCATCCTGGCGCTCACCCGCCAGAACCTGCCGCAGCTCCGCCTGAAGGACGCCGGCGAGAACCTGACCGCCAAGGGCGCCTATGAGATCGCGCCGGCCGAGGGGGTCGCTGCGGTCAGCCTGTTCGCGAGCGGCTCCGAGGTCAGCCTTGCGGTCGAGGCAAAGAAGGCGCTCGACGCTGCGGGCCTTCCGACCCGGGTGGTCTCGGTCCCCTGCTTCGACCTGTTCGCGGACCAGCCGGGCTCCTACCGCGCGGAAGTCATCGGCACGGCCCCGGTGAAGATCGCGGTCGAGGCGGCGATCCGGATGGGCTGGGATTCGATCATCGGCTCCGACGGCGGCTTCGTCGGCATGTCGAGCTTCGGCGAGAGCGGTCCGTACAAGGAAGTCTACGAGACGTTCGGCATCACGCCGGACACCGTCGTGAAGCTCGCACATTCCATGCACGCTTCAGCGGCGTGAATGGCTGCCACGACGAAGTTTGATGCGCATTTCGACTCGCGCGTCGCCATATTCGCCGCATCCGGCCGTCCGGCCGGAGTCCGTTGAGCTTGGACAGGTCAGAACGCCGCCGAACGTCGCGGCTCGCACAGTGAGGAAACAACGACAATGGCGGTGAAGGTCGCGATCAACGGCTTCGGGCGCATCGGACGGCTGGTGCTTCGGGCGATCGTCGAGTCCGGGCGCAAGGACATCCAGGTGGTCGCGATCAACGACCTCGGACCGGTCGAGACCAACGCGCACCTGCTGCGCTACGACTCGGTGCACGGCCGCTTCCCGGCCGAGGTCAGCGTCAACGGCGACGTCATCACCGTCGCCGGCCACGGCGACATCAAGGTGACCGCGATCCGCAATCCGGCGGAGCTTCCGCACGGCGAGCTCGGCGTCGACATCGCCCTCGAATGCACCGGCCTGTTCACCGCGAAGGACAAGGCGGCGGCCCACCTCCAGGCCGGCGCCAAGCGCGTGATCGTCTCGGCCCCCGGCGACGGCGTCGGCCTCACCGTCGTGTTCGGCGTCAACGAGGACAAGCTGACGAAGGATCATATCATCGTCTCGAACGCGTCCTGCACCACCAACTGCCTGGCGCCCGTCGCCAAGGTGCTGAACGACGCGATCGGCATCGATCACGGCTTCATGACGACGATCCATTCCTACACCGGCGACCAGCCGACGCTCGACACCATGCACAAGGATCTCTACCGCGGCCGCGCCGCGGCGCTCTCCATGATCCCGACATCGACAGGCGCGGCCAAGGCCGTTGGCCTCGTGCTGCCGGAGCTCAAAGGCAAGCTCGACGGCGTGTCGATCCGCGTGCCGACGCCGAACGTCTCGGTGATCGACTTCAAGTTCGTCGCGAAGCGTCCGACGACGGTGCAGGAAGTGAACGACGCGATGAAGGCGGCCGCCGCCACGCCGCGCTTCAAGGGCATCCTGGATATCGTCGACGCGCCGCTGGTCTCGTCGGACTTCAACCACAATCCGCACTCGTCGAGCTTTGCGCTCGATCAGACCAAGGTGCTCGAGGGCACCTTCGTGCGGGTGCTCAGCTGGTACGACAACGAGTGGGGCTTCTCGTCCCGCATGTCGGACACGGCGGTGGCGATGTCCAAGCTCATCGGCTGAGCGGCGACCGCCTCGGCATCTCCAGGAAGGCGCGGGCTGACCGCGCCTTTTTCTTTGGGCGGAACGCGCGAGGCTATCGCTCAGGCGAACAGCGGAGCCGCCGCTTCCACCAGCGTTTTCGGGAAGCTTTTCAGCGGAGCGTCCTCGAACGGCAGATGCGTCAGATAGCGTCCCGTCAGCGCCGCGACCGCCCGCGCCTGCGCCTCGTCGCGTCGGCGCTTCAGTGGATTCCGATCGATCTTGCGCGAAAGCCACAGCTTATGGACGGCGAATGCGCGGGGATCCGGCACGACGAGCCTGACGGGGAAGCCTTTCGCGTCGATCGCCACGCTTTCGAAAGGCGGTGCGCTTTCGTGCCAGAGCAGACCCTCGATCTCCACCGCATTAAGATCGGAGGGATCGGCCGAGATCGAACTCCTGTCCTCCCGCCAAGGCGGCGTCCGGACGGGACGGATGAGATCGACAAGGTAGCCCGAGGCGTTCCAGGCCTGGAAGGCCGCCCCTGTCTTCTCGAATGTCGCATCCGCCTTTCTCAGCAGGCTCATCAGCGTGCGGTCCTGCACCCCTTCCTCCGCTGCGAATCTCAGTTTCGCGCGCGCGTGGAACAGGATGTCGATGTCCTCTGTCGTCATCACATCCGATGCGAAATGGACGCCTGCGGCGGCCTCGTAGGCGAAAAGAGCGTTAGTGCCCAGGACGCGCACGCCACGCCCCAGCAATCCCGCGTCTTCGAGTTCCCGGACTACGCGGGCCGCGATGTCCGGAACACGGCCAAGCCGCAGGACGCGGTTGACGCCGGCCTGCCGGCGCAACGCATCCTTCGCGTCGCTTAACCTCGCGGCCGCCTGCTCCTTGCCCGCGGCGAACCTCTCTGCCGTAGCCTCCGTCTCGGAACTGCGCGGCCCGAGCGACTTCTGCCTTTTCACGCCGGACACCGGATCGTAATAATCCCTGAGCAGCGTCTCGCGGTTTCGCCGGACGGCGAACGACATCGATCCCCGATAGCCAGACGCTCGCTTCTTCGCCTCCAAAAAGGCCCGGTAGCGCTGCTCGGCGTTGATCAGCTCGCGCGCCTGATCACCGTTAAGATCTTGAAAAATAATATGTTCAGCACTCACTATCGTTTTCTAAGAAAATTACTGAACGCATTAGAACACAGTGACTTATTCTGGACAACGCCTCTCAGGCGCCCGTTTCCGCTCTGCTCGTGTCCCGCCGAGTGACAATTCGTCGAAGCCTGCTCTCACCGGGTGGCGGCGTCGGCAAAAAACATTAGAACGACGTCACCGCTTCGCCGCCGGGGATCCCATATGACTGCGACCTTCAAGACTCTCGACGACGTCAATGTCGCCGGGAAGCGCGTGCTCGTGCGCGTCGATCTGAACGTGCCGATGGACGGCGCGCGGGTGACGGACGACACGCGGCTGCGGGCGATCGTCCCCACGCTGAACGAGCTCGCCCAGAAGGGCGCGAGAACGATCTTGCTCGCTCATTTCGGCCGGCCGAAGGGCCGGCGCGACGAGAGCCAGTCGCTCAGGGTCGTCGTTCCCGCGCTGGAGGCCGCGCTCCGGCAGGACGTGCTGTTCGCCGACGATTGCGTCGGCGAGGTCGCCGAAACCGCGGTCGCGAAGCTGACGCCGGGCGACGTGCTGCTGCTCGAAAACACCCGTTTTCACGCCGGAGAGGAAACCAACGATCCGGAGTTCTCCGCAGCGCTCGCGAAGCTCGGCGACATCTACGTCAACGACGCCTTCTCGGCCGCCCACCGGGCGCACGCCTCGACGGAAGGGATCGCCCGGCTGCTGCCGGCCTATGCCGGCCGCTCCATGCAGGCCGAGCTCAACGCGCTGACCCGAGCGCTCGCAACGCCCGAACGTCCCGTGGTCGCGGTCGTCGGCGGCGCCAAAGTGTCGTCGAAGCTCGACCTGCTCGGCAATCTCGTCTCCAAGGTCGACTACCTTGTGATCGGCGGCGGCATGGCGAACACCTTTCTCGCCGCCCGCGGCGTGAACGTCGGCAAGTCGCTTTGCGAAAAGGACCTGCTGCCGGTCGCCCGCGAGATCGAGGAGAAGGCGAAGGCCGCCGACTGCGTGATCGTGCTGCCGAACGACGTCCGCCTCGCCAGGGAGTTCAAGGCGCACGCCGAGAACCGCGTCGCCGACGTCGACCAGGTGGCCGACGACGAGATGATCCTGGACATCGGCCAGAAGTCGGTCGACGAGGTCGCGATCGTGCTGGCGCAGGCCAAGACGCTGGTCTGGAACGGGCCGTTCGGCGCTTTCGAGATGGAGCCGTTCGACGCCGGCACCGTCGCGGTGGCGCGCATCGCCGCGGAATTGACGGCTGACGGGCGTCTTCTTTCCGTCGCCGGCGGCGGCGATACGGTCTCGGCCCTCAATCATGCTGGCGCCGCGGACCGATTCTCCTATGTATCCACCGCGGGCGGCGCGTTCCTGGAGTGGCTCGAGGGCAAGGAATTGCCCGGAGTCGCAGCGCTCACCGCGACAAGCTAGGGCCGCAGGTCTATAACGTCACCGATGAACCCCGACGCGAGAGAACGATGAACGTCTCGACACCGATCACCGCCGAGCGCCGCCTCGCGATCACGCCGCGCGTTCGTGAAATCCTGTCCTGGTACGAAAGCGACAACCCGGGCACGAAGGGCAACCTCGTCCGCCTGCTGATGCACGGCAAGCTCGCCGGCACCGGCAAGCTGGTGATTCTGCCCGTCGATCAGGGCTTCGAGCACGGCCCCGCCCGGTCGTTCTCGGTCAATCCCGCGGCCTACGACCCGCATTACCATTTCCAGCTCGCGATCGACGCCGGTCTCAACGCCTACGCCGCCCCGCTCGGCATGCTGGAGGCGGGCGCCGACACCTTCGCCGGCCAGATCCCGACCATCCTCAAGATGAACAGCGCGAACTCGCTGTCGCGCCTCAACGAGGACGCCGACCAGGCGGTGACGGCCTCGGTCGAGGACGCCGTGCGCCTCGGCTGCTCGGCGATCGGCTTCACGATCTATCCCGGTTCCGACGTCGCTTACGACCAGATGGAGGAGATCCGCGAACTCGCCCGTGAAGCCAAGGCGTTCGGCCTCGCGGTCGTGATCTGGTCCTACGCCCGTGGCGGCACGCTGACGAAGGAAGGCGAGACCTCGGCGGACGTCATCTCCTACGCCGCTCACATCGCGGCGCTGCTCGGCGCGCACATCATCAAGGTGAAGCCGCCGACCGACCATTTCGCGCTCGACGCCGCGAAGAAGGCATACAAGAAGGGCGGCATCGAGCTCGGCACGCTGTCGGACCGCATCCGCGACGTCGTCCGCAGCTGCTTCAACGGCCGCCGCATCGTGATCTTCTCGGGCGGCGAGGCCAAGAGCGACACCGCGGCGCTGCTCGACGAGATCCGCCAGATCGCAGCCGGCGGCGCCTTCGGGTCGATCATGGGCCGCAACGCCTTCCAGCGCCCGCGCGACGAGGCGGTGAAGCTGCTGAACGACATCATGGACATCTACGCCAAGGCGGCGTGAGGTCTGATTGACGTCCTCCCGGACGGCGCGATCGGCCGATCCGGGGTCGTAAGGCGCACAAAGCGTTTTGATCCCGGCTTGCGGCTTCGCTCAGGCCGGGACGACGCCTCTGGCCTCCCGGCGCCGCGCTTTCGCCACCTCGCGGCGCGACAAGCGCCCTGTCTCAAACTCACCAGGTCATCGTCCATGTCCGCCGGGCCGGTCACTCGTCTGATGCTGATCACGCCCGAGCTCAATGAGATCGAGGCGTTCCAGCCGATGTTCGAGGCCGCGCTCGCGGCCGGCGACATTGCGGCCGTCGTGATCCGCCTCGGCCCCGCCGACGATCGAACCCGGCTCGCGCGCGCCAAGCCGCTGATCGCAGCGGCGCAGGCCGCGGGCGCCGCCGCGCTGGTCGCGGGGGCAGGCGTCGAGGACATCGTCGGCAAGTCCGGAGCCGACGGGCTCCACGCGCCGGCCGGGGACGAAGGCTTCGGCGAGATCGTCGGGCGGTTCCAGCCCGACAAGATCGTCGGCGCCTTCGCGCCCGGGTCGCGCGACGCGGCGATGGTCGCGGGCGAGGCCGGCGCCGATTACGTGATGTTCGGCGAAGACCTTGACGGCGAGCCATTCTCCACGACGCTCGAACGCGTGGAATGGTGGGTGCCGATCTTCCAGACGCCCTGCGTCGGCCTCGCGCAGTCCGTCGATGACGTCGCCGCCCTCGCGGCCGCGGACGTCGAGTTCGCCGCGCTCGGCGACGCCGTCTGGCTGCACGAGGCGGGCCCGGCGGCCGCGGTCGCCGCAGCCGGCGCCATGCTCTCTCTCGCCAAGGCGCCGACGCCGTGAGACGGCTCGCCGCGGCCGCCGTCCTTCTGACGCTCGCCCCCGGTCTTGCGCTCGCCGCCACCCAGAAGAAAAAGCCCGCCGCGCCTGTCCAGACTCCGGCTCCCCTCGCCGAGCAGCTGATGAGGCCGGAGCTGTCGGTCCCCAGCCTCCGCTACATGATGCTGCCGATGCCGAAGCCTGACGACGCGCTGGGCGATCAGCAGGACGGACCTGGCGATCCCCACGCCGACGTCGCCTACGGCGCCTATCAGCGCGGGATGTACCGTTCGGCCTTTGACGAGGCCAAGAAGCGCGCCGAGGCGAAGCCGCCGCAGGCCGCGGCGATGACGCTGCTTGGTCAGCTCTATGCCGACGGCGCAGGCGTCGCGCGTTCGCTTCCGGAGGCCGCGCGCTGGTATGGGCGCGCTGTCGCCCTCGGCGACCGCGAGGCGATGCTGGCGCTCGGCCTCGCCAAGCTGCAGGGCTCGGGGATCGCGAAGGATCCAGCCGGCGCCGCGAAGCTGTTCGAGACATCCGCGGCGCTCGGCGAGCCGGAAGCGCTCTACAATCTCGCGATCCTGAAGCTTCAGGGCGGCCCTGTCCCGCAGGACGCCGAGGCCGCCGCGCGGGCGATGAAGACAGCGGCGGAGCTCGGTCAGCCGGATGCGCAATACGCCTACGCGATCCTTCTGAAGGAAGGCCGAGGAATCGAGCGCGACCCGGCCGCCGCCGCCATGTGGCTCAGCCGCGCCGCGGCTCAGGACCACGTCGCCGCCATGGTCGAATACGCCATCGCCTTGTTTAACGGCGCCGGCGCGCCGAAGGACGAGGCGGCGGCTGCCGCGATGTTCCGCCGCGCCGCCGAGAAGGGCAACGCCATCGCCCAAAATCGGCTCGCCAGGCTCTACGCCTATGGCCGGGGCGTCGACCGCGATCCAGTCCGCGCCGCCGCGTGGAACCGCCTCGCCCGCGAGCAGGGGCTGAACGACGCCTGGCTCGAAGGCTTCGCCGGTTCGCTGCCCGACGCCGACCGCGACGCCGCCGACAAGCTTGTCGCGAAGTGGACCGAGGGCTTCGGTCCTATCGCGCAGAGCGCGGTCGCAACCGCCCCGCCCGCGCCGCAACCTTGACGTCGCGCCCCTGCGGGGGCAAACGAAGCGGCTTCGAGGCGGCCTTGGCCGCCCCGACCCCAGATTCCCTGAAAGATTTCGATGAAGATCAACGGCAACCAGATCACCCCCGGCATGGTCCTCGAGCATCAGGGCGGCCTGTGGGCGGCGGTGAAGACCAACGCCGTGAAGCCGGGCAAGGGCGGCGCGTTCAACCAGGTCGAGCTGAAGAACCTGATCGACGGCCGCAAGCTCAACGAGCGCTTCCGCGCCGACGAGACGGTCGAGCGGGTTCGCCTGGAGCAGAAGGACTTCCAGTTCCTCTACGCCGAGGGCGAGGACCTGGTGTTCATGGACACCAACACCTACGAGCAGATCACGCTCGCGAGCGAGTTCGTCGGCGAGCGTGCTGCCTTCCTGCAGGACGGTATGACCGTGACGGTCGAGATGCACGAGGAGCGGGCGATCGGCGTCAAGCTCCCCGACCACGTCACCCTCCAGATCGTCGAGGCCGACCCCGTCGTGAAGGGCCAGACGGCCGCGTCCTCCTACAAGCCCGCGAAGCTCGAAAATGGGCTGCGCGTGCTGGTGCCGCCGTTCATCGCCTCGGGCGAGCGGATCGTCGTCGACACCAACGAAGTCACCTATCTCCGCCGCGCGGACTGACGAACGCCGGGCGCGCCGCTCTTCCCCTTCTGCCTTTGCAGGAGGGGTCGGGGGTGAGGTCGCCTCAGGATGCGGCCGGACACCGGGGCGTAGCGTTCCATGCCCGGGACCCCTCATCCGGCCGACGCCTTCGCGGCCACCTTCTCCCGTAAGGGAAGAGGAAAGAAATGGAGCGTCCCCCATGCCGTTGAACCTGCCCGTGATTTACGGCTCGGTCCGCACCGAGCGGCAGGGGATCGTGCTCGCCCGCCACGTCGCCGAGGCGCTTCGCAAGCGCGGGCACGACGCGCCGCTGATCGACCCGATGGAGCGCCGCCTGCCGCTGCTCGACCGGATGTACAAGGAATACAAGGGCGACGCGCCGCCGGTGCTTCAGGAGCTGGCCGACCTCTACAAGGCCGCGGACGGCTTCGTAATCGTCTCGGGCGAGTACAACAACGGCATCCCGCCGGCGCTGAAGAACCTGCTCGACCACTTCCTCGAGGAATATTTCTGGCGGCCCTCGGCGATCGTCAGCTACTCCGCCGGCGGCTTCGGCGGAGTCCGCGCCGCAATGCAGCTGCGGATGACCTTGAGCGAGCTTGGAACGCCCAGCATCCCGACCGTGTTCGCCGTGCCGAATGTGTCGTCCGCCTTCGACGCAAGCGGAGCGCCGACCGACGAGAAATTCGGCAAGCGCTTCGACCGCTTCGCCGGCGAACTCGAGTGGTACGCCGAGGCGTTGAAGGCGAGGCGCGCCGAGGGCGTGCCGTATTGATCGCGCGGGCGCTCGGCGTGCTATAGCGGTCGCCTCCGCCCTCCCCCGTCATGCCCGCGCTTGCCGGCGTCCAAGACCGTCCGTCGTTCCCGCCTTGTCGTCCAAGTCGTGGATACCCGGCTTCGCCGGCATGATGGGCCTGACCTGTTCCCTCTGCGAAAGCTGAAATCGACCATGGCCCGTTCCCCCGCTCTGCAAGTCATGGTCCAGGCCGTCATGAAAGCCGGCCGGTCGCTGCGTCGCGACTTCGGCGAGGTCGAGCAGCTGCAGGTTTCGACCAAGGGTCCAGGCGACTTCGTCTCGGCGGCCGACCGGCACGCCGAGGACGTGCTGCGCGCCGAGCTGACGCGCGCCCGGCCGGGCTACGGCTTCCTGATGGAGGAGTCGGGCGTCATCGAGGGCACCGACCCCGACCACCGCTTCATCGTCGATCCGCTCGACGGCACCACCAACTTCCTCCACGGCATTCCGATCTTCGCGATCTCGGTCGCGCTGGAGCGGTCCGGCGTGCTTGTCGCGGGCGTCATCTTCAACCCCGCGACCGACGAGCTCTACACCGCCGAGCGCGGCGGCGGCGCCTATATGAACGACCGGCGCCTGAGGGTCGCCGCCCGCCGTGATCTGCCCGACGCGGTGATCGCCTGCGGCGTGCCGCATCTCGGCAAGCCCAGCCACGATCTGTTCCGCGAGGAGCTGTCGCGCGTCCAGGCCCAGGTCGCCGGCGTCCGCCGTTTCGGCTCGGCCGCGCTCGACCTCGCGATGGTCGCTTCGGGCCGCGTCGACGGCTTCTGGGAGCGCAGCCTGAAGCCCTGGGACGTCGCGGCGGGCATCCTGCTGGTGAAGGAGGCCGGCGGCTTCGTCACGGACATGAAGGGCGGCGACACAATGCTGTCCGGCGGCTCGATCGTCGCCGGCAACGAGCACATCCATCCCTCGCTGCTGAAGCTGGTGAAGTGAGACCGGCGTAGCGCCGCTGAACCGGCGCTTACGTCACGCCTCGTCGAGGAAGGCCCTGCCCCGCCGGTCCTCGACCGCGACGACCCACACGTCCGGATCGAACTTCAGCTCGCGCTTGATGCGTTCCTCGACCGCAAGGCCGTCGATCCGCTCGGCGACGCGCTCGAAGCTGCGGCCGCGGACGTCGTCGGCCTCGCTTTGCGGCGCTGGAGCGTAGACATCGTTCGCGCCGTCCAGCCAGTCGACGACGATCAGGATCGCGCCGGCCTCGCGGGCGCCACGTCGGCGCACCAGCGCATAGGCGCCCTCGATCTGGCAGCGCCTGACATAGGCCGAGACCCAGAAGTCCGAAGTCAGCCTTGCGGACAACCGGCGTCCCCTTTCACTGCAGCGGCGTTCCCGTCATCGCCTGCAGCGAGCGTAGCACGGGCGGCGTCGGCTCGCCGGTCTCCGGCATCTTGCGGTCCCGCTCGAAGCTCTGCAGCGCGGCCCGGGTCTCGGCGCCGAGCTTGCCGTCGATCGTGACCGGCCCATAGCCAAGCTTCGCCAGCGCCCGCTGCACGGCCATCAACTTCGGGACCGGGATGCCGGTGGAGCCGGTGGTGGCGGGCGCCGCCGCCACGGGGGTCGCCGGTGGAAGCGCGACCGGACCGGCGGGCGCAGCCTCCGCCTTGCGCTTCGGCGCGACCAGGGCCGCCGCCAGAACGCGGTCGCTGGCCTGCCCCGTCGGATCGAGGCGCTGAGCCTGCTCGAAGCTCCGGATCGCCGCGGCGGTCCGGGCGCCCATCAGCCCGTCGACCGCGCCGTCGTAATAGCCGATGTCGGCGAGCGCGCTCTGGATCTGGGAGACCAGTTCGCTGCGCAGCGGCGCCGGCGGGGCCGCCTCGCCAAAGAACGGCGAGGGGTGGCGGCCCTGCTGCAGGACGAGCGCGTTGACCAGCGTCATGACGGTGCATGCGACGGCGAGCGCGGCGGCGAGCGTGTCGATCGGCCGGCGGCGCAGGACGGCGAGCGCGCCGGAGACCGCGCCGGAGGCAGGCTCGTCGTCGTCGAAATCGCGGTAGCGGGGCGCGGCTTTAGGCACGGAGTCTCACCATGGCGGAGGTGTCGGGAGGGGCGGAAACGGACTGCGCTGCGTGCTTCGACCCAGGTTCGCGGCAGTCGAGCGGCAGGACGACGGCGACCCGGGTGCCGTGGCCGAGCGTGCTTTCGACCGTCATCTCCCCGCGATGGAGCGCGACCAGGCCGCGCACGACGGAAAGGCCGAGGCCCGAGCCCTCGTGCCGGCGCCGGTAGCTCGGATCGGCCTGGAAGAACGCCTCGCCGAGCCGCGCGATGTGCTCCGGCGCGATGCCGACGCCGGTGTCGCGGACGATGAGGGCGATGGCGCCGGCGCGGGCCTGCACCTCGACGTCGACCTCGCCGTCGCGGGGGGTGAACTTGATCGCGTTGGCCACAAGGTTGAGCAGGATCTGGGTCAGCGCGCGGCGGTCGGCCTGAATCATCGGCGCGTCGGGCGCGACATGGGCGGAGAGCCGGACGCCCGCGGCTTCAGCCTTCAGCGCCATCAGGCTCACGCAATGGTCGACGACGGGCTCGATCTCGCAGGGCTCGGCCAGGATCGCGAAGGCGCCGCTCTCGATCTTCGCCATGTCGAGGATCGAATTCACCACCTCGAGCAGATGCGCGCCGGATTTGTGGATCAGCGCGGCGTAGTCGGCGCGGCGCTCTGGAGCGAGCCGGCAGAGCTGCTCGTCCGACAGGATCTCGGAAAAGCCGATGATGGCGTTGAGCGGGGTGCGCAGTTCGTGGCTCATATTGGCGAGGAAGCGCGTCTTGGCGAGGCTCGCGCGATCGGCCTCCACGCGGGCGGCGACCAGTTCCTCCTCATGAGCTTTGCGGTCGGTCACGTCGCGGAACACCGCGACGACGCCCGCGCCGGCCCCATCCCCCTGCAGGCGACGCGCGCGCATCTCCGCCCAGACGAAGCGCGGCGCTTGGCCGAGGGCGGGCTCCGCGCGCAGCCGGATCTCGACCGCGACCGGCTCGACCTCCCCGGCGGCGCCTGCAAGCGTCCTCAGATAGGCCGGGCGGTCGGCGATGTGCACGCGGGCGAGAAGGCCGTGCTCCATCAGTTCGCGCGCCGACACGCCGAGCAGCGTCTGGGCCGCGGGCGACACGAAGGTCGCGGCCCCGCTCGCGGCATGGCGGGTGACGAGGTCGCGGACCGAACCGGCGAACAGCTGGGCCAGCGCGCGGGCGTCGCGATCGGAGCGCTCGCCGGCTCCGATCAGGGCTGCGGCCCGAATCGCGAGCGTGGCCGCGTAGAGAGCCGCGATCATTCCGCCAAGCGGGCCGAGCGGCGCGCCCAGCGCGACGCCGGACAGCGAGAGGCAAGCCAATCCGGCGACAGCCGTGAGCGCGACGATCGCAGCGTCACGAATCGCGCGGCGCGAACCGGAGAGCGCAGCTTCGATCAGCGGCAGAGCGAGCCACGGCGTCGCAAGGGAGAAAAGCCCGCCCGTCGTGGCGGCGACGATCGCAGCGATGCCTGCGAAAGCGACCGCCGACTGCAGACAGGCGCGGGTCAGATCGCCGGTCCGGGCGAGGCCGAGGGCGATGAGGATCGGCACGACCGGCCATGCGAAGGCTGCAAATCCGAGGCCCTGCGGCGCAAGGCCGAAGGCGAGCAGCGCGGGGATGACGGCGAACGGCGCGACGCCGAGGACGAGATGCGCCGCGATGAAGCCGCGGTGGCGCAGCGCGTCGACCGGGTCGGCCTCGGCGGTTGCGTGGACGCGGCCCGCGACCTGCTCGGCGAGCGCCAGCACTTTCGCGAACTGAAGCAACGCGCTCAACTCCACCAGTCGGCGCCGTGCGCGCCGCGGCGGCTTTCGACGCCCCTCGGGGCCGATCGCCGCCCCACGACAATCGCAGTCCCGGCTTAAGCGAACGCTAAAATACGAAGCATCTCGACCACGGATCACGAACCTTTCACCCGCGCCGCGCCATCGCCTCAAGACTTTACGAAATCTTTTCATCTCCTTTCAAATGAATGAAACCGATCATGAGATTTGCGCGGCGAAGCTTCAGCCGGATTTAGCCCGCCGATGCTAGCGTCGTCTGCATGGGGCCAGGAAACGCCGCCGCTCGGACGAGCGCGGGGCCCGAGAGAAAGAGGCGTTCGATATGTTCTTCCTGCTGCGCACGGCCTTCTGGGTGTCGGTCCTGCTGCTGGTGCTCCCGCTCGGAGGCGGCCGCGGCGAGGGCCCGAGCGTCGACGAGAAGGCGTCGATCGACGCAATGTCGGCGCTGGCCGCCGCAGGCGCCACCGTCTCTGACGTCAGCGGGTTCTGCTCCCGCCAGCCGGACGCCTGCGCAGTCGGCGGCGAGGCGCTGAAGCTCGTCGGCGAGCGCGCCGGCGCCGCCGGCTCGATGCTGCAGGGCTACCTCGCCTCCAAGCCCGAGACCGCAAAGGCGAAGCAGGTCTCGACGACCGCCGCTCCGTCCGGACGCGACACCCTCAACGCCTCCGACCGCAAGCCCGCCTGGCGAGGTCCCGGCCGCCAGGCCTGAGGCCGCCCGGCCGAAGCTTTTTCCTTTGCTGCGCGCGCGTTCCCGCACTACCTCCCGTGTCGCGCGGAGAGGCGGTTGCGATGAAGATCGACGAAATCATCGAGGGCTTCGAGTTCATCGACGACTGGGAGGAGCGGATCCGCTTCCTCATCGAACTCGGCCGCGATCTCGAACCGCTTCCCGCAGAGGCCCATTCGCCTGCGAACAAGGTCAATGGCTGCACCAGCCAAGTATGGCTTGAGACGAGCGTCGGCGACGGACCCGACCCCGTGCTGTCGTTCCGGGGAGACAGCGACGCGCATCTGGTGAAAGGGCTGGTCGCGATCACGATCGCGCTCTACTCCGGCCGCAGCGCGAGGACGATCCTCGCCACCGACGCCGGCGAAGTGTTCGACCGCATCCGCCTTCGCGAGCACCTCACCCCCCAGCGCTCCAACGGCCTTCGCGCCATGGTCGAGCGCATCAAACGCGAGGCCGCCTCCGCCGCGCGGGGCGAGCTGTCGACGGCGGGGGAGGCCTGAGCGCTCGCTTCGGTGAAGGGCGCCCCCGTCGCCCGCTCGCTTCGCTGGTCTTCACCTCTCCCCACAGAGAGGTCGGGCCGAAGGCCCGGGTGAGGGTCTTCCTCGCCTATAGCTTCGGCGGGTCACTCCCCGTCGATCTCCGGTCTGCTGTCCGGCGTTCCCCAGGCGACGATCCGTCCCTCGGCCCGCGGCGCCGCCTCGCCATAGCCGTAGTGGCGGGCGAGGCGGGCGAGCGCGAGGCCAAGCACCAGCTTGGCGCCGCGGGCCGGCCATCGGCGGTCGCGTTCGACCTCCTCCAGGCCCTTGAGGAAGCAGCAGACGTCGACCAGCGCCCCCGACAGCTCCGGACCGACCGCCTCCAGCGCGCGGCCGACGCGGGCGCGGGCTGCGACCACGGCGTCGGCGAAGTCGAGGCCCGCGCCGCCTGCGCCGCGTTTGCCGCGCGAAATCGAAGCCTCCCAGTTCGCCGTCACCCGCGGCGACATCTGCCCGCGGGTGAAGTCGGCGCGCAGGCGCTCGCCGGCCAGCACCTCGTGCGGCTGGAGCAGCGGTTGACCGTCCCTGCCCTTGCGGCGCGCGAGCCAGGCGAGCGGGCTTTCGTCGAGATCGACCAGCGTCGCCGGCCCGCCGCCGGGCGCCGCCCGAAGCCCGAGCGTCCGGTGCTGGGCGAGAAATCCATGCTCGCCGCCAGCCGTCCGGGCGGCGCGGGCGCGGCCGTCATCGGTCGCGACGAGACGGCCGTCGGCCCTCTTGGTCGCCAGTCCGCGCGACAGAAGCGCCGCAGCCGCCGCTGCGTTCGATGCGACAAGTCCCTCGGCGCCCGCCGCCACGATCCGGGCCAGCAGCTTCGCCGATCCGTCGGGAAGGCGGTCGAGGCTGGACTGGCGGGACATGAGCTGGCTCCGGACCATTATAGGATCGAAAATCTATATAGTAGGATTTTTTACCTGTAAAGCCGAAACCCTATCCTCCCCGTCCGCCGAACGCCGCCAGCCGGGCCAACGCGTCGTCCAGCGTCGAGTCGTGCTTGGCGAAGCAGAAGCGCGCGATCGTCGTCACCTTGTCCTCGGCGTAGAAGCTCGACACCGGGATGGCGGCGACGCCCGCCTCACGGATCAGCCGCTCGCAGAAGGCCAGGTCGTCGGCGACGCCAAGCGGCGCCAGGTCGACATTCAGGAAATAGGTGCCGGCGCTCGGCAGCGGCGAGAAGCCGGCTGCGCGGAGGCCGTCGGAGAACCGGTCTCGCTTCGCCTGCAGGCCGTCGCGCATGGCTTTGAACCAGCCGGCTTCCTTGGCGAGCCCATAGGCGACCGCCTCCTGCAGGCTCGGGGGCGTCGTGAATGTGAGGAACTGGTGAGCCTTGGCCAGAATCTTCAGGATCCCCGGCGGCGCGCAGACAAAGCCGACCTTCCAGCCGGTCATGCCGAAAATCTTGCCGGCCGAACCGATCTTCACCGTGCGGTGGGCGAGTCCTTCGACCGACAGCGCCGACACATGCGCCCGCCCGTCGAAGGTGACGTGCTCCCAGACCTCGTCCGCCACCACCAGCGCGTCGGAGCCTTCGAGCGCGCGGGCGAGCGTCTCGAGATCCTTGGCGCCATAGACCGCGCCCGCCGGGTTGAGGGGATTGTTGAACAGCAGAGCTTTGGTCTTGGGGCCGATGGCCGCGCGCAGCGCGTGCTCGTCCAGCCGCCAGTGCGGGGGCTTCAGGCTGACGAAACGCGGCGTCCCGCCCGCGCGCAGCACGAGAGGCAGATAGGCGTCGTAGAGCGGTTGCAGCAGCACGACCTCGTCGCCGGGTTCGATCAGCGCCAGCAGCGCGCCGGCGATCGCCTCGGTCGCGCCGGAGGTGACCATCACCTCCGTCTCCGGATCGAGCGCGACGCCCTGCCAGCGCCCATAATGCGAGGCGACCGCCCGGCGCAGCGCAGGCAGGCCCATCATCGGCGGATACTGGCTCCAGCCGTCGAGAACCGCCTCGGCCGCCTTGCGGCGCACATCCTCCGGCCCGGGATCGTCCGGAAAGCCCTGACCGAGATTGATCGCGCCGGTTTCGCGGCAAAGTTGGGACACCGCCTCGAAGATGGTGACGGGCAGGTTCGCATAGACGGAATTCAGGGAAGCCACGGCGCGGCGTTCTTTCTTTAGAACGATTTGATCGCCAGCACGACGGGTGCAGCGCACACGTCACAACTGTCTCGCAGATTAATAAGATGTGCTCCAATTCAACATCAAGCACATCTCCGGGAACGGCTCCAAGCATGGCCGAACCAACCTTCGATGGGGTTGACACGTTCGATCGAACGAACGAATTTCAGATCGTCAAGTGGACCCGATCTTGCCGCGCCGTCGTCATTACGGCGTCGCACCGCTGGACGATGATCCGGCGCGTCGCCAAACGCGTCGCGGCTTAACCGGAAGCGACGCCGATGGCGAACGTATCGAAACGTCAGAGCTGTCAAAGCTCCTCCTGAACCGGCGCCGTCCGCGCCGCGTCGTTTCGCGTCGTCCCGCCCTTTGGGCCTATTTGAAGTCGTTACTCCGGAGTTCGCCATGAACGCTCCGCTGCGCCTTGCGCATCCCCCGGCAATTTCCGGCTCGCTGCTGGCTTTCGCCAACGTCCATAAGGCCTATCGCTCGCGCGACGGCCGTGAGCGGATTGCGCTCGATGGCGTCTCATTCGAGCTCGCCTCCGGCGAAGTGCTCGCCTTGATCGGCTCCGCGGCCTCAGGCAAGTCGGCGTTCGCGTCGCTCGCCGCCGGGATTGAACAGCCGAGCGCAGGCGTCATCGCGATCGACGGCGCTGAGATCGGCGCGGGCGGCGGACGCCGCGATATCGCCCTGCTCGGGTCGCGGCCCGATCTGCCGCATTCCCGGCCCGTTCGCGAGATCGTCACCGAACGGCGCGAGCGCACGCTTGGCGCGACCTATGACGCCGTCCGCAAGATCGACCGGCTGCTCGACCTGCTCGAGATCGGGGACGACGCAGACCGCTACGCCGACGAACTGTCGGACGGGGCTCGACGGAAGGCGGCTCTCGCCTGCGCGCTTGCGGCGGAGCCGCGGCTGCTGATCCTCGACGAGGCGACGTCGGCGCTCGATCCCGAGATCGAGGAGACGTTCCTCGCGGCGCTTTCGCGGGTCAATGCGCAGACCGGCGTGTCGATCCTGCTGATCACCCACGACATGACGGCGGTCACGGCGCTGGCCTCGCGCGTCCTGGTGCTCGACGCCGGACGCATCGTCGAACAGGGCGCGACCGCGAAGATCTTCGCCCATCCGGCGCACGCCGTGACCCGGCGCTTCGCGGCCGCGGCGACCGGCGCGGTGCTTCCGCCCTTCATCGTCGACAAGCTTTCCGACACGCCCTCCGCCGGCGGCCGGGCGCTGGTCCGCCTCGCCTTCGAGGGACCGGCGGCCACCAAGCCCGTGCTGACCAACGTCGCGCGCGAGCTCGGCTTCGATCTCGGCATCGTCGCGGGCTCGCTGGGAGCGGCGGGCGGAGAGCCCTATGGCGTGCTGATCGTGGCCGCGCCCGCGGACGAACCCTACTTCACCGCCGCGGTGGAGCGGCTGGAGGACGCAGGGCTCGGCGTCGAGGTGCTGGGCTTCGTCGCCTGATATTTGAGGCCGCGCCTGACCTTTCAGGCGACAACCTTGCCTGCTGCGCCTCCGAAGAACCGCCACGTGCCACGGCCGGCGCTCTTGGCGGCGTAGAGCGCGCGGTCGGCGCGGGCGACGAGCTCGTCGCCGGCCTGGCCGCCCGAGGTCGCGACCGCGACCCCGATCGACACCGTCGGGCGCAGCGAATGGCCGGCGCCTTCGAACGGCTCCGACAGCGCGACGTTGACGCGTTCGGCAAGCGCGTCGAACTCCGCCGCGCTATGACCGGTCGCGATCACCGCGAATTCGTCGCCGCCCAGCCGTGCGGCGACGTCGCCGATGCGGGCGGTCGCCTTCAGCCGCATCCCGATCGCGATCAGCAGCGCGTCGCCGGCGGCGTGGCCGAAGGTGTCGTTCACCGCCTTGAAGTGGTCGACGTCGATCAGCAGCACTGCGAGCCGCCCGCCCTGCCGGTCGAGCCGGGCCCCGGCCTTTTCGAGGTCGCGTTCGAACACCGCGCGATTGGCTAGTCCGGTCAGCGCGTCGTGGTTGGCGAGGTGCTCCAGCGCGCTCTCGAGCCGCTTGCGCTCGGAGATGTCGGTGTAGGTGCCGACTGCGCGGAGAGCCACGCCCTCGGCGTCGCGCTCCACCACCTTGCCGCGGTCGAGCACCCAGACCCAATGGCCGTCCTTGTGGCGGCAGCGCACCTCCGCCTCGTAGAACTCGGTTTCGCCGCGCACGTGTGCGTCGAAGGCGGCCTTCGCGAGGCCGCGATCGTCCTCGTGCATGATGGAGTCCCAGTGCGCGACCTCCGGGAACTCCTCGGCGCCATGGCCGAACATGCGGCAGGCTCGCTGGCTGAAGAAGCTCTCGCCTGAGCTCAAGTTCCAGTCCCACAACCCGTCATTGGCGCCCTCGAGCGCGTAGGACAGCCGGGTCGCGTTCTCAAAGAGCGCGCGGCGCGACCGTTCGCGCTGCGAGGCGATCGCGGCGACCAACAGCCCGGGCAGCGTGGTGAGGGCGAGCATCGCCTGCAGTGACAGCAGGACCCCGGCGTGCCCATGGTCGGCGGCTCCTGGCCAGAAGCCCGCGAGCGCGGCGGCCACCACGCATACAGAGAATACGGCTGCCGTAGCCGCCGTGTAGAACATGCCAAACCGCAGCGCGAACCACAGCAGCGCCGTGGCCGAGACCTCGATCAGCCAGAGCTGGCCGGTAATCGGCACCAGCAGGCCGGCGGCCGTCAGAGTGACGCTCGCGGCCGCGAGTTCGATTGCGCGCCGCGCGGTCGACGGCTCGGTGTGCGAACGGCGGCGGAACTCGGCGGCGGCGCGCCGCTGCTCGCGGCTTCGCCAGAACAGGAAGGGCGGCAGCAGGAGCAGGAAGTTGACCGAGTCCAGAAGCCACCACGACCAGATGAACCGGCCGATCGCGTCAGGGCCCTCGTTGAACGCCGAAGTGAGCGCGACCCCGCCGACGACGGCGGCGGGGATCGGCCCGACGACCGAAACGAAGAACAGCCCGAGCACCGTGCGGGTGCGCGTCGGCTCGTCCTGCGAAATTCCGCCCAGCCGCATCAGCAGAGCGGTCACACCGACGCAAAGCCCGTTCGCCAATCCCAGCGCAGCCGAAGGCGCGATCCCGTCGCCGACCATCCAGTGGGCGAGCGCGTTCGCGGCGCCGATCAGGACGATCTCCGGCCAGCCATCGACCCGCTTCAGCAGAATCAGCGCCCCGAGGGCGAGCGCGTTCGCGGGCCAGATGACGGCGGCCACGCCATGCGCCCGTCCGAAGACGACCGTCGCATAGGCGATTACGAAATAGGCCAGAGCGAGCAGGGCCGCCTTCATGATGCGCGCGGACGTCAACGCGTACCTCCCCGCCCGCCAGCCGGGCCGTTCAAACCTGTCATGCGACCACTACTATTCGGTTTAATCGAGCGCGCAAAAATTATGTGGGTTGCGAAACAAAACCGGCTTGTCGGCTAAGCGCCGCGCCGCAACGCGGTCGCCGCCGTCGGGAATCCGGCGGCGGAAACGGACTGAGCGGGGGTGTTCGTATAAAGCTGCCGGTGCGACGGCGCGGGGGCGCGCACGCCGCCCCCGGTCATCTCGGCCGAGCGGCCTGCGTTAATCCCGCCAACGCCCATCCGTCCCGTCAAGAGACAGGACGGGGGCGACGTACGGCCTTAGCGAGTCTGGATCACCGTCGTCGAACTCGGCGCCGGCTCCTCGACGTGCGTCGTCGTGGTCTGCTTGTCGACGCCGCCATCGGAATTCTTGGTGATCGTCTTGCGCTTCTCGACCGTGCCCTCGTCGGTCTCATGCGTCTTCACGGTCGTCTTGGACTCTGTGGTGGTGGAGGGCGGATCCTCGGTGATGACTGTCGTGCTCTGCGCGAGCGCGGGACCCGCCGCGAAAGCCGCGGCGATCAGCGCGGTCAGCGCGACACGACGGATGCGGGCGTCGGGATTGGTCATGCGTATCCTCCGGCGGAAATTTTCCGCTTCACTGTTCCCTTGGGACAGGGGAACGCGCCGGCGGGGCTGGGGTTCCTGCGATGGGCGCCCTGAGGCGAGGAGCTCGCCGAGATCAGAGCCGCGCCGGCCGCCGCTTTGCGGTGCGATGCGCTCAGAATCGAACGATCGTCGCGACCCCGAACACGGTCGCGTCAGGCAAGCGGCGGGCGGCGCCCTCTTCGGCGTCGATCACGCTGGCGCCGGGATTGACGACGTACTGCGCCGTCGGCTGCACGGTGAGGCCCGGGACGATCTCCGCGCGGTAGGTCGCCTCAATGACCGCTTCGAAGCCGTGCGGCCGGCGCCCGTAGCCGATCGCGGCGTTCGCCGCCCGGTCGGCTTTAAGCAGGCCCGGGGAGAAGTTGGCGTAGGCCGCGGCGAGGCCGACGACATCCCTCGGCCGACCGGGCAGAATCCCCGTCGCGACCACGCCGCCGTCGAAATAGAGGTCGACGGCGTTGCGGTCCGAAGGGCCGAGGATGGCGCGGGCGAAAACCCCAACGCCCTGTTCATCGGTCCCGCCGGGCAGGCGCCAGACCTGTTGGTCGACGACGCCGTAGACGTTGACATTGGAGCGATGGCGGCGCGGGTGGTCGTTCGAGCCGGGCGAGCCCAGCACCAGCCCGTCCGAGCCGCGCTCGACGTCGTCGAACCGGCCGAAATGCATGTAGCCGCCGAGCTTGATCGTCCCCGGCAGGCCTGCGGCGTCCTCGCCCTGGTTGTAACGGTACTGTCCCTCGACGATCGCCAGCGGCGGGTCGCCGATCTCGAAGTTGAGCCCGTGCCGGTTGCGCGTCTCCGGGTCGCCCTCGCCCTTGCCGGAGGGGTAGCCGTTGAACACGGCCGCCAGGATCGAGAGGTTCTCGTTCGGATCGAGCTTGAGGCGCACGCCGGGCGTCGCCAGCGGATAGGCCGGACCCCCAGCCGGCAGGTTCTCCGAGGGCGGTCCGGCCCATCCGAAGGTCGCATCGATGAAGGCTTCGCCGTAGTCGCTGGTGATGAACTCGACGTCGATCGCCATCTGACCGGCGCGGATCGCGACCTGCTCGGAGAATTTCTGCTCGTACCAAAGCTCGAACAGACGGGTGGACGGCCGCGCGCCGATGTCGTCAGCCGACATGAAGTTTCCGACATAACGCTCGGAGACGTCGCGGCCGTGGATCTGGAACATGTTGGCGTGGAGGCGACCGCCCTCGATCCCGACCAGTTTTTCCGCGTCGAGATCGACTGCAAGGGACAGCAGCCCGCTATAGGTCGTCCCCCGCTTCACGCCGCCGGACAGGTTCGCGCGCGGGTCGGAGAAGTAGAAAGCGGAGAACCGCACGCCACGATCGGCGAGCGTGTCGCGCGCCGCGGCGACGCCAGCGAAGGCCGGGACGTGGTCAAGGATCGACGGGCCGGCCTCGTCGTCCTCCGCGGCCAGCCCCGCGCCGCCAAGCGCCGCCGTGAGGACAAGAGCAAGCGCGCCCGCCCGAACACCCACACGCCCCCGCATCCGCCCCGCCGCTTATGAGAGTTTTCTTATGTCCAAACTCGCATAGCGAAGGGGTTCGCCTCAACGGTGATACCGCCATGGCCGCCGAAGCGTCGCTAGGTGCGGCGCGCGCGCATCACGCGTGTTCCGTCAGCGGTAGAGCTGCTCGCCCTTGATGTCCTTGTAGAGGCTGGCGACCTGCTCGGCGTAGCCATTGAACAGCTGCGTCGGACGGCTCTCGCCTGTGCCGATGAGCTTCTCCGAGGCCTGACTCCAGCGGGGATGCGCGACCTCCGGATTCACGTTCGCCCAAAAGCCATATTCGCCGGGACCGGCCACGGCCCAGAGGGTCGCCGGACGCTTGTCGGTGAACTCGACGCTGACGATCGCCTTCACGGACTTGAAGCCGTACTTCCACGGCACGACCAGACGGATCGGCGCGCCCATCTGCCTCGCGAGCGGCTTTCCATAGGCGCCGGTCGCCAGAAACGCGAGCTCGCTGGTCGCCTCGGCGATGGTCAACCCCTCCGTATAGGGCCAGTCGAACAGCGGGCTCGCCTGCCCTTCGGCGACGTCCGGGTTCAGGAAGGTCTTCATCACCACGTATTTCGCGGACGACAGGGGTTTCGCGAAGGCCACGAAGTCCTTCATCGGGATCCCCGACCACGGCAGCGCCATCGACCACGCCTCGACGCAGCGGTGGCGGTAGAGCCGCTCCTCGAGCGGCAGCTGCTTCATCAGGTCGTCGATCGCGACCTCGCGCGGCTGCTCGACCATACCGGAGATCTTGATCGTCCACGGCCGGATCGGGAGCGCCTGAGCGTCTTCGGCGATCGATTTCGACGTGCCGAACTCATAATAGTTGTTATAGCCGAGGTTGATGCTCTCGGGCGTGATCCCGCGATCAAGCTTGTAAGCGCCGCTCCGCTTGAAGGGGTAAAGGCCGGCGGACGGGTCCGGCGCCTGCGGGGGCGGCGCCTTCTTTCCGAAGCCGAACCATTCGGCCTTCGCCGCGCCGGGCGCGAAGGCGGCGGCCCCGGCGAGTGCGCCCATGAAGAGCCGGCGGTTCATCGCGACATGCTCGGGCGTCGCCTCCGATTCCGGAATCGCCCAGGATGGGGTGCGTCTGATCAGCATGGGCGTCGCTCCTTGGCTCGAAGACGTATCGAGGGAGGTACGCATGAAAACGGCCGGAGGTTACGCCCCCGGCCGGAAGACTGCTCACGATGGCGAGAGCGGAGGTCTCAGATTGGATCGAGCGTCAGCGACGAATAGCCGGCGGTGACGGAAAGCCCCGTCTGGCCTTCGACGCTGAGGGGCTGGAGCGAGATCGTCGCGGCGGAGCCGCCGACCAGCAGGCTCGCGCCGGCCCCGATCAGCGCCGCGGCGCTCGCCGAGGCGCCGCGATACTTGCCGGCGAGATCGCCCGGCCCGAGATCGTCGGAATGGGCGATCACCGCCCAGGCCATCACGCCCGGCCCTTGCGCGCCCACGTCGACGCCGATCTTGTTGACGTGGCCCATGTAGAGGTCGACCGCGTTGCGGCCGGCGGCCGGCCGGTAGACGCAGGACACGTCGCGGCGCGAGCCGACGACGTAGCCGATAGAGCTCGCCGTCTCGCAACGGAGCGTGCCGACCTGATAGCCGGAGACCGGCGTATAGCGCCGGGTGACGGTGACGGAGGGATGCGCGATGTCCGCGGCAAGCGCGGCGCCCGAAGCGAGGCAACCCGTGGCGAGGAGCGTGGCCTTAAGGAATGAATGCATGGAAAGGCTCTCCGATTCGTCCCCGGGTTCAGGAAACGCCCCAATCTGGACTTTCGTTCGACGCAACCCTGAGCTTCAGCGCAGCGATCCGCAGAACCGCTGGATACGGCGGCACGCCTCTTCCAGCGTCTCGTCGGCGGCCGCGTAGGAGATCCGGAAGTTCGGCCCGAGACCGAAGGCCGAGCCGTGCACAACCGCGACCCCTTCGCTCTCCAGCAACTCGCTGACGAAGTCCTCGTCGGTCGCGATCGTTCTGCCGGTCGGCGCCGTCTTGCCGATCGTTCCGGCGCACGAGGGATACACGTAGAACGCGCCCTCGGGCTTCGGGCAGTTCAATCCGCTCGCCTGGTTCAGCATCGAGACGACGAGGTCGCGTCGGCGCTCGAAGGCCTCGCGGAAGCCCGGCAGGAAGTCCTGCGGCCCCGACAGCGCCTCGAGCGCCGCCCATTGCGCGATCGTGCAGGCGCCCGAGGTCTGCTGCCCCTGCACCATCTCCATCGCCTTGATGAGCGCGTCCGGTCCCGCCGCGTAGCCGATGCGCCAGCCCGTCATGCAGTACGCCTTGGAGACCCCGTTCATCGTGAGCGTGCGGTCATACAGCCCCGGCTCGACCTGCGCGGGGGTGGTGAACTGGAAGCCCCCGAACACGAGGTGCTCGTACATGTCGTCGGTGAGGACCCAGACATGCGGATGCCTCAGCAGCACGTCCGTCAGCGCCTTGATCTCGTCGCGCGCATAGGCCGCCCCCGACGGGTTCGACGGCGAGTTCAGCAGAACCCACTTCGTCTTCGGAGTGATCGCCGCGTCGAGCGCTTCCGCGCGGAGCTTGAAGCCGTCCTCCTGCCGGGTGTCGACGATGACGGGCGTTCCGCCGTTCAACGCCACCATCTCGGGATAGCTCACCCAATAGGGCGCCGGCACGATCACCTCGTCGCCAGGATTCAGCGTCGCGACGAAGGCGTTGTAGAGGATCTGCTTCCCGCCGGTCGCGACGATCGTCTGCGACGGCTTGTAGTCGAGCCCGTTCTCGCGCTTGAACTTCTGCGCGATCGCCTCACGCAGCGGCGCGATGCCGGCGACCGGCGGATACTTGGTCTCGCCGCGGCGGATCGCGTCGATCGCGGCGTCCTTGATGTTCTGCGGCGTGTCGAAGTCCGGCTCGCCCGCCCCGAGACCGATGATGTCGCGCCCGGCGGCCTTCAGCTCGCGCGCCTTCTGGCTGACGGCGATGGTGGCGGACGGCTTTACGCGCGACAGCGCGTCGGCGAGGAAGGCCATGGCGTGCTCCATAGAAAATCGGCCGGACCCTAGGCGCCGCGCCGCCGCCGCGCAAGCGACGCGAGCAGGCCGTCGCCTTTTACGAGAAAGGCCCCCGGAACACGAAATACGCCCCAAGCGCGATCAGGCCGAACCCCACCGCATGGTTCATCGTCAGGCGTTCGCCGAGATAGGTCACGGAGAAGCCGGCGAACACAAGGAGCGTGATCACCTCCTGCATGGCCTTCAGCTCCGCCCCCGAATAGACGGCGCTGCCGATGCGATTGGCGGGCACTGCGAGGCAGTATTCGAACAGCGCGATCGACCAGCTCGCGAGGATCACGATCCAGAGCGGGGACTCCTTGAACCTCAGATGGCCGTACCAGGCGAAGGTCATGAAGACGTTCGAGAAGACGAGCAGCACCACCGGGGCGGCGGCGGAAAAGTTGGGCATCGGGGACTTCGCTCCGGTGGGCCGAAAGCGGCTGGATGGGCGCGCGCCTGGTCAGTCGGGCCGTTGGTCGGGCGCGGCGGTCAACCGCCGCCCGCTCGCCGCCTCCAGTTGCAGCAGCAGGGCCGAATGGTCGAGGCCGCCGCCGCCCATCGCGTCGCGCAAGGCGGCGAAACGCTCACGCGCGTCCTGCGTCAGCGGCAGCGTGACGCCGGCGTCGGCGGCGGCGGCGAGCGCTGTGTCGAGATCCTTGACCTGGGTGCGCACCATGCCGCCGGGACGGAAGTCACGCTCGATCATGCGGCGGCCGTGCTCCTCGAGGATGCGGCTCTCGGCGAAGCCGCCGCGGATCGCCTCGCGGACGGCTGCGGGATCGGCGCCGCCCGCCGCCGCCAGCAGCAGCGCCTCGGAGACGGCGCCGATGGTGACGCCCACGATCACCTGGTTCGCAAGTTTGGCGAGCTGGCCCGAGCCCGCCGGCCCGACCCGGATCGCCCGGCCGAGCGGCGCGAAGATCGGCCGGGCGGTCTCGAAGGCCGCCTCCTCGCCGCCGACCATGATCGCGAGCGAACCATCGCCTGCGCCCCGCGTGCCGCCCGAGACCGGCGCGTCGAGGTGGGAGACGCCTGAGGCCGCCAGTCGCGCGGCGTGGTCGCGGGCGAGCGACGGCGGGATCGAGCTCATGTCGATCACGAGGCCTCCGGGCTTCATCGCGGCGGCCGCGGCGCCGTCTCCGAACAGCACGTCCGTCACCGCGGGGCCATCCGCGAGCATGGCGATCACGACGTCGGCCATGGCTGCGGCTTCAGCCGGGCTTCCCGCCACGACAGCGCCGTGAGGCCGAAGCGCGTCGGCCTTCGACAGGGTGCGGCTCCAGGCGATAACCTCGAACCCCGCGCCGATCAGCCGCCGGGCCATGGGGGCGCCCATCAGGCCGATTCCGAGAACGGCGACGCGTGTCATGGGCGCGAAACTCTCTCAAGCGATCGCGCCCGATCACGGCGCACGGGCGTTATCGCGCGCCGCGGCCCGGAGAGGCAATTGGCGTTGAAGCCTCAGTTCAGGAGGAACTCCGCCCTCACCGGCTCGAAATCCGCCGGGCCGATCAGCGCCTTGTGCCCGACCCGGACCGAATGCAGCATCCCCTCGATCTCGCGACGCCACCAATCGAGAAAGCCGCGCAGCACCGGGTAGTCGGGCGCCTTGTCATATTGCTGCCAGAGGAAGGTTTGCAGCAACGCAGGGTGATCCGGCATCCGGTACAGGATCTCCGCCGTAGTAAGTCCGTATCCGTCGATCTGGCGCTTGAAATCCGCGCACGATCTTCCGCCGTCATGCTCGTTTCTTGGCTGCCCGCATCCGCTCATCGGCCATGCTCCATCGCTTCGACAGCGCGGTTGCCGACGCGCCGCACGAATACTTTGTGACGCCTTACCCGTTCATGACAATACCCGCGGGTTAACAAGAGGTTAACCACCAGATTTTGGCAGCAGCGGCGCATGAGTGCTGCACACGACTGTCGATCGCGGCCCGCCGCGCTAGCTTCGCCTTGAGGCCGGGGGCCTGGGGTCCTTGTTGGAGATCGCCTGCATGCGCATGGTCCTCGCCGTCGCGCTCGCCCTCGCGGCAAGCGGTGCGAACGCCCAAAGTTGCTTCCGTGAATGCCTCGGCGGCAAAATCGACTCCGGCTCCGACGACGCCGCGACCCGGGACGCCGCGCGCGAATGCCGGGAGACCTGCGACGGCGAAACGCGCGCCGCGCTCGACAAGGAAGGCCTGTCCGCTCGCCTCGAAGGCTGCCGCGCCGAGCCTCTGTCGCTCGCTGACTTCCGCAAGGTGCGGTCCGCGAGCCCCTCCTATTACGTGCAGGCGAACGTGTTCGTCTGGGACGCGAAGAACCCCTTTCCCGACCGCGTGTTGACGAAGATCGAGGTGACCGCGCAGAATCTCGATCTGAACGAGATGGGCTTCACCGGGACGGGGCTGGTCCCGCCCTCCGGCGTGGGGACGTTCGTGATTCCCGGCTTCTTCGACGGCTACCCCGCCGTCCGCTTCGCAGCGAAAGTGCAGACGATCTGGGCCTGTTCGATCAAATGAGCCGCCTGTTCACCATCGGCTACGAGGGCGCGACGCCGAACGCGCTTGCGGATGCGCTCGCGACCGCAGGCGTCGAGACGCTGGTGGACGTGCGGGCGGTCGCGAATTCGAGGCGCCCCGGCTTTTCCAAGCGCGCGCTTTCGGCCGGGGTCGACGAACGGGGCGTGGGCTACCTGCACCTGCGCGCGCTCGGCACGCCGGCCGAAGGCCGGGCCGCCGCGCGCAGCGGGCGCCACGACGACATGCGCCGGATTTTCGCCGCCCATCTGGAGACCGAGGCCGCGCAGGAGGAGCTCGCCGCTCTCAAGGCTCTCGTGCGGACCGGCAGGAAGCTCTGCCTGCTCTGCTTCGAGCGCGAGCCACAGCACTGCCATCGCCTGATGATCGCCGAGCGCATCGAGGTCGACGACCCGAGCCTCGCGATCGAGCACCTCCACGCTCTGCCCGCGAGCTTCGAGCGGCCCTGAGGCCGGCCCGACGCGAGGCCTCACCCCTCGGCCCTGAGCGCCGCCAACGCTTCGGGGGTGTCGACGTCGAGCAGCGCGCCGGAATCCTCGACGGCGACCTCGCGCACCGCCTCGCCATGCGCGCCGAGCAAGTGGCGGCCGCCGACGTCGCCTTCGACGCGCGCAAGCTCGGAGAAGAAGCGCCGGCCCCACAGCACCGGGTTGCCCCGCCTGCCCTCGCGGGTGGGCGCGACGACATGCGCGCCGGACGCCGGATCGAACGCCGCCACGAGACGCGTCACGAGGGCGGAGGTCACCCGCGGCATGTCGCCGAGCAGCACGACCGCGCCGTCGACTGAATCCGGCAGCGCCTTCAGCCCGGCGCGGAGCGAGGTCGAGAGGCCCTCCGTGTAGCGGAGGTTGGTCGCGAACCGCACCGGCAGGCCGGCCAGCGCCTCCTTGACCGAGCCCCCCTGGTGACCGGTGACCACCACCACCTCGGCGAGAGCCGCGCCCAGCGCGGCCTCCACCGCGTGGCGAACCAACGGGCGGCCTTCGACGATCTCGAGCAGCTTGTTCGGGCCCCCCATTCGGGTCGACCGGCCGGCGGCGAGAACCACGCCTGCGACCTTCGGCGCCTTGGACGGCGCGGCGCGGTCGTCCCGGGGCTGCGGGCGCGAGACGATCTCCATCAAAAGGCCGCCGACGCCCATGCCGGTGATGTCGCGGCTTGCGATCGGCAGGCCGGCGAGAAGGCGGTTGAGCACCCAGTCGAAGCCGTTCTCCTTTGGGCTCCTCGCGCATCCGGGCGCGCCGAGCACGGGGCGGCCGTTGAGCCGCCCGAGAAGCAGGAGATTGCCGGGATCGACCGGCATGCCGAGCCGATCGACAGCGCCTCCCGCCGCCTCGATCGCCGCCGGCACGACGTCCCGCCGGTCGGTGATCGCGGAGGCGCCGAAGACGATGGTGAGATCCGGCTTCTCGATGGCGAGCTCCGACAAAGCGCGGGTCAGCGAAGCCTCGTCATGCGCGACCCGCCGATCGGCGAACAGCGCCGCGCCCGCCGGGGCCAACCTCCGTTCGAGCACCGTCATCGTCTTGTCGATGACCTTCTGGTCGAGGCCGGGCAGCAGGGTCGAGACAGCCGCGATCCGCCTGAGCGCGAACGGCGCGACCTTGACGAGCGGACCCATCGCCCGGGCCAGCGCCTCGGCGCGGGCGACGATCGCCTCGTCGAGCGCAAACGGAATGATCTTGACGGTGGCGAGCATTGCGTCTTCGCCGACCGAGGCGTGCTCCGACAACGTCGCCAGGGTCACGGACTCGTCGATCTCGTTCAGCGCGTCGACCGCGGTCCGGTCGATCAGCAGCACGCCCGCGCGCTCAGCGAACAGGTTGGAGCGGCCCGTGAACGGATCCTCGACCCGGACGTGCGGGCCGGCGAGGGCCCGCGCGATCCGGTGCGCCGCCTCGTTCTCGGTGACGTCGTCCGGCCCGAGTTTGGCGGCCACGATCTCCAGGACGCCGCGCCGGCCGAGCTCCGCGACGTCGGTCGCGGTCACGCGGCCGCCCTTCCTCAGAACGTAGCCGTCGACCCGGATCGCGTGCGCAGCGACAGCGCCTTCGGCGCGGGCGAGCGGGAGAGGCCCGAACTTCATAAGCGTTCCCCCGGCCGGCGCAGCGCCGCGGTGATCTCCGCGATGATCGCGACGGCGATCTCCGCGGGTGAAGCTGCGCCGATCGGCAATCCGATCGGCGCGCGGATGCGCCCGAGCGCCCCCTCGTCGACGCCGGCGGCTATCAGACGCTCGCGCCGGGCGGCGTGAGTCTTCCGGGAGCCCAACGCGCCGACATAGAAACAGCCGGCGGCGAGCGCCGCGATAAGCGCCGGATCATCGATCTTCGGATCGTGGGTCAGCGCCGCGAAAGCGGTGAACGCGTCGAGCCCGACGGAGGGCGACGCCAGATCGAGCCATTCCGCCCGCAGGTCAACATCCGGAAAGCGCTCAGGGCTGGCGAAGGCGGTGCGGGGATCGACGATCGTCACCTCGTAGCCGAGCGAGGTCGCGATCGGAGCCAGCGTCTGGGATACGTGAACCGCCCCGACGATCACGAGGCGCGGCGACGGCAGATGGACGTTGAGGAAGACGTCCTCGCCACTCGACTCCTTCGCCATGCAGCTCTTGCCGGAGACGAGCGCTCTGCCGATGGCCTGCGCCAACGGGTCGGCGGAAGGGTCGAGCACGAGGCGCTGGTCGCCGGTGCGGAGATCCGTGACCACTGTCGCCGCCTGACGGGCCGCCCTCGCCGCGTTCAGGCGGCTGAGCAGATCGAGCCTCACGCCAGTTTCTCGACGAAGACCTTGATCCGCCCGCCGCAGGACAGGCCGACCCGCCACGCAGTCTCGTCGGCGACGCCGAATTCGAGCAGGCGCGGCTCGCCGCTCGCGATGACCTCCGCCGCTTCTCCCACCACCGCGCCCTCGACGCAGCCGCCGGAGACGGAGCCTTCGAAGGCGCCGTCGGCGTCGATCACGACATGGCTGCCCGCGGGCCGCGGGGCGGAGCCCCAGGTTTCGACGACGGTCGCGATCGCGACCGAGCGGCCTTCGCGCATCCAGGCTTCGGCGGTCGACAGAATGTCCAAAGAGGGCGGCTTTCGGGATCGATGGCGACTGCGTTCAGATAGTCCGGCCGCAGTCGCGCGACAACGCGTCGCCGTCGCCTATGGCCCAGGCGGCGCGACAAGGCCGAGATTCGTCATCAGGGTCCGCGTGCGGGATACGGCGTCCTCGACCGACCGGTCTCCCGCGCCGGTCTCGACCACGGCGAAGATCGTGCTTCGCGGCCCGCGGTCGACCCAGCCCACGGCCCACGCCGCGCCCCGGCACGAACCGCTCTTGACCGCGAAACTCGCGTCGCCGATCCGCTCGGCCGGGACGATCTCGACGGTGCGCGCCTGCGACTCCGCGGTCGTCGGCAGTTCGCCGCGCTTCAGCCTGGCGAGGAATTCGACCTGCTCGACCGCGCTCAGAGTAAGCGCAGGACCGCCGTCGTCGCGTCCGGGCGGGATCGGCGCCGCGCCGGTTTCCGCATCCCCATAGCGCATTGCCCCAAGCGCCTTGGCGAAGGCGTCCGGGCTCACCCGGCGCACGACCTCTTCTGAAACCCAAGGAACCGATCCGCGGAACGCGTCGCGCAGGCTCACTCCATCCGGTGGATCGCCCTCGATCGCCGGATTGCGCTTCAGCGGCGCGTTGGCGTCGGGCACGACACCGCGATCCAGCGCGATCACCGTCGCGGGGATCTCCAGGGTGGCGCAGGGCGGCAATCGTCTCGCGCATTCGAGGCCGTCGGAGGTCGCGGTCTCCGCGCCGGGCGCGACGTCGCGCAACGCCGCGCAGGCCTCCACGCCCGCGAAGGCCGAAGCGAAAGCGGAACGCAGGTCGGCGGGCCCTTCCGCCCGCGCGGACGGCGCCGCCGACGAGACCAGAACGCAGACAATCAATACGGCCGTAACGCGCACGCCGGTCGCCATCCCGCCTATTCCGAGCCTCCGCCCGTCACGTCGCCGCCATGTCGTTGATTTTCCCCGCTTTGCGCTGATTCCGATCCGCGGAACCGAAGCCGCGTCCAGTCTGCGCCTGATATGGGGCGACAGATAGGCCGTGATTACCCGACGTGTAGCCAAGCCTCGCGACGGCAAAAGAGAGACGCTGGCCCGCTGTCCCGGATTTCAGGAGATCTGCGCCGCTGCTCGCGTTGTGACCGGCCACCGGGCTTGCTAAGACTGCCTCCGAAGCGTGCTCGCCTGCCGAACAGGCGCCTTGTCGGGCGGGGCGCTTCTTGGGGTGTGGACCGGCGCGGGCGCAGCGGGCGCGAACCGAGCGGAGGCTTCTGAACCGCCGATGGAATATTTCGCGCAGCAACTGATCAATGGGCTCACCCTCGGCTCGATCTACGGCCTGATCGCGATCGGCTACACGATGGTCTACGGCATCATCGGCATGATCAACTTCGCCCATGGCGACGTGTTCATGGTCGGTGGATTCCTCGCGCTCATCGTCTATCTCGCGCTTGTCTCGCTCGGGATCACCTTCGTGCCGCTCGCGCTGATGATCGTGCTGATCGTCGCGATGGCGCTGACCGCGCTCTACGGCTGGACTGTCGAGCGCGTCGCCTACCGGCCGCTGCGCGGCTCGTTCCGCCTTGCGCCGCTGATCTCGGCGATCGGCATGTCGATCTTCCTGCAGAACTATGTGCAGGTCGCTCAGGGGCCGCGCGTGAAGCCGCTGCCCCCGGTCGTCACCGGCGGCTATCAGTTCGGCGTGCCCGGCGGCTTCGGCGTCAACATCTCGAACGTGCAGATCATCATCATCGCGACGACGGTCGCGCTGATGACCGGCTTCACGCTGCTCGTCGCGAAGACGCCGCTCGGCCGCGCCCAGCGCGCCTGCGAGCAGGACCGCAAGATGGCCTCGCTGCTCGGCGTCGACGTCGACCGGACGATCTCGCTGACCTTCGTGATCGGAGCGGCGCTCGCCTCCGTCGCGGGTCTGATGTACCTGCTCTATTATGGCGTGGTCGACTTCTACATCGGCTTCATCGCAGGGGTGAAAGCCTTCACCGCCGCTGTGCTGGGCGGCATCGGCTCGCTGCCGGGCGCGATGGTCGGCGGGCTGCTGATCGGCCTGATCGAGACCTTCTGGTCGGCCTATTTCTCCGTGGAATACAAGGACGTCGCGGCGTTCTCGATCCTGATCGTGGTGCTGATCTTCATGCCCTCGGGCCTGCTCGGCAGGCCCGAGGTCGAGAAGGTATGACGGTGGCGGAACACGACGCCGTCACCCGATCCGAACCGCCCGCCTTCGCCGCGGCCCTGCGCGACGCTTTCGTCGCCGCCCTGATCGCGCTCGGCCTGGCCGCCCCGATGATGGGGCTGATGGCGACGCCCGGCCCCGAGGGCCTGAAGCTGGAGCCGCACTGGCAGCGCGTCGCGATCGCCGTCGCCGTGGTCTTCGTCGGACGGCTGATCCTCAACCTCACGATCTGGCGGCCGGGCGTCCGCAAGCCGAAGACGGCGAACTCGCCGCGGACCGACGCGATGCTGGCGCGGATCGCCAAGCTGCTGGCGCCCGCCGCCATCGTCATCGCGGTCGCCCTGCCCTTCCTGCCCGGCGTCGAGCGCTACACCGTCGATCTCGGCATCCTCGTCCTGACCTACGTCATGCTCGGCTGGGGGCTCAACATCGTGGTCGGGCTCGCAGGGCTCCTCGACCTCGGCTACGTCGCCTTCTACGCAGTCGGCGCCTATTCCTACGCGCTGCTCGCCCAGCATTTCGGGCTCGGCTTCTGGATCTGCCTGCCGCTCGCCGGCATCCTGGCCGCCTTCTGGGGCGTGATCCTCGGCTTCCCCGTGCTCAGGCTCCGGGGCGACTATCTCGCGATCGTCACGCTCGCCTTCGGCGAGATCATCCGCATCGTGCTGCTGAACTGGTACTGGTTCACCGGCGGCCCGAACGGCATCGGACAGATCCCCCGGCCGAGCTTCTTCGGGCTCGAGTTCAAGCCGGGCCCGGACGGCTTCGCGGCGACCTTCGGGCTGCAGTTCTCCGGACTGCACCGGATCATCTTCCTCTACTACCTCATCCTCGCGCTCGCCCTGATCACCAACTTCGTCACCATCCGGCTGCGCCGCCTGCCGATCGGGCGGGCCTGGGAGGCGCTGCGCGAGGACGAGATCGCCTGCCGCTCGCTCGGCATCAACACCGTCACCACCAAGCTGACGGCGTTCGCGCTCGGCGCGATGTTCGCAGGCTTCGCAGGCTCGTTCTTCGCTACGAGGCAGGGCTTCATCAGCCCCGAGAGCTTCGTCTTCATGGAGAGCGCGCTGATCCTAGCGATCGTCGTGCTCGGCGGCATGGGCTCGCAGTTCGGCGTCGCGATCGCGGCGCTCGTGATGATCGGCGGCTTCGAACTGTTCCGCGAATTCAAGGACTACCGGATGATCGTGTTCGGCGCGGTCATGGTGCTCATCATGGTCTGGCGCCCGCGCGGCCTCGTCTCGTCCCGGACGCCGTCGGTGTTCCTGAAGGAGAAGAAAACGATCGCCGGCGCCCTCGTCCAGGAGGGCCACGGTTGACGGTGAAGCCGCTCGACGCGCCGACGCTGCCGCCTGACGTGCTCTTGCGCGTCGAGCGTCTGACGATGCGGTTCGGCGGGCTCGTCGCCGTCGACGACGTGTCGTTCGACGTCAGACGCGGCGAAATCACCGCGCTGATCGGGCCGAACGGCGCGGGAAAGACTACCGTCTTCAACTGCATCACCGGCTTCTACAAGCCGACCGTCGGCCGCCTGACGCTCGACCGCGACGGCAGGCCGTGGCTGCTGGAGCGCTTGCGGGACCACCAGATCTCGCGCGAGGCCGGTGTCGCCCGCACCTTCCAGAACATCCGCCTGTTCGGCGGCATGACGGCGCTCGAGAACCTGCTCGTCGCCCAGCACGCTCCGCTGATGAAGGCCTCGGGCATGACGGTGCTCGGCGTTCTCGGCGTCGGCGGGTTCGGCAAGGCCGAACGTGCGGCGATCGAGAAAGCCAGACGCTGGCTCGAGCGCATCGGCCTTGCCGACCGCGCCGACGATCCGGCGGCCGACCTGCCCTATGGCGACCAGCGGAGGCTCGAGATCGCGCGCGCCATGTGCACCGACCCCGTGCTGCTCTGCCTCGACGAGCCGGCGGCCGGCCTCAACCCGCGCGAAAGCGCTGATCTCAACGCTCTGCTGCGCTCTATCCGCTCCGAGGACGGCGCGGCGGTGCTGCTGATCGAGCACGACATGAGCGTGGTGATGGAAATCTCCGACCACGTCGTCGTGCTCGATTACGGCCGCCTGATCTGCGACGGCGCGCCGAAGTCCGTTCGGGAAGACCCGAGGGTGATCGCGGCCTATCTCGGCGTCGAGGACGAGGAGGTTTCGGCCGTCGAGCGCGAGATCGAGGAGACCGCCTCGTGACCGGGCCGCTGCTCGCGATCCGCGGCGTCACGGCCTATTACGGCGCGATCGCCGCTCTGAAGGGCGTCGACGTCGACGTCGCGAGCGGCGAGATCGTCACGCTGATCGGCGCAAACGGCGCCGGCAAGTCGACGCTGATGATGACGATCTTCGGCAGCCCCCCCGCCCGCGACGGCTCGATCGTGTTCGACGGGCAGGACATCACCCGCACGCCGACCCACGAGATCGCGCGGCTCAAGATCGCCCAGTCTCCCGAGGGGCGGCGCATCTTCGGGCGAATGACCGTCACCGAGAACCTGCAGATGGGCGCGGCGGTCACCAAATTCGCGCATTACGACGAAGATCTGCGTCGCGTATTCGACATCTTCCCGCGGCTGAAGGAGCGCGCCGGCCAGCGCGGCGGCACTCTGTCCGGCGGCGAGCAGCAGATGCTCGCGATCGGCCGCGCGCTGATGAGCAGGCCGCGTCTGCTGATGCTCGACGAGCCCTCGCTCGGCCTCGCTCCCTTGATCGCGAAGCAGATTTTCGGCGTGGTCGACGAACTCAACCGCACCGAGGGGCTCACCGTCTTCCTCGTCGAGCAGAACGCCTATCACGCGCTGAAGCTCGCCCATCGCGGCTATGTCATGGTCAACGGCCGGATCACGATGAGCGGCGCCGGACGCGAACTGCTGGAGCGGCCTGAAGTCCGCGCGGCCTATCTTGAGGGCGGCCGCTGATGAGCTCGTGTCTCGTGAGAAGCGGCGGCCGGCGCCTCTCCACGACGGCGGCCAGCGGCCCGACCTGTTTCAGGAGCCATCCATGGGCCTGATCTGGGAAATCTCCTTCGCGGAATTTGTCTTCGTCACTCTGATCCTCGGCGGCGGCGCGGCGTGGATGGCCGGCCGGGGCGTCGCGAGCTCGTGGGAGCCGTCCTGGAAGGCTGCGCTCTGGATGATCCCGCTCGGGCTCGCGGTTCGGTTCATCCACTACGCGCTGTTCAGCGGCAGCCTGCTCACCCTTCATTTCTTCGTCGTCGACCTCGTCATCCTTGTCGGCTTCGCCCTCGCCGGACATCGGGCCACGATGGCGCGCCAGATGACGCGACAATATTCGTGGCTCTACGAGCGCGCCGGACCATTCGCGTGGCGCGCGAGATCCGGCGCCGGCCCAAGGTGACAGGAACCGCGCGACGCGGCATCAATAACAGCGACGGCGGAAACAGAAGCCGCCCGCGCCTGCAGACGAAAACGTGAACCGAGACCTGAAGGGACGTTGGGACATGAAGAGACATCTCGCAGCCGCGGCCGGAGCGGCGCTTGCCCTCATCCTCGCGGCGCCCGCCTATGCCGACGTGGTCATCGGCATTGCCGGCCCCATGAGCGGCGAGAACGCCGTGTTCGGCGGCCAGATCAAGAACGGCGCCGGGCAGGCGGTGGAGGACATCAACGCCGCGGGAGGAATCAACGGTGAGAAGCTGGTCGTGAAGATCGGCGACGACGCCTGCGACCCCAAGCAGGCGGTCAACGTCGCGAACCAGCTTGTCGGCGACGGCGCGAAGGTCGTGATCGGCCATTACTGCTCGGGCTCTTCGATCCCAGCCTCGTCGGTCTACGCCGAAGAAGGCATAATCGAAATCTCGCCGGCCTCGACCAATCCCGCCTTCACCGACAAGCGCCCCGGCCCGACGATCTACCGCGTCTGCGGCCGTGACGACCAGCAGGGCGCCATCGCCGGCAAGTATCTGCTCGAGCACTTCAAGGACAAGAAGGTCGCCGTCGTCCACGACAAGTCGTCCTACGGCAAGGGGTTGGCAGACGAAACGTTGAAGACCTTCCAGGCCGGCGGCGGCAAGGAAGCGATGTATGAGGCGATCACGCCGGGCGAGAAGGACTATTCGGCGCTGGTCTCCAAGCTGAAGCAGGCCAATGTCGACGTGGTCTATTTTGGCGGCTACTACCAGCAGGCCGGCCTCATCGTCCGCCAGATGCGCGACCAGGGCCTGCAGGCGAAGCTGATGGGGGGCGACGCGCTGCAGTCGACTGAATTCCTCGGCATCACCGGCAAGGGCGGAGAGGGCGTGATGTTCACCTTCCCGCCGGACCAGACCAAGCTGCCGGAAGCGGCTGATGTGGTTCAGAAGTTCAAGGACAAGAAGATCGCTCCGGAAGGCTTCACGCTTTACAGCTACGCGGCCGTCCAGATCTGGGCCAAGGCGGCCGCCGCGGCGAAGTCGACCGAGGGAACTGCGGTCGCGGCTGAAATGAACAAGCAAACCTTCAACACCATCGTCGGAGACCTGAAGTTCGACGACAAGGGCGACCCGACGGTGGCCGGCTTCGTGTTTTACGAGTTCAGGGACGGCGGCTACAGCCAGCTGTAAGCCAGCCTCAGCCAAACACGAGACGTGATCGAAAGGCCCGCCGATCCGGCGGGCCCTTTTTACTATCTGCAGCATGCGACTTAAAGGAAATCATCGGTGAGCGACGAAGACATCACCCGCGACAGCAACGGCGCGGAGCTCAAGGACGGCGACAGCGTCACCCTGATCAAGGATCTCAAGGTCAAAGGATCCTCGGAGACCATCAAGCGGGGCACTTTGGTGAAGAACATCCGTCTCACCGCCAAGCTCGACGAGATCGAGTGCAGCACCAAGCAGGTCAAGGGCCTCGTGCTGCGGACGGAGTTCCTGAAGAAGGCGTAACGACGCCCGTCCTCACCCGAGCGAGGCGAGCCCCGGGAACGTCTCGATCAGCCAGAACGAGACGGTCGACGTCCAGCCGGTGAGAAACGCGATCCCGGTCAGCACCAGCAGGCCGCCCATCACCTTCTCGACCGTTCCGAGATGCGAGCGGAAGCGCTTGAGGAACCGGACGAAAGGCCCCATCGCCAGCGCCGCGATCAGGAACGGGACGCCGAGTCCCGCCGCATAGACCGCGAGCAGCCCCGCGCCCTTCGCGACCGTCGCCTCGGAGGCGGCGACCGCGAGCACGGCGGCGAGCACGGGACCGATGCACGGCGTCCAGCCGAAGGCGAAGGCGAGCCCCATCACATAGGCGCCCCAGAGCCCGACAGGTTTCTCCACCTCGACGCGGGTGTCGCGCATCAGGAAGGGAATGCGGAGCGCTCCGAGGAAGTGCAGGCCCATCACGATGATCGCGAGGCCCGCGAGCGTCGCGAGCAGCGGCGCGTGGCTGAGCAGAAGTCCGCCGATCGCGGACGCCGTCGCGCCGAGCGCGATGAACACGGTCGCGAACCCCGCGACGAACAGAAGAGCCGCGAGCAGCGTGCGCGCGACGGCTCTGCGCGGCGCGTCCCCCCCGATCAGGTCGTCGAGCGTGGCGCCCGCGAGAAAGCACAAATAAGGCGGCACCAGCGGCAGCACGCAGGGGCTGAGGAAGCTGATGGCGCCCGCGCCGAACACGGCCGGCAGCGTGACGTTCGAGATCATGCGGCAGCTTTCGCACGCCGGACCGTCCGGCGAGCGGGCGGCTTAGCGCGAAAGGGGGAGAGACGGAAGCGGGCGCAAGGGGATGTGATTGGGGAAGAAGTCGCCGTCCGGCTTGGGCACGCCGCGTGCCGCAGTAGGAGGACGACTGCGCTCCGCGCCTTTCGGCTTCATGAATCATTTCAGTGATCGCACTTCGGGTTTGGAGACCTGGCTTCCAATCGCGTCAGCGCCTGGGCGAGCAGCATACCTGACAATGGACAGTGGTCGTTACTGCTCCTTCTTGAACAGGTCCTGGAAGATGAGCGGACCCCAGGTGCGGCCGCGTGCGTGCACCAGCCAGCCCCCCTCGTTGAGCTTTCCCAGATTGACGGGTGCGAACCCGAGTTGTTTGGCCAGGGCCGCCACGGGAGCGATCGCGTCATCGTCGTCGCTCGACAGAAAGACGACCCGGCGCCCGCCCTCGACGATCGGATCGGCAGCCAGCGTTGCCGCGATCAGGTGATTGAAACCTTTCACGAGCTTGGCGTCGGTGAACGCCTTTGCGACGAAGGCGGAGGATGGGAGGCCGTCCAGCTCTTCAGGGACTGCCGGAAACGCATTCGTCGCGTCGATGACCGTCTTGCCTTCCCAGCTTGGCAGGGCCTTCGCGACCTCGCGATGCTCCGCGAACGGGACCGCCAAGATGATCATGTCGGCCTCGAGCGCATCCCGCAGAGACTTGGCGACGACCGTGGGCCCGATCGCCCGAGCCTGCGGCGCCAACGCCTCGGGCGGCCGGCGGCTTGCGACCGTCACGTCGATGTTTCTACGGGCGAAGGCGTGGGCGAGAGCTTGGCCGATCTTACCGAATCCTACAATTGCGTAGCTCATAATGCTTCTCCGATCCGTGTTGATATTGAGTCCGGGCCTTTCAACGGCGCGGGGTTATTCGAATGGGCGCCTGGCCGGGAGCGGGGCGTCAGAGTTGCGCAAGGCCGCCGTCGACGGCGAGCTCGCTGGCAGTCATGAAGCTGCTGTCCGGTGATGCGAGAAAGGCAGCCGCAGCTCCGATCTCTGCGGGATCGGCCATGCGCTGGAGCGGGGTCATCGCGGCGAAGACCTTCTGGCCTTCCTCGCCGAGCGCTTCCTTCGCGAGTTCGGTCGCGGTCGCCCCGGGCGACAGTACGTTGACCCGGATGCCGGTGCCCTTCAGGTCCTCCGCCCAGGTCCGCGCGAGGTTGCGCACGGCCGCCTTGCTCGCGCTGTAGGCGCTCATTCCCGGCGCGCCCGTGGCGCCGGCGCTCGATCCGGTCAGAATGATCGAACCGCCCGCGCGCATCAGCGGCAGCGCCTTCTGGACCGTGAAGATCGTACCCTTCACATTGGTGTCGAAGGTTTCGTCAATGTGCTCGCCGGTGATTTTGCCGAGTGCAAGTTGGCTTCCCGCGCCGGCATTGGCGAAGACGATGTCGAGGGCGCCGCGCTCGGTCTTCACGGCCGCGTAAAGCCGGTCGAGGTCGGCCTCATCCGAGACCGAGCCCCTCACCGCGCGGGCATGGGGGCCGAGGTCGGCCACAGCGGCGTCGAGCGCGGTCTGTCGGCGGCCGAAGATAAAGACGAAGGCGCCTTCCTCGATGAAGCGCTTTGCTGCGGCACGGCCGATGCCGGTGGCGCCGCCCGTGATGACTGCAACCTTACCCTCAAGCCTTCGCATGACATCTCCTTTGGGCCCCGTCCTCGATTGTTCGAGAGGCCCGGGGCCCAAACATGAGTTCGGCGGAGCCGGGCGTTGAGTGCTGAAGCGCGCACATCGGTGGTGCGAAATCGATCCGGCCTGAGCACCGACGCCGGCCACGGCGGTTCGCCGGAATTCGGCAGGCGCGCGGGCCGAGATAAGACCGTCCGACTGCTATTCAATGTGTTAGATACGGGCTTGGAAAGCGCACCGCTCGGTGCCGGATCGCACCATGATCGACTGGGATGACGTTCGCTATTTTCTCGCCGTCGCGCGCGGAGGCTCATTGCGGGCCGCCGCCGGGCGCCTCGGGGTGAACCACTCGACGGTGCTGCGGCGCGTCGGCCAGCTCGAGGAACGCCTCGGGGCGCAGATGTTCGAAAAGCTTCCCGCGGGCTACCGCCTAACGGCTGCGGGCGAGGAGGTCCTCGAACTCGCGAACCAGATGGAAGCGTCGTCGCACCAGCTGGAGACACGCGTGCTGGGTCGCGACCAGAGCGTGCGCGGACTTCTGCGGGTGACGCTGGCGCCGACCCTCGCGACACACCTGCTCATGCCGGACTTCGCCGATTTCGCGCGCCTGCATCCGGAGATCGAGATGGAGATCGTGTCGTCCGGCGAACTGGCGAATCTGACCAACCGAGAGGCCGACGTCGCGATCCGCGTCGTCTATGACCGCAAAACCCTGCCGCTCAATCTTCACGGCCTGAAGGGGCCGGAGCTGTTCGGCGGCGTCTACATGTCCTGCGATCGACTGGCCGCGTGGCGTGAGGGCGCGCCGGATCCCATCCGGTGGATCGTCATAAGCATTCACGGAATTCCGGATTGGGCGAGCACGGGCGAGATTGGCGCCGCGGGAGTTCCGTTCAGGACCACGGACGCCGAGGCGCAGATCGTCGCCGTACGGCAGGGGCTCGGGATGACGACACTGCCGTGCTTCATTGGCGACGCCGACCCCCTGCTGGTGAGGGTTCCGGGCGCCGACCTCCACATGTACGGGACGGTTTGGCTCCTCACCCAGGGGGAGACACGCAAGACGAAGCGCGTGCGGCTCTTCACGGAGTTCGTATCCCGCAGGCTCGCCGCGTATGCTCCGCTTCTCGCGGGGCTGTCCATATCGCGCGACTGACGTCCGGCAGGTCGCCGGCGACGCTTGCAGTGGCCAAGCGCCTGCAAGCGCACATTCCGAACTCCGACATGGGCCAGGAAGCCAACTCTCGACGCTGGGAGCCCTGCGGACGCGAACGCGCGTCCCGGGGTTCGCCGCCCCTTGCCGCTCGCTCCGGCGCTGCGCTAGAAGACCGCCAACCCTCGACATCCCGCGCCGGCCGAAGCAGGCCGCGCCAACCTCCAGGCAAGCGCATGGCCCGCGAATTCATCTATCACATGAGCGGCGTGTCGAAGGCCTTCGGGCCCAAGAAGACGCTCGACAACATTCACCTCTCCTTTTACCCGGACGCCAAGATCGGCATCCTCGGGCCGAACGGCGCCGGCAAGTCGACCCTGCTGAAGATCATGGCAGGGATCGACAAGGAGTACACCGGCGAGGCGTGGGCGGCGAAGGGCGCGCGCATCGGCTACCTCGCCCAGGAGCCGCAGCTCGATCCCGCCAAGACGGTGCGTGAGAACGTCATGGAAGGCGTCGCGTCCAAGACTGCGATCCTCGAGCGGTACAACGAGCTCGCCATGAACTATTCCGACGAAACGGCCGACGAGATGACCGAGCTCCAGGACAAGATCGAGGCGCTCGGCCTCTGGGACCTCGACTCGAAGGTCGACCAGGCGATGGAGGCGCTGCGCTGCCCGCCCGACGACTGGGACGTGGTCAAGCTGTCCGGCGGCGAGAAGCGCCGCGTCGCGCTCTGCCAGCTGCTGCTCTCGGAGCCCGAGCTGCTGCTGCTCGACGAGCCGACCAACCATCTCGACGCCGAGACCGTATCCTGGCTCGAGAACCATCTCCGCAATTATCCGGGCGCGATCCTGATCGTCACCCATGACCGCTACTTCCTGGACAACGTCACGAGCTGGATCCTCGAGATCGACCGCGGCCGCGGCATCCCCTACGAGGGCAACTACTCCGCCTGGGTGGTCCAGAAGCAGAAGCGGATGATCCAGGAGAACCGCGTCGAGGAGGCGTTGCAGCGCACGCTCCAGCGCGAGCAGGAGTGGATGGGCAACAGCCCGAAGGCGCGGCAGGCCAAGAACAAGGCCCGCATCCAGCGCTACGACGATCTCGTCGCGAAGGCGTCCGAAGGCGGCCCCACCACCGCGCAGATCGTCATCCCGATCGCCGAGCGGCTCGGCAACAACGTCGTCGAGTTCGATCACCTCTCCAAGGGCTTCGCCGACAAGCTGCTCATCGAAGACTTGACCTTCAAGCTGCCGCCGGGCGGCATCGTCGGCGTCATCGGCCCGAACGGCGCCGGCAAGACCACGCTGTTCCGGATGATCACCGGCCAGGACACGCCCGACGCGGGCGACATCAAGGTCGGCGAGACCGTGCAGCTCGGTTATGTCGACCAGTCGCGCGACGCGCTCGATCCGAACAAGAACGTCTGGGAGGAGATCTCGGGCGGCACCGAGATCATCCACCTCGGCAAGCGCGAGGTGAACAGCCGCGCCTATGTCGCCGCCTTCAACTTCAAGGGCGCGGCGCAGCAGAAGAAGGTCGGCGACCTCTCGGGCGGCGAGCGCAACCGCGTGCATCTCGCCAAGATGCTGAAGTCCGGCGCCAACGTCCTGCTGCTCGACGAGCCGACCAACGACCTCGACGTCGAGACTTTGCGGGCGCTCGAAGAGGCGCTCGAGGAATACGCCGGCTGCGCCGTCATCATCAGCCATGACCGCATGTTCCTCGACCGCATCGCGACCCACATGCTGTCGTTCGAGGGCGACAGCCATGTCGAATGGTTCGAGGGCAACTTCCAGGACTACGAGGAAGACAAGAAGCGCCGCCTCGGCCCCGACGCTGTCGAGCCCAAGCGCATCAAGTACCGCCAGTTCGCGCGCTGAGGGCATGGCGAAGCCGCCGTTTCGCGCTATCTGGCTCGGCCAGGGTCGGAGCGGCGGCATGAGCGTGACGAACATCGATCGGGCCAGGAGCAGTCTTTCAAGACGGATCGAGCCGCCACGCGCGGCGACGAGGTCGTCGTCGCCCGCTCTGCGCGCGGGCTCGGCGCGCCGGCGGATCGCGTGATCGTCACGCGGGCGCAGCGGCGCGGCCGGCCGATCGTGACGCGAGACCACGCCTTTCAGCGATGCGGCGTCCAGGTGATCTCGACGTGACCCTCAAAGAGGACTGGTCCGCCGCGACCTATCTCCACTTCGAGGACGAGCGGACGCGGCCGGCCGCCGATCTGCTCGCGCGCATTCCGTTGAAGGACGCCGCCCGGGTGGTCGATCTCGGCTGCGGGCCGGGAAATTCGACCGAACTGCTGACGCGGCGGTTCCCTGAGGCGGAGACGACCGGCGTCGATTCCTCGCCCGACATGCTGTCCGCCGCTTCGAAGCGGTTGCCGGGCGTGCGCTTCCTGGAGGCCGACGTCGCGAGCTGGGCGCCGGACGCGCCGGTCGACGTGATCTTCGCCAACGCCGTGCTGCAGTGGTTGCCTGACCACGAAGCGCTGCTGCCCCGGCTGATGCAGCTGCTCGCGCCCGGCGGGGCGCTCGCCGTGCAGATGCCGGACAACCGCTCCGAGCCGTCGCACGTCGCGATGGCCGAAGTCGCGCGCGACCCGGCCTGGGCCTCGCGCGTGGCGAACGCCGGCCGCGCCCGGACGGACATTCTCTCGACCGAGGGCTATTACGACCTGCTCGCGCCGCATGCGGCCTCGGTCGACGTCTGGCGCACCACCTATGTCCATCCGCTGGACGGCGCGGAGTCGATCGCCGGCTGGTGCCGTTCCACCGGTCTTCGGCCCTATCTCGATCCGCTCGACGAGGCGGAGCGCGAGCGCTTCCTCGCGCTCTACACCGAGCGGTTGCGGGCCTTCTACCCCGAGCGCTCCGGCGGAAAGGTGCTGCTGCGCTTTCCGCGCCTGTTCATGGTGGCGGCACGCCGCTAGTGGCCGACCTCTTCGGAGACGACCAGCTCCCGCCGATCCGTAGAGCCCGCTCGCTCGTCGCCCGGCTGGCCGCGACGCTGGCGGCCATCGACGGTTCGCCGTTCGAGACCGAACCCGTCCGCTCGATCGATCTCGCGCTCGACGGCGTCGCCGGCGATCGGCATGCCGGCTTCACCCGGCCCGCCGGCCTGCGCGAGCCGTGGTACCCGCGCGGCGCCGAGATCAGGTCCGGCCGGCAGATCTCGATCGTGTCGGTCGAGGAGCTGGACGCGGTCGGCGCGGCGATGGGGACAGCCCGGATTGCGGCCGGCTGGATCGGCGCCAATCTGCTGATCGAGGGGCTGCCCCGGCTGTCTTTCCTGCCCCCGGGAACGCGGCTGTTCTTCGAGGGCGGCGCAGCGATCGTCGTCGAGGCCCAGAACGCGCCGTGCCGCCATGCGGGCCGCGCCATCGCGCGCCATACCGGCCGGCCGGGCGATGAGGTCGCCTTTCCGAAGATCGCCAGACGCCTTCGCGGACTGGTCGCCTCCGTCGAGCGCCCGGGGACGGTCGTCGCCGGGACAGAGCTCAAGGTGCGGCTGCCCGAGCAGTGGATCTATTGAGAACCCAATGCCACTCCGCCGTTGCGTTCGTCGCCGCATTCATATAAAGACATCTTTATGTCTTTCTCGGACCGCCATCCCTCCCCTCTCAGCGTCGATGCGGCGCTGGCCGGGCTGCGCGCCGCGGGCGAACCGACGCGGCTGAGGATCCTTGCGCTGTTGGCGGAAGGCGAGCTTTCCGTATCCGACCTCACCGAAATTCTCGGCCAGAGCCAGCCACGTATTTCGCGCCACCTGAAGCTGCTTGTGGAGGCCGGGCTGGTCGAGCGCCATCGCGAAGGCGCCTGGGCGTTCTTCGGACTGGCCGAACCGTCGTCGGGAAGCTCCGCGTTGCGTATGTCGCTCGCTTATCTCGACCGCTCGGACAGCGCACTCACGCGCGACCGCGAGCGCCTGGCGGAGGTGCGCGCCGCGCATCACGCCGCGGCCGCTAACTATTTCAGCGCCAACGCCGCGCGCTGGGACGGCGTGCGCAGCCTCCACGTGGCCGAGGCCGCCGTCGAGAAGGCGGTGCTGGACGCCGTGGGCCACGGACGCATCGAAACCGCGCTCGACCTCGGCACGGGCACCGGGCGGATGCTCGAACTGATCAGCCGCCATGTCGGCCGTGCGGTCGGCGTCGATTCGAACCGGGACATGCTTGCGCTTGCGCGCGCCAATCTGGTTCGCGCGGGGGTGTCCAACGCGCAGGTCCGGCAGGGCGACATCTTCTCGCTTCCGGTGCCGGGCAACGCGTTCGATCTCGTCATCGTGCACCAGGTGCTGCACTTCCTCGACGACGGCGCGCGCGCCGTACGCGAGGCTGCGCGCACCTTACGCGCAGGCGGGCGGATGCTGATCGTCGACTTTGCGCCGCACGGCATCGAGGCGCTGCGCGAAAGCCACGCCCATCGCCGCCTCGGCTTCGCTCCCGAGACGATCGGCGCGTGGCTCGATGCGGCGGGGCTCGACCTCGTCAGCCATGTCGACCTCCCGCCGCCGGACGGCGCGGCCGACAAGCTCACCGTTTCACTCTGGCTCGCCCGCGATCCGCGCATCGCGTCCGACGCCGAGCTTTCTCCCTCGAGCCTCGAGGTCGCATGATGCCGAACGATCGCCTGTCCCGCGCCGGCCGCCGGCCGATCCGCGTCTCCTTCGAGTTCTTTCCGCCGAAGACGCCCGAGATGGAGGAGACGCTCTGGCGCTCGATCGAGCGGCTGGCGCCGCTCGGCCCCACTTTCATGTCGGTGACCTACGGCGCCGGAGGCTCGACGAGGGAGCGCACCCATCAGACCGTCGAGCGCATGGTGAAGGAGACCACCGTTCCGCCGGCTGCGCATCTCACCTGCGTGTCCGCCACCAAGGACGAGGTGGACGCCGTGGTCGACGGCTATCGCGAGGTCGGCGTCCGTCACATCGTCGCGCTCCGAGGCGATCCGGCCGGCGGCGTCGGCTCGAAGTTCGAGGCGCACCCCGGCGGTTACCAGAGCACCGCAGATCTCGTCGCCGGCATCCGCAGACGCGCGCCGGAGATCGAGCTCTCCGTGTCCGCCTATCCGGAGAAGCACCCCGAGAGCCCAAGCATCGACGCCGACTTCGACGTGCTGAAGGCCAAGGTCGACGCCGGAGCCAACCGGGCGATCACCCAGTTCTTCTTTGATAACGCCCACTACCTCCGCTACGTCGACGAGGCGCGCAAGCGGGGCGTCCATGTGCCGATCGTGCCCGGAATCGTCGCGGTCTCGAACTTCAAGCAGACCGCAAACTTCGCCGCAAGGACGGGCGCGAGCATCCCGGACTGGCTCGCGGCGCGCTTCGAGGGCCTCGATAACGATCCGCAGACCCGCCAGATGATCGCGGCCGCCGTCGCCGCCGAGCAGGTGCTCGACCTCGTCGACCACGGCGTGAAGGACTTCCACTTCTACACGATGAACAAGGCCGACCTGGTCTACGCCGTCTGCCACCTGCTCGGGCTCCGGCCCACTGCAGGCGCGGGCGCCAAGGCGGCGGCGGCTTGAGGCTGCAATTCGCCCGCGGAAGACACATCTTAGAACGACGTGACTAGGGAGTGTCCGATGGCTGAACCCGACAATCTCGTCCTCACCCTGCTGCGCGAACTGCGCAGCGTGATGGACTCCCGTTTCGACGCCGTGAACACGCGTTTCGACGCCGTGGACGCCCGCTTCGCCGAGCAGGACAGGAAGCTCGAAGCGATCCGCGAGGCGCTGAAGAGCGAGACGATCCTCGGCCGATACGTCGTGAACGGCGTCGACGACCGGCTCGACGCCATCGAAGCGCGAAGCTGAAAGGCGCAGATCATGAGCGACACCGAAACCAAGATCCGCAAGCTCGCCGCCGAGCGCATCCTCATCCTCGACGGCGCGATGGGCACGATGATCCAGCAGCGGCGGTTCTCGGAGGAGGACTTCCGCGCGGCGCGCTTCGCCGACTGGGAGCGGGATCTGAAGGGCAACAACGACCTGCTGATCCTCACCCAGCCGGCTGCGATCCGCGACATCCACCTGCAGTATTTCCGCGCCGGCGCCGACATGGTGGAGACCAACACGTTCTCCTCCACCACGATCGCGCAGGCCGACTACGGCATGGAGGCGCTGGCCTATGAGCTCAACGTCGAGGGCGCCAAGCTCGCGCGCGAGGCCGGCGACATCGCGGCGAAGGAGGACGGCCGTCCGCGCTTCGTGGCGGGCACGCTCGGGCCAACCAACCGCACCGCGTCGATCTCGCCGGACGTCAACAATCCGGGCTTCCGCGCGGTCACCTTCGACCAGCTGGCGGAGGCCTATGGCGAGGCCGCGCGCGGCCTGCTCGACGGCGGCGCCGACATCCTGCTGGTCGAGACGATCTTCGACACGCTGAACGCCAAGGCCGCGATCTTCGCGATCGAGCAGATCTTCGCCGACCGCGGCTCTCGCGTGCCGGTGATGATCTCGGGCACGATCACCGACCTCTCCGGCCGCACGCTGTCGGGCCAGACGCCGGCCGCGTTCTGGAACGCGTTGAATCATGCGCGGCCGCTGTCGATCGGGCTCAACTGCGCGCTCGGCGCCAAGGAGATGCGCGGCCACATCGCGGAGCTCAGCCGCGTCGCGAACACGCTGATCTGCGCCTATCCGAACGCGGGCCTTCCCAACGAGTTCGGGCTCTACGACGAGAGCCCCGAGGCGATGGGCGAGCTCGTCGGCGAGTTCGCCTCGTCGGGCCTCGTCAACATCGTCGGCGGCTGCTGCGGCACGACGCCGGCGCATATCGCGGCGATCGCGGACGCCGTGAAGGGCAAGGCCCCGCGCAAGATCCCGGAGATCGCGCCGAAGATGCGGCTCTCCGGCCTCGAGCCGTTCGAACTGACCGCCGCCTGAGACCGCCCCGCCCGACCAACGCGCCCCGAACGCAGGATCGTCCATGACCTCCGCCGCCTCCCGCTTCGTCAATGTCGGCGAGCGCACGAACGTCACCGGTTCGGCCAAGTTCCGGAAGCTGATCACGGCCGGCGACTATGCGGCGGCGCTCGACGTCGCGCGCGAGCAGGTCGAGAACGGCGCGCAGATCCTCGACATCAACATGGACGAGGGCCTGCTCGACTCCGAGAAGGCGATGGTCGAGTTCCTCAACCTGATCGCGGCCGAGCCCGACATCGCGCGCGTGCCGGTGATGATCGACTCGTCGAAGTGGTCGGTGATCGAGGCCGGCCTGAAATGCGTCCAGGGCAAGCCGATCGTGAACTCGATCTCGATGAAGGAGGGCGAGGAGGCCTTCATCCATTACGCGAAGAAGGTGCGCGCCTATGGCGCCGCCGTCGTCGTGATGGCGTTCGACGAGGTCGGCCAGGCCGACACCTTCGAGCGCAAGACGGAGATCTGCGCCCGCGCCTACAAGATCCTGACCGAACAGGTCGGCTTCCCGCCGGAGGACATCGTCTTCGACCCGAACGTGTTCGCGGTCGCGACCGGGATCGAGGAGCACGCCAATTACGGCGTCGACTTCATCAACGCCACCAAGTGGATCCGCGAGAACCTGCCGCACGCCCACATTTCGGGCGGCATCTCGAACCTGTCCTTCGCGTTCCGCGGCAACGAGCCGGTGCGCGCGGCGATGCATTCGGTGTTCCTGTATCACGCGATCGCCGTCGGCATGGACATGGGCATCGTCAACGCCGGCGCGCTGCCGGTCTATGACGACATCGACCCGGAGCTGCGCGAGCTCGCCGAGGACGTGGTGCTCAACCGCCGCGCCGACGCGACCGACCGGCTGCTCGCCGCCGCCGACAAGTTCAAGGGCGGCAAGCAGGAAGCGCGCGTCGTCGACACCCGCTGGCGCGAGCAGCCGGTGATCAAGCGGCTCGAGCATGCGCTGGTCCACGGCATCACCGAGTTCATCGACGCCGACACCGAGGAGGCGCGCAAGGAAGCGGCGCGGCCGCTCCACGTCATCGAAGGCCCGCTGATGGCCGGCATGAACGTGGTCGGCGACCTGTTCGGCGCAGGAAAAATGTTCCTGCCGCAGGTCGTGAAGTCGGCCCGCGTGATGAAGCAGGCGGTCGCTTACCTCATGCCCTTCATGGAGGAGGAGAAGCGCCTCAACGGCGGCACCGAGCGCTCCAACGCCGGCAAGATCCTGATGGCGACGGTGAAGGGCGACGTCCACGACATCGGCAAGAACATCGTCGGCGTCGTGCTCCAGTGCAACAATTACGAGGTGATCGACCTCGGCGTCATGGTGCCGGTGCAGAAGATCCTCGCCGCCGCGAAGGAGCACAATGTCGACGCCATCGGGCTCTCCGGCCTCATCACCCCCTCGCTCGACGAGATGGTGACGGTCGCCTCCGAGATGGAGCGCGAGGGCTTCGACATCCCGCTGCTGATCGGCGGCGCCACCACCTCGAAGATCCACACCGCGGTGAAGATCCACCCGGCCTATAAGCGCGGCCAGGCGGTCTATGTGATCGACGCCAGCCGCGCCGTCGGCGTGGTCTCGCAGCTGCTCGCGAAGGACGCGAAGGCGGCTTACGTCGCCGACGTCCAGGCCGACTACGCCCGCCTCGCCGAGAACCACGCCCGCGCGCAGGAGGACAAGGTCCGCTCGCCGATCGCGGCCGCCCGCGCCAACCGGCTCGAACTCGACGTCTCCCAGGTCCAGCCGAAGCCGTCCTTCCTCGGCACGAAGGTGTTCAACGAGATCCCGCTTGAGACGCTGATCCCCTATATCGACTGGACGCCGTTCTTCCAGACCTGGGAGCTCAAGGGCCGCTACCCCGAGATCCTGACCGACGCCAAATATGGCGAGGCGGCGAGGAACCTGTTCGACGACGCGACCGCGATGCTCAAACAGATGGCCGCCGAGAAGTGGCTGGAGGCGCGCGCCGTCATCGGCTTCTGGCCGGCCGCCGCCCGCGGCGACGACATCGTGCTGTTCAAGGACGAGGGGCGGACCGAGGAGCTCGGCGTGCTCCACACGCTGCGCCAGCAGATGTCCCGCACCAAGGAGCGGCCCAACCTCGCGCTGTCCGACTTCATCGCGCCCGAGGGTTCCGGCGTCCCCGACTATATCGGCGCCTTCGCGGTGACCGCCGGCATCGGCGAGGAGGCGGTGACCCAGCGCTTCGCCCGCGCCAACGACGATTACGGCGGCATCCTCGCCAAGGCCCTGGCCGACCGTCTGGCGGAAGCCGCCGCCGAATGGATGCACCAGCAAGTGCGCCGCGAGCACTGGGGCTACGCGCCGGATGAGAGCCTCGCCAACGAGGACCTGATCGCCGAGACCTATCAGGGCATCCGCCCCGCGCCGGGCTACCCCGCCCAGCCCGACCACACCGAGAAGGGTTTTCTGTTCGAGCTGCTCGACGCGCCGAAGGCGATCGGCCTGACGCTGACGGAATCCTACGCGATGTGGCCGGGCTCGGCGGTCTCCGGGCTCTATTTCAGCCACCCGCAGAGCCGCTATTTCGGCCTCGGCAAGATCGACCGCGACCAGACCGCCGACTACGCCGCCCGCAAGGGCTACGAATTGCCCGACATGGAGCGCTGGCTGGCCCCGGTGCTGAACTACGACCCGAACCGGGTCGCCAAGATCGCGGCGGAGTGAGGGGGGGGGCGATCGCCTCGCGCGTCGCGATCCGCCCTGCCCGGTCGCCGCAGGATATCGAGGACGCGGCGGCGCTGTTCGCCGCCTATGCCGACGCGCTCGGCCTCGATCTGACGTTCCAAGGCTTCGCCGACGAACTCGCGACCTTGCCCGGCAGATTCGCGCCGCCGACCGGCGAGCTCTTCCTCGCGCACGACGCCGGCGGAGCGCCGGTCGGGTGCGTCGCCCTCCGCGCCATCGCGCCGGACGGCTGCTGCGAGATGAAGCGCCTCTACGTCGCGCCGGAAGGCCGGGGGGCCGGTCTCGGCGCGGCGCTGATCGCGACCGCCGTGGCGCGCGCGACGACGCTCGGATATCGCGAGATGCGCCTCGACACCCTGCCCTCGATGCAGGCCGTGCTCGCGCTCTACCGCGCCGCCGGCTTCACGACGATCGAGGCCTATTATCCGACGCCGATCCCGGACACGGTGTTTCTCGCAAAACGCCTGCGAGGGTGAGGGCCGCTATTTCGGCCCCGGCACGATCGCGGCGAGATCGCCGACTACGCCGCCAGCAAGCACTATGAGTTGCCCGACATGGAGCGCTGGCTGGCCCCCGGTGGTGAACTGCGACCCGAACCGGGTCGCCAAGATCGCGGCGGAGTGAGGGGGCTTAGCGCTACCTCCCCAAATTCGAGTTTCGCTACAACCGTCTCGCCGCTCGCGGTTTTAGCGACGTTAGACGCCGCGACCAGGCCTTCGAGGTCATCGCTGGAAAGCGGATCACTATCGGAGGAATGGCTGCAGTCAGTTACGCCCCAGCAGAACCTCAGGAAACTCCTGCGCAGCGGCAGAAACGGTATTGAGACATAAGGAAATTCTTATGTCTCAATACGAAAATTTGCTTGTGCGCGCATGTTTTCTGGGTTCGCGATCCTCGAGCGAATCAGCTTACATCTCAAGGTTGATCTAGACGGGTCGGCGGTCGCCGGGGCGTGGGACCCCCGGACGACCGCCTGTCAGTCGAACCGCACCCAACGAGTCGGGCGGCGGAAGTGGCATCAGAGCCAAAGGGAGGAGACTCTCGATGGTGCCTCTGGTCAAGCCCGACGCTTAGCTAGAGGAGCCATTTGGATGGCGTTGTATAAGTACGGCAACAATCTCGATCAAAGCACGCACACGAACTTTGATACAGAACGCGCGCCCGGCTTTATAAGTCCTGACTCGGGCATTTATCGGTGCGTCCATTGCGGCGATGAGATCGCCGCAAACAAGGGCAATCCGTTGCCGCCGCAGAACCACCATCAGCATAGTAGCGGTCAGCCGATCCGCTGGAAGCTGCTGGTCTGCACCGTTCAGAAGGCCTAACGCGCTTTAAACGTCTTAACTTGAGCGGACCGGACAAGTGCTCGCAGTGCCCTGTACTTGTCCGTTTCGCTTAAGGCGGATTCTTGAGATCGCGATTGGCGGCGCTGAGCATACGCTTCAGTACCTAGTTGCGACTGGTCATCAGAGCGCTGATCGTACCGACATGTCCGAACCTTTTATCTCTCCGCTAACCATACCTAAGTGCCTCGATCGCTTAGAAAAGGCGAAGGAAGCCCTCTATCGATTGCGGAATGCCAATACCTTCGAGGAGTTTGGCAGTCACTGGGCTTCTTTCCTGATACACACAGGCGGAATTTTAAACGCGCTTGATGCTGGGTCTAAAATGAGCCCGCAGGGGAGAGAATGGTATGGGGGCGTCAAGCGCAAAGGACGCGCAGATCCTTTAGTTGCTTACATGCACCAATCACGAAATACCGAAGAGCACACAACTGAGCAAGTTACCGCCCCTAGGCCGCCTCTCCCGTTCGGGCTCCGAGATCAGGACACTGGAGAGATCGACTGGGACATGGGCATCGACTGGGGAAGTGGACGCCCCGGAGAAGGAAACGAAATAACTTACGACCGTAAACCAAACTACTATGATCCATCGCGAAAACGGCAGATGATCATAGGTGGCCCAACAGGCCCATCTTTAAGGCCGGTAATGGACCGGTCCAAAAGAGTTTACTGGCCACCCGATGAGCATGAAGGAAAAAGGCTTCGGGAGAGAGACCCGATAAGCTTAGCATCAATATATCTACAGTATCTTGAGCAGCTTATAGAAACGGCGTCTGAAATAGCATGACACCAAAGCCCTAACTCAGTCATAAGATAGCCATCGCGAGAGATTAAAATCTTCTCGTGCAGATCAGCTTTGTATTAATTCCGGGAACGGTCGCATTATAATCTCAGGCGTGATTTCAAGCTATTCAATTCCGAGCGGCGATCCTATCATCGCGAATGTCGGCCGCCAGCACAGTTTCTACATGCAGTTGTAGGAAGAAATTCCTTGACATTTCTCCATTCCTCCTGCACGGTCTCCGCGTCCTTCCCCGTCACGGGAGGCGTGTCCGGACCGGCCGGCCATGCGGGGTGAGGAGCGGCGCCTGCGGCGGGGATGACCGGATGTCCCGGCCCCGGGGCGTCCGTCTGCGGCGCCCGCGGGGCTCGCGCGTTCCTTGAGGGGGTCTTCTTCCCTTGAGGGCGATGTTTGCTCCGCCCGTGCAGAGGACCGCCCGCATTACGACGGGCGCGCCTTTCGTGGCGTAAGGACGCGTGGCGGCGCGGGATCTGGCGGCCGGCTCCAAAGGCCGGACGGCTCGGCCCGTCGCCCGAGGCGAAGACTCATCGAGGCTTCGCCGGGAAATCATGAGCGCCCGAGAATTCGTCCGCAGTCGACGCGAAATCGCCGCGCGCGGAGCGCCGGGCGACCGACAAAACGGAACTGCCCCATGACGGTGGCCCGGCGCTCTGCGCCTTCCCCGTTGAGTTCGTGGCGTAAGCCAAAGCGAGGACCGAGCGAGCCGCGGGCGATCGAGCCGGCGGCGGCTTTCCCGCGCCGTCATTCGGCTGGAGCGTGAGCGGAATGCCGGAATCCAGACGCGCGACGAGGCCGGAAGAAGCGCGACGGCGGGCAGCGCTCGTTCGCGCAGCGTCGCGGCTCTGGATGCCGGGACAAGCCCGGCATGACGGCGGAGGGGAAGCGGCATGACGGCGGAGGAACCCGACACGCTGGCGGAGGGCTGAGACGGGGAGGCCGCGGCGGTCGCCCAACGCGCCGTCATTCCGGCTGGAGCGAAGCGCAATGCCGGAATCCAGACGCGCTACGGAGGCAGGAAGAAGCGGGTCGGTCGGGCGGCGCTCGTTCTCGCAGCGTCGCGGCTCTGGATACCGGGACAAGCCCGGCATGACGGCGGCGTTCCAACCAGGAGGCTAGTCGTCGTCCGCCTGCGCTGCCCGCCCGCGGAAGCCGGTCGCGAGCACGTAGAGCTCGGAGGAATCCTTGCGGCTCGACGGCGGCTTGACGTGCATGACCTTGGCGTAGTCGCGCTTCAGCGTCTTCAGCAGGTCGCCCTCGGCGCCGCCCTGGAACACCTTGGCGAGGAAGGCGCCGCCGGGGGCGAGCACTTCGGCGGCGAACATCGCGGCGGCCTCGACCAGCGCCATGATGCGCAGGTGGTCGGTGCGCTGGTGGCCGACGGTGTTCGCCGCCATGTCGGAGAGCACGACGTCGGCCTTGCCGCGGAGGCGCTCTTTCAGGATGTCGGGGGCGGAATCGTCTAGGAAGTCGAGCACCATGAAGTCGACGCTTGGCATCGGCTCCATCTCCAAGAGGTCGATCGCGACGATCGCGCCCTTGCCGGTCTTCGAGCCGATGCGGTCGGCGGCGATCTGGCTCCAGCCGCCGGGGGCCGCGCCGAGGTCGACGATCTTCTGGCCGGGTTTCAGGAATTTGTGCTTGTCGTCGATCTCGATCAGCTTGAAGGCCGCGCGCGAGCGGTAGCCCTCGCGCTTCGCCGCCTGGACGTAGGGGTCGTTGAGCTGGCGGGCGAGCCACAGCGTCGAGGCGTGGCTGCGCTTCTTCGCGGTCTTGACGCGCACGTCGAGGTTGCGGTTGGCGCCGCCGGTCGCCTTGCCGCCGGCGCCGCCGGAGCGCGTGCTCAACTGCGCCGTCCGCGGCGACGCGGCCCCCGCCGGCGCCAGACGCCGTCGGCGCGCATCATCTCGACCAGGATGCCCTCGCGCAGGCCGCGGTCGGCGACCCGGAGGCGCGCCACGGGGAAGGCGCGGCGGATGGCTTCGAGCACCGCGCAGCCCGCGAGCACGAGGTCGGCGCGGTCGGGCCCGATGCAGGGGTTCTGGCAGCGCTGGTCGTAGGACATCTCGCGCAGGGATTCGACGACGCGGGTGACGTCGGTCGAGGCCATCCACTGGCCGTCGACGAGGCGCCGCTCGTAGCGCGGCAGGCCGAGATGGACGCCGGCGATGGTCGTCACCGTGCCGGAGGTTCCGAGCAGGTGGATGTCGCTGAGCGAGGCGGCGAGCGTCTCGCGCTCGGGGAAGGCCTCGAGCAGCCGCTCGACCTCGCCGACCATGTCCTCGAACACCTCGGTCGAGACCTTCACGCCGCCATAGCGCTCGGCCAGCGTCACGACGCCGACGGGCAGCGACACCCAGGCGCGCATCGCGAGATTCGCCGGGCCGGCGCCGCCCTTGCGCTCCAGCCACACGACCTCCGAGGAGCCGCCGCCGATGTCGAACAGGATGACGCCGCCGGCCTCTGGGTCGGCCAGCGACACGCAGCCGGCGGCGGCGAGCCTGGCCTCGGTCGCGCGGTCGATGATCTCGAGATCGAGGCCGGCGTCGTTCCTGACGCGCTCGATGAAGTCGACGCCGTTCGCCGCCTGCCGGCAGGCCTCGGTCGCGATCAGCCGGGCGCGGGTGACGCCGCGCGCCAGCATCTTGTCGCCGCAGACCTTGAGCGCCGCGACCGCGCGCCCGATCGCGTCGTCCGAGAGACGGCCGGTGTGGGCGAGCCCTTCGCCGAGCCGCACGATCCGCGAAAAGCTGTCGACGACGCGGAAGCCGCCGTCGCGGTCCGGCCGCGCCACCAGCAGCCGGCAGTTGTTGGTGCCGAGATCGAGCGCCGCATAGGTCTGGGCGGGCACGCGGACGGCCGCCTCCCGGACGGCGACCGGCATGACGGCCGTCGCAGCGGCCTCGCCCGTCGCAGGCTCCGATCGCCCGGCGCCGCCGAACGATGCGGTGGAATAAGACAACGGCTACCGCCCCTCCGCCCTTTCCCGCGCCGCGCCGGTGATTCGGCGCCCGCGCAGGCCTGGGCTGCGACATGTGACAATTCGGCGCCGAGCATAACAGCGGCGCGCCCCGCCGCAAGGACGGCGGGCGCGCCTTCCCGCGCCGATCGTCCGGAATGCTGCGAAAGTTGAAGGGAATGATGCGAACGACCGGCAGGACGGAGGCGCGGGTTCGGCTACCATCGCGCGGCGTGAAGAGGCTCCGAACCTTTTGAACGACGGAGCGCGGGGAGGACGCAATGGTCTGGCAGCAGGTATACGACCCCTTCGGCAACGCCGTCATATCGACGCTCGTCGCCGCGATACCCATCATCGTCCTGCTCGCAGGAATCGGCGTGTTCGGCATGAAGGCGCATATGGCCGCCCTCGCCGGCCTCGCCGCCGCCCTGCTGATCGCGGTGTTCGGGCAGGGCATGCCCGTCGACAAGGCCGGCATGACCGCGCTCTTCGGCGCCGCCTACGGTCTGCTGCCGATCGGCTGGATCATCATCAACATCATCTTTCTCTACCAGCTCACCTCGGAGAAGGGCTACTTCAAGATCCTGCAGGACTCGATCGCGGGCATCACCGACGACCGCCGGCTGCAGCTCCTGCTGATCGCGTTCTCGTTCGGCGCGTTCTTCGAGGGGGCGGGCGGGTTCGGCACCCCGGTCGCCGTGACGGGCGCGATCCTGATCGGCCTCGGCTTCTCGCCGCTTGCGGCCTCCGGCCTGTCGCTGATCGCGAACACCGCTCCGGTGGCCTTCGGCGCGCTCGGCACGCCGGTGATCGCGCTCGCCGGCGTCACCGGGCTGCCGCTCACCGACCTCTCCGCGATGATCGGCCGCCAGCTGCCGTTCTTCTCCGTGCTGGTGCCGTTCTGGCTGATCGTCGCCTTCGCCGGCTTCCGCGGCATGTTCCAGATCTGGCCCGCGATCCTGATCGCCGGCGTCGCCTTCGCAGTCCCGCAGTTCCTGGTGTCGAACTACCACGGGCCCTGGCTGGTCGACGTTGTGGCGGCCATCGCATCGATCGGCTGCCTCACGCTATTCCTGCGCAAATGGAGCCCGCGCGAGATCTGGACCTCGGCCGACGGCTCGGCTCCGACCCTCGCGGGTGGCTCCGGAAGCGTCCATGTCGGCGGGAATCACGAGCGCTCCGAAGTGCTCAAGGCCTGGATTCCCTGGCTGATCCTGTCGGTCGTCGTGTTCTGCTGGGGCATCCCGCAGGTGAAGGCGTTCCTGGACGGCGTCTCGATTCTGAAGTTCCCGGTCGCGCATCTCGATCAGTTGGTGCAGCGCGTGCCGCCGGTCGTCACGGCGCCCAAGGCGGAGGCCGCCGTCTACAGCCTCAACTGGCTATCGGCGACTGGCAGCGGCATCCTGCTGTCGGCGATCATCGCCGGCTTCGTGATGGGCTTCTCGCCCTGGCAGATGGTCAAGACCTACGGCCGCACGCTGCACATCATGCGGTTCTCGATCCTGACCATCTCCGCGATGATGGCGCTCGGCTTCGTCACCCGCTACTCGGGCGTCGACGCCACGCTCGGCCTCGCCTTCGCCCAGACGGGCTGGCTCTATCCGTTCTTCGGCACGCTGCTCGGCTGGCTCGGCGTCGCGCTGACGGGCTCCGACACCTCGTCGAACGTGCTGTTCGGGTCCTTGCAGAAGATCTCAGCCGAGCAGCTCGGGCTTTCGCCGACGCTGATGGCCGCCGCCAACTCCTCCGGCGGCGTGATGGGCAAGATGATCGACGCCCAGTCGATCGTCGTCGCCTCGACCGCGACGCGCTGGTACGGGCACGAGAAGGAGATCCTTCGCTACGTGTTCCTGCACTCGATCGCGCTCGCATCCCTGATGGGGCTGCTTGTGATGGCGCAGGCCTATATCGCGCCGTTCACGCACATGGTGATCGGCGCGCCCTGAGGCGGCGCGGGCGAGCAACCGACGAGACGAAGGGCCGACGCCGAGGCGCCGGCCCTTGCCGTTCATTTCGACGCCCATAAGGATGGTGGTTTCAGGAACCTGCGCGTGGCCGCTCCGGGACGCATCTCGCTTCTGACGCTCGGCACGCGCGGCGACACCGCGCCCTGTCTGGCGCTGGCGCGAGCGCTTGCGGCCGCCGGCCACGACGTCACCGTCGGCGCGCTCGGCCGCTACCAGCGTCTGGTCGCCAAGGACAAGCGGCTGCGCTTCGTCTCGATCGGCGACACGCTCGACAGCTTCCTCGACAGCGACGTCGCGCGCCTGCTTGCCGACCAGGGCGTTCTGGCGCGCCTGAAGCTGCCCTTCATCATGCAGCGCATGATTTCCCGGCTGACCGCGGAGCTGATGGAAGGCTGCCGTCGCGCGATCGGCGACGCGGATCTCATCGTCCACCACCCTCTGCTGATCTTCGCGCCGGACCTCGCCCGCCACGCTGGAATCCCGGCGATCATGGCCGCCGCGCAGCCGGTGGCGCCGACCGGGGCGTTTCCGCTGTGCGTGCTCGGCCTTCCGGATGTCGGACGAACCCTTAACAGGGCGACTTACCGGTTGGTGGCGCTCGAGCGGATGATGACCGCCCACAGGCTCCGCGCTTTTCTGCGTGGAAGGGGCCCTCCGGCGTCGGCGCCTCCGGCTCTCTCGACCACGACCATGTTCGCCTACAGTCCCACGATCGTTCCGCGACCGCTTGACTGGGAGGACGGCGTCGTCGTGACGGGCTGCTGGCGCGCGAGGCCGCGGAAGCGATGGCGCTTGTCGTCCGAGCTCGAGGCGTTCCTCTCCGACGGAGCGCCCCCGGTCTATATCGGCTTCGGCTCCATGCCGTGGAACCCTCGCCGCAACCGCGATCTGATCGTGGAGGCGGTGCGTCTCTGGGGCGGCCGGGCGGTGATCGGCCGGGGCTGGGGCGGGGTTGAGACCGCGGACCTGCCGCGGGGCTTCTTCGCCGTCGGCGACACGCCGCATGACCTGATGTTTCCGAAGGTCGCAGCCGTCGTCCACCACGGCGGCGCAGGCACCACGGCTACGGGTCTCGCCGCGGGCAGGCCGAGCTTCGTTACGCCGATGGTGATGGACCAGCCGTTCTGGGGAGAGCGCGTGCACGCCCTCGGCGCCGGCCCGCCCCCCGTTCGGTTGGCGAAGCTCGATCCGCCACGACTGGCGGCAGCTCTCGAGGATCTGGTCTCGAACCCGTCCTACGCCGCAGCCGCCGGCGTCGTCGCTCAGGCCCTGGCGCGGGAGAACGGCCTCGCCGCCGCCGTTAGACTCGTCGAAAGCGCACTGGAGGAGATCGAGGCCGCACGGAGCGACGCGAGGGCCCCAACGGCACATGCGTCGCTCAGATCGGCTCAGCCCGCTTAGGCCTTGCCCGTGGCCGCACGAGCCGTTATGGGGAACGCCGACGCGAACCAGATGTTTGAATTCTGCGCGTCGCTGACGGATCGACCTTAGAGGGCGGCCATCAGACCCCTGCTGGGGGATAGTTTAACGGTAGAACAGCGGACTCTGACTCCGCTAGTCTTGGTTCGAATCCAAGTCCCCCAGCCAGCTCAACCCCCTCAGTTCTGAACAATTTTGGACGGGCCGCGGATTCCGTTTTTGCTCGGAAACGAGAGCAAAACCGGAACATCACGATTTCCCGGGAGCGCGAAAGTCGTCACACCCGCCATAAAGGGGTTCGCGGCATGTTCGCCCCCTCTCCCCTCCGGCTTTGGTGAGGGAGAGGGAGATGGCCGCCACCGCCTATCCGATTTCATGGCCTATGGGCTTTGCTCGGACCAAGCACCCCGAGAAGGGTCGCTTCAGCACCACCCTGCCCGCCGCTATCAAGAATGTGCAGGACAGCATCCGCCTGTTCGGTCAGGACAGCGGCAAGGCGATCCAGGGGCTCGTGATCTCGTCGAACTATACCCTCGGCGGGCTCAACCCACCCGATCCTGCCGTCGCAGTCTACTTCACATGGGATGGTCTGCAGGTCTGCATCCCGGTCGACCGATACACCACGCTCGCCGGCAACCTGCAGGCGATCCATCACATCGTGGAGGCGCGCCGCGTCGAGCTTAGGCACGGCACGTTGAACCTTGTGCGCGCCAGCTTCCAAGGCTTCGCCGCTCTCCCGGCTCCCGGCAGCGCCCGCCCCTGGCACGAAGTGCTGGGCGTATCGCCGGCCGCTTCGCGCGCCGACATCAATTCGGCCTTCCGGTCGAAGGCTGCCGCGGCCCATCCTGACGCTGGCGGTTCGCACGACGCGATGGCCGCCCTCACCGCCGCGCGCGACGCCGGGCTTAAGGCGGTGGTGTCATGAGCGGGCAGACGGCAGGATGCGGCATGATCCGCCCTGCCCTCCTCCTCGCGCTGCTCGCCACCCCCGCTCTCGCCGAGCCGCCGGCCGCCTTCATGGACTACGCACGCGCCCCGGCGGTTCGCGTGATCGACGGCGACACGATTGACATCGACGGCGAGCGCATCCGGCTGACGTCCGAGGATGGCCCGATCGACGCTCCCGAGATGCATCGCGCGAAGTGCCCACTCGAGCTGTTCCGCGCCCAGGCGGCTCGCGAGCGGCTGATCGCGATCATGGCGCCGAACGACTTCACCATCGAACGCCGCGGCAAGGACCGATACGGTCGGACGGTCGGCGTGATCTATTCGGAGGGGAAGGACGTCGGCGCGGAGCTTGTCCGCGAAGGGCATGCTCGGCCATGGCCGAAGCTGCGGAAGGCGGATCGGCCGGCATGGTGCGGGGGAGCGGAATGAGCACGATCGACCGAGCGATCGAGATCGCGACCGAGGCCCATGCCGGCCAGACTGACAAGGCCGGCGAGCCATACATCCTTCACCCGTTGAGGGTGGCCGCCTGTCTCCCGGAAGGCGAGGCCCGCATCGTCGGCGTCCTGCACGACGTCGTCGAGGACACGCCTTGGACGATCGAACAGCTTCGCGCCGAGGGCTTCTCTGAGGCGGTGCTCGCCGGCGTCGACGCCGTCACCCGGCGGGATGGCGAGAGCTACGGCGACTTCATCGTCCGTGCTGGCCGCGACCCGATCGGGCGAGAGGTCAAGATCGCCGACCTCGCCGACAACATGGATCTATCGCGGTTGACCGAGGTCACAGAGAAGGACCGGCGGCGGCGGGTGAAATACCAGGGCGCGCTAGCATTGCTCAGCTGACGTCCGAAACCGCTTCTTAGGCCCTCCCCGCAACCATGGGGCATGGCCAAGCCCCCTCGCTGTCTTCGGGAAGATCAACGCGGGATCGAACGCCTGATCGACATGATCGTCACCGGCGAGATCGGGCAGGGTCAGGTGAAGGGCGGCATGGACGCGCTGACGGCCGAGCGCGACCGCCTCGAGGGCGAGCTGGCGGACGCCGGTGCGGTCGTCGGCGAGAAGGTCGTGGCGAACGTGCAAGGACGGCTCGGCGCCCTGCTTGATCACGACCTGTTCCCTACGCGCAAAGTGTCCGGGGGGCGGTGGTGGCGGAGGTCCGCTCCACCCAGACCCCCGAGCATCCGACCCGCATTTCGCGATGCTTTTTGCAGCGCAGGAGCCCTTCTCAGTTCGCGGGTTGGGGGTCCGAAATTGTCGCGGGCCAAGCTAGCGGCACAATGGCTACAACGGCTATGAGGGCCAACACCCGACGTCAAAGTATCGGTGGGTTTCAGGGGGTTGATCTGGAATATGCGGCAGGCGCTGCGGGCGATCCGGGATTGAGCCAGGTCAGCGGGGTCGTCGAGCGCATGGTGGCGGGAGAAATTCCGAATGGTTGAAGGCGCAATCCTCCGCCAGCTCACCTAACGGCACGGCTGGTCTTGAGGGGTGCAACTTGGGGAATACGTTGATCATCTGGCGGCGCGAGTCCCTTTAGCCGCTTTGGCCTCGCAATCTGCGATGGCGGAGGTAAGGTTCCACCAACAAAGACGGGAGCCGAAGGTGCGCCTCAAATCAGTCCGGGTCCAGAACTACCGCAGCATTCGCGATACGGGCGAACAGCCCATCGAGATCGAGCACGGCAAGACAATCTTGGTCGGCCCCAACGAGGCGGGGAAATCAGCAATTTTGACGGCGATCCAGCAACTCAATCCGCCAACGGGCGTGAAGGGGTTCGACGCACTCCGTGACTATCCGCGGGCGCTCTACAACGACATCACGACCGGTAAGGTAGTTCCTTCCAAGACCCGTGTGGTCACCGGCGTATTTAGCCTCGACGATGACGATCGAGCGGCCTTGCCCGAAGGTTTCAAGGAGGTCGAGTACGAATTCACGCGCTACCTCGACAACCGCGGCACACACTCGCTTCGCAACGGGCCCTCGCTTCCGACGCTTGGGTCGCTCAGGAAGGACCTGCTTCGACTTGCGGCGCATGCCAAGAGCCGCGTTCCCGCTCCCGCGGAAGGTGAAACAGCACAGCCCTCTCCGGAAGAGACGCTCGCTGCAGCCACGAAGGGCTGGCTCGAGAGCTCCGTCATCAGCGGGGATCTTAGCAAGGTCCTCAAAACGTGGCTCGACGAGATCGCGGTCATCATGGACCCGAACGACGAGGAGCAGGAGAAGCGCCATGTGTCGCTTTGGGAGGCCTGCGGCGTTGCCGGGAAGAAAGCTACCGCCTTAGAAACACTTGAAGAGCGTTTGCCGACCATCGTCCTCTTCAGCAACTATTTTAGGGTCCGGCCGGAGATCCAGCTCGCCCACCTCGCGGAGCGTCTCGAAACACACTCGCTGGACGACGACGCCTACGACTACGGCAACGTGTGCCTTCTAAAGTTGCTGGGTTTTACCGCCCGGGAGCTGTCAGACCTCGGTCGTGTCGATGAACCACAGCCCTCTGACAAGAAAGCGGTCGAAGCCAACCGGGACAAGCTGGACAAGCGCAAGTACCAGTTGAACAGTGCGTCGGTTCGCCTGACCGGCGAGATCAAGGATGTGTGGAACCCTGACTCGTCGCGGGGCGAGGCCGATCGACTCCGCGTCGGCGCCGATGGCCAGTACCTCAAGGTGACCGTAGAGGACGAGCTCGGCGTCGAGATTGAGCTGCACCAACGGTCCGAAGGCTTCCAGTGGCTGGTGTCCTTCTTCGTGGTGTTCTTCGCCGAAGCCGCCGGGAAGCACGCGAACGCCATCCTGCTGCTCGACGAGCCCGGCATCAGCCTTCACGCCCTCAAGCAGCGGGAATTCCGGACGACGATCAGCCGCCTCGCGGCGAAGAACCAGACGATCTACACGACGCACTCGCCCTTCCTCGTCGGACCTGGCGAGTTGGACATTGTTCGCGTGGTCGAGCTCACCGACCGAACTATCGGCACGAAGGTCCACACGACTGTTGCTTCAGGGGACAGCGCCGCTCTGCTGCCCCTCCAAGAGGCGCTGGGCTACGACCTGGCCCAGAGCTTGTTCGCTCAGGAACGGAACCTCGTGCTCGAGGGGCTTACGGACCACTGGTATCTCGAGGCGGTGGCGGCCCTCCTCACAGAAGCTGGCGAAGCGAAGCTTAACCCGAAGATCGCCCTCGTGACGGCGAGCACCGCGGGCAAGGTCGTCTACTTCGCGACGATCCTCCACGCGCATAGTCTCAAGGTTGCTGCCTTGCTCGACTCGGACGCGGCGGGCGATCAGGCGGCGCAGCAGGACACGCTCGTGCATCGCCTCGGCAACAAGCGGATCCTGAGGACAAAGGATTACATCACCGGTGTCGCCAAGGCGGAGATCGAGGACCTACTCCGGGATACGCTCCCGATCGTCGCGCGCGACAAGCTTGGTTGGGACGTTATAGACCTCGTCGCCCAAAGGCCGGGCCAACCCTTGGTCGACATCTTCGCCGGAGCCGTGACAGACTTCTCTAAGTACAAGCTCGCCAAGGCCTTCGTGCGCTGGTCCCGAGACAACGATGCGTCCGCTCTTTCCGACTCCGAGCGGACGAACTGGAGCAAGCTGGTCACGGCTATCAACGCCGCCCTGAAGTAGTGTGGACGCGCGGCCGGAATCGAAAGCGCCATGCTCAGACGCACTCGGAGACCGATATGGGTCAAGGGGCGACTCTTCACCGTGGCGCCCTATCTAGCCCCGCTCGCCGGCGCTTCGCCGGGCCGGCGCATACGGTCTAAGGTTGCCGTCTGTCAAAGGGCCTCGGCCTCCCTACCGATCGGCGTACCAGCGCTTCGCGTCACGATCGTTGGGAGCGCGCCAGAGCACCGGCGTCCGCGCTCCGCAATGGGAGCACACAAGCCGCCTGCTGAGGGCCGCCAGGGATTCTCCGGCCTCGGGGCTCCCCGAATTGAACAGTCGCCGCCACCCGCAGCGCCCGCACTCTACGCATAGCGGGCCGGCAGGCTCGTCAGCCATCCTTCTTATCTCCGCGCGCGACGACCGTGAGCATGTCGTCCGGCAGGGGCCTCTGGAGCGCGTTCGCTTCGCTCCAGTCCGCCTGCAACCACACGTCGATCTCCTCGGGCGTCGTGAGAATCACGGGCATCGCCTTCGGATGGATCGGCGCGACGACGGCGTTCGGCTCGGTCGTCAGGAAGCCGTAGAGATCGCACGTCACCTCGCCCTCTGACTTCTTCCGGACGCAGGTCCAGTTCGTCCAGAGGCCCGCGAACACGGCGAGCGGCCGGCTCTCGTCGAGTGCGAACCACACCGGCTGCATTTTGCCGTCCGGACCGCGCTCATATTCCGAGAAGCTCGTCAGCGGAACGACGCAGCGGTTCGTGGGGCCGAGCCATCGGGTCCAGTGCTGGGAGGCGACGTTGCGGATGTTGGTCGTGCCGATGTCGGGCTCGGCCTTCAGCAGCGCCCCGAAGTCGACGGCGTGCCCCTTCTTCTCGAGCGCGGCCGCGCGCTTCTTCGTGGCCTCGAAGATCGCTCGCTGCGACGACGGCATGCCCCAGCGCGCCAGCACGAGCTCGCGCCCCTGGGCCGAGTTCCGCACGATCGGGGCGGGATAGTCCGGGAAGATTCCAGGCATGGGCGGCAGGTTGCCCGTCCGGTCGACGAGCGCGCGCGTCAGCGCGCGGATCGCCGCCTGGCCCTTGGTGAGCGAGTACAGGTTGCACATGGCCTACTCTGCCGCCTCCTGCTCTCCACGGCGAGCGTTCGGATGGGTCTTGATCAAGCGGCTGCCCTGCTTGAGATCGATCCTGATCGTGGCGTCGCGCGCGAACGCTTTGATCGCGGCGCCAAAGGCCGCATAGGCAATGTCGAGATTGGACGACGCTGCGACCACCCGGCCGAACTGGCCGCCCTGCCATTCCTCCACGACGAAGTTGGGCTCGAGGTCGCGCGTGGCGCGCTCGGGCTCCGGCTTGGCCTGCACGGCCCCGCCCGGCCCCGGCGGCGAGAACACGACAGTCACCCGGCGTGACCCGCACTGCGGGCACATCATCCGCTCGCTCAAGCCTGAGAGCGGAAAGCTCCGACCGCGAGTCCATGCGATCGACGCGAGATCCAGCGCCTCGCTCCGCAGGCATTGGCGGATCGACTTCATGCCGTCCCGGCGGCCCTGGGCGCACTTGACCCTGATGCTCCAGCCCGCGCGCAACGCCTCCCCGAGCGTCTCGACGCTCAAGGGAGACGCCGCAGGGGCTGACGCCCGCGGACGAAGCCGAGCGACGTCCCGCGAGCTGCGAGCGCCCTCGCTTCCTCGCGTTCCTGCAGTTGCACGATCAAGCCGTAGATCGCGTCTCTCGGGTTCCCGCCCGCCTGCCGAATCGCCTCGTCGACGGCCGCCTCGCGGTCGCCTACGCTCGTCTCCTCGAACATCTGCTCGGCTGCGCCCATGGCTCGATCCCTCTATCCGAGGACATGGATTCCATGAGAACGAAAACGGAACAAGGGGCATGAGGAAGGACGGTCGCGGGCACAGCGACGATGACGTCGAGCCGTGGCCGGTCATCTCGACCGTCCTTGCGATCGTGACGATCGTTATGCTGGGCTGGCTGCTGGCCGGTCGGCCGACGTTTGGGCTTTGGTAAGATCGTCGGAAAGACCGGCGATCCGCTCGTCGAGCATGTCCCGGATCGCGAGCGCGGTACGACTATCCAGAGAGAGTTCGAGAAAGGCCGCGCGGAGTTCACGCGCAGCCGCGAGTTGGCCGCGAGGGTCATCCGCCCACCGGGCAAGATAGTCGTCGATCGAAGCCGCCGCCTTCGCCTCCGCCTGGGGCGCATTTATCAGCGCGGCGACCGAAAAATCGGCCAGACAGTCCAGGAGCGCGATCATAACGACGGGATGATATTCGGCGCCCCCTGAACTGCAATATGCAAGAACGCAAAAAGCGCCCCGCCCCGGCCGAAGCCGAGACGGGGCGCCGATGCGATGACGAGAGGACGTTCGCTAGAGGCGTCGCGCCTCTGAGGAACGCGCCTCCCTAACGATTGGCCTTCGTGCGAGCTCCGCAGTTCTAAAGTCCGTGGCGACTTTTATCGTAAAACGTGCATGGAATCCTGCACCGCACGCGGCCATGGGGGCGCCGCACACATCCGGAGCATTCACTATGGCTACGATCACCGACAGCGATGAAGGTCATGTCCTTAATGGTGACGCCACCAGCTCTAATATTATCTTGGGCAAGGGGGGAAATGATACTATCTATGGAGGAGCTGAATTCGATAACCTGAGCGGTGGAACTGGCAACGATTCTATTTCATCTGGAATTGGAGATGACTACATTTCCGATGAATCGGGCAATAATACTCTTTCCGCCAGCTCCGGCGACGACACCGTCGACGTGGGCTATGCAGGCCTCGGGCTGGCGGCGACCAACAAGATCTACGCCGGCACCGGTGACGACTTCATCTATGCGGGCGGGCAGGTCGACCTGATCGACGGCGGCCGGGGCGAAGACGTTGTCAGCTACTCCTTCATCTCGAATTCGGTTGGTGTGACGGTGAACCTCCTCACCGGCAAGGGCTCGGGCGGTTCCGCCGAGGGCGACACCTACATGGGCGTCGAAGACGTCGGCGGATCCTTCTATGCCGACGTGATCATCGGCAACGGCGCCTATAACGTGCTCGCCGGCGGGGTCGGCGACGACCGCATTCAGGGCCGCTCCGGCGGCGATTACCTTGACGGCGGCGATGATTTCGACACGCTCGACTATCGCGACAGCACGGCGGGCGTCAGCATCGATCTGCTCAACGGGACGGCCGCGGGCGGCGCGGCCCAGGACGACCAGATCGTCAACTTCGAGGCGGTCTGGGGCAGCGACTTCGCTGATACGCTCCAGGGCGACGGCGGCGGGAATGCGCTGAACGGCTTCGCCGGCGGCGACCAGCTCGATGGCGGCGCGGGCGCCGACACCCTGACCGGCGGCGCCGGGGACGACGTCTATGTCGTCGACGACGCGGGCGACCGGGTGGTCGAGGCGAACGGCGAAGGGACGGACGCGGTCATGAGCTCCGTCTCGTTCTCGCTCGCGGGACAATACGTCGAGAAGATTACCCTCACCGGCTCAACGGACATCAATGGGACCGGCAACAGCCTCGCCAATACGATCGTCGGAAACAGCGGCGTGAACATTCTGAACGGCGCGAGCGGCGCCGACACGATGTCAGGCGGCAAGGGAAACGACGACTATTACGTCG
>NZ_BSFI01000001.1 GCF_027922265.1 Hansschlegelia plantiphila | reverse complement strand
TGCCCGAGCGCGACACAACCCCCACCGTGCCGCGCGAGAAGATGTTGCCCGGCATGATGCCGATCTTCGACTCGCCCGCCGTCACCACGCCCGGGCAGTTCGGGCCTATGAGCCTGGTTTTCGAACCGTCCAACGCCCTTTTGACCCGCACCATGTCGAGCACGGGAATCCCTTCCGTGATGCAGACCACCAGCGGAATCTCCGCCGCGATCGCCTCGCAGATCGCATCCGCCGCGCCTGGCGGCGGCACGTAGACCACCGAGGCGTCGGCCCCGGTCGCCTCGCGGGCCTCGGCGACGGTGTCGAACACCGGAAGGTCGAGATGCGTCTGGCCGCCTTTGCCCGGCGCAACGCCCCCCACCATCTTCGTCCCGTAGGCGATCGCCGCCTCCGAATGGAACGTGCCGTTCTTGCCCGTGAAACCCTGGCAGATCACGCGCGTCGACGCGTCGATCAGTATGGACATTTTGAGTTGCTCCTCGACGCGCGTCGGTCGTTTGACGGTTACTTTCCGAGATTTGGCGCGATCGTCTTGCAGGCCGCGATCAGACCTTTCACGGACTCGACCGACTTGTCGAAGCCTGCCTTCTCCGCGGCGTCGAGCTCGATCTCGACGATGCGCTCGACGCCGCCGGCGCCGATCACCACCGGCACGCCGACATAGATGCCGTCGACGCCGTACTGGCCCGAGAGATAGGCCGCGCAGGGCAGCACGCGCTTCTTGTCCTTGAGGTAGCTCTCCGCCATCGCGACCGCGGAGGCGGCCGGCGCGTAGAACGCCGAGCCGGTCTTGAGCAGGCCGACGATCTCGGCGCCGCCGTCGCGGGTGCGCTGGATGATCTGGTCGAGCTTCTCCTGGCTGGTCCAGCCCATCTTGACGAGGTCGGGCAGGGGGACGCCGGCGACGGTCGAGTAACGCGGCAACGGCACCATGGTGTCGCCGTGGCCGCCGAGCACGAAGGCGGTGACGTCCTCCACCGAAACGTTGAACTCGTCGGCGAGGAAGTAGCGGAAGCGCGAGGAATCCAGCACGCCCGCCATGCCGACCACCTTCTCGGCCGGCAGGCCGGAAGCGGTCTGCAGCGCCCAGACCATGGCGTCGAGAGGGTTGGTGATGCAGATCACGAAGGCGTCGGGCGCGTATTTCGCGATCCCCGCCCCGACCTGCTCCATGACCTTGAGGTTGGTGCCGATCAGATCGTCCCGGCTCATGCCAGGCTTGCGCGGCACGCCGGCCGTGACGATCACGACGTCGGCGCCCTCCAGATCTTCGTAGGACGACGTGCCCTTCAGCTTGGCGTTCCAGCCGTCGACCGGCGAGGACTGCGCGAGGTCGAGCGACTTGCCCTGCGGCACGCCGTCGACGATGTCGAACAGGACGACGTCGCCCAGTTCCTTCAGGCCGACGAGATGGGCGAGCGTGCCGCCGATCTGGCCGGCGCCCACGAGTCCGATCTTGCTGCGCGCCATGGGGTCCTCTTCGGGTCTCTTGGAAGCTCGCCACGCTTCGAGGCGGACGGGCGGGAACGCGTTCGGAGTGCTGGAACTAGCCCTATCGTCCTAGCGGATCAAGGCGCGCAAAGCGCGGGGGATCGAAGGATTCGCGCCCCCGCACGCGATCTCGTTCACGTCTCGACCAGTCCCGTCGTCTGGCCGCTCGCGGCGCTGTCGGGGCGGCCATGGCCGCGGGCGAGCCATTCCTCGGAGCGCATCTCCATCAGGCGCGAGGCGGTGCGCGCGAAGCCGAAGCTCTCGTAACCCTCGGTCCCCGTCCAGAGACCGTCGGGCTCGGCCTCGGCCGACGCGACGAGCTTGACGTTGCGCTCGTAGAGGGCGTCGATCAGCGTCATGAAGCGGCGCGCCTCGTTGCGGCGCGCGTCGCCGAGCGTCGGCACGTCGTCCAGCACGAGGGTGTGATAGCGGCGCGCCAGCGCGAGGAAGTCGGCGGCGCCCAGGGCTTTTGCGCAGAGATCCTCGAAGCTCGCGCGGGCGACGCCGTTCGCGGCGTGCGGAAGGGCGACATGACGGCCCTGCACGTCGAAGGCGACGGGCTCGCCGTCGCCGCCCGCCAGCGAGTGGAAGACGGCGTCGAGCGTCGTCCGCGCCGCTTCGTCGGCAGGCGTCAGCCAGACGCCGCTTTCGCCCAGCTTCTCGCGCCGGAAGTCGGTCCGCGCCGCGAGCTTCACCACCTCCATCCGCTCCTTGATCTGGGCGATGAAGGGCGTGAACAGCGAGCGGTTCAAGCCGTCCTTGTAGAGTTCCGACGGCGGCACGTTCGAGGTCGCGACCACCACCACCCCGTCTGCGAACAGCCGCTCGAACAGCCGTCCGAGGATCATCGCGTCGGCGATGTCGGTGACATGGAACTCGTCGAAGCAGAGCAGGCCGAACTCCTTGGCCAGCGCGTCGCCGACCAGCGGGATGACGTCGCCGGAATGGCGTCCGCCATGCGCCTCGGCCCGCGCCGCGTGGATACGAGCGTGGACGTCGATCATGAAGTCGTGGAAATGCGCCCGGCGCTTGCGTGCGATCGGCGCCGCCTCGAAGAACACGTCCATCAGCCGGGTCTTGCCGCGCCCCACGTCTCCCCAGACGTAGAGGCCTTTGAGCGGCGCGGTCGGCTTTGACGCGAACAGCCAGCCAAGAGCGCCGGACTTGCCGCGGTTCTTCTGGCGCAGCCGCTCGTCGAGCGCGTTCAGCTTGGCGACCACCGCCTCCTGCGCCGGATCGCGCTCCAGCGCGCCGGAGCGCACAAGCGCCTCGTAGCGCTGCAGGGTTGTGTCGTTCATCGCGGGCGGTTGGCTCAGACGCCCGTCACGCGGAGGCGGCGCGCAGGAACGATGGGAGCGGAACGGCGTTGCGTCGGCATGGGCGTTGCGTCGTTCCCTGAAGTCCGCTTGTCTGCTCCGCCCGGTCTCGCTTGAAAGGTCAAGCCGCGCAATGAGACTCTCGGCGATCCTGCTCCTCGCGACCGTCATGGCTCTCCCGGCGGCGGCCTCGGCAAAGGAAAGGCGGTCGCACTGCCGCTGCGATGCGGTGGCCGTCGAGCACGTCGGACCGCGCGAAGCGCGCCGGCGCGAGGTCGAGCGACGAGCCTGGGTGATGCGCCATCGCGATCGGTCCTATGCCGACGTCGACCCCGACACGCCCTACGGGCCGATCTACCAGACCCAGGAGCAGTCGATGCAGTCGAGGTATGACTTCTCGGCCGGCCAGAAGGGGAATATCAAAGAGTATTGGTGGCGCTGAGGGGAGCCGGGCGCCGAAAAGCGAAGGCGACCGCCTCCTTGACGCTGCTGAGGCTTCTTACCGTGCTGATCGCCTTCGGCCTGTTCGCGGGCTCGGAGGCCGGCATGGCGTCCCCCTGCATGTGGGACTCGCACGCCTCACAGGGCGACGCGGCGCCTGTCCATCACTCCGATCATGAGCGCGGCGCAGCGCATATGGCTAAGGCCTGCTGCGCGGCCATGTGCTGCGCGACGCTCGCCTCGATCGAGGCTCAGCCGGTCATGCGGGGGCTCGCCGTCGAACCCTATGCGCGTCCCGACCGGCCGGCGCGTTCGGCCATTCTCGCGGTAGCGTCGCCGCCGCCTCGGCGTTAGTCCCACGCTGGCGATGCGAGTCGCCGGCGGCGTGCGCCCTGTTGATCACCATCGATACGTAAGGAGTTGCGCCATGCGCAATCTGAAAGGCGGCCTTGCGGCCGCCGCCCTGCTGCTCGCCTGCATCCCGGCCGTGGCCGAAGAGATGGACCACAAGGCCATGGATCATGGCGGCATGGAGATGGCCGGTTCGGCCTCGACCGAGGCCTACAAACACGCGGACATGACGATGCACAAGGCGATGAAGCAGACCTACACCGGCGACGCCGACAGGGACTTCCTCGCCGGCATGATCCCCCACCACCAGGGAGCGATCGACATGGCTAAGGTCGTGCTGAAATACGGCAAGGATCCCGAGGTGAGGAAACTTGCGGAGGGCGTCATCTCCGATCAGGAGCGCGAAATCGCCGAGATGAAGAAGATGCTCGCGGCCATGGGCGGCGAGCCCGCCGCGAAGTGATCGGCGGCTCGGCGGGGCGGAGCGCTCCGCCCCGCCGAGCCTAAGAAGGGAAAAGCGTGATGCCGGATTTCGTCGCGGTGTTCACCACCACCGATGACCACGCGGTCGCCGACGCGATCGCGACCGCGGTCATCGAGCGCCGAGAGGCGGCCTGCGCGCGCATCTCGCGGGCGGAGAGCGTCTATCGCTGGGACGGCGAGATCCGCCGCACGGAGGAATTCGTCGTCGAGATCAAGACTACGGCCGCCGCCTCCCCTGCCGTCGAGCGGACGATCCGCAGGCTGCACGCCTACGATCTGCCGGAAATCCTCGTGCTGCCGATCATCGGCGGCTCTGAGAGCTACCTCGCCTGGCTCGCCGCCGAGGTCGGTGAAGCGAACGCCTGATCACTTTCGAAGCGCCGCCGCCTCGCCCGGTTAAGGCTTTCCTCAGACTCTTCGCGTTTTGTTGGCCTCTGAAACGGCAGGACGCGTTTCCCTCCGCGATGTAACGCGGAAGCAACAGTCCGGCCTCAGTTCGCGTAGCGTATCGAGTTGGAGTACCGGCGTGTCTCGCCAATCCGCGATCAGCTTCCGCAACGCGGTCGTCCTGACGATCGCCGCCGCCGGCCTCGCCGGTTGCGCAACCACCCGCGGCCCGATCACCCGGGTCAACCTCAGCGAACGCGAATGCCTCGCGCGCGCCATGTATTTCGAATCGAACCGCTCGAGCGACGCCGGCATGCTGGCGGTCGGGACGGTCGTGATGAACCGGCTGAAGTCCGGCCGGTACGGCAACAGCATCTGCCAGGTCGTCGGGGCGCCCAGGCAGTTCGCCCCCGGCGTGCTGGTGCGTTCGATGACCGACAGCGGCGCGCCGCGCGCCCGCCGGATGGCGGACGCCGTGCTCGCCGGCGCCCGTCACCCCGCGGCGAAGAGCGCGCAGTTCTTCCACACCGCGGGCTACAAGTTCCCCTACCGCAACATGCGCTACACGCTCGTCGCCGGCGGCAACGCCTTCTACGAGAAGCGTCAGCCGCCGAAGACGTGGTGGGGCGGCCAGGGCTCGTGGCCGGCGCCGCCGGCGCCGACCGAGACCGTGATGATCGCCCGCGCCGATCCGTATGAGAGCCGTCCGATGGCCTCGCCGCCGAAGGAGGTCTTCGCCGCGGCGCGTCCTGCGCCCGTGGTGCGCGAGCGCCCGATCGTGGTCGCCGAGCGCGAGACGCCGCGCCCGTCGCGCTACGACGTGGCTTCGGTCGAGCGCGACGCCGCGCCGGTCCCTCAATACGAGCCGCTGCCCGACGCCGCGCCCCGGCGCGCCCAGGCGTCCTCGCCGATCCCGCAATACGAGCCGCTTCCGGGCGCGTCGCAGCCAGCGCCGCGCGCTCAGGCCTCGGCCCCGATCCCGCAATATGAGCCGCTCCCCGCGACGGAGCCGCGTCGTCCGCGTCAGCGCATGGAGCAGATGGCGCAGGCCGAGCTTCCGCCGGTCGACTATGAGCCGAAGCGCAGCGTGCGCGCGGACAACCAGCCGATCGAGTCGCGTCCGATCGCGCCTCCCGTCGACATCCGGCCGGCTCCGGCCATCGCCGCGGAACGCGCTCCGGCCCGCATGACCCAGCGCGACCCCGACGTCTATGTCGCGCCCCGTCCGGCCCGGGCCAAGCAGCAGCCCGCAGCTCCGGAACAGCTGGGCTGGCAGGTGGGACCGCAGCCGGTCGTCGATTACGACGCCGCGCCGCAGCGCTCCGCTCGCCGCGCCGAGGAGACGGAATACGGCCAGGGCGGCGACCAGCTTCGCCAGAGCGACAGGATCGTCCGCGGGTACTGAGTTCGACCGCGCTGGCCTGTCATGCCCGGCGCCAGCCGGGCATCCACCACTGGAAAGCCGCGCGGCGACGGAATCGCGGAGACCCGCGAAGGCGGCGTGACGGGCCTTCCGGCCCTGAACACGGTCAGTCGATCCAGAGGCCGCGCGCGCGGTGCCACTCCTCGATCGACTGGGCGGGATATTCGTCGAAGGTCAGATCGTCCGGTCCGATCACCGGCTCGACCCAGGACGCCTTCGAGCCGAGCATCAGATGTGTCCGCGCCGGCGGGATCGGCAGTTCGCTGTCGATCGCCGACGCGAACGGGTGCAGCAGCTCCGGCCAGTTCGGATCGAACAGCCAGAGCGCCGTCGCGCATTTCCCGCAGAAATTCCGCTCGCCGGAGCTCGTCCTGCAGCCGCCCTCGCCATCCGCGATCTCGGCGCGGAACACCCCGATCGACCGCTCTCCGCTGACCTTCAGCGTCGCCGCGTCGGCGTGGAGGTTGATGGCGTAACCGCCTCCGCCCGCGGTCTTTCGGCAGATCGAGCAGTAGCAGAGCTGATAGGGCTGCGGCGCGTGGCTCTCGACAGAGAAGCTCACCGCGCCGCACCGGCACGACCCTTCGAGCGTGATCGGCATCGCTTTCCCCTATTTCTCGATCCGTCCCCGCGCTGGCGCGAGGACGGATCGGGCGCGCCTCAGGCCGCCTTTTTGAACGCCGCCTTGCCCTGCTCGTCGAGAGCGGCGAAGTCTTCGTCGGAGAGCGTGATCGCCGCGGCGGCGACGTTCTCCTCGAGATGCTTGACCTTGCCGGTGCCGGGGATCGGAAGCATCACCGGGCTGCGCTTCAGCACCCAGGCGAGGGCGACCTGGCTCGGCGAGGCGCCGATCTTCTTCGCGATCGAATCGAGCACCGAGCCGGGCTTGGCAAGGTCGCCCGCAGCCAGCGGGAACCACGGGATGAAGCCGATGCCAGCCTTCTCCGCGAAGTCGAGCACCGCCTCGCTGGTGCGGTCGACGAGGTTGTAGCGGTTCTGGACCGTCGCGACGGTGAAGAACTTCTGAGCGGCCTTGATCTCCTCGACGCTGACCTCGCTCAGGCCGACATGCGCGATCAGGCCTTCCTTCTGCATGTCGCGGATCACGCCGAACTGCTCGTCGCGCGGCGTCTTCGGGTCGATCCGGTGGAGCTGCCACAGATCGATCCGCTCGACGCCGAGCCGGCGCAGGCTCATCAGCACGCACTGGCGCAGATATTCCGGCCGCCCCACAGGCGCCCAGATCTGCGGTCCGTGGCGGGTGAGGCCGCCCTTGGTCGCGATCAGCAGCCCCTTATACGGCTTGAGCGCTTCGGCGATCAGGTTCTCGCTGACCTCCGGGCCGTAGCTGTCGGCGGTGTCGATGAAGTTGACGCCGAGTTCGGGAAGGCGGCGCAGCGTCTTGAGCGCCTCGTCGCGATCCCGGGGCTCGCCCCAGACGCCGTCGCCGGTGACGCGCATCGCGCCGAAGCCGAGGCGGTTGACGGTGTGATCGCCGAGCGTGAATTGGCCGGACGCCGAGGCGTTGGTGGTGCTCATGGTGGATATCTCCGTTTTCGATGCGGCGGCTCGCGTGGGCTCTGTTCGCCTGTCGCGCTCCCGGCGCCGCCACCGCGATATGGGCCGCGCCCCCGACGCAGGCAACGCAAGGTTCGATCGCGTCTGGTGCAAGCAGCCGGGCCATCGCCCTAAGCCGCAGCGACAGCAGCACGCGCGGCGCTGACGTCGCCTCGCCCCCGGCGAGAGGGGAGCGCCTATCCCCTGCCGCCAAGCGCCCTTCGGTAGAGCGTGGAGCGGCTGACGCCGAGCTTGCGGGCGGCGGCGGCGACATTGCCGTGGCAGGCCTCGATCGTGGCGAGCATCGCCTCGCGCGCGAAGGCTTCGAGCCCGCCGCCGTTCTCGATGGGGGGGGCCTCCGACATCCGGGCGTTGCGCATCACGGGAGACGGAAGCAGGTCGGCGGACAGCGTCTCGCCGGGCTCGGAGAGCGCGATCATGGCTTTCAGCACGCCTGCGAGCTCGCGGTGGTTGCCGGGCCAATCGTAAGCCGCCATCGCGTCGAGCGCGTCGGCCCCAAGCGTCCGACCGTCGCGCGGCAGCCCGCGCCAGAGCGCCTGGATGACGTCGCGCCGGTTCGCCAGCGTCCGCAACGGCGGCAGTGCGAAGGTGAATTGCGCAAGACGGAAATAGAGGTCGGGCCGGAAGGTTTCGGACCCGACGAGCCCGGCGAGATCCCGGTGCGTCGCGCAGATCAGGCGGATGTCGATCGGCGCCGGCTTGCCGCCGCCCAGCGGGGTCACCTCGCGATCCTGCACCACGCGCAGAAGCCTCGCCTGTAGCAGCAGCGGCATGTCCCCGATCTCGTCGAGGAACAGCACGCCGCCGTCGGCCTCGCGCAGCAGTCCCTTGGAGCCGGCGCGCCGCGCCCCGGTGAAGGCGCCGTGCTCATAGCCGAACAGCTCCGCCTCGATCAGCCCTTCCGGCAGCGCCGCGCAGTTCACGGCGACGAACGGTTTCTGACTGCGGGCGCTGAGGCCGTGGACGGCGCGGGCGAACATCTCCTTGCCCGAGCCGGTCTCGCCCTGGATCAGGATCGGCACGTCGCCGTCGACCAGACGCGCGGCGCGGACCAGATTGGACCGGGTGGCGGCGTCGAAGATCGGCTCGGGCGCAGACGGTTTCGGGACGATCGCGGGGCGCGCCGCGGGCGCCGGCGGATCGCGGCGGAGATGCAGCGCTGCGCCGGAACGGCTGAGAATGCGGCCTTCTCCGGCGATGCGGCCGGCGTCGAACAGATCGCCGAACGAGCGCGCGCCGAGCGCGTTCCAGTCGAGCTTGAGCAGGCTGAGGCCATGGCGGTTTGCGGCCACCAGCCGGGCGCCGTCGAACACAAGCACCCCCTCCTGAGGGGTGCCGAGCAGCGCGGGGTCGGCGTGCAGCCTGACCACCTCGCAGCCGGCGAAGCCGTCGTCGAACATGCGATGCTCGATCTGGTCGACGCCGAGGCGGATCATCGCGACCGCGGGCCGATGCGGCGCGGCGGAGGCGCCGGAAATGTCGAGCGCGCCCACCATCGCGCCCCGGGGATCGAAGATCGGCGCGGCGGCGCAGGTCAGGATGCGGTGCGCGTCGAAGAAGTGCTCGGCGCCGCGGACCTCGACGGCGCGACGCTCGACCAGCGCGGCGCCGATAGCATTGGTGCCGGTCGACGCCTCGGCCCATTTGACGCCCGGCTTCAGCGCGACCCCGGCGGCCTTGCCTGCGAACTCCGCGTCGCCGAGCGCGTCCAGAACCAGTCCGGCGCCGTCTGTCAGGATGACGAGGCCGCCGACGTCGCGGGCCTCCCGGGCCAGCGTCTCGATCTGCGGCCGGCAGAGGCGGATCAGCCGTTCGTTGCGTTCATGCAGCTCGCGGAGCGCCGTCGAGCCCACCGGCTCGATCCGCGGGTCGGAATGGGCGTCGAAGCCGCGTTCGGCGCAGCGCCGCCACGAGCGCAGGATCGCGCTTCGCAAGCCGGTCGGCTCGGCGCCCCTGTCGAAGAAATCATGGCGCGCCCGCATCAGGTCGGTGCGCGGAGCGGAGGGCTCCATCGGCGTCATCGTCCCGTCGTCGCAATCAGCGACACCTGTCGCAGCGCTCATCGTCGCTGCCGGCGACACTGTTGACCCGGAACGGCGGAGGAGTCCACCGCATCCGTCCTGCGGACCAGCATGGCCCCTGGCGCAGTCGTTTCGCAGCAGTGACTTCCCGCACCGCAGCATAGGTTCACGGAGATGTGGTCGCGCTCTGGCACGAAGGCTGCGACGTTGCGCTTGATAGCGACAAGGATTCTGGGAGGAATCAATGAATAAGCCAGAACGCATGGAAGCCTTCACGCGCGCGCCCTTCAAGGAGCGCTACGACAACTTCATCGGCGGAAAGTTCGTCGCGCCGGTCGGCGGTCGGTACTTCGAGAACACCAGCCCGATCACGGGCAGGAAGATCTGCGAGATCGCCCGATCGCAGAAGGAGGACGTCGACCTCGCCCTCGACGCCGCGCACAAGGCCAAGGACGCCTGGGGCCGCACCGCGCCGGCGGAGCGCGCCAGCATGCTGCTCAAGATCGCCGACGTGATGGAGCAGAACCTCGACGTCATCGCGCTCGCCGAAACCTGGGACAACGGCAAGCCCATCCGCGAAACGATGGCCGCCGACATCCCGCTCGCAATCGATCACTGGCGCTATTTCGCCGGCTGTCTGCGGGCGCAGGAAGGGTCGCTCTCAGAGATCGACCACGACACCGTCGCCTACCACTTCCACGAGCCGCTCGGCGTCGTCGGCCAGATCATTCCGTGGAACTTCCCGATCCTGATGGCGGTCTGGAAGCTCGCGCCTGCGCTCGCGGCCGGCAACTGCGTCGTGCTGAAGCCCGCCGAGCAGACCCCGGCCTCGATCATGGTGCTGATGGAGCTGATCGGCGACATCCTGCCCGAGGGCGTGCTGAACGTCGTCAACGGCTTCGGCCTGGAAGCCGGGAAGCCGCTCGCTTCCTCCAACCGGATCGCCAAGATCGCTTTCACCGGCGAGACGACGACCGGCCGTCTCATCATGCAGTACGCCAGCCAGAACCTGATCCCCGTCACGCTGGAGCTCGGCGGCAAGTCGCCGAACGTGTTCTTCTCCGACGTGACGGCCGAGGACGACGACTTCTTCGACAAGGCGATCGAGGGCTTCGTGATGTTCGCGCTCAACCAGGGCGAAGTCTGCACCTGCCCGAGCCGCGCGCTGATCCATGAGTCGATCTACGACCGCTTCATGGAGAAGGCGCTCAAGCGCGTCGAAGCCATCAAGCTCGGCAGCCCGCTCGACTCCTCGACCATGGTCGGCGCGCAGGCCTCCAGCGAGCAGCTCGAGAAGATCCTGAGCTACATCGACATCGGCAAGCAGGAGGGCGCGGAGCTGCTCGCCGGCGGTGGCCGCAACGAGCTCGAAGGCGAACTCGCCGGCGGCTTCTATGTGAAGCCGACGGTGTTCAAGGGTCACAACAAGATGCGGATCTTCCAGGAGGAGATCTTCGGCCCGGTGCTCTCGGTCACGACGTTCAAGGACGACGAAGACGCGATGTCGATCGCGAACGACACGCTCTACGGCCTCGGCGCCGGCATCTGGACCCGGGACATCACCCGCGCCTACCGCTTCGGCCGCGGCATCCAGGCCGGTCGCGTCTGGACCAACTGCTACCACGCCTATCCGGCGCACGCGGCGTTCGGCGGCTACAAGCAGTCCGGCATCGGACGCGAGACGCACAAGATGATGCTCGACCACTACCAGCAGACCAAGAACATGCTGGTCAGCTACAGCGCGAAGAAGCTCGGCTTCTTCTGATACGATAACGATACTGGCCGAGGAGGGGCGCGTTCCGCTGGAGCGCGCCCTTTCTTTTTGCCTTCCGTCCCAGGTCGCCTGGCGCGGCCTGGATTGGTGGGACGCCCCGAGGACATCAGCCGAAAAGCTGGCGCGGTCCGCCGCAAGTCCGCCTCAATTCGGCATGGATTCTATCACGCCGACGCGAGCAGCAGCCGCGCGGGGCCGCATGAGGAGACACATGCCAATGATCCGCACTCTCACGATCTGTTCCGCAACGGCGCTCGCCACAGCGCTCGCCTGTGCGTCGCCGGCCTCGGCGCTCACAATGAAGGAATGCGGCGCCAAGTATCAGTCCGCCAAGCAGGCCAACACGCTGAACGGCCAGAAATGGGCCGACTTCCGCAAGGCCCAGTGCGGCGACGACGACGCGTCGACTGCGGAGGCGGCCGCCGCCGTGCCGGACGAGGTTCCGGGCAAGACGTCGGATCCCGCAAAATCGGCGACCAAGACGTCGACCGAAAAGGGCGCCCCCGCCGTCAAGGCGACGGCGCCGTCCGGAAAGGTGGCCTTCCCGTCGGAGATCTCAGCGAAGTATGCGAGCGAGTCCCCCGGCCGGGCCCGACTCCACACCTGCGTGGACCAGTACCGCGCGAACAAGGACAGCGGCGGCAATGGCGACCTGAAGTGGATCCAGAAGGGCGGCGGCTATTATTCGCAGTGCAACGCCAAGCTGAAGAGCTGACCCGTCCCGGGCCGGACGGCCGGGCCAAAGCGGCGGCGGTCGCCCCGCAGAGTTCAGAAGGCCGGCGATTGCCGGCCCAAAGGGCTTCCGCGTCTATAAAGACGTCGCCATACGCTCTGGCGGCAAGTCCGACCGCAAACGAAAACGCCGCGCTCTTTCGAGCGCGGCGTTCGCATTCAGACCGTTCGCTCGGAGAAGCTTACTTCAGCTTGTTGAGCGAGGTGTCGAAGGAGAGGCTCGCCATGAAGCGATCGCCGCACCAGCTCTTGAGGCCGAAGCCCTGCGGGGTGCACTCGCGCTTCTTGAGGTCCGCGCCGCTGTAACGCAGGTCGAGCGTGACGGCCTTGTAGGTGACGCCGCCGCCAGCGTTCCACGACAGGTAGTCGATGCCGAGGTTGTACTTGGTGCGCTCGACCCACTGCTTGCCGAACTCGCCGGACACGTAGAAGGACAGATCAGGCTGGCTGTCCAGCGCGAAGGTGTACTTGGCGACGCCGGAGAGGTAGGTCGCGTTCGCGCTCGTGTTGACGAAGTCGCTGGTCCAGTAGACCGTCGGTCCGATGCTCAGGCCGCCGAAGGTGAAGGACGGCTTGGCGAAGATTTCCCAGTAGTCGGTCTCGCGAGCCGGACCCTTTTCGCCCGGGTACCAGTAGTACAGGCCGCCGATGTCGAGCGAGAAGTAATCCCAGGTGTGGCGGAAGCCGCCGTACAGGTCGACTTCCGAAGACGGGTCGGAGTAGCCGTACTTGCTGGAGAAGTCGACGCTCGAGCTCCAGATGCCGGCGTAGATCCAGTCAAAAGCCTGGAGTTCGGCGTAGCCCTGAACAGCCGGGTTGCCCTTGCTGTTGGTGATGCCGCGGAACACGTAGTCGCTGGTCAGCTTGACGCCGAACGCGATGTCCCACACCGGCGTGACGGAAGCTTCGACGATCGGCTCCGGCGCAGCAAGGTCAGCGGCGGAAGCCGCCCCGACCATCATGCCACCAGCCGCGACGCCAACCAGCGTCGAAAGAGCAAGTCCGGCAATTCTCTTCATATTAGTTCCCCGATTTATCAGTACGCTCAGGCGGTTGATCGCCAAAATCGGCCCAACACCCCCGGAAGTCTAGCCTGATTTTTAGGCGAAGCCTTTGATAATCAGAGTAGATGCTAAATTGCCACACTGAGTATATAGCAAAGATTTTGATATACTGTGCTCATTATTGGACAGATCGAAAGGTCTTAAGAAGTAGTTATCACGCCAGCATCTCGCCCTGCACAGGACGAATAAGCGCCGGTTTTTCGACGAGTTTTGCGTCGCCCAAATATGGGTCGTGCATTCTGTCGGGGCGTCATCTTCCGACAACTACTGCGGGAGATGCATTGGAGCCGCTCTAGTCCGGCCGCGATTGCGGTCTTGGGCTCGCGAAGCGGCTTCGGCGCGCGCTCCGGCGGCGCCGCAGCGCCGGCGGAAATGCACGATCGGCGACGGCGCCCGTTTTGAAGGCAGATTATGGTCGTGATGCAGCGCGCCTGCTTGTCGTGATCCGACAGCCCCCTGCTTCAGGACGCGCGGCTCCCGCGCCGGACGCAAGAAAAAGGCGCGCGGCGGGTTTCGCCCGCTGCGCGCCTTCCAGAACGGCCGGTGAGGGCGTTCAGCAGTCGAGCGTGTTGTCGCGCTCCCACTGGGTCAGGTGGCGCGCATAGGCGTTCCACTCGACCGTCTTGAGCTTCGCGAACGCCGTCACGAACTCGTCGCCGAGCTGCTCCTTGAGCACCGAGGAGGCTTCGAAGGCCCGCAGCGCGTCGAACAGGTTGAGCGGCAGCTTCTTGCAATCCTTCACCGTGTGGCCGTCGACATACATGTTGATGTCGAGCCGCTGGCCGGGATCGCGCTTGTTGTCGATGCCGTCGAGCCCGGCCGCGAGCAGCGCGGCCTGGAGCAGATAGGGGTTCGCCGCCCCGTCCGGCAGGCGCAGCTCGAAGCGGCCGGGATCGGGGATCCGGATCATGTGGGTGCGGTTGTTGCCGGTGTAGGTGACGCTGTTGGGCGCCCAGGTGGCGCCGGAGGTCGTGCGCGGAGCGTTGATGCGCTTGTAGGAGTTCACGGTCGGGTTGGTCATGGCGCAGATGGCGTCTGCGTTATGGATCAGGCCGCCGATGAAGCTGTAGCCGAGGGCGGACACGCCGAGCTCGCCGCTTTCGTCCTCGAACAGCGCGGTCTTGCCCTTCCACAGCGAGACATGCGCGTGGCAGCCGGAGCCCGTGAGGTTCATGAACGGCTTCGGCATGAAGGTGGCGCGCAGGCCGTGCTTCTCGGCCACCGACTTCGTCATGAACTTGAAGAAGGCGTGCTGATCGGCGGTCTGCAGCGCGGGCCCGAAGTTCCAGTTCATCTCGAACTGGCCGTTCGCGTCCTCATGATCGTTCTGATACGGGCCCCAGCCGAGCGCGAGCATGGCGTCGCAGATCTCGGTGATGACGTCGTAGCGGCGCATCAGCGCCTGCTGGTCGTAGCAGGGCTTCTCATGCGTGTCGGAAGGGTCGCTGATCGCCTGGCCGTCGGTGGTCGTCAGGAAGAACTCGCATTCGACGCCGGACTTCATCTCCCAGCCGCGATCGGCGGCCTTGCCGATCAGGCGCTTGAGCAGGTTGCGCGGCGCGTGCTCGACCTCCTTGCCGTCCATGAACAGATCGGCGGCGAGCCAGCCGACTTCCGGCTTCCACGGCAGCTGGATCAGGCTTTCCGGATCGGGCTTGGCGAACAGGTCGCTGTCGGCGGGGCTCATGTCGAGCCAGGTCGCGAAACCCGCGAAGCCGGCGCCGGACTTCTGCATGCCGGCGATCGCCGCGGCCGGAACCAGCTTGGCGCGCTGCGCGCCGAACAGGTCTGTATAGGAGATCAGGAAGTACTTGATCCCACGCTCTTTCGCGGCCTTCGCAAGATCCGTCGCCATCTGATGTCCCCTAAAGGCCCCCCGCGGGGCTCGATGGTTGGCACGCGCCGCGGCGTTCTCGCCCTCGACGTTCACGCTAGGCGTCCTCCGGCGGGGGAGGCCGCCGGAGGACGAGGTCATCTTCGAGCCGGCGAAGACCGCCCGCTCGCCCCGTCGTCAGAAGCGCCCGTCCTGGCCGGGCACCCAGTTGGTGCCGGCGAGCGGCACTTGCGCCATCGCCGCCGCCTCGATCGTCAGGGCGACGAGGTCTTCCGGCTCGAGATTGTGGACGTGGCTCTTGCCGCAGGCGCGCGCGATGGTCTGAGCTTCGAGCGTCATCACGGCGAGGTAGTTGGCGAGCCGCCGCCCGGCCCGGACCGGATCGAGCCGCTTCATCAGCTCGGGGTCCTGCGTGGTGATGCCGGCCGGGTCGCGGCCTTCGTGCCAGTCGTCATAAGCGCCGGCGCGGGTGCCGAGCGCCTCGTATTCGCTCTCCCACTGCGGGTCGTTGTCGCCGAGAGCGACGAGGGCCGCGGTTCCGATCGCGACCGCGTCCGCGCCGAGCGCCAGCGCCTTCGCGACGTCCGCGCCGTTCCGGATGCCGCCGGAGACGATGAGCTGCACCTTGCGGTGCATGCCAAGGTCCTGCAGCGCCTTCACCGCCTGGCGGACAGCGGCGAGCGTCGGGATGCCGACGTTCTCGATGAAGACTTCCTGGGTGGCCGCGGTGCCGCCCTGCATGCCGTCGACGACGATGACGTCGGCGCCGGCCTTCACCGACAGCGCGGTGTCGTAATAGGGGCGGGCGGCGCCGACCTTCACGTAGATCGGCTTCTCCCAGTCGGTGATCTCGCGCAGCTCCTCGATCTTGATCTCGAGGTCGTCCGGTCCGGTCCAGTCCGGATGGCGGCAGGCCGAGCGCTGGTCGATCCCCTCGGGCAGCGTACGCATCTTGGCGACGCGCGGAGAGATCTTCTGGCCGAGCAGCATGCCGCCGCCGCCGGGCTTGGCGCCCTGGCCGACGACCACTTCGATCGCGTCGGCCTTGCGGATGTCGTCGGGGTTCATGCCGTAGCGCGACGGGAGGTACTGGTAGACGAGCGTCTGGCTGTGGCCGCGCTCCTCCTGAGTCATGCCGCCGTCGCCGGTCGTGGTCGAGGTTCCCATCGCTGTCGCCCCGCGGCCGAGCGCTTCCTTGGCCGGGCCTGACAGCGAGCCGAAGCTCATGCCGGCGATCGTGATCGGGATCTTGAGATGGATCGGCTTCTTGGCGAAGCGTGTGCCGAGCACGACGTCGGTTCCGCAACGCTCGCGATAGCCCTCGAGGGGGTAGCGCGACATCGAGGCGCCGAGGAACAGCAGGTCGTCGAAATGCGGAACCTTGCGTTTCGCGCCGGCGCCGCGGATGTCGTAGATTCCGGTCGCGGCGGCGCGGCGGATCTCCGACATCGTGTAGGCGTCGAAGGTCGCGGATTCGCGCGGCAGGGTGCGCGGCGCGGCGGGGGGCTTGATGTGCTCGTTCATGGCCGCCTCAGTAGGCCGACGCGTTGTCGACGTGGAAGTGGTAGAGCTGACGCGCCGAGCCGTAGCGCTTGAACTCGCTCGGATCGATCTCGCCGTCGACGCCCGCCAGCTTGAAGCGCTCGAACAGTTGCGCCTTGTGCTCGTCGCGCATCTCCTTCTCGATGCAGTCCGCGCCGAGGCTCGTCACCGAGCCGCGCACGTAGAGCCGCGCTTCGTAGATGGAGTCGCCGAGCGCTTCGCCGGCGTCGCCGAACACGGTGAGCGTGCCGGCCTGGGCCATGAAGGCCGACATATGGCCGACCGAGCCCTTCACGACGATGTCGATGCCCTTCATCGAGATGCCGCACCGCGCCGCCGCGTTGCCGCCGATGATCAGCGCTCCGCCATGCGCGGTCGCGCCGGCGGCCTGACTGGCGTCGCCTTCGACCTGGACGAGGCCGGACATCATGTTCTCGGCGACTCCGACGCCGGCGGAGCCCCGGATCAGGATCGTCGCCTGCTTGTTCATCCCGCCGCAGTAATAGCCGACGGGACCGTCCACCTCGACCGTGACCGGCGCGTCGAGGCCGGCGGCGATGGCGTGAAGGCCGCCGGGATTGGCGACGCGCCAGAGCGACGCGTTAGAGCCTTCCTTAAGCGCATGCAGCGTCGCGTTCAGTTCGCGCACGCTTGAGCGTGCGAGATCAACCGCATGGGTTTGCGTACCCGCGTTCATGAGACGGCGTCCCCCTCTCGTTCTGTTTTTCAGGCGGCCGCGCGGTCCCAGAAATAGACTTTCGCGGGTTCCGGCTCCCACACGCGGGCGTTCTCGATGCCGGGCAGGCCGGCGAGCGCGCGGTATTCGGAGCCGAAGGCGACATATTCGTCGGTTTCGGCCATGACGGCGGGCTTGCAGGCGATCGGGTCGCGCAGCACGCCGAAGCCGGTCTCCGTCCCGACCACGAAGGTGTAGAAGCCGTCGAGGTCGTCGAGGCTGTCTTCTAGCGCCTCGCCGAGCGAACGGCCTTCCCTCATGCGCCAGGTCAGGTAACCGGCGGCGACTTCGCTGTCGTTGTCAGTCTTGACCGTAACGCCCTGGCGCTCGAGCTCGCGGCGCACGCCGCGGTGGTTCGAGAGCGAACCATTGTGCACGAGGCACTGGTCGTCGCCCGTCGAGAACGGGTGCGCGCCGTTGGTGGTCACAGCGCTCTCCGTCGCCATCCGGGTGTGGCCGATGCCGTGGCTGCCCGACATCTGGGCGAGCTTGAAGCGGCCGGCGACGTCGCGCGGCAGGCCGACTTCCTTGTAAAGCTCCATGCTGGCGCCGGCGCCGACGACCGTCACCTCGGGCGCGATCGCCGCGATCTTCGCCTTCACCCCGTCGACGGACGCCTCCGGCACGGACAGCACCGCATGCGTCTCGCGCTCGGTCAGCTGGGCGTCGCCGCCAAGCGTCTCCTTGAGCGCGGCGAAGTCGTAGCCCTCGGGAGCCCGCAGCGTCAGCTTCACGCGGCCCGGCTCGCTCGCGCCATAGACCGCGAAGCCCGCGGAGTCCGGCCCGCGGTCGGTCATCACCTCGAGCATCTGGCTCAGCATCTCGCCGAGCTTGGGCTCAAGCGACTTATCTTTCAGGAAAAGTCCGACGATCCCGCACATCGGCGTGAAGCTCCGGTCAGGAGGGGGCGGCGCAAGGCCTTGAACCCTGACGCTATCCGCCAGCGTCCCTATCGTCAATGTGGTGGAAAAAATAATTCTTGAGAAGAAACATTTCGGCTTGGAGCCGGACGCCGGTCGGGAAGGACGCTATGGCCGGCGCGCCCTGAATTCCGAACCAATATGCGGAGGAGCGATCGCCGGCGCCCACCTACCCCTTCGGGGAGGACGTCAGGCGGCCACGAGCAGAATAGCCGTAACCGGCGGCGCCGGTCCCTTTAGAGCGTTTTCTCGAAGATGCGCCACACCTTGGAGCGCGTGGCCGGCATGCTGCGGACGAGGTTGAGGACCGAGCGGTTGTCCTCGAGCATCCAGCTGACCTCAAGTCGCTCGCAACCCGCCTTGCTCGCCTTCTCGACGGCGTCCGCGAGCAATGCCGCGGCGGCCATCGCGCCGACGCGGGTGCCGCGCCAGGCGCGGCGGACGCCGATGATCGGGACGCGCGCCCGCGAGACCCCTGTCACCTTCAGCCGCCAGATCAGCTTGGCCCAGCCGAAGGGAAGCAGCTTGCCGCCGAGATCGCGGACCGCCTCGTTCAGATCCGGCGCCATGCACAGCACGCCGATCGGCTCGCCCTTCCAGTCGGCGAGCGTGGTCCAGTCCGGCGGCAGAATCTGCTGCGCGAGTTCGGCGAGGAAGCGCGCCTCCTCCTGCGAGACCGGCGATGAGCCCCAGTTCACGGACCAGGCGTCGTTGTAGACGTCGTTCAGCTCCGCGACCGCGGTTGGCCCCTGGGCCCGGCGCAAGGTCAGGTCGGCGGAGCCGCTCCACTTCCCCCGGATAGCGGCGACGCGCTCCGGAAGCCTGCTGTCGGCGAGACGGCCCTCATAGCCGACGATGTCCTTGACCGGAATGAAGCCGAGCCGTTGGAGCTGCCGGGCGTAATAGGGCGGCGCGTAGTTGGTGTGGGTCGTCGAGGGAACGCCGTAACCTTCGACGAGCAGCCCGCATTCGTGATTGATCGAAGCGCTGAAAGGGCCGGCGAGACGTGAGAGGCCGCGGGCCCGGGCGAAGTCGGAGGCCGTGGCGAACAGGGCGTCCCAGACCACGTCGTCGTCGATCGCCTCGAGGAAGCCGAACTGTCCGGTGGCGTCGTCGTATTTCTTGAGATGAGCGTTGTTCTTGACCGCGTAGATGCGGCCGACCGGGCGGCCGTCGCGGAACGCGACCCATGCCTGGCCGTCGTTCTCCCGCGCGAACGGCGTGCAGCCGGGCGTCAGGACGTCGTAGGTTTCTTTCAGCAGCGGCGGCGCGTAGGCCGGGTCGTCACCCTGGGCGACAAGCGCGGCGCGCCAGAACGGCTTGACGTCCCGCTTCGATGCGACCGGCCGGATATCGACCGTCCGCGCTACGTCCTTCAATGCGTTTCTCAAGCGGTCAGCTCGGCCGGGTCGCTTTGGCGAGGGCGGCGGCCATCTTGATGCCGAACCCCGCTTTCGCCAACCCCGCATGCTCTTCCGCCGTCACCGCCACCGCTTCGTCGATCTGCTCGAAGGTGTGGTCGGCGGTTATAAAGAAGCGCAGCCGCGCCGAGCGCTCCGGCACCGCCGGATGGACGATCGGCAGCGCGTTGACGCCGCGCTCCAGCAGACGGTTGGAAAGATGCACGGCGCGGAGCGAATCGCCGACCATCACCGGCACGATCGCGAGCCCGGTGCTGGAACCTGTGTCGAGTCCCGCTTCCCTCGCCTTCTCGACGAAACGGACGCCGTTGGCGCGGAGCTTTGCGACTCGTTCCGGCTCCTGGTCGAGAAGGTCGAAGCAGGCGATCGCGGCGGCCGCGACCGCGGGCGGCATGCCGACCGAATAGACGAAGCCCGGGGCGGTGAATTTGAGATATTCCACGAGCGCGGCCGAGCCCGCGATGAAGCCGCCGCAGCCCGACAGCGTCTTCGACAGCGTGCCCATCCAGATGTCGATCTCGCGCGGGTCGACGCCGCACTCCTCCGAGACGCCGCGACCGGTCTTGCCCAGAACGCCGAGCGAATGGGCTTCGTCGACCATCAGCCAGAAGCCATAGCGGTCGCGCAGCTTCACGAGGCGGGCGAGATCGGGGAAATCTCCGTCCATGCTGTAGAGACCCTCGACCGCGACCAGCACGCGCTCGTGGGAATGGGCGTGCTGGATGAGGATCTCCTCCAGCCCGTCGAGGTCGTTGTGCGGGAACAACCGGCGCGTCGCGCCCGACAGCGCCGCGCCCACCACGATCGAGTTGTGCGCGAGCGAATCGTAGATCACGAGGTCCTTCGGCCGCAGCAGATGGCCGATCGCAGCGACGTTGGTGGCGTGTCCGGATACGAACACCACCGCGCTCTCGACGCCGTAATAGTCGGCGATCCGGCGCTCGAGCTCGCGATGGATCGGCCGCTCGCCGGCCACCAGGCGGCTTGCGGAGACCGAGACGCCGTATTTGTCGATCGCGGCCTTGGCGGCCGCGGCGACCGCCGGATGGCCGTTCAGCCCCAGATAGTTGTAGGACGCGAAGTTGATGTGGGTCTTGCCGTCGATGTCGGTGGTGGCGCCTGCGCAGCCGTCGTGCTCGCGGAAGAACGGGTTCGCCACCCCCAGCAGATCGGCGACCGCCTGCTGGGTCTTGAGGTCCTTCAGCTCCGGGAAGTCCGCGAACTTGTCGTTGCGCTTGCGGGCCGGCCGCGGCGTCGGCGCGACCTCGATGCGTCCCTCCGGCTTCGGCGTCTGGCGCAGCGCGCCGAGGATGCCGTCCTTCGCCGAGCGCGAGAGCGCTCCGATGCCTCGTCGTCCGCTCATCGGGTCACATGCCCGAGCGTCGCCCGCCGGGCCTCCACTGCTTCGCTGAACTCCGCCAGATCCTCATGGTCGACGTCGTCGGCGATGTGACGGTGGACGAGGTCGGCGTTCACCGCGCCCGAGTCGGCCGCAGCGTCCGGCTCGTGGATGCGGCTCACGATCGACTGGGCGATCGTCGTCAGCGTCGTCGAGTCGCCGATCGCGACCAGCGGCAGCTCGATGTCGAAGCGGCGCTCCACGCTCATGCGCAGCTCGAGGCCCATCAGGGAATCCATGCCGAGTTCGGCGAGCGGCCGCTGCGGCGAGATCTCCTTCGCCGGCAGCTTCAGGATGCGCCCGACCTCGCCGGCGAGGATCTCGGCGACGATGTCGCGCGCCTCGCGGGCGTCCTTGCCGCGCACGAGCGCCGCGAGGTCGATCTGCTCGACGGTGTCCTGCGGGCCCATCTCCGCGCCGGCCACGACCTGCGCGAACATCGGCGAGGCGAGGAAGGCGAGGTCGCGCCGCGCCGCGCCCCAGTCGAGCGGGGCGATCGTGATCGCCGCGGTCTCGAGCCGGAGATCGTCATGCGCGAGCACGCGGCCCAGGCCCTCGAGCGCTTCGTCGCCCGACAGGGTGGCGTAGCCCAGACGCTTCTGGATCTTCTCCTTCACGTCGCCGGTGCGGGCGAGGTAACCGACGTCCCCGAGCGCGCCCCATGCGATGGCGAGGCCCGGCAGGCCCGCCTTGCGGCGGACGCGCATCAGCGATTCGAGCCACATGTTGGCCGCGACGTAGTTTGACTGGCCGGGATTGCCGATCACCGTCGTCGCTGACGAATAGACGACGAACTGGCCGATCTTGTCGCTGCGCGTCAGCCTGTCGAGCGCGTGGGCGCCGTCGATCTTCGGACGCAGCACGGCCTCGAAGCGGGGCTCGTCGAGATTCAGCAGCAGCGCGTCGTCGAGCACCATGGCGACATGCCACGCGCCGCCGATCGGGCCGAGGTCCTTGCGCGTCTCCTTCAGCGCCTTGTCGAGCGCGACTTCGTCGGCCGCGTCGCAGGCGAACACCTTCACCGTCGCGCCGGCGGCTTCGAGACGAGCGACCCCGTCCTGCGCCGCCTGGCTCGAAGCGCCCGAGCGGCCGATCAGCGCGATCTTCGAGGCGCCGTTCGCGACGAGCCATTCGGCCGTCGCGAGGCCGAAGCCGCCGAGCCCGCCGACGAGCACATGCGCGCCTTCCGCCGCCCGGAACCGGGGCGGCGCGGTCTCGCCGAGCTCGGCGGGATCGAGCGGCCGCACCACGATCTTGCCGACATGGCCGGACTGCTGCATCAGCCGGAACGCGTCGCGGATCTCGCCGGCATGATAGGCGCGATACGGCAGCGGCGCGAACACGCCCTTGCCGAACAGCTTCATGCACTCGCCGAACAGGCGCTGGCCGAGGTCGCTGCGGTGGATCAGCAGCTGGTCCGCGTCGATGCCGAAATAGCTGATGTTGCGGCGGAACGGCCGCAGGCCCAGACGGCTGTTGGCGTAGTAGTCGCGCTTGCCGAGCTCGAGGAAGCGCCCGAACGGACGGAGCACGCTCAAGGAACGCTCCATCGCCTCGCCGAACAGCGAGTTCAGCACCACGTCGACGCCGTGGCCGCCGGTGAGGGTCTTCACCTCGTCGACGAATTCGAGGCTGCGGCTCGACAGCACGTGGGTCGCGCCGAGCGCGCGCAGCAGGTCGCGCTTCTCGTCGGAGCCCGCGGTCGCGATCACCTTGGCGCCGCGCCACAGAGCGATCTGGAGCGCCGCAAGGCCGACGCCGCCGGCGCCGCCATGGATCAGCACCCACTCGCCGCGCTTGATCTGCGCGAGGTGGTGGAGCGCGTAATAGGCGGTGAGGAAGCAGACGGGAATCGTCGCGCCTTCCTCAAACGTGATCGAGTCCGGCAGCGGGGCGACGGCGGTCTCCGACGTCACCACGCGCGAGGCAAAGGCGCCCGACGCGAAGGCGACGACGCGGTCGCCGATCTTGTAGCGGGTGACGCCCGGACCGACGGCCGAGACGACGCCTGCGCATTCGATGCCGAGGCCGGGACCGGCGAAGCCGTCCTCCAGCGCCTCTTCCGGGAGCAGGCCGAGAGCCCACATCACGTCGCGGAAGTTGAGGCCGACCGCGGAGACGTCGATAGCGACGTCGCCCGCAGCAGGAGCGAGCGCCGGCGCCGGACGCCAGGACAGGTCGTCGAGGCCGCCTTCCTTGCCGGATTCAAGCGCGGCGACCCACTTCTCTCCGGACTCCGGGACGGCGGACGGGAACTCGGGCAGGCCCGGCCGCAGCCGCGGCGCGACGACGCCGTCGGCCGAGATCGAGAGCTCGACGTCGGCGCGAGGCGCCGCGAGTTCGGCCGCGACGGCGCGGCCGCCGGCTTCGTCGCCGAGCGAGGCGGAGACGTCGAGAAGGCGGATGTCGACGCCGCGAAGCTCGTTGCGGACGACCCGCAGGAAGCCCGCGAGCGCCGCCTGTTCCGGGCGGTCGACGCCGTGGTCGACCGTGCCGCCGAGCGCGCCCGGAGCGACCACCCAGAGCCGCGCGGAGAATTCATGCGCCGCCCGGGCGAGCGACAGCAGCCGTCCCGAACGTTCGGCCGTGGCCGCGGAGAGCGCGCCCGCAGACTGGTCGAACACGGCGACGATGTCGGCCGATGCGCCGGTCGCGTTCTTGGCGGGCATGGCGAGGCCGAGATCGACCGGTCCGCCCCAGAGCGCGTCGGCGCCGGCGGCGTGGCCGTTGGCGCTCCCGTCGCCCTCGCCGTTGGTGAGCTTGGCGACAGGCGCGGTGCTCTTCACGGTGACCGGGCGACCGAGACCCTCGATCGCGCGAGCGACGGCGAGCGCGAGCCCGGCGGTCGCGCCTGAGGCCTCCGCCGTCAGCACGACGGGCGCGGTCACAGTCTGGGAGTCTTCGACGGCGGCGCCGCGGCGGCGCTTGGCGGCGAGCACGAGGCTGGCCGGCGAGCGGGCGCCGGCGAGGCCGACGATCACATGGTCGGAAAGCCTGGCGTCGCCGAGGTCGTGCGCCCAGTCAGCGGAGGAGCGCGCGCCGCCGATCGGGAAGTCCTCGGACGCCGAGCGCTCGAACCAGTCGGCCTGGACGCCGAACACGACGTCGAGGAACGGCGTCGGCTCCAGCGACCCGAACGCCAGCAGGCCGCCGTCGGCGATGCGCGCGGCGAGCCGACGCACGCTGTCGGGGGCGGCGAGCGCCGAGCCCCAGGCGAGCGAACCGACCACGAGGTCGAAGCGGTTCGCGTCCGCGCTGTCGGCGCGCGGGTCGAACTGTTCGACCGAGACGTTCGGCAGCGTCGCGAAGGCGAATCGCAGCCGCTCGGCGACCGTCGCGTCCGGATCGGTGACGGTGAGCGTCACGCGCGGGTCGGTCGCGAGAGCCGCGAGCTTGCGGGTCAGCACGCCCGAGCCGGCCGACAGTTCGAGAATACGGATCGGCCGGTCGGCCGGCGCCTTCGCGACGATGTCCTTGACGAACTCCGAGACCGCGTGCGCGCCGCTCGCCGTCAGCGGCGAGGCGCCGCCGGCGTGGGCGAGGGTCGCCGCGCCATAGGCGGTCGCGAGCGGGCCGTTCTTGAGCGCCTTCGGCAGCAGGGTCGCCGCGCGGGTCGCGAGCACGCATTCCGCGCCGCGGTCCGGGTAGTCGGCGATGACGGTGCGCAGGATTTCGGTCGGCGTCGGCAGGCCGGTCTTGGCCGCGATCGTCCAGACGTCGCCCTCGAGCGTCGCGTGGCCCTGATGTTCAAGCAGGCCGAGCAGGCTGTTCGCGAGCGGCGCGGACGCCGCTGCGAGGCGGCCGCGCTTCAAGAGCTGGGCGACGGAGCCCTGGCGGCCGCGGCCGAACAGGCCAAGGAGGCTTTGGTGCGCGAGCGCGATCGCGAAAGCCTCGAGCAGCAGGTCGTCCTCAGGCCGCTCGCTCTCGCCTTCCGCGGCGAGGCCGAGAGCCCCGGCGCGCTTTGCGAGTTCTTCGGCGGTGACGGCTGCGGGTTCCGACGCGTCGCCGGAGGGCCCGACCAGCGCGGGCGCATAATGGTAGGCGAGCCGGTCGAGCGGCGTCTTGCGCGAGAGGGTGACGGCGCGGAAGCGCGCATCGGCGAGCACCGCGACCACGCCGCCGTCAGCGTCGACTAGCGTGAAGGTGGCGTCAATCGAGCGCGGGCTCAACCGCTTCACCACGATCTCGGCGCCGACGATCGAGACGCCCGGCTTCAGCAGCCGGAGCGAGCCGAACCGCATCGGCAGATAGGTGACGTCGGGCCGGTCGCCATGCGCGCCGAACAGCGTCAGCAGCGAATGGAAGCAGGCGTCGAAGTCAGCGGGGTGAAGTCCGTATCGCGCATCTCGGGCGCCCTTGCGGTCGGCTTCCGCCAGCAGGCGCACCGACAGCCGGTCCGGTCCGTAGCGCACGACGTGGTCGACCGCGCGGAACGCCGGGCCGAAGCCCAGTCCGTGCTTTTCCGACTGCGCATAGATGTCGGCGGCGCGGAAGACCTCGCCCTCATGCGCCGGCGTCGCCGGCGTCGTGGCGGCGACCGTCGGCGGCGGCGCGATACGGCCGCTCGCATGCATGATCCAGCCGTCGTCGCGCAGGCGCGGACGGCTCATGATCTCGACCGTGCGGCTTTCCGGCGAGATGCGGGTGCGCACCTCAGACATCGTCTCGGCGTCGAGCGTCAGCGCGTGCGGGATCTCGAAATCGGAGAGCTCGACGACGTCGGCCCCGAGCCAGGCGCGGCCTGCGGCGAGCGCCATTTCAGCAAGCGCCGCGCCCGGCACGATCACCCGGCCGCCGACCTTGTGGTCGGCCAGCAGCGGCGAGGACGCGGGATCGAGGTGGACCGTCCACTCGTCGGCGTCGGCGCGCAGCCGCGAGCCGATCAGCGGGTGCTGGTCGTAGCCGCGGTAGAGCGACTGGGCTTCCGCGGTGGTGCCGACGGCGAAGGAGGCGTTCTGCCAGGGGTAGGTCGGCAGACGGACGGCCGGGCCGTCGAGCTTGCCGAAGGCGAGGTCGCGGTCGACGCGGCCGCCCTTGGCGATGACGCGCGTCACGGCGCGCCGGATCGGGTCGTGCTCGCCCGGGCCATGATCGTCGCAGGACAGCACGCCGCCCGTGATCTCGGCCGCGGCGACGCAGTCCGACAGATAGGTCTGGAGCACCGGCCGCGGGCCGATCTCGACGAACACGCGCGCGCCTTCCGCGATCGCGGCGGCGACGGCGTCGGAGAACACCACCGGGCGGCGGACGTTCGCCCACCAGTAGTCGGCGCCGAGCTCGCCGCCCTCGACCGTGCGGCCGAACACGCTCGACACGAAGGGGCGCAGCGTCGCGCCGGGCTGCAGGCCGCCGAGGTCCGCGAGCAGCGGGCCCTTCACGCCGTCGATCAGGCCGGTGTGGAACGGATAGTCGATGTCGAGCACGCGCACCGGCACCCGCCTGGTGCGGGCGAAGCGGCTGAGCTCCTTGATCTCGGTCTCGGAGCCCGAGATCGTCACGGAGCGCTCGCTGTTGATGGCGGCGATCTCGATGTTCAGGAAGCCGCCGTCACGGATCAGCGCGCGGACTTCCTCCGGCGACTGCAGCACGGCGGCCATGCCGCCGGCCTTCCAGGCGATCTCCTGGTGGACCGAGCGCGAGTGCACGACCTGCACGGCCTGTTCGAGCGACAGCGCTCCGGAGGCCGCGGCTGCGGCGACTTCGCCGACGGAGTGGCCAAGCACCATGTCCGGCACGAGACCGTCAGCCGCAAGCGCCGCCGTCGTCGCGACCTGAACCGCGAACATCAGGGGCTGCGCGGTCTCGGCGCGCCGCAGCCGCTCCGGCAGGTCGTCGGCGAACAGCGCGTCCTTGATCGACCATTTGGCGATCGCGCCGAAGCGCTGGTCGATCTCGTCGATCCTGGCGCGGAACGCCGCGTTCTGGGCGTGCAGCCTGCGGCCCATGCCGGGCCACTGCGAGCCGTTGCCGGAGAAGGCGAAAGCGACCGGAGCGTCGCGGCCGACCGCCTGGTCGATCGTCGCGTCCTTGGCGTCGCCGCCTTCGGCGATGGCTGCGAGCGTCGCGCTCCAGGTCGTCGGGTCGTCGTTTTCGAGCACGACGCGGCGCGGGAGCAGATCGCGGGTCGCGGCGACGCTCTTGGCGATGTGGCGGGCGCCGGCGGCGTCGCGGCCTTCGAGCAGGCTGGAATAGGCGCCCGCGAGCTCCGACAGCGCCTCGCGCGAGCGGGCCGAGAGCGCGAGAATCGGCGTGCGGCCTTCGGCCTCTACGACGCGCGGCGCGGCGCGGCCTGCGCGGTCCTCCGGCGTCGGGTCGCAGACGATGACGTGGGCGTTGGTGCCGCCGAAGCCGAACGAGTTGACGCCGGCGTAGCGTGGCCGGGCGCCGCGCGGCAGCGGCACGGCCTCGGTGGCGACGTGCAGCTTCAGCTCGTCGAACGGGATGTCGGGATTGAGCTCGGTGACGTGCAGGCTCGCCGGCAGCAGGTCGTGCTCGAGCGCGAGATCGGTCTTCAGCAGGCCGACGAGGCCCGAGGCGGGCTCGAGATGGCCGACATTGGTCTTGACCGAGCCGATCGGCAGCGGGCCGATGGTCCGGCGCTTGACGGCCGCGCCGATGGCGCTCGCCTCCGCCGGGTCGCCGACGCGCGTGCCGGTGCCGTGCGCCTCGATGAAGGCGAGGCTGTCCGGATCGATCCCGGCTTCCTCATAGACGCGCTCGAGCAAGCCGAGCTGCGCTTCCGGCGACGGCAGCGACATGCCGACCGTGCGGCCGTCGGAATTCACGCCGGAGGCCGCGATCATCAGGCGCATCGGGCGCCTGGCGGCGCGCGCGACGTCGGCGCGCTCCAGGATCATCGCCACGCCGCCCTCGGCGCGGACGTAGCCGTCGCCGCTCGCGTCGAACGCGTGGCAGCGGCCGCGCGGCGACAGCATCGTCGCCTGCGCGAAGGAGATGAACGGGAACGGGCTCGCGAGGATCGAAACGCCGACCACGATGGCGCGCTCGATGCGTCCCGACCGGAGCGCCGCGACCGCTTCGTCGAGGGCGACCAGAGACGACGAGCAGGCGGTGTCGACGGTGAAGCTCGGACCGTGCAAGTCGTAAATATATGAAATACGATTTGATACGATAGACAGCGTATTTCCGGTCGCGAAGTACGCATCGGCCGAACCCGGATCGAAGATCACGCGGTTTCCATAGTCGAGCGCCGAGGCGCCGACATAGACGCCGGTCTCGGTATTCGCGATCGACGAGGGTGGAATGCCTGCGTCTTCGAGAGCTTCCCAGACGAGTTGCAGCGAAAGCCGCTGCTGCGGGTCCATTTGCTCCGCTTCGCGCGGCGAAATGCCGAAGGCGGCGGGATCGAAACCCCAGATGTCGTCCAGCACGCCGGCCGCGAAGGTGTAGGTCTTGCCGGGCTCGCCCTTGCGCGGATGCAGGTAGCGCGCGTGGCTCCAGCGATCTTCGCCGATCTCGGTGACCGCGCAGCGGCCTTCGGAAAGCAGGTTCCAGAATGCGTCGACGTCGTTCGCCCCGGGGAGTCGGCAGGACCGACCGACGATGGCGAGGGATGCGGATTTCTTCATGAGCGGAGACTGCGGCCGGTTGCGCGCGCGGAGCTAGGGAGGCCCTTGAGGTTTCGTGCTTGCGTCAGGATCGGACGACCACTGGCCGCCAGCGCAAAACCATTCATGAACCCGGGCTCCGGGGCGCGGCCCGGGCGCGCCGGGCGGGACGAAGAGTGTTGGGGGCGTTGGCCCGTCTATCGGGGCTTTACGAAAATGTGTCAAGCGCGCCCAGGCCTTGGCCATGCCGCCTTCGCGAGCCTGAAACGGGTTCGCAGAGGCGGTGCGATGATACCGATTTGGCGTTGGACGCACCAACTCGGAAGCGCAGTCCGGAGCTGCGGATCTAGGTCCCCTCAGCCTTGTCGGGACAGTCGGCGCGCATTGGCCCGGACGGTGCGGGCGACCGGGCGAAGCGCCGCTTCGCCGGCCGAAACCATCAAGCCGGCGACGGCCATCGGGCTCCCCGCATGCGGCAGGCCGCCGAGCACCTTGCTCGCCGCCGCGCCGCCTTCGAAGGCGGCCGACATCTTCTCCGCCACCATGCGTTCGGCCTCGCGAGCGCCGGCGGCGGTCGGCCGGCCGAACTCGGTGGTCATCTGTGCGAGCCGGTTGGCCATCACGAAGCCTGCGAACGGCGCCATCGCGGCGAACCCGCCCGCAAGCGCCGCCTGACGCTTCCAGAGATCGATAAGTTCTATGAAATCTGCGACCATCGAACGCTTCCAGCTATGACTACGATGCGTGGAGCAGGCGCTTTCGCTGCGTTGCAGCACGGTCATAGCATCTCGTGGCGCTGATGCGGCGGGCGCCGTCGTCGCAGGCTTGGCGTCCCGCCGAGAGGACCGGTCCTGCGTCGCGGGGCGTTGACCACGCCCGGGCCAAGCTGGCATAGGCGGCCTCCGTTCATCCGCTTCATGGTCGCCATGCCCGCGGTCCTCCGGGAGTTCGGTCGGAGGTTCTTCGACCGCCCCTACCTCCTGCTCACGCTCACGTCGCTGTTCTGGGCGGGCAACCTCGTCCTCGGACGGCTCGTCGCCGGCCATGTGCCGCCGGTCGCGCTCGCCTTCGTGCGTTGGAGCGGCTCGTTCGTGTTGCTGATCGGCTTCGCGATTCCCCACCTGAAGCGCGACTGGCCGGCGATCCGGGGCAGCCTCGGCCGGCTGTCGATCCTCGCCCTGACGGGCGTCGGTCTCTACAACACGATGGCCTATTGGGGGCTGCAATACACCGAGGCGTTGAACGCGCTGCTGATCCAGTCCACCGGGCCGTTGCTGATCGGCGTGTGGAGCGCCGTCCTGTTCCGGGACATGATGACCAAGGCGCAGTTTGCAGGCGTGCTCGTGTCGCTTTGCGGCGTCGCCGTCATCGTCACGCGCGGCGACGTCGCGGCGCTCGGCCATATTCGGTTCAACGCCGGCGACGTCTGCATCCTGGCGGCGATGGTGGTGTACGCGCTCTATTCGGCGATGCTCAGGCTGAAGCCTGCGATGCACTGGCTGTCGTTCCTGACCGCGACCGTCGGGCTCGGCGCCCTGTTCCTGCTTCCCGCCTTGGCCGTCGAGATCGCGCTCGGCGGCCGCATTTCGTTCGACGGCGCCACGCTGGCCGCAGCCGCCTATGTCGCGGTCTTTCCCTCGACGCTCGCCTATCTGTTCTTCATCCGGGGCGTGGAGCTGATCGGCGCGAACCGCGCGGGGCCGTTCTTCCACCTGATGCCGCTGTTCGGCGCCGTGCTCGCGATCCTGCTGCTCGGCGAACGCCCGCAGCTGTTTCACGCCGTCGGCTTCGCCCTGGTTCTCGCCGGGGTCGCGGTCGCGGCCCGCAGCCGCAGGCCGGCCCCGGCGATCGCGCCGGAGCCGTGAACGCACAACGCTTGATCGGAGCCCCGTTCAGGCGATGCCGTCGATCGTGCCGTCCTCGAGCAGCTTGATGTTGGCGGAGGCCGGGACCTTCGGCAGGCCCGGCATCGTCATGAGGTCGCCGCAGATCACCACGATGAAGCCCGCGCCCGCCGACAGCCGAACCTCGCGGATCGGCAGCGTGTGGCCGGTCGGCGCGCCATAGGCGGTGGGGTCGGCCGAGAACGAGTTCTGGGTCTTCGCGATGCAGACCGGGAACTTGCCGTAGCCGGCCTCCTCCCACTCCTTGAGCTGCTTCTTGATCGCGGCGGACGCCTGCACCTTGTCGGCGCGATAGATCTCCTTCGCGATCGTCTCGACCTTCTGCAGCAGCGGCATCTCGTCGGGATAAAGCGGCCTGAAGTCCGACGCCTGGCGGCCGACCAGGTCGACCACCGCGCGGGCGAGGCCTTCGGCGCCTTTGGCGCCTTCCGCCCAATGTCGGCAGATGACGGCGTCGACGCCGAAGTCGGCCTTCACGGCCGTCTGAAGCGTTTCGATCTCGGCGTCGGTGTCGGCGTAGAAGTGGTTGATCGCGACCACGACCGGCACGCCGAACTTCTTCACGTTCTCGATGTGGCGGCCGAGATTGACGAGGCCGGTCTTGAGCGCCTCGACGTTCTCAGTGCTGAGGTCGGTCTTCGCCATGCCGCCATGCATCTTGAGCGCGCGGACGGTGGCCACGATCACCACAGCGTCGGGGGCGAGGCCCGCGAAGCGGCACTTGATGTCCATGAACTTCTCTGCGCCGAGGTCCGCGCCGAAGCCCGCTTCCGTCACGGTCCAGTCGGCGAGCTTCATCGCCGTGGTCGTCGCGATCACGGAGTTGCAGCCATGCGCGATGTTCGCGAACGGGCCGCCATGGATGAACACCGGCGAGCCGTCGATCGACTGCACCAGGTTCGGCCGCATCGCGTCGCGCAGCAGCACGCAGAGCGAGCCTTGCGCGTCGACGTCCTTCGCGGTGATCGGCTTCTTGTCAGGCGTGTAGGCGACGACGATCCGGGCGATGCGCTCCTCGAGATCCTTGAGGTCCCTCGCAAGGCAGAACACCGCCATGATCTCGGAGGCGACAGTGATGTCGAAGCCGGCCTCGCGGGTGTAGCCGTTGGTCGGAGCGCCGACGCCGGAGATGATCTGGCGCAGCGTGCGGTCGTTCATGTCGAGCACGCGGCGGAACACGATTCTCCGCGGATCGATGTTCAGCGGGTTGCCCCAGTAGAGCGAGTTGTCGACCAGCGCGGCCAGCAGGTTGTTCGCGGAGGTGATGGCGTGGAAGTCGCCGGTGAAGTGCAGGTTGATCTGCTCCATCGGCACGACCTGGGCGTGGCCGCCGCCGGCGGCGCCGCCCTTCACGCCGAACACCGGCCCGAGCGACGGCTCGCGCAGGCACATCACGGCCTTCTCGCCGATGTGGTTCAGCGCGTCCCCGAGTCCGACGGTCGTCGTGGTCTTGCCTTCGCCCGCAGGCGTGGGGCTGATCGCGGTCACGAGCACGAGCTTGGCGTTCTGCCGCTTCGGCAGTTCCGCGATGAAGCGGTCGTCGATCTTGGCGATGTGCTTGCCGTGCAGGTGGAGCGCGTCTTCGGGCACGCCGGCCTTCGCCGCGATCTCGACGATCGGCTTCAGCTTTGCCGCGCGGGCGATCTCGATGTCTGACGGCATGCGGGGGCGCCCCTCCGGTGGTCTGGAAACAAGGCCGGCTCAAGCCGGGCCGCTCTTTTGCCGCGCCTCAGGAGGCGCCGCAAGCCGGTGGCGGCCATCGGACGCGGGGGCGCGACGAAGGTATGAAGGGCGGCGATCGATGGCTAGGCGACGAGCGGGAGGTTCAGTTCAGGACGCCGAGCGTCTTGAGAAGGCTGCCCGCCGCAAGCATCGCCATTGAATCGAACACCGCGAAAGCCAGTGCGACGGCGGGGAGGGCGGCCGCGGCCGTTCTGGCGGCGCCGACTCTGGGGCGAGGATGACGACGGCGCAGGTTGCTCATGCGTCCCTCTCCGCGAGCCGCGCCTGATCGTGGCCGACGATAGAAGACTGAGCGCCAAACCTTAACGAATTGGCGCCGCGGTCACTCCTTCTTGTCAGTCTCCATGACGCCCGACGACATATTGCTGCGCTGGGCGATCTGGCCGGCGGTGGCGGCGAAGGCTTCGGCGCTGTCGCCGACCGAAAGCACCGGCTCGCAGCGCGGCGTGCAGGCGAAGCTCTCGCGTTTGACGCCCCGCTGCACGACCAGGGTGCCGTCGCTCGGGCGCTGGACGTTCACGATCGTCTCGCTAAGCACGGCGCCCGCGCTGTCGAGCAGCATGATGTTGGTCTGGCCGAAGCTCTTGCCGGTCACGACCATCACGCCGTTCCTCTGGGTGGCGGCGTCCGCGATCAGCGGATTGCCGATGATGACGGTCGCCGTGCCGTCCGGCGCACGCATGATGCTGGCGCGGTCGACCGCGACGTCGAGCGTGTTTTCTGCGGCTTCGGCGGCTGAGGTCAGTATTAGCGCGGATAGAACGCCGAGGACGCCGCGCATGCTCAGGCGGCCCGCACGAAAGGAGGTCATTGGCCCCGTTCCCCAGATTCAATCGCCGCACTCAAGCGCAATCTGGTGAACGAAACCCTAAGGCGCTGCTTGCCGCCTGCGCTTCACATCTCTGAGGCCGCCTCCTGGCGAGCGAAATCTACATCTCACCGTCCGCGAATTTGGGGGGTAATGCGAATATCTTCAGCTCTCTTTCAGAAAAACAAACTATTTAATTAAAATTAATCAACTTAATCAATGCAACGTTGCCTTAACTGTAAGGATTTCAATTTTGAGTCAAATAATGATTGCTTTGAGCATTAACCCAATCGAAATGTGCGCTGGGTATGTTCGAGTTGTTCCGGCGCACTGACGGGACAGGAGCTGTCGCAACCTCCGTGAACCAGGAGATTTTCCAGATGAGCATGATCAAGCGTTTCGCTAACGACGAATCCGGCGCCACCGCGATCGAGTACGGCCTGATCGCCGTCGGCATCGCGATCGCGATCATCACGATGGTCAAGGGCGTGGGCGGCTCGCTCAACTCCGCCTTCGACAAGGTCAACACGAACCTCAACAACTGAGCCCGAGATCCTCACGGGGGTCTTGCACGGCGCTCCTCCGCCGGGGCTGCGACTATGCGCAGCTCCGGTCGGCGCAGCGACGCGAGCCGCCGGTCCCCGCGAAGGCGGCGGCGGCTTCGCCCTTTTTTCCGAAAGCGGACATTCGGCGCCTATCGCTTGCGCGATCCGAGGCGCGGCGGTCGTGCGCTACAGGCGCGCCGGGCGTCCGAACACGGCTTCGGCGAGATCGCCGTCGCGCCGAGCGGAGGCCGCACGCTCGCGAAGCTCCGTCAGTTCTTCGTTAGTCGGTCTTGCGCCACGATCTCGACGGGCGGCGCGCACGCGCCTGGCACGGGAATGCAATCGATGCTCGAGACGCTGGTCGTCGTGATCCTTCCCGCGCTGGTGGTCGTCGCCGCGGTGTCCGACCTCATGACCATGACGATCCCGAACCGCCTGGTGCTGGCGCTGACGATCGCTTTCGCCGCGGCGGCCCCGGCCGCCGGCTTCGGCGTCGAGCAAGTGTTCTGGCATCTCGCCGCGGGCGGTCTCGTTCTCGCTATCGGCGTCCTGCTGTTCATCCCCGGCTGGATCGGCGGCGGCGACGCAAAGCTCGCCGCGGCGCTTGCGCTCTGGCTGGGCACGGAGCCGCTGCTTGCGTGGTTCGCCCTGTTCGCTCTGTTCGGCGGGGCGCTGACCTTGGCGATCCTCTATTACCGGAAGGCCCCTTTGCCGCTGCGTTTCGACCGCGTCGGCTGGATGGCGCGGCTGCACGACCCCAGGGCCGGGGTGCCCTACGGCGTCGCGCTCGCGGCGGGGACGTTGCTGATGTGGCCGGATACGACCTGGTTCGCGGGCCTCGTCTGACAGCGAAAATCGGCCCGCTTAAGTCGAGTTTCCCAAATTATCAAAAGTTTACGTAAATTTGACGCCGAGCCTGCCCGTCGACTCCTTGTTAACCATGAATTGACGGTTTTCGATCCAGACTCGCCGAAGCACAGAGCCCTCGTTCCAGGGGCCGTCGCGCTCGGGGGTCATCATGAAAGCCGCACGCCTTGTGGTGCTCGGCATCGCGGCCGCAGCCGGACTTGGCGCGGCCATGCTCGCCGGCGGCTCCGGCGATGCGCCGCCAGCCACGCCGACAGCGGAGAGCCCGGCCGTCAAGACGGTCGACGTCCTCGTCGCCGCGAACGACATCGGCATGGGCGGATCGGTGCGCGCCGAAGACGTGCGCTGGCAGGCCTGGCCGCAGGACGCCGCGAACGCCGCCTTCGTACTGAAGAGCGCCGCCCCGAACGCGATCCAGGACACCTCGGGATCGATCGCCCGCTCCCCCTTCGTGGCCGGCGAGCCGATCAGGCCTGACAAGCTCATCAAGGGCGACGGCTCCGGCTACATGGCCGCGATCCTTCCCGCCGGCATGCGCGCGATCTCGATCGAGATCTCCGCGGAGAGCGGCGCCGGCGGCTTCATCCTGCCGAACGACCGCGTCGACGTCATCGTGACCCGCAAGGTCACAGGATCGAGCGGACGGGACGAATCCTACTCCGAGACCATCATCCAGAACGTGCGCGTGCTCGCGATCGACCAGACGGTCGAAGACAAGGACGGCCAGAGGGTCGTGGTCGGCAAGACCGCGACCCTGGAGCTGACGCTGGCTCAGGCCGAGCAGGTTTCGCTCAGCCGCCAGCAGGGCGCCGTCGCGCTCGCGCTGCGGGCGCTGGTGGACAGCGGCCCGACCGCCGGGCTCGAAGCCGATCCCGCGCAGAAGCGCGGAAGCTCTCTGACGGTCGTGCGCTTCGGCGTGACCAGCAACGGAGGCGGACGGTGACCGATCGTTCCCCGCTCAACCTCTTTCTCTCCCGGCCTCCTGTCATGAGCCGCGCCGCAGCGAGAAGCCTCACGATGCGCAACGATGACAGCATCGGCCTCGCCGGTCTCCTGAAGCGCAGCCTCCGCGGCGTTCTGGTGGCGACGAGCGTCATGGCGCTCGCGACGCCGCAGGCCGCGCTCGCGGCCGATCCCGGCTATCTCGATACGGCGGGCTATGGACCCTCCAGCGACGCCCAGATCGACCTCGGCATCGGCAAGTCCTACGTCGTGACGCTGCCGCGCGACGCCAAGGAGGTGTTCGTGGCCGATCCCGCGATCGCCAACGCCGTCGTCCGTTCCGCGCGCAAGGCTTACCTGATCGGCGCCGCGCCGGGGCAGACCGACGTCAAGTTCCTCGACGTCGACGGCCGCGAGATCGCCTCCTACGAAGTGTCCGTCTCGCGCGACGTCGGCTCGATCCGCGCCTCGATCGGCCGCTCCATCGACGGCGGCAAGGTGCGGGTCGAAGGGGTCGGCGACGGCGTCGTCGTGACCGGCTCGGTCAAGTCGGCCCAGGAGGCCCAGACCGCTATCGACATCGCGGCGGGCTACATGAGCGACCCCAAGAAAGTCGTGAACGCGCTGAGGATCGAAGGGCAGGACCAGGTCCTCCTCAAGGTCAAGGTCGTCGAGATGAAGCGGGAGGTCGTGAAGCAGCTCGGCATCGACTACGCGGCGAGCGGCTTCAAGATCGGCGGCGTCACGCTCAACGGCCAGACCAACTTCCCCTATGGCGCGAACAACTCCAGCCCGGCGAATTTCCTGACGGGCGCGATCTCGAGCCATGGCGGCTCGCTCGCCGCCAGCCTTCAGGCGATGGAGCGCGGCGGCGTGGTGAAGACGCTCGCCGAGCCGAACCTCACAGCGATTTCCGGTGAGAGCGCCAAGTTCCTCGCCGGTGGCCAGTATCCGTTCCCCGGGCCCTGCTCGATCGCGGACGGAATCTGTACGCGCACCGTCGAGTTCAAGGATTTCGGCGTCAGCCTGAGCTTCACTCCGGTCGTCCTCTCGGGCGGCCGCATCAGCTTGAAGATCGGCACGGAGGTCAGCGAGCTCGATCCCGCCAACGGCATCACCGACAACGGCCTCGTCATCCCGGGCCTGCAGGTCCGCCGGGCCGACTCCACCGTTGAGGTGCCGTCGGGCGGCTCGATCGTGATGGCCGGGCTGATCCAGCAGCAGACCAAGCGCGCCGCGGCGGGCCTGCCGGGCCTGATGAAGCTGCCGGTGCTCGGCGCGCTGTTCCGCTCGAACGACTACATGCGCAACGACACCGAACTCGCGATCTTCGTGACGCCCTATCTCGCCAAGCCTACGGCGCCCGAGAAGCTCTCGAGCCCCGACGACGGCTTCGCCGAACCGAGCGACCAGTCCTTCATTCTGCTCGGACGTCTGAACCGTCTCTACGGCATCCCCGGAAAGATCGATCCGGCCACCGAGGGCCACCCACGTGGCGGCTTCATCCTCGACTGAGCTCTCGAGCCGAACGGAGACTTGCAATGACCTCTCACCGTCCGTCTCCGCTCAGGGCGGGCCTCGCCGCGCTGGTCGCAGGCGCGGGGCTCGCGCTCGGCGGGTGCCACGGCGACCGCATCGTCGCCGACTCCTACCCCCAAACCTACGAGCAGCGACATCCGATCGTGCTCGCCCAAGGCGCCGCGCGCCTCGATCTGCCCGTGGGGGCCGGCCGAGGCGGCCTGACCGATCGACAGAAGTCCGACATCCGGGCCTTCGCCGCGGACTGGCGCAAGAACGGCCGCGGGCCGATCGGCGTCATGATGCCGAGCGGCGGCGTCAGCGCCGGCGCGGCCAATTACGCCGCGCCTGCGATCCGCACCACGCTCGCCGCGGCCGGCGTGCCCTCGAGCGCGATCCTGACGCAGCGCTACCAGGCCGGAGGCTCCGACGGGGTCGCCCCGGTGAAGCTCGGCTTCGTCAAGCTCAAGGCCGAGGTGCCGCATCCCTGCGGGCTCTGGCCGGACGATCTCGGCCATGGCGGCGGGGACTATTACGGAGCCACGCAGAACCGCGATTACTGGAACTTCGGCTGCGCCACGCAGGCGAACCTCGCGGCGCAGGTCGCCGACCCCGAAGATCTCGCCCGACCGCGGACCGAGACGCCGGTCTACGCCGCGCGCCGCGGCGTCGTGATCGAGAAGTACCGCGCCGGCGAAGACACGACGACCAACTACAGGGCCGAGAAGGTCGGGGTTTCCTCGATCGGCAACAACTGAACGGGGCGGGACGATGATCAGGAACATCGACGATCAGCAGTCCGGCTTCGCGGGCCGCGCGGAGACGGCGGCGTCCCAGACCGCCGTCGTCATCGCGTCCCTGCCGCGCGTCTCGATCCAGGCCTTCTGCGAGACGCCGGAGATCGCGCGCCTCGTCGAGCAGTCGACCGTCGACCGGCGCATGGAGAAGGCCCACGTCAAGGTTCAGATGGGCGGCGGCCCGGCGGCCACGGAAGCCTACAAGAACGCGCCCACGCCGAACGTGATCGTCATCGAGGGCGACGCTCACCGCGAGCGGTTGCTCGAGACGCTGCAGAAGCTGTCGGACGTCTGCGACAACGACACCAAGGTCGTGGTGATCGGCCAGGTCAACGACGTGCTGCTGTACCGCGAGCTGATGCGGCTTGGCGTCAGCGACTATCTCGTGCCGCCGTTCGGCGTCGTGGACCTCGTCCGTTCGCTGTCGGAAATCTTCCGCGCGCCGGGCGCGGATCCGGTCGGCCGCACGATCGCCTTCGTCGGCGCAAAGGGCGGCGTCGGGTCCTCGACCATCGCGCACAACGCATCCTGGGCGATGGCCCGGCAACTGAAGCTCGACAGCGTGGTCGTCGACCTCGACCTCGCCTACGGCACCGCCGGCCTCAACTTCAACCAGGACCCGCCGCAGGGCATCGCCGAAGTGGTGTTCGCGCCCGAGCGGCTCGACGCGGCCCTGGTCGACCGCATGCTGTCGAAGTGCACCGAGCAGCTCAGCCTGCTCGCCGCGCCTGCGACGCTCGACCGGGTCTACGACTTCCACGAGGACGTGTTCGATCCGCTCCTCGAGATCCTGCGCTCGAATGTGCCATGTTCGGTCCTCGACGTGCCCCATGTCTGGACGGCGTGGTCGAAACGCGCGCTGATCGCCGCCGATGAGGTGGTGGTGGTGGCGAGCCCGGACCTCGCCAACCTGCGCAACGCCAAGAACCTGATCGACCTGCTCAAGGCCGCGCGGCCGAACGACTCCGAGCCCAGGCTGATCCTCAATCAGGTCGGCGTGCCGAAGCGTTCGGAGATCAAGCCGGGCGACTTCGCCCAGGCGCTCGACCTCGAGGCGGCGGCGATCATTCCGTTCGAGCCGGGCGTGTTCGGCACGGCGGCGAACAACGGGCAGATGATCGCGGAGACCGCGCCGTCCAACAAGATCAACGAGATCTTCGTCGACCTCGCCAAGAAGCTCACTGGCAAGAACGAGACGAAACGGGCGAAGCGGACGCTGCTGGAGCCGCTGATGGCCCGGCTCAACAGGAAGAAGGCCGGCTGAGGCCGGTCCCTATCGGAGCGCATACATGTTCGGAAAACGCGGATCGACGGTCGCGCCAGCCACGGGCGGCTTCGGCCGGACCACGGCGAACGGCGACTTCGGAGCGCCGCTGATCCCGGTCGCTCCGCTGGTGGGCGCGACGGCCGGGCAGCAGATCGAGCCGCGTCCGAGCGCGCCTGCGCCCACGGCAGACGCCAAGCGCAGCGAAGACTATTTCCAGACCAAGAGCCGGATCTTCGGCGCGCTGATCGAGGCCATCGACCTCGCCCAGCTCGCCCGCCTGGACGCCGAGAGCGCGCGCGAGGAAATCCGAGACATCGTCAACGAGATCATCGCGATCCGAAACGTCGTGATGTCGATCGCCGAGCAGGAGGAGCTGCTCGAGGACATCTGCAACGACGTGCTCGGCTATGGCCCGCTCGAACCCTTGCTCGCCCGCGACGACATCTCCGACGTGATGGTGAACGGCGCCGAGAAGACCTACATCGAAGTCGCCGGCAAGGTGCAGAACACCCATGTCCGGTTCCGCGACAACGCCCAGCTGCTGAACATCTGCCAGCGCATCGTCAGCCAGGTCGGCCGTCGCGTCGACGAAAGCTCGCCGATCTGCGACGCGCGCCTCCCCGACGGCTCTCGCGTCAACGTCATCGTCGGGCCGCTCGCGCTGGACGGCCCGACGCTCACCATCCGCAAGTTCAAGAAGGACAAGCTGACGCTCGACCAGCTGGTGCGCTTCGGCTCGATCAGTCCCGAAGGCGCCGAGATCCTCAAGATCATCGGGCGCGTCCGGTGCAACGTGCTGATCTCGGGCGGCACGGGCTCGGGCAAGACGACGCTGCTGAACTGCCTGACGCGCTACATCGACGAGGACGAGCGCATCATCACCTGCGAGGACGCCGCCGAGCTGCAGCTCCAGCAGCCGCACGTGGTGCGGCTCGAGACGCGTCCGCCGAACCTCGAGGGCGAGGGCATGGTGAGCATGCGCGATCTCGTCAAGAACTGCCTGCGCATGCGCCCCGAACGGATCATCGTCGGCGAGGTGCGCGGACCGGAGGCGTTCGACCTGCTGCAGGCGATGAACACCGGCCATGACGGCTCGATGGGCACGCTGCACGCGAACTCCCCGCGCGAGGCGCTGTCGCGCCTCGAGAGCATGATCACGATGGGCGGGTTCACCCTGCCGTCGAAGACCATCAAGGAGATGATCTGCACCTCGGTCGACGTCATCGTGCAGGCCTCTCGCCTGCGCGACGGCTCGCGCCGCATCACGCACGTCACCGAGGTGATGGGCATGGAAGGCGACGTGATCATCACCCAGGACATCCTGCTCTACGACATCCTCGGCGAGGACGCGAACAAGAAGCTCCTCGGCCGCCATCGCTCGACCGGCATCGGCCGTCCGCGGTTCTGGGAGCGCGCCCGCTACTTCGGCGAGGAGAACCGGCTCGCCGCTGCGATCGACGCGATGGACCCCGACGCCCCGTCCCGCGTCGCCTGAGGGGCTGAGCAGCGAGCCGCGCCATGATGATCCCCGCCATGCCAGGCAATCTTCCGGTGATCCTGCTTGCGACCGTCGCCGCGGGCGGCGCCGCCTACGCCCTGATCTACCCCCGCCTGTCCGGCGCGCTCCGGGTGGAGCAGCGGCAGAAGATGGTCGGACTCGACCGCAGGCAGGCCGCGACCCAGGCGGCGGAAAGCGTGCGACGCGGACAGGTCGCCCACAGCCTCAAGGCGCTCGACGATCGCCAGAAGCGCATCAACCGGCCCAACCTCCAGATGCGCATCGCCCAGGCCGGGCTGCTCTGGTCGAAGGAGAAATTCTACGTCGTCAGCGCGATCATCGCCGCCGCCCTCGCGCTCGGGGCGATGATCGGCACGGGCGACATCAGGATCGCAGGCTTCCTCGCCTTCGTGGGCGCCTTCGGCGTCCCGCGCTGGATGCTGACGTTCCTCAAGAAGCGCCGGATCAGCAAATTTCTGGCGGGTCTGCCGGACGGCGTCGAAGTCATCCTGCGCGGCCTGAAATCCGGCCTGCCCCTCGGCGACTGCATCCGCATCGTCGCGAACGAGGCGCAGGAGCCGGTGAAGTCCGAATTCCGCAAGATCGTCGAGGAGCTGGCCGTCGGCATTCCGCTCGGCGACGCCGTCGGCAAGCTCTACGAGCGCATGCCGGTGTCGGAGGCGAACTTCTTCGGCATCGTCATCGCGATCCAGTCGAAGTCCGGCGGCAGCCTGTCGGACGCGCTCGGGAACCTCGCCCGCGTGCTGCGCGACCGCAAGAAGATGAAGGCCAAGATCCAGGCCATGAGCATGGAGGCGAAAGCCTCCGCGACCATCATCGGCGCGCTGCCGCTCATCACCATCGCGGTCATATCCTTCACCAGCCCGACCTACATGGAGCTGATGTGGACCACCGACACCGGGCGCGTGATGCTCGTGCTGTCGGCCGCGTGGATGCTGACCGGCATCCTCGTCATGAAGAAGATGATCAATTTCGACTTCTGATCGGCTCGGCGCCGGTCGCGCCGCGAGGCGCAAATCATCAGGGGACGGCGCGTGGTCGACCACATCTTCCGGTTCATCAACGATCCGCATGCGATGGCCGCGATGCTCGCCGCCGTCGCGGCGATCGCCACGGTGCTGACCTTCGCGATGCCGCTGCTCGCCGGCGACGGGCTTGAGAAGCGCATGAAGACCGTCGCGCTCGAACGCGCCAAGATCCGGACGCGCGAGCGTGAGCGGCTGGCCAAGGGCGAGCGCAACAGCCTGAAGCGCGAGCCGAAGGCCTACATGCAGAGCATCGTCAGCCAGCTCCATCTGGCCAAGCACCTTGGAACAGAGGACGCCAAGGAGAGGCTTCAGCTCGCCGGCTATCGCGGCCAGGGCGCGATGGTCGCCTTCCTGTTCTTCCGCCTCGTGGTTCCGATCGGCTTCCTGATCGTCGCGCTGTTCTATTTCTTCGTGGTCGACGATTTCGGCATGGACCCGCTGATGCGGATCGGAGCCGTCGTGTTCGCGACCTATATCGGATTCAAGGCGCCGGAGATCTTTCTCAAGAACCAGCGGCAGAAGCGGCAGCTCTCGATCAAGCGCGCGTTCCCGGACGCCCTCGACCTGATGCTGATCTGCGTGGAGTCCGGCATGTCGATCGAAGCCGCCTTCCGCAAGGTCGCCGACGAGATCGGAACCCAGTCCATCCCGCTCGCCGAAGAGCTGACGCTGGCGATGGCCGAGATGTCCTATCTGCAGGACAGAAGGCTCGCCTATGAGAATCTCGGCATGCGGACCGGGCTTGATTCCGTGAAGTCGGTCGCGACCGCGCTTATCCAGGCCGACAAATACGGCACCGCGATCGGTCAGGCGCTGCGCGTGCTGGGCCAGGACAGCCGGGACAGCCGCATGGCGGAAGCCGAGAAACGCGCCGCCGCGCTGCCGCCGAAGCTGACCGTTCCGATGATCCTGTTCTTCCTGCCGGTGATCTTCATCGTGATCCTCGGGCCGGCCTACATCCAGGTGATGGCGGTCAAGTGAGCGCCCGCGCGCGACGCGCGCTCCCGTAGGTCGCGCTGCTTAAGAGCGCGCGAGCCGGGTGGCGTTTGCGAGAACGATCCCGCGATAGTCGTCGACGACGCTTTCGATCGAGCAGCCGGTCATCAGGCGGCTGGCCGACACCATCCCGGCTTCGAGCTTCTCTGCGCACATCAGTTGCATCTCCTCGAGAGCGGAGACGCCGCCAAGCGCGCATTTCGCGACGCGCAGGTCAATGACGTGCTGCGACTCGGCCGCGAGCATCAGAAGCTTGTTCCACGTGCCGAACATCGGTCGTCTCCCGGGCAGGAGGCGAACCACTCGCATACCACCGCGGATCAACGGTCCCGCAAGCGGTTCCGTTCCCAAGGCCAGTCTCACTCGCGGGGAGACAGCTCCTCGGCGGGCTCGATGTCGGGTTCGGCCGGCGCCGTGGGCTGGTGCGGGAAGCCCTCGATCGAGCCGAGCGCCTTGGCGTCGCGCTTGATCTCGACCGGGCTCGTCACATAGGCGGTCATCAACTCCGCGAGCGAGCGCAGCGCGTGCATGTGGATGCGCTCGTAGCCGTGGCTGGCGTCGACGCCGAACGTCGCGAGCGCGGTCCGCACGTCGGCTCCCGCCTCGATCGCCGAGGCGCTGTCGGAGCGGTAATAGCGGAACACGTCGCGCTGGTGCCGGATGTCGTTGTCGCGGGCCAGCCGGATCAGCTCGTGGGTGAGGTGGTAATCGAACGGGCCGGTCTGATCGGCCATTGCGATGGTCACGCCGAATTCGTCGCTCGCCTGGCCGGGCGCCGTGGTGCCGTTGTCGATCGTGACCATGGCGGCGACGTCGTGCGGCAGGACGGCGGCCGCGCCGACGCCGACCTCTTCGGCGATCGACAAGACGAACCAGGTGTCGACCGGCAGGCGTTCGCCCGACTCCACCACCGCCTTCAGCGTCGCCAGCAGGATGGCGACCCCCGCCTTGTCGTCGAGATGGCGTGAGACGATGAAGCCGTTGTCGAGGAACTCGGCCTGGGTGTCGATCGCGACCACGTCGCCGACGTGGAAGCCGAGGCGCTGGAGATCGGCGACGTCGCGCACCAGCGCATCGACGCGCACTTCGACATAGGGCCAACCGGTGGGCTGGGTGTCGACTTCGTCGGCGTAGGTGTGGCCGGACGCCTTCAGCGGCAGGATCGAGCCGCGATAGGCGCCCTGTTCGGTGAAGATCGTGACGCGCGCGCCTTCCGCGAAGCGCGCCGACCAGCTCCCGATCGGAACGACCTCGAGGCGGCCGTTCGGCTTCAGCAGCTTCACCTGCGCGCCGAGCGTGTCGAGATGCGCGATCAGGGCGCGCGAGGGGTCCTTCGCCTTGCCCTTGAGCTTGGCCCGGATCGCGCCGCGCCGGGTCACCTCGGGCTCGACGCCCAGCCGCACGAGCTCGTCGACGACGGCATGCGTGATGCTGTCGGTGAAGCCCGTCGGGCTCGGGATCTTGAGTAGTCCCTTGAGCTGGTCGGAGAGATAATCGATGTCGACTTCGAGGCGCGGCATGGATCCTCGGGGAAGCTGGCCTGGAGCGGCGATTCGACGGGCTGTTTATCACGCCCCGCCGCGGCGGCGGAAAGTCTCCGCCGTCAGCTCAGTCCGACGCGGCGCACCGAGGCCGGCATCGACAGCGGGAACAGCAGGTCGATGAAACGCTCGGCCGTCGGCTGCGGTTCATGGTTCGCGAGGCCCGGGCGCTCATTGGCCTCGATGAACGCGTAGTCCGCGAGATGAGGCGCCTTGATCATGAAGTCGACGCCGACGACTGGAATGTCGATCGCCCGGGCGACCTTCACCGCCGCATCGACAAGGCGTGGATGCACCATGCCCGTGACGTCGTGGATCGTGCCGCCGGTGTGAAGGTTCGCGGTTTTTCGCACCGCCAGCGTCTCGTTTTCCGGGAGCGCGTCGTCGAGCGAATAGCCCGCCTTCTTCACGCAGCGCTCGGTCTCGGCGTCGAGCGGGATCGAGCTTTCCCCTCCGGTCGCGGCCGACCGGCGCTTGCTCTGCGCCTCGATAAGGCCGCGGATCGGCGTCTTGCCGTCCCCGACCACGCGGGCGGGCCGGCGCATGGCGGCCGCGACCAGCCTGAAGTCGATCACGATCAGCCGGAGGTCGTCGCCCTCGACCATCTGTTCGACGATCACCCGGTCGCAGAAGGCGCGGGCGTGCTCGATCGCCTTCTCGACGTCCTCGATCGTCTCCAGGCCGACGGAGATGCCGCGGCCCTGCTCGCCGCGGGCGGGCTTCACCACCACGGCCGCGTGCTTGTGGAGGAAGGCCTGCAGCCCCTCGCGGTCGCCGGCCTCGATCTGCTCGGGCACGACGACGCCCGCCTTCTCCACCGCGCGGCGCGTCACCGCCTTGTCGTCGCAGATCGACATCGCGACGCCGGTGGTGAGCTCGCTCAGCGACTCGCGGCAGACCAGCGAGCGGCCGCCATGGGTCAGGCGGAAGAAGCCGCCTTCGGCGTCGGTCACCTCGACGCCGATGCCGCGGCGGCGCGCCTCGTCGACGATAATCTTGGCGTAGGGGTTCAGCCCCTCGACGCCGGGCTCGCCGACGAACAGGCGCTCGTTGATGTAGTTGCGGCGCTTGATCGAGAAGGTCTGCGTGCGCACGAAGCCGAGCTTCTCGTAGAGCCCGATGGCGAGATCGTTGTCGTGCATCACCGACAGGTCCATCGTCCGGGCGCCGCGCTCCTTGAAGAGCTCTGCGAGGCGGCGGACGAGCGTCTCGCCGACGCCCGGATGGCGGGACTGCGGGTCGACCGCGAGGCACCAGAGCGACGAGCCTTTCTCCGGATCGGCGAACGCGGTGACGTGGTCGACGCCGGTCACCACGCCGATGACCTCGTCGGTGCGGGCGTCGACCGCGACGAGGTGGACGAGCGTCTCGCTGTCGCGCGCGCGCTCGTAGAAATCCGGCGGTCCCGAGACCATGTGGCGCGCGGCGTAGATCCGGTTGACCGCCTCGATCTCGTGCGGGCTCTCGAGCTTGCGGACGTTGAACGCCCTTTGTCCGCGGCGCGACGGCCGATATTCGCCGAGATCGAGCCGGAACATGTGGCTCGGGTCGAGGAACAGCTCCAGCGGGGCCTGCGCCAGCAGCACGTGCGGGTCGTCGACATAGACCGCGATGTCGCGCCGGTCCGGCCCTTCCTCGCGCAGCGCGTCGGCGAGGGCGCGGGGATCCGAGAAGGTCTGCCCGAACAGCAGCCGGCCCCAGCCGCAATCGACGATCGCGTCCGGCTTCGGCGCCGGCGGCGCGGCCGCGCCGGCAGTTTCACGGTCAGCGACGGAAAGCGTCATCGGCCGTAGCCTTTCTGTTTCAGCGTTCGTTCGGCCCGCGAAAGACCGCCGGATCAGACCCCGTGCGTCTGCAGCCACACCTCGAGCAGGGCGCACTGCCAGAGCTCCGAGCCTCGCAGCGGCGTGATGTGCGCCTGCGGGTTCTCGAACAGCGTCTCCAGATACTCCGGCCGGAACAGGCCGCGCTCGCGCGCCGCCTGGCTGCCAAGCGCGTCACGCACCATCTCGAGCGTCTTGCCTTCGAGATATTTCAGGCCAGGCACGGGAAAATAGCCCTTCGGCCGGTCGACGATCTCCTTCGGCACGATCTGGCGGGCGAGATCCTTCAGAACGCCCTTGCCGCCGTCGGCGAGCTTGTGCTTCCCCGGAATGCGCGCCGCGAGCTCGACCAGTTCGTGGTCCAGGAACGGCACGCGCGCCTCCAGCGAATGCGCCATCGTCATGTTGTCGACTCGCTTCACAGGGTCGTCGACCAGCATGACGGTCGAATCCAGGCGCAGCGCTTTGTCGACGGCGTCGTCGGCCCCGGCCATCGCGAAATGCTCCTCGACGAAGGCGCGGGCGTTGTCGGCGCCGGCGTATTCGTCCGTCACATGGGCGAGGTAGCGCGCGTGATCGCGGTCGAAGAACGCCTTGGCGTAGTCAGCCGCGGGATCGTTCGAGGCCGCAACCGGCGGGTACCAGTGATAGCCGGCGAAAATCTCGTCGGCGCCCTGGCCGCTCTGCACCACGGTGACGTGCTTCCGCACCTCCTCCGACAGCAGGTAGAACGCCACGCAGTCATGGCTCACCATCGGCTCCGACATCGCGTCGATCGCGCCCGGAAGCGCGTCGAGCATGCGGCTCTCCTCGATGCGGATCTTGTGATGCGTGGTCCCGAACCGCTCGGCGATGATGTCGGAATATCTGAACTCGTCGCCTTCCTCGCCGCCCCGGGCCTCGAAGCCGATGGAGAAGGTCTCGATGTCGTTGTGTCCAAGCTCCGCCAGAAGCGCGACGACCACGCTCGAATCGACGCCGCCCGACAGCAGCACGCCGACCGGCACGTCGGCGATCATGCGGCGGGCGACGGCGGTGCGAAGGCTGTCATGCACCTGCCCGCGCCATTCCTCGAACGAGCGCGCGACGTCGGCCGACGACCGTTCGTAGGAGACGGTCCAATAGACCTCCTCCTTGGTGCGGCCGTCCGGCTCGTAGATGCGCAGCGTGGCGGGCGGAAGCTTCCGGACGCCCGCGAGGATCGTGCGCGGCGCAGGCACGACCGAGTGGAACGTCATGTAGGCGTTGAGGCCGACCGGATCGATCGAGGCGTCGACGCCTCCCGCCTTCAGCAGCGAGGGCAGCGAGGACGAGAACCGCAGCCGGCCGGCGCCTTCCGAGATGTAGAGCGGCTTGATGCCGAGCCGGTCGCGGATGAGGATCACGCGGCCCGAATCGCGTTCGTGGATCGCGATCGCGAACATGCCGAACAGCTTCTTCGGCAGCTCGGTCCCCCAGGCATGCCAGCCCTTGGAGATCACCTCGGTGTCCCCCTCGGAGAAGAACACGTAGCCCTTCGCCTCGAGCTCGGCGCGCAGCTCCTTGTGATTGTAGATGCAGCCGTTGAAGACGATGGTGACGCCCAGCGCGGGATCGACCATCGGCTGCTCGGCCTTTTCTGAGAGGTCGATGATCTTCAGCCGGCGGTGGCCGAACGCGACGCGCCCGCGCGCCACGATCCCGTCGCCGTCGGGGCCTCGCTTGATCATGCAGCCGTTCATGGCCATGACGGCGTCGACCGAGGCCGGCTGGCCGAGGAAGGTCACCTCACCGCAGATTCCGCACATTTTTCAAAGCGCCCGCTTGTTCGTCGAGCCGGGCAGTTAAGGCGCGGAGCGGAGAAATCGAGTCTTTCGGCCCGGTAGGCGCGCCCAAACTGTGGGCGCCGCAGCATGACGACGTCGTCTGATCGAAAAACGCGGCGTCGTCCTCCGGCTTGACCGGAGGACCCATGTTCGAGCGTAGCGCTCGAGCCTTGAGATGGGTGGTCCGGTCAAGCCGGACCACGACGAGGTTTATTCTGCTTCCTCGCGCTTGGCTCTCACGCCTTCCCCGTCGTCAGCAGGATCTTGCCCATGTGCGAGCTCTGCTCCATCAGCCGGTGAGCGTCGGCGGCCTTCTCCAGCGGGAACGTCGCGTGGACGATGGGCTTCGCCTTGCCGGCCTCGATCAGCGGCCAGACCTCGCGCTTGAGCGCGTCGGCGATCGCGCCCTTCTGGGCGACGGTGCGGGGGCGCAGCGTCGAGCCGGTGACGGTGAGACGCTTCAGCATGATCGGGGTGAGGTCGATCTGCACCTTCGGCCCCTGCATGAAGGCGATCTGCACCAGCACGCCCTCGACGCTGAGCGACTTGATGTTCTTCGCGGTGTAGTCGCCGCCGATCATGTCGAGGATGACGTTGACGCCCTTGGCGCCGGTCGCCTCCTTCAGCACCGCCTGGAAGTCCTCCGTCCGGTAATCTATCCCCCGCGCGGCCCCGAGCTTCTCGCAGAAGGCGACCTTCTCCGGCCCCCCCGCAGTCGCGTACACCGTCGCGCCGCGTGCGACCGCGAGCTGGATCGCGGTGGTGCCGATGCCCGACGTGCCGCCGTGCACGAGGAAGCTCTGCCCCTCCTTCAGCCCGGCGCGCTCGAACACGTTGGTCCAGACGGTGAAGAAGGTTTCGGGGATGCCGGCCGCGTCGATTAGCGAAACGCCCTTCGGCACGGGCAGGCAGGTGGCGGCCGGCGCCGTGACGTATTCCGCATAGCCGCCGCCGCCGAACAGCGCGCAGACCTCGTCGCCGACCTTCAGGCCCTCGACTCCGGCCCCGAGCGCCGCCACCCGGCCGGACGCCTCCATGCCGAGCGTCTCCGGCGCGCCGGGGGGCGGGGGATACATGCCGAGGCGCTGCATCACGTCCGGCCGGTTCACGCCTGCGGCCACGACCTCGATCAGCGCCTCGCCGTCGCCGGGCGTCGGCAGCGGCCCCTTCGCCGGGACCAGCACCTCCGGGCCTCCGTCGCCCGTGGCGCGGATGTAGGTCATCTCGGTCGGAAGGTCGGTCATCGCGGATCGGTCCTCGTCGGTGTCTGCGTCGCGAAGGGTTTGGCGCGCGCGACGCAGCAGGGCAAGCGCGACGCACGCCGCCGCGGATCGCCGCGTTCCCTTCCGGCGCCGGAGCGGCTATGGCTCGCGCTCCAAAAAAGCCCGGCCGAGCCCGGCCGCCCGAAGCGCCGAACTGCTAGAGCGCCATGTCCCCGTCCTCTCCCCTCTGGCGGCCTTTCACGCAGCACGCCGTCGAGCCCGCGCCGCCGAAGATCGTCCGCGCCGAGGGCGCGTGGCTGGAGACGGCGACGGGCGAAAAGATCCTCGACGCGATCTCGTCCTGGTGGGTGACGACGCATGGCCACCGCCACCCGGCGATCATGGCCGCCATCGCGGAAGCAGGCGAAAACCTCGATCAGATCATCTTCGCGGGCCTCACCCACGAGCCGGCGGAACGGCTGGCGCGCGAGCTCGTAGCGCTGGCTCCTGCCGGACTGAAGCACGTCTTCCTGTCGGATTCCGGCTCCACCGCCGTCGAGGTCGCGCTCAAGATGGCGCTCGGCGTTTTCGCCAACCGCGGCGAGACGCGGACCAGGATCGCCGTGCTCGAAGGCGGCTATCACGGCGACACGATCGGGACGATGAGCGTCGGCGAACGCGGCGTGTTCAACGCGCCCTACGAGCCGCTGCTGTTCGAGGTCGAGCGGCTGCCGTTCCCGGCGCCCGGCCGCGAGCAGGCGACGATCGACGCGCTGGACGCCGCGGGCCGCCGGGGCGACCTCGCCGCCGTGGTGGTGGAGCCGCTGGTGCTGGGCGCCGGCGGCATGCGCATGTACGGCCCCGCGACGCTCGCCGAACTGAAGCGCGCCACGGAGCGCGCCGGGGCGCTGTTCATCGCCGACGAGGTGATGACCGGCTGGGGCCGCACCGGAACCCTGTTCGCCTGCGAGCAGGCGGGCGTCGCGCCGGATATCCTGTGCACCTCGAAGGGCCTCACCGGCGGGGCCGTGCCGCTCGCGGCGACGCTGGCGACGGCCGAGATCTTCGACGCGCATTATTCGACCGACCGCGCCAAGACCTTCTTCCATTCCTCGTCCTTCACCGCGAACCCGATCGCGTGCGCGGCGGCGCTCGCCAATATCGGCGTCTGGCGCGACGAGCCGGTCGCCGAGCGCGTCGCGGCCCTCGCATCCGCGCAACGGGCCCGCATCGGGCGCTTCGACGGCGATGCGCGGTTCGCGAACGCGCGCGTCCGCGGCACGATCGCAGCCGTCGATATCGTGACGCCGGACGCCGGCTATCTCGCCGAGATCGGCCCGAAGCTGCGCGCCTTCTTCCTGGGCCAGGGCCTGCTGGTGCGGCCGCTCGGCGACGTCGTCTACCTCATGCCGCCCTATTGCGTGACGGAGGACGAGCTCGACCGGCTCTACGACGCCATCCTCGAGGCGCCCGACGCGCTCGGCCTCAGGCCGTGAGGGCGGCCGGAACCCGTATCCTCGGTCTCGGCCATGCGGCCCCTTCGCGCCGGGTCGCGAACGCCGAGATCGAGAGCGCGCTCGGACTGGAGCCAGGCTGGATCGAGCGCCGCACCGGCGTGCGCGAACGCAGGTGGGCGAGCGACGGCGAGACGCTTTCGGGGCTTGCGGGACAGGCGGGCGACGACGCGCTGAAGAGCGCAGGCGTCGATCGAGGCGAGATATCGCTACTGCTTCTCGCGACATCGACCCCCGACCAGCTGCTGCCGCCTTCCTCGCCGCTCGTCGCCCGCCGGCTCGGCCTGACCCGCGCCGGCGCGATCGACCTCGCCGGCGCCTGCGCGGGGTTCGTCTACGCCTTCGCGCTCGCCGACGCCCATGTTCGCGCGACGGGCAGGGCCGCGCTCGTGATCGCCGCCAATCTCCTCAGCCGCCGGATCAATCCGGCGGAGCGGGCGAGTTCGGTGCTGTTCGCGGACGCCGCCGGCGCCGTCGTGCTGGGACCCTCGCAGGATGCCGCCCGCGGCGTCATCGGCCAGTCGCTTGCGTCGGACGGCGCGGGCTATGGGCTGGTCGGGATCGCCGCCGGCGGCAGCAGCCGGCCGTTCACGCACGACGTCGCGGTCGACGAGACGCTGATGACCATCTCGGATGGCCGCGGCCTGTTCGCCGAGGCGGTGCGCCTGATGGCGGAGTGCTCGACCGAGGCGCTGGGCGAGGCGGGCGTCGCGGCGCAGTCCGTCGACCGCTTCGTTCCGCATCAGGCCAATGCGCGCATCTTCTCAGCGGTCGGCCGCAAGGTGGGAACGCCAGCGGCTGCGACGGTCTCCACAGTGGCGGAGTACGGCAACTCGTCGGCCGCCACCATCCCGCTGTCGCTCAGCCTTTCACACCAGGCTCGGCCTGTCGCCGAAGGCGAAACCCTGCTGCTGGCGGCCGCTGGCGCAGGGCTTGTCGGCGGAGCGCTCGTCTTCAGGACGTGAAAGAGGACGGCCGAGGGCCGTCCTCTAAAGCCTCGCCGAAATTAAAGCCTCGCCGAAATCCGCTGCGCGAGATAGGCGGTCGAGGCCACGTTGCGCGCGGTCGACAGGATCTCCAGGAACTTCTGCAGCTCGGTGAGCGGCGCATTCGACACGAAGAGCACGTCGCGGTCGCGCATCATGAAGTTCCGGGCGAAGAAGTAGGCCCTCGGATCGCGCAGGTTGACGCGGTAGACCACCGGCACCTTCTCGCCGAAGCGGCCATTGTAGTCCGGTCGCATCGAGCGCACGGCGGAGGCCGGCTCGTAGCGGAACAGGAAGAACGCGCTGGGATCGGAGCGCTGGTCGATCAGGCCGCCCGCCTTGCCGACGGCTTCGAGCAGCGAGAGCTTCTCGATTCCGAAATTGATCGGGCCGGGATTCGGCACCGCGCCGAAGGCGAGGAAGATCTCTGGATCCTTGGTGACGTAGATGCGGTCGTTCGGCTGGACGTAGACGTTCTCGGACTGATTATCGATCAGGTCCTTCATCACCGCCGAGGCCTGGCTCGAGCCGCGCTGCAGCGTGACGCGGGTTTCGAAGGCCTCCTGCTTGGCGCCGCCGGCGGTGGCGAGAACGTCGAGCACGCGGTCGCCGGCTGCGGTGATCGGGTAGCGGCCGGGCTTCGAGACCTCGCCGTTGACGACGAAGCTGCGGCTGACCGTCTCGGTGATCTGGACCAGCGCCTGCGGCTGGATGGCGCGGCCTTCGAGCGCCGCGACGATGCGCCTCTCGACGACCTGCGGAGATTCGCCCGCGGCCTTCACGCGGCCGGCGTACGGCACGCTGATCGAGCCGTCGGTGTCGACTCGCTGCTGGAGCGCGACGCGCGCGCCATAGGCGCTCGCAAACAGGCCGCCCTGGCCGGCTTCGAACAGGTTGATCGACAGCACGTCGCCGACGCCGACGATCTGGCCGGGCGCCGGGCGCGGGGCCGCGAAGCGGTTGGAGAACGGCGCGACGCGGTACTGCGAGAGGATGTCGACGACCTGCTGGTTCAGGTCGACGACCAGGTAATCCTTGATCGGGTCCGGATTTGTGTTCGGCGGGTCGATCTGCGTCGTGCTTGGGCCAGCGGCCGGCAGCGTCGAGCAGCCCGCCAGTATGCCGACAGCGGCGCAGACGAGCGCCAAGCCGGAAACGTGCCTGGACCGCATAAGGCCTCACTTAGCGCTATTACCCCGGGCGGTCCCGTTAGCACCGAACCTATTACGTGCCAACTAACGTCCGCGTCCGCGCCCTCCGGCCCCGTCGATGACGCCGCTTTGGTTGAGCGTTAGAGACGTTTTGGCAACATTTCAGGCGCCGGCCGCCTTAACTTCTGGCTCGCAGCAAACGTCCGAGAGCGTCGATCGACAGGTCGCGGGCGGGCCTGCGGCGCTTCTCGGACTCGCTCGAATCCCACAGCAGATAGTCTGCGGATCCGCGGTCCGGCATGTCCGGATGAAGCGTGCGCGCCGGCGCATGGTCGCCATAGACGCAGAGCAGGGCGCCGCCCGGCCGGCTGCGGAGCGCGGCCGCGATCCGGCCGACCATGCGGTCGGCGTTTTCGAGATGGCGGCCATACTGCGCGGCCGGATCGTCGAGTCCCTCGATCCGGCCGGGACCCCAGGGGCCATGATTCTCGATCGTGACGGCGAAGATGAAGGTCGGCTCCCGCGCCGCTTCGATCTCCGCGACCACCGCATCGGCGAGCGCGGCGTCGGAGACGTAAGGGCCGAATCGTTCGGAGCCGGCGAACGCCTCGCCGTCGATGAAGCGCTCGAAGCCGAGCGCCGGCATCAGCTCGTCTCGCTCGAAGAACCGGCGGTCGTAGGGGTGGATGAAGATGGTGCGCCGTCCGGAGGCGCGGAAATGCCGGGCGAGCGAAGCCGAGGCGTAGGCCTTGGCTGTGAGGTAGGGATCGAGCGCGTCCAGACCGAGCGAGTCCGTCGGCAGTCCGGTCAGGAATCCGAATTCGCTGCGCATCGTATAGGCGCCCTCGGCCGGCACCCGGCAACGGCCCCAGGCGATGGCGCGCTTCCTCAGGCTGCGCCAGACCGGAAGGTCCGGGCCCGGCAGCCCTCGGCCGACGAGGTCCACAAAGCTCTCGCTCTGGATTGCGACGATCATCGCCGGCCCCTTCGCCGCAGGCCGGGGAGCGGGAGTGGTCGCCTCCGCCGCGAGCGCGGCCGGGGAGGGACGGATCTGCCTCCGCCAGGCGAGCCAGTGCAGCAGCATGGCGCCGCCAAGACCGAATCGGCTCACGTCGCGGGCCGGGTCCGGCGCCGCGCCGACCAGCCGCTGCGCGGCGGAGGACGCGGGCGCAGTCCTGAGGCCGAGCCAGACCGCAAGCGCTGCGAGCGGCGGGATCGCGAGCAGCGCGCCGCCGCCCGGCGGCAGGATCGAAGGCTCGAAGAAGAACCACACCGCGGTTGCGGCGGCCACCGCCGCAAAGGCGCCGATCGCGCGGGGGCTCTTCAGCCTGTCGGCGTAATAGAGCCGTGGGTGCCGGATCGCGAGCCGCACCAGCGCGAAGTCGGAGAACAGCAAAGGCTCGCCGAGAATGCGTCGTTTCATCCCGTCACCCGCCCCGAACAGGGCCGACAGCGCGATGACGACGAAGCCGGCGTGCCAGGGTCGCCACGACAGCGCAAAGGCGCCGGCGAACAGCCCGGCGTGCAGGGCTAGCCGGAACGCCAGCGCGCCTGCCGGCGCCTTGAATGAGCCGAGCGAAGGCGGCCAGCGCTCGACCTCGAGCGAAACCACGAAGGACAGCGCGAAAGCGATCAGGAGCGAGGTCACGAAAGTCTCCGCGCGATCGGGCCGAGCAGCCGATGGCGCGTCAGGGCGTAGGCGTGCCGGAAGCGGCTTCTGAGCCGTCCGGTCCCGGTGGCAGCTTGCGCGCGCTGCTCGAGAATGCGGTCGAGCGCGGTTTCCGGCCCGCAGGGGAGCAGGGTGACCGGGTCGCAATACAGCGGATAGAGGATGAGCGCGGCCGCGACCAGTTCGTCGATCGTCCGCGGGCGACCGCGGCGCGGCTGCGGCGCGAGGTCCTCGGTCAGTCCCCAGCCGGCGTAGAACGGCTGTCCGTGGGTCGTGATCTCGAGCCCGCGCAACAGACCTTCGAAGCCCGAGAGCGAAGTCATGGTCTCGATCGCCCGGCATTGCGGATAGAGCGCCGCGATCGAGCCGTCGATCACCACGGCGTCGGCGAGCCGGGCGCATTCGGGATCGACCGCCTCGCCGCGCCGATAGCCGGCGACGACGTCGGGATGCGGCTTGTAGACGATGAAGGCGTCCGGTCTCCGGGCGCGGGCGGCGGCCAGCAGCGCACGATTGGTACGGACCGCGCCGGCCCCGCGCAGGATCGAGGCGTCGTCCTCGACCTGCCCCGGAACCAGCAGGCCGAAGCGTCCCTCGGGCACCACGCGCGCGGCCGCCGAGGCGCCGACATTGTACTTGGTGGCGCCCTCGTCCACGAGCCGCCGGCGGAGCGCGGCGGCGCGAGCCAGCATCGCTTCCGGGATATCGCGCTCGCGAAGGATCACCTCGAGATCGCTCGGACCCGCGGGGTCGTAATAGACCCCGGCCCCGTCGAGCACGAGCGAGACCGGGCGGACGAAGGCCGCGCCGAGCCCGACCGAGCGCAGGAAGCCGTCCTCCAGCCGGGAAAGCGGGACGTCCGCCTCGCGTGCGGCGCGCTCGGCGGTTTCCGTCCGGCGGGACGCCCAGACCACCATCTGCCCGGACGACCGCTTCGCGCGCGCTGCGGCGTCCTCGGGGCGGCTGACGAAGACGGGCGGGCCGTTCGGTCCGTCGAGGAACGCGGTGAGCGTCGTCCGCTTCCAGCTCGTCACGCCGATCGCGAAGCTCCGGCGCGCAGTTTTTTCGCGATGCCGCAGAATGTCGCCCGCAATGGTTGCAGCGCGGCCGGGCGTGATGCGGCGGCGATCATAAGGCGACAGCCAGACCAAATCGGCGTCTGCGGGGTCGAACTCCGGCGCGATGCGGATGTCGCCGGGGGGGGCGAGATTTGCGAGGGCCGCGAAGGCCTCGCGCAGCGCAGCCCGGTCCGGTGGCGGGTCGCCGGCGCCGCCCAGCCCGTCGACGCGATAGCAGAGCGGCCGGTCCGCGCGGTCGAGCAGCGCCACCGCGAATGGCCCTTCCGCGACGGTCAGCAACCGCGCGCTTTTCGCAGTTGCGAGCGCTTTCGCCGATTCGAAAGCCGGATCGTCAATTGCGGTCACGACCGCAACAAGCGGTCCGCGCGGGCGTGCGAAAGCCGGGGCGCTCACCCCCGAGATGGCCTCGACGTCCGCGGTCCTCCGCCGCAAACGTCTGCATATGATTGCCACTCTGCCCGTCGTGTGGTTCAAATGGTGGTCCGAGTTTTCTACGCTCCCAAATTCAAGTTCAGCGCTAGCGGTCCGCCGCTTGCGGTGCAACGGCCAATGCGACGCCGCCGGCTCGGCTCAGACGTCGCAGGTTCTCGCAAGTGCGAGATCGTTTTGGGCGCGCCATAGCGAAAGGACGGGGTTGGGTCGCTAGAACCCGACCCGGGCAGGCGACCGATGATCGACGGCGGGGACGACGTTCGAACGCGGCCGAAACGCACGTTCCTTTTTCTTCAGGGGCTGGCCTCGCCCTTCTTCAAGCGGCTGGGCAAGGCGCTCCGTAACGAAGGTTACGGCGTCGAGCGAATCAATCTCAATCTCGGCGACAGGCTGTTCTGGGGCGTCCCGGGCGCCGTCGACTATCGCGGCAGGTTCGACGACTGGCGGGATTTCCTGTCGGCGCTGATGGACGCGCGCGAGGTGACCGACCTCGTCCTGTTCGGCGACGGGCGGCCCTATCACCGCGTCGCGATCGCCACCGCCCAGCTTCGTGGCGTCGACGTCCATGTCTTCGAGGAGGGCTATTTTCGCCCGCACTGGATCACGATGGAGGCCGGCGGCGTCAACGGCTTCTCCAGCCTGCCCCGCGATCCGGAGACGATCCGGCGGCTCGCCGACGAGCTTCCGGAACAGGTTCCCCATCGCCCGATCTATGGCGACATGCGCACGCGCTCGCTGTGGGACGTCATCTACAACGGCGCGAATATGGGGTTCCCGTATCTCTATCCGGGCTATCGCCGCTATCGTCCGCAGCATCCGCTGATCGAATACGCCGGCTGGATCGGCCGCTTCATGCGCCGCAAGGCTGAAGCGCGTCGGGCGGCGGGGGTGGAGCAGGCGCTGGCGGCCGAGGGCGCGCCGTATTTCGTCTTGCCGCTGCAACTCGACAGCGATTACCAGATCCGCCTCCATTCGCCGTTCAGCGCGATGAACGAGGTCGTCGAATTCGTCGCCCGCTCCTTCGCGGCCCACGCGGCGCCGGAGGCGCGTCTCGTCGTCAAGCTGCACCCGCTCGACAACGGTCTCGTGAATCGCCGGCGCGCGACGCAGATCACCGGCCGCCGCACCGGCCTCGGCGACCGGCTGCTCTATATGGACGGCGGTCAGGGGGCAGGGCTCATCGACCGCTCGTCCGGCGTCGTGGTGGTGAACAGCACCATCGGCACGCTTGCGATCGACCGCGGCAAGCCGACGATCGCGCTCGGACAGGCGATCTACGATCTCCCCGGCCTCACCCATCAAGGCACGCTCGAGAGCTTCTGGCGCGCGCCGACGCCGCCCGATCCGGACTTCGTGGCGGCGTTCCGCAAGGTCGTCACGGCGCAGACCCAGCTGAACGGGGGGTTCTATTCGGGCGAGGCTGTCGACATTGCGGTCGCGAACGCGATGGTCCGGCTGGTCGCGCATTCGCCGCATCTCGCGCGCGCCAGGGCGCCCGGCTGGCGGGTCGAGCGCGCCTACGCCGAGAGATCTCCGGTCCCCGGCGAGTGAGCTCCATGTCTGCGCGTTCCGGGTTTCCGAGGTCGGTCGTCGTCACCGGCGGCGGTCGCGGCATCGGCGCCGCGCTGGCCCGCGTCTACGCCGAACCCGGGGCGACGCTGCTGCTGATTGGACGCGACGCCGCACGGCTCGAGGCGGTCGCCGCCGAATGCCGGGCGAAGGGCGCCGCCGTCGAGATCGCCTCCGTCGACGTCTCCGACGCAGCGGCGCTGTCGAGCGTCCTGCTCGCCTTCGACGCCGCGCATCCCGTCGATCTGCTGATCGCCAACGCCGGAGTCTCGGGCGGCCTCGAGGAGGGCCGGCGGATGGAGACCTTCGAGAGCGCGCAACGCCAGCTCCGCGTCAATCTCGAGGGCGCGATCGCCACCGCCACGCCGCTGATCGAGCCGATGCGAGCCCGCCGCGGCGGCCGCATCGTGCTGATGAGCTCGCTCGCGGCCCTCCAGCCGGTCGGCGACACCGCGGCCTATTCCGCCTCCAAGGCCGGCGTTCTCGCCTGGGGCGAGGCGCTCGGCGATTTCCTCGCGCCGGACCAGGTCGGAGTCAGCGTTGTCTGCCCAGGCTTCGTCACCTCCGACATGAGCGCCCGCTATCTCGGGCCGAAGCCGTTCGAGATGTCCGCGGACGACGCGGCGGCGCTGATCCGGCGCCGTATCGAACGCGGCGCCGAGCGGATCGCGTTCCCCTGGCAGATGGTCGCCGCCATCCGGGTCGGCCGCATGCTGCCGAGGAGCCTCCTGCGCATGATCCTCGCGCGCGTTCCCGTCGTGATCGCCGCCGACCGGCACGGCTGAGGCGGGAGAAGCGGATGGCGGCTCTGCGCACCGGCGCCGACATTCTCGTCGACGCGCTCGTGGCGAACGGTCTTGCGCTTGGCTTCGGCGTGCCCGGAGAAAGCTACCTCCCCGTTCTCGAGGCGATGCGCGCGAAGCGCTTCGACTTTGTCGTCTGCCGGCAGGAGGGCGGCGCCGCGATGATGGCGGAGGCCGCCGGCAAGCTGACGGGACGCGCCGGCCTCTGCTTCGTCACCCGTGGCCCCGGCGCCGCCAACGCCATGAGCGGACTCCACGTGGCGAGCCAGGACTCGACGCCGATGATCCTGTTCGTCGGGCAGGTCGCGCGCGGCGTGCGCCATCGCGAGGCCTTCCAGGAGCTCGACTGTCGCGCGGTGTTCGGCTCGATGGCGAAATGGGTCGTCGAGATCGACGATCCCGCCCGCATCCCCGAATTCGTCTCGCGTGCGCTGCGGGTCGCATGCCAGGGCCGCCCCGGCCCGGTCGTGATCGCGCTGCCCGAGGACATGCTTGCGGAAACCGCTGAGATCGCGGACGCCGCTCCCGTCGTCTCCGCCGAGACATGGCCCGGGCTCGCCGATATGGCGCAGCTTCAGAAGATGCTGTGGGCGGCGAAGAGGCCGATCGCGCTCGTGGGCGGCTCGCGCTGGTCGGCGGCGGCGGTGGAGCGGGTCAAGCGTTTCGCGGCGCGCTTTGCGCTTCCGGTCGCCGTCACCTTCCGCAGGCAGATGCTGTTTCCGGCCGATCATCCGAGCTTCGCCGGCGATCTCGGCATCGCGCCGAACCCGAAGCTCGCGGCCCGCGTGGCGCGCGCCGATCTCGTCCTGCTGGTCGGCGGCCGGCTGAGCGAGGCGTCGAGCCAGAGCTACGCGGCGTTGTCGGTCCCCACGCCGCGGCAGGCTCTGGTCCATGTCCATGCCGACGCCGAGGAGATCGGCCGGGTGTACCAGCCGACTCTCGGGATCAACGCCTCGCCGATCGCCTTCGCGGCCGCGCTCGAAGGCCTGCAGCCGCCCCAAACCATCCCCTGGGCTGACGAGGCTGCTGCGGCGCGTCGGGATTATCTCGAGTGGTCGGGCGCGGTCCCCGCGCATCCCGGCGCCGTCCAGATGGCGGAGGTGATGGCGGCGCTCGCCGGACTGCCGGCGGACGCCATAGTCTGCAACGGCGCCGGCAACTACGCCGGGTGGCTGCACCGCTTCCACCGGTTCACGGCCTACGGATCGCAGCTCGCGCCGACCTCGGGCTCCATGGGCTACGGCCTGCCGGCTGCGATCGCGGCGAAGCGGTTGTTCCCCGACCGCGAGGTCGTGGCGCTGGCGGGCGACGGCTGCTTTCTGATGACGGGGCAGGAACTGGCGACCGCCGTCCAGCGCGAGCTCGCGCTGGTTGTCGTCGTGCTCGACAACGGCCAGTACGGCACGATCCGGATGCATCAGGAGCGGGACTATCCGGGCAAGCCGTTCGGGACGGCGTTGCGCAATCCGGACTTCGCCGCGCTCGCACGAGCCTATGGCGCGGTGGGCTTTTCAGTGACGGAGAGCGGCCGGTTCGCCGCCGCCTTCGCGGAGGCGCGCGCCTGCGGGCGACCGGCGCTGGTCCATGTGCAGATCGACCCCGAGGCGATCACGCCGACTGCGACGCTCGCGGGAATTCGGGCGGCCGCGCGAGAGGCCGGGCGGTAGAGCTAGCGCGCCACGATCGCGAGAGCGGCGAGGAAGCCGGCGAGGTCGTCCGTCATGTGGTCGACATGCGCGGCGGGCGAGGCGTCGTCGAGAGCGGTGAGGCGATCGAGCGCGTCGGGCTCGCCCTCGGCGGGCACCACCAGCACGGTTCGCATGCCGAGCGCATGCGGCACCACGAGATTCTTGCCGAGATCCTCGAACATCGCGGCCCTCGCCGGGGCGACGCCATGGAGCTTCAGGAACAGGTCGTAGGCGGCCGCCTCCGGCTTCGGCACGAAGCCCGAAGCCGCGATATCGAACACGTCGTCAAACAGGTGGGCGACCCCGAGCCGGGCGATGGTGCTCTCCGCATGCCGGCGCGAGCCGTTGGTCAGCACGAAACGTCGGCCGGGGAGCCGGGCGATGCCTTCCGCCAGGGCCGGCGCGGGCGCCAGCACCGAATGGTCGATGTCATGCACGAAGGCGAGGAAGTCGTCCGGATCGAGCCAGTCCTCCGACATCAGCCCCTTCAGCGTCGTACCGTAGCGCCGGTAGTAGTATTTCTGCAGCGCCCGGGCGCTCAGACCGTCGATGCCCTGGCGGTTCGCGATATAGGCCGTGATCTTGGCGTCGATCTGGTCGAACAGTCGCGACGAGGCCGGGTAGAGCGTGTTGTCGAGGTCGAAGACCCAGGTGTCGACGTGGTCGAAGCCCTTCTCCTCGGCCTGGCGCACATGCTCCTTGAGGACTGCGAAGGACTGGGGATCGGGTACGCGGTTCATGATGTCGCTTGATCGTTTCGCCCGCTGTGGCCGACGCTCCAGCCTAGCGCGCGATTCATGACATATTGGTTGTGGCGTCGCGAGGCGGCTTTATCCAGGGACGTCGAGGCCGTTTCGCCGCTCCGCGCCTTCACGCCGGCGCATCGACCTCCAGCAGCCCCGCGCTGATCGCGAGCCATACGAGGCTGGCGTCGGTCTGCGCGCTGAGCTTGGCCTTGATGCCCGAGTGATAGTTCTGGACGGTCTTCTGGCTGAGCGACAGGGCCCCGGCGATGGCGTCCGTCGTCATCCCCGACGCGATCAGCTGCAGGATCTCGACCTCGCGCGGGGCGAGGCTCTCGATCGGCGACCGCCGGCCGGCCATCCGCTCGGCCGCGATCTCCCGCGCGATGTCCGCGCTGACCGCCCGGCCGCCCTGCACGATCGTGGTCATGGCGTCGATCAGCTCGGTCGGGGGGCTGCTTTTTGTGACGTAGCCCATTGCGCCGGCGTCGAACGCCTTCAGCGCGAAGGCGAGCCCGTCATGCATCGTAAACACCAGGATGCGGGCTTTCCGGTCGTAGCCGCGGATGCGCCTGATCGCCTCCAGCCCGCTCGATCCCGGCAGGCTGAGGTCGAGGATGACGATGCTCGGCTGCAGCTTGCGGTATTGCAGATAGGCCTCCGAGACGTTCTCGGCCTCGCCGGCCACGCAGTAGCCGGTCTTGCGTTCGATCAGCTTGCGGTAGCCCGCCCGCACGACGGGATGGTCATCGACCAGTAGGATGGTGGTTGCGCTCACGCGTTCGCTCCGCCGGCCCCGGCCGGTTCGAGGCCGTAGAGAGGGATGATCGCGGCGATCCGCACCCCGTGCGCCGCCGGCCCGGTCGTGAGCCTGCCGCCCAACGCCTCGATCCGTTCGCGGATGCCGAGGATGCCATGTCCCGCGCGGTCGGTCAGCGAGGCCGGATCGCCGCCGCCGTCGTCCTCCACTGTCAAGGCGACCGCGTTGTCAGCGCCCGCCGTGCGTTCGACCTTGACCCGAACCTCGGTGGGAGCGCCATGCCGCGCAGCGTTGGTCAGGCATTCCTGGGCCACGCGGTAGATCGTCAGCGCGGCCTGATTGGGCACGGCGGCGAGGCCGCCGATGATGTCGAGGCGGAACACGGGCGGCGCAGATTGTCCCGCCGGCGCTGCGAGACGGGCGTTCCAGCTCGCGACCAGATGATCGAGGCTGCGCTCGAGCCCCACCTCGTCGAGCTCGGGCGGCCGCAGGCGCGAGAGGGTGCTTCGGAGGGTCGCCATCATCCGTTCGCTGATGCTCCCTATCTCGCGCGCCTCCTCGGCGACGTCCGGTCGCTCCGTCTCGCTCGCCGCCATGATCGCCGCGGCGAGCGCGCGGGTCGCGGTCAGGCATTGCCCGAACTCGTCATGGAGGTCACGCGCCAATGACCGACGCTCGTCTTCCTGCACCTGGAACAGGCGGCGCGTCAGCGCCGCGCGTTGCGCGGTGGTGTGCGACAGGCGTTGGGTGAGATCGTTGAAGGCGCGCGCGATCAGGTCGAACTCGCGTGTCCTGAACGCGGGCAGCCGCGCGCCGAGGTCGCCGGCCTCCAGTCGCTTCAGGCCCGCGACGATCACGTCGGCCGGCCGCAGCGCGTGGCCGATCGCGAGGGTCGCGAGCAGGCCGATCCCGACCGCCATCGCAGCGGCGACGCCGACCACCACGCTCACCTGGCGCCAGGCCTGCCGGGCCGCAGCGCCCTCGTCCGCCTCGGCGACGACGACGCCAGCGGTCTGCTTGAACACGTGGATGTTGCGGGTCTCTGCTTCGGTCGGGCCGAAGATCGCGCGATAGAACGCCATGAACCACGTCGGCGCCGAAGCGCCGACGTTCGCCGGGCCGCCGCAGAGCCTGAGCGGCGCCTCGCCGGTCCAGGCGAGGCTGACGCAGTAGCCCGGACTGATGACGCGGAGCGTGTCGGAGCTCCGCCAGTCCGGGAAGGCGAATTTGGCGTTCGCCCCGACGCTGCCGCGGAACGTCATCTCGCGCCATGCGAGGCCGGCCGCCTGCTGCGCCACGCGGTCCGCGGAAGCCGTCACCTCGGCCCGGATGTTCCGGTTGGCGTCGACCATCACCCAGGCCGCCGCGCAGAGCAGGCAGAGCGTCACCGCGCCGATGACCCGGTAGATCAGGCTAGCCAACAGAGACATCTGTGAAAGTCCTGCCCTTCCAAGGGATTGGTGTCCGGGATGGGGAGGCCGATTGCAAGCGCCGCGCCGAAATCGGGAAGAATTCCCGGCCGCATTCGGGAGGCTGTCTCTACGGCGACGTCGGAAATTCTGAGCCTTTCCTAAGAGATCAAGAGGCGGATCGCCCTCGGGGGCCAACGAAAACACGCGCCTGCCGGCGTCACCGCCGTCCTGGAGGAAGTCCATGAAGCGCTTACTGTCTACAGCCCTTGGGTTCTGGGTCGCCGGGGCCATGTCGGCCGCGTCGGCGAACGACGACGTGCTGAAGCACATCGCCAATCCGGCCGAATTCGCGATCCAGACGGGCGACTACGCCAACACCCGCTATTCCAAGCTCGACCAGATCAATGCCCAGAATGTGAAGAAGCTGCAGGTCGCCTGGAGCTTCTCGACCGGCGTGCTGCGCGGCCACGAAGGCGGTCCGCTCGTGATCGGCGACATCATGTATGTCCACACGCCCTATCCGAACAACGTGTTCGCGCTCGACCTGAACGACAACGGCCGGATCCTCTGGACCTACCAGCCGAAGCAGGACCCGAACGTCATCTCCGTGATGTGCTGCGACACCGTCAATCGTGGCGTCGCCTATGCCGAGGGGATGATCTTCCTGGCGCAGGCCGACACGACCGTCGTGGCGCTCGACGCCAAGACCGGCCAGAAGAAGTGGTCGGTCGTGAACGGCGACTCGAAGAAGGGCGAGACCAACACGGCGACCGTCATGCCGGTCAAGGACAAGCTGATCGTCGGCGTCTCGGGCGGCGAGTTCGGCGTCCGCGGACGGCTGACCGCATACGACCTCAAGTCCGGGAAGCTCGTCTGGAAGGCCTATTCGACGGGTCCGGACGACGAGATGCTGGTCGATCCGGAGAAGACCACCGAGCTCGGCAAGCCGATCGGCAAGGATTCTTCGCTGAAGACCTGGGAAGGCGACCAGTGGAAGACCGGCGGCGGCGCGACCTGGGGCTGGTACTCGTACGATCCGAAGCTCAACCTGATCTATTACGGCACGGGCAATCCCTCGACCTGGAACCCCAAGCAGCGTCCGGGCGACAACAAGTGGTCGCTGTCGATCTTCGCGCGCGACGCCGACACCGGCGTCGCCAAGTGGATCTATCAGCTGACCCCGCATGACGAGTGGGACTACGACGCCGTCAACGAGATGGTCCTCACGGATCAGAAGATCGACGGCAAGGTGCAGCCGCTCCTGACCCACTTCGACCGCAACGGCTTCGGCTACACGCTGAACCGCGAGACGGGCGCCCTGCTCGTCGCCGAGAAGTACGACCCGGTCGTGAACTGGGCGTCGAAAATCGACATGGACAAGAGCTCCAAGACCTATGGGCGTCCTGTCCTGAACGCCAAATTCTCGACGGAGCAGAACGGCGAGGACAACAACACCCAGGGCGTCTGCCCGTCGGCTCTCGGCACCAAGGACCAGCAGCCGTCGTCGTACTCGCCGAAGACCGATCTGTTCTACGTCCCCACCAACCACGTCTGCATGGACTACGAGCCGTTCCGCGTCGCCTACACCGCGGGCCAGCCCTATGTCGGCGCGACGCTGTCGATGTACGCCGCGCCCAACAGCCATGGCGGCATGGGCAACTTCATCGCCTGGGACAACGTCAAGGGTAAGATCGTCTGGTCCAACAAGGAGATGTTCTCCGTGTGGTCCGGCGCCCTGGCGACCGCGGGCAACGTCGTGTTCTACGGCACGCTCGAAGGCTACCTGAAGGCTGTCGACGCCAAGACCGGCAAGGAGCTCTACAAGTTCAAGACGCCGTCCGGCATCGTCGGCAACGTCGTGGCCTATGAGCACAAGGGCAAGGAATACATCGCGGTGCTCTCGGGCGTCGGCGGCTGGGCCGGCATCGGCCTCGCGGCCGGTCTGACCGGCGGCAGCGAAGGTCTGGGCGCGGCCGGCGGCTACGCCGCCCTCGCGAACTACACCACGCTTGGCGGCCAGGTGACGGTCTTCACGCTGCCGAACAGCTGAGAAATCGGGGTCGGCTCCGGCCGACCCCCCAACTCAACTTTCCATGGTCTCACGTCCGGCTCTTCTCCTCCCTCGGGCCGGACGTTCATGGATGCGGCGAGCCTTTTACGCAGGGGCTCGCCGCCTTTTTATTCAGCGAAGCGCGGCGTCCGCCGCGCGTGCGCCCTGCTCGAGCGCGTAGGTCACCGGCGAAGGCGCGCCGGTGACCACGAGCGTCGCCAGCGTCAGCGCGATCCAGAAGCCTGCCGCGACCCGCGGGCCCTGCTGGAAATAGACCACGGCCACCAGCAGGTGGACGATCGCCAGCATGTTCTGCGGCACGCCGCTCCAGAGCGACGGCAGCAGGAACAGCGCGAGGCCGATCACCGCCATGGCGGTCGCGAACTCCAGAAAGGAGCGGCGGCCGGCCGCCTGCGCCTGAGGGCGCTTGCCGCGGTCGTCGGGTCGCTTGAACGGGACGACGGCCATGCGCGTCAGCGGGTGATCAGGGTGCCGGCGCCGCCGTCGGTCAGCAGCTCGATCAGCACGGCGTGCGGGGTCTTGCCGTCCAGGATGACGACGCCCTCGACGCCCTTCTCCACCGCATAGATGCAGGTCTCGACCTTCGGGATCATGCCGCCGGAGACCGTGCCGTCCGCAATCAGGCGACGCGCCTCCTCGATCGAGAGCCGGTGGATGAGTTGTCCGGTCTTATCCAGCACGCCCGGCACGTCGGTGAGCATCAGCAGGCGCTTGGCGTTGACCGCGCCGGCGACAGCGCCTGCGAAGGTGTCGGCGTTGACGTTGTACGTCTGCGGCCCGTCCACAGCGGTCGCGACCGGAGCGATCACCGGGATCAGGTCGGAGGCGATCACCCAGTCGAGCACGGTTCGGTCGACGAGGTCGGGTTCGCCGACGAAGCCGAGGTCGACGACCTCCTCTCGGCCGGTGGCGGGATCGATCATGCTGCGCGTCACCTTGCGCGCCTTGACCATGCCGCCGTCCTTGCCCGAAAGCCCGATCGCGCGGCCGCCCTCGGCGTTGATCGTGGCCACGATCTGCTTGTTGATCGAGCCCGCGAGGATCATCTCGACGATCTCGACCGTCGCCTGGTCGGTGACGCGAAGGCCGCCCTTGAACTCGCTCTTGATGCCGAGCCTTTCCAGCATCGCGCCGATCTGCGGGCCGCCGCCGTGGACGACCACGGGGTTGATGCCGACCTCCTTGAGGATCGCGACGTCCTGGGCGAACCAGCGCGCGGCGTCCGCGTCGCCCATGGCGTTGCCGCCATATTTCACCACGACGGTCGCCGCGTCGTAGCGCTGCATGTAGGGCAGCGCCTCGACGAGGATGCGGGCGGTGTCGTGCGGGTTGGGGACGCTTCCGGTCATCGCTTCGCTCTACGGGCCGTAAGGCCGAACTCGGGCCGGCGGGTTCTAGCCGCTTCGGCGCGACGGCTCAATGACGGGCGGCTTGGGACGCGTGAGGCTCACCGCGACTGAAGCTGTTCGCGCGCGGGAAGCGGCCTGGTCGCCGCGGCGCGGCCGCCGATCGCCTTGAGTTCGTCCACCATGCGGTTCGCGTACCAGGCTTCGAGCGCCGCCGCGGCCATCGGTCGGCCGAACAGATAGCCCTGCGCGTGCGTGCAGCCATAGCCACGGACGAGTTCGAGTTGGTCGACGGTCTCCACGCCCTCGGCGACCGTCTCGAAGCCGAGCTTCTCCGCCATCGCGATGATCGTGCCGACCACCACCCGCGCCGCCGGGACGACGAGCGCGTCGCGCACGAAGGCGCGGTCTATCTTGAGCACGTTGAACGGCAGCTGGGTCAGCGTCGCCAGGTTTGAATAGCCGGTGCCGAAGTCGTCGATCGCGATGCTGACGCCCGCCGCCTTGAGCGGGGCGAGTTCGCGCGCGGCGTGCGCCGGATCGCCCATCGCCGCGCTTTCGGTGATCTCGAGTTCGATGCTTGAGGGCGCGGCGCCGGAGGCCCGGATGATCTGGAGGGTGGTTTCGGCGAAGCGCGGATGACGGAACTGGATCGTCGAGACGTTGACCGCGATCCGCAGTTCGATCCCGATCGCGGCCCACCCGGCGCTCATCCGGCAGGCTTCCGCCAGAACGAAGCGGCCCAGCGGCTCCACGAGCCCGCATTCCTCTGCGACCGCCACGAATTCGATCGGAGGCACGAGCCCGCGTGTCGGATGCCGCCAGCGCACCAGCGCTTCGGCTCCCGAGACCACGTTGGTCTTCAGCGCGATCTGGGGCTGGAAATACACTTCGAGCTGGTCGTGCTCGAGCGCGCGGCGAAGGTCCTGCTCAAGGCGGAGTCGGCCATAGGCGAGCCGGTTCAGGTCGGCCGCGGCGGCGCGCACCGATTGCGGACCCGCCGCGCGCGCCGCTTCGAGCGCGGCGGCCGCGCTCCGCAGCAGCGCGCCGGCCTCGTCGCCGTCGGCCGGGCCGATCGCGACGCCGACGGCGATCGTCAGCGTCACGTGGTGCTCGCCGAGCGGCATGGGGGTCTCGAAAGCCGCCAGCGCGCGTCGCGCGAGCGCTTCGGCGTCGGCGGCGCCGGCGCCCGGCGCCAGCATCGCGAAGCCGCAATCGGAAATCCGCGCGAGGAACACCGCCGGATCTCCGCCGCGCGGCGGCGGCAAGGTCGCCTGAAGCGCCCATTCGTCGGCGACCTTGCGCAACCAGTCCGCCGCGCGGCGGATCGCCTCGTCGCCGTGCTGTTGGCCGAGCCCTGCGGCGACCCGCGCGAGGCCGTCGACCTCCAGCTTGATCAGGGCCACGTCCTGCCCGACCTGGAGGGCGGCCGAAAGCCGGCTGATCAGGCTGCTGCGGTTGGGAAGGAGAGTGAGCGGATCGTCGAAGGTCAGCCTGTGCAGCGCCGCGGCGCTCTCCGCAAGGTTGCGGGTGATGGAAAGATGGGCGCGGGCGAGCGCGCCAATCTCGTCATGACGGTCGCTGACGCGGCTCATCTCGTCCTTGGCGGAGCCGGGCCGGGTCACGGCGCGCGTCAGCGTCCTCAAGGGCGAGGCGGCCCTGTCGATCAGAAGCGCGGCCAAAGGCAATGCGAGGATCAGGAAGGCGAGCGTCGCGAGCAGCCCGTAGATGACGATGTCGCGCATCGCGGCGGTCGCGGATGACAGCGAGCGGCCGACATGCAGCACCGCAGTCTTGCCGTCGATCAGGGTGACGACCTTTGCGGCGTGCGCGACGCCGTCGGCTTCGACCAGCGCAGCGACGCCCAAGGCCCGGCTGCGGGCCAGAGCGTCCTGCGAGAAGGTCGTCACGCTCGTCGCCGGGGCGACGCCGGCCACCAGTCTTCCATCGGGAAGCGCGACATAGGCGTAGTCGACGGAGCCTGCGGTCAATTCCGCAAAGCTCGCCTGGGCGAGCGTGCGGCCGTCGAGCGCGAGCGCGAGCGAGATGCGGTCCGCGTCGCGCGCCAGCCTGCGTTCGACTGCGGCGACGCCTTCGGCGCGAACATAGAGCGCGGCCGTCAGCGTGATGACCACCGCCATGCCCGCGAGCAAAACGCCGATCGCGATCGTGGAGCGTGCCGCGAGGCCTCGCCACCAGCGATCGTTCACGGCGCGGGCGCGGGGCCCGCTCGCGTCAGACATGAGCGCTCGTGCCCCCTTCGCGATACGCCAGAATCGAGACGTAAAATCGCGCGACAGCGTTAATGAACCGTTAGCGGTCGATCGTGGGGTGGCCGTCTCGCAGTCGGACGTGGCGCAACCAAACATAAAGGCCGTTCCGGTAATGTCCCGCACCGCCGGCCGATCGCCGGCTTGCGGAGCGACGCGCATGACCGTGCTGATCACAGGCGGCGCAGGCTATATCGGGTCCCACATGGCGCTGGCGCTGCGCGACGCGGGCGAGCCGGCCGTGGTGCTCGACGATCTGTCGACCGGGTTTCGTGAAGCCGTGCCGGAGGGAGTGCCGCTCGTCGTCGGCGATGTCGCCGACGAGGCGCTGGTGTTGCGCACGCTCGCCACGCACCAGATCGACACGGTCGCCCATTTCGCCGCGCGCATCGTAGTATCGGAGTCCGTGCGCGATCCGCTCGGCGCTTACGCGGCCAACACCTGCAAGACGCGGGCCCTGCTCGGCGCGCTGGTGGCGGCCGACGTGAAGCGCTTCATCTTTTCTTCGACCGCCGCCGTCTACGGCCTTGAACCGCCGACCCCGACTGCGGAGACCGCGCCGTGCGATCCGGCTTCGCCTTACGGCGCCTCCAAGCTGATGACGGAGCGAATGCTGCGCGACGTCTCGGCGGCGCATGGCCTGTCCTACGTCACCCTGCGCTATTTCAACGTCGCGGGCGCCGACCCGCAGCTCCGGTCAGGCCAGCGTTCGCCAGGCGCGTCGAACCTGATCACGCTCGCCGCCCGCGCCTCTCTTGGCCTGAATGATGGGTTGCAGATCTTCGGGACCGATCTGCCGACGCCGGACGGGACAGGGGTGCGCGACTACATCCACGTCTCCGATCTGGCGGACGCCCATGTCGCGGCGCTCAGGCATCTGAGAGCGGGTGGATCCGGCGGCCTGACCCTCAACTGCGGCTATGGGTTCGGCTATTCGGTGCGCGAGGTGATCGCGGCGGTCGGCCGCGCCGCCGGCCGCGAACTTGCGGCGGTCGAACGCCCGCGGCGGGCGGGCGACCCTTACGTCTCGATCGCGGACGCGTCCCGCATCCGCGAGACGCTGAGCTGGACTCCGAGGCGCGACGATCTCGACCTCATCGTCGCCGACGCGCTGAGGTGGGAGCGGTTCTGCTGGACGGAAAAAGCGCGCCGTCCCGAATCGTCGGGGCGGCGCGCCTGAACCTTACGCTGGCTGAAAGCTTCGCGGGCTTAAAACACCGCGAGATACTTCAGCAGCGAAATGATGCCGATGATGATCACGATCACCCGGACGATCTGTTTCGCCCGCCCGTCGATCGGCAGCAAGCCGACGAGGTAGAGCACGAGGAATATCACCAGAATGGTGATCAGAATGCCGATCAGGGGCGCTTCCATTTTTCGTCATCCTTTGCGGCGTGAAAGCATGGGAAATTGTGCGGGAGCGTCGGCCCGGTCCCGTTTACGCGCCGTCGCGATGTAAAAACGCCCCGATCCCCGATCGGTTCCGGAATCTCTTCCTGATCGTTAGTCGATCGCTCCAGAGCGCATCGGCCCGGCGCGGGCTGCGGCGAGCGCGGCGCCGAACGCCTTGGCGAATTCGGCGCGTTCCCACGGCGACAGCGCCCCGGCGAGATCGAGCCGCTCCTGGCGCTGGGCGATGGCGAGCCGCGTCATCCCGAAATCCTCGTCGGTCTCGGTCTCGAGCTTCACCCAGAGCGGGTTGAACCGCCATTCCGCAATACGGCCGCGGGGGGTGATCTTGCGGACGAGCAACTCGACGTAGGTCAGCGCGACCTGTTCGCAGGCGCGGGCCTGAGCAAAGCTCAGCCGGAACGCGATCCAGAGCGCCAGCACGTCCAGGCCAAGGAAGCCGAGAACCGGCCAGGCGCCGAGCAGATAGAACGGAACGCTGACGAACGCGGACAGGCCGCCAAACCCGAGCATGACGATCAGGAAGCCGCGCCGGCCGAGCGAGCGATGCGGCGTGATCTCCGCCTGGAACACCACGGTCTCAGCGTCGCTCGGTCTGGCGTCGGGGCTCATCAGTTGAGTATATGACGGCCATGGTCCTTCGTCAGTCCTCGCCCGCGAAAAAGCCGGCGACCAAGCCCAAGCGCCCGGTCGGGCCGAAGCGCCTGCCGCCGGCGATCGTGGAGGAGATCTTCCGCCGTTTCGAGGCGCGCGAGCCGGAGCCGAAGGGCGAGCTCGAGCACACGGACCCCTATACGCTGCTGGTGGCTGTCGTGCTGTCCGCGCAGGCGACCGATGCGGGCGTCAACAAGGCCACGCGCAAGCTGTTCGCAGAGGCGTCGACGCCCGAAACGATGGTCGCGCTCGGGGAGGACCGGGTGCGAGAGCTGATCAGGACCATCGGGCTCTATCGCAACAAGGCGAAGAACGTGATCGCGCTATCGCGACAACTGCTCGCCGAGCATGGCGGCGCGGTGCCGCCGTCCCGCGCGGCGCTGGAGCTGCTGCCGGGAGTCGGCCGCAAGACCGCGAACGTCGTGCTGAACAACGCCTTCGGCGAGCCGACGATCGCGGTCGACACGCATCTGTTCCGCGTCGGCAACCGCACCCGCCTCGCGCCGGGCAAGACGCCGCTCGAGGTCGAGCTCGGGCTCGAGAAGGCGGTCCCCGCCCGCTACAAGCGGCACGCCCATCACTGGCTGATCCTGCACGGCCGCTATGTCTGCAAGGCCCGCAGGCCGGAATGCCCGGACTGCCTGATCAGGGATTTATGCCCGTTCGAGCCCAAGACGCCGCCGGCGGGCCCCGGCGTCAGCCCGCCTTGAAGCTCGACGCGCCGCCATGGGCGGCGGACCACGCCGCCGGCGCGTTCAGGAAGGCCTCGACGTCGCCGAGCTTGCCCGGATCGATCTTGCCGTCCTCCTTCGCGACCGCCAGCACGTCCCAGAAGGTCGCGAGCTCGTGCAGCCTGACGCCGATCCGCTCCATCGTCTGGTGGGTCTCGGGGAAGATGCCGTAGTGGAACAGCACGAAGGCGTGCTCCACGACCTGTCCCGCCTCGCGCAGCGCCTCGCAGAACGCGACCTTGGAGCCGCCGTCGGTCGTCAGATCCTCGATCAGGATGGTGCGATGGCCCTCAGTCACCGCGCCTTCGATCCGGGCGTTGCGGCCGAAGCCCTTGGGCTTCTTGCGGACATAGAGCATCGGCAGCATCAGCCGCTCGGCGATCCACGCCGCGAAGGGGATGCCCGCGGTCTCGCCGCCCGCCACGGCGTCGAGGCTCTCATAGCCGACCTCGCGCAGGATGGTCGCTGCGGCGTCGTCCATCAGCTGCTTGCGCAGCCGCGGGTAGGAGATGAGCTTGCGGCAGTCGGTGTAGACCGGGCTCGCCCAGCCGGACGTGAAGATGAACGGCTCGTCGGGGCGCACGTGGATGGCCCCGACCTCGAGCATCATCCGCGCGACGCGGCGGCCGATGGTGTCTCGGGACTGCAGGACGGGCTGGTTCATGCGGCCGTTCCGATCGAAATCGTCGTTCATGCCGCAGCCTTCTGGTTCTTCTCGATCAGCACGGCCTCGAAGCCCTCGAACTGGGGATGGCCGGCGAACATCGGCTTGCTGGAGCCTGCGCCGCCATGCGCCTTGCGGAACGCTTCAGAGCGCGTCCAGCCTTCGAAATCCTCCCGCGAGCGCCAGATCGTGTGGCTGGCGTAGAGCACCGTGTCGGCGTCGGCCGGACCCTTGAGCAGGTGGAACTCCACGAAGCCCGGGACCTCCTCGAGGTGGCGGTCGCGCTCGCGCCACACGGTCTCGAAGGCTTCCGCTTCGGCGGCGAACACCTTGAAGCGGTTCATGGCGACGAACATCGCGCGTTCTCCCTGAGGCTTTCGGTCGCCGAAACGTCTAGCGCGCGGAATGGCCGGCGCAAAGGCCTGGGAGACGTGAAATAGGGCTGCGGGACGACCTGCGGCCGACGTCGTGAAGAACGCCGCGCTGACGCGAGACATGTCCGGGAGACGTCACCGCCAGACGTAGGCGAACTTCTCCAGCGTGACGTCGCCAAAATGCTCCACGCCGCGGGCCGCGAGCTTGCCGCCGAGCCGGGCGTAGAAGCCGCAGGCAGGGTCGTTGCCGGCGAGCGACCATGCGGCGGCGCCGGAGAGGCCGCGCGCGGCGAGCTCGCCACGGGCCGCCGAGAACAGCCGGCGGCCGAGGCCGAGGCCCTGATATTCCGGCTTGAGATAAAGCTCGTAGACTTCGCCGCCGACGGCGAGCGTCGAGGCCCGGTTGCGGCCTGAGCTGGCGTAGCCGACGGTCTCTCCGGCGAAGATCAGCAGGCTGACGCGGCTGCCGCGGCGGAGCGCGCCGGCCCACCATGACGGGCCCCTGCGCTCGATCATCCGCTCGAGCTCTCGGCCCGGGATCAGGCCGCGATAGGCGTTGCGCCAGGCGGCGTCGTGGACGGCGGCGATCGAGGCGGCGTCGTCCGCATGGGCAGGCCTGATGTCGATGGCTACCGTGCTCACATCAGGAGAGTAAGCCGCGCCTCCGCGTCGCGACAAGCGCGGAAACGCGCATGACTTACGCTTCTTCGGCATGGGCGGTGGACGCCGCCCCCCGGGACGCGCGATAGGGTGGCGCGAGGCCTAGAACCTTCGGTGTTTCAGCCATGTGGCGCGCGACCATCCTGACCCTCTACCCCCAGATGTTTCCAGGCCCGCTTGGCCATGCGCTGGCGGGCAGGGCGCTGGGAAGCGCCTGGACCTGCGAGGCCCGCGACATCCGGGCGCACGCAACCGATCGGCACGCCTCGGTCGACGACACGCCGGCAGGCGGCGGCCCCGGAATGGTGATGCGCGCCGACGTTCTGGCGGCGGCCCTCGACGCGGTCGAGGGGGCGGCGCCGCGCATCCTTCTGACCCCCCGCGGCCGGCCGCTCGACCAGGCGCGGGTGCGCGTCCTCGCCGCGGGGCCGGGCGTCACCCTGGTGTGCGGCCGGTTCGAAGGCGTGGACGAGCGCGTGATCGCCGCCCGGCGCTTGGAGGAGGTCTCGGTCGGCGACGTTGTGCTGTCCGGCGGAGAGGCCGCGGCCCAGCTGCTGCTCGACGCCTGCGTGCGGCTGCTGCCGGGCGTCATGGGCGCTGCGGCCTCCGGCGACGAGGAAAGCTTCGAGGGCGCGCTGCTGGAGCATCCGCATTACGCCAAACCACGCGATTTCGAGGGCGTCGCGATCCCGTCGGAGCTCACGGGCGGCGATCACGCGGCGGTCGCGCGGTGGCGGAAGCGCCACGCTCTCGCCGACACGCGGAGGCGCCGACCCGATCTCTGGGCGAAATATGTCGCATCCTCGACAGGAGGCGTCGACAAACCGCGGCAAAGCGGGTAGGAGACCCGCCAATCACGAGAAACCCCTAAACCTCTCGTGCGCGCCGCTTACGCGGTAGACGCGGAGACTACTGTCATGAACATTATCGAGCAGCTCGATCGCGAGCAGATGCAGGTCGTCGCTGAGAAGCGCCAGATTCCTGAGTTTGGCCCCGGCGACACCGTCACGGTCAACGTGAAGGTCAAGGAAGGCGAGCGCGTCCGCGTTCAGGCCTATGAGGGCGTGGTGATCGCGCGTTCGGGCGGCGGCCTCAACGAGAGCTTCACCGTCCGCAAGATCTCCTACGGCGAGGGCGTCGAGCGCGTCTTCCCGTTCTATTCGCCGATGATCGACAGCGTGAAGGTGGTTCGCCGCGGCAAGGTCCGCCGCGCGAAGCTCTATTACCTGCGCGACCGTCGCGGCAAGTCGGCCCGCATCGTCGAGAAGGTCGACCACAGCCAGAAGGCCGCGGCGAACAAGGGCAAGAAGGCTCCGGCCGCCGCCGCGAAGTAACGCTCCGCGGCCGCGGCCGCGCATCGACAATCCTTTCAAACGGCGCGGCTCACCCCGCGCCGTTTTTGCGTTTGGAGCGCCGGCCACATGGTTTGACGCCCCGTTGGGCCGCCGAGCCTCTCGCCCGTCGCCACCCATGACTCCGCCGGCGCGGTCCTGAACCGCGATGGCAAGATATGGTTCGCGGCCGTGGTGGTCATTTGACTGCAGTGCGGGCGAACTGCCGGGTCAAGCCTCGAGGATCGCTCCGATCCGCTTTGCCGGAGCGCAACGGGACTTGTTCCAAAAAAGTGCTCAACTGAACAGTTTCGGGATTTTAGTCGTAACCGCCCGCGATCATCACGGGTGGAGCGACGCCGCGCGAATTATCAGCTTGCAATCTCGATATCCAGGGTTGAGCTTCCGGCACGGTCTGGTCCATCTTTGGGCTTCTCTAAAGCCGTCGCCGCTGGACGCTTGCTGGAGTCGGGATTTTGATGGACGGGGGCGCGTCGAGCACGGAGGTGGCGCGGTTCAGGCTGTACCGGCCGCAACAGCCCGCGGCGGCGCTTGGCCTTGCGGTCAGCCACCTCATGACCAAACCGGCCTTCGCCAATCTCCGCTTCGGCGAATGGTCGCGCGTCCTCGTCGGCCAGATCAACCGCGGTCATTACACGTTCGCGATCGACTCCGACGGCCAGATCCAGGGCTTCGTCGGCTGGGCGCTCACGAGCCGCGATAACGCAGAGAACTGGGTGCAGGGGCGCCGGAACCTGACTTTCCAGGAGTCGCTCGAGGGCGACTGCGTGGTGTTCAACGCCTGGGCCGCGAACTCGCTGCGGGTCCATCGCTTTCTGGTCGACGAGGCCCGGAAGATGATTCAGGGCAAGGACACCCTCTACTTCAGGCGCGCCTACCCGGACGGAAGCTCGCGCCCCGTCCGGCTGCCGGTGAACGAATTCGTCTCAAGCCACATCAGGCGCCGCGCAGGCGACGCCGCGGTCTCCGCCCTCGACGGGTGAACTGAACGCGTCTTCGGAACGACGGAACGGCGTGCGTATCGAAAGCGGACAACGGCCGAAGCGCCGTCACTGGGGGGAAGAAAATCATGGCCGCCACCGTCGTGGGCAAAACGGGCAATGACGATATCGACGGCATCCTCTGGGGTTGGAAGTATGACCATACGAACCTCACCTTCTCGTTCCCGACGAGTTCGGCGGAGTATTCCGGTTACGCCCAGGTCAACGGCTTCGAGGCGTTCAGCGCCCAGCAGGCGAACGCCGTCCGAGGCATCCTCGCGAACGTCGCGAGCTTCTGCGGACTGACGTTCTCCGAGGTCACGACGACAGGCGCCCAGCTCCGCTTCGCGGAAGCCGACTCGATCGACTACACGGACAGCAGTTCGGTCGCGACGCATACCGGCAACCATGTTCCGGGCAGCAGCACGGCGGAGGCGAACCCGCCCGAGGTCGGATACAATGGCGCGGCGCCGTTCTCGCCGAGCTACGCGCAAGGCGACGGCTGGTTCACGCACAATAACTACGACAATCCGCTGCTCGGCAGCTTCCAGTATGCGGCCGGCCTCATGCACGAGACCGGGCACAACCTCGGTCTGAAACACGGTCACGTGACGCAAGCCGCGCACGGCGACACGTTCCCGACGTTGCCCGGCGACCATAATTCCTACGAATACTCGGTGATGACCTACCATTCGTTCGTCGGCGACACGGTCGGGGGCGACAACGCGTTGGATCATCCGACGACATACATGCAGGACGACATCGCGGCGCTGCAGTATCTTTACGGCGCGAATTACAACTTCAACAGCAACAACACGACCTACACGTGGAGCCCGACGACTGGCGAAGCGTTCATCAACGGCGTTTCGCAGGGCGTTCCGCAGAGCAACTGCATCCTGATGACCATCTGGGACGGCGGCGGCGGCGGCGACACCTACGATTTCTCGAATTTCTCGACGGGGGTGACCGTCGATCTGTCGCCCGGCGGGTGGAGTTCGACCGGAGTCGCGGACCAGATCGCAAATCTCGGATACGATTCGAGCGGAAACTACCACTATGCGCGCGGCAACATCGCCAACGCCCTGCTGTTCCAGGGCAATACGGCGTCGCTGATCGAGAACGCGACCGGCGGCACGGGCAACGACCGCATCTCTGGGAACGACGGGAGCAACTTTCTCCAAGGCGGCGGCGGCGGCGACACGCTGTCGGGCGGTCTTGGAGCCGACATTCTTTACGGCGGAGCGGACAACGACCTGCTGCAAGGCGGCGGCGACAACGATTTGATGAAGGGCGGAGGGGGCGCCGACACTCTAGAAGGCGGCGCCGGCGTCGACGGCGTGAGCTACAGCGAGTCCACCGCGGCCGTCTCCGTCAGCCTCGGTTCCGGCTCGACCTATGGCACAGGCTCCGGCGGATTCGCCGAGGGCGACCGGCTGTCGGGCGATATCGAGAACCTGACCGGCAGCAGCTACAACGACACGCTGTTCGGCAACGCCGCCGGTAACTCGATCTACGGCGGCGCCGGCAACGACCTCATCAAGGGCGGCGGCGGGGCCGATACGCTCGACGGCGGCGCCGATAACGACACGGTCAGCTACTACTTCGCCAGCCAGGGACTCTACATAAATCTCGACACGAACACCGTGTCCACGGGCGAGAAGCTCGCAGGCATCGAGAACGCCATCGGCGGTTTCTACGCCGATACGCTCTACGGCAACGCCGGAGCCAACCATCTCGAGGGAGAGGGCGGCGACGACTACCTCAAAGGCGGCGGCGGCGCCGACACGCTGGACGGCGGCGCAGGCGTCGACACCGTCAGCTTCTACCCGTCGACGGTCGGTCTCTCGGCCAATCTGGCGACCGGCGTCGTCTCGACAGGCGAAACGCTCGTCGACATCGAGAACGTCTATGGCTCTCTTTATGACGACACGCTGATCGGCAACAGCCTCGCCAACGACCTGAGCGGCTCTTCCGGCTCGGATACGGTCGACTATTCGGGCTCCAACGCCGGGGTAGCCATCGACCTCACGGCAGGAACCGGGGCCGGTGGAACGGCCGAGGGCGATACGCTGTACTCGATCGAAACGGTGATCGGATCGAACTACGCCGACTCGCTGAAGGGCGACCAGTACGCCAATAACCTGCAAGGCGGGGCGGGCGCCGACACTCTTTCGGGCGAGGCCGGGGCCGACACCATGGCGGGAGGGGCGGGCTCCGACGTCTATACGGTGGACGACGCGGGCGACGGCGTCGTCGAGCTGAAGGGGGGCGGCTTCGACATCGTCAACGCTTCGGTTAGCTTCTCGCTCGCCGGTCAGTATGTCGAAAACCTTAACCTGACCGGCGGCGCCGCGATCGACGGAACCGGCAATTCGCTCAACAACGTGATCACGGGCAACGCCGGCCAGAACCACCTGATTGGCCTTGCGGGCGCCGACACGCTGATCGGCGGCGGCGAGAGCGACACGATGGAAGGCGGCGCCGACGGCGACACCTATTACGTGGACGCGGTTGGCGACAAAGTCGTCGAGGCGAACGTCGCGGGCGTCGATATCGTCATGGCGTCCGTCAGCTTCTCGCTGGCGGGTCAGTATGTCGAGAATCTGACGCTGACCGGCGCCGGCGACATCAATGGGACCGGCAACTCTCTCGCCAACAGCCTTGTCGGCAATGCGGGCGAAAACGTGCTCGACGGCGGAACCGGCGCCGACACCATGGCCGGCGGGGCAGGCGCCGACACCTATTACGTCCGGGACGCGGGCGACAAGGTGATCGAGGCCAACGTCACCGGCCACGACACCGTGCTGAGCTATGTGTCGTTCTCCCTCGCCGGCCAGTTTGTCGAGCAGATGTTCCTGATCGGCTCGGCCGCGATCGACGGAACCGGCAATTCGCTCGACAACGCCCTCACCGGCAACGCTGCGGCCAACAAGTTGATCGGCCTCGCCGGCGCGGACAGCCTGAACGGCGGAGCGGGCGCCGACACGATGACGGGCGGCGAAGACAACGACGTCTATTATGTCGACAATGTCGGCGACAGGGTCGTGGAGGCCAACGGCGAGGGCGCCGACACCGTCAACAGCTCGGTGACGTTCTCGCTCGCCGGCCAATACATCGAGAAGCTGGTCCTGACGGGCTCCGCCAACATCAACGGCGCGGGCAACAGCCTCGCCAACACCCTGACCGGCAACGCCGGGGACAACGACCTCGACGGCGGCGCGGGCGCCGACACGATGGCGGGCGGTCTCGGGAACGACGACTATTACGTCCAGAACTCCGGCGACAAGGTCATCGAGCTCGACGGAGCGGGGCTCGACCGGGTCTACTCCTCGGTGACCTTTTCGCTCGCGGGGCAGTATATCGAGCGGCTCGGCCTCACGGGCGCGGCGGACATCAACGGGACCGGCAATTCGCTCGCCAACATCATAGCGGGCAATTCCGGCGACAACGTTCTCGACGGCGGCAGCAACGCCGATCGCATCGCCGGCGGCGCGGGCCACGACACGTTCGTGTTCTCGACCGCGCTGGGCGCAGCCAACATCGACGCGCTTACGGACTTTTCGGTCGCCGACGACACGATCCGGCTGGATCACTCGGTGTTTGCGGGGCTTGACGTAGGCGCTCTGGCGGCGTCCGCCTTCTATGTCGGGACGGCGGCCCACGACGCCTCCGACCGCATCGTCTACAACAACGTCAGCGGCGCTCTGCTGTTCGACCGCGACGGCTCCGCCGCGACCTATGCGGCGGTGCAGTTCGCGACCCTCGACGACCACCTCGCCGTCACCCGCGCGGATTTCACCGTGGTGTGACGGCGCCATCCGTCCGGACTCCGGCCCTACACCGCGTGGTAGCGGTCTAGGGCCGCCTCCCGGGGCGGTCCGGCCGCTTTCAGGCTCAGGCCGCCGCCGCCTCCTCGGTGTCCTCGCCGAAAGCGGCGTTCACGCTGCTGGCGCGCTCGACGAAGGCGTGGGCGTCTTCCTTGCGCTCGAACACATGCGGCGCGAGGCCCCGCTTCTTCAGCGCCTCCTGCATCTTGAGGCGCAGGAATCCGTTGGTCGTGTAGCGCGTGGTGGTGGCGTAGTGCTCCTCCATCAGGTGCTCGATCATCTCGGCGTAATCGTCGTAAAGCGCGTCGCTGATCCTGAACCCGTCATGGTTGACGACCGAGTTGACCCGCTTGCCGGCTTTCTCGCAGGCCTCGACCAGCACCTTGCGCAGGTCGTCGATGTCGCTCTTGGTCCGCACCTGCCAGCCTTCGAGGTTGAGGAACAGGATGTTGCGCTCGGCGTCGTAGCTCACTCGCTCGCAGAGCTTGAGGTTGAGCAGGTCGGAGAGCAGGTCCATCGGCTCGTCGCGGAAGATGCGGGCGTCCATCAGCGCCGGCTCGTTCACGATCGGCTTGAACGCCATATGGGCGAGGATGTCGCGCTCTATGTCGACGCCCGGCGCCACCTCGATCAGCTCCAGCCCCTGCTTGGTCAGCTGGAAGACGCAGCGCTCGGTCACGTAGAGCACCGGCTGGCCGCGTTCGGAGGCGTAAGGGCCGCTGAAGGTGTTCTGCTCGACGCGCTTGAGGAACTTCTGCGACTTGCCTTCCTGCAGGATCTTCAGCGAGCCGTTCTCGATCGCGACGTCGAGGCCGCCGACGGTGAAGGTGCCCGCGAACACGACGCTGCGCGCGTTCTGGCTGATGTTGATGAAGCCGCCGCAGCCGTTCAGCTTGCCGCCGAAGCAGGAGGTGTTGACGTTGCCGACCTCGTCGCACTCGGCCATGCCGAGCGAGGTCATGTCGAGGCCGCCGCCGTCGTAGAAATCGAACATCTGGTTCTGGTCGATGATGCAGTCGGCGTTGGTCGCGGCTCCGAAGCTCGACCCGCTCGCCAGCACGCCGCCGACGGCGCCGGCCTCGGTCGTGAGCGTGATGTAGGGCGTGACCTTCTCCTCGTTCGCGACCGAGGATATGCCCTCCGGCGCGCCGACGCCGAGGTTCACCACGCCGTTCAGCGGCAGTTCGAAGGCCGCGCGCCGGGCGATGATCTTGCGGGCGTCGAGCTTCATGCGCGCGATGCCCGTCACCGGCACCCGGATCTGGCCGGCGAGGGCCGGGTTGAACTGCACGCCGTAGTTCATGCGGTGCTGCTCGGGCTCCGCGACCACGACGCAGTCGACGAGGATGCCCGGAATGCGCACGTCCTTCGGCAGCAGGAAGCCGTCGTCGACGATGCGTTCGACCTGCGCGATGACGATGCCGCCATTGTTCCGCGCCGCCATCGCCTGGGCGAGGCTGTCGAGGGTCAGCGCCTCCTTCTCCATCGAAATGTTGCCCGACGGGTCGGCGCTGGTGCCGCGGATGAAGGCGACGTCGATCTTGGTCGCCTTGTAGAACAGCCACTCCTCGCCATCGACCTCGACGACCTTGACGATTTCGTCCTGGGTGACCGCGTTCACGCGGCCGCCGCCGTGGCGCGGGTCGACATAGGTGTGCAGGCCGACCTTGGAGAACAGGCCGGGCTGCCCCGCCGCGCAGGCCCGGTAGAGCTGCGAGATCACGCCCTGCGGCAGGTTGTACCCGACGATCTCGTTGTTGGTCGCGGCCTGCGCGACCTTCGGCATGCGACCGAAATTGGCGGCGATGACGCGGCTGAGCAGGCCCTTGTGGTGAAGCCGCCCGGTGCCGAGGCCTTTGCTGTCGCCGGCGCCGGCCGTCATGATCAGGGTGAGGTTCTTCGGCGCGCCGGTCTCGACGAAGCGCTCCTCCAGCGCAGCGTGAAGCGCCTCGGGGATGCAGCTCTGCACGAAGCCGGTGGTCGTGACGACGTCTCCGTCGCCGATCAGGGCGATCGCCTCGGCTGCGGTGATGACCTTGTTCTTCTTCATCTGCCGGAAGTTCCTCCGCCCGGCTTCTCCCGCAATGAGACTGCGAGGAAGCGCAATGGCATGCCAAGCCGGGTTGGTCTTGCATGTAACGTGATGACGAAGCGTAGGATACCGACCGCGGTTTCCGCAATGCCGCCAATGTCGTAGTGGCGGGATGCCGCGTCTATCTCGCAGTTGCGAGATGAAATTTAGCAAAACTTTGGGACGAGCGTTTGTTCAACTTAAGGGCGACCTCGCTCCGGGGGCGTGCTTCGGCCTTCGATTAGAACCGTGTCGTCAGCGCGGTGAGCCAGTCCGGCGAAGCCTCGACGAGCGCGGTCTCGATCGTCTTGTCGGTTCCCGTCAGCACGCCTGCGCCGACAAGGATCAGCAGCGCGCCGAACAGCGCCTTGCCGCTTCGTCCCGCCTGCGCCAACCGGGGCCGCCAGCGCGTGAGCGTCCGCCGGGAGAGCGCGCCGATCGCGAGCAGCGGCAGGGCGGCGCCGATCCCGAAGGCTGTCATGACCAGCGCGACGCTTCCGAGATTCTCGCCGCGGGCCGCGAGCACCGACGCCGCGCCCAGCGTCGGGCCGACGCAGGGCGCCCACACGGCGCCGAGCAGGGCGCCCGCTCCGAACTGGCCGAGAAGCCCGGAGCGCGGCGCACGGTCGAGCCGCCGTCCGGCCCATCCCGCGACCGGCCCCGCGGCGAGCGCAAAGCGCGCCTGGGCCGCAGGCAGCAGCAGAACGACGCCGAAGGCGATCATCAGCGCCGCCGCGACCGCCCGGAAGACGTCGCCGTCGAGACCGATCGAGAAACCGATCGTCGCGACGAACAGCCCGATCGCGACGAAGGAGAGCGCGAGCCCGCATGCGAGCGCCAGCGGTCCAAAGCGGCGCCCGGAGGCGGCCGCGCCCATCACGAGCGGCGCGATCGGCAGCACGCAGGGCGACAGGATCGAAAGCAGGCCAGCCAGCAGGGCGAAGGCGAGGGCGCTGGTCATCGCCTTGGCTCAAAGCGCCTTTTCGAGCAGATCCTCGATCCACTCCGGCTGGGGCTCGCCGACCGAACGGCCGACCTCCCTGCCGCGGCTGTAGACGATCAGCGTGCTCTGGAGCTGTGCGCCGACCTTGCGGACGTCGGCCTTGTCGGCGTCGAAGTCGATATCGAACGCGGTCATCGCCCCGAAGCGCGGCTCGGCGAGCAGCTTCGCGACGATCGGCTTCTGCGCTCTGCAGATCGGGCACCACGGCGCGCTGATATGGACGAGCACGGGTCCGCCGGCGACCACGGCCGCGTCGAACGCCGCAGCCGAGAACGGCGCCGGCGGCGCGGCGAGGGCGGCGGAGGCCGAGCCGAGCACGGTGGCGCAGACCAGCAACAGCGTCCGCCGCGAGAACGCCGCGCAGGCCGTCCCGCCCGCGCTCACCGATCGGCCGGAGGCTTGGTCGCCGCTTCCCAGTCCGGATCGGTCCTGACGACCGTGGAAGGCCGGTCCGCCTCCAGCCATCCGTTGATCCCCCCCGGGAACCAGTGGACGCTGGTGAAGCCCCAGCCGAGAAGCCGTTTGCCGAGGTTCCAGCTGCCCCAGCAGTCCGGCTTGCAGAAGGTGACGACCGGGCGGCGGAGGTCTCCGTCGGCGAGAGTCACGATCCGGGCCTTGAGAGCAGCCTCCTGCTCGGGCGGCAGGTCCCCAGGGCCAGCTCCGGGAAGCCAGACCGCGCCGGGGATCGAGCGGTGCTGGGGACGCCAGAGCGCCGTCTCAGGCAAGGTCTCCGGCTTGCGGTCGGCCGGGCCGACGTCGAGCAGCAGCGCGTCGCCCTTGTCGACCAGGCGCGCCACGGCGGCGGCGTCGACCACCGTCGCCCCTTTGAGCGTGGAAGGCGTGTAGCCGGCTAGGGCGCCCCGCCACAGGCCGTCCGGCTCGGGCGCGGAGCCCGGCCCGCCGGCCTGCGCGGCGAAAGCGAACGCCGCCGCGACGACGGCCGCGATTACGACGCCACGCATGGGGGCCACCTCAGTTCGACTGGGTCGGGACGTCGAAGGTCTTTTCCCAGCGCCCATCGTCGGTGTCGGTCGCCGCAACCTTGATCTGGCCCTTGGCGTCGGGCCTGAAGCCGAACTCGATGACCGGGTTGGACGAGATCGAGATGTCGCCGTCGAGCGTGAACACGTCCTTGTCGTTGTAAGTCACCTTGATGGTCTTGAGGTAGCGCGCCGGCGTGTAGGCGCGGGTCAATTGATCCATCTGCATGCCCGAGAAATTCGGATGGCGGATCATCAGCGTGGCGGTGGCGGTCTTGCCCGGCGTCACGTCATCCCGGACGCGGAGCCGGATCTCGCCCATGCCCTTCATCGCCTCTTCGTCGCTCGCGCCGACCGGCGCCGAGCAGCCGCCGCTCGCCTTCACGAACTTGGTGGTCTCGACAAGGCGGCCGTCATTGGTCTCCGCGACGGCGTGGATGTTGGTGTAGGTGTTCACCCGCACCCGCAGCTTCATGACGCTCGGATCGCCGGCCGGGCCGAAGGTCACCTTGGCTGCGACCGGAGACGGGTTGTCGTCGATGATGAGCGTGGTGGACTTGATCGCCGAAGGATCCGCCGTCTGGATCGTGACCGGCACCAGCGCGGCGTCCTCGGCGCGCACCGGCGTGTCGAGAGACAGCAGATCGGCCTGCTCGACCTTGCGGTCGCCGAACACGCTCTGGCGTAGATCGCTCCAGCGCGCCTCGCGCTCGGCTGCGTCGTCAGCGGCGCTCGCCGCTCCGATGGTCAGAGCCGCGGCGGTCGCGAGCGCCGCGGCGCGGATGGTCAGCTTGATCATGTCATCCTCCGGCAGGCGATCTGGCGTCGCCTTTCCATCACAAGTATGCGTCCATCACGGTGGATCATACTCCCGGAGATACGTTTCGTCGCGCCGATTGGTTGCGCGCCGCGCCGGAGACGTCGTCCGGCGGGTCGCTCTCGTGGCCTCGGCCGAAATGCCCGAAACCGACGCGCACTACGCGGTCGACTCGAAAAGCCCCCGCAATCGTCGCGCCACGCGTGGAACCCGGACCTGCGACGCAGTTTCAGCGCCGCGGGTCGCGGATCGTCTTCTGGTGCAGCACGCGGCCGATCAGGTTGAGCAGGATTTGCGCGGCGAGGATCGAGGTGACGCCAGCCGGATCGTATTCGCGCGCCACCTCGACGAGGTCGACGCCGACGATCGTCCCGCGCTTCGCCAACCCGTCGAGCAGCTCCAGCACCTCGTAATAGGCGAACCCGCCATGGCTCGGCGTGCCGGTGCCCGGCGCGATCGAGGGGTCGAAGCCGTCGATGTCGATCGTGGCGTAATAGCGCGCGCCTTCGGGAATGCGGGCGAGCACCGCGTCGGTCCCGAGCTTGCGGATCTGGCGCACCGAGAGGATGTCGCTGCCCATGGCGCGGGCGTCCTCGTAGCCTTCGCGAGCGGTCGAGGAGACGTTGCGGATGCCGAGCTGGGTGAGGCCGGTGACGTAAGGCCGCTCGGCCGCGCGGCGCATCGGGCTGCCGTGCCCGTAGCGGACGCCGTGGCGCTCGTCGACGAAGTCGAGATGGGCGTCGAACTGGACGAGATGGATCGGGTCTTCGTCCGAGAACGCGGCGACGCAGGGGATGTTGACCGAGTGGTCGCCGCCCATCACCACCGGAAGCGCGCCGGCCTTCAGGATCTTCCGGACGCCGAGCTCGATGTTGGCGTGGCTCTGGGCGGTGTCGGTGTGGATCATGTCGGCGTCGCCGATGTCGACGATCCGCGTGGTCTCGGCCGAGAGGTAGACGACGTCGTCCTCGTGGTCGTAGGCCCCGGCGTGCCCGAACGCGAACAGGGTCGACGCCTCGCGGATCGCCCGCGGCCCCGAGCGCGCCCCGGAGCGCCACTGCGTGCCAAGGTCGAACGGCGCGCCGAGGATGCAGACGTCGGCGTCGATCGCATCCCAGTCGAGGACCAGAGGATATTTTCCGAAAGTCGCGACGCCGACGAACGGCAGGTCGAGCCGTCCGCCCTCATAACCGTGAGCCATGGTCAGGCGGCCTTCCGCGCGGCCAGGCTGTCCGCCATCACGCAGAGCTCCTCGAACATGATGGTGACGCCGGTGATCGCGGTCAGCCCCGAGGGGTCGAAGGGCGGCGCGACCTCGACCAAGTCTGCGCCGATGATGTTCAGCCCGCCGAGCTTGCGGACCATCGCCTGCGCCTCGCGGGTCGTGAAGCCGCCGATCTCGGGCGTGCCGGTCCCCGGCGCCTGGGAGGGGTCGATCCCGTCGATGTCGAAGGTGACGTAGGTCGGCGCGGTCCCGAGGATTTCGAGCGCCTCGGCCATGACGTCGTCGACGCCGCGGGCGACGAACTCCTCCATGAAGATCGTGCGGACGCCCGCCGCCTTCGCGAAGTCGAAGTTCTTGGGGTCGCCGATCGAGCCGCGGATGCCGATCTGCACGAAGCGCTTGGGGTCGATCAGCTCTTCCTCGATCCCGCGCCGGAACGGCGTCCCGTGATTGTATTTCTGTCCGAAGAACTCGTCATAGGTGTCCGAATGAGCGTCGAACTGGATGAGGCCGACCGCCTCGCCTCTGTTCAGCCCGCGCAGGATCGGCAGCGTGATGAGGTGGTCGCCGCCGCCCGTGAGCGGGATCGCGCCGGCCTCGGTGATCTCGCGGTAGAAGCCCTCGATCAGCGAGAGATTCTCCATCAGGTCGAGCGGGTGGACCGGCGCGTCGCCGCAGTCGCCGACCCGCACGAGGTCGTAGGGCGAGCGGCCCGTGACATGGTGATAGCGACGCATCAGGCTCGACTGGTTGCGCAGCTCGCGCGGGCCGTGGCGCGTGCCCGGACGGTTGGTGACCGCGATGTCGAACGGAACGCCGACGATCGCGATGTCGACATCTTCGGGCTTCGCGACAGGCAGGCGCATGAAGGTCGCCATGCCGGCGAAGCGCGGGACGGAGCCGGAGTCGAGCGGCTCGGGGAAGAGGGGGGCGTCGTTCATACGGAAGGACTCGCTGGTTCGGCGACGCGGAGCGACCGCGCCAGATAGCGCTGGATGTGCCAGATCGGCTCTTCGAGATGGCTGAGACGCCCGCGCACCACCTTCGAGGACCGCAGGCCCGCCTGCATTGCGGCGTTGACCTGCATGTCCTCGAGGTGGAAGTCGCGCAGCATCGTGGTCTCCGCCGCGACAGTCTCGGCGAAGTCGGGGTCGGCCATCGCAGCCCGGGTGACGAGCGTCGTCGTCAGCAGGGCGCAGCGACCCTCCGACTGGGGCAGCAGCCGGTACCAGATCACCCGGTCGCGCGCGGTGAGCAGCATGAAGCAGGGCAGGCCAAGATAGAGCCCCCATTCCAGCTGGCGGTCGAGCGGAAGGCCGGCGACGGGCTTGAAGCCGTCGAGCGCCGCGTCCTTCGCCGCGGCCTCCATCACCTTCTCAGTCGTCTTCTTGTTGAATGGCAGGTGGCAGCGGATGAAATGGCCCTGCTCGGGATCGGTCCACGTCATCGCGGCCGGCATGGACGTGTTGAGGGTCTGATGATGGATGCCGAGGTGGTGGTAGGACTCGATCCAGTTCTCGACCATGACCTTCCAGTTGAAGTCGCAGTCCCACTTCAGCTCGATCACGACCTCCATCTCGGCAGTGTCCCACGGCGCGATCATGTCGGCGAAGGCTGCGTAGAGCTCGGCGAGCGGGGCGGCGTCGCCCGACACGTTGACGAAGACGAAGCCTTGCCAGATCTCGGAGCGGAAGGAGCTGAGCCTCCAGTCCTTCTTGTCGAAGCCCTCGGCCTTCTGCATCTCCGGGCAGCCCTTGAGAGCGCCGTCCGCCTCGAACGACCAGCGGTGATAGGGGCAGACGAGGATTGGCTCGTTGCCCTCCTCGGGGCCGCCGAACACCGGATGCAGGATGTCTGCGCCGCGATGCGGGCAGACGCGCGACAGCACCCGGATCTCGCCGTCGCGGCCGCGGATCACGACGACCGGCTCGCCGAGCAGATCCAGCCGGAGATAGTCGCCGCTCTTCTTCAGCTGGCTGACATGGGCGAGGCAGATCCAGCCGCGCGACAGCACGGCGTCCGCCTCATGGGCGAAGAAGCCCGGATCGACATAGGTCTCGGGCGGAAGGGTGATGGCGCGCGACAGCGGAAGCTCGGCCGCCTCGAACACCGCCTTCCGCACCTCTTCGACTGAAAGGACCGAACGGGTCATCGCGCAGCTCCTCAGGTTCTAGAGGTTGAATTCCTTCCGCACGGCGGCCGAGATCAGGCTGACGTGATCGTCCATCAGCCACTGGCCCTTCTCGGCGCTGGATCCATGAGCCACCGCGAGCACGCCCGACGCCGGGCCGAAACCCTTCGGGGTCGGCCAGCGGTCGTAAGTCGGGAACTTGGCCGGGCCGTCGGACGGGACCTTGTCCATTTCGACGAGCTCGGGCCGCAGCAGAAGCATCAGCGACGTTTCGAGCAGGCTGGCGTGTTCCAGCTCAGTGCCGGGGAACCCATCCGGGAACAGGCGGTCGAGCGTCTCTCGCTTCACGAAGTCCCAGTATTCGAGCCGCATCACGTCCATGTCGACGATCCCGTCGCGGCGAAGCTCGCGAAGACCGAGGTCGAGCCCTTCGACGGAGGGCCACATGTTCTCGTAGTGCCCGATGACGAGCACGATCCTGCGGACCCCGTCACGGCCGAGACCGCGGATGATGTCGCGGATCACCAGCGAGAAGGTGTGCGCGTCGAGGCTGGTCGTGCCCGGAAACGCCTCGCCGCCGCCCGATCGCGGCATCGACTTGCAGCCATAGGGCACGCAGGGCGCCACGAGGCCGCCGACCTCGCGGGCGACACGTTCGCACACGCCTGTCGGCAGCACGACGTCGACGTTCATCGCCATGTGCGGCCCGTGCTGCTCGGTCGCGCCGAGCGGAAGAAAGACCGTGGCGCCGGCCTTCACCTTGGCCTCGTATTCCGGCCAGCTCAGCTCGGCCATGAAAACGCTGTCGACCATGTTCTTAGCCCCTCAGTGCATCGCCGCGCCGCCGTCCACGCTGACGCATTGGCCAGTCGTGAACGTCGTCCGTCGGCTCGTCAGAAACAGGATCGCCTCCGCCACCTCTTCGGCGCGGCCGATGCGGCCCATCGGGTTGAGCGTCTCGAGCGACTGCTGCTCGGGCGTCATCGCTCCGAAGTTCAGCAGAGGCGTGTCGATCGGTCCGGGCGCCACCGCGTTGACCAGCACCTTCGGCGCAAGCTCGCGCGCCCAGGAGCGGGTGAGCGCGAGGATCGCCCCCTTGGTCGCGCAGTAGCCGGAGGCGCCGGCGCGGCCGAGATAGCCGAGCTCGGAAGCGATGTTGACGATCCGGCCGCCGTCCGCGCCGAAATGCTTCAGCGCCTCGCGGGCGACAAGGATGACGCCACGGACGTTGACGGCGATCATCCAGTCGAAGGCGTCGAGATCGAAGGCCGACAGCGGGCTCTCGAGATCGAGCCCTGCGGAGTTCACCACCGCGTCGAGCCCGCCGAGCGTCGTCGCAGCTTTCGCCATCGCGGCGACGACCTCCGCCTCGACGGCGAGGTCGGCCTGAACCATCGGAAACGCGGCTTCGACCGGCCTGACGTCGAGCCCGACGACCCGGGCGCCGGCCGCATGCAGCGCCTCGGCGCCTGCCCGGCCGATGCCGCTCGACGCGCCGGTGACGATCACCCGCAGTCCCTCATGCATGCTCACCATGGAGCCTCTCCCCTGTCGGCGCCGAGGCTCTGGCCGGTGACGCTCGCGGCGAGGTCGGAGGCGAGGAACAGATAAGGCCCCGCCACGTCCTCCGGATCCATGAAGCCCGGCAGCGCCTGCGCCGCCACGATCTCGTCAAGCAGGTCGTCCTCCGACCGTCCGGCGCGCTCCGCCATCCGCGTGAGCGAACGGAGCGAGGCCTCGGTGCGCACCCAGCCCGGACACACCGCGTTGACGGTGATCCCGCGCGGCCCGAGCTCCTTCGCCCAGGTCTTGGTCAGCCCGATGACGGCGTGCTTGGAGGCGACGTAACCGCCGAAATCGGCGGCGGCCGTGCGCGCCCAGACCGATGCGGTATTGATGACGCGCCCGCCAGCGCCGAGCTTCGGCGCGAGCGCCCGCGTCATCAGGAACGTGCCGGTCACGTTGATCTCGATGATCCGCCGGAAGGTCGCCTCGTTCTCCGCGCTCGGATCGTCGAGCGGGGTGAGGCGCTCGTAGCCCGCGTTGTTCACCAGCACGTCGAGCTTTTCGATCTTCGCCGCGAAGTCCGAAACCGCGTCGGCGTCGGTGATGTCGACATGAAAGCCGCGGGCGCCGAGCTGTTCGGCCGCCTTGAACACGGCCTCGTCGTCGGCCAGCATCATCAGATCGGCGCCCGCGCCTGAGAAGGCGCGCGCGATCCCGAGCCCGATGCCGCGGCTCGATCCGGTGACGAGGACGCTCCGTCCGGCCAGTCCCTGCAGCATCAAAGCTCTCCACCGGCTGCGGCGCGCACAGTGCCGATCGCCTCGCGGCGGAGCGCGAAGAAGTCCTCGCCATCGCGCATCTCGAGGGTGCGCTCCTCGCCGAGCCTGCTCTTGACGTCGATCTCGGCGACGATCCGTGTCGGGCGCTTGGAGAACACCACCACGCGGTCGGCGAGGAACAGCGCCTCCTCGACGTCGTGGGTGACGAACACGATGGTCTTGGCGTCGCGTCGCTGGATGCGGCGAAGCTCGGTCTGCAATTGCTCGCGCCGCAGCGCGTCGAGCGCGCCGAACGGCTCGTCCATCAGTAAGACGTCGGACCCGGCGGCGAGCGTCCGCGCGATCGCGATGCGCTGGCGCATGCCCCCCGAGACCTGGTTCGGATAGTGGTCGGAGAATTCGTAGAGCCCGACCAGATCGAGATAGCGCTCGGCGCGAACCGCCTTCTCCTGCTCGGTGAGGTCCGAACGGTAGCGCAGGCCGAAGGCGACGTTCTGCGCGACGGTGAGCCACGGGAACGACGAGTAGGACTGGAACACCATGCCGCGCCTGTGGTCGGGCTTGCCGACCGGCGCGCCGTCGAGCCTGATCTCGCCGGTGGTCGGCAGGTCGAGCCCGCCGACCATGCGCATCAAGGTGGTCTTGCCGCAGCCGGAGGGGCCGAGGAACACGACGAATTCATGCCGTGCGATCGCGAGGTCGAACGGCGTCTCGACGACCTGCACCTCGCCGAAGCGCTTCGTGACGTGGTCGAACTGGAGGTGAGGCCCCATCGCGCCGCTCATGCCAGATACCGGAAGGCGCGGCGGTGGATGAGGCGAAGCAGCTGGTCGGTCGCGAGGCCGATGAAGCCGATCAGCACGACGCCGGCCATCACTTCCGGAGTCTTCATGTAGCGGCGCGCCGCCCAGATGACGAAGCCGAGCCCCGAATCCGCCGCCACGATCTCGGCGATGATCAGATAGGTCCAGCACCAGCCGAGCGTGATGCGGAGATTGTCGACGAGGCCCGGCAGCATGGCCCGGAAGGCGACGTCCTTAAGCACCTGGCCCTGGTTCGCGCCGACCGTATAGGCGATCTCGACATATTCCTGCGGGACGCGGCGCATGTCGTCGGCCACCAGCAGCACGAGCTGGAAGAAGGTGCCGAGCCAGAGCAGGAAGATCTTGGTCTCCTCGCCGACGCCGAACCAGATGATCGACAGCGGCACCAGCGCCGGAACCGGCAGATAGCGGATGAAGTCGACCGCGGGCTCGAGCGCTGCGCCCACCGCGCGGTAGCCGCTCATCAGCATGCCGATCGGAACCGCCATGACGGCCGCGAGCAGGAAGGCCTCCCACACCCTCAGCGTGGAGATCCAGGCGTGCCACAGCAGATGCTGCTCGGCGAACATCCGGACCATCGCGAGGAAGATCGCGCTGGGCGCAGGGAAGAACATCGGCGTGGTCAGGCCGAGCCGCGCGGTGAACTCCCAGAGGCCGAGGATCGCGAAGCTGGTTCCGACCGCGAAAGCCGGGCCGACGTAGCGCGGCAGCGGGGCGCGCAGCCGGAACAGCCAGGGAGCGGCCGAGGGACGCCGGCTCCCGGCGTCGGGCGCGGCGGGAGCGCCTGCGGCCGGCCCGTCGATGGCGCGACCCTCGACCGCCATGCTCACTTGGCGGCCGCGACGGCGGCCATGACGGAGGAGTCGATCTGCTTGGCGGCGTCGAGCTTGGCGTCCGCCGCCTTGTTCTCGACGTTGAGGTCCATGACCAGATCGAAGATTCCGTAAAGCGCGCCCGGCTTCTCGGGCGTGCCGAGGAGCTTCGCCGTCTCTTCCTTGTCGGTGAAGGTGAGGCTGGTGTCGAAGATGCCCTTCACCTCCGCGTCGCTCAGATTGTAGTGCGGCGCGGTCAGCTTGATGAACTCGGCCGGATCGGACTTGTAGAGCTCGACCGCCTTGAAGATGCCGGCCATGAACTTCTGGTACTTGGTCGGGTTCGCCTTCAGGTCGTCCTGCCGGACGTCGATGACGTCGACGATGATGTCGCTGTCCTTCGACGACAGCAAAATCTTGCCGTTGCGCTGGGTCTGCGAGGACACCGCCTGCGACATGAAGGGTTCGTAGGTTCCGATCGCCGCGATCGAGCTGTCCGCGAACACCGCGACCGTGTCCGGGGTCGTGATGTTCTTGATGGTGAGGTCGTCGAGCGTCATCCCCTCCTTCTTCAGCGCGAGCTGGAGCAGCAGGCGGGCCGGGATGTTCGGCTCGACGGCGACGGTCTTGCCCTTGAGATCGGCCACCGACTTCACCGAGCCGTCGGCGATCACGCCGTCGCCGCCGACCGACTTGTCGATGGTGCCGATGATCACGCCGGGCGTCGAGGCGTCGCGCGGGCGGCCCTGATGCTCGCCGACGGTGCGCATGTCGACCTCGATGTCGCCGCGCGTCATGGCGGCGAGCACGTTGGAGCGGTCGTCCTCGAACTTCATGTCGACGTCGAGCCCGAGCTCCTTGAAGTAGCCCTTGTCGATCGCGACGAACACCGGGGCGTAGCCCGGCCATGTCGGAGCCAGCACCCGGACGGTGTCGTCCGCGAGCGCGGGCCCGCTCGCGAGGAGGCTGATTCCAGCGGCGACGAGGGCGCAATCCAGACGTCTCATGACGAGCCTCCAAAAGATGACGGACGGATCATTCCGAGGTTTCGTATCGACGGGAATTCATTTTATTGGAATGATGCATCGACGACCGTCAATGTGAGACCGGTATGGCCCCGACCGCCGCCCGTGCGCCGATGCGCCGGCTCGACAATATCGACCTGCGGCTGCTGCGCGTGTTCACGACGCTCGCGGAATCCGGCGGCTTCGCGGACGCGCAGATCAACCTCAACCTGTCGCAGTCGACGCTCTCGACGCACCTCGCGGGCCTCGAGCGCAAGCTCGGCGGGCAGCTCTGCGAACGCGGCCGCGGCGGGTTCCGGCTGACGCCCTTCGGCCAGTCGACCTATGCGGCGGCGCGTCGGCTGTTCGACGACATCGACGCGTTCCACGCCCGGGTGGGCAGCGACCAGCAACGCCTCGTCGGGCGCCTCAGGGTCGGCATCGTCGACGGCGTCGTGACCAACCCGCGGCTCGGCCTGCAGACGGCGATCGCGAGCTACATGGCCTATGCGGCCGAAGTCTTCGTCGACCTTGAGCTCGGCACCCCCCTCGAACTCGAGCAGGCGCTGATGGACGGCCGCCGCGACGTCGTGGTCGGCCCGTTCAGCCAGAAAGCTCCGGGCGTCGCCTACGCTCCGCTGTGCCGCGAGTCGCACGCGCTCTACTGCGGCAGGGGCCACGCTCTGTTCGACACGCCCCAAAGCGCCATCCGCCATGCGCATATCGAAGAGGCGCTGTTCTCGGTCAGACGGTACCGGCACCTCGACGACCTCTACCGCGTCAACCACCCGCGGGCGAGCGGCGCGGTGATGCACATGGAGGCGCAAGCGATGCTGATCCTTTCGGGACAGTTCGTCGGCTATCTACCTCGCCATATCGGCGACCATTGGGCTGACCGTGGCGAGATGCGAGCCATCAAACCGGAGAGCTATGGCTTCGAATCCCAGCACTTCGTGGCCACGCGCCGGCCGAAGGGCGAGCTGCCGCTGGTCGACGCCTTCGTGCAGGAGCTGAAGCGCCAGGCCGCCCCCGCCATGCGTCGGCCGGTCGACGCCTGAATGCGAAAGGCGTCGCCGCTCGCGGCGTTCCCCCGATCCGACATTCCGCTAGATTCAAAAGCAAGAAGCGGAGCGCGGCCTCGGCTCGCCGGGGCTATCGATGTCGCCATGACCCATCCAGAAGCACAGACACAGACACAGACACAGACACAGACACAGACACAGACACAGACACAGACAGAGACCGATCCGCGCTGGCGTTCGGTCGTCGACCGTGAGTCCGCCGCCGACGGGACGTTCGTCTATTCGGTCGCCTCCACCGGCGTCTATTGCCGTCCGTCCTGCCCGTCCCGGCTGGCGAAGCCCGCCAACGTCCGCTTTCATGCGACCTGCGAGGCGGCCGAGCGCGCCGGATTCCGGCCCTGCCTGCGCTGCCGTCCGAACGAGGCGGCCGACGTGCAGGGCGCGGCGGTCGTCGCCCGGATCTGCCGCGAGATCGAACGGGCCGAGCAGCCGCCGAAGCTGGAGGCGCTCGCGGCGAGCGCCGGCCTGAGCGCCTCCCACCTCCACCGGCTGTTCAAGGCGAAGACCGGCGTGACGCCGCGGGCCTATGCGGCGGCGGAGCGCGCGAAGCGCGTGCGCTCGGCGCTCGCCCAACCCGGCGCGTCCGTCACCGCGGCGCTCTACGACGCCGGCTTCGGCTCGAACGGCCGCTTCTACGAGGCGTCGAACGCGGTTCTGGGCATGAAGCCGGGCGCCTTTCGCGCCAGGGGCGCGGGCGCGGAAATCCGCTTCGCCGTCGGCGAGTCTTCGTTGGGCTCCGTGCTGGTCGCGCAGAGCGAACGCGGCGTCTGCGCCATCCTGCTCGGAGACGACCCGGAGGCGCTGGTCCGCGACCTGCAGGACAGGTTCTCCGGCGCGCGGTTTTTCGGCGGCGACGCGGCGTTCGAGACGGTGGTGGCGCAGGTCGTCGGGTTCGTCGATGCGCCGGGCGTCGGCCTCGACCTGCCGCTCGACATCCGCGGAACCGCGTTCCAGCAACGGGTCTGGGCGGCGCTCCGGCGGATTCCTGCGGGCGCGACCGCGAGCTATGCGGACGTCGCCGCTGCGATCGGCGCGCCGAAGGCCATGCGGGCCGTCGCCGGGGCCTGCGGCGCCAACCCGCTCGCCGTCGCGGTCCCCTGCCACCGCGTGGTCCGAAACGACGGAGCCCTCTCCGGCTATCGCTGGGGAGTCGAGCGCAAGCGCGCTTTGCTCGAAAGGGAACGCGGCGCGTAAATCCTCTGGGAGACGCGCGGATCGGGTTGCCGCGGCGGCTTCACGCGCCACTTCGTCGCGAACCGCCGCCCTGCGTGATCGGGCCGGGGCCGCCTCGCATTCGACAGCGCGACGACCGCCGGCGGACGCCCGATCCCGCCCATGCGCGTCCGCGCCGCCTTCAACGCCGCCGGGACCTGACGATGAAGTACAAGATGGGCTGCGAGCTTTCCTACACCATCGTCGAGGAGACGATGTTCATCTTCAACATCGAGGTGGCGCAGCTCATCCGCCATCGCGGCTTGACCGACCGCGTGGTCTGCGAGCCCGACGCCGAACGCCTGTCCTACACCGTTCCGGACCTCCAGAACCGGTACCTGCGGGTTCTCGCGGAGCCCGGCGACTTCCAGATCTCGTACACGGCGGAGGTCGATCTCGACGTGCATCGCGCCGATCCGACGACGGTCCACGAGATGGACGTCCGCGACCTTCCGCTCGACATTCTGCCCTATCTGCTGCCGAGCCGGTTCGTGCCGTCCGACAGGCTCGCCGCCTTCGCGCTCAGGGAATTCGGCGACTTCCCGCGCGGGCACATGCGGGTCAGCGCGATCTGCAGCTGGATCTACCAGAACATCGACTATGTCCGCGGGTCGAGCGACGCCCAGACCACCGCGACCGAGATCCTGATCCAGCGGGCCGGCGTGTGCCGCGACTTCGCTCATCTCGGCATCGCGTTCTGCCGGGCGCTCGGCATCCCGGCCCGGCTCGTCAGCTGCTACGCCTTCGGCCTGTCCCCGGCGGACTTCCATGCGGTGTTCGAGGCCTATCTGGACGGTCGGTGGTGGCTGTTCGACGGCACGAGGCAGGCGGCGCTCGACGGGCTGGTGCGCATCGGGGTCGGCCGCGACGCCGCCGAGATCGCGTTCGCCACGCCCTTCGGGAACATGGCGCCCGGTCCGATCAACATCTGGATCGAGCGCGACGACGGCGAGCCCGAGCCGTCGCCGCGCACCACCGACGCGATCAGCACCGAAGAGCCAGCCCCCAACGCCGGCGCCGCCTGAGAGTCAGTCCGGCAGGCCGAAGGCGATCACCGCGCCGCCCTGGCGGAAGCCCCAGATCTGGCTGCCGCCGGCGGCCACCGCGACATACTGCTTGCCGGCGACCGCGAAGGCGATCGGCGGGGCGTTGACGCCGGCGCCGCAGTTGAAGCTCCAGAGCGTGGCGCCGGTCTTGGCGTCGAACGCAGAGAGGTCTCCGCCGCCTTCGCCGTTGAACACCAGCCCGCCCGCGGTCGCGAGCGTGCCGCCGACCAGCGGGTCGGGGGTCTTGCGCTGCCACAGGATCTTGCCGCCGGCCTTGAGGTCGATCGCGCTCAGCAGCCCGTACATGCCCTGCTTCACCGGCTCGATGTTGAAGTAGTGCACGGCGGGCTTGCCGCCGACCGCCGGCAGAACGGAGGCGCGGTAGGTCGACGGCCAGTGCATCGCGGCGACGAAGGCGACGCCGGCCGCCGGGTCGACGGCCGCCGGCGACCAGTTCGAGCCGCCGCCGACGCCCGGCGCGATCACGATCCCCTCGGGCGTCGGCGCCTTGAACATGTTCGACTGCGGAACGAACGGGTCGGACTTGAACAGCAGCTCGCCGGTCGCCCGGTCGTGGACGAAATACCAGCCGAGCTTGCTCGCCTGGCCCACGACCGGGACGCTCTTGCCATTCACCGCGAGGTCGAACAGGGCGGGCGGGCTTGCGACGTCGTACCCCCAGAGGTCGTGCGGCGTCTGCTGGTAGTGCCAGACCAGCCTGCCGGTCCTGGCGTCGAGAGCGACTAGCGACGAGGTGTAGAGATTGTCGCCCGGCCGGCTCTCGCCCGCAGCCTGTGGCGAGGGGTTGCCGATGCCGAGAAAGAGCAGGCCGGTCTTGGGATCGAGCGCCGGCGCGTGCCAGATCGACCCCCCGCCGTATTTCCAGGAATCCTTGTGGGCTTCGGCCGCGGCCTTCTCCGCCGGGATGTCGCGGTCGAGCGTCACGCCGTAGGGCGTATCCTGGCGGAACGCGCCCTCCCAGCCTTCCTGCGTCGCCTCGAACTTCCAGACGAGCTTGCCGGTCGCGGCGTCGAAGGCGGCGAGGAAGCCGGGGCGGCCGTAGCGGCCGGCGACTCCGACCACGGCGCCGAGCGGCGCGCCGGGTCGGTCGCTGTCGAGGTGCAGGCCGTAGCCGACGCCGGTGACGCCGATGATGACCTTGCCGTCGAACACCAGCGGCGCGGAGTTCGCGCCGATGCCGGTCGAGCCGGACACCGCGCCCTTTAGCGCCGGATCGCTCTGCCCGAGCGCGGCGCGATCCTCGCTCGGGCCGTCCGGGTCCGCGGCGTCGGCGAGCGGGATGTCGAACGCGACCCTGCCGGTCGCCTGGTCGAGCGCGACGAGGCGGGCGTCGACGGTCGCGACGAAGACCTTGCCGTAGCCGAGAGCGACCCCTCGGTTCGCCGGCCCGCAGCAGAGCTTCTTCGTCGTCGCCTTGTGCTCGTAGCGCCAGAGCTCGCGGCCGGTGGCGGCGTCGAGCGCCATGACATGGGAGAACGGCGCGGAGAGATACATCACGCCGTCCGCCACCAGCGGCGTGGTCTGGAAAGTCGCGGCGTAGCCCGTCTGATAGATCCATTTCGGGACCAGCCGCCTGACGGTCTTCACGTCGATCTGGTCGAGCGGCGAGAACCGGCGGTCACGGTAGTCCCGGCCGGGCAGCAGCCAGTCGGCGGCGTCTGCGTCGGCGTCGAGCAGCCGCGCGTCGTCGATCGGCTGCGACCGGGCGGGCGCCGCCGCAACAAGAGCGAGCGCGAACAGGAGGGTAGGAGATAAGACGCGGCGTTTCACGGGCGACGATCCTGTTGGGGGCGAACGAAGGCCGACGCGGCGGCGCATCCAGAGCCGCCGCAATATCGTCCAGGAACCCTATCAACGCGCACGGAAGCGCCGACGTCAGACTTAGGTCTTATTATTTGAGGCCCGGGCCGTTTGCTTGAGGACGTCATTCGATCTTAAGAGATAATAATAATGTTGCAAAACAGCATCTTAGCTAAACTAAACCGTTTCGCCACACACGTGGCCGATTGATGGCGGCGACGCTCCCGATCTAGAAAAGTCCAACTGCTGGTTCAGGCAGATTTGCATGCGTTCGGGGGAGTCGCGGGATGGTGAGGCGCAGGTCGCATCTATTATTGGGCACGGCCGTAGGCTTGGCGGCCTTCGGGTCGCTGGGCGCAGCGCTCGCGCAGGACGGCGCCACCCCGCTGGAGGGAATCGAGGTCATCGGCACCTCTCCGCTCGGCGGCGACGGCCTCGACGTGGACAAGGTGCCGGCCAATGTCACCAGCCTGTCGTCGAGCGATCTCTCCGGCGGGACCCAGCTTTCGGTCACTGAGGCGATCGCGAGGAAGACGCCGTCCGTCAGCCTCAGCGACGTCCAGGGCAATCCCTACTTCAAGGATCTCTATTTCCGCGGCTTCGTCGCGTCGCCGCTGAACGGGACGCCCCAGGGCATCGCGGTCTACCAGAACGGCGTCCGCCAGAACGAGGCGTTCGGCGACACCGTCAACTTCGACCTGATTCCGGAGATCGCGATCGACCGCGCTGACATCTGGACCAACAATCCGGTGTTCGGCCTCAACGCCCTCGGCGGCGCGCTCAACCTGAAGATGAAGAACGGCTTCACCTATCAGGGGCTCGAGACCGAGTTCATGGCGGGCTCGTTCGGCAAGTTCTCCGGCAAGGCGCAGTGGGGCCAGCAGTTCGGCAACTGGGCGACCTATCTCGCGCTCGAGGGCGAGCGCGACGGCGGCTGGCGCGATTACTCGAAGTCGAACGTCAAGCGGGTCTATGGCGACGTCGGCTACAAGGGCGACGACGCCGAAATCCACCTGAACTTCTCGCTGGCCGACACGAATCTCGGAGTCGTCGGCCCGACGCCGCGTGAGCTGCTCGAGCGCGGCGGCCGCGACGCGGTCTATACCGGTCCGCAGACCACCGACAACAAGGCCGGTCAGATCAACCTCACCGGCGATTTCGACCTTGGCAGCAACTGGTCGCTGCAGACCAACGCCTATTATCGCCAGATGAAGCAGAAGCACGTCGACGGCAACGACACCGACGTGCGTCCCTGCGAGGACAATCCGGCGCTGCTCTGCCTCGAGGCGGACGACATCATCGACCCAGCGACCGGGACCAACCCGGACGACGACGATCCGCGCCTGATCGTCCGCGACAAGAACGGCAACGCCGTCGGAACGCCGGACGGCTTCGCCGAGCGGCCCGGCTCGATCGAGCGGTCTCAGACGAACTCGCACACCGTCGGCGGCACCGCGCAGGCGACGAACACCGGCGAGCTGTTCGGCAAGACCAACCACTTCATCGTGGGCGTCAGCTACGACCACGGCTGGACGGACTTCAAGGGCGACAGCGAGCTCGGCATCATCCCCGACAACCTTCAGGTCATCGGAACCGGCATCAAGTATCACACGACGTTCCCCGGCGGCATTCTGCCGACCGACGTCAGCACGCGGAACGACTATCTCGGCCTTTACCTCAGCGACACGCTCGACATCACCGATCGTCTGTCGGCGACCATCGGCGGCCGGCTGAACTACGCGCACATCACGCTGAAGGACCACAGCCCGTTCTTCAACGTCGACGCCAATGGAAACCCTGTGGGCGCAGGCATCGACGGCTCGCACAACTTCACCCGCTTCAACCCGATGGCCGGCCTGACCTACAAGATCACGCCCGAAATGACCGCCTACGCCGGCTATTCGGAAGCGAACCGCGCTCCCACCCCGCTCGAGCTCGGCTGCGCCGATCCGTCGAACCCCTGCCAGCTCGAAGGCTTCCTGGTCTCTGATCCGCCCCTGAAGCAGGTCGTCACCCGCACCGGCGAAATCGGCCTGCGCGGCCACACCGCCCCCGGCTTCGGCGGCCTGCTGAACTGGAAGGTCGGCGCGTACCTCGCCTACAACAGCAACGACATCCTGACGATTCCGAGCCCGCTCACCGGACGCGGCTACTTCAAGAACGCGGGCGACACGCAGCGCGCCGGCATCGAGCTCTCGGCCGACTACCAGACCGACACATGGGCTATCTACGCGAACTACGCCTATATCGACGCGACCTTCCGGAAGAACGTGACGCTGGGTTCGCCCAACAATCCGCAGGCGGACGGCGCAGGCGAGATCAACGTCAAGAAGGGCGACCACCTGCCGGCGATCCCGGCCCATCAGGCCAAGATCGGCGTCGCCTACCGCATCACGCCGGCCTTCACCGTCGGCGGCGACATGATCTATAACTCGAGCCAGTACTTTGTCGGCGACGAGTCGAACCAGAACAAGAAGCTGCCGGGCTACGTGGTGTTCAACGCCAACGCCTCGTGGCAGGTGACGGACCAGATCCGTGTCTTCGGCATGGTCGACAACATCTTCAACAACAAATACGCGACCTACGGCACCTTCTACGACAATGACGACATCGACTTCCTGGAGCTGAACGGCTCGCGGACGGTCACTCCGGCCCGGCCGCGCGGCGCCTATCTCGGCATCGGGTACAAGTTCAGCGCGAACGCCGCTCCGGCGCTCGTCACGAAGGACTAATTCGCGCGAATGCTGGGTCGCGCGGCGGGGCCGGTCTCTTCGGAGGCCGGCCCTTTCTTTTTTGATCGTCATGCCCGCGAAGGCGGCGCGACGGCGAGCTGTGTTTCAGGGCGTCGAGATCGCCGCCGCCAGCGCCGGCGCCGCTGACTCGATCTCGGGGATGATCTCCGCCCGCAGCGTGTCGCGCATGACGTCGGCGACCTCGGCCGGCAGCCGGCCGAGCTGATGACGGTAGGCGACGAGGGTGAGCTGGCGGCGGAGCTGCGGGCCGGGCGTCGGCGCGAAGTCGATCCCGGAGAGATCATGCGCGGCCTCGAACAGGCAGAGCGGCGTGGTGATCGCGAAATGACCGCCGTTCGCGACCATGGCGGTGACGCCGTGAGGCGTGTCGAACTCCAGGCTGCGCGGCAGCTCCAGCCCGAGGCGCCTGAGGTGGCGGTCGATGTCGACCCCGGTGCTCGAGCGGGCGCTGTAGCGCGCGAAGCGCAGCTCTGCCGAGAGCCGCTCGAGATCGGCGACGGTTTCGACCGGCGCCGTCCCCTTCGGCGTCGCGAGCATGTAGCTCTCCGCCACGATCGGCCAGCGTTCGAGGCCCGGCATGTCGCCGAGGTCGTCGACGCCGATCATCATGTCGAGGTTGCGGGTGACGAGGGCGCTGGCGTGCGCCGCCGTGAGCCCTGAAAACACCGAGACCTCTTCGGCGCGGCCTGCGAGGTGGGCGGCGAGCGGGGCGGCGAGCGCCCGCGACAGCGAGTCGACCAGCCCGACGCGCACCAGCGGGAAACGGCGCCGGCCGGCCTCGCGCATCACCGGCGCGATCTGGCGGGCTTCCGACAGCAGCGCGCTCGCGCGCTGGCGGAGCAGGGCGCCGGCCGCGGTCAGCGCCAGCGGCCGCACGCTGCGGTCGAACAGCGCCGCATTCAGCCTCGCCTCGAGATCGGCGACCGCGAGCGACACCGCGGGCTGCGTCAGCCCGAGTCTGCGCGCCGCAGCCGCCATCCCTCCGGCGTCGCAGGCGGCGAGGAAGATCGACAGCGACCGGAGGTCGAAGGGCAGGTCGTCGGCGCGTGCGGACATGGAGAGCTTTCTCGACGCGCCGTGGCCCGGCCGAAGAGCCGGGGGCCCCGAACCTCGCCGCGCTCGCCCGGGCGCGACGGGTTCGCTTTCTTCCGTGAGCTCAGTGCGTCCGGGGCCAGGCTCAAGGCCGGACGCGACGGTGGCGCAGCCCCTACTATAACTCAAGCTTATATTGAGGCCGCAACCCGTCTGCGCGATGTCTTGTGGCGCGAACACGTTCGGGACCGCTCATGTCGACCGACAGCTACTCCATCTTCTCCGTCCTGCGCGAGGCGCTCCGCGGCCATACCGGATGGAAGCCCGCCTGGCGCGACGCCGCGCCGAAGCCGGCCTACGACGTCGTCATCGTCGGCGGCGGCGGCCACGGGCTCGCGACGGCGCACTACCTCGCCAAGGTCCACGGGATCACCAATGTCGCGGTGGTCGAGAAGGGCTGGATCGGCGGCGGCAATGTCGGCCGCAACACCACGATCGTGCGCTCCAACTACCTGCTGCCCGGCAACGTCCCGTTCTACGAGCACTCGTTGAAGCTGTGGGAGGGGCTCGAGCAGGACCTCAACTACAACGCCATGGTCAGCCAGCGCGGCGTGGTGAACCTGTTCCATTCCGACGGCCAGCGCGACGCCTACGCCCGCCGCGGCAACGCGATGCGGATGAACGGGATCGACGCCGACCTTCTCGACGTTCCCGAGCTCAAGCGCATCCTGCCGATGCTCGATTTCGACAACGCCCGCTTTCCGATCAAGGGCGCGCTGCGTCAGAAGCGCGGCGGCACGGTCCGGCACGACGCGGTGGCCTGGGGATACGCGCGCGCGGCGGACGGGCGCGGCGTCGACATCATCCAGAACTGTGAGGTCACGGGCTTCCGCATCGAGGGCGGCCGCATCGAGGGCGTCGAGACCACGCGCGGCTTCATCGGCGCGAAGAAGGTCGGGCTCTCCACCGCCGGAAACTCCTCGCGGGTCGCATCGATGGCGGGCCTGCGCCTGCCGATCGAGAGCCATGTGCTGCAGGCTTTCGTGTCCGAGGGGCTGAAGCCCTTCATCGACACCGTCTGCACCTTCGGCGCCGGCCACTTCTACATCTCGCAGTCCGACAAGGGCGGCCTGGTCTTCGGCGGCGACATCGACGGCTACAACTCCTACGCCCAGCGCGGCGCCCTGCCGACGGTCGAGGACGTCTGCGAGGGCGGCATGGCGCTGATGCCCTCGATCGGCCGCGTGCGGATGCTGCGCTCGTGGGGCGGGATCATGGACATGTCGATGGACGGCTCGCCGATCATCGACCACACGCCGGTCGAGGGCCTCTACCTGAACGCCGGCTGGTGCTACGGCGGCTTCAAGGCCACGCCGGCCGCCGGCGACTGCTTCGCCCACCTCATCGCCCGGGACGCGCCGCACCCGGTGGCGACCGCCTACCGGCTCGACCGCTTCGCCACCGGGCGGACGATCGACGAGAAGGGGATGGGCGCGCAGCCCAACCTGCATTGACGGCCGCGACGGACGTCCCGCCCGCCGTCTCCTCCGCGCTCTCTCACCGCTGAGCACGCCATGCGCATCGCTTGCCCCCATTGCGGAACCCGCGGCCTCGACGAGTTCGCCTATCTCGGCGACGCCACCGTCGTCAGGCCCGACCCTTCGGCCGAGAACGCCGAAACGGCGTTCGTCGAATACGTCTACCTGCGCGACAACCCAGCCGGACGCCATCGCGAGCTCTGGAGCCACGCGCTCGGCTGCCAGTCCTGGCTGGTCGTGACCCGCGACGTCCGCACCCACGCGATCGAGAGCGTCGAGAACGCCCGCGACGTCGCGACGGCGCGCGATCAGGGAGCCGGACAATGAGCAAGCCGCATCGTCTTCCCGCCGGCGGCCTCGTCGACCGCGGGGCTTCGCTCGCCTTCTCCTTCGACGGCAAGCGCTACGCCGGTCATCCCGGCGACACGCTCGCCTCCGCGCTGCTCGCCAACGGGGTGAAGCTTGTCGGCCGCTCGTTCAAGTATCACCGCCCGCGCGGAGTCCTGACGGCCGGCTTCGAGGAGCCGAACGCGCTGGTCGAGCTGCGCTCCGGCGCGCGCCGCGAGCCGAACACCAAGGCGACGGTGGCGGAGCTGTTCGACGGGCTCGAGGCGCGCAGCCAGAACCGCTGGCCGTCGCTCGCCTTCGACCTGCTCGCGGTCAATCAGCTGGCCTCGCCCGCCTTCGTCGCCGGCTTCTACTACAAGACCTTCATGTGGCCGGCGTCGTTCTGGGAGAAGCTCTACGAGCCGATGATCCGCCGCGCCGCAGGTTTGGGGCGCGCGGCCGAGGCGGCCGATCCCGACAGTTACGAGAAGACCACCGCGCATTGCGACCTGCTGGTCATCGGCGGCGGCGCGGGCGGCCTCGCCGCGGCGCTGGCCGCGGGCCGCGCCGGCGCGCGCGTCATCATCGCCGACGAGGATTTCGTGCTCGGCGGCCGGCTCAACGCCGAACGCCGGAGCGTCGGCGACGTCGCCTCGGCGGACTGGGCGGCGCAGGCCGCCGCGGAGCTCGCGAGCCTGCCGGAAGTGACCGTGCTGACCCGCACCACCGTCACCAGCGTCCATGACGGCGGCGTCTATGGCGCGCTGGAGCGCGTGTCCGACCATCTGGCGCAGCCGCTTTCCCATCAGCCGCGCCAGCGCTTCTGGCGCATCGTCGCCAAGCGCTCGGTGCTGGCGTCCGGCGCGCTGGAGCGGCCGATCCCGTTCGGCAACAACGACCGGCCGGGCGTGATGCTGGCTGGCGCGGTGCGCACCTACATCAACCGCTTCGGCGTCGCGCCGGGTAAGCGTGCGGTCGTCTACGCCAACAACGACGACGCCGCGGCGACCGTCGCCGATCTGGTCGCGGCCGGCTGCGAGGTCGCGGCGGTCGTCGACGCGCGGGGCGACGCCTCTGCGCTGCAGGCGACGGCGAAGGCGGCCGGCGCCCTGCTCGTCTTCGGCCGCACGGTGGCCCGCGCCTATGGCGGCCGGGTCGTCGAGGGCTGCGAGATCGCCGACGCCCGCGGAGACACCTTCAACGTGCCCTGCGACCTGATCGCGGTGTCCGGCGGCTGGAGCCCGGCGATCCAGCTCACCAACCATCTCAACGGAAGGCCCGCCTGGGACGACCGCCGCGCGGCGTTCCTGCCGGGCGTGACGCCGCCGGGCATGACGGTCGTCGGCTCCGCCAACGGCGATTTCGGCCTGGCCGAGACCTTCGCAACGGGCGCGCGCGCCGGCGCCGAAGCGGCCGCGGCGGAAGGCTTCTCCGGCGCGGGCTTCGAACTCCCCTCGGTCGAGCCCGAGGCCGGCGAAACCTACGGCGACGGCCCGTGGCGCCCGACGATCAAGCGCGGCAAGGCCTTCGTCGACTTCCAGAACGACGTCACCGTGTCCGACGTCGAGCTGTCGGCGCGGGAAGGCTTCCGTTCGGTCGAGCACCTGAAGCGCTACACCACGCTCGGCATGGCGACCGATCAGGGCAAGACCTCCAACGTCGTCGGCCTCGCGCTGATGGCGGAGATCACCGGCAAGTCGATCCCCGACACCGGCGTCACGATGAACCGGCCGCCCTACACGCCCGTCGCGATCGGCGCTCTCGCCGGCGCCCACCGCCACAAGGAGTTCAGGCCGACGCGTCTTCCGCCCAGCCACTTCTGGGCCGAGGAGCAGGGCGCCGTGTTCACCGAAACCGGCCAGTGGATGCGCGCGGCGTACTTCCCGCGCCGCGGCGAGGCGGACTGGTTCGAGACGATGGTCCGCGAAGTCGAGACCGTCCGCACCAAGGTCGGCGTCTATGACGCCTCGACGCTGGGCAAGATCGACATCCACGGGCCCGACGCCGCGACCCTGCTCGACAAGGTCTATGTCAACGCCTTCGCGTCGCTCGCCGTCGGCAAGGCGCGCTATGGGCTGATGCTGCGCGAGGACGGCGTGGCGATGGACGACGGCACCACGACCCGGCTCGGCGACCAGCACTTCTACATGACGACCACGACGGCCAACGCCGGCGCCGTCATGCGGCATCTCGAATTCGCCAAGCAGTGGCTGTGGCCGGAGCTCGACGTCCACTTCGCCTCGGTGACCGACCAGTGGGCGCAGTACGCGATCGCCGGCCCCCGCTCGCGCGACGTGGTCGCGGCCCTGGTCGATCCCGGCTTCGACGTCTCGAACGAGGCGCTGCCCTATATGGGCGCGACCGAGCTCACGGTGTGCGGCGGCGTGAAGGCGCGGCTGTTCCGTCTCTCGTTCTCGGGGGAGCTCGCCTATGAGCTCGCGGTCCCCGCCCGCTACGGCGACGCGATGATCCGCGCGATCGTCAAGGCCGGCGAGCCCTTCGGCATCTGCCCCTACGGCGCGGAGGCGCTCGCGGTGATGCGCATCGAAAAGGGCCATGCAGCCGGTCCGGAGCTCAATGGCAACACCACCGGGGCCGACCTCGGCATGGGGCGGATGATGTCGAAGAAGAAGGACTTCATCGGCCGCACGCTGGCGGGCCGCGAAGGCCTGGCCGATCCGTCAAGGCCCGCGCTCGTCGGGTTCCGGCCGGTCGATCGCACGGCGCGGCTTCGCTCCGGCGCTCATTTCGTCGCCCGCGGCGCCGAACCGACGGCCGCGAACGACGAGGGCTACATGACCTCGACGGCCTATTCGCCCTCGAACGGCCACTGGATCGGCCTCGGCTTCCTCGCTCGCGGGGCCAGCCGCATGGGCGAGATCGTCCGCGCCTACGACCCGGTCCGCGACGGCGACGTCGAGGTCGAGGTGGTCTCTCCCGTGTTCGTCGATCCCGAAGGAGCGCGCCTCCGTGCCTGAGCCCCTCGTCGCCCGCTCCGCGCTCCGCGCCCATGTCGCGCCCGTCGTCACGGCCTCCGTCGAGCCCGGGGTGACCTTGCGCGAACGCTCCGGCCTCACGCTCGCGACCGTCTCGGCGCTCGGTGGTCGGGACGCGGAGCTCGCCGACGCCGTGCGCTCCGCCTTCGGCCTCGAACTGCCCACGACGCCGAAGCGCGTCGCCGCGGGCGAGGCGGCCTTCGTCTGGGCGGGGCCTGGCAAATGGCTCGCGACCTCGACCGGCGCCGCCGACTTCGCGAGCCTGCCGGCCGGCGTCTCGGATCAGTCCGATGGCCGCACGGTGCTCAGCGTCTCCGGTCCGCTCGCGCGCGAGACGCTGGCGACGCTGATCGCCGTCGACCTCCATCCGCGCGCCTTCGCGGCCGGAGACGTCGCGCTGACGCACGCCGCCTCGATCGCCGTCCACCTGTGGCGCGTCGACGACGAAGCGGCCTTCGAGCTCGCCGTGTTCCGCTCCTACGCCGCGACGCTGTGGCGCTGGCTCGTCCATGCCGGCGCGGCGCGGAACATCGACGCACGCCTCGACGGCTAACTATCTGTGGCTCTCGCGACGCCGCGCTTGGGATTTGCGCGCGGCTTCGTTAGCGTGGCTGTCAGTTTCCTGCGGGGAAAGATCGCCATGGTCGAAAGCTCAGCGCAACCGCGCGCGCCCGGCAAGCCCGAGGCGGCTCCGGACGCAGGCGTCAAGGTCGAGGACGACGACTACGTCACCGGCTCCGGCGCGCCGGCTCCGGCCGAGCGACGCACCCTCGAGCAGGCGATCGGCCTGCAGATCCGTCACCACCGCAAGGTGATGGGGCTGACGGTCGCGGAGCTCGCGGCGGCGGCCAGCGTCTCCACCGGCATGCTGTCGAAGATCGAGAACGGCCAGATCTCGCCGTCGCTGACTACGCTGCAGACGCTGGCTGCGGCGCTGAACATGCCGATCAGCCTGCTGTTCTCGGAATTCGAGGAGCGGCGCGACTGTTCCTACGTGCCGGCCGGACAGGGCGTGGTCATCCAGCGCCGCGGCACCAAGGTCGGCCACAATTACGAGCTGCTCGGCCACATGCTGGGCGGTCCCGTCGCCTGCGAGCCCTACCTCATCACGCTGACCGAGGACGCCGCCCCCTACACCGCCTTCCAGCATGAGGGCACCGAGCTGATCTACATGCTGACCGGAGAGGTGGTCTACGCTCACGCAGGCAACAGCTACCACCTGAAGCCCGGCGACTCGCTGCTGTTCGACTCGGGCGCGCCGCACGGGCCGGAACGGCTCGTGGCGAAGCCGATGACCTATCTCTCGGTGATCATGTACGAGAAGGAGTGAGCGGAGCGGGCGCCGCCCGCTCGCCTCTCCCCTCGCGCCTTCCCTCGACCGGCGGTCGTCGACGGCATCCTTCCCCGCCCCTGATGCGTTTGCGTCCCATGCGTCTGCGCCCCGATACGCTCGCCTTGACCGCCGTGCTCGCGATGTTGACCGCGGTCGGGCCGCTTGCGATCGACATGTATCTGCCGTCCCTGCCGCACCTCACCAGGGCGCTCGGGGCCAGTCCGACGCAAGGGCAGCTCACGCTCTCGGCCTTCCTCGTCGGCTTCGCCGCGGGCCAGGTGGTCTACGGGCCGCTGTCGGACGCGCGCGGGCGCAAGCCCGTTCTGATGGCGAGCCTGACGCTGTTCACCTTCGGCAGCGCGTTGTGCGCTCTCGCCCCGACGATCGAGACGCTGATCGTCGCCCGGTTCCTGCAGGCGCTGGGCGGCGCGGGACCGGTGGTGCTGGCGCGCTCGATCGTCCGCGACCTCTATTCCGGCCCGCGCGCGGCGCGCGAGCTTGCGCGCATGGCGACGATCCTTGGGCTCATTCCCGCCGTCGCGCCGCTGATCGGCGGCGTGCTGGAGAGCGCCTTCAACTGGCGGGCGACCTTCGTGTTGCTGACCCTGCTGCTAGGCGGCGAGATGCTGATCGTGGCGGCCTTCCTGCCCGAGACGATCCGCCTGCGAGCGGTCGGCGCCGTCACCCCGCGCTCGGTCGCCGCGAGCTACGCCGTGCTGCTGCGCCACAAGGGCTTCCTCACCTATCTCGGCCTGACCGCGATCGCCTTCGCCGGGCTGTTCGCCTACATTTCGACCTCGTCCTTCATCCTGCAGTCGATCTACGGGCTGAGCGAGATCGCCTATGGCGCGGCCTTCGCGATCGGCGTCATCGGCTACGTCGGCGGCACGCTGGCGGCCGGGCCGCTGGTGCGGCTGCGCGGCCTCGACGGCGCAATCGGGGTGGGCTCGGCCGCGGTCGCGCTCGGCGGCCTGCTGATGCTGGCGCTGGTGCTGTTCGGCCCGCAGACCCCGGCCGCGATCGTCGGGCCGATGATGGTCTATATGTTCGGCGTCGGCCTGGTGATGCCGCAGAGCATGGCCTGCGCGCTGCAGCCCTTCCCGGAACGGGCCGGCGCGGCGTCCTCGCTGGTCGGGTTCGCGCAGATGACCTTCGGCGCGATCGTCGGCGTCGGGCTGGGACGGACGCTCAGCCTCGGGACGGTGCTGCCGCTGCCCATCGCCGTCTCGCTGTTCGGCGTCGCCACGCTGGCGCTGTTCCGCCTGTCCCGCAAGGCGCGGCGGAGTGGCGCCTAGCGGGGACAGCCGCGGACGTGCTCCTCCCTCGTGATATCCATAATATCCGCGCGCTCCCGCGCCGAAAGCGGCACGTCCGCGATATCATCGTAACTGCATCCCGCGCTCCCGAACGCGCGGATCGCGCGAGGAGTCTTAAAGCAGTAGCCGGCGTTTCTATAGATGGAGTTCCGCTCTCTCCATAGATCGGCGCAAATACTTTGGGAAACAGCGGGTGATGCCAGAAGCGCGAGCGCGCAAGAGGTTGCCAAGCGTAGTCTCACGGCGCATCCCCCATCGTTGACGCTGCGATACTAAGCTGATGTCACAGCCGTCGGAAGGTCAGGTAGGTGCCCCGCCGGCCTTCGCGGATCGCCTTGGCCTCGTAGCGCGTGCCGGGCCAGCCGGCCCATGGCGCCCGCCAGTCGCCCGGCCGTTCCGCGGTCCACTCGAAATCGGGGGAGCGCCGGACGCGCTCCAGCGTCCAGGCGACATAGGTGTCGATGTCGGACGCGAAGCGGAACGGCGCGCCCGGCGTCATGACGCGCGCGAGGCGGGCGAGGTTCTCGTCGGAGACGAAGCGCCGCTTCCAGTGACGGGTCTTCGGCCAGGGATCGGGATAGAGCAGGTCGACGCTCGCGAGCGACCCGGCGGGCAGGCGGTCGAGCAGCTTGGTCGCGTCGTCGTCGTAGAGCCGGACATTCCTCAGGCCCAGCGCATCGACGCCCGCGACGCCCTTGGCGAGGCCGTCGATGAAGGGCTCGACGCCGATGTAGCCGATATCAGGGTTTTCCTGAGCCCTGTGCAGCAGGTGCTCGGCGCCGCCGAAGCCGATCTCGAGGCGGACTTCGCGGACGGCGATCGCGAACAGCTCGGCGAGGGCGTCGGGCAGCGCCTCGACGTCCAGCTTCAGCCGCGGCAGGGTGCCGGCTACGGTCGCGGCGCGGCCGGCGCGCAGGGCTTTGCCCTTGCGCCGGCCGTAGAAGGAGCCGCCGCGGCGCTCATCGTCGGACATGAGGACGATCGCCGCGGCGGGAGATGTCAGGCGAGCGCGGACTTCAGCGCGTCGACGAGGTCGGTCTTCTCCCAGGAGAAGCCGCCTTCGGCGTCGGGCTCGCGGCCGAAATGGCCGTAGGCCGACGTGCGCGCGTAGATCGGACGGTTGAGCTTCAGATGCTGGCGGATGCCGCGCGGGCTGAGGCTGATGACTTCGCCGAGCACCTTCTCGAGCTTGGCCTCGTCGACCCGGCCGGTGCCGTGCAGATCCACATAGATCGAGAGCGGCTCGGAGACGCCGATGGCGTAGGCGAGCTGGATGGTCGCGCGGTCGGCGAGATCGGCCGCGATCACGTTCTTGGCGAGGTAGCGCGCGGCGTAGGCGGCCGAGCGGTCGACCTTGGTCGGGTCCTTGCCGGAGAACGCGCCGCCGCCGTGCGGGGCCGCGCCGCCGTAGGTGTCGACGATGATCTTGCGGCCGGTGAGGCCGGCGTCGCCGTCCGGACCGCCGATCACGAAGACGCCGGTCGGGTTCACGTGCCAGACGGTCTCGTCGGAGATCCAGCCCTCGGGCAGCGTCTCGCGGATATAGGGCTCCACGATGTCGCGGATGTCCTGCGAGGTCTGGTTCTCGTCATGGTGCTGGGTCGAGAGCACGATCGAGGTGACGCCGACCGGCTTGCCGTTGGCGTAGCGCACGGTGACCTGGCTCTTGGCGTCGGGTCCGAGCGTCGGCTGCTCGCCGGAGTGACGCACGTCCGCAAGGCGCTTCAGGATGCCGTGGGCGTAGAACAGCGGCGCCGGCATCAGCGACGGCGTCTCTTTGCAGGCGTAGCCGAACATGATGCCCTGGTCGCCCGCGCCCTCGTCCTTGTTGCCCGAGGCGTCGACGCCCTGCGCGATGTGCGCGGACTGAGCGTGCAGGTAGCAGGAGATGTCGGCGGTCTTCCAGTGGAAGCCGTCCTGCTCGTATCCGATGTCCTTGATCGCCGCGCGCGCGGCTTCGATCAGCTGATCTTTGGTGATGCTGTCGGGCCCGCGGACCTCGCCCGCGATGACGACGCGGTTCGTGGTGGCGAGCGTTTCGACGCCGCAGCGCGCTTCGGGCTCGGCTGCGAGATAGATGTCGACGATCTCGTCGGAGATGCGGTCGCACACCTTGTCGGGATGGCCCTCACCGACGGATTCGCTCGTGAAGAGATAGTCAGCGCGTGCCATCGGCAGTCCCCCGTAGCGGATGAAATGACGGATGCGTTCTGTCTTACGAACGGATCGTTCTTTCGCAGATGGGAGACGAACGGTCAAGATGCGGGCCCCTCCCGGCCCATGGATGGCGGGCCGGGGAGGTCGTTACGGCGCGCGCCCTCCCCAAGCCGGAGGGAAGGCGCAGGAGCGGCGTCGCCGCAGTCAGCCGGCCGCTTTGGCGGGCTGGTCGGCGAGCGCCGAAACGAGGTCGACGATCTTGCGCCGCACCTTCGCGTCGGAGATGCGGACGAAGGACTTGTTGAGTTGCAGGCCTTCGGTCGTGGTGAGGAAGTCCACCACGTAGTCCGAGCCATGGGCTTCGGCGAAGCCGTTGCCGCTGTCGGCGCCCGGCGCGTCGTCAAAGAAGTACGACACCGGCACCGCCATCACAGTGGCGATCTGCTGCATCCGACTCGCCCCGATGCGGTTGGTGCCCTTCTCGTACTTCTGGATCTGCTGGAAGGTGATCCCGAGGGCCTCTCCCAGTTTCTCCTGACTCATGCCTATCAAGACGCGCCGCATCCGCACCCGACTGCCGACATGTTTGTCGACCGGGTTCGGGATCTTCTTGAGCATTACGTCTTCTCCTCGGACTATCGTGCGGCGTCGCCCCCGCCGTACAACTCCTGTCAGCCATGCACGAACGCCACGAGCGCCCTGCTTTTTTCCCGCCGAAGCGGCGTGAGGTCGAAAGATGGACACTTCGCATTTGGCTTGTCAAACACGGGAACGTGCTACGAATACGAGAGACAGAAAAATAACGGGGAAAGCGAGAAAGAGCCTGCCCGAGGTTGTGACGAACACCGTCGGCTCAATCGCGAGAGGCAAAAAACCATCGACGACTCCGCGGGTTCCGAGCGGGAGCGCCTCCACGATGCGGCCGTAGGCGTCGACGATCGAGGAGATCCCGCCATTAGCGGAGCGCACCATCGGAAGACCCTGTTCGACCGCCCGGACGCGCGCTTGCGCCGCATGCTGATAGGGGCCCGGCGTGCGTCCGAACCAGGCGTCGTTGGTGACGTTCAGCAGGAAGTCCGGCCTCTCCTCGCCGTCCGAAACCTCCTCCGGAAAGATCGCCTCGTAACAGATCAGCGGCCGGAAGCGGGGGCCCTGCGGCAGCGCGATCACCGCCTGCCGGACGCCGCTGGCGAAGCCGCCGCGCTGCCGGGTCACCGCCTCGAGCCCGAAGGACTCCAGCAGGGTCTGGAACGGCAGGTATTCGCCGAACGGCACAAGGTGGATCTTGTCGTAGGTGGCGAGGATCGAGCCGTCGTCGCCGACCAGATGCAGCGCGTTCCAGTAATCTGCGCCGGCGCCGTCGGCGCGCCGTTCGCCGCGGACCGAGCCGGTGGCGAGCGTCGCGCCGCGGGCGAGGCTGCGGCCGATCCGCGCAAGCGCGTCGGGCGCGCGCGAGAGCAGGAACGGGAACGCCGATTCCGGCCAGACGACGAGCTCGGCGTCGGCGAAACCGCGATGTTCTGGCCCGCGCGCCTCATCGGACAGGGAGAGGTACGTCTCCATGATCGTGTCGCGCTCCGCCTCCTGCGACTTCATGTCCTGCGGGATCTCCGGCTGGATCGCGCGGATCCTGACGCGCGCGTCGAAGCCGGTCTGGGCGAGATAGTTCAGGCGCACGCCTCCGAACCCGGCGAGGCCTATGAGAGCGAGCGCGGCGGCGGCGAGCAGCCGGCGTGAGGGGATCGGATCTGCGAGCGTCGCCGGCGCCGCGAAGATCGCGATCGCGACGAAGGTGAGCCCCTCGACGCCGACGACCGACGCGAATTGCCCGAGCCAGGGCTGGTCGGCCAGCGCGTAGCCGAACGAGTTCCAGGGAAAGCCGGTGAAGATGTGCCCGCGGAGCAGCTCGCCGAGGCCGAGCGCCGCGGCGAAGGCGAACACGCGCGGCCAGCCGGGCGACCAGATGAGGCGCGCGAGAGCGAAGGCCAGAGCCGTCGTGACGCCCAGCAGCGCCGGCAGCCCGGCGACCGCGACCGGCAGCAGCCAGCCGAACACGTCGGCGTCGACCAGGAAGGCGGAGCCGATCCACCACAGGCCGGCGAGGAAATAGCCGAAGCCGAAGACGAAGCCGACCCACGCTGCGGCGAGGGCGCTACGCGCCCGCGTCTCGGCCGATGCGCCGTCGATCAGCCAGACCGCGACGGGCAAGGTCAGCGCAAGGATCGGCCAGACCCCGAAGGGCGGCATCGCGAGCGCCGAAAGGGCGCCGGCGGCGCAGGCCATCAGCGCGCGCCGCCAGCCATGGGCCAGGGTCACCCGGGCGGCGAGCGCGGAGAGGGCCTCGAAACGTCGCGTCATGGGTCGCCCGATGTCCGCGGACGCCAAAGGTCAGGCGGCGTCCGCTGCGTCTCCGGGCCTATCCGATTCGCCTTCGCCGTGCTTGGGGCCGACGCCGCCGATCCGAACCTCGATGACGCGGCGGGGATCCGCCTCCCGCACTTCGAGGCGGTGGCCGCCGGGCCCGTCCACCACGTCGCCCTGCAGCGGCACGCGGCCGGCCAGCGTCACGATCAGGCCGCCGATGGTGTCCACCTCGTCGCGGAACGGCCCGACGTCGAAGCTCGGGCCGACGGCTTCGGCGACTTCCTCCAGCGGCGCGCGGGCGTCCGCGATGAACCCGCCCTCGCCGTCGGCGCGGATCGAGGCCACGGCCGCGTCGTCATGCTCGTCCTCGATGTCGCCGACGATGGTCTCGACGAGATCCTCGATCGTCACCAGCCCGTCGACGCCGCCATATTCGTCGACGATCAGCGCAAGGTGGATATGAAGCGACTGCATGCGCGCCAGCAGGTCGGAGGCCGGCATCGAAGGCGGCGCGTAGATCACCGGCCGCGTCACGTCGAGCTCGCCGATGCGGGCGCCGAGATCGACGGCGGCGGGGTCGAACACCTGGCCGCCGCCCTGGGCGACATGCGCGAACAGCGCCAGCGCGTCCTTGACGTGGACCATGCCCTTCGGCTCGTCGAGCGAGCCCTGATGGACAGGCAGCCGCGAATGGCCGCCGTCCGCGAAGGTCAGCAGCAGTTGGCCGAAGGTGACGTCCTCGGACACCGCCACGATGTCCGCGCGGTGAACCATCACGTCGTCGACGCGCGTGCCGCGGAGCGCGAGCACGTTGCGCAGCAGCGTGCGCTCCTGGGTGTTGACGGAGAGATCGTCGCTCTCCTCGAGAGCCTCGGCGATGTCCTCGCGCACGGTCGGGTGAGCGCCGAAGCCCACGAAGGTTCGGAGGCGCTCAACCCAGTTCTCGCGCGCCTCCCCCTCTGCGAGGACGGCGGCGCCGGGACGGGGATGGCGTTGGGGAGAGGACATCGGTCTTTACTGTTCGCGTTGCAGGTCAGGCGGCGGATTCGTCGGGAAGCGGCAGATAGGGATCGGCGATCCCGAGCCGAGCGAGGGCGCGGGTCTCGATCGCCTCCATCTCCTCGGCCTCGCCGTCGTCGAGATGATCGTGGCCGAACAGGTGGAGCACGCCGTGGATCACGAGATGCGACACGTGCTCGGAGAGCGGCTTGCCCTCCTCGCGGGCTTCGCGCTCGACGGTCTCGAAGGCGAGGATCACGTCCCCCAGCATGGCGGCGTCGGCCGTCTCGTCCGGCTCGACCGCCGGGAAGGTCAGCACGTTGGTCGGCTTGTCCTTGGCGCGCCATTCGGCGTTGAGCGCCTTGACCCGGGCGTCGTCGGCGAGCGTCACCGAGAGCTCCGCGTCGGCCAGACAGACGAGCCGGGCTTCCGCGAAGACCGCGGCGGCGGCGGCTTCGACGATCGCTTCGGCGTCGGGGAGGGCGTCCCACAATTCACTGTCGCGCACGGTCTCGAGCGCGACGGGGGGAGGTCGATCCGGGCTCATGGCTGGAGGATCATACCGCAGGACTCGAATGCGCGCCCTCATAGGCTCGCACGATCCGCGCGACGAGTTCGTGGCGCACGACGTCGGCCGCGGTGAAGCGCGTCACGCCGACGCCTTCGACGCCTTCGAGCAGGCCGACCGCCTCGGCGAGGCCGGACACCTGCCCCGGCGGCAGGTCGATCTGCGTGGGGTCGCCCGTCACGATCATGCGGCTGTTCTCGCCGAGGCGGGTGAGAAACATCTTCATCTGCATCGAGGAGGTGTTCTGCGCCTCGTCGAGCAGCACGATCGCGTTGGCGAGGGTCCGGCCGCGCATGAAGGCGAGTGGGGCGATCTCGATCATGCCGGACGTCATGCCACGCTCGACCTTCTCCGGCGGCATCACGTCGTAGAGAGCGTCGTAGAGCGGACGCAGATAGGGATCGACCTTCTCCTTCATGTCGCCGGGCAGAAAGCCGAGCCGCTCGCCCGCCTCGACCGCGGGGCGCGAGAGGATGATCCGGTCGGCCTCGCCGCGCTCGATGAGGGCCGCGGCCCATGCGACGGCGATGTAGGTCTTGCCAGTGCCGGCCGGGCCGGTCGCGAACACCAGCTCGTGCTTGCCGAGCGAGCGCATATAGGCGTCCTGCGCGGCGGTGCGCGCGACGATGGTCTTCTTGCGGGTCGAGACCTGCGCGAAGCCGGGCCGCGGGCCTTCGCCCTCGGCGGTCGGGAACAGCTGGCCTTGCGCGAGCGCGGCCCGGATCGCGCCGTCGACGTCGCCGAGCGCGACGCCCTCGCCGCGCCGGACCCGGTCGTAGAGGCTTTCGAGCACCTTGCGCGCCTGTTGGCAGGCGTCCGCCGGCCCGCGCAGCGCGACATGGTTGCCGCGCACCGTGGCCTCGATGCCGAGCCTGCGCTCCAGGAAGGCGAGGTTCTGATCGTGGCTTCCGAACAGGCTGGAGGCGTGACGGTTGTCTTCGAAGGCGATCGTCACCTCCGCCGGCGCCCCGCTCCTGTCCGGAGAAGGCTTGCGGGGGGCGGCGCTCTTCAGCGGGTCGAAACCGCGCACAATCGTCTCAGCGCTCAAACGGCGGCCTCCGCGAGCATGGAACGGGTTTCGCGCGCGCCGCCCGCGGGCTCGGCGAACAGGCTGTTTGGACCGACGTCGACGACGTCCGCCTCGATCAGATCGCCGATCCGGGCGCCGGGCGCCACGAGCTGGACGGGCTGGAGATAGGGCGAGCGTCCGGCGATCTGGCCGGCATGGCGTCCGGCCCGGTCCAGCAGGACCTCGATCCGCCGTCCGACGAGCGCGCGCGCGAACGCCGCCTGCTGGTCGGCGATCAGCGCCTGCAGCCGGTGAAGCCGCTCGGTCTTGACCTCCTCGGCCACCTGGCCGCCGCGGTCGGCGGCCGGCGTTCCGGGGCGCGGGCTGTATTTGAAGGTGAAGGCGCTGGCGTAGGCCGCCTCGCGCGCGATCGACATCGTCGCCTCGAAATCGGCGTCGGTCTCGCCGGGGAAGCCGACGATGAAGTCGCCGGAGAGCGCGAGATCGGGCTGCGCCGCGCGGACCCGTGCGATCAGCCTGAGGTAGTCCGCCGCCGTGTGCCTGCGGTTCATCGCGGCCAGCATCCGGTCCGAGCCCGACTGCACCGGCAGATGAAGATAGGGCATCAGCTTGGGGCAGTCGCGATGGGCCGCGATCAGGTCGTCGCCCATGTCGCGCGGGTGGCTGGTGGTGTAGCGCAGGCGCGCAAGTCCGGGGATTTCCGCAAGCTCGTAGAGCAGCCGCGCGAGCGACCAGTCCCGGCCGTCCGGTCCTTCGCCGTGATAGGCGTCGACGTTCTGGCCGAGCAGCGTCACCTCGCGCACGCCCGCTGCGACCAGGCGTTCGGTCTCGGCCACGATCTGCGAGACCGGCCGCGAGGATTCGGCGCCGCGGGTGTAGGGGACCACGCAGAAGGTGCAGAACTTGTCGCAGCCTTCCTGCACCGTCACGAAGGCGGTGACGCCGCGGGAGGCGATCGCCTTCGGCGTCGGCGGGCTCAGCCGCTCGAACTTGTCCTCGACCGCAAAGTCGGTGTCGACCGGCCGCGCGCCGGCGCGCGCCTCGCGCAGCAGGCCGGGCAGGCGCTGGTAGCTCTGGGGCCCGACCACGAGGTCGACGACCGCCGAGCGTTTCAGGATCTCCGCGCCTTCGGCCTGCGCGACGCAGCCGGCGACGGCGACGATCGGGCTGCGGCCGGTCTCGGCCTTCATCTTCCGGATGCGGCCGAGCTCGGAATAGACCTTCTCGGCGGCCTTCTCGCGGATGTGGCAGGTGTTGAGGACGATGACGTCGGCGTCTTCGGCGGAGGCCGCGGCGACGTATCCCTCGGGCGCCAGGGCGTCGGCCATACGCTCCGCGTCATAGACGTTCATCTGACAGCCGTAGGATTTCACGAACAGTTTTGGCTGACTGGCTGTCATTCGACGCGGTTCTTGGCGGCTCCGGCGGGCGGCGACGCGCCGGCCCTTGCCTCAAGCCTTACCGCGAATCCGACCCGGAGAGAATAGCGGCCGCCGCATCATTGAAAGGCGCCGCGCGGAGGGCCGTCGGCCCCAAGACCCTTGCGCGGGTCCGGTCCCGCCTTGCATGTGCTGGCCGACACGCTTGGAAACCGCCCGCGATGCAACTCCGCCTTCCAGACAGGCACGCCGCCGATCTTCGCCTCGCAGCCAAAGTTGCGGCGGCCGCGGTCTCGGCCTTCGTGCTCGCCACGCTGCTCCAGCTGCCCCAGGGCTACTGGAGCGTGATCTCCGCGCTGATCGTGGTGCAGGCGAGCGTCGGGGGTACGGTCGCGGCCGCCCAGGAGCGCGCGGTGGGCACGCTCGCCGGGGCGCTGGTCGGGGGCGCCGCGGCGTTCCTGCACCCGCATTCGCTGATCGCGACCTCGGTGACGCTGACCGTCGTCGTGGCCGCGCTCAGCTTCGCAGCGGCGGGGCGGCCGATGCTGCGGCTCGCCCCGATCACGGCGGCGATCCTGCTGGTCGCGACCGCGAACCAGACCAACACGCTCGAGATAGCGGCCGAGCGCGTGCTTGAGGTTCTGATCGGCTGCGCGATCGGCGTCGTCGCGACGCTTGTCGTGTTCCCCGCGCGCGCCGACCACGACGTGGCGCGCGAGGCGCGCGCGATCGCCGGCGATCTCGCGGCTCTCCTTCACGGCGCTCCCGGCCGGCGGCGCGGCCCGGACACCGCCCACATCCTGCTCGGCGTGCAGGACTCGATCCGCCGCAAGCTGGCGGCCCTGGAGAAGACGGTGGCGGACGCCCGCCGCGCTCCGGGCGGCCGCGCGAGGGCGGAGGCGAGGGCCTCGCTCGCCCGCGCGCTCTGGCGCGTCCGCAACGATGCGGTGAGCGTCGAGCGGGCGCTCGCGGCGGCCCCGGACGCGACGCGGCGGATGGTCGGCCCGCTCGCCGACGAGACGATACTCGCCGCAGCCGACATGCTGGAGGATATCTCCGCCGGTCGCGATTCAGCCGCCGCGCGCGCCGAAGCCGAACGCCGGCTCGCGGCGCTCGACGACGCCGTCGCTCATCTCAGGGACGGCGAGACGGTCCGGCTGATCGACGTTGCGGCTGCGGTCCCGACGATGGGCCTCGTCTTCGCGCTGCGGAACCTCGCAGGCAATCTCGGCGACCTCGCCGATCGCCTCGGCGAGGCCAGGGAGATCGCGGCGGAGGCCTGAAGCGTCGCCGATTCAGACTGACCCGCCGCCGTCATGCCCGCAAATGCGGGCATGACGGCGTGTTTCCGTCTGAGGCGAATAGATTAATCGACGCTCGCGCCGCCCGCGACCAGCCATTGCGGGTCGAACCAGCGGTCGGCCTCGCCGTCGTATGGCAGGCGGTTGATGTCCCAGTGGCGGATGAAGGGCGCATAGACGCCCCAGGCGACCGGACCGCCGCCGACATAGACGATGCGGTCGGGAAACTGCGCCAGCACCTCGCGCGGGTCCATGTGCGAGCGGATGACGAACAGCGTGCGGTCGCCGCGAGCGAAATCCGGGATGGCGCCGATCGTCTTGGCGCCCGCGATCAGCACGTGGCCGCGGGTGATGTCGAAGAAACGGGCGACGTCGGCGGTGAATTCCGGCCGCTGGTCGCCCTCCCACGGCAGGACCCCGTTGAGACCCATCTGGCCGCGAAGGCCGATGGCGCAGATCGAGCGGACGTCGGGCATGTCGGAAGCCTCCTTCGAGCGCCTCTCATGCCCCGGCGCATCCCCCGCATCCATGTTTTTCTTTCCGGAGGTCGGAGCTTTCAGCCCGCCGTGACGATGGCGCCGCCCGCGTCGGGCCGCACCAGCGCCGCCGCTTCCTCCGCGCTGACCTGGCCGCCATAGAGCGCGCCCTGGCCCTGCCCGCAGCCCTGCAGCGAAAGCGTGGTTCTCTGCTCTTCGGTGACGACGCCGTCGGCGATCACTTCGAGATCGAGGCCCTGGCCGATGCCGATGAGCGCCCGCACCATCACGGCCGCCTGCCGGTCGTGGCCCATCGCGCTGATGAAGCTGCCGTCGATCTTGACCCGATCGAGCTTCAGGCGGTGGAGGTTCTTCAGGTCCGAATAGCCGGTGCCGAAATGATCCGCGACGATCGAGACGCCGGCGCTCCGCAACGGCGTCAGGAGTTTGGAGGCCGCCTCGGCCTCACGCATCAGCGCGCCTTCGTCGATCTCGACGTCCAGCCGCGCCGGAGCGAGCCCGGTCTCCGCCGCGACCGCAAGGATGCGCGGCCCGAAGCCGGCGTCGAGCAGCAAGGGGCCCGGCAGGTTGAACGAGAGCCGGACGGTCGGCGGCCAGGAGGCGGCGGCCGCACAGGCCTTCCGAAGCGACTGCTCGGTCAGCGCGCCGAGCAGCCCGGTCTCCTCGGCGATCGGCAGAAAGCGTTCCGGCTCGATCTCGCCGAGGACGGGATGCGTCAGGCGAGGGGAGGCCTCGAAGCCGGCGATCCCGTCTCCCCCGATGAGCGACGTCGGCTGAAAGCGGATAACGAAACTGTCGCTCTCCACGGCGTCTCTCAGGGCGCGCTCGAGAGCGTCGCGTTCGTGAAGGCGGGCGTCCATCTCGGGCTCGAAGAACCGGATTCCGGTGCTGCGCTCGGCCTTGGCGCGGTAGAGCGCGACGTCCGCCTTGCGCAGCAGCTCGATGGCGGTCAGCCCGTCATGCGGAGAAAGCGCTATGCCGACGCCGGCGCCGACGGGGTGGCCGACGCCATTGATCGCGACCGGCGGCCCGAGGTTTTCGACGATCCGGCGCGCGATGGTGGAGGCGCCTTCCGCTCCGACGACATTGCGCGCGATGACGGCGAATTCGTCGCCGCCGAGGCGCGCCACCAGATCGTTCTCCCGGACCGCCCGCAACAGCCGCGCTCCGACGTGGATCAGCACCTCGTCGCCGACGGGGTGGCCGTGGACGTCGTTGATTTTCTTGAAGCCGTTGAGGTCGACCATGAAGATCGCATGCGCTTCGGGAGCGGACGGCACGACCTTGAGAGCGGCCGTCAGGGCCTCGTCGAACTGGCGCCTGTTCGGCAGCCCAGTGAGCGGATCCTGAAGCGCGAGAGTGAGCACCTCCTGCTCGGCCGCGAGGCGCTGCGCGTTCTCTCTCTTGTGATCGCGCGCCCGACGCCACGTGTAGAACAGGACGCAGCACATCGTCAGCGTCGTCAGCACGAGCAGCTCGTCGAGTTCGATGGTCTGCTGGCGCGGCGGGAGGCCCGCCTCGTTTTCGAAGACGTCGACTTCAAAGGCGAACAGCGCCGCGACCCCGAGGAAGATCAGGACGAGGCCGGCGTCGAAGATCTTGACCCGGTTTCTCAATACGCGAGCCTTCAGGGAGTCGTAGCCTGCGAGGGCGATTTGCAAGGGTGTGATCCGGAAAAGGGGCTTCAGCCTGAACGCGCAGCCTTAACGCTCCGTTGCCGCCCGGCGCCGACCCCCCAACCCTTGCGATATCCGGCCGACGGGCGTATATCCGACCTTCTCAATGACATCGTCGATTGGCTCTCAGGGCCTTATCGAGGGTGGGTCCTCCGGGGCCCGCTCCAAAACTGTTTAGGCTTCAAGACCCTTCATGGCAGACGGCATCGCGCTCGACATCGACAGCCCGCTGGACGAACCGCGCCTCGTGACCGAGGCCGGAGTCGACGCGCGGGTGGCGGCGATCGTCGCGCCGACGCTGCTCGACCTCGGCTTCCGGCTGGTGCGGGTGAAGAGTTCGGGCCGCAACGGCTACACGTTGCAGATCATGGCCGAGCGGCCGGACGGCACCTTCACTGTCGGCGACTGCGAGGCGGCCTCGAAGGCGATCGCGCCGGTGCTCGACGTCGAGGACCCGATCGACCGCGCCTATAATCTCGAGATGTCGTCGCCCGGCATCGACAGGCCGCTGGTGCGGGTCTCGGACTTCGTGCGCTGGGCCGGCCATCTCGCCAAGGTCGAGATGGAGGTCCCGGTCGAGGGACGGAAGCGCTTCAAGGGCGTGTTCGAGGGCGTCGAGGGAACGAACGCCATCATGCGCCGCGACGACGCCGCCAAGGGCGAGACGTCCCGTTCGGTGCTGCCGATCGCCGATATCGGCGAGGCGAGGCTGATCCTGACGGACGACCTCGTCCGTGAGGCGCTGCGCCGCGCCAAGGCTGCGGGTCGCGCGCCGGACGACGCGCCGGAAGTCCCGGTCGCCGACGACGGACATGACGACGGGAGCGATCAGAAGGTCGCGCCGAAAGGACGGAGGTAAACGCTCATGGCGGTCAGCGCCAACAGGCTCGAGCTACTGCAGATTGCGGAAGCCGTCGCCCGCGAGAAGGTCATCGACAAATCCATCGTCCTCGAGGCGATGGAGGACGCGATCCAGAAGGCGGCGAAATCCCGCTACGGCCAGGAGACCGAGATCAAGGCCGAGATCAACCCGAAGTCGGGGGACATCCGCCTGTCGCGCCTGATGCTGGTCGTCGACCTCGTCGAGAACGACAACATCGAGATCGGGGTCGAGGCCGCCCGGAAGAAGAACCCCGCGGCGCAGGCCGGCGACTACATCGCCGAGACGCTGCCGCCCTTCGATTTCGGCCGCATCGCCGCCCAGTCGGCCAAGCAGGTCATCGTGCAGAAGGTCCGCGACGCCGAGCGCGACCGTCAGTACCAGGAATACAAGGACCGCATCGGCGACATCGTCAACGGCCTCGTGAAGCGCGTCGAATACGGCAACGTGGTCGTGGACCTCGGCCGCGGCGAGGCGATCGTGCGCCGCGACGAGCTGCTGCCGCGCGAGCTGTTCCGCGTCGGCGACCGCGTCCGCGCCTATGTCTACGACGTCCGCCGCGAGCCGCGCGGACCGCAGATCTTCCTGTCGCGCACGCATCCGCAGTTCATGGCGAAGCTGTTCGCTCAGGAAGTGCCGGAGATCTATGACGGCGTCATCGAGGTCAAGGCGGTCGCCCGCGACCCGGGCTCGCGCGCCAAGATCGCGGTGATCTCGCGGGATTCGTCGATCGATCCGGTCGGCGCCTGCGTCGGCATGCGCGGTTCGCGCGTGCAGGCGGTGGTGCAGGAGCTCCAGGGCGAGAAGATCGACATCATCCCGTGGTCGCCGGACGCGGCCACCTTCATCGTCAACGCGCTGCAGCCGGCCCAGGTCGTGAAGGTCGTGCTCGACGAGGACAGTGAGAAGATCGAGGTCGTCGTTCCCGACGACCAGCTGTCGCTCGCGATCGGCCGCCGCGGCCAGAATGTGCGGCTCGCCTCCCAGCTCACCGGCTGGGACATCGACATCCTGACCGAAGCCGAGGAGAGCGAGCGCCGCCAGAAGGAGTTCCTGGCGCGCACGCAGACCTTCATGGAGGCGCTCGACGTCGACGAGACGCTGGGCCAGCTGCTCGCTGCCGAAGGCTTCAGCTCGGTCGAGGAGGTGGCTTACGTCGATCTCGGCGAGCTCGCCTCGATCGAGGGCTTCGACGAGGAGATGGCCGGCGAAATCCAGCGCCGCGCGCAGGACAACCTCGCCCGCATCGAGGCTGAGCACGACGCGAAACGCGTCGAGCTCGGCGTCGAGGACGAGCTTCGGGAAGTGCCGGGCGTGACGACCGCGATGATGGTCGCGTTCGGCGAGAACGACATCAAGTCCGTCGAGGATCTCGCGGGCTGCGCCACCGACGATCTCGTCGGCTGGATCGACCGCTCGGGCCCGGAGCCGCGCCGCGAGGCCGGCGCGCTCGACGGCTTCGAGATCAGCCGCGACGAGGCCGAGGCGATCATCATGCAGGCTCGCGTCAGGGCCGGCTGGATCACCGAGGCCGACCTCGCCCCGCCGGCCGAGGAGCCGAGCGAGGACGAGGCCGAACCGGCGGCTGTGTAAGGGAGCTTTCGTCGTGATGGCCGAGCGCGAGGACGATCGCAAGGCGCCCGAGCGCACCTGCGTCGCCACGCGGACGGTCCGCCCCGCGGAGGAGCTGATCCGCTTCGTCCGCGCCCCGGACGGCAGCGTCGTCCCGGACCTGAAGCGCGAGCTTCCCGGCCGGGGCGTCTGGGTGACGGCGACGGCGGACGCCGTCCGCATCGCCGTCAAGCGCAAGGCGTTCGCGCGCGGGCTCAAGGAGTCCGCGACGGTCGATCCCGGGATCGACGTCGCGGTCGACGAACTGATCGAGCGCCATGCGCTCGCGATGCTCGGCTTCGCCAACAAGGCGGGCCGGGTGATCTGCGGTTTCGCCAAGGTCGAGGCGGCGCTCCTCAAGGAGCCCGTCATCGCCTTGATCGAAGCTCAGGACGCGGGCGCCGATGGCGTCCGGAAATTGGCGCAGGCTTGGACGCGGACCGGAAAGAGCGCTCCGGCCCGCGTGTTAAGGCTGTTCCGCACGTCCCAATTGGACTTGGCGTTGGGGCGGTCGAATGTGGTACATGCAGCGCTGCTCGCAGGCCCGGTCAGCGCAGCCTTCCTCGCGCGATGCAATGCGCTCGCGCGGTATAGGGGCGTGAGCGACGGGCTCGACCAGGCGGAGGCCGCCGGGTCGAATGCGGCATCGGGCGAAGAGCCCGCAGAAACGGACAAGGCATGACGGATACGAAGAATACCGGCGACAAGACCCTGACGGCCTCCCCGAAGACGCTCACGCTGAAGCGTCCCTCGGAGCCCGGAGTGGTGCGGCAGAGCTTCAGCCACGGGCGCACCAACGCCGTCGTGGTCGAGAAGGTGAAGCGCCGCATCCTCACGCCGGCAGAGGTCAAGGCCGCCGCGGCGCCGCCGCCGGTGGCCGCCGCGCCGCGTCCGGTCGCGCCAACTCCGCCGGCCGCCCCGCCTCGCCAGGAGGCCGCGCCCGCAGCCGCAGCCGCCGCCGCCGCCGCGCCGCAGGCCGCCCCGCGGCCGAGCGCTTCCGCGCCTGCCGCTGCGCCATCGCGTCCCGCTTCCGGATCGCCGCGGCCGTCGAGCCCAGGCATGGTGCTGCGCACGCTCACCAATGACGAGATGGGCGCCCGCGCCCAGGCTCTCGCCGGCGCCCGGGTGCGCGAGGCCGAGGACCGCAAGCGCGCCGAGATCGAGGCTCGCGCCCGCATCATCCGTGAGGCGAATGAGGAGCGCGAGCGGCTGGCCGCCGAGGCCCGCAAGCGCGAGGAGGACGCCCGTCGCGCCCACGAGGACGAGACCCGTCGCCGCGCCGAGGCCGAAGCCGCCAAGCGGCTCGGCGAGGAAGCGCCGGCCGAGCGGTCCGCGCCCTCTCCGTCTTCGTCGGCCCCGCCGCCGCGCCGCAGCAGCCCGCCGCCGTCGCTCGGCGCGCCGAGCCGCCGTCCGTCAGGTCCGGAGACCGAAGAGCCGGCCCGCGCCCCCGTGCGCCGTCCGGGCGGCGGCGGTCCGATCCGTCCCGTGACGCCCGCAAAGCCCGAGCGCGCCCGCGTCGTCCCGACGAAGGAGCGTTCGCGCCTCACCATCACCACCGCGACCGGCGCGGGCGGCGACGAGCGCTCGCGCTCCGTCGCGTCCTACCGCCGCCGCGTGCAGCGCATGTCCGGCAAGGGCAGTCAGGAGCCCAAGGAGAAGCTGGCCCGCGAAGTGGTCGTCCCCGAGACGATCACCGTGCAGGAGCTCGCGAACCGCATGTCGGAGCGCGCGGTCGACGTCGTGCGCCTGCTGATGAAGCAGGGCGTCATGAAGAAGATCAACGAGCTGATCGACGCCGACACGGCGCAGCTGGTCGCCGAGGAGCTCGGCCACACCGTCCGTCGCGTGGCGGAATCCGACGTCGAGGAAGGTCTGTTCGACGCCCCCGACGCTTCGGAGGTGCTGACCACCCGTCCGCCGGTCGTGACCATCATGGGCCACGTCGACCACGGCAAGACGTCGCTGCTCGACGCCATCCGCCACACCACCGTGGTGAAGGGCGAGGCCGGCGGCATCACCCAGCACATCGGCGCCTATCAGGTGACCACGCCGCTCGGCGGCAAGGTGACCTTCATCGACACGCCCGGCCACGCCGCCTTCACGGCGATGCGCCAGCGCGGCGCTCGGTCGACGGACATCGTGGTGCTGGTGGTCGCAGCCGACGACGGCGTCATGCCGCAGACGGCGGAAGCCATCAATCACGCCCGTGCGGCCGGCGTGCCGATCATCGTGGCGATCAACAAGATCGACAAGCCGGACGCCAAGCCCGAGCGGGTCCGCTCGGAACTGCTCCAGTACGAGATCCAGGTCGAGTCGCTGGGCGGCGAGACGCTCGAGGTCGAGGTTTCCGCCAAGGAGCGCCTCAACCTCGACAAGCTGCTCGAGCTGATCCAGCTGCAGGCCGAACTGCTCGACCTGAAGGCGAACCCGGATCGTCCGGCGGAAGGCGTCGTCATCGAGGCCAAGCTCGACCGCGGCCGCGGTCCGGTCGCGACCGTGCTCGTGCAGCGCGGCACCCTTCGCCAGGGCGACGTCATCGTCGCCGGTGCGGAATGGGGCCGGGTGCGCGCGCTGGTCGACGACAAGGGCAAGGCGGTCTCGGAGGCGCCGCCTTCGATGCCGGTCGAGATCCTCGGCTTCAACGGCGCGCCGGAGGCGGGCGACCGTCTCGCGGTGGTCGAGAACGAGGCCCGCGCCCGCGAGGTCGCCGAATATCGCCAGCGCCAGAAGCGCGAGCAGGCGGCGGCCCGCGCCACGGTCCGCGTCAGCGGGCTCGAGGAGATGATGTCGCAGATCAAGACGGCCGGGAAGAAGGAGTTCCCGCTCGTCATCAAGGGCGACGTGCAGGGCTCGGTCGAGGCGATCGTCCAGGCGCTTGAGAAGGTCGGCAACGACGAGGTGGGCGTCCGCGTCCTGCTCTCCGGCGCCGGCGGCGTCACCGAGAGCGACGTCATCCTCGCCGCGGCCTCCAACGCCGTGGTGCTCGGCTTCAACGTGCGCGCCCTGAAGGACGCCCGCGACGCCGCCGACCGCACCGGCACCGAGATCCGCTACTACAACATCATCTACGACCTGGTGGACGACATTAAGTCCGCGATGTCGGGGATGCTGTCGCCGGAGCGGCGCGAGGACTTCCTCGGCAACGCGGAAATCCGGGAGATCTTCGCGGTCTCCAAGGTCGGCAAGATCGCCGGCTGCCTCGTCACCGAGGGCGTGGTTCAGAAGGGCGCGAGCGTCCGCCTGATCCGCGAGAACGTGGTGATCCACGAGGGCAAGCTCGCGACGCTGAAGCGCTTCAAGGACGACGTCCAGGAAGTCCGCGCCGGCACCGAGTGCGGCATGTCGTTCGAGAACTACCAGGACATGCGCGCAGGCGACGTCATCGAGTGCTACCGCGTCACGGAAGTGAAGCGCTCGCTGTAACCGCGATACGGTGGCGTCCCGGCCTTGAGCCGGGACGCCAGAACCGCTGCGGCCGCCGAATGGATCGGCGCCGCAGAGCGTTCGTTTGATGACCCGACGCGTCTGGGTCCCGGCCCAGGGCCGGGACCCAGCGTCGTGGCTTTCGCTCATCCGCTCACGGCCGGTCCGATCCCGGCCCTGACGGCGCAGCCGCCCACGCGGCCGCCGCTCGGCGCAAAGGATAAAAAAATCATGTCCCGCCCTGCCGGGCCGAAAGGCCCATCCCAGCGCCAGCTTCGCGTCGGCGAACTCGTGCGCCATGCGCTCGCCGACATTCTCGCCCGCGGCGAGGTGATGGACCCCGTGCTGGAGACGCACGTCATCACCGTGCCCGAAGTGCGGATGACGCCCGACCTCAAGCTCGCGACCGCCTTCGTCATGCCGCTCGGCGGCAAGGACGTGAAGCCGGTGCTGGCGGCGCTCGACCGCAACCGCAAGCCGCTCCGCATGCTCGTCGCCAAGCGCGTCGAGCTGCGCTCCGCGCCGGACCTGCGCTTCCTGGTCGACGACAGCTTCGACCGCGGCTCGACGATCGACGCCATCCTCCGCTCGCCCCAGGTCGCCCAGGATCTCGCCGGCGAAGACGAAGAGGGCGAGCCCTCGTGAGCGACTTTACCTATGTTCCGCAATTGGGCGCTGGCCTTCACCTCTCCCCGGTGGGGAGAGGTCGCCGCGCAGCGGCGGGTGAGGGGGTCCTACGAGCCCGCCAATTGGGCGTCGATCGCCTCGAGCACGCCTTCGAGGTTGTCGTAGACATCGGTGTTCGTGATCCGCATCACGAAGAAGCCCAAGCTTTCGATCCGGCCCGTTCGAAGAGCGTCCCGCACGATTTCGGCGTCCGTTCCGTGGGTCGCTCCGTCGACTTCGACGACAAGTTTCCCTGCGATCGTGACAAAGTCGACCACATAGCCGTTGATCGGGTGCTGGCGGCGGAACTTCCACGACGCAAGACGGCGGTCGCGCAACGCCTGCCAGAGCCGGTCCTCCGCGCTGGTCCGCCGCGCTCTCAGCGCCCGCGCGCGCACTCTGAAGCGGTCCATCCCCCTCACCCGCTCGCTGCGCTCGCGACCTCTCCCCGCCGGGGAGAGGTGAAGGCCTGCTCTTCGTTCGTTTCGCGTGGAATTGTGCCCGGCGACGGGGTCGAGGGTCACCACAAATCGACGGAACCGAAGCATGTCGCGGCGTAAGAAGGGGCTCGACATCTCGGGCTGGCTCGTTCTCGACAAGCCGGTCGGCGTGACCTCGACCCATGCCGTCTCCAAGGCGCGGTGGATGTATCAGGCGAAGAAGGCGGGCCACGCCGGCACGCTCGATCCGCTGGCCTCGGGCGTGCTGCCGATCGCGTTCGGCGAGGCGACCAAGACCGTGCCCTTCGTGATGGACGGCCGGAAGACCTACCGCTTCGAGGTGCTGTGGGGCGTCGAGACCACGACCGACGACGCCGAGGGCGAGGCGGTCGCGACCTCCGAGCGCCGTCCGGCGCGCGAGGAGATCCTCGCCGCGCTGCCGGCTTTCCTCGGCGACATCTCCCAGGCCCCGCCGAAGTTCTCGGCGCTCAAGGTCGACGGCGCGCGCGCCTACGATCTCGCGCGCGACGGCGAGGAGTTCGAGCTCGCGGAGCGCGTCATCTCGGTCCACCGCCTCGACCTCGTCGACATGCCGGCGCCGGACCGCGCGGTTTTCGAGGCCGAATGCGGCAAGGGCACCTATGTCCGCGCGATCGCCCGCGACCTCGGCCGCGCGCTCCAGACGCGGGCCCACGTCTCTGCGCTTCGGCGCACCGCGGTCGGCGGCTTCCGCGAGGAAGACGCGATTTCGCTGGACGAACTGGAGCAATTGCGACAGGGTGCGCGCGGCGAGCAAGGTCTCGCTGACGCTCTCCTTCCGGTTGAGACGGCGCTGGACGACATCCCGGCGCTCGCCGTCAACAGGGCGGAGGCGGCCCGGCTGCTCAATGGGCAACCGGTGCTGCTGCGCGGACGGGATGCCCCGACCTTCCAAGGTACGGTCTCCGTGACGACCGACGGCGCGTTGATCGCGCTCGCCGAGATCGAACGCGGCGAACTTCATCCCAGGCGCATCTTTCACCTCGACCGGCCCTGATAAGGCCGATCGGGTCCGACGAACCGATCGATTAGAGAGACACCGATGTCGATCACTGCAGAACGCAAGAAGGAAGTCGTCGCGCAATACGCGACGAAAGAGGGCGACACCGGCTCGCCGGAAGTGCAGGTCGCCGTGCTGACCGAACGCATCGTCAACCTGACGGAGCACTTCAAGACGCACGCGAAGGACAACCATTCGCGCCGCGGCCTCCTGAAGATGGTCAGCCAGCGCCGCAGCCTGCTGGATTACGTCAAGAGCCAGGATCCCGCGCGTTATCAGACCCTGATCGAGCGTCTCGGCATCCGCCGCTGACGCTTCGACGTGGTTGGGCCCGGCGACGCCGGGCCTGCGCGATTTCGTCTTGAGGCAAGAAACCAAGACGTCGACGCCCGGACATGCCGGGCGTGCGTCGAACACATGAAACGACGTCGGCGCAATGGGGCGCCGCCGCCGCACGACAAAACAAAGGGACCCGGAAGCCATCGGGCCCGAACGTCATGGGGCAGGATCGCAGGGCGCTTCCGCAGGCTCATCCGAAGTCGGATCGAGCGGGCGAAAAAAAGCGCCGCGCCGTCTTGCCCGTGGCATTCACGTGAGAAGCCCGACGGCCTCCTTCGGTCCCAGACCGCAAGGACATAAGACGCATGTTTGAAATACACCGCGAAAAGATCGAGTGGGCCGGCCGCACGCTGACGCTCGAGACCGGCCACGTCGCCCGCCAGGCCGACGGCGCCGTGCTCGCCACCTATGGCGACACCACCGTGCTCGCGACCGCCGTCTCGGCGAAGTCGGCGAAGCCCGGCATCGACTTCTTCCCGCTCACCGTCAACTACACCGAGAAGTACTACGCCGCGGGCCGCATCCCGGGCGGCTACTTCAAGCGCGAGCGCGGCCCGACCGAGAAGGACACGCTGACCTCGCGCCTGATCGACCGGCCGATCCGTCCGCTGTTCGCCGACGGCTACAAGAACGAGACACAGGTCGTCATCACCGTTCTCTCCTATGACCTCGAGAACGATCCCGACATCCTCGGCATGGTCGCGGCCTCCGCCGCCCTGACGCTCTCCGGCGCGCCCTTCATGGGCCCGATCGGCGGCGCCCGCGTCGGCTACATCGACGGCGAATACGTGCTGAACCCGGTGCTCGACCGCATGGCGGGCTCCGCTCTCGACCTCGTCGTCGCCGGCACCCAGGACGCCGTGCTGATGGTGGAGTCGGAGGCCAAGGAGCTCTCCGAGGACGTCATGCTCGGCGCCGTCATGTTCGGCCACAAGGGCTTCCAGCCGGTGATCGACGCGATCATCCGGCTCGCCGAGAAGGCCGCCAAGGAGCCGCGCGAGCACGTCGTCGACGACACCTCGGCGCTCGAGGAGAAGCTCCGCGCGCTGGTCGAGGCCGACCTGCGCGACGCTTACAAGATCAAGGCGAAGGCCGAGCGCCAGGACGCCGTCTCGGTCGCCAAGAAGAAGGCGATCGCGGCGCTTTGCGGCGAGGGCGTCGAGGACGCCGTCGACCCGCAGAAGCTCGGCGGCGTGTTCAAGGAGCTCGAGGCCAAGATCGTCCGCTGGGGCATCCTCGACGACAAGATCCGCATCGACGGCCGCGACCTGACGACGGTCCGTCCGATCCTGCCGGAAGTCGGCGTGCTTCCCCGCGCCCACGGCTCGGCGATCTTCACCCGCGGCGAGACGCAGGCCCTGGTGGTCGCGACCCTCGGCACCGGCGAGGACGAGCAGTTCATCGACGCGCTCGCGGGGACGTACAAGGAGCGCTTCCTGCTCCACTACAACTTCCCGCCTTACTCGGTGGGCGAGACCGGCCGCATGGGCGCGCCCGGCCGTCGCGAGATCGGCCACGGCAAGCTCGCCTGGCGCGCGATCCATCCGATGCTGCCGGAGCCGAGCGAGTTCCCCTACACGCTCCGCATCGTGTCCGAGATCACGGAGTCGAACGGCTCCTCCTCGATGGCGTCGGTCTGCGGCGCCTCCCTCTCGGCGATGGACGCGGGCGTTCCGCTGAAGCGCCCGGTGGCGGGCATCGCCATGGGCCTCATCCTCGAGGGTGAGAAGTTCGCCGTGCTGTCCGACATCCTCGGCGACGAGGATCACCTCGGCGACATGGACTTCAAGGTGGCCGGCACCGACGAGGGGATCACCGCCCTTCAGATGGACATCAAGATCGCCGGCATCACCGAGGAGATCATGAAGGTCGCCCTCGCACAGGCGAAGGAAGGCCGCATCCACATCCTCGGCGAGATGGCGACCGCCATCACCAAGGGCCGCTCGGAGCTCGGCGAATACGCGCCGCGCATCGAGGTGATCAAGATCCCGACCGACAAGATCCGGGAAGTGATCGGCACCGGCGGCAAGGTCATCCGCGAGATCGTGGAGAAGACCGGCGCCAAGGTGAACATCGAGGACGACGGCACCGTGAAGGTGGCCTCCAGCGACGGCAAGGCCATCAAGGCCGCGCTCAACTGGATCCGCTCGATCGCATCCGACCCCGAAGTCGGCACGGTCTATGACGGCACCGTCGTGAAGGTCGTCGAGTTCGGCGCCTTCGTGAACTTCTTCGGCGCCAAGGACGGCCTCGTCCACGTCAGCCAGATCAGCTCCGAGCGGGTCGCCAAGGTCTCGGACGTCCTCAAGGAGGGCGACAAGGTCAAGGTGAAGCTCATGGGCTTCGACGATCGCGGCAAGACGCGGCTGTCGATGAAGGTCGTCGACCAGACCACCGGCGAGGACCTCGAGAACAAGGGCGGCTCGACCGCCGCTCCGGCCGGCGGCGAGGCGGCTCCGGCCGCGGCCGCTCCCGAGGCGGAAGCCGCGGGCGAAGAGCGTCCCGCAGGCGGCCGCCGCCGCCGCGGCCCGCGCCGCGAAGAGGCGGCCGAGTGATCTCCTGATCCTCAGCCTCACAAGCACTGATCAAGCGCCCTCCGGGGCGCTTTTTCTTTGCGGTCAACAGCGTGACCGTTTCGGTCGACTCACCGCCGAACGCAGGCGCCAGACGGATGCGGGGTCGCGGCGCGTAGCGCTCGACGTCCGAGATGGGTGGTCCGGTCAAGCCCGACCACGACGAGCTTTATTCGGCAAACGTCTGGCCGCCCACCGCCGTCGTCCTCCGGCTTGCCCGGAGGACCCATGCCGGGCCTGGAGCGCCGCGCTGCAAGCTAAGCCATGACCGTTTCACACGGATCACGCCGTCATGCCCGCCTTCGCGGGCATCCACGACTTGCCTTCAGGCCGCATCGCTTGACGATCCGAGTCGTGGATACCCGGCTTTCTCCGGTCATGGCGCTGTGGGCCGACTTGAACCGTTCTCGCTCCAGCCGATCACCCGTGCTTGATCATCACGTGGCGCACCGCGGTGTAGTCCTCCAGCGCGTAGGCCGAGAGGTCCTTGCCGTAGCCGGAGTGCTTGAGGCCGCCATGCGGCATCTCGCTGACCAGCATGAAGTGCGTGTTGACCCAGGTGCAGCCGTATTGGAGCCGCGAGGCGACGGTCATCGCCTTGCCGACGTCCTTGGTCCAGACCGAGCTCGCGAGGCCATAGTCGCTGTCGTTGGCCCAGGCGATCGCGTCCTCCGTGTCGGAGAAGCGCGTCACCGACACCACCGGGCCGAACACCTCGCGGCGGACGATCTCGTCGTCCTGGCGGGCGCCTGCGACCACCGTCGGCTCGTAGAAGAAGCCGCCGGCGCCGGAAGCCTTGCCGCCCGTGGTGATCTCGATGTGGTCGACCTCGGACGCCCGCTGCACGAAGCTCGCGACTCGGTCGCGCTGGCGCCCGGAGATCAGCGGCCCGATCTCGTTCTTGGTGTCGTCCGGGTCGTTGAACACGAGGCTCGACGCCGCCGACGAGAGGTCGGCGACCAGTCTGTCGTAGATCCTGTCGTTGGCGTAGACGCGGCAGGCTGCGGTGCAGTCCTGGCCCGCGTTGTAGAAGCTGAAGGCGCGCAGGCCGTTCACCACCTCGTCGAGGTCGGCGTCGTCGAACACGATGACGGGCGCCTTGCCGCCGAGCTCGAGATGGGTTCGCTTCACGGTCCTGGACGCCGCCTGCAGAACCTTCTTGCCCGTCGCGACGTCGCCCGTGATCGAGATCATGTCGATCCGCGGGTGGTTGATCAGCGCGTTGCCGACGCTCTCGCCGCGGCCGAGGATGACGTTGACGACGCCCTCGGGGAGGATGTCGGCGAGCAGCTTGGCCATCTTCAGCGCGGTCAGCGGGGTCTGCTCGGAGGGCTTGAACACCACCGTGTTGCCGCCCGCGATCGCCGGAGCGAGCTTCCAGGCCATCATCATCAGGGGGTAGTTCCACGGCGCGATCGAGGCCACCACGCCGATCGGGTCGCGGCGGATCATCGAGGTGTGCCCGGCCATGTATTCGCCGGCGACGGCCGAGTGCATGTTGCGGACAGCGCCCGCGAAGAACCGCCAGCAATCGACGATCGCCGGCATCTCGTCGTTCAGCACGGCGTTGATCGGCTTGCCGCAGTTGAGCGACTCGAGCGCCGCGAAGCCCTCGGCGTCCTTCTCGATCGCGTCGGCGATCTTCAGCAGATAGGCCGAGCGCTCGCCCGGCGTCGTGCGCGCCCAACTCGTGAAAGCGGTCGAGGCGGCCTGAATCGCGGCCTCGACCTGCGCGGGCGAGGCCTCCGGAAGCGCGAGGATCTCCGCGCCCGTCTTCGGGTTCAGGACCTTCTCCTCGGTCTCGGTCCCCGCCTCGAAGGCGGCGCCGATCAGCATCGCAGTGTCCATGACACGTCTCCTTGAGCGTTCAGATTACTTGGTCGTCGCCGCGGTCTGTTCGTCGGCGCCGGTGAGAAGGAATGCCAGCAGGATCGGAACGAAGGTCACCGCCACCACCGCCATGGCGACGACGTTTGTGACCGGGCGCTGGCGGGGCCGGATCAGCTCCTCCAGCATCCAGAGCGGCAGGGTCTGCTGCTGGCCGGCGGTGAAGGTCGTGACGATCACCTCGTCGAACGACAGCGCGAAGGCGAGCATGCCGCCGGCGAGCAGCGCGGTGCCGACGTTCGGCAGCACGACGTGGCGGAAGGTCTGGAAGCTGTCGGCGCCGAGATCCATGGAGGCCTCGACCAGCGAGCCGGACAGCCGCCTGAGCCTCGCGACCGCGTTGTTGTAGACCACGACGATGCAGAAGGTCGCGTGACCCACCACGATCGTCCAGAACGAGAACGGGATGTCGAAGGTCGCGAACGCCGAGCGCAGCGCGATGCCGGTGATGATGCCGGGCAGCGCGATCGGCAGGATGACCAGCAGCGAGACCGCGTCGCGCCCGAAGAACCGGCTGCGGGAGACCGCCATCGCCGTCAGCGTGCCGAGGACGAGCGCGAGGATGGTGGCGACGGCTGCGACCCGGACGGAGAGCATGAGCGCGGCCCAGACGTCCGGCCGGTCCCATGTCACGCCGAACCATTTCAGCGTCAGCCCCGGCGGCGGCCAGACGAAGCTGCGCTCCTCGGTCGTGAAGGCGTAGACGAAGATGATCGCGAGCGGCGCCAGCAGGAACGCCAGCCCCGCGGCGGCGGCGATCTTGACGGCGAGCGAGCCCTCAGAGCGCATGAAGCGTTTCCCCGAAAACGCCGTCATGCCCGGCCCTTTGGCCGGGTATCCACGACTTAAGCGTAGGGCTCGACGTCCAAGTCGTAGATGCCCGGCTTCGCCGGGCATGACGCAGTGGAAGCCGGACGGCTGGATTCTCAGAGCGCATCGAAGGCTCCGAGCTTGCGGGCGACGGCGAGGTAAACGCCCATGATGACGATCGGCACGACGGTGAAGGCGGCGGCGAGCGGGATGTTTCCGGCCGTCCCCTGCTGCACGTAGACCGCCTGCCCGATGAAGTAGCGGCCCGATCCGATCACCTGCGGGATGATGTAGTCGCCGAGCGTCAGCGAGAAGGTGAAGATCGAGCCCGCGACGATCCCCGGCGCCGCGAGCGGCAGGATGACGTGGCGGAAGGTCGCCCAGGGCGTCGCCCCGAGATCGGAGGAGGCGTTGATCAGACTGCCGGGCACGCGCTCGAGCGCCGCCTGCGTCGGCAGGATCATGTAGGGCAGCCAGATGTAGAGGAAGACGAGGAAGGTCCCGATGTAGCTCGTCGACAGCGAGCCCCCGCCGACCCCGGGGAGCGCGAGCAGGCCGTCGAGCACGAAGCCGAGGCCGAGCTTGCCGAAGGTCCAGGTGAGGATGCCCTCGCGGGCGAGGATCAGCTTCCAGGCGTAGACCTTGACGAGATAGCTCGACCACAGCGGCAGCATGACGGCGATGTAGAACGCGGCTTTCCACGCTCCGCGCGCGTAACGGGCGGCGACGTAGGCGATCGGAAAGCCGACGATCGCGCTGGCGACGCTCACCGCCGCCGCCATCAGCACGGTGCGCTTGATGATCTCGAAGTTCGAGGGCTGCAGCAGCTCGGCGTAGGTCGAGAGCGTGTAGTCCTCGACGACGAGGCCCGAAAACTCCTCGAGCGAGAAGAAGCTCTGGCGGAGCAGCGTCGCGAGCGAGCCGAGATAGACGACCGCAAGCCACAGCAGCGCGGGCGCGAGCAGCAGCGCGACGACGAGGCCCGGGCGGCGCCAAAGGCCGTCGGCGAGCCGCGCGGCCGCGGACTGGGGCGGCGGCGCGATGATCTCGGTCGCGACGCTCACGCCGGCCCGTCCATGAAGTGCAGCGCGCTCCGGTCGAACGCGATCGCGACCCTGCCGTCGTCGGCCGGCTGGAACGAGCCGGCCGGAACGATCGCGTGCAGCGCGATCCCGTCGAGGGCGACCGCGAAGCGGGTGGTCGCGCCGAGATAGCTCTGCGCGGTCACGCGGCCGACGAGTCTTGGGTTCGCGTCGCCGGGCTCGGTCACGCGCACCTGCTCGGGGCGAAGGCTCGCCCAGCGCTTCTCGCCTGCGACCGCCTCGACGAAGTCCGGCGGCAGGATGTTCGACGAGCCGACGAAGTCGGCGACGAACGGGCTCGCCGGGCGGCGGTAGACCTCCTCCGGCGCGCCGACCTGGATGACCTTGCCGGCGTTGAACACGGCGATCCGGTCGGCCATCGACAGCGCTTCGCTCTGGTCATGGGTCACGAACACGAAGGTGATCCCGAGCCGGCGCTGAAGGCTCTTCAGCTCCTCCTGCATGTTCTCGCGCAGCTTGAGGTCGAGCGCGCCGAGCGGCTCGTCCAGCAGCAGCACCTTTGGCCGGTTGATGATGGCGCGGGCGAGCGCGACGCGCTGCCGCTGGCCGCCCGACAGCTCCGCGGGCCTGCGGGCGCCGTAGCCCGGCAGCCGCACCATCTCCAGCGCCTCTTCAGCCTGCCTGGCGCGCTCGGCCTTCGGGACCTTCCGCAGCATCAGCGAATAGGCGACGTTGTCCGCGACGTTCATGTGCGGGAACAGCGCGTAGTCCTGGAACACCGTGTTGACGTTGCGCCGGTAGGGGGGCACGCCGGTCGCGTTTTCGCCGAAGATGCGGACCTCGCCGCTGGTCGGCTGCTCGAAGCCGGCGATCACGCGAAGGCACGTCGTCTTGCCCGAGCCGGATGGCCCGAGCATCGCGAAGAACTCGCCTTCGGCGATCTCGAGATCGACCTCGTCCATCGCGCGCGTCAGCCCGAAATGCCGGGAGACGCGGCTGAGCGAGACTGCTGGCCGTTCGCTCATGACGTTCTTTCGGATTCAGAGGGGTGGCGGGCGACGTGACGCCCCCTTCGTCATTCCGGCCGAAGCGCCGGAATCCAGACGCGCGACCTAAGCCAGGTTCGGCTCCTGCAGCGCGTCTGGATCCCGGGACAGGCCCGGGATGACGGCGTTGAGGCTACTCGCGAGAAGAAGTCGGGCTGAGCCTACTTCCCCATCACCGCGATGTAGTCAGACACCCACTTCGAGTACGGCACGCAGGTCCCGTCCGCGCATTTCGCGGTCGGGGTGCGCCAGAACTTGATCTTGTCGAAGTTGTCGAAGCCGTTGGTGGCGCAGCCCTCGGCGCCGAGCAGCTCGTTGCCCTTGCAGGCGGCGGGCGCCGACGGCACCGAGCCGAACCAGGCCGCGAGATCGCCCTGCACCTTCGGCGAGATCGAATGCTCGAGCCACTTGTAGGCGCAGTTCGGGTGCTTGGCGTCGGTCGCGAGCATGGTGGTGTCGGCCCAGCCGGTCGCGCCTTCGTCGGGGATGGTCGAGGCGATCTTGCGCTTGTCGGCGACCAGCGTGTTGACCTGGAACGGCCATGAGCTGGAGGCCACGACGCCCTCGGTCTTGAAGTCGTCGACCTGGACCGCGGCGTCGTGCCAGTACTTCGAGACCAGCGCGCGCTGGCCCTTCAGCAGATCGAGCACGGCGGCGTACTGCGTCTCGTTCAGCGCGTAGGGGTCCTTGATGCCGAGGTCCGGCTTCTTCGAAGCGAGGTAGAGCGCGGCGTCGGCGATGTAGATCGGGCCGTCATAGGCCTGCACGCGGCCCTTGTTCGGCTTGCCGTCGGGAAGGTCCTGCGGCTCGAACACGACCGACCAGCTCTTCGGGGCCTCCTTGAAGACGTCGGTGTTGTACATCAGCACGTTCGGACCCCACTGGAACGGCACGCCGTAATGCTTGCCGTCGACGGTGTGCCACGGCGCGTCCTTCAGGCGGTCGTCGACCGAGGACCAGCTCGGGATCAGCGCGGTGTCGATCGGCTGCACCTTCTTGCCCGCGACGAGGCGCAGCGACGCGTCGCCGGAGGCCGTGACGAGGTCGAAGCCGCCGGCGTTCATCAGCGTGACCATCTCGTCGGACGTCGCGGCGGTCTTCACATTGACCTTGCAGCCCGTGTCCTTCTCGAAGCCGGTCACCCAGTCGTAGGCCTTGTCGGTCTCGCCGCGCTCGATGTAGCCGGGCCATGCGACGATGGAGACCTCGCCTTCGCCATCGCCGACCTTGTCGAGAGCGATGGCCGCAGTCTGGCTGAAGATCAGCGCGGCGGCGGCTCCTGCGGCGACAGTCCTGAATGCTGCTGACGTCTTCATGACCTCTCCTCCCGTGCGGGCTTGGCTTCAGACATGCCTAAAAAGACATCGTATCCACGAAAGCGGCATCGACAAATTCATTCGCCCGAATTTTAATATCGCTTTATCCGATATCACCCGGCGCACGTGAACGCTGGGGCCGCGTGAAGCGCGCCATCGCCACGAAATCCTGCGCGGCCTGCGGCAGCGCCGACCCCCGCCGCCACGCCACGCCGACCTGGATCACCGGTAACGTCTCCGCGAGACGGCGGCTTTCGATCCGGTCGCCCTCCAGCGACCATGGCCGGTAGAACAGGTCCGGCAGCAGGGCGACGCCCGCGCCGGTCGCCACCAGGCTTCTGACCGCCTCGACCGAACGGGTGCGGAACGCGATCTCGGGCCGCGCGCCCAGCGCCGCCAGCAGACGCTCCGGCCCGTCGGCGATCTCGTCCACGCTGAGCGCGATCAGTTTCTCGCCGTCGAGCTCGGCCGCGGCGACGATCTCGGATTCCGCCAGCCGGTGCCCGATCGGCAGCCACAGCTTGTAGGACGAGCTTTCGATCACCTCGACCTGCAGCGCGCCGTGGTCGCGCCGGTTGGAGATGTCCATGATCGCGACGTCGAGCTCGCCGCCGATCAGCAGGTGCTCGAGATATTCGCCGCCATCCTCGATGGCGCGCAGCGCGATCTCGGGATGCGCCCGGCGGTAGCGCTCCAGCAGGTCGGAAAGCACGTAGCCCGCCACCAGCGTCGTCACGCCGAAATTGAGCGAGCCGGTCTGCTCGGCGGCGTCGCTTCCGAGACTCTGCCTTGCGTCCGACACCGCGCTCAGGATGCGCCGGGCGTGGCGGTGGAACTGCTGGCCCTCATAGGTCACGCTCAAGCCGCGCCGGCGCCGCTCGAACAGCAGAACGCCGAGGTCGAGCTCCAGCGCCTTGATCGATTCCGTGACGGCCGACTGAGACACCGCGAGTTCCTGCGCGGCCCCGGAGACCGTGCCGCCCTCGGCGACCGCGATGAAATAGCGAAGCTGGCGAAGGGTGAAGCTCATGCGCGCCCGTGGACAGCCGCGGGCGGCGGCCCTGGCGGGCGATGCTCCCACGGATTCGCACGCCCGCGAAGACGTCGATTAAGAGAAGCGGCCTCGAATCGGGTTAAGCCTTGGACGCGCCGGCGCTGTTCGCGGGCGCCCGGCGGCCCATGGAAACCACGCTCTATCTGCCCGTAAAGGCCTTCCTCGAAACGCTCGGCTTCACGGTCAAGGGCGAGGTCGGCGGCTGCGATCTGCTCGCGCTCAAGGGCGAGGAGCCGCCCGTCGTCGTGATCTGCGAACTGAAGCGCAGCTTCAACCTCGAGCTCGTGCTGCAGGGGGTCGACCGCGCCAGGGCCTGCGACGAGGTCTGGCTCGCGGCCGCCATGACCGCGAAGCGCGGCAACGGCCACGACCGGCGCTTCCGCGATCTCTGCCGGCGGCTCGGCTTCGGCATGCTCGGCGTGTCCGCCGCGGGCGCGGTCGAGATCATCCTGAGCCCGGTCGCGCTCGCGCCCCGCCGCGACCCGCGCCGTCGCTCGCGCCTGATCGACGAGCATCGCCGCCGCAAGGGCGACCCGACGGTGGGCGGCGGAAACCGCGCGCCGGTCATGACCGCCTATCGCCAGCAGGCGCTCTCCTGCTGCGCCGCGCTTCAGGATGGGCCGCTCCGGCCGCGCGACCTCAGGCCGGCCGCGCCGGACGCGCTCAAGATCCTCGCCCGCAACGTCTATGGCTGGTTCGTCCGGGAAAGCCGCGGCGTCTACGGGCTGACGGATGTCGGTCGCAAGGCTCTGGCGCGCTGGCCGCAGCACACGACCCCGACCGCCGGGGTAGCCGACGCCGCTGGCGCGGAGTCCCTGCCGGCGTAGCGGAGGCCGGAACGAAGCCGCCCGCCCGGATGTTCCGACGGCGGGATCTCATCTGCCCTTCAGGATGACGCGATGACCGGATTTTCGATGCGGCGGACGTCGGCCGCCATCGCCTGTCTCATCGGCATGGCCGCCGCCGCCGAGGCGCGTCCTTACGCGCCGGAGATGTCCTGCCGTTCGCTCGCCGCCGCCGTCCAGTCGGAGGGCGCGGTGGTGATCAGCACCGGCCCTTCGACCTACGACCGCTTCGTCTCGGGCAGCCGCTATTGCGAGCGGACGCAGGAGACCGAAGCCGCATGGATTCCCGCGGCGGACGAGCCGCGATGTTTCGTCGGCTACACATGCCGGGAGCATCAGCGCGACGAACGCTGACGCGGGCCGCGGTCGCGCTCACATCGAGCGGCTGAGCGCCTCGAACACCTTTGGATTCTCGCACTGCGCCACGTTGAACCGCATGAAGTTGCTGGCCGCGCCCGACAGGCTGAACGCGTTCCCGGGCGCAAGCACGACGTCATGCGAGAGCGCTCGCCGCGCGACCTCGGCCGCGTCGATCCCATGGGGCAGGCGGCACCAGAGGAACATGCCCGCCTGGGGCTCGATCCACGGCGTGACGCCAAGCGCGTTCAGCCGCTTCGAGGTCTCGGCCATCGCCTTTGACAGACGCGCCCGCAGCGTCTCCATGTGCCTGCGGTAGCCGCCGTCCTTCAACACGGCGAGCAGCAGCTCGCTCGCAAGGCGGCCGCTCCCGAAAGAGGTCGCGATCTTGAGGTCGGTGAGGGCGTCGATCCAAGCCGCGGGCGCCGCGATGTAGCCGCACCGCACCGAGGCCGACAGCGTCTTCGAGAAGCTGCCGATCTGCACGACGCGGTTCAGCCCGTCGAAGGCTGAGAGCCGCGACGTGGCGGGATCCCCGAAGTCGGCGAAGATGTCGTCCTCGACGATGGTGAGCTCGAACTGATCCGCGAGCTTCAGGACGCGATGCGCCGCGACCGGCGACAGGGTCGCTCCCGTCGGGTTGTGGATCGCCGAGTTCGTGATGTAGAGGCGCGGCCGATGCTCCGCCAACGCCTGCCCGAAGGCCTCGATGTCCGGCCCTGATGGCGTATAGGGCGCGCTGACCACCTTCGCGCGGTGGGCGCGCAGCAGAGCGTGGAAGTTGAAGTAGCAGGGATCGTCGACCAGCACCGTGTCGCCCGGTTCGATCAGGAAGCGGCACAGCAGGTCGATCGCCTGCGTTCCGGACTCGGTCAGCATGATCTGGTCGGGCGGCGCTGCGACGCCATGCTCAGCCATGCGCCTCGACAGCAACTGGCGCAGCGGGGCGAGCCCGAGCGGCGTCCCGTAGTCGGTCAGAGCGTCGTCGTCCGCACGCGCCATCATTCGGAGGGCGCGCCTCAGCCCGGCTTCCGGCATCCAGGAGGCGGGCAACCAGCCGCAGCCGGGCTTCAGGAGGTCGGCGCCCGCGTTGAGCGACTGGCGCGAGATCCACAACGGGTCGACCTCGTGGTCGAGCTTCGGTCCCATGTCGGCGAGCGACAGCGGGGCGAGCGCGCTCTCCACATAGAAGCCCGACCCCGGGCGGGAGCGGATCGCGCCTTCCGCGGCGAGACGTTCGTAGGCCTCGACGACGGTCGAGGTCGAGACGCCCGCGGACCTGGCGAAGGCGCGGACGGAGGGGAGCTTCGCGCCGGCGGTCAGCGTCCGCGCCGCGATGCGCTGGCGGATCGTCGCGGCGACGCCCTCGATGAGCGTGCCGCCGCGGTCGACGCCTTCGCGCTGGTCCATCTGTACTGCCTGTCACGCCATTACAGTTTCGTGAAATCGTACACGACCGTCGCTGGCCGCTCCAGCCGGGATCGACGATGACGTGCGCCGACGGATGGAGAGTGCGATGGACAGGCCGATGAACGGTTGGGCGAGCGGGTTCGTCGGAGTTCTGATCTTCAGCGGATCGCTGCCGGCCACGCGCATCGCCGTGATGGATTTCGACCCCGTCTTCCTGACCGTGGCGCGCGCATCCATTGCGGGGATTCTGGGGCTCGTCCTTCTTCTCCTGTTCAGGGAGAAGCGGCCGGCCCGCGGCGACCTCGCCTCATTGGCCGTCGTATCGCTCGGGGTCGTGGTCGGCTTCCCGCTGCTGACGGCGCTTGCGCTCCGTCACGTGACCTCGGCGCACTCGATCGTCTTCCTCGGCCTGCTGCCGCTCGCGACCGCGATGTTCGGGGTGCTGCGCGGCGGGGAGCGCCCGCGGCCGATCTTCTGGCTGTTCTCCTGCCTCGGCAGCGCGTTGGTCGCGGGCTTCGCGATCTGTCAGGGCGTTTCGGCCTCGCTCACCGGCGACCTGCTGATGCTGACCGCGATCGTCGTTTGCGGCCTCGGCTATGCGGAAGGCGCGACCCTCTCGCGTCGGCTCGGCGGCTGGCAGGTGATCTCGTGGGCGCTGGTGCTGTCGCTGCCGATCATGCTCGCCCTGACATTCGCGACCTCGCCTGCGTCCTTCGCGTCCGTTGGCGGCGCGGCCTGGGGCGGGCTCGCCTACGTCTCGCTGTTCAGCATGCTGATAGGCTTCGTGTTCTGGTACAGAGGCCTTGCGCTTGGGGGCATCGCCGCAGTCGGCCAGCTGCAATTGCTCCAACCGTTCTTCGGCCTGCTGATCGCCGCTGCGCTGCTGCATGAATCCGTCAGCCCGGCGATGATCTTCGTGACTCTGGCGGTCGTCGCCTGCGTCGCCGGGGCGAAGAAATTCGCACGTTGAACGGACCGTCTCGTTCGAGGCGACCCGTGTCACGTCCGGACGCTCTTCAAGGATCGACGTCGCTGAGACCCAGGCCGCGCTGGGGTCTCGTCGGCCGCACGTCGGAGCATTTCGCGACATCGTTCCGAAAGCGGTTCGGCATGCCCCGAGCGCTCTCACGCGCCGTGGCGGCGCCCTCAGGAATCGCCGCCGGTCATCCACCCCAGGATGAATGGTCGGGTGCTGAGCGCTCCCCGCGCAGAAACGCGCCGTCGTTCGTGATCATCTTCTGTAGGAAGCCCAGAACTGCTTTAACGCGCGCGACGTGAACGAGGTCGTCATGCGCGGACAGCCAAACGTCCCGCATCGTCGATAATTCCGGGAGGACCGGCACCAGCGCCGGGTTCTGCGCAGCCACGAAGCTCGGAAGCATCGCTATGCCTTGCCCCGAGGAGACGGCGGCGTATTGCGCGATCAAGCTCGTGCTTCGAAAGCCGACATTCGCCGGCCTGAAGACGTCGGAGAGCCATCGGTTCTCGCGCACGTGGACGTACTCGTCGATGAAATCGATGAAGTCGTGTTCATCCAGGTCGCGGATCGAACATGGCCGCGCCCGGTCTGCGAAATAGGCCTCGGCCGCATAAAGAGAGACGCGAAATTCTCCGGCTTTGTGAGTCTGAAGGCTACGGCCCCCAGGGCGGAAGAATGTGACGAACACTTCGGCTTCGCGCCGCGTCAGGTCGAGCGTGCGGGTGTCGGTGATGAGTTCGACCTGCACGCCAGGATACTGCTTGCGGAAGGCGTAGAGCCTCGGGGTGAGGTAGAGGCTCCCGATCCCTTCCATCGTCGCGATGCGGACGGCGCCGCCGGCGTCTTCGCCAACGCCGAGGCATTCCGTCAGCGCATTCGCCTGGTTCTCCATTCCTTCCGCGTGACGGAGAAGCCGGCTTCCCATCTCGGTAAGGGCGAAGCCCGTCCGGCTGCGCTTGAAGAGGTTTGCGCCGAGGCTTCTTTCAAGCTCGCGGACCCTTCGGCCGACCGTCGTGTGGTCGACCTTGAGCGCCTTCGCGGCGCGACCGAGATTTTTGTGACGGGCGACAGCGAGGAAATAGACGATGTCGTTCCAGTCGTAGCGTGGCGGCGTCCTCGCCTCGCTCATCCGATGCGCTCCGTCGCCGACCGCGATGTGCAGGAGCCTAGCCGATGTGAGGGCCTCCGGCATCCCGGAAGCCGGAGCCGCCGGCTCCCGCGCGGCGGATGTTTTACGCGGCGATGAGAGGCGCATAGGTTTCGGTCAGGCGGTTCGCGAACATGTCGACCTTGGGGATCATCATCTTCTGGCGGCAGACGGCGAGATCCACATGGCGGGGCATGACCGCCCCGAGCTTGAATGAGCGAGGCGCCGCGACATTGATGTCCCACATCGGAAAGCCGTTCGGCGGAATGACCACGCTGCCGCCCGGGTAGGGGCTGTCGACACGGTTTGCGAGCACGAGCGCCACGCGGTTGTCTTCCGCGCGGGGCACGGCGAGCAATTCGCGCTCGAAGGGTTCGCGCAGGGCCGCTGGCCACAGCACGATGTCCGCGGCGCCGACGCCGAGGCAGCGCGACGTCTCGGGGAAGACGGCGTCGAAGCCCGACATCACGCCGATGTGGCCGAAGGGCGTGTCGAAGACCGGGTAGGAATCCCCCGCACTCGCCCATGTCTTCTCTTCGGCCGTCAGATGGGTCTTGCGATAGACGCCGATCCGGGCGCCATCCGGTCCGATCAGGACCGTCGAGACGAACAGTCTGTCGTCTTCGCGCTCGATCACGGGCGCCGCTATGAGGCAGCCGTAGAGGGAGGCGGTCGCCGACAGGCGCGTCAGGATCGCAGGGGTCGCCGCCGCCTGCGCCCGGGCTTCCTCGGCGTTCGGCAGCCAGGTCGGCGAAAACGCGTATTCCGGCAGGGCCAGCACTTTCACGCCGAGCTTGGCGGTGTCGTCGACCATTTCGAACACGGCGTCGGCGTTCGGCGCGTCGGCCGTCATGTGCATCTGGACGGCCGCGACCTTCGTGACGCTGCGCGACGGGATCAGGGGCTGGTCCGCCAGCCCGCAGACCGGCGTCTGCTCGTACGGCAGGGCGAGCGCGCCATAGGTCTCGGGCCGCCGTCCGGCGATCTTGTCGTCGGCCGCATAGATCGTCTTGTCGGCCGCCATCTCCGGATCGACGTCGGCGACGGCGAGGCCGTGAACGTCATACGGGACCTTCGCCGCGACCCGTCCCTTCGGATCCACGATCATGCTGCCGCCGGGATAGTAGATCGAGCGCTCATATCCGGCCTTGGTGGCCGCGACCAGCCAGACGCCGTTCTCGTAGGCGCGCGCCGGCCCCCACATGTCCGCCTGGTCCATAGCGAAGAAGTTGGCCATGTCGACGATGATCTCTGCGCCCTGAAGCGCCATCGCCCGGAAGATCTCCGGTATGCGGCCGTCGAAGCAGATCAACAGGCCGATGCGGCCGAGATCGGTGTCGACCACCGGGCAGCCGCGCTCGCCGAAAGAGAACCAGTTCTGATCGTGCGTCGCCAGAAACTGCTTGTGGTAGTGGCAGGCGAGCGCGCCCTTGCGGTCGAACATGACGCCGGAGTTGAAGATCTTCTTCTTCTCGGGATCCCATTCGGTCACGCCGCTCGCGATGTACACGCCATGCCTGGCCGCGAGCGCCGAAAGCGCCTTCACAAAAGGCCCGTCGACGACGGTTTGGGCGAGTTCGCGCGCGTGATCGGGCGAATCGAAGAGGTAGCCCGTGTCCATGCATTCGGGGAAGACGATGAGTTCGGCGCCCTGCCGGACCGCTTCATCGACGTATCGGGTCGCGAGCGCAATGTTGTGGTCGTAATCGCCGAGGCGCGCGAGCGTCTGCACCGCCGCGGCGCGAAAGCGTCGCTTCGTCATTGGCTTTTCCTTCTTTTGGCCGGTCGCGCAGGGACCGAGCTCAGCTAGGGCGCGGCCTTGACCTCACGCCAGAACGTTTCGAGGCATCGGCGCTTGAGCGCGATGAAGGCTTCCGACGTCGTGACCAAGCTGTCGCGCGGCCACGGCAGGTCGACGTCGACGATCTCGGCCACCCGGGTCGGGCGCCGGGTCAGCAGAACGAGTTTTTCCGCGAGCTCGATCGCCTCCTCCAGGTCATGCGACACGAGAAGCGTGGTGATGCGCCGCTTCATGAAGATTTTCTGGAGCTGCTGGCGCATCAGCAGAGTCATCTCATAGTCGAGCGCCGAGAACGGCTCGTCGAGAAACAGCACCTCGGGCTCGGTCACCAGCGCGCGCAGGATCGAAATCGTCTGCTGCTGGCCGCCGGACAGCGCATAGGGGTAGGCGGCGAGATCGAACTTCACGTCGAATTCCGCGACGACCGCCTCGACCCGCCGGCGGCGCTCGGCCTTCGGCGTCCCCATGACCTTGAGCGGATACTCGATGTTGTCGATCGCCCGCATCCACGGGAACAGCGCTTCCCGGTAGTTCTGGAAGACATAGGAGATCTTCGTTTCGCGCGTGGTGCGGCCGTCATAGAGCGCGTCGCCGGCGTCCATCGGCGCAAGGCCCGAGATCATGTTGATCAGGGTGCTCTTGCCGCACCCGTTTGGCCCGAAGATCGAAATGAAGGAGCCGAGCGGCAGCTCGAGATTGAAGTCGTCGTAGACGACGGAGCCTCCGAAGCTCTTCGACAGGCCGCGGATGGCGAGCTTGCCGGCCCGCCGCCGCCCGGTCGAGGGCTCGCCCGGTGCGGGAGCGTTCCTGAACGCATGTATCGATGCCAAGACGGTCGCTCCCTGCGGAGTTTCTTCAACTGCCGAGATCGGCGGAGGTCAGCATCTTGACGCGGACGTCGACGGGCGCGGACAGCACGCCTTCCCTCGCGAACACGTCGACCAGCGCCTGATAGGAGGCGATGTCCGTATCGTTCAAGTCCTTGAACCCGCGCAGAAAGGGCTGGGCCACGAATGGAATTTGATCTTCGCGGATGGCCGTGTATTTCGGCAGAACCGCCTTGTATTTCGTAAAGTCAGCGTTCACGAGATCGGTCGCCTGGTCGATGATCTCGACGACCTTCTTCGCCACTGCTGGTCGTTCCTTCAGGAACTTCGTGGTGATGAGCGAAGCGCCCGAATAGAACGGGTCTGCGATCACGCCTTCGACGGGGTTCGTCATGGCGCGTTTGGCCTTACCGGAAGCCGTTGCGATCGAGCCGACGGGTTCGAGCGACAGCGTCGCGTCGGCCGTGCCGCCGGCGATCGCCGGAATCTGCATCGCGACGGCGAGGTCGACGAGCTTCACGTCCTTGTCGGGATCGAGCCCGGCCTCGCGCACCATGTGCCGCGCGATGGTGCGCCACTGGATGCCGGGCACATGGCCGAGCGTCTTGCCCTTCAGGTCGGCGAAGCTCGAAATCGCGCTGCCGGGCTTCACGATCAGGCCGTCGTTGATGCGGTCGACCTTAATGCCGCCGCCCTGAAGGCCGAACACCTTGAAGGTGCCCGGAAATTTCTGCTCCGCGATCATCGCGATGCCGGCGGCGGCTCCGGGAGGGCCGAAGTCCGCGCGGCCCGACACCAAAGCGTCGATGATGTAGTTCGGCGACTCCATCTTCGTGGACTCGATTTCGATGCAGGCCTTCTCGAAAAGCTTCTCTTCGAGCGCGACGTAATAGGCGGTGGTCTGCATGATCGGCAGGAAGGCCGCCGTGACCTTCTCCATGCGCTCGCACGCCGATGACGGAGCGCCGGAGGCGACCAGCGCGACGCCGGCTAGGGCGACGGAAGCGATGAAGCGCATGACGGGACCTCTTCGGGCGTGGGAAAAGCTCTTCGACTGAGCGATGACGGGCGTCACCGTCCGGACCAGTGAACGAGCCTGCTTTCGAGCAGCAGGATGAGCAGATTCAGCCCGTAGCCCATCGCTCCCGCGACAAGGATTGAGCCGTACATGTCGGGCAGTTCGTAGGAGATCTGGGCGTCTATGATGCGATGGCCCAACCCGTCGGTCGCGCCGATGAACATCTCCGCGACTATGATGACCACGAGCGCGATCGATACGGCGTTGCGTAGACCGACAAAGATCTGTGGCAACGTCTCGAAGAAGATCACGTCAAAGAAGATCATGGGCAATGACGCGCCCATCGACTGCGCGGCCAGAATGCGGGTGCGCCGCGCGTTCAGAACGCCGTATGCGACGTTGAATACGATCACCAGCCAGGCCGCGAAAGCCGCGACGGCGATCTTGGCGGCGTCGCCGAGGCCGAAGAGCAGCAGGAAGAGCGGGAACATCGCCGTCGCCGGCGTGGACCGGAAGAAGTCGATGAGGAACTCCACCGACCGATAGACCGAAGCCTTCGCGCCAAGGACGATGCCGATGGGCACGCCGGCGACGACCGCGATTGCGATCGAACATGCGACACGCCACAGCGTGCTGTTGAAGTCTTCGTTCAACGCTCCAGACAAGATCTGACTGACGGTCTTACTGATCGTCGTGATCGGGGACGGCAGTAAGTCTCTATTGATTAAGCCGCCCGTATACACCGCCCACCAAATCATGATCAGTAAGGACGGACCGATAGCTTTTTGAGCGATCGATCGAACCAATGATCTGGTTTCGGAGCTGGTCATGTATTTCCCTTCACAGGGTGGTCTCGGTCAGGCCCATCGATTTGTCGTGTTGAATATGGCGCGGTGTTCCACCGCCAAGAAAGAACCAGTTGTGCACCGCACTGTGCACAAATGCATTTTTATGATCGCGAGGTCGGTCGAAGGCGGCGAAATTGCCAGCCATGACGCCGTTAGGCGTTCGTTTGAAACGGGCTCGTACGGGATCGTTTCCCGTTCCGCTGGCCGGCCGTCGGTCGAGGGCGTCGCGCCAAGCGCGCTGTCTCGCCGAGGGCGACGGCGCTGCGTCCGCCTTACGACAACGGACCCGGGGGTCCGCTTCGGGGCGCGAAGCGGGCGTCAGGAAGATCGGCGAGGGCGGCGCGCACGATCTGCCGCCCCAGGGTCGGCAAAGTCGACTTCGCGCGTTTCAAGGCGAAGCCAGCGCCTTCCTCACGAAGACCGCGTCTCCCCCTTGTGAAGCAGACGCCTTTTGCGCGCAGCCATCGCCGCACGATTGGAGGGAGGGAGGCCGGCCCGTAAGGTCGAACTCCCTCCCGCCGTCACTTTCCGTCTTGTAAGGCGTATGCGACGAGTTCGTCGCCGGCGGGCGTCAACATGCTGTGGTGTCCGCCGGCCATGATCACGACATACTGCTTGCCGTCCTGCTCGTAGGTGATCGGCGCGGACTGTCCGCCCGCAGGCAGGTCGTCCTGCCACAGCGTGTCGCCGCTCGCGAGATCGATCGCCCGGATATGGTCGTCGGTCGTGGCGGCCACGAAGATCAGCCCGCTTGCGGTGGTGACCGCCCCGCCATTGTTCGGCGTGCCGATCTGGAAGGGCAGGTGCGAGGGGACGCCGAAGGGACCGTTGCGCTCGGCCGTGCCGAAGGGGTGATCCCAGAGCGTCTTGCCGGTCGCGAGGTCGATCGCGCGGATGCCGCCATAGGGAGGCTGCGTGCACAGCAACCCGGTCGGCATCTGCCAGCCCTGATTGGGGCTGACGCCGTAGGGCTGGTCGCCGGCGGGGCGGTTGAAGCCCGGCCGAGGCATTTTCGAGCGGGGATCGCCGATCGGGTAGACGCCCATCGCGTCGTCCTCGGCGCGCGGCACGAGCTTCATGTAGCTGGTGAAGATGTTGTAGTTCGCGACGATCACGCCGCGCCGGACGTCGACCGAGAGCGAGCCCCAGTCCGAGCCGCCATTGTTGCCGGGCGCCATGATGTAGGGCTTGGTTCCCGAGGGCGGGGTGAACAGGCCGTGGTAGTCCGCCTCGCGGAACTGGATGCGGCAGAGCATCTGGTCGATCGGCGACATGCCCCACATCTTGCTCTCCGTCAGATCAGCCGGGAGCGTGCTGTTGTAGAGCGAGCGCTGCTGCGTCTTCGCGCGCTCCTCCGGCTCAACGCCGCCCTGCGGCGCCGGCGCGTCCTCGACCTTGCTGAGCAGGTCGCCCGTGCGGCGGTCCAGCACGAAGATGTCGCCCATCTTGGTGGTCTGGATAAGCGCCGGGACCTTGCCGTTCGCGGTCGGGAACTCGACGAGGGACGGCTGCGCGGGGACGTCGTAGTCCCACACGTCGTTCTTGACGAACTGATGGACCCAGCGGGGCTTGCCGGTCTCGACGTCGACCGCGGTGACGGACGAGCCGTATGTGCGCTCGGCCTCGGTGCGGCCGCCGCTCATATAGTCGCCCGCGGGGTTGGCGACCGGCAGATAGACGAGGCCCAGATTTTCGTCGCCGACAGCGGTCGACCAGACGTTGGGCGACCCCTTGGAATAGGTCTCGCCCTCGGGCGGCAGCTTGGCGATGTCGGGCTGGTTCATGTCCCAGGCCCATTTCAGCTCGCCCGTGACGGCGTCCCAGCCGCGGACGACGCCCGACGGCGCCTGCCGCCGCTCGCCGTCGCGGATCTGCTGGCTGGTCACGACGACGCCGTGCACGATGGTCGGCGCAGACGTCACCGACACCATGGTCGGCACGATCTCGCCGAGCCCCTGGGTCAGGTCGATGTGACCGCCTTGGCCGAAGTCCTGGCAAGGCTCGCCGTTGGCGGCGTCGACCGCGAAGATCTTGGCGTCCCAGGAGCCCCAGATGATCCGGTTCTCGCAGGCCGCGCCGCTCGTCGCCTGCGGATTGTGGAAATAGGCGACGCCGCGACACGCGGAGTTCGGCGGCGAATATTCGGCCGGCGACTTCGGGTCGAAGCGCCATTTCTGCTTGCCGGTCGCGGCGTCGAGCGCGAAGGCGGCGTGGATGGAGCTGCAGCCGTAGATCGTGTCGCCGATCTTCAGCGGCGTCAGCTCGTTGCCGTAATTCTTGGCGATGTCGCCGGTGTGATAGACCCAGGCGGGCTTCAGCTGGCTGACGTTCTGCGGCGTTATCTGCTTCAGATCCGAGAACCGCTGGCCCCCGCCGCCGCCCCAGGACGGCCAGTCCTGCGCGGCGGGCTTGGTGGAATCTGCGAAATAGGCCGCGTCCTGCTGGACGGGCGGCAGCGCGCCGACCGCGGGGCCCCGGGCCGAAAGCGGCACGCCGACGACCAGAATGGCGAGGCAGGCGAGGGCGGCGATCGCGAGCGGTCCGCGTCGGCTCTCGGAGCCGCTCTTGAGCCGAGCCGGCATGATCAGCAGGGCGATCGCGAGCAGGATGAAGGGGCCGACGAGCCGCGGGATGAGCGCCCAGGCGTCGAAGCCGGCTTCCCACAGCGACCAGACGAACGTTATCGCGAAGGCGGCGAGATAGAGATGAAGGCCCGCGACCCGGCCCAGCAGAGCCAGAACGCCCGAAATCGCGAGGATGACGCCGATGACGACGTAATAGGGACTGCCGCCGAGCCAGGCCAGCTTGACGCCGCCGACCGCGAGCGCGAGCCCGATCGCGAGCAGCGCCAGACCGAACAATCGCAGGAAGAATTTGCGAATCCCGCCGATTGAAGCGGCTTCATTTTCAGTCGCCATCGCGAACGCCCTCAACTCCAGACCGCCTGGCGCGGCTGGATTATAATATCTTCGACAAATGAACAGCGATCAGGCCAACAAATCCTGCCGTTCAACTCTCAGATTTTCTCAGCATTCTAATTGTAACAACTGGATGATGCTGAAGGTGAAGGGGTAGTCCTGTCGCCCGACGGGGTCAATGAGGTCGGACACCCGCTCAGCGCTGCGGAGCCATGTCATATAATCAGGTGAAGCCGGGAGCGATGCGCCCTATCCGCACCGCCGCCAACGGCCGCCGCAGGCCAAGGCGACCCCGGTATAGCTCGGCATGCTCCGCGCGTGACCCGCGCTAGCGAATTGACGCCAGGCAATGCCCGGCCCGCTGCGACCGCGTTGTGACGGACTGACTTTTCTGGCTGTCTTGGAGGCCTAGGATGCTAACCGCGAACTCTCAGATCTTCCAAGAGTTCGGGCTGGTGGAGCCGAGGGGAATCGAACCCCTGACCTCTGCAGTGCGATTGCAGCGCTCTCCCATCTGAGCTACGGCCCCGCATCCCGAAGGCGCGCATTTAGGTGGCGCGGCCGGGGACTGTCAAGGCGAACGACGGGCGGCGTTCGGGGCTGCGGACCGCGCGCCTTGCTCCGGCGTCGAACGCCCGGTATGTCTCGGAAGCCGAACAGCTTCCCCGCCACGAAGGCCTTCACGACGCATGCGCGCGCTTCTCGACGTCGTCCTGCTCGCCCTGCAGCTCTATACGTGGCTGCTGATCGCCTCCGCGATCCTGTCCTGGCTGATCGCCTTCAACGTCGTGAACACCCGCAACAGCGTGGTGTCGGCGATCTGGGACTTCCTGTTCCGCGTGACGGAGCCGCTGCTCCGGCCGATCCGCAACCTGCTGCCCTATATGGGCGGGATCGACATCTCGCCGATCATCCTGCTGCTGATCATCTTCCTGATCGAGCGGGTGATCGTGCTCTACCTCTATCCCAACGTGTTCTGAACGCGCACCTTTCCAGACCGTCACGCCCGCGCCTTCGCGGGTGTCCACCACTTCCCTGAGGCGACGCGGTCTAGGGCCCAAGTCGTGGATACCCGGCTTCGCCGGCATGACGGCGTGGCCGCCGCCCTAGCCTCACGGCCGCCAGGTCGTGCGGTCGCCGGAGAGCTCGCGGTCGAGGAAATAGGCCGCGCTGATCAGCGCGAGGTGCGTCAGCGCCTGCGGGAAGTTGCCGAGATGGCCGCCGTCCATGCCGATCTCCTCGGCGAACAGCCCCAAATGGTTGGCGTAGTTCAGCACCTTCTCGAACGCCATGCGGGCTTCGTCCAGGCGCTCGGCGCGGGCGAGGCACTCGACATACCAGAACGAACACGCCGTGAAGGCGCCCTCCCGGCCCGTCAGCCCGTCGTCCGAGCGGTAGCGGAACACGAGCGAGTCGTCGGCTAGCTTGAGCGCGATCTCGTCGAGCGTCGCCAGCCACTTCGGGTCGCTCGCGCCGACGAAGCGCACCAGCGGCATCAGCAGCATCGACCCGTCGACCTCGCGCGAACCGCGGCTCTCGACGAAATGGCCGAGCTCGGCGTCGAAGAACGTCTCCCAGATGTCGTCATGGATCGCGTCGCGCGCCTCCATCCAGCGCACGCGGGGGCAGGGCAGCGAGCGCTTGTCGGCGAGCCTGAGCGCCCGGTCGATCGCGACCCAGCACATCAGCCTCGAATGCAGGAACTCACGCGGCTCGCAACGCATCTCCCAGATGCCGGCGTCCGGCTCCCGCCAGTGCTCGCAGACATGTTCGACGATCGCGCGCGTGGCGTTCCAGCCGTCCGCCGACATCGCGCGCCCGTATTTGTCGCTGAGATAGGCCGCGTCGAGCAGCTCGCCGAAGATGTCGAGCTGGATCTGGCGGACCGCGGCGTTTCCGACGCGCACCGGACGCGCGCCGCGATAGCCCGAGAGGTGGTCGAGCTCGACCTCGTCCGGTTGGCGCGCGCCGTCTAGCGTGTACATGATCGCGAGCGCGCCCTCGTTCTCCTCCAGCCGCTTCGCGGTCCAGCCCATGAAGTCGATCGCCTCGTCGCGGAAGCCGAGCCGCATGAACGCGTAGACGGTGAACGAGGCGTCGCGGATCCAGGTCGCGCGGTAGTCCCAGTTGCGTTCGCCGCCCGGGGCCTCCGGGAGGCCGAAGGTCGGCGCCGCGACGATCGAGCCGTAATCGCGCGAGGTCATCAGCTTGAGCGCGAGAGCGGAGCGCATCACGGTCTCGCGCCAGCGGCCCTTGTAGGTCGACTGCGCGGCCCAGCGCCGCCACCAGCCGATGGCGGAATCGAGCGCGCCTTGCGCGTCGTCGCCGAGCGGCGCGTCGTCCTCGCCGCCGTCGAGCACGAACCAGGCGACCTCGCCCTTCTTCAGCACGAAGCTCGCGACCGCGTCGCAGCCCTCGCGCTTGAGCGCGACGTCCGAGGACAGCCTGAGCGTCGCGTGGGGCGATGTGAACACGATCGCGCGGCCGCTCTTCTTCGCCGCGCCCTCGGCGCGGGCGTAGTCGAAGCGCGGCCTGCAGGCGACGTCGAACCGCACCTCGCCGCGGGTCGCCTCGACCCGGCGCAGGATATGGGGCTCGCCGCCGTCGTCGCCGCGCACCGGGCGCATGACGTCGGTCACTTCCGCGCTGCCGTCCTCCGACAGCCAGCGCGTCTGGATGACGTTGGTGTCGGGCAGATAGATCTGCAGCGTGCGGGCGTCGCGCAGCCTCGGGCTGATGCTGAACTCGCCGCCCTTCTCGGGATCGAGCAGCGAGGCGAACACCGTCGGACTGTCGAAGCGCGGCCAGCACAGGAAGTCGATCGCGCCCTCGCGCGAGACCAGCGCCGCCGTCGCCATGTCGCCGATCAGCGCATGGTCCTCGATCGCGACGGAGCCCTTGCGCCGGCGCGCCTCAGCCATTCCCGCGGAACTCGGGATAGAGCGCCATGCCGCCGTCGACGAAGATCGTGGCGCCGACCACATAGTCCGCAAGATCGGACGCCAGCCACACGGCCGCGTTCGCGACGTCCTCGGCGACGCCGATTCGACCATAGGGGATCAGCTTCAGCAGCTGCTTCGCCGCGTCCCCTTGGGTCTCCTCTTCGTTGATGGCGGTGCGGATCGCGCCCGGGGCGATCCCGTTCACGCGGATTCCCTCCTCCGCGACCTCCTGGGCGAGCGTCTTCATCATCATCGCGATCCCGCCCTTGGAGGCCGCGTAGTTGACGTGGCCCGCCCAGGGGATGACCTCGTGGACCGAGCTCATGCAAATCAGCTTGCCGAGCGCCCTGGAGACGTCCCGCCGGCCCTGTCCGCGGAACTGCCGGATCGCGGCGCGGGCGCACAGGAACTGGCCGGTGAGATTGACGTCGATCACCGCGCGCCAGTCGTCGAGCGTCATCTCGGCGGCCGCGGAATCCTTCTGCATCCCGGCGTTGGCGACGACGACGTCGATTGCGCCGTAGCGCTCGACGCATGCGGCGAACATCGCCTGGAGTTCGCTTTCATCCGACACGTCGGCGCCGACCGCGAAGGCCTCGCCGCCGGCCTCCTCGATCGCGGCGACGACCTCGTCGGCCGCGTCCGGCTGCGAGTGGTAGTTCACCACGACCTTGGCGCCCGCCGCCGCCATGCCTTCCGCCACCGCCCGGCCGATGCCCGAGCTCGCGCCCGTCACCAGCGCCGTCTGGCCGTCGAGTGAGATCCGCATGAACGCGCCGCCTCTGGTCCCGCAGGTTGCGAAACGACCGTAGGCGGGAAGCGTTCAGCGGCCCGGAGCTTTTGCCGCAGGAAGGGGCGCCAGCGCCGTCGTCCTCCGGCTTGACCGGAGGACCCATCGTCGACGTGGAGCTCGACGACCGGGATGGGTGGTCCGGCTCGATCGGACCACGACGAAGGGCGTCACCCGCCCCGGAAGATCTCTCGCTTTCCGGCGTGGTTGGGCTGGCCGACGATGCCCTCCTTCTCCATCCGCTCCATGATGGAGGCCGCGCGGTTGTAGCCGATCTGCAGCCGGCGCTGGATGTAGCTGGTCGAGGCCTTGCGGTCGCGCAGCACGACGGCGACCGCCTGGTCGTAGGCGTCGCCGGGGTCCTCGCCGAAGGAGCCGGCGTCGAACACGGCGGCGTCCTCCGGCTCGCCTTCGTCGCCCTGGGGCGCCTCCTCGTCGTCCGCCGTGACGGCCTCAAGATATTCCGGCCGGCCCTGCAGCTTGAGATGGTCGACGACCTTCTCGACCTCGGCGTCGGAGACGAACGGTCCGTGGACGCGGGTGATGCGGCCGCCGCCCTGCATGTGCAGCATGTCGCCCTGGCCGAGCAGCTGCTCGGCGCCCATCTCGCCGAGGATCGTGCGGCTGTCGATCTTGGATGTGACCTGGAAGGAGATCCGGGTCGGGAAGTTCGCCTTGATGGTGCCGGTGATGACGTCGACCGAGGGCCGCTGCGTCGCCATGATGATGTGGATGCCGGCGGCGCGCGCCATCTGGGCGAGGCGCTGGATCGCGCCTTCGATGTCCTTGCCGGCGACCATCATCAGGTCGGCCATCTCGTCGACGATCACGACGATGTAGGGCAGGGCCGTCAGGTCCATCACCTCGTCTTCGTAGGTCGGCTGGCCGGTCTCGCGGTCGAAGCCGGTCTGGACCTGCCGGGTGATGGTCTCGCCGCGCGCGGTGGCTTCGGCGGCCCGCGTGTTGAAGCCGTCGATGTTGCGGACGCCGAGCTTCGACATCTTGCGGTAGCGGTCCTCCATCTCGCGGACCGCCCATTTCAGCGCGATCACCGCCTTCTTCGGGTCGGTGACGACGGGGGTCAGCAGATGCGGGATGCCCTCATAGACCGAGAGCTCCAGCATCTTCGGGTCGACCATGATCAGCCGGCATTTCTCCGGCGCGTGCATGTAGAGCAGCGACAGGATCATGGTGTTGATCGCGACCGACTTGCCCGAGCCGGTGGTGCCGGCGACCAGCAGATGGGGCATCTTCGCGAGGTCCGCGATCACCGGCTCGCCGCCGATCGTCTTGCCGAGGCACACCGGCAGCTTGTGCTGCGTGGCGACGAAGGCTGGGCTCTCCAGCAGCTCGCGCAGGAACACCGTCTCGCGGGTCACGTTCGGCAGCTCGATGCCGATGACGTTGCGGCCCTCGACCACGGCGACGCGGGCCGACTTCGCGCTCATCGAGCGTGCGATGTCTGAGGCGAGCGCGATCACGCGGCTCGACTTCACGCCGGGCGCGGGTTCGAGCTCGTAGAGCGTGACGACCGGGCCCGGATTGGCGTCGATGATCTCGCCGCGCACGCCGAAGTCCTGCAGCGTCTGCTGCAGCTTCACGGAGTTCTTCTCGAGCGCCTCCTCGGAGAGGTCTGCGCTCGGCTCCGTCGTCGCGGGTTCCGACAGCAGCTCCAGCGGCGGCAGCTCGTATTCGGCGAAGGCGGGCCGGGGCGCCGGCCGCGCCGCGGGCTTCGGCGCGACGGGGGCCGGCGCGGGAGCGGCGGCCGGCGCCGCCACGGGTTGCGGCGCGGATTCGCGGGCGACGGCAGGCGCGGCGGGCGGCGGCGCGGCAGGCGCGCGCGCCGGGGCGGGGGGCGCTGCGGTTTCGGGCGCCGACCAGCCGAAGGTGGTGCGGTAGGTCACGGGCGCGAAGCTCGAGAACGGCTGGCCGAGCGAGCCCGTCATCATCGAGCCGACGCTGGTCGCGTCCGGCGTCTCGGGGGCTGGGGAGGCGTCGCGGCGGTTGTCCTGGATCTCGGCCCTCGGCGGCGCGGAGGGGCCGCCCACCCGGATCGCGTTAGCCAGACGGCGGATGGTGTTCGGCGCTTCGCCGGCGATCCGGGCCTCGCCCGCGAAGGTCATGTGCGACATCGCTTCGGCCGCGACCTCGGGCTCCATCGGCTGGGCGGCCTCGGGGATCGACGGCAGGCGGTGTCGGCCGCGGAGGATGTTGTCCGGGGTGCGGGTGAAGCGGGTGTTGGGGCCGCTCGCGAACGGCCGCAGCCAGCTCGGGATCGACGAGACGTCGCGGGCGGAGACGGCCTGCGCCGCGATCGGCTCGGCTGATGATTCGGCCGCGCGGCGCTCGCGCAGCACGCGGTCGGGCGTGCGCACCGAACGCACGGCGGGAGGGGCAGGGCGCCGCGGCTCCTGAAAACCAGCCGACATGGCGTCGGCGTCCTCGGAAGCAGGTGGCCGTCCGGAAAAACGCATCGCTACAGAATCCCGTTCTCGGGGCGGGATCGCCGCCGCCCTCGTCGCACCAGTTAAGGAAGATCAGCGTTAACGAAGGGTGGACCCGACGCGGTGGAGCCGCGGGCGTCCACAGGCGCCGAGCGCGGCGCCGCGCTTGGCGACCCCTCCCCGCGGATGGAAGGACGCGCGACGAAACCGGGCCGCTCGCGCAGCCGGTCGTCCTGACGATGAAGGAAATGATCTCAGGCGGTCTTGTCGACCGCGACGCCGACGCCGGCCTGGGTCAGCGCCTTCGTGAGTTCATCCGGGCGGGATGCGGCCGGCGGGGCCGGATCGTCAGCGGGTCGGGACCGGGTGCTCGCCGCGGTAGTCGTAGAAGCCGCGCTGGGTCTTCCGGCCGAGCCAGCCGGCCTCGACATATTTCACCAGCAGGGGGCAGGGGCGGTATTTGGAGTCCGCCAGTCCGTCGTGAAGCACCTGCATGACCGAGAGGCAGGTGTCGAGCCCGATGAAATCCGCGAGCTGCAGCGGTCCCATCGGATGGTTGGCGCCGAGCCGCATCGCGGTGTCGATGGCGTCGACCGAGCCTACGCCCTCGTACAGCGTGTAGATCGCCTCGTTGATCATCGGCAGCAGGATGCGGTTGACCATGAAGGCGGGGAAGTCCTCGGACACCGCCACCGTCTTGCCGAGCCGGCTGATCAGCTGCTTGGCGGCGTCGAAGGTTTCGTCCTCGGTCGCGATCCCGCGGATCAGCTCGACGAGCTGCATCAGCGGCACCGGGTTCATGAAGTGGATGCCGATGAAGCGCTCCGGCCGGTCGGTCGAGGCCGCGAGCCGCGTGATCGAGATCGACGAGGTGTTGGTCGCCACCATCGCCTCGGGCTTCAGCGCCGGGCAGAGCTCGGAGTAGATCTTGCGCTTGATCTGCTCGTCCTCGGTCGCGGCCTCGATGACGAGGTCGCAGTCGGCGAGCGACTTGTAGCTGTCTGACAGGGTGATCCGGCCGAGCGCCGCCTTGCGGTCGTCCTCGGTGATCGCGCCCTTGCCGGTCTGTCGCTGCAGATTGGAGTCGATCAGCGCGAGGCCGGCCTGGGCGCGCTCCTTGGTCAGGTCGTTGAGCGTGATGTCGAGGCCCGCGAGCGAGCAGACATGCGCGATGCCGCTGCCCATCTGGCCCGCGCCGATGACGCCGATCTTCAGAATTTCCATCGGCATGTTGCTCGTCCGACCGTCCCTGAGTGCCGCGCCGACCCCTGTCGCGCGGGCGGCGATCTTAATTGCCGCGCCGCACAAAGCCAGTGCCGAGGCCTGCTACCAAAGTCTGGCATGCCAAGGGAGCGCCGCTCACTTCCTGGTCTTCGCCAGCTCGCTGATCAGCTCGGGAACGGCGGTGAACAGGTCCGCGACCAGGCCGTAATCGGCGACCTGGAAGATCGGCGCCTCGTCGTCCTTGTTGATCGCGACGATCACCTTGCTGTCCTTCATGCCGGCGAGATGCTGGATCGCGCCGGAGATGCCGAGCGCGACGTAGAGGTCGGGAGCGACCACCTTGCCGGTCTGGCCGACCTGCTGGTCGTTCGGGGCGTAGCCGGCGTCGACCGCGGCGCGGCTCGCGCCGATCGCGGCGCCGAGCTGGTCGGCGAGCGGTTCGATCACTTCCTTGAACTTCTCCGCCGAGCCCAGCGCGCGGCCCCCGGAGACGATGATCTTGGCGGAGCCGAGCTCCGGCCGGTCGGAGCGGGTGAGCTCCTCGCCGACGAAGCGCGACAGGCCGGGGTCGCCCGCGGCCGAGATGTCCTCGACGGCGGCCGAGCCGCCTTCGCCGGTGGCCGCGAAGGCCGCGGTGCGCACCGTGACGATCTTCTTGGCGTCGGTCGACTTCACCGTCTGGATCGCGTTTCCGGCGTAGACCGGCCGTTCGAAGGTGTCGGGGCCGTCGACCTTGGAGATGTCGGAGATCTGCATCACGTCGAGCAGCGCCGCGACCCGCGGCAGGATGTTCTTGCCCGTCGTCGAGGACGAGGCGACCAGCGCGTCGTAGGCCCCCATCAGGCCGACGAGCAGCTCGGCGAAGGGCTCGGCGAGGCCGTGGCCGTAGATCTCGCCCGAGGCGACCAGGACCTTCTCGACGCCTTCGAGTCTGGCGGCTTCGGCCGCGGCGCCCTTCGGCGAGGTTCCGGCGACGAGGATATGGACGGGGCCGCCGATCTGGATGGCCGCGGTCAGCGCCTTGGCGGTGGCGTCGCCGAGATGGTCTTCGTGGTGGTCGGCGAGGAGCAGGGTCGCCATGGTCAAATCACTCCCGCTTCGGACTTGAGCTTGTCCACGAGTTCCGCGACCGATCCGACCTTCGCGCCGGCCTGGCGCTTGGCGGGCTCGACGGTCTTGAGGACCTGCAGCCGCGGGGCGACGTCGACGCCGAGGTCGGCCGCCGATTTCTCGTCGAGCGGCTTCTTCTTCGCCTTCATGATGTTCGGCAGCGAGGCGTAGCGCGGCTCGTTGAGGCGCAGGTCGGTGGTGACGATCGCCGGGAGCTTGAGCGCCACCGTCTGCAGGCCGCCGTCGACCTCGCGCGTGACCGTCAGGCCATCGCCCTCGGGCGAGACCTTCGACGCGAAGGTGCCTTGCGGCCAGCCGAGCAGCGCGGCCAACATCTGGCCGGTCTGGTTGCAGTCGTCGTCGATCGCCTGCTTGCCCAGGATGACGAGGCCGGGCTTCTCCTCCTCGACGATCTTGGCGAGGATCTTGGCGACGGCGAGCGGCTCGGTCGGGCCGTCGGTCTTGACCAGAACGCCGCGGTCGCCGCCCATCGCGAGGCCGGTGCGGATGGTCTCGGCGGCCTGCGCGGGTCCGATCGAGACGATCACGATCTCGGTCGCCGTGCCGGCCTCCTTGAGCCGAAGCGCCTCCTCGACGGCGATCTCGTCGAACGGGTTCATCGACATCTTGACGTTGGCGAGCTCGACGCCCGAGCCATCCGCCCTGACGCGGATCTTGACGTTGTAGTCGACCACTCTCTTGACCGGCACCAGTACCTTCATCGGGTCTTCCCACCTCGTAAGGGCTGATCGCGAACAAGGACGCGGGCAGAGAGACCCGCGTCGCGCGAAGGCGGCGTCGAAGCGCCTGCGGGCGCAGGCGGCGAGCGCGGCGGACACTAGGGGCCCCGCGCGCGGCAAGTCAACGCTCGCAAGCCACGAGCCGCGCAGACAAAAGGTCTATGCCGGGCGGCGGGTCGGAGCGGTCGTCGCCGAACCCGCCGGCGCGGGGAGGCGGCCGGGGCGCTAGCTGTGGAAGCAGTATTCGAAGTGCTCGATCTCTCGCCCGCAGACCTGCCCGACCCGCGCGCGGGAGTCGGAATCGTAGAGGTCGCGGAAATCGTAGCGCAAGCCGGCGTTGGCGTGCGGCAGGTCGCCCTGCGGGATCCCGAGCTCGCCGCAGATCACCCGGAAGTCCTCGCTCAGGCGTTCGTAGCGCCCGACGAAATCGACTGCGAGCCGGTCCTCGATGGCGTAGATCGGCCACTGGTCGATGAGATGCCGCCACCGGGCGAGCGCGCCCTCGCCCGCGATCAGCCGCTGCAGGAACAAGGGGAAGGGCTCGCGCGTCTCCGGCGTCTTGCGGGTCAGATAGAAGTACATCGAGACCAGTCGTGCGTAGGGGTTGCGCACGAAGCTGAACTTGAAGTGGCGGTCCCAGGCGCGCTCGTCGAACGCCCGGATCTGACTCGCGTTCGGATGGTCGATCGTCGGCCCGAAATGGCGCAGGTAGCGCTTCTCCTGGAGCCTCAGGACGCGGTCCGATGCGTCGCCATGCGCGCCGAGAACCGCGGCGAGCCCCGAAGCGCGACCGGCGCGCAGGGCGTCCAGCCGGGCGCGCATGTTCGGACGGACGCCGTGCCTGCGCCGCTCCTGCCGGGCCCCGAGCATGATGTCGAGCGGGCCGAGATGCGGCGCGAGGTACATGTTCACCGAACTGCCGGCGGTCTTCGGACAGTGCAGAAAGGTGAAGCCGTGCCTGTACGAGATGATCATAGCTCTCGTGGAGTCCCCCAGTCGCCTATGGATTACACAAATAATCGCTTGAGTAGATCTCTTTCTGCGACGACTGGGTGACGTTTTGTTTCTTCGTGTGTCTCGGGGGACGACGCGGCGATGGGCTGCGGCGAGGCTGAGGCGTGCGCGGAAACGATGGCGAGCTGCTTGGAGATGCATGAGGCGCGCCGGCGATGCTGGCGCCGGCGGGTGGATCAGGCTGAGTCGCCGATCGGGTCTTCGGCGCGGCGCCGTATGCGGGCCCGCAGCTCGTGGTCGAACAGCCGCACCTCGGGCCGCTTCAGCGCCACGACGAGCACCGCGCCGGTCAGGAACCCTCCGACATGCGCCCACCATGCGATCTGCTCCTGGCCCGAGAGCAGCGCATTGCCGGCCTGGAACACGACCCAAGCGCCGATGATCCAGAACGCCCGCAGCCGAAGCGACAGGACGTAGAACACCAGAACCCAGACCTTGAGCTGCGGGTGCAGCATGACATAGGCGGCCACGACGCCCGCGACGCAGCCGGAGGCGCCGACCAGCGGGGCGTCGGAGTTCGCCGCGCCCCAGGAATGCGCCAGCCCCGCGCCGACGCCGCAGAGCAGCAGGAACAGCGCGTAGCGCAGGTGGCCGAGATCCTCCTCGACATTGTCCCCGAAGGCGCGAAGGAACAGCAGGTTGCCGACGAGGTGCAGCAGCCCGCCATGCAGGAACAGCGAGGTGACGAGCGTCGCCCAGGGCGGGATGATCGCGTAGCCGTCGGGCAGCACGGCCTCGGAGAACAGGACGCTCGGGATCAGCCCGAACGACACCACCGCGCCCGGATGCGCCGGGATGAGCCAGCCGGATTGGAAAACGGCGTAGACGAGCGTGCAGGCGGCCATGAAGCCGTATGTCACCCACGGCCGCCCGATGCGGCGGAGCGGGGCGTCGTCCAGAAGAGGGACGAACATCGGCTCGGTTTCCGTCTCCGGGGCGTCATCGCCCGCTTCATCCCGAGACTATGGAGACACTGGCCGTCGCATCCAAGAGCGGCTTGCGCCGCGCTGCACGATCGTGGCGTCAGCGTGTCTTTCCGGGCGCCCAGAGCACGTCGCCCTGTTCCAGATTGGCCACCCGGGCGGCGACGAACAGGAAGTCCGACAGCCGGTTGAGGTAGCGACGGGCCGCCGGCGACACCGTCTCGCGTTCCGCCAGCGCGGTCGCCAGCCGCTCCGCGCGGCGGGCGATGGTGCGGGCCATGTGCAGATGCGCGGCGAGCGGGGTTCCGGCCGGCAGCACGAAGGACCGCAGCGGCTCGAGCCGCGCGTTCAGCGCGTCGATGTCGCGCTCGAGGCGATCGACCTGCGCCTCGACGATCCGGAGGGGCTCGTAGCCGAGGTCGGTTCCGTCATCGAGCGTCGCGAGATCCGCGCCGAGGTCGAACAGCTCGTTCTGGATGCGCGCCAGGATCTCGTCGAGCGCGGGGTCCGCGCCTGCATGAAGGCGGGCGAGCCCGACCGCGGCGTTGGTCTCGTCGACCGTGCCGAAGCTCTCGATCCGCAGGTCGTGCTTCGGCCGGCGCGGCCCGACGGCGAGCCCCGTGGTGCCGTCGTCGCCGGTGCGCGTGTAGATCTTGTTGAGCTTGACCATGTTATCGGCCCATCGCCCAGACGGTGATCATGATCACCACGATCGCCGCGAACTGCAGGATCACGCGCCAGCGCATCAGCTTCTGCGACGTGTTGGAGTCGCCGCCGCGCAGCATGTTGAACAGCCCGAGCAGCAGGACCACGGCGACGGCGCCGACCGCGAGCGGGACGGCGAAGTTCGAAAGGAAGGCAGCCATCGTCTAAGGGGATTTCCACGAAAGGGCCGGCCCGGCGGGCAGGTCAGCCGTTGAGAACGAGGATCGACGCGTTGAGCAGAGCCGCGAAGGTCACCCAGGCAAGATACGGGTAGAGCAAGGCGGCGGCGATCCCGTCTATTGGACGAAACCGCCCAATGGTCCACGCGATGGCCGCGAGGAAAGGGCCGATTTCGATCAGACCGAGCAGCGGGCTTCGTGCGGCGAAGAAGGCGAACGACCAGCCGATGTTGAAGGCGAGCTGAACCGCGAAGGCGATCAGCGCCCGACGTCGCGCCGTTCCCTCGCCCAGGATCACGACCCGCCAGAGCGAGACCGCCATCAGCGCGAACAGGATCGACCAGGCGATGGGGAAGGCCGCGTTCGGCGGGTTGAACGGAGGCTTCGCGAGGCCCTCGTACCAGGGCGCGAGGTTGGGATAGGTCGCCGCCGCGCCGAGCTGCGCCGCCCCGAAGCACACCGCCAGCGCGCACAGCAGGACGAGAAGCGAGCGAAGCGAGAGCCAGGGCTGGCGGCCGGCGAGCGTGGTCATGGCGCTGATGTAGAGCCGGGGAGGTCGCAAAGCCACCGCGTCGTCCTCCCGCTCGACCGGAAGACGACGCGCGCGGCGGTCTGGCGCCGTTCGCTCACGCGCCCGCGGGCGGCGCGATCTCGGCTTCCGGCGTCTCCTTGTCGATCGTCGGCAGCGGCTCCCCGTAGATCACGGCTTCGAAGGCGCGCAGGCGCTTGTAGACCGAGAGCAGCTCGACGATCGTCGTCCAGGAGTTGACGAGGTACTGGAACGACGAGCGCACCTGCTCGAAGGCGTTCAGGATCTGGTTCATCACGCCGAGCGTGATCTTGCCGAGCACGATGGTCGGGGCGAGCACGATGTAGGGGAAGATGTTGTCGACCTGCAGGTATGAGATGCGGGCGACGTTGAAGTAGGCGTAGTGGAAGTACAGCCGGAAATAGTTGTGCCGCACCCAGGAGAACAGCTCGCGCACGGTCTGCGGCTGGGCGCGCGTGGCGTCGTCCTCGCCGTAGACCAGCTCCTTGCGGTAGGCCGCCTCGACCCGCTGGTTCCGGAACTGCAGGCCGGGCAGCTTGACGCCGACGAGCGCGAGGAAGCCGGTGCCGATCAGCGACCACAGGATCGCGATGACGACGAGGGGATGCGGGATCGCGCCGAGGATCGGCACGTCGGTCACGGCGCCCGAAAGCTTGAGCAGCACGGGCAGGAACGCGATCAGCGTCATGATCGAGTCGATGAAGCTGACGCCGAGCCCCTCCACGATGGTGGAGAACCGCATCGTGTCCTCCTGCACGCGCTGCGAGGCGCCTTCGATGTGCCGCAGGGTCGGCCAGTGGGCCATGTAGAAGTCGTTCATCGCGGTCCGCCAGCGGAAGATGTAGTGGCTGACGAAGAAGCGGGTGAGCACGCCGACGAGCACGGCGACCATCGCGATGCCGGTGAAGTTGATGATCTCGCCGTAGAACTCTCCGAGCGACACCGGGCGGCTCTTGGCGAGCGCGGCCTGCACGAGGTCGTAGAACGGCCCGTACCAGGCGTTGATCGCGACCGAGACCTGGACCTGGAAATAGGTCGTGAACAGGATGAAGGCGGAGCCGAGGATCGACCAGGCCGACCAGGGATGCGGAGACAGCGTCATCCAGGCGCCGGCGAACAGCCCGACCGCGACGGCGTAGTAGACGTAGAACCAGAGGAACGGGCCGGTGACGAACACCGCCGGGCCGATCACCGGGGCCGCGTCGGGGGCGGGATAGCTTAAGCCCAGAGCCGCGCCGATCTCCGACCCGCCGGCGAACCAGATCGCGGTGACGATCGCGGTCCAGACGACGACGGAGATGAAGAACAGGCGGGGATTGGGGAAGAACGATACGAACATGGGACGAGCCGGCTCCGTGCGGAAGGCGCGCCGAGCGTTAGCCTCCGTCGCCTGCGGCCGCAAGTCGACCGCCGTTCACGGCGGGGCGGCCTTGCGCCGCGCTCCTTTCCGGGCTCTTCACGGAACGTTTCGGGAGCCGGAATGAGACGCATCGAGACCAGCGACCTCGTCGGCGTGATCGGGCGCGGACGGATCTCCACGATCTACGCGCTCTCCGACGGCCGCGCGCTCAAGGCCTATCCGGCGCGCCTCAGGCCGGCCTTCGCGGAGCGCGAGTTCCGGGTCACGCAGGCGGCGCTTGCGGCCGGCGCGCCGTCCTGGCGGGCTGACGAACTGGCGTCGTTCGAAGGAAGGCCCTGCATCGTCGGCGAGCATGTGCCCGGCGAGACGCTCGGCGTGAAGCTGCGCCGTTCCTTGAGCGACGCGGCCGGCGTCGCGGTGGCGCTGGCCGACGCCAATGTCCGCATCGCGCGGAGCGCTCTCGCCGATCCCGCGGCGGTCGAGCGCAACTGGCGGCGCGAGACCTATTTCCGCGGCGCGGTCTATGGCCGGCGCGTCATGGCCGACGAGGGCCTCTGCCACGGCGACCTCAACGTCGACAACGTCATGGTGCGGCCCGACGGAACGCTCGTGGCGCTCGACTGGGCGCTCGCCTTCTACGGGCCCGTGGTCGCCGACTTCAGGCGCTCGAACCGGAGCTTTCGCAAGGCGCTGCTGCGGAACGAGCCCGGAAAGGCCGCCCGTTCCGCGAAGCGCGCGATAGCGCTCGCGCACGAGGTGATCGTCTGCCGCCGCATGGGCTGGCCGATCGTCAGGCTCGGAAAATGACGCCCGCCGTGCGGTCTCCCGAAGGGCTTACGCCTCGAGCAGGCGCCTTGCGATCACCTGCGCCTGGATCTCGGCCGCGCCCTCGAAGATGTTGAGGATGCGGCTGTCGCACAGCACGCGGCTGATCTGGTATTCGAGCGCGAAGCCGTTGCCGCCGTGGATCTGCAGCGCGTTGTCGGCGGCCGCCCAGGCGACGCGGGCGGCGAGCAGCTTCGCCATGCCGGCCTCGAGGTCGCAGCGGCGGTCGAGATCCTTCTCGCGGGCCGCAAAGTAGGTGATCTGGCGGGCGATCTGCACCTCGACCGCCATCATCGCGATCTTGTCGGCGACGCGGGGGAAGTCGGCGAGCGGCTTCTTGAACTGCACCCGCTCCTCGGCGTAGCGCAGGCCGATGTCGAGCGCGGACTGCGCGACGCCGACGGCGCGCGCCGCCGTCTGGATGCGCGCGCTCTCGAAGGTCTTCATGAGCTGCTTGAAGCCCTGGCCCTCGACGCCGCCGAGCAGGTTCGCGGCCGGAACCTCGAAGCCGTCGAAGGAGATCTCGTACTCCTTCATGCCGCGATACCCGAGCACTTCGATCTCGCCGCCGGACATGCCCTTGGCCGGGAACGGATCTTCATCCGTTCCGCGGGGCTTTTCGGCGAGCAGCATCGAAAGGCCGCGATGGCCGGGCTCGTTCGGGTCGGTGCGCACCAGCAGCGTCATCAGGTCGGCGCGCACGGGATGCGTGATCCAGGTCTTGGCGCCGTTGACCTTGTAGGTCTCGCCGTCGCGCACGGCGCGGGTCTTGAGGCTCGCGAGGTCCGAGCCTGTGTTGGGCTCGGTGAACACCGCCGTCGGCAGGATCGAGCCGTCCGCGAGCTTGGGCAGGAAGTGCGCCTTCTGCTCCTCGGTGCCGCCGCCCATGATCAGCTCGGCCGCGATCTCCGAGCGGGTGCCGAGCGAGCCGACGCCGATATAGGCGCGGCTGAGCTCCTCGGAAACGACGCACATCGCCTCCTTGCCGAGCCCGAGGCCGCCGAACTCCTCGGGAATGGTCAGGCCGAACACGCCGAGATCGGAGAGCTTCTGGATGATCTCGAGCGGGATGTAGGCGTTGGCGAGGTGCCAGGCGTGGGCGTACGGCGTCACCTCGGCCTCCGCGAAGCGCCGCATCTCGTCGCGGAACTGGCCGTGGGTCTCGTCGAGCCCGCTGTCGCCGAAGCCGGCGCGGCCGTCCGCGGCGCGGATCAGCGCGGCGAGCTCGGCTCGCGCCTCGGCCGAGCCGCCGTCGGCGATCAGCTCGCGCGCGGCCTCGCCCAGCAGCTCCGCCGGGCGGCCGGGATCGAGCCCGAGATCGGCGGCGCGGACGATTTCGCCCTGGTTCATCGGGATGCCGCCGATCACCTGCGCGAGGTATTCCGCCGCGCCGACGCGCAGGATCGCCTCCTCGATCGCGCCGTAGCGGCTTTCCCTCGCGAGGCGCTCGCTCCAGTGCAGCAGCTCGCGCAGCGCCATGCGGTAGGTCGCGAGCCAGGCGAGCCCGTGGCCCGCCCGCTGCTCGCGCTCAAGTGCGTCGGAATCGATCCTGCCGCCGACCGTGACCTTGGCGCGCACCGCGGCGGTGGCCTCGGCCAGCAGCGCGTCGAGCGCGGGCAATACGGATTCGAGGCGGGCGGCCGGCGTCTCCGATGGCGAGGCGGCGGCTGCGGGCTGTGCGGCGGTCATGGGCGATCGGCTCCGGAATCTGGCGCAGCCGGCTGCTGACCCTAAAGGACCGGCCGGCGCAAAATCTCCGGACCATCCTCATCGTCCGGGAGCTTTGCCGCAATGCACCCTTCGGCTGAAAGCGGCGGAACCCGGGCGTTGACCAGCAGCACGCCGGCCGCCGCAAGCGCCATTCCGGCGATCTGGATCAGGGAAAGCCGTTCCCCGAAAAAGAGATAGGCCTGGACGGCCGCGACCGGCGGCACGAGGAACATCAGCGCTGAGACGCGCGACACCTCGCCGCGCGCGATCATCGCCAGCATCGCGAAGATCGCGACGATCGAGAGGGCGATCACCGACCAGGCGAGCGCGAAGGCGGTCGAGCCCGTCCATTCGAACCGCCATCCTTCAAGAACAAGCGCGATCGGGGCGGTCACGACGAGAGCGCCGAGATACTGGATCAGCGCGAGCGCCCGGAGGTCGTTTCCCGCGAGCGAGCGCTTCTGGTGCAGCGTCGCCGCGGTCACCGCGGCCATGGCGAGGACGTTGACCGCGATCGGCGCGAGCGATGCGCCTGCGCCGCCCGCCATCAGCTTCGGCGCGACCACGGCGGCGACCCCTGCAAATCCCATCAGCACGCCGAGCCCGCGGCGGGGCCCGAGCCGTTCGCCCACCAGCGGGCCGGCGGCGACCGCGGTGAACAGCGGCTGGAGCGCGGCGATTAGCGCGGAGATGCCCGCCGGCACGCCGTGCTCGATCGCCCACCACACCCCGCCGAGATAGACGCCGTGGAGCAGCACGCCGTTGCCGAGCGCGGACAGCCAGGCGGCGCGCCCCTGCGGCCAGCGCACGCGCAGGACGAGCGCGAGCGGGGCGAGCAGCGCGATCGCGCAGGCGTAGCGCAGCGACAGGAAGGTGAGCGGCCCGGCATGCGGCGTCGCGATCCCGGCGACGATCCATCCCGTGGACCACAGCAGGACGAAGCCGGCGGGCATGAGGAGACCGGACACGGACAAAAACTCCCAGGAGAGGCCCCTCGTCCCGCCCACAAGCCTTCGGGACAAGCGCGAATTTCTTATGCCGGCATCACACGATGGAATGGATCGCAGGCAACCGCCTCAATTTTCAGCCTGCTCTTTGCCGCCGCCGCGCTTGCGCTATGCTTTCGCCACATGACCGCCAAACCGCGCGACGCGATCCGGAAGTTCGCGCCCATCACGTGGGACGCTCTCAAGCGATTCGACCGCGACGACGGCTGGGCGATCTCCTCCCACGTCGCTCTGAACGGCCTGCTCGCGATCTTCCCCTTCCTGATCTTCGTGACGGCGCTCGCGGCGTTTCTCGGCGCGGGCGAGCTGTCCAGCCAGATCGTGCACCTGATCTTCGACACCTGGCCGGCCGGCGTCGCCGCCCCGCTCGCGACCGAGGTCGACAAGGTGCTGACGACGCCGCGCGGCGGGGTGCTCACCATCGGCGTCGTGCTGACGTTATGGGTGTCGTCCTCGGCGGTGGAGTCGCTCAGGATCGCGCTCGGCCGGGCCTACCATTCGCCGACCTCGAAACCGGCCTGGCTGTCGCGGCTGCAGAGCATCTGGTTCGTGGCGCTGGGAGCGATCGGTCTCGTCGTGGTCGCTGTGCTGATCGTGCTCTGGCCGATCCTGTGGACCTTCGCGATCACCCATGCGCCATGGCTCGAGGCCTTCGCCTTCGCGAGCGACGTGCTGCGCTATCTCTTCACCGTCGTGGTGCTGGGCTCGGCGCTGGTCGCGGCGCATCTGTGGCTGCCCGGCGGCCGCCGACGGGTTCTCGAGGTGCTGCCCGGCGTGTTGCTGACGGTCGTGCTGTGGCTCGCCGGGGCGACCGGCTTTTCGGTCTATCTCGGCCATTTCGCGAACTACGCTTCGACCTATGCCGGGCTCGCCGGCGCGATGACGGCGATCGTCTTCCTCAACGTCAGCGCGGCGATGTTCATCCTCGGCGCCGAATTCAACGCGGCGATCGCCGAGCGGCGCATGATGAAGCCGATGTCGGCGCCCGCGGACGGCCGCGCCGCTCCGCCGCCTGCGCGCGCCGTCTCCGCATAGGCCCCCAAGGCCGCTCGTGCGGGGCCTTGCGGGTGGTCGAGGCCCGGCGGCCGCCTATGTCGGTTGCGAAGGCCGCCCGTCACGCGCGGGCGACGCAGTCAGTCGGCAAGGGAGAACGCGATGAAGCGCACAGGCAGCGCCGTATGGAACGGCTCGGTCAAGGAAGGCCAGGGCAAGATCAGCACCGAGAGCGGCGCGCTCGACGGACTGAACTACTCGTTCAAGAAGCGCTTCGGCGACGAGAAGGGCACCAATCCGGAAGAGCTCATCGGCGCCGCGCACGCCTCCTGCTTCTCGATGGCGCTGTCGCTGATGCTGGGCGAGGCGGGCTTCACGCCGGATGAGATCAAGGCGTCCTCGGCGGTCTCGATCGAGCAGCAGGGCGGCGGCTTCCAGATCACCACCATCGACCTCTCGGTCACAGCCGCCGTGCCGGGGATCGACGAGGCCAAGTTCAAGGAGATCGCGACCAAGGCCAAGGAAGGCTGCCCGGTCTCCAAGGTGCTGAACGCAAAGATCAACTTCGAGGCGACCCTCGCCTGAAGGCGCCTTCCCCTCTCCGCAAGTGGAGAGGGCGGCGAGGCCCGTCTTGTGTCCGCCGACAGGAACCCGAGGGATTAAGGGCCTTAATCCCTCGCAGGCTTGATCCCTGCACGCCGCGCGAAGCGGACCTTGTAGACCTGAATCTTCGCGGCGCGCTCGCGCATGATCTTCGCGGTCAGCGCCTTGATGCGGACCGCCTGCGCCGCCCAGAAGCGGTCGTTGTCGGCCTCGGTCCATGGCCGCCCCTTGCGGCGGACAGGGAACGGGACGGAGGATCCGGCGCTCGCGGTATCCACGCCGAAATCGGCCGCCGGGATCGTCGCGCCCGCGAGCGATGAGCCGCGGGTCGCGAGATAGGCGCGCGCTCGGGTGCAATAGGCGACGGAGAGCGCGCTCATGCGTTCCTCGTTGTGCCCGGCGCGGTATTTCATCAGCGCGCGGCAGAGATCGCCGCCGGCGAGCTTCCAGGCGTCGGCGAGATAGCGCACGGCGTAGCGGGCGTTGGTCGCGGGATCGAACAGCGCGATCGGTCCGCCGGTATGGCCGAGCATCTCCGCGGTCGAGGGCCTGATCTGCATCAGCCCGATCTCTCCGACGCCGCCGACCTGAGACGGCTGGTAGCCGCTCTCGATCTGCGCGACGGCTTCGGCGACGTCCGGCGGCAGCCCGCGGGCCGCGGCCTCGCCGCGGACGATGGCGACGAGGGCCGCGCGGGACGGGGTTTCGGTCACGGGCGCGACGGTCACACCCTCGACCCCGGCCGCGTCAGGCTTCGGTTCGTCAACGGCCCGCGCGGGCGTCGCGCCCAGCGCGAGCGCCGTCGCGAAAGCCGCGCCCGCCGTCTTCAGCCCGATCCGCATCCCCGAGACCCCGGTGTGTCCGGGGACCGACGATAGCGCCCATGTCTTAAGGCCGTCTCATCCGGAGGAAGACGTATGGCTCGCCTCGCCTGAAGGCGCGTCATGCCCGGCGGAGCCGGGCGTCCATGACGTTCCGGGATGACGGCGGTGGTTCAGAACGTGACCTTCGGCGTCGCCTGGTTCTCCGGCGCGCTTTCGAAGGTCGCCATCGGCTTGGCCTCGGGATAGAGCCAGCCCGCGATCCACTTGCCCGGAATGGTGCGGAGCTCGGTGTTGTAGGCCTGGACGGCCTGGATGTAGTCGCGGCGCGCGACCGCGATGCGGTTCTCCGTGCCTTCGAGCTGGGACTGCAGCGCGAGGAAGTTCTGGTTCGACTTCAGGTCCGGATAGTTCTCGGAGACAGCGAGCAGCCGGCCGAGCGCGCCGGAGAGCTGGGCCTGCGCGTCCTGGAACTTCTTCACCGCCTCGGGGTCGGTGAGCTTTGAGGCGTCGATCGTGACCTGCGTCGCCTTGGCGCGCGCCTCGACCACCTCGGTCAGCACCTTCTCCTCCTGCCGCGCGAAACCCTTCACGGTCTCGACGAGGTTCGGGATCAAGTCGGCGCGGCGCTGGTACTGGTTCTGCACCTCGCTCCAGCGGGCCTTGGCCTGCTCCTCCAGCGTCGGCACGTTGTTGACGCCGCAGCCTGCGAGGCTGAGCGCGACGCCGAGAGCGGCGATCACGGCGAGCATGCGGCCGGCGATGGAAGCGAGTGGTCGGGCCATGGCTTTTCGTCCCCCTTTACGCGCGGCCAAACGGGCGCCGCTGGGGTGAACGTCGAAATCCCCGCGGATAAGTCAAGTCGACGGCGCAGCCCATGCGCTCCGGCAAGTCTGGAACTCTGCGAATTTATCGCCGAACCGTTTGCAGTTTGTTGGGGTCTCCACCTATATGTCGGCTCATGAGCAGCCGCGGACCGGGACTTTTTGCGCTGACGTCGGAGGTCTTCGCGGGCCTCAGCGACCACGCGCGCCTGCCCTCCCGCTTCCATGCGCACCTGTCGGCGATCGCGAGCCTGCTTCGGGGCTGACCGCCCGCGCGCGCCCCGAGCGCAGTGACCTCACGCGATTTCCCGACCTTCGAACGACACTCAGAGGCGCATCATGTCCGCCCAATCCGCGTCAGCTCCCAAGACACTGTACGACAAGATCTTCGACGACCACGTCGTCGAGCAGCGGCCGGACGGCTCCGTGCTGCTCTACATCGACCGCCACCTGGTCCATGAGGTGACGAGCCCGCAGGCCTTCGAGGGACTGCGCATGACGGGCCGCAAGGTGCGCGCCCCTGACAAGACGCTCGCCGTCGTCGACCACAACGTGCCGACCTCGAACCGCTCGCTGCCGAACCCGGACGCGGAGAGCGCCGCCCAGATCGAGGCGCTCGCCGAGAACACCCGCGAGTTCGGCATCCGGTATTACGACGAGTTCGACAAGCGGCAGGGCATCGTCCACGTCGTCGGGCCCGAGCAGGGCTTCACCCTGCCCGGCACCACGATCGTCTGCGGCGACAGCCACACCTCGACGCACGGCGCCTTCGGGGCGCTGGCGCACGGCATCGGCACGTCGGAAGTCGAGCACGTTCTGGCCACCCAGACGCTGATCCAGCAGAAGGCCAAGAACATGCGGATCGTCGTCGACGGGAAGCTGCCCGAAGGCGTCGGCGCGAAGGACGTGATCCTGGCGATCATCGGCGAGATCGGCACCGCGGGCGGCACCGGCCACGTCATGGAATACGCCGGCGAGGCCATCGAGAGCCTGTCGATGGAAGGCCGCATGACGGTCTGCAACATGTCGATCGAGGGCGGCGCCCGCGCCGGCCTGATCGCGCCGGACGAGAAGACCTACGCCTTCCTCAAGGGCCGCCCCATGGCCCCGAAGGGCGAGACGTGGGACGCGGCCGTCCGCTACTGGGAGACGCTGAAGACCGACGAGGACGCGCATTTCGACCGCGTCGTCCGGCTCGACGGCGCCAACCTGCCGCCGATCGTCTCCTGGGGCACGAGCCCGCAGGACGTGGTCTCGATCACCGGCGTCGTGCCGGACCCGGACGCGGCCTCCGACGAGGGCAAGCGCGCCGCGATCAAGCGGGCGCTCGCCTATATGGGCCTCGCGGCGGGCACGAGGATCACCGACATCGCGCTCGACCGCGTGTTCATCGGCTCCTGCACCAACGGCCGGATCGAGGATCTGCGCGAGGCTGCGAGAGTGGTCGAGGGCAAGACGGTCAACGGCAACGTCAGCGCGATGATCGTGCCGGGCTCGGGGCTCGTGAAGGAGCAGGCCGAGGCCGAAGGGCTCGACCGGATCTTCAAGGCTGCGGGCTTCGACTGGCGCGAGCCGGGCTGCTCGATGTGCCTCGCGATGAACCCCGACAAGCTGGCGCCGGAGGAGCGCTGCGCCTCGACCTCGAACCGCAACTTCGAAGGCCGGCAGGGCTTCCGTGGCCGCACGCATCTGGTCTCCCCCGCCATGGCGGCGGCGGCGGCGATCGCCGGCAAGTTCGTCGACATCCGCGAGTGGCGGTGAGCGTGTGTCCCTGAACGGTCAGACCCCTCGCCCGTCCGCGTAGCGGCGGCGAGGGGCGCCTCTCGGAACGAGCTAGAAGCCCTCATGTCGCTGATCATCACCCCCCGCCTTCAGGCGTCCGACGCCGTCCGCCTCGCGCCGCTCGTCGCGGCCTATTCCGGGGCGCTGCTCGGTCGCGAGGCCGGCGCGCCCGACGCTCCTTATGTCGCGACGCTGCTTGCGGAGCCCATGGTCGGGATCGCCGGCGCCGAGCTCGACGGGGAGCTCGTCGGCTTCGCCCTCTACTACGACCTGCCGGAAGCGATTTCGGGCAGGCGCGCCGGGCAGCTCGACGATCTCTATGTCGACCCCGCCCGCCGCGGCCTCGGGATCGCGCGGGCGCTCGTCGCCCGCCTCGTCGAGGAGGGCGAGGCGCTCGGCTGGGTGCATCTCAGATGGATGGTCCCCGAGGCGAGCCCGGCGGCGGCGCTTTACGACCGCATCGCCGAGCGCGCGCCGTGGCGGAACTACGTGATCCGGATCGACCGCTCGGTCTGCTGGTGAGCCCGGCTCACCAGCGCGTGCAGGCCTCGACCGGATAGCGGTAGCCGTGGCGGTCCTGCTTCCAGCCGAGCCGGCACGCCATCTCCGGCCGGATGTCGTAGCGCAGCCACGGCGTGGTGCGGATGGTGCTCTCATTGACCACCGGGAGCACCCGGATCACGCGGTCCGAGCGGAGCACGCGCTGCCCGCCGTAGCCATAAGGGAGGTCGGCCGCAAACGCGGGAGCCGCGGCTCCGATCGCCAGCGCCGCCGCCAGACCCGCCATCACTGCTTTCATCGCCTGCTCTCCCGACCGGGCGCGAACCCGCGCCGGAAGAGCAAGATAACGCGCGCCCGCGCCGCGGGAAGACTTAACGGCAGGTCTCGACGCGTTTGGTGACCGGGCCGTACGGGCCCCATCTGCGGATGACGTCGACGCGGCAGTCGCGCCGCGGGGCGTAATAGGCCGGGCGCGGGCCGTAATAATACGGCCGCGGCGCATAGTAGACCGGCCGAGGCGCATAATAATACGCGCGCGGCGGTGGCGGCGGACGGTGATGGCCCCAACCGTCGTTGACCTCGAAATAGACGCCTGCAGCAGCTGGCGTCGCGGAAAACGCAGCGGCGGCGGCCACGGCCGCCGTCAGTCCCAATGCGACGATTTTCATCCCGGCTCGTCCTCTGTTGCCGCGGGAGCCCTACCGGCTCGCCGATGAAGCATCGTCGAAACACTCGATGGCGAAATCAGGCCGGATTTTTGATTTTTACTGTCGACGTTCGCCGCAATGGTTGACGCGGAAGGTTCTGGCGCGTCGGACAAACAAAAGCCCGGCCATCTGCGGATGGCCGGGCCAGAACTTCATACTAAAGCGTTAACGCCGATACGGATCAGTTGACGCGGATGCTGAGACCCGGCCGCGGATCGTGGCGATAATAGCCGGGACGCGGGCGCGGACCGTAGCCGTAACGCGGGCGCGGGCCGTATCCATATGCCGGCCGCGGGCCGTACCCATAAGCGGGGCGCGGTCCGTAGCCATAGCCGCCGCGATCGCAGGTCTTGCTGGTCGTCACCCGCCGCACGCCATTGCGGTACACGGTCTTCTTGACCACGCGGCAGGCGACGTCGGAGGTCGCTGTCGGGGCGGCGATGGCGGCGCGCGTCGAGATCGGAGCGGCTTCCGCGGGAGCAAGCGCGAAGGCGCCGAGCCCAAGGGCCATGCCCGTTGCAATAAGGAACGTCTTCATCGTCGTCTCCTTGTGAACGTCCGCCAGCTCTGACGCCAGCTTACCGCACACCTTGTTCTTGTTGGCATGAACCAGCTCTTAGGACCGCATTCAGTCGTCGTTCATCGGACGAAGCACGGTCCTTCGAGCCTGGCGCGCAGAGAGATAGCGCAGGCCTCGCCCGGTTCGATCGGGCGGGGGAAGGATTTTTCTCAAACTGACGGCGCCCCGGCTTTTCAGGCGGGGCGCCGCAGATCAGGTCAGGTCGTGCGTTCAGCGCGGGAGCTGAAGCGTGATGCCCGGGCGCGGGGCATGGTCGCGATAGTCGCGACGCTCGACATAATGGCGATCGTCCCGCCGGCGGTCGTCACGGTAGCCGCTGCGTTCATAGCCGCGATCGCGATCGTAACCGCCGCCGTCGCAGCGCTGGGTGCGCTCGATCCGGGTGACGCCATTGCGCATGGTGCGCTTTTCGACGGTCCGGCAGGCGACGTCCGAGGTCGCGGAAGCGGCGGCGACCGGAGCCTGCGGCATCGCGGCGCTGGCCGGGGCCAGAGCGAGCGCGCCGAGGCCGGCGGCGAGGGCGGTGGAGAGAATAAGATTTTTCATGCGGCATCCTCCTGGAGGGTGTCTTTTGTGGGCGTTAGGGCACGCCGTCGTCTAGAGTTCGAAAGAATATCCGTGCGGGAGAGCCTGTCTCGCAACCGCGAGATGATGGCTGATCCAGCCGTTTCTCCCGGCGCATCGGTTCGTTGATGGCTCAAAGAACTTTCAGTCGCCGACCGAATACATCCGCCTGAGAAACGTTTTGTGTTCCTGTCCGGATCATAAACTCATGGGGGCGGATTCGGTTCCCGCGAATTTGAACGATAGCCCCGGAAAATGCGCCGTCTTGACTCTCGCTCGCCGCAACTGCCTACGCTTTGGGGGGCTCCGGCGGCGGCGCCGCGTCGGGAGGGCGCTTCGGGGACGCGACACCATGAGCATCGACTGGACCTCGGCGACCGCGCCTGATCTCGCCGCTTTCGAGCGTCTGGCGGATGAGGCGTTCGAGCGCCTGCCGCCGTCGTTCCGCGAGCTCGCCCGCTCCGCGGTGCTGCGCATTGACGATTTCCCGAGCGAGGAGGTCTGCCGGGAGCTCGAGGCGGAGAGCGAGTTCGACCTGCTCGGCCTGTTCACGGGCGTCGGCCTCGCCCACGCCGAGGCCGTGCCGGCGACGGGCAGGACGCCGAACATCGTGCATCTCTACCGCAGGCCGATCCTCGACTATTGGGCCGAGCACGAGGAGACGCTCGGCGCGATCGTCGCCCATGTGCTGATCCACGAGATCGGCCATCATCTCGGCCTGTCCGACGACGACATCGATCAGATCGAGCAGGACGCGGCGTAAGACTTGATGGCGCCGGGCGCCGGGGCCACCTTGATGAGGCCGACAGCCGAGCGATGGAGCACGACGCCATGGTGAGCCGTTCCGCCGATCCCGCCGCCGACGAGGCCAGCGTCCGCCGCGATTTCTGGCCGAAGCTGAAGGCCGTGGCGCGGTCCATTCCCTTCGCGGAGGACGCCGTCGCCGCCTATTACTGCGCGATGGACCGCGACACGCCGATCCATGTCCGGGCCACGCTGATCGGCGCGCTGGCCTATTTCATCGTCCCCTTCGACATGGTCCCGGACTTCATCCCGGTCGTCGGTTTCCTGGACGACGCCAGCATCCTGGCCGCCGCCCTCGCCTCGGTCCGCATGCACATGACCGACCGCCACCGCGAAGCCGCCCGCCGGGCGCTGGCGGAGGAGGAGTTCGGCTGAAAGATCACGCCGAGGGCCGGCGCCGCCAGTCCAGAGGCGTCCGCCCCGCCCAGCGCCGGAACGCGCGGGTGAAATGGGCGGGGTCCGAATACCCCAGTTCATAGGCGATCTGGGCGATCGGCGCCGCACCGCGCAACGCCGCGCACGCCCGGCGACGACGCGTCGTCTGGAGCAGCGCCTCGAACGTCGCGCCGTGTTCGGCGAGGCGGCGCTGAAGCGTTCGGCGCGAGAGCCGAAGACGATCCGCGAGACCGTCGATTCCCGTGCGGCCGGAGGCCAGATCGAGCCCGATCAGGTGTTCGGCCACGCCGATCAGGTCGCCCGCCGGAGGCACGACGCAGGCCTCGCCGACGACGATGGCCTCTCGAGGATTGGGGGCGTCCAGAAGCTCGGCCCGAAACACGACCGCCGCACGTTCTCCCTCCGTCACGTCGCTGCGCAGCACGTCCGCGATCGCCTGTCGGTCCTGAAGCGTTCCTGGAAGCTCGACGCGGTCGGGCGTCCAGTCCGGACCCGCGAAGCATCTCAGGACCTGGAGCATGTATCCGAGCGCCAGCAGTTCGTTCTTCTGGCGGCCGACCCGGATGTCCGCCGTGATCGCATAGGTCCAGCGCGCCCATCCGGCGGTCGCCGAAAGCTCCATCGCGGTGGACGCCTGCAGGAGACGCCCGCAGGACCGGTAGGCTCTCTCGATCGCGGTCCCGAGCCGGTCGACGGTCAGGAGGTGGCGTCCATAGGCGCCGAGGCCCTCCAGTCCCGACATGGTCGAGAGGCGCGCCGGCAGGGCCCCGTCGCCGATCATCCGCGATGCGGTCTCCACGAGCAGGAACTGGTCGCGCAGCAGGATGAGGAGGTCGGGCTCGTCGAGAATGCGCAGCGGCAGGCCCGCGGCCTGAAACAGCCGCGGAACGGACCCGCCCGATCTCGCGACGAGATCGGCGACGGGGCCCATCGTTCCGGCGCGTGTCAGGACCAGTCCCTTCACCGACAATTCCCCGCCCGGTTCGTAATGGCGCGGGATGGCAAGCCGCGCTGTGGGCCGAGAGTACCGTCGCAATTGCGGGCATCAAGCGCCGCGAACAAAAGGATGAGGGAGACGGACGTGGCGAGGATCGGGTTCGACGACAGCAACGTCACTTGGCGGACGATCGAAGGTTTCGATCACATCGCCTATTTCATCTGCGACGTGGACGAAGCGAACCGCAGCGTCGATCTGCTGTTCCGCTTTGCGGCCAACCAGCAGATCGTCCTGCACCGGCACAAGGCCGCCTACCGCACGCTGGTGCTGCAGGGCGAGCTGCGGATCTACCGCGCGAACGGCGAGCTGAAGGAGATCCGCCCCGTCGGGAGCTATGTCGCCAGCGCGTCGGACGGCGAGCCGCACCGGGAGGGCGGCGGCGACGAGGACGCGATCGTCTTCTTCAGCAACCGCAACGTCGACGGCGTCGTCTATGAGATTCTGGACGACGCGTTCAACACCGTCACGACTTTCGGGCTGGCTGAGTTCCGCGCGCTGCTGGAGGGGCAGGGCGCCTGAACCGCGTCGCCCCGTCCGACGATCGGCCCATTGCGGCGCCGCACCCTTGAGCTAAACACGGAGGCGGGGCGGCGCGCCCCTCTTCATGCGAGGCTCGAGCGACAGATGGCCGACAAACCCTGGCTGTTCCGGACCTATGCGGGCCATTCCACGCCCGAGGCCTCGAACAGGCTCTACAAGTCGAACCTGTCGCGAGGGCAGACCGGCCTCTCCGTCGCCTTCGACCTGCCGACCCAGACCGGCTACGATCCCGACCACGTGCTGTCGCGCGGCGAGGTCGGGAAGGTCGGCGTGCCGGTCTCCCATCTCGGCGACATGCGGGCGCTGTTCGACGGCATCCCGCTCGCCAAGATGAACACCTCGATGACGATCAACGCGACGGCGGCGTGGCTGCTGTCGCTCTACGCCGCGCTCGCCGAGGAGCAGGGCGCCGACCGCAGCCAGCTCACCGGCACCACGCAGAACGACATCATCAAGGAATATCTGTCGCGCGGGACCTACGTGTTCCCGCCCGCGCCGTCGCTCCGGCTGATCCGCGACGTCATCACCTTCACCACGAAGGAGATGCCGAAGTGGAACCCGATGAACGTCTGCTCCTACCACCTGCAGGAGGCCGGAGCGACGCCTGTGCAGGAGCTCGCCTACGCGCTCGCGACGGCGATCGCGGTGCTCGACGAGGTGAAGGCGACAAACCCCGACGAGGAGACCTTCGCCCAGACGGTCGGGCGCATCTCGTTCTTCGTGAACGCCGGCATGAAGTTCGTGACCGAGATCGCGAAGATGCGCGCCTTCGTCGACCTGTGGGAGGAGATCACCCGCGACCGGTACGGGGTGAAGGACGCCAAGCACCGCCGCTTCCGCTACGGCGTGCAGGTCAATTCGCTCGGGCTGACGGAGCCCCAGCCCGAGAACAACGTCTATCGCATCCTGCTGCAGACGCTCGCGGTGACGCTGTCCAAGGACGCCCGCGCCCGCGCCGTGCAGCTGCCGGCGTGGAACGAGGCGCTCGGCCTGCCGCGGCCGTGGGACCAGCAGTGGTCGCTGCGCGCCCAGCAGATCCTGGCCTACGAGACCGACGTGCTGGAGCACGAGGACATCTTCGAGGGCTCGGTCGTGATGGCCGCCAAGGTCGAGGAGCTGAAGGCGGAGGCCCGCTCCGAGCTCGCCCGCATCGACGAGATGGGCGGCGCGATCGCGGCGGTCCAGGCCGGCTACATGAAGGGCAGGCTGGTCGAGGCCAACGCAAAGCGCCTCGCGGGCATCGAGTCGGGCGAGCAGGTCGTGGTCGGCGTCAACAAGTTCCAGTCGACCGAGCCGTCGCCGCTCTCGACCGGCGAAGGCTCGATCCAGGTGGTGCCGGAGAGCGTCGGCGCCGACGCCATCGAGCGCCTCAAGGCGTGGCGCGCCGGCCGGGACCAGAAGGCGGTCGACAAGGCGCTGGCCGATCTCGCCGCGGCGGCGAAAGAGGACCGCAACGTCATGGAGCCGTCGATCGCCGCCGCCAAGGCCGGCGTCACCACCGGCGAATGGGGCCAGACGCTGCGCGAGATCTTCGGCGAGTACCGCGCGCCGACCGGCGTCGGCCGCGCCGCCCGCGAGCCGAAGGCCGGCGGCGAGATCGAGGCGGTCCGCAAGGCCGTCGACGCGGCCTCCGTCACGCTCGGCCGCCGGCTGAAGCTGCTGGTCGGCAAGCCCGGACTCGACGGCCACTCCAACGGCGCCGAGCAGATCGCGGTGCGCGCCCGCGACTGCGGCTTCGAGGTGGTCTACGAGGGCATCCGCCTGACCCCCGCAGAAATCGTCAACGCGGCGCTCGAGGAGGGCGTGCACGTCGTCGGGCTGTCGATCCTGTCCGGCTCGCATCTGCCGCTGGTGCGCGAGGTGCTCGAGCGCATGCGCCGCGAAGGCATGGACGACGTCCCCGTCATCGTCGGCGGCATCATCCCGCCGGAGGACGAGCGCGAGCTGAAGGCGATGGGGGTGGCGGCGGTCTACACGCCGAAGAATTTCGACCTGACCGCGATCATGGCCGACATCGTGAAGATCGCCGAAGGCGCGGGCGAGAAGGCGGCCTGACCGCGGAATTGCCGGGAATCATCCCGCGATTAACCCGGACTCATCCCGGAGTTATCTCGGATTGTCTCGGACTTAACCCGCCTTGCGCCGCTCGTCGCCGGCGTCGATCGCCCGCCAGAGTTCGGCGACCGACAGCGGCTTGGTGACGACGGCGTCCGCCCCGGCTGCCCGGAAGGCCTTGATTTCGTGATCGAAAGCCCGCGCGGTGACGCCGACGATGCGCACCTGGCCCGCGGGGCCGGCGAACGCGCGGATCGCCCGCGTCGCCTCTAGCCCGTCGCGGCGCGGCATCACCGCGTCCATCATCACCAGATCGTAAGCGCCTGTTCTGGCGCGAGAAATCGCGGCGTCGCCGTCGCCGACGATGTCGTAGCTGTGGCCGAAATGGTCGAGCAGGGTCGCGATCACCCGCTGGTTCACCGCATTGTCCTCGGCCACCAGGATCTTCAGCGCCCGGCCTGCCGGCTGCACCGTCGGCGCCTCGACCGCGCCGAGCTTGACCACCACGGCGACTTCCGCCCCGCCGCGCGGCAGGTTCGCCGCCTCAGCTCGTCCGCCCATCCGTTCCGCGAGCCGCGCGACGACCGAAAGCCCAAGCCCCGCAGCACCTTGCGCCCGGTCGCCCTGTACGTAAGGCTCGAACAGCCGGTCCGGTTCGTCGCCCAGTCCGGGCCCGGTGTCGCGCAGCGCGACGCGCAGCGTCACCGACGCCGCGTCGCCCTCGAGCCGCTCGATCGCGAGCTCGATCGAGCCGTCGTCGGTCGCGCGAAGCGCGTTGTCGGCCAGGTTGTCGACGATCTGCCAGAGCGCGCTTTCGTCCGCCAGCACGCGGTCCGGAACGCCCGGCGCGCGCCTGGTGCGAAACGTGAGGCCCTTCAACGCGGCCCGCGCGACCAATGGCGGCGCGGCGCGGCTGAGGAAGGCGTCGATGTCGAGGATTTCGGACCGGCCGGAGCCCGCGTTGCCGAGCAGCGTGGTCGCGACGCCTAGAAGATGTTCGGCCGCCGTCTTCAGCGCGGTGGCGTGGCCGCGCGCGATCTCGGTCAGATCCTCGGCCAGAAGCAGGTCGGCGAGCGCGAGAATGCCGCCGAGCGGCGTGCGGATCTCATGCGCGGCCTCGGCGATCAGTTGTGGCGCGTCAGGGGCTTTGGCGGTGCTCGGGAGCGCGGTCATGCGTGCGGGCTCCGTGAGTTGGCCAGGCTGGTCGTCATGGCCGCGAAAGTGCCGTTCAGGCCTTTAACGATGGGCTAAAGGGCCCGCATAAAACAGCCTCATCCACGCATGATCCCCAGGGTTCGGCCCACCCGTGCGACAGTGGATCGTTGACGGCTCCGGGCGCGGGCCTTACCGCTCCGAGCCGTCCGGCCTCCTTTTGCAAGTTTGTCCGCGCTGTCCGACCTCATCGCCATCGTCCTCCCGACCTTCGGCCTGATCGGGCTCGGCTATCTCGCCGGGCGTCTCAGGCTGCTCGGCGAGCGCGCCGGCGACGGGCTGTCGGACTACGTCTTCCTGATCGCCGTGCCTTCGCTCATTTTCCGCACTCTGAGCGAGGGTTCGGTCCCGGCCGCCAATCCCTGGGGTTACTGGATCGCCTATTTCGGCGGCGTCGTGGTGGTCTGGTCGATCGCCATGGCGCTCGCGACGCGGGCGTTCGGGCGCGACCGGCGCGAGGCGGCCGTCCACGGCTTCTCGGCGGCGCAGTCGAACACCGTGCTGGTCGGCGTGCCGCTGATCCTGAATGTCTATGGCGACGCCGGCGCGACGCCGCTGTTCCTTCTGCTTGCGATCCACCTGCCGATCATGATGACGATCGCCGCCCTGCTCATCGAGACGGCAGGCTCCGAACCGGCCTCCTTCGCCCTCGTGGGCAGGCTCGCGAAGACCATCGCGACGCATCCGATCATCCTCGCGCTGGTCGCAGGGCTTCTCGGCCAGCGCCTCGGCTGGGCAGCGACCGGGGCCGTGAAATCCGTCGTCGACCAACTCGCCGAGACCGCCAGCCCCTGCGCTCTCGTCGCGATGGGGCTCGCGCTCAAGCGCTTCGGCTTCTTCAGCGATCTGCGGGCCGTTCTCGCGATATCCGCGCTGAAGCTGGTGATTCATCCCCTCATCGTCTGGGCGCTCGCCTTCCACGTGCTCGACGTGCCGCCGGTCTGGGCGGGCGTCGCGGTGCTGTTCGCCGCGATGCCTTCGGGCATCAACGCCTATCTCGTCGCCGCCCGCTACAAGGTGGCGGAGACCACGGCGTCGGCGGCGGTCGCGGTGTCGACGGCGCTTTCCGTCGTCAGCGTGTCCGGATGGCTGCTCGTGCTCGGCGCGGCGTGAGCCATCACGTCCCCCTGGGCTTCGCCCGGGCCGTCGGGGGCGCGGCGGCGGGGTCTTCCGGCCAGGGGTGGCGCGGATAGCGGCCGCGCATCTCGGCGCGCACGTCCTTCCACGAGCCGCGCCAGAATCCCGGCAGGTCGCGCGTCACCTGGATCGGTCGATGCGCCGGCGACAGCAGCCGGAGCGTCAGCGGAAACCGGCCGCCTGCGATCGCCGGATGACGGGACAGGCCGAACAGCTCCTGCACGCGCACGTCGAGCGCCGGCCCCTCTGCGGCCGCATAGTCGATCGGGAGCCGTGAACCCGCCGGCGTCTCGAAATGGGTCGGCGCCTCCACGTCCAGCCGGCGGCGGAGCGCATGCGGCACGAGCGAGTCGAGGGTGGCGGAGACCTGGTCTTCGCTGATCTCCCGAAGCGCCGTCGCTTCGCCCAGAAAGGGCGCGAGCCACTCCGAGACGGATCGCCGAAGCGCCTCGTCTGACAGGTCAGGCCAGCTCTCGTCGGGTTCGGCGCGGCGCAGGAACTCGATGCGGGTCCTGAGGGCGATGGCTGATCGGCTCCACGGCAGGCGCTCGAGCCCGAGGGCGGCGACGCCGGCGGCGAGCGCTTCGGCGGTCTCGGGTCCCGCTGCGACCGGCAACTGACGCTGGCCAAGCGTGATCGCGCCGAGCTTCCGGAACGACCGTCCCCTGACCGCCGCAGCCTCCGCGTCGAAGCCGATCTCGGTCCGCTGTTCGATCCGCCCGCCGGCCGCCTCATCGAGCTCGGCGTCGCTGAGCGCCGCCGCGAGCAGGATCCGGCCTTCCTGCGCGACGCCGGTCATGTCCAGCACCGCGACGAACGGCGCGCGCGAGAGGGAGGTCGTCGGGTCGAGCGACGCGCCTCGGCCGTTCGCGAGCAGGAAGGCTCCGGCGCGGCCGCCGCGCGCCTTGGCGATGCGGTCGGGAAAGGCGCGGGCGACCACGACGCCGGCGCGCGAGGGATCGGCGGGCCCCGGCGCGCCGCCAGCGGCCGCGAGCCATCCGGCCGCCAGCCGGCGCGCATCTTCGGCGCGTGGCCCGCGCTCGCGCGCCAGGCGTTCGAGACGCTCGCCGATGTCGGGACTGTCGCCGCCGAGTCCGCGCTCCACCGCCACGAGCGCAATCGACGCCGCCAGCGGGCCGTCGCCGATCGCAGCCGAGTCGACCAGCATCGCCGCCAGACGCGGCGGCAGCGCGATGTCCCGCAGGCGTCGCCCGCGTTCGGTGATGCGTCCCTCCGGGTCCAGCGCCGCAAGGCCCTGGAGCGTCGAGCGGGCCTCCGACAAGGCGGCGGCCGGCGGCTGATCGAGGAAGGCGAGCGTCGTCGGGTCGCTGACGCCCCACGCCGCGAGATCGAGCAGGAAGCCGCCGAGATCGCTCGACAGGATTTCGGGACGCGCGAACGGGTCGAGGCTCGCGGTCGCCGCCTCCTCCCACAGCCGGTAGCAGATTCCAGGCTCGGTCCGGCCCGCGCGCCCGCGGCGCTGGTCGACCGCAGCGCGCGAGGCGCGCACCGTCTCCAGCCGCGTGATCCCGAGCGCGGGTTCGTGGCGCGGCTCACGGGACAGACCGCAGTCGATCACCACCCGCACGCCTTCGATCGTGATCGACGTCTCGGCGATCGAGGTTGCGAGCACGACCTTGCGCGATCCCGAAGCCGCCGGCGCGATCGCGCGATCCTGGGCGCGCGGATCCAGACCGCCGTGAAGCTCGACGATCTCGATTTCGGCGCCGAGCCCTTCGAGCCGCTCCGCCGTTCGCCTGATCTCGGCCCTTCCGGGCAGAAAGACGAGCAGGCCGCCGCGTTCCTTGCCGAGCGCGCGCCGGATCGCGAGGGCGGCGGCGTCTTCGATCCGCTCCCGCGGATCGCGCGGAAGATAGCGGGTCACGACCGGGAAGGCCCGGCCCGCGCTTTCGATGATCTCGGCGCCCAGCAGCCGCGCGACCCGCGCGTCGTCGAGCGTCGCGGACATCACGAGGATGCGCAGGTCCTCCCGGAGACCGGTCTGCGCGTCCCGAGCGAGCGCGAGGCCGAGATCGGCGTCGAGCGAACGCTCGTGGAACTCGTCGAACAGCACGGCGGCGACGCCGGAAAGCTCGGGATCGGCGATGACGAGTCGAGCGAACACGCCTTCGGTGACGACCTCGATGCGCGTCTTCGGGCCGATCTTCGAGCCGAGCCGGACCCGCAGCCCGACGGTTTCGCCGACGCGCTCGCCGAGCGTCTCGGCCATCCGCGCAGCCGCCGCGCGGGCCGCGAGCCGACGCGGCTCCAGCACGAGGATCTTGGAGTCTCCGCGCCATGGCGCATCGAGAAGCGCGAGCGGAACCCGCGTCGTCTTGCCGGCCCCCGGCGGCGCGACGAGGGTCGCGGCGTTCGCTCTCGCCAGCGCCTCCATAAGGCGCGGCAGCGCTTCGTCGATCGGTAAAGCGGTAGGCCGGGACCGCGCCAAGCTAGTCATCGCGTCGTCTTGCGGTTGCCTGTGGAGGCGTCGCTCCGCTACAGAAACTCAGCACCGCCAAATGAGGACGTCCATGCGTATCGAAGCCATTGCGATCGGCGTTAACCCGCCGGTCGACGTGAACGTGATCATCGAAGTCCCGATGGGCGGCGAACCGATCAAATACGAACTCGACAAGGCGTCCGGCACGCTGGTGGTCGACCGCTTCCTCTACACCGCGATGCGTTATCCCGGGAACTACGGCTTCATCCCCCACACGCTGTCCGACGACGGCGACCCGATCGACGTTCTGGTGGCGAACACCCGCGCCATCGCGCCGGGCGCGCTGATGAGCTGCCGTCCGGTCGGCGTGTTCAAGATGGAGGACGAGAAGGGGCTCGACGAGAAGATCATCGCCGTTCCTTCCTCGAAGCTCACCCGCCGCTACGACACGGTGAAGAACTACACCGACCTGCCGGAGATCACGCTCAGCCAGATCGCCCACTTCTTCGAGCACTATAAGGATCTCGAAACAGAGAAGTGGGTTAAGGCGCTGGGCTGGGGCGACGTCTCCGAGGCCCAGAGCATGATCGTCGAAGCGATCGAGCGCGCCAAGAAGTAGGCCCCGCGCTCCTCCCGCCCGGCGGGAGGAGCGCCGTCGCGGACCGCTTACTTCCCCGTGACGAGATAGGCCTGCAGCCGGGCGCGGATGCGCTCGGCGATCTGGACCGCGGCGCGGTCCTCCGCGTCGCGCTCGGCGCGGATGTTGGCGAAACGCTGCAACCCGGCGAAATAGGTCGCGGACGCGACCGCATTGCCGGTGATCACCGGGTCGAGCGAACCGGCGGGCGTCAGCACGAAGTTCGCGTTCAGCGAGATCGTGCGCGTCTCCGAGACCCCGCTCAGCGGATCGACGACGGCGGACTGCCCCTGCTCGATCAGACGCTTGATCTCGAGGCGATAGACGACCGGCTCGGGGCCCGCGCCGCCCCGGAGCATGAAGATCAGCTCGTCGCGGATCTTGCCCCCGACGCGGCCTTCGATCTGTTTGACCTCGACGGACTTCATCCGCCGCTCGACGTCGACGCCCTCCGACTTCGTCGGGCCGGTGGTGGTCGAAACGTCGCCATAGACCGGGCGGAAGCAGCCGGAAAGCAGCAGCGACAGGCACAGCGCCGTGCCCAGACGGCGGAGGAGGCGGGGATCAGGCGACGACATTCACGATCCTCTGCGGCACGACGATGATCTTGCGGATCGGCTTGTCGCCGATGGCTTTGGCGACCGCCTCGAGCTCGCGCACGATCTTCTCGATCGACGCGTTGTCGGCCTCGCGGGAGACGACGATCTCGTCCCGCTTCTTGCCGTTGACCTGAACCGGAAGGATGACGGTGTCGGAGGCGAGCAGGGCGGGGTCCGCCTCCGGCCAGCGCGCCTCGGCGACCAGCGTGTCGTGGCCGAGGGCGGCCCACGCCTCCTCCGCGAGATGCGGCGCGAAGGGCGCGACGATCTGGACGAGGATCTCGGCCGCCTCGCGGAAGGCGAACGTCATGTCCGGGCCGACGTCGGTCGTGGTCTGCAACGCCTGGCTGAGCGCGTTGCTAAGCTCGTTGGTCGCGGCGACACAGACGTTGAAGTGGAACTTCTCGATGCTCTCGCCGACGCGGGCGAGCGCTGCGTGCGCCGCGCGGCGAAGAGAGTCGGCGGCCGGTCCGATGTCCGCCGGAGCGTCGGTTCCGACCGGCGCGCCACGCTCGGCCGCCTCGTTCGCGAGCCGCCAGACGCGCTGCACGCGGCGGCTCGCGCCTTCGACGCCGGCCTCGCTCCAGATCACGTCGCGCTCGGGTGGGCTGTCGGACAGCATGAACCAGCGTGCGGTGTCGGCGCCGTAGCTGTCCAGGATGTCATTGGGGTCGACGACGTTCTTCTTCGACTTCGACATCTTCTCGATCGAGCCGATCTCGATCGGCTCGGCCGTCCCTGCCTTCACCGCCTGCCGGCTTCCTTCGACGTCGGTGATCGTCACCTCGGACGGCGAGACCCAGTCGCCGGCGGCGTCTTTGTAGGTCTCGTGGACGACCATCCCTTGCGTGAACAGGCCGGCGAACGGCTCCTTCACGCCGACATGGCCGGTCATGTTCATCGCGCGGGTGAAGAAGCGCGAATAGAGCAGGTGCAGGATCGCGTGCTCGACGCCGCCGATATACTGGTCGACCGGCAGCCAGCGGTCCACGACGCGCTTGTCGGTCGGGGTCGCGGCGTCGGGCGCGGTGAAGCGCGCAAAGTACCAGGACGAGTCGACGAAGGTGTCCATCGTGTCGGTCTCGCGCCGCGCCGGGCCGCCGCAGGTCGGGCAGGACACGTCCCGCCAGCCTAAGTTGCGGTCGAGCGGGTTGCCCGGCTCGTCGAAGGTCACGTCGTCGGGCAGCAGAACGGGCAGCTGGTCGTCCGGCACGGGCTGGACGCCGCAGGCCTCGCAGTGGATCACCGGGATCGGGCAGCCCCAGTAGCGCTGGCGCGAGACGCCCCAGTCGCGCAGGCGCCAGTTCACCTTGCGGGCGCCGACGGGCGCGTTCGACAGGGTCTCCGACTCGAGGCGTCTGGCGACCTCTTCCTTGGCCGCCTCGACGGTGAGGCCGTCCAGGAAGCGGGAGTTCACCAGCACGCCGTCGCCGTCATAGGCCGCGTCAGCGATTAGGCTCTGCGGCTCAACGCCTTCGGGCGCGACCACGGGCGTGATCGGCAGGCCGTATTTGCTGGCGAAGTCGTAGTCGCGCTGGTCGTGCGCCGGGCAGCCGAAGATCGCGCCGGTGCCGTAGTCCATCAGCACGAAGTTCGCGACGTAGACCGGCACGCTGAGCGACGGGTCGAGCGGGTGCGCGGCGCGAAGGCCGGTGTCGTAGCCCATCTTCTCGGCGGTCTCGAGCGCCGCGACGCTGGTGCCGGCGCGGCGGCATTCCTCGATGAATGCGGCGAGCTTGGGGTCGCATTCCGCGCAGGCCGCGCTCAGCGGATGATCGGCCGAGAGCGCGAGGAAGCTCGCGCCGAACAGCGTGTCCGGCCGCGTGGTGTAGACCTCGACCTCGCTGATCGCGCCGGCGACCCTCGCCTTGCCGGCGTCCGCAAGAGCCCAGCGGACCAGCAGGCCCTCCGACCGGCCGATCCAGTTCTTCTGCATGGTCCGGACTTTTTCCGGCCAGCGCGGCAGGTGGTCGAGCGCGCCGAGCAGCTCTTCGGAGAAAGCCGTGATCTTCAGGAACCACTGCGTGAGTTCGCGCTGCTCGACGAGCGCGCCCGAGCGCCAGCCGCGGCCGTCGATCACCTGCTCGTTGGCGAGCACCGTGTTGTCGACCGGGTCCCAGTTGACCTTGGACTTCCGGCGATAGGCGAGCCCGGCCTTCAGGAAGCCGAGGAACAGGCGCTGCTGCTGCTCGTAATAGTCGGGGTCGCAGGTCGCGATCTCCCGGCTCCAGTCGAGCGACAGGCCGATCGACTTCAACTGGCCGCGCATCGCCGCGATGTTGTCGTAGGTCCAGGCCTTGGGATGGACCTTGCGCTCCATGGCGGCGTTCTCGGCCGGCAGCCCGAAAGCGTCCCAGCCCATCGGATGCAGCACGGAGAAGCCCTTGGCGCGCTTGTAGCGCGCGACCACGTCGCCCATCGCGTAGTTGCGGACATGGCCCATGTGGATGCGCCCCGAGGGGTACGGGAACATCTCGAGCACGTAATAGGTGGGACGGCCATCGTCGGCGGTCGTCTCGAAGAGCTTGCGCTCCTCCCATTTCGCCTGCCAGCGCGGCTCAGCCTCGCGCGCGTTGTAGCGCTCCGTCGTCATGGGTTGGCCAGGCGTCCTGAAAAGGCGTTGAAGCGCCGCGGCGAATGCCGGTCGCAGAGCGCGCGGACCTTGGCGCGAACGCCTCAACCGGTCAACCGAGGAGGGCGTACGAAGCGCTTCGAAACCGCCGACAGAGGCTTGCGATCCTGATAGAGGCTTGCCCGATCACTGAAGCGAGAGACCGATGACCGACGCCGAAACCCCCGACGATGTCGTTTCCCGACTCGCCGCAGTGCTCAAGGCGATCCGCCGCGCCGAGCGGACGGCTGGGCGGCCGGAGGGCTCCGTCACCCTCGTCGCGGTGTCCAAGACATTCTCGGGAGAGGAGATCGCTCCGACGCTCGACGCCGGCCACCGCGTGTTCGGCGAGAACCGCGTGCAGGAAGCCCAGGGAAAGTGGCCCGGCCTTCGGGAGCGTTACGACGGCGTCGAGCTCCATCTGATCGGCCCGCTCCAGTCCAACAAGGCCGCCGAGGCCGTCGCGCTGTTCGACGTCATCCACACCGTCGACAGGCCGAAGATCGCTCAGGCGCTCGCCAAGGAAATGGCGGCGCAAGGGCGGCGTCCAAAGCTGTTCGTGCAGGTCAACACGGGCGAGGAGCCGCAGAAGGCGGGGGTGCCGCCCTCCGAAGCCGACGCTTTCGTCGCTGCGTGCCGCGCTGAATACGGTCTCGCGATCGAGGGGCTGATGTGCATCCCGCCGTTCGACGAGCCGCCTGCGCCGCATTTCGCGCTGCTCGACAAGCTCGCCCGGCGGAACGGCCTCAAGGGCCTGTCGATGGGGATGAGCGCTGATTTCGTCGATGCGGTTCCGTTCGGCGCGACCCTCGTGCGGGTCGGCAGCGCAATCTTCGGAACGCGGCCCAGGGCCTGATCTTGCGTCCGGAAGCGGGAGAAGGGGCGTGGGTCGGGAAACCCCTTCTCCCGTCCGAACAGACGCCGGTACGCATGAACCTGATCCGGCAATCAGCAGGTCCGCAAACGCCCTGCCAACCCTAATGCTTCGTTGTGGCGCCAGATCAGGGGGGGTCTTGGAAGGCGAGCCACAACATGTAGCTGGTGCGGAAATGCGGCGTCCCAAAAGGCCTCGCAGATTGCGAGAGTCTCGCAGCTTGCGAGCCGCCTTTGTCCCGAAGTGGGGCGTCAGGCCGGCCTGACGGCGAGCGGGCCGGGCCGTCCGGCGATCCGGCGCTTGAGATCGACGCGTTCGCGGCTCGACACGCCGAGCAGCTCGGCGGCGCGCCAGACGACGTTGTCCTCGAGTTCGTGCGCCGACCCGTCCGCGAACACGATCTCCCACATCATCTCGACCATCTCGGCCCGCCCCGCCTCGTCGAGCGAACGCTTCAGCACGCTGGTGAAGGCGTAGAGATCTACGGCGTCCGCCTCGCGGTTCCTGCCAGCTTCGATCAGTTCGGCGGTCTGCGCCTCGTCGAGACCGAAGCGCGCCTTCAGGACGTCGTGGAGCGCGGCCTTTTCGGAGTCCTCGACCACGCCGTCGATGTTCACGATGCTGATCAGCAGTGCGGCCGCCGCGACGCGGTAGTCGTCGACCGCGAAATGATCCTCCTCGCCGGCGCCGGCGAGGTCGTTCAGGAAGTGGCGCAGAGCGTCGAGCATTTTCGCCCTTTCCGGAGGTCATGGCGCCGGCCGGAGACGTCTCCGAGCCTCGCCAGAAACGCTTGGCGGGCTTCGCGGTTGCGTCGACTTATGGCGCTTCGGGCGGGCGCATGCCGTGAGGCGTGGTGCCGCAAGAGGGATTCGAACCCCCGACCCCGTCATTACGAATGACGTGCTCTACCAGCTGAGCTATTGCGGCGATGGCGCTCCGTCTAGCGAAAGGGCGGGCGCGATGCAAGGCGAAGCTCGCCGGCGTCGGCGGCTCCTTCAATAATTCGGCCGGGCGGGAAACGCGCGTTCGCCCGGCATGGTGTCGGCGGCCTCCATCGCGTTCGGGCCCGGGTCGTCAGGCGCGCGCGACAGCGGGAACACCGCCGCAGTCGGGCGCGCAGGGGCGGCTTTCGTCGAAACCGGTTCGGCTGCGGCCTCGACGACGGCCGCGGGCTTCGCGGGCGTCGTCGCCACAGGAGCGGCCGCGACCGGCGTCTGCGCCTCGCCGTCGATCAGCGTCGGCATCCGCCGCGGCAGCGCCGCATCGGTGGGCTCCAGGGCGGCCAGAACCGAGCGCTGCTCGACCGGCGCCTGGTCGAGCCATGCGTCCGCGGCGAGTTTGGGGCGGGTCTCCTCGACGGGCATCTTCCACACGAACGCGTCGAGCTTGCCCGTGACGGGCGAGGTCGGCGCCCATGTGTCGCTGGCCACTCCGTCCGCGACCCAGACCGGGTCGCGCGGCGCGCGCAGGGCGCGGGCGAGCCATTCCCGGGAACGGCCGGCGTCGCCGTTCTGGACCTCCTCCAGCTCCGCCATCAGCATGCAGGCGCGCACCGTCGGCCTGATTCCGAGCAGCCGGTCGATCGCGCTGCGGGCGACGTCGAAGTCGCGGGCCGCGAGGCCCGCACGAGCGACGGCGAACAGCCCTTCGGGATCGTCCCCGGAGCGCTCGGACAGAGTCCTGGCCCGCTTGAGCTTGTCGCGGGCTGGATCGCCCGGGCGGACATGGACATAGACCTCGGCGAGGTCGGGATGGGGCGCCTTGGCCCAGGTGGTCTCGACGATCTTCGCCGCCTTGCGCGCGTCGCCCTGTTCGGCGAGCAGCCGCGCGGCGAGGATTGCTGCCGGCGCGAAGTCCGCAGCGAGGCTATGCGCCTCGCGCGCCCGCTTGATCGCGAGCGGAGCGTCGGCCGCGGCGCCGTCGGTCGCGAGCGCGGTCAGAAGCACGGCGCGCCGTCGGCGGGCGTCCGCCTTGTCGAGGAGCCGGTTCGCGCTGAGGCGCTCGAGCGTCGAGAGCGCCCCTGACCAATCGTGCTCGGCGCATTGGAAGTCGAACAGCGCCTGGCCCGCCCACGGCGTCTCCGGCGACTGGCGCGCAGCGTCCTCCGCGAGCGCCTTGGCGGCCGCCCGGTCGCCCCGCCGCTCCGCCTCGATGAACAGGCCGCGCAGACCGAGCGAACGGGTCGCAGGCGTCTCGGTCATGGCCCTGAAGGCGGCCTCCGCGCCCGACCGGTCGCCCGAGAGCTGCGCCGCCTGAGCGGCGAGCACCAGGGTGAGGGGCTCCTTGCCGAGTAGGCGGCGGGCTTCGCTGGCCTCCTTGCCGGCGCGGCGCGCGTCGCCGGTGCCGACTGCCACCACGCCGCGTGCGATCGCGTCATAACCCTTGGACCGCCGCCGGTTGCGCCGGAACAGCGCAAACGCCTCCGGTCCCGCGAGGATCCAGCGCATCACGTTCCACAGGACGACGGCGCAGCCGGCGACGACCGCGACGAAGGCTGCGGCGACCGCGACGCTGGTCTCGATCTTGTAGCCCTGCCAGTCGATGACGAGAGCGCCCGGCCGATCGACGATCCAGATCGCGCCGAACGCGAAGACGGCGACGAGGGCTAGGTAGAGGAGAACGCGCACCATTGTCTTCTCGCCCTCAGTCGGTTGCCGCGAGGCGAGCCAGCGCGGCGGACCGCGCGCCCGCCAGGGCCTTCTCCGCCGCGACCCGCGCGGTCGCGGCCTTCGCCCAGTCCGCCGTCGCGTCCTGCGCCGCGCCGTCGAGCGCCTCGCGCGCCGCGATCGCCTGTTCAAGGTCGCTGGCGGCGGCGAGCGCCGCGAGCCGCTGGCGGGGGTCGCCCGCGCCGGCCTCGCTCGCATTCTTCGGCGACACCTTCACGATCGAGCCCGCGCTCGCGACGAAGCGGCCGAAGACCGATTCGTCCTGCGCGACCTTAGGCGACGGAAGCTCCCCGAGGATGCGGGAGAGTTCGGCCGCAAGCGCCGCACGGGTCGGCACGCCCGAGGCGGCGTAGGGATCGAGGCCGGACAGCTCGCCGTTCTGAAAACTCGCCTTCACCGCCGCGAGCTCGGCCGGGAACGGCCGCCCGGCGTCGACCGCCTGCTCCAATGCGCCGAGCGCGACCACCTGACGGGCGGCGGGATCGCCGACGGGACGCGCCTTCAGGGCCGCCTCGAGCGCCGAGATCCGGTCGTCGAACGGCTTCACCGCATCGGTCACCGTCTGGCCGACACCGGCGACGCGGGCGTCGATCGCGGCGATCTGCTGCGCCGTGGGCGCGGCCTTCGCCTGGCTTTCGGCGGCGGTGAGACGCTCCTCGAGCGCGCCGAGCGCTTCGGTCGTCGCCGTGTCCTTGAGGCGGATGTCGACGCCGTCCAGGCGTCCCGCGAGCAGCGCGACCGCCGCGGGATCGATCGAGGGCTGCGCCGCCTTCTCGGCCAAGTCCCTGAGCTGCTGTTCGAGGCCGCCAACCCGGCCATTCGCCGCTTCGACGGTCTGACCAAGCTCCGCCACCCGCTGCTCGATCGCGTTGGCGTCGCTCGACTGCGCCGTCTGGCCGATCTGCTTGCGGAGCGCAGCCACGTCGCGGCCGACGCCGTCGAGCTTGGATTCCGCCGCCGCAACGCGCGCCGCGTCGTCGGAGCGGATGATCTCCCTGCCGAACAGCGCGATCACGAGCACCGCGAGAGCCGCCCCACCGAGCGCGGCGGCCAGCAGGCCGAGAGCGCCGACGCCGCCGCCCGACCGCGGCACGGGCGGGGGCGCGGGAGGCGCTTTTGAGGCTGATGATGCGGGCTCGCCCGGCTTCGGACGCTCCTCGGGGGAGGGCGCCGGACCTTTGGGCTGCGCCGCAGCGGAGGGCGGCGCAGCCGAAGCGACCGGTCCGGCGGATTTCGGGGCGGTCGTCTGATCCGCCAAGCCGGCTTTGCCGGGTCCGACGGCTGCGGGCGCGGCGGGCTTCGCCGCGGGGGCCGCGGACGGTGCGGGCGGTCCGTCGATCTTGGAGCCGGATGCGGACGAAGACGCCGCTGCCGCTGCCGCCGTCGACCGCGAGGAGGGTGATTCTGTCTTCGCCGCGGTCGCGGAAGCGGCGGACGCAGCGGGCGTCGACGGAGCGGCCGGGGAAGCGGGGGCGGCCTTCGGGGTCAGGTCCGTCGCCGAAAGGTCGAGCGTCCGGGGCTTGGGACGAGCGCTCGGCGCGTCCTTCGCTCCTTGTGCGGTCTCGGGTCCCTTCGGGTCCGCCATCGGCCGTTCCTCGCGTCACGGGAGAAGCGGGCCGCCGACGACGGCCCCGCGTCCTAATTAGAACGACCGCCTCCGGAAGGCGAGCGGTCGTCGCCAAGACGCGTTAACGCCTCGAACAGAGAGCCTTCGTCAGGACGGCTCGCCACCGCGACCTCCGCGCAGCGGGCCTCGGTCAGCGCGGCGGCGACCCTCGGCGCAAGCGCGACGTGGCGCAGCGCGCGTATGGTCGCTCCGTGACCGGCCGCGTCCGAAAGGCGCAGGAAGGTTTCCGCGATGCGCCGGGAGTGGTGGAGGACCGCGTCGACCTCGCCGCGCGCAAGCGCGTCCTCGGCGGCCTGCGGAAGACGATCGGCGGCGGTCGCGCGGTAGAGCTCCGCCACGACGACGGCGTAGCCCTGCAGCCCGAGGGCGCCGGCGATGTCGAAAGCGCGGTCGGCGCCCGCGGCGTGAAGGAAACGCGCCGGGGGCGAGAAGCGCTTCATGGCTTCCGCGACCAGCGCCCGCCCGTCGCCGTCCGCGACATGGACGACGGCGAAGCCCGCCTCGTGGCCCGCCGCGGCTGTCCGGTCGCCCACCGCGATCAGCCGCGTCTCGGTGAGCCGCGCGATCTCCGGCCGCTGGCTGAGCTTCCGCAGCCCGTTCGCGCTGGTCGCGAGCACCGCGTCATAGGGGCCGTCGGGGATCGACGACGCGATGTCCTCGATCGCGAGCACCGGCGCGACGATCGCGCGGTGGCCGAGCCGGGCGAGCCCCTCCGCGGTCCGGGCCGCGGCGCGTTCGGGACGCAGGACGAGGACGTTCATCCCGCCGCGTCAGCCGAAAGCCGCGAGCAGGTCCGCCGGGGTGCGGGATTTGATCTCCCGACCGGCTTCCGCGCCAAGGGCGGCGGCGTCCGCCGCCGGCCCGTGGATCGCCCCTTCGATCGTGCGCGCGCCGTCGACCGAAAGCACCATTCCGCGGAACGACAGCGTCCCGCCTGAGACCTGGGCGAGCCCTGCGATCGGCGTCCGGCACGAGCCGTCGAGCACGGCGAGGAACGCCCGTTCGCACATCAGCGCGGCCGCCGTGTCCGGACAGTCGAGCGGCCTCAGCGCGCCGAAGGTCGTCGCGTCGCCCAGACGGGCGATCACCGCGATCGCTCCCTGACCGAGCGCGGGCGGGAAGGCGACCTCGTCGAGGATCTCGGTCGCGTGGCGGCTGAGCCCGAGTCTGTTGAGGCCGGCGAGCGCGAGCAAAGTGGCGTGGACGTCCCCGCGGGCGAGCTTTTCGAGCCGCGTCTGCACGTTCCCCCGAAACGAGACGACCTTGAGGTCCGGTCGGCGCCGGAGAACCAGCGCCCCGCGACGAAGCGAAGCCGTGCCGACGATCGCGCCCTTCGGCAGGTCGTCGAGCCTGGCCGCCGCGCCTCCGATGAACGCGTCCCGCACGTCCGCCCTCGGCAAAGTCGCCGCAAGCGCGGTGCCGACCGCGAGTTCGGTCGGCAGATCCTTTGCGGAATGCACTGCGAGGTCGATGCGGCCGTCGAGCAGGGCCTCGTCGATCTCCTTGACGAACAGGCCCTTGCCGCCCGCCTCCGAGAGCGGCCGATCCTGAATGGCGTCCCCGGTCGTGCGGATGACGACGATCTCGACGGTCTCGGCCGGCGTCCCTAGGGACCGGATGAGGCCGTCGCGCACGCAGTTCGCCTGCCAGAGGGCGAGCGGGCTGCCCCGGGTCCCGATGCGGAGCAGGGGAGGCGTCATAGGCGGGAGCGTCTGCGCATGATCATGGCCGAAGCGCTATCAGGCGGCCGGGGTCAAGCCGAGCGGTTTTTTGGCGCGGGCGGCGCTGCTCCGGCCGGCTGGCGCCGGCGATCCGGTGCGGCTATGTCTTCCCGCCGACAGAAAATGGAGCGTCCTCCCCTCGATGTTGGTTCTTGGACTCGAAACCACCTGCGACGAAACGGCGGCGGCCGTCGTCCGCCGTGAAGGCGACGGTCCGGGCCAGATCCTGTCCAATGTGGTTCGTGCGCAGCTCGAAGAGCACGCGGCGTTCGGGGGCGTCGTGCCGGAGATCGCCGCCCGCGCCCATGTCGAGGCGCTCGACGGCGTGATCGCGGCGGCTTTGTCGCAGGCGAACGTCGGACTGAGGGAGCTCGACGGCGTCGCGGCCGCCGCGGGGCCGGGCCTCGTCGGAGGCGTGATCGTGGGCCTCACGGCCGCAAAGGCTCTGGCGATCGTGGCGCAGAAGCCGTTCGTCGCCGTCAATCACCTCGAGGCCCATGCGCTCACCGCGCGGCTGACCGATGGCGTCGCCTTCCCTTATCTCCTGCTGCTCGCTTCGGGAGGGCACACCCAGCTGATCGCGGTTCTCGGCGTCGGCCAGCACGTGCGGCTCGGGACGACGGTCGACGACGCGCTCGGCGAAGCCTTCGACAAGGTCGCCAAGATGCTGGGCCTCGGCTATCCCGGCGGCCCGGAGGTCGAGCGTCGCGCGACCGGCGGCGATCCGGCGCGTTTTGCGTTCCCGCGGCCGATGTTCGGACGCGCGGAGCCTGATTTTTCTTTGTCGGGCCTCAAGACGGCGGTCCGTCTCGCAGCGGAGCGGATTGCGCCATTGTCTGAACAGGATGTCGACGACCTCTGCGCGAGCTTCCAGGCCGCGGCGACCGACGTCGTCGCCAACCGGGTCCGCGCCGGCTACCGGCTGTTTTCGGCGCGTTTCGGCTTGCCGAGCGCGATCGTCGCGGCGGGCGGCGTGGCCGCCAACCAGAGCATCCGGATGGCGCTCAAGCGGCTTTCGGGCGAACTCGGCCGCCGCCTCGTGGCGCCGCCGCTCGCGCTGTGCGGCGACAACGGCGCGATGATCGCATGGGCTGGCGCGGAGCGTCTCGCGCTCGGCCTTTCCGACGATCTCGACTTCGCGCCGCGGCCGCGATGGCCGCTCGACATCGCCGCCGCCGCGCCCGGAGCGAAAGCATGAGGGTCGCAGTCGTCGGCGGAGGCGCCTGGGGGACGGCGCTCTCGAACGTCGCGGCCGAAGCCACGGGAGAGCAGACCGCCCTCATCGGCCGCGATCCCGCGCGCATGGCCGAGATCGCAAAGGCGCGCGTCAACGCCGCCCGGCTGCCCGACATCGCGCTGCATCAGGGCGTCCATCCGACCGCCGACAGGACGGCCGTCAGCGACGCCGACATCGTTCTGCTGGTCGTGCCGACGCAGACGCTTCGGTCGGTCTGCGCCGAGTTCCTGCCCCTGATGTCGCCCGGGGCGATCGTCGTCACCTGCTGCAAGGGCGTCGAGCAGGTCACGCTCGCGCTGCCCCACGAGGTGCTGCGCGACGCGCTGCCGGGCATGCGCCACGCCATTCTGTCGGGGCCGAGCTTCGCCGAGGATGTCGCGCTCGGACTGCCGACGGCGGTGACGCTGGCCTCCCACGACGAGGACGCCGCGATCCTCGTCACGGAAAGTCTCGCGACGCGCAGTTTCCGGCCGTACCGCTCGCACGACATGGACGGGGCGGCGCTGGGCGGCGCGGCCAAGAACGTGCTCGCGATCGCCGCGGGCGCCGTCGCCGGCCGCGGCCTTGGCGCGAGCGCGGTCGCGGCCATGGTCGCCCGCGGCTTCGCCGAGCTCGCGCGGCTCGGCCTTGCGCTCGGCGCGAAGCCCGAGACCCTCGCCGGGCTTTCCGGCCTCGGCGATCTCGTGCTGACCACCTCGTCGACGAAGTCGCGCAACTTCTCGCTCGGCCTCGCGCTCGGGCGCGGCGAGCCGCCGCCCAACAAGCTCGCCGAAGGCGCGGCCACGGTCGAGGCCCTGGTCGCGCTCGCCGCCCAGCATGAGATCGACATGCCGATTTCGGCGGCGGTGGCCGACGTTCTCGGCGGCCGGGTCAGCGTCGGCGCGGCGGTCGCCAATCTCCTGGCGCGGCCGCTCCGCGCCGAAGTCTAGGAGATCCCATGGCGTACTGGCTGTTCAAGTCTGAGCCGGATTCGTGGTCGTGGGACCAGCAGAAGGCGGCCGGCCGCGACGGGACCGAATGGACGGGCGTCCGCAATTATCAGGCGCGCAACAACATGCGCGCCATGGCTCTGGGCGACCGCGGCTTCTTCTACCATTCCAACGAGGGCAAGGAGATCGTCGGGATCGTCGAGGTGGCGAAGCTCGCCCACCCGGATTCCAGCGCCGACAATCCGACCTGGGAATGCGTCGACCTCCGCGCCGTGGCCGACGTGCCGAAGCCGGTGACGCTCGCTGCGGCCAAGGCGAATCCCAAGCTCGCCGGGATGGCCCTCGTCGGCAATTCGCGGCTCTCCGTCCAGCCCGTGACGGACGTGGAATGGGCCGAGGTCTGCCGCATGGCGGGCGTGACGGCGTGACGTTCAGCGCCCGAACGGGATGAGCCCCGATCCCGTAGCGTTCATCCGCGCCAACACGCAGGCGAAGCCGGTTCCCCACGCGCCGGAGATCGTGCTCCACGTCGCTGACGAGGCGGTGCCGCTCTGGTCGAAGACCGAAGAGGAGCTGGAGCGCGACGGCCTGCCGCCGCCGTTCTGGGCGTTCGCCTGGGTCGGCGGACAGGCGTTGGCGCGCTATCTGCTCGACCATCCGGAAACCGTGGCCGGCAGGCGGGTCCTCGATGTCGGCGCCGGCTCGGGCCTTGTTGCGATCGCGGCGATGAAGGCCGGCGCCGCGTCGGTCGTCGCGGCCGACCTCGATCCGTTCGCGCTCGCGGCGATCGGGCTCAACGCCGCGGCGAACGGAGTCTCGGTCGAGGTCTGCGGCGAGGACCGCATCGGCTCGGCGCTCGAAGCGATCGACGTCGTGCTGGTCGGCGACCTGTTCTACGAGCGCGACATCGCCGCCCGGCTGATCGCGTGGCTCGAGACGGCGGCGGCTTCAGGCGCCGAGGTGCTGATCGGCGACCCCGGCCGCAGCTATCTGCCCCGCGAGCGCCTCGCCGCGCTCGCCGAATACGCCGTGCCGGTGACGCGGGAGCTCGAGGATTCCGAGATCAAGCGGACCACGGTGTGGCGGCTCGCGCCGCCAGCCACGCTCTGAGGAGGGCGAGCGCCGCCTCGCCCACGACGCCACCGCCTATGCGCGCAAAGTTCAAAGCGGCGGCGCTTGAGGCGGCTCGGCGCGAGGGCATAGACTGCGTCAGCGGAAACCCGCCGCCGCACGAGCGGGAGACGCGATTACGCCCGGGAGCGCACGATGTCCGAGAAGCTGCACCCAGTCCCCGAGGAGTGGGCCAAGCGCGCCCATGTCGACGCCGCGAAATACAAGGCGGACTACGCCCGCTCGATCGCCGACCCCGACGGCTACTGGGGCGACATCGGCAAGCGTCTCGACTGGATCAAGCCGTATTCGAAGGTGAAGAACGTCTCGTTCGCGCCGAACGCTGTCTCGATCAAATGGTACGAGGACGGCACGCTCAACGTCTCGGCGAACTGCGTCGACCGGCATCTCGCCACGCGCGGCGACCAGACGGCGATCCTGTGGGAAGGCGACGACCCCAAGGACTCCAAGGCGATCAGCTACCGCGAACTCCATGAGCATGTCTGCCGCTTCGCGAACGCCATGAAGGACCGTGGCGTCCGGAAGGGCGACCGCGTCACCATCTACCTGCCGATGATCCCGGAGGCGGCCTACGCGATGCTCGCCTGCGCGCGGATCGGGGCGGTGCATTCGATCGTGTTCGGCGGATTTTCGCCGGACAGCCTCGCCGGCCGGATCGAAGGCTGTGAATCCAAATGCGTGATCACCGCCGACGAGGGCCTGCGCGGCGGCCGCAAGGTTCCGCTGAAAGCGAACGCGGACGCGGCGATCGACAAGGTTGGCGGCGTCGAGACCGTCTTCGTGGTGACCCGCACCGGCGCGAACGTGCCGATGAAGGAGGGCCGCGACGTCCGCTACGAAGAGGCCGTCGCCGCCGCTTCCGCGGACTGCGAGCCGGAGGAGATGAACGCCGAGGATCCGCTGTTCATCCTCTACACCTCAGGTTCGACGGGCAAGCCGAAGGGCGTGCTGCACACCACCGGCGGCTATCTGGTCTACGCGTCCTTCACCCACGAGATGATCTTCGACTACCACGAGGGCGACGTGTACTGGTGCACCGCCGACGTCGGCTGGGTGACCGGGCACTCGTACATTGTCTATGGCCCGCTCGCGAACGGCGCGATCACGCTGATGTTCGAGGGCGTGCCGAACTACCCGTCGTCCTCCCGCTTCTGGGAGGTGGTCGACAAGCACCAGGTCAACACGTTCTACACCGCCCCGACCGCGATCCGCGCCCTGATGGGCGGCGGCGAGGAGGCGGTGAAGAAGACCTCCCGCAACTCCCTTCGGCTGCTCGGATCGGTCGGCGAGCCGATCAACCCGGAGGCGTGGGAGTGGTACTACCGGGTCGTGGGCGACAGCCGTTGCCCGATCGTCGACACCTGGTGGCAGACGGAGACCGGCGGCATCCTCATCACCCCGCTGCCGGGCGCGACCGACCTCAAGGCGGGGTCGGCGACGACGCCGTTCTTCGGGATCAAGCCGGAGCTGGTCGACGCCGAAGGCAGGGTCGTCGAGGGCGCGGCCGAGGGCAATCTCGTGATCGCCCAGAGCTGGCCGGGCCAGATGCGAACCGTCTATGGCGACCACAAGCGCTTCGAGGAGACCTACTTCTCGACCTACCCGAACAAATACTTCACCGGCGACGGCTGCCGGCGCGACGAGGACGGCTATTACTGGATCACCGGCCGCGTCGACGACGTCATCAACGTCTCCGGCCACCGCATGGGCACGGCCGAGGTCGAGAGCTCGCTGGTCGCGCATGAGAAGGTGTCGGAGGCCGCCGTCGTCGGCTACCCGCACGACATCAAGGGACAGGGCATCTACGCCTACGTCACGCTGATGGCGGGCGTCGAAGGCACCGACGAACTCCGCAAGGAGCTGGTCGCCTGGGTGCGCAAGGACATCGGGCCGATCGCGGCGCCCGACCTCATCCAGTTCTCTCCGGGCCTGCCCAAGACCCGCTCCGGCAAGATCATGCGCCGCATCCTGCGCAAGATCGCCGAGGACGAGTTCGGCGCCCTTGGCGACACCTCGACGCTCGCCGACCCCGGCGTCGTCGACGACCTGATCGAGCACAGGCAGAACAAGGCGAAGGAGAAGGCGGCGTAGGGCGCGGCCTTCTCGCATTCCTTCCCGCGCTGAGGCGCGTGAAGGGGGTTTCAAAAGCCCGCTTCAGCACCAGCCGTCGCGTCGTCCGCCCGAGTAGCGGCGTCCGTGCCCGCCTGCGACGAGCGCGTCGGCGAGGTCGCCGGCGTCCGCCGTCGCGACGCGGGCGACGACGCGGCCGAAATACTTGTCGCCGCGCACCTCCGTCAGCGTCAGCCTGCGGCCCTCGACGAGCGCGCCCAGCGCGAGGGTCGCGGCTTCCGCAGCCGCCTTCTCGGCCGCGCAGCGTCCCCGCCGCTCCGGCGCGTCGACGCCGGCGAGGCGGATGCGGGTGACGATCTCCTGGCCGGGGAAGACCGAGACCCGGGCCTCGAACGTGTCGCCGTCGATCACTGAAAGCGCCGAAGCCGACAGTCCGCGTGCGGACAAGGCCGGGCGTTCGGCGACGATCGGTGAAGGACTCCGCCCTCCGGCCGTAGCGTGCGTGGCGAGAGCGCGGAGACAAAGCCCGACCGCCGCATCGCCAAATCGCCGCGCCCAACCCAGCCTGAAAGGTTCCGATCGGATCATGATCCCATGAATCCGCGCGATCAGGTGTTTGTAAAGGATTATTTTCCGATAAATCCGTCTTCAGTCCATTTCACCGTGATGTCCGTGGCGCCGGCAACCAAGCATTCATCGATCCCGTGCTTTTCATGAGCAGAGCATCCGGTCGGCGCTGTGTAGCGCTCGACGGTTCAAGTCGAGGGTGGTGATGATGACTGGCGGAGCAGGTTTCGGCGGCTGGGCCGCGGCTGTTCTCGGCTTGGCGCTGTCCGCCTCGCCGGCGGCGGCGCGGGAGGTCGTGAAGTTTGACGGCGACGCCTATCGGCCGGGCACGATCCTGATCCGGAACGGCGAACGGGCGCTCTACCTCGTGCGCGGCGACGGCGAGGCCTATCGCTACCGCGTCGCCGTCGGAAAGCCGGGCAAGCAGTGGCTTGGCGCGGCGTACATCAAGGGCAAGTATGTCGAGCCTGCATGGTCGCCGCCGGCCGAGGTGAAACGCGACAAGCCCTCGCTCCCCGACGTCATCCCCGGCGGCTCGCCGCGGAATCCGATGGGCCCTCGGGCGCTGCTGCTCGACCGCGACCAGTACGCGATCCACGGCACCAATCGCCCGAAGTCGATCGGGGCCTTCGCCTCCTATGGGTGCATCCGGATGAGGAACGCCGACATCATCGATCTCTACGAGCGCGTGAAGGTCGGCGACAAGATCATCGTCGTGCCGTGACCTGATCCTTTGCCGTCAGGAGACTTTCGATACCCCCAAACGCCCTACCAGCGAGCTGTTCCTGAACGCGACGACAGCATTGATCGCGTCAGGAACACTTTCCGCAGATGGGGCTAAGCGGGCGATCCTTGCGCGAAGGTCGCCGCGAGGCTATGTGAGCCGCGTCGGAAAAGGCAGACTTGGTTTGGTAAGCCCAAGTCCTTTCGGTGACGAAAGCTCTGGTCTTTGGCCTCGCGCACGAGATCCCCACGACGAACGGCGGGCGCCGTCCAAGCGCTCAATCGTTCGTCCGTGAGGTTTTCGGCTTGAGAAACGCTCCGGTCGAACATCGACAACGGAGCAGTTTATGCCGACCCCCGATACTGCCCTTCATGATGTCATCGTCGTAGGCGCCGGCCCCGTCGGCCTGTTCCTGGCTTGTGAGCTGCGGCTCGCGGGCTGTTCGGTGCTGGTGCTGGAAAAGGCGCAAGATCCGCGATCGCCGCTCAAGAGCCTGCCGTTTGGGCTGCGTGGCCTTTCTGCGCCCACCATCGAGAGCTTCGATCGTCGCGGCTTGCTGGACGATCTCCAGGCCCGCGCGCCCGACCGCGAGACGCCGGCGGCCGCGCACTGGATGCAGCCTGGTCGTCGCCCGGGCGGTCACTTCGCGGGCGTCCAGTTCTTCCACGACCAAATCGACAGCGCGCAGTGGCGATACCGCCTGCCCGGCCCGATCGGCGGCGTCGCGTCCGACATGGCGAGCATTGAGGCCGTCCTCGCGAACCGGCTGGAGGCGCTGGGAGTCGAGATCCAGCGCGGATACTCCGTCGAGACGCTCCAGGCGTCGGGGGATGGCGTCACCGTTCAAGCTGGGGACGAGACGGCGCGGTGTCGTTGGCTCGTCGGCTGCGACGGCGGACGCAGCGCCGTTCGAAAGGCGGCGGGCATCGGCTTCGCCGGCACCGATCCGGAGTTCACCGGCTATTCTGTTCAGGCGGAGCTCGCCGATCCGGCTGCGCTCAGGCCCGGTCGCCACCACACGGCCGCCGGCATGTACACCTTTGCGGCGCCCGGCACGATCGCGATGGTCGACTTCGACGGCGGCGCCTTCCACCGCACCGAGCCGACGCGCGACCATATCGAGTCGGTGTTGCGTAAGGTCTCGGGCGTCGACGTGTCGGTGACACGTCTTGTGGCCGCCGCCACATGGACCGACCGTGCTTATCAGGCGACTGACTATCGCAAGGGCCGCGTGCTGCTGGCGGGAGACGCGGCCCACGTCCATTCGCCGCTCGGCGGTCAAGGTCTGAATCTCGGCCTCGGTGACGCGATGAACCTTGGCTGGAAGCTCGCGGCCACGATCCGCGGCGACGCGCCGGCCGGCCTGCTCGACAGCTATATGAACGAACGGCGTCCGTTGGGCGCGCAGATCCTTGACTGGTCCCGCGCGCAGGTCGCGTTGATGCGCCCCAGCGCCAGTTCGCGCGCGCTGGCGGCCATCATCCGCGATCTCATCGAAACGCGCGACGGAGCGACCTATTTCGCCAAGCGCGTGTGGGGCGTCGATATTCGTTATGACCTGGGCGAAAGCCATCCGCTGGTCGGTCGCAGCGCGCCGAATTTCGAATTGAGCGACGGCGGGAGGGTCAACCAGCATCTGCGACGAGGCGCCGGCCTCCTGATCGATTCCGGCGCGGACCCGGCGCTCCGGGCGTTCGCGGCCCGCTGGGGCGACCGGATCAGCTATGTCGCGGCCGCCAAAACCGAGCCGCTTGGGGTGAAAGCCGCGCTGGTTCGACCTGACGGCGTGACCGCCTGGGCGTGCGACGAGGTGGATGATCTCACAGGCCTGGCGCAGATCGCGATGCGGTGGTTCGGACAGCCGAAGGATTTCGCGCAATCGCCTACGGCGCACTGACCCAGCTCTCCGCGGGCGGCGCCGCACGCCTCGCGGATTCGCGCCGAGAGCCGCGGTCTCATCGGCACGTCTCGAACGGCCCGAGGTCGAGATGGAGATGGTCGCGGTGGGCCGCGTTCCAGTCCGGCGACAGAACGCCCGCGAACAGCCCGCAGGCTCCGTCACGCGCCTAGCGAAGGAAGCGGCCGGCCGGGCCGGGATTGTTCCAGTCGCGACGGAGCGTCACCACGCGCCCGTCCGACAGCGTGAAGCCGGAGACGTCGATCGCGTTCGCCGTCGCGTGCTGCGAGCGCCTCCCGGCGCGGCCTGCGATGTCGCGGCAGGAATAGACCCCGAGATGACGCACGCTCTCGAGGTCCGAGCCCAGGTGACGGCGCGCGGCGGGAGCGACGACCTGGAGCTCCCAGGCTGCATAGGCGGCCGCGAGCGCGCAGCGCATGACCGGCGGCGATTGGAGATCGAGCGAGGACGCCGCCGGCGCCACCCCGTCCCGATAGCCGCAGCCGTTGACGATCGGCCGCTGAGGGGCGCGGATCAGCGAGACGTCCGAGCGCTCCAGCGTTCGGAAGCAGGCCTGCGTGTCGTTCGCGAGCAGGCGGATGCGCCATTGCGTCAGCACGCCGGGCGGCTCGCGCAGGTCGAGCGGGAAATAGCGGTCGATGTCGGAAAGGACGATTGCGGCTGACGCGCCGACGACGAGCGCGAGGCCGAGGAAGCCGCGCGCGATCAGTCTCGGCCAGACGGAGCGCCCGCACGTGCTCGGCGGTCCGGGCGCCTCAGAAATCGCTGGTCAGTCCCTTGCGCTCCCAGTCGCCGTAGCGGACCGGGTCCTTGCCCTTGCGGCCGTCGATCTCACGCGCGGCCGACAGTTCGGCCTCGGCGCGCTCGTAATCGGCGCGGCGGCGTTCGGCCTCGGCCAGCGCGCGCTTGGCGGCTTCGCTGATCGGCTTCTTCGGCTGATCGGCCATCGGAACGTCGTCTGGCATCGTGACCCGCAGCTGATGGAATCGTTACAGCGGCCGCCCGTGGCGGCGCAGGGCTCACGATCACATATAGGAGGTGCGCCGCTTCGGCGCAGCATCAACAAGGAGACACCGCTTCCATGAACTACGTCCGCACGGCCATCCTGCTCGCGGGGCTGACCGCGTTGTTCATGGGCGTCGGCTTTCTGATCGGCGGCAAGGGGGGAATGGCGATCGCCCTGGCTGTCGCCGTCGCGACGAACCTCTTCAGCTACTGGAACTCCGACAAGCTCGTGCTGAGGATGCACGGCGCCGAGCCCGTCGACGAGCGTTCGGCGCCGGAGTTCTACGCCATGGTGCGCGAACTCTCGCAGCGCGCGGGCCTTCCGATGCCGAAGCTCTATCTGATGCACGAGGACCAGCCGAACGCCTTCGCCACCGGCCGCAACCCGCAGAACGCGGCCGTCGCCGCCACCACCGGCCTGCTCAACACGCTCAGCCGCGACGAAGTGGCGGGCGTGATGGCTCACGAACTCGCGCATGTGAAGAATCACGATACGCTGACGATGACGATCACCGCCACGATCGCCGGCGCCATCTCGATGCTCGCCAATTTCGGGTTCTTCTTTTCGGGCAACCGTGACAACAACTCGCCCTTCGGAGCGGTCGGGACGATCGCTATGATGGTGCTCGCTCCGATCGCCGCCATGGTGGTCCAGATGGCGATCAGCCGTTCGCGCGAATACGAGGCGGACCGGTTGGGCGCTGAGATCAGCGGTCGGCCGGACCAACTTGCGTCGGCTCTGGCGAAGATCGCCGGCGGGGCTGCGCATATTCCCAATCAGGCTGCGGAACGAAGCCCCGCGACCGCGCATATGTTCATCATCAACCCGCTGTCTGGCGAGCGCATGGATAATCTCTTCTCGACCCACCCCGCGACTGAGAACCGGATCGCCGCTTTGATGCGGCTCGCCGGCGAGATGGGCGTCAATACGCGAGGGCCTGCGCCGGCGGCGTCCCGGCGGTCGGGACCGTGGGGCCGCTCGACCGGCGTCAGCGGGGGGCCGTGGGGCTGAGCCGGGCTCCGGGCGGACGCCCCTTCGCGACCCGTCGCCCGCAAGGGGGGATGTCGCGCGCGCTTCCGGAGCCGGCGGGTCTCGCGCCCCGGCGGGTGGCGGTGCGCATCGTCGATGGCGTGCTGTCGCGCACCCGCTCGCTCGACGCCTCGCTCGAGGCTGAGCATGACCCTTCGGGTTTCCGCGCGCTGCCGGAGCGCGACCGCGCGCTGGCGCGGGCGATCGCTGGCGTGACGCTGCGCCGCTTCGGGACGCTGAGAACCCTGATCGCGGCCCGGCTCGAAACCGGTCTGCCGAAAAAGGCGGGGCCGCTCGAGGCGATCCTCGCGACCGCCGTCGCGCAGGCGCTGTTCATGCAGATTCCGGCGCACACCGCGGTCGACCTTGCAGTCTCGGGCGCCCGCGCCGACCCTGACGCGCGACACTTCGCGGGCCTCGCCAACGCCACGCTCCGCGCGATCGTTTCGGCGGGCGCCCCCGATCCGACGCCCGGGGTCGACCTGCCGCCGTGGCTTTATGAGCGCTGGACCCGCGCCTACGGCTCCGAGGGAGCGGCGCGGATCGCCGAGAGCCTCGGCGCCGAAGCCGCGCTCGACCTCACGGTGAAGTCAGACCCTTCGGGCTGGGCGGAGCGTCTCGGCGGGATTGCGCTGCCGACGGGCGGGGTGCGCCTCGCCTCGCACGGGCTGGTGCCCGCCCTCGACGGCTTCTCCGAGGGCGAATGGTGGGTGCAGGACGCCGCGGCCGGCATTCCCGCCCGGCTGTTCGGCGATCTCGAAGGCAAGACGGCGATCGACCTCTGCGCGGCCCCGGGCGGCAAGACCGCGCAACTCGCCGCGGCGGGCGCCGAGGTCGTCGCGGTCGATAAGTCGGCCGAACGGCTGAGCCGCCTGTCGCAGAATCTGTCCCGGCTTCGGCTGTCGGCCGCGCCGCGGGTCGGCGACGCGGCGAGCCTCGCGATCGAGCCCGCAGACGCGGTTCTGCTCGACGCGCCCTGCAGCGCGACGGGCACGATCCGGCGCCACCCCGACGTCGCCTGGATGAAGCGCGAGAGCGACGTCACGAGCCTGTCGAGGCTGCAGGCGCAGCTGCTCGACGTCGCCGTGAGACTGGTGAAGCCGGGCGGGCGGCTGGTCTATTGCGTCTGCTCGCTCGAGCCGGAGGAGGGCGAGCGCCAGATCGCGAACCTGCTGGCGCGCAATCCGCGCGTCCGGATCGAGCCTGCGACGGCGGCGGAACTGCCAGGTCTCGAGGAGGCGATCAATCCCGAGGGCTGCGTCCGCACGCTGCCGTTCCATCTGCCGAACGAGGATCCGCGCCTGGCCGGCCTCGACGGCTTCTTCGCGGCCCGGCTCAGCGTGGCCTGAGGCGAATCGCGACAGTCGCGTCGGCATATGCGAGACTCCGGAGGTAGCCGCGGCGACGCGGTCTGAAGGGGCGGAGGGTTGATCGGGCTTGGCGTCGCTCGGCGAAAAGGCGGAGCTCGTCGGGCTCGTCCTGGCGCTCGGCGCGCGCGCCGCCGCGCGTCGCGTCTATGCGCTGGTCCGCGCGCCGTTCGACTTCGCCCACCGCTCGCCCGAAAAACTGCTGATCGCGCCGCATGATCTGAGGACGTCCGATCCCACGCGGGCGGGCGAGATCTATGCCGGGACCTTCGCCTTCGCCAACCGGGCGGCGGATGTCGACGGCGGCTCGCCCTTCCTTGTCGCGGCGCCGTCCGCCGACTGGGCGGAGGCGCTGCACGGCTTTGGCTGGCTGCGCCATCTGCGCGCGGCCGACACCACGCTCGCCCGCGCCAACGGCCGGGCGCTGATCGACGAATGGATCACGCTTCATGGCGGGACCGACCGCACGGCGTGGCGGCCGGAGGTCGTCGCCAGGCGGCTGATCTCCTGGTTCTGTCATGCGCCGCTGATCCTCGACGGCGCCGACAAGGCGTTCTACCGGCGATTCCTGCGCAGCATCAGCCGGCAGACGCATCGGCTTGACCGGCTCATCGCCGCGACGCCGGACGGCATGCCGCGCCTGACCGCGGCGATTGCGCTTTGCTACGCCGGGCTCTGCCTCTCGGGAGAATCGCGGCTGCTACGCTCGGCCGCCAAGGCGCTCGCCACCGAGCTCGACCGCCAGATCCTCGCCGACGGCGGCCACGCCAGCCGCAACCCCGCGGCGCTGGTCTACGCGCTGGTCGATTTGCTGCCGCTGCGCCAAGCCTTCACCGCCCGCGACCTCGCCCCGCCGCAGGCGCTCAACGGCGCGATCGACCGGATGATGCCGATGTTGCGCTTCTTCCGGCATCCCGACGGCGAGTTCGCGCAGTTCAACGGCGCCGGCCCGACGCCGGCCGATCTCGTCGCGACGGTGCTCGCCTATGACGACGCGCGCGGCGCCCCGGTCGAGGACGCCACCCATTCCGGATACCAGCGGCTGATCGCAGGCGACGCGGTCGCGATCGTCGACGTCGGACGGCCGCCGCCGGCGGCCCTGTCGGACGAGGCGCATGCGGGCTGCCTGTCCTTCGAATTCTCCGCCGATGGCGATCGGGTCGTGGTCAACTGCGGCGCGCCGCGGTTCGGCCGGGCCGACTGGGCGGCGGCGGCGCGGGCCACCGCGGCGCACTCGACGGTGGTGGTGGGCGACTCCTCGTCCTGCGCCTTCGCGCCGGCGGGGCTCAAACGCTTCATCGGGACGCCGGTCGTCTCGGGTCCCGTAGAGGTCGCAGCGCGGCGCGAGCTGAGCGATCGGGGCGCACGTATCGTCGCGTCCCATGACGGCTATCTCAGGCGTTTCGGCGTCGTCCACGAACGCTCGCTCCAGCTGTCGCCGGATGGGCGGCGGCTGACGGGCGAGGACCTGTTCCGCGCGTCCGGCCGTCCGCGCCGGCGCGACGGCGACGTCAAGATCGCGGCGCGTTTTCATCTCCATCCCGCGGTCCGGGCCAGCGCGCGGCAGGACGGGCAGGGGGTGTTGCTGGCGCTGCCGGGCGGCGCCGCGTGGAGCTTCTCGGCTCCCGGCTTCGCCGTTGAGCTTGCGGAGAGCGTGTCGCTGTCGGGCTCGCAGGGTCCGCGACGGGCCGAGCAGATCTTGATCGAGACCAGTCTTGGCGGCGCCCCCAAGATCGCCTGGAGCTTCGAGGCGGTCGACGAGGCCCGTCCCCGCAGCCGTCGCCTGCCGCAGGCCCCGACGCTGTTCGGCGCGCCGTCCTCGATCGACTGAGCGATCCGCGCAGCCGGGACTTCTTCCGCCGGCGCGGAGATGGTACCGGCAGGGCCTCGAACCATCCGCCGGAACGCATCCACCATGACCGAACGCCCGATCGCCCGCGCGCTGCTGTCGGTGTCCGACAAGACCGGACTGCTCGATTTCGCGCGCTCCCTCAGCGAACGCGGCGTCGCGCTGGTCTCGACCGGCGGCACCGCCAGGGCTTTGGCCGAGGCTGGCCTGCCCGTCACGGACGTCTCCGCGCTCACGGGCTTTCCCGAGATGATGGACGGCCGCGTGAAGACGCTGCACCCCAAGGTGCATGGCGGCCTGCTCGCGATCCGGGGCGACGCCGGCCACGAGGCCTCCATGGCCGACCACGCGATCGAGGCCATCGACCTGCTGGTGGTGAATCTCTATCCGTTCGAGGCGGCTCTCGCGCGCAACGCCGCCTTCGACGACATGGTGGAGAACATCGACGTCGGCGGCCCCGCCATGATCCGGGGCGCGGCCAAGAACCACGCCCATGTCGTCGTTGTCGTCGAGCCGGCCGATTACGCGGCCGTGCTCGCCGACATGGACGCGAACGCCGGCGGCACGACCGCCGCTCTCCGAAAGCGTCTGGCCGCCAAGGCGTTCTCGCGCACCGCGGCCTATGACGCCGCGATCGGAACGTGGCTGTCGGGCGAGGCCGGCGAGGCGACCCCCGCCTTCCGCGCGCTCGGCGGGGCGCTCGCACAGGGCCTGCGCTACGGCGAGAACCCGCACCAGAGCGCGGCCTTCTACCGGAGCGCCGCCACGCGGCCGGGCGTCGCGACCGCGACCCAGCTCCAGGGCAAGGAGCTGTCCTATAACAATCTCAACGACACCGACGCCGCCTACGAGCTGGCGGCGGAGTTCGACCCGGCGCGCGTCGCGGCCTGCGTGATCGTCAAGCACGCCAACCCCTGCGGAGTCGCGGAGGGCGCGACCCTCGCCGAGGCCTACGAGCGCGCGCTCGCCTGCGACCCGGTCTCGGCCTTCGGCGGCATCGTCGCCCTCAACAGGACGCTCGACGCGGACGCCGCCCGCGAGATCGTCAAGATCTTCACCGAGGTGATCGTCGCGCCGGCGGCCGACGAGGACGCGGTCGCGATCGTCGCGGCGAAGAAGAACCTGCGGCTGCTGGTGACCGGCGGCCTCCCTGATCCGCGCGGCGCCGGTCTTGCGATCCGCACCGTCGCCGGCGGCTTCCTGGTCCAGACCCGCGACAACGCCGTGGTCGACGACCTCGAGCTGAAGGTGGTCACCCGCCGCGCGCCGACCGAAGCGGAACTCGCCGACCTCCGCTTCGCGTTCCGGGTCGCCAAGCACGTGAAATCGAACGCGATCGTCTACGCGCGCGGCGGCGCGACGGTCGGAGTCGGGGCAGGGCAGATGAGCCGCGTCGACAGCGCCCGGATCGCAGCGAGCAAGGCCGCCGACGCGGCCGCCGCCGCCGGGCTGGCGGAGCCGCTGACCCGCGGTTCGGTGGTGGCCTCCGACGCGTTCTTCCCCTTCGCGGACGGGCTCGACGCGGCGATCGCGGCCGGCGCGACGGCGGTGATCCAGCCCGGAGGCTCGATGCGCGACGCCGAGGTGATCGCCCGCGCCGACGAGGCGGGGCTCGCCATGGTGTTCACCGGCGTGCGGCATTTCCGCCACTGAGGGCGGCTCCCGGACCGCAGGTTCACGGCAAGTTCATCATCCGGGTTTGTCCTCGGATGACGGCGGCGTTTGCGTCATGCTATGAGCCGCTTGCAGTGAGGGAAGTATTTAAGCACCCTCCACATCGGGTCCTCGTCCTTCAAGGCTTGATCGCATGGCGTCGCTCGCTTCCCTGCTCCGCGTTGGCGTTCTTCTCGGCTGCGCCGGGTTCTGCGTTTCCGGCTCCTCCGCCGAGCCTCTGAAGGCCCCTTGCAGCGTCGCGGACCAATATCTGGCGCTCAACGGCAAGCTCGACCGGGCGGCGGCCCATCTCAAGGACAAGGACGCGTTCCGCATTCTGGTGATCGGCTCGTCCTCGACCGCGGGCGTCGGCGCCACCTCGCCGGACAGGGCCTACACGGTGCGGCTGCAGGACGAGCTCGAGCGGCGGTTGCCGGGCGTGGACGTCGTGGTGATCGCGCGCGGCGTCGGCGGAGAGTCCGCAGCGGGCGCCGAGGGACGATTGGCGAAGGAGATCGCGACGGTCCAGCCAGACCTGGTGGTCTGGCAGATCGGCACGAACGACGCGGCGCGGAAGGTCGATCTCGAGACCTTCCGGAAGCAGGCGGCGCAAGGACTGGCGGCGATCGCGAAATTCGGCGTCGACGTCGCGATGCTCGACCCGCAGTTCGTGCCGAAGGACGAGGCCGCCTACGACCCCTATGTCGGCGCGATCGACGCGCTGTCGGCGACGACAGGGGTGCCGGTCGCGCACCGGTTCGCCGCCATGCGCGCGATCGCCAAGGCCGGCGGCGGCGCGATGATCACCCGGGACAACCTTCATATGAACGACGCCGGCCACGCCTGCGTCGGCGCATTCCTGGCGGAGGCTCTCGACCGCAAGCTCGCGCCGACGCCGCCGGCTGTCGCCGAGTCGCACCGCCAGTCCTGACGGCTTACTTCGGGCGGCGCGCCGCGCTATCTCCGACGCGTCCCGTCGCCTGAGGAGGAAGCCGTCATGCTCGTCACCACCACGCCGACCGTCGAAGGCCGGCGGATCGTCGAGTATCACGGCCTAGTCACCGGCGAGGCGATCCTCGGCGCCAACATCTTCCGCGACATGTTCGCGGCGGTGCGCGACATCGTCGGAGGCCGCGCCGGGGCCTACGAGCGCGAGCTGAAGCGGGCGCGCGACATCGCGGTCGAGGACATGGTTTCGGAAGCGGCGTCGCGCGGCGGGAACGCCGTGATCGGGGTCGACCTCGACTACGAAACGGTCGGCAAGGACGGCGCGATGCTGATGGTGACGGCGTCCGGCACCGCGGTGACCCTGGGGTGACAGGGGCGCCGCCTACGCCATCTCGCGCGCGAGGTCTCCCAGCAGGCTTGCGGCGACCGATATGCGCGCGAGCGTGAGCCCGGAGCCGGCGATCTCGGTCGTGGCGCGACGCACGCGCGCGACGTCGGGCGCGCTTTCGGTCCAGATCGAGACCGCTTCGGGGCCGCTTGCGTCGGGCGAGGCCGCGAGCGCTGCGATCGCCATGGCGCGGGCCGCGACGCCGATCTGGTCGAGCGCGCGGTCGATCGCGAGCCGCTCGAAATAATCGGCGGCCGTGATCGCCTGCGACGAGCGCACGAGCTGGGCGATCCTGAACCTGTCGGCGATCGCAAACAGCGCGGCCGCAGCGTCTTCGATCGACCGGCCGGTCTTTTCCGCGATCAGGACCGCGTCGGTGGCGCCTTCGAGCGCGAGCAACGCCGAGAAGCGCACAGCGAGGCGGCCGGGCAGGCCGGCCCTCACCAGATCGGTCGCGCGCGCGGAGCGGCGCTCGGCGGCGTCCGGCCCGAGCGCGGCGTCGAGCGACGCCGACACCGCATCGACGCCGGCGCGGAACCGCGCGACCGCCTGCTCGAGGCCGGATCCGAGGTCGACGTTCCTCAGGAACCAGACCATGCGATGAAGCAGCAGCTCCTGCATGCCGGCGTAGAGCGTGAGCTGGAGCTCGCCGGGGATTTTCGTGTCGAGCGCGTCGATCTCGGCATGCACCTCGTCCATCCGGAAGGCGTCGCGGGCGACGGCGAAGGCGGCCGCGATCCGAGCGGGGTCGGCGCCGGTCTGATCCGCGAGGCGCACGACCAGCGCCGGCCCGCCGCGGTTGACCATGGCGTTGGCGATCGCGGTCGCGACGATCTCGCGCTTCAGCCGGTGGCTCGCGATCGCCTCGGCGAACGGCTCGCGCATCCGGGTCGGGAAATAGCGGACGAGCTCCTGAGAGAGATATGGGTCGTCCGGTACTCCGGAGGCGAGCAGATCGTCGTAGAGCGCGATCTTCGCCCAGGCGAGCAGCACCGCGATCTCGGGCCGGCTCAAGCCCTCGCCCGCGCGGGCGCGCTCGGCGAGCGCGGCGTCGTCCGGCAGCGTCTCGACCGTGCGGTCGAGCAGGCCGCGGCCCTCGAGCGTCTGCATCAGGCGCGAGTGGAAACCCGCCTCCGGCGCCGCGACGCGCTCCACAAGCGAGAGCGCGAGCGTCTGGTCGTAATTGTTGCGCAGCACGAGGCTGGCGACCTCGTCCGTCATTTCGGCCAGGATCGCGTCGCGGTCGGGCAGGCGGAGCACGCCGTCGCGGACCAGCGCCGCAAAGGCGATCTTGATGTTCACCTCGACGTCGGAGGTGTTGACGCCCGCCGAATTGTCGATCGCGTCCGAGTTGATCCGGACGCCTTTGCGCGCCGCCTCGATGCGCGCCTTCTGGGTCACCCCGAGATTGGCGCCTTCGCCGACGACCTTCGCCCGCAGCTCGGCCGCGGCGATCCTCACCCCGTCATTGGCGCGGTCGCCGGCCTGCTCGTCGGTCTCGGTGGTCGCGCGGACATAGGCGCCGATGCCGCCGAACCAGAGCAGGTCTGCGGGCGCCTTCAGGATCGCGCTGATCACCTCGGCCGGCGTGGCGGTCGCGCGGTCGAATCCGAGCGCCTCCCGCGCCTCCTTCGAAAGCGGGATCGCCTTCAGCGCGCGGGAGAACACGCCGCCGCCGGCGGAGATCTTAGCCTTGTCGTAATCGGCCCAGCTTGAGCGGGGGAGCGCGAACAGCCGCTTGCGCTCCTCGAACGAGACGGCGGGGTCCGGCGACGGGTCGATGAAGATGTCGCGATGGTCGAAGGCCGCCACCAGCTTGATGGCGGGGGACAGCAGCATGCCGTTTCCGAACACGTCGCCCGACATGTCGCCGACGCCGACGACCGTGAAAGGCGTCGTCTGGATGTCGAAGTCCATCTCGCGGAAGTGGCGCTTCACCGCCTCCCAGGCGCCACGGGCGGTGATGCCCATCGCCTTGTGGTCGTAGCCGACAGAGCCGCCAGAGGCGAAGGCGTCGCCGAGCCAGAAGCCTCGGCTCTCCGCGATGGCGTTCGCGGCGTCAGAGAAGGTCGCGGTGCCCTTGTCGGCGGCGACCACGAGATAGGGGTCGTCGCCGTCGTGGCGGACGACGGAGGGCGGCGGGATCAGCGCGTCGCGGTCGAGGTCGTCGGTCACGTCGAGCAACGCGTTGATGAAGATCTTGTAGGCCTCCGTCCCCTCCGCGAACCAGGCCTCCCGGGGGCCGGCCGGCAGCTTCTTCGGCACGAAGCCGCCCTTGGCGCCGACCGGCACGATGACGGCGTTCTTGACCTGCTGGGCCTTCACGAGCCCAAGCACCTCCGTGCGGAAGTCCTGCGGCCGGTCGGACCAGCGCAGGCCGCCGCGCGCCACCTTGCCGAAGCGCAGATGCACGCCCTCCACGCGGGGCGAGTACACCGAGATCTCATACAAGGGCCGCGGCGCCGGCAGGTCCTCGATCTTCCGGCTTTCCAGCTTGAAGGCGAAGGTGGTCTTGGCGCGGCCGTCCTTCTCCGTCTGGAAAAAACTGGTCCGGACCATCGCACGCGCGAGGTTGAGGAAGCGGCGGAGAATGCGGTCCTCGTCGAGGCTCTCGACGCCCGCGAGAGCCTCCTCGATCTCGCCCGCCAGCGTCGCCTCGCGGCTCTCGCGGCGCTCTTCGGCGCGCGGGTCGAAGCGGGCGTAGAACAGCGCGACGAGGTTCGCAGCCGTCGCCGCGTGCTTCACCATCGTCGCGGCGAGATAATCCTGATCATAGGGGACGCGCGCCTGCCGGAGATAGCGCGACAGCGCGCGCAGCAGCGCGACGTCGCGCCAGCCGAGACCGCCTTCGAGCGCGAGCGCGTTGTACCCGTCGCTTTCGGCCTCGCCGCGCAGCGCCGCGATCAGCAGCGCCTCCAGCCGGTCGTCGAGCTCCCGGGTCAGGTCGATCGCGCCGCCGGCCGCGCGTTCCAGCGTCATGTCGTGCAGCCAGACCCGGGCCGCGCCCTCGGCCGCCGGGTCGACGAAGAAGGTGCGCTCGTTGATGACGCGGAAGCCCATATTCTCCAGCAGCGGCACGCGCGCCGACAGCGCGATCGGCTCGGCGCGCGAAAACACCTTGAGGTTGACGCGGGTCTCCGGCTCGTCGTCGCGGCAGTAGAAATCGACGGCGACGGCGCGCGCGTCGGTCAGCCGTTCGATATGGCCGATGTCGATGACCGCCTCTTCCGCCGCGACCCTCGCCTCGTAGGCCGGCCCGAAGGCCGCGCCATATCTGTGCGCGAGCGCGCGGGCGGCCTGGCCCGAGCGCGTGCGTCCGAGCGCGATGCGCAGCGTGTCCGCCCAGGTCCGCGCGAGCGCCGAAAGCTCCGCGTCGAGCGTCGCGGGATCGACCGGCTCGACGGCCGCTCCATCAAGTCCGACGATGAAGTGGACGCGCGCGAGCGGTCCTTCGGGGAAGCTCGGATAATAGGCCATGACATGGCCGCCGAAGCGGGACGCCAGATGCGCGCCGAGCCTCGCGCGGACATCGGAATCGTAGCGTTCGCGCGGCACATAAACGAGCGCGGAGACGAAGCGCCCGAACTTGTCGCCGCGCACCAGCGCCTTGGTCCGCGGGCGCTCGTAGAGCGCGAGAATCTGCATGGCGGCGTCGAACAGCGTGTCGGCGTCCGCCTGAAAGAGCTCGTCGCGCGGATGGCTCTCCAGCACGGCGGCCAGCGCCGCGCCCGAATGGCTGTCGGGGTCGAAGCCTGCGCGCCGCTTCACCTGCTCGGCCTTGGCGCCGATCAACGGCGTCTCGCGCACGGGCTGCATGAAGGCCGAGGCGGTGAAGAGGCCGACGATGCGCAGCTCGCCGCTCAGCCTTCCCGTGGCGTCGAAGCGCTTCACCCCGACGTAGTCCATGTAGAGGCGGCGGAAGACCTTGGACTTCACGCTCGCCTTGGTCACGATCAGCGGCCGCTTCTCGTGCAGGAAGGCGCGGATCTCCGGCGTGAGCAGCACCAGCTCGGTCCCGCGGCGAAGCACGCGGGCGGCGGGATCGCGCAGCGCGCCGAGGCCGCTGTCCGAAATCTGTTCGAGCCAGTCGTCGTCGCCTCCGCCCACGAGCGCGTATTCGCGCGCGCCGAGGAAGATGAAGTCCCCGTCCGCCAGCCATTCGAGGAAGCGCACGGCCTCGGCGATCTCCTCGGCCAGAAGCGGCGCGTCCTTCAGCGAGGCTGCGGCCTCGCGCGTGACGGCCACCATCCCGAGGTGGTCTTCGGTCGCCCGGCGCACCTCGGTGAGCACGACGTCGAGAGCCGCGATCAGCGCCTCCCGCTCCGCGGCGTCGTCGACGCGGTCGATATGAAGGTGGATCAGGCTCTCGCGCGGCGCGTTCTCGAACGCCGCGCGGTCGGCGTCGCCCTCGAAGGTCACGAGCTCGCCCTCCGCGTCGCGCGTCAGCGCGAAGATCGGATGAGCGACGAAACGCACCTGCACGCCCCGCTCGGTCAGCTCCGCCTGCACGCTGTCGAGCAGGAACGCCATGTCGTCATTGACGATCTCGAGCACGGTGATCTCGCCTGCGCCGCCGAAGTCGTGGTCGGACAGGCGGATGTCATGCCGCCCCGCGGCCCGGCGCCCGAGATGCCGCCAGGCGCCCTGCGCAAGCGCCGCGAGCGCCGTCGCGGAGAACGGCGCGAGGTCTTCGGCGGAGGTGCGCGCGAACAGCGCCTCGACGAAAGCAGCCGGCGGCCCGTCGACGATCGCGCCGGCGAGGGACGCGGCCTCCCGGATCAGGGTCGCGCGCGTCGCGCCGCCATCGGCCATGGGTCTCCTCCTTCGCCTCTTGCGGGCGTGCGGCCCCAAGCCTGACACGGCGCGCGCGCTTGCGGAACCAAAGCAGGCGGGCGCGAAGATTTTGAGGCTAGGTCGCGAGAAACGGCTCGATCGCCCGCATGACGTCCTGGCGGGTCCAGCCCGCTTCACGGAGCGAGCGCAGCGACGGAGACCCGCGGGTCTTGGCGAGCTTCTGGCCGTCCGCTCCGGAGATCAGCCGGTGATGGCGGTAGCGTGGTTCGGGCAGCCCGAGCAGGCGCTGCAGCAGGCGGTGGATGGAGGTTGCGTAAAACAGGTCCTGCCCGCGCACGACATGGGTCACGCCCTGGATCGCGTCGTCGACCACGACGGCGAGGTGGTAGCTCGTCGGCGTGTCCTTGCGGGCCAGCACGACGTCGCCCCAGTCATCCGGCCGCGCCGTGACGCGTCCGGTCTCGCCGGCGGGGCCTGCGCCCTGTTCGGTCCAGCCGAGAGGCTCGCGGCCGATCGCGCCCAGCGCACGGTTCATATCGAGACGGTGGGCGGGAGGACCGTCGGGGTCGCTCTCGACCGCCCGGTCGAGCGGCAGCCGCGGCGCGCCGTCCGGATCGCGCGGGACGACGCGGCCGTGAGCCTGCGCGCCCGCGACCGCAGCCGCGATGTCGGCGCGGGACAGGCGGCAGGGATAGATCAGGCCTCGCGCCTTCAGCCGGTCGATAGCGCCGGCGTGGTCGGCGAAATGGTCGGACTGCCGGCGGACGGGACCTTTCCAGCCGAAGCCGAGCCAGGCCAGATCCTCCTCGATCGCCGCCGCGAACTCCGGCTTCGCCCGCACCGGGTCGATGTCCTCGATCCGCAGCAGCACCCGCCCGCCCGCCGTCTCCGCCGCGCGCCAGACTGCGGCCGCCGACAGCGCATGGCCGAGATGGAGCAGACCGGTCGGGGAGGGGGCGAAGCGGAAAACGGGGGGCATGGAGGCTCTAGGAGATCGCCGCCGAACGTCGCGGCGTTCGCAGATATACCCTGTCATGGTCCGGCTTGACCGGACCATCCATTCCCGGGCGCCGAACAGGGGACCTCTGGTCAAGCCGGAGAACGATGACGGCCGAGTCATAGGCGGCGCGTTGCCCAGGTCTCGGCAAGCCGCTAGCGTCCGCCCCGTGACTCACCTGCGCATCCTTACGAAGCAGCAGCTCGACCAGGCGCTCGACGCGCTGTGCGCGCTCGATCCGCGGATGGCGGAGCTCCGCGCGGAAGCCGCCGAGCCGCCGCTGCGGACGCTGTCGCCTGACCTCGCTGGGCTCGTCTGGCTGGTCAATTCCCAGCTGATCTCGGTGACGGCCGCGCGCGCGATCCACGGCCGCGTCGAGGCCGCGCTCGGGCGTATCGACCACGAGACGCTCTCCGCCGCGCCGGACGAGGTCTTCCGCGCCGCCGGCGTCTCGCGCGGTAAACTGAGGACGGTGCGCGCGCTCTGCGCCGCGGTCGACGCCGGGCTCGACATCGCGGGCCTCGCGCAGCTCGAGGAGGACGACGCGCGCGCGGCGTTGACCGCGATCCCCGGGATCGGGCCGTGGACGGCCGACGTCTTCCTGCTGTTCGGTCATGGCCGTGCAGACGCGTTTCCAGGCGGCGACGTCGCCGTGCAGGCGGCGCTGAAGGAGGCGTTCGGCCTGTCCGAGCGGCCGGGCCGCGCGGAGGCCGAGCGCATGGCGGAGGCGTGGAGGCCGCTCCGCGGAGTGGCGGCGCAGCTGCTCTGGGCCTATTACCTCGCACGACGCGGCGGACGGGATTCCGCCCCTGCGCAAACGCCGAACGAGCCCGCGACGGCCGAGGAGACCCTATGAGCCAGGCGATCGACGGACCGCGCCTTCCGGCGGCCACGGGCAAGCCCAAGGCGCTCGTCGTGTTCCTGCACGGCTACGGCGCGGACGGGAACGACCTGATCGCGATCGGCCGCGAATGGCGCAAGCTGATGCCGGACGCGGCCTTCGTGGCCCCGCACGCGTCGGAGCGTTGCATGGCCTCGCCGCAGGGCAGGCAGTGGTTTCCGCTGACCTTCCGCGACCCGACCGAGCGCGCCCACGGCGTGGTCGCCGCGGCGCCCGGCCTAGACGCCTTCCTCGACGCCGAACTCGCGCGCAACGGCCTGACGCCCGACCGGCTGGCGCTGGTCGGCTTCAGCCAGGGCACGATGATGGCGCTGCATGTCGGCTTGAGACGCAAGGTCCCGCCGGCCGCGATCCTTGGCTATTCCGGCATGCTGGTGTCGCCCGAGGCGCTGGCTGAGGCGACCGGCAAGCCGCCGATCCTGCTGGTTCACGGCGACCGTGACGAGGTCATCCCCGTCGAGGCGCTGTTCGCGGCGACCGACGGGCTCGGCGCCGCCGGGATCCCCGTCGAGTGGCATCTGTCGGCCGGTCTCGGCCACGGCATCGACGGCGAGGGCCTGCGCCAGGGGGCGGCGTTCCTGGGGAGTATGCTGAAACCGCGCAGAACAATCCATCGTGCGGCTTCACAAGCCTGACGCACGACATATAGACTGTCTGAGAGAGCGCGGGCTGAAGCGCCTGCGCAGCCCTTTTCGGGAGTGCGTGGTGACGGTCGCGGTATCGCCTGATGCGTGCCCAACCCTGGTCCTCAACGCGGATTACCGTCCGCTCAGCTACTATCCGCTGTCGCTCTGGGCATGGCAGGACGCCATCAAGGCGATCTTCCTCGACCGCGTGAACGTGCTGTCGCATTACGACCGTCTCGTCCGCAGTCCGACCTTCGAGATGAAGCTGCCGTCGGTCGTCTGCCTGAAGACCTACGTCAAGCCGTCGCGAAACCCCGCTTTCACGCGGTTCAACGTCTTCCTGCGCGACCGCTTCTCCTGCCAGTATTGCGGAGCGCGTGACGAGCTCACCTTCGACCATGTCACGCCGCGCTCGCTTGGCGGCCAGACGACATGGGAGAACGTCGTCGCCGCCTGCTCGCCCTGCAATCTGCAGAAGGGCGGCCAGATGCCGGCCGATTGCGGCATGTATCCGGCGCAGCCGCCGTTCCAGCCCTCGGTGCACGACCTGCACCGCAACGGCCGCGCCTTCCCGCCGAACTACCTGCACGACAGCTGGCTCGACTATCTCTACTGGGACAGCGAGCTCGAGCCGTAAGCGGCGTTTTCAGGACCGGCGCCGCGCGCCGATGAAGGCGACCGCCGCCAGCGCCGCCGCGATCAGGGCGTTGTAGCCGGCGAGCGAAATCCCGAGGAGCGTCCACGCGGCGCTGTCGCAGGGCACGATCTTCGTGGCGCGCATGCTCTCCAGCAGCCCGCCCGCCGAGGTCGGCGCGGCGTCGGCGCCGGCGCAGCTCGCGGGGCCGGGCCAAAAACCCCATTCGACCCCGGCGTGGTAGGCGCCAAGCCCCGCGCCGCCGACGAACAGCAGCCCCACGACCACAAGGACGAGCCGCGCGGCGCCCGGATTCCCACGCGCCGCGAGCAGGGCCGCGAGCAGCGCGAGCGGAGCGCCGAGATAATACGGCCAGCGCTCCCAGAGGCAGAGCATGCAGGGCACGTAGCCGAAGCCGTGCTGGAACACGAGCGCGCCGGAGACGGTGAGGGCCGCGGCGATCGCGACGAGCAGCGCGGCGAAGCGGGGCGTCAAGACCGGATTCATCGGCGCGGTATGCCCGATCCGGAGCGTCGCGTCGCTAATTGTCGAATTTTTTTTTGCTGGATCGTCCGGCGCCTCCGAGACCGGCGCGGGCGATGGAAGCCTGCGGACAGGCCTGTGTCCGGGTCACGCCCTGAGGCGCTTCCGTCTCGCCGAGGTTGTAAGGAATATAAAAAACATCTGTTGGTTTACAGTGGCAGGGACGCCGTCGCCGCGGTCATATGGTTACCGCAATCGCGAAAAGTCATCGCATAACCAAATTCCCGAAGATTTTAAACGTTCGCTCCTTGTTATACTTACGTACGTAGAAATTTTCTCTGAGAGATGAGGTCCATCAATATAACCGGACTCGATATCACTCATAATTCACTTTTTAGAAACGAATTGCTCAAAGGGTGTCCTGGTGCGGCTCTAGGTCGCTCGGCATTTTCATGGGTTTTTACTGCAAGGGAGCTTGAAATGGCGTTGTTGGATTTGGATCTGGGCGGTTTGCTCGACGATCTGGAAGATACGATTAATGGCGTTCTCGGGGGCGACCTCGGCGCTGTGGTGACGGAGATTGCGCCCGGAAACCTCATCAACGATCTCGGCGACACGCTCTCTAACGCCCTGGGCGGCGAACCCACCGGCCTTCTCAGCGGGCTGCTCGACGCCAACCTGATCGACGTCGGCCAGCTCCAGTCCCTTCTCGATGGCGGTCCGGGAGGCACGCTGGATCTCGGCGCGCTCGGCGACCTGGTGAGCGGCGACACCGGCCTTCTCGGCGGCGTGCTGGACCTCGTCTTCGACACCGACCTCCTCGGCCATACGGTGATCGACCAGGCCGCGCTTCAGGACCTCAGCGCTGCGGACCTCGCGGATGTCGTCACCTATGTGACGAATGTCGTGGGGGCGGTCCTCAGCACGCCAAGCGAGGGGCTCGACGTCGACAACGTTCTCACCACCGTGCTCACCGGCGATGACGACGTCACCGGGACCGAACGGGACAACACTCTCCGTGGCGGCGCCGGTAACGACGAAATCCATGGGATGGGGGGCGACGATGCGATGTCAGGCGGCGCCGGCCAGGACACCCTGGACGGCGGCGCTGGCGCCGACACCATGTCCGGCGGCTCCGGCGACGACATCTATTACGTCGACAATGCGGGCGACCAGGTGAGGGAAGCCAACGAACAGGGCGTCGACACCGTCAACAGCTCCGTCGCCTTTTCGCTCGCCGGACAGTATATCGAGAACCTCACGCTCACGGGCTCTGCGAACATCGCCGGGACGGGGAACTCGCTCGACAACGTCATCACCGGCAACGCTGGAAACAACGTTCTCGACGGCGCCACGGGCGCTGACACGATGGCGGGCGGCGCCGGAAACGACACCTATTACGCTGACAACGCCGGCGATCGGGTGATCGAAGCCGGCGACGCCGGAACCGACAAGGTCATCAGCTCGGTGAGCTTCTCGCTCACCGGACAATACGTCGAGAACCTGAACCTCACGGGCTCTGCGGACATCAACGGGACGGGGAACTCGCTGGACAACGTCATCACCGGCAACGCCGGCGACAACGTCCTCGACGGCTTCACCGGCGCCGACCAGATGAGCGGCGGCGCTGGAGACGACACCTATTATGTCGACAACGCCGGCGACAGAGCGTTCGAAGCCAAGAACGGCGGCTTCGATCAGGTCATCAGCTCGGTCAGCTACGCCCTCTCGGCGCAGTACGTCGAGAACCTGAGCCTCACCGGCTCCGGCGACATCGACGGTCTCGGCAACTCGCTCGACAACGTCATCAGCGGCACGACCGGCGACAACGTCATCAACGGCTGGACCGGCGCGGACACCATGACCGGTCTCGCCGGCAACGACACCTACTATGTCGACAACGCCAGCGACGTCGTCATCGAGGCGAACCGGGGCGGAACCGACACCGTCAACAGTTCGGTCAGCTTCTCGCTCGCCGGGCAGTATGTCGAGAACCTGAACCTCACCGGTTCGGACGACATCGACGGCGCCGGCAACTCGCTGGACAACGTCATCACCGGCAACGCCGGCGACAATGCGATCGACGGCGGCTTCGGCGCCGACACCATGTCCGGCGGCGCGGGCGACGACACCTATTACGTCCAGAACACCGGCGACACGGCGGTCGAGGGCCGGGGCGGCGGCGTCGACACCGTCAACAGCACGGTGAGCTACGCGCTCACCGGGCAGTATGTTGAGAACCTGAACCTGACGGGGTCGGGCAACACGAACGCGCTCGGCAACAGCCTCGACAACACGATCGTCGGAAACTCCGGGAAAAACGTGATCGACGGCTCGTCCGGCTCGGACGTCCTGACCGGCGGCGCCGGGCGGGACACCTTCGTGTTCGACACCAAACTCGGCGCCAGCAATGTCGACCACATCACCGACTTCAGCGTGGCCGACGACACGATCCGCCTGGACCACACCGTCTTCGCGGGGCTGACCACCGGCGGCCTTTCGGCTGACGCGTTCACAGCCGGCGCCGCAGCGCACGACGCTTCGGACCGGATCATCTACAACAGCTCGACCGGCGCCCTGCTGTTCGACCGCGACGGAACCGGCTCGGCCTCGGCCGTGCAGTTCGCGACGCTCGGCGACCACCTGGCGCTGACCAACGCCGACTTCACCGTCGTCTGACGAGGGAAGCCTCAAAGCAAAGCCGCCGCGCCGGGAGTTCCGGCGCGGCGGCTTCCTTATGTCCCAGGCCGTCGGTCCTCAGACCACGTATTTCACCAGCACGAAGCCGCCGACCACGAACACGAGCATCAGGATCGCCGCGATTTCCAGGCGCTTCTCGATGAACTCGCGCACCGGCTCGCCATAGCGCTTCAGCAGCCAGGCGACCGCCAGGAAGCGCAATGTCCGCGAAATGGCGGTGAGCACGAAGAACAGGAAGACGTTGTATCCCGCAAAGCCCGACACGATGCTGACCAGCTTGTAGGGGATCGGCGTCAGCCCCTTCAGCAGGATGATCCACAGGCCGTAGTCGTTATAGGCGTGGCGGAAGGAATCCATCTTGTCGGCGTAGCCGTAGACCTGGATGATCCAGAGCCCCAGGCTGTCGTAGAGCAGCGCGCCGATCGCGTAGCCGAGCAGGCCGCCGAGCGTCGAGGAGATCCCGCACAGGATCGCGAGTCGATAGGCGCGCTCGGGGCGCGCCAGGATCATCGGCACAAGCAGGATGTCGGGCGGCAGCGGGAAGAACGACGCCTCGGCGAAGGAGACGCCGGCAAGCGCGGCTTCCGCCCTCGGACCCGCCGCGAGCGACAGCGTCCATGCGTACAGGCGTCTCAGCATTGCGGATCTTTCGAGGGAGCGTTCGGAATGGAAGGTCGGGCGAACTCACGGCCACCATACATGGGCGGCGAGGAGATGAAGGCTCGTTAAACCCCCGCGCGCGCGAGCCATAAGTTTTACGTGTCCCGGATGCAACGCGGCGGACGGCGCCCGTCCGCGGGGGGCGGCTTCGCGGGCGCCGCGAATTGACAGGCGGAGACGCTACCGACATCGTGCCGCCCGCTTCGAGGGCGAGCTGCGGCGGGCGTGGCGGAACTGGTAGACGCGCCGGACTCAAAATCCGGTTCTGGTGACAGAGTGCCGGTTCGACCCCGGCCGCCCGCACCAACGCTCGGACCCTCGACGTTGATCAGTAGAACGCCTGCAGGCCGGTCTGCGCGCGCCCCAGGATCAACGCGTGGACGTCGTGCGTGCCCTCGTAGGTGTTCACCGCCTCGAGGTTCTGCGCGACCCGCATCACATCGTATTCGTCCGAGATTCCGTTTCCGCCGAGCATGTCGCGGGCGGTGCGCGCGATGTCGAGCGCCTTGCCGCAATTGTTGCGCTTGATCAGCGAGACCGTCTCCGGCGCAAGTCTGCCTTCGTCGAACAGCCGTCCCGCCCGCAAGGCCGCCTGCAGGCCGAGCGCGATCTCGGTCTGCATGTCGGCGAGCTTCTTCTGCACAAGCTGCGTCTGCGCCAGCGGGCGGCCGAACTGCTTGCGCGCCAGCGTGTAGTCGAGCGCGGCGTGCCAGCAGGCTTCGGCTGCTCCCATCACGCCCCAGGCGATGCCGTAGCGGGCGCGGTTGAGGCAGCCGAACGGGCCCTTCAGCCCCGAGACGTTCGGAAGCAGCGCGTCCTCTGCGACCTCGACCCCGTCCATCACGATCTCGCCGGTGAGCGAGGCGCGCAGCGCCAGCTTGCCTTCGATCTTCGGCGTCGACAGGCCCTTCATCCCCCGTTCCAGGATGAAGCCGCGGATTGCGCCGTCATGCGCCGCCGACTTCGCCCAGACGACCGCGACGTCGGCGACCGGGGCGTTGGTGATCCAGGTCTTGGCGCCGGTCAGCCGGTAGCCGCCGTCGATCCGCTCGGCGCGGGCGCGCAGGCCGGCGGGGTCGGAGCCGGCCTCGGGCTCGGTCAGGCCGAAGCAGCCGATCCATTCGCCGCTCGCGAGCTTCGGCAGGAACCTGCGCCTCTGCGCCTCGTCGCCATAGGCGAAGATCGGGTGCATCACGAGCGAGGACTGCACGCTCATCGCCGAGCGGTAGCCGGAATCCACCCGCTCGATCTCGCGGGCCGCGAGCCCGTAGGCGACATAGCCGAGCTCGGCTCCGCCATAGGCCTCGGGCAGCGTCGAGCCCAGCAGGCCGAGCGCGCCCATCTCGCTCATGATCTCGCGCTCGAAGGTCTCGTTGCGGTAGGCGTCCCGGACCCGCGGCGCCAGCCTGTCCTGCGCATAAGCGCGCGCGACGTCTCGGACGAGGCGCTCCTCCTCCAGAAGTTCGCTCTCGATGTCGAAAGGGTCCCGCCAGTCGAACCCGCCGCGCTCCGGCGCGGCGTCGTCTGTTCTCGGAGCGGCCTTTGTCATCGCCTGATCTTCTCCCGCTCGACGTCGCCGTCGCATGCGCGACGTTGCGATCATATCGAGCGCCGGTCCGCCCTCAAAGCCGCGGCTTTGCGTTCCGCGGGCCGAAGCGGCGTGCTAGATGCGGGCGACGTCCTCAACCCCGCCCGAGGCGCATGGCCCGCACCATCCTCGACGTCACCAGGCTGATCACGCGCGCCGCGCACCCGGTCGCGACCGGGGTCGACCGCGTGGAGCTCGCCTATGCGCTTCGGGCGCTAAGTGCGGCCCCGGAACGCGCGGGATTTGCGGCTGTCGTCGGCAACCGCGCCGTCCCGTTGCCGCGGGAGAGCGTCGGGCCGTTCGTCGCCGCCCTCGACGCCAAGTGGCGCATGGGCGGAGCGGACGACGCGGCCGCGCGTCGCCTTGCTGCGCGGCTTGGCGCGCCGGCGCCGGCCGTCGCGCCGCAGCGGTCGGCGCCGGACGACGCCGCGCGGCGCGCTCTTAAGCTTCGCGGCGCGGCGCTGCTCGCCATCCGTCGCCCGGCGGCGGAGCGGGGCGACGTCTACGTCCACGTCTCGCACATCCGCCTCGACCGCCCGGAGCCGTTCGCCGGCATACGGCGCGCCGGCGCCGCGCTCACCGTGCTGGTGCATGACCTGATTCCGATCCGGTTTCCCGAATATGGCCGCGAGGGCGAGGATGCGCGCCACAGGCTGCGGATGACGACCGCGCTCGACCATGGGACGGCCCTGATCGCGAACTCCGGGGAGACGGCGCGCGATCTCGCGGCGTTCGCGTCCGAGATCGGCCGCGCCGCGCCGCCGATCGTCACCGCGCCGCTCGGGATCGAGCGCGGGTTCTCGAGCGACGCGCCCGCGCTCGACGCCGCCAAGCCGTATTTCGTCGCGCTCGGCACGATCGAGCCGCGCAAGAACCACCTCCTGCTGCTCCATGTCTGGCGCAGGCTCGCCGAGCGCCTCGGGGAGGCGACGCCGACCCTCGTTCTGGTCGGCCGACGGGGCTGGGAGAACGAGATGGTGATCGATCTGCTCGAACGGGCGCCCGCCATCCGCGCCCATGTCGTGGAGATCAACGACCTGCCGGACACGGCGCTGGCCGCGCTCGTCAAGGGCGCGCGGGCCTTGCTGTTCCCGAGCTTCGCGGAGGGATTCGGCCTGCCGCTCGCTGAGGCGCTAGCGCTCGGCGCGCCGGTTGTGGCGTCCGATCTCGCCGCGTTCCGCGAGATCGCGGGCGACCGCGTCGAGCGGCTCGATCCGCTCGACGGCCCGGCCTGGGAGCAGGCGGCGCTGGATTACGCGGACGCCGCCTCGCCGCGCAGGGCGGCCGCGGTCGCGCGCGCGAAGGCCTTCGCCCCGGCCGGATGGGACGAGCATTTCCGGCTGGCGGCGACGGCGACCGGCGGCCTCTGACGAAGCCGCGCGGGGAACCCCGGGCGCCTCAGGCGCTGTGGTCGCGGATGCCGTAGAAGATCAGCGCGCCGATCGCCCACGCGATGGACGAGCAGACCAGCACCAGCAGGATCATCTTCAGCCGGGCCGGATAGAGCGAGTCTTCCGGCAGATAGGGGTCCACGAAGGTCGTGAGATAGCGCGACTGGCGCTCCGCCGAGATCCGCGCCGCATCAACCGCCTGGCTCGCGGACTCGTAGCCCTTTTCGGCGAATGTGCGCTCGGTTTCGAGGTTCTCGTACTCCGCCATCGAGGCGGAGATGGGGGACGAACCCCCGGCCTTCTGGCCGATCGAACCTATCTTGGCGCGCTCCGCCTCGATGCGCGACCGCAGGGCGTCGGCCTGGTTCCGCATCACCCGGACCGTCGGCGCGTCCTTGGAGAGGAAGGACGAACTCGCCCCGAGCTCGGTTTCCTGCTTGGCGAGCTGGGCCTCGAGGTCGGCGACGATCTTATACTGCGAGTCCACCACGCTCTTGGCGTCAGGGGCGCCGCGCCGGTCGCGATAATCCTGGATCGCCTTGCGCGCGAATTTGAGCCGAAGCTCCGCGCGCGACTGTTCCTGTTTGGCCATCCGCAGCGAATCCTCGCGCGCGCGCTCGGACAGCTTGTTGACGAGGTTTTCGCTCTCGCGGACGGTCTCGCGCGCGATCTTGAGCGCGTCGTCGGGCGTGAAGGCGCGCACCGTGAACGTGATGATGCCGGTGACGGGCTCGTAATAGACCCACGACACCGTGTTCCAGTAACGCGTGAGATGCTCGACCGTGTCCTCGAAGTCGTAAGGCCGGTACTTCGCGACGAAATCGGCCTTGTCGTTCGTGTAGATCGACCGCAGATCGAGCGCGCGCTGCATGTTCGCGACGATCTGGCCGCTCTCGATGTACTGCGCGACGATGAAGCTGTCCGACCCCGTCGAGGTCATGGCGCTGCCCATGCCGGTGATCGCGCTCATCAAATCGCCGCCCCGGCTGCTCGCCTCCGCTGGGGCGCGAACGGCGAACCGGGCTTCGGCCACGTATTGCGGCGCCGCTATGAGGCCGTAATAGACGGTCGCGAGCGCCGTCGGCAGCGCGATCGACAGCAGCGCCGACAGCTTGGCGACATTGCGCCGGCGCTTGGCGCCCGCCGGGCGCGCGGGCGGGATGATGACTGCGGGTTCCGACTGAACCTGGGCGCCCCGACGCTTCGGCAGCACGCGCTGCGGCAGGGGAACGACCGTATTCGCCGGCGCCGCTCCCGCCTGCTGCTCCGCGGGTGCGCTTCCAGCGGCCATCTTCTGGCGCGCGGCCCGCTTCGCGAGACGCGCGGCCCTGGCGTCGGGCTGGGAAGAAACCAGTGAAGGAAACCTGGACTGGTCCGGGGTCGCGCCCTCGGAGACCGGCTGCTCGCCGCCGGACGGCTTCGTCCGCGACGCGCCGGATGCGGACAGCATGCTCAGGATGGAGCGCGCTCGGGCGCCGAGCTGGCTGTCCCCGCGGGAGCGTTTTGCAAGGTTGTCGCTCATGTGCGCTTGCCAGCCCTCGTCTCAACTAAGCTTCGATACACCTCGGACGCCTCAGTGATCGTATCATAGAACGTCAGGCCGCCGTGGTCGAGAACCAATCCCGCATCGCAATATCCGGCGACCTTCTCAGGGTCGGTGGTCGCCCAGACAACGCCGCCGCGGCTGATACGATCCGCGATCACGCCGTCGATCGTCGCCACGCGGGCCGCCGGAACCCTCGGAAGCTGTTCGTTGATGAAGTACCAGTCGAACTGCAGCGCGAGGGTGAGGCCCAGCGCCAACTGCCGGCGCTCCGCCACCGGATATCGCCGAAGCGCCAAGCCCTTGCGCAGCTTTATGCCGCTCAGGTCGATGGCGATCTTGGCGATGTCGGTGGCGTCGACGCCATAGATGCGTCCGAGGAAGCTAGCGTTCTGGCGGAAGGTCGAAGCGTTGTCCAAGAAGTCCTTGCTGCCGAACGGCCAGCAGGCCAGCCCGACGCGCCGTACGGAGCCCTTGTCCGGAGGTTGGATCCCCGAAAGAATGCTGAGAACCGAGGCGTTGTTCACGGCGTTCATGCCGAGCAGCGCGACGCGGCGCCGCGGCGGCAGGACGACGCTCGCCCCGGCGAGTTGCCATTCTCGTTTGCCTCGGACTTTTACGCCCTTCCAGACGTCGCGGAGCTCCAGCATTCGCCTGCGGCTATCTCGTCTGCGGCGTGCGGTTCTGCAGAGCGGGCTCGCCTGCGAAACCTGCGGCTGGGAAGAACAGGGCCACCGTAAACAAGCGGCTCCGATCGAGGTGCGCGGCGGCATGGCCGGCGCGGAACGCCTGCAGGCGCAACGTCACGCAGTCAAACGCAGGCTTTAGCGAGAAGACTTTGCGCGCCATCGGCGGTGAGCGGTCGATAATCGTATGAAAGCTGGAGATCAACTGACGGCTTATCCTGCGGTGGTTCAAGTGATCACGCGGGTGATGAGCGCGTGGATTTCGGCCGGATGATGACGCAAAGCGGCGACGCGGGCAAAGCGACGGCGAGACGGCTCCTTCGAGGCGCCGCCGTCACGCCGTCATCCGGGCCGCGCCGGCGCCGAGCGCGTCGGCGACCGCCGCGCGGATCTGGTCGAGCGAGAACGGCTTCGTCACGACATCGTGGATCAGCGCGTCGAGTCCCGCCGCCCGCTCGCGCTGGTCGGCGTAGCCGGTCATCAGCAGGATGGTGAGGCTGGGATAATCGCGGGCGGCGGCGAGCGCGAGCGCGATTCCGTCCATCATCGGCATGCGGATGTCGGTCAGCAGCAGGTCGAAGCCGCCGTCCGCCTCCACCAGCTTGTCGAGCGCGTCCGCGCCGTCGAAGGCAGGAGTGACGTCGTGCCCGTCCATCTCCAGGGCGCGGCGGACGAAACCGCGCACGGCCTCCTCGTCGTCGGTCAGCAGGATCCTGGCCATGGGGATCAACTCCTCCGGTTCGTTTCAGTCTTCGACCACCCCGACGAAGGGAAGCTGGCGGTAGGCGTGCGCGGCGTCCATGCCGTAGCCGACGACGAACCGGTCCGGGCATTCGAAACCGACGAGATCGGCGTCGATCTCGACCGCCCGCTTGCCGCCCTTGTTCAACAGCACACAGGTGATCACCCGTCGCGCGCCGCGGCTCTCCATCAGCTTGCGGGCGAATGCGAGCGTGCGGCCGGATTCGAGAATGTCGTCGACCAGCACGACGTCGCGCCCGACCACCTCGCTCTCGACGTCATGCACGATGCGCACCTGGCCGCTCGACTTGCGGCCCTCGCCGTAGCTCGACAGCGTGATGAACTCGACTTCCGGCTCGAGACCTGCGCCGTGCAGGGCGCGGATCAGGTCGGCCGCGAACACGAAACTGCCCTTGAGCACCGCGATCACGAGCAGCCGTTCAGGCGTGAGGGCCGCGATCTCCGCCGCCAGCTCCGCATTGCGGACGGCGATCGCCTCGGGTCCGTAGAGCACGCTCATGCGCCGGGTCATTCCGTCTCCTTGAGGCCGGATCAACGGCCGGCGTTCGTCGTCATGATATCTCGCCGCCCGAGAAAGCGCACGGCGACCGCCTCGCCTTCGGCGGGCGGCGAGGCGAGCCGCGCCCTGAACTGGGCTGATCCGCCCGGCGCGAGCTTCAATCGGTTGGCGATCGTGGTCCACGCGTAGAGTTCGCGATCGTCGCCGGACTTCACGGCGAGCCGAAGGCGGGGGACGTCGACCTGGCCCTGGGTCAGATTAGCGATCGAGCCGGTCACGAGCAGCAGCGGCACGCCTTCTTCGACCTGTTCGGACGACCTGACGTCGCGGATGTCGAGCCCTCTGACGTTCACGTCCAGCCCGACCGCGGCGTAGAGCGAGGCAAGCGACGGCGTCGCCCTCACGATCGTGTCGCGCTCGAACACAAGCAAAGCGAGAGCCGCGAGGCCGGCGATCGCGAAGGCCGCCGCGGGGCGGACGCGCGACGTCTTGCGAGGCGTCCTCACGGTCGGCCTTGCGGGGACCGGTTCGTTTCGTGCGGCGAAGCTGAAGACGGCGCGGCGGGCGCTCTTCGTGACGACGCTCGGCGTGACGTCGACGATACGGGGCGTCTCGACCACATCGAGCGGCGCGACGTCGTCGAGCGCCATGACCGGCGTCGCCGTCGCCGCGGCGAACCATTCCGTCGCGCAGCGGGCGCACCGCACCGTGCGGCCTTCGCTGATCGCCCTGTCGTCGAGGCGATAGCTTGAGCGGCATGACGGGCAGGTGACGAGCATGACGTCCGTTCGCTTGGGTGCGCGGGGCCTCGCGAACGCGCGAGGCGCGGCCGATCGACCCTCGCGGCTGCGGGCGCATGGCAAGCTCGCGCTCTTATCGTTAATGGCTCGTTAAAATGTGCCGGTCCACAACCGTGGATGCGGCCTGGAGGCCTCCGTCCGGGAAGGATCCGCTTATGCTTCGTTTCGAGAACGTCGGACTGCGCTACGGCCTTGGGCCGGAGGTTCTGCGCGACCTGACTTTCGCGATCGAGCCGAATTCTTTCCAGTTCCTCACCGGCCCCTCCGGCGCAGGCAAGACGTCGCTGCTCAGGCTGATGTTCCTCGCCTTGAAGCCGACGCGGGGCCTCGTGCGTGTGTTCGGGCGAGACATCCTCACGCTGCCGCAGCGGGAGCTGCCGGGCCTGCGCAGGCGGATCGGCGTGGTGTTCCAGGATTTCCGGCTGCTCGACCACATGACGACCTACGAGAACGTGGCGCTGCCCCTGCGCGTCGCCGGCCGCGACGAGTCGAGCTACCGGGCGGAGGTCGTCGAACTGCTTGGCTGGGTGGGCCTGGGCGAACGTCTCGACGCGCTGCCGCTGGTGCTCTCGGGCGGCGAGAAGCAGCGCGCCGCGATCGCCCGCGCGCTGGTCGCGCAACCCGAAATGCTGCTCGCCGACGAGCCCACCGGAAACGTCGATCCGCAACTCGCCAGGCGCATCCTCCGGTTGTTCGTGGAGCTGCACAAATCAGGCACCTCCGTCGTCATCGCCACCCATGACATCGCCTTGATGGACCTCTATGACGCCAAGCGTCTGGTGCTCCACGAAGGCAGACTGCACGTTTACGAATGAGCGCGAAGCACGGCGCGGCGCCCGCCGAACGGCGCGACGGGCGCGAGGGAGCGGCTCGGAAGCCCGCCATCCCGAAGGCGGCGGGATCGAAGTCCAAGGCCGCGGCGTCCGGGCCGACGCGCAGGATGGGGCCGATCGTTCCCGCCTCGTCGGTCTCCGGCAACACGCTCATCATGGTCATCGCCATCATGACCTATCTCGCCGCGCTGACGGTGGGGGCCGCCGACCTCGTGCGCCGGACGGCGGACGACTGGGCGCGCGACGTCGTGCGCGAGACCACGATCCAGATCCGCCCGGCCGAGGGCCGGGACATGGACGCGTCGGTCGCCCGGGCCGCCGAGATCGGACGCTCCGCCGCCGGCGTCGTCGATGTCCGGCCCTATTCCAAGCAGGAGACCGCGCGCCTGCTCGAGCCGTGGCTCGGAACCGGCCTGTCCTTCGACGACCTTCCGATCCCGCGTCTTGTGGTTCTCAGGCTGTCGGGCGAGACGCCGTTCGACGCGGTCGCCTTGAAGGAAAAGCTCGAGCGCGAGGTGCCGGGCGCGACGCTCGACGACCATCGCCGCTTCCTGGACCGTCTCGTTGCGATGGCGCGGACGATCGTCTGGCTCGGCGTCGGCGTGCTCGCCTTGATGCTGACCGCGACCGTGCTGTCGGTGGTGTTCGCGACCCGCGGCGCGATGGCGGGCAACCGCGACATCGTGCAGGTGCTGCATTTCGTCGGGGCCCGCGACGGGTATATCGCCGGCCAGTTCCAGCGGCGGTTCCTGCGGCTCGGTCTCAAGGGCGGGCTCGCCGGAGGGATCGCGGCGTTCCTGACATTCATGGTCGCGGGCTTCACGGCCGAACAGGGGGTGGGCAGCGCCGCGGTCGACCAGATGGACGCGCTGTTCGGCCGCTTCCAGGTCGGCGCCTCGGCCTATGCCGGCGTCGTCGCGATCGTTTTGCTGATCGCGGCGCTGACCTCGATCACCTCGCGCGTCACTGTGTACCGGACGCTGAGGGCGATGAATTGAGCGCCGCCCGATCGCTCGCCGAGGCACGGTCGCCTGTCGCCGATCTTGCGGCGGCCGGCGACGAGGCGCAGTCTCGGGGCTTCAGACGGCGTCGCTGACATGGGCATGCAAGCGAATCTGGTCCAACGCGAAGCGGCCCAACGTCGGCCCCCATCGCCGCGGACAGGAGGGCTGCGGCCGCTGCTGCTGCTCTGCTTGGCGGCGGCGCTCATTGCGCTCGCTGGCTTCGTCGGCTTCGTGCGGATGGTGCCCGACGGCGAACAGGCGCCGCCGCCCCGAGGTGATGGAATCGTCGCGCTGACGGGCGGCGCCGAGCGCCTGTCAGACGCTCTGAGGCTGCTCGCCTCCGGGCGCGGTCGGCGTCTGCTGATCTCCGGCGTCCACCCCGAGACCACCGAGAGCGAACTCGCGCGCGCCCAGCCCGATTACGCCGCCTTCGCGCGGTGTTGCGTCGATCTCGGGCGGCGCGCGCTGAACACCGCGGGCAACGCCGTCGAAACCCGTCGCTGGGCTGACGGGCACGGGTTTCACTCGCTCATCGTCGTGACTTCGGGCTATCACATGCCGCGCACGCTGATGGAGCTCGCCCGTGAAATGCCGAACGTCGAGTTGATTCCCTACGCCGTCGTGACCGAACGGCTGCGCGACGTGCCGTGGTGGCGCGATTGGCCGACGGCGCGGCTGATGGTCGGGGAATACGTCAAATACGTCGCCGCGCTCGTACGCGTCCGGCTCGCGCCGCGTCTTGCGAAGCCGGAAGCGACGGCCGAGAGGCGGGCGGCGTCGCCCAGCTGCTGCTCCTGAGCGCTCAGGCCGAGAGCCGGTCGGCCTTGGAGGCCGAGACGGCGCCGCGGCGCGCCGGCCGCGTGGTGCTGTGGCGCTCGATGGCGTTCACGGTCGCGATGGCGCTCCATATCTGTCTGACGGCGGTCGTCAGCGGACCGGCGGTCCTGCTGATGTCACGCCGCCGGGCTCTCCGCATCGGCAAGTGGTGGGCCCGTTCCACTCTCGCTTTGCTCGGCTGGATGGTCGGGACCCGGCTCGAGATCCGTGGCCGTCACAACATCCCGCAGGGCGCTGCGATCGTCGCGGTCAAGCACCAGTCCGCGCTCGAGACCTTCGCGCTGACGCCGGAGCTGCCCGACCCCGCCTTCGTGCTGAAACGCGAGCTCACCTGGATTCCGTTCTTCGGCTGGTTCCTCAAGCGCCTGGACATGATCGCGCTGAACCGCGCCGCGGGCGGGGAGGCGCTGCTCCAGCTCATCGAGCAGGCGAATCGCGCGGTCCAGGCAGGCCGCCAGATCGTGATCTTTCCGGAAGGCACGCGGCGGCCCGTCGGCGCGCCGGCGCAGTACAAGTCCGGCGTCGTCCATCTCTATGACCGGTTGAACATCCCCTGCGTGCCGGTCGCGATCAACACCGGCGTGTTCTGGCCGCGCCGGGCGGCGCGCCTCCGTCAGGGGGTTGCGGTCATCGAGTTTCTGGAGCCGATCGCGCCCGGACTCGGGCGCGCGGCCTTCGAGCGCGCCATGCGGGAGCGGATCGAGACCGCGAGCGACGCGCTCGCCGCTGAGGCTCTAGGCCTGGCGCCGCCCGCTCCATCCCAGCGGACCGCCGCGGCGCAGGCGCGGTAACTTGACAGGGGAGTATGTGAAAACCCCTAGTGACGTTGATCGCGATGCGGAGTGATTCGCTGATGCCGACGCTTGAGCTGAACGATGTCGAGGCGCTGATCGAGAGCGTCGCCTCGGCCTCTCCGCCCCTCGCAGGCGCCGAGGACGACGGGCTGGCCGCGGTCGCTCGTGAAGCTGGCTTCGGCGACCGCTACCGGCTTTGGCGCGGCCGGTCCGGCCGCCGCTACCTCGTGACGGTGATGCCGCTCGGCGAGGCGATGCGCGTCGAGAACGGCGTCGTGATGCTGGTGGCGATCGCCGCCGACGGAAGCCGGGAGATCATGTGGGCCGGCGAAAGCGGCTCCGCGCTGCCGGGCCTTGCGCTCGCTCCGGGCGTGCGGATCGAGGCGCATGTGCATCTGCTCGCGGTCAGCGACGAATCCCGCGCCGAAGCGCTGTCCGACCTCGTGAACGACACTCAGACCTATTCGTCGGTGCTCACCGTCAGGGCGGCGGCGAGCCACGAGAGCGTCGGATCGGCCACGCCGAGCCGTTCGAGCTCGCGGGCGGTGTTCACGACGTAATCGGGATTCGGGCCGGCGAGGCCGACCCGGCCGACGATACGGGACAGCGTCTCCTCCGGCGACAGCAGGCCGACATACTGCCTGTGCGTGCGGTCGACCACGTAGGCCACGGCCGGCACCACGCGCCCGTCGGGAAGCGCCGTCGGCAGCATCTTTTCGACATAGACGTGGGTGACAAGCTCGCGCTCACGCAGATAGGCGAGCGTGTCGGCGACGCGCGGCGCCTCCACCCGGTAGGCGACGCCCCGGCAGGAGCCGCCTTCGTCAAGCCCCAGCACGAGCCCGGGCAGTTCAGGAGTGCCGCGATGGCGGTGCGATTCGATGCAGAGCGCCCGGTGGTAGCCGTCGACGTCCGCGGGCGTCGATTCGACGGCCTCGAAGCCCGGCCGCCACATCAGCGATCCGTATGCGAATACCCAGAGGTCGACGTCTGTCGGGATCATAGGCGGGGCTCGGGCGGTGCGCTTGACGGCGCAGGGCGCTCATGCGTCGGGTATCAGCCCCGCCGCCGGGCGGCAAGAGTCGGCGCCGCGCCGCAAGAAGAATACGGGAATGCGCGATGAGTGAGCCTGCAGTTTCCGCGCCGACCGCGTCCCGTCGGACCCGCTGGCTCGTGCTCGCGCCGACCCTGCTGCTGCTTGCGCTCGCCGGCGGCTGGTCGGCCTTCTGGTTTTACGCCGCCCACAGGGCGGACGCCGCGATCGACGTCTGGCTCGCCCGCGAGGCGTCGCACGGCCGCGTCTACGCCTGCGACAAGCGCACGCTGCGCGGGTTCCCGTTCCGCGCCGAACTGGTCTGCGACGGCGTGACGGCTAAGGCGCCGGCCGATGGCGGACCTGTCGTGATGACCGCCCCCCGCTTCACCGCGGTGGCGCAGGTCTATGATCCCAACCGGGTGATCGGCGAGCTCGACGGTCCCGTCGCCATCACCATGGCCGACGGCCGCAGGGCCGACCTCAGCTTCGCGCTGGCGCAGGCGAGCATGGCGATCTCTTCGGGCAAGCGTTTCGAGCGCGCCTCGATCGAGATCGACGCGCCGCGACTTGTCTCAGGAGCCGACGAGATCGCTGCGGCGAAGGCGCTCCAGCTCCATATGCGCCGGACGCCGGACGCTCCCGAGGGCTCCTACGACTTCGCGCTCAAGCTCGACGACGGGGGTTCCCCCATGCTCGATCTGCTGCCGGTCGGCTCGGGTCCGGTTTCCGTCGAACTGCAGGCCCGGGCGAGCGGCCTCGAAGACCTCAGGCCGCAGCCGACGTCGGAGCGCCTGCGCGCCTTCGCGGAAGCCGGAGGCCGGGTCCATGTGGCGCTGGCGCGGGTCTCGCGCGGCGAGGTCGCGGCGGAGGCGAGGGGCGACCTCGGCCTCGACCCGCAGGGCCGCGTGGATGGCGGCGGCGACGTGGTGGCGCGCGGCGTCGACGGGCTGGTGCAGGGCTTCATCGCGGGCGGCAAGAAGACCGCGCTCGCCTCGCTGCTCGGGGTCGGCGCCCAGCTCCTCGGCGCCCAGACCCAGCTCGACGGCCAGCCGGCGACGAGCTACCGGGTCTCCATCGAGCGCGGCAAGGTCGCGATCGGCCCGATCAAGGTCTACAAGCTGCCGTCGGCGTTCTGAGGGCTGAGACGACGAAAGGCCCGCCTCACGCCTCCGGCAGACCGCGGACCTTGGCGGCGCTGTCGATGAACCCCTTCGTCGTGGCGATCAGCTCCGGCACGTCGAGCAGGAAGGCGTCGTGGCCCTTGTCGGTCGCGATCTCGACGAAGCTGACGTTCGCGGCCGCCGCGTTCAGGGCGTGCACGATCTGGCGAGACCCCTCCGTCGGGAACAGCCAGTCGGAGGTGAAGGACACCACGCAGAACCGGGTCTTCGTGTCGCGGAAGGCGTTGGCGAGCGACCCGCCATGGTTCGCCGCGAGATCGAAATAGTCCATCGCCCGGGTGACGTAGAGATAGCTGTTGGCGTCGAACCGTTCGACGAAGCTCGCGCCCTGATGGCGCAGATAGCTCTCGATCTGGAAGTCGGCGTCGAATCCGAAGGAGCGCGCGTCGCGGTCCTGCAGATTGCGGCCGAACTTTCGCTGCAACGCCGGCTCGGACAGATAGGTGATGTGCGCCGCCATGCGCGCCACCGCGAGACCCTTGCGGGGGATCGCGCCCTCGAGCAGATAGCGCCCGCCGCGCCAGTCTGGGTCGGCGGTGATCGCCTGCCGACCGACTTCGTCGAATGCGATGTTCTGCGCCGAATGCTTGGCCGCGGTCGCGATCGGCAGCGCCGAGAACACCCGTCCCGGATGGCTCGACGCCCATTGCAGCACCTGCATGCCGCCCATCGAGCCGCCGGCCACGCAGAACAGGTCGGGAATGCCGAGATGATCGATCAACGCCGCCTGAGCGTCCACCATGTCGCCGATCGTGACCATCGGCAGATTGAGGCCGTAGGGCTCGCCGGTGGCGGGATCGGTCGAGGCCGGGCCCGTCGTGCCCATGCAGCCGCCGACGACGTTCGAGCAGATGACGAAGAAGCGGTTGGTGTCGATGGGCAGTCCCGGACCGATCATGGTCGACCACCAGCCGGGCTTGCCCGTCAGCGGATGAATGTTCGCGGCGTGCTGATCGGCGGTCAGGGCGTGGCAGACCAGCACCGCGTTCGAGCGGTCGGCGTTCAGCACGCCGTAGGTCTGGTAGGCGATCCGGAGCGGCGCGAGGATCGAGCCGGATTCAAGCGTCAGCGGCTTGGCGATGGCGGCCACCGCCGAGCGCGGATGGTCCGCCTCGCGGCGCGCCGCCGCGTTCACGGAAAGCTCGATCATCGCCTCGTTCATGGGTCGAAGGGTGAAGCCCGTGGGCGCTGCGCTGTCAACGGTTTCGGACGTCACGCTGGCGCCTCCTGCGTCGCCCGCCGCCCGCCTTCGCCCTCGAGCATGGGCTTGGCGGCCGTCAGCTCCGTGGCCATGACGTCGAGGAAGGCCCGCACCCGCGGCGACTGCCGGAGGTCGGGATGCGTCAGCAGCCAGAGATCCGAGGCGAAGGAGGGGACCGGCGGACCAAGCCGCACGAGCGCCGGCCGGACGTCGCCGATGAAGCAGGGCAGGTGGCCGATCCCGAGACCTGCCTCCACCGCCTCCGCAAGGCCGAGCACGGTGTTCGCGCGGTAGCGTATGTTCGCCTCCGGCGCATTGGCGCGCACGAACTTCACCACCTTCATGGCCGCGAGCTCGTCGCCGAGCGAAACCCATGTCCGGCCGCGCAGCTCCTCGATGCCGGGGGGCGAGGCGGCGTCGGGAAAATCTTCGGCGCGGCCATAGAGCGCCCAGGCGATGCGGGCGACGCGCCGTCCGACCAGATTTTCCGGCGGGTTGTCGGTCGCGCGGATCGCGACGTCCGCGTCGCGCTTGGAGAGGTTGAGCGACCCGTTGCCGATGACGACGTCGAGACGGATGTCCGGGCATGAGTGCTGGAAGCGCGCGAACAGCGGGGTGAGCAGATGGACGAGCAGGCTGTCGTTGGTCGCGACCCGCAGGTCGCCGGCGGGCGATATCGCCCGGCCCTCGACGCGCCGCGCGAAGGCGGTGATCTTCTCGTCGATCTCGGCCGCGACCCGGGTCATCTCCTCGCCGGCGGGGGTGAGCGCGTAGCCCGTCCGCCGCCGCTCGAACAGCGTCGCGCCGATGGCGCCCTCGATCTGGCCGAGCCTGCGGAACACCGTCGAATGGTTGAGCCCGAGCGCCGCGGCGGCGCCTGGCATGCCGCGGGCCTCCGCGATCGCTTTCACAAGCCGGAGGTCGTCCCAGGCCAGCGATTTCAGAAGATCACCCAAGGCGACGCCTCGTTTTCGAACGACGAGCGTTACGATAGGCGGATACGGCCGGCGGGCGAGGGGAAACTGGCTGCGTCCGGGCAAGGAATTCCGGCGTCGGCGCAGGCCGCGCGTCCGCGGCGGACAGGCGACGTTCGCTACGGCGCGCCGGCTGGCTTCGCGGCCGCCCGCGCCTTCAGCCACTCCGCCGACACGGGCGACGCCTCGCTGAGCGGCAGCGAGGTCTGGTGGACCGAGCCGTTCCAGCCCTCCAGCGTCAGCCAGAGCTCGGCGTCGGGCGCGGTCCCGTCGGGAACGGGCAGGTCCGCCGCCATCCGGTAGGGCGATCCGGTGAAGATCACGCCGGGAGCCGATTCCGGCGGCCGGCCGATCGCGATATAAGCGGCGCGCACCTCGGTCACGGCGGGGCCCGTCAGCGCGAGTTCGAAGGTCTTCACGGTCTGCGGCGTCTCGTGCGGTCCCGGCGGCGTCAGCTCGTGCTCGGCGAGCCGCACCGTCCATGGGCCGGCCGTCCGCTCGCCGATCTCGCGGGAGCCGAGCCCGCTCTCCCCGGAATGAAGCGCGACGCTCGCGAGATAGTTCGGCAGGCAGGCGAGCGGCACGACGACCATCAGCGCGCCGAGGTGGAAGCGCCATTTCAGCCACCAGTGGGAGACCGGGGCCCGCCTCGTGGTCGCGCTCATTCGGCCGGCTCCGGGAAGGCGGAGGTCGAGCGAACCGCCCGGACGAGCTTCGCGGTCGCCTGCGCGGTGCGCTTCGTCCAGATCATCATGCCGGAGAACACCATCGCGGTGAGCGTCAGCCCGAAGGCGAAATAGGCGAGCTTCAGCCAGAGGCCGCCGAAATCGCCGACATGAAGCGGCCGCATGCTTTCGGTCACGAGCTCCAGCCCCGTGAGGTCGGAAATCTTCCGCGCGCCCGCCAGCTCGTAGGTGTAGGGGTTCACGCTCGCCTTCTCGTCGAGCAGCGGAAACGCGCCGCGCCCCTGCATCGTCATCGTGGCGTAGGCGTCGCCCGGCGTCCGGATGTAACGCGGTTCGAAGCCCGGCAGGCTGCGCCGCGCCGCCTCGATGGCGCGGTCGACGCTCAGCCGGTCCGGCCGCGGCCCGGTCGGGACATGCTCGCGCGCGACGACGGCCGGCGCGCCCTCCGTCGAGATCGATACGCCGGAATCCCACAGCGCCGCCTCGATCAGGAACCAGAGCGCTGACAGCGAGATGATGGCGATGAACGGGATCGACCACACGCCGGCGAGGCGATGCAGGTCGCCCCAGAAGATGCGGGCGCCGTTCGCGGTCCGGAGCCGCGGATTGAGATAGCCGCGCCAGAACTTCTTGTAGACCACGAGCCCGGTGATCAGAGAGCCGAGCAGCGGCAGCGAGAGCATTGCGACCAGATACCAGCCGATCGCGAAGCCGCCGCCGCTCCACGGCGTCAGCAGCCAGCCGTGCAGCGCCCGGATGAACTGGGGAAAGTCGAAGCCGCTGCGCTCGCCCTGGATCGCGCCTGTGTAGGGGTCGACGTGGAGATGGACCGAGACGCCCTCCGGGGTCGTCGCGTCGAAGGTCGTGGCGAAGCCCGACGCGGTCGGCGGCGTGATGTCTTCGACGGCGACGCCTGGGCGCTGGCGCTCGATGGCGTCGAGCAGGGCGTCGTAGCCGAGCGGCTTCGCGTCGTCCGACGGCGCCAGGGCGCGCATGCCGGGGTCGACCAGCCACATGATCTCATGGCTGACGGTCGCGATCGTCCCGGTCAGGCAGACGAAGAACAAAAACGCCCAGATCGGCAGCGCGAGCCAGGAATGGACGAGCAACCAGACGCGCGACGAGGAGCCCTTCTTCGCCATGCCTGAGAAGCCGCCTCCCGCCGATGCGCCAGCGGCACCGTCGCGAAGCAATAGGCAAAGTCAAAGAGCCAAGCAACGCCAGTTGTTTGGAGTTATTCCAGGGTTCGGTCACGGTTGCGCTACGCGCCCAGCGTGAGCGCCGCCCGGTCAGCCGGAGACGTCGTCTGACGACGACGTCGCCGCTTACTCCGCCGCGATCGCCTCGTAACGGCGGGGCAGGTCGAGCTCGCTCCAGACCGCGTCGAGCGCGCGGGCGAGGCCGCGGATCAGCGCGTCGTCATGAGCCGGCGAGGGCGAGATCCGCAGCCGCTCGGTGCCGCGCGGCACCGTCGGATAGTTGATCGGCTGAATGTAGATCCCGTGGTCCGACAGCAGCAGGTCGGTCGCGGCCTTGGCCTTTTCCGGGCAGCCGACGAGCACCGGAACGATGTGCGTCTCCGACGGCATCACCGGCAGGCCGCGGGCCGCGAGCGCGATCTTGGTCTTCAGCGTCTGGCTCTGGTGCCGATCGCGCTCGACTTGGCTGGTCTTGAGATGGGCGACCGAGGCGCACGCGGCGGCGGCGATCGCCGGCGGGATCGCGGTGGTGAAGATGAAGCCCGGCGCGTAGGAGCGGATCGCGTCGATGATCGGCTTCGACGCCGCGACATAGCCGCCGATCACGCCGAATCCCTTGGCGAGCGTGCCCTCGATCACGTCGACGCGGTGCATCACCCCGTCGCGCTCGGCGATGCCGCCGCCGCGGGGGCCGTACATGCCGACCGCGTGGACCTCGTCGAGATAGGTCATCGCGCCGTATTTCTCGGCGAGGTCGCAGATCGCGCCGATCGGCGAGACGTCGCCGTCCATCGAATAGACGCTCTCGAAGGCGATGATCTTGGCGCGGTCGGGGCCGGCCTCCTCGAGCAGGCGCTCGAGGTCGTCGAGGTCGTTGTGCTGGAACACCTTGCGGGCGCAGCCCGAGCCGCGCATGCCGGCGATCATCGAGGCGTGGTTCAGCGCGTCCGACAGGATCAGGCAGTTCGGCAGCAGCCGGGCGATCGTCGAGATCGAGGCCTCGTTCGAGACGTAGCCGGAGGTGAAGACGAGGCCCGCCTCCTTGCCGTGGAGGTCGGCGAGCTCGTTCTCGAGCATCACGAGCGGGTGGTTGGTGCCGGCGATGTTGCGGGTGCCGCCGGCGCCCGCGCCGACGCGATTCGCGGTCTCGGTCAGCGCCGCCAGCACCTTCGGGTGCTCGCCCATGCCGAGATAATCGTTGGAGCACCAGACCACGACGTCGCGCGGACCGTCCGGCGCATGCCATGTGGCGTGCGGGAATTCCCCCGCACGGCGCTCGAGATCAGCGAAGACACGGTAGCGCTTCTCGGTATGAAGCTGTTCGACCGCGCTGCGGAAAACATCGTCATAGATCATTGTGGCGTCTCTTCCCGCGCACTTGATAATCATTCTAGCCCTAAATGTCCCGCCAAGAAGCCCGCCGAGCGACAGAAGGCCGCAAGAAATTCCGCATGGCTGACCTGCTCGACAGCGAACTCCGCCGACCGGGCCTTGCGTCTCAAGGAGATGCGGCCCCGACAGCCTCCGCAGGCATCGGCGTCAGACCTTCGACGGGGGCCTCGCGCCGGACAGGTCCGAAGCTTCGGCGAACCCCGCAGCGTCGCGACGAGACCAGCGTCGCGACGAGACCGAGGGCCGGCGTCGCCCCGCGGAGGTCGCCGAACTGCGCATGCGACCCTCAAGGCGGGCGAAGGCGCTTCGCAACGCGCGCCGCGTCCTGATATGACCGCCGCGACACGTCACGATACGACCGGAGCCGGCAATGTCATCGATGCGCCTGATCGTCGCCGGAGCCGCCGGCCGGATGGGCCGTTCCCTCGTCCGCGCGATCTCCGAGACGGACGGCGTCGAACTCTCGGGCGCGTTCGAGCGGCCGGGCAGTCCGGCGCTCGGCAAGGACGCCGGCGAACTCGCAGGCGTCGGCCCGCTCGGCGTGGCGATTTCGGACGATCCGCTTTCGCTCGTCGTCGAGGCTGACGGCGTCCTCGACTTCACCACGCCCGACGCGACTGTCGCCCTGTCGGAATTCGCGGCGCAGGGGCGAATTGTCCACGTCATCGGCACGACCGGGCTCGACGAGCCCCATCTCGCCCGGCTCGACGCCGCCGCCCGTCACGCCGTCGTCGTGCGGTCCGGCAATATGAGCCTCGGCGTCAACCTGCTCGCCGCGCTGGTGCGCCAGGCCGCGGCCGCGCTCGGGCCGGATTGGGACATCGAGGTGCTCGAGATGCACCACCGCGCCAAGGTCGACGCGCCGTCCGGCACGGCGCTGCTGCTCGGCGAGGCCGCCGCCGAGGGCCGCGGAATATCGCTCGCCCAGAACGCGGTGCGCTCGCGCGACGGCCACACCGGCGCACGGGTGGAAGGCACGATCGGCTTCGCCAGCCTGCGCGGCGGCTCCGTGGTCGGCGAACACACCGTCATCCTCGCCGGCGCCGGCGAACGGGTGGAGCTCGGCCACCGCGCCGAGGACCGCATGATCTTCGCGCGCGGCGCGGTGAAGGCGGCGATCTGGGGTTTCCGGCGCAAGCCGGGGCATTACTCGATGGCCGACGTTCTCGGTCTCACAGGGGTCTGAGCAAAAGCTGCGGTGCAATCCGCCCGCGGCTGCGCTAAGGGATCGCACATCCCGGCGTCCCCGGGCCGTCCTCCAGGAGCTGAACAGCATGAAGCGTCGCCTCGTCCTCGTCCGTCATGGCCAGAGCGAGTGGAACCTCAAGAACCTGTTCACCGGCTGGAAAGACCCGGATCTGACCGAGCGGGGCGTCGAGGAGGCGAAGGAGGCCGGCCGAAGGCTGAAGGCCGAGGGGCTCAGCTTCGACATCGCCTTCACGTCGAAGCTGATCCGCGCCCAGCGCACCAACCAGCTGATCCTTGCGGAGCTCGGGCAGCGCGGCCTCAGGACGATCGAGGATCAGGCGCTCAACGAGCGCGACTACGGCGAACTCACCGGCCTCAACAAGGACGACGCGCGCAAGACCTGGGGCGACAGCCGCGTGCTGCTGTGGCGCCGCTCCTATGACGTGCCCCCGCCCGGCGGCGAGAGCCTCAAGGACACCGTCGCCCGCACGCTGCCCTATTTCGTCCGCGAGATCCTGCCGCACGTGCTGAACGGCCGGACCACGCTGGTCACCGCCCACGGCAACTCGCTGCGGGCGCTGATCATGACGCTGGAGCGGCTGACCCCCGAGGAGCTTGTGCAGCGTGAGCTCTTCACCGGCGCGCCGATCGTCTACGAGATCAACGCCGACTCGACCGTGGCGTCGATGAAGGATCTCGCCGGCCCCTCGACCGACGAAATTCAGTAGGCCGGCCGGCGAGACCAAATCGCGCGATAGAAAATATCTGATTGGCGGACCGCCGGACGCAGCGCATCATCCTTTCAAATGGTGCATCTGGCGAATGCAGGCTGGCGCAGGCCGCTCAGGACCGTGGTCATCGCGGCGGCGCTGGCGCTTTTCTCCGGCGCCGGCTCAGCCTCCGCCGGAGACGCTCCCCAGCCGGGCGGGTCGCCAGCGGCGACCAGCGGCGACGCGCGCGCCGATCCGAAGCCGACCGACCCCGCGCAAAATGCGGCGCCGGACAGGGCGGCCCTCTGCGGCGGCGTCGATCTGGTCCGCGCGCTGAAGCTGAGCGACCCCGCCGGTTTTGACCGGTTCGAAAGCGCGGCCCGTTCGGTCGCCAACGGGCAGGGTCTGCTGTGGCGGATCGAGGGCCAGGGCTCCAAGGTCTCGTATCTCTTCGGCACGATGCATTCGAGCGAGCCGGTGGCGCGCAGCTTCGACGACCTCGTGCTGCGCGCGCTCGGCCGCGCCCGCGTCGTCGCGACCGAGCTGCCCGGCGCGAGCTCTCGCCGGGTCGCCGCGGAGCTCCGCCGCCTCGTCGGCAACCGCTCGTTCCGCCCGGAGGGCAATTCGCTCGGCGCGCTGCCGGACGACGTCCGCCCGCAGGTCGAGGCGCGCCTCGGTCAGGCCGGCATTCCGCCGGCTGTCGCCGAGCAGCTCCAGCCCTGGTATCTCGCGCTGTCGCTGTCGCGCTCGAACTGCGTGCCGGCGAGCGCTGGGGTCGACGTCGAGACCGCGGACGGGCGGATCGAGCGCCTCGCGGTCGAGCAGGGCGCGCAGCTGGTGGGCCTCGAGACGCCGGTGGAGCAGGTCGAGGCCCTGGCCTCGGTGCCCGACGACGTCGCGCTTCGCATGCTGCGCGACGCCACCGTCAAGCGGCTGCGGCCGGAAGACGTCGAGAGCACGATCACCGGGCTCTATTCGACGCGCCGTATCGGCTATCTGCTCGCGATGCGCGGCCCGGCCTGGTCGGGCGTGTTCGACGTCGACGGCTACGCCGATTTCATCTCCGCCTTCATCACACGGCGCAACCACACCATGCTGCAGCGCGCGCTGCCGATCCTGGCCACGGGAAACGCCTTCATCGCGGTCGGCGCGCTCCATCTGCCGGGCGAGAACGGACTGGTCGAGCTGATCCGCCGCGCTGGGTTCTCGGTGACGCGGATCTGGTGAAGGGGCGCCCCTCCGGCGTCATGCCCGCGTCTTCGCGGGTATCCACGACTTGGATACGCTGAAGGAAGTCGTGGATACCCGGCTGCGCCGGGCATGACGGGAGCGTAAAGGTCCGCCTCTCAGTTCGCCGGCGCCGCGGCCTGCGCGGTCTGAGCGCCGAAGCTCTTCGGCGGCGGGTTGACCATGCGCGGTCCGCCCGGCTGGATCTCGTAGACCGCCAGCCCGCGTTCGTTGCCGCCGTCCGAGCGGAACCGGAACGTGCCGTCGACGCCGGAGAAGCCCGACGGGTTGGAGAAGGTCTGGTCGTTCAGGGCCGCCGCGCCCTGCGCCTTGACGATCGCGGCCACCATCGACGTCGCGTCATAGGCGAGCGAGGCCGTGCGTACGGGATCGGCGCCGTATTTCGCGCGGTATCGGGCGGCGAAGGCGCGGTAGCCCGAATTGTCGGGCGCGGCGTACCAGGCGCCGGCGAGGCTGGCGTCGCCGACGAGCCGCGGGTCGTCCCACAGGCCGGTTCCCAGGAGCTGAAGGCGCTTCAGGTTCACGCCGTTGGTGGCGAGCATGCCGATGGCCGCCTGCACATTGTCCGCGGAATCGGGGATGAACAGGGCGTCGGCCTGCGGCAGAGTCGCGGCGAGCCGGGCGACGGGCTCGGCCATCTTCGACCGGTCGCCGTAGTGCTCCAGGCCCACCACGCGTCCGCCCGCCTTGGCGACCGCCTGCTGGAAGGCCGCCTCCACGACGGAGCCGTAGCCGGTCTCGGGCAGAAGCGCCGCGAAGGAGCGTTTCCCCTGCGCGACGGCGTAGGACACGATCCGCTGCACGTCGGATTCCGGCATGAAGCTCAGCAGGAACACGCCGGGGGCGGCAACGTTGGCGTCGGTCGAGAAGGCGAGGATCGGCACGCCCTTCTGCCGGGCGACCTGGGCGGCGCTGGCGACGGAATGCGCGAACAGCGGGCCGATCACGAGCTTGGCGCCCTCGTCGGTCGCGGCCGTCACTGCGGCGGATGCGCCCTGCGCTGTGCCCGCGTCGTCCTTCACGACGAGCTGGACGTCGGGCGTGTTGAACTCGGCGAGCGCCATTTCGGCCGCGTTGCGCATCGATTGCGCGGCGGCGCCGGCGGCGCCGGAGGCCGAGGTCGGCAGCACCAGCGCCACCTTGACGGAGCCCTCGCCCACGACGTCGTTCTGACCTGTTACGGCGCCGAGCGGCTCGCTCTCGACCTTCGGGGTCGGCACGCCCTGCATCGGGTCGAGCTTCGGCTCGTCCGGCCCGCCGTCCGACCCGCAGGCCGAAAGCGAAAGGGCCGTCGCCGCGATCATCAAGGTCCTGAGGACCGACCGCCGCTCGAAGATCATCGTCAAACCACCGCAATCCGGCCTTGCGTCCCGCACGCAAAGGCTGCTGATCGCCCCGATAGTCGCCGTGCGCCGCATTTGCGACGACGCGGCGGCCCTATAGACTGTTCCTCCAGTAGACGACGAGCGCTTTCATGCCAAGGCCCGCGCGCCTGACGCCATCTCACGACGCCCCGCAGGACGAGCCGCCCGCCGACGGGCGGGGTTACGTCCTCGCGGGCCAGCGCCTCGTGGCCTCGGCCCTCCAGCCGGGGCTCCACGTCGTCGCGACACCGATCGGCGCCCTCGCCGACATCACGCTGCGGGCGCTGGAGACGTTGGCCGGCGCGGAGCTCGTGCTGTGCGAGGACACCCGCGTCACCCGCAAGCTCGTTTCGCATTATGGAATCTCGACGCCGCTCAGCGCCTATCACGAGCACAACGCCGCCGAGATGCGTCCCAAGGTGCTCGCCCGCCTCAGCCAGGGGGGACGCATCGCCCTGGTGAGCGACGCCGGGACGCCGCTGGTCTCCGACCCCGGCTTCAAGCTGGTGCGCGACGCGGTCGCGGCGGGCGCCTTCGTCACCACGGCGCCGGGCGCTTCGGCCGTGATGGCGGCGCTGGTGGTGTCCGGCCTGCCGACCGACCGCTTCTTCTTCGAAGGCTTCCTGCCGCCTAAGAGCCACGCCCGGCAGGGGCGGGTGGCCGAGCTGTCGCGCATCCCCGCGACGCTCGTGCTATTCGAGAGCGGGCCGCGCCTCGCCGAGTCGCTTGCCGATCTCGCCGCCGGCCTCGGGCCGCGGCCGGCCGCGATCGCGCGCGAGATGACCAAGCGCTTCGAGCAGGTGCGCCGCGGATCCCTCGCCGAGCTGGCGGCGGCGCTGGCCGGGGAGCCCGCGCCGAAGGGCGAGATCGCGCTCGTCATCGCGCCGCCTTCGGCCGAAGCGCCGACCGCCGCCGAGGACGTCGACGCGCTGCTGACCGCAGCCCTCGCCCGCGTTTCGGTCAAGGATGCGGTGTCGGAGGTGTCGTCGGCGTCCGGCGTCGCGCGCCGCGAGGTCTATGCGCGGGCGCTGGAGCTGACCAAGGCGCGCCGCTGATGGGCGGCGCCGAGGCCCGCGTCCGCGCGTTCCGCCTCGGCCTGCGCGCCGAAACCCGCGCGGTCTGGCTGCTCAGGCTGAAAGGCTGGTCGATTCTCGCCCGGCGATTCGCGGACGGCCCCGGCGAGGTCGACGTGATCGCGGCGCGCGGTCGCACCCTGGCCTTCGTCGAGGTCAAGGCGCGCGGCGATTTCGCAAGCGCCGCCGAGGCCGTGACGCTGCGCCAGCAGGCGCGCATCGGCCGCGCCGCGGAAGCCTTCCTTGCGCGCCGCCCCGCTTATGCGGGATATGTCGTGACGTTCGACGTCGTTCTGGTCGCGCCGGGCCGTCTGCCCCGGCACATCCGCAACGCCTTCGGCCTCTGAACCCTAGCGGGACAGCCGTACATGCCGCTTCGCGTCGCCGTGCAGATGGATCCCATCGAGCGGATCAATATCGCCGGCGATTCGACGTTCGCGCTGATGCTGGAGGCTCAACGACGCGGCCACGAACTCGTGGTGTACACGCCCGACCGCCTGTCGCAGGTCGGCGGCGAGGTGTTTGCGACCGTCCGTCAGGCGCAGGTGCGCGACGTCGCCGGGGACCACGTCACGCTGGGCGAGGAGGTCAGGATCTCGCTGGGCGACGAGACCGACGTGGTGCTGCTCAGGCAGGATCCGCCCTTCGACATGGCCTATGTCACCACCACCCACATGCTGGAGCGGGTCCATCCGAAGACGCTGGTCGTGAACGATCCGGGGCACGTGCGGAACGCGCCCGAAAAGATCTTCGTCCTCGACTTCCCCCATCTGATGCCGCCGACGCTGGTGACGCGCGACAGGGCGGAGATCGACGCCTTCCGCAAGGAGCATCAGGACATCGTCGTGAAGCCGCTCTACGGCAATGGCGGCGCCGCGGTGTTCCGGCTGACGGCCGACGACCTGAACTATGGCTCGCTGATCGACTTCTTCTCCACCAGCTTCCGCGAGCCGTGGATGGTGCAGAAGTTCCTCCCCGAAGTGGCGAAGGGCGACAAGCGCATCCTGCTGGTCGACGGCAAGTTCGCCGGCGCCGTCAACCGCGTGCCGGCGCCGGGCGACCTGCGCTCCAACATGGTGCGCGGCGGGGCCGCCCAGACCACCGAGATCAGCGCCCGCGAGCAGGAGATCTGCGACACGATCGGACCGGAGCTCTCGAGGCGCGGGCTGATCTTTGTCGGCATCGACGTGATCGACGGCTGGCTGACCGAGATCAACGTGACCTCGCCGACCGGCATCCGCGCCATCAAGCGCCTCGGCGGCCCGGACGTCGCCGTGATGACCTGGGACGCGATCGAGGCCCGGAAATGATGACGCCGATGCGCCTGTCCCTCGCCGCAGCAGCGTTCCTGATGCTCGTGGCGGGGAGCGCGAGCGCTCAGGACGTCACGCCGCCGGGCTTTCGCCTCCCGCCGATCGCGGGTGGGCCGATGACGCCCGCGAAGGAGCTGTTCGGCCGCGTCGCCCATCCGAGCGAGGGGCCGGAACGCTCGATCGGTTTCTATTCGAACGGCTGCATCTCGGGCGCGGCGACGCTGCCGCTGACCGGGCCGACCTGGCAGGTGATGCGGCCCTCGCGCAACCGCTTCTACGGCCGCACCAAGCTGATCGACTTCATCGAGCGGTTCTCCCGCAGGGTGACGACCAACACGTCCTGGGCCGGAATCCTGATCGGCGACATGTCCCAGCCGCGCGGCGGCCCGATGCTGCGGGGCCACGCCTCGCACCAGATCGGGCTCGACGTCGACGTCTGGCTCCGGCAGATGCCGCCGCAGGTGATCCCGATGCCGCAGCGCGAGACCATCATGTCGACCATGGTGGTTTCGGAGGATCGCCGCGGCGTGAACCGCTACTGGACGCCCGACACCATGCAGGTGGTCAAGGACGCCGCCACCGACCCGCAGGTCGAGCGCGTGCTGGTCAACCCGGCGATCAAGAAGGCGATCTGCCAGCAGGCGCGCGGCGACCGCTCCTGGCTCGAGAAGGTGCGGCCGAACTGGGGCCACGACTATCACATGCACGTCCGGCTCGGCTGTCCGGCGGGCGAGCGGTCCTGCCGCCCGCAGCGCGACGTCGTGCCGGGGGAGGGCTGCGGCAGCGTGCTCGACTACTGGTTCACCGACGCCGTGCTTCACCCCCAGCCCGGTCCGAGCCCCAGGAAGCCGCCGCCGCCCTTCACGGTCGCGAAGATGCCGGGCGAATGCGCCGCGGTGCTGAGCGCGCCCTGACGCCAGCCCGGCGCGGCGGCGGTCTCCCGCTCGCCTGAGGTAAGGCCGCACCCCGATCGGGATCGGCGCCGCGCGGGATCATGCGGCGCCGACGACCCGGTCGAGGCGCCTCAGGCCGCCTTGTCGCGGCGGCGATAGTCGGGATCGTCGAGGCCGGCGATCGGGAAGAAGTTTGGGAGCTGGCGGATGCGGCCGATCCAGGCCCGGATCGCTGGATAGGGCTCCAGCGAGATGTCGCCCATGGGGGCCAGCGCGACGTAGGGGAACACGGCGATGTCGGCGATCGTCGGACGGCCGAGCGCCAGCCACTCGTTGTCCTTCAGCGCGGTCTCGAGGATCTCAAGCGACTTCACGCCGCGGATCGTCGCCTCCCGGAGCGTCGTTTCGTTGCTCTCGGTGCCAAGGCCGTTATACGGGCCCTTGAACGACAGGATCGCGCGGGCGGTGAACACGCCGTACTGAACCCAGCTGGAGGCGAAGGCCAGCCAGTCGATGATCGCGGCCTGCTCGCTGACGTCGTCCGACCACCACGAAGACTTCGAGTGCGTTCCAGCCAGATAGGTGAGGATCGACGCCGAATCTCGGAAGGTCCTGTCGCCGTCGACAAGCACGGGAACCTCGCCGCGCGGGTTAATCTTCAGGAATTCAGGCCCGTGTTGCTCGTCGCCGATAAAGTCGATCTCGATATGTTCGACCTCGACCTGGAGGAAGGACAGCAGAAGCCGTACCTTGTAGCTGTTTCCGGACTGTTCGTAGGTGTAAAGCTTGGCGGTCATGTGCTTCTCGCTCCGTGTGAGGCGGGTCAACACATTTAAGTTAATCGATCGATTTAGTCGGGTAAAGAGCGAGCGATTGATACGGCTCGCCTCTTCGCTGGAAGGCCCGACGCCGGAGCCTCGGGGCCCCGCCGGTCCGTCGGATGATTTCGACCGTCGCCTCGAAGGCGTCCGCTGCTCTTTCGGGGTCGCGCGGATCGGGGGCGACGAGTTCGCGGTTGCTGCGCGTCCATCCCGATCCTGATGAGATCGAGCGTTTTTGCGGAGCGCATCGTCGAGGCGCTCCGGACGCCGGTCGAGCATGCCGGCATCTGGTGGCTGAGCGCATCCGCCGTCGCAGGCCGCTGATCGCCGGCGACCGCCTCCTTCGCGGTTCGGGGCCTCGCCCTCGGACGGATCGGGCCCTACACTCCTGCTGGTCCGTCATCGGCGACGGCTTCCACCAAGCGGCCGCTGCTCCCAAAAGGAAGCCTCGCCCCGACGCCGAACCTGCCAAGACGAACCTGTCGCCCCACGCGGACCGGCCCTGTCGCGCCGGTCTCCGAACAGATCAAGAGGTAATCATGCTCTGGGCCATCGCCGCGATCCTCGTCGTGCTCTGGGTGCTCGGCTTCGTTGTCTATCACGTCGCCGGCGCGCTCATCCATCTGCTGCTGATCATCGCCGCAGCCATCGTGATCTACCGGCTCGTGACGGGGCGTCGCGCGGTTTAGCCGGGCGCCATGCCCGAAGGGACCGGCGACGGGCCGCGCGTCCCCGACAACGGCGAAACCCGCGCGATCCGTCGCGCGCGGGTTTCGTAGACGCCGCGTCAGACGGCGCCGCCGCCTCACACGTCGAGGTTGGCGACCGTCAGGGCGTTGTCCTGGATGAACTCGCGGCGCGGCTCGACGACGTCGCCCATCAGCTTGGTGAAGATGTCGTCGGCCTCGTCGACCTCCTTCACCTTGACCTGCAGCAGCGTGCGGGCGTTGACGTCGAGCGTGGTCTCCCAGAGCTGGTCGGGGTTCATCTCGCCGAGGCCCTTGTAGCGCTGCAACTGGCTGACGCCCTTGCGGCCCGCGGTCAGAACGCCGTCGACCAGCGCGCTCGGGCCGTGGACGGGGGAGGAGTCGTCCTTGCGCAGCAGATGCGGCGTAAGGCCGTAGATCTCCTGCAGGTGGGCCGCCCGCTCGTCGAGCTTGCGGGCGTCGGCGCTCGCGAGGAACGCCGCGTCGATGAAGGCGGCCTCCCGCACGCCGCGCACGGTGCGGGTGAAGGTGAAGCCCTCCTCGCTCGCGAGGCCCTCCCAGCCGCGCTCGGTCTCCTCCGACAGCAGATCGAGGCGTTTTGCGATGTAGGTCGCGGCGCTCTGCGCCTTCTCCGGATCGCGCAGCACGTCGATCGTCAGCGCGCCGGCGATCGCGGCCTGCTCGACCACCGAGCGGCGATAGCGCGAATGCAGGCCGCCGAGCAGAGCGCGCACGCTGCGTGCGGTCTCGACGACCGAGCGCAGGTCGAGCCCCGAGCGGGCCTCGCCGCTCGCGAGCTTCAGCGTGACGCCCTCAAGGCCCTGGTCGACGAGGTAGTCCTCGAGCGCCCGCTCGTCCTTCAGGTACTGCTCGGACTTGCCGCGCACGACTTTGTAGAGCGGCGGCTGGGCGATGTAGATGTGCCCGCGCTCGAACAGCTCCGGCATCTGGCGGAAGAAGAAGGTCAGCAGCAGCGTGCGGATATGGCTGCCGTCGACGTCGGCGTCCGTCATGATGATGATCTTGTGGTAGCGCAGCTTGTCGGCGTTGAACTCCTCGCGCCCGATGCCGGTGCCGAGCGCGGTGATCAGCGTGCCGATCTCCTGGCTGCCCAGCATGCGGTCGAAGCGCGCGCGCTCGACGTTGAGGATCTTGCCGCGCAGCGGGAGCACCGCCTGGAACTCGCGCGAGCGGCCCTGCTTGGCGGAGCCGCCGGCCGAGTCGCCCTCGACGATGAACAGTTCGGCCTTGGCCGGGTCGCGCTCCTGGCAGTCGGCGAGCTTGCCGGGCAGCGACGCGATGTCGAGCGCGCCCTTGCGACGGGTGAGCTCGCGCGCCTTCTTGGCGGCCTCGCGGGCGGCCGCGGCCTCGACGACCTTCTGCACCACGATCTTGGCGTCCGCGGGATGCTCCTCGAGCCAACGGTTCAGCGCCTCGTTGACGAGGTTCTCGACCGCCGGCCGCACCTCGGACGAGACCAGCTTGTCCTTGGTCTGCGACGAGAATTTGGGGTCGGGAACCTTGACCGAGAGCACGCAGGTCAGGCCCTCGCGGGCGTCGTCGCCGGTGAGCGAGACCTTCTCGCGCTTGGCGACGCCGGAGGAATCCGCATAGCCGTTGATCTGGCGCGTCAGCGCGGCGCGGAAGCCCGCGAGATGCGTGCCGCCGTCGCGCTGGGGGATGTTGTTGGTGAAAACCAGCACGTTCTCGTGGTAGCTGTCGTTCCACCACATCGCGACCTCGACGCCGATGCCGTCCTTCTCGGACCGCAGCACGATCGGGGTGGTGATCAGCGGGTGCTTGGCGCGGTCGAGATAGCGCACAAAGGCCTCGACGCCGCCCTCGTAGAACAGCTCCTCGCGCTTCGGCTCAGGCCCCCGGGCGTCGGTCAGCACGATCTTGACGCCGGAGTTCAGGAAGGCGAGCTCGCGCAGCCGATGCTCCAGCGTGCCATAGTCGAACTCGCGCACCCCCGTGAAGGTCTCGAAGCTCGGCGTGAAGGTCACCTCTGTGCCGCGGCGGCCGTTGGAGGGGCCGTTCACCTTGAGCGGCGCGTCGGCGACGCCATGGGTGAACGACATCTCGTGCTCCTGGTCGTTCTGCCAGACGCGTAAGGTCAGCTTGGTCGAGAGCGCGTTGACGACAGAGACGCCGACGCCGTGCAGGCCGCCCGACACCTTGTAGGAGTTCTGGTCGAACTTACCGCCGGCGTGCAGCTGGGTCATGATGACCTCGGCCGCCGAGATGCCCTCTTCGGTGTGGATGCCGGTCGGGATGCCGCGGCCGTTGTCGGTGACGGTGCAGGAGCCGTCGGCGTTCAGCGTGACGCTGACCTCGTCCGCCCAGCCCGCCAGCGCCTCGTCGATGCCGTTGTCGATGACCTCGTAGACCATGTGGTGGAGGCCCGAGCCGTCATCGGTGTCGCCGATATACATGCCGGGTCGCTTCCGCACGGCGTCGAGCCCCTTGAGGACGCGGATCGAGTCCGCGCCATAATCTTCGGCGCCGCCGTTCGGGGTGATGTCGGTCATGAAGGTCTCTCGGTCGTCTTAAGGCTCGCCGCGAATTCAAGTCGGAGGCGTGGGATGTCGACCCATGCGAGCGGTGAGGAATCAGGAGATTCCCGATGGGCTTCTTCTACCCTGCGCGGCCGGGAAAAGCGAGTTTTCGGCCGTTCGCGGAGCGTTGCGGCGGGCGCCGCGCGGCGTCCGATTAACAGACTGAGAGATAATAACTTTTTTGCAATTTTCCACAGGGCGTTGCTGCGCGGCGCGCATGCCTCACGACAGACGGGTCACAAGTCGCGCGCGGCGCCGTCGGAAATCGCGAAAATCCGCGCGCGGTCGCCGAGTTCGGCGAAGGCCGCGGGATCGGCGCCCGTCAGCCAGACCTGGGCGCCGAGGGCGTCGAGGGCCGCATAGAGCGCCTCGCGGCGGAGCGGGTCGAGATGGGCCGCGACTTCGTCGAGCAGCAGCACGGGCGCCGCGCCGTCGAGCCGCGCGATCAGCCTGGCGTGCGCCAGAACCAGGCCGACCAGCAGGGCCTTCTGCTCGCCGGTGGAGCAGCGCTCCGCAGGCATGTCCTTCGGCGCGTGGCGGACCAGCAGGTCGCTCAGGTGCGGCCCCTCCAGCGTGCGACCAGCGGCGCGGTCGCGGCGGCGGGTCTGGGCCAGCCGCTGGCGGTAGCCGTCCTCGGCCTCGGTCGCCGGCCTGGTCGCCAGCTCCGCCTCGAGCGCGCCGTCGAGCGCGATGGCGGCCGAGGGGAACGGCGAGGCCGGGTCGTGGGTCTCCGCGATCAGCGCTCCGAGGCGGCCGACCGTCTCGGCGCGGGCGGCGGCGACCGCGACGGCGAGCTCGGCGAGCTCCCGCTCGATCGCGTCGAGCCAGCGCGGATCGGCGGCCTCGTCCTCCAGCAGGCGGTTGCGTGAGCGCAGCGCCCGCTCGAGGCCCGAGGCGCGGCCGGCGTGCTCGGGGTCGGCGGCCACCACCAGCCGGTCGAGAAACCGCCTGCGGTCGCCGGCGGGGCCGCGGAACAGGCCGTCGAGGTCGGGCGTCAGCCAGACGAGCCGCAGATGCTCGGCGAAGGCGCCGGCCGAGCCGACCGAGGCGCCGTCGATGCGGCAGCGCCTGCCGCCCTCGGCGCCCGGCTCGACGCCGGTGCCGAGCCGGGTCTCGCCGTCATCGCCTGCAAGCTCGGCGGCCACCGCCCATGAGCCGTCGCCCCCGACGCGCGCGAGCTCGCCATGCGGCGCGCGGCGCAGGCCGCGGCCTGGCGCGAGCAGCGAGATCGCCTCGAGGATGTTGGTCTTGCCCGCTCCGTTCGGCCCGACCAGCGCGACCGAGTTCGGGCCGCAGGCGAGGTCGAGCGCGGGATAAGAGCGGAAGTTCGTCAGCCGCAGCCGCGCGACGGCGACGCGGCGGGGCAGGGGCCGCTCGGTCTCCCTCGCCTCTCTTCGATCCAAGATAAACCTCCGTCGTCCTCCGGCTTGGCCGGAGGACCCATGCGTCAGCGTAGAGCTCGACGTCCGGCATGGGTGGTCCGGTCAAGCCGGACCACGACGGCGCGTTTTATGGCGAGGTGGAACGGCTCACTGGTCCCGGAGCGCACAGAGCGCCGCCCCGGCACGCGCTCACACCCGCATCGGCATCAGAACATAGAGCGCGGGCGCGTCGTCGCGGTCCTGGACCAGAGTGGGCGAGCCGGGGTCGGCCAATCGGATCAGCGCGGTGTCGCCCTCGAGCTGGCTCGCGATGTCGAGCAGGTAGCGCGAGTTGAAGCCGATATCGAGCGGCTCGGCTTCGTAGTCGACCTCGATCTCCTCCGTCGCGTTGCCTGAATCCGGATTGGTGACGGTGAGCACCAGCTTGCGGTCCGACAGCGACAGCTTCACGGCCCGGCCGCGCTCCGAAGAGATGGTCGAGACGCGGTCGACGGCGCTCGCGAACTCCGCGCGGTCGACGGTGAGGCGCTTGTCGTTGCCTGTCGGGATCACGCGGTTGTAATCGGGGAAGGTGCCGTCGATCAGCTTCGATGTCAGCACCGCGGCGCCGAGCGCGATGCGGATCTTCGACGGCGACAGCTCGACCGTGACCTCGCCCTCGGGGTCTTCGACCAGCCGCTGGATTTCGGCGACGGTCTTGCGCGGAACGATCACGCCCGGCATGCCCTTGGCGCCGGCCGGCGCCGGGATCTCGATGCGGGCGAGGCGGTGGCCGTCGGTCGCGACCGCGCGCAGCACCGAAACGCCGCCGCTTTCGGCGACGTGGAGATAGATTCCGTTGAGGTAGTAGCGGGTCTCCTCGTTGGAGATCGCGAACTGGGTCTTTTCGATCAGGCGGCGCAGATCCGCCGCCCCGATCTTGAAGCTCACCGGCAGTTCGCCCGCCGCGAGGTCCGGGAAGTCGCTGTCCGGCAGGGTCTGCAGCGTGAAGCGCGACCGGCCGGCGCGGATCACCAGCGTGCCGCGCTCGCCGCCCATCTCGAGCGAGACCTGGGACCCGTCCGGCAGCTTGCGGACGATGTCGTAGAACGTGTGGGCGGGCACGGTGGTCGCGCCGGCCTGCGCGACGTCCGCCGCGGCCGTCTCCACGATCTCGAGGTCGAGGTCGGTCGCCTGCAGCTTCAGCCCGCCTTCGCCGGCGCGCAGCAGGACGTTCGCGAGGATGGGAATCGTGTTGCGCCGTTCGACGACGCGGTGGACATGGGCGAGAGCCTTCAACAGGGCCGCTCGCTCGAGGGTCGCTCGCATTTTTCGTCCCGCTCCGTGGGGAATTCCACCGGTCGTTCGGCGCCTGGGATCGCCCTGCCGGCCCCGCGGCGCAGGGGGGACCCGCGCCGGGGCTGGCGACCTTATCAGGCCGCTTTCCCGTGACAAGCCGCGGCTTCGCGGGACGGGCCTATTCCGGCGCGTCGAGACCAGGAAACTTGGCGCGGGCGCCGTGACGCTGGCCGAAACCGTCCTATCTCAGTCCGTTCGCCGAACGCTCCGCGGGCCTTCGCGTTTGTGAGCCAAGCCTGCGCTCAAGCGAGAGGAGAGCAGATCATGCCTCATATACCCGTTGATTTCTCCATGCTGACCGGCCTCGCCGTGACCTACGGCGTCAGCGCCCTCGGCGCGATTTTCCTCGCCGTCATCGGCTTCTGGCTGTCGAACGTGGCCGAGCGCGGGGCGCATAGCCTGCTGCTTGCGACCAAGCATATGGACGTGACCGTCGCCGGCTTCCTGTCGAGCCTCGTGCGCTACGCCGTTCTCGCGATCGTGCTCGTCGCGATTCTGCAGGTCGTCGGCATTCAGGCCACCAGCCTCATCGCGGTGCTGGGCGCCGCGTCTCTGGCCATCGGCCTCGCCCTGCAGGGGACCCTGTCGAACATGGCGGCGGGGGTCATGCTGCTGCTGTTCCGGCCGTTCCGCGTCGGCGATCGCATCGAGGTCGGCGGCAAGAACGGCGAGGTCCGCGACCTCAATCTGTTCTTCACCGAGGTCGCGACCGCCGACAACGTCCAGGTGCTGATCCCGAACGGCTCGGTCTGGGGCAACGCCATGACCAACTTCTCGAAATATCCGAACCGCTTCGTCGAGACGACCATCACGGCCCACAACGGCGACGCCGACGCCACGGCCGCGGACGTCTCGCAGTTCCTGAGGGACAATCCACGGGCGCTGGACGAGCCGCCGCCTGTGGTGAAGAAGGTCGGATACGGCGACGACATCGAGCTCAGCGTGAAGGCCTGGACGCCTGCGAACGACACGGCGGCGCTGAAATACGAGATCAGCCGCTTCGTGCGGGAGCGGGCGCTGGCCAAGCAGCAGGAGCAGCCACAGGCGGCGGAGTAGCGCCCGCCGATCAGGGCGCTGCATCCTCCGAGACTGTCGCCGATGCTGGAGCCGGCGACGGCGCCGCTTACTCCAGAAGCATGCGCTTCAGCAGTTCGACCTCGTCGAACAGCGCGCCGTCGCGCTTGACCAGATCGTCGATCTTGCGGACGGCGTGCAGCACCGTGGTGTGGTCGCGGCCGCCGAAGCGCCGGCCGATCTCGGGCAGCGAGCGCAGCGTGAGCTGCTTCGACAGGTACATCGCGACCTGCCGCGGACGCACCACCGTCTGGGTCCGGCGCGAGGACAGGATGTCGGCGCGGCTGACCTGATAGTGCCGCGCGACGATGCGCTGGATCTCCTCGATCTTGACGCGCTTGGGCTCGACCTGGCGGACGAGGTCGCGCAAGGCCGTCTCGGCCATCTCCACCGTGATCGGCGCGCCGGTCAGCGTGTTGTGCGCGATAAGCCGGTTGATCGCCCCGTCGAGGTCGCGGCCGTTCGCCGTCACGGTCCGCGCGACATAGGCGACGACCTCCGCCGGCGGGTCGAACTTGGGGTGGGCGAGGCGGGCCGCCGCCACCCGCACGTCGAGGATCTTCTGGCGCAGCTCCTCGTCGAGGCCGCCCATCTCCAGCGTCAGGCCGCCGGCGAGCCGCGAGCGCAGGCGTTCGTCGATCGCCTCGAGCTCGGCGGGAGCGCGGTCGGCTGCGATGATCACCTGCTGGCGGCCGTCGAGCAGCGCGTTCAGCGTGTGGCCGAACTCCTGCTGAACCGTCTTGCCTTGAAGGAACTGCAGGTCGTCGATGATCAGGACGTCGATCGCCCGCAGCCGCTCCTTGAAGGCGAGCGCCGTCTGGGCGCGCAGCGCCGCCACGAAGTCGAACATGAACTTCTCGGCTGTGAGGTAGGTGACGCGCCGGCCGGAGGCCTCGGCCGCATGGGCGGTGGCCTGCAGCAGGTGGGTCTTGCCGAGCCCGACCGCGGAATGGATCACGAGCGGGTTGAAGGTCACGGGGTCGCCGGGCCTGGCGTCGGCGATCTGGCGGGCCGCTGCGTAGGCGAGCGCGTTCGAGCGGCCGGAGAGGAAGGTGTCGAAGGTCAGGCGCTTGTCGAGCGGCGAGCCGGACAGCCGGTTCGCCTCGATCCGCTGGCCGAACGAGACCGCGGCGGGCTGGGGAGCGGGGAAATCGAGGAAGCGGGTCGCGTCCGGCACCGGCGCCGCGATCACCGAATCCCGGCTCGGCGCCGCGAGCTTCGGGGAGGCGACGCGTACGCCGATCGAAACCGTCCGGACCTCCGGGTTCGCCTCGGCGAACACGGCGGCGATCCGGTCGGCGTAATGGGCCTGGATCCACGATTTCAGGAAGCGGGTCGGCACCGTGAGATAGGCGATCCCGTCGTCGACGCGGTCGAGCACGATGCGGGTGAACCAGCTCGTGAAGACGTCCTCGCCATATTCCGATCGCAGCCGCTGCGTGACGCCCTCCCAGGCGGGATCGCGCTCGGTGCGGTCGTCATTGGCGGCAAACGCGCTGGAACGGGCTGCCGACTGAGCACCAAGCATGGGACCTCTCCGGGAGTTCGACGTCTGAAGGCAAGGCGAGTGCAGGAAAGCCGCAGCCCGTCAGGACTGGGACCAGGGCAGTCCATCGGCTTTCCAGCCGGCGGAGGCGCCTCTGTGGCGGTCTGGACCGAGCGGGCCCTCGAACCCGCCCGCGATATTGAAGCAGCGGCTCCACCCCCGGGCCGCCATCGCCGCCGCGGCCGCCTGGCTACGGGCGCCGCTGCGGCAGAGGAAGTAGACCGGCGTGTCGGAACCGGCCCCCGCGGCGGAGAGCGCCCCCGCCACCTTGTCGACGAAGGCCGTGTCGACCTGCATCGAGGGGAAGGTTTGCCACTCCTGGAACACCGGGCGCTTCGACAGGCCCGAGAGGTCCGGCGTGCCGACGAAGTTCCATTCGACCACGGTCCGCACGTCGACAAGCGCGGCGGCGGGGTCGCTTTCGAGCGCGGACCACGCCTCGGCGGGCGAAACGTCGCCCGCATAAGGGGCCGTTGATTGAGACATGCTCTTCCGTTCGCCGAACAGCGTCCGGCGCCTCATTTCACCCGATTGAAAAGAACGTCCCCGACTTCAACGCAACGCAGTCCAGACGCCACCAAGAATTGCCCGGATGGCATTTACGCAACTTCGGCCTACCGAGCGAATACGCGCCCGGCAGATCTGTCCACAACTTGGGATTTCAGAGATTCTGGCCGATCAGTTCGCTTGCAGAAACAAGGTTTATCTCGGCCGTCTCCATGGCTCGGAAGATACCCAGAGCCTGTGGGCGACGCAATGGTCGAGCTTGAACGAATCGATTCGATCGTGGCGGAGCGCCCGTCCCGCTGTGAGACTCCGTTTCCGGATGCTCCGGCAAAGCCCTGCATAGCCAGCAAATTTGTCGCCGCCGCCGGATCGTCGGACACCCGTCTCAGGCGGCCAAGATTCTTTTCGCGGGGAGGAAGGCTGCCTGCCTCCGAATGGCCGGATTCCGGGTCCGCCTCGCTGTCTAAGCTCTAAGCATATGATTTTTATATGGTTTTTCTGCTCGGAAACGTCACGTAGACTCGTATGGGTTGCGCAAGAGCGCTTTCGGCGAGTCAAGCCGGATTCGACATCCGCAGAAACACTGACTTGCGCGTCGCGCGGGCGCCACAAACGAAAAAACCCGGCGCAGGGCCGGGTTTTCGATCGTCGTGGGACAGTCGCGTTCAGGCCGAGATGGAGCGCACCCTGGCGGCGAGACGCGACACCTTCCGGGACGCGGTGTTCTTGTGCAGAACGCCCTTCTGGGCGGCGCGCATGATCTCCGGCTCGGCGGCCGACAGCGCGGACTTGGCGCTTTCGGCGTTGCCGGAGGCGATCGCCTCCTCGACCTTCCGCAGGAAGGTGCGGACGCGGCTTCGGCGCGCGCCGTTCACCACGGTGCGGCGGGCGATCTTGCGGGCGGCCTTCTTGGCCGACGGCGTGTTGGCCATGGATGCGATTCCTCGGTCGGTCGGCGATGCGGGCGCCGCGTCGCGCGGGCCGGGCCGTAAAAGCACGAGCGGCGGACTTCTCAAGCCCGCCGCGAGAGCCGGTCACCTACCAAGCAACGCCCGTTCCGTCAACGCTCAAGACGGCGCCGGACGCGCGACAGGGGCCGAAGCGGGGCCGGCGGCGGCGGCCGCCGGCGGCGCCGCGAAGCGGGCGCGCGGCCAGGAGACCCGGATCCGGGCGCCGTGGGCCGGCGGCGGCGCGTTCGACAGCGAGACCTGCGCCCCCGAGCGCTCGAGCAGCGTCTTCGCGATGAAGAAGCCGAGGCCGAGCCCGCCGGCCTCGTGCGGCGTGTCGCGCCCCGCCGAGCGGGTGGAGACATAAGGCTCGCCCAGCCGGCCGATGATCTCCGGCGCGAAGCCGGGGCCGTCGTCGTCGATCGCGACGTCGACGCGGTCGGCGCTCCAGCGTCCGGCGACGCTGACGCGCGCCTCGGCGAAGTCGACCGCGTTCTCCACCAGATTGCCGACGCCATAGAGCACGCTCGGGTTGCGCAGCCATGCGGGCTCGAGCGCGGGGTCGCCCTGCGCGGTGACCTCGAGCGCCACGCCGAAGTTCCGGTGCGGCTCGGCGATCTCCTCCAGCATGTGCCGCAGCGCCATGCGCTCGAACGGCGCGCCGCCCTCGTCCAGCGAGGTCAGCGTCTTCAGGATCTCACGGCAGCGCGCGACCTGCTCTCGCAGCAGCTTGAAATCGTCCTCGTGCGGGCCGGGGGTCAGCGCCCGCTCGAGCTCCTTGGCGACCAGCGCGATGGTGGCGAGCGGCGTGCCGAGCTCGTGGGCGGCGGCCGCCGCCAGCCCGTCGAGCGCGGAAAGATGCTGCTCGCGGGCGAGCACCAGCTCGGTCGCCGCGAGCGCCTGGCTGAGCTCGCGCGCCTCCTCCGCCACCCGCCAGGCGTAGACGCCGATGAACACCAGCGCGAGCATCAGCGCGACCCAGACGCCGAGCACGTAGAGGAACGGCAGGTCGATCAGGCTGGGGCCGGGCCATGGCAGCGGCCGGTGATGGGAGGCGAGGAACGTCGCGAGGCCGACGACGACCGCCCCGAGCAGCGCCGTCACCCGCGGCGGCAGCGCGGTGGCCGAGATCATCACCGGCGCGAGGAACAGAACCGCGAACGGATTCTCAAGCCCGCCGGTCAGATAGAGCAGGGCGGCGAGCTGAAGCAGGTCGTAGCCGAGCAGCAGCCCGGCCGCCGGGACCTTCAGCCGGTAGTTGATCGGAAAAAGCAGCCGCAGCGCGACGTTGAGGCCGGCGGAGCAGGCGATGACGGCGAGGCAGGCCGCGATCGGCAGCGGGGCGGCCAGCCCGACATGAACGACCACCACCGCCAGGCTCTGGCCAGCGACTGCGAGCCAGCGCAGCCGGACCAGAGTGTCGAGCCTCAGATGCCGCTGCGTCAGCAGGCGGTCGGGGATGCTGTCGAGATCCAACGGCGCTCAGCCCTTCGCTGGGGAAGCCGGATCGCGCCTTCGGGCAGGCGCGCGGCGGGCGCAGGCTACGGTCGGCGCCCTCGGGGCCGCAAGCGGATCCGTCTCACGGATCGCGGAGCGCCTGCACGATCTGCATCCTGTCGCCCTCGACGAGCAGCCCGCTGAGCACGCCGGTGCGGAAGGCGCCCGTGTCGAGGTTGATGCGGTGCGGGTGGTCGAGCGCGACGGCGGGCTGGGGCGTGTGCCCATGGATCACCGCGACGTTCCCAGGATAGGGGCCCGGGCTCTGCAGGAACGGTTTCCGCACCCACATCAGCGTCTCGCCGTCCTGACGGTCGAGCGGAACGGAGGGGTCGATCCCGGCGTGGACGAACAGCAGGTCGCCGACGCGGTGGGCCTGCGGCAGCCCGACCAGCCAGTCCATCATGCGCGCGCCGAGAGCCTGCCGCAGCCGACCGCGCCAGTCGGGGTCGGCTGCGCTGAGGCCGGTTTCGGCGAGCGTCGCGCCGCCGCCGAAGTCGAGCCAGAGGGCGGCCTCCCTGTCGTCGCCGGTCATCAGCGCGCGCAGCATGCGGTCTTCATGGTTTCCCATGAGCGTGACGCATTCGACGCCCGGCAGCCCCTGCCGTGCGCGACGGAGCGCCGCCAGCGATCGGGGGCCGCGGTCGACGACGTCGCCGAGCTGGAGGAAGGTGGCCTGCGCGGCCCTGGAAAGATCTCGCGCGAGCTCCGCGCGCAGCGCGGCGAACAGGTCGTCCTGGCCGTGGACGTCTCCGATGGCGGCGACAGCCTGATCTGGCGCGAGGGGGCGGATCGCCTGGACCCATTCCCCCCGCGTCAGTCGGACGGCCGTCACTTAGGCGCCGACATGCGCCGACGAGGCGGCGCGGCCGCGGCCGTTCGAGCCGTCAGCCTTCACTTCACGATCATGAGGATGACGGCCTGGCCCGCCTTGGTGTCGAGCTCCTTGGCGTCGAGCGTGCCGTCCTTGTCCGGATCCGCCTTCGTGAAGCGCGCGCGCAGGATCTTCAGCCATTCGTCCATCTCGAGGGTCTGGTCGCCGTCGCGGTTGGCCCTCTTCCAGTCGGCCGCTGTCAGGCGACCCTTGGTCTCGCCGCTTTCGAGCGTCGTGTCGCCGTCGGGGTTGATGGCGATGAAGGTCTTCACGCCGGCGTTGATCACTTCGGCGATGTCGAGCGTGCCGTCCTTGTCGCCGTCGATGGCCGCGATGACTTCGGCGCCGGTCGCGGCGTAAGACGCGGTCGGGGCGAAGGCGGCGGCGAGCAGCGCGGCGGCGCCGGCCAAGGTGCGATAATTCATGGCGATCTCCTGTCTAATAATAAGACTATTCGGTACTTGACGAGACTGGAACGCGAAGAACGATGCTTTCGCTCCACACGAGAGCGCGTCATATGACATAAAAAATTAATAAGAAATACCAAAGTGAGGGGCTATTCACGCTGTCGCGGCGCGGGCTGGACTTTTCAGCGCGAGAACGAATCGGCTGTCGCCGGACCCGCCGTCTAGGACGAGCGTGACAATGCGACCGCCTGCTCCACCCATCTGTCACGAGAGATCCGGCCCGGCGGCGTGAACCGCTCGTCGAGCCTTGCGATCTCGGCTTTGGTCAGCTTGGCGATCTGCCAGAAATGGAAGATTCCGGCCTCGTTGAGCTGGCCCTGGATCTTCGGCCCGACGCCGACGATCTTCGTGAGGTCGTCGGCGGGAGAGCGGACGTCGGCGGCGGGCTTGGTTTTCGTCGTTCCGGTCTTCGCGCGCGGCGCGACGGTCGCGACCTCCTCGGCGGGAGCCGCGCCGTTTCCCGAAGTCGAGCGGGCGGCGGGCGCGGCGGGCGCCGCCTTCGGGGCGCGCGGCTCGTTCCAGTTGATGAAGTCGCGGATGCGCGGCGCGATCTCGGAGCGGAAGCGGGAGCCGTTGAACACGCCGTAATGGCCGACGCTGTCCTGGAGATAATGGACGCGCTTGTCGTCGGCGAGGCCGGTGCAGAGCGTGTGGGCGGCCCGGGTCTGGCCGACGCCCGAAATGTCGTCGCGCTCGCCTTCCACCGTCATCAGCGCGCAGCGCGTGATCTTCGAGCAGTCGACCTTCTTGCCGCGGTGGGTCATCTGGCCCTTCGGCAGCGCCTGGCGGACGAACACGGTGTCGACGGTCTGGAGGTAGAACTCCGCCGTCAGGTCCATCACGGCGAGATACTCGTCGTAGAACTCGCGGTGCTTGCCGGCGGAGTCGCCGTCGCCCTGGATCAGGTGGTTGAAGAAGTCCTTGTGGGCCGTGACATGGCGGTCGAGGTTCATGCTGACGAAGCCGGTGAGCTGCAGGAAGCCCGGATAGACCTGCCGCATCACGCCGGGGTTCGGCCACGGCACCACGGTGATGACATGGCTCTGGAACCACTCGGTCCCCTTGTCGATCGCGACCTGGTTCACCGCCGTCGGGTTCTCGCGGGTGTCGATCGGGCCGCCCATCAGCGTCATCGAGCGCGGCGCGTAGGGATCGCCCTCGGCCTCCATGCGCGCGACCGCCGCGAGCACCGGCACCGCCGGCTGGCACACCGCCATCACATGCACGTCGCCGCTCATGAAGTGGAAGATCGAGATCAGGTAGTCGATGTAATCGTCGAGGTCGAACGTGCCGTCCGCCACCGGCACCAGCCGGGCGTCGGTCCAGTCGGTGATGTAGACGTCGTGGTCCTGCACCATCGCCTCGACCGTGCCGCGCAGCAGGGTGGCGTAGTGGCCGGACATCGGCGCGACGATCAGCAGCTTCGGCTGCCGGCGCGCGCCCGAGCGGAGCGTCTTGCGGAAATGCAGCAGGCTGCAGAACGGCCTCGTCCAGACGACCTCTTCCGTGACGGCGACGCGCTCGCCGCGCACCAGCGTGGACTTGATCCCGAATTCCGGCTTGCCGTAGCGGCGGGTGGCGCGCTCGAACACCTCGCACATCGCGCCGATCTTGCGGCCCCATTCGGTGTGCGAGGCCGGATTGACCGGGTTCTTGAAGTAGAGCTTCCCCGCGTCGGCGAGCGCCCGGGCCGGTCCGAGAGACGCCTGCGCGGCCTCGAACAGCCAGTACATCGGCATGGCCGCGGCCGAGCCGCCCCAGTCCGTGACCGCCGGCGCGCCGCCGAACTCGCCAATGCCCGCCGTCTTGCTGTCCCGTGGCATCGTCCGCCTTTCGATGTTGCGTCGCAACAGGGCCGAACGATTCTCCCTCAGCCGCCCGCCGTCAATGCCGCGATGGTCGGGGAGGGGCGGTTTTTGAACGAGGGATGACGGCGGGGGGCGAAGCCTGACGCCTGAAGCTCCCCTCCCCGCAAGGGGAAGGGAGGGAGGCGCCATGCCTCCGTCCCCCTCCCCTCTGCTGGAGAGAGCGGGGGACGAAAGGCGAGACTCACCCCCGCTCGTCGAGCGGGTGGGTGCGGATTCTGTGCGGGTCGTAGAACGGGGTGCGCACGACATGGGCCGGGAAGGTCCCGAGCGCGGAGACCACTTCGAAGGTGGTGCCCCAGCCCTTGAGCTCCGGCGGCACGGAGCCGAGCGCGATCGATTTCATCAGGTAGTCGCTGTAGGTCGTCGAATTGACTGTGCCGACTTGCCTGCCGTCCTTCACCAGCTTGGCGCCCGGCTCGATCGCCTCGTGCGCGTCGATCTCCAGGCCGACATTGGCGCTGCGGATCTCTTGTCTGCGGCGCACCAGCGCTTCCTTGCCGTGGAAGTCGGGCTTCGAGAGATCGACCGTCCAGTCGGCGCCGACCTCCCAGGGCGTCTCGTCGCCCTTCGGCATGTCGAAGGGGAAGAACAGCAGCGCGCCTTCCATGCGGACGGTGTCGAGGCAGGACCACGAGGTCGCGATCGCGCCGTAGGGCGCGCCGGCCTCCAGGATCTTGTCCCAGATCTCGACGGAGTCCGCGGCTGACGCGAACACTTCGTAGCCGCGCTCGGCCGAATAGCCGCCGCGGGCGAGCGTCACCGACTTGCCGAACAGCTCGCCCGGCGCGTGCTCGAAATACTTGATCGTCGAGAGGTCGATCGAGGCGTGCGGGTTGAGGATCTCAAGCGCCTTCGGCCCCTGCAGCGAGAGCACATGGGTGTCGTCGTCCTTCGCCCAGGTCGCGTCCACACCCTGGAAGAACGGGTCGATGACGTCCTCCAGCGAGCCGCCGCCATGGCTCAGGCGGAAGTCGTCGGGGCCGTTGCGATAGACCAGCACGTCGTCGATCAGCGAGCCGTTCTCGTCGACGAGGTTGGAGATCGCCGACTGGCCGGGCTTCAGCTTCGCCATGTCGGAGGTGAGCATGGCGTTGAGCGCCTTCTCGGCGTCGGGCCCCTTCACGTTGATGAGGCGCAGCGCCGACACGTCGATCAGGCCAGCCTTCGTGCGGGTCGCGACGACCTCTTCGGCGGTGCTGGTCGCGTATGTCTGCGCGAGCGGCATGCCGTTCCACTCGCCGTCGAGCTTGGAGCCCAGCGCCTTGTGACGCTCGTTCAGGATCGACTGGCGCGGATAGTCTTCGGGCTTCATGGGGTTCCCCTCTCCTTATGTCGATGTTCGCAGGTCTGGTCTTGCGTCATGCCCGGCGAAGCCGGGTATCCACGACTTTGGCGTGACGCAGCCGGCGATCGGTCAAGTCGTGGATGCCCGCGAAGGCGGGCATGACGGCGTGCGCGTAATCTTCAGTCCGGGAAGAAGCCCGGCGAGGTCGGCGCGCCGTCGTCGAACTGCTCGAGATACTTGATCGTCATGTCGCGGTAGCGCGTGAGGCCCTTGTACTCGGCGAGTTCGGGCGGAAGGCCCTTCAGGATCCGCGGGAAGCGGCGGCCCCATTTGGGGATGGTGACGAGCTCGCTCATCTTGATGAGGTAGCAGCGGATCGAGAACACGATCGCGTTCGAGCGCGGCAGCCGCCACAGCGCCTGCAGCTCGACCCGGAGATGCACCTTGTCGCCGACGTTCTCCGGCGTCACCGTGGTCCGGTCGACGCCCCATTTGTGGTAGTTCTCCGGCGAGGTGTCGAGCCGCGGATTGACCGTCATCGTCCAGTTCAGGCGGCGCACCGGCCGGCCCTGCTGGAGGTTCAGCAGGAACTTCAGCGCGCGGTCCATGATGCCGAGATCATGCGCGAGCGGCACGGGCCCGTGCCATTCGGTCCAACTCATGCCGATGTCGAAGTCGAGCGACCAGTCCGCCTGCGTGGTGATCATGCCGGCGTCCATGAACAGCATGTCGTTGCGCTGGTCGATCAGGGCGAAATCGCCCTGGCACTGTCGGGTGACGTACTCCATCGGGGGATAGGGCAGCGTGGCCGTGTCGCCGAAGGTGAAGCGCTGGTCGATCCCGAGCGGGCGGTTGACCCAATGCCACCGGTCGCCGTCCTTGGTCAGCGAGAAGTGCTCGGGATAGTGCTTCGACATCGACTCCATCAGGAGCTCGACGAGGTCCCACTCCGCGGTCAGCATATGCGGCAGCGCCTGGCAGCGCAGCGGGTCCTCCTTGAGCACCATGGCGCGGTCCTGCATCTCGGCGACGTAGTGCTCGTCGATGTCGATCGGGAACTCGACATGCGACTTCGGCGGCCCGGGCATATGCTGCTCGATGTTCACCGAATACATGTAGCTGTCGCTGTCGAACGGGAACGGAAAGCGGTGGATCGCCTCCGGACTGTTCGAGAAGGTGAAGTCGTCGCGGAACGTTTCGGTCTTGAACTGGAGGCCCATTCTTCTTCTCCGGCGTTCAGTTCGTGAAGGTGATGAGGCGCGCGCCGCCGCACTTCACCTCTGCCCGGCGGGGAGAGGTGAAGACCGACGCCTCGTTCTGGAGGGCTCTCACAGGTCGAGCACCAGTTCGCGGCCGTTCAGCCGCGAGACGCAGGTCATGATCTTGGTCCCCGACGCCTTCTCCTCGTCGGTGAGGTAGTGGTCGTTGTGGATCAGCTCGCCCTCGAACGAGAGGACGGTCGTCACGCACTGCCCGCAGGCGCCGCCGCGGCAAAGATACGGCGCGTCGACTCCGGCCTCCTCGATCGCCTCGAGCAGGCTCTGATGCGGGCCGACCTCGGCCGTGATGCCGGCCTTGGCCAGCGCCACGCTGAACGGCGCGCCGCCGGGCGGCGCCAGGAAGCGCTCGGAATGCAGGTTCTCGACCGGCCAGCCCGCCGCGCGGCCGCCGGCGAGGATGGCGTTGATCATGCCCTCCGGCCCGCAGACGTAGAGATGCGTGCCGAGCGGCTGGTTGGGCAGCATCTCCTCGACGCGGATGATCTCGCGGGCGTCGTCGCGGTAGAGCCGGACCTTGTCGCCGTGGCGCTCGACCAGCTCGGCCGCGAAGGCGCCGTTCGCCTCGTCGCGCATCGCGTAATGCACCTCGTAAGGCGCGTTCTGGCTGCGGAGCTCGTCGGCCATCGCGTAGATCGGCGTCACGCCGATGCCGCCCGCGACCAGCACGTGCTTGCGGCCGGTGCGGATCAGCGGGAACAGGTTCACCGGCATGGTGATGACGAGCTCCGAGCCGACGCTCACCCGCTCGTGCATGAAGATCGAGCCGCCGCGGGAGTTCGGGGTCCGCAGCACGCCGATGCGGTAGCTCAGGCCGTCCGGCGCGCGGTCGATCAGCGAATAGGGGTTCCGGATGCGGTGGCCGCCGTCGTCCATGCTGACGACGACGTGCGATCCGGCGGAGAACACCGGCAGCGGCTCGCCCGAGGCGGAGGCCAGCCGGAAGCGCTTCACGCTCGCCGTCGCCTGCTCGATCTCGGCGACGCGGACCGTGATCTCGACGCCGCCGCTCATTTGTAGAGCTCCTCGACCGGAGGAATCACGCCCGGCTCCTCGGCGTCGACGCAGACGCCCTGGAAGGCGCCGAGCCTTCGGGAATAGTGGTCGCGCACGAACAGGGTCAGCCCGCAATGCGAACAGGTGAAGGGCGTCGCGGTGACGTTCTCCGTCATGCCCTTGCAGTGCACGCACTGAACCCGGCGGGCGAGCGAGCCGCGGTGCTCGGTGTAGATCGAGTGATGGTCGACGCCGAAGGGAAGGGCGGCCGCGATCACCGCGCCGATGAAGCCTTCGGTGCCCGTGGCGTAGAGCCTCGTGCCCATGGTCGCGGTGGAGAGCATGACGTTGAGGCGCACCAGAAGCGTCTGGGGCGAGGGCGCCAGATGGAAGACGTCCGGATTGAGGTCGGCGAGCGCCGTGTCGTGGCCCATCGCGGCGGAGCCTGCGGGGCAATAGAGGATCGTGGTGCGGTCGAGCGCGTCGGGAGCCCTGCTGAAGGCCTCGATCACCGCGAGCGCGCCTTCGCCCTCGGCCGCGACCAGGTGCCGGCGGGCCATGTCGTCGACCTTCAGTCCTGCGTAGATCGGCCGGCTTTTGATGTCTGAGAGCGTCGTCACGAGCCTGTCCGCGTCTTGAAACAAAAAGCCCCGGCGCGCGGTTGGCGCGCCGGGGCGGGCTGCATGGTCAGAGGTGGAAGACGGCGTTGGCGATCAGCACCACCGCGACGCCCGCGATCAGCGTCAGGTAGGGCAGGATGCCCGCCTTCGGCCTGACCATCGCGCCGTCGGGGCCGACGCCGAGATCCTCCAGCATCCGGGCGGGGAACTTGCCCTTGTCCTGGATGTAGTGCCGGAAGAAGAACACCGGGACGATGAGCGCCGCGGTGATCAGGCCGGCCCACAGCGCCATCGGGTTCCAGACCTTCGCGCCGGCGCCCATGAAGGCGGCGTTGACGAAGGCGAAGATCGCGCCGAGGGCGATGATGAAGGTCGGCGCCTTGTACGGCCGGTCGATGTGGCCCGAGTCGATGCGGTGGATCCAGCCCGAGTTCAGGTTGAGGAAGTTGAAGATGATGTAGCCGCAGTTCGACACCGCCAGGATGAAGAAGAACGAGGTGGCGTCGGCGCAGGCGATCGCGAGCAGGATCAGGTTGAAGATCAGGTCGGTCCACATCGCGCTGACCGGCGCGCCGTGGTGGTTGACGTAGGAGAGATAGCGCGGGAGCCAGCCGTCGACGGAGCCCTGGTAGAGGGTGCGCGAGGAGCCGGCCATCGCCGTCATGATGCACAGCAGCAGCGCGAGGATCATGAGCATGACCAGCGCGTTCTCGATGATCGGTCCGCCGCCGACCATGTGGGCCATCGCGGCTGCGACGCCGGAGCCGTCGACGACCGGGGTCGCCAGCATGCCCGTGAGGCCGAGCTCGCTCTGGAAGGTGAAGGGCACGATCACGAAGAAGGCGATGCAGAGCAGGCCGGAATAGAAGATCGCCTTGAAGGTGTCGGTCGCGGGATTCTTGAATTCGCTGGTGTAGCAGACCGCCGTCTCGAAGCCGTAGGTCGACCAGGCCGCGATGAACATGCCGCCGAGCACCAGGGTCCAGCCGGGAATGTTCCACGCGCCGGGCTCGGGGGCGTAGGCGGCGGCGAGCGGCACGAAGGGCGAGAAGTTCGACCAGTTCACGCCGTGCGTGAGAAGCGGGACGACGCCGACGATTGCGAGCGGCACGATGACCAGGACGCCGATCCACTTCTGGACGGAGGCGGTGCCGAGGATGCCGCGATGCTGGATCGCGAAGGTGAGCAGCATCAGCGCGGCGCCGATGAAGAACGCCGAGTTCAGCGAGAACGACACCGGACCGAGCGTGCCCGTGACCAGCGTCCAGGTGCGCAGCGAGGAGGCGGCGTCGGGCGCGATCGCGGTCAGGATGTAGCCCGCCGCGATCGACGAGCCGAGCGAGAGCACCGGCGACCAGGCGAACCAGTTGCACCACACCGAGAGCGGCGCGATCGGCTTTGCGTAGCGCACCCAGGCGGCCGCTCCGTAGATCGAGGCGCCGCCGGACTTGTTGGGAAAGAGGCCTGCGATCTCCGCGTAAACGAACGACTGGAGGAAGCCCATGAACATGGACGCCGCCCAGATCGCGAAGGCGACCGTGCCGGTGGTGCCGGCGATGCCGCCGATCGAGAACAGCACGAGGGCCGGCACGCCGCTCGCCACCCAGAAGGCGCCCGTCCAGTTGATGCTTCGCCGCAGCTGATGCGTGTCGTCAGCCGAGACCGGCGTTTCGGTCATTGCGATCGTCATGGTGAACCCCGTTATGTCAATGCGCGTCAGTCGTCCGTGAGACGTCGCCCGCGCTGTCGGGCCGGGAGCGGCGGACCGACGGGCGCGGCTTCGCGTTCCGGGGATCTGAGTCCGTCCGGCGAGGCCTCCGACGGATCGGAAGCTTCCGGAGCCCGCCTCGGTCGGCGATCAGGCTTCGACTTGGACATCGAGGCTTTCCGCCGGGACGATGCATGCGAGATCGCGTCCCCACGCGACCTCGCCGGGATCATGCAACAGTTTCAATTGTTGTCAAAAGTTTTTCTTGGGAAGAAAATTTAATCGGAGCGCCTAATTCTTGGGCAATCGATGAACAAGTCATCGTCGGCCCAGCGCAACGTCCATGCGCGCGCTTCGATAAGCATCGGGAAGCGAAATCGCCCAGACGAGAAAGCCGCCGGCGTGGCGGCCGATGACGCCCGCGTCGGGGGCGGCGAACTTCGTGGTGAGCCAGCCCAGCACGAGGGCGAACAGCGCGAAGCCCAGCCCGCGCGCGGCGCGGCCGATCATGACGTGGCCCATGCCGGGCAGCGCCATGGCGATCAGAAGCACGAGGCGGGGATCAGGCGGCGATCGCATCGCGCCGCTCCGGAATCGCGCCTGCGGCCGTGCTGAGCTCGAGCGCGAGCCCGAGAGCCCGGGCGGCTTCGTCGGGCGTCGCGCGGGCGCCTGCGAACACGCTGTCGCGGAAGATCAGATAGGAGCCGCGCTCCCCCTGCCGGAGCTGGCTGACGACGCGGACGCCGCCCGGAGCGACGAACACGTCCTTGATCCGGGGATCGGCGAGCGTCGCCGCCAGCGGCGCCTCGAGCCGGGCGAGCAGCGCGGCGCAGCCGGCCGAGCCTCGCACCCGCGCGTCCTGCGGCCAAGAGGCCGGTGGCGCGACGCGCTCCGGAAGGCCTTCGCCGGGCGAGTAGAACTCGGTCCCCGTCGGCCTGCGCAGCACGTCGATCGAGGCGGCGGTCTCAATCGGGGTCCTGACGGTCGTGACCAGCCAGAGCTGCGGCAGCCGGCGGAAGGCGAGCTGTTCGGCGAACGGCCGGAGCGCGACCTCCCGCCCGGCGAAGCGTCCGCGCAGAACGCCGTAGCCGGCCTGATCGACCGTGAGGGCGCCGCCGTCGAGCAGCGCGGCGCAGTCGGCGAGGACGTCGCGCCGGGCCGCCCGCTCGGCGCGGGCGCTCCGGCGGAAGAGGGCGACCGCGGCGGCGAGCGCCGCCGCGGAAGCCGAGAGCGCGAGGGCCTCGATCATCGCGCTCAGTACCCGACCGGCTTCGGCCAGGGCATCGTGAACTGCTCGCCCCGCCGGCAGTATTTGTAGCGGTGAACCACGAACCACACCGACGCGCCGATGTAGAAGGTCATCATCGCAAGCAACTGTGTGCCGTAGCCCAGGAACACCGCGAAATAGGTCACGGTGCAGAGCAGCAGCAGAAGCAGCGCCGGCAGCGGATGCAGCGGGTGGACATAGCCCCGCGAGATCATGCCGAGCGGCCATTTGCGGCGGAAGATGATCACGCTGATCGCCATGATGGTGTAGCCGAGGAGGCCCGACAGGATCGACAGCGTGATGGTCTGGTCGAGCGGGGTGGAGACCGCGAACAGGATCGCGATCGGCACGAAGAACACGATCGAGCGGAACGGCGTGCGGTAGTTCGGATGCACCGCCCCGAACCAGACCGGCATGTAGCGGTCGCGGCCCATCGCGAACCAGGCCCGCGAGGCGTCGTTGATGCAGCCGTTGGCCGAGGCCAGCGTCGCGAACAGCGTGCCGACGAACAGCAGCACCTCGAGATACGGGTTCCCCGTCAGCCGGGCGGCGTCGTAGAGCGGGGTGATCGCCTGGCCGAGATACTCCCAGGGCATCAGGCCGGAGCCGATGTACCAGGTCAGCGTCGCCGCGATCAGCAGCGTCATGATGCCGGTGAGCGTGCCGAGCGGCAGCGAACGGGCGGGCGAGCGCACCTCCTCCGCGGCCTGCGTCGTGCCCTCGATGCCGAGATAGTACCAGAGCCCGAAATGCATCGCGGCGAGGATGCCGAGCCCGCCATAGGGCAGGCCGGTGAGCAGGCCGTCATGCTTCAGCACGTCGCCCGGCGCCCAGGGCTTCACGTAGAAGAACAGGATCAGGATCGCGGTGAAGGCGATCGCGGTGATGATGTAGTTGACGGTGAGCGTCGCCAGCACGCCGCGGTAGTTGAGCCACGACAGGAAGACGATCGTCAGCACCATGTAGGCGCGTTTGTCGACGTCGCCGACGAGGCCCATGTTGTGGGCGAAAGCGTCGATCAGGTCGCCGGTGACGATGGCGTTGGAGACCTCGAGCATGGTGTAGGCCATGACGAGGTAGAGCCCGACGTTGAAGGCCGCGAGCGGCCCGATGATGTGTTTTGCCTGCGCGTATTGCCCGCCTGCGGCGGCGACCGTCGATGTCACCTCCGAGTCGATCATCGCGACGCAGGTGTAGAGGATTCCGGCGAGCCAGCAGGCGGTGAGGGCTGCGATCGCGCCGCCTTTGCCGACCGCGAAGTTCCATCCCATGAACTCGCCGACCAGCACGATGCCGACGCCGAGCCCCCACACATGGGCGGGGCCCAGCACGCGCTTCAGCGCGACGCGCTTGGAGGCTGCGGGGGCGGTCGCGCCGACAGCCGGGCCGGTATGGGTCACGTCCACCATCACGACCTCGCCGCCGTCTCGCCGACCTCGGCGTCGATGATCTCGCCCTCGGCGGACGAGGTCAGGTAGGTCTCGGAATAGGACCGGTTGGTCTTGAGCATGTCCCAGAGCATCCAGAGCGCGAGCGCGGCGGCGGCCGCCCAGGCGCAGATATTCATCGCCGAAATCATCGGAGCGTCTCCTGAAGGGCGGGAACTCGTCGGAAATGAAGGATCAGCGCGCCGGGCCGCTATCGTCGAAGCGCTCAGCGATGACGTCGCGGTATTCCTTGTCGGACCAGCGGATCATCGCGACGAAGTAGCCGACGATCACGACGCCGGTGACGACCAGCGCGACGGTCGAGAACGAGTAGTCGAACTTCACCCCGATGATCGCGGCGGCCGATGTGGGGTCGAAGCCGAGCTTCTCCCATTGCGCGGCCATGGTCGGGTTCTGGCCGAGCGTCTCCCAGGTCGGGTTGTCGAACGTCCTGGTCGTCGTGCCGCCGCCCGCGAGCTTCAGCAGCAGCGGGAGGTAGAGCGTGACCAGCACCAGCGCGAGCATCAGGAAGGCGTCGACGATCTGGCCGAAGACGGACTGCGCCGGCGGCTCGTAAGGCGCCTTCCTCATCGGGCGGCCCTCCGGTCGGCGGCGATGCGGTCGAGATAGTAGATGTCCGTGCCGTAGATCGCGGCCTTGTCCTCCTGGTAGTGGCGGATCAGGGCGACGACGGCGGCGGTGTTGAGCAGCAGAACGAGGCCGGCCAGCGCCGCCATCAGCAGCGTCACGCCGCTCGCCGCGAACTGGTCCGCCATGCGCCAGAACACGAAGGCGTAGACCGCCCAGACCGCCGCCACGCAGATGAATGCCGCCATCCGGTCGCGGCCGAACATGGCCTCGACGCGGGGATCGCGTTCGATCATTGCTTCCTCCCAATCTTCTTACGAAGAAATTTTTGCTCTTATGGAGAAAGTGTCAGCCTAAATTGTAGACGTCAACAGCCTATTCACTGTGCAGTGCGGCATTTTCTTGGGCAATGCAGCGATGCAAGCTCGGGGTCTTGGACTTTGGTCAAGCGCGCCGCTTACCCAAGATCGCAAGCGATAACGCCTGCTTCGCTTCTGAGACGGCGACGCGCGCGCGGCGATCAAGTCTTTGAGGAATTGACCTAAAAGCGCAGAATCGAGACGCTCGCCAAGATCTCGGCGGCGCCGCCGGCTTCTCATTCCTCGGCATGCGCGATACGCTTCTCCCCTGAGGACTTTGCCGGCAGCGTTTCACAGAAAGAAACTATATTGACACTAAGGAAATAGCTGCTTTAGCTCCGTTGGTCTGGACGGCTTTCGGGGAACGGGCGCGCGGACAGGCGGACCAGGGCTGGGGAGGACTTATCGCGTGACCAAGCGGATCGCAGTCATCGGCGCCGGCCCGAGCGGCCTTGCGGCGCTCAGGGCCTTCGAGTCGGCCGCGAAGGCCGGGGCCGAGGTTCCCGAGATCGTCTGCTACGAGAAGCAGGCGAACTGGGGCGGCCTCTGGAACTACACGTGGCGCACCGGGCTCGACGAGTTCGGCGAGCCCGTCCACGGCTCGATGTACCGCTACCTCTGGTCGAACGGCCCGAAGGAGTGCCTGGAGTTCGCCGACTACTCCTTCGAGGAGCATTTCGGCCGGCCGATCCCCTCTTATCCGCCGCGCGCCGTGCTGCACGACTACATCGCCGGGCGGGTCGAAAAGTCGGGCGTGCGCAAATACGTCAAGTTCAACACCGTCGTCCGCGACGTCACCTATGACGCCGGGACCGAGACCTTCACCGTCACGGTGAAGGACCTGATCGCCAAGAAGCACTCGTCGGAAGAATTCGACTACGTCATCGTCGCGAACGGCCACTTCTCCACGCCGAACGTGCCGTATTTCGAGGGAATCGAGAAGTTCCTCGGACGCGTCATGCACGCCCACGACTTCCGCTGCGCCGACGAGTTCGCGGGCAAGCACGTGCTGCTGATCGGCTCGAGCTATTCGGCCGAGGACATCGGCACCCAGTGCCACAAATACGGCGCGTCGCGCATCACCTTCAGCTACCGCACCAAGCCGATGGGCTTCGACTGGCCGGAGGGCTTCGAGGAGAAGCCGCTGCTGCAGAAGGTCGTCGGCAGGACCTGCCACTTCAAGGACGGCACGACTGCCGACGTCGACGCCATCGTGTTCTGCACGGGCTACCTCAACCACTACCCGTTCCTGCCGGACGAGCTCAGGCTCGACACCCGCAACCGGCTGTTCCCGCCGAACCTCTACAAGGGGATCTTCTGGGAGCCGAACCCCAAGCTCATGTATATCGGGGCGCAGGACCAGTACTACACCTTCAACATGTTCGACGCGCAGGCCTGGTACGCCCGCGACGTCGTGCTCGGCCGCATCGCGCTGCCGGACCGCGCGACCATGCACGCCGACAGCGAGGCCTGGGTGCGTCGCGAGGAGGCGCTGGAGAATCCCTATCAGGCGATCGATTTCCAGTCCGACTACATGCGCGACATGTTGCCGGCGACCGACTACCCGCATCTCGACATCGACAAGGTGACCGAGCTGTTCAAGGAATGGGAGCACCACAAGGTCGAGGGCATCCTGACCTATCGCGACCGCTCCTATCCCTCGACGATCACCGGAACGGTCGCGCCGACGCACCACACCACCTGGATGAAGGCGATGGACGACTCGCTCGAGGCGTTCCTGAACCAGCCGGCCCAGCAGGCCGCGGAGTAGAACTGCGTCGTCCTCCGGCTTGACCGGAGGACCCATGTCCGAGCGTCGCGCTCCACGCCCGAGATGGGTGGTCCGGTCAAGCCGGACCACGACGGCTTCGGGGGCGTCTTGATCCCTTCACGCCAAGCGCGGGGGACTTCTGCGTCGCGGAACGTCCGAAACGCCGCGTCGACTGGCGTTGCTCACTTTCAGGGAACACGCACATGGACGCCCCTTTCCCCGCCGATCCCGCCCGCACCACCCGGCTCGTCGCCCGTGGCGGCGAGGCGCTGGTGTTCGGCCTCGGCGCCGGCGACCGCTGCCGCGTGTCGGACCCGGAAGGCCGCCAGCCCGGCCTGCTGTTCGTCGAGGACGGCGCCCTGACGGGGACCGGCCTCGCGCCGCTCGACGACCGCGATATCGCGGAAGCCGCCGCCGCCCGCGCTGCGCTCGCGGCCCGCGGGATCGACGTCTCACGGCTCGCGGGCTTCCGGCTGTTTCCCGACGACGCCGCGCCCGGCGCGACGGTGGCGTTCGAGGCCGTCTCGCCCGCCACCTTCGCGCTGGTTCCGACAGGCGCCGCGATGGCGCCGGACGAGCAGACGCCGCCGACAGACCTGAAGATCGAGATCGAATCGCTTCAGCCCTCCGGCGGCGAGGCGCCGGCGCCGCTCGCCGAGCCCAAGCTCGACCTGCGGATCAAGGCGGCCACCGCGTCCGCCTACCGGGTCAAGGCCGGCGACTACATCCAGATCATCGACGTCGACGGACGGCAGTGCTCGGACTTCCTCGCCTTCGACGCCGCGGCGCTGGAGCGCGGCAAGGAGTTCGGCCTCGACCCGACCGTGACGCGCACGCTGATGGGCACGGCGAATCCCGGCCCCGGCCTGCACTCCAAATATTTCGACGCCCGCATGACTCCGCTGGTCGAGATCGTGCGCGACACCGTCGGCCGGCACGACGCCTTCCTGCTCGCCTGCTCGGCGAAATATTACGAGGACATGGGCTATCCCGGCCACGACAACTGCACGGACAACTTCAATCGCGCGCTGAAACCGTTCGACATCGAGCCGCGGGCGGGCTGGCCGGCGATCAACTTCTTCTACAACACCTTCGTCGGCCCGGACGATTCGATCGGCATGGACGAGCCCTGGTCGCGGCCCGGCGATTACGTGCTGCTGCGCGCGTTGACCGACCTCGTCTGCGCCTCGTCGTCCTGCGCCGACGACATCGACGTCGCCAACGCCTGGGCGCCGACCGACATCCATGTCCGCGTCTATGACGCCTCCGAGAATTTCTCCAAAGGCTTGGCCCACCGCATGACGCCAGACGCAGAGCCCCGCCTCACCCGCGAAAGCGGCTTCCACCCGCGCACCTCGGCGCTCACCCGCAAGTTCGTGGAGTATCGCGGCTTCTGGCTCGCCGACTGCTATTCCGACGAGGGCCCGATCGCCGAATACTGGGCCTGCCGCGAGCGCGCCGCGATCATGGACCTGTCGCCGCTCCGCAAGTTCGAGGTTCTGGGCCCCGACGCCGAGGACCTGCTGCAGCTCGCCGTCACCCGCAACATGAAGAAGCTCGCCGTCGGCCAGGTGGTCTACACCGCGATGTGCTACGAGCACGGCGGCATGATCGACGACGGCACGGTGTTCCGCCTCGGCGAGCACAATTTCCGCTGGATCTGCGGCGACGACTATTGCGGCGTCCACCTGCGCAAGCTCGCGGCCGAGCACGGCCTCAAGGCCTGGGTGAAGACCGCGACCGACCAGCTCCACAACGTCGCCGTGCAGGGCCCGCGCTCGCGCGAGATCCTCGCCGCGATCACCGTCACGCCCGCCCACCAGCCGACGCTGAACGAGCTGAAGTGGTTCCGCTTCACCGTCGGCCGCATCGCCGGCGCGCCCGTCGTGATCTCGCGCACCGGCTACACTGGGGAACTGGGCTACGAGGTCTGGTGCCACCCCGACCAGGCGCCGGCGGTGTGGGACGCGATCATGGCGGCGGGCGAGCCGCACGGCATCGCGCCGCTCGGCCTGAAGGCGCTCGACATGGTGCGCATCGAGGCCGGCCTCGCCTTCGCCGGCTACGAGTTCTGCGACCAGACCGACCCGTTCGAGGCCGGCATCGGCTTCGCAGTTCCGAAGGAGAAGGCCGACCCCTATGTCGGCTCCGAGGCGCTGAAGCGCCGGCGCGAGACCCCGTCGAAGAAGCTCGTCGGCCTCGACGTCACGGGCAACGAGCATATCGGCCACGGCGACTGCGTCCATGTCGGCCGCGCCCAGATCGGGGTGGTGACGAGCGCGACCAAGTCGCCGATCCTCGGCAAGACGATCGCGCTCGCGAGGCTCGACGTGACCTACGCCGAGCTCGGAACCGAGGTCGAGATCGGCAAGCTCGACGGCCAGCAGAAGCGCATCCCGGCCGTTGTGGTCGGCTTCCCGCATTACGATCCGCAGAAGACGCGGGTGCGCGCCGAAGCCGCGCCGGAGGCCGCGGCGAAAGCCCCCGCCGCCTCGCCCGACGCCGTGTCCTCGATGGAGCCGCGCGGCGCGGAGACGCGGGCGTAAAGCGCCGGCGCCGCGTGATGGCCGCCGTCGCGGGCTCCAAGCCCTTGGCGTAAGGCGCCGCGATCCCGGCAAGGCCCGGCTGTCCGGCGGCAAGACCCCTGTTCCGGACCATTGAAGCGATGCGGCGTCGTCTCGCGGGCGTGAACGTGCGCGCCGCATGCAGGCGGGAGGGCCTTGCGATCCGCAGGGCAGCCAGCCGCGGATCGGAGGTTGCTTTTTCGTCGTCCGATGAGCGTTCTGCCGCGTCCTGCGGAACGCCGCCCAGCGGCGAACGAAAGCGTCTCCATGCCTCTCCGAGTAAACGTGCGCAGCCGCCGGTTCGCGTTCTGGACGTCGGCCGCGGTCGTCATGCACACGATCTGGACCAGCGCCGCTCCGGTGATGACCTATCCGCTCTACGCGTCGGAATGGGGCCTCTCGCATGTCGCGACGACCTCGATCTTCGCGATCTATCCCTGCCTCGTCGTCTTCATGCTCGTCATGTTCGGCGACGTCTCCGACTTCATCGGACGCCGGGCGGCGATGCTCATGGGGCTGGCGGCCTCGCTCGCCGGCGTCTTCCTGTTCGCGGTCGCGTCCGACATCGACTGGATCTTCGTCGGCCGCGCGCTGATGGGGATCGGCGTGGGCCTGTCGGCGAGCCCCTCGACGGCGGCCGTGGTCGAATTCAGCGCTCCTGGCGAGGCGGCGCGGGCGGGCGCGGTCACCGCTGTGGCGCAGGGCGTCGGCCTCGGGCTCGCCGTTCTCGTCGGCGGCGCGCTGATCGAATACGCGCCGTTCCCGACGCGCCTGAACTTCTGGGTCCTGCTCCTGGTCATCGCCGGCATGCTGGTCGCGGCCTGGTTTCTGCCCCGCCACACCGCGGCGGAGGCCGCCGGGCGCTGGCGGCCGAAGCTGCCCTCGGTCTCCCGAAGCGTCTTCGCGGTCTTCCTGACGTCGACGGTTGCGGTGACGACGGCCTACGCCGTGGGCGCCATGATGCTGTCGCTCGGCGCCCAGATCGCGCGGGAGCTGATCGACTCCCGCAACACGCTCGTCAGCGCCGCCGCCATCGCGGCGTTCGCGGCCGTGACCGCAGCCGGCGCGATCGCCGGGCGGCGAACCGGGGCGAGACGGGCGATCGCGATCGGCGGCGGCGCGACGATCGTCGGCGTCGGCCTGCTCGCCCTGGCCGCGTGGCGCCATTCCCTGCCGGCGTTCTTCTCGTCGTCGGCCTTTATCGGCGTCGGCTACAGCCTGCTGTTTTCCGGCGGGCTGAATTACCTCAACGCCAACGCGCCGGCGCACCATCGCGCGGGAACGCTCTCCGCGCTCTATCTCGTCGCCTATGTCATGCAGGCCGCCGTCGCGCTGTCGCTCGGCGTCATGGCCACGCTGTGGGGTCTCGGCCGGTCGATCGAAATCGGTTGCGGCGGCCTCGCCATCTTCGCAGCTCTGGCAGTCGCGTTGTCTTTCAGGCGCCCCGCGCCCGAGCGCTGACGCCGATTCCGCCTTCGAAACGCCGTAGCCGCGGGCGCCTTCAGCGCACCATGGCGGCGGGCGCGATCTGCGCCGAGGCCGTGCCGAGCGTCTTCGCCTCGTTCAGCGCGACCTGCGCGCCGTGGAGGATGCCGTCGACGGACGCCGCCGACATGTCGAGCACGGCGTTCGGCCACACGCCCAGAACGATGGTCACCGCCGCGAGCGGCGCGAGCAGCGCGACCTCGCGGCGGGACAGGTCGGGCGCGCCCTCGAGCCCCGGTCTGATCGCCCCGAAGATGACGCGGCGGTAGAGCCAGAGCGCGTAGGCCGCGGACAGCACCATGCCGGTCGCCGCGAAGAACGCGACCCAGCTGTTGGCGCGGAACGCGCCGAGAAGGGTCAGGAACTCGCCGACGAAGCCCGACGTGCCGGGCAGGCCGATATTGCCCATGGTGAACACCATGAACGCCGCCGCATACCACGGCATCCGGCTTGCGAGGCCGCCGAAGGCGGCGATCTCGCGGGTGTGCGCCCGGTCGACGATCATGCCCGCGCAGAGGAACATCGCGGCCGTCACGACGCCGTGCGACACCATCTGGAACACTGCGCCCTGCATGCCTTCCGGCGTCATCGAGAAGATGCCGATCGTCACGAAGCCCATATGGGCGATCGAGGAATAGGCGATCAGCTTCTTGATGTCCTCCTGCCGCAGGGCGACGAGCGAGGCGTAGACGATCGCGACCACCGACAGGGTGTCGACCATCGCCGTGAACCCGGCGCTCGCGAGCGGGAACATCGGCACCGAGAAGCGCAGCAGGCCGTAGCCGCCCATCTTCAGCAGGACGCCGGAGAGGATCACCGTGCCGGCGGTGGGCGCCTCGGAATAGGCCACGGGCTGCCAGGTGTGCAGCGGCCAGACCGGCAGCTTGACCGCGAAGGCCGCGAAGAAGCCGATCCACAGCCAGGTCTGTGCGCCCGCCGGGAACTTGTAGGCGAGCAACTGCTCGATGTCCGTCGTTCCGGTGAGCGCGTAGATCGCGATGACCGCGACCAGCATCGGCAGCGAGCCGGCCAGCGTGTAGAGGAAGAACTTGAAGCTGGCGTAGATCCGCCGCTCCCCGCCCCAGATCCCGATGATCAGGAACATCGGGATCAGCCCGCCCTCGAAGCACAGGTAGAACAGCACGAGATCGAGCGTGGAGAACACGCCGACCATGAGCGTCTCCAGCACCAGGAAGGCGATCATGAACTCCTTCACGCGGAAGCTGATCGACCGCCACGAGGCGAGCACGCAGAACGGCGTCAGGAAGGTGGTCAGCACCACGAACGGCATGGAGACGCCGTCGACGCCCGCGCGATAGCTGATCGCGCCGCCGAGCCATTCCGGCCGCTCCACGAACTGGAACCCGGTGCGGGACGCATCGAACCCGGCCCACAGCGCCAGCCCGACGGCGAATTCGATGAGGGTGGTCCAGAGCGCGACCTGCCGCACCCGCGCCACGGCCGCGTCGTCCTCTCCCTTGATCGTCAGCAGCAGGCCGACGCCCGCAAGCGGCAGGAAGGTCAGGAGCGCAAGGATCGGGACGTCGGAGATCATTCGGCCGGGACCACGTGCAGGGCCGGCGCGGAACGGCGCGGCCGCGCCCCGTCGGGCGCCGCGGCGCGGGAAAGGCCCGGCCCGCCGGCCCCATTTTTTGCGACTGCGAAGGTCATGCTGTTGCGCGGCGGAAGCCGTTCAGCGGAGGTTGCAACAGTCGTCATAGCGCTTACCGATGATGATCGTCGCCGCGCCGTGGGCGGGCGCGGTCGCTCTCTACGCCCGGTTTCTTCTGTTATCAAGCGAAGTCATGCACTTAAGGCGTATGGCGGAAGCGATGACCTGATAGAAAAGGCCAATGAGTGGACGGGAGGCTTACAGCCTCAAAGCGGACGCCCGCCCGCTGTCCGCGAGCGCCGCGTCGTTGCGCGCCGCATCAATTGCTGCGATGCGGCCGCTCGTTGCGCTCATGCACGCAGTGGCTGGGGGGGGAAGGGTTCGAAGCGGCGCTACGGTCAAAAACGGGTCGTGTGACCGTCCGCCGTCATCCCGGGCTTGTCCCGGGATCCAGACGCACGGACGCCGCCGGACTGGACTGAGGTGATGGCTCTGGACTCCGGCACTTCGGCCGGAGTGACGGGGCGGTTGACCCGATCGTTGCGCTGCTTGCGCCGTTACGACACCGAAACCTGCAGCACCGCAGTTCGTGCTTCGAGACGCGCCCAAAGGCAGGGCTCTTCGGGCCATGAGGCATGTTTGCGCTTTTGCTTCGGCCTGCACCAACACAACCGCGCCTCATGGCTTGAGGAGCCCGCGTCAGCGGGCGTCTCGAAGCACGCACCCCAAAGCCCGTCATGCCCGCCTTCGCGGGCATCCACGCCTTTGGCGTCGAGCGTCACGATCCCAGGCAGTCGTGGATGCCCGGCTCCGCCGGGCATGACGGAGAGCTGGGTGTGGCGAAACGCTCGAAGTCGTTCCGCGGGCAAATTTTTGAAACGAGCGAAGCCCCTCACCCGCCATGGCTGACGCCATGTCGACCTCTCCCCGCCGGGGCGAGGTGAAGCAAGAGGCGCTGGCCTACACCTCTCCGCAGCGGGGAGAGGTCCTGAGCGAAGCGAGCGGGTGAGGGGGCCTCGCGTTCGGCGAAAAGCCCGGTCTCAGAAGCCATCTGCAGGGTTTTCGGACCTAATCGAGTTCTGCCCAGAATCGACGGACTCATCGATGTATGCTACGTAATCGTACCGAGGGGCATCGGTTGCCATGCCGACGAATACACAATCTCCGGCCGCAGCAAAGCAACTCGCCAAAATTCCACAATACCGCCCGCCAGCTGGACACGGACGGCGATCCCGAGCGGTTGCGGAGACGGTGAGTAAGCTGGCGAAGGCGCCACCAGCGGCGGCCGAGAAGCGACGTGAGACGACATTGGGGACCAAATGACGACGGTGAAAACGCCGTGGTTTCGTTCAATTGTTCGAACGATCGTCGCCGGGCTAATCGCGCTCGTGGCGATCGCCCTCACGATCACGGTCCACACGTGCATCGCGATTAACGACGAGATCGACCGTTGCGCCGACGACTCGTCGAGCGAATACATCATCGATCCCGCCCAGAGAGCGAAAGAGTGCGCGGATCGGCGCTAGTTCGCATCGGGTTCGTGCAAATCGTGCAATCGGCGGCCGACCAGTGAAGCAGACTCCCGGCCCGATCCATTTGCGTCGACAGCGAAAAAGGCCAAAAAAGCCAGAAGGCTGGCGGCGGGATAAGGTGCGCTAACCCCGACCTTCAAAGGCTTCTTGCGGGTAACAGCGCCTAAGGGTGACACGTCGCTCGCCTTCTGGGGCGTATTTTAAGAAATGAAAATGATTTAAATAGTCTGAAAGATCTTTTGATACTGGAGCGAGGCCATTGATGCCAATCATGGTCAATTCGAAGCTGGATACTTGGCATCTAAATAAATTCGCAAACTTATTTTTGTCTTCTTCTGATAAGTATCTATCGTGCTTTATTCGGTAAAGAATAGTGTATACTATACGAAAATAAGGACCGAAAGTGCTTTCATATCTGTTGTGAACCTCATTAATATAGGAATTTGCTACTTCTATCTTAAACAGATCGTCATCTAATTGGGCGAAGCGCTCGATGTGATAGCTGATCTCTCTCCAGCATGACCTAAACGCAAGTAACCCTTGCCGCATCTTCTGGGTCACGGGGGCTTCACCCTCGTCGAGAAGGCCATTTTTCCAAATCAAATACTCGGTCGTATACCGAAAGCGCACCTCTCCGCGAACTTCACGAAACAACTTAAGCAGTTCAAAAAGGACGCTTCAAACTGTTCCTTATTTCTGTCTTTCGATGCTTCGATCAAAGCTAGCCGCTGGCTTTCAGATTCTTTTTGCTCGTGCTGTATTTGTTGGTATTGGAAATACAACGTCAGAATAATTGCAGAGAAACCTAGTGCGGAAAACAATGCGGTCAAGCCACCAAAGCTATCGCCCCACTGTCCACGCTCCGCCATGCCCCAAGCTAGCTCTCCTTTGTCGCCGAAGTCAGCGGCGTATTTGAAGAATGATTTAGCGAGCAGGAACGCCCAGGCGCTCCAGACGGCCACAACGACCGCAGCAATCGCTATCCAGATGCGAACTACCTGATTTACGCGCACGACAACTCCTACGTGTATCAATTAGCTGACGCTACCCCATGGCGGAAAGTTTACAAGCCATAATCGCCGTTCGATGGCGGTAACAAACAATGGTCGAAGCTTGAGCGTGTTCGGTGGGCCTAGCGAGGAAGCCGGCTCCTCCAGGTCTCCACCGTAGAGCAAGCATCCGATCGCCTTCGTTCGAAATCGGCCGATTATGGGATAAGGCAGGCGACCACCCCGCCAATCCCACCCCAGCCGGTCCCCCCGCATGCCAAAATCCGATATCGAGGTCGCCGTCATCGGCGCCGGCGCGGCCGGGATCGGGGCGGCGCGCAGGCTTCACGACGCGGGCGTCGACGTGCTGCTCATCGAGGCGCGCGACCGGATCGGCGGGCGGAGCTGGACGGTGTCGGACCCGATCGGGGGCGGGCTCGATCTCGGCTGCGGCTGGCTGCATTCGGGCGACCGCAACCCCTGGACCACGCTCGCGGAAGAGGACGGTTTTCGCGTCGACCGCTCGCCGCCGCCCTGGTCGCGGCGGGCGCTCGACGTCGGGTTTCCGCCCGCCGACCAGGAGGCGTTCCAGCGCGCCAATCAGGCGTTCCACGATCGGCTGGCCGAAGTCGCGCAGATCAGGCCAGACCCGCCGGCTTCGGCTGCGCTCGATCCCGCCTCGCGCTGGAACGGGCTGATCGACGCCATCAGCACCTATATCAGCGGGGCGGAGCTCGAGCGGGTCTCGGCCTTCGACCTCTGGAACTACGCCGACACCGAGGTGAACTGGCGGGTCGCCGAGGGCTACGGCGCCGCGATCGCCGGCCACGGCCGGGGGCTTCCCGTCGCGCTCGGCGCCGCGGTCGGCGCGATCGACCACAGCGGCCCCCGCGTCCGGATCGAGACCGCGAAGGGCGCGATCCTCGCCGACCAGGCGATCGTCACTTTGCCGGCTTCGCTGATCGCTGAGGAGGCGGTGCGGTTCTCGCCCCAGCTGCCCGGCAAGGTGGAGGCCGCCCGCGCGCTGCCGCTCGGCCTCGCCGACAAGCTCTACATGGCGCTCGACGGCGCGGACGAGTTCGAGGCGGACGGGAGGGTGTTCGGCCGCACCGACAGCGTCGCGACCGGCGCCTACCATTTTCGCCCGTTGGGCAAGCCGATCGTCGAAGGCTACTTCGGGGGACGTCTGGCGGCGGAGCTCGAGCAGGCCGGGGAGGGAGCGTTCTTCGACTTCGCGGCGCGCGAACTCGCCGGCCTGTTCGGCGAAGCCTTCGCCCGCCGGCTGCGCCCGCTCGCGACCCATGGCTGGCTCGCCGACCCGTTCGCGCGCGGGTCCTATTCCTTCGCCGTTCCCGGAGGGGCGGGGCGGCGCGAGGCGCTGGCGGCCCCGGTCGGCGAAAAGCTGTTCTTCGCGGGCGAGGCCTGCTCGGCGCGCGACTATTCGACCGCGCACGGCGCGCTGCTGACCGGATGGGCGGCGGCCGACGCCGTCATCAACCGGCGATCATCCCGCAATTAACCCGCATTGATCGCCGGTTACCCCGGATTAACTCCCGATCAACCCGCGTTCGGGCGTCGTCGATCTCGCCGCGCGTCTTCCGAGCGGTTTACGCTGCGGCGTCGTCCGGGGTCGCCCGGGGAAGCAGCATCGCGCCGACGTCCCGGGCCGGTCTCGGCGGGCTGAATAGGAACCCCTGAACCTGCTGCGCGCCATCGGCCCGGACCGAAGCAAGCTGATCCTCGGTCTCGATGCCTTCGACGAGAGTTGTGATGCCAAGGCTCGCGCCGAGCCCAACCAACGCCCGGATGATGGCGCCGCCATCCGCGGCCGTCTCGGCGTTGCGCACAAAGGACTGGTCGATCTTGATCTTGTCGAAGGGGAAGCGCCGGAGATAACTCAGCGACGAGTAGCCGGTTCCGAAATCGTCCATAGCAATGCGGATGCCGGTACGACGAAGCAGATGCAGGGTCTCAAGGTTAGCCTCCGTGTCATCCAGCAGGACGCTTTCCGTGATCTCAAGCTCCAGCCGGTCGGGCTTTAGGCCGCTCGAGGCGAGGGCGAGGAGCACCACTTGCGCGAAGGTTCGATGGCGCAATTGCACGGCGGAAACGTTCACGGCGACGCTGACGTCTGACGGCCAGGTCGCGGCGTCGCGACAGGCCTGATTGAGTATCCATTCGCCGAGAGGCACGATCAGCCCGGTTTCCTCGGCCATCGGGATGAAGGTCGCCGGGCTGATCAGCCCCTTTTGCGGATGCCGCCATCGGACCAGCGCCTCCAGGCCTTTGACCTTTCCGCTGCCAAGCTCGACCAGCGGCTGATAGTGCAGCTCGAACAATTCGTTGGCGAGCGCCTCGCGAAGATCGCGCTCGAGCGCGATGCGCGCCTGCGCGGTTTCGTCCATCTGAGGATCGAACACGCGGGCGGCCCCGCGGCCGGCTGACTTGGCGTGATAAAGCGCCATGTCGGCGTTCTTGAGCAGACGCTCGATGTCCTCGCCGCCTTCGGTGTCGAGCGCGACGCCGACGCTCGCGCCGATCTCCACCGGCAGGCCGTCGAGGTCGTAGGGCGCGCTGACCACATCGATGAGCCGATGCGCAAGCGCCACTGCGGACCCTTCGTCGTGCACACGATTCAGAACGGCGAACTCGTCGCCTCCAAGACGCACGACGAGGTCCACATCCCGTACGCTCGACCGCAGCCGATCGGCGATCGCCCGCAGCAGGCCGTCGCCCACTGCATGGCCATGAGCGTCGTTGACCGCCTTGAAGCGATCGAGGTCGAGGCAGAGAACGGCCAGCACGTCACCCGCGTCGCCCCTCGGGCTCGTCCGCGCCTCGCGGAGCGAGACGCGGTTGGGCAGGTCGGTGAGCGGGTCATGCCGGGCCATATGCGCGATCCGCGCTTCCGTACGGCGGCGCTCAGTGACGTCCTCGAAAGTCGCGACCCAGCCGCCGCCGGCCATCGGCCGATGACTGACGGCGATCACGCGCCCGTCCGCGAGTTCGCGATGGACCGGCACAGCGTGGTCGATGGCGAGCGAGGTGCGCGTTCCTTCGCATAGCTTGTCGACAGTCAGACCTTTCTGATAGCGCCCGAGCCGAACAAGCTCCTCGACGACCTCCCGCTGCGTCATTCCGAGGCTCAGGTGCTCCTTGCCCAGCCGGAACATCTCGCAATAGCGGTTGTTGAAGACGACGAGCCGCGAATCCGCGTCGAACATGCAAAGCCCCTGGCTCATGTTCTCCAGCGCGGCGTTGAAGCGGCGGACCTGCTCGAACAGCGCCAGCCGCGTTTCGTACTGCGACGTGACCTCGCTGCCGACGCCGCGATAGCCCCGGAACCGTCCGTCCTCAAAGAACGGGCTTCCGCTGACGTTGAACCATCGCGGCTCTCCGTCCGGATGCGCATAAGGATAGACGAAGTCACGAAACGGCGTCCGCGCTTCGAGCGCCGCGTCGTAAGCGCTCCAGAAACTCGTGTCCGACCCGTTGTTGGAAATTGTGTGTCGGTCGCGTCCGAACATCTCGGCCTGGCCGAGGCCGAAAATTTTGTCTGCGTTGGGCGAGAGGAAGACGAAACGATGAGACTCATCGGTCTCCCAGAACCAGTCGGAGCTCACGCAAGCGAAATCTTCAAGGCGACGTTCCCGCATCAACCTACCATCCTCAAGCCGGCTCCATATAGGAACTGGGGCGTGAAATTTACGTAAACGTTGGAACAGGAAGGCTTTTCCCGCTTTCGGTTCTTAGTCCGCCTGGTCCATATCCGATCAGATAACGAAGGCGCCACCGCCGCCTCCAAAAGATCTGTGGTGGAGCGGAAGTGGCTTGATATGGGATCAGCTTCGCGCACCGGCGGCGTTTCGCCCCGCTCGCCTAGCCGCGGCGCTGTTGGAATTGGCGCGCCGCCAAATGCATTCGCCCGATTGTCGACCTCGTCGGTTTAAGGGTAGCGAACGGGGACGCTCGACTGCTCCTTGGGAAGCGGTATGAATTCGCTCTCGTCTGGGACCGGAGCGAAGCGTCCATCCTGCCAGTCGCGTTTCGCCTGTTCTATCCGGTCGAGCGAGCTCGAGACGAAGTTCCAGTAGATGTGGCGCTTCTCGGGAAATGGCTCGCCTCCGATCAACATCAGCCGCGCGCTTCCTTTGGCCTTCAGCACGATTTCGGCTTCGGGCTTGAAAATCACGAGCTCGCCAGAAGCGAAGCCGCCGGTCTGTCCGAGGACCTCCACTTCGCCTGACACAATGAAGACTGCGCGTTCCACATGCTCGGCGCGCAGCTGGTAGCGGGCGCCGTCCGTGAGCTCGATGTCGGCGTAGACCATGTCCGAAAAGGTCGGGATCGGGGAGCGCAGGCCGTCCGAGGCCCCCGCGATCAGCGTCAGCCTGACGCCATCGGCGTCGATGAAAGGGATCTTGTGGGCCTCGTGGTGCGCGAAGGCCGGGTCGGTCTCCTCGCGCGCCGTTGGGAGGGCGACCCAGGCCTGCAGGCCGAACAGCTTGCCGCCGGTCGCCCGGGCTTCCGCGCCGGTGCGCTCGGAATGCACGACGCCAGAACCCGCCGTCATCCAGTTGACCTCACCTGGTCGGATCGGCTGAACGCTGCCGACGCTGTCGCGGTGGTGGATTTCTCCCTCCAGCAGATAGGTCACGGTGGCGAGCCCGATATGGGGATGCGGACGGACGTCGAGGCCTTCGCCCGATCGGAATACGGCCTCGCCCATCTGATCGAAGAAGATGAAGGGCCCGACCATACGGCGATGCGCGGAGGGAAGCGCGCGACGGACGCGGAAGCCGTCGCCGAGATCGCGCACCGGCGGCAGGATGATGAGATCGACGCCTTCGACCTCGCTGGACCGCAACGTCATGACGGCGCCCTTCAGCTATGCCCCGCGTCGCGAACTGCGCCCGGCTCGCTACGCCGCCGCATTTCCTGGCCGGGGCCGTTTGCGCCGGCATAATACGCCCCAGGCGGACGCCGCGACAGGGTCGTCGCAACTGCGTTTTCCCGAACACTCTCCCCATCGGGTCAGTCATGAGCGTCGCGCGTCAGCGTCTGGCGATTTTCCCGCTCCAGTCTTTCGCGGCGCGGTATTCCAAGCAAGAGATCAGACCGGCGATGCTCGGCCGCGGCGGGATCAATTCCGCGAAGTCTGATGCTTGTGTCAGTGTCCCCGTGGTCGCGACTGGCGCAGTAGACCAGGCGACGCTCCGTCTGACCAGGTTCGAGACGCGACCGGAATGTGCTTCCCAAGCTTCGTCGATAGCCCTATCCATTAGAAGGATGAAACCCAAAGGGGGCGGTAATGCTAGACAAAACCGCAAAGCAAAACTGGCACCCCTATCGCGGGTTGCCGCAGCGCGCCTTCTGGAAGAACATGGCGCGGCAGCATCCGCTCGCCATCGATTTCTTGTACCAGAAGAAGTTCTCGATAGACGCCGACACAAAGATCGCTTCCGCAGGAAGCTGCTTCGCTCAGCACGTCGGGCGGGCGCTAAGACAATCTGGTTTCAATTATCTGGACTATGAGCCGGCGCCAAGTTTGTTGCCGGAAGCGGAGCGCTCACGTTTCGGATACGGGATGTTTTCAGCGCGGTATGGCAATGTCTACACCGCCCGACAATTGCGCCAGCTCTTTGCGCGGGCGTTCGGCAAGTTCAAGCCGGTCGATGAGTTCTGGGAAGCGGGCGGCAGGTTCTTTGATCCGTATCGGCCAACGATCGAAGAAGGCGGCTTCTCGAGCCTCGACGAACTGAGGGCGATGCGCGATCATCACCTTAAGCAAGTCCGCAAGCTGTTCAAGGATGTCGATCTCTTTGTCTTCACGCTGGGATTGACCGAGACGTGGTTGAACAAGAACGACGGCGCTGCGTATCAGATTTGTCCTGGCACGACAGCCGGTCAGTTCGACCCCGACAACCATGTCTTCGAAAACGCGTCATTTGTCAGCGTGCTGCGCGACATGGAGACATTCATCATCAAGTTCCGCGCGGTGAACCCCGATGTGAAGATGCTGCTGACGGTGTCTCCCGTCCCGCTCGCTGCGACGGCCACGCCGCACCATGTTCTGACGGCGACGTCATATTCCAAAGCGACGCTAAGGGCAGTCGCCGGCTACCTCGCTGAGAAGTACGAGTGCGTTGACTACTTCCCCTCCTATGAAATCGTATCGTCCCATCCGTTCCACGGTTTCTTCTTCGAAAGGGATCTCCGGAACGTTAACGACAAAGGGGTCGATTTCGTGATGAGCCACTTCTTCGGGGAGCACAAGCTAAAGGCGGCCAAGCCTAGGACGAGCATAAAGAAAGTGCGCAAGTCGGACGAAGACGTCTGGTGCGATGAGAAGGTTTTGGAGAGATATGCGTGAAAGTATATGTTACTGGTGACTCTCATACGCGCGCATATAGAGCGGCTCTAGATCGGGCGCCAAGGGAAAATGTCGATTGTATAATGCTTGGAAGCGGCACCCACACCAAGCGTGTATTTTTCAAGCGGGTGGGATCGATAGTAACGTTCTCGGAGCCGTCATATATTGAAGCCTGGAACACACTTTCGGGTCGGGACGATATTCTGCCGCATCCGGGAGAAGCGCTCGGACTGGTGATGGGCCTGCATTCCGCCCCGAACTTCCGAAGTCGAGACTGGGCTAAATTCGCCCCGGCCACGATGCCGGGGGTATCGAACAAAGCTCCGATCAGCGCCGCGGTGCAGGACGCGATAGCCCGTCGGGGCGGCGGCTACACCCGTCAGTTCGTCGAGGAACTGGTGACCGCCTGGCGGCACGGAGGCGGCAGGGACGTGCCGCCGATCTTCATCCTCTCGGCCCCTCCGCCCTATAGAGATCACGCCATCATACGAAGGGCGAAAGCGCCTCCGGCGGTCGTGGTCGAGGCGCATCGGAGGTTTAATGCAAGCGCCACCCAGTTTTTTACAGAATTGGGGGTAACAGTTATCGGTTACCCGCAGTCTGTGCACGACGATGAAGGTTTTCTTCTCCCTGAATATCGGGAGGGAATCGACCCTCTCGACCCACATCACGCGAACTCCAGGTTCGCGGGTCTGATGCTGGACGAACTCGAACGGCGCGTCGCCGCTCTATAGCAAGCCGCCAAAGACCCGATCCGGATGCGCCGAGATCCAATCGAGCTGACGATCTCACCGAGCGTCGGTTTCTCTTCGATTGCAGCGCGGCGCCTGTTCAATAATGGTCCTCAAGCCCTCCACGAGCGCCAACCCCGCCGTTTTCCTGAGGGTCATATCTCTGGCCTCAGAAGTCGATCATTGCGTCTGGGAGGAACGCCGTCCGAGCTATGCTGGACGGATGACAGCCCAAGGCGGCAAGCCGCTCGCGACCATCGCCGTCGCCATGCCTCGGCGGGCTTTCGTACCCAGCCATCCGGCCAGCTTGCATTGGCTTGAAATCGTAGAGCGATAGAACCTGGTCGAATTCCGGAAACGTCGCCCGGATCGGCCGGTCGGGCCTATCTCTTTCGCTGCGGATTGTGGTTGCGCAGAGCGCGCTCGCCCACAAGACCTATAGCCAGAAACAGCATTGTGACCGTGAGTAGATAGCTCCGATCCAGAGACGCGCAGACATAGCCGGCGTAAAATCCCTCTCGGAACCATTCCACGCAGTGCAATACGGGATTCCACAAGAATATCTCGCGGATCCTCGGCGGGACCCGATCGATAATCATGTGAAATCCGGAACTCATGAAGATCGCGAGCATGAAGATATGCTGGAAATGCGTGAGGCCGGGCGCGAGCGTAAGGATGAGCGAAAGCACGAGGCCGAACGCCAAAGCAAATAAGGCCATCGCGCCGAAAGCGACGAAGCAGGTGAGGGGGTCTGCGGGCGCCGCGTCGAAACCGAACAGCCCGAGCGCCGCCAGGACGATGGTCATGGCGACCGCGCCCGTCGTCAGTTCCAGAATCCATGCGGCGTAGGCTGCGTCCAGGCGGTGGATCGCCGTCAGAGCTGACCGCTTTGGGCGGCGCACCGTGCGCGCGACCACCTGGGCTGTCGTCCGCCACGTTCGGGCCACGATCACGCCGTTCGCATAAAACACCTCATAGCTCGTGCCGATCGGCGGTTGATGATCAGCCGCTCCGCGAATGCCGAACTTCAGGATGAACACCCAGCAGATCGGCTCCACGATCGCCCAGAGGTAGCCTGCCCGCGAATTCGCATACCGCGTCCGGATGCGCCGGAGCATCAGCGCGAAGATCGTGCGCGCCTGGAGGGAGGCTGAGGCGGAGAGGTTCACGGGAGGGACTGTCCTGCGGCGGTTCGAGGGATCCGGCGATCGAGGAGCCCGCCAAATTCGGTCGAATCATGGCGAAAAGCAAACTCCGAGCGATGGATTCTCGGAAGCGCCTCTTGCAGCGTCGGTAATCGCGGGGGGCGATCCGGCGTTCACCCTCCCTATGTGGATTGGACGCGGCCTTTTTTGCGTTTGCGAAGTCCGCATGATTCAAATGTCGAACATATCCGAGGAAGCCGACGGGCGGGTGCCGTCCGCAGGAGCGTCGCATGACATCCACGAATGCGCTCGTCGCACCGTCCGGGATTATTGGAATGGCCAGGGCGGTCAAACGCTCGCTGTCGAACGGGCGGCGGCTGTCGGCGTTGCTCGTCATCGGACTCGGATCCGTTTTATGGGCGCCGGCCTGTTTGGCGTGGGGCGGCGAGGGACATCGAGTCGTCGCCATCATCGCCCAGCAGCGGCTGGAGCCCAGGGCCTTGGCTGTCGTCGAAGACCTGCTCAAGGTCGAAGGCGAGACTGATCTTGCCGAGATCGCCAACTGGGCGGACATGGTGAAGCGAACCGAGCCAATGGCGCCGGTGCATAGCACCAGGCTGCCTCTCGATCATTCCGCCCTCGATTTCGGAAAGGTGTGCGGAAAGGTGAGGGCCTGCGCGACGCGGGGAATCACCGAACAGGCCGCGATATTGAGCGACTCAAGCCGTTCGCCGGAGGAGCGACTGAAGGCGCTCAAGTTCGTCGTCCATTTGGTCGGCGACGTTCACCAGCCGCTGCACGCCTCGGCCGACACGGGCCGGGAACAAGTGAGAATCGGCAAGCGGATCACGATAATCCACAAGGTTTGGGACACGCTCATCATCCGCTTCACCGGCCTGAGCCCGGCGGCTCTGGCGCAGAAGCTCGTGGAGAGGCCCGAATATCGTACCCTTCAGTACGGCGGCTCCCCGGCGGACTGGACGGTCGAAAGCCGCGACATAGCGCGCGACGTCATCTTTCCTGATTTGGCCCGGAGCCCAGAGGTCAACGGCGCAAGGCAACTGCCGAAGGGCTATACCGTCGACATGCGTCCAATCGTATTCAACCGGCTAACCCAGGCCGGCGTTCGCTTGGCCGATTTGCTGAACGCCAAGTTAAAAGACAGTCAACAAAAGTAGGCCCCGCTGGAATCTCGAGATGTCCGTGGCCGCAGGCGCTGAAATTTGCGCAGCATTCGGCGCGAAGAATGATCGCGGGGCATGCCGCACTGCGGGCGTCCGATCGACGACGCGAATCTAGCGGTGAAACGCGCCGGGCGCCGGGCAACCCTTCTCCCGCATGGCGACGTACATCGGATCGTCCTGCCATCTTGAGCGCAGTCCGCTATTCAGCGCCATCCCGGCGTATGAGCACCAATCTGCAAGCGATGTCCTTCTCCCCTCCACGCACTCCGCGTATCTGCCGCCTTCAGAATCGTATGAATTCGAACATTCGATCACGCGCCTGAAGCTGTTCGGCGGCGAACTCATCGGTATGCCTTGCGCATGCGAATTTTGAATTTCTAGAATTATAATGATCAAGACGATCAATGGCTGAATGTACAACTATTCTAACCTTTTATTTATATTCTGATTAACTAAACCGCACTGACGTCGCTCGGCAAGCTCAAAAAACGGCCGCTTTTGAACGGGCGTTTCTCCAGCCCCGCCAGCAGGCCCCAAAGACGGAGCCGACCTTTGGCCGATCAGTCAGACGTGCTTCCGGGCGCGATCGCCGACGCGGGGGGCCGCGCGCTCCTTGCCGGCGCAGACGAAGTCGAGGTCGTGCAGGTGGCGCTCGCCGCGGCGCTTCCGCCGAAGGGGGAGAACTCCAGGCCTGCCTTCGCGGCCGCGCGAGTTTACGATCGGGCTGGATCGGCGCTGATGGCGCTTGCATGCCGGACGAGGTGCGCGCCGCGGCGCCGATCGCGGTCGAACAGAACGCGCGGGACGCGGAGACCATGGCAAGGCGGTTCGCGCAGCAAGGCGAAGGGCTATGACCCGCGGCGGCTACGTTGGCGCGGCGTTCCGGCCGGTATTCCGCGCGTGCCGCGTCCGACAGGCGCGTCGAGCGCAACCAGCGCGAGCACGCACGAATATGAGTAGCCCGTAGGCTGGACTAAGAGGCTGGTCTAAGGCGTAGCGACGTGCGGGATCGAGGAGGTGATGTCGGCGCGGTCAGGGACGGGGCGGGGCTGAAGCATCTCGATCACTCGCGCCTCCGCCTCTTGTTGAACATTCTCGTTCCAGGCCCGCGCGCCGAGCCCGTATCCCAGAACGCCGCTTAGAAACGCCGCGAACGCTCCCGCAGCAAGGACAGATCTCGTCTTAAGAGTCGCCATCCGATTCTCCCCACATGCCCCGAGGGGCAGTGAAGTTCAGTTTCGTTGACGAAGTCTTACCAACTATCTCGGCCCCTCTCAGGCATAGGCTGACCAGCTCGAAGAGCGGACAGGTCGGCTTCGAGCTTTGGTTCGATGGCGAGGCATCGAACATCTTCTGGCGCGCCCGCGATCTTGAGGGACCGCACCGCTTCGGTGCGGTCTATGCCAAGTTCTCGGGCCGCAGCATTGACGCCGCCAGTGAGGTTAGGAGCAACCTTCATAAAAACCGGCGCAAGTTGCGCCGGTTTATCTCCGGCCGCCTTCTTCTCGGTCGTCAGCCGAATCCACTCGGCCTGCCGCAGCTTGCGGTCAAAACGGATACCGTGTCCCGCCGTCTCGTCGCAACAGGCGACCCAACGCCCCAAACGTCAGTAGGCCTGGACTGGACCGTCCTATTCGCCGGAGCAGACCCGAACCTTCTTCACCACGGTTTGGGCGCCGCTTTTAATCCGGCGGTTTTCCGTCCAGCATTTTTCGGCGTCAGCTCTCCGATCAGCCTCGGCTTGTTGGTTCGCCGCTGCGGCCCCCGCAATGGTCCCAAGCAAACCGCCCGTGAGATCCATCGCGTCGTTCATCTTGGCTCGCCGGCTCCAATAGTCGGCGTGAGCAGAGCTCGACGCCACTAATAAGCTAAAAGTAAGACCGGAAAGACAGCCATATACTGCACGTGAGCGCCCTGACATTATCAACCTTACCCCCGTAATGTAGGATATTTTTCACTATAAGTTGCAATGGGGCGCTCATCCGAGCGACCAACCGAGGGCATATTTATCAAGCGTAAACCTGTGTGGCAACATCGGGGCGGAAATTTGTTCGTCGGCTACAACGGATGCACTCAGCGACCTGCGTTCCGGCTCCGCAAGTCTGGCCAAAGCGTTCAGTCCGCGCCTTTATCGAGCGACGTCCTGTCCAGCAGACGAATGTCCGGATCGCTGATCTCGGCTGTCGCCCTAGTGAAGCGGTCTGTGTGGGTTAGCCATAATGGCGAACCCCAGCGCGCCGGTAGCGGCGGCCGTTGCGGCCGTGAACGCAGGCGTCACAATGGAGCTTGCGCCGCGTTGGGCGCGGTTGCCGCGCGGGCGCCGCAAGGCGCTGTTCCGGATGCGCACACCCGTACAGGATCTTCCTCCGGCTGTCCGGTCAGCTCGGCTGCCCTTCAGCTTCTCGTCGATGGCGGCGAGGTCGGCGGTCGGCCCGACCGTTTCAACGACGGCGGCTCGTATCTTCCATCGCGACGTTCCGGGTCAGAGACGCGAGCATGATCGGCCGACCCGCGCCGAGACCATCCGTCTTGGCGTAGGCCAGCGCGATCGCCCGCGACCGGGCGTTCTCGGCGGCGGTCGCCAGGCTGATGACCGACCGTTTCTCGTAGAAGGCGTTCCCGCCGGCGATCAGCACATAGCGCATGTTGGGGTATGGAAACCGAAGGCCGGCCGTGTGGAAGAACATCGCGTTCCTCACCGCCGGATGCCGCCTGCCGCTGGCGATTTGATCTGCGACGCGACCCGCGCGCTCCGCCGCCTCGCCCTGCATGGGGCGCGTCAGGACGCCCGGGGCGAATTGCCCCTTCTGGCCGACCACATCGCAATACGAAGAGCCGTACCTGCCGGATCGCAGGCGGTTCTGAACCACCGTTCCGACCGCGAGCATGCCGTCCTCGCTGTTGCGGCGCGCCTCGAAATACATGGCGCGCGCGAGGCACGTCCGCTCGGTCGTCGACAGGCCGACATTCATCGCCGGCATCGTCGACCTAGGCTTCGGGGTCTGCGCACAACCGGCGCCGAGCGTCGCCAGAACCACGGCGCCCAAGTGAAATATGCGTTTCGCCATTCGCGGCCTCCTGAACGTACAGGCTCCGCGCTGTCGTTCGATCACAGTGCCCTTACAGGCGCCAACCTTGGTTAAAGCTTTCTTAATCGGAGCAGATCCGATCGGGCCCGCCACACTGGCGTCGAGAGGGCAGATTGGTTGGCGTGGAGACCTGCCGGGGCCTCCGCTGGAGCTGCGATCTTGAGTGATCGCCGCGCTTCGGTGGGATCTACGCCGAATTCCCGCGCCGCATCGAGATGGACGGACTGATTGTTGTTCAGGCCCAGATCTCGACCGAGTTCACGCGCCTCCTCGCCGGAGGCTGCGCTCCCCCGCCGTAAGATCGGCTCTGTTCAGGTTCTCCGAGATTTCCCGGCGCTCGGCGCGCTCGAGGTCGCCGAGGGCGCCGAGCTGGAGGGAGCCTCAGCCCAGGTCGGCTGGGACCTTGCCACCGTTCGCCTTCAGCTTCGCGATGACCTGCTTGTGCAGCCAGACGTTCATTGTCGCGCTGTCGTTGGCGTCGCCCGTGTAGCCGAGCTCCTTGGCGAGCTCCTGCCGTTTCGCGAGACTGCTGTCGAGGCCGAGCGCCTTCATCAGATCGACGATGGACGTCTTCCAGTGGAGCGTCTGGCCGCTCTTGGCGACGGCGGCGTCAAGCACCGCGGCGACGTCGACATCAGCGGCGGGCGTGGCCCCTGTCGCCGACGACGCGGGCGTTCCTGAGGCGTCTCCGGCCGGAGTCGATGTGGGCGCTTCCGCGGCCTTCGCCTCGGAACCGAAGATCGCGTTCTTGATAGTCTCGAAAATGCTCATTGGCATCGCCTCGATTGGATAGAAGGTGGAGCAAGCTAGGGCGCCGCGCCGCCGCGCTCAACGGAACGCTGCCGCACCGCAAGCGCCACGATGGCCAGCGCCAGCGCCGCCGTCCCGAACGCCGTTCCGATAATCCCGAAGGTCACCGCGGTTCGGGCCGAGGGCTACGCCCGTCGCAGCGGCTTGCAGGTTAGTGAATTCGGCGTCTGGCTCGCCTCGGACGACCCGTTCAGTCATGTCCATTCGGTCCTGCCCGTCGCCCCGACTACCGGAACGGATTCTTATCCGCAGCAGGCCTCTTACCTTCAAGCATACGATAGAGCGTCCACTCCTCGATGATCTTGCGCTTGGTCAGGTAACAGAGGCCAATCTCATCGCCCGACGGAAGCTTTGCCAGAACCGATCGTCCGCCCATCTCCGTGCAGAAGACAGAGGCGGGGTTGGGAATCGCGACCGCAACAGACGGGACGCCGACGACTGCGGCGGCGGCTAGCAACGACTTCGCCTTCATAAGGCCTCCTGTGCGCTCAAGGGGCTGAATGACTGGTGTCGGGTGTTCAGGAGGATACAAGCGCTCCAACATGGCCAATCGTCACGTGCGTAAACTTTGAAATGAACTAGGTATCGCACGGCATGATTGGCCAATACCAGCGGGAGGAGGGAGGCCGTAAGGTGCGGCGGGGCATGACGGGGGTGATCAAAAGTGGCCCCCATGCGGGCGGTCGCGCCTACGGCCACCTCCCCGTTCCGGACCGTCCAGGCGTCGTTCTGCACATCTTCGAGGCGTACGCCGCCGGCGTCCCGCCGCGGTCAATGGCGGCCACTGTCAAACCATCATGCGCAGCACGGCTGCGAAACGGTCTCCACGCCGCCGAACGCGGTCGCGAGCATCGTGTCCACCGAGGTGAACTTCTCCCGAGGCTTCCCAAGCGCGGCTCCGGCGGCCACTTCAGCCGCATCGATCCGCGACCAGGATGTGAAGTCGACCGGCCGCACGCCGCGGGCGGCGAGCGATGACCGCAACGCTGCGCGACCAGGCGCCTGCGATGGCCGATCGGCGAAGTCCGCCAGCATCGACTCGACGGTTTCGAGGCTGCACGCCCGGTTGACGCCGATCACGCCCGAGGGGCCGCGCTTGATCCATCCAGCCACGTACAGCCCAGGCGCCGGCGCCGCGCCGTCCATGACGCGACCGCGCTGGTGCGGGATGGTGCCGGAACGGCCGTCGAACGGCACGCCGTCGGTCGCGACGCCCTTGTAGCCAACGCTTCTGAACACGGCCCCGGCCGTCAACGACACCGTCTCGCCCGTCGGCTCGGCGACTTGGGAGAAGGCGCCGCCTGAAAGGCTGCAGCGATCGAAGACCGCACGCTCGACGTGGCCGGCGCCCTCGATGGCGCGGGGGCTGAGATTGAAATGAAGGTGGATCGCCTTGGCGCGTTCGCGCTGTCGCCCCTCAAAGGTGCGCAGTATCTTGAAGCTTTGCGCTGCGGCGACTCCCCGCAGATCGGCGAGTTCGGCCTCACAGGTGGCGCCCAGGGCGAGATCGGACTCGCCGAGCACGACGTCGGCCTCGGACAACATGCCGATCTCGCGCAGTTCCTTGGCCGTCCACTTCGCCTGCGCCGGGCCGCGCCGGCCGACGAGATGGACGTCGCGGATGCGGCTTTCCGCAAGCGCCTCCAGCGCATGCGCGCAGATGTCGGTCTGACGAAGCTCGTCGACGGATTTCGACAGGATCCGGCAGACGTCGATCGCGACGTTGCCATGCCCGAGGATCACCGCCGCGTCGCATGAAAGGTCGAAGGTCCGGCCCCTGAAGTCCGGATGCCCATTGTACCAGGACACGAACTCGGTCGCGGACCAGCTTCCGCGAAGATCCTCGCCAGGCACGCCGAGCTTGCGGTCCGTGGACGAGCCGCTCGCAATCACGACCGCGTCGTAGAAGCCCCGCAACTCGTCGACCGTCACGTCCCTGCCGAGCGTCACGTTGCCGAAAAAGGCGAAGCGCTCGTGGCCGGCGATCTGGGTGAAGTTCTGGCAAACGGATTTGAGCTTCGGGTGGTCGGGGGCGACGCCGAACCGGACGAGGCCGAAAGGCGTCGGCAGGCGCTCGATGAGGTCGACTTCGGCCCCCGCCTCGAGCAGCGCCTCGGATGCGTAGAAGCCGCTCGGGCCGCTGCCGATCACGGCGACTTTGCGGGCTGATGTAGCGGTCATGTCGGCGTCCTCAGTTCAGTCCGAGCTCGCTTCTGCGCGCGTCAGCCGTCGGGAGCGGCGGCTGCTTCGACCGGATGACTGGCAGGTCCGACGCTTTCTCTGCGTTGATCTGGATCCACTCCTCTTCGTCGCCGGAGAGGTCGAACTCCTCCTTGATCGCGCCGACCGGACAGGCCGGGATGCAGGCGCTGCAGTCCACGCAGACGTCCGGATCAATATAGAGCCGCTCCTCGTCGCCGTGGAAGCAGGCGACGGGGCATACGGTCACGCAGTCGGTGAAGCGGCAGGCCTGGCAGTTCGCGGTGACGACGTGGGTCATGCTGGCATCCTCATGCGCATTCGAACGAGGTCGGCCGCGGCGCGCCGGACTGCGCGCCGCGGCGTCCGTCTCAGGCGGCGACGTGTTCGACCTGGACGAGGTTGTCCGAGTAGCTGCCGGCCATCCCCATGCCGCAGTGGGCGTCGGAACTGATCGAGTTCACGGCGGTGCCCGACTTCGTGAAGCTCGGCCAATGGCCGAGATTGGCCATCACGAGGCCTGGCATCAGCGCGTCGACGATCTCGGCGCGGCCGTCGAAATGCCCGCGCTCGTTGAACACACGCACCGTTGACCCGGTGACGATCTGGCGGGCAGCCGCGTCGTCGGGATGCATGAACACGGTCTGCTCGCCCTGGCGTTTCTGCTTGGGAGCCTCGTTCGCGTACTGAGAGTTCAGGAAGGCGTGGGCCTTCGGGGACACGATCGAGAGCGGGAAGCGCTTGGCGAGCTCGGGATTCGTTTCGCGCGACTCGTGGGGCGCGATGTAGTCCGGAAGCGGATCGATCGGCTCGCCCGGCTGCATGTCCTCGTACATCGACCGCCAGACCGGCACGACGAAGTTCGCGGTGACGCTCGACTTGAACTCGCACTTGCCGGACGGGGTCTTGAAGTTGCCCTCAGCGTGCGGCTTGCGCTCGTGCGGCAGGCCGACATTGATGCGCGCCCAGCCGGTCTCCTTCAGCGTCTCGAGCGTGATGCCTTCAAGCGCCGGCGAATCCCAGTCGTAGAAGTCCTGCAGCATCTCCCAGTCGCTGCGGTCCCAATAGTCGTCGTTGAACGCCATCGCCTTCGCCAGGCGACGGAACATCTCGACGTTCGGCACGCAGTCCGGCGGAGGTGAGATCGCGGGCTGGTTGAGGCTGATGTAGAGGTGGCCCCACGTCACCATGACGTCGAGCTGCTCACCCTGCATCGCGGACGGCAGGATGATGTCGGCGTACTTCGCCGTGTCGGTGATGAAGAGCTCGCTGACGACCGTGAACAGGTCTTCGCGCTCGAGGCCTTTGGCGATCTTCGCCTGCGCGGGCGCCTGGCTCATCGGGTTGGAGTTGTAGACGAACAGCGACTTGATCGGCGGATCGAGCTGGAGTTCGCCCGTCAGCGCGGCGCCGAGATCGAGCTCATTGACCACGCGCGTGCCCGGGCGGATCCAGTCCGGGCGGCAGATCCGGTCGAAGTTGGTCGGGAACTCCCAGATCGGCATTTCCATGGCGCCGCCGCCGACATGCCGCCAGGCTCCGATCAGCGCCGGAAGGCAGGTGATGGCGCGGATCGCCTGGCCGCCGCCGCGGCTGCGCTCGATCGCGACGCCTTCGCGGATCGCGGCCGGCGGGGTCGTGGCGTACTCACGCGCGAGCGTGATGATGTCGTCCGCCGGGATGCCGGTGATCCCGGAGACGCGCTCCGGCGTGAAGAGAGCCGCGCGCTCCTTCAGCTCCTCGTAGCCGAGCGTGTATTTCTCCACATAGTCGTGGTCGACGAGGTCCTCGGCGATGATGACGTTCATCATGCCGAGCGCGAGCGCGCCGTCGGTGCCCGGATTGATCTGGACATGCCAGTCGGCGGCCTTCGCGGTCCGGGTCCGGACGGGGTCGATGACCACGACCTTCGCCCCAGCCTCCTGCGCCTTCACGATGAACGGCCAGCCGTGGATGTTCGTCGAGGTCATGTTCATGCCCCAGACGATGATGTACTTGGCGTGTACGAAGCTCTCGATGTCGAGTCCGCCGGACGGGCCGACCGTCATGATCCAGGCGGTCGACGATCCGCTCTCGCAGTAGGTCTTCTCCGCGACCGTCGACCCCAGACGGTTGAAGAAGGCGTCGCCGGACGTGAGGCCGTTCAGCGTGCCCTGATGCCCCAGATACGCATGGGGCATGATGGCCTGCCCGCCGTATTCGGCGATGATCCCGTTCCACTTGTCGCGGATCGTGGACAGCGCCTCGTCCCATGTGATGGGCTCGAACTGGCGCGACCCCTTCGGTCCGACGCGCTTCAGCGGCGTTAAGATCCGGTCGGGGTTGTAGTGGTGGCTCGCGAAATCCTTGAGCTTCACGCAGAGGCGGCCCTGCGTCATGGGATGGTTCTTGTCGCCCGTGACCTCGACGAGCTTCCCGCCTTTCACGTGGTACTCGAATGCGCAGGTGTCGGGGCAGTCGTGGGGGCAGGCGCCGCGCACGATTCCCGTATCGATCTCAGCGTTCATGGCTTGCTCCGTCGTTCCCGGACGTTGCGAACGCCGCCGCCCATCGGCGACGGCGGGACGATTGCTTGGAACGATATCAAGGAGCGGGACGGCATAAATAGTACGGCCGTCCTAAATGGCCTATATGATGTGCGTTTTAGTACGGTTGTCTGCAAAAATGATGGGCGGACTTGAACGCATCATTGGCGCTCGCAGCTTTCGAGCCACTTTGGCCAATGCAACCCTGGGACCAAAACCCCTTGATCCTCAGAGTGATCATCGATTCCATTGCAGAGTGAGGCTGCTGTCTCGCAATTCTGCAACACTGGCCGGACGAGGCTTCGGCAAACTGGCGAAATCTCTCTCGCCAGCGCCGCTCTCGCAGTCAGATCTTGGGGAAGAGCGGCTGATAAGGCTACGGCCGAGCGACGTCCCTCTACTCGTTCATGTCGCCGGTCTCGGTCGCCTTGAGCAGACCCGCGGCGATCGAGATCCAGACCAGCTTGGCGTCGTTCGACGCGTTGAGCTTGGACCGGATCGTGGAATGATAGTTCTGGACGGTCTTGTGGCTGAGCTGCAGCAGCTTCGACGCCTCTTCTGTCGAGTTTCCCGCCGCGAGCAGCTTAAGGACCTCGACTTCCCGGGGCCCGAGATCGTCAATCGGAGAGCTTCGTCCAGACACGCGCTCGGCGGCGATCATTCGAGAGATGTCGTCGCTTAAGGCCTGCCCGCCACGAAGCACGGCGCCCATGCAGCCGATGAGTTCGCTGGAGGGGCTGCTCTTGGTGACGTATCCGGCCGCTCCCGCCTCGAACGCCTTGAGCGCGTAGTTGACGCTCTGGTGCATCGTGAAGATCAGGATCTTGGCCTTGCGGTCATAGGCCTTGATCCGGCGCACCCCTTCAAGGCCGCTGGAGCCGGGCATGGAGATGTCCATGAGCGTAATGTTCGGTTCCGTCCTCTTGTAGAGCTCGTAACCGTCCTTGGCGGTATTGGCCTCGCCGAGGATCTTGTATTCGGCCTGCCGCTCCAGCAGTTTACGGTAGCCGGCCCGCACCACCGGATGGTCGTCGATCAGAATAGCGGTGTGCTTTCCGCTCATGCCGCGACCTCAGGCGCCGGGCCAAATGGGATGAGCGCTGACACCCGCACGCCCCGCGGCGCGGCGTCCGCCGCGAACTTTCCTCCAAGAGCCGCGAGCCGCTCGCGGATGCCCAAGATGCCATGGCCCGTCCGGGTGTGGAGATCGGCGGGATCGCCGCCGCCGTCGTCCTCGACCGACAATTCCACGGCGTTGGAGGAGGACCTGGCGTTCACGCGGACCCGGACCTCGCTTGGACGCCCGTGGCGCGTCGCGTTGGTCAGGCACTCCTGCGCGATGCGGTAGATGCTCAAAGCCGCCTGCGCTGGAACCCTCGACAGTTCGCCGACGATGTCGAGCTTGTAGACCGGCGCCGCGGCGGTGGAGTGGGGCCCGGCGAGGCGCGTATTCCAGGTCGAGACCAACTGGTCGAGGCATTGCTCCAGCCCCGCGTCGTCAAGCTCCGGCGGCCGCAGCCGCGCCAGCGCGCCGCGCAGGGTTGACATCATTCTGTCGGTGATCTCGACGATCTCCTCGACTTCGTAGGCGAGCTCCGGCTCACGCTTCCTGAGCGCGGCCGCGACTGCGCCCGACATCGCGCTCACAGCCGTTAGGCATTGGCCGAACTCATCGTGCAGATCGCGCGCGAGGTTGCCGCGCTCCTCCTCCTGGACCTGAAACAGCCGCCAGGTGAGCGCGGCGCGTTCGGCCGTGGTCTGGCTCAAGCGTCCCGACAGGTCGTTGAAAGCGCGGGCAATGTGGGCGAACTCCTCCGACCGGAATGTTGGCAGCCGCGCGGCAAGGTCGCCCTGTTCGAGCTTTCGCAGACCCCTGACGATCGTCTCGGCGGGAAGGAGCGCATGCCCGATCACGAGGGTCGCGAGCGCGCCGATCGCGGCCGCCATCGCGGCTGAGACGCCGACCACAACGCTGACCTGCCGCCACGCCTGCCGCGCGGCCGATCCCTCATCCGCTTCGGCGCGGACGTGTCCCGCAGTCTGCATGTAGAGAGTGATCATCCGGCTCGATGGCTCGATGGGTCCGAACATCCATTCGTTCAGCCGAGTGAACCAGTCGGGCGGGGTCGCGCCGCCGCTCGCGACGCCGCACAGGCGGCTCGGCGCCCGATCCGCCCAGGCGACGCTGACACAGTAGCCGGGACTGATCACGCGCAGCGTGTCGGAGCTTCGCCAGTCGGGGAAAGCGAAATCGTTCTGCGGATTGATGGTCCCGCGGAACGTCATCTCGCGCCACGCGAGCGAGACCGCTTCCCGCTGGACGCGGGCCGCCGACGCCTCGAGCTCGGAATGGATCGTTCGGTTCACGTCGACCATCACCCAAGCGGCGGCGCCCAACAGGCAAAGCAGCACGACCCCCACGACCCTCAGGATCGTTCCGACCAGAAGCCTCATGGCTCATCTCCAAGCGCGCCAGACGGCACTCGATCGAACCTTCGTTCGGAACTCAAGATGTCCCTTGGAATCGCGGGCAAAACTCCCACGGTCGCGGGGGAGCTGCGCTCTTCATCGGCGTGCGTTTCTTAGATTTTTATGAGGAATCCCAGGCGTCGGACTTGGGCTAACAAGAAAATCTCGGAGGACGCAGTGAAGCCTTCTTCTCTCTTGAGACTCGGGATGGGTCTCGGCGTGGGCTGTGTGGTCGGACTTGGCTCCGCTCAGGCCAACGAGGACGTCCTGAAGCGCAGCGCCGATCCCACGGGGCAGGTCCTGCAGACGATCGACTACGCGAACACGCGTTACTCGAAGCTCGACCAGATCAATCTCGACACCGTGAAGAAGCTGCAGGTGCAGTGGACCTTTTCGACGGGTGTTCTGCGCGGCCATGAAGGCTCGCCGCTGGTCGTGGATGGCGTCATGTACGTGCACACCCCGTTCCCGAACAACGTCTTCGCGCTGGACCTCAACAACGAAGGCAAGATTATCTGGAGGTATGAGCCGAAGCAGGATCCGGCCGTCATTCCGATCATGTGCTGCGACGTCGTCAACCGCGGGCTCGCGTACGCAGACGGCGTGATCTTCCTGCATCAGGCCGATACGACCGTCGTCGCGCTCGACGCCAAGACCGGCCAGAAGAAGTGGTCGGTCGTGAATGGCGATCCCAAGGTTGGAGAGTCGAACACCGCCACGGTTCTCCCCGTGAAGGACAAGCTGATCGTCGGGATCTCGGGCGCCGAGTTCGGCATCCGCGGTCACCTCACCGCCTATAACATCAAGGACGGAAAGCTCGCCTGGCGCGCCTACAGCGTTGGTCCGGACGAAGATCTGCTGGTCGATCCCGAGAAGACCACGGAACTCGGCAAGCCGATCGGCAAGGATTCTTCGCTGAAGACCTGGCAGGGCGATCAATGGAAGATCGGCGGCGGTTCGACCTGGGGCTGGTACTCGTACGATCCCAAGCTGAACCTAGTCTACTACGGCACCGCCAACCCCTCGACCTGGAACCCCAAACAGCGGCCCGGCGACAACAAGTGGTCGATGGCGATCTTCGCCCGCGACGTCGACACCGGCGTCGCCAAATGGGTCTACCAGATAACGCCTCACGACCAGTGGGACTACGACGGCATCAATGAGATGATCCTCACGGACCAAACCATTGACGGCAAGAAGCAGCCTCTGCTGACGCATTTCGACCGTAACGGCTTCGGCTACACGCTGAACCGCGAGACGGGCGCCCTTCTCGTCGCCGAGAAGTACGATCCCGCGGTGAACTGGGCCTCGAAGATCGACATGGACAAGTCGTCCAAGACCTACGGGCGTCCGCTGGTCGCGGCCAAGTACTCGACAGACCAGAACGGCGAGGACGTGAACTCGCAGGGCATCTGCCCGGCGGCTCTCGGCACCAAGGACCAGCAGCCTGCGGCCTACTCGCCGGAGACCGAGCTGTTCTACGTCCCCACCAATCACGTCTGCATGGACTACGAGCCGTTCCGCGTCACCTACACGGCCGGTCAGCCCTACGTCGGCGCAACCCTCTCGATGTACGCCGCGCCCAACAGCCATGGCGGCATGGGCAACTTCATCGCCTGGGACGGCAAGAAGGGTAAGATCGTCTGGTCCAACAAGGAGCAGTTCTCGGTGTGGTCGGGCGCTCTCGCGACCGCAGGCGGCGTCGTGTTCTACGGCACGCTCGAAGGCTACCTGAAGGCCGTCGACGCCAAGACCGGCAAGGAGCTCTACAAGTTCAAGACGCCGTCCGGCATCATTGGCAACGTCATGACCTATGAGCACAAGGGCAAGCAGTTCATCGCGGTGCTCTCGGGCGTCGGCGGCTGGGCCGGCATCGGCCTCGCGGCCGGTCTCGCCAACCCGGCCGACGGTCTCGGCGCGGTCGGCGGATATTCGGCGCTCGCCAACTACACGGCGCTCGGCGGCCAGCTCACCGTCTTCGGTCTTCCGAACTAACCGAGACCTATGATCCGGAGGGGGCGACTGCTCCCCCCGGCTTTCTTCCGCGAAGCCTGGTCTGCTCCCTCTTTCCAGGCAGTCCGTGGGGCGGCGAGCTTTGTGCTCGCCGCTTTTTTTGGTCCATTGGGCATGGCTGGGTTCAGACATGCTGACTAGAAAACGTGCGGTCACGCTGCCGGTCGCGCTCGCCACATCCGCCGGGCGTCCGCTCGCGACGATGCGGGCGCCAGCCTCTCCCGCGCCCGGCCCGATGTCGATCACCCAGTCGCCGGCCGCCGCGACGCTCATGTCGTGATCGACGACCACGAGCGTTCCTCCGGCCTCCTCCAGCGCGCGCAGTTGCGTGACGAGGCGCTCCACGTCGGGTGGGTGAGGGCCCGTCATCGGCTCGTCGAGCAGAACGCGGACTCGGCCGTCGAGCCGCGCGGCCCGATGATCAGGTCGATGTGAGCGACCTCGTTGCCGTCGCCGACCAGCGACTCGCCGATAAGGGTCTTGGTGATCTTTGCCATTGTCGTTCTCTCCAGAAGGGAACCGGCGCCGCATGACGCCAGGCCGGCGATATTAGGACGCTCGTACCAGATATGATTGCAGGCCCTTGCAAGTCCGTCGGCGGAGATGTTTCTTGGACAGTCGTACGACATTCGCGTGACCGGCCCTCGCCGCGCGGTCACTGTCTCCCATGGAGATCAGGAGCCGTAGATGACCCAGCCGGAGCACGCCGTCCGCGCGTCGACGACCAAGGGCAACGACCGAGTGGGGACCATTCTGGTCGCGGCGAAAGACATCCTGGTGACGCAGGGCTTCGCAAACCTGTCCTACCGCAACATCGCCAAGGGCGCTGGCATCGCGGTCGGCAACGTCAACTACTACTACCCGTCAAAAGACGACCTCATGGTCGACCTCGCCCACTACATCTTCGATCAATGGGACACGCGGTTTCGGAAGCGCGTGCCGGCGAAGCTGAAGGACGACCGCGAGATCTTCCGGTTCTCGGTGGAATTCATGATCTCCGAGAACAAACGCGACAGGACGGTCAATCTGCTGATGGAGATGTGGGCGATGGCCAACCATTCGCCGTCGGTCTCAAAAATGCTCGGCGCTTTTTATGAGAAGATGCGGACCTGGATCAGCGAGATGATCGGGCGCGTCAGGCCCCAGCTGTCGAAGGACAGCCGCGACCTGAGGGCTGCCCTCATCACCGCGCAGATCGAAGGATTGATGATTTTGATCGGGCCAAAACGCGTTCGATACAGCGAACTGGCCGGTCTCGAGCGCGCCGCGGTTTTCCAGATCGAGCGACTGGCCTTCTCTGACTGAACCGTCAGTTTGAGCATGACGCCAGCACGCTCACGAGCCGCTCATAGGCGATGTCGAGATTGGACGACGCCGCGACCATCCGGCCGAACTGCCCGCCCGGCCATTCCTCCACGACGAAGTTCGGCTCAAGGTCGCGCGTGGCGCGCTCGGGCTCCGGCTCGGCCTGCGAGGCTCCGCCCGGCCCAGGCGGCGAGAACACGACCGTCACCCGGCAGGACCCGCACTCCGGGCACATCATCCGCTCGCTCAAGCCCGAGCGCGCCGGCCGCGCGTCCAGGTGATCGAAGCGAGATCCAGCGCCTCGCTAGCTCCTCAGTTCTAAATTCCGTCGGGACTCTTATCGTAAAACGTGCATGGAATCCCACCCTGCACGCGGCCATGGGAGCGCCGCACATCGGGAGAAGTCACCATGGCTACGATCAACGATGACGATGAAGGTCACACGATCAGTGGCGATCTTGAAAAGACGAATTTTATCTCTGGCAAAGGCGGCAATGATACCATCTATGGCGGGTATCTATCCGATGTCCTGAGAGGAGGGACCGGCGACGATTACGTCTCGGCGCTAGACGGCTCAGATTCAGTCTCTGACGAATCGGGCAACAATGAGCTGCATGCGGGGGCCGGCGACGACATCGTCAATGTGGGCTTTGCAGGCCTCGGGCTGGGGGCGACCAACCAAATCTTCGCTGAGGCTGGTGACGACCTGATCTATGCGGGCGGTCAGATCGATCACATCGACGGCGGCCTGGGCGAAGACCTCGTCAGCTACGCCATCATCTCGGATTCGGTTGGTGTGACGGTGAACCTCCTCACCGGCAAGGGCTCGGGCGGTTGGGCCGAGGGCGACACCTACAAGGGCGTCGAAGACGTCAACGGGTCCTTCTATGCCGACGTGATCATCGGCAACGGCGCCTATAACGTGCTCGACGGCGGGGGCGGCGACGACCGCATTCAGGGCCGTTCCGGCGGCGATTACCTCGACGGCGGCGATGATTTCGACACGCTCGACTATCGCGACAGCACGGCGGGCGTCAGCATCGATCTGCTCAACGGGTCGGCCGCGGGCGGCGCGGCCCAGGACGACCAGATCGTCAACTTCGAGGCGGTCTGGGGCAGCGACTTCGCTGATACGCTCCAGGGCGACGGCGGCGGAAATGCGCTGAACGGCTTCGCCGGCGGCGACCAGCTCGATGGCGGCGCGGGCGCCGACACCCTGACCGGCGGCGCCGGGGACGACGTCTATGTCGTCGACGACGCGGGCGACCGGGTGGTCGAGGCGAACGGCGAAGGGACGGACGCGGTCATGAGCTCCGTCTCGTTCTCGCTCGCGGGACAATACGTCGAGAAGATTACCCTCACCGGCTCAGCCGACATCAATGGGACCGGCAACAGCCTCGCCAATACGATCGTCGGAAACAGCGGCGTGAACATTCTGAACGGCGCGAGCGGCGCCGACACGATGTCAGGCGGCAAGGGAAACGACGACTATTACGTCG